>NZ_JAHBAG010000001.1:162500-2719085 GCF_020510445.1 Hydrogenophaga taeniospiralis
CGACCTGGACGCCACGCTGGAGGACTTCATCAGCCCGGGCAGCGAGTGGATCGAGATCGGCAACAAGCGCACCCACGTCAAGAGCTATCTGAGCGACTTTCTCTTTTCCCCGGCGCGCGCCAACGCGCCGGTGCGCACGCTCTCGGGTGGCGAGCGCAATCGGTTGCTGTTGGCCCGCCTGTTCGCGCGCCCGGCCAACGTGCTGGTGCTCGACGAACCGACCAACGACCTCGACATCGACACCCTGGAGCTGCTGGAGGACCTGCTGCAGCAGTACGAGGGCACGGTGTTTCTGGTCAGCCACGACCGGCGCTTTCTCGACAACGTGGTCACCAGCACGCTGGTGTCCGAGGGCGAAGGGCGCTGGCGCGAATACGTGGGCGACGTGCAGGACTGGCTGACCCAATCGGCCCGTGCCGAAGCCTTGCAGCGCGATCGCACGCCCGCGGCCACCACGTCCGCGCCTCCTGCAACGCCCGCGCCCGCCAAAACGCCCAGCGCCACAGCCAAACCGAAGCTGAGCTACAAGGAGCAGCGTGAATTCGATGCGCTGCCCGCGCGCATCGCTGCGCTCGAAGCCGAACAGGCCGAGATCGACCGCCTCCTTGCCGATGGCCAGCTTTTTGCCACCGACGCCACACGCGCCGCTCAACTTGGCGCCCGGCATGCCGATATCGAAGCGGAGTGGCTGCAGGCTCTGGAACGCTGGGAGGCGCTCGGCGGCAGCTGACGCCTTTCGTGCAAGGACCGCACGCAGCCCGTCTCTCATGCCAACGACGCCCCCTCGCATTGCTCAGGATCTGCAGCGCGCGCTCCAGGAGTTGCGCGCTGAGCGAGAGCGCACCCAGCAGTTGTTGGCCGAGCTGGAGCGGCAAAACCACGAACTGGACCAGTTGCGCAGCTCGGTGCACTGGGAGTCCAACAGCCGCCTGCTGGCCGAAGAAGCGCTGGACGCCACCCAATACCGACTGCAGCTGGCCGTGGACGCGGCCGGCCTGGCCTTGTGGGACTGGCAGCTCCGTTCGCCCCAGGTGTACCTGACGGCGCGCTGGGGCGAGATGCTGGGCGACGTCGCTATGGACGGCTACTGGGACACCACCGCCCTGCTTGAACGCGTGCACCCGGACGACCGGGGCCTGGTGCAGACCGCCGCGCGCAAACTGCGGACCGGGCGGCGGCAGCGTGGCGTGGTGCAGTACCGCGTGCGCACCGCCGACGGGAAATGGCTCTGGATCGAGAGCCACGGCATGGTCACGGAGCGGGACGCCACAGGGCGACCGCTGCGCCTCATGGGCACCCACGCGGACATTGGCGAGCGCAAGCGGGTGGAAGAAGCGGGCGTGCGCGCCCGCGAGCTGGCCGAGCAGGCCAGCCGGGCCAAGAGCGAGTTCCTGGCCAACATCAGCCACGAGGTGCGCACCCCGCTCAACGCCCTGATCGGTCTGACCCGCCTGCTGATCGACTCCCCGCTCAACCTTGAACAGAAAAGCTGGCTCGACCTGATGGACAAGTCGGCCCACGCCCTGCTGGACCTGCTCAACGATGTGCTGGACCTTTCGCGCATCGAAGCCGGCAAGCTGCCCATGGAAAACGTGCACTTCATGCTGCGCGACACCTTGCAGGAAGTGAGCGCTCTCTATGGTGAACAGGCACAGGCCAAGTCGCTGGGCTGGAGCCTGTTGCTGGCACCCGACCTGCCCGAGCGCATGCAGGGCGACCCCGGGCGGTTGCGCCAGGTGCTGGGCAACCTGCTGTCCAACGCGCTGAAGTTCACGCCGCGCGGTGGGCGCATCGTGATCACGGCGCGTGTGCTCGCCGCCAGTGCGACGGCGCCGCAACGCCTGCGGCTGCAGGTGCAGGACAACGGCGTGGGCATTGCCCGCAAGCACCAGGCCAGCATTTTTGACGCATTCACCCAGGCCGACGCCTCCACCGCACGCCGCCACGGGGGCAGCGGGCTCGGTCTGGCCATCTGTTCGCAGTTGGTCAAGCTGATGGGCGGCGGCATCGAACTGGTGAGCGAGCTGGGCCAGGGCAGCTGTTTCACCGTGACGCTGCCCATGGGCGACAACGCCGCGGATGCGGGGCCACACAGCGCGCCGATGGAACTGAGTGAAGTGGCCCAAGCCGGGCGGCGTTTTGCCGGCCTGTGCGTGCTGGTGGCCGAGGACCACCCGGTCAACGAGCTGCTGATGCAGCAGTTGCTCACGCGCCTGGGCTGCACCGTGCGACTGGCGCGCGACGGGGAACAGGCCGTGGCACGGTGGGAACAGGGCGGCGTGGATCTGGTGCTGATGGATGTGCAGATGCCGGGCACCAACGGTCTGCAGGCCGCCCAGCGCATCCGCGATCTCGAAATCGGCCGGCGCATCCGCCGCACCCCCATCGTGGCGGTGACGGCCAACGCCATGCCGGGCGACCGCGAGGCCTGCCTGGCCGCGGGCATGGACGGCTATATCTCCAAGCCGGTAAGCCCGCAGACCCTGATCCGCACCATGGACGAGGTGCTGATGCGCGTCTCGGGCGTGTTCAGCGACTGGCGCGAGGCGGTGGAGCTGGCGCCCGATCAGACCGGCGCCACCGGTACCGCGCCAGCGGGGCCGCTCGATCTCGACGCGCTGCGCCGCCGGCTCGACGGCGACGACACCACCCTGCGCCAGCTGGCGCTGGCCATGCGCAGCGACCTCGGCGAACGCCTGCAGCAGCTGCAACTGGCGCTTCAGGCCCGCAACGCCGACCTGGCGGTGGCCCACGCCCACGGGCTCAAAGGCTCGCTGGGCAGCATGACCGCCGAGCGCGGCGCGCGCCTGGCCAAGGGCCTGGAACTGGCGGCGCGCTCGCGCGACTGGCCGCTGTTTGGCCGTGTGTTGCCGCTGATGCAGGCCGAGGCCCAGCGCATCGACACCGCCCTGTCCGACCTGCTCAGCGCTGCGCCACCAGGCGACTGAAGACGCGCCAGAAGGCCGCGTCCTGCGTGGTCGCGAAATTGATGCGCATGAGCGTGCTGGGTGCGCGCGCGGCGTGGAACAACGCGCCGGGCGCGAGCAGATAACCCTCGTCGAGCATGCGCTGCGCCAGCACATCGGTGTCCACGCCGGTGTCCACCCAGCCAAACAGGCCCGTGGGCTCGGCCGCGAAACGGCAACCCGCCGCCAGCGCCAGCTTCACGCTGCGCGCCCGCGCCGCATCCAGCCGGGTGCGGATGCGCTCGGCATGGCGCCGCAGCTGCCCCTGCTCGATGCACAGCGCCAGGGCCTTCTCCAGCAGGGCCGGCGTGGTCAAGGTGGCCAGCAGCTTGGTGTCCAGCAAGGACTCCACCAGGGCGGGCGGCGCGGCCAGGAAGCCGATGCGCCAGTTGGGCGCGAGGATCTTGGCGAAACCGCTGACGTAGATCGTGCGCTGCAACCCGTCCAGCGCGCTCAGGCGCGTGGCGTGTTCGGGCGCGATGTGGCTGTAGGTGTCGTCCTCGACGATGTGGAAGTCGTGCTGGTTGGCCAGCTGCAGCACGCGGTGCGCGCTGCCGGGCGAGAGGCAGTAGCCGGTGGGGTTGTGGAACACGCTCACGCTCACGTAGAGCTTGGGCTTGTGCGCCTCGCAGTACTTCGCCATCACCTCCAGGTCGGGGCCGTCGGCACGGCGCGGCACGGGCAGGATGTGCATGCCCAGCGCCGAGAGCCGTGCGAACTCCACCGCCCAGCCCGGCTCCTCCACCATCACCGGATCGCCCGCGCGCAGCAGCGTGCGGCTGACGATGTCCAGCGCGTGGGTGGCGCCCACAGTGGTGATGATGTGCTCGGGCGCGGTGTGCACGTTCAGCGAGGCCAGCTTCTTGGCCAGCACGCGGCGCAGCCCGCCGTCGCCCAGCGGCTCGCCGTACTGCAGGGAAAAGTCCTGCAGCGCGCGCGTGCCGGTGACCTTGCGCACGGCCGCCGGCATGAAGGTCGATTCGAGCCAATCGGGTGGAAACACGCCCATGCCCGGCTGGGGCTTGTTGCTGATCTTGTGGAACATGCCGCGGATCAGCGCGGTGGCGTTGACCGGTGGCGCGTCGCGCCCGGGGCCGCGCATGGCCATCCAGTGGGCGGTGTTCCAGTGGGCCGCCGCGGCGCCCGGCGGCCCGGGCTCGCCCGCCGCCTGCGTGGCGTGGTCCGCGCGCTCCGGCGTCAGTTCCCGCACAAAGAAACCGCGGTTCTTGCGCGCCTCCACCAGCCCCTGCGCCAGCAACTGGTCGTAGGCGGCCACCACGGTGGATGGGCTCACATCGTGCTGCAGCGCGCACTGGCGCACCGAGGGCAGGCGCGCGCCGGGCGCCATCAGCCGGTTGCGGATGCGCTCGGCGAAACGCGTCGCCAACTGCTCGGTCAGGGATTGCGTGGAAGACTTCATCAACATGGGCGCGCATCCTTGGGGGGGTGTCTGTACTGCCACGGCAAACCATACAGTTCATCAACTGCACTGGTTAACTGTATTGGTCGTGTATTGATTTGAAAGATTACATTGAACCCCATCGATTGACAAGACCGACCGAACCACGCCCCACCCGCCCCATGAGCGCCTCCGAGCTGACCGCCCTGCTGCTGTTTTGCACCGCGATGAGTTTTTCGCCGGGGCCGAACACGACGCTGTCCACGGCGCTGGCGGCCAACCTGGGCCTGCGGCGCGCCATGCGCTTTTGCCTGGCGGTGCCCGCGGGCTGGACCCTGCTGATGCTGGCCACCGGCCTGGGGCTGGGCGCGCTGATCACCGGCGTGCCCGCGCTGCGCTGGGGCGTCACGCTGTTTGGTGTGGTCTACATGCTGTGGCTGGCCTGGAAGCTGGCGGGCGCGGGGCAGCTGTCCCAGGTGGACGCGTCGCGCCTGAACGTGGGCTTCTGGCAGGGCGTGGGCCTGCAGTTCCTCAACATCAAGGCCTGGATGCTGGCGCTCACGCTCACCGCGGGCTGGGTCGTCAACGCGGCCGGGCAGCCCTCGGACAACCCGGGGCAACGCCTGGCCATCATCTGCGGGGTGATGGTGGGATTCGCCTTCAGCAGCAATTTCCTCTACGCCCTGGTGGGCTCGCTGCTGCGCCAGTGGTTGGCGCAGGGCCGGCGCCTGCTGTGGTTCAACCGCGTGCTGGCCCTGGTGCTGGTGGCCACGGCCCTGTGGATGCTGATGGTGGGAACGCAACAAGGAGGCACCCCATGACCGCCGCCAAGGAAAAAGAAGCCCTGCTCTGGGGCCTGGTGGGCATCACCCTGTTTGCCGCCACGCTGCCGATGACGCGGCTGGCCGTGGGCAGCGCCGAGGCGCCACAGCTCTCGCCCTGGTTCGTCACCTTCGGGCGCGCGGCGGTGGCCGGGGTGTTGTCCATGCTCTATCTGCTGTGGCAACACACCCGAGGGCAGCTCAAGGTGCCCCGGAAAGCCGAGTGGCCGCTGGTGGGCGTGACCGCGTTTGGCGTGATCGTGGGCTTTCCGCTGTTTCTGGCACTGGCGCTGCGGCACGTGCCCAGCACCCATGGCGCGGTGGTCACGGCGCTGCTGCCCCTGTCCACCGCGGTGCTGGGCGCGCTGTGGTTCCGCCAGCGCCCCTCCAACGGTTTCTGGGCCTGCGCGGTGCTGGGCAGCGGCCTGGTGCTGGCCTACATGGTGTGGCGCGCGGGCGGCCTCTACCTGGGCGCGGCCAACATCTACCTCGTCATCGCCATGACCACGGGCGCCTTCGGCTACATCGGCGGCGCGCGCCTCACGCCGCGGCTGGGCGCCGAGCAGGTGATCTGCTGGGTGCTCATGTGCAGCCTGCCGCTCACCCTTCCGATGGCCTGGTTGTTTGCGCCGGCCGACGTCTCGGCCATTGCGGCCATCAGCTGGTGGGGCTTCGTCTATGTGGCGCTGTTCTCCATGTGGATCGGTTTCTTTGCCTGGTACCGCGCGCTGGCGCTCGGCGCGGTGCGCGTGAGCCAGATCCAGCTGGTGCAGCCGTTCCTGAGCCTGCTGTTTGCCGTTCCGCTGGTCGGCGAGCGGCTGGACGGGGTGACGCTGGCCTTCGCCCTGGCGGTGATCGCCACCGTCTACGCCGGGAAAAAGATGCCCGTGCACCAGAAAGTTCCCGCATGACCCCCAAGCCATACCTGGAGCCACACCGCCCGGTGCTGCGCGCCGACATGGCCCTGCGCGGGTTGCCGGTGGCGATCGGGGCCTACGTTTCCGTGAAGGACTGAACATGCAGCTGCACCACATCCCTTTTGGCACCACCGACTGGCGTTCCCTGCCGCGCGAAGAGAAAAGCGCCCAGGCCGGCCAGGCCTACTGGCGCACCCTGCAGCTGGGCGACGTGCGCGTGCGCATGGTCGAATACACCCCCGGCTACGTCTCGGACCACTGGTGCACCAAGGGCCACATCCTGCTGTGCCTGAGCGGCGAGCTGCACACCGAGCTGAAAGACGGCCGCCGCTTCACGCTGACACCTGGCATGAGCTACCAGGTGGCCGACAACGCCGAGCCGCACCGATCCACCGCGCCGCAGGGCGCCACCCTTTTCATTGTTGATTGACTGAACGACCGGAGATGCACATGAAACCCAACGATCTGCCCATGGCCAACCCCTGGACCCTCGCGCGCCGCGCCGAGCGCATGAACCCCTCGGTGATCCGCGAAATCCTCAAGGTCACCGAGAAGCCCGGCATCATCAGCTTCGCGGGCGGCCTGCCTTCGCCCAAGACCTTCCCGGTGGACGCCTTTGCCGCGGCCTGCGCTCAGGTGCTGGGCACCGACGGACGCGCCGCCCTGCAATACGCGGCCAGCGAAGGCTATGCGCCACTGCGCGAATTGATCGCGGCCCAGTTGCCCTGGGACGTGGACCCGGCGCAGGTGCTCATCACCACCGGCAGCCAGCAGGGCCTGGACCTGGTGGCCAAGGTGCTGATCGACGCCGGCAGCCGCGTGCTGGTGGAGACGCCGACCTACCTGGGCGCGCTGCAGGCCTTCGCCCCGATGGAGCCCGAGGTGGAGAGCGTGGCCAGCGACGCCGAGGGGGTGGACGTGGACGACCTCGAACGCAAAGCCGGCCGCGGCGCCGAGCGCGCCCGCTTCCTCTACGTGCTGCCCAATTTCCAGAACCCCACCGGCCGCAGCATGAGCGAGGCGCGGCGCCAGGCGCTGGTGGAGCGCGCGGCGGCCATCGGCCTGCCGCTGGTGGAAGACAACCCCTACGGCGACCTCTGGTTCGACCAGCCGCCGCCCCTGCCGCTGACCGCGCGCAACCCCGAAGGCTGCATCTACCTGGGCTCGTTCTCCAAGGTGCTGGCACCCGGCCTGCGGCTCGGTTATGTGGTCGCACCCAAGGCCATCATGCCGAAGCTCCTGCAGGCCAAGCAGGCGGCCGATCTGCACAGCCCCAGCTTCAACCAGCGCATGGTGGCCGAGGTGCTGAAAGACGGTTTCCTGGAGCGCCACGTGCCCACCATCCGCGCGCTCTACAAGCGCCAGTGCGCCGCGATGCTCGACGCACTGAAAACCGAGATGGCCGGCCTGAACGTGCAGTGGAACTCACCCGACGGCGGGATGTTCCTCTGGGTGCGCCTGCCCGAGGGCATGAACGCGGTGGAACTGCTGCCCAAGGCGGTGGACAAGGGCGTGGCCTTCGTGCCCGGCGCCGCGTTCTACGCGAGCGAACCGGACCCGCGCGCGCTGCGCCTGTCGTTCGTCACCGCCAGCGTGGAGCAGATCCACATCGGCGTTGCCGCGCTGGCCCAGGCGATCCGGGAACAACAGCAACCGGGCTGAGCACCATGCTGCGCATCTGGGGCCGCCTGAGTTCGATCAACGTGCGCAAGGTGGTGCTGTGCGCGCAGGTGCTGGGGCTGGAATTCGAGCGCATCGACGCGGGCCTGAGCTTTGGCGTCGTGAACACGCCGGACTACCGTGCCCGCAACCCCAACGGCCTGGTACCGCTGCTGCAGGACGGCGACTTCACGCTCTGGGAGTCGAACGTGATCGTGCGCTACCTGTGTTGCCGCGAAGGTTCGGCCCTGTACCCGCTGGACCTGCGGCAGCGCTTCAACGCCGAGCGCTGGATGGACTGGCAGCAGACCACGCTCAATCCGGCGGGCAGCCCCGGCTTCAAGCAGTGGATACGCACGCCGGACGCCCAACGCGACCCGAAGGTGATCGCCGCCTCGGTGGCCGCCACCGAACCGCTGTTCCAGCAACTCGACGACCACCTCGCCCGCCACGCCTTCATGGCGGGCGACGCGCTCACCATGGCCGACATCCCCATCGCCTGCGAAGTGCACCGCTGGTGGGGCCTGCCGCAGCCGCGCCCGGCCTGGCCGCACCTTCAACGCTGGTACGCGCAGTGGCTGGCCCACCCGGGCAGCCGAGGCGTGCTGGACCAGCCTTTGTCCTGACCCTGGAGCCCCCCATGCAGCAACGCCCGTTCAAACAGGTGGACGTGTTCACCACCACCCCCTACCGCGGCAACCCGCTGGGCGTGGTGCTCGATGGCACCGGCCTGTCGGCCGCCGAGATGCAGCATTTCACGAACTGGACCAACCTCTCGGAATGCAGCTTCCTGCTGCCGCCCACTCCCGAGGGCGCGGCTGCCGGCGCGGACTACCGCGTGCGCATCTTCTGCCCGGGCCGGGAACTGCCGTTCGCCGGCCACCCCACGCTGGGCAGCTGCCACGCCTGGCTGGAGGCGGGCGGCGTGCCACGCTCCGAACACGTGGTGCAGGAATGCGGCGTGGGCCTGGTGAAGCTTCGCCGGGGTGAAAGCGCGCTCCCTCGAGGAGCAGCGACCCGCGAAGCGGCGCAGCGTGGGGGCGATGCCCTGCTCGCGTTCGCTGCGCCACCGCTGATCAAGAGCGGTCCGTTGGATGAAGCCGATGTACAACTCATCGCGCGTGGCCTGGGCGTGGCGCGCAGCGACGTCACCGCCCACGCCTGGTGCGACAACGGACCCAACTGGCGCGGCGTGATGCTGCAGAGCGCCGAGCAAGTGCTGGCGCTCCAGCCCGATGGCGCGGTGCTGGCGGGGCTGGACATCGGCGTGGTCGGGCCCCACCCGGCGGGCAGCGACACCGCGTACGAAGTGCGCGCCTTCTTCCCCGGCAACCAGGGCCTGGCCGAGGACCCGGTCACCGGCAGCCTGAACGCCGCGCTCGCGCAGTGGCTGATCGGCACCGGCCTGGCGCCCGAACGCTACGTGGCCGCGCAAGGCACGGCGATGGCGCGCGAGGGCCGCGTGCACATCGAGCGCGACGCCAGCGGCAGCATCTGGGTCGGTGGCGCATCCGTCACCTGCATCGACGGGCGCGTGACGCTGTGAGCGTGATCCCGGGCGCCCAGATCGACCACCTGGTGGTGGCCGCGCGCACGCTGGACGACGGCGTGGCCTGGTGCGAGGCCACGCTGGGCGTGACGCCCGGGCCGGGTGGAGAGCACCCGCTCTACGGCACGCACAACCGCCTGCTGCGGCTGGCCTGCGCGAGCGCGCCACGCGCCTACCTGGAGATCATCGCGATCAACCCGCGGGCCACGCCCACGCGCCCGACCGGGCACGCGCGCTGGTTCGACCTGGACGACCCGGCCCTGCAACACCGGCTGGCGCAACACGGGCCGCAGCTGGTGCACTGGGTCGCCAGCGTGCCCGACATCGAAGCGGCCCACGCCCGCCTGCTGGCGCTCGGCATCCAGCGTGGCCCGGTGATCGGCGCCTCGCGCCCCACGCCGCAGGGCCTGCTGCAATGGCGCATCACCGTGCGCGAGGACGGCCAGCGCCTGTTCGACGGTGCCTTGCCCACGCTGATCCAGTGGGGCGACACGCACCCGGCCGCGTCCATGCCACACAGCGGCCTGACGCTGCAGGCCCTCACCCTCTCCCACCCCGAAGCGGCCCGGTTGCAGCAGGCCTTGGCCGCGATCGGCCTGGACGGCGTGGCCGTGGCGCCGGGCCCGGCCGCGCTCAGCGCACGGCTCAACACACCCCTGGGTCCGCGCACACCGTGCTCGATCCCCTGACTTCCCCGCTCAAACCATGCCCCACACCCTGCCCACCCTTGCCGACATCGAAGCCGCCGCCCAGGTGGTGTACCGCGAATTCCCGGCCACCCCGCAGTACCGCTGGGCCACGCTGAGCCAGCGCCTGGGCGCGGACTGCTGGGTCAAACACGAGAACCACACCCCGGTGGGCGCGTTCAAGATCCGTGGCGGCCTGACCTATTTCGATCGGCTGAAACAGCGCGGCGAAATGCCCCGCGAAGTGATCAGCGCCACGCGCGGCAACCACGGCCAGAGCATCGGCTGGGCGGCGCGCGCGCACGGCGTGGCCTGCAGCATCGTGGTGCCGCACGGCAACTCGCTGGAAAAGAACGCGGTCATGCGCGCCCTGGGTGTGAACCTGATCGAACACGGCGCCGACTTCCAGGAAAGCCGCGAGCACGCCGTGCGGCTGGCCGCCGAACGCGGCGCGCACATGGTGCCGAGCTTCCACAAGGACCTGCTGCGCGGCGTGAGCACCTACTGGTGGGAGTTCTTCAAGGCCGTGCCGCGGCTCGACGTGGTCTACGTGCCCATCGGCCAGGGTTCGGGCGCGTGTTCGGCCATCGCCGCCCGGCGGGCGCTGGGGCACGGCGCGCGCATCGTCGGCGTGGTCAGCGCCCACGCCACCACCTATGCGGACTCCATCGCCGCGGGTCGTGTGGTCGAAGCCCCCGTGACCACCGAACTGGCCGACGGCATGGCCTGCCGCGTGGCCGACCCCGAGGCCCTGGCCGTGCTGGCGCCACACCTGGACCACATCGTGCGGGTGACGGACGACGAAGTGGCCGCCGCCATGCGCACGCTGTTCGCCGACACGCACAACCTGGCCGAAGGCGCCGGCGCCGCAGCCTTCGCGGCCGCGTGGCAGGAAAAACAAACCCTCCAGGGCCTGAGCGTGGGCGTGAGCCTGAGCGGTGGCAATGTGGACAGCGCCATGTTCGCCAAGGTTCTGGCCAGCACCAACTGAAGACCGGGACCCTCCGGCGCGAAAGGTCCGAACCGGGAACGCGGCGGAACTGGCTTTGCCAGGCCGCTCGCGTTGCCCCCCCGGTGGGTGACCCGCCCTCAGGCGGGGCGCGGGGGGGACACCAACCGTGCCACCACCTCGCAGAACGCCTCGACCGCGTCGGTCTTGAACACCACCTCGCGCACACCGGCGGCCACCGCCTCGGCCTGCAGTTCGTCGGTGATGTAGCCCGAGGCCACGGCCACCGGCAGGTTCGGGCTGAGCGCCAGCACCGAGCGGGCCACGTCCAGCCCCGACATGCCGGGCATGTTGTAGTCGGTCATCAAGAGGTCGAAGGCGGCGGGCTCGTTGCGCACCGCGTCGATCGCCTGCTTCTGGTCGGTGAAGGTCGTCACCTTGTAGCCGCGTCGCTCCAGCAGCCGGCGCACCAGAAACACCAGCGTGTCGTCGTCATCCAGGTACAGGATGTGGCGCTGGGCGGTGATGAGGTCGTCGGCCATGGCGGGGGTCTCCACTGAAGTTGGTAAGGGCGGCTCGCTGTCGTCACGGTGTTCTGGCGCCATTGTGCCGCCATCCAGACCCGCCCCGCCGTTCGCGGCCAGGGGGGTTTTCGGGGCCGGCTCGGTGTGCGGTGCGGCCGGAAAGTACAGCATGAAGGTGGTGCCCTGGCCGGGCACGCTGTCCACCTGGATCGCGCCGCCGTGGGCCTGCACGATGCCCAGCACCACCGGCAGCCCCAGCCCGGTGCCGCTGCCCACCGCCTTGGTGGTGAAGAAAGGTTCGAAGATGCGGTTGCGCGTGGCCGCATCCATGCCGCAGCCGTCGTCCGTCACCATGACGCGCACGGCGCCCACGCCGCTGATCGCGCTGCTGCGCGCCAGCTCGGCGGGCAGGTTGGGGTCGCCCGGGGGCACGGTGTCGACCCGGAACTCGATGCGCCCGGGTTGGCCCTTCAAGGCGTGCACCGCGTTGGTCCCCAGGTTGAGCAGCACCTGCCCGATCTGGGTCGGGTCGGCCTGGATGTCCGGCGTGCCGGTGGCGAAGCACTGCACCAGTTGCACCTGCGAGGGCGTGGCCGCCCGCAGCAGGCTGCAGGACTCGGCCAGGATGTCGCCCACGCAGACCGGTTTGCGCTGCATCGGCTGCTGGCGGCTGAAGGCCAGCACCTGGCGCACCAGCTCACGGCCCCGGCGGGCCGCGGCGCTGATCTCGTGCAGGCTCTCGCGCGCCGGCGCGCCCGGCGGCAGGTCCTGGCGCGCCAGGTCGGCGTTGCCCAGGATGGCGGCCAGGATGTTGTTGAAATCGTGCGCCACGCCCCCGGCGAGCGTGCCCAGCGCTTCCATCTTCTGCGACTGGGCCAGTTGCTGTTCGAGCGCCTGCTGTTGCCACTGCGCCTGGCGCAGCGAGGTGATGTCCACGAAGGTGAACATCACGTGCCGCAGGCCGCCGATGGCGTCGTTTTCGGGGTAGGCGTTGCACAGCGCCCACTGGGTCTGCGCGCCGTCGCCCGACTGCATGCCCATGATCACGTCGGCCACGGGTTGCCCGGTGGCGAGCACGCGTTCAAACGGCACCTCGTGGCGCGGCATCGGTCGCCCGTCTTCGCGCAGCAGGCGCCAGTCGGGCGCCAGCGGTTCGGGCATCGCCGAACGGGCATCGCACTCGCTCCAGCCCAGGAAGCGCCGTGCCGCGCTGTTGACACTGGCCAGTGTCTGGTCGGGCCGGAACACCATCACGCCGGCGCTCAGGTTTTCGATCAGCGCGCGCGAGTCGGCCTCGCGGGTCTGCAGCACCTGCCGCGCCCGGTCCCCCTGCTGCTGCAGGCGCAGCGTGACCAGCGAACTGAAGATCACCAAGCGCAGCAGCACGTCGATCATGGTGGCCAGCAAGAGCACGGGCACCGCCGGGCTGGTGCGTTCGCCGGTGGCGCTGACCGGCAGGAACCAGACGCTCACCGCCAGCCCGATCAGCGCCACGAGCTTGAACCAGGTGACCCAGCGCAACACCTGCAGTTCCAGGATGCGGTGAATGGGGTCGAAGCGGCGGATGTCGTGCAGGGCCACGCCGGCGATCACGACCCCCGCCACGGAAAACAGGGTCTGGCGCGCCGCCATCGAGTCCCAGACCGAGGTCAGCAGCACATTGCCCACGAACACGGCCAGCAGCGCCGCCAGCACCGGCCGCAGCGCGTAGGGTTGCCCCAGGTAACTGCGGAGCCCGATCCACAAGAACGCCGCGCTGGCGACGAACGCGGTGTTGGCCACACCGAAGGTGAGCAGCTCGGGCCCATCGGGGCGCAACCCCAGCCCCACCGAACCCAGACCCGCCAACAGCCCGGAGACCGTCCACCAGCCCGGGCCGCCCACGGAGGGGTGGCGGCGCGACTGGGCGAAAAATGCGGCGGTTGCCAGCCCATCGACGCAAAGCCGAAGTGCCAGGATGGTCAGCAGATCAAGTTGCATGGAGGGTGGGCGGGTTTCTCGTGCTCCCATTGAAGCACAGGACCCCCCGGCCAAACGCCGGATCTGCCCTGCTTTTCCAGCGCGATTCCGGTCCGGGATGGCGGCAGTCGCTGCCGGGACAAAGCCCGTGCCCCGGCCTCCACCAGAATGCCGCCATGGGAATCCTCTACCTTGTGCGCCACGGCCAGGCCTCCTTTGGCGCCGACGACTACGACCGGCTCAGCGCGCTCGGCCAGCGGCAGAGCCAGCGGCTGGGCCAGTACTGGGCCGAACGCGGCCTGCGCTTTGACGCGGTGCTCACCGGCACGCTGCGGCGCCACGCGCAGACCTGGGCCGGCATCGCCGAAGGCGCCGGGCTGGGCGACGCCCAGGCGCTGGCCTGGCCCGGCCTGAACGAATACGACAGCGAGGCGGTGATCCGCGCCGTGTTGCCCCGCGGCGGGGACACGGTGCTGGGCGATCCGCACTCACCCGAGGGTTATCGCGCCCATTTCCGGCTGCTGCGCGACGGCCTGGCGCAGTGGATGGCGGGCACCGTGAGCCCGCAGGGCATGCCCAGCTACGGCGATTTCGTGCACGGCGTCACCAGCGCGCTCGACCATGTGCGCACGCACCACCACGGCCAGAAGGTGCTGATCGTCTCCAGCGGCGGGCCGATCGCCACGGCCGTGGGCCATGTGCTGGGCCTGAGCCCCGAGGGCACGATCGAGCTGAACATGCGCATCCGCAACAGCGCCGTGACCGAGTTCCAGTTCAGCCCGAAGCGCCACACCCTGCTGACCTACAACACTTTGCCGCACCTGGACGGCAGCGCGTACGCAGACTGGATGACGTATGCGTGATCAATCAAACGCCGTGCGCTCGGTGAGCGTGTCCGGCGGCAGGCGGTCGATTTCACCCAGCAGGTGCGCCAGGGCGCGCCCTGCCGCATCGAGCACCGCGCGGCCCTTGTCGGCGCTGGCGGCGCCCGCGTTGCCCACCGCGCCGCTGGCGTTGTAGTCCTGCATCATCCAGCCGAGCTTGGCGCTGCGGCCGTTGCCCAGGATAGGGAAGCGCTGGGCACGGTCCTGCGAGCTGGAGCGGAAGTAGCCGGCCTGGTCCATGCGCACCCGCCCGGGCGCAAGCGCCAGCATGAGCGACGTTTCGATCTCGCCGGCGTGCACGCCGAAGCGGTGCTCTTCGGCGCTGAAGAGTGCGTTCAGGTCCTGGCCCTGCGCGTCGGTCAGCGGCAGGTTGAACCAGCTCACGCTGTAGACCAGCATGCCCAGCCGCGCGCGCAGGTCGCGCGCCACCAGGTCCATCGCGCCCACCTGACCACCGTGGGCGTTGAACAGCACCAGCTTTTTCACCCCGCTGGCGGCCACGCACTCGCCGATCTCGGTCCACACGCGCAGCACGGTCTCGGCCTTGAGCGTGAGGGTGCCGGGGAAACGTGTGTGCTCCGGCGAAAAACCCACCGCCTGGGTGGGCAGGAACAGCGCCGGTAGATGGGGTGCGAGGTGCGGCAGCGCGGCGGCGATCACACCGTTGACGATGTCGGTGTCCACCGACAGCGGCAGGTGCGGGCCGTGCTGCTCGGTCGCGGCCACCGGGAGCACGGCGATGGCGCGCGCCTTGTCGAGCGAAGCGAAGTCGGCGGTGCTCAGGTCGGACCAGTGGCGGGCTTGGGCTTTCATGGGGGCATCTTACGGCGGTCCGCGCCTTCTTTGGGGCGGGTGGACCGGGGCCGGCGCGAAGCGCTCGGTAAGATGGATCACATGACCCAGGATCTCTTTCGCCAGGACGCTTACCTGCAGCACTGCGGCGCCACCATCACGGCCGTCAGCGAACACGGCATCGTGCTCGACCGCAGCGTGTTCTACCCGCTGGGCGGCGGGCAGGCCGGCGACGCCGGCGAACTGCGGCTGGCCGATGGCAGCGCCATCGCCATCGTCGACACCCGCAAGGGCAAAGACGCCGAAGGCCGGCCCACGGCCGACATCGTGCACGTGCCGGCGCCCGGCCAGGCGGTGGCCCTCGCGGCGGCCACCGTGGGCAGCCCGGTCACCGCCCACATCGACTGGGCGCGCCGCCACCGGCTCATGCGCTTTCACACCAGCACCCACCTGCTGTGCCATCTCGTGCCGGTGCCGGTGAACGGCTGCTCCATCACGCCGGACTACGCCCGCCTCGACTTCCACATGACCGACCCGCTGGACAAGGACGTGCTCACCGCCGGCATAGAGGCCCTGGTGGCCGCGGCCCACCCCGTGGCCATCGGCGCCATCACCGAGGAAGAGCTCGACGCCAACCCCGCGCTGGTCAAGAGCATGAGCGTCTCGCCCCCTCGCGGCAGCGGCAGCGTGCGCACGGTGCGCATCGGCCACACCGATCTGGTCGACCTGCAGCCCTGCGGCGGCACCCACGTGGCCAACACGGCCGAGATCGGCCGGGTCGTGGTCACGAAGATCGAGAAAAAGAGCGCCACCACGCGCCGCGTAATACTGGGGTTGCAGGACGCACCCCCCGCGTCGCCTTCGGCGCCACCCCCCTGAAGGGGGGCGACACCAGAGGCCCGGCAAAGCCGGTTCCTCGGTGTCTCTGGGGTGGGCCGTCCCGCGCGCCCCGCGCAGCGGCGGAGCGTGGGGGCTACTCCTTATTCCTGGTACATCCACCCCCGCGACCAGGGCAGCGCCTGTGCGCTCTGCCCGGCCGGGCGGCACAGCACCTGGTAGAGCGCCACCTCGTCGTGGTCAAACGCCCAGGCGCAACCCGCCAGGTAGATACGCCAGATGCGCCAGCGCCGCTCGTCCACCAGCGGCTTGATGCGCTCGGTGTTGGCCTCGAAGGCCTCGGTCCAGAGCTCGGTGGTGCGCATGTAGTGGCGCCGCAGGTTTTCCACGTCGAAGGCTTCCAGCCCGCCTTCCTGCAGCGTGCGCAGCACCGTGCTGACGTGGGGCAACTCCCCACGCGGAAACACATAGCGGTCGATGAAGCGACCACCGCCGTGGCGCGTTTCGCCATCCATCGCGTCGGTGCTGGTGATGCCGTGGTTCATGGCCCAGCCGTCGGGCTTGAGCAGCGCGCGGATGTGGCCGAAGTACGCCGCCAGATTGTCCAGCCCCACGTGCTCGAACATGCCCACGCTGGTGATGCGATCAAAGGGGCCGTCGCCGACGTCGCGGTAGTCCTGCAGCCGGATGTCGATGCGGTCCTCCAGGCCGGCGGCGCGCACCCGCTCGCGCGCCAGCTCAAACTGATTTTTCGACAGCGTCACGCCCACGCACTGCGCACCAAACCGCTGCGCCGCGCGCAGCACCAGCGCGCCCCAGCCGCAGCCGATGTCGAGCAGGCGCTGGCCCGGCTGCAGGCGGATCTTGGTGAGGATGTGGTCGATCTTCTTCACCTGCGCCTCGTCCAGCGTTTCGTCGCCGTTCTCGAAATAGGCGCACGAATACACCATGCCCGGGCCCAGCCACTGGGCGTAGAAATCGTTGGACACGTCGTAGTGGTACTGGATGGCCTCGGCGTCGCTCTCGCGCGTGTGGCCAAAGCGCCGGCGGATGCGCCCGAGCAGGCCTTTTTCCGGCTCGGCCGTTTCGGCCAGCCGGTGCGCCACCGCCAGGATTTCGGACAAGGGCCCGTTCACGTCGATCAGGCCCTCCACATAGGCCTGGCCCAGCGTGTCCAGGCCGGGGTCGATCAGCAGCGGCAGGGCCGATGAGTCGCGCACAAGGATCTCCACCCGGGGTTCCACGAAGTCGCCCAGCGCCAGCGCCGAGCTCCCGGCCTCGCCCCAGCGCAGACGCACCGGCAGGTTGGCCCGTGTCTTCACCCGCTGCGCCCAGGGCAGCAGCGCTCGCTCCACGATCGATCCCATGCACGCACCTCCATGCCAGTCCAAACCATGCGCCGAACCCGTTTTTACCGAAAGCCGCCCTTTCTGTGAACCCTGTCACGGAAATGCCCCCGCCGCGGCGCCGGCCAGGAGCGGCCACGCCACCGCCCGCCCCCAACAACAGTGTTACCTTATATTTGAGCGAATCATGCGCCCTGTGAACGCGTTGTGGTGCGGAACTTGAACGCAGCCGCGCCCTCATACTTCACCGGCACCGCCGGCCCGCCAGGGCCACCCACCCTCACCCGCTCCCTCGAATGCTCCCGAAACCCATGCCATCGGCCGTCGCGGCCACCCTCCGCCTGACGCTGCTCCTGCTGTGGGCGCTGTGCCTGCCGCTGGCGGCGCAGGCCCAAGGTCTGCTCTCGGGCGCCCCCGCCCAGACGGTGGTGCAGACCGACCAGGTGCGCGCCGAACTGCTGGCCCACGCCCCCGACGGCGCGGGCCCGGGCAAAACCGTCTGGGTTGGTCTGCAGCTCAGCCACACCCCCGAGTGGCACACCTACTGGAAAAACTCGGGCGACTCGGGCCTGCCGACCCAGTTCGAATGGACCCTGCCCCCGGGCGTGACGGCGGGCGACATCGCCTGGCCCACGCCGCGCAAGTTCCCGCTCGGCCCACTGGCCAACTACGGCTACGACGGCACGGTGCTGCTGCCGGTGCCGCTGACCATCGACCCCGGCTTCAACGGCAACCACCTGGAAGTGCAGCTCTATGCTGCCTGGCTGGTCTGCCGCAAGGAGTGCATTCCCGAAGAAGGCCGTTTCACGCTGCGCATCCCGGTGCAAGGATCGACCGGCCTGCACGGCAGCGTGTTTGACGCCGCCTTCGCCGCCGCCCCCAAAGACCAGCCCCCCGCCGACAGCGCCCTGCAGCCCGACACCGGCTTCCTGAAGGTGTCGCTCAGCGGCCTGCCCGCGGCCTGGCGGGGCCAGACCCTGGAGTTTTTCCCCGAAACCGCCGGCCTGATCGAACCCGGCTCGGCCTGGACCCAGGCCTGGGACGGCGAGCGCTGGAGCGCGCGCCTGCCGCTTTCACCACAGCGCAGCGAGAGCCCGGCCCGGGTGCCCCTGGTGGTGGCCCAGGCCAACCCGCCCGGCTCGGGCGCGGGCAGCGCCGGCGTGCGGCTCGACGTGCCGGTGCAAGGCGCCTGGCCGGCCGTCGCGGCCCTGCCCGTGGCCGTGCCCGACGCCCTGCAGGCCGCGCTCAACGCCAACGCCGCCCGCGCGGCCAGCGCCCCGCCGCCCGCCAGCGGCACCCCCATCACCCTCTGGGCCGCGCTGATCGGCGCGCTCCTGGGCGGCATGATCCTCAACCTCATGCCCTGCGTGTTTCCGGTGCTGGCCATCAAGGTATTGGCGTTCGCGAAACACGCCGACGACCGCACCGCCCACCGCGCCCACGGCCTGGCCTACACCGCCGGGGTGGTGCTGTCGTTCCTGGCGCTGGGCGGCCTGCTGCTCGGCCTGCGCGCCGCGGGCGAACAACTCGGCTGGGGCTTCCAACTGCAGAGCCCCGGCGTGGTGGCCGGGCTCGCCGTGCTGTTCACCCTGATCGGCCTGAACCTGGCCGGCCTGTTCGAAATCGGCAGCGTGCTGCCCAGCCGCGTGGCCAACTTGCAGGCCAAGAACCCCACGGCCGACGCCTTCCTCACCGGCGTGCTCGCCACCGCCATCGCCTCGCCCTGCACCGCGCCCTTCATGGGCGCCTCGCTCGGCCTGGCCATCGGCCTGCCCGCCGTGCAGGCGCTGGCCGTGTTCGGCGCACTCGGCCTGGGCATGGCCCTGCCCTACCTGGCCGCGAGCTGGTGGCCCGCCATCGCACGCGCACTGCCGCGCCCCGGCGCCTGGATGGACACCTTCCGCCGGGGCATGGCCTTCCCCATGTTCGGCACCGTGGTCTGGCTGATCTGGGTGCTGGGTCAACAGAGCGGCATCGACGGCGCCGCCGCCCTGCTCATGCTGCTGGTGGTGCTGGCGCTGCTGGTGTGGGCGCTCGGCCTGCGCGGCAAGAGCCGCGCCGTGCTGGCCGGCCTCTCGCTCGCCGGCCTGCTCTGGCTGGGCTGGGCGGTCGGCCCCAACGTGACGCGCCTGCAGGACGCCAGCCCCGGCGCCGCGGTGGCCACCACGGTGGACGGCCTGAACTGGCAGCCCTGGAGCCCCGAGCGCCAGGCCACGCTGCTGGCCGAGGGCCGGCCGGTGTTCGTCGACTTCACCGCCGCCTGGTGCGTGACCTGCCAGTACAACAAGCGCACCACCCTGGCCAACGCCGAGGTGCTCGGCGACATGGCCACGAAAAACGTGGCCCTGCTGCGCGCCGACTGGACCCGCCGCGACCCCGCCGTCACCGCCGCCCTGGCCAGCCTGGGCCGCAACGGCGTGCCGGTGTACGCGATCCACCAGAACGGGCAGCCGAGCACCGTGTTGTCCGAAGTGCTGAGCGTGGGAGAGGTTCGCGCCGCGCTCGCGGGTTTGTAATCCCCGAACCAGCCCGGCCCGCGTTCACTTCCTGGCCAAGAACCAGGCGACCAGCGCGTTGGCGTGGCCGTGACCCAGCTGGTGCTCGGTCTTGAGGAGGCTCACCAACTCCATGTGCTTGAGCGGGCCGGCCTGCGCCAGTACCTGCATCCAGTGGGCGATGGGTTTGCCATACGTCTTCTCGATGGATGGAAAGTAGGATGCGGGACCTTTCACCACTTCTTGCGTTGCCATGGAGGCTCCTTTCGGTCGTTGTTGCGAGGCAAACGGGGCGCGCAGTCTAGATGCACCCACACGCCATGGGCAGCAGGCGACATGGGCTGACTGGCTCCATCACAACGACGAACGTGGGGGCTGGATTTCGACAGACGGAGCGACGGCATCGAAGTGCCACGACGGGTCTTGGAGATCAGGCCCGTGTGGCATGTTCACGATGGCATTTGCATGGGGGAGTGGGAGCTCCCATCGGGCAATCGACCCATTGCGCATCCGCACCTCGGTTCAGATGGGCAAAGGGTCAGGCCTCGGGTGTTTTCGTCGAGCGTGCCAGCGTTGGTGAAATCAATTGCCTCCAGAAGAGTATTCACCAACGGGTGCCGCTGGTCGTGCAACCAATAACTGGTTCCACAGGGGCCCATTCAATGATCCGGGATGCGACACATGGCTGCGCCCGGAGTTGTAACCATCTCCAACTTGTGCAACAAGTCCGTCTATACTGAAAAAGCAGTTGAAGGACGGGGGTCAGTCTGTCGGCTGCAACGGAGGCAAGACCAAAGCGGTTCGAACCTCATCGCATAGGCGGTGAAAAAATCGGACTTCCGACTGACTGCAGTGTCCACATTTTTGAGGAGAATAGGTATGAAAAGAGCTCGTTTCAATCCAATAACTCTTATCCTCGCGCTTTTCGCGTTGGCGGCCGGCTCGATGGCGCAAGCGCAGGCGACCCGCACTTGGGTGTCCGGTGTGGGCGATGATGTCAACCCCTGTTCCCGCACCGCCCCGTGCAAGACCTTTGCGGGGGCCATCTCAAAGACCGCCACGAATGGCGAAATTTCGGTTCTGGATCCGGGTGGGTATGGCGCCGTGACGATCACCAAGTCCATTACCATTGATGGAAGCAAAGGCGCCGGATTTGGCTCGATCCTGGCGGCGTCCACCAACGGAATTATTATTAACATCACGGATATGGCTGACACCCGAAAAACCGTGGTTCTGCGCAATCTGTCCATTAACGGCGGCGGCACCGGGTTGAGGGGAATCAATATCCTGGCGGCGGCGAAAGTGATCATCGCGGATAGCCAGATTTTTGGTTTTCAGGGAAGCCCAGGCGTAGGCATCAGCGATACGCGCGCCGGGGGCAAGCTGATTGCTTACGGCACCGAAGTCAGCCACAATTTGGGAAGCGCGATCCTGATGCAACCCACGGCTCTCGTCACGGCGGCGCTCGATCACATGCAACTTAGCGCCAATGGCAATTCGGGAATATTCGCGGGAAACAACACTCGGGTCACCATCAGCAATTCCATCGTTGCAGGCAACGTCTCTCACGGCGTGTTCGCGGACGGCACCGGAATCATCAACTCCGACAATGTGCACATATCAAACAACGGCAACACAGGCGTCATTACCACCGGTGGAGGGACTATTCGCCTCTCCAATTCCGTTGTGACGAACAATGCCGTCGGCTTTAACAATGGCGGAACGATCAACACCTTTACACCCGCCAGCAACAAGATCATGGGTAACGCAGGCGCGAATGTCGGAGCGCTTACGCCAATAGCTCAGCAGTAACACGCAACGACCGATTGATGCTACGTTCCAAAGCCAGCCGCTATTCGGCTGGCTTTTTTGTGCTCCAGCCTTAAGGGTCACGCCGCCTGGGTTTATAGAGACACAGCCCGCCATACCGGAAGCCAACGGATACGGTTGGCAAAAAATCGACCCTCATTGTGGTCGCGCCCACATGGGTCAATTAGACATGATTGGATTCTCCACTTTTCAGCGCAATCCATATACTCGACGTGAGGGGGCTCCAATACGGCGTGATTTCGTCGTTCACCAAGGTGCGATAGAACGCGCAAACTGCACCCATCACCCGCGTCGAAATCGCCTCCAGCACTGCTGATGCAGCCTGCCAGGTCCGGTGCGCCTTGACATCACCAAAGGAAGCTCGCAGCCACCCCATCTTGACCGCAGGACGCGGTCATGCTTTTGGGAATGCGTTGTCAGGCTGGCGGCCAGCGATGTGGCAGCAGCTCGCCGATCTGGGCGGGCACCACCGGGATCGATATCGAGAGGACGGCTTTCATGATGCCCGACATTCAAAATCGGAGGCGTTGCACGGCTTTATCGCGCAGCGTCCCCTGCAACGCAGAGCGGGGTGTCTTGCGATAAGTTCTTGAATGGGTCATGGATGCACCTTCTCGTGCCGTTCCAGCATTGATACGAACTGTGAAATTCGTCTTGCGCGCGTTTCGACCTTCTTGGCCGTTTGAATCCTGAACAGAACAGCGTACCGATTCCGGCTGTCGAGCGTTTCGAAAAACGCTTTGGCTCGCGCATTGCCATCCAAAGCAGACTGAAAATCGCTGGGTACAGTTGCTTTGCTGGATGAGTCATACGCAGCATCCCATCGTCCGTCGAGCTTCGCGCGCTCAATCTCTTTCAGCCCAGCAGGTCTCATTTTCTTTGCTTCGATCAGAGCCAGCGCTTTGTCTCGATTGATCTTCGACCAAAGACTCTTGTCCGAGCGTCGGGTAAATTTCTGGAGCCAGAATTGATCGCTGTGCGCCTGCTTTTGCCCATCTATCCAGCCAAAACAAAGTGCGACTTCGACGGCCTCGTCGTATGAAACCGACAGCGCATCGGTGCCCTTCTTTGCGAGCTGTAACCAGACCCCAGACGATAAGGTGTGATTTTCATTCAGCCAGGCTGACCAGTCCAGTTGCCGTTCAAAGCAATGAATCGGCAGCTCAGTCGAGGACTTGGATTGAGGCTTCATTCGCGATTCCTGAGGGGCCGATGTAGTTGAATGCATCATGAGCCTCCCTTGTGGCTGATGAACCTTGTTGACCTGGACCCCGAACAGCGCGAGGTGGCGGCGGGCTTTTTTCTGAATGGGCAGTGTAAGTTTCAATCGGCCATGCGGGCAATGGCAGGCACCGGTTGACAGGCCTGCTGTGTGCGGCTCAACACGCTGGCCCGCCACCGTCTGATCCGCCTGCGCCAGCGCAAACCGCCCACCCACCCCAGGCGGGATAATCCCCGCTTCCCATCAGACGACCGCACCGGACACCCCCATGAGCCACGCCCCCCTGCAGAACGACACTTTCCTGCGCGCCTGTCTGCGCCAGTCCACCGAGTACACGCCTGTGTGGCTGATGCGCCAGGCCGGGCGCTATCTGCCGGAATACCGCGCCACGCGCGCCAAGGCGGGCAGTTTCATGGGGCTGGCGACGAATGTGGACTTCGCCACCGAGGTGACGCTGCAGCCGCTGGACCGCTACGCGCTGGACGCGGCGATCCTGTTTTCCGACATCTTGACCGTGCCCGACGCCATGGGCCTGGGCCTGTCGTTTGCCATGGGGGAAGGCCCGAAGTTCGAGCGCACCGTGCGCACCGAGACGGACGTGGACCAGCTCGCCGTGCCCGACATGGACAAGTTGCGTTATGTGTTCGACGCGGTCACCAGCATCCGCAAGGCGCTCAATGGGCGGGTGCCGCTGATCGGTTTTTCGGGCAGCCCCTGGACGCTGGCCTGCTACATGGTGGAGGGCGGCGGCTCGGACGACTACCGCGCGGTGAAGACGCTGATGTACAGCCGCCCGGACCTGATGCACCGCATCCTGGCCGTGAACGCGGATGCGGTGGCGGTGTACCTGAACGCGCAGATCGAGGCGGGCGCGCAGGCGGTGATGGTTTTTGACAGCTGGGGTGGTGTGCTGGCGGACGGCAAGTTCCAGGACTTTTCGCTGACCTACACCAAGCGTGTGCTGGCGCAGCTCAAGCGCGAACACGACGGCGCCACCATTCCGCGCATCGTGTTCACCAAGGGCGGCGGCCTGTGGCTGGACGACATGAAGCCGATGGACTGCGAGGTGTTGGGGCTGGACTGGACGGTGAACCTGGCCAAGGCGCGCGCGCAGGTGGGCGAGGGCCCGCACGGCAAGGCGCTGCAGGGCAACATCGATCCCAACGTGCTGTTTGCTTCGCCGACCCAGATCGAGGTCGAGGTGGCGAGCGTGCTGGCGAGCTTTGGCACGCCGCACCAGGGCCCGGGCGAAGGCGCCACCCACATCTTCAACCTGGGCCACGGCATCAACCAGCACACCCCGCCCGAGCACGTGTCGGCCCTGGTGGACGCGGTGCACGCGTTTTCGCGGCAGCAGCGGGCGCGGGCCTGAACGCCAGCGGCCGTGAGCGCCGCGGCCCGCAGCGCGAAGGTACTCCCGTGAGCGCCGCCCGACCGCTCCGAAGGCGCTCAGCCCCGCAGGGCACAGCGCGGAGGGTCGTCCAGTGAGCACCGCGGCCCGCCTGGACAGCGCGCCTTGGGGCAGGCCTCAGCGACGGGAAAAACCGTCATGCGCCGGTCACAATGACCACCGCCCGACAGGCCCATAGCACAAAACCAGCGGAAAAGAGGACTTGACAGCCATCACTTATGCACAAAATTTGTGCTGCGGCGCGCAAAAGGGTCCGGCTCTGGAAAACCGTGAAGTCTTTGACACCCATCTTTGCAAGCTGTTGATTTCATTGGATATTGATTTCTGCTTTTTTTCCGGGCAGTTTAAACAAACCCTTGATTTTCAAGGGCTCCCGGCCCGTCAACACCATCTATCAACAAAGTTATCCACAGAAAACCTGAACAGTCGCGGAAGCGAAGTCAAATCAACAACTTACATCGCTTTCCTGCAGTTCGACTGAGGAACAACCGCTAACCATGGCTTTCTGGCCCAGTGTGATCGTGGCGACCCCGGCCCACAGCGGGGTGGGCGCCAGCCTGACTTACCGAAGTGAGTTGTTGCTCGCGCCGGGTGCGTTGGTGCGGGTGCCGCTGGGTTCGCGCGAGGTGCTGGGCGTGGTCTGGGACTGCCCGACCACACCGCCCGAAGGGCTGACCGAGGCGCAGACCAAGGCGGTGGCGGGCGTGCTCGACGGCCTGCCCCCGCTCAACGGATGCTGGCGGCAGTTGGTCCGCTTCGCCGCCCAGTACTACCAGCGCAGCCTGGGCGAGGTGGCGCTGGCCGCGCTGCCGCCGCAGTTGCGCGAGCTGGGCAACGACCAACTGGCACGCCGGCTCAAACGCCGCGCCAAGGCCGTGGCCAGCGCCGCGCCGGTGGCGGAAACGGGCACCGCCCCGGTGCAGCCCGGCGGCCACGACCTGAGTGCCGAGCAGGCCGAAGCGCTGCAGGCCTTGGCGGCGGCCACCGCGCCGGTGCTGCTGTACGGCGCCACCGGCAGCGGCAAGACCGAGGTGTACTTGCGCGCCACGCAACAGGCACTGCAGGCGGGCGCCCACACCCAGGTGCTGGTGATGGTGCCCGAGATCAACCTCACGCCGCAGCTGGAGACGCGCTTTCGCGAGCGCTTCGAGCCCGCGTTCGGTGCCGGCTCGGTGGTCTGCCTGCACAGCGGCATGACGCCGGCACAGCGCCTCTCAAGCTGGCTGGCGGCGCACACGGGCAGCGCGCGCATCGTGCTGGGCACGCGCATGGCGGTGTTCGCCAGCCTGCCGGGGCTGCGGCTGATCGTGGTGGACGAAGAGCACGACCCGAGCTACAAGAGCCAGGAGGGGGCGCGGTATTCGGCGCGGGATCTGGCGGTGTATCGGGCGAAGATCGAGAGTGAGGCTTTGGCCACTGACGGAACGGGTCTGCACGCGGGCCCTCACCCCCGCCCTCTCCCAGAGGGAGAGGGCGTGAATACCCCTCGCTGCCAGGTGCTGCTGGGCTCGGCCACGCCTTCGCTGGAGAGCTGGCACGCGGCCGACCAGGGGCGTTATGTGCGGCTGGCGATGCCCGGGCGCATCGGCGGCGGGGCGCTGCCGCGCCTGCGCCTGGTGGACATGAACCACCAGCCCAAGGGCGCCGTGCTGGCGCCGCCGCTGGTGGCGGCCATGGGCGAGCGCATCGCGCGCGGCGAGCAGTGCCTGGTGCTGCTGAACCGCCGCGGCTACGCGCCGGTGCTGGCCTGCCACGACTGCGGCTGGAAAAGCGGTTGCCCACATTGCAGCGCCTACCGCGTGTTCCACAAGCTGGACCGCACCCTGCGCTGCCACCACTGCGGCTTCACCGAGCGCGTGCCGCGCGCCTGCCCGGACTGCGGCAACATCGACATCGCGCCGGTGGGCCGCGGCACCGAACAGATCGAAGAACAGCTCGCCGGCCTGCTGGCCGACGTGCGCCGGCCCGACGGCAGCCCGGCCCGGGTGGCGCGCATGGACGCGGACTCGACCCGCCTCAAGGGCAGCCTGGAAATGCAGCTCGCCGCGCTGCACAGCGGCGAGGTGGACGTGTTGGTGGGCACGCAGATGATCGCCAAGGGCCACGATTTCCGGCGCATTACCCTGGTGGCCGGCATCAACGCCGACTCGGCCCTGTTCGCCAGCGACTACCGAGCGCCCGAGCGCCTGTTTGCGCTGCTGATGCAGGCGGCGGGCCGCGCCGGGCGCGACGCGGCGCAGAGTGGCGCGAGCGAGATGTGGGTGCAGACCTGGTACCCGCAGCACCCGCTGTTTGCCACGCTCAAAAAACACGACTACCCGGCCTTCGCCGCCGAACAGCTGACCGAGCGCGAGCAGGCCGGCATGCCGCCCTACGGCTTTCAGGCCCTGCTGCGCGCCGACGCGCGCACCCAGCAGGCCGCGCAGGCGTTTCTGAACATCGCCGCCGAGCAGGCCACCGGCCTGCCGCTCCGCGACCAAATCACGCTCTACCCCGCCGTGCCGCTGACCATCCAGCGCGTGGCCAACGTGGAGCGCGCGCAGATGCTGGTGGAAAGCGCCTCGCGCGGCGCTCTGCAGCGCTTTCTGGCGGCCTGGCAGCCGGTGCTGCACGGTTGCCGCAGCGCGCCCGAGGCCAAGGGCCTGGTGCGCTGGGCGGTGGACGTGGACCCGCTGTCCATTTGAGGGAATCCCATGGCACGCAAATCCAAAGCGGCACCCCAGCCGCCAGAACCCGAAGACGAAACCGAAGAACCGGGCTCGCCCGCACCGCGCATGAAGATGAACACGCCCTGCGCGTGGGACGGCGACACGCTGGTGGTCAACATCCTGGGCACGCCGGCGGCCAAGCGCGACGCGATCGGCAAGACCAAGGGCCACCAGCTCAAGGTGAGCGTGACGGCCACGCCGGTGGCGGGCAAGGCCACCGATCACATGGTGAAGTTCCTGGCGGAAGAGTTCGACGTGCCGGCCAAGGCCATCACCGTGGTGTTCGGCCGCTTCAACGTCAACAAGCAGCTGCGCATCCTGGCGCCGAAGAAGATACCGGCGGTGCTGGCGAAAGTGCTGGAGGGCTGAGCCGCGCGCGGTGTCACGGGGGTTTCACGAACGCCGCCCAGAATCGCACCTGTGCTTGATGTCCGACACACAACGGACGGCACACCCGGCCACCCTGGTGGCCGATCCATTCGAGCTGGGCGGTATCGGCGCCGCTCAGCCCACCGCACCAGCGCTCAGGTGCAGCCGACGGGTCAGCGCAAACCGGGCGAAATCGGCGTCGAAGCTCACCAGCCGGCCAGCCCAGGATGCGGTGGAACCGGCTCCGCCGGGCCACTCGCATCGCCCCCTGGGGGGTGACGGGCGCAGCCCGGCGCGGGGGGGTTACAAATCCATAACCTTGGTCCAGGCCGCGACGAAGTCTTTCACGAACTTCTTGCCACCGTCGTTCTGCGCATACACCTCGGCGATGGCACGCAGCTGCGAGTTGGAGCCGAAGGCCAGGTCCACGCGGGTGGCCGTCCATTTCACGGCGCCGGTCTGGCGGTCGCGGCCCTCGTAGGCGTTGTCACCGGTCGGCTTCCAGGCGGTGAACATGTCCACCAGGTTGACGAAGAAGTCGTTCGTCAGTTGGCCCGGGCGCCTCGTGAACACCCCGTGCTGCGAGCCCCCAACGTTGGCGCCGAGCACGCGCAACCCGCCGACCAGCACCGTCATCTCAGGTGCGCTGAGCATGAGCAGTTGCGCCTTGTCGAGCAGCATCTCTTCGGGCGACACGCTGTAGGCGGCCTTGCGGTAGTTGCGGAAGCCGTCGGCCTGGGGTTCGAGCGCGGCGAACGATTCCACGTCGGTCTGTTCTTGCGTGGCGTCGGTGCGGCCGGGGGTGAACGGCACCTCCACCGGCTGGCCGGCGGCCTGGGCAGCGGCCTCCACGCCGGCGTTGCCGGCCAGCACGATCAGGTCCGCCAGCGACACTTTCTTGCCCCCGGTGGCGCCGGTGTTGAAGCCGCGCTGGATTTCCTCCAGCACGGCCAGCACCTTGGCCAGCTGGGCCGGCTGGTTGGCTTCCCAGTCTTTCTGCGGGGCCAGGCGGACGCGGGCGCCGTTGCTGCCCCCGCGCCGGTCGGAGCCGCGGTAGGTGGAGGCCGAGGCCCAGGCGGTGGACACCAGCTCGCTCACGGAGAGGCCCGAGGCCAGCACACGGGCCTTGAGTTCCTTCGCGTCGGCGGCGTCGATCAGCGGGTGGTCCACCGGCGGCACCGGGTCTTGCCAGATCAGGTCTTCGGCCGGCACCTCGGGGCCCAGGTAGAGCGACTTCGGCCCCATGTCGCGGTGGGTCAGCTTGAACCAGGCGCGGGCGTAGGCGTCGGCGAACTCGTCCGGGTGGGCGGCGAAGTGGCGCGAGATCTTCTCGTAGGCCGGGTCGAAGCGCAGCGAGAGGTCGGCCGTGGTCATCACAGGCGGGTGCTTCTTGCTCGGGTCGTGGGCGTCGACCACCATGTCCTCGGGCGCCACGTTCTTGGCGCGCCACTGAATGGCACCGGCCGCCGTGGTCATCTGTTCCCACTCATATTTGAAGAGCACCTTGAAGTAGCCCATGTCCCACTTCGTCGGGTTGGGTTTCCAGGCGCCTTCGAAGCCGCTGGTGGTGGCGTCGCCGCCCTTGCCTGTGCCATGCTGGTTGATCCAGCCCAGGCCCATTTCCTCGATGGGCGCGGCCTCGGGTTCGGGGCCGACCAGGGCCGCGTCACCGGCGCCGTGCATCTTGCCGAAGGTGTGGCCGCCGGCCACCAGGGCCACGGTTTCATGGTCGTTCATGGCCATGCGGGCGAAGGTCTCGCGCACGTCGCGGCCGCTGGCCACCGGATCGGGCTTGCCGTCCGGGCCCTGCGGGTTCACGTAGATCAGGCCCATCTGCACAGCGGCGAGCGGATTCTCCAGATTCCGCTCGCCGCTGTAGCGGCTGTTGGGTTTGTCGCTGGTGGCCAGCCACTCCTTTTCCGCGCCCCAGTAGATGTCCTCTTCGGGCGCCCAGATGTCGGCACGGCCACCGCCGAAACCGAAGGTCTTGAAGCCCATGGTTTCCATGGCCACGTTGCCGGCCAGGATGAACAGGTCGGCCCAGGAGATGGCGTTGCCGTACTTCTGCTTGATCGGCCAGAGCAGGCGGCGGGCCTTGTCGAGGTTGCCGTTGTCGGGCCAGCTGTTGAGCGGTGCGAAGCGCTGGTTGCCGGTGTTGGCGCCGCCGCGGCCGTCCGCCGTGCGGTAGGTGCCGGCGCTGTGCCAGGCCATGCGGATGAACAGGCCGCCGTAGTGGCCGTAGTCGGCCGGCCACCAGTCCTGGCTCTGGGTCATCAGCGCCGCCAGGTCTTTCTTGAGCGCGGCGTAGTCCAGCTTCTGGAAGGCCTCGGCGTAGTCGAAGTCCGGGTCCATCGGGTTGGACACCGGCTGGTGCTGGTGCAGGATGGACAGGTTCAGCTGGTTGGGCCACCAGTCGGCATTGGACTGGGCGCCGTGCGTGGCGCGCGCGCCGGCGGCGGCGTGGAAGGGGCATTGGGCTTCGGTTTGGGGGGTGCTCATGGTGTTCTCCTGTGGGTGGGCGGTTGACCGGAAAAGGGGGAAAAGGGGTTCAGAACGTGGCGGCCAGGGCCGCCAGGGCGTCCATCCAGTCGCGGTGAACCCAGGGGGTGGAGGCAGACGGTGCCATGACGGGACTCCTGTGCGTGTGAGGGAACCCATACCTTAGGGATGCCCGGTTGAAATGTCGACTCAATTGAACCAATAAATTCGATAGCCAACACCAATGAATCGATGCAGAACCTCACGGGGGCGTCTTCCCGCCCACAGGATGGAACTGTTCAAATGCGCGCGCACCCATGACCATGCCCCCAAGGAGGACAAAGATGACGATGACGGTGATGAAGCGGACCTGGCGCGCGCTGATGGCGCTGTGGCTGGCGGTGCTGCTGGCGGCCTGCGCCAGCGGCCCGAAGCTGGTTTCGCACGGGTTCAGCTTCAATGGTTTGCACGACAAGTGGATCGAGTCGGTCGATCTGCTCGCCTATGCGTATGGAGACCGGTACTACCGGGTTCGAGACGATCTGGAGCACCCGAGATCGTCCCTGTTTGCTGGAAAGGCGAGTTTGCCGCCCGGCAATTCGGTCGATGGTCCGATGCCGGTGGGGGAATTTCTCTACGTCAAATGGCGCGTGAAAGCCAGCGGCGAGGTGCTGGAGCAACGCGTGGATCTGCGTGATCGCCTGCCCAGGGACATGACCGACCACGAACTGACCTTTGTGATCGACGGGCGACAGCTGTTTGTGTATGTGGTGACGCCTCGCCGCAAACGGTCTTTCGATGACCCCCCCATCCTCAAGACATGGCGCTCCGAGTTCGCTCACGCCTACGAAGTCTTCCCTGAGTTTCAGCGCCCGCAGAAAGGAACCAACTGATGGGAACCTCGGCCGTCAGACCACTGAATAATGAAGAAGTGAGCCGACTGCCCGAAGCGCGCGCAGCCATGGAAATGGCAGGCCAAGCTGGGTCATCCAGTCGATTCAACTTCTTTGCCGCCTTCGATGGCACCAACAACGACAAGGACAACCTCGAATTGTCCGGTGACCCCTACCCGACCAACGTCGGAAATTTGGATGATCAGGCCAAAGATGCCGAAAGCGCCACCTTCAGACGCGGCTACTACCCAGGCGTTGGCACCGGTGGCGACCAGGGCAACCTTATCAACGCCGGCATCAACCCCACACCAGCCATCGACGCAGCTGCGGGAAAAGCCTATGTGCAGTTCAGCGATGCCGCACTGAAATACCTTAGAACCCATCCCGACGCCACCCCCGCCGACCTCGGTGCCTCCGTCACCGGTTTCAGCCGCGGCTGCACCTCGGCCGTGCGCTTCGCCCAGCTCGTCAACGAACGCGGCCTGGTGGCCCCCGACGGCGCCGTGGTCGCGAAGCCGGGCAGCGTGCCCATCACCGCGATGGCGCTGATGGACCCGGTAGCCACCGGCGTTCAGGGCGAGCTGGCCGTGCCGCCCAATGTCAAAGGCCAGGTGCTGGTGGTGCAGGCCGAGCAGGAAAACCGCAGCTGGTTCCGGCCACTGGACTACAGCGACGACCCACGCGTCGTCACCGTGCGCCATCCCGGCAACCACGTCGGCGTGGGCGGCGGCTACGACCGCAACGGCACCGCCGCGAATGTGCACGAGGGCATCACCGCCTACTTCCAGCGCCGAGGCCTGCCGCTGGCCGACGTGCCGCCCGAGCAGCGCCACGACCCCAGCCAGCGCCCCTGGCTGCGCACCGAGGCCTACCAGACCGCGCGCAATGGCGACGTGCTGACCGAGGACAACGGCAAACCCAAGGCGCGCTGGCCGCTGGACGACCCGGACCAGCCCCGGGTGCAGGTCAAACCGCCCATGTCCGAACAGCACAAGGCCTGGCTCCGGCAGGCCTACACCGAGCTGGCCCCCACGCTCAAGACCACCGGGCTGAGCCCCGAGCAGTGCCTGCAGGTGAGCGCGGCCTGCGTGGCCAGCGCCGCAGGGCACGACGGCTGGGGCCCGCCGCAGCGTTTTCTGGTGAGCAAGGACGGCGGGCGGGTCGCGGTGCAACACCAGAGCGGGCGCTTCGACGAGCTGAGGGTGGACGACTCGCTGCGAACCAGCGCCCAAAGCCATCTGGATCGTGCGCAGGAGGCCCGGGACACCGTGCCCGGACCACAGCAGGAACGTGCAGCACCGGTGCGCAGCGAGCAAGCGCTCGCGCGCTGATGCGCGGGCCGTTCGCGGCACCCCGAGACGAACCCGGGCTCAGGTCAGCAGGGACACGGCCCCGGAAAACGTCAGGAACGCCGCCGCCGTGGTCATCAGGATGATGCGGGCGATGCGCCCGTTGTCGGCGCCCAGGCGCTCGGCCAGCAGCGAGACGTTGCTGGCGCTGGGCAGCGCCGCCACCAGCACCATCACCGTGAGCGCGAACGGATCGAGCGGCACGCCGATCTGGATCGCGCCCGTGCCCACCGCGAGCACCAGCAGCGGGTGCAGCAGCAGCTTCATCAGCGCCACGGGCACGTAGTCCGACAGCGGCATCGGGTGGTTGGACTGGATCTGCGAGCGCGCCAGCACCGCGCCGATGGTGAACAGCGCCACCGGCGAGGCCGCGTCGGCCAGCAGCCAGGCCGTCTTTTCCACCGGCCCGGGCAGGCTGAACCGCACGGCCGAGGCCACGGCGCCCAGGATGATGGCCCAGGGCATGGGATTGGCCACCACGCCGCGCAGGGCTTTTTTCGCAGCGTCCAGCATGGCGGCGGCGCCATGGCCCTCGCCCTCGTCGAGCCGCGAGAGCGCGATGCACAGCGAACTGGTGATCACCATGTCCACCACGATCAGCACGATCACCGGCCCCACGCTCTGCGGCCCCAGCAGCGCTGCCAGCAGCGGCACACCCATGAACCCGGTGTTGGGAAAAGCCGCGACCAGCGCACCCAGCGACGCGTCGTTCCAGCGGATGCGGCGGTTCAGCGTCATGACGACGGCAAACCCCACCATCACCAGCGCGCACAACAGGTAGACGCCGGCCACCGACGCGTCCAACAGCTGCGCGATCGGCGTGGTGGAGCCGAAGCGGTACAGCATGCAGGGCAGCGCGAAATACAGCACGAAGCCGTTGAGCCCGGGGATCGCCTCCAGCGGCAACATGCGCCGGTGCGCCGCCACGAAGCCACCCAGCACGAGCGCGAAAAAAGGGAAGGTGACGAGCAGGATGTTGAGCACGGTGCGCGATTGTCTCAGGCGGCTTCAAACCGACCGGGACCCAGGTACAAAGCGCTGAGCTTCCAGCGACAGGCCCCCAGTGGCCCGCACGGCTCAACCACCCCCACCCTGCCGGTATCATCCATGGCTTCGCCCGTCCCGCCCGCCTCCCGATCGCCCGCATGTCCCACGGCCTGAACCTTGCCCAACTCGACGCCGTGAACCACCTGGGTGGGCCTTGCCTGGTGCTGGCCGGTGCCGGTTCGGGCAAGACGCGGGTGATCACGCACAAGATCGGTCGGCTGATCCAGGCCGGGCTGGCGGCGGACCGCATCGCGGCCATCACCTTCACCAACAAGGCCGCGAGCGAAATGCGCGAGCGTGCCGGCCAGCTGGTGGGCCGCGACGCCAGGAAGGTGCTGATCTGCACTTTTCACGCGCTGGGCGTGCGCCTGCTGCGCGAAGACGGCACGGCGCTGGGCCTGAAGAAGCAGTTTTCCATCCTCGACACCGACGACATCACCAGCCTGCTCAAGGACTGCGGCGGCACCACCGACGCGGCCACCGCGCGCGGCTGGCAATGGACCATCAGCGCCTGGAAGAGCGCGGGCCTGAACTCGGCCCAGGCGCTGGCCGCCGCGAAGGACGAAGACGAGCGCGTCACTGCCACCATCATGGCGCGCTACGAAGAGCGCCTCACCGCCTACCAGAGCGTGGATTTCGACGACCTGATCAGCCTGCCGCTCAAGCTGCTGAGCGAACACGCCGACGTGCGCGAGCGCTGGCAGCAGAAGATGGGCCACGTGCTGGTGGACGAGTACCAGGACACCAACGCCACGCAGTACGAGCTCTTGAAACTGCTGGTGGGCGAGCGCGCGCGCTTCACCGCCGTGGGCGACGACGACCAGTCGATCTACGGCTGGCGCGGCGCCACGCTGGACAACCTCAAACGCCTGCCGCAGGACTTTCCCGAGCTCAAGGTCATCAAGCTGGAGCAGAACTACCGCTCCACCAGCGCCATCCTGCGCGCGGCCAACAACGTGATCGGGCCCAACCCCAAGCTGTTTCCCAAGACGCTGTGGAGCGATCTGGGCGAGGGCGAGCCGGTGCGCGTGGTCGATGCCGACAACGAGGAGCACGAGGCCGAGCGCGCGGTGGCGCGCATCCAGAGCCTGCAGGCCAGTTCGCAGCACAAGGAGTGGCGCGACTTCGCCATCCTCTACCGCGCCAACCACATGGCGCGCTCGTTCGAGCAGTCGCTGCGCCGCGCCAACATTCCCTACAAGGTCTCGGGCGGCCAGAGCTTTTTCGACAAGGCCGAGATCCGCGACCTCTGTGCCTGGCTGCGCCTGCTGGTGAACAACAACGACGACCCGGCCTTCCTGCGCTCGGCCACCACGCCCAAGCGCGGCATCGGCCACACCACGCTGCAGGGGCTGGGCAACTTCGCCACGCAGTACAAGCTGAGCCTGTTCGAGGCGCTGTTCGCGAACTCGCTGGGCACCGCCCTGCCCGCGCGCGCCGTGGCCACGCTGCACGAGTTCGGCCGCGCGGTGAACGACCTCGAATACCGCGCCAGACACACGGTGGGCCACGAGGCGGCGCGCGCCTTCCTCACCGAGTGGCTCAAAGACATCGCCTACGAAAAGCACCTCTACGACAGCGAGGACAACGAGAAGGTCGCGGCCGCGCGCTGGACCAACGTGATGGACTTCTGCGACTGGGTGGCCGGGCGCTGTGGCGGCAAGATCGAAGACGACGCCGGCATCCAGACCGAAACCGAACGCAAAACGCTGCTGGAGGTGGTGCAGACCATCGCGCTGATCTCGACGCTCAGCGAGCGCGAGAAAGACCAGAACGTGGTGACGCTGTCCACGCTGCACGCCTCCAAAGGCCTGGAGTGGCCGCATGTGATGCTGGTCGGTGTGAACGAAGGCCTGCTGCCGTTCAAGATGGACGAAGAGCCCGGCCAGAGCGACGCGGCGGTCGAGAACATGGCGCAACGCCTGCAGGAAGAGCGCCGTCTGATGTACGTGGGCATCACGCGCGCGCAGCGCACGCTGGCCGTGAGCTGGCTCAAGCGGCGCAAGAAGGGCCGCGAGAGCATTCCCGGCCAGGCCAGCCGCTTCATCAAGGAGATGGCGCTGGACCAGAACACCGTCAAGGAAGACCCGCGCGAAAAACTGCGCGCCCTGCGCGCCGAGTTCGCCCAGCGCGCCACCGAACAGGCCGCACAGAAAGCGGCCGAGACGCCATGAAGCAGCCACCGAAATCCCTTCGCGCCGGGCTCTGCCTGCTCGGCTTGGCCCTGGCCTGGGCAACGCCGACCGCCGCGCAGACCCCGCCCGCCCAGCCCGCCAGCGCGGCCACCACCTGCCCGAGCCTGGACGAGGACCCGGCCCGGCTCCATGGCCTGTGGCAGTTGGCCCTGTGGCTGCCCGATGGCAGCGAAGCGGCGCCGGTGTCCACCGGCGCGCTGCTGTTCGAACGCCACCCCGACTACCCGGGCAGCGTGCGCGGCAACCTCAAGCGCTCCACCGAGGGCCACGACGTGCTGGCGCTGGTGGCGGGCGACGTGAGCGAAGGCGTGTTCAACCTCGACGAATCGAGCGACGGCGTGCTCATGGACGCCGTCTGGACCGGCACCCCGCAAGACTGCGGACAGCTGATCCGCGGCACACGCCGGCCGGCCGAAGGCCGCGCGTCGGGCGTTCCCGTGCTGCAATTTTCATTGCACAAGACCCCCAGCACACGCTGATCTCCCGCCGGTGGGCGGGATGCGGGGCGGCGCCCACACGCCCCACGGAAAACGCTATGAGATCAATAGCCAGTTCCTATTGAGAACGGTCAACGGGTTGACCCCGGTCAAACAACACCCGGGTTTACCCCCATAGAGTGGGTCCGTCACAAGCGAACGTCTGCGGACAGACACACCGCCACCTCTGCCGTGACTCTTCTGACACTCTGCAAAGGAAATACCTTGAAAACCACGACATCACTCCCGTCGGCCATGTGCGCATGGGCCATCGCAGCAATCCTGGTCAGCGGCTCCGCCATGGCGCAAAACACCGAGCCGGTGTCCCCCGTTCCCGCCCCCAAGGCGGTGAATCCCGCCGCCGTGGAACTTGGCAAGAAGCTGTTTTTTGATCCGCGGCTGTCCAAGTCCGGCTTCATCTCGTGCAACTCGTGCCACAACCTGAGCCTGGGCGGCACCGACAACCTGAAGACCTCCATCGGCCACCACTGGCAGCAGGGCCCCATCAACTCGCCCACGGTGCTGAACTCGCGCCTGAACCTCGCGCAGTTCTGGGACGGCCGCGCCAAGGACCTGAAAGAACAGGCCGGCGGCCCGATCGCCAACCCGGGCGAAATGGCCTTCACGCACGAGCTCGCCATCGAGACGCTGAAATCCATCCCCGGCTACGTGGAAGAATTCAAACAGGTCTTCAAGACCGATCGGCTCAGCATCGACGAAGTGACCACCGCCATCGCCGCGTTCGAGGAAACCCTGGTGACACCGAACTCGCGCTTCGACCAGTGGCTCGACGGCGACAAGAAGGCGCTGACCAAGGACGAACTCGCCGGCTACCAACTCTTCAAGGACAGCGGCTGCGTGGCCTGCCACAACGGCCCCAACCTGGGCGGCAACTCGTTCCAGAAAATGGGGCTGGTGCAGGCCTACAAGACCGCCAGCACCGCCGAAGGCCGCAAGGGCGTGACCGGCAAGGACGCCGACCGCCTGAACTTCAAGGTCCCGACACTGCGCAACGTGGAACTGACCTACCCCTACTTCCACGACGGTGAAGCCGCCACGCTGACCTCTGCTGTGGACCTGATGGGCCGCCTGCAGCTGGGCCGCGAGTTCAGCAGGGAAGAAAACGCCCGGATCGTGGCCTTCCTCAAGACCCTGACCGGCCAGCAGCCGCAGATCGCCCTGCCGATCATGCCGCCCTCGACCGACAAGACCCCCAAGCCCCGGCCGTTCAACTGAACGGCCGGGCACACCTCCCCGCCGCCCGAACGCGTGGCCACGCATCGGGGGGGGCGGCAGGGTGTGGGGACAAGGGCCCTGACGGCGGCGCCTGTTCACCTCGGGCGCGCGCTGTCACAATCGCGCTTCGTTGAGAGAAAGGCCCCATGACATGTTTCGCTCCCTGTTGAAATCGAAAATCCACCGGGTCGCGGTCACGCACTGCGAACTGCACTACGAAGGCTCATGCGCCATCGACGAAAACCTGCTGGAAGCGGCCAACATCGTCGAAAACGAACAGATCCACATCTGGAACATCAACAACGGTGAGCGCTTCACCACCTACGCGATCAAGGGCCAGCGCGGCACCGGCATGATTTCCGTGAACGGATCGGCCGCACGCCGCGCCGCCGTGGGCGACCTGATCATCATCGCCGCCTTCGCCCAGGTGCACGAAGATCAGGTGGCCACGCACAAGCCGCAGCTGGTGTTCGTGGACGAAGCCAACCGCCAGATGGAACTGCGCCACGCGGTACCGACCCAGCAACTCTGAGGGTACGCAAGCGCGCCCACCAGGGCCGCGCAGGCGGCCCGCCGTCAGGGTCGGCCCGGGCAACAAAAAAGCCGCTGTTTTCACAGCGGCTTTTCCTTGTATTTGGTGGCCTGGGACGGAATCGAACCATCGACACGCGGATTTTCAATCCGCTGCTCTACCAACTGAGCTACCGGGCCAAAGAGAAGCGGAAGTATAGCAGCTTCGACGGCCGATTTTTCCGCTACGGGCCACTCAGAGCGCGCCGCGTTTGCTGCGGGCCAGGTCCACGCCGAGCTGCTTGAGCTTGCGGTAGAGGTGGGTGCGTTCCAGACCGGTCTTTTCGGCCACGCGGGTCATGGAGCCGGACTCCTTGGCCAGGTGGTATTCGAAATAGGCCTTCTCGAACTCGTCGCGCGACTCGCGCAGCGGGCCTTCAAGGTTGAACGAGCGCATGGACTGCGGGCCCATGTCCATTGCCACCGGTTCAGGCAGGCTACCGCCGGTCATGGCGACTTCCACCGTGAGATCGGCCACGGGCAGGCCGCCGTTCTTGATGGGCGCTGCCATCAGACTGGGTTTGGCCACGGCCTTGTTCAACCCCAGGTCCACCGCCTTGAGCAGTTTTTGCAGGGTGATGGGTTTTTCCAGGAAAGCGGTGGCGCCGATGCGCGTGGCTTCGACGGCGGTGTCGATGGTCGCGTGGCCACTCATCATGATCACCGGCATGGAGAGCAGCCCGGTGCTGGCCCATTCCTTGAGCAGGGTCACGCCGTCGGTGTCGGGCATCCAGATGTCGAGCAGCACCAGATCGGGCCGCAACATGGCGCGCACGGAACGTGCCTGGGCGGCGTTTTCGGCAAGTTCGACCGTGTGTCCCTCATCGTTGAGGATCTCCGAAAGCAGGTCCCGGATCCCCAGTTCATCGTCTACGACCAAAATAGTTGCCATGGCTTGCAGTGTGCCCCTCAGTACATGTTGTCAATTCGCAACTGCGAATGATAACGACACTTGCGCACCCTCCACCTTGCCGTCGATCAACAGATTGGACAAGTCGACCCGGCCCCCGTGCTCGTCCATCATTTTCTTGACCACGGCCAGGCCCAGCCCGGTGCCCTTGACCTTGGTGGTCACGTAGGGTTCGAAGGCGCGCTTGAGGATGTGTTCGGCGAATCCGGGGCCGCGGTCCACCACGGACAGGCGCACCCAGTTGCCCTTGTCGGACAAGCGGGTGCGCAGCAGCACCTCGGCGCCGGGTTGGCCGGCCATGGCGTCCTGCGCGTTCTGCACCAGGTTGTGCAGCATCTGGCGCACCTGCTGGGGGTCGGCCAGCACCGGCGGACAGTCGGGAGACAGCTCGTGCCGCACCGGCACGGCGGCGTGGTCGTAGAGGCTCAGGATGTCGCGCACCAGCGCATTGAGGTCGGTTCGGGTGAGCTGGGCCGCGGGCAGGCGCGCGTAGTCGCGGAACTCGTTGACCAGGCGTTTCATGGCATCGACCTGGTCGACGATGGTGCGCACCGACTTGTTCAGGATCGCCTGCTCGGGCGGCTGCACCTTGCCTTCGAGTTTCATGGCCAGGCGCTCGGCCGACAGCTGGATCGGGGTGAGCGGGTTCTTGATCTCGTGCGCCAGGCGGCGCGCCACCTCGCCCCAGGCCTGCGAGCGCTGCGCCGACACCATTTCGGAGACATCGTCGAACACCAGCAGGCGCTCGTTGTTCGGCAGCAGGGCGCCGCGGGCGATGAGGGTGATGCCTTCGTCGAAAGGCGTGGCGCCGTCGGCCCGGAGTTCGAACGACTGCTGCCAGTAGCCCCCTTCGTGCGGGGTCTGCTCGGACAGGAAGCGCTCGAACTGCTGCAGCACACCCGAGGCAAAGGGCTCCAGCCCGGGCACGTCGACCAGCGGGGTGCCCAGGTGCAGGGCCAAAGGCGTGTGCAGGATGCGCTCGGCGCCGGGGTTGACGCTGTGCACCCGCCCTTCTTCGTCCAGCACCACCACGCCCGCGGTGAGGTTGTCCAGGATGGTCTGCAGGTTGCCGCGCGCCGCGTCGACCTGTGCCATGCTGCGCTGCACGTCGGCGCGCGCGTCCGACAGGTCCTGCGTCATGCGGGCAAAGGTCCGTGTGAGTCCGGCGAGCTCGTCGCGCGCGGCCAGCGAGCGCTTGGGGGAGAGGTCACCCGCGGCCACTTCGCGCATGCCTTCGGCCAGCACCAGCAGCGGGCGCACCAGCTGGTTGCCCAGCAGCACCGCCAGCAGCACCGCGCCGAACACCGCCAGGAACAGGGCCAGCGTGAGCGTGCCGATGTACATGCGGCGCAGGCCCTGGCGGGCCAGCGCCCGCTCCTGGTATTCCCGGTTGGCCTGTTGCACCGCCAGGGCATCGGTCACCAGAGCGGCCGCCAGCGGCACCACCACCTGCAGGTAGCGCGGCTCGGCATCGAAGCCAAACCCCGGTGAACTGACCAGGGCCAGCACCTTGATGCGGGCGCGCCCCGCGGCCAGCACGGCTTCGAGCTCGCCGTCGCCGCCCTCTTCCAGGCCTTCGATCTGCGCGGCCACCCGCACCGTGCGCAGGTTGCGCAACTGCGCGAGGCTGGGGCGCTCGGGGTTGATGTCGAAGCGCGATTCCCCCGAACTGGCCAGCGCCTGGCCCGAAGCGCCCCACAGCACCAGGTCGCTGGCCCCGAGCTGCTCGCGCAGGCGCTCCAGCGCCAGCACGGACGAGGCGTTGGGGGTACGCGCCAGGCCTTCGGCGGCCATGCGGGTCTTGCTGCTGAGATCGGCGGTCAGCGTGTCGAGCGCGGTGCGCCCCAGGTTCAGGCCCGCGTTGAGCGCGGACTCCACGCGCACGTCGAACCAGCTTTCGATGGAGCGCGAGACGAACTGGTAGGACACGGTGTAGATCAGCAGCCCGGGCAACACCCCCACCAGCCCGATGATGCCGGCGAGCTTGACCAGCAGCCTGCTGCCGAACTTGCCGCGCTTGAACCGCATCGCCAGCCGCACGGCCAGCCACAGGATGATCAGCAGCAGCACGGCGGCCACGGCCGCGTTGATCCCCACCAGCCAGGCGAAGTTCTGCTCGTACAGCGCCCGGTTGCGGGTGGCCAGCGTGAGCAGGAACAGCAGCACCATGCCCACCCCGGCCATGAACACCAGCGCCGCGGCGAACGCCCAGCGCGCCGGGGCGGTGCGCTTCTTGGGTGGATGGGTGTCGCTGGGACTCACGGTGCGATGCGCTCCACGGTCAGCGCTGGGGCTCGGTCACGTCGGCTTCGTCTTTGTCAGGCAGCGGTTCGGCGGGTTTTTCGGCTTCGACGTGTTCCGGCACGCGGAGTTCGCGCTGCAGCTCCACCGTCCAGTCGGGCTGGTTCACCATGCCGATCTGGAACGGGCGCGGCAGCAGCGACAGGTCCAGCCGGAACGCCAGTTCGACGCGGTGGGCGCTGTCGGCCTGGGGGCCGTCGGCGATGCGCCAGCGCGAGATCCGCCCCACACCGGCCAGCGCATCGGCCAGGGTGGCGTAGTTCTGGTGCAAGGCGTACTGCAGCCCCGCCCCGCCGCTGTCGGCACCCGCGTCGTTGGACAGGCTCAGACGCCAGCGCCGCGTGAGCGGCTGGTAGGCCAGGCGCAGCGTGCGCACCGCGCTGGACACGCGCTTGTCGGTCCAGTACCAGCGCTTGCGGTACACGTCGGCCTGCCAGACGAAATACAGCGGCACCGATTTCTGCAGGGCGTCTTCGACCGCGTGCGCCGGCGACAGCCCCAGCCGGGCCGACAGAAACAGGCCGTCGGCGGTGCGCTGCAGGGCCAGCTGCAGGGTCTCGGGTTCGCGGGCATGGGCCGACCAGGGCAGCAACAAGGCCATCCAGGACGCGCAGATGAGCGCTCGCAGCCAGTGCCACACAGGGAGGGTCGGAAATGAGGTGTTCAGCGCGGGTTCAAGGCCGGGCCTTGTCGATGCGGGCGTAAAAGAATCCGTCGTATCCACCCGGAACATTGTCGTTGAACTCCCCATCGGCAATGACCGTTCCCGGCAGCAAATGACCCGGTGACGCCTGCAGGACGGCGTCGGTGTGGCGCCCAAGGAACGCCTGGACCTGATCGGCCCCTTCGGCACGAAACACCGAGCAGGTGCAATACAGCAATCGCCCGCCCGGCTTGAGCAGCGGCCACAAGGCGTCGAGCAGTTGGCGCTGGATGGCCACCAGTGTGTCCACGTCGGCCGCACGGCGCAACCAGCGCACGTCGGGGTGGCGCCGCACGATGCCCGAGGCGGTGCACGGGGCGTCGAGCAGGATGGCGTCAAACGGCTGGCCGTCCCACCAGGCGGCGGGCTGGCCGGCGTCGGCGCACTGCACCTCGGCGCTCAGGCCCAGGCGGTGCAGGTTGTCGTGAATGCGCACGCAGCGGCGCGCGTCCACGTCCAGCGCCAGCAGGTTCAGCTCGGCGCGCTCCAGCAGGTGGGCGGTCTTGCCGCCGGGGGCGGCGCAGGCGTCGAGCACGCGGTCGGCCGCGGTCCACCCGCGCCCGGCGAGCAGCAAGCCCGCGGCCATCTGCGCCGCGCCGTCCTGCACCGAACAATGGCCCTGGCTGAAACCGGGCAGGCGCTCGACGGGCTGCGGCGCATCCAGCACCAGGCCGTCCTCACCGATGGCGCGGGCGCTCAGGCCCATGGCTTGCAGCGCCTGCAGGTAATCGGCCCGGCGGGTGCGGCGGCGGTTGACGCGCAAGACCATCGGGCCGGGCTGGTTGTTGGCCGCCAGGATGGCCTGCCACTGCCCGGGGTGGTCGCGCTGCAGCCGCTCGATCCACCAGGCGGGGTGGTTCCAGCGCGCCACCGGCTGGCCGGCCACGTCGGCCAACAGGGCATCCCTCTCCCGCAGAAAGCGCCGCAGGCAGGCGTTGATGAAAGCCGCCTGGCGGTGGGTGTTGCGGTCCTGCCGGGCAGCGTCCACCGCCTGGTTCACCACGGTGTGGGGAGCGTATTGCAGGCCCACCCGTTGGGGCACGCCCTCGGCATCGTCGGGCTCTTCGGGCAGGAGCAGGGCCACGGCGCTGTGGAGCAGGGCCTGCACCGCGGCGTCGGGTTTGCGCTGCACCAGCCGGGCCACCAGCGCACGCGCGCTGCCCAGATGGCGCAACACATGGAAAGTGAGCGCCTGCACTCCAGGGCGCAGAGCCGCGTTGACCTGCGGCAGCACGTCGCTGAGCGAACGCCCCTGCTCCACCGCGAGCACGCAGAGCGCGGTCTGGTGCAGTTGCGTGGCCAGGCTGGGCGCGAGCCGGGGCGCGCTGCCCTGGTCAGAGGTTGTGGACGGGGAGTTGGGGGTTGGGTGGCTCACATGGGCATCCATGTTGGGGTGTGCGGAGTGTGGGGCCAATGGCCTTCCACCCACCGTCACGGGGTCAAATCAGGGTCCACCCCGGGTCGTCGCCGGGGTTGCTGGCGGGAGGGGGTGGCGCCTCGCTGGCCGGCGGGGGCTCATCGTCGCGGGTCAGCGGCAGCGGGCCCATGGCCCGGCCGTAGATGCGGTGGATGCGCTGCTCCAGCGTGGGGTGCGAATCGAGCCAGTGGGCCACGGCGCCGGATTCGTTGGCCACCAGCAGCATGTGCTGCACCATGGAGCCCACGCGCCGCGACACCACGCCTTCGCGCTGCTGGCTCATGATCTTGCGCAGCACGCCACCCAGGCCGTCGCGGCTGCGGGTCCACTGCACGGCGCGGGCATCGGCCAGGTATTCGCGCTGGCGCGACACCGCGGCCTGCAGCGCATGGCCGGCGAGCCAGCCCAGCCAGCCCGCGGCCATAATGGCCAGACCGATCAGGGCCAGGGCCATGCGGCGGTCTTTTTCGTCCGGCTCCACCAGTTGCCGCCCCATGCGGTACAGCATTTCCAGCCCGAACACCATGCCGATGAGCCGCATGTTGAGCCGGGTATCGCCTTCGCCGATGTGGCTGAACTCGTGCGCCACCAGGCCCTGAAGCTCCTCGCGCGTGAGGTGTTCCAGCGCACCGCGGGTGACGGCCACGACGGCGTCGTCCTCGTCCCAGCCGGCGGCAAAGGCGTTGATGCCCTGATCGCGCGCGACCACCATCGCCAGCGGACGCTTCATGCCCGACGAGATCGACATCTCGTCGACGATGTTGGAGAAGCGCTGGTCGTCAAAATCGCCCGAGGGCTGGGCCGGGCGCGCGCCCATCTGCTCGGCCAGCCGCTGCCCGCCACCGCTGGCCAGGCGCGAGGTTTCCACCCACCAGCCCCCCAGCACGAACAGCAGCACCACGGCGGTGTTGACCGCGAAATAGTGGCGCGGGTAGCTCATGTCGCCGGGTACCCAGAAACCCCAGGTCAGGCCCCAGGCCAACGCCAGCGCGGCGTTGATCGCCAGCACCAGCAGCAGCACGGTGAGCACGAAGGCGAGCAGCAGCTTGCGGGTCTCACCGCGCGCGTCGCGCTGAAATTCAAAGAACCGCACGGTGGCGCCCTGCGCAGGAGGGCCTCAAAAAGCGACCTTCACCGCCTGGCGCTCGACGTCGCTGGTGGTGGACTCCAGCATGGACTGGGGCTGGAAGTTGAACAACCGCGCCACGATCAGGGTGGGGAACTGCGCGGCCGCGTCGTTGAACTCCAGCACGTTGTCGTTGTACGCCTGGCGCGCGAAACCGATCCGGTTCTCGGTGCTGGACAACTCCTCGCTGAGCTCGCGCATGGTCTGGTCGGCCTTGAGATCGGGGTAGGCCTCGACCACGGCGAACAGGCGCCCGAGGGCCCCACCCAGCACCTGCTCGGCACCACTCAGCGCACCGAGCGCACCGGCATTTAGCGGGCTGCCCGCGGCCGTCTGCTCGGCGGCCTTGGCCTGGTTGCGGGCCGCGACCACGGCCTCCAGCGTCTGCGCCTCGTGGGCCAGGTACTTGCGCGCGACCTCCACCAGGTTGGGGATCAGGTCGTAGCGGCGCTTGAGCTGCACGTCGATCTGGCCAAAGGCGTTGGCGATCGCGTTTTTCAGGCGCACCAACCGGTTGTAGGCCCCCACGGCCCAGAAGAACACCAGCAGGCCCAAGGCCAGCAACACCCACAGCGTGGCAGACATGTTCTCAACTCCTTGTATCGGACATCCAGTACCCACCGGACCGGGCAGCCCTGCACCGGCACCTGCCCGCAGAGGGCGCCCGCAATATACCCCAGCCCTTTGCGCAAGCCCCCTGGCCGAAGACAGGCGCCCAGAAAAAAGCCCCCGGTCGGATGACCGGGGGCTTTTTAGGAGCGGCCGGTGGGCCGGCCCTGGGCGGGTTGCGCCTTATTCGGCGGATTCGCTCGGGCTGGACGTGTCGGCCTGATCGGCCGCCAGCGACAGCGCATCGGCTTCGGCGATGGCGCGACGCTCTTCGTCGTCCATCTTTTCCTTGACCTTGCGCGCCTCGTGGTAGGCCATGCCGGTACCGGCCGGGATCAAACGACCCACGATCACGTTTTCCTTCAGACCACGCAGCTCGTCGCGCTTGCCCATGATGGCCGCCTCGGTCAGCACGCGGGTGGTTTCCTGGAAGGAAGCCGCCGAGATGAACGAGTCGGTGGACAACGAGGCCTTGGTGATACCCAGCAGCACGTTGCTGTAGACCGCGGGCAGCTTGCCCTCGGCGCGCAGCGCGTCGTTGGTGTTGAGGATCTCGGAACGCTCGACCTGCTCACCGGCGATGTAGTTCGAATCGCCCACGCTCTCGACGACCACGCGGCGCAGCATCTGGCGCACGATCACTTCAATGTGCTTGTCGTTGATCTTCACGCCCTGCAGGCGGTACACGTCCTGCACCTCGTCCACGATGTAGCGCGACAGCTCTTCGATGCCCAGCAGGCGCAGGATGTCCTGCGGATCGGCCGGGCCGTCCACCACGCTCTCGCCCTTGTTGACCACCTGGCCTTCGTGCACCAGGATGTTCTTTTCCTTGGGGATGAGCTCGTCCCAGATCTTGCCTTCCGGATCGGTGATCTGCAGGCGGACCTTGCCCTTGGTTTCCTTGCCGAACGACACCGTACCGGTCATCTCGGCCAGCATGCCCTTGTCCTTCGGGCTGCGGGCTTCGAACAGCTCGGCCACCCGCGGCAGACCGCCGGTGATGTCGCGCGTCTTCTGGCCTTCGACCGGGATGCGGGCCAGCACGTGGCCGGGGCCGACGTCCTGACCGTCGCGCACTTCCAGCAGCGCGCCGATCTGGAAGCCCACCGTCACCGAGTGGTCGGTGCCCGGGATCTTCACTTCGTTGCCCTGGGCGTCGAGCAGCTTGACCAGGGGGCGCACCACCTTGGTCGAACCGCGGTGCTTCGGATCGATCACCACCAGCGAGGACAGGCCGGTCACGTCGTTGACCTGCTTGGCCACCGTCAGACCTTCTTCCACGTTCTCGAACTTCACCTGACCGGCGAATTCCGTGATGATGGGTCGGGTCAGCGGGTCCCAGTTGGCGAGGATGGCACCGGCCTTGATCTGCTGGTCGGCCTTGACCGCCAGGATCGCGCCGTACGGCACCTTGTGACGCTCACGCTCGCGACCGATTTCATCGTGGATGATGATCTCGCCGGAACGCGCAATCACCACCAGCTCGCCCTTGGTGTTGGTCACGTAACGCATGGTCGCGTTGAAACCAATGGAACCGCTGGACTTGGCTTCCACGCTGGAGGCCACGGCCGCACGCGACGCCGCACCACCGATGTGGAAGGTGCGCATGGTCAGCTGCGTGCCGGGTTCACCGATGGACTGGGCGGCGATCACACCGACGGCTTCGCCGATGTTCACCAGGCCGCCACGGCCCAGGTCGCGGCCATAGCACTTGGCGCAGATGCCGAAGCGGGTTTCGCAGGTCAGTGCGGTGCGCACCTTCACCTCGTCCACGCCAGCGGCTTCCAGATCGTCGAGCATGTCCTCGTCCAGCAGGGTGCCGGCCGGCAGCAGAACCGCGCGGGTCTCGGGGTGGATCACTTCCTCGGCCGTGGTGCGGCCCAGGATGCGGTCGCGCAGCGACTCGATCACCTCACCGCCCTCGACGATGGCGCGCATCAGCGTGCCATTGGTCGTGCCGCAGTCCTGGCTGTTGACCACCAGATCCTGCGTCACGTCCACCAGACGGCGGGTCAGGTAACCCGAGTTGGCGGTCTTCAGCGCCGTGTCGGCCAGACCCTTACGGGCGCCGTGCGTGGAGATGAAGTACTGCAACACGTTCAGACCTTCACGGAAGTTCGCCGTGATGGGGGTCTCGATGATGGAGCCGTCCGGCTTGGCCATCAGGCCGCGCATGCCGGCGAGCTGGCGGATCTGGGCCGCGCTACCGCGGGCACCGGAGTCGGCCATCATGTAGATGGAGTTGAACGACTCCTGGTCGACTTCCTTGCCGTGGCGGTCGGTGGTCTTCTGCTTGGCCAGCTGGGCCATCATGACCTTGGAGATCTCGTCACCGGCCTTGCCCCAGATGTCCACCACCTTGTTGTAGCGCTCGCCCGCGGTCACCAGACCGGAGGCGTACTGCTGGGCGATTTCCTTCACTTCCTTCTCGGCGCGGTCGATGATGGCCGGCTTTTCCTTGGGCACCAGCATGTCGTCCACCGCGATCGAGATACCGGCGCGGGTGGCCAGACGGAAGCCGTTCTGCAGCAGCTTGTCGGCGAACACGACCGTCTCCTTCAGCCCGCACTTGCGGAACGAGCTGTTGATCAGGCGCGAGATTTCCTTCTTCTTGAGCGCCTTGTTCAGCACCTCAAAAGGCAGGCCCTTGGGCAGGATTTCCGACAGCAGCGCACGGCCCACGGTCGTGTCCACCAGCGAGGTGCTGGGCACGAATTCGCCGGTTTCCTTGTTCTTGGCCCACTCGGTCAGGCGAACGCTGATCTTGGCGGTGATTTCCACCACGCCGTTGTCCAGGGCGCGCTGCAGCTCCAGCAGGTCGGCAAAGATCATGCCTTCGCCCTTGCCGTTGATGCGCTCGCGGGTCGCGTAGTACAGACCCAGCACCACGTCCTGCGAGGGCACGATGGAGGGTTCGCCGTTGGCCGGGAACAGGATGTTGTTCGAGGCCAGCATCAGGGTGCGGGCTTCGAGCTGGGCTTCCACCGACAGCGGCACGTGCACGGCCATCTGGTCACCGTCGAAGTCGGCGTTGAAGGCCGCGCAGACGAGGGGGTGCAGCTGGATCGCCTTGCCTTCGATCAGGATGGGCTCAAAAGCCTGGATGCCCAGGCGGTGCAGCGTCGGTGCGCGGTTCAGCATCACCGGGTGCTCTTTGATCACCTCTTCCAGGATGTCCCACACCACCGGCGTGCCGGCTTCGACTTCCTTCTTCGCGGCCTTGATGGTGGTCGCGATGCCCATGGCTTCCAGGCGCGAGAAGATGAAAGGCTTGAACAGCTCCAGGGCCATCAGCTTGGGCAGGCCGCACTGGTGCAGCTTGAGCGTCGGGCCGACCACGATGACCGAACGGCCCGAGTAGTCAACGCGCTTGCCCAGCAGGTTCTGGCGGAAGCGGCCGCTCTTGCCCTTGATCATGTCGGCCAGCGACTTCAGGGCGCGCTTGTTGGCGCCCGTCATGGCCTTGCCACGGCGGCCGTTGTCCAGCAGCGAGTCCACAGCTTCCTGCAGCATGCGCTTTTCGTTGCGCGCGATGATTTCAGGGGCCTTCAATTCCAGCAGACGGCGCAGACGGCTGTTGCGGTTGATGACGCGGCGGTACAGGTCGTTCAGGTCGGAGGTCGCGAAGCGGCCGCCGTCCAGCGGCACCAGCGGACGCAGGTCCGGCGGCAGCACGGGCAGCACGTCCAGCACCATCCACTCGGGCTTGATGCCCGACTTCTTGAAGGCTTCCAGCACCTTGAGGCGCTTGGCGTTCTTCTTGATCTTGAGCTCGGAGCCGGTCAAGTCGTTGCGCAGCTTCTCGATCTCGATGTCGAGGTCGATGGCCTGCAGCAGTTCCTTGATGCCCTCGGCGCCCATCTTGGCGATGAACTCGTCGCCGTACTCCTTGCGCTTGGCGTCGTAGTCGTCCTCCGACATGATCGCGAACTTCTTCAGCGGGGTCATGCCCGGATCGACGATCACATAGGCTTCGAAGTACAGCACGCGTTCGATGTCGCGCAGCGTCATGTCCAGAATCAGGCCCAGACGCGACGGCAGCGACTTCAGGAACCAGATGTGGGCGCAGGGCGCGGCCAGGTCGATGTGGCCCATGCGCTCGCGGCGCACCTTGGTCTGCGTGACTTCAACGCCGCACTTCTCGCAGATCACGCCGCGGTGCTTGAGGCGCTTGTACTTGCCGCACAGGCATTCGTAGTCCTTGATCGGACCGAAGATCTTGGCGCAGAACAGGCCGTCGCGTTCCGGCTTGAAGGTGCGGTAGTTGATGGTCTCGGGCTTCTTGACTTCGCCGAAAGACCACGAGCGGATTTTTTCCGGCGAAGCCAGGCCGATGCGGATGGCATCGAAGTGCTCGTCGGGCGTGAACTGCTTGAACAGGTCGAGTAATGATTTCATGGGTTCAATCCTTGTCTTGCCGGCGAATTAGGAGCGTTCCAACTCGATGTCGATACCGAGTGAGCGAATTTCCTTGACCAGCACGTTGAACGACTCGGGCATGCCCGCGTCGATCGAGTGCTCGCCCTTGACGATGCTTTCGTACACCTTGGTGCGGCCCTGCACGTCGTCGGACTTGACGGTGAGCATTTCCTGCAGGATGTAGGAAGCGCCGTAGGCTTCCAGCGCCCACACTTCCATCTCGCCGAAACGCTGTCCACCGAACTGCGCCTTGCCGCCCAGCGGTTGCTGCGTGACCAGGGAGTACGGACCGGTCGAACGGGCGTGCATCTTGTCGTCCACCAGGTGGTGCAGCTTCAGGTAGTGCATGTAGCCCACGGTGGTCTTGCGCTCGAAAGCGTCACCGGTGCGACCGTCGTACAGCTGCGCCTGGGTGCGGGTTTCGGTCAGGCCCTTGGCCTTCGCGATGTCGTCCGGATACGCCAGCTTGAGCATGTCCATGATTTCCTGCTCGGAAGCGCCGTCGAACACCGGGGATGCGAACGGCACACCGCGGGTCAGCTCTTCGGCCATGGCGCGCAGCTCGTCGTCGTTGAGCTTGGACAGGTCTTCCTTGCGGCCCGTGCCGTTGTAGATCTGTTCCAGGAAAGCACGCACTTCGGACATGGCGGCCTCGCGCTGCAGCATGTCGCCGATGCGCTGGCCCAGGCCCTTACCGGCCCAGCCCAGGTGGACTTCCAGCACCTGACCGATGTTCATGCGCGAAGGCACGCCCAGTGGGTTCAGCACGATGTCCACCGGCGTACCGTCGGCCAGGTGGGGCATGTCTTCCACCGGCGTGATCTTGGAGACCACACCCTTGTTGCCGTGGCGGCCGGCCATCTTGTCACCGGGCTGCAGGCGGCGCTTGACGGCCAGGTAGACCTTGACCATCTTGAGCACGCCCGCGGGCAGCTCGTCGCCCTGCGTGAGCTTCTTGCGCTTCTCTTCGAACGCCAGGTCAAAGCTGTGGCGCGTCTGCTCCATGGAGTTCTTGATCGACTCCAGCTGGGCCGCCACGTCGTCTTCCGCCGGACGGATGTCGAACCAGTGGTACTTCTCGACTTCGTCCAGGTAGGCCTTGTCGATCTTGGTGCCCTTGGCCAGCTTCTTCGGGCCGCCATTGGCGACACGGCCGGTCAGCAGCTTCTCGATCCGGTCAAAGGCGTCGGCTTCCACGATCCGCAGCTGGTCGTTCAGGTCCAGGCGGAAACGCTTGAGTTCGTCGTCGATGATCTGCTGGGCGCGCTTGTCGCGCGTGATGCCTTCGCGGGTGAAGACCTGCACGTCGATCACGGTGCCTTGCGAGCCCTGGTCCACGCGCAGCGAGGTGTCTTTCACATCGCTGGCCTTCTCGCCGAAGATCGCGCGCAGCAGTTTTTCTTCCGGCGTCAGCGTGGTCTCGCCCTTGGGCGTGACCTTGCCCACCAGCACGTCGCCAGGCAGCACTTCGGCGCCCACGTAGATGATGCCGGAGTCGTCCAGGCGGTTGAGCTGCTGCTCGGCCAGGTTGGGGATGTCGCGGGTGATTTCTTCCGCGCCCAGCTTGGTGTCGCGCGCCATGACCACGAGTTCCTCGATGTGGATCGAGGTGTAGCGGTCTTCGGCGACCACGCGCTCGGAGATCAGGATCGAGTCTTCGAAGTTGTAGCCGTTCCAGGGCATGAAGGCGATCAGCATGTTCTGGCCGATCGAGATCTCACCCAGGTCGGTCGACGCGCCGTCGGCGATCACGTCGCCCTTGCCCAGCTTGTCGCCCTTCTTGACGATCGGACGCTGGTGGATGTTGGTGTTCTGGTTGGAACGCTGGTACTTGATCAGGTTGTAGATGTCCACACCGACTTCACCGGCCACGGCCTCGGCGTCGTTCACGCGGATCACGATGCGGGTCGCGTCCACGTAATCGACCACGCCGCCGCGATTGGCGGTCACCACGGTGCCGGAGTCGATCGCGGCCACGCGCTCGATGCCCGTGCCGACCATCGGCTTCTCGGGGCGCAGCACGGGCACGGCCTGGCGCGACATGTTGGCGCCCATCAACGCGCGGTTCGCGTCGTCGTGCTCCAGGAAGGGCACCAGCGAGGCGGCCACCGAGACGATCTGCGCGGGCGACACGTCCATGTACTGGATGGTGTCGGCCGGGGTCAGGATCGATTCGCCCTTTTCACGGGCGGAGATCAGGTCACCGGTCAGCTTGCCATCCTTGTCCAGTGCGGCGTTGGCCTGGGCGATGACGTACTTGCCTTCTTCGATGGCCGACAGATAGTCGATCTGGTTCGTCACCTTGCCGTCCACCACACGGCGGTACGGGGTCTCGATGAAACCGTACTCGTTCAGGCGGGCGTACAGGGCCAGCGAGTTGATCAGGCCGATGTTCGGGCCTTCAGGCGTTTCAATGGGGCAGACGCGGCCGTAATGCGTGACGTGCACGTCGCGCACCTCGAAGCCAGCGCGCTCGCGGGTCAGACCGCCCGGGCCCAGGGCCGACACGCGGCGCTTGTGGGTGATCTCGGCCAGCGGGTTGGTCTGGTCCATGAACTGCGACAGCTGGGACGCGCCGAAGAACTCCTTGAGGGCCGCGGAAATCGGCTTGGAGTTGATCAGGTCGTGCGGCATCAGCGGCTCTTGCTCGGCCTGGCCCAGACGCTCCTTCACGGCTTTCTCGATACGCGCCAGACCGGTGCGGTACTGGTTCTCGGCCAGTTCGCCCACGCAACGCACGCGGCGGTTGCCCAGGTGGTCGATGTCATCAACTTCGCCACGGCCATTGCGCAGGTCCACCAGGATCTTGACCACGGCCAGGATGTCTTCGTTGGACAGCACCATGGCGCCGGTGGATTCGTCGCGGCCCACGCGGGCGTTGAACTTCATGCGGCCCACGCGCGAGAGGTCGTAGGTGTCCGGGTTGTAGAACAGGCGGTGGAACAGGGCCTGCACCGCGTCTTCGGTCGGCGGCTCGCCGGGGCGCATCATGCGGTAGATGGCGACACGGGCGGCGAACTCGTCGGCCGTTTCGTCACTGCGCAGGGTCTGCGAAATGTAGGCGCCCTGGTCGAGTTCGTTGGTGTAGAGGCACTGCAGGTCCTGCACGCCGGCACTGCGCAGCTTCTTCAGCAGGGCTTCCGTCAGCTCGTCGTTGGCCTTGGCGATGATCTCGCCGGTGTCGGCGTCCACGATGTTGCGCGCGACCACGCGACCGATCATGAAGTCTTCGGGCACGCTGATGTGCGTGGTGCCGGACTGCTCCATCTCGCGGGTGTGGCGCACCGTGATGCGCTTGTCCTTGGCCACCACGACCTTGCCGCTCTTGTCGGTGATGTCGAAACGGGCCACTTCACCACGCAGGCGCTCGGGCACGAAGGCCATTTGCGCGCCGCTGTCCATCAGGCGGAAGTGGTCGTTGACGAAGAAGTTGGCCAGGATGGTTTCCGGCGTCAGGCCGATGGCCTTGAGCAGGATGGTGACCGGCATCTTGCGGCGGCGGTCGACGCGGAAGAACAACACGTCCTTCGGATCGAATTCGAAGTCGAGCCAGGAGCCGCGGTAGGGAATGATGCGGGCCGAGAACAGCAGCTTGCCCGAACTGTGGGTCTTGCCCTTGTCGTGTTCGAAGAACACGCCCGGCGAGCGGTGCAGCTGCGACACGATCACGCGCTCGGTGCCGTTGATGATGAAGGAACCCTTGTCGGTCATCAGGGGCACTTCACCCATGTAGACCTCTTGTTCCTTCACTTCCTTGATGACCTTGGACTGGTTGGTCGAAGACTCGCGGTCGTAAATGATGAGCTGCACACGGGCGCGCACGGCCGATGCGAAGGTCAGACCACGGGTCTGGCACTCACGCACGTCGAACGCCGGGCGAGCCAGGTTGTACTCGACGAACTTCATCTCGACAAAGCCGTTGTGCGAGACGATGGGGAAGGCGGCCTCGAACGCGGCCTGGAGGCCTTCGTTGGTGCGCTTTTTCGGCGCGGAGTCGGCCTGCAGGAAGGCGGTGTATGCATCCTTCTGCATCTGCAGCAGGTAAGGAATCGCGAGCACGTTCTCGCGGGTACCAAAACTCTTGCGGATGCGTTTGCGTTCGGTGTATGAATAGTTCGATGCTGAGGCCATGAGATCTCCGGACTTGAGGTCTGCGGCGACTGTCTGCCTACCAGGGAGAACTCCTGGTGGCTTGCTTGGTGGCTGGCCTCTACCAACCATTGGCGGACGGCCTGCGCATTGCACACAGGCCCGAACCAAGTCGTTTTCTGCAGTCGGGGTCAGAAAACACTGATAAGCAAACTCGACAGAATTTACTTATCAGTGTTCATTTAAAACACGGCGCCTATGGAACTAGCACAGGCGGCTCTGAAAGCACCAAAGGCTGGAGGCCCTTTCGAGCACTCCAGCCCCTGACCAGAACCGAATTACTTGAGCTCGGCCTTGGCGCCGGCTTCCACCAGCTTCTTCACAGCGGCTTCGGCGTCGGCCTTGGCAATCGCTTCCTTCACGTTCTTCGGAGCGCCATCGACCAGGTCCTTGGCTTCCTTCAGACCCAGACCGGTGATTTCGCGCACGGCCTTGATGACGGAGACCTTGTTCGCGCCGGCTTCGAGCAGCACGACGTTGAATTCGGTCTTCTCTTCAGCGGCGGCGGCGCCAGCGCCAGCACCACCAGCGGCAGGAGCGGCCATGGCGGCAGCGCTCACACCAAACTTCTCTTCGATGGCTTTCACCAGGTCGTTGAGTTCCATGACCGTCATGCTGTCCAGCGCGGTCAAAAATGCGTCTTTATCGAATGCCATTTTGATTTCCTAACAATTGGTTAAACGAATCTGCCACGCCTTCAGGCGGCGGCAGCTTCCTCTGCCGGGGCTTGTGCCGCCGGGGCAGTGCCTTCGCCTTTTTTCGCCGCCAGCGCGCCCAGCACAACGGCCGTACGCGACATGGGGGACATCAGCAAGCCACACAGCTGGGCCAGCAGCACTTCCTTCGAAGGAATGCTGGCGAGCTGCTTCACGCCCTCGACGTCCAGGACTTTGCCACCGTAGACACCTGCACGAATCACCAGCTTGTCGTTGGTTTTCGCGAATTCGGCCACCACTTTCGCGGCGGCCACGGCGTCTTCGGAGAAGCCATAGATCAGCGGACCGGTCATCTGGTCAGCGGCCACTTCAAAACTGCTGCCAGCCACCGCACGGCGGGCCAGGGTGTTTTTCAACACGCTCAGGCTCACACCGTTGCTGCGGGCTGTGACGCGCAGTTTGTCCATGTTCGCGACCGTGATGCCACGGTATTCCGCCATCACGAGCGTTTGAGCTTTAGCGGCGAGGCTGGTCACTTCGGAAATGACCGCTTCTTTCTCACTGCGATTCAGACTCAAGGTCTACTCCTTAAATGTGCCTTCGGTCATCGGACCTCTGGCACGCCTCATTGCAGCGACCAACTGTTTAGGGAACAAGTTCCATCTGCAGCGGGATCGCCATCTGCGTTGGCTTTTCACAATTAAGTCGGGCCATTCCCTCACAGGTTCGGACCAACACCAACGGTCTTGGATGGCCCCACACAGCGGCATCGTTGCCGCCCTGCGGGCCCACCACACCCGGGCCACCGCAGTGGCCCGAATTCTTTTCGCGATCAGGCCGCGATGGATTGCATGTCGACGCGAACGCCCACACCCATGGTCGAGGACACCGCCACCTTGCGCAGGTACACACCCTTGCTGGTGGCGGGCTTGGCCTTGGTCAACGCGTCCAGCAACGCCACCAGGTTGCCCTGGAGCTTGTCGGCGTCGAACGAACGGCGGCCGATGGTGCCGTGCACGATGCCGGCCTTGTCCACGCGGAACTGCACCTGACCGGCCTTCGCGTTGCGCACAGCCTGGGCAACGTCGGGCGTCACGGTGCCGACCTTCGGGTTGGGCATCAGGCCGCGCGGGCCCAGGATCTGACCCAGGGTACCGACCACGCGCATCGCATCGGGCGAAGCGATGACCACGTCGAAGTTCATGTTGCCGGCCTTGATGTCGGCGGCCAGATCGTCCATGCCGACGATGTCGGCACCCGCGGCCTTGGCTTCCTCGGCCTTGGCGCCCTGGGCGAACACGGCCACGCGCTTGGTCTTGCCGGTGCCGTTGGGCATCACGACGGCGCCACGCACCACTTGGTCCGACTTCTTGGCATCCACGCCGAGCTGGATCGCCACGTCAATGGATTCATCGAACTTGGCGTTGGCGCATTCCTTGATGATGGCCAGGGCATCGGTCAGTGGGTACAGCTTGTTGCTGTCCACTTTGCCTTCGAAAGCCTTCTGTTTTTTGGTCAGTTTGGCCATGTCACACGCCCTCCACAATCACGCCCATCGAGCGGGCCGAACCGGCGATGGTGCGCACGGCGGCGTCCACATCGGCAGCGGTCATGTCTTTCATTTTGACCTTGGCGATTTCTTCCAGCTGAGCGCGGGTGATCTTGCCAACCTTGTTCTTGTTGGGCACCGAAGAGCCCTTGTCCAGCTTGATGGCCTTCTTGATCAGGGTCGTCGCGGGCGGCGTCTTGATGATGAAGGTGAAGCTCTTGTCCGCGAATGCCGTGATCACCACGGGCAGCGGCAGACCGGGCTCGACGCCCTGGGTCTGGGCGTTGAACGCCTTGCAGAACTCCATGATGTTCAGGCCGCGCTGACCCAGCGCCGGACCGATCGGGGGAGAGGGGTTGGCCTTACCAGCTGGCACTTGCAGCTTGATGAAGCCGACGATTTTTTTCGCCATTTTTTAGCTCCTGCGAGTGCAGACGGCTGCCATCAAGACAGCCTCCTCGCGTTGGGGGACCCGGGAGAATCAAATGGCACAGGCGTCGGGCCGACCCGCCTGTGCCACGAAAAAACTCAGGTCTTCTCGACCTGGCTGAATTCGAGCTCGACCGGCGTGGCACGACCGAAAATGGTCACGGACACGCGCATCTTGTTCTTCTCGTAGTTGACTTCTTCGACCGTGCCGTTGAAGTCGGTGAACGGGCCTTCCTTGACACGCACGTATTCGCCCACGACGAACTCCACCTTATGACGCGGCTTGTCAGTGCCTTCCTGCATCTGGTTGACGATCTTCTGGACGTCTTCTTCGGAGATCGGCGCCGGACGGTTCTTGGCACCGCCCACGAAACCGGTGACCTTGTTGGTGTGCTTCACCAGGTGCCAGGTTTCATCGTCCATCACCATTTCCACCAGCACATAGCCGGGGAAGAATTTGCGTTCGGTGGTGCGCTTCTGACCGTTCTTGACTTCCACCACCTCTTCGGTGGGCACCAGAATGCGACCAAACTTGCTCTGCATGCCTTCGCGGTTGATGCGCTCGACGATATTGCGCTCGGCGGCCTTTTCCATGCCGGAATAGGCGTGCACCACGTACCAACGCATCCCTTCGGCGGGCACGCCATCGGTCACGGGGCTTTGATGATCGGTCATTATTTTCTCCAGCCCAGGATCAGGTCGTAAAACAGCCACTCAACGGTCTTGTCGGTCAGCCAGAGGAACAGCGCCATCACGAACACGAACGCAAACACATAGGCCGTCATCTGGATCGCCTCCTTGCGGGCCGGCCAGACCACTTTCTTGGTTTCGCGCCAGGCGTCCCGCCCGAACGCCACCAACTGCCTGCCGGACTCGGATACCCCAAACACCACCACGGCCGCCGCCACGCCCACGATCAGCGCCACCCACTGAACCAGCGCACCCCGACCCGAAAGCAGGTAAAACGCCACAAAGGCACCCAACAGCAACGCGGCCGCCGCCGCCAGCTTGGCCTTGTCGGCACTGGTGTTGACGGTTTGAACTTCGGAAGTGGCCATGAGGATCCAGACGATTCAGTACAAAACTCGCATCTAAAGCCCAAAAAAGGCAAGAGGCTTGAGACACGCAAGCCCACCAGAGGTCTTGACGACTTCGGCGGGCTTGTAAAACCACAAAACAGTTCGGAATCAGATTCCGGCGTTGCCCTGTTCGGTGGCAGGGGCAGTAGGAATCGAACCTACAACCTTCGGTTTTGGAGACCGACGCTCTGCCAATTGAGCTATACCCCTACTGGCTTGTGCCCCCAGGAGGGCGATTACTCGATGATCTTGGCGACGACGCCGGCGCCGACGGTGCGACCGCCTTCACGGATGGCGAAGCGCAGACCTTCTTCCATGGCGATCGGGGCAATCAGCTTGACCGTGATCGACACGTTGTCACCCGGCATGACCATTTCCTTGCCTTCGGGCAGCTCGATGGAGCCGGTCACGTCGGTGGTGCGGAAATAGAACTGCGGGCGGTAGTTGTTGAAGAACGGGGTGTGACGGCCGCCTTCGTCCTTGGACAGCACGTAGACCTCACCGGTGAAGTGGGTGTGCGGCTTGATGGAGCCGGGCTTGCACAGCACTTGGCCGCGCTGCACATCTTCGCGCTTGGTGCCGCGCAGCAGGATACCGACGTTGTCGCCGGCCTGACCCTGGTCGAGCAGCTTGCGGAACATTTCCACGCCGGTGCAGGTGGTCTTCTGGGTGGTGGAGATGCCGACGATTTCGATTTCTTCACCGACCTTGATGATGCCGCGCTCGATACGACCGGTCACGACGGTGCCGCGGCCGGAGATGGAGAACACGTCTTCCACGGGCATCAGGAAGGCACCGTCCACCGCGCGCTCGGGCGTGGGGATGTAGGTGTCCAGGGCGTCGGCCAGCTTCATGATGGCTTCTTCACCCAGAGGACCCTTGTCGCCTTCGAGGGCGAGCTTGGCCGAACCATGGATGATGGGGGTGGCGTCGCCGGGGAAGTCGTACTTGTCCAGGAGTTCGCGCACTTCCATTTCAACGAGTTCGAGCAGCTCGGCGTCGTCGACCATGTCGCACTTGTTCAGGAACACGATGATGTAAGGCACGCCGACCTGGCGGGCCAGCAGGATGTGTTCGCGGGTCTGGGGCATGGGGCCGTCGGCGGCGGAGCACACCAGCACGGCGCCGTCCATCTGGGCGGCACCGGTGATCATGTTCTTGACGTAGTCGGCGTGGCCGGGGCAGTCGACGTGGGCGTAGTGGCGGTTGGCCGTTTCGTATTCCACGTGGGCGGTGTTGATGGTGATGCCGCGCGCTTTTTCCTCGGGCGCCGCGTCGATCTGGTCGTAGGCCTTGGCCGAACCGCCGAACTTGGCCGCCAGCACGGTGGTGATGGCCGCCGTCAGCGTGGTCTTGCCGTGGTCAACGTGACCAATGGTGCCCACGTTCACGTGCGGCTTGGTCCGCTCAAATTTCTCTTTTGCCATTTTTCAGCTCCAAAATCAAAATTGCCGAAACACCAGAACAAATATGGTGCCCTTGGCGGGAATCGGACCCGCGACCTCTCCCTTACCAAGGGAGTGCTCTACCACTGAGCCACAAGGGCCAAGACACCCGGACAACCCGGACATCTCAGAAAACTGTTCGCACCATCAACAACCGAAGCAATCTGGAGCGGGAGACGGGAATCGAACCCGCGTCATCAGCTTGGAAGGCTGGGGTTCTACCATTGAACTACTCCCGCCCGAAGGAACCAGACCTCTTGGCCTGAAACACTTTGAACGCGACATCCCAATCGCTCTTGCATCACATCCGTTGCTGGTGGAGGGGGCTGGATTCGAACCAGCGTACGCGTAAGCGGGCAGATTTACAGTCTGCTGCCTTTAACCACTCGGCCACCCCTCCATAGCGCAGCCCAGCATTATGCCACGGTTTTTTGGCCTATGTCAGCAACATTGTTCGTTGTTCACCAATCAATCGCCGGTCCGCCTTGGGCGGTCAGCCAGCGGTTCACGGCACCAAAATGGCCGGATCCGATGAACGGTACAGGGCCCCGGCTGGCGGACAAAGGCGAAGGGTGGTTGGCGGACAGCATCAAGTGGCGGGCCCCATCGATCAGACCCAGCTTCTTCTGGGCGTGTGCGCCCCAGAGCAGAAACACCTTGGGCAGCCCGGACTCGCTGCAACGACGGATGACCGCGTCGGTCAGCACCTCCCAGCCCTGCCCGGCGTGGCTGGCGGGCTGACCGTCTTCCACCGTCAGGCAGGTGTTGAGCAGCAGCACCCCTTGTTGTGCCCAGCGCACCAGCGAACCATGGGTGGGCGCCGGCAGCCCCAGATCGCGCTGCAGTTCCTTGAACATGTTGCGCAGGCTGGGCGGAATCTTCACCCCCGGAGGCACGGAAAACGCCAGCCCCTCGGCCTGGCCAGGGCCGTGGTATGGGTCCTGGCCCAGAATCACGACCCGGACCTGCGCAAGCGGCGTCAACTCCAGCGCCCGCAGTGGTCGCGGCGGGTAGATGAGAGCCCCCAAGGCCAGGCGCTGGCGCAAAAAGCCCAGCAAGCCCTGTCCTGTGGATGACATCCAGAAGTCGTCGACCAGGGGCGACCAGTCGGCCGAAACCGGCCAGCGCACCGGATCGGCCAACAGCAATTGCCGAGCCGAATCGCCCAGGACTACCCCGGAATCGCCCCAATCCAGCGCGCCTTGCATCGCGTAACTCAGGCAAACAGCTCGGCCAGCGCCAGGCCCGGCTCGGGCGCCCGCATGAAGGCCTCGCCAACCAGGAAGGCGTGCACGCCAGCGGCGCGCATTTTCATCACATCCTCACGCCCCAGGATGCCCGACTCGGTAACCAGCAGGCGGTCGGACGGCACATCGGGCAGCATGTCCAGCGTGGTCTGCAGCGTGACGTCGAAGGTCCGCAGGTTGCGGTTGTTGATGCCCACCAGCGGGGTTCTGAGCTTGAGCGCACGCTGCAGTTCGTCGCGATCGTGCACCTCGACCAGCACCGCCATGTTCAGCCCCTGCGCCAGCGCTTCCAGATCGGCCATCTGCGCGTCGTCCAGGCAGGCCGCGATCAGCAGGATGGCATCGGCCCCCATGGCGCGGGCTTCGTAGATCTGGTACGGGTCCACCATGAAGTCCTTGCGCAGCACCGGCAGGTCGCAGCTGGCGCGGGCCTGCTTCAGGTAGTCGGCGCTGCCCTGGAAAAACTGGCGGTCGGTCAACACCGACAGGCAGGCGGCGCTGACCTTGCCGTTGCCTTCGGCGTAGCTCTGGGCAATGTCGGCCGGGATGAACTCTTCGCGCAACACGCCCTTGCTCGGGCTGGCCTTCTTGATTTCGGCGATCACCGCGGCCTGGCTTGCGGCGATCTTGGCGCGCAGCGCGCCCTCGAAGTCGCGCGTCAGCACCCGGCTTTCGGCGTCGAAGCGCACCACGTCCAGCGGCTTCTTCTGGCGCGCGGCGGCGATTTCCTCGTGCTTGACGGCCACGATCTTGTTGAGGATGTCACTCATGGGTTTCGTTTTCCTGGGGTGGGGGCGCCTGCAGCACCTTCTTGATGACCCGGTGCATCACCACACCGGCCACGATGAACAGCAGCGAGACGCCAATGGCGATCCAGGCGCCTTCGTTCTGCAACCAGACGGGCATATGCCTCTCCTTCAGGGGCCGGTGCCGGCGGTCGCGGTCTGGGTGAAGGCCTGCAACTCGGCCAGCTTGGCGGCCGCGGCGCCCGATTCGATGGTGCGCCGTGCCAGGGCAATGCCCTGCCCCATGTCGTCGCAGACGTTGGCAGCGTACAGCGCCGCGCCGGCGTTGAGCGCCACGATGTCGCGCGCCGCCTTGAGCGCAGGCTCATCGCGGCGGTCCAGCACGCCCAGCAGCATGGCCTTGGAGTCTTCGGGCGTCTCCACGCGCAGCGCGCGGCTGCTCGCCATGGTGAGGCCAAAGTCCTCGGGGTGGATTTCGTATTCGGTGATCTCGCCGTTCTTCAGCTCCCCCACCATGGTGGCGGCGCCCAGCGAGACCTCGTCCATGCCATCGCGGCCATAGACCACCACGGCATGGTCGGCGCCCAGGCGCTGCAACGCACGCACCTGGATGCCCACCAGATCGGGGTGGAACACGCCCATGAGAATGTTCGGCGCCGAGGCGGGGTTGGTGAGCGGCCCGAGGATGTTGAAGATGGTCTTGATGCCCAGCTCGCGGCGCACCGGCGCCACGTTCTTCATGGCCGGATGGTGGTTGGGCGCGAACATGAAACCCACGCCCACCTCCTCAATACAGCGCGCGATGGCATCGGGCGGCAGGTTGATGTTGACGCCCAGGCTCTCCAGCACATCGGCGCTGCCGCTCTTGCTGGACACGCTGCGCCCACCGTGCTTGCTGACCTTGGCGCCCGCGGCCGCGGCCACGAACATGGAGCAGGTGGAGATGTTGAAGGTGTGCGAGCCGTCGCCGCCGGTGCCCACGATGTCCACCAGGTGCGTCTTGTCGGCCACGTTCACCTTGGTGGAGAACTCGCGCATCACCTGCGCGGCCGCGGTGATCTCGCCGATGGTCTCCTTCTTCACGCGCAGGCCGGTGATGAGCGCGGCCATCATGACCGGCGACATCTCACCGCTCATGATCAGGCGCATCAGGTGCAGCATCTCGTCGTGGAAGATTTCGCGATGCTCGATGGTGCGCTGCAGGGCCTCCTGCGGGGTGATCTTGTGGCTGTGGGGCATGGGTGTCTCCAGAACTTAGCGAGAAGGATTGTCCGACATGGCCAGTTTGAGGCCAAAGCCGACGAACATGACACCCGCGGCGCGGTCCAGCCAGTGCATGGTGCGCCGAACAGCGCGGGCGCGACGGGCCATCCAGGCGGCAGCCAGCGCCCAGCCGATGTTGACGGGAATGGCGTTGACATTGAACAGCGTGCCCAGCGCCAGAAACACCCAGGTCGTGTGCTCGACGTTGGGGGCGATGAACTGCGGCACGAAGGCCAGGAAAAAGATGGCCACTTTGGGGTTGAGCACGTTGGTCCAGAAGCCCCCGCTGAACACGCGTCGCAGATCGACGGACACCAGCGGCGCACCCGTCAGGGTATCGGCGTCCAGTGGGCCGCCGCTCGCCCGCGAGTGCAGCAGCTTCACGCCCACATACAGCAGATACGCCGCACCGGCCCACTTGAGCAGGTTGAAGGCCGTGGCCGATGCCGCCAACAAGGCGCCCACGCCCAAGGCCGCCGCAACGATGTGAACGAAACAGCCCGCCGTGATACCGAGTCCGGCCACGATGCCCGCACGCGCCCCGCTGCGCAGCGAGTGCGTGACGACGTACAGCACATCGGGGCCGGGCGTGAGGTTGAGCAGCCAACCCGCAGCGATGAACAGCAGGAGTTGCGAAGTGTCGGGCATGGTGCTCTCCTGCGGAGGGAGGTCAGTAAGGGCCGGAGCGAGAGGCGCTCGCCTCACCTGCAGGCGCCTCGGCAAAGAAGCGACGCACCGTGGCGATGGTGTGATCGATGCCAGCCGCGTCCACGTCCAGGTGGGTCACGAAACGCAGGCCGATCAGACCGGTGGCGAGCACGCCGTTCGCTTTCAGAAAATCCAGCAGCGCCGGGCCACGGCCATCGGCCACGTCGACAAAGACGATGTTGGTCTGGGCCGACTTCACCGTCAGGCCGTCGATCCCGCGCAGGCCATCGGCCAGTCTGCGGGCGTTGGCGTGGTCGTCGGCGAGCCGGTCCACATGGTGGTCCAGCGCGTGCAAGGCGCAGGCGGCCAGCAGCCCGGCCTGACGCAGGCCGCCGCCGGCCATCTTGCGGATGCGGCGGGCGCTCTGGATCAGCGCCTGCGAACCACACAGCGCGGAGCCCACCGGTGCACCCAGGCCCTTGCTGAAGCAGACCGAGAGGCTGTCGAACTGATCGGCGATCTCGCGCAGGCGATCGAAGGCGCCCTGCCCCGTCGCGGCCGAGGCGACGGAAGCGTTGAACACCCGCGCGCCGTCCAGATGCGTGGCCAGCCCGTGCGCGCGCGCCAGCTGCGTCGCCCCCTGCAGGTAGTCGTCGGGCATCACATGGCCGTTCCAGGTATTTTCCAGACACAGCAGGCGGGTGCGCGCGAAATGCGGGTCGTCCGGCTTGATGGCGGCAGCGATGTCGGCCAACGCCATGCGGCCCTGCGGATCCTGCGTCAGCGGCTGCGGCTGCACGCTGCCGAAGACCGCGGCACCGCCGCCCTCGTAGCGGTAGGTGTGGGCCAGTTGGCCCACGATGTATTCGTCACCCCGGCCACAGTGCGCCAGGATGCCGCAGAGGTTGCTCTGCGTGCCCGAGGGCATGAAGAGCGCGGCTTCCTTGCCGGTGAGGGCCGCGATGCGCTCCTGCAGCGCGTTGACCGTCGGGTCGTCACCGAACACGTCGTCGCCCAACGGGGCGGCCATCATGGCCGCGCGCATGGCGGCGGTCGGTTGCGTGACGGTGTCGCTTCTGAGATCAACGATTTTCATGCTTGCTCTAAAAAGTTCTTGAGCATGGCGTGTCCATGCTCGGTGAGGATGCTCTCCGGGTGGAACTGCACGCCTTCGATGGCCAGGGTCTTGTGCTTCACGCCCATGATCTCGCCGTCCGGTGTCCAGGCCGTGACCCTCAGGCAGTCGGGGCAGCTCTCGCGCTCAATCGCCAGCGAGTGGTAGCGGTTGACGATGAACCGCTCCGGCAGGTTCGCGAACACACCTTCCTGCGTGGTGGTGATGACGCTGGTCTTGCCGTGCATCAGCTCCTGTGCCCGGATGATCTTGCCGCCAAAGGCCGCGCCGATGCTCTGGTGGCCCAGGCACACGCCGAGGATGGGCAGCTTGCCGGCGAAGTGCTGGATCGCTGCCACCGAGATGCCGGCTTCGGCCGGCGAGCAGGGGCCGGGCGAGATCACGAGGCGGTTGACCTGCCCCGCGTCCACACGGCGCTGGATCTCGTCGACCGTGATCTCATCGTTGCGCACCACGGTCACGTCGGCGCCGAGTTCACCGAAGTACTGCACGATGTTGTAGGTGAAGGAGTCGTAGTTGTCGACCATCAGGAGTTGAATAGGTTTGCTCATGGTGTTCACTCCAGGCCTTCTTCCACCAGTTCCGCCGCACGCAGCAGCGCACGGGCCTTGTGTTCGGTTTCCCTCCACTCCATCTCGGGAATGGAATCGGCCACGACACCGGCGGCGGCCTGCACGTAGAGTGTCTGGTTCTTGATGATGCCGGTGCGGATGGCGATGGCCACGTCCATGTCGCCGGCGTAGCTGAGGTAGCCACAGGCGCCGCCGTAGAGGCCGCGCTTGGTGGGCTCCAACTGGTCGATCAGCTCCATGGCGTGCACCTTGGGCGCGCCGGTCAGCGTGCCGGCCGGGAAGGTGGCCTTGAGCACGTCCATGTTGGTCATACCGTCCACCAGCGTGCCTTCGACGTTGCTCACGATGTGCATCACGTGGCTGTAACGCTCCACCGCGAAGGCTTCGGTCACTTTCACCGAGCCGATCTTGGCGATGCGGCCGATGTCGTTGCGCGCGAGATCGATCAGCATCACGTGCTCGGCGCGCTCCTTCGGGTCGTTCACCAGCTCGATCTCAGTGGCCTTGTCTTTCTCGGGCGTGGCGCCGCGTGGTCGGGTGCCGGCGAGCGGCCGGATGATGACCTTCTGGCCCTCGTCCACCTGCTCCTGCCGCACCAGGATCTCCGGCGAGGCCCCCACCACGTGGAAGTCGCCAAAGTGGTAGTAGTACATGTACGGCGACGGGTTGAGCGAACGCAGCGCGCGGTAGAGCGAGAGCGGCGACTCGGTGTAGCGCTTCCTGATGCGCTGGCCCACCTGCACCTGCATGAAGTCGCCGCCGGCGATCAGTTCCTTGGCGCGCTCCACCGCGGCGATGTAGTCGGCCTTGGCGAAATCGCGCTCGGCCGGATGGCCCTGGCTGGGTTTGACGACGGGTGCGCTCACCGAATATTTCAGCGCCTCTTTCAGTTCGCGCACACGCTTCTTGGCGTTGGCGTAGGCCTCGGGGGCGGCCGGGTCGGCGTAGACGATCAGATAGAGCTTGCCCGAGAGGTTGTCGATGACGGCCAGTTCCTCGCACTGCAACAGCAGGATGTCTGGGCAGCCCAGGGTGTCGGGCGGGCAGGTGTTTTCCAGCTTCTTTTCGATGTAGCGCACCGCGTCGTAGCCGAAGTAGCCGGCCAGGCCGCCACAGAAACGCGGCAGGCCCGGGCGCAGCGCCACCTTGAAGCGCTGCTGGTAGGCCGCGATGAAATCGAGCGGATTGCCGTGGTTCGTCTCGACCACGGTGCCGTCGCGCACCACCTCGGTTTTGGCCTCAGCGCCGAAACCGCTGGCACGCAACAGCGTGCGCGCGGGCAAGCCGATGAAGCTGTAGCGGCCGAAGCGCTCGCCGCCGACGACGGATTCGAGCAGGAAGCTGTGTTGGCCATCGCCCCGACCGTGCGCCAGTTTGAGGTACAGCGAGAGCGGGGTTTCGAGGTCCGCGAAGGCCTCGACCATGAGCGGGATGCGGTTGTAGCCCTGTTGCGCGAGGCTCTTGAATTCGAGTTCGGTGATCATGTTCAGACACTCCATCGGCCCCCTGCTGCGTCGCAGCGAATGGAACCGTGTTTTTGAGGCGCCCGGTCAGCAGGCCTGCCGGGTTCGGGGAGTGGGGTGGCGCAGGCGGGGGGCCGAAAGGCCGGACCGGGACCCGCGCACCCCGGGGGGGAGGTGCACGTTTACGCTGGCTTGCGCCAGGGCCAGGCTCCCCGGCCCTTGCGGCTCGGCAGATTGCCCGTGAGGGATGTGCGTGTGTTGAACATGGGGCCAAAGTGTAGCAAAGCTGTTCAGCTCCCGGCCGGGCAAATGCGGCCCGTCCCCGGGTTCTCCGGTGAAACCCTGTTGCGTTCGGCCATGGGGGTGATGAAAATGCTTTTTAGAACGGTCGTTCTTTTTTCAACACCCTCCGTGTGGAAGCCCTCGCCATGAAACACCCCTCTCGCCGCATCGTGCGTTCCGTGGCCGGCCCGTTGTTGGGGCTGTGTCTCTGTCTGGGGACGCTGCAGGCCGAGGCGGCCACGGTCGAACTCAGCGGCGTCACGCTGGAAGACCGGGTGAGTCTGGCGGGCAGCTCGCTGCAGCTCAACGGCGCTGGCGTGCGCTACAAGGCTGTGTTCAAGGTCTACACCGCCGGGCTGTACCTGAGCCAGAAAGCGAGCACGCCCGATGAAGTGCTGGCAGCGCCCGGCCCCAAGCGCATGACCATCACCATGCTGCGCGAAATCGATTCGACCGAGCTCGGCAAGCTGTTCTCTCGCGGCATGGAAGACAACATGGAGCGCAGCGCCTTTTCCAAGCTGATTCCCGGCGTGATGCGCATGAGCCAGGTGTTCAGCGACCACAAGAAGCTCAAGGAAGGCGAGACTTTCGTGCTGGACTGGATTCCGGGCACCGGCACGGTGCTCACCATCAAGGGCAAGGTCGAGGGCGAACCCTTCAAGGAGCCTGAGTTCTTCAACGCGCTGATGCGCATCTGGCTCGGCCCCAAGCCGGCGGACTGGCAGCTCAAGGACGCGCTGCTGGGCAAGAAGAAATAGAGGACGGCCCTTGCCCCCACGCTCCGCCGCTGCGCGGGTCGCTGCCCCCCGAGGGGGCTGATCCGCCTCGGGAACGGCCCGGCGGCGGATCGCAGGCCCGCCGCTGCGCGGGTCGCGCTCAGTCCAGCAGCTCGGTCAGCGAATCCACCAGCAGATCGTGCGGCGCCTCGGCGATGGGGTCGCCATGGTTGTAGCCGTAGGTCACCAGGGCCACCGGGCAGCCCGCAGCGCGTGCGGCGATGCCGTCGTTCTGCGAATCGCCCACCATCAGGGTCTGCGCCGGGGTGCTTCCCAGGGCCTCACAGGTCTTCAGCAGCGGCAGCGGGTCGGGTTTCTTGCGCTCGAAGCTGTCGCCGCCAAACACCTGGGAGAAGTAGCCCGCCAGGCCTTTGAGCTCCAGCAGCGCCTGCGCGAAGGCCAGCGGTTTGTTGGTCAGGCAGGCCAGCGCCCGCCCGGACGCCCGCAGGCGCTGCAGGCCCTCCTCGACACCGGGGTACACGTCCGCGTGTTGGCCGTTGACGAACAGGTAGTGGTGCTGGTAGCGCTGCAGCGCCAGCTCGTCCACCTGGTCGCGCGGCCAGCTCAGGGCCACCGCGTCGGAAGCGATGACCTCGGGCAGGGCCAGCTGGTGCGCCAGCACCGTGCGCACCAGGTGCTCCGAGCCCTTGCCCACCGTGCGCTCGACCAGGTCGCGCGCCACCGGCGGCAGGCGCAGGTCGTCCAGTGTGTGGTTGAGCGCGACCACGAAGTCGCCCAGCGTGTCCACCATCGTGCCGTCCAGATCGACGATGACCGACCGGATGTCGGAAAATTTCAAGAGACTTCTCCGGAGAAAGTGTCCAAACCCAGGATGCCGTGGAACCGACTTCGCCGGGCCACAGGCATCGCCCCCAGGGGGTGACGCGAAGCGACGCGGGGGCTTATTTCAGCGCCACACGCATCTGGTCGATCACGGCCTTGTAGTCGGGCTTGCCGAAGATCGCGCTGCCGGCCACGAAGGTGTCGGCGCCCGCGTCGGCCACGCGGCGGATGTTGTCGGCCTTGATGCCGCCGTCCACCTCCAGCCGGATGTCCCGCCCGCTGGCTTCGATGCGCTTGCGCGCGGCCTCGATCTTGCGCAGGGCCGAGTCGATGAAGCTCTGACCACCGAAGCCGGGGTTGACACTCATGATCAGGATCAGGTCGATGTCGTCGATGGTCCAGTCCAGCACGTCCAGCGGCTCGGCCGGGTTGAAGGTGAGGCCGGCCTTGCAGCCCCGGGCCTTGATGGCCTGCACGCTGCGGTGCACGTGGGCGCTCGCGTCGGGGTGGAAGCTCACCAGGTCGGCCCCGGCGTCGATGAAGGCGCCCGCGAGCGCGTCCACCGGCTGGATCATCAGGTGCACGTCGATCGGCACCGGCGTGCCGTCGGGCGCCTTGGCGTGCGGTTTCAGCGCCTGGCAGATCATGGGCCCGAAGGTCAGGTTGGGCACGTAGTGGTTGTCCATGACGTCGAAATGGATCCAGTCGGCGCCGGCGGCGATGACGTTTTTCACTTCCTCGCCCAGACGGGCGAAGTCGGCGGCCAGGATGGACGGGGCGATGCGGTAGGGGGTGGGCATGGGGAGGGCGGCGGAAGGGTGAAGAAAGGCAATTCACCGCATTTTCGCAGGCCCGGCAGGCGCCGCCCTGGCGCGGTAACATGCCGCTCATGTCGAAATACCAGTTCACCTGCGAGGTCGAGCCCCAGTACCTCAGCGAGCAATCCGCGCCCGAGGAGGACCTGTACGCCTTCGCCTACACCATCACCATCACCAACACCGGTGATGTGACGGCGCAGCTGATCGCGCGCCACTGGATCATCGACGACGCGCAGGGCCACACCGAAGAGGTCAAGGGCCTGGGCGTGGTGGGCAACCAGCCGCTGCTGCGCCCCGGCGAGTCCTTCCAGTACACCAGCGGCACGCGGCTGAGCACGCCCTCGGGCAGCATGCGCGGCAGCTATTTCTGCGTGGCGGAAGACGGCGAACGGTTCGAGGCCCCGGTGCCCGAGTTCGCGCTCCAGGCCGACGCCTCCGGCGCGGGCGACGGCCCCGCGCGCGTCCTGCATTGAGCCGGCTGGCCCGCGCGCGCGGCGTGCTCCCCCTCCCGAACCGAGGCATGGACCTGCCCGCCCTGCTGGACGCGCTGGATGCGCTGGCCCCGATGGCGCAACGCCACCTGTGGCTGATCGAGCTGCTGCGCTGGGTGCGTGGCGAGGCCCAAGACCCCCAGGCCAGCGTGGCGCGCGTGCGCCTGCTGCTGGACACCGTGCAGACGCGCCCCGAATGGCTGGCGCGCTGGCACGACTGGTGGCGGGTTTTCACCGGCAGCGTGGACGCCACGCCGCTGCTGGCCGACTACGGTTTCGCGCCCCGCACCGCCTTCCTCAGCGAGTTCGGCCACCGGCTGCGCCGCAAGATCCTGCCCGGCACGCCCGAGACCACCGATCTGGCCGAGCTGTTCGGCCTGCTGCTGCCCAGCCGTTTCGACGTGCGCTGGCTCAAGGCGCTGGACAGCGCCACGCTGCAGCGGCTGCACGCCCTGCTGATCGCACCACCGGACGCCCTCCCCACCGCCGCACCGGCGCTGGCAGCGGCCGAGAGCGCCGCGAGCTCGCCCGCCAGCTTCTGGCAAACCGCCCTCATGGACGCGCTGGTGTTCTGCGTGAGCCAGGTCAGCGCCACCGGGTTTGCCTCGGAAATCCGGGTCCGCATGTCCGCCGAGGCCCAGGTCTCGCGCCCGTTCCACGAACTGCCGTCGTCCTTCGAGGTGATGCGCCAGGCGGTGCAGCGGCATGGGCCCCACAGCGCCCAGGCACTGGAGGCGGCCGCGCTGCTGCGCGCCCAGCTCGACGCCTGCCGCCACGCCGCCTACACGGTGTACTCGCACCTCGAAACCCACGGCGTGTCGGTGGGCATCGTGTTCCGGCTGCGCCAGCTGCGCGAGCGCATCGTGCGCGTCAAACAGCTGCTGGACTGCCTGCAGTCCAGCCAGCCCGAGCGTGCCACGGTGGCGCTGCTGGCCGATCTGGCGCAGATGAGCCAGGACAACCGCAGCATCCGCGCGCTGATCGCCAGCAGCTCGCACCTGACGGCGGCGAAGGTGGCCGAGCGCAGCGCCGAAAGCGGCGAGTACTACATCACGCGCGACGCGGCCGAATACCGCCAGATGCTGGGCAAGGCCGCGGGCGGCGGCGCGGTGCTGGGCCTGACGACCTGGGTCAAGTTCTCGCTCTACGCGCTGGGGCTGTCGGCGTTCTGGGCCGGCTTTGCCGCCGGGCTCAACTACGCGTTCTTTTTTGTGCTGATCCAGTTGCTGCACCTCACGGTGGCCACCAAACAGCCCGCCGTGACCGCGCCGGCCATGGTGGCCAAGCTCCGGGACATCCGCCAGCCCGGCGCCGTGCGCCGCTTCGTGGACGAGGTGGCCAACCTGTTCCGCTCCCAGATCGCCGCCATCGCGGGCAACGTCGGCCTGGTGATCCCAGTGGTGCTGCTGCTCAGCCTGGCGCTGCGGTTCGTCACCGGCGCGCCCATGATCGACGCCGACCAGGCCCGGCACGTGCTGCACGACCTGCACCTGCTGGGCCCCACCCTGCTGTTTGCCGCGCTCACGGGAGTGCTGCTGTTCGCCTCCAGCATCGTGGCCGGCTGGGTGGAAAACTGGTTCGTGTTCCACAAGCTGGACTCGGCCGTGCGGCACAACCCGCGCTTCACGCGGCTGCTCGGCCCGGCGCGCGCGGCACGCTGGGCCAGCTTTCTGCGGCAGAACATCTCGGGCCTGGCGGCCAACATCTCGCTCGGTTTCATGCTCGGCCTGGTGCCCGCGTTCGCCGCGTTTTTCGGCCTGGGTCTGGACGTGCGCCACGTCACGCTTTCGGCCGGCCAGGTGGCCGCGGCGACGGCCTCGCTGGGCCTGGGCGTGCTGCGGGAGCCGGGCTTCTGGTGGGCGGTGGCCGGTGTGCTGGTGGTCGGGCCGATCAACCTGGCCGTGAGCTTCTACCTCGCCTTCCAGCTGGCGCTGCGCGCGCAGAACATCAGCGAGGTGAACCGCGTGCGCATCCGCGCGTCGATCCGCCACCGCATCCGGCGCGCGCCCCTGAGCTTCCTGTGGCCCCCACGGCATCTGCCCGAGGACGAAGCCGAGAACGCGCCCCTCAACCCCGATGGCCCGGTCTCGGCCATCGATGCCGACGCCCAACGCAGCCATGGGTGAATTCGAACTCATCCGCCGGCATTTCCAGCGCCCCGGCGTGGCGCTGCCCGGCAACGTGGCACGGGGCATCGGCGACGACTGCGCGCTGCTGCAGCCGGCACCCGGCCACCAGCTCGCCGTGTCCACCGACATGCTGGTCGAGGGCCGGCACTTTTTTCCCGACGTGGCGCCCGAAGCGCTGGGCCACAAAGCACTTGCGGTCAACCTGAGCGATCTCGCCGCCATGGGCGCGCGGCCGCTGGGCTTCACGCTGGCGCTGGCCCTGCCCGCGGCCGACGACGCCTGGCTCAACGCCTTCGCCCGGGGCCTGTTCGCGCTGGCCGACGCGCACGCCTGCCCCCTGGTGGGCGGCGACACCACGCGCGGCCCGCTCAACATCTGCATCACGGTGCTCGGTGAGGTGCGCCCCGACCAGGCGCTGCGGCGCGACGCCGCCCGGGCCGGCGACGACCTCTACCTGAGCGGGCGCACCGGCGAAGCGCGGCTGGCGCTGGAACTGCTGCTGGGCACCGGCTGGGCCAGCGCGCACACCCCGCCAGACGCCCTGCCCCGGTTGCGCACACGGCTGGAGCGCCCGGTGCCCCGCCTCGCGCTGGGCCAGGCGCTTGCGGGCCTGGCGCACGCGGCGATCGACCTGAGCGACGGCCTGGCCGGCGATCTGGGCCATGTGCTGCAGGCCAGCGGCGTGGGCGCCGAGCTGGCACTGGCCGAACTGCCGCTGGCGCCCGACCTGCGGGCCCTGCCCGAAGCCCAGCGGCTGGACTGCCTGCTCAACGGCGGCGACGACTACGAGCTGTTGTTCAGCGCCCCGCCCGGCGCGCGCGCCGCCATCGAGGCCGCCGCCCGCACCAGCCAGACCCCCGTGCACCGCGTGGGCCGCATCAGCGCCGAACCGGGCCTGCGCTGGCTGGACGCCGCCGGCCAGCCGGTGGCGCTGCGTGCGCGCGGCTTCGACCACTTCAAGTGAGATGAAGCACCCCCGCCGCGCTGCGCGCGACCCCCTTCAGGGGGCAACGCGATGCGGCCTGGCAAAGCCAGGACCAAAGCGTTCTGGGCGGGCACGGGCTGCACCGTTTCACACCGCCTCATAATCGATCCACCATGGTTGACACCCCCGATCCGTCCGACCGTTTTGCCGCCAGCGCAGCGCCCATGCTTCGCCCGACCTGGGCCTTTCTGGTCGCCCACCCGGCCCATTTCATTGCGCTCGGCGCGGGTTCGGGCCTGCCCCGTTTCGCCCCGGGCACGGCGGGCACGCTCTGGGCCTGGGTGGTCTTCCTGCTGCTGCAGCCCCGGCTGCCCGACCTGGGCTGGGCGCTGCTGATCGGCGTGGGCACGCTGGTGGGCTGGTGGGCCTGCACGGTCACGGCGCGGCACATGCGCATGGCCGACTCGGGTCACATCGTGGTCGATGAGATCCTGGCCTTCTGGCTGGTGCTGTGGCTGGTCTCGCCCACCAGCATCTGGGGCCAGCTCTACGCCTTCGTGCTGTTCCGCCTGTTCGACGCGGTGAAGATCGGGCCCATGGCCTGGGCCGACCGGCGTTTCAAGGGCTTTGGCCCGCGCGGTGGTTTCGGCATCCTGCTCGACGACTTCGCCGCGGCCGGCTGCACCCTGCTCGTGATCGCCGCCTGGAGGTATTGAGCCCACCCCCGTCGCTGGCTCGCTGCGCGTAGCCGCTCCGCCCCTCAAGGGGCAACACCTGCGGCCTGGCAAAGCCCGTTTCGCGGTGTTCTTGACCGATCCCCCTCACTCACAACCATGACCGCCATGAACCTGCCGCCCACCGCCACACTGGTTGAACAACTGGCCACCGAACTCAAGGCGCGCGGCCAGTTCCTGGCCACGGCCGAGAGCTGCACCGGCGGCCTGATCGCCAGCGCCTGCACCGAGCTCAGTGGATCGAGCGACTGGTTCGAGCGCGGCTTCGTCACCTATTCCAACGCCGCCAAGTCCGAGCTGCTGGGCGTGTCCGCCGCGCTGATCGAAGAACACGGCGCGGTGAGCGAGGCGGTGGCGCGCGCCATGGCCACCGGGGCGGTGGTCAACGCCCACGCGCACTGGTCGGTGGCGGTCACCGGCATTGCCGGCCCCACCGGTGGCAGCGCCGACAAACCGGTGGGCACGGTGTGGTTCGGCTGGGCCACGCCCGAGGGCGTGTTCACCGAACACCAGCGCTTCGACGGCGACCGCGCCGCCGTGCGCCAGGCCACGGTGCGGCACGCGCTGGCCGGGCTGCTGCTCCGCCTGCGCTGACGGGAGCGCCCTCAGACATGGCCGAACCGTTCAAGAACCTCATCAACCCCCGCACCGTGGCGCACGCGGGCGCCCACCTGCAGCGGGTGTGGCCCGGGTTTCAGCGCCAGCGCTTCGAACAGCAGGCCGGCGACGGGCTGGAAGCGCTGGAGTTCAAGGCGCGCGCCATGCAGCTGGCCGACGCGCTGGAGGCCACCCTGCCGGGCGACTTTGCCGCCGCCTGCGAGGTGATGGAAGCCAGCCTGGCGCCGCCGCTGCCGCTGGACGCGCAGGGCGAGCCCATCGCCTTGGCGGCCGACCGACGGGATGAGGGTCTGGCCGGCTGGGTGGTCTGGTCCATGGGCGAGTTCGTGGCGCGGCGCGGCGTGAACGGCGAGGTGCCGCGCGCGCTGGCCTGCCTGCACGCGCTCACCCAGCGTTTCTCGGCCGAGTTCGCGATCCGCCCACTGATCCAGCAACACCCCGGCGTGGTGCTGCCCACCCTGGCGCAGTGGGCGCACGACCCGAGTGCGCATGTGCGCCGGCTGGTGAGCGAGGGTTCGCGCCCGCGCCTGCCCTGGGGCCTGCGGCTGCAAGCCCTGGTGGCCGACCCCGCGCCCACCCTGCCGCTGCTGCGTGTGCTGCAGGACGATGCCAGCGCCTATGTGCGCCGCAGCGTGGCCAACCACCTGAACGACATCGCCAAGGACCACCCCGAGCTGGTGGCCCGCTGGGTCGGCGAGCACCTGCGCGGCGCCACGCCGGACCGCACGGCCCTGCTGCGCCACGCCAGCCGCGGCCTGATCAAGCAGGGCCACCCGCCCACGCTGGCCGCCTGGGGCCTCGGGCTGGGTCTGCAGGGCGAGGCCGGCCTGAGCCTGTCCACCGACCACGCGGCGGTGGGGGAAGACATCGGGCTGCACGTCACGCTGCGCTCCACGGCGCGCACGACCCAGCCGCTGGTGGTGGACTACGCGGTGCACCACGTGCGCGCCAACGGCGGCACCAGCCCCAAGGTGTTCAAGGGCTGGAAGCTGGCGCTGGGCCCGGGCGAAGCGCGCAGCCTGGAGAAGCGCCACAGCCTGCGCCCGGTGACCACGCGCACGCTTTACCCGGGCAGTCACCGCATCGATCTGCTGGTCAACGGCCAGACCTGCGCCAGCGCCCACTTCGAGCTGTTGCCCTGATACCCCACGGAGACCCCATGACCGACACACCCTGGTTTGACGGATTCGAGCGGCGCGAGATTCGGCTGGGCACGGCCGGCGCTCCCCGCCATGTCACGCTGCGCGTGGGTGGCCAGGCGCTGGGCCCGGTGCTGGTGCTGCTGCACGGTTTTCCGCAGACGCACGTGATGTGGCAGCGCGTGGCCCAGCGGCTGCGCGGCGCCTACCGGCTCGTCATGCCGGACCTGCGCGGCTACGGCGACTCACCCGCGCCGGCGGACGCGCCGCGCCACGAACAGGCCAGCAAGCGCGCCATGGCCAGCGACGTGGTGGCGGCACTTGACGCGCTGGGTGTGGACCGGTTTTTCCTCTGCGGCCACGACCGCGGCGGCCGCGTGGCGCACCGGCTGGCGCTGGACTTTCCGCAACGCGTGCTCAAGCTCGGCGTGATCGACATCGCGCCTACGCTCGACATGTACGCCCGCACCGACATGGATTTCGCCCGCGCCTACGACCACTGGTTCCACCTGATCCAGCCCGCTCCCCTGCCCGAGGCCATGATCGGCGGCGCAGCGCTGGCGTACCTGCACGCCAAGCTCGGCGGCTGGGGCGCGGGTGGCCTGGGTCACATCGAGCCCGAGGCGCTGGCCGAATACGAACGCTGCTTCTGCCGGCCTGAGGCCATCCACAGCGCCTGCGAGGACTACCGCGCCAGCGCCGACATCGACCTGGAACACGACCGGCTGGGCCGCGAGCGCGGTGAACAGATCGCCTGCGACACCCTGGTGCTCTGGGGCGCCAAGGGCGTGGTGCAGCGCTTTTTTGATCCGCTGGCGCTCTGGCAGGCGCGCTGCGCGGCGAGCGTCAGCGGGCAGGCTCTGCCGGCGGGCCATTTCATTCCCGAAGAGCTGCCCACCGAGACCGCCGCGGCCCTCGCCGGGTTCATGCGGCTCTGAACGCTCAGGTCGGGAGGATGTGCGCGTCCAGCCCGCGCCGCGGCGCCGGCCCGACCGCTGGCGCGTAGCCCAGGCGCGTCCACATCTGCACCGTCTGGCCCGATGAAGAGGCATCCAGCAGGCGGTGGATCGCCGCATAGGACCCGGCCTGCTCGGGGTATTCCTGCAGGGCCTGCTGCAAAGGGTGCATGGACAGGCCCGCGGCCGTGGCGGCGAGCTGCGCACGCACGTAGGCACGGCCCGCGTTCACCTGCGTCGCGCGGTCATTGCCCTGGGTCAGCATCCAGAAAAACGCCGGGGTCGCGGCGATCTTCGCGTTGAAGTCCTCGATCTGGCGTGTGGTGGCGGCGTCCCCCGGCGCCGGTGCCCGGCTGCGGTCGAACAGGCCCACGGCGCTCAGCGCGCGCACCAGCGGATCGTTGAGCGAGAGGCCATCGCGGTGCTCGGCGATCTCCTTCGGCCCGATGCGCAGCACCCGCAGCGATTCGAGCATGGTGCGCGGCGTTTCCAGCTCGATGCGCCAGGCCTCCATGGCAATGCGGCGGTGCTGCGCCAGCGCCTCGGCCTGCGCCGCCCCCACGAACCCGGCGCGCACCGCATGGGGCGCGAGGCTGGCGGCGATAGCCTGCAGCGCCGCCGGGTCGGGCTCGCGCGCCTCGTAGGCTTCGCGGTTGGTGTGGCGCTGGAACACCGCCGCAAACAGCGGGTCGGGCTGCAACGAGGCGTCGGGCCGCAATCGGATGTGGGCCGTGGGTCGAGCGTCCAGCGCCTGCGGGCCGAAGGCGCCCTGCGGGAACAGCGTGATCTCGGCACGCAGACCGCGCTGGCGCGCGGCCAGATCCAGCAGTTCCAGGAAAGTGCCCTGGCTCATCATCATCTGGCGCGAGAACGGATCGGTCTCGGGCAGCAGGCGGCTGCGGTCGATGAACAAGGTGATCGCGTCCGGCTCGCGCAGGTCCACCAGCCAGGACTGCAGGTTGTGCGAATGCGGCGCCAGGATGGCGTGGGCCAGCACCCAGCGGCGCGGGTCGGGCTCGTTGCCCGGCCCCTGCCAGGCGGCGATGGCCTCGGGCGGCAATGCGCTGCTGCAGGCCGCCAGGCCGCCCGCGGTGGCGGCCACCACCACGCCGCCACCGGCGATGCGCAAGAAAAGTCGGCGTTGCATGGCGGGCTCCTGTGGGTGGGCGGTCGCGAGGCATCAGGCCGGCGTGGACACAGTGTGCACCCGGGGCTCGGCGACCGCGGGCAGCATGCGCAAATCCTGCAGGGTGTGCGCCAACGCCTGCGGCCAAGGCGTGTGGGGTTCGCTGCCGATCAGCGCCAGCAGGCGGCGGTTGTCCAGCCGGTACGGCCGGTTCCAGAGGTAACGCAGCGCCACCAGCGTGCCCCAGCTCGGCACCAGGGGCCCCAGCAGGGAGAGCAAGGGCCACGGCATGCCACCCACGCGCAGCGGCGCGCCCTCGCGCAACCAGCCCTGCTGCCGGGCCAGCGGCTGCAGGGCATCGACCCAGTCCTGACCCGAGAGGTCGTGGCCACTGAAATGCAGCGATTCGAACGGTGCCATTGCCGCGCGCACGCCGGCCACCGCCACGAACGTTCGGGCCAGGTCGGGCAGGTAGGCCCAAGGCGTGCGCACGTCCAGAGGCCCGGGGAACACCAGCTTGCCGCGCCGCAGGCCGGTGAGCATGGCCAGGTCGAGCCAGGTGCCGCGCCCCTGGCCATAGAAGTTGCCGGCGCGCACGATCACCGCGCGCAACTGGCCCTGGCGGGTGGCCTGCTCCAGCCGCGCTTCCATGTCGGTGCGGATGCGGCCCATGGCCATGCTGGGACGCTGCGGGGAGTCTTCAAGCAGCACGGCCGGCATGGCCTCGCCATGGTTGTACACATTGCCGGGCAGCATGATCGTGGCCCCCAGCGCCTGCGCCACCGCCATGCCGGACCGCAGCAGCGGCCAGGCTTCGCGCGCCCAGGCCTGGCGCGTGTAGTGGTTGGGGTTGAGCGCATGCACCACCACCGAGGCGCCGCCGCCGCGACGCACCTGCGCGACCAGCGCCTCGACCGCCTCCGGGGTGTCCAGCGCCTGCGCCAGCCACCTGACGCCGGGCACCTCGGGGGCCATGGCGCCAGGCCGCATCTGGGCCAGCACGCGCCAGCCGCCGCGCGCAAACGCCTGGGCCGCGGCCAGGCCGAAGCGGCCACGGCCACCGAGGATCAGCACCGTCTCGGCGGCGTGTGAAGAAGGCAGATCGTGCATGAGAGGACTCCATGGGGCACCGACCACCGGCACCATGGGACCGATTGTGGAAACATCCACCCCCATACACAATGGCCCGAAACCGAACACCAGACATACACATATGCATACCGGAGACTTCAACTGGACCTTGATCCGCTCGTTTCTGGCAGCGCTCGACCACGGCAGCCTGATGGCGGCCGCGCGCGCCCTGGCCACCAGCCAGCCCACGGTGGGCCGCCACATCGGGGAGCTCGAAACGCAGCTGGGTGTGGTGCTGTTCGAGCGCACCGGCCGCGGCCTGCTGCCCACCGCCCACGCGCTGCGGCTGGCCGACGCGGCACGCGCCATGTCGGTCGCGGCCGACCAGCTCGCGCGCCAGGCCTCGGGCGCGCAGGCCGACCCGCGGGGCTCGGTGCGCATCAGCGCCAGCCAGCCCGTCACCTGCGTGCTGTTGCCGCCGGTGCTGCTGCAGATGCGCCAGGCGCTGCCCGACATCCAGATCGAGCTGGTGTCGAGCAACGCGGTGAGCAACCTGCTGCAACGCGAGGCCGACATCGCGCTGCGCATGGTGCGACCCGACCAGGGTTCGCTGGTGACCAGGCGTGTCGGGCAGGTCGCCATCGGCGCCTATGCGCACCGGGACTACCTGCGCCGGTGCGGCACGCCACGGGTGCCCGAGGACCTGCTGACCCACGACCTGGTCGGCTACGACCGCAACACCGACATCGTGCAGGGCTTCGCCCGCATGGGCTACCCGATCGAGCGCGAACGCTTCGCGGTGCGCACCGACGACCTCAACGCCTACCAGGCGGCAGTGGACGCGGGGCTGGGCGTGGGTTTTCTGGCCCGCTACGTGGCCCGCCAGAACCCGGACCTGGTGCCGCTCCTGCCCATGCTGCCCATACCGCCGCTGCCCGTGTGGCTGGCGGTGCACCGCGAGATCCGCAGCAACCCGCGCATCCGCGCCGTGTGGGACTTCCTCGCGCGGGCCTTGCCGCAGGCGCTAAGCTGAGCGCCGTTGCCCCTCTCACCCAAGGAAATCCGATGCTCACCGTCCACCACCTGAACAACTCGCGCTCGCAGCGCGTGCTCTGGCTGCTCGAAGAACTGGGCGCGCCCTACGAGATCCAGCGCTACGAGCGCGACCCCGAGACCATGCTGGCGCCCCCCTCGCTGCGCAAGGTGCACCCGCTGGGCAAATCGCCGGTCGTGACCGACGGCCGGGCCACGCTGGCGGAGTCGGGCGCCATCATCGAGTACCTGGTGGAGACTTATGGCGAGGGCCGCCTCGCGCCCGAGGCGGGCACGCCCGCGTTTCAGCGCTACCGCTACTGGCTGCACTACGCGGAGGGCTCGCTCATGCCGCCCCTGCTGCTCAAGCTGGTGTTCGACCAGGTGGAGAAGGCGCCACTGCTGGTGCGCCCGGTGGCCAAGGCGATATCGGCCACGGTCAAGCGCCGCTTCATCACCCCCAACCTCACGCAGCACCTGGATTTCCTGGAGGCCGAGCTGGCCAGTTCACCCTGGTTCGCCGGGCGCTCGTTCAGCGCGGCCGACGTACAGATGAGCTTTCCGGTGGAGGCCGCGGCCGCGCGCGCGGGGCTGGACGAGAGCCGTCCCCAGCTGATGGACTGGCTGCGCCGCATCCACGCTCGACCCGCCTACCAGCGCGCCATCGAGCAGGGCGGCCCGTTCGAGCTGATGGCCTGATCGGCGCCCCTGGAGGGCTTGTTCTGGACTCGTCGAAGGAAGGAGTCGGCCCGAGCGGGAGACGGCGGCCATGCGTGCAGCGCCGCCGCTCGGGGGACTATTCACCCATGCCGTGGCACTTCTTGTATTTTTTGCCGCTGCCACACCAGCAGGGGTCGTTGCGCCCCGGGGTATCGGCCTTGCGCGCGGACGCGATGCGCGGCCCCAGGCTCTGCCAGAGCTGGCGCAGGTCGTACACCGCCCAGATGGCCGCGCCAAACGCGTTCAAGCGCTCGTCGCTCACGCTGGGCGCACCGTCTTCGCTGTGCATGCAGACCGTGGGCGGATCGGTGTCGTCCTCGGTCAGCGCCACGATGGCGTCGAGCGCGTCGTTGAGCCAGCCGGCCGCTTCCTTGTCGCGCGGGGCGGCCCATTCTTCGGGCCAGCTTTCCACCACGAACATGAAGCCCAGGGCCCAGACCTGGCCGAACGCGGGCAAGGCCTGATCGCCCATTTCGGCGCGTGCTTCCTCGGACAGGCTGGCCACCGCGCCGCGCACGTCCATCACCTCGGGGTGGTAGCTGCGTTCGTCTTCGAGTGTCTCGACCGGGGCGCCCAGCGCCGTGGCGACCTCGTTCCAGCGCCGTGTCCACAGCTCCATGAAACGCGCGAACTGCGCGTCGTCCGCGAAATGGGTGTCTTCGGGATCGCTGCCGGGCACGCCCGGCGCGCTGTTGCCGGTGCCGAGCAGCACGGGAAAATACTCGCTGGGCAGGATCAGGCGGCGCGTGCACAGCAGCGCGGCCATGGCACCTTCGCAGAACTCCCACTGCGGCACGTCCTCGCCGCGCGTGCGCAGGTCGTCCAGGATGGCGTCGAGCGCATCAAAATCGTCGTTGTCCATGGGGACGGGCGTGGTATCGGTGTTCATGGGGGAAAACGGCAGCGGGTTTTATGATGCTGGGCAGTGTAAGCCCCCAAGGAACCCATGCTCGAACGCCTCAACGCCATTTATCCGGTGCGCTACACCGCGTTCGCCCTGTGCGTTCTGTGCGCGCTGCTCAGTCTGTTCACGCTGGTGGGCTTTGGGGTCGGGGCACTGGTTTTCGTGTTGTCCACGGGGCTCTCGGTGCTGGGGTTCTGGGACCTGCGCCAGACCAAAAGCTCGGTGCTGCGCAACTACCCGGTCATCGGCCACTTCCGCTTCATGCTGGAAAAGATCCGGCCCGAGATCCGCCAGTATTTTCTGGAGAGCGACACCGAGGCCACGCCGTTTTCGCGCAGCCAGCGCAGCCTGGCCTACGCGCGCGCCAAGGGCGAGACCGACAAACGCCCGTTCGGCACCCAGCGCGACATGCGGGCCGTCGGGCACGAGTGGCTCAACCACTCGCTCGCGCCCACCGCGCTGGACTCGCACGATTTTCGCGTCACCATTGGCGGCCCTGCCTGCACCCAGCCCTACGCGGCCAGCGTGTTCAACATCTCGGCCATGAGCTTCGGCGCGCTGTCGGCCAACGCCATCCAGGCGCTCAACGCGGGCGCCAAGCGGGGCGGCTTCGCGCACGACACGGGCGAAGGCTCCATCTCGGCCTGGCACCGGCTCAACGGCGGCGACCTGATCTGGGAGATCGGCTCGGGCTACTTCGGCTGCCGAGGCGACGACGGGTTGTTCAGCGAGGACAAGTTCAAGGCCAACGCACTCGATGCCCAGGTCCGGATGATCGAGATCAAGCTCAGCCAGGGCGCCAAACCGGGCCATGGTGGCGTGCTGCCGGGCGCCAAGGTGACGCCCGAGATCGCCGCCGCGCGCGGCGTGCCGATCGGCGTGGACTGTGTTTCGCCCGCCGCGCACAGCGCGTTCTCGACCCCCATGGAGCTGATGCAATTCGTCGCGCGGTTGCGCGAGCTCTCGGGCGGAAAACCGACCGGTTTCAAGCTCTGCATCGGCCACCCCTGGGAATGGTTTGCCATCGTCAAGGCCATGCTGGAGACCGGCATCACGCCCGACTTCATCGTGGTCGACGGCGCCGAGGGCGGCACCGGGGCCGCACCACTGGAGTTCACCGACCACGTGGGGGCGCCGCTGCAGGAAGGCCTGCGCCTGGTGCACAACACGCTGGTGGGCGTGAACCTGCGCGACCGCATCAAAATCGGCGCCTCAGGCAAGGTGGTGAGCGCCTTCGACATCGCACGCTGCCTGGCCATCGGTGCCGACTGGTGCAACAGCGCACGCGGCTTCATGTTCGCCCTGGGCTGCATCCAGGCCCAGTCCTGCCACACCGGCCAGTGCCCCACCGGTGTCTCCACGCAGGACCCGGTGCGCCAGCAGGCGCTGGTGGTGCCCGACAAGGCCACACGGGTGTTCAACTTCCATCAGCAGACCCTGAAGGCGCTGCAGGAACTGGTGCAGGCGGCCGGCTTGCAGCACCCGGGCGACATCACGGCGCAACACATCGTGCGCCGCGTCAACGAAAACGAAGTGCGCCTGCTCGCCAACCTGTTGCCCATCACCCAGCCCGGAGCCCTGCTGCAGGGTTCCGAAGGGCAGCACGCGGTGTTCACCACCTACTGGGAACAGGCGCGGGCCGACCGGTTCGGCCTGACCTGACCCGCACGCCACATCGGCCTCCGACGCAGCGCATGGTCTGAGCAACGACATCCCCACCCGTTTCCCACACCAAGGAAAAGACATGCCGTCCAGCCCCCGCTCGCCACAGGTGTCCCCCAACAACCCCTGTCCCTTCCTGAGGGCGCTGGTCGCCCAGGGCCTGCTGGCCGACGACGTGGCCAGCCTCGGGACGGTCACCAGCACCATTGCCGAGGTGGCGAACGCAGGCGATGGACAACCAGCGCTCCCTGCCGCGGCGATCCGGGCGATCGCGCTGCTGGCGAACGGACTCACGCCACTGCAAATGGCGCGCAACGGTTTTGGTGGCCTGCGCTTGAACGAACTGAGGAATGGTCCCTTGGACAAGAAGGGCGCCGGTTCACGCATTCTGGATGCGACGGCCAAGGTCAGCGCGAAAGAGCTCGCACGGCTTGCGGAATTTGCGAGCGAGAAAACCAATGTCGATGGTCGCACCGAACCCGGGCTCGATCTGGAGGAACTGCAGCGCATGATGGACGCCAACTTTGAGCGCGCGGCCGGCAACCGGCGCAGCATCGACAGAAAGCTGATGGACGGCGAATGGCCTATCCTGCTGAAGGTGATGGGCAAACAAGGCAAGACTGGCCGGTACCTCAGCCTCAAAGAAGTGGGGGAGCTGTTTGTCGAACGCCGACTGCCAGAGCGGATGTCGAGGCGACTGACGAAGGTCTGACGAGCGCTCGATCAGGTCGCTACCGATGCGCCCGGCAGAGGGCCTGTGGGATTGGCCCCTCTAACCACCAACAAGGCGCCCCGTTGGAGCCCACGACTTCTGCAGCCCACAAACAAAAAAGCCCACGTTACCGTGGGCTTCAATGACAAGCCAGGGGCTTGATTGGATTGGTTGCGGAGGCAAGATTTGAACTTGCGACCTTTGGGTTATGAGCCCAACGAGCTACCAGGCTGCTCCACTCCGCGTCAAGCCTTGTATTCTATCACGCTTTCGCGTCGTCGGCCGCCGGAGCGGCATCTTCTGCACGATCCACCAGTTCGACCAGCGCCATGGGTGCATTGTCGCCCACGCGGTAGCCCATCTTCAGGATGCGGGTATAGCCACCCGGGCGGGCTGCGAAGCGCGGGCCCAGTTCGTTGAAGAGCTTGACGACCACATCACGGTCGCGCAGGCGGTCAAAAGCCAGACGGCGGTTTGCCACGGTCGCGACCTTGGCCAGGGTGATCATGGGTTCCACGACGCGGCGCAGCTCTTTGGCCTTGGGCACCGTGGTCTTGATGACTTCGTGCGTGAGCAGCGAGTTCATCATGTTGCGCAGCATGGCGAGGCGGTGCTCGCTGGTGCGGTTGAGTTTACGTAGTCCGTGTCCGTGACGCATGGTGATTTCCTTTCAGTGTTTTGCCTCCAGCCGTATCAGGTACTGGAGGTTCGTCAGACTTTGATCGACGAGTTCAGTGTTTGTCGAGACCAGCCGGCGGCCAGTTTTCGAGCTTCATGCCCAAGGTCAGGCCGCGCGAAGCGAGCACTTCCTTGATCTCGTTGAGCGACTTGCGACCCAGGTTGGGGGTCTTCAGCAACTCATTCTCGGTGCGCTGGATCAGATCACCGATGTAATAGATGTTCTCCGCCTTGAGGCAGTTGGCCGAACGGACCGTGAGTTCCAGCTCGTCCACCGGACGCAGCAGGATCGGATCGAACTGCTGCGAGCTGCGCTGGGCCGGCGCGTCAAAGGCGGAGAGTTCCACGCCTTCGAGTTGCGCGAACACCGCCAGCTGTTCCACCAGGATCTTGGCCGACGCGCGCACCGCTTCTTCCGGGCCGATCGAACCATTGGTCTCGATTTCAAGCACCAGCTTGTCCAGGTCGGTACGCTGCTCCACGCGAGCGCTTTCAACGGTGTAGCTCACGCGCTTGACGGGCGAGAACGAAGCGTCGAGCACGATGCGGCCAATCGAACGCGACTGGTCGTCGTTGCGGCGCAGGCTGCCGGGCACGTAACCGCGGCCCTTTTCGACCTTGATCTGCATGTCCAGCTTGGCGCCGGCAGACAGCGTGGCGATCACATGGCCGGGGTTGACGATCTCGACATCGTGCGGCGTCTGAATGTCGGCCGCCGTGACCAGACCTTCACCGTCCTTGCGCAGGCTCAAGGTCACTTCGTCGCGGTTGTGCAACTTGAAGACCACACCTTTGAGGTTCAGCAACATGTTCACGACATCTTCCTGCACACCATCAATGGAGGAGTATTCGTGAACCACGCCGGCAATGGTGACCTCGGTCGGTGCATGCCCGGTCATCGAGGACAGCAAGACCCGGCGCAGGGCATTGCCCAGCGTGTGACCGTAGCCACGTTCAAAAGGCTCGAGCGTCACTTTGGCGCGATGGGTCGACAGTTGCTCGACGTTGATGGTTTTGGGCTTCAGCAGATTGTTCAGCATTCAAACTTCCTTCAGTACCCTCGGCTCGTTACACCGATAAGGCAGACGGAGCATGGCCCGGTCACACCGTGCAGGCGCAGACCGGGAACGAAATTAACGGGAATACAGTTCGACGATCAGCGATTCGTTGATGTCGGCACCGAACTCATCACGGTCGGGCGACTTCTTGAACACGCCTTCGGCCTTGTCCACGGCCACGTCAACCCAGGCGGGGAAACCGATCTGCTTGGCGAGTTCCAGCGCTTCGATCACACGGGCCTGCTTCTTGGACTTCTCACGCACCGCGACCACGTCGCCGGCCTTGACCGAGTAGGAGGGGATGTTGACCGACTTGCCGTTGACGGTGATCGCCTTGTGCGACACGATCTGGCGGGCTTCGGCACGGGTAGAAGCAAAACCCATGCGGAAGACGACGTTGTCCAGACGGGCTTCCAGCAAGAACAACAGGTTGGCGCCGGTGTTGCCGCGGCGACGGTCCGCCTCGGCGAAATAGCGGCGGAACTGACGTTCCAGCACGCCGTATGTGCGCTTGACCTTCTGCTTTTCACGCAGTTGCAGACCGAAGTCCGACGTGCGTTGGCCAGAGGTGCGGCCGTGTTGGCCCGGCTTGGAGTCGAATTTGGCCTTGTCGCTGATCGAACGGCGTGCGCTCTTGAGCAACAGGTCCGAGCCTTCACGGCGGGAGAGTTTGGCCTTGGGGCCGAGGTAACGTGCCACGTTGGTTTCCTTGAATCACACTGCCGCAACCCGATGTTGCGGGAGCCTCCCGTTGGACGGGGGCGGTGGGCTTAGCAAAAATGCCACCGCAGGCGACTGCGGTGGCGCTCGAGAAAAAAGCTTTTGATTGTACCGCGCTGGCGGCACCGCCTCAAATGAGGCGATTTAGATGCGACGACGCTTCTGCGGACGGCAACCGTTGTGCGGCACCGGCGTCACGTCGGCAATCGAGTTGATCCGGATGCCCAACGCACCCAGTGCACGCACCGAGGACTCACGACCCGGGCCCGGGCCCTTGATCTCGACATCCAGGTTCTTGATGCCCTGCTCGATCGCGGCTCGACCCGCGACTTCCGAAGCCACCTGGGCCGCAAAAGGCGTCGACTTGCGCGAACCCTTGAAGCCCTGACCACCCGAAGACGCCCAGGACAAGGCGTTGCCCTGACGGTCGGTGATGGTGATGATGGTGTTGTTGAACGACGCGTGCACGTGGGCAATGCCGTCGGCAATGTTCTTGCGGACTTTTTTGCGAACGCGGGCAGATGCGCTGCTGGAGGGAGACTTAGCCATGAGGATCCTTCAAACCGATTACTTCTTCAGCGACTGGGCCGCCTTGCGGGGACCCTTGCGCGTGCGGGCGTTGGTCTTGGTGCGCTGACCACGGACTGGCAAACCACGACGGTGGCGGAAGCCACGGTAGCAACCAATGTCCATCAAACGCTTGATGTTCATGGTGGTTTCACGGCGCAGGTCACCCTCGATCGTGAACACACCGACCTGGTCACGGACTTTTTCAAGTTCCGCGTCGCTCAAGTCCTTGATTTTCTTGGCGTAGTCGATGCCGCAGGCTTCGCAAATCTTGCGAGCACGGGTACGGCCAATGCCAAAAATTGCCGTCAAGCCGATTTCGGCGTGCTTGTGCGGCGGAATGTTGATGCCTGCAATACGAGCCATGTTGGTCCTCTGAACTTCCGAATCAGCCTTGACGCTGCTTGTGGCGGGGATCGGTGCAAATCACTCGCACGATGCCATGCCGCTTGATGATCTTACAGTTGCGGCACATTTTTTTGACCGAAGCCGAAACTCTCATAGTCTTCTCCTAGATATTCCAAAAATATTCAACCAGCCACCGCTCACTTCGAGCGAAACACAATCCGCGCCCGGGTGAGGTCGTAGGGCGTGAGTTCTACCTTGACCTTGTCACCCGGCAGGATGCGGATGTAATGCATCCTCATCTTGCCGGAGATGTGTCCCAAAACCACATGACCATTTTCGAGCTTGACCCTGAAAGTCGCATTGGGCAGGTTTTCAAGCACCTCGCCCTGCATTTCGATCACATCGTCCTTGGCCATACGCAAAGCTCAAAGGGAGGTTTTGAAATTGGCCTTTTTAAGCAGCGATTCGTATTGCTGCGACATCATGTAGTTCTGCACCTGGGCCATGAAGTCCATGGTGACCACCACGATGATCAACAGTGACGTGCCACCAAAATAGAAAGGCACGTTGTACTTCAGGATCAGAAACTCGGGCAGCAGGCAGACGGCGGTGATATAGATCGCGCCGGCCAGCGTCAGTCGCAACAATATCTTGTCGATGTAGCGGGCCGTCTGGTCACCGGGGCGAATGCCCGGGATGAACGCGCCACTCTTCTTCAGGTTGTCGGCGGTTTCGCGGCTGTTGAACACCAGCGCCGTGTAGAAGAAGCAGAAGAAAACAATGGCCGCAGCGTACAACGCCACATAGATCGGTTGACCCGGCGACAAGGCCGAAGCGATGTCGCGCAGCCAACGGGTCGAGTCGCCGGTGCTCACCCAGCTCACCACCGTGGTGGGCAGCAGGATGATGCTGGAGGCAAAGATCGGCGGAATCACGCCGGCCATGTTCAGCTTGAGCGGCAGGTGCGATGACTGACCGCCATACACCTTGTTGCCCACCTGACGCCGAGCGTAGTTCACCAGAATCTTGCGCTGACCGCGTTCGACAAACACCACGAAGTAGGTGACCAGGATCACCAGCGCGATGATGAAAATCGACACCAGGATGTTCATGGCGCCGGTACGCACCAGTTCAAGCAAGCCACCAATGGCGCTCGGCAGACCCGCCGCGATACCCGCGAAGATCAGGATCGAAATCCCGTTGCCCAGACCGCGCTCGGTGATCTGCTCGCCCAGCCACATCAGGAACATCGTTCCCGCCACCAGGCTGACCACGGCGGTCAGGCGAAAGCCCATACCGGGATCGATCACGAGCCCCTGCTGACCTTCCAGCGCCAGGGCGATGCCCATGGACTGGAAGATGGCCAGGGCCAGCGTGCCGTAACGGGTGTAGGACGTGATCTTGCGACGACCGGCTTCGCCTTCCTTCTTCAGTTGCTCGAACGTAGGCACCACATAGGTCATCAACTGCATGATGATCGACGCCGAGATGTACGGCATGATGCCCAACGCGAACACGGTGAAGCGCGACAACGCTCCGCCCGAGAACATGTTGAAGAGGCTGAGAATACCGCCGGCCTGGCCCTTGAACAGCTGTTCCAGCTGCGCAGGGTCGATGCCGGGCACAGGAATGTGCGCCCCGATGCGGTAAACCACCAGCGCCAACAACAGGAACACCAGCCGGCGACGCAGGTCGCCGAACTTTCCTGTCTTGGCCAGAGTCGTGGATCCAGTTGCCACAGATTGCTTCCGCTGGTGTCGAATCAGGCCAACGAACCGCCAGCGGCTTCGATCGCCGACTTGGCCGCTGCGGTGGCACCGATGCTCTTGAGCGTCACGGCACGCGTGATCTCACCGGTCTTGATGACCTTCACACGACGCGCGATGTGGGCCACGAGGCCGGCCTGCTTGAGCACAAGCAGGTCGATCTCGGCGGCTTCCAGCGCGTTGATGTCGGCCAGGGTCACTTCAGCGTTGAACTGCAGCTGAGCGGATTTGAAGCCACGCTTGGGCAGACGACGCTGCAGAGGCATTTGACCGCCTTCGAAGCCCACCTTGTGGTAGCCACCCGAGCGCGATTTCTGGCCCTTGTGGCCACGACCGGCCGTTTTGCCCAGGCCGGAGCCGATGCCACGGCCGACGCGACGCTTGGCGTGCTTGGCGCCTTCTTGGGGCTTGATGCTATTGAGTTCCATGTCTTGCGACTCCGGTTCAGAGTACCTTGACCAGGTAGCTGATCTTGTTGATCATGCCGCGCACGGCGGGCGTGTCCTGCAGCTCGCTGATGCTGTTGAGCTTGCGCAGACCCAGGCCGCGCACGGTGTCGCGGTGCGACTGCTTGGTACCAATGGGGCTACGCACCAGTTGGACCTTGACGGTGTTTTGTGTGGTCATGATCGCTCCAATCAGCCCAGAATGTCTTCAACCGACTTGCCGCGCTTGGCAGCCACATCGGAGGGCGTGGTCGAATTTTTCAGTGCGTCCAGCGTGGCGCGCACCAGGTTGTAGGGATTGCTCGAGCCATGGCTCTTGGCCACCACGTCGGTGATGCCCAGCACTTCGAACACGGCGCGCATCGGGCCGCCCGCGATGATGCCGGTACCCTTGGAAGCAGGCAGCATCATGACGTTGGAGGCACCATGCTCACCGTGCACGCTGTGGTGCAGCGAACCGTTCTTGAGCGACACCTTGATCATGTTGCGGCGGGCCTGTTCCATGGCCTTCTGCACGGCCACCGGCACTTCACGCGCCTTGCCCTTGCCCATGCCAACGCGGCCGTCGCCGTCACCGACCACGGTCAGTGCTGCGAAACCGAGAATACGACCGCCCTTGACCACCTTGGTCACGCGGTTGATCGCGATCATCTTCTCGCGCAAACCGTCGTCGTTCGCTTCGTTCTTGATGTTTGCCGTAAATTTAGCCATTTTGTGTATTCCGTTTGATCAGAACTGCAGACCGGCCTCGCGGGCCGCGTCTGCCAGGGCTTTCACCCGGCCGTGGTAGGCAAAACCGGAACGGTCGAACGCCACCTTCTCGATGCCGGCGGCCTTGGCCTTTTCAGCGATGCGCTTGCCCACCAGTTGTGCGGCAGCGGTGTTGCCACCCTTGCCGGCGCCACCGATCTGGGCGCGCACCTCGGCTTCGGCCGTGGAGGCGGAGGCCAGCACACGGGTGCCATCGTCGGAGATGACGTTGGCGTAGATGTGCAGGTTGGTGCGGTTCACGGTCAGGCGGACGGCGCCTTGCTGCGCAATACGGATGCGCGTCTGGCGGGCCCGACGGAGACGTTGCTCTTTTTTGGTCAACATGATCCTGATCCTTATTTCTTCTTGGTTTCCTTGATCACGACCTTCTCATCCGCATAGCGGATGCCCTTGCCCTTGTAGGGCTCGGGGGGGCGCACAGCGCGCACCTCGGAAGCGATCTGCCCCACACGTTGGCGGTCGGAACCCTTGATCAGGATTTCGGTCGGCGTCGGGGTTTCCACCTTGATGCCGGCGGGCATGTCCATCACCACGGGGTGAGAGTAGCCCACCGTCAGGTTGAGCTTGGAGCCCTGGGCCTGGGCCTTGTAGCCCACACCGAGGAGCGTCAACTTCTTCTCGAAGCCCTTGCTCACACCGTTGACCATGTTGTTCACCAGCTGACGCATGGTGCCGGACATGGCATTGGCTTCGCGCGACTCATTCACCGGTGTGAACGAGAGCGAGCCAGCGTTGTTTTCGACCTTGACCAGGGCGTTTTCCGCCAGCGCCAGGGCGCCCAGGGCACCCTTGACGTTGATCAGGTTGTCTTTGACGGCCACCTCCACCCCAGCAGGGATGGCGACCGGCAGTTTTCCAATACGTGACATTCAGTTGCTCCTCAATGCCCGCATCAGGCGACGTAACACAGGACTTCACCACCGACACCGGTGGCGCGGGCCTTGCGGTCGGTCATCACGCCCTGGGGCGTGGTGACGATGGCCACACCCAGACCGTTCTGAACCTGGGGAATGGCGTTGCGACCGCGGTAAACACGCAGGCCGGGACGGCTCACGCGCTCGATGCGTTCGATCACGGGACGGCCAGCGTAGTACTTGAGAGCAATCTCAAGTTCGTTCTTGCCGTCGTTGCTCTTGACCTGGAACCCGTCGATGTAGCCCTCGTCCTTCAGGACCTGGGCGATCGCGGTTTTGACCTTCGAAGCCGGCATCGTCACGACGGCCTTCTCGACCATCTGCGCGTTGCGGATGCGGGTCAACATGTCGGCGATAGGATCACTCATGCTCATTTGTGGTTCTCCTAGGGCTTACCAGCTGGCTTTGGTGACACCGGGAATCTCACCGGCGAACGCCATTTCGCGAACCTTGGCACGGGCCAGGCCGAAATAGGCGAAGGTCCCACGCGGACGACCGGTGATCTCGCAGCGGTTGCGCTGGCGGGTCGGGTTCGAATTGCGGGGCAGCTTCTGCAGACCCAGACGGGCCGCGTCACGCTCTTCGTCGGTGCGCTTGGCGTCGTTGGCGACGGCCTTGAGCTCGGTGTATTTCTTGGCGAACTTGGCGGCGAGTTTCTCGCGCTTGAGTTCACGTTGGAGTAGTGCTTGTTTAGCCACGCGCCACCTCAGTTCTTGAACGGGAAACGGAAACCAGCCAGAAGAGCCTTGCACTCTTCGTCGTTCTTGGCGGTCGTCGTGATGCTGATGTTGAGACCGCGCAAGGCATCAACCTTGTCGTACTCGATCTCAGGGAAAATGATCTGCTCTTTGACGCCGATGTTGTAGTTACCGCGGCCGTCAAACGCCTTGCCGGAAATACCGCGGAAGTCACGCACCCGGGGCAGCGCCACGGTCACGAAACGATCGAGGAATTCGTACATGCGGGCGCCACGCAAGGTCACCATGCAACCGATGGGCTGCTGTTCGCGGATCTTGAAGCCCGCAATGGCCTTGCGGGCCTTGGTCACCACCGGCTTCTGGCCAGCGATCTTGGTCAGGTCGCCAACAGCGTTGTCCATGACCTTCTTGTCGGCAACAGCCTCGCTCACACCCATGTTCAGCGTGATCTTGGTGATGCGGGGCACCTCCATGATCGACTTGTAGCCGAACTTCTCGACCAGGCTGGGGGCGATCTTGTCGCGGTAGATTTCTTGGAAACGTGCCATGTTCATGCCACCTTGATTTCTTCGCCGCTGGACTTGAAGACGCGCACTTTCTTGCCGTCGGCCAGGAGCTTGATGCCCACGCGATCCGCCTTGCCCGTGGCGCCATTGAAGATGGCCACATTGGACTGGTGAATCGGCATGGTTTTTTCAACGATGCCGCCGGTCACACCCTTCATGGGGTTCGGCTTGGCGTGCTTCTTGACGATGTTCACGCCCTCAACCACCAGCTTGCTGTCGTCGGCGCGCAGCACAACCTTGCCGCGCTTGCCCTTGTCGCGGCCGGCAATCACGATGACTTCATCGCCACTACGAATCTTGTTCATGATGATTCCTCAGAGAACCTCGGGCGCCAGCGACACGATCTTCATGAACTTCTCGGTGCGCAGCTCGCGCGTGACCGGTCCGAAGATGCGGGTGCCGATGGGCTCCAGCTTGGCATTGAGCAACACTGCCGCGTTGCCGTCGAATTTGATCAGGGCGCCGTCTTGACGACGGATGCCTTTGGCGGTGCGAACCACCACAGCGTTGTAAACCTCGCCTTTTTTGACGCGGCCACGGGGCGCTGCTTCCTTGATGGTGACTTTGATGACGTCACCCACGCTGGCGTAGCGGCGCTTGGAGCCACCGAGCACCTTGATGCACATCACGGACTTGGCGCCCGTGTTGTCAGCAACATCGAGTCGAGATTGCGTTTGGATCATTTGATTTAAGTCCCAACTTGAATCCCCCCAGCCACCACGGCCGGGAGTGATCAGTCTTGGGCCCGTCGTTGCCAGCCGCATCAACCCTGCAGGCCTGCTGCAGACTGGACACGACCCGCGTCGGTGGGCGGATAACTTCGCCTTTTTACAGCGAAGCCGCAGATTATTGCACTACACCTTTGGATTGTCAACCGGCTTTTGCGCTCAACCGGCGGTACGGCTCGGCAAATAGTGGTCGCACAACGACAGGAACCGGTCAAGCTCCGGGTCCGCGACCTGTTCCTGGGTCAGGATGGCCGCGACGTCGGGCGCCATGCCCGCCGCCGCGCGGGCGTCCAGGAACAGGGCCCGCCAACGCCGGGCCAGCACATCCTCCACCGTGTGGGCGTGCTCATGGCGCGCGGCGTAGCGCACCATGGCCTCGGTCAGCCCCATGCCCAATGAGCGGTCGTGCCCCGGGCAGTCCAGCACCCTTTGACGCTCCGTTCCATACAGATGCAGGCCCGGTGGGGCATAGATCGGTGTGGCCGGCGCGCCGGCGGTGGGCGCGCCCAGCAGCGTGTGGCGTTCGCTCAAGCCACCGGGGCGCCGGGGCAGCAGTGCACTGGTAAAGCAACGGTCCAGCACATCTTCGGCCATCGCCCGGTAGGTGGTCCATTTGCCCCCCGTGACGGTGACGAGGCCATTGGCGTCCACCACGATGGTGTGTTCGCGCGACAGGACCTTGGTGCCGCCCTCGGTGGTTTCCGGTGGCGCCACCAGGGGGCGCAGCCCCACCCAGATGCTGCGGATGTCCGCTTTCGTGACCGGGCGGCTCAGCACGTGGCCGGCCTCGCTCAGGATGAAATCCAGTTCCTCGGCAAAGGCATCGGGTTCGCGGGGCAGGTCCTGGCGCGGCGTGTCGGTGGTGCCGAGCACCAGTTTTCCCAACCAGGGCACGGCAAACAGCACCCGGCCATCGCGCGTCTTGGGCACCAGCAGCGCGTGGTCGCCCGGCAGAAAGTCGCGGTCCACCACCACGTGCACGCCCTGGCTCGGGCTGACCATGCGTTTGGGCGCGTCCTGGGCACTGGCGCCGCTGGAATGGGCGCGCAGCTCGTCGACCCAGACGCCGGTGGCATTGACGACACACCGGGCCCGCACTGTGTATTGCTCTTCAGAAAAGCGATCGCTCACATCGAGCTCGGAGACCGGGTGGCCGGCGTCGTCCATACGGCGCACCGCCGTGACCCGGGCGTAGTTCAGCACCAGCGCGCCCGCGGCTTCGGCGGTGCGGGCCAGGGCCAGGGCCAGCCGGGCGTCGTCGAACTGGCCGTCCCAGTACTGCACGCCGCCGTGCAGCCCCTGGGGATTCACCCCGGGCAAGGCCTCCAGGGTCTGCCGGCGGTTCAGGAAGGCGGTGCGACCCAGCCCGGCGCGCCCGGCCATCAGGTCGTACAGCTTGAGCCCCACGCCGTAGAACGGGGTCTGCCACCAGCCGTAGGACGGCATGACGAAGGGCAGCGGCTGCGCCAGGTGGGGCGCGATGCGCAGCACCGTGGCGCGCTCGGCCAGCGCCTCGCGCACCAGGGCCACATTGCCCTGCGCCAGGTAACGCACGCCACCGTGCAGCAGCTTGGTGGAACGGGAAGAGGTGCCGCCGGCGAAGTCGTGCGACTCCAGCAGCACCACGGAGAAGCCGCGCAGCGCGGCATCCAGCGCCACCCCGAGGCCGGTGGCGCCGCCGCCCACCACCGCCAGATCAAACAGGGTTTTTTGGGCCAGCGATTGGAGCAGTTCTGCGCGTTTCATGGTGTTTGGGGTGGCCCCTTGCGCCGGTGGGCGCAAGGGGCGGTTGCGACTCGATCGGTCAGGCGTCCTCAGCGGACCTTGCCGTTCTTCCAGGCGTTGAGCAGCTGGTCGTAGGCGATGGTTTCACCCTTGGGCTTCTCGTTGGCCAGCTTGGCCCACGGGGCACCCTTGTCGCTCAGCCACTTCTTGGGGTCTTCCTTCTTGTTGAGCTTGGGCGCGCAGCGGTCCATGCCGGCGCGCTCCAGACGGGCCATCACCTGGTCCATCTGTTCGGCCAGGTTGTCCATGGCTTGCTGGGGCGTTTTCTCGGCGGTCACAGCCTGGGCCACGTTCTGCCACCAGAGCTGGGCCAGCTTGGGGTAGTCGGGCACGTTGGTGCCGGTGGGCGTCCACGCCACCCGCGCCGGGCTGCGGTAGAACTCGACCAGGCCACCGAGCTTGGGCGCCATGTCGGTCATGGCCTTGCTCTGGATGTCGCTCTCGCGAATCGGGGTCAGACCGACGATGGTCTTCTTGAGCGAGGTGGTCTTGGCGGTCACGAACTGCGCGTACAGCCAAGCGGCGGCGGTCCTGTTCTCGTCGTGCTTGTCGAAGAAGGTCCAGCTGCCCACGTCCTGGTAGCCGTTCTGCATCCCCTGCTTCCAGTACGGACCGTTCGGGCCAGGCGCCATGCGCCACTTCGGCGTGCCGTCCTCGTTCACCACCGGCAGGCCCTTTTTGGTCATGTCGGCGGTGAAGGCGGTGTACCAGAAGATCTGCTGCGCGATCTGGCCCTGGGCGGGCACGGGGCCGGCTTCGCCGAAGGTCATGCCGCTGGCTTCTTTCGGCGCGTACTTCTTCATCCAGTCGACGTACTTGGTGAGTGCGTAGACGGCGGCCGGCGAGTTGGTGGCGCCACCGCGCGAGACGCTCGCACCCAGCGGCGTGCAGCCGTCGGCCGAGGCGCGGATGCCCCATTCGTCGACCGGTTTGCCGTTGGGGATGCCGATGTCGGCGGTGCCGGCCATCGACAGCCAGGCGTCGGTGAAGCGCCAGCCCAGCGACGGGTCCTTCTTGCCGTAGTCCATGTGGCCATAGATGGGCTTGCCGTCGATGGTCTTCACGTCTTCGCTGAAGAAGGCGGCGATGTCTTCGTAGGCCGACCAGTTGAGCGGCACGCCCAGGTCGTAGCCGTACTTGGCCTTGAATTTGTCTTTCAGGTCCTGGCGCGCGAACAGGTCGGCACGGAACCAGTACAGGTTGGCGAACTGCTGGTCGGGCAACTGGTAGAGCTTCTTGTCGGGGCCGGTGGTGAAGCTGGTGCCGATGAAGTCCTTGAGGTCCAGACCGGGGTTGGTGTATTCCTTGCCCTTGCCCGACATGTAGTCGGTCAGGTTCATGATCTTGCCGTAACGGTAGTGGGTGCCGATCAGGTCGGAGTCGGAGATCCAGCCGTCGTAGATCGACTTGCCCGACTGCATCGAGGTCTGCAGCTTCTCGACCACGTCGCCTTCCTGAATCAGGTCGTGCTTGACGTTGATGCCGGTGATCTCGCTGAAGGCCTTGGCCAGCGTCTTGCTCTCGTACTCGTGGGTGGTGATGGTTTCGGACACCACCGAGATTTCGTTCACGCCCTTGGCCTTGAGCTTGGCGGCGGCATCGATGAACCACTTCATCTCGGCGGCCTGCTGGTCCTTGCTCAGGGTGGAGGGCTGGAACTCGCTGTCGATCCATTTTTTGGCCGCGGCCGCATCGGCCCAAGCCAGATTGCATCCCAGGGCCGCGATGGCCGCGACGGCCAGTGCGGTATGACGAAATTTCATGTTGTCTCCTCTAGCAATGTGCTTCCCCGGTGTTGACGCTGAACGGCTCGGCCCCGGGGAAGCAATGGGCCGAATTCAACGGAAAGAGAAAAACGGTCCCGAGTCGCGTTCAGCCTTTGCGTAAGGTCCAGACCAGCCAGACCATGGACAGCACGAACGAGATCCAGATGCTGGGCTCCTGCTCCAGCGACATCCACTCGGTGATCCAGCCGGCGATGCCAACGAAGGCGAGGTTGATGTAGGCCGCCCCGAGCAGGCCGATGAACAGGCGGTCACCGCGCGTGGTGGCCATGGGCAGAAAGCCCTTGCGCATCGTCGTGGGCGACTTGAGCTCCCACACCGTCATGCCTGCGAGCATCAAGACGATGCAGGTGAAGAAAATCGCGACCGGCGTGGTCCACGCCATCCACTCAAACATCTGAAGTCTCCAAAAAAGTTAGAGCGCAAGCCCCGCCAACCCAGGCCGCCGCGGAACCGCCCTTCGACAAGCTCAGGACGGGCCGCCAGCGGCGCCCCCTGGGGGGTCGGGGGGTGCTCATACCCGTCCCATGGCGAAACCTTTGGCGATGTAGTGACGGACGAACCAGATCACGATCGCGCCGGGCACGATGGTCAGCACACCAGCGGCCGCCAGCGTGGCCCAGTCCATGCCACTCGCGCTCACGGTCCGGGTCATGGTGGCCACGATGGGTTTGGCGTTGACGCTGGTGAGCGTGCGCGCCAGCAGCAGCTCGACCCAGCTGAACATGAAGCAGAAGAAGGCCGCCACACCCACGCCGGCCTTGATCAGCGGCAGGAAGATGGTGAGGAAGAAACGCGGGAAGCTGTAGCCGTCGATGTAGGCGGTCTCGTCGATCTCGCGCGGGATGCCCGACATGAAGCCTTCCAGAATCCACACCGCCAGCGGCACGTTGAACAGCAGGTGGGCCAGCGCCACCGCCAGGTGGGTGTCCATCAGGCCGACCGTGGTGTAGAGCTGGAAGAACGGCAGCAGGAACACCGCGGGCGGGGTCATGCGGTTGGTCAGCAGCCAGAAGAACACGTGCTTGTCGCCCAGGAAGCTGTAGCGACTGAAGGCATAGGCCGCGGGCAGCGCCACCGTGAGGGAGATCGTGGTGTTGATCGCCACGTAGATCAGGCTGTTGATGTAGCCCGAGTACCAGGACTCGTCGGTGAAGATGGTCTTGTAGTTGTCCCAGGTGAAGGCCTGGGGCAGCAGGCTGAAGCTGGAGAGGATTTCCTGGTTGGTCTTGAAGCTCATGTTGACCATCCAGTAGATGGGCAACAGGGCAAAGATCAAATAGGCGATCAGGAAGACCGTACGCTTCTTGAACCGGCGATCATTCATGGCCGCCCTCCTTCTCGGTTTGTCCCAGGCGTTGCATCCAGTTGTAGAGCACGAAGCAGAACAGCAGGATGATGAGGAAATAGATCAGCGAGAACGCCGCCGCCGGCCCCAGGTCGAACTGGCCAACCGCCTTCTGCGTCAGGTACTGGCTGAGGAAGGTGGTGGCGTTGCCGGGGCCGCCGCCGGTGAGCACGAAGGGCTCGGTGTAGATCATGAAAGAGTCCATGAAACGCAGCAGCACGGCGATCATCAGCACGCCGCGCATCTTGGGCAGCTGGATGTAGCGGAACACCGCGAATTTGCTCGCGCCGTCGATGCGCGCGGCCTGGTAGTAGGCGTCGGGGATGCTGCGCAGGCCGGCGTAGGCCAGCAGGGCTACCAGCGGGGTCCAGTGCCAGATGTCCATCAGCAGCACGGTGAGCCAGGCGTGCAGGGCGTCGCCGGTGTAGCTGTATTCGATGCCCAGCCGCTGCAGCGTGGCGCCCATCAGGCCGATGTCGGCGCGGCCGAAAATCTGCCAGATGGTGCCGACCACGTTCCAGGGGATCAGCAGCGACAGCGCCACGATCACCAGCGTGGCCGAGGCCTTCCAGCCCGCGGCCGGCATGGACAGCGCCAGCGCGATGCCCAGCGGTATCTCCAACAGCAGCACGGCCAACGAGAACTTCAGCTGGTTCCAGAGCGCCGCATGCAGGTCTTGGTCGCGCATCACGGCGGCGAACCATTCGGTGCCGACGAAGACGCGGCGCTCGGGCGAAATGATGTCCTGCACCGAGTAGTTCACCACCGTCATCAGCGGCAGGATGGCCGAGAAGGCCACGCAGATGAAGACCGGCAGGATCAGGAACCAGGCCTTCTGGTTCACGGGTTTGGTGGTCGCGCTCATGCCATGAGCTCCTCGTTCTTGTAGTAGCAGGTGTGTTCGCCCAGCACCTGCAGCCCCACCCGGTCGCCCACCGCGGGCGGCGTGGCGTCGGGCGCGAGCCGCGCCTTGAGGGTCTGGCCGGCGAGGTCGCAGGTCACCAGCAGGTAGGTGCCGATGTCCTGCACCTGGCGCACGGTGGCGGGCAAGGCGCCGATCGCGCCGACCGGCACCAGCCGCAGGTATTCGGGGCGGATGCCCAGCTTGAGATCGCCCGCGGGCAGCTCGCGGTCCGCGCTCAGGCCAAGACCGCCCACGCTGAGCGCGCCGTCGGCCACGTTCGCCGGCAGGAAGTTCATGCCCGGCGAGCCGATGAAGTGGCCCACGAAGGTGTGGGCCGGCTGCTCGAACAAGGCCTCGGGCGTGCCCATCTGCACCACCTTGCCGCGCGTCATCACCACCACCTGGTCGGCAAAGGTCAGCGCCTCCACCTGGTCGTGCGTCACGTAGATCAGGGTCAGCTTGAGCTCGTGGTGGATCTGCTTGAGCTTGCGGCGCAGCTGCCATTTCAGGTGCGGGTCGATCACGGTCAGCGGCTCGTCGAACAGCACGGCCGACACATCGGGCCGCACCAGACCCCGGCCCAGCGAGATCTTCTGCTTCTGGTCGGCGCTCAAACCCGCGGCGCGCATGTCGAGCTGGTGGCTCATCTCCAGCATCTCGGCGATCTGGCCCACGCGGGCCTGGATCTGGTGCGCCGGCACCTTGCGGTTCTTCAGCGGGAACGCCAGGTTTTCCGCCACCGTCATGGTGTCGTAGATGACCGGGAACTGGAACACCTGGGCGATGTTGCGCTGCTGCGGCGTGGCGCGGGTCATGTCCTGGCCGTCGAAGGTCACGCTGCCGTGCGAAGGCACCAGCAGACCCGACATGATGTTGAGCATGGTCGTCTTGCCGCAGCCCGAGGGGCCGAGCAAGGCGTAGGCGCCGCCGTCTTCGAAGCTCATCTTCAGCGGCAGCAGCGCGTAGTCGGCGTCCTCTTTCGGGTTCGGCTTGTACGAGTGCGCGAGATCCAGATCAATGCGGCTCATTGGGAAACCTCCGTGCTTCGCACTGCGGTGCGAGTTGGCTTGGAGCGGTCCGGCGCGGCGCTCATCGCTGTGCTCCTTTGCGCTCAGGCGCGATCAGCAGATCCCCCGCCTGGTCGAACACATAGACCTGCGCCGGATTCAGGTGCAGGGTGATGGGGCTGCCGAGCTCAAAGTCGTGCACGCCGGTGAGCTGGGCCACCACCTCGCCCACGCCGGTGTGCACGTGCACAAAGGTGTCCGAGCCCGAGATCTCCGCCAGCTCCACGGTGCCGGGCAGGGTCACATCGCCCTCGCGCGGATGCACCCGCAGGGCGCTGGCGCGCACGCCCACCGTCAGCGCGCGGGTGGCGCGCTCCGGCAGGTTCACGGCCAGGCGCGGCCCGCCGCCCAGCTGCACGCCGCTGTCCACCACCTCGGCCGCCAGCAGGTTCATCGGCGGGTCGCTGAAGGCGCGCGCCACGCGGATCGATTTGGGCACGTGAAAGACCTCGGCGGTCGGTCCGTATTGCAGCAGTTCGCCCGCGTCCATCACCGCCGTGTAACCGCCCAGCAGCAAGGCTTCACCGGGCTCGGTGGTGGCGTAGACCACGGTGGAGTCGCCGGCGGCGAACAGCTGGGTCAGCTCTTCGCGCAGTTCCTCGCGCAGCTTGTAGTCCAGGTTCACCAGCGGCTCGTCCAGCAGCATCAGGGGCGCGTTCTTGGCCAACGCGCGGGCCAGCGCCACGCGCTGCTGCTGGCCACCGGAGAGCTCGGCCGGCAGGCGGTCCAGAAAGATGTCGATGTGCAGGCGCTCGGCGAGCTGCCGCACCTGGGCGTCGATCGCGGCGCGCGGCAGGCCACGCAGTTTCAGCGGCGAGGCGATGTTGTCGGCCACCGTCATCGAGGGGTAGTTGATGAACTGCTGGTAGACCATGGCCACGTTGCGTTCGCGCACCGGAACGCCGGTCACGTCGACGCCGTCCACCAGCACCCGGCCGGTGCTGGGCACGTCCAGCCCGGCCATGAGGCGCATCAGGCTGGTCTTGCCGGCCTGGGTCGCGCCCAGCAACACCGTGACCGCGCCGGGCACCGGGGTCAGGCTCTGGGGATAGAGGTGGACCGATGGTCCGACCGTTTTCCCCACGTATTCCAGAGAGAGCTGCATTTCAGGTCCAGAAGAAGGCCAGTCACCCGGGTCGGGCGTTTTCGTTTCGGCGATTCTATTGTTCGTTTATGTTCTTTTTTATTCGGTATTTACCCTTAAGGGCAAAAATAACTTTTCCGTTATGTTCGGGTTGTCCTGTTTCAGAATCCGTCCGCATGAACCTCGCGCCCCGACACACCCAGTTGCTCGAAGACGTGCGCGTCCGCGGCCCGCAGACCATCGAAGCCCTGGCTGAACGCTTTGGCGTGACCCTGCAGACCGTGCGCCGCGATGTGCAGCGCCTGGCCGAGGCCGGCCTGCTCTCGCGCTTTCACGGCGGTGTGCGCCTGCCGGGCTCGACCACCGAAAACATCGCCTACCGGCAGCGCCAGGCCATGCAGTCCGAGGCCAAGCGCGCCATCGCGCGCGCCATCGCGCAGCGGGTGCCCAACGGCTGTTCGCTGATCCTCAACATCGGTACCACGATCGAGGCGGTGGGCCACGAACTGCTGCGCCACCGCGGCCTGCGCGTGATCACCAACAACCTGCACATCGCCGCGCTGATGAGCACCAACCCCGACTGCGAGGTGATCGTGGCCGGCGGCCTGGTGCGCGGCGCCGACCAGGGCATCGTGGGCGAGGCCACGGTGGACTTCATGCGCCAGTTCAAGGTGGACATCGGCCTGATCGGCATCAGCGGCATCGAGTCCGATGGCACGCTGCGCGACTTCGACTACCGCGAGGTGAAGGTGGCGCGCACCATCGTCGAGCAGTCGCGCGAGGTCTGGCTCGCCGCCGACCACAGCAAGTTCAACCGGCCCGCCATGGTGGAACTGGCGCGGCTCGACGAGATCGACGTGATGTTCACCGACGCGCCGCCACCGCCCCCCTTTGGCGAACTGATGGCGCAGGGCCACGTCGAATGCGTGGTGGCCGACCGCTCGGACGACCCCGCCTGATCCCCACCACCTCAGCGAGACAAACCATGACCTACCTGCTCGCCCTGGACCAGGGCACTTCGAGTTCGCGCAGCATCGTGTTCGACCGCGACGGCCATGTGGTGGCCATGGCGCAGCGCGAGTTCCGCCAGATCTACCCCCAGCCGGGCTGGGTGGAACACGACCCGCGCGACCTCTGGACCACGCAGCTGGAGACCGCGCGCGAGGCGCTGGCCAAGGCCGGCCTGAAGGCCAGCGACATCCGCGCCGTGGGCATCACCAACCAGCGCGAGACCACGGTGGTGTGGAACCGCCAGACCGGCGAGCCCGTTTACAACGCCATCGTCTGGCAGGACCGCCGCGCCGAAAGCACCTGCGTGGCGCTGCGCGAGCGCGGCCTCTCCGACACCGTCTTGCAGAAAACCGGTCTGCGCATCGACGCCTATTTCTCGGGCACCAAGCTGCAGTGGATCCTCGACCACGTGCCCGGCGCGCGCGCGCAGGCCGAGGCCGGCGAGCTGGCCTTCGGCACGGTGGACAGCTGGCTGATCTGGCAGCTCACCGGCGGCGCGGCCCACGTGACCGACCACAGCAACGCCGCGCGCACCATGCTGTTCAACGTGCACACGCAACGCTGGGACGAAGAGCTGCTCGCGGCCATGACCATCCCGGCGGCCATGATGCCGACCGCCCTGCCCTCCAGCGCCCATTTCGGCGAGGTACGCCCCGAGTGGCTGGGCGCGCCGCTGGTGATCGGCGGCGTGGCCGGCGACCAGCAGAGCGCGCTGTTCGGCCAGGCCTGCTTCCAGGCCGGCATGGCCAAGAACACCTACGGCACCGGCTGCTTCATGCTGATGCACAACGGCGAGCGCTTCCAGACCAGCCAGAACGGCCTGATCACCACCGCCGCCGCGCAGCCGCCCGGCAAGCCGCAGTACGCCTTCGAGGGCAGCGTGTTCATCGGCGGCGCCGTGGTGCAGTGGCTGCGCGACGGCCTGCGCGCCATCCAGTCCAGCAGCGAGGTGCAGGCGCTCGCCGAGAGCGTGCCCGACGCGGGCGGCGTGGTGCTGGTGCCCGCCTTCACCGGCCTGGGCGCGCCCTACTGGCAGCCCGACAGCCGCGGCAGCATCACCGGCCTCACGCGCGGCAGCACGATTGCCCACATCGCGCGCGCCGCGCTGGAAAGCATCGCCTTCCAGAGCGCCGCGCTGCTCGACGCCATGAGCCGCGACGCCGTGGCCAGCGGCGGCGTGCCGGTGAACGAGCTGCGGGTGGACGGCGGCGCCTGCGTCAACGACCTGCTGATGCAGATCCAGGCCGATCTGCTGGGCATTCCGGTGGTGCGGCCGGCCGTGATCGAGACCACCGCTCTGGGCGCGGCCTACCTCGCAGGCCTGCAGTGCGGGCTGTACGCCGGGCTGGACGAACTCTCAAAACAGTGGCGTGCCGAGCGGGTGTTCCACCCGACGCTCTCGCGAGAGCACGCCGCAGAAAAAATGGCGAAGTGGGAGCACGCGGTGCGCCAAACCACGGCGGCATAGCCGCCTCCCCCCCGCGCCGCTGCGCGTCACCCCCAGAGGGGCGGCACCAGAGGCCCGGCAAAGCCGGTTCCTCGGTGCCCTTGGAAAACTCCCCCTCGCGCCTGCTACGGAGCGGGCGACAATCTTGGCATGAACACCTCCACCCACCCCATCATCACCTTCATCGGCGGCGGCAACATGGCCAGCGCCATCATCGGCGGTCTGGTCCGTCAGGGCCACCCGGCCACCGCCCTGCAAGTGGTCGAGCCCTGGGACGAGCAGCGCGCGCGGCTGGCGCAGCAGTTCCCGGGCATGACCGTGCTGCCGGCCGCCAGCGCCGACCTCCAGTCCTCCGACCTCGTGGTCTGGGCCGTGAAGCCGCAGACCTTCAAGGAGGCCGCTCTGGCCGCCGGCCCCTTCCTCGGGCAGGCCCTGCACCTGAGCGTGGCCGCCGGCATCACCAGCGAGAGCATGGCCGGCTGGCTGCGGACGCAGCGCATCGTGCGTGCCATGCCCAACACGCCCGCGCTCGTGGGCCTGGGCATGACCGGCCTGATGGCGCGCGCCGCCGTGTCGGCGGACGACCGCACGCTGGTCGAGCGTGTGGTCCGCACCACCGGCGAGCTGGTGTGGGTGAACGTGGAAGCGGACCTGGACGCGGTGACCGCGATCTCGGGCTCCGGCCCGGCCTACGTCTTCTATTTCCTCGAAGCCATGCGCGACGCGGGCACCCGCATGGGCCTGCCGCCCGAGGTGGCCTACCAGCTCGCGGTGGGCACCTTCGTCGGCGCGGCCACTCTGGCGCAGCGCTCGGAAGACCCGCCGCAGACGCTGCGCGAGCGCGTCACCTCGAAAGGCGGAACGACCTACGCCGCGCTCACGTCCATGGACGCGGCGGGCGTGAAGGCGAAGTTCGAAGAGGCGCTGTTCGCCGCGCAGAAGCGGGCCGAAGAACTGGGCCGCGAATTCGGCAAGTAGACCTCGCGCGACGAGCGAGGACCGGGCCCAAAGCCGAAGTACGTCCTTCCCCAAAACAGCCATGCATGTGACGGTCTCGGTTCGCAGCGGCTGGCCGTCTGGCCAGGCACTGGCTCGCTACAGGCCAGGCCGCCAAGTCCCGTGGAAACCGAACGGCACGCGGTGCGGCAGCCGGGCGACCGCAACAGGCCCCGCCGCCAGGTCCATCGCATCGAACACCAGCAGGTCGCTGCGCCTTTCCTGCCCACGCCAGGCCACGGCAAGCAGCCAGCCGTCGCCCTCGGCTGCGTCGGTCGCGCGCGGCACGAACACCGGTTCGGACACCACGTCTCCATGCGGCAGCGTGTGCATGCTGCGCTCGCCGCTATCGAAGTCAAAACGGGCGAGGCTGTCGTAGAGCACGCTTTCCGAGTCATCCCTTGCGCGCGAGGTCCCATGGCAGGTGTAGAAGCCGTAGCGGTTGCGCCGGCCCGCGTAGCGCTCGTCGATGCGCGGAAACTCCGCCACCAGATCGTCGAGGTACTCGCGCCGGAACCCGGTGTCCTCGCCGCTCAGGTCGAAGGTCCAGCGGCACAGGCGCGCGGCCATGGCGTCGGGGTCGCCGGGACGGCCGTCGGTATCGGGCAGGCCCGGCGCCGTTTCCGACTGCATCACATAGGCCACGACGGTGGCGCCGTCGTCCCACGCATTCATCACATGAAACACATGGCAGGCGTCGGCGTCGAACCAGCGCAGTGCGTCAGCCGCCCCACCCTGTTGCATCACGCCGACATGGGTCCGCAGGCCGGCATCCCAGGCCAGCAGTGGCTTGCCGCGCATGGCGCGTTCCACGCTGAGCGTCAGCGGCGTGACGGGAAAGAGCACATGCCGGCGCGTCACCATGAAGTCGTGCGCCATGCTGGCGTACGGCGCTGTGAACGACTGGAGCCGCGTGACCTCGCAGTGCTTGTCCATCACGCCGTAGAGCATGGTCGGCGAACAAGGGCCGTCGGGCGAGTACGCGAAGAAATGCAGTTCGCCGCTCTCGGGGTCAATCTTCGGGTGCGCAGTGCAGCGCGAGGTCACGCAGCCGCCGAAGCTCTGGTGTCCTTTGGACGCCAGCGTACAGGCGTCGAGCTCAAAAGGCTGATGCGACTCTTCAAGAGCGAACAGCCGGTCGCCATGCCACAGCATGCTGGTGTTGGCCGTGCCGCCGTTTCGGCCCTGCGCCAGCGGGTCGCTGGTGGCGGGGTTGCCGAAGGTGCCGAAGAGCGCACGTCCGGCTTCATGTTCCAGTTGCCATTTGGGGGTGCGCGCCCAGCGGTTGCTGTACGACACCTTGCCCTCGGAGAGGTGGAAGGCATGCACCATCCCGTCGCCGGAGAACCAGTGATAGCTGTCGTCGCGCGGTGCGTATCGCGGGTTCGGGCCGACGCGGTAAAGACTGCCCGACAGCTCGGGTGGCAGCGTGCCTTCGATCTCGAGCGCCGCGATGTCATGCTCCTCGGTGAGCGGCGCGTAGTTGCCAGTGAAAAAGTGAGGATTCGTCTGCGTTTGTGCGTTCACGTGGGGGCCTTTGGGATTCATTCAGGAGGTCCGTCGAGGTGCGCGATGGCTTGCCCGACATAGGCGGCCAATGTCTCGTCGATGCCCGAGCCGGCCCGCAGCGCTGCATCGTGATGGAACGCGCGTTGCAGCTTCGCGTGCAACGCGGCATCGCCGCCAGCCTTGGCGAGCGAGAGTGCCTGCCAGCGCAGCGCCAGCGCGCGCATGGCTGCACCATCGGTGGGAGCGCTCGCCAACATCTGTTGCCGAACCTCGGCAATGAGCGGCGGCCATGCATCGGTCTGCGCAACGTAGTGCTGGCGCAACGTGGCCATGTCACCGGCGCTGCAGTAAGGCGCGTAGAGCTGGAGGCGCGCGAAGGCCATCGCGTGCGAGATGTACTGGATGCCGGCACGGTCCACACCGGTCAGCGCGTGGAGCGACGGCTCGTTCCAGTGCATGGCGTAGAGCTTCATCAGCAGGCCTTCGTCACCACCGGCTTCTTCGAGCAACAGTGCCATCCAACGCTGCGCCAGAACCTGTGCCTCCGGGTTCTCGGGCGAAACGCCGGCCGCAACCAGGCGTTGCAGCCACGCCGACAACGCCGCGCGCTCGGGCGCCACTGCGCCGCTGAAACCGTCGCGCTGCGTCTTGAGCCTGCGCTGCTCGTCCTCGCTGAAGTACTTCGAGCCCGCGACCATGCTCTCGAGCGCCAAGAGCCAGTCGTCGATGCCGGGCTCTTCGCTGGCTTGCAACTGGTCCTGCAGCGTGAGCAGGTGGGTGCGCAGCGCCGATGCCTGCAGGATTTCCCGGTCGAGTTGCGCCACCTGCCGGGCCACGACTTCCGAAACCCCGCCGGCCGCGTTGTCGAGCAGGCCTTGTATGTCGGCGAGCGACAGATCGAGTCGCCGCAGCGCCTGGATGCGGTAAAGCCGCGCCACGTCTTTCCGGCCATACAGGCGGTAGCCACCACTGGACCTTTCGGACGGCACCAACAGGGCGATGTCGTCATAGTGCCGCAATGCGCGCACTGTCAGCCCGGTGCGCCGGGCCAGTTCACCAATCATCAAAAACATGCCTTCCCTCTCAAGTTGAAGGCATCCTAGACCGTGCCGTTGCGAGAGGGTCAAGCACTTTTCGTGGCCCGCACTCCGGTCCGCCATCGGCTTTGTCGACCGGCGCCACGTGCCCGCCGCGGGGCCGCTCCGGGGCGCTGATGCGGTCTTCCTTGGCGTTGACGGGCCAATTGGCGAGCAGTCGGGAACGGCCCGCGCAAGCGGCGCGCTCAGATCGACCCGAGCACCACTCCCCCAAACACCGTGAACCCCAGCCAGTGGTTGAGGCGGAAGGCCTTGAAGCAGCCGTCGCGCGTGCGATCCTTGATAAGCCGGTAGTGCCAGGCCACCTGGGCCAGCGCCACCAGCAGCATGGCGCCCCAGACCCAGGGGTTCACCACGGACCACAGCGCCGCGGTCCAGATGCCCAGGAAGACCAGGTAGAACGCCGTCACCGCCGGCACGTCGGCGTCGCCCAGCGTGATGGCCGAGGTCTTCATGCCGATGCGCAGGTCGTCGTCGCGGTCCACCATGGCGTATTCGGTGTCGTAGGCCAGCACCCAGAACAGGTTGCCCGCCATCAGCAGCCAGGCCAGCGGCGGCACGCTGTGCCACACCCCGGCCCAGAAGCCCAGCGCGTTCCAGGGCGCCACGCCGGAGAACAGTTCCAGCACCGGGCCGCCGTTCACCGCCGCAAAGGCCATCGGAATGCCGAAGCTGAAGGCCACGCCCAGCACCGCCTGCGGCATGGACACAACCCGTTTGGCGTAGGGGTAGACCAGCGACAGCACCAGGCCCAACACCGACCAGGCGATGGTCGCCACGTTGGTCGTGAGCACCAGCAGGAAGGCCACGAAAGCGAGCACGGCGCCCACGCCCAGCGCCTCGCCCACGCCCACGCGCCCGCTGGTCACCGGCCGCTGCGCGGTGCGCTTGACGTGTTTGTCGAACTCGCGGTCGGCCACGTCGTTGACGCAGCAGCCGGCGCTGCGCATGAGGATGGTTCCGGCCACGAACACCAGCAGCAGGTGCGGCCCCGGAAAACCACCCGCCGCCACCCACAGGGCGGAGAGCGAAGGCCAGAGCAGCAACAGCCACCCTGCGGGGCGGTTCCAGCGGATCAGGTCGAGGTAAAGGTTCAGTCGATCAAACACGGCAGGACTCAGCGGTCAGGTGGGCGCGCCCGGGATTCCAGCACACGGCAGAACCGCCCTTCAACAAGCTCAGGACGGGCTGCTGGTGTGGTCCCCCTGGGGGAAAACGCGAAGCGGCACAGGGGATCAAGACAATCGCTTCACGCCCGGCAGTTCGCAGGCATAGATCGCATTGCGCAGTTCGGCGATCGCCTCGTAGCGCGTGAAGCTGCGCCGCCAAGCCAGCACCACGCGGCGTGTGGGCGGCTCGCCCTCAAACGGCAGGTAGCGCACGTAGGACGAGTCGCCGAAGTCCTGGCCCGCGTTGGGCGCGCCGTCCAGCGCCGAGCTGGGCACGGACAGGCGGGGCACCAGGGTCACGCCCATGCCGGCGGCCACCATGTGCTTGATGGTCTCCAGCGAGGAGCCTTCAAAGCTCTTGCGGATGCCTTCGGTGTCGTTGGAGAAACGGGCGAACTCCGGGCACACCTCCAGCACGTGGTCGCGAAAGCAGTGGCCCGTGCCCAGCAGCAGCATGGTCTCGCGCTTGAGCTGTTCGGAGGTGACGCAGCTCTGGCGCGCCAGCGGGTGGTTCACCGGCACCGCGGCCAGGAAGGGCTCGTCGTACAGCGGCGCGATCGCCAGATTGGTGTCCGGGAAGGGCTCGGCCAGGATCGCGCAGTCGATCTCGCCCAGGCGCAGCTGCTCCAGCAGCTTGACGGTGAAGTTCTCCTGCAGCATCAGCGGCATCTGCGGCGTGCGCTCGATCACCTGGCGCACGAGGTTGGGCAGCAGGTAGGGGCCAATGGTGTAGATCACCCCCAGGCGCAGCGGGCCGGCCAGCGGGTCTTTGCCGCGTTTGGCGATCTCCTTGATCGACGCGGCCTGTTCCAGCACGGTCTGCGCCTGGCGCACGATTTCTTCGCCCAGCGGCGTCACGCTGATTTCGCTGGCGTTGCGCTCGAAGATCTTGAGCTCCAGCTCTTCTTCCAGCTTCTTGATGGCCACCGAGAGCGTGGGTTGCGACACATAGCAGGCCTCGGCCGCCCGGCCAAAGTGCCTCTCGCGCGCCACGGCCACGATGTATTTGAGTTCGGTGAGCGTCATGGCCGGTATTTTGCGCCGACTCCACACCCCGCCCCCCATGATCGAACTTGTGCTCGATCAACAGGCGTTTGGTGACAAATTGTTATATTGCCGTGCCGCACACGCCCAAAGCCGGGCCGTGGCAACGGCTCCACAACACCAAACCCCTCACGGAGGACATGAACATGAAAAAACACTTCTGGGCGCTCGCCCTCGCCACGCCCCTGCTGCTGAGCGCCTGCGGCGGCGGCAGCGACGCCCCTGCGGACAGCTCTCCGGCCGACAAGTACGTGGGTGTATGGTCCACCCCCTGCGTGGACCTGGGCAATGGATCCTCCGTCTTGCAGGACTGGACATTCACCAAGACCGGCGCGACCAACCTGACCATCGATGCGGACGGCACGGTGCACTCGGGTTCGAGCTGCAGCGGCAAAGGCTCCCCTGGCAACCATGTGCAGGGCTCCATGTCCATCAATGGCCAAACGGCGGGTGCAGACCGGGTGAGCGCCCACTTGGGCGCAACGCAGACCAAGGAGCTCTGGCTGGTGCAGGGCGCAGAAATTCATATGCGATCCACCGGTGCGCGCGATGCCGAAGGCTACCCCACCACCGTGGGCAGTGATTTCGTGATGCGACGCAAATAACCCTGTCACCGAGGGCTGTCAGGTCTTCAAGAATTGGCTTCGACCACCCACCTCGGGAGATGTGTTGTTCGGCCACCGCAAGGTACTGTGCCAGCATGCCCGCAAACACATGCCCGTCGCCGGATCAGCGAAGCGCCACTGAAACAGCTCCACAACATCAACCCTATCAAAGATGAACATGAACACGAAAAAACACTTCTGGGCGCTCGCCCTCGCCACGCCCCTGCTGCTGAGCGCCTGCGGCCCTAGCGGTGATGACCCAGTAGACAGCTCGCCGGCCGGCAAGTACGTGGGCGTCTGGGACATTCCGTGCGAGGCTGACGGGTCGTCGTCAGCCGCGGGCGAAGTCACCCTGAACAAGTCCAACGACAACCTCGTATCCGGGACGCTGACTTTGCGTGTTTTCGCCAATGCAAATTGCTCGGGCGCACCCTCTTCCAGTGAGACACTTCCCGCCTCCTTGACCATTCATGGCACGGGCTCCGTCAGCGGCAAGACGGTCGACAAAGTCACGGCGACGCTCGGCAACGACGCTGAAAAGGACATCCACTACGTCGAGGGCGACCGCTGGTTCGAATCCCCCGAAGGCTCTCCAGTGGATGCCGAAGGGTTCCCGACCACGCTTGACATGAGCCGCGCTACCGTCAGACGTTGATCGTCGGGCCGTCAGGCCTTCAAGAACTCGCTTCGCCCGCCCAACCAGCGGGCGATGTGCTTTTCGGCCATGGCCTTGAGGCGCTCGCGCGCCACGGCCACGGTATCTTTGCGATCAGTCAGCGTCAGGTACATCGGCCATCGCGGCACAACGTGAGCACGTTGCTGAGATTCGGTCTTCTGGCCGACCGTACAAGCGGCGGTAAAAACACCAAACAACCCCTTATGGAGGGCATGAATATGAAAAAACACTTTTGGGCGCTCGCCCTCGCCACGCCCCTGCTGCTGAGCGCCTGCGGCGGCTCTGACGAGACCTCAACAACCGAACCCTATGTTGGCACCTGGCTGAAGTGCAGCCCACCCAGCAACGGTTCCGGCTTGGCGTTAGCGACGCTCTTGACGGTCGAGAAGATCGACAACTCGACGTTGAAGATGACCCCCGTGAGCTACTCCGGCTCCAGCCCCGACTGCAAGGACCTGGGTCTTTCGATCAGACCGTACGTCAGCTACACCTATGTCCTACAGGGCCCGAAGACCATCGGTGATGACGAGGGCGAGAAAGCAGCCATCGTCGAGGGTGTGGGTGCTCCTTTCAAGACCCTGCTGCTGATCAAAGGCGGCAAGCTCTATTTCGGAGACAAAAGCAAGCTCGATGCAGAGGGGTTCCCGGACGCATTTGCCTTCGACGAACCCTGGACCGCTCGGTAAATCCAATCTCGGAGGCTCATGCCTTCAGGTATTCGGCTTTGCTGCCGAGCCAGCGGGCGATGTGCTTTTCGGCCGCCGCCGGGTGCTGCACCAGCATGCGCGCGGCGGCGCCCCGGGCCCAGTCGAGCAGGTGCCCGTCGGTGGCCAGGTCGGCGAAACGCAGCATCGCGGCCCCCGACTGACGGGCACCGAGGAATTCGCCCGGGCCGCGGATCTCCAGGTCGCGCCGCGCGATCTCGAAACCGTCGCTGGTTTCGGCCATGGCCTTGAGGCGCTCGCGCGCGGTTTCGCCCAGGCGCCCGCCCTCGGGTGGCGTGTAGAGCAGCACGCAGGCCGACGCCGCCGCGCCGCGCCCCACCCGGCCACGCAGCTGGTGCAGCTGGCTCAGGCCGAAGCGCTCGGCGTGTTCGATCACCATCAGCGAGGCGTTGGGCACGTCCACGCCGACCTCGATCACCGTGGTGGACACCAGCACGCCCATGTGGCCACTGGTGAACAGCGACATCACCGCCTTCTTCTCGGCCACCGGCATGCGCGAGTGCAGCAGGCCGACCACGGTGCCAGACAACGCGTCACTGAGCTCGGCGTGCGTGGCCGTCGCGTTCGACAGATCGAGCGCCTCGCTCTCTTCGATCAGCGGGCAGACCCAGTACACCTGCCGGCCCTGCGCCACCTGGGCACGGATGCGTTCGATCACCTCGTGGCGGCGCTGGTCGGACACGACCTTGGTGACGATGGGCGTGCGCCCGGGGGGCAGTTCGTCGATGGTGGAGACGTCGAGGTCGGCGTAGTAGCTCATGGCCAAGGTCCGAGGGATCGGGGTGGCCGTCATCATCAGCAGGTGGGGCTCCTGTTCGAGGGGCCCTCGACCAGGCTCAGGACAGGCTTCGACAAGCTCAGCCCGAACGGGATCACCGGCAGGCGAAGTACCGGGCAGCGTCTCAGCCAACCCAACCTCCGTTCGCCCTGAGCCTGTCGAAGGGCTCGCCGAGCCTGGCCCCATCTTGGATCTCAATGCCAGCCGCTGCGCCACCCCAAACCGGTGCTGCTCGTCGATGATGGCCAGCGCCAGGTTCTGGAACACCACCTGGTCCTGGATCACGGCGTGTGTGCCCACCACCAGCGCGGCCTCGCCGCTGGCGATCAGCGCCAGCATCTCGCTGCGCTGTTTTTTCTTCTGGCTGCCGGTGAGCCAGGCCACACGTTGGCCCAAGGGCGCGAGCAGCGGCTCCAGCCAGCCGACGAGTTTGGCGAAATGCTGCTCGGCCAGGATCTCGGTGGGCGCCATCAGCGCGCACTGCCAGCCCGAGTCGATGGCGATGGCGGCGGCCAGCGCGGCCACCACCGTCTTGCCCGAGCCCACGTCGCCCTGCAGCAGGCGGTGCATGGGCACGGGGCGGGCCAGGTCGCGCGCGATCTCCTCGCCCACGCGGCGCTGCGCCCCGGTCAAGGCGAACGGCAGCACCGCGAGCAGCTGTTCGTGCAAACCACCCGGCACCGCGCGCAGCGTGGGCGCGCGCAGGGCATCGCGCTCGCGTTTGGCCGTCAGCTGCGACAGCTGCTGGGCCAGCAGTTCTTCGGCCTTCAGGCGCTGCCAGGCCGGGTGGCTGCGGTCTTCCAGCGCGTCGAGCGACACGTCCGGCCCCGGGTGGTGCAGGTAGCGCAGGGCGTCGCGCAGCGTCCAGGTGCCGTGCACCACCGCCTTCAAGCCGTCCAGCAACTCGGGGGGCAGGGTTTCGCTCAGGTCGGCGCGCGCCAGCCCGCTGGCCACCACCTTGCGCAGGTAGGCCTGGGGCAGTTGAGCGCTGGTCGGATACACCGGCGTGAGCGCATCGGGCAGTTCACCGCCGGCCGCGTGAAACGCCGGGTGCACCATGGTGCGGCCCATGAAGCCGCCACGCACTTCGCCGCGCACCCGCACCCGCGCGCCCACGGCCAGCGCCTTCTGGTGCGAGGGGTAGAAGCTGAAGAAGCGCAGGGTGCAGGTGTCCGAGCCGTCGTCCAGCGTCACCAGCAGTTGGCGGCGCGGGCGCAGACTAACCTCGCTGTGCGTGACCGTGCCCTCCACCTGCACCGTCTGGCCGTCGCGCGCATCGGCCAGCCGCACCACGCGGGTTTCGTCTTCGTAGCGCAGCGGCAGGTGCAGCGCCAGATCGATGTCGCGCGTGAGCCCCAGCTTGTGCAGGGCTTTCTGCGGGGCAGAAAGCGCCTTGGCGGGGGCGGGCTTGGCGTCGGGCATGGGACAATTCTGCCTGTCTTTTTATCCACCCCTTTCCCGACTTCCACTTGGAACGGGCCTTGTCCGGCCCTCAAGCAGCATGAATCCTTCCACGTCTCCATCGGCCCGCGCATTCACCGTCGCCGACTTCGATTTCCAGCTTCCCGACGAACTCATCGCCCAGCACCCCGCCGCCGAACGCAGCGCTTCGCGCCTGCTCGACGGCACGGGAGCGCAACCGGTGGACCGCATCTTTCGCGAACTGCCGGGGCTGCTGCAGCCCGGCGACTTGCTGGTGTTCAACGACACACAGGTCGTGAAGGCCCGGCTGTTCGGCGAGAAGGCCTCGGGGGGCAAGTTCGAGATCCTGATCGAGCGCGTGCTGCTGCCGCACGAGGCACTGGACGGCTCGGGGCAGGAGGTGGTGGCCCACATCCGCGTGAGCAAGAAGCCACAACCCGGTGGCCTGCTGCACCTGGCCGGTGGACTCAAGGGCGGCGGCTTCGACGCCGTCTTCCTCGGCCGCTGGCCCGACGAACAGGGACAGCTCTTCCGCCTGCGTCTGCAAGGCCCAGCCGGCGAAACGCCCTACGAGCTGATGGCGCGCCACGGCCACGTTCCGCTGCCGCCCTACATCACCCACGCGGACGACGCCGACGACGAGCGCCGCTACCAGACCGTGTTTGCCCGCGTGCCCGGCGCCGTGGCCGCGCCCACGGCTGCGCTGCACTTTGACGAAGGCGTGTTGGCCGCGCTCGAAGCGCGCGGCGTGCGGCGCGCCAACGTGACGCTGCACGTGGGCGCGGGCACCTTCGCCCCCATGAAAACCGAGCGCATCGAAGAACACGTGATGCACCACGAGCGCTACGCGATCCCGCCCGAGACCCTGCGGGCCATCGCCGACTGCCGCGCGCGCGGCGGGCGCGTGGTGGCGGTGGGCACCACGACCGTGCGCACGCTGGAGAGCTGGGCGCGCTCGGGCGAGACCACGGGCGACACCAACATCTTCATCACCCCGGGTTTTCGGTTTCGGGTGGTGGACGTGCTGGTGACCAACTTCCACCTGCCCAAGAGCACGCTGATGATGCTGGTGAGCGCCTTCACCGGCCACGAACACGTGATGGCGCTCTACCGCCACGCGGTGGCGCAGGGTTACCGCTTCTTCAGCTATGGCGACGCGATGCTGCTGCACAAAACACCGGTGCCTGGCCAGTCCACTCTGTAACATTTGCTGGCATTTTTCTCAGGTTCGTAACGAGCCCACCCGGCACAATCGCCCCCCAACATCCCAACCCGCACCGAGTGGCCACGTGATCGAAATCTTTCTCCGCCTGGGCCTGGCCCTGATCGTTTCGCTCGGACTGGCCGTGCTGCTGGCCTGGGGCTGGGACAGCTCGGAACGCAGCGCGGCGGGCGACGAAACGATCCAGCTCAGCGCCGACACTCCCCTCGCGCCGAAGCGCTGAGCCAGCCCCCACGCGCCGGCTCCCTAAAATCGGCCGATGCGCTCCCCAGGGCTCCCGGCCCATCCGCTTCCTCTCCACCCGCACGCCCCCGGCCCCATGCCAGCCCCGAGCGCAGGCAACGCATGGTGGCGGGTTGGCCTGTGGCGCACCCTGGCCGGGGTCGCCCTGGCTGGCCTGGGTCTGACGCCCCTGGCCCAGGCCGCCCCCACACCGCTCTACACCCCGCAAGGCCAGTGCGCCGGCCACCCCGGCGTGGCGCTCACCGTGCCGCCGGGCTGGTGCGTGGGCCTGGTGGCCGACGCCCGCGACGGCCTGCGCATGCCGCGGCGCCTGTTGGAGGTGGCGCCGGGCCGGTTCTGGATCGTGGACATGGGCAGCTGGGAGCCGCGCCGGGGCCGGCTGCTCGAACTGCGCAGCGCCGGCCAGCCCGGCGAACCCGGGCGGCTGCGCACCCTGGCCAGCGGGCTGGACCGGCCGCACGCCCTGGTGCGCGGGCCCGACGGCAAGATCTACGTCGGCGAGGCCGGCAGCATCTGGCGCACGCCCGTGGGCGAGACGGTGCAGCGCGAAGACCTGATCACCGGCCTGCCCGCCGACGGCGCGCACCCGCTCAAGGAACTCGCGTTTGGCGCCGACGGCCGGCTCTATATCAATATGGGGTCCATCACCGACGCCTGCCGCGACGAACAGCAGCGCCAACCTCAGCCCTGCCCCGAAACCGCGGGCACGCGGCCGCGCGCGGCGGTGTACGAAGCGGTGCTCGGCGGTCCCGGCTTCACGCTGCAATCGCTGCGGCCTTACGCCACCGGCTTGCGCAACTCGCTGGGGCTGGCCGTGGTGCCGGCCCGGGGGCGCCAGCCGGCGCGGCTCTGGCAGGCCGAGAACTCGGTGGACTACAGCGACGCCCAGGCCCCGGCCGAAGAGCTCAACGAACTGGTGGACGGCGCGCATTTCGGCTGGCCGTACTGCGTGAGCGACGCGCGGGCGCGCAGCGTGGTCGCCCGCGGCTACGAAGGCCGGGCGCGCTGCAGCGGCCCCACGCACCGCCCGCCGCACCAGGCCTGGCCCGCGCACGTGGCGCCGCTGCAGTTGCTGCTGGTGCCACCGGCGGGCGCCGGGCAGGCGGCGACGCCCTGGAGCGGGCGGCTGCTGGCGGTCTGGCACGGCTACCGCGCCCAGGGCCAGCGCATCGTGGCCTGGCGGCTGGGCGCCGACGGCCGGCCGCAGGGTCCGCGCGAGGACCTCGTCTCGGGCTGGTCGGCCGCACCGGGCCTGCGCCCGCTGGGCAACCCGGCCGGCGCCACGGTGGACGCGCAGGGCCGCCTGTGGGTGGTGGAAGACCGCAACCACACCGTGCTGGTGGTGGCCCCGGCCCCGGCCGCGCGCTGACGGCGCCCGTCGCGCCGGCGCGGCGCGACTGTTTCGGATTGAGACGGACACCGCGCGCCTTGACAAAGATCAATCCCGCGCCGGATCCGGCTGCTAGCCTGAAAACATTCCCAGCAAACCCACGGAGAAATGCCCCATGAACCGCCTCTTGATCGCACTGACCACCGCGCTGCTCGCTGCCCAGGCCTGGGCCGCTCCCGGTGACGACCAAATCCTGAAACTCGCCACCAACGCGGGCTGCATGACCTGCCACCACATCGAACCCGGCGGCAAAGGCCCGAACGGCCTGCCCCCCATCGGCCCGGCCTGGCGCGAGGTCGCCGCCAAATACAAGAGCCAGAAAGGTGCCCAGCAGCAGCTCACCGCCACCGTGATGGCCGGCTCCAGCCCCTACGAGAGCCACTGGAAGGGCAAGGTCAGCGGCCTGGCCATGCCACCCAACAAGGTGGTGGTGTCCGAGGTCGATGCCGCCAAGCTGGTGGCCTGGATCCTGGCGCTGGAGTGACCCCCTGCGCCGCTGACGCGGCTTCCCCCTGGAAGGGGGGCCGCGCTGGCGGCCCGGCGAAGCCGGTTCCTCGGCGTGTGCTGAAACAGACACCGGCTTTCCCGCCTGAGCACTCGGCGACAATCGCCCCCATGCTCCAGTTCGACCTGCTCAAGACCGAAGGCCACGCGCGCCGTGGCCGCCTCACGCTCAACCACGGCGTGGTGGAAACCCCCATCTTCATGCCCGTGGGCACCTACGGCACGGTCAAGGGCGTCATGCCCTCCAGCCTGGAAGACATGGGCGCCCAGATCATCCTGGGCAACACCTTTCACCTCTGGATGCGGCCTGGCCGCGAGGTCATGGCCAGCTTCGGCGGCCTGCACGCCTTCGAGCAGTGGCACAAGCCCATCCTCACCGACTCGGGCGGCTTCCAGGTCTGGTCGCTTGGCGCCATGCGCAAGATCACCGAAGAAGGCGTGCACTTCGCGTCGCCGGTGAACGGCGACAAGCTGTTCATGTCGCCCGAGGTCAGCATGCAGATCCAGACCGGGCTGAACAGCGACATCGTGATGCAGCTCGACGAGTGCACGCCGTACGAGACCAACGGCCACCTCACCACCGAGGCCGAGGCGCGCAAGAGCATGGAGATGAGCCGGCGCTGGGCCGTGCGCTCCAAGGACGAATTCGCGCGGCTGGAAAATCCCAACGCGCTGTTCGGCATCGTGCAGGGCGGCATGTTCGAACACCTGCGCCAGGAGTCGCTGGAAGCGCTGGTCGAGATGGACTTCCCCGGCTACGCCATCGGCGGCGTGAGCGTGGGCGAGCCCAAGGAACAGATGCTGCAGATCATGGCGCACACGCCGCACCGCCTGCCCGCGCACAAGCCGCGCTACCTGATGGGCGTGGGCACGCCCGAAGACCTGGTGCAGGGCGTGGCCGACGGCGTGGACATGTTCGACTGCGTCATGCCCACGCGCAACGCGCGCAATGGCACGCTGTTCACCCGCTTCGGCGATCTGAAGATCCGCAACGCCCGCCACAAGACCGACCACCAGCCGCTGGACAGCACCTGCACCTGCTACGCCTGCGCGGGCAAGAGCGGCGTGAGCTGGGACGCCGGCGGGCGCGATGGTTTCAGCCGCGCCTACCTGCACCACCTGGACCGCTGCGGCGAAATGTTGAGCCCCATGCTCGCCACCGTGCACAACCTGCACTACTACCTGAACCTCATGCGCGAGGTGCGCGAGGCGCTGGACGCCGGGCGCTTCGAGGCCTTCCGCGCGCAGTTCAAGGCCGACCGGGCGCGCGGCGTCTGAGACCTGCGGTGACGAGGATGCTCGCCGCCATTGCGCGCCTGCTGGCCGCTGCGTCCAGCGGATTGATCGTGGCCGGCTGCGCCACCCAGGTGGACTTCGCGCCCGTACCCGGCCAACCCGCCTTGCGTGTGCAGCAGCGCCTGCTGCTCACACCGAGCAACGGCGGGTTGCGCATCACCCCCGAAGACCTGCGCCCGGGTGACATCGTGCTCAGTTCGACCCACAGCGTGGTGTCCATGGGTGTGCGCCTGATCACGCTGGCGCCCGTGAGCCACGCCGCGCTCTACCTGGGCGATGGCACCTTCGTCGAAGCGGTCGGTGCGGGCGTGCGCACACGCAGCACGCAGGAATACATGGACGGCGAATCCACCATCGTGGCCTTCCGCCACCCGGGCATTGCCGAGCCCCAGGTGGACGCGCTCAACGCGTTCTCCCGCCTGCACGTGGGCAAGAAATACAACACCGCCGGCATCGTTCTGCAGGCGCCGTTCAGCATCGGGCGGCAGTACTGCGAGCTGCCGCTGATCCCCGGCCTGGTGCGGGATTTCTGCATCCGCGGACTGGCCGCCGTGCAACTCGGCGCCCTCAAGAACGACCGCTTCTTCTGCTCGCAGTTCGTGCTCGAAGCCTACCGCCACGCCCGGCTGCCACTCACCACCGCCGACCCCAGGCTCATCAGCCCGGCCGACCTGCTGCACATGCGCGAAGGCGATGTGCCCTCGGTGCGCACCGAGCAGGCTCTGTTGTATGTCGGGCACCTCAAGTCCGGGCCGGTAGCGGTGGAGGCCGAGGTCGCATCCCGGCAACCGGACTGAACCCAGCGCCGGGCCACCCCAAGCCGGATTCACCCCCCCCTTGGGAGGCAGCGACCTGCGCAGCGGCGGAGCGTGGGAGGTCAATTCCCGACGTGCATCGTGAACATCGCACCGGTGTTCAAACGACAAGTCCCCGAGCCCAACGTGGCCGAGTTCATCGTGTACTGGCAGCTCAGGTAGCTCCCTCGGTTGCCTGCGCCGTTGGCCACGCCATCGCGTGACGAACCGGCCTTGCGCGTGGCCTCGCCCGTGAACGTTTCACCGTTGATGGAGGTGTTGAAACTGCCACGCCCGTGCAGATCGTTCGTCACCGTGGCGTTGACGACGCCGTAAGCGCTGGCCAGATCGTTGGCCGGGTAGAGGCGGGCCGGAAAGGTCAGGGGCAGCGCGGGCGCAGCGACCACTGCGGCATGGGGCGGCGGCACCGCCTGCCCGGTGCGTGGGTCGATCGGCACGACATAACAACCCGCCAATGTGGCGACCGTGGCGGCCAAGCCCAACACAGCCACCCCGCGACGGGTGAAACGAGCAGCAGAAAAGACATCCATAGGGATCCTCAAGGCCCAAGCACATGCTTGTGTCGCGATCCTCGCCAGCGTCGACAAAGAAGTATCGATTTCCGGACAAAGGATCAATACGTTAAACCTTGAGTCGATCCGAACGGTACTTTGAGCCTGGAAACGAGGGTGGCAGTCGGCCTCGAGACCATGCGCCGCCCGGTTTTCCGCCTAGAGTTCGGCCATGACACAGCCCGTCGTCCCCCGCCACATCCTGCCCGTGCTGGTGACGGCGCAGTTCGCCGGCACGTCCCTCTGGTTCGCGGTCAACGCGGTCATGCCCGACCTGCAGCGCGAGCTGGGCTGGCCGGCCCGTGCGGTGGGGCCGCTCACGTCTTCGCTGCAGTTCGGTTTCATCGTCGGCACCCTGGTCTTTGCCTTGCTTGCGATCGCCGACCGCTTCGCGCCGCGGCGGGTGTTCCTGTTCTGCGCGCTCGCGGGCGCGGCCTGCACCGTGGGTGCGTGGGCCATGGTCACGCACTACGAGGCCTTGCTGGCCTGGCGGTTTCTCACTGGCGTCTTCCTCGCCGGCATCTACCCCGTAGGCATGAAGATCGCTGCGCAGTGGTACTCCAAGGGTCTGGGCGCTGCGCTCGGCCTGCTGATCGGCGCGCTGGTGCTGGGCTCGGCCAGCGCCCACGCGCTGCGCGCGCTGAGCGGCGCCCTGCCCTGGCCCACGCTGATGCTCGGGGTGGCCGCGCTCGCGGCAGCGGGTGGTCTGCTGCTGTTTTTCGGCACCAGCGACCCGCCGCACGCGCAGGCCCGCGTGACCACGTTGCAGTGGCGCGCGCTCGGCACGCTCTGGACCGACGGCCGTGTGCGCGCCTCGGTGCTGGGCTACTTCGGCCACATGTGGGAGCTCTACACCATGTGGGTCATGGTGCCGCTGGTGCTGGCCACCCGGCTGCAGGGTGCCGATCTGTCGTGGGCCGCGTTCTGGGTGCTGGGCGCGGGCGCGATCGGCTGCGCCGGCGGCGGCTGGGTGGCGCAACACTGGGGCAGCGCGCGTGTGGCGGCGGCGCAGCTCGCCACGAGCGGCCTGTGTTGCCTGGCCACGCCCTTCGTCATCGATGCATCCGCGCCGCTGTTCTATGGCTGGCTCGTGCTCTGGGGCATCACCGTCTCGGGCGACTCGCCGCAGTTCTCCACCCTCACCGCTCGCAACGCGCCGCCGCAGGCCGTGGGCAGCGTGCTCACGCTCACCAACAGCATCGGTTTCGGCATCTCCATCGCAAGCATCCTGCTGTTCGTCTCGCTGACCGAAACCACCCGCTTGGGCGCGCTGCTGCCGTGGCTGGCCGTGGGCCCGGCGCTGGGCCTGTGGGCGATGGCGAGGCTGGTGCGCGAGGAGCGACAAAAAGTAACAGGCTTCCGGTAAAGTCCGGCCACCAACAACCACCCTGGAGGATTCCCATGCCCGCTCCCGCCTATGTCGCTCAACGCCCCACCGGCGCCTTCATCGGAGCCTCCTGGGCCGCCTTGCTGCTCGGTGCCGTGGTCTACCTCTTGGGTCTGTGGAACGCCCAGATGCTGCTCAACGAAAAAGGCTACTACTTCACGCTGCTGATGTACGGCCTGTTCTCCGCCGTGTCGCTGCAGAAGTCGGTGCGTGACCGCATCGAGGGCATCCCCGTCACCGGCATCTACTACGGCCTGTGCTGGGTGTCGCTGGGCCTGTCGGTGTCGCTGCTGACCGTGGGCCTGTGGAACGCGACGCTGGCCGCCAGCGAAAAAGGCTTCTACGCCATGGCCTTCCTGCTGGCGCTGTTCGGCGCGGTCGCGGTGCAGAAGAACATCCGCGACGTGGCGCAGTTCCGCAGCGCCCACCCCGAGATCGACGGCGCAGCGGCCGAATAAACCTTCCCAGCCGCTGCACTGACTTCAGGCGGCTGCAGCGCCGTCGGGTTCCTGCGGCGGCAGGCCCGCCATGGCTTTCGTCGGCTCAGCCACCGGCTCCTTCGCCGACGCCCCACACGAGAAGCAGTAGCGCGCAAACGCGTTCTTGCGCGTGCTGCAGTGCCCGCAGTGGTCGAACAGGCACAGGCCGCAGTGCGGGCAGAAGTCGGTCTTGCCGTCCTTCATGTCCACCGTGCGCTCGCAGCCCGGGCAGATGTTTTTCGTCATGCGCGCCTGCGCCTGGTCGTAGTCCATCTCGCGCTGGCGCGTCTGGGCCGGCTGCGCCTCGGCGAGCTTCTGCCGCTCCAGGTAGCGCTGCAGTGCCTGGATCGCGTAACGCCCGCCGATCACCGTGAGCACGATGCCGACGATGTAGCGCACATAGCCGCCGTAGCTCGGCAGGTAGGGCACCAGCTCCACGAAAAACGCGAACAGCGCGAAGAAGATGAAGCCCCACACAAAGGGCCACGACGAGCCCTTGCGGTGCTTCTTGAACAGGTAGCCCGCCAGCGCCAGCAGCGGCAGCGTGAGCGCCAAGCGGTAGCCGAACACGCGCAGTTCCTGCGCGCGCTGCTCGTCCACATAGGTGCTGCGGGCCGCGTCTTCGAGGGTGCGCAACTCGGCCTGCGCACGCTGCTGCGCCTGGCGCGCGTCCAGCGCGACCTGCTGCTGCTTTTCCACGGCCGTCAACGCGCTGCGCTCGGCCTGCCGCAGGCCGTCGAGTTCGCGCGTGCGCTGCAAGACCTCTTCGTCCTGCTCCGCGCGTTGCGTCACGCGGCGTGTGGCCAGCCAGTTGTCGAAGGTTTCGCGCGCGGCGCGGTTGTCGGCGCGCGCGGTCTGCAGCTTGAGCTGCGCCTGGTCCAGTGCGGCCTGCGCCTCTTCGGCGGTGCGCTCGGCGGTCTTGATGGACTCTTTGAGCACGGGCGTGCGCTGCGGGTCCATGAAGTCTTCGAGCGAGCGGGTCTGCTCCACCTGCGGCAGGTCGCCCACGATGGTGCTGCCCAGCCCGGTCAGGAACCACGCAAACAGAAACGCCACCAGCCACAGGCCGCGGTGGAACCACTTTTCAGACAGACGCAGGGTCTTGCTCATGTTGTTTCCCTCAGAAGCTGTTGGTTGGGGGCCATTGTGAACCCGCTCACAGCGCCACCCGCTGCGCTGACGAGCCCAGGCCGGTGCGCGCCAGCCAGTCGAGCACCGAGTCCACCGTCACGGTCTCGATGCGGTCGGAAAAGCGCTTGTCATTCGGGTGGTCGTCGAAGCGGATGTGCGCGGAGCTCGCGCTCGCGCCCAGCCGCGTGAGCGCGCCCAGGCGCAGCGTGCTCGGCTGGTAACCCTTGAAGCCCAGCCAGGCCTGCGCCTGCGCGCGGCTCGTGACGCCCGGCTCGGCCGCCATCGCCATCGTCTCCAGCGCCCACTGGTTCGACTGCTGGTAGCGCGTGCCCCAGGCGTAGGCCACCATGTTGTAGTCGCGCTGATGCAGGCGCAGGCTGCGCGCAGGGTCCGTCAACAGCTTGAGCAGCGGCGCCTGCAGCTGCGGCGCAGGCACCGACCACACCGCCTCGTGCCGCCACAGGTCGTCCAGAAAAAACTCGCCCAGACCCTGGCGATAGATCGAACCGGTGCCGGTGCCGCACTGGTTGAGCTTGTGCAACACGCGCCACGGCCCCTCGGCCGTTTTGTAGGCCCAGCCCAGGTGCGAGTAGCGCAGCTGGTACTTGCCCAGGTCCTGCCCCGCGCGGCCCAGCACCACCACGCGTGCGCCGCTGCGGGCGAACTCCGCGTCCAGCGCCTGCACCGTCTGCTGCGCCAACGCCAGACCCTGCGTCAGCGTCTGCGGCGTCATGGGCCGCTGCTCACAGGAGCGGCCAGCGTGCGCGGTGGGCGCCATCAGCAGCGCCGCGGCCAGGGCCAGTGCGGTGGGAATCGCTTGCAACGTCTTGTTCATGGTGACCTTCTATTAATAGGTGATGCGCTCGTTGTGGAGAAGAGCGCGCCCTATCTCGTTGGGGATGAAGCACAGCACCTCGCCCGCCGCCGAGAGCAGCACGCCCGTGCCGATCACGCTCACCGCCACCGCCGTTCCCACGCTCGCCGCCACGCCAGAAGCCGCGCGCCCCGTCAGCTCCACACTGGCCCGCGCGCCGTCGGACGCCCGCTCCAGCACGATCACCGTGCCGCGCGCCGACACCTCAACCGTTTTCACCACCAGCACCGCGCCACTCACCGTGAGCGCCACCGGCAGCGCACTCACCGCCACCGCGCCCGCCGCGGCGCTGCCCGCCACACCCACCACTGAGGCCACCGGCAAAGCCGAGAGCACCAGCGAAGCCTCGCTCTGCGCCCGCGCCGGGCCGGCGGCCAAAGCAAGCGCCAGGCCCATCGCACCGCACACCCGAAGAGGCCAGGCGCTGATCTCGCGCATCACGGAAAAAGGAGAACGGTTGCTGCTTGCCATGTGAAACCTCGTGAGGTTGTTGAAGATGGCGCGGATGGTGCGGGCCGGCACCGGGGACACAGGCCGGATTTATCCACCGGGATCGGAAGAGCCGCCTTCGAGGCTCGTTATTCGGTACTTTTGGCCGCTTACCTCATGGCCCCACAACACCGAGAAACCGTCGATCCTCGAAAAGAGGGTTGTCGTTCACAGCCCTTCAAACCACCATTCACACAGAAAACCATATAAATAACATCACAATATCCAGCTATTTTTGATAGTATTTCGTGCAAATGGTCGGAACCTGCACACTCCAACTCCATGCCCACGGCGCCTGGCACGACGTGGCCAGCGTGCGCCTGCGCGGCCCGGAGAACGAAGGCTGGAAGGCCAAAACCTACTCGGGCTATGCGGTCGAGTGGGCGTTTGAGCACTCGGGCGCGACCGACGCGCACGCCCTGTGCGCCCAATGGCCGGTGGGCCTGGCGCCGCTGCAGGCACCGCACTGGCCGGTGTTCCTCATCGACATGCTGCCGCAGGGCTTTGGCCGGCAAGAGCTGCTGCGGCGCATCGGCCAGTCGGCCACCGCTGGCACCGTGGCCGACTGGAAACTGCTGCTGGCCGGGGCGGGCAACCCCATCGGCCACCTGCGCGTCAAGGAAGCCGCCGAGTGGCTGGGCGCCAACGCCGGCGCCGTGCGCGGTTTCACCGACGACGAAGTGGCGCAGCGTGGTGACGAATTTTCCGAGTACCTGGCCTCACACGGCCTCTTTGTGGCGGGTTCGTCTGGCGTGCAGGGCGAGTGGCCCAAGGTGCTGCTCACAAGGGCCGACGACGGGCTGCTGTACCTGGACCACACGCTGCCCGACGAGCGCGCGGTGCAGCATTTCATCGTCAAGTTCGGGCGCGGCACCGACCCGCAGCTCGCCAGCATCCTGCGGCACGAAGCGCCCTACATGGGCATCGCCCAACAGCTCGGCCTGCGCGTGCACGCGCCCCTGGTGCTGCGCGAGCGCGCGCTGTTCATCCCCCGGTTTGACCGCCAGACAGATCGACGGAACCACGCCGGCGCCGTGACCCGCCTCGCGCAAGAGAGCATCGCCACCCTCACGGGCATGCCCGGCTTCGAGACCGTGCCCAGCCACGACCAGGTCTGCCTGGAGTTGATGCGGCATTGCACCGACCCACAAAGCGAGGTGCTGGAATACCTGAAACGCGATGTCGCCAACCTCGCCCTGGGCAACAAAGACAACCACGCCCGCAACACCGCCGTGCAGCGCGACTTCAACGGCCGCATCGCCCTCACCCCGCTGTACGACTTTGCCCCCATGGTCTTGCACCCCGACGGCATCGCGCGGCGCATCCGCTGGAAAGACAACGACGGCGGCCAGCCCGACTGGGGCCGCGTGCTCGACCGCGTCGGCGAGCTGAGCGCGCAGGTGCAGAAAGAACGCCGCAAAAAAGGCCCTGGCCCGGTGCAACGCGCACCCCTGGTCGAAGGGTTGAAAGCCATGGCGCCCGTGCTGGCGCGCATTGCCGCCGAGGGCGAAACCATGGGCCTGGAATCCGAGCTGCTCCAGCTCCTGCGCCCCGGCATCGTGGCCCGCGCCCAAGAACTCGCCGCACTGGCCTGAACACCATGGACAAGCGCTACAACACCCTCAGCATCGCGCAGCAACTGGACCTGCGCCAACAGGCCGTGGAAGACGTGCTCGCGCACCCGGAATGGTCGCTGCCGCAAGCCGTGCGGCACCTGAAAAAGACCATGCGCCTGACCACCGCCGAAATGGCCAAGCTCTCCGGCATCGCCTACCGGACCATGCAAGACATCGAGCAAGAGCGCAGCGAAGGCAGCGTGCAAACCATGAACCGCATCTTCGGCATGCTGGGGCTCAAGCTGGGTGTGGCGCGGGTGGTTCGGGAGGTGGGAGAGGGCTCTCTTGATCAGGGTTCGGGTGAGGACTGAAGGTGTGGCGATTTGCACACAGGTCTCGAGGTTGCTCTGTGCGCACCGCATGGGCGGACGTGGCGGTAAGTCCCCTCTTGAACCAAAACCGTCGAATATTGACGCGGTTGATTTCTGAGTGCATGGCGACTTGGGTTCAACCCATGTTCCAAAATGGGCAGCGGCCAAGCCGAAACAGCACTTTCCTCTGCGCGCGGCGCAGGCCACCGGTCAAGGTGGGCATCATCCATTGGGGGTATGTCGATGGGGTGCAGCACCATGGAACGCTTGATGCCTGCCTGCCCTGCACGTACCCTGAGACCTTCTTTGACCACCCCTTCGGAGGTTTCCATGCGTGCACCGTTGTCCGTGTTGCTCTTGCCACTGTCAGCCATGGCCCAGAGCGCCATGCCCACCGAATTCCCGGCCGATACGGTGGTGCTCGCCGCGGATGTGCTCCAGCTGCGCATGGCGGGCAAGGTCTACAAGGCCAAGCTGACGGACGGCGCCACCTGGCGCCTGGAATACAAAAGCAACGGCTACATCTTCCTGAACACCGGTTCCGGCTTCAGCGACAGTGGCAAGTGGTCTGTCAAAGGCGAACAACTGTGCTCCGAGTGGACCCGTGCTCCCTCGGGCTGCTCGGAAACCCGGGCCAACAACGAGGCGATCTACATCAAGCGCAGCTCCACGGGCGAGGTGGTGGCTTTGCGCCCCGATTGACGCAGTGGCCGGCCAGACTCCGTCAAGGCACCCACCAATACCGCACCGCATGGAAAAACACCGGGGCGGCGAAGATCACGGAGTCGGTACGGTCGAGCATGCCGCCGTGGCCTTCGATCATGCTGCCCCAGTCTTTCACGCCGCGGTCGCGTTTGATGGCGGACATGACCAGCCCGCCGAAGAAGCCCATGAGGCAGATCAGCAGCGCCATGCCGGCGGCCTGCAGCGGTGAAAAAGGTGTGATGCCGTGCAGGGCCGCGCCCAGCAGGGTGGCGCTGGCCACGCCGCCGATGAGGCCCTCCCAGGTCTTGGAGGGCGACAGCACGGGCGCCACCTTGTGTTGGCCCAGCAGCTTGCCCCAGATGTACTGCAGCACGTCGCTGCCCTGCACCACGATCACAAGAAAGGCGATGAGCAGCATGTTCTTGCCTTCAAACCCGATCACCGGCAGCGTGAGCAAGGCGGGCACATGGCTGATGCAGAACACGCTGACCATCAGGCCCCACTGCACCTTGGAGGCGCGCTCCAGGAAGCGCTGGGTGTCGCCGCCCGTGGCCGCCAGGATGGGCAGCAGCAGGAAGGCGTAGACCGGGATGAAGATGGAGTACATGCCATACCACTCGGTCCACACGAGGAAGTACTGCATGGGCAGGGCCACGTAGAAGGCTGCGGCCATGGCGGTGTGGTCGCCGCGCCGGGTGTAGGCCAGGCTCAGGAATTCGCGCAGGGCGTGGAACGAGATCAGGAAGAACAGCGCGACGACCCCGTTCTTGCCAAACAGGAAGGCGATGCCAATGGCACCCACCATGATCCACCAGGCGTTGATGCGCGAAGTCAGGTTGTCGATGACGGCGTGCGGTGCGCCGTGGGCCACGCGCCACTTGAGCATGGCGGCGATGCTGGAGGCGAGCACGAGCACGCCCGTGACGCCGACGAACAACCAGCCCGTGGGCGTGAAGAGCGCCAAGAAGGTGTCTGCGTTCATGCGCCGCTCCCGGGTGTCTGGGTGTCGTGGCTCGCGGGCGCTGGGGGCGTGGGGTCGGCCTCGCGGTCGTATTCGGGCCGCAGATCCAGCAGAGCCTGGCGCGCGCGCTGCAGGAACTGCTGTTTGTCTTCCTGGGGGATCAGGGCCAGCGGCTCGCCAAAGCGCACGCTGCAGGCCAACGGCACAGGCAACAGGGCGCCTTTGGGCAGCACGCGTTTCAGGTTTTCGATCCACACGGGCACGAAGCGCACATGGCCGAACGACCGAGCGAGGTGGTAGATGCCGCTCTTGAGCGGCAGCAGCACCGCTTCGCTGGTGTTGCGCGTGCCTTCGGGAAAGAGGATGAGCGAGTCGCCGGCGGTGAGCGCCGCGCCCATCTGCGCCAGCGGGTCGCCGCTGCTGGGGCCGCCCGCGCTGGCGTCGCGCCGGATCATGAGGGCGTTGAACACGTCGCGGCCGATGAAGCGGCGCAGCGCCGACGTGTCCCAGTAGTCTTCACCCGCCACGGGGCGGGTGAGCGTGCGCAGGTCGGGCGGCAGCGCGGCCCAGAGCAGCACGAAGTCGCCGTGGCTGGTGTGGTTGGCGAAGTACACGGTCTGGTTGGCTGTGGGGCCGGTGCGGCTCCACAGCGAGCGCAGGCCGGTGATCAGGCTCGCCCCGGTGACGATGGTTTGCCGGGCCAGCCTGGCCAGCAACCGGCGTGGCGACGAACCCTCAGGCTCCATGGGTGGAAGAGGCTGCGGGCGCGTGGAGGGAGAGGAATCTGAGTTCACAACAAACCTAAAAAAACAAGGACGCCAGCGCTGCGGCGGTTTGCAGCAGCACGAGAGCGAGATGCCGCTGGAGAAGGTTGCGGGCACCACGCATGCGGTCGCTCCAAGGACGCTCGGGCAAGGCACCTTTGCGCAACCCGAGGTGGGCCAATGAGGTGTCCAGCGCGTGCAGGCCGGGCATGTGCCCATGGCCCAATTGGTGAAACAAGCGCTCGTCCAGCGCCAGGCGAAAAGCGAAGTACCGCTCCATCAGACCACACAGCAGCACCACGCCCCACAGCCCGGCCGCCGCCCATGAAGCGGGCGGCCAGGCCACGCCCACCAACACGGCAAGCAGGCTCAAGCCCAGCGACCACGTGCCCAGGGTGCGCACGCTGGCGCGCAACAGGGCGGAGAGCGCCAGCGCGTCGGCGCGCTCCGGATCGCCCAGCGGCGACCGGCTCTGCGGCGGGCTCACAGGCCGCCTCCAGCGGCCGCGGGTGCCAGACGTTTCAAGGCATCCAGCCAACCGGGGCCCAGCACCAGCTGGGGCCGGGCCTGGCGGGTGCGGGCTTCGGCCTGGGCCAGATCGGGCACGCCCTCGTGCAGCAACTGCCAGGCCACCACCGCCGCGGCGCTGCGCGAAAAACCCAGCGCGCAACACACCCACACCGGCCCGCCCTGGCGGGCGCCGCGCTGGGCCTGCACCAGGTGCGCCGCGCGCTGCAGGCGGGCTGGGCTCGGCACCACCAGGTCCAGCAGGGGCAGGCAGCGGCTCACCGGCCGGGCGGCGGCGTGCAGCGGCAGTTCCGCGCACAGGCTCACCAGCGCCGGCTGGCCGGCGGCCAGCCACTCGGCGTGGCGCGGGCGCCGCCCCAGCCAGACGCCGGGCACCACCTCCACCCGGGGCGGCAGACCGCGCGTCCAGGCCCAGGCGTTGAGGGCTGCGCCCCATCGGTAAGGCGCCAGCAGCCAGCGCGCCGACCAGTGCATGCGGCCCGAGCGGTCCATGCGAAAACCGCGCGCGCCAAAGCCCAGGTAGTTCAGCGCGACCACGGCCAGCGACACCGCCGGCCAGGCCAGCCAGAGCGCGACACCGCCCCACCCGAGCGCCAGCGCCAGCACGCCGGCACCGCCCGCGAAGTACAGCGCGGCCAGCTTCAGGCGCTGCGGCTCACGGCTCAGCCGCCATGCCGCAGGCAACGCCACTTCGCGCTCCAGCGGCCACAGCCACACGCAGAGCAGACCGAGCAAGGCGCCGGTGGGGATGTCGATGAAATGGTGCTGGTAGGTGGTGAGCACCGAGGCGCAGATGGCGAAGGTCCAGACGTGCAGCAGCGCGCGCTGCCAGGCGCTGCGCATCAACGGCCTGTACCAGTCCCACAGGATCACGGCCAGCGCGATGTGCAGCGAAGGGGCCTGGTTGAAGGGCTGGTCAAAGCCGCGCAGGGCCGCAAACAGGAACCCGGCGGCGCCGTGGGCCTCGGGCTGCCCGAAGCTGAAATGCAGCGGCCACACCACAAAGCAGGCCACGGCGACGAACTGCGCCGTGAGCAGGCGGGCGGCGTGGCGATCGATGCGGTGCTTGCTGCGGCTCAGGAACAGCGACAGGCCGTAGAAGGCGTTGATCGACCAGTAGGGGAAGACCGTCCAGTCCCAGAACGGGATGTGCTGCTCCCAGTCGAACACCACCGTGGGTACCTGCCCGGCGGCCCAACGCTGCACCGCCCACCAGTTGGCCAGGCCATAGGTCAGGTAGAACAGCGGCGCCAGCAGGGCCAGCCAGGCGAGCGAGCGCCGCCATGGCCAGGCTGCGGGCAGGCCGTTGGTCACAGGACGGTCCGGCGCCGTCACTGGACTACCCTCCGGGCTGCGCACTGCGGGGCTGAGCGCCTTCGGAGCGGCCGGGCGGCGCTCATGCCGCCTCGCGCACCGCGAGAGACACCGTGAAGATGCCCCACTCGTCGATGCGCTGGGTGATTTTCCGGAAGCCCGCCGCGGCCACGAGCTGGTCCATCTCCGCCTGCGTGCGGCGGCGCATCACCCAGGCCTGGCCCTGGCGGTGGCTGGTGAGGGCGCGCGCGATCATCTCCAGCTGTGGGTGCCAGGGCTGACCGGTGTAGACCAGGTAGCCGCCCGGCTCCACCGCGTCGGCCACACCGGCCAGCGAACGGGCGACCATGGCGTTGTCGGGGAACAGCTCGTACAGGCCCGAGACCGTGGCCAGCGTGGGGCGCGGCGTAGCGCTGGCCACCTGGGCGCGGTCGAAGGCGTCGGCCTTCTCGAAACGGGCGGAGGACTGCAGGCCGCGCTGCGCGATCAGCGCTTGGCCGTCGCGCACGTTGATGTCGCTGTAGTCGCGCAGCAGCACCGAGGCCACCGGCACCGGGCTGCTGGCCACGGCATCGAGCACATAGCGGCCATGACCGGCGGCGATGTCCATCAGCCGCACCTCGCGCCCAGCGGCGGCCAGGCGTTGCATGGCCTCGCGCAGCAGCTCTTCGACGTGCAGCTTGCGCTGGCGGATGCCACGCCAGCCGATGGAGTCCAGGTACGCGCGGTCGATCAGGCTGCCCACCAGCGGCGCGCCCTTGGCCTGGTTGCGGTACACGTAGTCCAGCGTGCTGCCGGAGTCGAAGCCGGTTTCGTGACCCAGGCGCACGCCGTCGGACAGCAGGCCCCCGAGCTGGAGCCCGGCCCGCGTGCCGGCCCAGTACAGGCCGCGCGGTGACAGCGGCGAGAGCGGTTCGGCGAGCGCGCGCGCCTCGTCGGCCGTGGCGCCGCGCTGGTCGGCTTGCAGCAGGTTGACCGGGGCGGCCGGGGTGTCGAACTGCCTGAGCAGAAAGCCCCGAAGGGCCTGCAGGGCGCTGGCGCGGTCGCGCTCACCCAGGGTGTCGTGAAAGAAGCCCGGCAGCTCCAGTTTCTCTTTCACCGCACTGCCCAGGCGCTCGAAGAACCGGTGTTGCGGCGGGTGGTGCACCACCCAGTCGGCGCCCGAGATGAGCAGCTGCGTGGGCACCACGATGGCCTGGGCGTCGGCCACCACGCGCTCGGCCGCGGTGTACAGATCGAGCAGGATGTTGACCGCGATCGGGCGCGAGATCAGCGGGTCGGCCTCGTAGCTGGCAATGCGTTCGGGGTCGTGGGTGAGGAACTTGGCCCTCACGTAGCTGTTGACGAAGAACAGCCCGCGCAGCTTGTGCATCAGCGCCAGGCCGGCGCGCGCGAAGGGCACGTACAACTTCACCTTGAAGGCGGGCGAGGCCAGCGTCATGCCACGGATGGCGGGGGCGTAATCGTGCGCCCAGGTGGACACCAGCACCGCGCCCACGCTTTGCGCGATGACGTATTGATCGGTCACGGCCACGCCGTGCTCAGAAGCGATGTGGTCCACGAAGGTCTGCACGTCGCGCACCGAGGTGGCGAAGCTCGGGCTGTGGCCGCGCTGGCCCGGCGAGCGGCCGTGACCGCGCGCATCCCAGGCAAAGAAATCGAACTCGGGCAGATTTAGTTCGTCCACCAGGTGCGCCATGCGCGCCCCGTGCTCGTGGCCCCGGTGAAACAGGACCACCGCGCCACGCCGCTGTGCCGCCGTGGCCGGCCAGTGCCGGTAGAACAGCGAGACCCCGTCGTGGGTGGAGAAGTGGCGCTCTTGCGCCGGTCGCGTGGTGTTCATGAACTCCCTTTTGTTGTGGATGGCAAAGATGCAGCGGCGCGCTCGGCCAAAGCCGAACGAACGCGGCGCGCGGTGGTGACAGCAATGAGAAAAGCCAGCGACGGCATCAGCAGCGCCGTCCAGCCCGGCATGGGCAAGCCCAGCGCCAGCACCAGGCCCAGCGCGCCAAACACGAAGGCCCGGTCGCTCTTGCCCATGGGGCCGTCGTAGCGGCGGCTGGCCCCCACGGTGGGGCCCAGCGCGCCCGCGAACTCGGACAGCCCGGCCAGCACGATCACCAGCCCGACCCAGAAGGGGTGGCCCGGCAGCACCAGCGCAAATGGCAGGTACAGCGCTGCGTCGGACACCACGTCGGTGAGTTCGTTGAGGAACGCGCCCAACGGCGTCTGCTGCCCGTGCTCGCGCGCCAGCATGCCGTCCACCGCGTTGAACGCCATGCGCACAAACATCCACAGCGGAACGAGCGCAAAGGCCCGCGGCGATGGCGCCAGGAAGAACAAACCCAGCCCGAGCGCGACCGAGATCACACAGGCCAGCACCGTGACCTGGTTGGCCGTCACACCCCAGGCGTGCAGACGCACCACGCCCGGGCGCAGCAGGTTCTGAAACGCGGGTTTCAATTGATAGATCGACACACGGACCTCCCCTCGCAAACGCTGACCATCATGCGATCAACCCAGCCACGCGCTCCCTCAACCCCTCCGGCGTCACCGCCTCGGCCCGCACCGGCTCACCCACGTTCAGCCCCACCCGGTTGAACACCCCGCGCCGGAAGGGTTTGACCATCGCGGTGGGTTCACCGCCGGCCAGCTCCACGCGGCTGAAGAACGAGCCCCAGAGGTTGGTGAGCGCCATGGGAATGACGTTCACCGCCACGCCGTCGGCCTGGGCGCGCTCCAGGATCTTCATGACGCCGGCCTTGAAGGGTTGCAGCGTGCCGTCGCGGGTGATGCCGCCTTCGGGGAAGATGGCCAGCAGATCGCCCTCGCGCAACACGGCGGCGGCGGCTTCGAACGCGGCCTCGTAGGCGGCCGGGTCTTCCTTCTGCGGCGCGATCGGAATCGCCTTGGCCAGCTTGAACAGCCAGCCCAGCACCGGCACCTTGAAGATGCGGTGGTCCATGAGGAAACGCATGGGCCGCGGGCTGGCGGCCATGAGCAGCACGGCGTCGACAAAGCTCACGTGGTTGCAGACGATGACGGCCGCGCCCTGGGTGGGGATGTGTTCGTCGCCCGCCACCTTGAAGCGGTAGACGAAGCGCGACGCGATCCAGGCCACGAAGCGCAGCAGGTACTCGGGCACCAGCATGAAGATGTAGAACGCGACCACGGCGTTGGCCAGACCCACCAGCAAGAACAGCTGCGGGATGCTCACCCCGGCGCCGAGCAGCGCACCCGCGAGCACCGAGCTGCCGATCATGAACAGCGCGTTGAGGATGTTGTTGGCCGCGATGATGCGGGCGCGGTGCGTGGGCTGGCTGCGCATCTGGATCAGCGCGTACATGGGCACGCTGTAGATGCCGGCAAAGAGCGAGAGCAGCGCCAGATCGGCCAGCACGCGCCAGTGCGCGGCCTCGGCCACGAACTGGCCGAGCGTGAGGGCCGCGGTGGACGGCGGCAGGCTGTGGGAGGCGAAATACAGGTCGATGGAGAACACGCTCATGCCGATGGCGCCCAGCGGCACGAGGCCGATCTCGACATGGCGGCGGCTCAGGATTTCGCACAGCAGCGCGCCGATGCCGATGCCGATGGAAAACACCACCAGCAGCAGCGAGGCCACCTGCTCGTTGCCGTGCAACACGTCGCGCGCGAAGCTGGGGAACTGGCTCAGGAACACGGCGCCGAAGAACCACATCCAGCTGATGCCCAGCAGCGAGCGGAACACAACGACGTTCCCGTGTGCCAGCTTGAGGTTGCGCCAGGTTTCGGTGAAGGGGTTCCAGTTGATCCGCAGCGCCGGGTCGGTGGCGGGTGAGACGGGCACGGCCTGGGCCAGCGCGCGGCCGACGATGGCGAGCAGCAGGCAGGCTGCGGCCACGTAGGTCGGGCCCACCAGCGGCATGGCGATCAGCAGGCCGCCGGCCACGTTGCCGAGCAGGATGGCCACAAAGGTGCCCATCTCGACCATGCCGTTGCCGCCGGTGAGCTCGCGTTCGCTCAGGTGCTGCGGCAGGTAGGCGAACTTCACCGGGCCAAACAGCGTGCTGTGCAGGCCCATGAGGAACACGCAGCCCAGCAGCACCGGCACGTTCTGCTGCATGAAGCCCCAGCCGGCCAGCAGCATGATGGCGATCTCCAGGTTTTTCACGAAGCGGATCAACACCTCCTTGGGGTACTTGTCGGCGAGCTGGCCGCTGGTGGCCGAGAAGATCAGGTACGGGAAGATGAACAGCGCGCCGATCACCAGGCCCGCCATGGCCGGCGGCAGCCAGCTCACCTGCAACTGGTAGGTGACCAGCACGGTGAAGGCGAACTTGAAGATGTTGTCGTTGCCGGCGCCGAAGAACTGCACCCAGAAGAAGGGGCCGAAGCGGCGCTGGGTGAGCAGGGCGAACTGGCCGCCCTCATGGGCGCCGGGGCTGGCGTGGCCGGTGGTCGCCGTGGGAAGCGCGGTGGACGTGGTGGCTGGGCTGCTCATGCGGATCTCCTCCAGAGATGTTGTGATCAGGGTTCCGAGGGCGCCGCGCCGCGGCCCGTTGCCCGCGCATTCTGCCGCATGGCCCGCAGCACCGGCCAGGCGGCCAGACCGGCCACCAGGTGCTTGAGGCTGTGGCCCGACACCACCTCGCCGGTGGCGTGGAACACGGCTTCGTCGCCCAGCTCCAGCAGCTTGGCCAGCGCGTACAGGCCGATCAACACGCCCAGGCGCACCCCCAGGGCGCCGACCCGGGGCTGGTGCAGCGCGAGCCAGACCATGAGCGCCATGCCGCCGAACTGCACCACGGCCCAGGGCAGCACATTGCCGTGGGTGAGCGGCATCGCCGCCGACAGCAGCGCCACCACCAACGTCAGGCGCATCACACAGGCGGCGGGTTTCTGCCCCACGCGCTCGGCCACCGCCAGCGCCAGCGCGCCGGCGAAGGTGACCGCCATGCCCATGCGGTCGAGCACCAGGCCCTGGGCATCGGGCGCCCAGTGGTACCAGGCCGAGCCGAAACCCGTGGCCAACAGGCCACCGAAGAACACGGCCAGGGCCAGCCGCGTACCCGGCGCCCAGGGGCCACCGCGCAGCAGCGCCCACCCGCCCAGCAGACCCGCGACCGCCAGCGACAGGTTGGTCCAGACGTCCATGAAGTTGGGCACGCCCCAGAGGCTTCTGGCGTCCACGAACGGATGGCCGTGGGCATGCAGCGCGGCGTGGCCGTGGGCGTTGAGCGCCAGGCCGCTGTGCGCCAGCCAGGCCGGTCCGGCGATCACGGCCAGCAGCCAGAGCACGAGCAGCGCGGTGCCCACGGTCACCAGCCGCTGCCCGACGGGTGACAAGGGCATGGATCGCAGCACACACAGGGTGGCGGGGCGGGGGGTGACAGACCTGGCGGACAAGGACATAGAGGCACTCCGGTGGCGCAGGGGCCGGGTAAACCAAAGGAACAAGGGGTGAGACCGGGGCGCAGTGTCTGAGCGTCGGGCGCGCAAACGGGTCAACTTCCGATACAGTGCACCCACTTCCAACCCAAGGTATCGGTATTCGATACCCGATCCGCACGAGCGCCGCGCCGCGCCGCGCCAAGCCGGTTCGCGCCGCCATGCACAACACGAAGGCATTCCCATGAGCACCACCCAGGACTTGGTCACCGCCCTCAAGAAGGAACTCAAGACCGCGCAGATGACCTACGCCGACCTGGCGCGGGCCATGGGCATGGCGGAATCGAGCGTGAAGCGCATGCTGGCCAAGGGCGATATGTCGCTCTCGCGCGTGGACGAGATCTGCCGCGCGCTGCGGCTGGACTTCGCCGACCTCGCGCGCCGCGTGGCCGACGCCCAGCCGCTGCTGCGCGAGATGACGGCCGAGCAGGAGCGCGCCGTGGTGGCCGACAAGAAGCTGCTGCTGGTCGCGATCTGCGTGCTCAGCCAGTGGACGCTGGAGCAGATCACCGCGGCCTATCGGCTCAGCGAGGCCGAGTGCGTGGCCTGCCTGGCGCAGCTGGACCGCATCGGCATCATCGAGCTGCGCCCGCTCAACCGCTACCGCCTCAAGCTCGCCAAGACCTTTCGCTGGCGGCCGCACGGCCCGGTGATGAACTACTTTCGCGACCACGCCCTGCTCGACTATTTCGCCGGCGGCTTCGACGGCTCGGGCGAGGGCCTGCTGCTGGTGCACGGCTCGATCAGCCGCGCGCTCGCGCCGATCTTCGTGGAGCGGCTGCAGCGCGTGGCGCAGGACTTTGCCCAGCAGCACCAGACCGACCAGAAGCTGGCCGAGAAGGACCGTGGGGGCTACACGCTGGTGCTGGCGATGCGGGGGTGGGAGTTTGAAGCTTTCGGCAAGTTGAGGAGGTGACCTCAAGCGCTGGCATGATGTCGGGCTTGCCCGACAGCGGGCCCACTTCTTTTCCTGCTCCGCACGCCCCCATGAACGCACCCGCCAACGACACGCCCGACCACACCGCTGCGGCCCCCGCTGAAGCCCGCGCCCCTGAGCCCACCGGCGCCGCACCACGCGGCCAGCGGCCCAACCGTGGCCGCCGCCCGCAACGCCCGGCCGCCGAGCGCCCTGCGGGCCCGGCCCCCGCGCGCCAGCACCCGGTGCTGGACCAGTTGGCCAGCCTGTACCCGGTGCTGTTCGGCGAGGTGCTGCTGCCCCTAAAGCGCGGCATTTTTCAGGACCTGCTGGCCGCGCAACCCGACACCCTGGACAAGGACGGGCTCAAAGCAGCGCTGGCGCTGCACACGCGCTCCACGCGCTACCTGACGGTGGTGGCTTCGGGCCTGCCGCGCCACGACCTCAACGGTCAGGCGGTGGAAGAACTCACGCCAGAGCAGGTGCACCACGCGCTGATCGAGGTGTTTCGCCGCCGCGGCGCGCGCAGCCGCGAAGACCTGCGGCCCAAACTGCGCCAGCGCATTCTGAAAGCGTTTGAGGCCTCCGGGCTGGAACGCGACGAATACGCCGAGCGCGTGCACGGCCGCGACGAGGAAGTGAACCAGCTCACCCGCGACGCGCTGGCCGAAGCCGCCCGCCACGCCGCGCGCGAAGAGGCCCTGCTGCGCACCTTCGAGGCCAGCGGAAAGACGCTCGCCGAGTTCGCCGACATGTACGGTCTGCACGTGCTGGACGCCAACCGCACGCTGGAGCGCGCCCGGGCCCGCCTGAGCCGGGCCACCACACCGGCCACCGAGGCCCCCGCCGCCAACACCGACGCCGCCAGCGCCGAACCCGCGACCGAACCCGGCGACCCCTCCCCCGCCCCATGAACCCGGCCCCGCCCGCCGCCACCGCCGAATCGCCCTACGCCTGGGCCCGGCTGGTGGTGTCGCTGGCGTTGATGACGCTGGGCGGCGCGGGCATGTATGCGGTCACGGTGGTGCTGCCGCGCATCCAGGCCGACTTTGACGTGGCGCGCGGCGACGCCTCGCTGCCCTACACGTTGACCATGGTGGGCTTCGGCCTGGGCGGCATCCTCATGGGCCGCTTGTCGGACCGCTTCGGTGTGATGGTGCCGGTGCTGGGCGGCTCGGTGGGTCTGGGCCTGGGTTTCATCGCGGCGGGCGCGGCCCAGAGCCTGTGGCAGTTCAGCCTGGCGCAGGGCCTCCTGATCGGCCTGCTGGGCACCTCGGCCACGTTCGCGCCGCTGGTGGCCGACACCTCGCGCTGGTTCACCCGCCGCCGCGGCATCGCGCTGGCGATCTGCATGAGCGGCAACTACCTGGCCGGCGCCGTCTGGCCACCGGTGATCCAGCACTTCATCGACCACGGCGGCTGGCGCCAGGCCTACACCGGCATCGGCGTGTTCTGCCTGCTGGTGATGTTGCCGCTGGCGCTGGTGCTGCGGCGCCGCCCGCCCGCGCAGCCCGGCCCGGAACCCGCAACCAAGGGCGGCCACCACCCCGCCGACGCACAGGGCGAGCGCCCGCTCGGCCTCTCGCCCGGCACGCTGCAGGCCCTGCTGTGTGTGGCGGGGGTGTCGTGCTGCGTGGCGATGTCGATGCCGCAGGTGCACATCGTCGCCTACTGCACCGACCTGGGTTTTGGCGCGGCGCGCGGTGCGGAAATGCTCTCGGTGATGCTGGGCATGGGCATCGCCAGCCGGCTGATCTCGGGCTGGATCTCGGACCACATCGGCGGCCTGCGCACCCTGCTGCTGGGCTCGGTGTTGCAGGGCGTGGCGCTGCTGATGTTCCTGCCCTTCGACGGCCTGGTGCCGCTGTACCTGATCTCGGGAATGTTTGGCCTGTTCCAGGGCGGCATCGTGCCGAGCTACGCGCTGATCGTCCGCGAACACTTCTCGCCCGCCCAGGCCGGCGCGCGCGTGGGCACGGTGCTCATGGCCACGCTGCTGGGCATGGCACTGGGCGGCTGGATGTCGGGCGCGATCTTCGACCTGACCGGTTCCTACCAGGCGGCCTTCCTCAACGGCATCGCCTTCAACCTGCTCAACATCGGCATCGTGCTGTTCCTGCTCAAGCGGGCCCGTGGCACGGGTGCCGGCCAAGCACGGGCTGGGGTTGTTACGGCCTGAGCGTTTGCCGTCAGTGTCACCGCCATGCAGAAGCGGTCCAACCCAAGGGCACCGCCGGGCCGGCTTTGCCGGACGGCCAGTGCCGCCCCCCTGAGGGGGTAGCGCGAAGCACTGCGGGGGTGTCGTTCTACGCGGGCATGGTGAACACGGTCAGCACGCCGGTGTAGCCGTAGAGCCTGTGGTGCGCGATTTCGCCGCCGGCGAAAAAGCCGACCAGGGGCACGTCGCCCAGGGCCCGGCGCACGATCTGCAGCTCGGCGCTGGGGGCGCCAAAGTGCGGGCCACCCCGGCCGGCGCAGCTCACGTACACCGCGCCGGCGATGCGACGCGCCGGGTGGGGCGCGGTCTCCAGCTCGTGGGCCGCCAGCGCCGTGGCCACCGGCAGGCTGAGTTCTTCGGGTTCGAGTTCCTCGCGGATCTCCGCGCACACCCGCGTGAGGTCGGCGCGCGCGGCCTGCGCGTTGCGTTCGCACAGCGCCAGCCGCGTGCCCGGGGGCGGCGTGTCGGCGATGGCGATGCCCCGGCGCCCTGGGTCCAGACCGATGATGTGGCGCACCAGGACTTCGGGGCCGAACTGGCCACGCGCCTGGCGCTCGCGCGGGCCGGCGGCGTCGGCCAGCCGGTGCTGCGGCAGGGTGAGGCCCACCAGGGTGGTGCGCAGCCGGTCGATGGCTTCCTGCGGCCGCTCCAGCGTGATGCCCAGGGAGCGTAGCAACACGTCCAGCGCCGGCTCGCCGTCGAGCGAGAGCACGAGGTTTCCTTCGATGGCGCTGATGCCGCGCTCCCGGTCCACCGGTTGCGCGCCCTGCGTGACGCGAGACACCAGACCCACGTCGGGCCCGAAGGCCACGCCGCTCAGACCGCCGTGAAACACGCCACTGGCCGCGCCATGGCCGCGCAGATTGCCCGCGCTGCTGAAGGCGAACTGCACGCTGGCGTCGCGGCTGCCCGCCAGACCACCGAACAGATACCCGCTGGTGGTGCGCTCGGCCACCTCGGCGATCAGCTCGGCCAGCTCGGGGGTGCCGCTGTCGGCGTGCACCAGCGCGGTGTGGGCCACGAAGCCGTCGGCCCCCGGCTCGCGCCCGCTGGCCGAGAGCGGGGCCACGCCGCTGAACACGCGGTACTGGTCGGGGCTGAGGTCGCACAGCATCACGGCCAGCGCGGGTTCGTCGAAGTACTCGACGTTGTTGGCCGACACCCCCACGCCCACCGTGCCGGCCCAGTCGGTCACCTCGGGCAGCTCGGCGCTGAGGTGCTCCAGGATGGCCCGGGCCTCGCTGGCGTAGTGGTCGGTGATGTAAAGCAGCGCCAGCGCAGGCGCCTTGGCGTGGTCGGGCAGCGCCATCTGCGCGCGCAGCTGCGCCAGCACCAGGGCGGCGGCCATGCGCCATTGGGGGTGGGTGGCGTGGGCGTAGGGAAAGAGTTTCATGGGGTATGGACCACGCCGCCGGCGCCGGGTTCAGTCCGCCCGATCAGCGTCGGCGTGCGCCGCGCGCGGCCTTGCCGGTGGCGGCTTTTTTGGCCGTCGCTTTCGGGGGCGCCGCCTTCGCCTTCTTCGCGACCGTGCGGGTGGTGGGGGCCTGGGCGGGCGGGGCCGGCTGGAAGCCGGTCATGGGGAAGAACGAGGTGGGCAGCGGCCAGTCGCCCGCGGACAGCGGCTGGACCGGCGCCGAGCGGGCAGCCGGTGCCGCGGCGGTGCGCGTGCGCGCGGGTGCCTTCCTGGCCACGGGCGCGGGGGTGGCCTTGCGGGGAGCGGTTTTCTTCGCCGCCGGCTGGGGCGTGCTCTTGCGCCCGGTCACGGCCCGCGCCGCCGCCTGGCCCAGGCCGCGCGTGACCTTGCCGGCCACGCCGGTGGCGGTCTTGACGGCCTGCTCGGTCAGGCCGCTGGCCACCTGACGGGTGGTGTCGAGCGCGGTCTGTTTGGCCACGTCTTTCAGCGCGCTGGCCGCGATGGTCTGGAACTGCTGGGACAGGGCGCCCCACCACTGCATGGGGTCCACCACGCCGCCCGCGGGCGCGGTGGCCTGGGCGGCGGCGGCCGGTCCTGCCCGGGTCTTGCGGGGCCGGGCTGCGGGCGGAGGCGCCGGTTCGTGGTCTTCCTCGTCCTCGTCGTCGGTGGTTTCGTCGGCACCATCCGCCCCCGCCTCGGCGGGCGGGGGGCTGCCGTAGGTGCGGGGCGGGATCTCGAGACCGGCGAAGGCGGTGTGGGCGGGGGCGGCGGCGGGCGCGCCACCGGTGAAGCTGGCCACGGTGTCGGCGGCCTTGATCTTGAGCGCGTTGGCCACGTCGCCCAGGCTGAAGTTCATGTTCTTCAGCGTGGCCAGGGTCATCTTCTGCACCTCCAGCGCCTGGATGGTCGCCCCCAGCGCCTTGGAATTCTGGTCGAGCCAGAAGTGCACGGCCTTGAGCTCTTCGATGCGTTTTTCCAGGTCCTCCACGTTGAAGGTGGGAGCCACCCAGTTGCCCAGGTTGGGCAATTGCGGAATGCTGTTGCCGATGCCTTGTGCCACGCCCCCGGCGGCCTGGCCGGCGAGGTTCTGCAGGAACTCAAAGCCCGGCACGAATTTGCCGAAACCGCTGCCCGATGTGTCGCTCATGAAGGTCTCCTGATGGGTCGTTCCGCGGTGGCTCTCAGCCGTCCACGCCGTAGCGGGGCACGCGCCGTTCCCGCAAGGATGCCACACCTTCGTGCACGTCGGGGCCTCCAAATCCCATGAATTCCAGGGCCAGCGAAGTGTCGAACGCCGGGCCTGCCTGGCGCAGCCAGTTGTTGAGCGAGTACTTGGTCCAGCGGATCGCGGTCTGGCTGCCGCTGGCCAGGCGGTCGGCCACTTCATAGGCCTTGTCGAGCAGGGCTTCATCGTCCACCGCGAGCGACACCAGGCCGATGCGTTCGGCCTCTTCGCCGCTGATGGGGTCGCACAGCATCAGGTAGTACTTGGCCTTGGCCAGGCCGCACAGCAGCGGCCAGACGATGGCCGCGTGGTCGCCGGCCGCCACGCCCAGGCGGGTGTGGCCATCGACGATCTTGGCGGACTTCGCGGCGATGGAGATGTCGGCCAGCAGGCCGGCCACCAGGCCCGCGCCCACGGCCGGGCCGTGCATGGCGCTGACGATGGGCTTGTCGCAATTGATCACGTTGTAGACCAGGTCGCGCGCTTCTTTCCAGACGCGGGTGCGCACCCCGAAGTCGCTCGCCATGTCCTGCACCAGCGCCAGATCGCCGCCGCCCGAAAAACCCAGGCCGCTGCCGCGCAGCACGGCGCAGCGCACGCTGTCGTCGCGCCCCACGTCGCGCCAGATCTCGCTCAGTTCCCAGTGGCCTTCGTGGCCGGCGGTGGGCAGCTTGCCGTTGCCCCCCGGGCCGTCGGCGCGCATCTGGATGTCGAGCACCGAGGGCACGCCCTCCACGGGCGGGCCACGACGGGTGATGGCGAGGGTCTGGTAGCGGCTGTAGTCCACAGGGGTCATGCTGGTCTCCGTTGCCGGGGTCTGACGCCCCGGGATCTGGGTGGAATGATCGGGCGATTCTGCCCCGTTTGACCGGCCGAACCGGCCCGATTCGCCGGAAATCCGCGCCACGGCATGGCGCTGGGGCGCAGGCCAAAACCGCGTCCCATCAGGTGGGACTTGACGTGTGTCAACGCCCCTGTCACGGTACAGGCGCAGTATGTCTGTCATGGCGCCGTCGCGAGCCATCGCCCGGAGCGCTTCCGAGAACCACGAGGAGAGCTTGCATGAGTCAGAACGTTTCCGACACTTTCGCCAACCAGCTGCGCGAGATGCGCACCGAGTTGCTGGGCCAGTTGCGTGGGCAGCGCGGCGGCAGGATTGGCCGCGCCGAGGCGGCCGCGGACGCCCGCGAGGCCAGCAGCGATGACTGGGCGCGGGCCGAGACCGAGCGCGACCTGGCCTTCGGGCTGGAGGAACGCGAGTCCGCCGAACTGGTGGCCATCGACGAGGCGCTCAAACGCATCGCCGACGGCAGCTACGGTCTGTGCATCGACTGCGGCGTCGCCATCGCCACCGCACGGCTGCACGCCAACCCGACCGCGTTGCGCTGCGTCGCCTGCCAGGAGAAGGCCGAGCAGGCCTGACCCCGACCGCACCGACCCGCGGCCCATTGCTTTCATTTGTTCAGGAGGTTTCCCATGCCCACTTTTCACGCCGTCGTCTGGATGGACCGCCGCGAGGCCCACGTGTTGAAGTTCGATCGTGAGCATGTCGAGTCCGAGAGCATCAAGTCCCGCTCGCACCACAAAGCCACCGGTGGCCACGTGGGCTCGCACCAGCTGATGCACGGTCGCGGCCCCGCGGCCAGTGGCAACCACTCCCCCGAAGGCGGGCACAGCTCGACCGACGAAAACTTCTACCACGAGGTCGCGCAGGCGCTCCAGGGCGTGCGCGAGATTCTGGTCACCGGCCCGGCCCAGGCCAAGGACGAGTTCCGCACCCATTGCCAGCACCACGAAAAGGACATCGCCAGCGCCATCGTCGATGTGGTCTCCGCCGACCACCCCACCGACCGCCAGCTGGTGGCCATGGCGCGCCAGTATTTCCTGAAGCACGACCAGAACGCCGGCGACCCCACGCAGCGCTGAGCCGCGGCGGCGGCGCTGCACATTCACGGGGGGTTTGCTATCCTGCCCGGATGCCGACCCACAGCCCTCAGACCCTTCCCGCCCGAAGCCTGTTCCACCTGGCGTTTCACGTCACCGACCTGGACGAGGCACGCCGCTTCTACGGTGGCGTGCTGGGTTGCGCCGAAGGCCGAAGCACCGACACCTGGGTGGACTTCGACTTCTTCAGCCATCAGATCTCGCTGCACCTGGGCGAGCCCTTCAAGACCACAAGCACGGGCCGCGTGGGCGACCACCTGGTGCCCATGCCGCACTTTGGTCTGGTGCTGTTGCTGCCCGACTGGCGGGCGCTGGCCGAGCGGCTGGAGCGCGCGGGCACGGACTTCGTGCTGCGCCCGCAGGTCCGTTTTGAAGGCCAGCCGGGGGAGCAGTGGACGATGTTCTTCTGCGACCCGTTCGGCAACCCTATCGAGATCAAGGGTTTTGCCTCGCTCACGCAGGTGTATGCCCAATGATGGCGGCGCGGGTACCGATGCGGTGGGTCGATGAGCGGCCCGTTCGCGGCGCCAGACGTCGCGACACGCGCGTCGGTTGGCCGGTAGCATCGACCCCCTGAACGTCGCTCAAGAGGCGCGCACCCAGCGCCCGAGCCTGCATCCCCAAACACCCCCATTTCCCCACCAAGCCATCATGTGTTCATCCTCTTCCTCCTCCGGTCTTTCGCGACGCACTTTCAGCGGCCTGATCGCCGGCGCAGCCGTGCTGGGCACACCCGCCTTGAGAGCCCAGTCGGGCAACCGGGTGGTGCTGGGCCAGTCGGCCGCGTTCACCGGCGCGGCCGCCCAGCTGGGCATCCAGTTCCACGCCGGTGCCAAGCTGTATTTCGACCAGCTCAATGCCCAGGGGGGCGTGAACCAGACCCAGATCGAGTTGCGCCAGCTCGATGACGGCTACGAGCCCGACCGCTGTGCGGAGAACACGCGCAAGCTGCTGGACGATGAGGTGTTCGCGCTGTTTGGCTACATCGGCACGCCCACCAGCGTGGTGGCGCTGCCGCTGGCGATCAAGGCCCAGACCCCGTTCTTCGCCCCGTTCACCGGCGCCATGGGGCTGCGCCAGCCGTTCAACCGCATGGCGTTTCACATGCGGGCCTCGTACAACGACGAAACCGCACTGATCGTGCGCCAGCTCACCAACCTGGGTCTGAAGAAGATCGCGGTGTTCTACCAGAACGATGCCTATGGCAAGGCCGGCCTGAGCGGCGTGAACCTGGCGCTGGAAGCCCAGTCCCTCAAGCCGGTGGCCACCGCCACCGTGGAGCGCAACTCGGTCGACGTGGCCAGCGCGGTGAACACCATCAACGCGGCCCAGCCCGACGCGGTGGTGCAGATCAGCGCCTACGCGTCCTGCGCCGCCTACATCCGCGCCGCGCGCAAGGCGGGCTACGGCGGCAGCTTCTACAACGTGTCGTTCGTGGGCACGCAGGCGCTGGCCGATACCTTGGGCAAAGAAGGTGCCGGCGTGGCGGTCACGCAGGTGGTGCCTTCACCGTACAGCTCGGCCCGGCCGCTGACGCGCGAGTTTCTGGCGATGATCGCCCAGGGCGGCAACAAGGTGCAGCCCAACTTCTCCAGCATGGAAGGCTTCATGGCGGCCAAGCTGTTCACCGAAGGCCTGCGCCGCGGCGGTGCGGGCCGGCCGACCCGCAACAGCCTGATCGAGGGACTGGAGAGCATCCGCGACCTGTCCATGGGCGGGTTCAACGTGTCGTTCGGCCCCGACAACCACGTGGCATCGAAGTTCGTGGAGCTCTCCATGCTCACCGGCGACGGACGGATCCGCACCTGAGGCCCTGATCGGACAAGCCCCGGGCCGAGCCACCGCTGTGCCCGGACCCGGGACGTGCCCGCGGTCTCAGCGATCCAGCGGCGCGATCTTCTGGTCGATCGCCCCAAAGACGCTCTGGCCGTCCTTGCCCTTCATCTCGATGCGGATGGTGTCGCCGAACTTCATGAATTCGGTGGTCGGCTGGCCGTCCAGAATGGTTTCGATGCATCGCTTCTCGGCGATGCAGCTGTAGCCCTTGGGCCATTCCTGGCGCCCGTCCACCTCGATCGCCTTGTTGCTCACGGTGCCCGAGCCCACGATGGAGCCGGCGCGCACGTTGCGCGTCTTGCATATGTGGGCGATCAGCTGGCCGAAGTGGAAGGTCATCTCCGGGCCGGCGTCGCACATGCCGACCTTGCGGCCGTTCCAGGTGGACTGCAACGTGAGGTTGACCCGGCCACCGGCCCAGGCGTCGCCCAGCTCGTCGGGCGTGACCGCTACCGGGCTGAAGGCGCTGGCGGGCTTGCTCTGGAAGAAGCCGAAGCCCTTGGCCAGTTCGGCCGGGATCAGGTTGCGCAGCGACACGTCGTTCACCAGCATCAGCAGGCGCACGCCGTCCAGCGCCTGCTCGGGGCTGGCTCCCATGGGCACGTCGCCCGTGACCACGGCGATCTCGGCTTCGAAGTCGATCCCGAAGTCTTCGCTGGGCACGACCACGTCGTCGCAAGGGCCAATGAAGTCGTCGCTGCCGCCCTGGTACATCAGCGGATCGGTGTAGAACGAAGCTGGCACCTCACTGCTGCGCGCCGCGCGCACCAGCTCCACGTGGTTGATGTAGGCCGAGCCGTCGGCCCACTGGTAGGCCCGCGGCAGCGGCGCCATGCACTGGGCGGGGTCAAACGGGAACGCGTGGCGCGCCTTGCCCTGGTTGAGCGTGACGTACAGGTCGTGCAGCTGGGGGGCGTGGAAGTTCCAGTCGTCCAGCGCCTGCTGCAGCTTGTGGGCGATGCCCGTCGCATAATGAGCGGTTGACAGATCGCGTGAAACAACCACCAGTTGTCCGTCGCGTGAGCCGTCTTTGTAAGTGGCGAGTTTCATGCAAGTCTCCTGCTGCGGGTTCTTTGAGATGCCATGATTCTGCCCCCGGCCAACCGCTCACGCGACCGACCGCCGGGTGGCGCTCCCCAGGGAGCCATCATGCACATGGAATTACGAATAGTGAAATCAGTTAACCTATCCGTAAGAACCGGATTCTAGAACAAAGTCCCGACGCGCATGCAATGACCCCGGAATTCCCCCTGGAACCCGCCCACGGTCCCACCGTGCAAAACCGAACGCCCACCATGCCCGCTGCCCCCCGCCCCTCCGCCACCGCTGTCGCACCGGCCCGCGCACCGCGGCGCACGGCCCCACCCGCCACGGAACCGAGCGACGATGACGAGCCCTTGCGCGCGGGCATCCAGTCGGTCGAGGTCGGCTTCGAGCTGCTCAACGCGCTGTCCAACGCGCCGGGCTCGCTGATGCTGCGCGACCTGGCCGCGGCCGCCGGCATGAGCGCGGCCAAGGCACACCGCTACCTCGTGAGCTTCCAGCGCATGGGCCTGGTGATGCAGGACCCGGCCACCACCCGCTACGACCTCGGCCCCGCGGCCCTGCGCCTGGGCCTGGCCAGCCTGAGCCGGATCGATGGCGTCAAGCTCGCTCGCGAGCGGGTCGAGGCCCTGCTGCTGGAGACCGGCCACACCCTGGCCATCGCGGTCTGGGGCAACCAGGGTCCGACCATGGTGCACTGGGCCGAAGCCCCCCAGACGGTGCCGGTCACGCTGCGCCTGGGCGACGTGATGCCGCTGCTGACCTCGGCCACCGGACGCTGCTTTGCCGCGTTCATGGGCCACGAAGGACGCGATGCCCAACGCATCGCGCCCATGATCCGCGACGAGCTCGCGCGCCTCAAGAAACTGCCGCGCAACGGATTCGCGGTGGCGGATCTGCCGCAAAGCCAGGCCGACGTGCAGGCCATGCTGGAGGAAACCCGCCGCCACGGCCTGGGGCGTGTGGTCCACAGCCTGCTGCCGGGCGTGGGGGGCTTCTGCGCCCCGGTGTTCGATGCCCAGGGCCATCTGGCGCTGGGCCTGGTGGTGCTGGGCTCGGTGACCACGCTCGACACGGCCTGGGACGGTGCACCCGCCACCGCCCTGCTGCGCTGCGCGCGCCAGCTCAGCGCCGATCTGGGCCACACCCCGTCGCGCTGAAAACGGTCCTTCCCGCTTGCTCCGCCCCATGTCCCGTTCCCGTCTCGATGCCCCACCCCGCTGGACCGTGCTGCTGGGCCTGGCCGCCGCTGTGCTGGCGCTGCACCTGCTGCTGTTGAGCGGCGGCGTGTCCAGCTGGTCGCTGGACCTGCTGGATGCCCCCGAGTCGGACACCGGCGTGGCGGCCTTGCCCGCGGATCCAACGGCCCAACCCGAGGCGGCCGCAGCGCCGCTGCCAGACGCGCCGCCCCCCGTGACCACCAGCACGGTGCGCTGGATCGTGCCCAAGCCCGTGCCCCCGGCGCCGCCACCGCCTCCCCCAAAACCCAAGGTGGAGAAGAAACCGCCGCCACCGGCGCCCGAACCCGAAGAACCGCCACCGGTCGAGGTCGCTGAAGCGCCGCCGGAGCCACCGCCGGTGGAACCCGAACCCAAGCCGACCCCACCCGCCGAGCTTGCTCCGCCGCCGGAGCCTGCGCCCGAAACACCCGCGGTCGACACCGCGGCGACCAGCGCGGCCCGGGAAAGCGCGAGCGCGGTCGACGCTTCGTTGCAGAACGCCCTGCTCTCGCCCAGCGCCGATCTGCGCTACGACGTGAGCGCCGACGCCAAGGGCATGCCCTATTCGGCCCGGGGCCATCTGACATGGGAACAAGACGGGCGGCGCTACAAGGCCCGCATGGAAATCAGCGTGCTGTTCCTGGGCAGCCTGGTACAGACCAGCGAGGGAACGATCGGCAGCAAGGGCCTGGTGCCCGAGCGCTTCACCGACCGCAAGCGCAGCGAACGCGCGGCCCATTTTGACCACGCCACCCAACGCATCCGCTACAGCAACAACGCTCCCGACGCCCCCCTGCTGCCCGGGGTCCAGGACCGGCTCACGATCAACCTGCAGCTGGCCGCCCTGTTCAACGCCCAGCCATCGGCCTTTCACGAGGGCCAGACCCTGCGCTTGCCGGTCAGCGGCATCGATGCGGCGGAAATCTGGCTGTTCCAGATCGGACCCCAGACCCGACTGACCGTGCCCGCGGGCGATTTCGATGCCCGCAAGCTGACCCGCAACCCGCGCCGGCCCTACGACCGCATGGTCGAAATCTGGCTGGCCCCGGCCCTGCACCACCTGCCGGTCCGCATGCGCGTCACCGAGCCCAACGGCGACTACTTTGATCTGCAGCTGCGCACGATGCCGGAACTCGGCGCCGCGGCGCCGCCTCTGCAATGAGCCGGCACGCTCCGGACCCGGTCGCACACGAGTAAGTCCCCACACACAGATGTGGCCGATCCGTGCCTTGAACCTCGGGAATGTGCCAAAAATGACACGCATCTTGAATCTTCACCGGCCGTGACCATCTAAATCACCAGACGGACTGCATAAGTCCGACCAATTGCCGATATAAGGTTCATGAGGAACACAGGTTTCTCTCTTTCAAGGATGTCAGTCATGCACATGCTCTACGACTCGGATGCCTTTGCCGTGGTCCACATCCTCGCCAACGCCCAGATCGAAGGCGAGGTCGAGCAGGACCAGGGTCCACAAATCCCGCGCCACGGTTTCGAAATCGTGGACAAACGGTCGGGCAAAGAGGTCTACCTGGACGGCTCCTGGGCCGAAATGTTCCAGATCCAGATCACCGCCTGGCAACAGAACACCCCTTCGCAGGAAGAGGTGGAAGACACGCTCGAAGGCTATGCCACGCTGGCGCAGATGCCGGTGGTGATGCATTGAGGCTCCCCCCGCGCCGCGCCTAGGGGCGCGTCACCCCCCGGGGGGCGATGCCTGCGGTCCGGCGGAGCCGGTTCCGCGGCATCCTTGGTTGAACTGCCCCTCACTCCCACAGCCCGGTCAAGACCGGGCTTCGTTTTTTCAGGCCTTGTCTTTGCGACTCAGCCAGCGGTACACCGGCTCGGCCAGCACCAGCACCGCCACCAGGCGGCAGACCTGAAACGCGGTGACCACCGGGACGCCGAGCTGCAGCACCTTGGCGGTGATGGCCATCTCGGCGATGCCGCCGGGTGCCGTGCCGAGCACCAGCGTGGCCGGGTGCAGGCCGGTGAGCGCCGCCAGCAGCCAGGCGAAGCCGGCGCACAAGCCCATCATCACGGCGCTGGCGAACGCCACCGAGGCCAGCCAGCGCGGGGCGGTGTGCACAAACGCCGGGTTGAAGCGCACGCCCAGGCTCACGCCGATGACGAGCTGGGCTGCGGCGCTGAGCCACCCCGGGATGGCCGACAGCGTCACCCCCGACAGCGTGAGCAGCATGGTGACCAGCAACGCCCCCATGAACCAGGGGTTGGCACGGCGCAGCCGCCGCATCAGCAACACCCCCGCCAGCGTGAGCAGGCCGAGCCAGAGAAGGCCGCTGGCCTGCACCACGCGCGAGGCGGGCGGCAAGGCGTCCAGGCCGCTCACGCCCCAGAACTGCATCGCAAACGGGACCGTCAGCGTCACCAGCAGCACGCGCAGGCTGTGCGCGGCGGCCACCAGATCGGTGCGCGCGCCCTGGCGCTCGGCGATCAGGGTCATTTCGGACGCACCCCCGATGGACCCCGCGAAATAGGTGGTGCTGCGCAGCTGCGCCGGGGTGAGCCCGCTCAGGTGCCCGGCGTGCACGCGGCGCATCCAGGCACCAAACCCCAGACCGAGCGCCAGCGCCCAGGCGATGCCCAGCGCCACGCCCCACCACAGCCCCGCCACCAGCGCACCGACGGCGGGCGTGAAATACAGACCCAGCGCGGTGCCGATGACCCACTGCCCCGCGTTGCGCAATGGAATCCAGCTTTCCGTGGGGGCCCCCAGCACCGACACCAGGGACGTGGCCACCAGCGGGCCGATCATCCATGGAATGGGCGTGCCCAGCCACACGCACAGCTGGGCCGCCGCACAAGCCAGCAGCAGGGTCAGGGCCGTGCGCGTCCAGGACGCGGGCCGCAACGGGAAAGAGAACATCGCGCGGAGATCGGAAAGACGGACGGCGTCGGGTGGGCCGGGGGACGTAGTATCGGCGGATGAACTGTCGAAGCCCTGTCATCCGGGTGGCGGCCTGGACCGCGGTGTGGGCGGTGGCGGCCGCGCTGCTGTCCGGTTGTGCGGCCTCCCTGGCGCCGCGGCCCGACCCCGACGCATCGGCGGGCGCGCTGCTGGAGCGCCTGCTGCCCACACCCCTGCTGCTGGTGGGCGAACAACACGACGCCCCCGAACACCAGGCGCTGCAGCGCGCGCTGGTGCAGCAGTTGGCCGCGCGCCAACGGCTGGCCGCGCTGGTGGTGGAGATGGCCGAGTCCGGCACGCGCACCACCGGTCTGCCCCGCGATGCGAGCGAAGCCCAGGTGCGGCAGGCCCTGCGCTGGGGCCCGGACAACGGCGGCTGGCCCTGGCCCACCTATGCGCCGGTGGTGATGGCGGCGGTGCGCGCCGGGGTGCCGGTGCTCGGCGGCAACCTGCCCCGCGCCGAGATGCGCGCGGCCATGGGCCAGGCCGAGCTGGACGGGCTGCTGCCCAGCGCCTCCCTGGAGCGCCAGCGCAGCGCCATCCAGGAAGGCCACTGCGACCTGCTGCCCGCGCCACAGATCGCGCCCATGACCCGCATCCAGATCGCCCGCGACCAGGCCATGGCCCGCACCGCGGCGGCGGCCGTGCGGCCCGGGCAGACGGTGCTGCTGGTGGCGGGCAACAACCATGTGCAGCGCGCCCTGGGGGTGCCGCTGCACCTGCCGACGGGGCTGGCACACCGCGTCGTGTTGTCGCTGGCCCTACCCGCAAACGCCGAAGCGGCGCCGCCGAGCGGGTCCACGCCAGGGTCCGACGCGGTCTGGAGCAGCCCACCGCGCGCTCCGCGCGACTACTGCGGCGACATGAAGCGCAGCCTGGGCCGTTGACCAGCCAGACCGGCAGCGGCACATGCGGAAGGTCTGCTTGTCAAAGCGAGCCCGTTCAGTACACCACGCCCAGGGCCATTTTGCCCACCGTCGGCAATCCCGCTGCCGTCCAGGCCGGCAGGCCACCCCGGTACCAGTACACCTGCGCATGGCCGGCCTGCACCGCCCGCAGCGCCGCATTCGCCGACAGCCAACCCGCCCTCGCTCCGCCATAGAACACCAGCGGCTGTGTAGGATCGGGTGAGGCGGCCCGGATCAAACCCTCGAACCGCTGGTGAACGGCGGCCTCCTGGGAGGCGTCATCGAAGGCACCTCCCGCCCCCAGCAAGGCGAATGCCCCGGGCACCATGCCTTCGTCGGGCGACACATCCACCACGATCGGGAGCTTGACGTCCTTGAGCATGCGCACCAGCTCCGCCGTGTCGATGCGCTCCACACCGCGCAGCCTGCAGGGCGCCGCTGTATCGAAACCCGCCTGCTCCAGCGGTTTGCGCTGCCAGACCTCGCCGCTGCAGAAGTCGGCCTTCTCATTGGCCACCGCCCCGGGAGATGCGGGCGGCAACTGGGCCAAGGCCTCCCGGGTCTGACGAGACTGCCATTCGAACAGCGGCCGGAGATCCTGGTCGTCCAGCGCAAGCAGACGGCACAGCCTGGGCTTGCCGTTGCGCTGGTTGCACCCAAGGAGCGCTCGGGCCATGGCCAGCTCGGGGGAACTGGCCCCACCCGTTACGTGCGCCCGAGTCATGGGTCCACCCGACATCCCTTCATCCCAGGCGATGGCCCGGTGCACAGGCGCCATTGCGAAGGTCTTGAAAAAATTCTCCAGTTCCGGGCAGTCCCCTTTGGGGCAAAGTTCCTGACGCACTTGTTGCGCCCAGGCCGCCAGATCGAAGGGCGCGTCGTTCACCGCCCGACCAAAGAGCCTGAGCTGAAGTCGCATCGAGACCGGCAGGTCCACCGCGACGGTCTCGCGCTGCGTCACCAGACCCAGGGTGAAGGCATCCTTGCCTTCCTGCGGCTTGCAGGTTGTGGGTTGGTGCGCATTGAGGCACAGCGCGGCCTGACTGGCCTGGGCCGGATTGCGCTCGATGTCGCGCAGGATCAGAAAACCACGGGGGTCCTTGAAACCATAGATCGCCTCGTTGATCAGTCCGTCGTTCATCGCCGTCCCGATCTGGCGGCGGAAAAACGCATAGAGGGCAGGCCCGATGCCATGGGCAAGCCGCCCCGAGTCGATGTCGTAGCCCCCGTGAATGCCCAGCAGGGTGCTGCCCGGGGTCCGGCCCGACCCGAAGCCGCGCGTCTTTCCCGCCACGAACATCACGGCACAGGCCGACAAGCACCTGCCCACGGCCACCGTGTCCAGCCCGGCATCCCGAACGGCTTCTCCGACCGTCAACGCGGTCCAGAGGTCCCCGCCCGGCGAATCCACCAGGACCAGACGACGCAGCCCAGGCTGGGACAGCTGTGCCCTGAACGACTGAAAGTCCTCGCCACCAACCGCCCCTGTCGCGAACAGGGTGTCCTCCACCCGCTCCAGGGTCATCGCCCCCGCCGCCAGGTGCGCCAGCAGGCAGATCCCGGCCAGCCACCCCTTCATTCCCCTTCGCACGGTTTCCATCAAGTTCCATTCCCCACTCTTGCGGCGTCCTCGCCGCACGGGATTTCACCATACGGGCCGTCCACCACCCTGCGACAATCGCCCACCATGAACCACACCTACGTTCTCACCCTGTCGTGCCAGGACCGTCCCGGCATCGTGCATGCCGTCTCGGGCTTCCTGCTGGAGCGCGGCGGCAACATCGAAGAAGCCGCCCAGTACAACGACCACGACACCGGCCTGTTTTTCATGCGGGTGCAATTCACCTGCAGCCAGCTCACGCAGGACGACCTGCGCACGCACCTCAAGCTGTTCGCCGAGCCCTTCGCCATGCGCTGGAGCCTGCACCCGCTGGCCGAGCCGATGAAGACCGTGATCTTCGTCAGCAAGGAAGGCCACTGCCTGAACGACCTGATGTTCCGCTGGAAGAGCGGCCTGCTGCGGCTGGACATCCGCGCCATCGTGAGCAACCACCGCGACTTCTACCAGCTCGCCGCCGGCTACAACGTGCCCTTCCACCACATCCCGGTGAGCGCCGCGACCAAGGAACAAGCCGAAGCGAAACAGCTGGAGGTGATCCGCAGCGAAGGCGCGGAGTTGGTGGTGCTGGCGCGCTACATGCAGATATTGAGCAATCACCTGTGCCGCGAACTCTCGGGCAAGGCGATCAACATCCACCACAGCTTCCTGCCCAGCTTCAAGGGCGCCAAGCCCTATTACCAGGCGCACGACCGCGGCGTGAAACTGATCGGCGCCACGGCCCACTACGTGACGGCCGACCTCGACGAAGGGCCGATCATCGAGCAGGACGTGGCCCGCGTGGACCACACCGACGACGTGGAAGACCTCACCGCACGGGGCCGGGACACCGAAAGCCAGGTTCTGGCCCGCGCCGTGAAATGGCACAGCGAGCACCGTGTGCTGCTCAACGGGCACAAGACGGTCGTCTTCAAGTGATGAACAGGACGCCCCCGATGCGGCCCTGAGGTGACTTCGTGACGATCCGCATCCCTCCGATCCAGTGCCTGCTGACGTTTGAAGCGCTGGCCCGTCTGCGCAGCGTGACGCAGACCAGCGAGGAACTGTGCGTCACACCCAGCGCGGTGAGCCACCGCATCAAGCAGCTGGAGCAGATCCTGGGTACCAAGCTGTTTGGGCGGGCCGACTTCTCGCTCACCACCGAGGGCAGCGAATACCTGGCCCACGTGCGCGAAGGCCTGGCCACGCTGCAGAAATTCCCGAGCAATGCGGCCACGCCCGGGCGGCGCAAGCTGCGCCTGGCGGTCACGCCCACCTTCGCCCGCTCCATCCTGCTGCCGCGCCTGAAGCAGTTCAGCGAGGCCTACCCGGAGATCGACCTGACACTGCAGGTCAGCATTCCGCTGCTGGACGTGGTGGCCGAGGACGCCGATCTGATGATCCGTTTCGGCACCGGCCGTTACGCCGACGTGGAACACGTCTGCCTGATGAAGGACGAGATCACGCCGCTGGCCTCACCGGCCTTCGCGCGCGAACACGGTCCGTTCGAAACACCCGAAGACCTGGAGGGCGTGCCGCTGCTGCGCAGCCCGCTGGAACCCTGGCGCACCTGGTTCGCGGCGCACGACCTGGACTGGCCTGAGCCGGTGGACGGCTCGCAATTCAACGACATCGGCCTCATGTGCGACGGCGCCGCCGCCGGCATGGGAGTGGCGCTGGTGCGGCTCAAGCTGGCCGCGCCCTGGCTGGAACACGGCACGCTGGTGCCGCTGTACGAACGGCATGTGCCCAGCCCGCACGCCCACTACCTGTGCTGGCGCACCGGCACCATGGACCGCTGGGAATGCGCGGCGTTCGCCGAGTGGCTCAAGAAGAGCCTCAGTTGAGCTTCTGCGCCAACCGGCGCGCACAGGCCTGCCGCGAAAAGGCGCACGGGACGAACGCCAGAACGGGTGACGGAGCGCGTGCCTTCCTGTCAGGGCAGCCGTGGAACCGGCTTTGCCGGGCCACAGGGCTGCGCCCCCCTCCCGCCGCAGGCGAGAGAGGGGGCTGAGGACCGCGGCTCCTAAGCCTGCCTGCGCAGGCTTGGACGGGACGAAGAGGCATCGCCTCTGGCGATGTCGCGGCCGGCAAGGCGCGCGTCAGCGGCGCAGGGGGTGCTTATTCGATATTCAGGCGTTGGCCGGCCAGCGCCACCTTCTTGGGCAGGGTCAGCGTCAGCACCCCGTTTTCGTACTTGGCCCTGGCGCTCTGGTTGTCGATGTCGGTCGCCAGCTGGAAGCTGCGGGACACCGCGCCGTAATAGCGCTCGGTGCGCAACACCTTCTCGTCCTGGCTCTGGCTGTCTTCCTGCTTGATCTCGGCCCGCAGGGTCACCACACTGCCCTCGACCGTGACGTGGATGTCTTCCTTGGACACACCGGGCACTTCGGCCACCACGGTGTAGGCCGACGGGGTTTCCTTCACATCGATCTTGATCTGGGACGGTGACGGCAAGGAGTCGCCGTGCAGGGGACGGACGTAAAAACCCGGGGCAACGTCCCTGAAGAAGTCGTCGAACAGACCGGAACGGGCGATCAGATGGTTCATGGCATGGACTCCTGAATGGATGGGAAAAACGGGCGGTCACAGCGCCGCCCATGGCGAATACATAGCGGTGCACCCGGCGGTTTCAAGACCCCGGTGTTTGAGCTGCATCAAGCCGCTGCCTCACAGGTCCTTGCAAGTTTCTTCAACCCGCGGCGTGGTCCCCTGTCCTAAACTGGCGTGCATGAACGCCCCCACCGCCAGCGCCGACATCACCCGGGCCGAACGCGCCGCCCGCCAATCCGACGTGGTGCGCGCGCTGCAGGCGGTGCTGCCCGCCCACGCGCTGCTCTGGCACAACGAAGACACGACGCCTTACGAATGCGACGGCTTGACCGCCTACCGCCAGCGGCCGCTGGTGGTGGCCCTGCCCGAGACCGAAGACCAGGTGGCGGCCGTGCTCAAGGCCTGCCATGCGCTGGAGGTGCCCGTGGTCGCGCGCGGCGCGGGCACCGGTCTGTCGGGCGGTGCCATGCCCCACGCGCTGGGCGTGACCCTGTCGCTGGCCAAGTTCAACCGCATCCTGCGCATCGATCCGCGCTCGCGCACGGCCCTCGTGCAGGCCGGTGTGCGCAACCTCGCCATCAGCGAGGCCGCCGCGCCCCACGGCCTGTACTACGCGCCCGACCCGAGCAGCCAGATCGCCTGCACCATCGGCGGCAACGTGGCCGAGAACTCCGGCGGCGTGCACTGCCTGAAATACGGCCTCACCGTGCACAACGTGCTGCAGGTGCGCGGCTTCACGATGGAAGGCGACCCGGTGCGCTTCGGCGGCGAGGCCCTCGACGTGCCCGGCCTGGACCTGCTCTCGCTGGTGATCGGCAGCGAGGGCATGCTGGCCGTGGTCACCGAAGTCACCGTGAAGCTGGTGCCCAGGCCCCTGCTGGCGCGCTGCATCATGGCCAGCTTCGACGACATCCGCAAAGCCGGCGACGCGGTGGCCGCCGTGATCGCCGCGGGCATCATCCCGGCCGGCCTGGAGATGATGGACAAGCCCATGACCGCCGCCGTGGAAGATTTCGTGCACGCCGGCTACGACCTCAGCGCCGCGGCGATCCTGCTGTGCGAGAGCGACGGCACCCCCGAGGAAGTGGAAGAAGAGATCGGCCGCATGAGCACCGTGTTGCGCGACCACGGCGCCACCGCCATCGCGGTGAGTCGCGACGAAGCCGAGCGCCTGCGCTTCTGGAGCGGGCGCAAGAACGCTTTCCCGGCCAGCGGTCGCATCAGCCCCGACTACATGTGCATGGACTCCACCATTCCGCGCAAGCGCCTGGCCGACATTCTGCTGGCCATCGGCGAGATGGAACAGAAGTACGACCTGCGCTGCGCCAATGTGTTCCACGCCGGCGACGGCAACCTGCACCCGCTGATCCTGTTCGATGCGAACGATGCCGACCAGTTGCGACGCTGCGAGCTGTTCGGCGCCGACATTCTGGAAACCAGCGTCGCCATGGGAGGCACGGTGACCGGTGAACACGGCGTGGGCGTGGAAAAGCTCAACAGCATGTGCGTGCAGTTTTCGGCCGAGGAAAACGCGCAGATGTTCGGTGTCAAACGGGCTTTCGATACCAAAGAACTACTGAACCCGGGCAAAGTCATACCCACACTGCAACGTTGTGCCGAATACGGCAAGATGCTGGTGCGCGGCGGGCGGCTGGCATACCCCGATCTGGACCGTTTCTGACTGTCAAATTTGACGATGCAAACAGAGGGGCCTCAGGTACAGTAACGCGCAATGAGCGCGCCTTTCCCCGAGTCAGAGCAACGCCAGGCTGCGCTTCCCCGCGATCTGGTCGGTTCGGCGCGCGAGCAGGCGCTTTTGCGCGAGATCGAAGTCCTGAGGGCCGAGAACCTGCGCCTGCGCAACCTGCAGGCCAGCCCCCCCGGCACGGCCACCGACACCGACCTGCTGCTGCCGCTCGACCACCCGCCGCCCGCGGCCCACGAACCCGCCGAAGCGGCCACCGACCAACTGGAATACCAGGCGCTGTTTGCGGCCTTGGCCAGCGCGTTTCCGATCGGCATTTTCCGCACCGATGGCGTGGGCATGTTCACGCATGTGGACGACGCTCTGCTGCGCATCTTCGGTCTGGACGCGCAGGACTTCCACCACATGGGCTGGCTGCGCCGGGTGCACCCCGACGACCTGGAGCGTGTGAAGGCGTGCTGGAGCCAGGGGGTCGCGCGTGCCCAGAGCCAGAGCGTCGAATTCCGGTTGCAGCGCCCGGACGGCGAAGTCGTGCACCTGTCGATGCGCAACGTGCCGGTGCACGACGCCGAAGGCCATTTCCTGAGCCAGCTGGGCTTTGTGCAGGAGATCACCCAGCTGCGCACCCTGGAGGCCGAAGCGCGCCTCAAGGACGAACTCAACCGCCAGATCATCGCCAGCAGCCCGGACTGCACCAAGGTGCTCGACCTGCAAGGCCATGTGCTGCAGATGACCGCGCAAGGCTGCCGGCTGGTGGAGGTTGACGACTTCGAACAGGTCCGCGGCAGCGACTGGACCAGCTGGTGGCCCGAGGGTGGGCAGGAACTCGCCCGCGCGGCGATCGGCTCCGCCTGCCGGGGGGAAAACGCCCGCTTCATCGCCTTTGGCGAAACCTTCAAGGGCACGCCCAAATGGTGGGACACCATGGTCTCACCGATCCGCGACGCGCAGGGCCATCCGGTGATGCTGCTGGCGATCTCGCGCGACATCACCGAACTGCACCAGCAGCAGGAAGCGATCCAGCGCTTCAGCGCCGAGCTGGAAGACCGCGTGCGGGAACGCACCGAGGAACTCGCCGCCGCCAACACCCGGCTGAGCCAGACCTTGCGCGAGGCACAGGACCTGTACGACCAGGCGCCGTGCGGTTACTACTCACTGGATGCGCGGGGCGTGATCCAGATGATCAACCAGACGGCGCTGCAGTGGCTGGGCCTCCCGCGCGAGGACGTCGTGGGCCGCCTGAACTTTCGCGACCTGGTGCAACCCGAATACCTGGCGCAACAGGAGTCCCGCCGCCATCTGCTCCACAGTAACGGACGGCTCGAACCCGAAGAAGTGGGCATCAGGATGCCCGACGGCAGGCCCTTCATCGCGCTGGCCTCCAGCACCGCCGTGTACGACGACCAGGGCGTGTTCCTGCGCACCAACAGCACCCTCCTCAACATCACCGAGCGCAAGGTGGCCGAGCAGGCTCTGCGCGAGAACCAGCGTTTCCTGCAGACCGTGACCGACCAGGTTCCCGGGCTGATCGCCTACCTCGACGCATCCCTGTGCTTCCGCTTCGCCAACGCCGAACACCAGCGCATGTACGGCATGGACCCGGCCAGGATCATCGGACGGCCGGTCCGCGAATGCATCCCGCCCGAGGTGTGGGCAGAGATCGGCCCATACCTGCAGGCCGCGCTCGCCGGCCAGATGCAGAGTTTCGAGACCTGGCGCCGGTTGACCGACGGAACGCCGGTCTACGTGAGCACCAAGTACCTGCCCGACGTCCACGAAGGACGGGTGCATGGCGTGTTCGTACAGACCATCGACATCACCGAGCGCAAACGCGTCGAGGAGCGCGTGCGCCAGCTCAACGACGAGCTCGAACAGCGCATCCAGGAGCGCTCGGCGGAGCTGCTCGAGAGCGAGCAGCGTTTCCGCCTCATGGTGGACAACCTGCGCGAGTACTGCATCTTCTTCATGGACGCCGATGGCCTCATCACCGACTGGACCGACAGCGCCCAGCGCCTGGAAGGCTACGCACCCACCGAAACGCTGGGGCGGCACTACTCGGTGCTGTTCCGACAGCACGACCCCAGCGAGGCCTTGGACAGCGCCAACCAGATGCTGCGGCTGGCGGCCTCGCGTGGGCAGCACGAGCTGCACAGCTGGCACGAGCGCAAGGATGGATCGCGGTACTGGTCCCACTCGCTGCTGATTGCGCTGCGCGACGACGGCGGTGAACTGCGCGGTTTTGCCAAGATCAACCGCGACATGAGCGATGCCAAGCGGCTCGACGATCTCATGCGCAACATCAACGACGAGCTGGAGAACCGGGTGGCCGAGCGCACGGAACAGCTGCTGGCCGCCAACAAGGACCTGGAGTCGTTCTCCTATTCGGTCTCGCACGACCTGCGTTCACCGCTGCGCCACATTTCGAGTTTCGTCAGCCTGCTGGAGGAACATCTGGACGGCCAGATCGATGAGACCACGCAGCGTTACCTCGGCACCATCGGCGGCTCGGCGCGGCACATGAGCCAGCTCATCGACGGCCTGCTGGCGTTCTCCCGCCTGGGCCGCTCGGCGGTCAACCTCACGGCGGTGGACTTCACCCTGCTGGTGGACGCGGTGGTCAGCCAGCTGGCCCACGACACCGAAGGCCGTGTGGTGGACTGGGTGATCGCCCCCGACCTGCCCGTGGTCCAGGGCGACGCCTTGCTGCTGCGCGAGGTCTGGGCCAATCTGCTGGGCAACGCCTACAAATACACCCGGCCACGCGAACGGGCCCGCGTCGAAGTGGGCTGGAGCGTGGACCCGGTGGCGGGCTACACCTTCTATGTGCGGGACAACGGCGTCGGCTTCGACACCAAGTATTCACAGAAACTGTTCGGCGTGTTCCAGCGCCTGCACCGCGCTTCCGAATTCGAGGGAACCGGCATCGGGCTGGCCCTGACGCGACGCATCCTGGAGAGGCACGGTGGTAGCATCTGGGCAGAAAGTCAGTTGGGTGAAGGCAGTGTGTTTTATTTCTCGCTCCCTTTTGAGGGGGCCAGTCCTACTGATTTTTCGCGGGACACCATTCCCGCGGCACTCGAACCATGAACAAGAACGCCGAAGCCATCCTGCTCGTTGAGGACAACCCCGACGACGCCGAGCTGACCAAACTGGCGCTTGCGCGCCATGGGCTGGATGGGCGTGTGACCCACGTCTCCGACGGCATGCAGGCGCTGGACTACCTCTACCGCCGCGACCGCTACAGCGACCGCAGTGGTGGCAACCCGGTGCTGGTTCTGCTGGACCTGAAGATGCCGCTGCTCGATGGCATCGGCGTGCTGCGCGAGATCAAGGGCTCGGACATCCTGCACAACATCCCGGTGGTGGTATTGACCTCCTCGACCGAACCCAGCGACCTGCAACGCGCCTACGACGCCGGCACCAACGCCTACATCGCCAAGCCCACCGAGTTCTCGCAGTTCCTCAGCGCCATGAAACACGTCTGCGAGTTCTGGATCAACATCAACCAGTCCGCGCCGCAGTCCAACCCCTCGGGCATGCGCGGCACCGGGTTCGGCGAACTCGCCTGAAGTCCCCCCCGCGCCACCTGCGGCGTCACCCCCCAGGGGGCGGCACTGGCGGCCCGGCAAAGCCGGTTCCGCGGTGCCCTGGGCTATATCGTTTCATGCGTCGGGGTAGCGCTCCGGAAACGGATACGGCTCCTCACCAGGTATCGATGAAGCGTGGCCCAGCGGGCTCGGCCACGCGCGCGCCCGCCAGCCCCCGGGCCAGCCACTCACGGGTCTGCGCCGGGTCGATCACCGCGTCGATCTCCAGTGTGGTGGCCATCTGCTGGGCCGAGCCGTTGGCCACCTGCCGCTGCAGCAACGACTCGAACAAGGCCTCGCGCTGCGGCCCTTCGGGCAGCGCCTCCAACTCCTTGCGGTAGCCCAGGCGCACCGCGCCCTCCAGCCCCATGGCGCCGAACTCGCCGCTGGGCCAGGCCACGGTGAACACGGGCGCGTGAAAGCCCCCGGCCGTCATGCCCATGGCGCCCAGGCCGTAGCCCTTGCGCAGCACCACGCTGAAGAACGGCACCCGCAAGCTGGCCGCGGTCACGAACAGGCGGCTCACATGCCGCACCTGGGCCCGCTCCTCCATGGCGGGGCCGACCATGAAGCCCGGCGTGTCCACCAGGCTCACCAGAGGCAGGCCGTGCGCGTTGCACAGCTGCATGAAACGCGCGGCCTTGTCGGCGGCGTCGGCGTCGATGGCGCCGCCCAGGTGCAACGGGTTGTTGGCCATCAGGCCCACGGGCCGGCCTTCGATGCGCGCCAGTGCGGTGTGGATGCCGACGCCGAAGCCCGTGCGCAGCATCAGCAGGCTGCCCTGGTCCACCAGCCCGCCCATCGCGGCGCGGGTGTCGTAAACCCGCAAACGGTTCTCGGGCACCAGGTCGCGCAGCCCCTGCGCATCGGGCGCGACCCAGTCCGGCAGTCGTCCCTGGAAGAACGACAGGTAGTGGCGCGCGGCGGCCACGGCCTGCGGCTCGTCGTCCACCAGCAGGTCGATCACGCCATTGGCGTGCTGCACCTCGGAAGGGCCAATGTCTTCGGGCCGGAACACGCCGAGCCCGCCACCCTCCACCATTGCCGGGCCGCCCATGCCGATGTTGCTCCGGCGGGTGGCGATGATCACGTCGCTGCACCCGAGCAAGGCCGCATTGCCGGCAAAACAGCGGCCCGCTGCGATGCCCACCACCGGCACCTGCCCCGACAGACGCGCGAAGGCGGCGAAGCTGCCCACATGCAGGCCGGCCACGATGGGCATGTCGGTGTCGCCCGGACGCCCGCCACCGCCTTCGGCGAACAGCACCACCGGCAGCTTCTGCGCCAGTGCGATGCCCAGCAGGCGGTCGGTCTTGGCGTGGTTGCGCAGGCCCTGCGTGCCGGCCAGCACGGTGGCGTCGTAGGCCATCACCACGGTGCGCGCGCGCTCGGCACCATAGATGAGGCCGTTGACCGAGCCGATGCCGGTCACCATGCCGTCGGCCGGCGTGTTCGCGATCAGGTCGTCTTCCGAACGTCGGCTGCGCTGCGCGGCCACCGCGAGCGCGCCGTATTCGAGAAAGCTGTCGTCGTCGCACAGGTCGGCGATGTTTTCGCGCGCCGTGCGCAGACCGAGTGCATGGCGCCTGGCCACGGCCTCGGGACGGGCCTCGTCCAGCGTGTGCGCCAGCCGCTGCTGGAGCCGCCGCAGGTCCTCGCGCGGACCGGGTGGCGCCCCGTTCGCGGCCGGCACCGAAGCAGGACTATCGACACCCGCGCCGACCACCTGCTGCGGTGTCAGCGGGTCCAGACGCAGCAGCACCGCCCCGGCATCCACCGTCTCCCCTTCGGCGAAAAACCGTTCGGTCACGCGCCCGGCGCGCTCGGCGCGCAGCTCGTGTTCCATCTTCATGGCTTCGAGCACCAGCAGCAGGTCCCCGGCCTGCACCGCGTCGCCAGGGGCGACGAGCCATTGCACGATCTGGGCCTGCAGGGGAGCGCGCACGGTGTTCATGCGGCCATTCTGGCGGCCGTGCCGTTTTCACGCACCCGGCGCCCGTCGTGCGGGCGACAGGCCGCTCAGTGCGCCGGCCCGGCGAACAGCGCCACGTTGCCGCCCGCCGCCGTGGTGTTGATGGTCAGCGTCTGCTCGGCACAGAAGCGCAGCAGGTAGTTCGGTCCACCCGCCTTCGGACCGGTGCCGGAGAGGCCTTCGCCACCGAAGGGCTGCACGCCCACCACGGCGCCGATCATGTTGCGGTTCACGTAGACGTTGCCCACGCGCGCGGCCGTGGCCAGTGCCTGGGCCCGGCTGTCGATGCGGGTCTGGATGCCCAGCGTGAGGCCGTAGCCCAGCGCGTTGATCTGGCGGATCACGTCCATCGGGTCGCCGCCCCAGCGCACCACCTGCAGCACCGGGCCGAAGATCTCGGCCTTCACATCGGCGATGGCACCCACCTCGAACATCTGCGGCGGGATCAGGTTGGGCAGCATGGTGGCCGGCGTCGCAACCGGCAGCAAGGGCTTCGCTTCCGCGTGCAAGCGCTGCAGATGGCGGGTGATGCCGTCAAAGGCTTCGGCGTCGATCACCGGGCCGAGGTCGGTCGCCAGCTCGGCGGGGTTGCCCGCCACCAGCTCTTTCGCCGCGCCCTGGATCATTTCGATCACGTGGTCGGCAATGCCTTCGTGCAGGCACAGCAGGCGCAGGGCCGAGCAACGCTGACCCGCGCTGCGGAAGGCGCTCTGCACCACCGCGTCGGCCACCTGCTCGGGCAGGGCCGTGCTGTCCACCAGCATGGCGTTGATGCCGCCGGTCTCGGCGATCAGCGGCACGATGGCGCCGTCCTTCGCGGCCAGCGCGCGCTGGATGATCTTGGCCACCTGGGTGGAGCCGGTGAACACGACGCCGGCAATGCCCGGCTGCGCCACCAGCGACGCGCCCACCGTCTCGCCCGGGCCGTGCAGCAGCTGCAGGGCCTTGGCCGGCACGCCGGCGGCGTGCAGCAGCTTCACCGCTTCGAGTGCGACCGCCGGGGTCTGCTCGGCGGGTTTGGCCAGCACCGTGTTGCCGGTCGCCAGCGCCGCAGCGACCTGGCCCATGAAGATGGCCAGCGGGAAGTTCCAGGGGCTGATGCAGACCCAGGCGCCACGGCCTTCCAGCCGCAGCGTGTTGCTCTCGCCCGTGGGGCCGGGCAGGGTTTGCGGCGCCATCACGCGCTCGGCGTCGTTGGCATAGAAGCGCAGGAAGTCCACCGCCTCGCGCACCTCCGATACGGCGTCGCCCCAGGTCTTGTGCGCCTCTTTCACCAGCAGGGCGCAGAAGCGCGGCAGCTGCTGTTGCAGCGCGTCGGCTGCGCGCCTCAGCGTGGCGGCACGCTCGGCCACCGGCGTGTGGTTCCAGCCGGCGAAGGCGGCCACGGCTTGGGCGCACGCGGCATCCACCTCGGCGGAGCTCGCCTCGGCAACGGCGGGCATCGGCGTGCTGGCCAGCGCGGCCAGCAGCGGCTCGCGCATCGAGGCCACCGCCAGGTCCAGGCCCGCGCTGTTGGCGCGCTTCGCGCCGTACAGCTCGGCCGGCAGCGGCAGCGAGGGCTGGGGTTCGAGACGCAGCGGCGAGATCAGCAGCTCGTCCATGCCCACCGACTCGTCGGCCAGCTGGTGCACGAAGGACGAGTTGGCGCCGTTCTCCAGCAGGCGGCGCACCAGGTAGGCCAGCAGGTCGCGGTGCGCGCCCACCGGGGCGTACACGCGGCAGGCCACCAGCGGGTTCTTCAGCACCTCGCGGTAGATGCCCTCGCCCATGCCGTGCAGGCGCTGCAGCTCAAACGGCACACCGTGGCGGGCCGACATCTGCAGGATGGCCGCGATGGTGCCCGCGTTGTGCGTGGCGAACTGCGGAAAGATCGCGTCCGGCGCGTCCAGCAAGGCCCTCGCGCAGGCGAGGTAGCTCACGTCGGTGTGGTGTTTGTGGGTGAACACCGGGTAGGTGGGCAAGCCCTGTTCCTGCGCGCGCTTGATCTCGGCGTCCCAGTACGCGCCCTTGACCAGGCGGCACATGAACCTGATCTTGTACCGGCGCGCCAGCGCGGCCACGTGTTCGATCAACTCGACCGCGCGGGTCTGGTAGGCCTGCATCGCCAGGCCCAGGCCGGCCCACCGCGGGCAGTGCTCGGCCACCAGTTGGGCCAGCGCCTCGAACACGTCGAGCGAGAGCTCCAGCCGGTCCACCTCCTCGGCGTCGATGGTGAGGTTGAGGTTGGCCTCAGCGGCCGCGCGGCACAGCGTCCACACGCGCGGCACCAGCTCGTCCATCACCCGCCCGTGCTGCACGTCTTCATAGCGCGGGTGCAGGGCGCTGAGCTTGATGGAGATGCCGTCGTTGTGCGCGGGCGAGCGCGCCGGGTCGGCGGTGCGTGCGATCGCGGCGATGGCGTTCTGGTAGCTCGCGAGGTAACGCAGCGCGTCGGCATCGGTGCGCGCGCCCTCGCCCAGCATGTCGAAACTGAAGCGCAGCTGGTCCAGCTTCTTGCGCGCCGAGGCGGCTTCCTTCATGCCCTCCTCGATCGTCTGGCCCAGCACGAACTGGCGGCCCAGCAACTGCACCGCGCGCAGCGTGGCGGCCACCACGGTCTTGGCGCCGAGCTTGGCCATCAGGCCCGTTTCGCCGCCCGATTCCGGTAGAAATTTCTTGGACATGGCGATGGCGGTCGAGGACAACCGAGCCAAGGTGGAGTCGGCCGCGCTGTCAAAGTCGGCCCGGCCCAGTTGGTCCGCGGTCAGCGCGATGGCGGTTTCTGCATCGGGCACGCGCAGCAGCGCTTCGGCCAGGCGCATCAGGGCCAAACCCTCGGCGCTGGAGATCGGGTATTCCTTGAGCAGGCTTTCCATCGCCCAGAAGGGCGGCGGGTTCTCGCGCACGGCGCGCACCCAAGGCGCGGCCACGGTGGCGGCTGCGGCCCAGTCCAGCGCGCCCTGCAGCGCGGCCAGGCGCTGGGCGACGATGGCCGTCTCAGGCCGGTAGGGGAAGGGCAGGCGGTCGGTGGTGCGGGGCATGGAAGTCTCCGAGAATCGGCTGGGGTGGTGAATTCCGTGATGGTGCCGGCTCGTATGGTGAATTTCTGACTGTTTTTAACCGTTACACCGGATAATTCACCATCCATGAGCGAAACCACCCACGAACTCGATCGCATCGACCTGCGCATCCTGAATGTGCTGCAGTCCGACGGCCGCATCGCCAACCTGAAGCTGGCCGAGGCCGTGGCGCTCTCGCCCACCGCCGTGCTCGCGCGCACCCAGCGCCTGCAGCGCGACGGCTACATCCTGGGCTACGAGGCGCGGTTGAACCCGCTCAAGCTCGGCCGCGGGATGATGGTGTTCGTGGAAGTGCTGCTGGACCGCACCACGCCCAACGTCTTCAACGAGTTCAAGGCTGCGGTGCAGGTGCGCGACGAGATCATGGAATGCCACATGGTGGCCGGCGGTTTCGACTACCTGCTCAAGACCCGCATGGCCGACATGGCCGCCTACCGCGACTTCGCCGGCAACGTGCTGTGGCAGTTGCCCGGCGTGCGCGAGACGCGCACCTACGCCGTGATGGAAGAAGTGAAGAACAGCACCCGGCTGCCGCTTTGAAAAGACACCGGCCGGGGCGACAATGCACCCCATTTTCTGGAGCCCCTATGATCAAACCCATCTCCGCCGCCCTGCTGACCGCCCTGACGCTGTGCGCCACCGCCTCGCTGGCCCAGAGCACCCGACCGGGCCTGTGGGCCGTCGAACACAAGATGGGGGGCAACCCGGAGCTTGAGCAGGCCATGGCCCAGATGCAGAAGCAGCTGGCGTCCATGCCGCCGGAGCAGCGCAAGCAGATGGAGGCCATGATGGGCCAGCAGGGCGTGAGCATGGCGCCCGGCGCCAAGGGCGGCATGGCCCTGAAGATCTGCATCACCCCGGAGATGGCGGCGCGCCAGGAACTGCCCAGCCAGACCGAGGGCGACTGCACCACCACCATCCACTCGCGCAGCGCCAGCGCGCTCAAGATGAGCTACGTCTGCAAGAACCCGCCGTCGTCCGGCGAAGGCACCTACACCTTCAGCGGCGACACCGCCTACACCATGAAAATGGTCATGAACACCACCCGCCAGGGCAAGCCCACGTCCATGACCATGGAAGGCCAGGGCAAATGGCTCTCGACGGACTGCGGCAGCATCAAGCCGATGGCGCTGCCCAAGCGCTGAACCTCCCTGGCGCCAGCGCAGGCGTGGCATCAGCCCCCGCGGCGCTTGCCGCGCAGGAAGACGTGGATCAGGTGGCCGCTGGGGTCGACGGCTCTGGCGGCGCGGCGCGGCTGCCGAACACCGCCCGCCCCACGCGCACCATGGTGGACCCGGCGGCCACCGCAGCCTCCAGATCGTCGCTCATGCCCATGGACAGGGTGTCGAGCCCGAAGCCCCGGGCATTGAGCCCGTCGAACAACGCGCGGGCCTGCAGGAACACCGCGCGCTGGGCTTCAAACTCGGCCGCGGGCTCGGGAATGCACATCAGCCCGCGCAGGCGCAACCCGGGCAAGGGGGCCACCGCCTCGGCCAGCGCGGTCAGGTCGGCAGGTGCCACGCCCGACTTGGTCGGCCCGCCGTCCACGTTCACCTGCAGACACACCTGCAGCGGCGCCATGCCGGTGGGGCGCTGCTCGCTCAGGCGCTGGGCAATCCTGACCCGGTCCACCGACTGCACCCAGTCAAAATGCGCCGCCACCAGACGCGTCTTGTTGCTCTGGATGGGGCCGATGCAGTGCCATTCGATCGCGGCGCCCGGCCGGGTTTCGCGCAGGGCCAGGATCTTCTCCACCCCTTCCTGGATGTAGTTCTCGCCAAAAGCGTGCTGGCCCGCGGCCAGCGCCTGCTGCACCGCCTCAGGGCCGAAGGTCTTGGAGACCGCCAGCAGAGTGACGGCTTGCGCATCGCGTCCCGCCAGGGCACAGGCCCGCGCCAGGCGCTCGTTCACTTGTTGGAGATTGTCTGAAATCGTCGTCATAATCCATCGTCATACCACCACAGCACGGGACCCCTGGATGGATATCACGCAACTGCTCGCCTTCAGCGTCAAGAACAAAGCCTCCGACCTTCACCTCTCGGCCGGGTTGCCACCCATGATACGGGTGCATGGCGACGTGCGCCGCATCAACGTCGAGCCGCTGGACCACAAGATGGTTCACAGCATGGTGTACGACATCATGAACGACAGCCAGCGCAAGCAGTACGAAGAATTCCTGGAATGCGACTTCTCGTTCGAGATCGAAGGCCTGTCGCGTTTTCGCGTCAACGCCTTCAACCACAACCGCGGCGCGGGCGCGGTGTTCCGGACCATCCCGAGCAAGATCCTCACGCTGGAGCAGCTCAACGCGCCCAAGATCTTTGGTGATCTCTCCCTGCGTCCGCGCGGCCTGGTGCTGGTGACCGGCCCCACCGGCTCGGGCAAGTCCACCACCCTGGCAGGCATGGTCAACCACCTCAACGAAACCGAATACGGTCACATCCTCACGGTGGAAGACCCGGTCGAATTCGTGCACGAGTCCAAGAAGTGCCTGGTCAACCAGCGCGAAGTCGGCCCGCACACCCTGAGCTTTGCCAACGCGCTGCGCTCGGCCCTGCGCGAAGACCCGGACGCGATCCTGGTGGGCGAAATGCGCGACCTGGAAACCATCCGCCTGGCCATGACGGCGGCCGAAACCGGCCACCTGGTGTTCGGCACCCTGCACACCTCCAGCGCGGCCAAGACCATCGACCGGATCATCGACGTGTTCCCCGCCGAAGAAAAAGACATGGTGCGCGCCATGTTGTCCGAATCGCTGGTGGCCGTGATCTCGCAGACCCTGTGCAAGACCAAGGACGGCTCCGGCCGGGTGGCTGCGCACGAAATCATGCTGGGCACCAGCGCCATCCGCAACCTGATCCGCGAGGCCAAGGTGGCCCAGATGTATTCGGCCATCCAGACCGGCAACAGCGTGGGCATGCAGACGCTGGACCAGAACCTGTCCGACCTCGTCAAGCGCAACGTGATCAGCGCGGCCGAGGCACGCAGCAAGGCCAAGATTCCCGAGAACTTCCCAGGCTGAACATGCACTCCCCGTTGCGGGCTTCTTCAAAGACAAGGTAAGACCTCATGGAACGCGATCAGGCATCCAAATTCATCAACGACCTGCTCAAGCTCATGCTCAGCCGCGGGGGCAGCGACCTGTTCATCACGGCCGACTTTCCGCCGGCGATCAAGGTGGATGGCAAGGTCGTCAAGGTTTCACCGCAGCCGCTGAACGCCTCCCACACGCTGGCGCTGGCGCGCGCGATCATGAACGACAAGCAGGCCGCCGAGTTCGAGCGCACCAAGGAGTGCAACTTCGCCATCGCGCCGCCGGCCATCGGGCGCTTCCGGGTCAGTGCATTCATCCAGCAGGGCAAGATCGGCATGGTGCTGCGGACCATTCCGGCCGTGCTGCCCACCATCGACAAGCTCGGCCTGCCCCAGGTGCTCAAGGACGTGGCGCTGTCCAAGCGTGGGCTTTGCATCCTGGTGGGCTCCACCGGCTCGGGCAAGTCCACCTCGCTGGCGGCCATGGTGGACTGGCGCAACGAAAACACCCACGGCCACATCATCACCATTGAAGACCCGGTCGAATTCGTGCACCCGCACAAGAACTGCGTGATCACGCAGCGTGAGGTGGGCCTGGACACCGACAGCTGGGAAGCGGCGCTCAAGAACACGCTGCGCCAGGCGCCCGACGTGATCCTGATGGGCGAAATCCGCGACCGCGAGACCATGGAACACGCGATCCAGTTTTCCGAAACCGGTCACCTGTGTCTGGCCACCCTGCACGCCAACAGCGCCAACCAGGCGCTGGACCGCATCATCAACTTCTTCCCCGAGGAGCGCCGGCCACAGCTGCTGATGGACCTCTCGCTCAACCTGCGCGCCCTGGTCTCCCAGCGCCTGGTGCCCCGGCAAGACAACAAGGGGCGCCATGCCGCGGTCGAGATCATGCTCAACTCGCCACTGATCTCCGACCTGATCTTCAAGGGCGACGTCTCCGAGATCAAGGAGATCATGAAGAAGAGCACCCAGATGGGCATGCAGACCTTCGACCAGGCGCTGTTCAACGCGTTCGAGGCCAACCTCATCACGTTTGAAGATGCGCTGCGCAATGCCGATTCGCTCAACGACCTGCGCCTGCAGATCAAGCTCAACAGCCAGCGCGGCAAATCGGTGGACCTGGCCGCCGGCACCGAGCACATGACGATCGTCTAGAGAAACACCCCCGCCGGGCTTCGCCCGCCCCCTTTTTAGAGGGCAACGCGAGTGGCCCGGCAAAGCCGGCTCCACCGCGTTCTGGGTCAGTCCTCTCGCTCCGGCTGCACCGAGACGCCGCATTTCTGGTTTTCCTTTCCCTTTATTGCAGGATCCCTCTCATGAGCAGCATTGCTTCGAAAACCTACGAATCTGTTGCGCCGAAGAGGGTCGCTTTTCTTGGCTTGGGCGTCATGGGTTTCCCGATGGCTGGGCATCTGTCCCAAGCCGGGCATTCGGTGACGGTCTACAACCGGTCGCCGGCCAAGGCGCAGGCCTGGATGGCGGAGTTCGGTGGCGCCGCCAAGGCCACGCCGCGCGAAGCGGCCGCGGGGGCCGACATCGTGTTTTCCTGCGTGGGCAACGACGACGACCTGCGTTCCATCACCCTGGGGGCCGACGGCGCTTTTGCCGGCATGGCGCCGGGCGCGGTGTTCGTGGACCACACCACCGCGTCGGCCGACGTGGCGCGCGAGCTGTACGCGGCCGCGAAAGCCCTGGGGCTGGCCTTTGTCGACGCCCCCGTCTCGGGTGGCCAAGCCGGCGCGCAGAATGGCGCCCTCACCATCATGTGTGGTGGCGACGCGGCAGCGTTCGACGCCGTCAAACCGGTGGCCATGGCGTTCTCGCGCGCCTTCACCCTCATGGGTGCCAGCGGCGCCGGTCAGCTCACCAAGATGGTCAACCAGATCTGCATCGCCGGACTGGTGCAGGCCTTGGCCGAAGCCATCGCCTTCGGCCAGAAGGCCGGACTGGACATGCCCCAGGTGCTCGACGTGATCGGCAAGGGCGCCGCCCAGAGCTGGCAACTGGACAACCGCGGCAAGACCATGGTGGCCGATCAGTTCGACTTCGGTTTCGCGGTGGACTGGATGCGCAAGGACCTGGGTCTGGTGCTGGACGAGGCCAAGCGCAATGGCGCGCGGCTGCCAGTGACCGCGCTGGTGGACCAGTTCTACGCCGACGTGCAGGCCATGCAGGGCAACCGGCTCGACACATCGAGCCTGATCAAGCGCTTGAGGTAGGCCCACCCCCGCGTCGCCTGCGGCGCCACCCCCTCAAGGGGGCGATGCCAGTGGCCCGGCAAAGCCGGTTCCACGGCATCCTGGGATCAAGACACGCGCGCCGGAGGCCCCGTGCTGGCGACGCGACCTTGTTTATTTCGCTGGAGCGGACTGCGGCTGCAGACGCGACAGCTCTTCGTCGCTGATGATCTCCAACACCCGCACCACGCGCTGCACACTGGAGGTGTTGCGCACGATCTCGGTAGCGCGGTCGGCTTCGCGCTGGGTCACGCGGCCCATCAGAAACACCGTTCCGCGGTTGGTCACCACCTTGAACGAATTGGCGGACAGGTCCTTGGCGTCCAGCATCGCGGCCTTCACCCGGCCGGTCAGCAGGGTGTCGGCGGTGCGCTCGCGCAGCGTCGGGCTGTTGGCGACGTCGAGTTCGTTGACCACGCCGGCCACATTGGCCACCTGGCCGACAACCTGACCCGCCAGCTCCTTGTCGCGCGCGCTCACCACCTCACCGGTCAGCAGCACCCGGCGGTTGTAGCTGGTCACGTCCAGCCGGGCCCGCGTGCCCATCTGGTCGCGCAGCCGGTTGGCGGCCCGCAGCTCAATGGTCTGGTCGTCCAGCTGGGCACCCGAGGTGCGGCGGTCGGTGGCCACCAGGGCGCTGCCCACGGCCGCGCCACCCATCATCAGGGGGGCACAGGCCGACACGGTGGCACCCAGCAGAACGGAGGCCAGGACGGTGGCCGCGAGGCGGCTGTGGCGGGGTTGTTGCGTCTGATTCATGAGGGACTCTCCTGTTCGTTGTTCAACTCGTCGGGCAGGCCCAGCAACTGGGCATCCACACCGTCGCAAATACAGTGCAACACGATGTGATGCACCTCCAGAATCCGGGCCGGCAGCTCGTGCGGCACGCACACGTGCACGTCGGTGTCGCGCAGCATCTGCGCCAGACGGCCGCCGCGTGCGCCGGTGAGCGCCACCACCGTCATGTCGCGTTCGTGCGCCGCTTCCACCGCCGCCAGCATGTTGGCCGAACTGCCGCTGGTGGACAGCGCCAGCAGCACGTCGCCAGCGTGGCCCAGCGCGCGCACCTGGCGGGCAAAGATGGACCGGGCATCAAAATCGGTGGCGATGCCGGTGAGCACCGCGGCGTCGGACGAGAGCGAGAACGCGGCGAGCTCCGGGCGCTCGCGCTCGTAGCGGCCCACGAAGCTGGCGGCGAAATGCTGCGCGGCCGCGGCCGAGGCCCCGTTGCCGCAGGTCAGCACCTTGCCGCCGCCGGTCACGCTGGCGAGCACGGCCGTGGTCGCGGCCTCGACCACCGGAGCGAGCGACTGGGCGCACTGGTACTTCAGGTCGGCGCTGTCGATGAATTGTTGCTGGATGCGTTGCAGAAGCATGGGGCGATCATAGCGGCGGGGCGGGTGTCAAAAGGTAGCGGACGCATCAAAAGCGGCGCGCAGCCATTCGAGCCGAACCGGTGGCGCGGCCGGGTCCGGGCGCTCGCCAAGCGGCGTGGGCCGACCGTGCACCAGCACCACGTCGAAACGGCATGGGGGCTCTGAGCCCCAGCGCAGCAAAAAGTGCCGCGCCGCGAACACGATGCGGCGCTGTTTGGTGGCGGTGATGCTCGCCGCCGCACCGCCCTGGCGGGCACTGGCGCGCTGGCGCACCTCGACGAACACCAGCGTGCCGTCGGCCTCGCGCATAATCAAATCGAGTTCGCCACCGCCGCGGCCCGGGGTTTTGAAATTGCGCTGCACCAGGCGCAAACCCTGGCGCTGCAAATGCGCCAGCGCGGCGTCCTCGGCCACGTCGCCACGCTGCTTGGTGGTGGTCGGCGCCGCCTCGGCGCGGTCTGGCCGGGTGGGTGAACCCTGTTTCCGGAAATTCCACATTGTCTGCACACACTCCCTCCCTGTTGGCCGCCGCCCGTGAAGCGGCCGCTCACCAGCATTATCCGCAAGGCGCGCTCTACATGGTGGCCACGCCGATCGGCAATCTGGCCGACATCGGCCTGCGCGCGCTGCAGGTGCTCTCGCTGGCCGACACCGTGGCCTGCGAGGACACGCGCCACACCGCCGGGCTGCTGCAGGGCTATGGCCTGCACAAGCCGCTGCTGGCGCTGCACGAGCACAACGAGGCCGAGGCGGCCCAGACGGTGGTGCAGCGGCTGCGCGAGGGCCAGCGGGTGGCCTATGTGAGCGACGCCGGCACCCCCGGCGTGAGCGACCCGGGCGCGCGGCTGGTGGCCGCGGTGCACGACGCCGGGCTGCGCAGCGTGCCCGTCCCGGGCGCCAGCAGCATCACCGCGCTGCTCAGCGTGGCCGGCCACAGCGGCTGGAACGGCCACTTTGTGTTCGCCGGCTTTCTCTCACCCAAGGCGGCCGAGCGGCAGCGCGAGGTGCAGGGCATGGGCACCGACGAGCGCGCCTGCGTGCTGCTCGAAGCACCGCACCGCATCGAAGCGCTGGCCAAGGACCTGGCGGTGCTGGGCGAGCGGCGGCTGACCGTGGGCCGCGAGCTGACCAAACAATTTGAAGAAGTGGCGCAGATGCCCGCGAGCGGCTTTCCCGCCTGGCTGCAGGCCGGCGCGCACCGCACGCGGGGCGAATTCGTGCTGATGCTGCACCCGCTGGCCACCACCGGTGGTGAAGAAGGCGCGGTGGACGCGGCGGCGCTGCGCGTGCTGGACCTGCTGCTGGCCGAGCTGCCGCTGAAAACCGCGGTGCGCCTGTGCGCGGACATCACCGGCCAGCCGCGCAACGCGCTGTACAACGCGGCGCTGGCCCGCCGCAAACCGGCCGACGACGAAGAGGACGACTGAGAGGCTGAAAGCCCCGGGCGCCAACGCGCCGTTCAGCGCCTCAGAGCGGGACCCGGGACATGGTATCCGGTCCCTTGCGGGCACCACCAGCGCCCGGCGGCGCCAGCGGCGCGTCCGGCACTTCGGTGGCCTGCACATCCACCACGTCATCGCCCGTGGGCCGTTCGCCGCGCCCCGGCCACACGCCCTGGGCGTAGCGTTGCGAGTTCTGGCGCATGCGGCTGAACATCACCACCGGCGCGGGTTTGCGCCCCGTCAGCAACGACCACAGCGACACCCCGAGCACGACCACGATGGCGGCCAGCAGGAAGCTGAGCACGAACACGCCCGCGGCCAACACCAGCACCAGTTTGAGCACGCCGCGCAGCACACGGCTCAGAAAATCGGCAAATCCATTCATGTATCAGTGAGCCCATCGGGCCAGGAGAGTTCCGGGACCAGGCGCCCGCCGCCATGTCAACCTGGGATACATCCGTCAACGCCACCCCAGCTGAGGCCATTTTCGCCGTTTGCAAGCCGGGCGGGTGACACACACGCCCGGCGCCCCGGCTGCTATGCTGGCGCGCATCTGCGCCCGCGGCACCCCTTGGCCCGCACACACCCCCATGAAACGCCTGTCCCAATACTTTTTCCGCGGTCTCATCACCTTCCTGCCCCTGGCCATCACGGTGTATGTGCTGGTGCTGTTCGTGACCTGGACCGAACGCACCGCCATGTGGCTGATCCGCCCCGTCATCGGCAACTTCTACCTGCCCGGCCTGGGCATCGCGCTGGGCGGGGTGCTGATCCTGGCGCTGGGCATGCTGATCTCCCAGCCCATCACGTCGCGCCTGCTGTCCTGGGTCGAGCTGCCGTTCACCAACCTGCCGGTGGTGAAAAGCATCTACACCTCGCTGAAGAACTTCGCCGATTACTTTGCGCCACACGATCAGGACGCCCAGCAGGTCGTGCTGCTGAAGTGGCCGGGCAACGAGCTGGGGATCGTCGGTCTGGTCACGCGCCAGTCGATGCAGGGGCTGCCCGGCGCCCTGGGTGAACTGGACCAGGTGGCCGTGTACCTGCCCATGGGCTACATGATCGGCGGCTACACCGTCTTCGTGCCGCGCAGCTGGACCACGCCGATCGACATGTCGGTCGAAGAGGCCATGCGCATGGCCCTGATCGCGTTCATGGCCTCGAACCGCGGCGCACCGCCGGCCGCGCCCCCGTCCACCTGACGCCAACCCGCACAGCCACCATGAGCATCCGCCACCTCGACGCCCTCTTCAACCCCGCATCGGTGGCCGTGTTCGGTGCCTCGATGCGCCCGGCCAGCGTGGGCGCCACGGTCTGGCGCAACCTGCTGATCGGCGGTTTTGCCGGAGCGCTCTACCCGGTCAACCCGAAACACGCCGAGCTCGATGGCGTCAAGACCTACGCCAGCGTGGCGGCGCTGCCGCAGGCACCCGACCTGGCCGTGATCTGCACGCCCGCGGCCACCGTGGTGCGGCTGATCAAGGAGCTTGGCGCGCGTGGCACGCGCGCGGCCATCGTCGTCACGGCCGGCCTGAGCGCGGCGCAGAAGCAGGCCATGCTGGAGGCCGCGCGCGTGCACACGCTGCGCATCCTCGGCCCCAACTGCATCGGCATGCTGGTGCCCCACCTGGGGCTGAACGCCAGCTTCGCGCACATCGGGGCGCGCCAGGGCGAACTGGCCTTCGTCTCGCAGTCGGGCGCGCTGGTCACGGCCATGCTGGACTGGGCCGGCTCGCGCGGCATCGGCTTCTCGCACTTCGTCTCGCTGGGCGAGCGCGCCGACGTGGACTTCGGCGACATGCTCGACTACCTCGGCAGCGATCCCAAAACCCGCGCCATCCTGCTCTACATCGAAAGCATCGAGGAAAGCCGCAAATTCATGTCGGCCGCGCGCGCGGCGGCGCGCAACAAGCCGGTGATCGTGGTCAAGGCCGGGCGGTCGAGCGCGGGCCAGGCCGCGGCGGCTTCGCACACCGGCGCACTCGCGGGCTCCGACGCGGTGTTCGACGCGGCCATTGCCCGCGCCGGCATGTTGCGCGTGGACACGCTGCACGAGCTGTTCCTCGCGGCCGAGACGCTGGCGCGTTTCCGCGACGGCCCCTCGGGCGGGCTCATCGTGCTCACCAACGGCGGCGGCGCCGGCGTGATGGCGGCCGACGCCGCGGCCACCGACAACGTGCCGCTGACCCCGCTGGACGACGCGCTGCTGGCGCGGCTCGACGCCGTGCTGCCCGCCCACTGGTCGCGCGCCAACCCGGTGGACATCATCGGCGACGCGCCGGCCCAGCGCTACGTGGACGCGCTCGAAGCGCTGTCGCACGACCGCGAGAGCGCGGTGCTGTTCATCCACGCGCCCACCGCCATCGTGCCCAGCCTGGACATCGCGCAGGCCCTGCTGCCGCGGGTGGGCGCCACGCCCCAGCGCGTGCTGGGCTGCTGGCTCGGCGACACGGCGGTGGCCGCGGCGCGCCAGACCTTCCGCGACGCCGGTGTGCCCGACTTCAACACACCCGAAGAGGCGGTGCGTGCGTTTTGTTTCCTGCGCACCTTCCGCCTGCACCAGGAAGAGCTGCTGCAGACACCCGTGGCCCGCGGCGCCGCCCGGGCGGTGGACCTGCCACGCATCCGTGCCATCGTGGACGGCGTGCTCGCCAGCGGGCGCGAGCTGCTGACCGAACCCGAGGCCAAGGACTTCCTCGCCGCCGCCGGCCTGCCGGTGGTGCCCACGCGCGTGGTCGAGGCCGACGCGGCCGAAGCCCAGGCCGCGGCCGAGGCCATGGGCTACCCGGTCGCGCTCAAGATCCTCTCACACGCCATCACGCACAAGTCCGATGTCGGCGGGGTGCGCCTGAACATCGGCAGCGCCGCCGAGCTGGCCGAGGCCTGCGCCGCGATGCTCGCGCGCGTGGGCGAGCTGCGGCCCGACGCCGACGTGCAGGGTTTCACCGTGCAGCCCATGGTGCGCAAGAAGCACGCGCACGAACTCATCGTCGGCGCCAGCGTGGACCCGGTGTTCGGCCCGGTGATCCTGTTCGGCGCCGGCGGCGTGGCGGTGGAGGTGCTGGCCGACCGCGCGCTGGCCCTGCCGCCGCTCAACACCGCGCTGGCGCTGGCGCAGATCCACCGCACGCGCATCGCGAAACTGCTGCACGGCTACCGCGACGAACCCACCGCCGACCTCGATGGCATCGCCCAGGTGCTGGTGGCCGTGTCGCAGCTGCTGGCCGAGGTGCCCGAACTGGCCGAGCTGGACATCAACCCGCTGCTGGTCAACCACGAGAGCGCGGTGGCGCTGGACGCGCGCGTGCGCCTCTCGGCCCGGCGCCCGGCCGGCGCGGCGCACTTCGCCATCCTGCCCTACCCGGCCGAGCTGATCGAGACCTGGACCTGGCGCGAGCAGCCCGTGGTGCTGCGCCCCATCCGGCCGGAGGACGAGGCCCAGCACCGCGCCTTTCTGGAGCGGCTGGACCCCGAGGACATCCGCCTGCGCGTGTTCTACAGCCGCCGCAGCATCGAACACAGCGAGCTCGCGCGGCTCACCCAGATCGACTACGCGCGCGAGATGGCCTTCATCGCCACCCGCGCCACGCCCGAGGGCGGCGAGGAGACCCTGGGCGCGGTGCGCGCCACGGTGGACCCGGACAACCACACCGCCGAGTTCGGCGTCATCGTGCGCTCCGACCTCAAGGGCTCGGGCCTGGGCCACCGGCTCATGGACAAGATGATTCGGTACCTGCGCGAGCGCGGCACGCGGCGACTGGTGGGCACGGTGCTGCGCATCAACCACGGCATGCTGGAACTTGCCCACACGCTGGGCTTCCAAGAATCCGACAACCCCAACGATCCGGACAACCACGACACGCGGTTCGTGTCGCTGGATCTGCAGCCCCCCGTCCATCCCGACGACCGTTCGGGCTGAGCCTGCCCAAGCCCTGGCGCACACGGCTTTCACAGGCTCCCCGAACGGCAGGCATTCCCCCGTTCAAGGAGCCCGCGATGCCATCAAACCACCCACCCTCTCGCCGCGCACTGCTGCTGCGCGGTGCCACCGTGATCGCCGCCACCGCCGCGCCGGCATGGCTCACCCCGGCCCGGGCCCAGACCGAGCTGCGCCCCACACCCAGCCAGACCGAAGGCCCCTACTACCCCGTGGCGCTGCCGGCCGACACCGACTTCGACCTGCTGCGCAACGGCAGCGCGCGTTACGGCCAGGGCCAGCCGGCCTGGGTCGAAGGCACCGTGACCGACACCCAGGGTGTGCCGGTGGCGGGCGCGGTGGTCGAGATCTGGCAGTGCGACCAGGCCGGCCACTACCACCACCCCGGCGACGGCGGCCGGGCCGATCCGGCCTTTCAAGGCTTTGGCCGGGTCGGCGTCGGCCGCGACGGGCGCTACCGCTTCCGCACCCTGCGGCCCGCGCCCTACAGCGGGCGCACGCCGCACATCCACGTCAAGGTGAAGCTGGACCGCGCGGAACTGCTCACCACCCAGCTCTATGTGGCGGGCGACCCCGGCAATGCGCGCGACTTCCTGTGGCGCCGCCTGGGTGAACAGGGCCAGGCCGCGCTGACCCGCCCCTTCGTGGCGGCCACCGATGGCCTGCGCGCGGAATTTCCCATCGTGGTTCAGGCCTGAGCCAGCCCCTTGGCCCCGGTGCACGGCATGGAAAACCGGCACTGCGTCACGCCGGGTGGGGATTCTTGATCCGGGTGGATGCAAAAACCTAGGGTTTACCCTATACTGCACTGCAACATTTGTTGTTTGCCCGATAGGAGAAACGCCATGTCCAGCGTCCTTGCCCACACCACCCACCCCTCCCTGGCCGGCCCGATCGCCGCCTGGTTCCACGCCGGCCTGCAACGCGCCCGTGCCCTGTGGAACGCGCCACTCCTGGCCGCCGCCCAGCGGCGTCCGCTGACCCGTTTCGAAGAAGCCGAACAGGTGCGCGCCATGGCCATGGACCTGGTCGACTCCGACCCGGCTTTCGCACAAGACCTGTTCGCCGCCGCCGATCGGCACGAGCTGGAATAACCCTCCAGGGGGCGATATGGGCGGCCCGGCAAAACCGGTTCCGCCATGCCCTCGGTCAACCCCCTCGCGGCGAGGGGTGTTTCCATTCAGACGTCGAAGCGCACCCCCTGCGCCAAGGGCAGCTCGCGCGAGTAATTGATGGTGTTGGTGGCACGGCGCATGTAGGCGCGCCAGGCGTCCGAACCCGACTCGCGCCCGCCGCCGGTGTCCTTCTCGCCGCCGAAAGCACCGCCGATTTCGGCGCCCGAGGTGCCGATGTTCACGTTGGCGATCCCGCAATCGGAGCCCGTCGCCGCCAGAAAGGCCTCGGTCTCGCGCAGGTCGTTGCTGAAGATGGCCGAGGACAGCCCCTGGGGCACGGCGTTTTGCAGCGCCACCGCGTCCTCGAAGCGCTCGTAACCCATCACGTACAGGATCGGCGCGAAGGTCTCGTGGCAGACGGTGTCGGTTTGCGCGGGCATCTCCACGATGGCCGGCTTGACGTAGTAGGCGTTCGGAAACGGCACTTGCAACACCCGCTCACCGCCGAACACCTGACCACCCTGTTCAACAGCCGCGCGCAAAGCGTTTTGCATGGCCTCGAAACTCCGCGCGTCGATCAGCGGCCCGACCAGGGTGTCGGCCGCCAGCGGGTCGCCGATGGGCAGGCCGGCGTAGGCCTGCTTCAGGCGCTGCACCAGGGCTTCCTGGTGGCTCTTGTGCACGATCAGGCGGCGCGTGCTGGTGCAGCGCTGGCCGGCGGTGCCCACGGCGGCGAAGGCGATGCCGCGCACCGCCAGGTCGAGGTCGGCCGAAGGCGCGACGATGACCGCGTTGTTGCCGCCCAGCTCCAGCAGTGAGCGGCCAAAACGGCGCGCCACCCGGGGGCCGACCTCGCGCCCCATGCGGGTGCTGCCGGTGGCCGACACCAGGGCCACGCGAACGTCGTCCACCAGCGCCTCCCCCACCTCGCGCTCGCCGATCACCAGCGCTGAAAGCCCGGCGGGGGCGTCGTCGCCGAAGCGCCGGGCGGCGCGCTCGAACAGGGCCTGGCAGGCCAGCGCCGTCAACGGCGTTTTCTCCGACGGCTTCCAGACCACCGCGTCGCCGCAGACCACGGCCAGTGCGGCGTTCCACGCCCAGACCGCGACCGGGAAGTTGAAGGCGCTGATCACGCCCACCACACCCAGCGGGTGCCAGGTTTCCATCATGCGGTGACCGGGGCGCTCCGAGGCGATGGTCAGGCCGTACAACTGGCGCGAGAGACCGACCGCGAAGTCGCAGATGTCGATCATTTCCTGCACCTCGCCCAGGCCCTCGGAGCGGATCTTGCCCGCCTCCACCGACACCAGCTCGCCCAGCGCCTGCTTGTGCTCGCGCAGTTCCTCGCCGAACAGGCGGATCAGCTCGCCGCGGCGTGGCGCGGGCACGCTGCGCCAGGTCTTGAAAGCCACGTCGGCACGACCGACGGCCGCCGCGACCGCTTCGGTCGAGGCCGGGTGCACGGCGCCGATCACGCTGCCGTCGATCGGCGAACGCACGGCAAGCGCCCCCTCGGCGAATGCGCGGGGGTTCACGCCCAGGCGGGTCAACAGCTGCGAAACGGTTCGGGACAGGGGATGGGACATGGGGATTTCCGGAGATGTTGGGGGAAGCAGAAGTCGAAGGAGCGAGGGACCGATCGGGTGGGTTGAAGCATTCCCATGCGTTGTGCCGGGCCGTGGAACGGGCGCCGTCAGCCCAGCGACCGCGCACCGACGAAGTGCGAGAGTTGTGCGCCGATTTCATAGAAGCTCTCCCGCACCGCCTTCAGCCGCGCAGGCACGGTGCCGGAGACGGGCAGCGACAGGTCGGCCACCGTGATCTCGCCCAGCACCAGACGCGCCAGCTCGCGGCCCAGGACCGTGCCGGGCGCGATGCCGCGACCGTTGTAGCCACAGAAGGCCACGGTGTTGCGGGCCAGTTGGTGAAAACGCGGCAAGGCATTGGCCGTCATGCCGATCTCCCCGTACCACTCGTGTTCAAAGGCCACGCCACGCAACTGTGGAAACAGCTTGGCCAGGGCGCGGCGTCCCCAGTCGCGGTGGATGGGCCGCCCCACGCCCCGGAGCGCCCCCACGCTGCCCAAGACCAGGCGGCCCTGGCGGTCGAGGCGGAAGGAAGACAGCACCTGGCGGGTGTCCCAGGCGCCCTGGCGCTCCGGCAGGATGTGGCTCAAGAGCGCGGGCGGCAACGGGGCCGTCGCCATATTGAAGTACGGCAGCCGGACCAGTTCGGCCTGCAGCGCGCCCCAGGGCCCGTCGGCGCTGGAGTAGGCGTTGGTCGCCACGATCACCCAGGGCGCGTGAACGGCACCGCCGCCGACGGTGTTCACACGCCAGTGCCGGCCCTCGTCCTGCACGGCGCTGACCACCGTCTGGGTGTGCAGCTGCGCGCCTGCGGCCACGGCGGCATGGGCCAGCCCCCGGGCGTAGGCCAGGGGCTGGACGGTGCCCGCACGCAGATCCAGCAGCGCGCCCAGGTAGGCGTCGGTGCCGGTTTTCTGCGCCGTCTCGGCCTGGGACAGCACCCGCACGGGCGCGCCCAGCGCCTGCCACTGGCGCGCGCGCTCCTGCAGTTCGCGCAGGCCCGTGGCGTCGGGGGCGCAGTGCAGGGTGCCGCTGCGCTGCGGTTCGCAGTCCATGCCGTGGCGTTCGATCAGCTCGAACACCTGCGAGGGCGCGTTCCCCAATTGGTCCAAGAGCCGGTGGCCCAGCGATTCACCCAGCTCGCCGGGCAGCGCGGAGGGCATGACCCACATCCCGGCGTTGACCAGCCCCACGTTGCGCCCCGAGCCGCCAAAACCCACCTCCTGCGCCTCCAGCACCACCACGCAGGCGCCGCGCTGCACCAGCACCAGCGCGGCCGACAGGCCGGTGTAACCGGCGCCCACCACCACCGCATCGGCGTGCAGCGTCGCACGCAGCGCCGACGTGACCGGGGCCGGAGGCGCTGAGGCCTCCCAAAGGCCGTGTGAACAGGGATCGTGGTTCATGGGGCTGTTGACATGGAATCCCGCAGACACCGGGAACACGCTCAGATCATTCTGAAATGTCCTCAAGCTGGCGATCGGGAAACGCAGTCTCTCCGGGAGTTCGAGCCAGGTCAAACGATAATCCCGACCCACATCATTCCAATTTGGAATGATCAACCCCATGACCACGGCCCTGTTCCCTTCCCGCTTCCTGCCCTCGATGGGCATGCTCAAGGCGTTTGAGGCGGCCGCCCGGCTGGGCAGCTTCACGGCCGCCGCGGGCGAACTCCACCTCACGCAAAGCGCGGTCAGCCGGCAGATCCGGGGCTTGGAGGACCAACTGGGCGCCGAGCTGTTCATCCGGGAGCGGCAGACGGTGCGCCTGACCCTGGCGGGAGAAGCCTACGCTCAGGAAATCCGGGCCGCGTTGCAGCGCCTGTCGGCCGCCGCCCTGGCCTTTCGGGCCAACCCCCACGGGGGAACGCTGAACCTGGCCATCCTCCCGACGTTTGGCACCCGCTGGCTCGCGCCCCGCCTGCCCCAGTTTCTGGCGCACCACCCGGGCGTCACCATCAACCTGACGACGCGGCTGGTGCCCTTTGACTTCCAGGCCGAACCGATGGACGCCGCCATCCACTTCGGCACGCCGCACTGGCCCGGCGCCATGCTGGATGTCCTGATGAACGAAACGGTGGTGCCGGTGTGCAGCCCCGGACTGCTGGCCCAGCACCCGATCCGATCCGCCGCCGACCTGCTCCGCGCACCCTTGCTGCACCTGGTCAGCCGCCCCGACGCCTGGGAACGCTGGTTCGCCGCGATGGGCGTGCACGCCACCGAGGTCCACGGCATGCTGGTCGATCAGTTCGCGATGGCCGCGCAAGCCGCCATCGCCGGACTCGGCTGCGCCCTGTTGCCCCGGTTCCTGATCGACGGCGAGCTGACGCGCGGCGAGCTGGTCATGCCGGTGGAGGGGCCCGTGGACAGTGGGAGCTACTACCTGGCCTGGCCCGCACACCGTGAGAGCCACCCGCCGCTGCAGGCGTTCAGGGACTGGATCCGGCGCGCCGCACAACCGCCGGCCTGAACGGGACGCGCTCCTGCGCCAGGGGCCGCCCCAGCACGCAGGCAATCCACCCCAACAAATCAACCATACAAGCTGGGAAAGTCCCTGCTCACTCCGGAGAGCGGGGATTCAACCAAGGGGCATCGCGGAACCGGCTTCGCCGGGCCACAGATGCCGTCCCCCCTCCCAGCGCCGCAGGCGCGCCAGAGAGGGGGGAAGCCGCGTCAGCGGCGCAGGGGGGTGATCTCTACTTGATCATCCACTCGTGCGCCGGGTCGTTCTTGAAGACCCAGAAGCGGTTCGGCCCGGCCATCACGTTCAGGTAGTACAGGTCGTAACCGTGCGGGGCCACCACGGGGTGGTAACCGCGCGGCACCATCACCACGTCGTGGTCTTCCACCGCGCAGGCCTCGTCCAGGCTGCGGTCGTCGGTGTAGACGCGCTGGAAGGCGAAGCCCTGCGGCGGGTTGAGGCGGTGGTAGTAGGTCTCTTCCAGCAGGGTTTCGGTCGGCGGGGTTTCCTGGTCGTGCTTGTGCGGCGGATAGCTGCTGGAATGGCTGGCCGGCGTCATCACCTCCACCACCAGCAGATGCGCGGCCGTGGGGTCGTCGTGCGGCAGGATGTCGCACACGTAGCGGGTGTTGGTGCCTTTGCCGCGCACGCTGCGCCGCATGCCGGCGGGGTCGATCACGCGCACCGGGCGGGCCTGGCCGTCGCCGGGGGCGGTGCACAGAGCCAGCTCGACGTCGCGCGCGGCGCGCACCTGCACGGTCTTGCCCGGCGGCACGTAAATGGCGGCGGGCGAGGTTTCCTCGAACACGCTGCTGCGGGTGCCCAGGTCGGCGTGCGTCTGGCCGTCCACGGTCACGTCCACGCTGCCGGTCAGCACCACCAGGCACAGTTCGCGTTCGCCGGTTTCCACCGCTTCCGATTCACCGGCCGCCAGGCGCAGGGCGCGAAAGCCCACGTGGGTCCAGCCGGCGCGCTCGGGCGTGACGTTGACGATCTCGCGCCCGCTGGGTGCGGCTTTGGCGAGTAAAGGACTGACCATTTGAAGCTCCTTGGCGTTCAGTTCAGGGCGTCCACCAGGCCTCGCAGAGTGCGATAGCCCTTCTGCGCATATTCGTAGCTCGGCGCCACGGCCGGGTCCTGCTCGGCCTCCACCACCAGCCAGCCCTGGTAACCGTTGTCTTTCAGCGTCTTGAGCGCAGCGGCGTAGTCGATGCTGCCGTCGCCGGGCACGGTGAAGGTGCCGTTGATCACGCCGTTCAAAAAGCTCCAGCCGTCGTTGCGGGCCTGGGCGATCACAGGGGTGCGCACGTCCTTGCAGTGCACGTGCACCACGCGCTTGACGTGTTTCTTCAGCAGCTCCACCGGGTTGGCCGCGCCACCAAAATAGGCATGGCCGGTGTCGAACAGCAGGAAGACCTTGGCCGGGTCGGTCAGGGCCATCAGCTTGTCCACGTCGGCGGGCGACTCGACGTAGGCGCCCATGTGGTGGTGGTAGGCCAGCTGGATGCCGTAGGTCTTGAGCAGGTGATCGCCGAAGGCGTTCAGGCGCTCGGCGTAGGCCTGCCACAGGGCCTCGTTGGCGAACTGCGGGCGCTTGGACACGGGCGTGTCCATCTGGCCCTGCACGGTGCCGGCGCATTCGCCGTACACCACCACCTTCACGCCGTTGTACTGCAGCTTGCTCATGTGGGCTTTGCAGCGTTCGATCTCGGCGGCCACGGCGGTGGCATTGGTCTGGCCCGGCTCCAGCTCGGCCAGGAAGCCCGAGTACCAGCCCGACACACAGGCCAGGCCGAATTCGTCGAGCTTGGCCTTGAGGCCGGGTCCGTCTTTCGGGAACTTGTTGCCCAGCTCGAAGCCTTCGTAGCCGATTTCCTTGCCTTCCTTCAGCGCGGTTTCCAGCGGGGTTTCACCGCCCAGGGAGGGCAGGTCGTCGTTCATCCACGACAGGGGGTTGATGCCAATGCGGACGTTCCAGCTCATGGGTTTTCCTCAATACAGGTTTCAGAGAATCACAGGGTTTTGACCAGCACACGCCGAAGGTCCGGCTCTGCCGGCCCAAGGGCGTGGCCCCTGGGGGTGACGCGAAGCGGCGCGGGGGGAGGCGTTTTCATATGCGCTGCTGTTTCTGGGCATCGCTGTTGCGGGCATGGGCTTCGCGCACTTCGGCCCGCTGCGACACCTCGGGGATCGCCACTTCCCACCAGCAGCCGCCATCGGTGGTGCGGGTGTGGGTGGTGTCGATCACGATCACCTGGGTGCGCTTGGCCTGGCGGGCCTTGACCATGGCGGCCTTGAGTTCGGCCACGTCCTGGACGTGCACCGCGTCGGCGCCCATGGCGCGCGCGTGCATGGCGAAGTCGATGGTGCTGCGCTCGCCGCCTTCGGGCACGCAGTCGTCGAGCAGGTTGTTGAACGCCGGGCTGCCGGTCGCCGTCTGCAGGCGCTGGATGCAGCCGTAGCCCCGGTTGTCCAGGATCACCACGATGATCTTCTGGCCCAGCAGCACCGAGGTGGCCAGCTCGGAGTTGGCCATCATGTAGGAGCCGTCGCCCACCAGCACGATGGATTCCTGCTCGGGCCGGGCCATCTTCACGCCCAGGCCGCCGGCCACCTCGTAGCCCATACAGGAGTAGCCGTATTCCATGTGGTAGTTGCCGGGCAGGCTGGCGCGCCAGAGCTTGTGCAGCTCGGCGGGCAAGGTGCCTGCGGCGCACAGGGCCACGTCGTGTTTACCGCTGTCCAGCCCCAGCTCGGCGGCCGAGTCGCGCACCGCGCCGATGACCTCGGCGTCGTAGGGCAGCACGTCCTTGGGCACGTTCGTGGTCAGTTCGGTGATGCGGGCGTTGGCGGCTGCGGCCTGCTGCTGTGCGCGCGCCGTCCAGGCGGGTTCGGCGGCCCAGCCGGCCAGACCCGCTTCGAGCTGGCCCAGACCCACGCGCGCATCGGCCACCAGGGCGGCGCCGCTCCACTTGCCGGCGTCGTAGGGCTGCACGTTCAGGCTCAGCAATTTCGCCCGTGGGAACAGGGCGTGCGAGCCGGTGGTGAAGTCCTGCAGGCGGGTGCCGACGGCAAACACCACATCCGCCTCGCGCGCCATGTCGTTGGCCCAGGACACGCCGTCCACGCCGATGGCGCCCAGGTTGAGCGGGTGGTCCCAGGGCAGGCTGCTCTTGCCGCCGTGCGACTCGACCACGGGCACGCCGTGGGCGTCAACAAAGGCGCGCAGCGCGGCCCAGGCCTGGCTGTAGAGCACGCCGCCCCCGGCCACGATCAGCGGACGCTTCGCACTGCGCAACAGGGCGACGGAGTGGGCCAGTTCGCGCTCGTCCGCCGGCGGACGGCGGAAACGCAGCACGCCGGGGCTCAGGAAATCCTCGGGGCAGTCGAAGGCCATGGCCTGCACGTCCTGCGGCAGCGAGAGGCAGGCCGGGCCGCAGTTGGCCGGGTCCGTCATCGTCTGAATCGCGCGCGGCAACGCGGTGAGGATGTGCTCGGGTCGCGTGAGGCGGTCGAAGTAGCGCGTGACCGGGCGGAAGCAGTCGCTGGCGCTGATATCGCCCTGGCCGAAACTTTCGATCTGCTGCAGCACCGGGTCGGGCCGGCGGGTGGCGAACACGTCACCGGGCAGCAGCAGCACCGGCAGGCGGTTGACGTGCGCCACCGCAGCCGCCGTGACCATGTTGGTCGCGCCCGGTCCGATGCTGGTGGACACGGCCATGATGCGCTGGCGGAACTGGGCCTTGCTGAACGCGATGGCGGCGTGCGCCATGGTCTGTTCGTTGTGCGCGCGGTAGGTGGTGAGGTGGTCGCGTTCGGCCGCCAGGGCCTCCCCCAGCCCGGCCACGTTGCCGTGGCCGAAGATGGTGAACACGCCGCCGCAATAGGGCTCGATGGAAGTGTGGCCGTCGAGGTGCTCCACCTCCATCCGCAGGGCAGCCAGGTGTTTCACCAGCGCCTGCGCCATCGTGAGTCGTACGGTTTTCATAGGTTCTGTCGTGTCAAGCTGCGGCGCGTTGGGCAGTGTGACGGCTTCTCCACGCATCCACCAGCACCGCGAAGTTGCGGGCGACTTCGTCCACCAAGGCCGCGTCGTCGATCTCGCCCTTGAACCATTTCAGGGACGCATCGGCCCACAGGGTACGACCAACCATGAAGCCTTTGACGATGGGGTTGGTGGCGTTGGCAAAACTGGCGGCCAGAAACGCCAGCGGCTGGTTCAGGCCCAGGATGACGGCGCCGCGGCAATGGCGGTCGCGCTCGCTGATGAGGGCCTCCAGCTCGCGCCAGCCCTGCGCCTGCATGGGCGCGAGCTTCCACCACTCGGGCTTCACGCCCAGGTTGTAGAAGCGTTTGACGGCGCGCAGCACGGCGGCGTCGGCCGTGCCCTCGGGCGTCAGCGCCTTCGGGGGAATGATCTCCAGCAGCAGCTCGTTGCCGCTCTCGCGCGTGGCTTCCCACAGTTCCAGCACGGTCTGTTCCTGCTGCAGGCGCAGTTCGAAGTGATCGTCCGGGTGGTAGTGCACCAGGCACTTGACGACCTGCTCGGTCGGCCAGTGCATCAGCGCGCTGCCCACCGAGCGCGTGCCGTCGAAGCGCAGCGGGCGCGAGCCGGGCAGCTCGACCGGACGGCCCACCCACCAGCCGCGCCCGGTGGCGCTGGCCAGGGCGTCGCGCCCGTAGTCGCCGCCGTCGATCAGCACGCCGACGTGGCCCTGCAGCTGACGGCTGCGCTCGACCTGTTCGGCCGCCTGCACCAGCAGCTTCTTCAACGCGGGAATGCGCGATTCGGCCGCGCCGGCGGCGCGCGCGATGTCGTAGAACTGGCTGCGGTGGTCGAAGGCCATCACGCACAGCTCGCTCCAGCTGGGGCGGGCGGCGGTCACGCGGTGCAAGTGGGCCAGCTGCTCGTCGGCGTCCACCTTCGGGTTGCGGCTGCCGCCGAACCAGTGCGCCAGCTCGGCCGGGGTGGGCATGGCGGAGGAGCAGGCGTGGCGCGAGACCACGATGGCGCCGCAGGCGTTGGCCACGCGGGTGGACTCGGCCCAGTCCTTGCCCTGCAGCAGGCTGGCCATCAGGCCCGACAGAAACGCGTCGCCCGCGCCCAGCACGTTGAGCACCTCCACGCGCTCACCGCGGTAGGTGGGCGCAGCGTCGATGTCGTCGGGCACCTCACCTTCGATCACGCAGCAGCCCAGGGCACCGCGCTTGACCACCAGCGTGGCCAACGGGCACAGCGCGCGCACGGCGCGCAGGCTGGCGATGAGGTCGTCGGCCACGCCGCCGGCGATGAAGAACTCTTCTTCGGTGCCCACCAGCAGGTCGAACAACGGCAGCGAGGCCTGCAGCTGGCGCGTCACGCCGGCGTCGGCCACGTAGCGGTTCTCGCCCGCGCCGCGCGAGGTGAGCCCCCACAGCACGGGGCGGTAGTCGATGTCGAGCACGGTCACGGTGCCGTGGCGGCGCGCGGCCTGCAGCGCCTTGTGGGCGGCGGCGCGCGTGCCCTCGGTGGACAGGTGCGTGCCGGTGATGGCCAGCGCGCGGCACTGGGCAACAAAGTCTTCGCTGATGGCCGCCGCGTCGATGGCCATGTCGGCGCAGTTCTCGCGCACGAACAGCAGCGGGAAGGTGTCGCGGTCCTTGATGCCCAGCAGCACCAGGGCGGTCAGGCGCTCGGGGTCCACCTGCACCTGGCTCACGTCGCAGCCTTCCTGCCGCAGCGTTTCGGTGAGGAAGCGGCCCATCTGCTCGTTGCCCACGCGCGAGATCATGGCGCTGCGCAGCCCCAGGCGGGCCACGCCAAAGGCCAGGTTGGCCGAGCTGCCACCCAGGTACTTGGCCATGCTGCGCGCATCTTCCAAGCGGCTGCCGAACTGTTGTGCGTAGAGGTCCACCGCTAGGCGGCCCAGGCAGGCCAGGTCGTGCGTGCGCCCCTGCGGGAATGAGAGCTTGGGCATCAGATGGTCACTCCTTCCAGGTCTTCCATCAGCGTCGCCATCTCGGCGCCGCCGGCCATCATGTCCAGCAGCGCTTCCTTGGTGATGTCGGCCTTGGCGTAGGTGCCCATGGACTTGCCCCGGTTGAGCAGGGTGAAACTGTCGCCCACCGGGTAGGCGTGGTTGGCGTTGTGGGTGATGAAGATGACCGAGATGCCGCGTGCCCGCGCCTTGACGATGAGCTTGAGCACGTTGGCGCTCTGCTTCACGCCGAGCGCTGCGGTGGGTTCGTCCAGGATCAGCACGCGGGCGCCGAAGTGGATGGCGCGTGCGATGGCCAGGCACTGCTTTTCACCGCCCGACATGGTGCCCACCATCTGCCCCGCGTCGCGCACGCGGATGCCCATCTCGCTGAGCTTCTCCACCGAGATGCGCTCGGCCGTGGAATGGTCCATCACCGGCAGCACGCCGAAGAGCTTGCGCACCGGCTCGCGGCCCATGAAGAAGTTGCGCGCCACGCTCATCAGCGGCACCAGCGCCAGGTCCTGGTACACAGTGGCAACGCCCGCGTCCAGCGCGTCGCGCGGCGAGCGCAGGCGCACCTCCTGGCCGTCGACCAGGTACTGGCCCTTGTCGGGCAGGTGCACACCGGCCAGCGTCTTGATCAGCGTGGACTTGCCCGCGCCGTTGTCGCCCAGCAGGCAGTGCACCTCGCCCTTTTTCAGCCGCAGCGTCACGCCGTTGAGCGCGATGACGGGGCCGAAGAACTTGGAGATGTCTTCGAGTTGAAGGATGTAGTCACTCACAAGATGTTCCTTCAGAAAATCGGTAAACGGGGTGCCACGAAGCAACGCCCACCCAAGGCCACCGCAGAACCGGCTTCGCCGGGCTGCCAGTGGCGCCCCCCTGGGGGGGTGACGCCGAAGGCGGCGCGGGGGGGCACGTCCGGCTCAGCGCAGGGGGTGTTCACGTTCTGCCCATCGCATAGCGACGCCGGATGTAGTTGTTGAACAGCACGGCGATCAGCAGCATCACGCCCAGGAACACGCGGTACCAGTTGTTGTCGATGCTGGTGTAGCCAATGCCGATCTGCACCATGCCGAAGATCAGCGCGCCGAACGCCGCGCCGATCACCGAGCCGTAGCCGCCGGTGAGCAGGCAGCCACCGATGACGGCCGCGATGATGGCTTCAAACTCTTTCTGCAGGCCCCGGTCGGCGGCCGCCGAGCCGGCGTCGGCCACCTGCAGCACCGCGAACAGCGTGGCGCAGAAGGCGGTGAACATGAACAAGCCGATCTTGACCCTGGCCACCGGGATGCCCACGTTCTTGGCGGCGTTGGCGTCGCCACCCACCGACAGGATCCAGTTGCCCGCGCGGGTACGGGCCAGCACGAAGGCGCCCACCGCCGTGAGCAGCAGCCACCACACCACCACCTTGGGCACGCCAATCGCCAGCGCGGTGCCGTCGTCGCGCGCCGCCATCCAGCCCGCTGCGGACAGCGCATCGAACAGGCCGGTGAGCACATGGCCATGGAACAGGGCGTTGACGATGGGGTCGGCCATCATGGCCTCGTGCAGCACCACGTCGCCGCTGCTGGAGAGGATGGTCTTGCCGGTCAGCAGCACCGCCACGGCGAGCGACAGGCCGCGCAGGATGAAAAAGAACGCCAGCGTGACGATGAAGCTGGGCAGCCCCGTCTTGATCACCAGCCAGCCGTTGAGCCAGCCCAGCGCCATGGCGCAGGCAAAGGCGAACAGCACGGCCAGGCTCGGTGCCCAGCCCCACTCCAGAATCGGGATCGCCACCATCATGCCGGCGAAGCCGATCATGGAGCCGACCGACAGGTCGAACTCGCCCGCGATCATCAGCAGGGCCGCGCCCACGGCGATGATGCCCAGGAACGCCGCCACGGTGCCCCAGTTGACGGAGCCCTCGGCATTGAACATGCCCGAATCGCCCGCGGCCATCACGAAGATCGCCACCACGAGCAGGGTGCCCGCCATGGCACCGAACTCGGGACGCGCGAGCAGCTTGCGGACCAGGCCGACTTCGCGCATGCGCTCGTCGCCCGGCAGATGGGCGGGCGTGCCGCTCAGGTTTGCACTTGCCATTTCAGATTTCCTCGGATGCATGTCACCAGACAGCGGGCCGGCACCACAGAAGGTGACGCCAGCCCACCTGCAAGATCAGCGGTACTGACCGGCGTACTTCTCCACCTTGGGCAGGGTGTCCTTGGTCACGAAGCCCGGGCCGGAGCCGATGTGGCGCGCGCCGAAGGCCGGTGCCAGGCCGTACTCTTTGAAGCGGGCCTGGGTCTTGGCGTTGGCCTGGATGGATTCGGACACCTTCTTGATGTCGCTCGTCTTCATGGCCTTCATGGAGGCCATCACCGCCACCGGGATGTAGCCCTGCAGGTAGGGCTGCTGGTCGATGCCGAACTGGATCGTGCCGCTCTTGATGCCCTTGCCGATCTCGTCGGACAGGTCAAAGGTGGCGAACCACATCTTGCCGGCCTGGCCGCTCTTTTCCAGCGCCTTGAGCGTGGGGTGGGCCGAGGTCGGGCCCAGGGCCAGCACGGCCTGGGTACCGCCGTTCTGGCGCAGGTAGGCGCTGACCTTGGACTCGACGGTGGTCGGGTCGTCGCCGGAGTCGATGGTGCTCTTCTTGAAGTCGGCGCCGATGGCTTCGGCAAAACCGCGGCAGCGGTCGAACGAGGCCGGGTTGGTGGCGTAGTGGTTCACGCACAGAAAGCTCTTCACGCCCGCGGCCTTTGCGCGCTCGCCCGCGCCCTTGCCGGCTTCGTACTCGGGCTGGCCCACGTGCATGATGGCGCCGAGTTTTTCGCTCTGGGCCGTGGTACCGGAGTTGATGGTGATCAGCGGAATTTTCTTGTCGGTGACCTTCTTGAGCGCGCCCTGCAGCACGTTGAAGTCGGCGATGGTGGTGATCACACCGTCCACGTTCTGCGCCGCGGCCTGCTCGATCAGGCGGGCCATGTCGGCCAGGTCACCGTTGGCCGGGTTGCGGTACTCGACCGTCACACCGTAGTCCTCGCCCGCCTGCTTGACGGAGTTCTTGATGGTGTTCCACCACGAGTCCGAATCCGGGGCGTGGCTGATGAGGATGTAGCGGCCCTCGGCGTGGGCGGCGCCGGCGGCCAGCAGGGCAGCCAAGGCCAGGGTCTTGAGCACGGGGCGCAGGGATGAAGCGTTCATGTTGTCTCCAGTCGGTTGTCGGGTTGGGGAAGCGAAAGCCAGCGTGCCGTCAGGGGCGGGCAAGACCCAGCCAAACGGTGGCACGGGCGGATGTTAAAACCGAAAAGGAATATTTGTTCTAGATGTTTTCCCTAATGAAAGTTTTTTTCTATTTTTCCATTTCTCGGCTACAGTTCGTTCCACCGCAGCGGCGCCCTTCATCCTGCCTTTCACGCCACCCCACACCATGACCCCAGCCAAGCCGCTCACCCCGGTGGACGAGTTCCTGCAACGCCTGGTGCGCGAGCACGGGCAGCTCAGCCGCCAGCTCAAGCTCATCGGCGCCTACATCGAGCAACACCGCGACCACGTGGGGCTGGAACGCATCCAGGACATCGCCGACCACTGCGGCGTGCAGCCCTCGGCCGTGGTGCGTTTTGCCAAACATTTCGGTTTCTCGGGCTTCTCGGAGATGCAGGCCCTGTTTCGCGCCGGCCTCTCCACCCAGATCGCCCCCAGCCGCAGCTACCAGAACCGCATCCGCGAAGCCGTGGCGCGCAGCGACCACCCGCTGGACAGCACCGGCATCGCCCAGGAGTTCGTGGGCGGGGCCGTGGCCGGTCTCGAAGAGCTGCGCCGCCAATTGCCCGACCTGCCCATTGACCGCGCGGTGGACCTGCTGGCCCACGCGCCCTCGCTCTGGGTGGCGGGCGCGCGCCGCGCCTTCCCGGTGGCCACCTACCTGGCCTACGCCCTGCAGCACACCGACAAGCCGGTGCAGTTGGTGGACTTCACCGGCGCCATGCACAGCGGCCAGCTGCGCGGCCTGCGCCAGGGCGATGTGATGGTCGCGGTGAGTTTCGCCCCCTACGCCGAAGAAACCATGGGCGTGGTGCGGCAGGCCGCCAACGCCGGCGTGCCGGTGATCGCCATCACCGACAGCCGCGTCGGCGCGCTGGCCCAGATGGCCGACGTGGCGCTGGTGGTGCAGGAAAGCGCGGTGTTCGGCTTTCGCGCGCTCTCCAGCACCATGGCCCTGGCGCAGTGCCTGTTCATCGCCCTGGCCTACCGGCTCGAACTCGAATACAAGCCCAGCGGTGCCGCGTCGCGTTGATCCGTTTTCCTCCACCCTCAACCAACCCTCCCCATATGAAGAACGTTGCTGTTTTTGGCGCCGGCCGCATTGGCCGCATCCACGCCACCAACCTCGCCGCCCAGCCAGGCGTGCAGCTCAAGTACGTCTGCGACGCCGTGCCGTCTGCCGCCGCCGACCTGGCCCAGACCCTGGGCGCCCAGGTCGCCAACATCGACACGGTGTTCGCCGACCCGTCCGTCGACGCGGTGGCCATCTGCTCACCCACCACCACCCACAGCGACCTGATCGCGCGCGCCGCCGCGGCCGGCAAACACATCTTCTGCGAGAAGCCGGTGGACCTTTCCGTGTCGCGCGCCGAGGCCGTGGCCCAGGCCGTAGCCGCTGCCGGCGTGGGCTGCATGATCGGCTTCCAGCGCCGCTTCGACCCCACCTTCAACGAGGCCCGCCGCCGCATGGACGCGGGCGAGATCGGCAACCCCGAAATGCTGGTGATCACCAGCCGCGACCCGGGCGCCCCGCCGGTGGAGTACATCAAGCAGTCGGGCGGCATCTTCCGCGACATGCTGATCCACGACTTCGACGTGTTCCGCTGGATCCTGTGCGCCGACGGCGACGAGGCCGCTTGGCTGAGCGCCACCGGCTCGGTGCTGACCGACCCGGCCGTGGGCGCCGCGGGCGACTTCGACTGCACCGCCGTCACCATCCGCACCCGCAAAGGCCGGCTGTGCCAGATCAACACCACGCGCCGCGCCGCCTACGGCTACGACCAGCGCTTCGAGGTGCTGGGCTCGGCCGGTCTGCTGCAGTGTGGCAACCACACACCCACCGAGGTGAAGCACTGGGGCGTGGGCGGCATCCAGGCCGACAAGCCCGAGGCCTTCTTCCTGCAGCGCTACGCCGCCGCCTACCGGCTGGAGATCGAACACTTCTTCGCCTGCCTGCAAAGCGGCCAGCCGTTCAAGACCACCGTGCAGGACGGCGTGCTGGCGCAGAAGCTGGCCGATGCCGCGACGCAGAGCGCCACCACGGGCCAGCCCGTGACGATGTAACCCCCCTTGCGCCGCTTCGCGGCTTCCCCCGGAGGGGGACCACGCCAGTGGCCTGGCAAAGCCAGTTCCACGGCGTGCGCTGGAGCAGAGACGCAAGCCCTTCACTCTCAAGGACTGTCATGAGCATTCCAACACTCAACGTCGGCATCGCCGGCCTCGGCCGTCTGGGCAAACGCCACGCCGAACAACTCGCCCGCCACACCCCGGGCGCGCGCCTGGTGGCCGCCTGCAGCCCGGTGGCCGCCGAACTCGACTGGGCGCGCAACGAGCTGGGCGTGGGCCGCTGCCACGGCACGCTCGACGCGATGCTGGCCGATGCCGACATTCACGCCGTCGTGCTCGTGACGCCGACCACGCTGCACGCCGACCAGACCATCGCCTGCCTGCGCGCGGGCAAACACGTCTTCGTCGAGAAACCGCTGTCGCTGGACGTGGCCACCTGCGAGGCCGTCGAAGCCGTGGCGCGGGACTTTCCACAGCTGGTCGCCATGGTGGGCTTCGTGCGCCGTTTCGACCCGAGCTACGCCGAAGCCAAGGCCGCCATCGACAGCGGCGACCTGGGCAGGCCCTTCCTGGTGCGCTCGCAGACCTGCGACCAGAACGACGAATCGGGCTTCTTCGTGCGCTTTGCCGGCTCGTCGGGCGGCATCTTCATGGACTGCAGCGTGCACGACATCGACCTGGCGCGCTGGATGCTCGGCAACCCCAGGGCCACCCGCGCCTTCGCCAGCGGCAGTATCGCCCTGCACCCCGCGCTGGCCGAGCACGGCGACGTGGACAACGGCCTGGGCATCGTGGAGTTCGAAGGTGGCGCGCGAGCCGTGTTCTACGCCAGCCGCACCATGCCGCACGGCCACGAAACCACCACCGAGGTGATCGGCACCACCGGCACGCTGCAGGTGGGCATGGGCGCGCACCTGAGCCGCGTGCAGTACCGCGACGCCTGCGGCGTGGGCCACCGCGCCCTGCCCGACTTCTTCGCGCGCTTCGGCGACGCCTTCCGGCTGGAGATGGAAGCCTTCGTGGCGGCCTGCCGGGGCGAACGGCCGAACCCGCTCACATTGAACGACGCCACCGAGGCCACCCGCATCGGCCAGGCCCTCACTCAGTCGCTGCGCAGCGGGATGCCGGTGAACCTTTGACGCGACCCGCCGACACCACAACAAAAAAACCCGGGCTTGCCCGGGTTTTTTTGTTGTTGGGGGGTGTTATGCCTCTGATGGCCAAAACTCTTAAATATCAATGAGTTAGCCCCTCTTTGGCGGGCGCCTCAAAAAAATTAGAAAGCCCCGCTCAGTGGGGCTTCTGCGTGGGCCGTCCGAAGCGAATTCGGGCGAACTTTCACGGTCACTGACAAGTGCCGCGACATTTGGGGTACTGGGAGCACCCCAGAACTCGCCGCCGGCGTTGGCTCCTCGTTTGGAGGGTCGCTTGACCATCGAGCCGCCGCAAACCGGGCAAGCGGGCGTGGTTTGCGCGGGCGCTGACGTCACCGGAGTCGGGCTTGGCGCACCCACAAGCTTCTTGAGGGTCCGGGAATCCACCAGTTTGATAGACCGGCCCTCGGCGAAGGCTTCGGTGTCCGCCGTGAACTCTCCGGAGGCGACCACGAACCCGCCGACAGCACCCTCTGCGGCCATGACGCCGTACAGCTCCCGGACAATCGCCACGCCCACCTGGTAGGTGCGCCAGTGCTTGCACTGCACCAGGTACTTGTCCTTGCCGAGGTACGGCTCCAGGTCAACTTCGCCGTCGGGACCGGCGCCACCTCGTTCGACCACACGGCAGCCTTTCCGCCGGAATGCTTCCACCACCAGGCCTTCAAATTCCGCCCAGTTCAGCTTGGACACCTCCGAAGAGGTTGGGTCTGCTGCTACTCGGGCATGGATATCCTTTTGGCGCCAGCGCCGAAAGAACGACACGCTGGACCCCAAAAGCAGAACGACCGGAAGCAGGTATTGCAAGAAGCCGGCAACTTGGCGGCTGACGTTGCCGAACATGAAAGTCAGCGAGTCCGCAGGATTTTTCATGTCCAGGACCGGGGGCTCGGTTCCCGCGTACCAGTGGAGCACAGAGAAGGCCAGCAGAGCGAGGATTGCCCCAACCTGCCAGGGGAGCAGAGCTGCGATGTCAAAGAGTAGTTCAAGACCGGATTCGTCGCGGGAGTGCCTACGTGCCATGGGAGATTTCTGATGTGTTTCGACGTAGGCGTATAGCCAACAGCTTGAGCCGCCCTCCGCATGGCTCTACCATCCTTCAATGGGAGTTCAATTCAGCTATGGCATTCGTGACGGAGCGATGGTCTACGTCGGAAACCTCCACGAACCAGATGACAGAGGTCTTGCATGCAGGTGCGTCTGTCGGGATTGCAAGCGCGAGCTGGCGGCGCACCTGGGGGCCAAGCAGAGCTGGCACTTCCAGCACAAGGCGAGCGACCTGGCCTGTAACCCGCAGCCGATGTCGCTTCTCCATGCGTACGTCCGAGACTCGCTTGCACGCCGGAAAACGATTACTTTGCCCGACCTCAAGGAGGACCACCATGTCCTGGAGCTGGGCCGGCAATGGCCGGTGCCAGTTCGGATTCCCGCTACGACCGTAGATGTCGAGTCTGGACGGGCGGAGGTCTGGTCGGACGGGATTCAGCCCGATGTCGTCTACAAACTCGCCACCGGCGAAACAATCGCGATAGAGGTGAAGTTAACCCATGCGGTCGACGAAGAAAAGGTCACCAAGCTGAAGAAGCAGTTCAGCAAGAGCCTGGAGCTGGACGTGTCTGACCTTCCAGCGACGGGTATCGGTGCAGATGAGCTAGACGCTGTTCTGGCGGACTCACGGCGGTGGACGTGGCTTCATTCCCACTGGGTGACCACGATTCTCTCGCGCGCCCGAGGTGACATCACCTGGGCCAACAAGGCGTGGCGGCCGTCTTCGAACCCCTTGCCGGAGCCGTCACCCCAACCCCCTGCTTCAAAGAAACTCGACTTGGTGGCAAGGCGCATAGTCTGGGCCAAGGCAGCGCTGGGGCAGCGAAGTGCACAGGAGCACTCGGCCGAATCGAATCAAGCGTGGCTTGGCAGCCTAGCCAAAGAAGACCGCGCTGCAATTTCGTGCGTTCAACTAGGCCTGGACCCCAAAAGGCTTCCCGCCTACTTCACACAGAGGCTGGAGGGGCGCTGCTCAGGGCCCTTCGAACATCACGGCTACTCGTGGCAGCCGGTGGTTTTCATGAAGTGGGGGCTGCACCGCGAGCCATTCACCGCCACAGAAGTAGCCGAATGGGCGGCGCTTGCTATGCCCGACCGCATCGGCTCCCTGGGTGGGCCGGTCTCCCTCAACGGGTTTTCCAGGCCGGCGGCCGTGCTCCACTTGCTGCTGCGGAACTGGGCGGCCCAGGGGCTCCTCGTGGCGCAAGGGGGTCCCCGGCCTGAGTCGATTACCTTCCGGGCAGCCTTTGCCAGGAAGGCCGACCTGACCGCTCACCTGAATCCGGGTCAAACGGCCCGAGGTACCGCCAGAGACTCCACCTCCTACCCCTTGGGAAATGCCACCACGTAGAGAACGCCTCGGCCCCTCCGTGCAGGACGCCTCAATTTGGCGCAGCTCGTAGCCCCTGCGCCCCCGAGAGGCGCTCGTAGCTCTGATAAGCTGGTATGCAAAGGGAGGACGAATCGATGTCAAACGCCAAAACGCACATCCTTTGGGTTGTCGCGCTTTATGCCGCTGCTGCCCTGGCGGTCCTTATTTCCGTTTCAGGGGTGCTTTCAACCGGCGGCTGGCTGCCACTTCTGGTACTGGCGCCGATGCTGGGGTTGCTGCTGCCGCCCCTTCGCAACAAGGTTGACCCCCGTGAGCGCTACCTGCCCGGGCCCAAGTGGAGCCTCGGAGTGGCGTTTGTCTTGGCGATGTTCCAGGCGGGGCTCTTTGGCCAGCACGCCTCCGGCGTTGAGGCGGAAAAAGAAGCCATCCGCCTGCAAGAAGCCGCGGAGCGAGCGGCGAGCGCGAAACGCAGGCTAACCGATGAGTATGCGAGTGACAAGGCGCAGATTCTTGGACAGGTGGAAAGCCTACTGACATCGAATCAGCCGAGAGAGGCTGCCGCGCTGGCGACCAAGTACATCGGCGTTAGCAAGGACCCCGACCTCGCCCGGCTGAAGAGCCGTGCGGACATGGCTGTGATGCGACTGGAACTCGACAACGAAGCAGCGGTTCCCCTCGCCCGCAGAGCGCAAATCTACAAGACGCTGATGCAGGAAGAGCCCGGCAGCTTCGCGCGGTACCAGGGGAAGCTCAAAGAGGTCACCGCTGCCTTGGAAGCGGAGAGGCAAGCCGCGGCGAGGGCTGCGGAGCAGGCTGCCCTCGAAGCCAGCATCAAGGGCCAGTTCTCAGGGTGGGACGGCTCCCATCGCAATGTCGAAGCAGCACTGAAGGCCCGGATGAAAAATCCGAAGAGCTATGAGCACGTCGAAACCGGATACACCGTCGGTGCCGGCTCAATTACCGTGGTCACAACCTACCGAGGGACCAACGGATTTGGCGCAGTTGTGACCAACCAAGCCATAGCCACTGTGGACATGGCGGGCAACGTTCTAACGCTCTCGGGGCTTTGACCGATTCTTCACTCCAACCAACAAAGGACCCTCACACATGGAAGCCTCCACACTCAAACCTTTGACCAAATGGCGCTGTGACGTCTGTGGCGAGCCAATCGAGTCCGTCGACGAGGGCTATGTCACGTGGCACGATCCCGCCAAAAGCGGCGCCCCCTATGGATTCAAGATAATTCATCAGGGAAAGTGCGACGACAGAAGAGCCAACCTTTCCGCAGCGCTGCGGGACTACGTGGGAACCGACGGCCTTGCGAAGTTGTTGTCGATTCTGAGCATCGGGCCGCTCAAGACGGCGCAGGGCCAATCCCCCCGAGTCGTCGGCGACCTGGATGAACTGGTTGACTTCATGCGGCGCGTGCAGACCCCCTATTACGAGGAAGCCCGTCAGCGGTTCTCCGAGGAGGAGGTGATGCATGACTTCTACGACTCCAACGAAGTGGCGCCCTACCTGCAGAGCAGGCTCAAGGCGATTGCTGCTGGGGACTGAGAGTCGAGGCGAGGTTTGCTTGGCCCGTGCGCGGGTTTACGGCTTCTTGAAAAACTTCTCGGCCCAGTCCAGCTCGAGCGCAGGGGTTCCCTGAACTCCGACAAGTGTTTCGCCCTGCGCGAAGATTGTTGGCTCTCCTTCGGTAACAGAGATGGCCGGGCCAGTGTATTTCGGGTTTATCAAGTGCGCCCGGGGTGACCGGAAGGAAAATACCTTCGTGAAGCGACCAATCGCGCCCAAAAAAAAGCGAAACTGACCTGCCCCACAAGGGGCCGTTCAGGTCACGCTTGGGCCATCAGAGGCATAACACCCTTGTTGGGAACGCTCAGCCCATCAGCCTCGTCAGCGCTTCCTGGTACTTGGCCGAGGTTTTCTCGATCACCTCCTTGGGCAGGCGCGGCGAGGGCGGCGTCTTGTCCCAGGGCTTGCCGCCGACCTGGGCGGTCTCCAGCCAGTCGCGCAGGAACTGCTTGTCGTAGCTGGGCGGGTTCTGGCCCACCACATAGCTCTCCAGCGGCCAGTAGCGCGAGCTGTCGGGTGTGAGCACCTCGTCCATCAGCACCAGCTTGCCGGCCTTGTCCAGACCGAACTCGAACTTGGTGTCCGCGATGATGATGCCCTTCTTGAGCGCGATCTCGGCCGCGGCCTTGTACAGCGCGATCGACACATCGCGGATCTGCGCGGCCAGCTCGGGGCCGATCATGGCCACGGTCTGCTCGAAGGTGATGTTCTCGTCGTGCTCGCCCATCGCCGCCTTGGCCGCCGGCGTGTAGATCGGCTCGGGCAGCTTGGAAGCGTTCATCAGCCCCTCGGGCAGCGGCACGCCACAGACCGAGCGGCTTTCCTGGTATTCCTTCCAGCCGCTGCCGGCCAGGTAGCCGCGCACCACGGCCTCGACCGGGATCGGCTTGAGGCGCTGCACCAGCATGGAACGGCCTTCGACCTGCGGCACCTCGGCGGGCGACACCACGCTCTCGGGCGCCTCACCGGTGAGGTGGATCGGGCAGATGTTCAGGCCCTTGGGGCCGAGCTGGTCAAACCAGAACAGCGAGAGTTTGGTGAGCAGCCGGCCCTTGCCGGGGATCGGCTCGCCCATGATCACGTCGAAGGCGCTGATGCGGTCGGACGCCACCATGAGGATGCGGTCGTCGCCCACGGCGTAGTTGTCGCGCACCTTGCCGCGCGCGAGCAGGGGCAGGGAGTTCAGGGCGGAGGTGTGGAGGGCGGAAGTCATGATCGGGCGCAGAAGAGTGACAGCCAAGAAAAAAGCCCGGTGACCGAACAGTCAACGGGCTCCGAACCATTCCGGGCGATTATCGCAGGTCGGTCGTGGGGTCAGACGATCCGGCGCCGGGCCGCTCCAAACCGAATCAGCCCCCGGAGCCGGCATGGACCGGGTCCCGCCCCGGTCCAGGGGCAGCGACCCGCGCAGCGGTGGGGCGTGGGGGCTCAAACCACTTTCTGCGCCAGCTCACCCTGGGCGTACTTCGCGGCCATCACGCTTAAGCGTTCGCCCTTGATCTTGCTGCCCTGGCCTTCGCAGCCGAATTCCAGGTAGCGCGCCTTGCACACGGCCTTGGCGGCTTCGCGGGCGGGCTTGAGCCATTCTCGGGCGTCGAACTTCTCGGGGTTTTCGGCCAGGAACTTGCGCACCGCGCCGGTCATGGCCATGCGGATGTCGGTGTCGATGTTGATCTTGCGCACGCCGTGCTTGATGGCTTCCTGGATCTCCTTGACCGGCACGCCATAGGTTTCCTTCATCGCACCGCCGTACTGGTTGATGATGGCGCGCAGCTCCGGCGGCACGCTGGACGAGCCGTGCATCACCAGGTGGGTGTTGGGGATGCGGGCGTGAATCTCTTTCACGCGGCTGATGGCCAGGATGTCGCCGGTGGGCGGGCGGCTGAACTTGTAGGCGCCGTGGCTGGTGCCGATGGCGATGGCCAGGGCGTCGAGCTGGGTGGCCTTGACGAAGGTGGCGGCCTCTTCGGGGTCGGTCAGCATCTGGGAATGGTCCAGCTTGCCTTCGGCGCCGATACCGTCTTCTTCGCCGGCGTCACCGGTTTCCAGGTTGCCCAGGCAGCCGAGTTCGCCTTCCACGGTGACGCCGCTCCTGTGCGCCATTTCGACGACCTTGCGGGTCACGTCGACGTTGTAGTCGAAGCTGGCGGGCGTCTTGCCGTCTTCCATCAGCGAGCCGTCCATCATCACCGAGCCGAAGCCCAGGCCGATGGCGCCTTCGCAGACCTTGACGCTGGTGCCGTGGTCCTGGTGCATCACCATCGGGATGTGCGGATACATCTCGGCAGCGGCCTGGATCAGGTGTTTGATGAAGGCTTCACCCGCGTACTTGCGGGCGCCGGCCGAGGCTTGCAGGATGACGGGCGCGCCGACCTCATCGGCCGCGGCCATGACGGCCTGAACCTGTTCGAGGTTGTTGACGTTGAACGCCGGAATGCCGTAGCCGTTGGCGGCGGCGTGGTCGAGCAGTTCGCGCATGGAAACGAGAGCCATGAAAAATCCCCTAAGGCAAAGTTGGTAACCGGTCTGTAACTCGGGGGAATTTTACCGCCCGTGCGGTCGGCCATGAGCGCTCCGGTCGTAACGGTATGCACGCGCACCGCGCAGACACCATTCGTCACAAAACTCTGGGGAACTGCGGCCCCGGAACCATGACCCCTTCCTGTTCGAATACAAACTGGAAGAGGAAGGAAGCATCCATGCCATGTCGCACCCTGATCGCGGCGCTGACGTCTGCCGCAGCGCTGCTCGCGCCGACGCTCTCGCAAGCCCAGGTCACGCTCATCCCCGATGGGCAGTGGCGCTACCTGCTGACGGCCGGCGCCAACGTCTCGTCCGGCAACAACAAGGCCGGCTCGATGAACCTGGCGGCAGAGGGCGCCCAGCAGTCCCCCGACGACAAATGGACCTGGAGCGCCAAGGCCGACCGGGCGCAGAACGCGGGTGTGGCGACCACCGAGCGCTACGGCCTGCGCACCCAGTACGACCGCGATCTGTCGCCCGACTGGTTCGGCTTCGGTTCGGGCGAGACACTGCGCGACAAGCTGGCCAACATCGCGGCCCGGTATTCGCTGGCCAGCGGCCTGGGGCGCCACGTCTGGCGCGAAGACCGTGGCTACTTCGACGTGTCCGTCGGTCTGGGCTATTCGCACGACCGCTACGTCACCCCCACCGACATCAGAGGCACCCCGCGCGGCACCTACGGCCGGCTGGAGCTGGTGTTGGCGGAAGAGTCCAGCCACCGGCTGACCGACACCACCAGCCTGCGCCAGAAGTTCAGCCTGTACCCGGACCTGCGCGAATCGGGCCGGTACCGCGCCGTGCTCGACACCGGCCTGACCGTGGCGATGACCGAAGCGATGAACGTCACAGCGGGGTTGAGCTACCGCCACGACAGCAAGCCCGGCCCCGACATCAAGAAGGGCGACGCGATGTTCGTGACGGGGGTGTCGTTCCGGCTGGATTAGAAGAGTCACCCCCTGCGCGGGGGACGCCTTACACCGCGCGACAGATCTTCAGGGTGTTAGTACCGCCGGGCTGGCCCATGGGCTCGCCCACGGTGATGGCGTACACGTCGCCGCTTTGCACGATGCCCTTGTTTTTCAAGTGCGCTTCGGCGTCGGCCAGGGCGGTGTCGCGGTCGGCGCTGGTGTCCATGAGCAGGGGGCGCACGTTGCGGTAGAGCGTCATCTTGCGCTGCGCCGTGAGGCTGGAGGTGACGGCGTAGATCGGCATGCGCACGTTGTGCCGGCTCATCCACAACGCGGTCGAACCCGATTCGGTCAGCGCCACGATGGCCTTGGCGCCCAGGTGGTGGGCGGTGAAGAGCGCGCCCATGGCGATGGACTGGTCGATGCGCTTGAAGGTCTTGCCCTTGAAGTCGGCGCTGAGTTCGGCGTACTCGGCCTTCTCGGCCTCCTGGCAGATGTTGGCCATCTCGCGCACGGTTTCCAGCGGGTACTTGCCGGCGGCGGTCTCGGCGCTGAGCATCACGGCGTCGGTGCCGTCGAGCACGGCGTTGGCCACGTCGCTCACCTCGGCACGCGTGGGCACCGGGTTGACGATCATGGACTCCATCATCTGCGTGGCGGTGATCACCACCTTATCCATCTCGCGCGCCAGTCGGATCATGTGCTTCTGCAGACCGGGCACGGACGCGTTGCCCACCTCCACCGCCAGATCACCGCGCGCGACCATGATGCCGTCGGACACCTTGAGGATGTTGGCCAGCTCGGGAATGGCCTCGGCGCGCTCGATCTTGGCGATGAGCGCCGGCTTGTGGCCCGCGGCCTCGCCGGCCACGTTGCAGAGCTGGCGCGCCAGCTCCATGTCGGTCGCGTTCTTGGGGAAACTCACCGCCACGTAGTCGGCCTTCAGGCCCATGGCGGTCTTGATGTCTTCCATGTCCTTGGCGGTCAGGGCCGGCGCGGTCAGGCCGCCGCCCTGCTTGTTGATGCCCTTGTTGTTGGACAACTCGCCGCCGAGCTTCACGGTGGTGTGCACCGCCGGGCCGACCACCTTGTTCACCGTCATCACGATCAGCCCGTCGTTGAGCAGCAGGGTGTCGCCGGCCCTCACGTCGCGCGGCAGTTCCTTGTAGTCCAGGCCCACGCCGTCGATGTCACCGGGCTCGGTGCGCGAAGCGTCGAGCACGAAGGGCTGCCCCGGCTCCAGCATCACCTTGCCGGCGGCGAACTTGCCCACGCGGATCTTGGGGCCCTGCAGGTCGGCCATGATGCCGACCTCGCGCCCGGCGCGCTGGGCCGCCTCGCGCACCAGGGTGGCGCGGTCGATGTGGTCCTGCGCGGTGCCGTGCGAGAAATTGAGCCGCACCACGTTCACCCCGGCGCGGATCATGGCCTCCAGCAGGGCCGGATCGCTCGAAGCGGGACCGAGGGTGGCGACGATTTTGGTGGCGCGTTGGGGCATGCATGTCTCCTGGGCGGTTTGGACGGAAAAACGACCACCGTCCGATGAAACGGGCGGTGGCCTTGTAATTTGGTTTCAATTATCGGTGAAACCAGTTACATCCGGGTTTCAGACTGCGGGCCGGCGGCATGGCCTTGAACGCAGACCACAAAGTCAGTCACCGCATTCTCACAACGTGAAAACCGACCTATTGAGGCTGACTTTGGCTGGGCGCGGGTATTGTTGAAAGGCAGCGCTCGCGTTATTCCGGCGCGACCTGCGGGGCCAAGGGGTCTATGCCAAGGGCGCAGCGGCGGCCGACCTGGCAGACACGCTGCAGCGGCACTGCTCCAGCGCCGCCACAGGGCGCGTGTCCTCCTGCCGGGCAAGCCATGTCGATTTGGCTCCCTGTCGTTCGTCGATGGGATACGGGGCGCCTTCACGCTGGCGCGCCGACGGATCAACCCAACAGGAGAGAAGACATGTCATACATCGATGGTTTCGTGATCGCGGTTCCCACTGCAAACAAGAAAAAATTCATCGAGCACGCGCGACATTTCGATTCGCTATTCATCGAGCTGGGCGCGATTCGCGTGATCGAGGGTTGGGGCGACGACGTCCCCGACGGCAAGGTCACCGACTTCCGCCGTGCCGTCCAGGCCACGGCCGAGGAGACGGTGGCTTTTTCGTGGGTCGAATGGCCGGACAAGGCCACGCGCGACGCCGCCATGAAGAAGATGATGGAAGACCCACGCATGGATCCGTCCACACCCGGCAACCCGCCCATGCCCTTCGACGGCAAACGCATGATCTTCGGCGGCTTCGAACCGGTGGTCGAAGTCAAGGCTTGAGTGGCGGGGGCGACGCCACCCCTGGACGTACCCCGCGTCACAGCGGGCGTCTCGCGTAAGTTGTCGGCCGGCAGGCAGGTGGCGCCGGGACGTCTCGCAGGGCGCCCACTTCCGGGGATCAGCAAGCGCCGCTCACCTCCCCGGTGCAATCGCCGTATGTCAGCTCGCGGGACTCTGCATGGCTGCACACTGTCGGCCAGGAACGGAATCTCATTTCATCAAGACCAAAGGTTGATCAAGGCGCTGACCTGCTGCCATTTGGCTTGAAGTGTCGACAGTCAAACGCCAACCGTGGCCACAAAATTGGTGTGCAGAGCCAACCTACTCCACCATTTCAATCACATGAGCAACAGCCGCCGGAACGGTGGAAACCGCAAACCAGCGCATCTTGACGGCATCAGCCTCGCTCTCAATTTCCGCTCTATTTAGTTTGAGCTGCTCTCGTTGCTTTGGTCCCAGAGTTGGGTCGTCGTCCCTCGGGACTGCCGCGATCAAAGCAGCATTGCCAATACCGGCAACGTCACGAGCACGTTGAAGTTCGAAGAGGCGGGCACGCGCATCACGAACTCCGGCAGCCTGCCTTACCGCATTCAAGACCGTAAAGTGAAGTACCGCCGTAGGACTGAAGTATCCGAACTTCACCATTTGCCCCCCAGGGACCAGTCTCCCACCTTTGCCAAAATTCACTGACAGATCGGGCCGAATAGCGGCAACGCCACTACGAACTTCCGTACTAAAACGTCGATTGACATCCTCCTGTTGCGGAGCGTCGGCTTCGTCAAGCTCGTCCAACTTGTCCATGTTCGCCAAGCTGCTGTAAAGCAATGCCGCGACGTGCAGCAATTCGGTTAAAGAGCGGACTTCAGTCTCTCTGAGGTCACCAGCGTGTAGCCCCATCATGCTGACGCCAACATCACCCAAGCTACTCGCGTTCGCAGCAGCAAGATACATCTGGAACGCTTGTTCAAGCAGCCTACGCACTCCGTCTGCGGCCTTCCCGTACAACGCATCTAAGACGTCATCACGAATGATTCGGGCAGTGCCAGTTTCGCCGCCAAAATCATGAACGAGACCGACCATCAAGCGCTCGCCAGTTCCTGCCACCGGCTCCCAAAAGAGCGGTCTCCAAGCGCAGCGAGGTGCTACTGCCAGCGAATTAGGGTTGTTGGTTTGCATTTGTCAGAAGATCCGCTGGCTTAGGGAATCGGTCAAGAAGACGAATGGCAAGATTGGACAGGCGAGCAGCGACGTAGGCAGCATAGTCTTTGTGTCGCAGGTTGGCTGGCATTGCGTCACTGGCCGAGACCAGAGGGGCTGACCCAACTGCCAGAGCTTGTCCAACAGCAGCTCGGCTAACACGATCATGATCTCCAACCATCTGCGCCATGTCGCACAGCTTGTTGCGATCTGGATAGTCAATTGGGTGTTCGCCAAGCGCTAAAGCATGGTCAATCCACGCTTCCGCCTGACCATCCCACAGGATGTTCCCGAGGTTTCGGTCTCGGTTGTCGATTGCCTCATCAACTACTGCGGCCAAAGGTGTTGTCGGCAACTGAATTGCAAGCTGAACAGCGATACGTGTAGCCGCATCCTTTGCAGGTCCATTCGGTAGTGAGTCCAATGCAAGGCGCTTCTTCAGATTCGGGTACCCGACATCGGAGCTGGCAAAAGCAGGACCTGTCGTCTCATCGACCAAGAATGGCTCGGGCACTGGTAGCCCCCATGCACTGAGCACTAAGGCGGCAAAAGCCTCAGCTGCAATTTCGCCCACCGGTCCTCGTTTAAGAATCGCAGCTCGTCGCGTGCCATCTGGTAGCACGATGACGCAGCGCATCGCTCCGGACAGACCATCTCCAGCAGAAATCTCTGATCCGGCTATCACTGTTGCGGTTTGAAGTTTCATCATTCTTCCTGCACTCCCTGCGGTGAACGTAGTATGCCTTTGCCAACACCAAACACGCTGGTGATCAAACGACTGCAAAGCAGCAGGCCCAGTGAATTCATCGTTCGGCCGAGTCAGACCGAAAACTCGACTCAGTGGCCATACTGTCCGAACCTACGAAGGACCGGGATGGGTCAACCCGGGACCATCGTGGCAGGCAGAAGTCACACTACCCGACATTCAACCCGGGCGCTGAAATACGAGCCCAGGCGCCCGCCTAAGCGGCCGTACCAGGGGCTATCCCACGCACGTGAGCGATGTGCGCAGCTGCAGCCGACCGGAAGGCGTTCTGCCCTGCAGCGTCGTAACGAGCGACCGCCTGATTTCCGTCCAGATCCTCCAGCAGGAGCAGCCCGGTTTCGAGAAGCAGATCCTTCAGGGTGCTGGGGTCGAACCCAGACAGGAATGTCTCCCCAGCAGCCGAGACTTCAGCCTTGAGCCTGCGAAACGACTCGTCGGCCGCGTGGCCGGGGTTCAGGGCTGCCTCGTCGACGTAGGTGAAAACCAGTTCACTGGCTACCGATGTGCACGACGCGATAGCGCGAAGGGCGTTCAGGTTTGCTTCTCGAGTTAGGTACATGGTGACACCGAGCCACGAGAAAAAAGTCGGACGATCTGTCCGAAAAGAGGATCGCGTCAGGGCCGTTCCGAGCGCCTCCATCGCCAAGTCCGCCTCTACGAACTGTACAGAGCTCGGCACCGAGACCTTGCAGGCGGTGAGGCGATGACGCTTCAGCCGCTGCGTCGCGGGATGATCGACTTCATAGATCGTCAGGTTGTTTGCCCAGTCGGGGCGCCGGCACATGAAGCTGTCAAATCCGGCACCGACGATGACGTACTGCTCGATGCCACGCGCCACCGCCTCCTTGAGCGCGTCTTCTGCGTATCGAGACCGAAGGATCACGTCCGCATAGGCCGCATTTGATCGCAACGCCACATCGAGACTGTCACCCTCCGGCATCTGGCCCGGCACCGTTGCGTACATGCGGTCCATGGCGCGCTGACGAAAAGCAGCCTGCGCGGACTCTGGAACAAGCCGGTCGCCCCAGGTATCGTCCAGAAGTGGAGCAGGGTCGCAGCGTGAGTGAACCGCCCGCATGAGCGAGGTGGCAAGTGCTGTACGGCTGGCAGTCGATGGGTTCAACAGGTTTCTCCAAGTTTGGTGGGGGCGATCAGTGCAGGCAAGCCACGCTCTCTGCGGTTCAGGGAGGTTGCAGCCCAACAATTGATCGCCAACAAACGCGAGTTTCAAGTGCCAGAACAATTCTGTACAGTGCACTCTTTGAAGGAAATACCTGCAGGAAATGAACTCATGGATCTAAATCTCCTGACAGCCTTGGATGCCTTGTTAAGCACCGGTAGCGTTAGCGGTGCGGCGCAACGAATGCACCTGAGCGCGCCGGCCATGAGCCATACGCTGGCAAGAATTCGCGAGGCCCTTGGTGATCCAATTCTCGTTCGAGCTGGTCGCAAACTCATCCCCACGCCGCGTGCCAACGCGTTGCGTGAGCCCGTGCGACGGCTCGTGGCCGAAGCCCGCGACTTGATGCAGTCTGGGCACGGCGTGCCTTTGGCCATGATTGAGCGGGAATTTACGGTGCGTGCCCCCGAAGGCATGGGCATCGTCTATGGAGCGGCGTTGCTCGAAGCGATGCGAGAAGAAATCCCGCTGGTGAGATTGCGTTTCGTGCCCGAGAGTGAGAGCGATGCCTCGGCATTGCGTGAAGGGCGGATTGATTTGGACGTGGGAGCCCTCGTCGACCGTGGACCTGAGATCCGAACCTCTTTGCTCTACGAACAGCACATCGTTGGCGTCGTCAAGGCAGGCCACCCGCTTCTCAAAACAGGCATCACGCCAAAGCGGTTCGCATCGCAGCAGCATGTCGCCATCACCCAACGCGGGCAAATTCGGGAATCGATCGATATCTTGCTTGGCGAAGTGGGCATAGCCAGGAAGCCGGTGCTCACGGTACCCAGCGCGTACGGTGCGTTGATGGCGGCTGCACGATCATCGTTGGTTGCGTGCGTTCCCGAACCGTTGGCTCGTACCGTGGCACCAGCACTGGGGCTGGAGATTTTCAAGCTACCCGTTGCTGTCCCTTCCGAACAGGTCGTGCAGGCGTGGCACCCAAGAGACGAGGTGGACCCAGCCCATCGACACCTGCGCGAATGCGTCACTTCTGTATCCAAACAGGGGGCGTTCGGTCCGCTTTCTCGCCGTGCGCTGGCCGCCCACCGCGCTTTGCTGACCTGACCTTCGAACGTCTGCTGGCGAGGCCAAGGTCGGCTACGGGTCGGGCACAGCCGCTCACTTCGGGCGCGACGAGTCGTTCTCGAAGCGCGACCAGGCTGGCCTGTGTTGAGTGTGCCGACGGCGCCGGCGTTGCCCCCTGTGCCCGATCAGCTCAAACCGGGACGTTTGAGGTCACCACACCTGGGGGGATTGGGGTGGCCCTCGCCAGCGGCATGACCTGCGAGGTCATGGATTTCCCGTCGCTGCTCCGCCACAGTGAAGCCATCGCAACAGAAAGGAGCTTCACATGGCAGACCTCAGCAGCCTTCCCCTCGCCGTCGGTCACATGATCGGCCTCGGCGCCCTCGGTTCCTGCGTTGGCATCGGCATCATGGCCAGCAAGTACCTGGAGGCCTCGGCGCGGCAGCCCGAAATGATGGAAGCCATGCAACCCAAGGTCTTCCTGCTCGCGGGTCTGCTGGACGGAGCCTTCATCATCTCGGTGGCGCTGGGCGTGTGGTTCGCCCTGGCCGCGCCGTTCGCCGGATGAGGCCCCGGCCGGGCACGCCGCCACGGCGGGTGCTGGTGGCGGGCGCGGGTGGCGCCCTGCTGCATGCGCTGCGCACCTGCGGACCGCACGCCGAGTTCACGGTACTCACGACGCGCCGTTTCGGGGGGATGCCGCGCCAGACGCGCTGGGCCTTGGTGGCGCCGGGCAACGCATGGGCCGCGTCGCTGCCGCTCGCAGACCACGCGGTGGTCCAGCTCGGGGCGCTGCGGCGCGCGCGCGAAGCGGTGTTCTGGCGCCCGTCGCGCGCCGAGCTCGTGCCCCTGGCCGCGGCCTTGCGCGAGCGGGGTGTGCGCACGCTGGAGGTGTTGCTGGCCGATGGCTCGGCGCTGAGCGCGGTCGAGCGCCAGCGGCTTCACACCCTCGGGTTCGACCAGGTGACGGAGCGGCGACCGGGGACCGCGCCCAGCCGCTCGACCGGCCCCTGGCCCGAACGGCTGGCCGCCTGGATGATCGGCACCGTGCTCGCCACGATGCGGCAGGTGGTAGGCTCAAGGCCGCACCGCCCGGCGCCACGGGTCCCCCGGCGCTGATCGTCGGTCATCGGTTCGCCCGCCACGAGGACGGCGTCGGCACCGCTGCCGGGGCGCTTCTGGATCGGCCCCCGGCCGGTCGCGTCAACGCGCCATCAGGGGGTGTCGCGCCAGCAGCTCCGCCACCCACTCCACGAAGGCCCGCACCTTTGCACTCAGGTGCCGGTTGGGTGGGTACACCACGTACAGCGGAATCGTCATGCAGGTCCAGTCGCCCAGCACCCGCACCAGCTCGCCGCGCTCGATCAAGGGCAGGGCCGTGAAGGAGGCCATCTGCGCGACACCCAGACCCGCCAGCACCGCCGCCGTCACCGCGTTGTTTTCGTTCAACGAGAGCCTGTAGCGGCCTGAAATCTCCAGCGTCTGGCCGTCCTTCTCGAACTCGTTCGGGTAAGGCCGTCCGTTGCGGGTGGAGAAGTGGTTCACCATGGTGTGCTCACGCTCCAGCTGTTCCGGGTGGGTGGGCGTGCCATGCGCCCGCAAGTAGGCCGGCGAGGCCACCGCGATCAGCGACACGTTGGCCACGCGCCGGGCCACGAGCGACTGGTCCAGCAGCTCACCCCCGCGAAGCACGCAGTCCACGTTGTCGGCCAGCAGGTCCACGGACCGGTCGGACACGCCCAGGTCGAGCTGGATGTCGGGGAAGCGGCGGAAGAAGTCGGCCAGCGCGGGGATGATGATCTCGCGCGCCACCGAGCTGCCCACGTCCACGCGCAGGCGCCCGCTGGGGCTGGCCTGGGCGTTGGTCATGCTGGCCTCGATGTCGTCGAGGTCGTTGAGCACGCGCACCGTGCGCTCGTAGTAGGCCGCGCCGTCGGGCGTGACGGTCACGCGGCGTGTGGTGCGGTTGAGCAGTTTGACCTTCAGGCGTGCCTCCAGGTGCTGCACGAGCTTGGTGACCGTGCCCTTGGGCAGATTCAGCGATTCCGCCGCTTTTGTGAAGGTGCCGGCCTCCACCACCCGCGCGAACACGCGTATCGATTGGATCTGATCCATACCCTCTGTCCTTGATGTGCTGTTTTATGGGCGGATTGTTCATGCAATGGAAACAGACAACTGGTTGAAGCTGGCTTTATCCGCAGAAACGGTGTGTCTATAGTCCAGTCCATGGTTTCAACATCCTCGTCCTACGCCCCGTCGGCCCCCGCACAGACCCTGTCGGTGCCGGGCACGCCGCCGCTGGAGCTGCGCGTCTGGGGCAAGAAGCCGCGCGGCGGCGCTTTGCCGCTGGTGCTGCACTTCCACGGCGGCGCCTTTGTCTCGGGCGATCTGGACAGCGGCGCCTGCCTGGCCGGGCTGCTGGCCAGCTCGGGCGCGGTGGTGGCCTCGCTGGCCTACCCGCTGGCGCCCGCGCACCGTTTCCCTGAGGCCGTGGAGGCCGGTTACGCGGCGCTGGAGTGGCTGTACAAGCAGCGCAGCCGCCTGGCCGGCAAGGACGCGCCGCTGTTCCTGGCCGGTGAAGAAGCCGGGGGCAACATCGCCGCCGCGGTGGCGCTGATGGTGCGCGACCGCGGCCACCCGCCGCTGGCCGGGCAGATGCTGGTCGCTCCCATGCTGGACCCGTGCAACGCCACCGCCTCGCTGCGCCAGACCATGGGCGAAGCCACCTGCTGCAAGTGGATCGATGGCTGGCAGCAGTACCTGCGCGGCCCGATGGATGCCGAGCACCCCTACGCCGTGCCCAGCCGCGCGCAGCGCCTGGCCGGCCTGCCGCCCACACTGATCCTGACCGGCGGCGACGACCCGATGCGTGACGAGGCCCTGGCCTACGCCGAGCGCCTGCGCGAAGCGGGCATTGCCGTGCACAGCGGCGTGCTGCCCCCCACCACCGGCTGGCCGGACTCGCTGAGCGAGCAGCCCGCAGAAGAATGTCCGTGCGCCATCGAGGTGCGCGAACACGTCCGCGCCTTCTTCCAGGCCGCGACGCCGCCGCCGTCCTGACGGACCGCCCCCTTTCCCTCCACCCTGAAACGCCAACCCCGGTCATCCACCGGGGTCGGTCCCGCTCGCCCACAAAAAGGAAAAACCATGTCCAAGCTGCCCACTTTCAAGCGCCGCATCTGGTGGCCGACCGCCGCTGCCCTGGCCGCCGTCACCCTCGTGGTGATCGTGCTCGCACAGAAGTCCAACCCCGCGCAGGCCAGTGCGGCGCCGAGTGCGCCGCCGCCCATGCCGGTGTCCGTGGCCACCGTGACCGAGAGCGACATCGCCGCCTGGGACGAGTTCTCCGGCCGCCTGGAAGCGGTGGAGCGCGTGGACATCCGCTCGCGCGTCGCGGGTGTGGTGCAGGCCACGCATTTCCGCGAAGGCGCGCTGGTGGCCAAGGGCGACCTGCTGATCTCCATCGACCCCGCGCCGTATGAGGCCGAGGTGGCGCGGGCCGCCGCGCAGGCGGGCGCGGCCCAGGCGCGTGTGACCTACGCGACCAGCGAATACGCCCGCGCCCGCCGCCTGTGGGACGACAAGGCGATCGCCCAGCGCGAGCTGGACGACCGCGAGAACGGGCTGCGCGAGGCCGAGGCCAACCTCAAGGCCGCGCAGGCGCAGCTGCAGACCATGCGCCTGAGCCTGGGCTACACGCAGGTGCGTGCCCCGGTGGCCGGGCGCATCGGTCGGCTGGAGGTGACGGTGGGCAACCTGGTCGCCGCCGGCCCGGGGGCGCCCGTGCTCACCACCCTGGTCTCGGTCAGCCCGATCTACGCCAGCTTCGACGCCGACGAAAAAACCGTGGCCAGCGCGCTCAAGGGCCTGGCCGGCGCCGGCCACAGCGCACGCCAGCTGATCGAGCGCATTCCCGTGCAGATGGGCACCTCGGACAGCGCCGACACGCCCTACGCCGGCCAGCTGCAGCTGATCGACAACCAGGTCGACCCGCGCAGCGGCACGGTGCGCGTGCGCGCCGTGTTCGACAACAAGGACGGCCACCTGATGCCCGGGCAGTTTGCCCGCATCCGCATGGGCCAGCCGCAGACCGCGCGCACCCTGCTGGTGAGCGAGCGCGCCGTCGGCACCGACCAGGACAAGAAGTTCGTGCTGGTGGTGGGCGAGGGCGACAAGACCGAGTACCGCGCCGTCACGCTGGGCGCGTCGGTCGATGGCCTGCGCACCGTGCTCAGCGGCCTGAAACCCGGCGAACGCATCGTCGTCAACGGCCTGCAGCGCGTGCGCCCCGGTGACGTGGTGCAACCGCAGACCGTTCCGATGAATGCCCGCTCGACGACGCCGGAAACCCCCGTGGCCGTGGCCAAGTCCTGAGCCATCGTGCGAATGAAAAGAACACCATGAACCTCTCGAAATTCTTCATCGATCGGCCGATCTTCGCGGGCGTGCTCTCGCTGCTGATCCTGATCGCCGGCCTGGTCGCGCTGCGCGGCCTGCCGATCTCCGAGTACCCCGAGGTGGCCCCGCCCTCGGTGGTGGTGCGCGCCCAGTACCCGGGCGCCAACCCGAAAGTGATCGCCGAAACCGTGGCCACGCCGCTGGAGGAAGCCATCAACGGCGTCGAAGGCATGCTCTACATGGGCAGCCAGGCCACGACCGACGGCGTGATGACGCTCACCGTCACCTTCAAGCTCGGCACCGACCCCGACAAGGCCCAGCAGCTGGTGCAGAACCGCGTCTCGCAGGCCGAACCGCGCCTGCCCGAGGAAGTGCGCCGCCTGGGCGTGACCACGGTCAAGAGCTCGCCCGACATCACGATGGTGGTGCACCTGGTCTCGCCCAACGACCGCTACGACATCAACTACCTGCGCAACTACGCGGTGCTCAACGTGAAGGACCGGCTGGCCCGCATCCAGGGCGTGGGCCAGGTGCAGGTCTTCGGCGGTGGTGATTACTCCATGCGCGTCTGGCTCGACCCGCAGAAGGTCGCGCAGCGCGGCCTCTCGGCCAGCGATGTGATCAGCGCCATCCGCGGCCAGAACGTGCAGGCCGCGGCCGGCGTGGTCGGCGCTTCGCCGGGCCTGCCGGGTGTGGACCTGCAGTTGTCCATCAACGCCCAGGGCCGGCTGCAGACCGAAGAGGAGTTCGGCGACATCATCGTGAAGACCGGTGGCGACGGCGCCGTGACCCGGCTGCGCGACATCGCGCGGCTGGAGATGGGCGCGGCCGACTATTCGCTGCGCTCGCTGCTCAACAACAAGCCGGCCGTCGGCATGGGCGTGTTCCAGGCGCCGGGCTCCAACGCGCTGGACATCTCGGCCCAGGTGCGCGCCACCATGGCCGAGCTGCAGCAGAACATGCCCGAGGGCGTGGAATACCGCATCGCCTACGACCCCACGCAGTTCGTGCGCGCCTCCATCGACTCGGTGATCGTGACCTTGCTCGAAGCCATCGCGCTGGTGGTGCTGGTGGTGATCCTGTTCCTGCAGACCTGGCGCGCCTCCATCATTCCGCTGCTGGCGGTGCCGGTGTCGGTGGTGGGCACGTTCGCGGTGCTGCACCTGCTGGGCTTTTCCATCAACGCGCTCTCGCTGTTCGGCCTGGTGCTGGCGATCGGCATCGTGGTGGACGACGCCATCGTGGTGGTGGAGAACGTGGAACGCAACATCGAGGCCGGCCTGTCGCCGCGCGATGCGACCTACCGCGCCATGAAGGAAGTCTCCGGCCCCATCATCGCGATCGCGCTGGTGCTGGTGGCGGTGTTCGTGCCGCTGGCCTTCATCAGCGGCCTGACCGGCCAGTTCTACAAGCAGTTCGCGGTGACCATCGCCATCTCCACCGTGATCTCGGCCATCAACTCGCTCACGCTCTCGCCCGCGCTCGCCGCGCTGCTGCTGCGCGGCCACGACGCACCGAAGGACGCCATCACGCGTGGCATGGACCGCGTCTTCGGCCCGCTGTTTCGTGGTTTCAACCGCTTCTTCCACCGCGGCGCCGAGTCCTACAGCGGCGGTGTGCGGCGCGTCATCTCGCGCAAGACGCTGATGATGGTGATCTACCTCGCGCTGGTGGGCGTGACCTTCGGCCTGTTCAAGGCGGTGCCCAGCGGCTTCGTGCCCGCGCAGGACAAGCAGTACCTGATCGGTTTCGCGCAGTTGCCCGACGGCGCCACGCTGGACCGCACCGAAGAGGTGATCCAGCGCATGGGTGAGATCACCAAGCAGAACCCGAACGTGGAAGACGCGATCGCCTTCCCCGGCCTGTCGATCAACGGCTTCACCAACAGCTCGAACTCCGGCATCGTGTTCGCCACGCTCAAGCCCTTTGCCGAGCGCCAGCGCGCCGACCAGAGCGGTGGCGCCGTGGCGGGCCAGCTGAACCAGGCCTATGGCGCGATCCAGGACGCCTTCATCGTGATGTTCCCGCCGCCGCCGGTGGCGGGCCTGGGCACCACGGGCGGCTTCAAGCTGCAGCTGGAAGACAAGGCCTCGCTGGGCTACGAAGCGATGGATGCGGCCGTGAAAGCCTTCATGACCAAGGCCTACCAGACGCCCGAACTCGCCGGCATGTTCACGAGCTGGCAGGTCAACGTGCCGCAGCTCTACGCCGACATCGACCGCACCAAGGCGCGCCAGCTCGGCGTGCCGGTGACGGACATCTTCGACACCATGCAGATCTACCTCGGCAGCCTGTACGTGAACGACTTCAACCAGTTCGGCCGCACCTACAGCGTGCGCGCCCAGGCCGACGCGCCCTACCGCGCGCGCGCCGAAGACGTGGGCCTGCTCAAGGTGCGCTCGAACACGGGCGAGATGGTGCCGCTGTCGGCGCTGATGAAGGTGAACTCCAGCTTCGGCCCCGAACGCGCCATGCGCTACAACGGCTACCTCGCGGCCGACATCAACGGCGGCCCCGCACCGGGCTTCTCGTCGGGCCAGGCGCAGGACGCGATCGAGCGCATCGCCGCCGAGACGCTGCCGCAGGGCATCGCCTTCGAATGGACCGAGCTCACCTACCAGGAGATCCTGGCCGGCAACTCCGCGCTGTGGGTGTTCCCGCTCGCGATCCTGCTGGTGTTCCTGGTGCTCGCCGCGCAGTACGAGAGCCTGACGCTGCCGCTGTCCATCATCCTGATCGTGCCCATGGGCCTGCTCGCGGCCATGACCGGGGTGTGGCTGGACGGGGGCGACAACAACGTGTTCACCCAGATCGGGTTGATCGTGCTGGTGGGGCTGTCGGCGAAGAACGCGATCCTGATCGTGGAGTTCGCGCGCGAGCTGGAGTTCGCCGGGCGCTCGCCGGTGCAGGCCGCCATCGAGGCCAGCCGCCTGCGGCTGCGCCCCATCCTCATGACCTCGCTGGCTTTCGTGATGGGCGTGCTGCCGCTGGTGCTGGCCACCGGTGCCGGTTCCGAGATGCGCTCGGCCATGGGCGTGGCCGTGTTCGCCGGGATGATCGGCGTCACCGCCTTCGGCCTGTTCCTCACCCCCGTGTTCTACGTGCTGCTGCGCCGCCTGGCGGGCAACCGCGCGCTGCGCCAGCACGGCGAGATCCCCCACTTCGAGGGCTTTGCCTCCGGCGGTGGCGGCAGCGTGCACGCCGTGCCCGCCGCCCCCCTTGGCCCATTGACGCATTGACCCATTGATGAAGACACAGAAGGTGCACACCATGAAAAAGCTCCATCACCTGTTGCCGCTGGCCGCCGCCCTGTTCCTGGCCGGCTGCGCCACCGCGCTGCCGCCGCTGCCGTCGTCGGTCCCGACGCCGCCGCAGTTCAAGGAGCAGCAGCGCCAGAACGAGACCTGGACCATCGCCCAGCCCGCGGAGGCGCAGAGCCGCGGCACCTGGTGGAAGGCGTTCAACGACCCGGTGCTCGACGAGCTGGCCGAACGCGCCGGCGCGAACAACACCAGCATCCAGGAAGCCGCGGCCCGCCTGGCCCAGGCGCGCTCGCTGGTGCGCGGCGCCCAGGCCGACCGCGCGCCGCAGATCGGCGCGGGGGCCGACGCATCGCGCGGCGCCGGTGCCAGCACCGCCAACGGCGCGACGCCCGCCACGTTGCTGCGGGCCAGCGTGAACCTCTCGTACGAGGTGGACCTGTTCGGCCGGTTGGCGCGCGTGCACGACGCCGCCACGCTGGACGCGCAATCGCGCGAAGCCCTGCTGCAGAGCACGCGCCTGCTGGTGCAGGCCGAGCTGGCCCAGACCTACCTGGCGCTGCGCGCGGTCGACACCGAACGCAGGCTGGTGCAGGACACCGCCACCGCCTATGGCGACACGCTGCGCCTCACGCAGCGCCGCTTCGAGGCCGGCGACGTGGCCGAACTGGACGTGATCCGCATCCAGACCGAGCTGGCCGCCACCGAGGCCGAGGTGTTCGCGCTCAGTCGCAGCCGCGCCGAGCTCGAGCATGCGCTGGCCGTGCTGGTCGGCGAACCGGCCTCGGGCTTCGCGCTCACTCCCACGAACGGCGCCCGCACCCTGCCGGTGATCCCCGCCGGCGTGCCGGGCACGGTGCTCGCGCGCCGGCCCGACGTGGCCGCGGCCCAGGCCTCGCTGCTGGCCGCGCAGGCCCGCGTGGGCGTGGCCCAGGCCGCGTGGTTCCCCAGCGTGTCGCTCACCGGCGCCGCGGGCTACGCCTCGCCCGACATCGGCGACCTCTTCAAGTGGTCGGCCCGCGCCTGGGGCATCGGCGCGCTGATGTCCGTGCCGCTGTTCGACGGTGGCCGGCGCGAGGCCGGCGTGCAGGGCGCGCAGGCGCAGCTGGACGCCGCCGCCGCGAGCTACCGGGGCCAGGTGCTGAACGCCTTCCGCGAAGTGGAAGACCAGCTGTCGGCCCTGCGCCTGCTGCAGGACCAGTCGCATGCCCAGGGCCGCGCGGTGAGTGCCGCGCAGCGCGCCAGCGCGATCTCGGAAACGCGCTACCGCAACGGCCTGGTGAGCCAGCTCGAACTGCTGGACGCGCGCCGCAACGAGCTGCTCAACCGCCGCCAGGCGCAGCGCGTGGAAGCCGCGCAGCAACAGGCCACGGTGCTGCTGATCCGCGCGATCGGCGGGGGCTGGGAGACGGTGGCCTCACCAGCAGAGAACAAAGTCCGGTCGTGAGGCGCACGGCCGGTCGGGCATCTCCAGCGTGCCCGATCCGCCGAGGATCACCGGGGCCGGCGCAGCACCACCAGGTCCTGGTTGCCGGCGATGCCTTCGACGATCTCCAGCACGTCGAAGTACCGGCCCCAGTGCACCATGATGTATTCGTGGGACTGGATGATGTGGCTGTAGTAGCCCTCCTCGGCCACCACGTCGTCGAGTTGTCCGTCCGGGCCGACGTACAGGAATCCCTCCCGATGGGCGCGCAGCTGCCGCTCCAGGGGCGCGCGGTAGAGCGCGGATTGCGCAAGCCCCTGCACGGACAGCAACAGAATGCCCCCGGGCTCGACGATGCGACGCAGCTCCTCCAGCCATTGGTCCTGGGTCGACTCCTTGAGGTGGGTCAGCACGGACAAGCCGATGACCAGGTCAAAACGCCCGTCCGGAAAGGCGGTGGGCGGGTACAGGCCGACCTGCTCGAAGGCCACCTCGGGCAGGCTGGCCGCGCTGTGCTGCAGGTTGTCGGCGTCGATGTCCACGCCCGTGACGACCGGCGACATCATGCCGAGGTACCGGGTGACACGGCCGGCGCCGCACCCCCAGTCGAGGATGGCCCGAAAGCTGCTCAGGGGCCGGTCGAACCGGTCCTGAAGCAGGCACCGGATGCGCTGGGCGATGGTGGCGCCGCCCAGCAGAAACATGGGCGCGCTGTCGGAGCCGATCACGCGCGTGATGCGTTCGGGTGTGGGCACCGGCGGCTCCGTGGCGGGATCGGCCACGAACCAGGCCGTGCGGTACGAGTGACGGTGCTCGCCCAGGCGCCCCGTCACGTTGAATCGGGCGAATCCCTCCGGAAACAGACCGCCCCCCGGTGTCACCGGATGCCGGGCGCGAAACCGGGTGCAGCCTTCGGGCATCAGCGCAGGAAACGCGTCGTGCACGTCGGGCGCGGGCAGGGGCCACTCCACCTCGGCAAAGTCCTCCCCGTTGATCAGGAAACGGGGGCGCTCGCCATGGTCCCACAGACGCAGGGCCCAGCCGTCCACCCGGATGTCGGTGGCCGAGAGGTGCACATGGCCCGGCATCCAGCCCAGCGATCGGGCGGCGGAGAGTTGCATGTCGGTCAGCAGGGTGCTCATGGCTTGATTCGATGGGTTGACGCGGGGCGGGACATGGGGTGCTGGTGAATCGCTACCAGTCGCTGTCGGCGGCGAGGTAGTGGCGCAGGTATTCGTGGAACGTCCAGCGCTGGTCGTACCAGCGGTAGTGGGTGGTTTCGTCCACGTAGTCCAGGCCGAAGGTCCGGGCGATCTGCGGATGGATCGGCACCTGCAAGTCGCCCATGCCGTCGCCCAGCGCAGGCAGGCCGAGGCGGATGCGCTCCAGCCCTTGGGCCTCGTCCCCGCCGAGCACCGGCAGGGACGCGCGGTACAGGCGCGCACCGAGCTCGCCGATCAGGTCGATGGACACGTGGCGGTTGGTCCAGAACAGGTGCCGGCGCCGGAAGTTCTCGCGCACGTGGTCCGCGATCTTGACGTCCGATGCCCGGTCGCGTTGGTCCATGCGATCCAGATCGTGCGCCAGCAGCGCGTTCAGATCGGGCATGCGCTCCGCCGAGAGCCGCCAGTAGGCCTCGACCGCGGCACCGATCTCCAGACCCAGCGCGGCCACCTCCAGCCCGATCGCGTCGCCCATGGGGTAGCGCCCCCAGACAAAGCGCGCGTCGGGTGGCATGCGCTGGGCCACCACATCGAAGGGCCACAGGCTGTGCATGACCAGTGGCGGAAAGACCCGCTTCGGACACCCCGCAGGCACGCCCGAACGCAGCAGCTCGCGGACCTCGGCACGCGGCCGGTATTCGTACTGCTCCAGGTAGAGCACGCAGCGCGCCAGATCGGCCACCGAGGGTTGCTCGACCGCCTGCCCCGACGCGGCGTGGTTGAGCACGCACAGGTAGCCCCGTGGGCGGGGGTTGACGTCGGCGCAGGCGAGCTGGTGGGCCAGGAACGGAATCTGGCAGTTGCCGTACAGAATGACCAATTCGGCGTCGGGCGCCGTACTGCCATACTGCATCAAGGCCATGGCCTTCAGTCCTTGATCGCGGTGAGCACCGCGAAATCGGAGCCGATCGCCCCTTCGGCCATCAGCTGGTCTTCCAGCGCAAAGAAGCGCCCCAGGTAGGCCATGTCCACCGGGTTCTCCAGATCGAAGTTCTGCGCGATGTCGCTCAGCCCGATGTGCAGCAGGGCGCCCCCCAGATCGCGGCGGGCCAGCAGCCGGAAGTGTTTCTCCAGCGTGGGGATGATCTGCGACGAACGGATCGCTTCGGACGGATCGCAGGCGATCACATCGGCCGCGCGCGGGCGCTCCCGGGGGCCGCGCACGATGCCGTTGGGCAAGCGGTTGTAGCGCTCCGGCAGGGTCTGCAGGAAACCGTTCATGTGGGTCAGCTGCGCGTCGGTCCACTGGAAACGGTCGGGCCCGACGTATTCGTGCAGATGGAAGACGCCGCCGGGGCGCAGCGCGCGCCGGACCATCTGGAACAGGCGGTCCAGGTCGTTGACGTGGTGGATGGACTGGAAGCCGAACACCAGGTCGCAGGACGCCTCCGGCAGCTCCAGCCGCTCCAGATCGGCGACGTGGTAATGCAGCATGTCCAGTCCCATGTCGGCGGCCAGCGCACGCGCGCCGGCGATGGCCCCCTCGGCGATGTCGTAGCCGTCGATCCGGCTCGCGAGCTGGATGCCGGCGAAGCCACGCTCCAGGGCACCAAAGCCGCAGCCCAGGCTGACCACGCGCGGTATGGGCAGGCGCCAGCCCAGGCGGCTCAGGGTCTCTTTCAGGTGGATGTACACATCCATGCCCTCTTCGCCGGTGGCCTTGTGGTTGAGGCGGGCGATCACGCGCGGATGCGCCATCCAGTTCATGCCCTGGACCTGCTCGCGCTGCGCGGGCGACACGCTCCAGGCCTCGGAAACGCGGGCCTGATCGTCCTGCGTGGCCACGTGGGCGGGCGGGCGGGCGGGCTCGGGTGGCTGGTCGCGCGCATCGCGCAGCACGGCCTGCACCGTCGCGGCAAACACCTGGGGCGCGCAGTCCCGGGCCACGGCCGACAGGGCGGCCTGGCGGGTCCGCTGCCACAGGGCCGTGTCGAGATAGAGCCGGGCGCAGGCCTGGGCAAAGTCCTCGGCGCTGCCCGCGCTCAGCAGCCCGCCCTGTGCTGCCCAGCCCAGCTGCGCCGCGACGAGTTCGCTGGCCACCACCGGCACGCCGTGCGCGGCCGCCTCCTGGACCTTGAGGGGGATGCCGGCGGCAAAGCGCGTTGGGGCGATGAACACGCGGGCCTGCTCGTAGAAATGCCGGATGTCTTCGACACGCCCGTGGAACACGACGCGCGGCCCGCCCAGCGCCTGCTGCAGACTTTCGCAATGGCTGCCCACGAGGTGCAGCACATAGCCCTCGCCGATCAGTTGGTCCAGCCGGGGCATGACCTCGTGCACGAACCAGCGCACGGAATCGGCGTTGGGCGAAGCCTCCTCCGCCAGCCGTCCGACGAAGAGCAGGTCGCGCCGTTCGCTGTGCCCCTGCGGGGTGGGCTGCGCCGCGATGCCGTTGCCCAGCACCCGCACGTCCTGGCAGCCGGCCTGCCGGAACCGCTCGGCCTCGGCCTCGCTCACGGCAAAGACGAAGCGGGCCGCTTCGGCCAGTTGCAGTTCGCGGGCCAGTTCGGCGGCGTTGTCCGACGCCAGCGCGGCGTCTCCCAGCACCTGGGCCCGCAGCGCCTCGCGGGTGGCGAAAATCGCCTCGGCGTCGTAGACCAGCGAGGTGCTGGCCAGGAAGGCCGGCGCGGCGCGGCAGGCGCACAGAAAGCGGTCCATGTTGTGGGGCCGGCTGACGACCACCACGTCGTAGTAGTCGGCGCGCTCGCGCAGGAACTCGGCCAGGCCGGTGATGCCCCGGCCGGTGACGATTTCCACCTCGCGCGGCAGCACGGCGTAGGCCTCGTCGAGGTCCACATCCGGGCAGGCCAACGGGTAGTGGCTCACGAAGGCGCCCGCCTCGTGCAGGCAGTGCACGAGCTGGCGCGCGCGCGGGAAACCCGAGCCCAGGGAAGGGATGGGGATGCGATCGTCGATCAGCAGCACGCGCGGCTGCGTGGCGGGGCGCTGACGCGCTTCGATCGGCCGGGTTCCGTGGGGCCGGTGTTCGTTGGCCAGCACCCGGGCATGGCGGGCCACGAAGACATCGCGGTGCGCTTCCATGAGCGCCACCGCGGTCTGCTCGGTGTCCGAGCTGCCGAACTCGTAGTGCAGGATCTCCACCTGGGGCTCGTACACCACGGTGTAACCGGCCTGGTGGATGCGCATGCAGAAATCGGTTTCTTCGTAATAGGCGGGAACGTAGGCCGGATCAAACCCGCCCAGGGCCTCGAAGAGGGCGCGCCGCGTCAGCAGGAACGCGCCCGAGCAGAAGTCCACCTCGCGGCGGAACTGGAATTCGGCATCGTCCGGGTCCTGGCCCCTGCCGTGGCCGACGCAGCTGCCGTCGTTCCAGATGATGCTGCCGGCCTCCTGCAGGCTGCCGTCGAGCAGCACCACCTTGCCGCCCACCGCGCCGATGCTCGCGCGGTTGTCCAGCAGCGCCAACGCGGCCGGGATCGAGCCGGGCCGGAGCTGGGCGTCGTTGTTGAGGAACAGCAGGTGCTCGCCGCGCGCGTGCGCGGCCCCCAGGTTGGCCGCGCGCAGGAAATGCAGGTTCTCGCTCTGGGGCAGCAGCCGGGCGCCGTGCACCCGCGCCAGCAGTTCGCCAGTGCGATCGCTGGAGGCGTTGTCCACCAGCAGCACCTCGCAGGGCGCATCGATCGCGTCCACCAGCGAGACCAGGCATTTGAAGGTCAGTTCGGCCTGGTTGTGCAGCACGATGACGATGGAGACCCGGGGCGTCTCCATCGTGGGCAGTCGCAGTTCGCGCCCCTCGTGCAGGAACTGCGTGAGCTCTTCCTGGCTGCGCTGGCGGAAGACCATCTTGGCGTCCAGCGCCGGCGCGGGCGCTGCCGGCTCGACGGGCGCGGGTGGTGTCGCCGGCAGCAGCGGCTTCAAGGGGAACTCCCGGCCCTCGCGGCGGCCGTGGGTCTCGTAGTGGAACAGGGCGTTGAGCCCGAGCTGCGCCACGTCCGGGTTGGCCTGCAGGTAGGCGTGGGTGGAAAACCAGGGACCGGGGTCGCGGTTTTCCGCGATGCCGCCATGCAGCGCGTAGTGGTCGGCGGGATCGATCCCGGCGCCGGCCACGTCGGGGTAGGTCGCGAGGTACCACGCGGCGTCGAACAGCGCCGAGCGGCGGATGGCATCGGCCACGGGCTGGTGCGGGTTGGGGTCGGCGCGCCGGCGCAGCCGTCGGTGCAGCCGGTGCAGGGCACTGGGCCGCGCGACGACCGGCAGCACCTTCGGGGGAGCGAGCAGGGTGGACAGCAGCCGGCGCACGGCCGGCTCGGTGGCCTGCAGGGTCTGCGTCAGCGTGTGCTGCCCGCCCGTCAGGGTGGTGATGGTCTGTTGAGCTTCGAGCAGGCCGTGTTCCACCAGCGCGCGCTCCTGGCGCGCTTTTCTCAGATCGCCCTCCAGCCGCGCCACGGAGCGCAGGGCCGCATCGCGTTCGCGACCCACCTCGGTCCGCGCAGCGACCAGGGCCTCGACCTGCAGCGCAAAAGAGCGCTCCATCTCCCGCTCGTTGGCATGGCCGATCCAGCGCGCGCCGGCCGCGGCAAAGCGCTCCCGGATCGGCGCGCAGCGCTCGGTCGCCGCGGCGGCGCACAGCTGGGCGATGGCGTCCGGCACCGCCGTGCCGTGCGCGATCAGGCCCAGGCCGTTGCCATGCAGGAATTCGAAGTGGGGGTGGCGGGCCGCGAGCTCCCCGAACAGGCGGTGCACACCAAAGTCGTCGCGGCGCACATTGGTGTCGTGAAACAGCACCACCGCGCGCTCGGACAGCTTGGGTCGCCAGGTGTCGTAGTCGTGGCGCACGGCTTCGTAGCTGTGGAAGCCGTCGATGTGCAGCAGGTCGATCGAGCCGTCGGCGAAATGCCCGACGGCGGTGTCGAATTCGGCCCGGATGAGTTCCGAGAATCCGCCATGGTGGGCGTCGTTGAAGGCCCGCACGTCCCGGTAGACCGCCTCGTCGAAGAAGCCGGCGTGCGCGTCGCCCTGCCAGCTGTCCACGGCGAAGCAGCGGGTGGGCAACTGGCGGTGCAGCACGGCATCACAGAAGGTGGCGTAAGACACGCCATGGTGGGTGCCCAGCTCGACCAGCAGGCGCGGCTCGGCGGCCTCAACGACCCAGAAACCGAAGGGCACGTGGCCCCACCAGCCGCTGGGTTTGCCCAGGCGCTGGGGTGTCCGGAAAAGGCCCGTCAGCGCGGGCGAGAGCAATGGGTCCAGCAAGTGGGTGTCTGACATGGGCATCGAGGCTCCTGGGGTCCTGGGTGAGGCGGCGCTAGGCGCGCCGTGCCACGACGGTGAACATGGGGATCATGGCGCCATCCAGGTCCCGCTTCTGGTGGTGAACGCTGAGCCGCGCTTTGGGAAACCCCAGCAGGCCCAACGACTGGATGACAAAGGCGGGCGTGAGCGCCCACCAGGTGTGCACCTGCGGGTGGGCCGTGTCCGCCAGCAGGCGGCAGACCGGCAGGTCCCCGAGGCTGGCGTCGTAGGCCTCGGTGACGATGAGGGTGTCGGTGACCCGGCGCGCCAGGTGTTCCATGACCGAGAACGGCGAGCGGCAGTGCAGCAGCACCGCGGCCAGCAGGCCGATGTCGAAGGAACCCACCGATTCGGGCAGGTCGTCCAGATGGGCCACGATGAGCCGGGCCTGGGAGTCGTGGAGGTGGTGCAGGTACTGGAACGAGTGGCGCACCCCGGTGATCACGTGGACGAAGTCCTCGCGCCAGGCGGCGAGATCGAAGTCCGGCATGGGCGCGACGTCCCAGAGGTGTTCCATGGGCGGCTCCAGCGCAGTGACGCTGGCACCCGCCGCTTCCATGTGAAAGGTCAGATAGCCGCTGGCCGGCCCGATTTCGAGCACGGTGCGCCCGGCAAAGTCGACACCGCCCAGATAGGCGCCGACGGTGGGGCGCAGGTCCCACTCCCCTTTCACCGATTCGCCGCCGGGCAGGTCCACCGAGTGGTAGAAGCGGCACTGCGCCAGGCCGGGCTGCTTGAGCTGCTCGTGCGGTATGGGCTGTGTGGCTTGCGCGGGCACGGCCGGCGCAACGGGGAGCCGCTCGGGCGGCGCGGCGGGCGTGGGCGGCGCATCCACCAGGCCCTGGGTCATGCTGCGGTGCTGCAGCCACCGCTTGAGCGCGCTCTTGAGATTCCACCACGCTCCGTGGTCGGGCTTGCGGCAGATCAGCACCGAGTCGTGCCAGGCATCGCTACCGTCGGCATAGCCCTCGGCCTGCCACTGGGTGCTGGCCCGCAGCAGGTCGAGCTGGGCAAACCGGGCCAGGGACTCCATGCCGTCGGGGTAGAAGCGCCAGCAGTCCACCGGGTACCGGTGCTCGGGCCCGCCCGACGGCGCGATGACGACGCACAGCCCGCCGGGTTTGAGCACGCGGGCCACTTCGAGCATGGTGATCCACACGTAGCGGATGTGTTCGAAGGCCTGCCCCGAGATCAGCACGTCCACCGAACCGCTGGCCACCTCGCGCCAGTCGTAGGGCGTCTTGAGCACCAGGTCCACGTTGGCGCCAGGCACCATGTCCAGCCCGGTGTAGCGCCAGTTCGGTGAGTCGAACAGGGCGCGGTAGGAACCGTTCACATCCTGGCTGCCCAGATCGTGGATGACCAGTGGCTCCCCCCGGCGGTTGCCCAGGTACTGGTCAACGATGGAGCGCATCTTGTCATGGGAGCTGGCGTGCATGGATTCAGTTCGGTGGTGGGTGCAGACGGTACAGCCAGGCGTCTGGCCAGTAGGTGAGGTTGGGGGCCGCCAGGGCATCGTTGTAGAGCGCGATGGGGCGGCGCAGCGCGAACTCGGGGTGCTCGGCGGCGTACGCCCGCGCGGCGGCGGCCGGGTTGTCGTCGCGCCAGTGCGCCTGGCCCAGGGGCGTGTCCGCAAGCTGCTGCATCACCCCGTCGGTCGCCACGATGTAGGAGCCGGGCGTGACCAGCGGGCCGTAGGCATCGAGTTCGCGGCGCACATGCTCCCGGCTGTGGTCGCTGTCGAGGAACACCAGCACCGTCTGGCCCGGTCCCACGGAACGGCGGACCCGCTCCACCACCGCGGGCGCGGCCGAGTCGCCTTCGATCAGGGTGATGAGGTCGCCCAGCGGGCAGACGGCCACGGCCTCGCGCACCTCGGGCGGGATGTGGATGTCGATCGAGATCACCCGTCCACGCCCCAGCGCGCGGCACAGGGAAGCAAAAAAGACGGCACTGCCGCCCCGGTTGACGCCGGTTTCGATGATGACGTCGGGCCGCACACTGGCGACGACCTCCTGCAGCCGCAGCACGTCTTCCGGCAACTGCCAGAGCTGGAAACCCAGCCAGGAGAACGACTGCCAATGCAGCTGGTTCCACTCCTGCTTGAGCCAGACCTCCGACACCAGCCGGAACGCCTCGGGCGAATACAGCGGCAGCCGCGTCGGCGCGGCGTCACCGGACTGGCATTCCAATGTTTTCGCTTCGGTGTCGATCGTGATCTTCATGGCGCCTGCGTGCGCCCCCGACCTGGGGGCCTGCGCATTGTGCGGCACTCAGACCTCGCTGGCATCGCACTCTCGCAGGCGTCCATGTTCGAGCCTGAAGAACCGGTTGCAGTACTGCTTGACCAGGTCGCTGGAATGCGAGGCGAACACGAAGATGCCCACGGATTTCACCAGGGACTCCATGCGCTCGTGGGCGTGCACGCGGAATTCGGCGTCGCCCAGGCCGAAGATCTCGTCCACCAGCAGGATGTCGGGGCGGGTCGAAGTAGCGACGGCGAAGATCAGGCGCGCGACCATGCCCGACGAGTAGGTGCGCACCGGCATCTGCAGGAAGTTGCCGAGCTGGGTGAAGCGCTCGATCTCCTCGATGTGCTGCCGCACGTCGGCGACGCGCTCGCCCATCAGCAGGCTCATGCGCGTGATGTTCTCGTAGCCCGAGAGCTCGTTGTCCATGCCCGCGCCGAGTTCGAGCATGGTGGCCACGCGCCCCTGCCGTTCGATCGTGCCCTGCGTCGGCGAGTAGATGCCGGCCATGGTGCGCAGCAGCGTGCTCTTGCCCGCGCCGTTGTGCCCGACCAGGCCCACCGCGTCGCCCCGGCGCAGCTCGAAGCTGACATCTTGCAGGGCGGTCACCATCTGCACCCGCCCGGACTCGCGCTCGATGCTGCCCCCGGTGCTGATGCGCACAAGGTGGTTGCGCAGCGACATGCCCCGGCTGTTGTAGACCGGGTAGCGCACGGTCACCGCATTGAATTTGAGGGAAGCCATGGTCAGACCCAGAACGCGATGCGGTGGTGCTTGCGGTCGAACATCCACAGGCTCACGCCGCCGCCCACCAGCAGCAGGCCCAGGTTGGTCCAGATCACGAAGCCCGGTGGCGCCGAACCCATGAGGGGGTAGCGGATGACCTCGATGAAGTGGGAAATGGGATTGGCCCACAGGTAGACCTCGCTGAAGGGCAGGAACTCGGGCCGGTAGAACACCGGGCTGAGCAGCATCAGCAAGGGCAACGCCGACGCGATCAGGTACTCCAGATCGCGAAAGCGCGCGCCCAGCATGCCCACGAGCAGGGCCAGCCAGAGCAGGTTGAGCGTCACCAGCACCACCCCGGGGACCACCAGCAGCAGGTTCAGGGTGGGCTGCAGCCCCACTGCCCAGGCCACCACGGCAAAGACCGGCACGCTGTGCAGCAGGTTGATCAGGTGCCGCAGCAGCAGCTGGGTCGGGTAGATCGACAGCGGCAGGTTGATGTTGCGGATCAGCGCCGCCTGGCGGCTGAACAGGGCCGATGCGTCGCCCACCACACCGGCAATAAACTGCCAGAGGATCAGGCCGGCGGTCACCGTCGGCATGAACTCGCGCACGTCCTTGTGCATGAGCTCGGCCCAGAGGAAGCTCAGACCCACGGCGCCGATGGCCGTGCCCAGCGTCATCCACAGCGGCCCGAGCACGCTGCGCTTGTAGCGCGCCCGCAGATCGCTCATGGCCATGTAGATGATGGCGCGGCTGTAGGCCAGGGACTGGACGATGTCCAGCAGAGCGGGGGACGAACGGAACCGGGCGTGCATGAAGCGCTCAGAAAGCGGGAAACCCTGGGGCCGCCGATGGGGCCCGGGCGCGGGTGGCGCAGTGCTCAGCGGCCAGCGTCACGGCCCCGGCGGCGGCGCGGGGCGTCCATGTCTCGGGGCGGGCTTCATGCGTCGGGCTCATCGGGCCAGTTTACCCGGGCGCCTCGCGAGCGCGGTCGCAGGTTCAAGCCGGCCCGACCGGGTTCAGCGGCCAAACAGCCCCAACAAGCCGATGATGATCAGGTAGACGGCGACGATGGTGTTCAGCAGGCGGGGCATCACCAGGATGAGGATGCCGGCGACGAGGGACACCAGCGGTCCGATGCTCAGGTGCAGGTTCATGAGGGTTTTCCTTCTTGGGGGTTGAGGTGCGGGTGCCGCGACCGGCCTGGAAGGCGGCGCAGCGGGAAGCCATGATTTTGCGCGACCGGTGCGGTCGTCTGTGCGTCGTCGAACAGACGCTGGGCCATGGCCCCGTGCGCTTGGGGCGGGCGGGCAAGTGCCCTGGCGCTTATTACCGCGTGGCCTCGCTCGGCGCGCGGCTCATCTCGTTGTTCTGCGTCACCAGCAAGTTCAGCAGCCGCATGAACTCGGCGCGCTGGCGCTCGGTCAGGGGCGCGAGGATCTGGTCCTGCGCGCGCAGCATCGCGGGCACGGCCTCGGCCAGCAGGGCCTGCCCGGTGGGTGTCAGGGCCAGCTGGCGCGCGCGCCGGTCTTCGGGCGCCGTCCGGCGCACCAGCCAGCCCCGCGCTTCGAGCCGGTCCACCACGCCACCGGTGGTGGAAGCGTCCAGCGCGATGGTGCGCGCCAGCGTGCGCTGGTCGATGCCGGGCTGGTTGCCCACCGTCTGCAGCGCGGCGTACTGGACGGGCGTGATGCCCAGCTCCCCCGCTTCCTGCAGAAAGATGCCCACGGAAATCTGGTGCAGGCGCCGGATCGCGTGGCCGGGCTGCAGGTCGATGTTGATGGCGGAAGGTTCGGTGGTGCTCATGGTGATCGGCGTCCAGGGTTAACCCTGATTTGGCGTCCGGCCATATTAGCACTACACTTATGATAAGCATACTGATGATGTGCATGCCATCTTTCAGACACCGTCTTTTGCCCGCCGCCTTTTACGCCGTATTTCACAGGAGTCGCGACCATGAACACAAGCTCTTCCGATCTGCCGGTGCTGGTGGCCGGTGGTGGCATCGGCGGTCTGGCCGCCGCGCTGGCGCTGGTGCGCCAGGGCTTCACCGTGCAGGTGTTCGAGCAGGCCGCCGAGATCGGCGAGATCGGCGCCGGCATCCAGCTCGGCCCCAACGCCTTCCATGCGTTTGACGCGCTGGGCGTGGGCGACAAGGCGCGTGGCCGCGCCGTCTACACCGACCACATGGTCATGCACGACGCCATCGACGAGACGCTGGTCGGCCGCATCGAGACCGGCGAAGCCTTCCGCCAGCGTTTCGGCAACCCCTACGCCGTGATCCACCGCGTGGACATCCACCAGTCGCTGCTCGAAGGCGCGGTGGAAACCGGCCGGGTCGCGTTCTTCACCAGCACCCGCATCGTCAAGGTCGAGCAAGACGAAGCCGCCAGGACCGTGACCGCCATCGACCAGAACGGCAAGCGCTGGCTCGGCCAGGCGCTGATCGGCGCCGACGGCGGCAAGTCGGTGGTGCGCGCGCAGTACGTGAACGACCCGCCGCGCGTGACCGGCCACGTGGTCTACCGCGCGGTGGTGGACAAGGCCGATTTCCCGGACGACCTGAAGTGGAACGCCGCCAGCCTCTGGGCCGGCCCCAAGTGCCACCTGGTGCACTACCCGCTGCGCGGCGGCGAGCAGTACAACGTGGTCGTGACCTTCCACAGCCGCCAGCCCGAGCAGTGGGGCGTGACGGACGGCAGCAAGGAAGAGGTGGAAAGCTACTTCCAGGGCATCTGCCCCAAAGCGCGCCAGCTGATCGAACTGCCCAAGACCTGGAAGCGCTGGGCCACGGCCGACCGCGAGCCGATCGCCACCTGGGTGTTCGGCCGCGCCACCCTGCTGGGCGATGCCGCCCACCCGACCACGCAGTACATGGCACAAGGCGCGTGCATGGCGATGGAAGACGCCGTGACGCTGGGCGAGGCGCTGCGCGTGTGCGGCAAGGACTGGGACGCTGCGTTGCAGCTGTACCAGCAGAGCCGCGTGACCCGCACCGCGCGCATCGTGCTCAGCGGCCGCGAGATGGGCCGCCTGTACCACGCCGTCGGTGTGGAGCGGCTGGTGCGCAACAGCCTGTGGAAGGGCCGTTCGCAGGAACGCTTTTATGACGCGATGGAATGGCTGTACAGCTGGAACGTCAACAACTGCCTGAGTCAATGAACCACCCCCGTCGCTGCGCTCCGCCCCTCAAGGGGCAACGCCAGCGGCCCGGCAAAGCCGGTTCCGCGGCGTTCTGGCACAAGACACCTCACACCCCTATTTCCGGAGACACCAAATGAGCCACGAACTCGGACGACTCGAAGACCTGCCGCTGGACTACCGCGACGACCTCAAGGCGCTGAACCTGGTGCCGCTGTGGCCCAGCCTGCGCGCGGTGCTGCCGCCCAAGGTGCCCACGCGCGCCACGCAGGCCATCCACTGGCCCTACGCCACCCTCAAGCCGCTGCTGCTGAAAGCGGGCGAGCTCACGCCCATCGAGAAGGCCGAGCGCCGCGTGCTGGTGCTGGCCAACCCGGGCCACGGCCTGGAAAACATGAAGGCCAGCCCCGCCATGTACCTGGGCATGCAGCTGCTGCTGCCCGGCGAGTGGGCGCCCAGCCACCGCCACACGCCCAACGCGGTGCGCATGATCGTGGAAGGCGAAGGCGCCTACACCACGGTCGATGGCGAGAAGTGCCCCATGAGCCGTGGCGACCTGATCCTGACGCCCACCGGCCTGTGGCACGAACACGGCCACGACGGCACCGAGCCCGTGGTCTGGCTCGACGTGCTGGACCTGCCGCTGGTCTATTACATGGAGGCCAGCTACCACATCAACGGTGAGCGCCAAGCCGTGAAACAGGGCAGCGGCGAGCGCGCCTGGACCCGCGCAGGCGTGGTACCGACGCAGGTGTTCAACCGCAGCGACAAGCGCTACCCCATGCTGCGTTACCCCTGGGTGGACACGCGCGCCGCCCTCGTGGCCATGGCGGCCGACCAGCCCGGGCTGGACTGCGTGCAGGTGACCTACGTGAACCCCGAAACCGGCGGCGACGCGCAGAACATCCTGGGCTTCTACGCGCTCATGCTCAAACCCGGCCAGACGCTCACCCTGCCCGCCCGCTCGCCCTCGCAGGTGTTCCACCTGATCGAAGGCGGTGTGGACGTGTCCACCTGCGGCAAACGCTTCGAGCTGGTCGAGGCCGACACCTGCTGCGCGCCGGGCTACGAGCCCGTGACGCTGAAGAACCGATCGGTCGACCAGCCTTCGTTTGTCTTCATTGCCGATGAATCCCCACTGCACCGCAAGCTGGGCGTTTACGAGACGAGATAGCCCACCCCCGCGCCGCGCTTCGCGCGTCACCCCCTCAAGGGGGCAACACCAGCGGCCCGGCAAAGCCGGTTCCGCGGTGCTCCCGGTTCAAGACACTTCTCCCTACCCCCACTCCTTTGTTCACCATGACCACATACCTCTTCGCCCCACCCGCCGTCCAGTCCTTGCCCATCCGTGGCCAGGCCGAACGTTTCCCCATCAACCGCATCTTCTGCGTCGGCCGCAACTACCACGCGCACGCCGTCGAGATGGGAAAGCCGGTCGACAAGAGCGCCGAGCGGCCGTTCTACTTCACCAAGTCGCCGCAGACCCTGGTGCAGAGCGGCACCACCGTGGCCTACCCGCCCGGCACCCACAACTACCACTTCGAAATGGAACTGGTGCTCGCCGTGGGCAAGACCGGTTTCCGTGTGAAAGCCGAAGACGCGCACGAAGTGATCTACGGCTACGCCGCCGGCCTGGACATGACCCGCCGCGACCTGCAACTGGTCGCCCGCGACAAGGGCCGCCCCTGGGATCTGGGCAAGGACATCGAAGAGGGTTCGGTGTGCAGCGAGATCGTGCCCATGGAAGGCGTGGTGATCGAGAGCGGCGCCATCGCGCTCGAAGTCAACGGCCAGACGAAACAGTCGTCCAACGTGGACAAGCTGATCTGGAACATCCGCGAAATCATCGCCGACCTGTCCCAGTTCTACCACCTGCAACCCGGCGACCTGATCTACACCGGCACGCCCGAAGGCGTGGGCGCGGTGATCAGCGGGGACAAGATCACCGGGCGTGTGGAGGGCGTGGCGGAGGTGGCGTTGAACGTTGGGCCGGCGGAGTAACCGCCGCGCCAACTCACTCCATCTCCAAAATCGTTGTTGACCGCAGGCGAGCGCTTGATCTAAGCAGACCGCGCCGGTGTGGCGCTTGACCTGCAAGGAAGACAATGATTGCGAGCCCTCGCGACCCAAGTCCCCAATCAGTCAGTCCCTTGCCCTTGAGAGGGAGTCCATCTATATGTTTAGGCTACCTACGACGGTAGCCGACAGTAGCTTCCCAAGCGATTTCATCTACGTTCACTGGCAGCCCTGTGCGTTCCTTCGCGAGTCTTGCAAAACGTTTGACCAGGTACTCGTGGGGTAGATGCCCTTCATGAGCAGCCAAGGACTCTCTGAGCTTGCCAGCCCAAAGGGCGATGTCGTCAACGTCCGTCAGTTCGGAAAGTGGCGCGATCAGTCCACTACCCAACTCGCAAACGATGTTGCCGCTGTCGACTCGTAACCGTTGATCGAGTTCATCCAACCACGCTTCGTATTGGTGCAACGGGTTCATTGGCCGCCCAACCTTGATCTAAATATCAACACGCAGGATACCCAGAATCGGCAATCCCACGGGCTCGGGTTGTCAAACCACCACCCCCCGCCGCGCCATCATCTCCGCGCCCATCGCCTGCAGCGCCTCGCCCCGGATGACCGAGCGCGCCGCCGGGTAGACCACGCCGTTCTCGTCCACCAGATGCCGCCGGTACAGCGCGTCGTAGGCATCGAAGCGCTGCCCATCTTCCGCAGAGAACCCGGACCAGCCCTCGCCAGCATCCACCAGCGCCATCAACGCCGCGCGCACCAGCGCCCACTGCGCTTCCATCGCCCGGTGGTCCTGCTTGAGCTGGATGACCACCGCCACCACGGCGGGGTCGCGCTGCGCCAGCAGCGGCGGGAACACGTGCCGCTCTTCGTCTTCGTGGTGGTGCGGGCCGGCCTGGTCGAAGTAACGCATCACGTCGCGTGCGGCCTGCCGGGCCTGTTCGTCGGCACCGTGGGTCTTGACGTGTTCGCGGATCTTTCCGAGCAGGGCCAGCATGCGCTCGACCCGCTCGTGGCAGGCGTCGAGCATCTCGAACGGCGCCTCGAAGCCCACGCCGGGTGAGGCATGGCCCGGCAGGCTGATCTCGTGCAGGCGGATGCCGGCCATGGCCATCAGCCGATCTGCACCGGCCGGCCCTGCGGGTCGAACGGGATGTAGGCCTGGATGCGGCCCTGGCGGATCGCCTCCACCATCTTCTGCAGCGGCTCGTCGGCGTCGGCGCTGGTGGGCGCCTTGCCCGGCGCGCCCGACATGGCGGCGGCGAAGACCATGCCCCAGGGCTGGCCGAAGGTCGCCGCTTCCTGCCTGAGCTGATCGAACGAGGCCAGCTCGTCCGGGCTTTTGTCCACACACATCTGCGGCACCAGGGCACCGCCCTGGCCTTGCTCAAAGGCCGCGCGCTCTTCGGGCGTGGCGTCGTCCGGCAGCTCGATGCCGGCGAACACGAACAGCAAGCGCTGCGGCAGGGGCTGGGCGCGCGCGGCGCTCAGCAGGTCGTCAAAACTGGCGATGTTCATGGGGAGGGGTCCTGCGTATCGGGGGTCAGGCGCCGGGCGGGTCGTCGCCCAGCGTGCGAAAGAAATCGGCCACGGCCGGCCGCACGCGCGATCCGCCGTGCGACAGCGCGGTGCCGATGCTGATGAAGCACAGCGCGTGCTGCCCCTCGCGCAGGGCGAAGAGCCGGCGCAGGCTGTCCGAGCCGAGCGCCTGGCCGCTGGTGAGCGCCGAGCCGAAGCCCAGCGCGGTGGCCATGAGCAGCACGTTCTGCACCGCGCAGCCGGCGGACAGGATGCGCTCGTGCAGATCCACCCGGGCGTCGCCGCACAGGCTGTCCACCACCACCAACATGAGCCAGGGCGCGCGGTGCGCTTTGTCGCCCGCCTGCGCCACCTGCTCGGGGGCGGCGGCGGGGTCGCGTTCGAGCAGGGCCTGGGCAAACGCCTCGGCGAGCGCGCCGCGCCGCGCTGGGGGCACGGCGATGAAGCGCCAGGGCAGGAGCTGGCGGTGGTCGGGCGCGGCGGCGGCCGCGGCCAGGATGGTCTGCTGCTGCGCGGCGTCGGGGCCGGGCGCCACCAGGCGCTTGGGCAGCACGGTCTGGCGCGCCTGGATCAGCTCGCCCGCGATGGCGGCCCAGTCGGGGGCCTCGGCGTCATGGGGGGATGTGGCGCGCATGGAAGGCATGGGGAAAGACGCTCAGGCGCTCAGCCCGGGCGGCCGTCGACGCGCACGCGGCCGTACCAGCCGACCATGCGCAGGCCCCAGACCGCCATCACGCCCGCCCACAGCAGCGCCGCGACCATGAGCAGGCCCACGGGCGCCTGCTCCAGCGCGGCGGTGATGCGCAGCACCACCGCCAGTTGCAGCAGCCAGAACAGCGTCCAGACCAGGTTGTCGGCCACCAGGGTGCGCCCGCTGTGGCCGCAGGACACGCGCGTGACCATGGCCAGCATCAGCGAGCCCAGGCAGCCCATGGTGAGCGCGTGCAGCGCGCCCAGGCCCAGCACCGGCGTGCCCAGCCGCAGGCCGAACAGCTGCGAGGTGCCCGCGAGCACGAAGGACAGGCCCAGCCAGAGAAAGCCCAGGTGCAACATGGCCAGCAGCCGGATGCTCAGGCTCTGCACCAGCCCCCAGACGAAGGCCAGCCACAGGATCACGCTGCCCGCGGCCAGCTCCATCAGGCCCAGGCTGAGCATCCAGCCCCGGCCCTGGGGCCAGCCGGCCAGAGGCGCCCACACCGCCAGCACTTCGAGCGCCACGGCGCCGAGCAGCACCCACAGCACCCAGAACGGCCGCCAGGCGTCCAGCATGGGCACCGCGCTGGAGGTGAAGAACGGGATCATGCGGTGCGCCACCACGAGGTAGGTCACGACCACGAAGCCCCAGAGCCCGGTGAGCACGGCGGCACGGGCCACGTCGAAGGCGTCCACCGACAAGGCCGCCAGCATGAGCGCCAGGCTCGCCACGCCCACCGCCCCGGCCAGACCCACGGTCTTGGCGTGCAGGCGGTCCGGCTGGGTGCTGCGCAGCACCAGTTGCCAGAACAGGGCGACCATCCAGCCCAGGCCCAGCAGCGCGGCACCCGCGCCGGCCATGGCCAGCCCGGCGGCGCTGTGCAAGCCGAGCAGCCAGACCAGCCAGCCCCCGGCCTGCAGCAGCAGCGGCGCCACCAGCGCCGTCACGGCGGGCGGCGGCACGCCCAGCCACTTCGGCCCGGCGGTGAACAGAAAGCCCGAGAAAAAGAGCGGGATGAACCCGAAGGTCATGACCGAGGCGTGGCCCAGCGTGGGCGAGACCGCGTAGGACAGCCCCACCAGGCCGCTCACGCGGTCCACCTGCACCAGCGCCCACCAGGCGCCCGAGGCCAGCAAGAGCAGCACGGCCAGCGCGAACCCCAGCCGGTGCGGCGCCAGCAGCAGGTGCCGAGGCCGCCAGGGCCGCCGCCCGGGCGGCTCGGCCCGGGGCGCGGGTGTTGTCGCCTGCGCGCGCACGGGCCGGATCGGCAGCACCGGGCGCGCGGGCGTGTTCATCCGCAGCTGCCGAGGTGGCCGCACGAGGTGCAGTAGTCGCAGCCGTCCTTGCGGATCATGGCGTGCGCGCCGCACTCGGGGCATTTTTTGCCCGCCATCACGCCCGAGGGCATGCCGACGAGCTCGGGCATGGCCGGCGCCGACGGGGCGGCGCTGGCCGCCACCACGCCCGACTGGGCGCGGCGCGCGATGATGTTCTGCAGCGCGAAGGCGATGGCGGCGACTTCGGAGTCGTGCCACATCGGCACGTGCGTGCCATCGGCCTTCTGGTACGTGCCCAGGCGCACCGGGCCGCGGTCCCAGGCCACCTTGCGCATGTCGGACAGCGCTCGGCCCAGGAAACCGCCGCGCGCGGCCAGCGAGAGCATGCGCATGGTGGAGGTGATCCACTGCTGCGACTCACCGCTCTGGCCCACGGGCATGAAGAACTCGATCGCGCGCTCGACCGTGCCCACGCCATCGGCGGCCGGCACCGGCAGGAACGACACCACGATGTACAGCGTCTTGTGGCCTTCCTGCGTCCAGTACTCGATCTTGTCGGCCACGGCCGACAGCGCGCCCTTGGGGCGGCTCTCGATCACGGTGCGCATCGGGTCCACCGGGGCCGGGGCGGCGGGCGCGGCAGCGGCCTTGGCGTCGGTCGCGGCACTGCCGGTGTCGAGCACCGAGCCGAGAATGTTGTTGGGCCGGTAGGTGGCCATGCCCTTGAGGTTGGCGCGCCAGGCCTTCTGGTACAGGCTCTTGAAATCTTCGAACGGGTAGTCGGCCGCGACGTTGACCGTCTTGGAAATGGCGGTGTCCACGAAGGGCTGCACCGCTTCCATCATGGCGATGTGTTCGCCCGCGCTCATGGCCAGCGCGTTGACGAAGTACTCGGGCAGCTGGTCCACGTCGCCGCCGAGTTCGCGGTACAGGCGCCAGGCGTGGTCTTCCACCGCGTACTCGCTGGTGGAGCCATCGGCCTCGCGCTTCTTGCGGCGGTACATCCAGGAAAACGGCGGCTCGATGCCGTTGGAGGCGTTGTCGGCAAAGGCCAGGCTCACCGTGCCGGTGGGCGCGATCGAGAGCAGGTGGCTGTTGCGGATGCCGTGCTTGCGGATGGCCTTCTTGATCGCCTCGGGCAGGCGGCTGGCGAAGGTGCCGGGGGCCAGGTAACCCTCGGCGTCGAATTTGGGGAACACGCCCTTTTCCTTGCCCAGCTCGACCGAGGCGAGGTAGGCCGCGTTGCGCATGCGCTCGGCGATCTGGGCCGCCATGTGGCGCCCCTCCTCGCGGTCGTAGCGCACACAGAGCATGGCCAGCGCATTGCCCATGCCGGTGAAGCCCACGCCGATGCGGCGCTTGGCGGCGCTTTCAGCGCGCTGCTGCTCCAGCGGCCAGAAGGTCACGTCGAGCACGTTGTCCAGCGCGCGCACCTGGGTCGCCACCGCCTGCTCGAAGGCCTCGAAATCAAACGCCGGCACACCGCCGAAGCCGAACGGGTTCTTGACGAAGCGCGTGAGGATGATGGGACCGAGGTCGCAGCAGCCGTAGGGCGGCAGCGGCTGCTCACCGCAGGGGTTCGTCGCCGCGATGGTTTCGCAGTAGTGCAGGTTGTTGTCGGTGCCGATCTTGTCGAGGAACAGGATGCCGGGCTCGGCGAAGTCGTAGGCCGACTTCATGATGGTGTCCCACAGCTCGGTGGCGGCCAGGGTCTGGTAGACCCACAGGCCGTCGCCGCGCTGGTAGGCCCCTTTTTCCATCAGGGTCTTGCCGGGCTTGGCCTTGTGCACCAGCTCCCAGGGCTGGTCGTTGCCCACGGCTTCCATGAAGGCGTCGCTCACGCCCACCGACACGTTGAAGTTGTTCCAGCGGCCGGGGGTGCGCTTGGCGGTGATGAACTCCATCACGTCCGGGTGGTCGATGCGCAGCACGCCCATCTGCGCGCCGCGGCGTGCGCCCGCGCTCTCGACCGTCGAACACGACTGGTCGAACACGTTGATGTAGCTGCAGGGACCGGACGCCATGGAGTGCGTGCCCTTGACCTCGGCGCCCTTGGGGCGGATGCGCGAGAAGTCGTAACCCACACCACCGCCACGGCGCATGGTTTCGGCGGCTTCGCGCAGCGCTTCGTAGATGCCGGGGTAACCCTCGGCGTCCACGCCCTGGATGGCGTCGCCCACGGGCTGCACGAAGCAGTTGATCAGGGTGGCCTGGATCTCGGTGCCGGCGGCGCTCATGATGCGCCCCGCGCCGATGGCGCCCACGTGCAGGTTGTCCAGGAAGCGCTGTTCCCACTTGGCCCGGTCGGCTTCTTTTTCCACCGAGGCCAGCGCGCGCGCCACGCGGCGGTACAGGTCTTCCAGCCCGGTTTCGCCGGGTTTGAGGTACTTCTCGGCCAGCACGTCCTGGCTGATGGGTTGGGTGGCGGTCAGGTCCTGGGGACGCATGGTGTTGTCGCGTTTCATGTCTGTTTTCTGGTGTAAGGCTCAGGCGAGAGCCTGGGGTCGAATGCCCGCGATCGACCACCGCATCAGATCATGAACGGAGCGGACGTGGCTGCCAAACGGCAACAACCCGGCTCCGCGGAGAAAAAGACCCTTGCGCTGGTCGCCATCGAAGGCGTGGCCCAGTTGCTGGTCGATACCGAACTGGCCCATGTCGGGCTTTCCGCCCCTCAGGCCGCGATGGGCGAGGCGGTCGAAAGCCATGCCGCATTTTGCCTTGACATGGGCAACCGCTCTTCGGTTGGGCCCAATTCGTGGATTATTTCCGCCCTCCCCCGAATCCATATGCATTTTTTCGTCAGTCCGTAAGGATTTGTCCATCGTGTTCCACATAAGGCTGGTAAGGCCCGGTGCCGCTGTGGGAGGCTAACGAGGCGGGCACGAACGCTCCTTGCTCTGCGTCAAACACGTGGACTTCTCCGTCCTCGATCACGTAATGCCAGCCGTGCAACGAGAGGTGGCCGACCTCCACGGCGCGGCGCACCATGGGGTAGTCCATCAGACGCTCCAGTTGCAGCACCACGGCGCGCTGCTCGGTGCGGCGCAGCGCCTCGGTACTGGCCTGTACCGGCAGCAGGGCCTCGTCGGCCAGCTTGAGCCAGGCCTTGAGCGCCACCGCCTCGTCGGGCGCGCCTTCGTAGGCGGCGCGGATGGCGCCGCAATGGCTGTGGCCGCAGACGATGATGCGCTCCACCTTCAGGTTGAGCACGGCGAACTCGATCGCGGCCATGGTGCCGTGCAGGCCGTGCGACTGGTCATAAGGCGGGATGAACGCCCCAACATTGCGCACCAAAAACAGCTCACCCGGCGCCGCACCGGTGAGCAGGTACGGCACCAGGCGCGAGTCCGAACAACCGATGAACAGCGTCTTGGGATGCTGCCCCTGCGCCACCAGATCCTGAAAACGTTGCTGGTGCCGCGGGAAATAGTCCGAATGGAAATCGCGCAGGCGCAGCAGCAGGTCGTCAGGCATGGCGGGCCATCACTGCACCAGGGGGCTGTCCGCGCCGATCAGGTCCACGCCTTCGATCTGCGCCTCCCCCACCAGCAGCTGCATGTACTGGCGCAGCGCCGTGGTGCGCGACTGCAGCAGCAGGCGCGAGGCGATCTGCTGGCGCAGTTCCTCGAACTCGGGCAGGCGGCCTTTCTTGCGGCCCAGCACTTCGATGATGTGCAGGCCGAAGCGGGTGTTGACCAGGCGCGGGTGCACGCCCATGCCCCAGCGCGAATCGCTCTGGAAAAACAGCTCGTTGGCCAGCTCGGGCGCGCAGTCGTCCGGCGTGAGCCAGCCCAGGTCGCCGCCCTGGACACTCGACGGGCAGTTGGAGAGTTCGCCGGCCAGGTGCTCGAAGCGCCCGGGCGAGACGTCCTTGCGGGTGAGTTCCAGCAACGCGGCCTCGGCGCGCAGCGTGAGCGCGTGCACGTTCACCCCCGGCGTCACGGCGAACAGGATGTGGCGCACGTGCAGCGCCTGGCCCACGATGAAGCGGCTCTTCTGGGCCGCGTAGTGGCGGCGGCATTCGTCCTCGGTGGGCTCGGGCACGCTCACCACCTGGTCGACCATGGCCTCGATGATCTGGCGCTGCGTCTCGTCGGGCGCGCGCGCGATCAGCCCACCGTAGCGCGGCAGCAGCCCGGCCCGCACGGCCTGCTGGCGCAGCAGCTCGGTGCAGGCGCGTTCGCGCAGGGTCTGGGTGTCCAGGGTCTCGCCCGGCTCGTGCAGGGCGATGCCGTTGACATGGGCAATCGCGGGCTGCGCCAGCTCGGAACAGGCGCAGGTGCTGCTGCCGCAGCCGGTGGTGGATGTTGCGTTCATGGAAAGTCTCCGGAAGCTTCAGGCGGCGCGGTCGCGCTGGCTCAGTGGCGCACGCGGCGCCATGCCCAGTCGACGGCTGCGCACCAGTTGGTAAGGGCGCACCACGTAGGCCAGCGTGCCAAAGCCGCTCCACACGTGCACCAGGCGGGTGAAGGGGAAGATCAGGAAGATGCTCATGCCCAGGAACATGTGGCCCTTGAACACCCAGCCGGCCTCGGCCAGCAGCTCGGGCGCTCCGGCGCGGAAGGTCACGATGCGCTGCGCCCACTCGGCCAGCTTCATCATCATGCCGCCGTCCAGGTGCTGGGCCGACAGCGGGATGGTGGCCAGACCCAGCGCGAACTGCAGCCACAGCAGGACCAGCAACACGATGTCGCTGGTCTTGGAGTTGACGCGGATGCGCACGTCGGAAAGCCGGCGGTGCAGCAGGATGCTCACGCCGATGAAGCCCAGCAGGCCGAACAGGCCGCCCGAGATCATGGCCATGAGCTGCTTGGCGCCGGCCGCCATGAAGGGCTCGTACACGAAGTGCGGCGTGAGCATGCCCACGCTGTGGCCGAAGAACAGGAACAGGATGCCGACGTGGAACAGGTTGCTGCCCCAGCGCAGCTGCCCGGCGCGCAGCAGCTGCGAGGAGTCGCTTTTCCAGGTGTACTGGTCGCGGTCGAAACGGATCAGGCTGCCCAGCAGGAACACGGTGAGGGCGATGTAGGGGTAGTAGCCGAAAAGGAATTGGTCAAGGGGGGTCATGAGCGTCTCCAAGGGGTCTCAAGCGGCCGCGCGGGCCGCGGGCGACTGGCGCACGATGTGGATCGGCTGCGGTTCGCCGGGGCGCGACTGGCCGCGCGTGCTGCAGCCGTCGAAGGCCTGTGGCTCGGCCCAGGCCTCGTCCATGGCTTCGTCGGCCGCGAACGGCACGGCCTGCGCCTTCTGGCCGGCCAGCTCCAGCACGGCGGCCAGCACGGCGGCGTAGGGGCTCTCGCGCTTGAGCAGGGCGCTGAAGATGGCGTTGAGGATGTGGGCCATCTCGGCGAGGAAGGCGCGCGCCAGCTGCGACGGCTGCGTGGAGGCGAACTCCAGCACCACGCAGAGGTGGTCGGGCAGTTCCTCGGGACCGAGGAACAGGCCGGCCTTCTCGTAGGTCTGCACCAGATCGATCATGGCCGGGCCGCGGTCGCGCGAGTCGCCGTGCACATGCTCGAACAGGTGCAGCGAGGTGGCGCGGCCCCGGTCGAAGGTGTCCACGTAGCGCGCCTCCACCTCGAACGGATCGAGCCGCAGCAGTTCAGCGGCCAGGGCGCGCAGCTCGGCGCGGCGCGCGACCGGCACGGCCTGCTCCTCGTCGATCACGTCAAGCAAGGCCGGCAGTTCGGCGCGCCAGGCAGCGTCCGGGTAGGCCAGCAGGCGGGCCAGGGCGCGCAGGGAATAACGGGTGTTTTTCATGGTCTTGCGCTCTTTCATACAACCGACTGGATCGGGATCGTGCGGCGCTTGTCGCCGCCGAACAGGCTCGTTTCCGAAGCGCCGTCCGAGCAGCCGTTGCCGAACGAGAAGCCGCAGCCACCGCGCAGGTCGAAGGCGTTTTCGGCGTACTCGCGGTGCGAGGTCGGGATCACGAAGCGGTCTTCGTAGTTGGCGATCGCCATCACGTGGTACATCTCCTCGACCTGCGCCACCGTGAGGCCGGTCTGCTCCAGCACCGCCAGGTTCTGCACGCCGTCGACGTGTTTGCCGCGCTGGTAGGAACGCATGGCCAGCATGCGTTCGAGCGCGCGCACCACCGGACCGGTGTCGCCGGCCGTCAGCAGGTTGGCCAGGTACTGCACGGGGATGCGCATCTGCGTGAAGTCGGGCAGCTCGCCGTTGACGCCGATCTGGCCGGCGTTGACCGCCGAGGAGATGGGCGAGAGCGGCGGCACGTACCAGACCATGGGCAGGGTGCGGTACTCGGGGTGCAGCGGCAGCGCGACCTTCCAGTCGATCGCCATCTTGTAGACCGGGCTGTTCTGCGCGCCGGTGATCCAGTTCTCGGGGATGCCGTCAAGCCGGGCCTGCTCGATCACCTTGGGGTCGTTCGGGTTGAGGAAGATGTCGAGTTGGGCCTGGTACAGGTCCTTCTCGTCTTCCACGCTGGCGGCTTCCTGGATGCGGTCGGCGTCGTACAGCACCACGCCCAGGTAGCGGATGCGGCCCACGCAGGTTTCGCTGCACACGGTGGGCTGGCCGGCCTCGATGCGCGGGTAGCAGAAGATGCACTTCTCGGCCTTGCCGGTCTGCCAGTTGTAGTAGATCTTCTTGTAGGGGCAGCCGCTCACGCACATGCGCCAGCCGCGGCACTTGTCCTGGTCGATCAGCACGATGCCGTCGTCCTCGCGCTTGTAGATCGAACCCGAGGGGCACGAGGCCACGCAGGCCGGGTTCAGGCAGTGCTCGCACAGGCGCGGCAGGTACATCATGAAGGTGTTCTCGAACTGGCCCACCATGTCTTTCTGGACCTGCTCGAAGTTCGCCAGGTTGGCGTCCTTGCTGCGCTTGCTGAACTCACCGCCCAGGATCTCTTCCCAGTTCGGACCCCACTCGATCTTCTCCATGCGCTGGCCGGTGATCAGGCTGCGCGGGCGCGCGGTCGGCGGCGCCTTGGTCTCGGCGGCCGACTGCAGGTGGTCGTAGTCGAAGGTGAAGGGCTCGTAGTAGTCGTCGATCTGTGGCAGGTTGGGGTTGGAGAAGATGCGCATGAGCAGCTTCCACTTGCCGCCCTGCTTGGGCTCGATGGAGCCGTCGGCCTTGCGCACCCAGCCTCCGTTCCACTTGTCCTGGTTCTCCCACTCCTTGGGGTAACCGATGCCGGGCTTGGTCTCGACGTTGTTGAACCAGGCGTATTCCACGCCGGGGCGGCTGGTCCAGACGTTCTTGCAGGTGACCGAACAGGTGTGGCAACCGATGCATTTGTCCAGGTTCAGCACCATGGCGATTTGGGCACGAACTTTCATGTTGTTTTCTCCTGTGCTGATCAAGCCTGAACGGTGTCGGTGCCCTGGCCGTCGAGCCAGTCGATCTTGCGCATCTTGCGCACGATGACGAACTCGTCGCGGTTGGTGCCGATGGTTCCGTAGTAGTTGAAGCCGTAGCTGAACTGCGCGTAGCCGCCGATCATGTGGGTGGGCTTGGTGACGATGCGGGTGACCGAGTTGTGGATGCCGCCGCGTGTGCCGGTGATCTCCGAGCCGGGGGTGTTGATGATCTTTTCCTGCGCGTGGTACATGAGCACCATGCCCGGGTTCACGCGCTGGCTCACCACCGCGCGCGCCGCGATGGCGCCGTTGGCGTTGAACAGTTCCACCCAGTCGTTGTCCTCGATGCCGGCGCCCTTGGCGTCGTCTTCGCTCAGCCAGATCACCGGGCCGCCGCGGTTGAGCGTGAGCATGTGCAGGTTGTCGCTGTACGTGCTGTGGATGCCCCACTTCTGGTGCGGCGTGATGAAGTTGAGCGAGATCTCCTTGTTGCCGTTGGGCTTGCGGTCGATCATGTCGCCCACCGTCTTCAGGTCCACCGGCGGGCGGTAGCTGGTGAGGCCTTCACCGAAGGCGATCATCCAGGGGTGGTCCAGGTAGAAGTGCTGGCGGCCGGTGAGGGTGCGCCATGGGATCAGCTCGTGCACGTTGGTGTAGCCGGCGTTGTAGGACACCTTCTCGGATTCGAGGCCGGACCAGGTCGGGCTGGAGATGATCTTGCGCGGCTGGGCCTGGATGTCGCGGAAACGGATCTTCTCGTCTTCGCGGTGCAGCGCCAGGTGGGCGTGTTCGCGGCCGGTGATCTTGCTGAGCGCTTCCCAGGCCTTCACCGCCACGTGGCCGTTGGTCTCGGGCGCGAGTTGCAGCACCACCTCGCAGGCGTCGATGTCGCTCTCGATGCGGGCCATGCCCTGGGTCACACCCTCGGCCTTGACGGTGCCGTTGAGCTCCTTGAGCTGCGCCACCTCGGTGTCGGTGTTCCAGCCGATGCCCTTGCCGCCGTTGCCCGCTTTTTCCATCAGCGGGCCCAGGGCCGTGAAGCGCTTGTAGGTGTTGGGGTAGTCGCGCACCACCACCTGGATCTGCGGCGCGGTCTTGCCGGGGATCAGCTCGCACTCGCCCTTGCTCCATTCCTTCACGTCAAACGGCTGGGCCAGTTCGGCGGGGGTGTCGTGCATCAGCGGCGTGAGCACCACCTCGCGCTCCACGCCCAGGTGGCCGACGCAGACCTCGCTGTAGGCCTTGGCGAAACCCTTGTAGATGTCCCAGTCGCTCTTGCTCTGCCAGGCCGGGTCCACCGCGGTGGACAGCGGGTGGATGAAGGGGTGCATGTCGCTGGTGTTGAGGTCGTTCTTCTCGTACCAGGTGGCGGTGGGCAACACGATGTCGGAGTACAGACAGGTGGTGCTCATGCGGAAGTCCAGCGTGACCAGCAGGTCCAGCTTGCCCTCGGGTGCCTTGTCGTGCCAGGCCACTTCCTTGGGTTTGGCCTCGTCGACCCCCAGGTCCTTGCCCTGCACGCCGTGGGTGGTGCCCAGCAGGTGCTTGAGGAAGTATTCGTGGCCCTTGCCGCTGGAGCCCAGCAGGTTGGAGCGCCAGACGAACAGGTTGCGCGGCCAGTTCAACGGGTTGTCCGGATCTTCGCAGCTCATCTTGAGCGTGCCGTCCTTCAGGCCCTGGACGGCGTAGTCCTTGGGGTCCATGCCGGCGGCGGTGGCATCTTTCACCACCTGCATCGGGTTGGTCTGCAGCTGCGGCGCGCTGGGCAGCCAGCCCATGCGTTCGGCGCGCACGTTGTAGTCGATCAGGCTGCCGCCGAACTTGGTCTTGTCGGCCAGCGGCGAGAGGATTTCTTCCACGCCCAGCTTTTCGTAGCGCCACTGGTCGGTGTGGGCGTAGAAGAAACTGGTGCTGTTCATCTGGCGCGGCGGGCGCACCCAGTCCAGCGCGAAGGCCAGCGCGGTCCAGCCAGTCTGCGGGCGCAGCTTCTCCTGGCCCACGTAGTGCGACCAGCCGCCGCCGCTCTGGCCGATACAGCCGCACATCATCAGCATGTTGATGATGCCGCGGTAGTTCATGTCGCAGTGGTACCAGTGGTTCATGGCCGCGCCGATGATGACCATGGACTTGCCGCGGGTCTTGTCGGCGTTGTCGGCGAACTGGCGCGCCACGGCGATCACCTGGTCGCGTTTCACGCCGGTGATCTTTTCCTGCCAGGCGGGGGTGTAGGGGGTGTCGTCGTCGTAGCTGGCGGCACCCGTGTCGCCGGGCAGGCCGCGGTTGACGCCGTAGTTGGCGACCGTCAGGTCGAACACCGTGGCGACCAGCGCGTAGCGCTCTTCACCGGCCTTGCCCAGCTTGACGCGGCGCACCGGCACCTGGCGCACCAGCACGTCGGCCACCGCGCCGGCCTGCTTGTTGGCGCTGAAGTTGGGGGTGTCGATGCCACCGAAATACGGGAACCCGACCTCGCCCACCTGGTAGTCGGGCTGCACGCCCTCCATCAGGCTGAGCTTGAGCTGCACGGTCTCGCCGTTGCGCGCTTCGCGGTTCTCCAGGTTCCACTGGCCGGCGTCTTCGGTGCCCTCGGCGCCCCAGCGGAAACCGATGGAACCGTTGGGCAGCACGATTTTGTCGTGCTCGTCGATGGCGACCGTCTTCCACTCGGGGTTGTGCTCCTGCCCGAGCTTGCCGTTGAAGTCGCTGGCGCGCAGGTAGCGCCCCGGCACCAGCACCGTGCGGCCGTCGGGCAGGGTGCGCTCTTCGAGCTGCACCAGGTTGGGCATGTCGGTGTAGCGGCGCACGTAGTCGTCGAAGTACGCCGAGCGCTTGTCGAAATAGAACTCCTTCAGGATCACGTGGCCCATGGCCATGGCCACGGCCGCGTCGGTGCCCTGCTTGGGGTGCATCCAGAGGTCGCAGAGCTTGCTGATCTCGGCGTAGTCGGGCGTGATCGCCACCGTCTTGGCGCCCTTGTAGCGCACCTCGGTGAAGAAGTGGGCGTCGGGCGTTCGGGTCTGGGGCACGTTGGAGCCCCAGGCGATGATGAAGGTGGAGTTGTACCAGTCGGCCGACTCGGGCACGTCGGTCTGCTCGCCCCACACCTGCGGGCTGGACGGCGGCAAGTCGCAGTACCAGTCGTAGAAGCTCATGCACACGCCGCCGATCAGCGACAGGTAGCGCGAGCCCGCGGCATAGCTCACCATGGACATGGCGGGGATGGGCGAGAAGCCGAGCACGCGGTCGGGCCCGTACTTCTTGGCGGTGTAGACGTTGGCGCTGGCGATGAGCTGGTTCACCTCGTCCCAGGTGCTGCGCACGAAGCCGCCCAGGCCGCGCTGCTGCTGCCATTCGCGCCGGGCTTCGTCGTTCTGCACGATGGCGGCCCAGGCATCGACCGGGCTCTTGGCCACGGCCAGCGCGGCACGCCAGTGCTTGAGCAGGCGCGCGCGGACCATGGGGTACTTCACGCGGTTGGCGCTGTACAGGTACCAGGAATACGAAGCGCCGCGGGCGCAGCCGCGCGGCTCGTGGTTGGGCAGGTCGGCGCGGGTGCGCGGGTAGTCGGTCTGCTGGGTTTCCCAGGTGACGATGCCGCCCTTGACGTAGATCTTCCACGAGCAGGAGCCCGTGCAGTTCACGCCGTGGGTGGAGCGCACGATCTTGTCGTGGGCCCAGCGGTCCCGGTAGGCGTCTTCCCAGGTGCGGTCTTCGCCGGTGGTGACGCCGTGGTCACCCGAGAAGGCTTCCTTCGGGGCGGAAAAATGGTTCAGACGGTCGAGAAAATGGCTCATGTGTGTCTCCGGAAAATGGGGGCGGTGCGCGGGCTCAGGGGTTCTTGATCTCTGCACCAGCGCGCAGATAGAACCACCAGTTCAGCACCAGGCAGACGGCGTAGAAGATGGCGAAGCCGTACATCGCGAGCTGCGGTGTGCCGGCCTTGATCTGGGCGCCGATCACCACCGGGGCGATGAAGGCACCGTAGGCGGCGACGGCCGAGGTCCACCCCAACACGGGGCCGGCCTGCTGGCGGTCGAAGATGACGCCGATGGTGCGGAAGGTGGAGCCGTTGCCGATGCCGCTGGCCACGAACAGCGCGATGAAGAGGCCAAGGAAGGCCGGGAAGTACTGCTCGGGCGTGGCCGAGCCGTAGGCCTGCATCATCACGTAGCCCACCGCACCCGAGGCGAACACCATCACGGCGGAGATGATCTGCGTGACGATGGAACCGCCCACCTTGTCGGAGATCCAGCCGCCCACCGGGCGCACGGCGGCGCCGACGAAGGGGCCGATCCAGGCGTAGGTGAGGGCCGAGGGAGCGTTCGGATTCTTCAGCGTGTGCGTCATCACGCCGGCCGCGTCGGCCACGTGCTGGAAGCCGAAGATCACGGTGATGGCCAGGGGCAGCACCATCGAGAAGCCGATGAAGGAACCGAAGGTGACGATGTAGAGCGCCGTGAGCGACCAGGTGTGCTTGTTGCGGAAGATGGCGAACTGCTTGCTCACGTTCTCCTTCATCGAACCGAACGCGGCCAGCTTCATCATCAGCAGCGCCAGGATGATGTCCAGCGGAATGGCCACCCACATGTTGAGCAGGCCCAGGCCGGTGGGTGCCGGCAGGTAGAGCCAGAGGATGAAGATGGCCGGCACGAAGGCCAGGGTGTAGAGGTAGGTGACCTTGGCGAAGGCGCCCACCGGGTGGCCGGCTTCGGGCGACACCGTCTTCAGGTTGTTCATGCCGAACCAGGCCAGGATCGACAGCGGCACCAGCGAGAGCACCCAGGCAAAGCCGGCGTTCTGGATCCAGGTGGGGGTGCCGGCGGCGATCTTGCCGAAGATCCAGCCGCTGTCTTTCACCAGCGTCATGGACTCACCGCCGAAGGCGCCCAGCAGCGGCAGCGTCATCACCAGCGGGATGACGATCTGCATGGTGGTGACACCGAAGTTGCCCAGGCCCGCGTTCAGGCCCAGCGCCGTGCCCTGCAGCCGCTTCGGAAAGAAGGTGCTGATGTTGGACATGGAGCTGGCGAAGTTGCCGCCGCCCACGCCCGACCACAGCGCCAGCAGCTGGAACACCCACAGCGGCCACTCGGGGTGCTGCAGCGCCACGCCGGTGCCGATGGCCGGAGCCAGCAGCATGGCGGTGGTGAGGAAGATGGTGTTGCGGCCACCGGCCAGGCGCACCAGGAAGGACGCCGGGATGCGCATGGTGGCGCCGGAGATGCCGGAGATGGCGGTCAGCGTGAACAGCTCGGCCTGGGTGAAGGGGAAGCCCAGGTTGAGCATCTGCACGGTGATGATGCCCCACATGCCCCAGACGGCGAAGCCGCAGAGCAGCGCGGGCACCGAGATCCAGAGGTTGCGGTAGGCGATCTTCTTGCCGGTGCTTTCCCAGAAGCGCTCGTCTTCGGGCCGCCAGTCAGAGATGTCCGCGCCCTGGCCGCTGGCAACAGCAACCGAGGCAGGCAGGGGGTTTGCTTTGGTGTTCATGGTGGGGTTCCTGACGGTGGAGTCAGTTCTGGAAGGAAAAGGATTTGGCTTCTGTGCCCATGACCTGGGCCTTGCGCACCTCGGTCCAGTACATCCAGATCAGCGAGACCCAGACCACGCCGTACATCAGCATGAAGGCGCTGGAGCGGATGCCGGTGAGGTCCATCAGGGCGCCGAACATGATGGGCAGCACGAAGCCCCCCAGGCCGCCGGCCAGGCCGACGATGCCGCTGATGGCGCCGATGTTCTTGGGGTAGTCGTCGCTGATGTACTTGAAGACACTGGCCTTGCCGAAGGCCCAGGAGATGCCCAGGATGAACATCAGGCCGGTGAAGAGATAGACGTTCAGGCCAATGTGGAAGGTCCTGGGGCCGTTCACGGTGAGCACGGTGAAGTCGGTCTGCGGGTAGGACAGCAGGAACAGGCAGATCCAGCTCACCCACATCACCCACCAGGTGACCTTGTGCGCGCCGAACTTGTCCGACATCACGCCGCCGATGGCGCGCAGCACGCCGCCGGGCAGCGAGAAGCAGGCGGCCAGCAGGGCGGCCACGCGGATGTCCAGCCCGAACTCGCCCACGTAGTACTGCACCATCCACAGCGAGAGCGCCACGTAGCCGCCGAACACGATGCTGTAGTACTGGCAGTACTTGAGCACCTTGGGGTCTTTCAGCGCCTTGAGCTGGTCGGTGAACTTCACGTTGCTCGGCACCAGGTGCGAGGAGTCGCTGTGGCTGAAGAGCCAGAAAAGGATCACCGTGCCCAGCATGATGGCCGCGTAGACCTGCGGCACCATGGTCCAGCCAAAGGCCACCAGCAACACCGGCGCCACGAACTTGTTGACCGCCGCGCCCGAGTTGCCCGCGCCGTACACGCCCATGGCCATGCCCTGGCGGTTTTTCGGGAACCAGCGCGCCACGTAGGGCGTGCCGACCGAGAAGGAGCCGCCGGCCAGGCCGACGAAGAGGCCGATGGTGAGGAAATGCCAGTAGGCGGTGGCGTAGCTCATGAGCCAGATCGCGGGCACGGTGAGCGCCATCAGGAGCGCCATCACGATGCGGCCGCCGTAGCGGTCGGTCCAGATGCCCAGGGGTACGCGCACCAGCGAGCCGGTGAGCACCGGCGTGGCCATGAGCAGGCCGAACTGGGTGGAGTTGAGGTCGAGCGCCTTCTTGATCGGAATGCCGATGACGCCGAACATCATCCAGACCATGAAGCACACGGTGAAGGCCAGCGTGCTGACGATCAGCACCGACCAGGCTTTTCTTTCGTTTCGAAGTTCAGAGGCCATGTTCTTTCTCCAGAGACATGGCATGACTGTCGGCGCTGTAGGGTTTTTCCGGTATCCACCGGTGGGACACCCGACCCTCGCCAGACGGACGATGGGGGCACCGGCCCCCATCGTCCTGAAGAACTACCTCGGCGCCTGATTCACCGGGTCTTGACCCAGATCAACCCAGGCCGCGACCGGCCGCGTATACCGCCGCCTGCACGCGGGAGGTCAGATTGAGCTTGCGCAGGATGTGCTGCACGTGAATCTTGACCGTGGTCTCGGCGATGTCGAGGTCGCGCGCGATCTGCTTGTTGCTGCCACCGCGCGCGATCAGCGCCAGGATCTCGCGCTCGCGCGCCGAGAGCTTGTCGATGCCCGGGTCGGGCTTGGCCTCGGGCGCCGGGACCAGGGTCGACAAGGCCGCCGGGCCCGTGTCCGCCGCCGCCGGCTGGCCGCGGAACATGCTGAAGAGCTTGCCCATCATCGCCGGGCTGACCACCGATTCGCCGTCAAGCACCTTGACGATGGCGTCGCACAGCTGGTCGGACTCCACCGTCTTGAGCAGGTAACCGTCGGCCCCGGCCTGCAGCGCGGCGGCCAGGTCGGCCTCGTTCTCGCTCACGGTGAGCATCAGGATGCGGGTGCCCGGCGCCGCGTCTTTCAGGGCCGCCACGCCGTCCACCCCGCGCACCCCGGGCAGGTGGTTGTCGAGCAGGATCAGGTCGGGCCGCTGCTGCGCCACGCCGCGCAGCGCCTCGCCCACGTCGGCGGCCTCGCAGACCACGTCGAAACGCTCGTCCTGTTGCAGCAGCGCTTTCAGGCCACGGCGGAACAGGGAGTGGTCGTCCACCAGCATCAGCTGGATACGGGGCGGGGGCGTCTGGATCATGGGGTGGTGGCAATGCCGTTGAGGTTGAGGCCGAGCGTGGCCACCGGGCTGGCGGTCACCGGGTAGGGCGGCAGGGTCAGGGTGACCGCTGTGCCCTGGCCGGCGCTGGACACCACCGCCACCTCGGCGCCGATGCGCTGGGCCCGCTCACGCATGATCTTCAGACCCACGTGCGAAGCACCGCGGGTGTGCTGGGGGTCGAAACCGCTGCCGTTGTCGCGCACCGTGAAGCGCCACTGCGAGCCCTTGGCCACGTCCAGGCTGACGTGGCTGGCGCCCGCGTGCTTGCGCACGTTGGACAGCGCCTCCTGCAGCACGTGCAGCACCTGCACCTGCACGTCGGCCGGCAGCGGCAGGCCGTCGCCTTCGACCTGCAGGCGGGTTGGCAGGCCGGTCTGGTGCTGGAACTTCTGCAGCGTCTCCTGCAGCGCGGCCTCGATGTCGTCGGTGTTGGTGCGGGTGCGGAAATGCACCAGCAGCTCGCGCACGTCGTTGATGCTCTCGCGCAGGCCCACGTCGAGCTCGTCGAGCGTGGCGTCCACCTGCTGCGGCTGCTGCTTCTGCACCGCCGTGCGCAGCAGCTGCACCTGGATCTTCAGGAACGCCAGCGACTGCGCAATGGAGTCGTGCAGCTCGCGCGCGATCAGCGCGCGCTCCTCGCCCACCGCGGCCTCGCGCTCCAGCGCGGCCGCGCGCAAGCCTTCGAGCGAACTCGCCAGGTGGCTGGCCAGCGCGTCGAGCAGGCCGATCTCGTCCACGTTGAGGCTGACCTCGCTGCGGAAGAACAGATCGATCTCGCCGATCAGGCGGTGCTGCAGCCGCACCGGCACGCTGACCAGGCTCTGGTAGCCCGCGCGCGCGCAGTGGCGCATGGGCGCCTCGTCGTGGCTGTGGATGGGGATGACCCGGGTGCGCGCGTCGGACTTGAGCGCGCCGCAGGCGCAGGCCCCGGCCAGCAGGCTGCGCTCTTCGTCCACCATGTCCTGCGGAAAACAGTCGGACGCCAGCATCAGGTAGCGCTGGTTGGCCTCGTCGGACCAGCGCACCGCCACCGCGTCGGCCTTCACCACCTGGCGCACGCGCTGCGAGAACCCGCGCGAAAGCTCCTCGATGGTGTTGGCGCCGGCCAGGAAGGCGCTCACCTCGTACAACGCCTCCAGCCGCGCGCGCTGCGCTTCGATGCGCTGCGTCTTGACCTGCACCTTGCTCTCCAGCCCTTCGTAGAGCGACTGCAGCGTGGCGGCCATGCGGTTGAAGCCGGCGGCCACCTGGCCGAATTCGTCGTGCGTGTCCACGTTGACCCGCACCGCGAAGTCGCCCGTCTCCAGCTGGCGCAGCCCCCCGCGCAAATGCCCCAGCGGGTTGATCACGTACAGGTAGCCGGTGTAGAGCATCACCACGGCGGCGGCAATGGCCAGCGCCATCATGAGGAACTGGAACAGGTTGAGGATGGCCGTGAAGCCCGAGAGGTGGTTTTCGATCGACTGCACGAAGCGGTCGATGCCGGTGACGAAGGCCTCGGCCGCGTGCATGGACTGCTGGGCGTCCAGCGGGCCGTCCCGCAGCCACAGCCCGCGCTGCACCTGCCAGAGCGATTCCACGTTGGCGAACTCGCGCTCGACCTCGTCGTCCCAGGGCACGAACAACGGGCGGCTCGGATCGCCGGCGCGCAGCAGGCCCAGGCTCTGGTCGAACTGCGCCACCAGCGCCGCCACCTCGGGCGCCGGCAGCCCGGCCTGCACCGCGCTGGTCAGGCGCCAGGTCTGCATGCGCATGCGCCCGGCCTCGTTGACCGCCGCGGCACCGCCTTCGAGCTGCCAGGTCACCCACAGGGTCAACCCGATCGAGGCCAGCGCCACGATGAGCAGGCCCGCGCCGATGCGCACCAGCTTGGTCGACAGGGAGGCGGTGGATTTCATGCGCATAGGTTAGCGGCTTTCGGCGCGACTGCGCGGCTTTGTGCCCGCGCCGAGGGCGGGCTTGCGCCCCGCCCGGGCCGGATACCCGGTCGCCAGCCTGGGGTATTTTAGATTCATTTAAAATGCATATTAAATCCAGGCCACCGCCCCCGCCCGGGCCGGCCCCACTGAAACACCCGCCATGCCACCCGCCTCCCCGATCGCCGCCAAGCCGGTGCTGTTCTCCATGGTGGAGGACACCCGCAAGATCTACCCGCGCTCGGTCACGGGCCGCTTCGCGCGCTGGCGCTGGATGATGGTGTGGCTGACGCAGCTGGTGTTCTACGGCATACCCTGGCTGACCTGGAACGGGCGCCAGGCCGTGCTGTTCGACTTGGAGCAGCGGCATTTCTACATCTTTGGCCTGGTCCTGCAGCCCCAGGACTTCATCTACCTGGCCGCGCTGCTGGTGCTCTCGGCGCTGGCGCTGTTCTTCTTCACCGCCCTGGCCGGCCGGCTCTGGTGCGGCTACGCCTGCCCGCAGACCGTCTACACCGAGATCTTTCTCTGGGTCGAGCGCCACCTGGAGGGCGACCGCAGCGCACGCATGCGCCTGGACGCCCAATCCTGGGGCGCCACCAAGCTGCTGCGCAAAGGCGGCAAACAACTGGCCTGGCTCGCCATCGCACTGTTCACCGGCTTCACCTTCGTGGGCTACTTCATGCCCATCCAAGGCCTCACCGCGCAGGCCCTGGCACTGCAGCTCTCGCCCTGGGCCACCTTCTGGGTGTTCTTCTACGGTTTCGCCACCTACGGCAACGCCGGTTTCCTGCGCGAGCAGGTGTGCAAACAGATGTGCCCCTACGCACGTTTCCAGAGTGCGCTGATCGACATGGATTCCATGGTGATCGCCTACGACGCCGGCCGCGGCGAAAACCGCGGCGCCCGCCCGCGCAAGGCCAATCCGAAAGCGCTGGGCCTGGGCGACTGCGTGGACTGCACCCTGTGCGTGCAGGTCTGCCCCACGGGCATCGACATCCGCAACGGCCTGCAGAACGAATGCATCGCCTGCGCCGCCTGCATCGACGTCTGCGACGACGTCATGGGCAAGATGGGCTACGCCCCCGGGCTGATCCGCTATTCCTCGGGCAACGGCATCGAAAAAGGCTGGAACCGCACCCGCATGCTGCGCCGCGTCTGGCGCCCGCGCGTGCTCATCTATGGTGCCCTGCTGCTGGTGCTGGGCACGGCCTTCGTGTGGAGCCTGTCAAACCGCAACGACTTCGTGGTGGCCGTCAGCCGCGACCGCGGCGCGCTCGCGCGCATGGTGGGCAACGGCAACATCGAAAACACCTACCGCCTGCAGATCACCAACAGCACCGAACAGCCCCAGCGCTACACCGCCAGCGTCTCGGGCGTGGAAGGCCTGCGGCTGGACACAGACGCCAGCCTGACCGTGGCCGCCACCAGCACCGGCGACCAGGCCCTGCGCCTGGTGCTGCCCGCCACCACGGCACAGGCCCACAGCGGCCAGACGCTGGCGGTGGTGTTCCAGATCGGGCCCGACACGGGCGGCGCGCGCGAGCCGGTTCAGGTGAAGAGCACGTTCATCGTGCCGCGGTATTGATGAGGTGACGTGCCGCGTTAAGTCTCGATTGACTCACACGTATCTATGCCGGTAAGACCGGAAGACTGAATAGCCGCAGCAAGGATCGCCCCGCACAGTATGAGGGGGCTGGCCTCATTGTTGGACCCAAAGTACCAGTCCGAAAAGGCCAGTTCGTTGTCCGCAAGATGAGCGATTGGTTGAAGCGCGATATGGCTATACCCAACAACATCCAGATGGCGGTCACAGCCGGCGCATGGCCGCAGGCGCTGCGCCCCAATAGCCGAATAATCCAGATGGAGCGGCTGGCTACATTTGAGTTGGTAGAAGCCGGGTGTGGCTGGGAGGCCAGTGAAACGCATTCTGGAGCCGCCGAGCGATTGATACAGCAACCGAAAACTGTCACTGACGATCACAGCGCCGTCATAGCAGCAAGAGATGTCAAAGCGCCGCTTGCGGAGCCGAAATGCTGGATTTGTGAAGTCAGGATCGGTGCGATAGCCACAGGTCGCGCACGTTGGAACTCCACAGACGGGATCGACACGGTCGCACGAGCCCACCATGTACGAACCATTGTCTTTTGGGGCTATATGGAAGAGCATGGTGGTTAGGTCTTTGCGAGGAAGGCTTCGGCATCTCCGGCCTCACACTCCCAGTGAGCAAAGACTCCAATGAGACTGCATTTCGTGCATAAACAACCAATGTAGTTCCAGCGAACATCGTTGCTTGCTGCGTATAGAGCGACGCCGGACAGCAGTTGAAAAGTTTCGCTATCGCAAACACACTCATGGCTTTCGAATTTCGCTTCGCTTGCGTACTCCGCGCTGTCTCCCATCAAATGGGACGTCTCGCATGCCACGCATATGCGTCTGGCGGCACCTTCGTCTTCATCGGTTTCGAGCTTGAAGGTGCGGCTCCCGCATGAGCACACAGATTCGGAAAACTTGGTGGCTGCATAGCCGTTCAGCTTGCTGAAGCGAACCAACTCGTACTTGAGGTCTTCCAGTGTTGCCCCGTACCAGTACTTGCCCTTTTTTTGCCGTGCCATTGGGATAATTTGACGTTGTGGTTTGAGTTGCGCGGAATTCGAGCGAAGGGGCGTGCATCATGCGGCATCCCTAAGTCGGGCAACCAGCTTCTCGCAGGCCTGACGCAAGAGGGCCTCCATCTCGCTTCGTCGAGCTGGCCGCTCCAGACCCACCAGAACGCGCCAAGACAGCGCTCTGTTCAGATACACGGGCCAAGGCATTTTCTGAGTGACATGGAAGGTCGTCTTCGTCTTGTTCGATTGAAGATCGAAGAGCCTTGCCGCGAGACGAATTTTGAGCCTCCAATACATGGGAAGGCCGACCGCATCCAGCGACAGGTCTGTTGCGCTCCCAAACCGATAGCCTTGCAAAACGACATCGAAGGCCATGTCTGTTGACCGTGGCGCCTCGACCGTGGCAGCCATTGGGAAAGAAAGCAACTCGGTGAGCTCGACGAGAAGTGCTCGATCGAGCGCGGGAGGTGCACCACCGGGCAGACTCTCCAGATGGCGGATCAAGTTGCGGCCCGTGGTGATACTCAGCGCACCGAGAAACAGTCGCGCTGGCTCACGCTTCAACAACTTGCGGAACACTGAGCTACTCCCCTGGCGCCCAACGTTTTGGCAAGAGATGTGCTCCGTTCAGAGGCTGTTGCTGGGCGATGGACGCTGTGACAACCCTGCCTTTCATAAGGCATCGATCTTCACTTCGTCCGAGGGAACTGCCACGGCCCGAGGCCCGAAGCTGGTGATGTTGGCCAGCGTTTCGTTGTGGTGAGCCGTGATCTGTGCGGCCGACAAGACGGCGTTGTCCACGGTGGAGTGGGCATCCGACACGAGCGTGACCGGATAACCAAGGGCAAGCGCCCTGCGAGTCGTGGTGTCCACACAGAATTCGCTCTGAAAACCACAGATCACCAGCTTCGTCACCCCGTGTGCCTGCAGGATGGCCTGCAAGTCTGTGTTGTGAAACGAATCCGTTGCCCGCTTGCGGAGGCGTATGTCGGTGGGTTGAACATCCAGCCCGGCGGCAAGGCCCCAGCCCTCCGTTCCGTACTCCAGCGGGCTGCCCGGCGCTTCGTGCTGGATCACAACGACCGGTGCGCCAGCTTCGCGCGTCTTTCTGGCGACAACGTTGATGCGATCAATGACGCGTCTGGACTCAAAGGCCGCGTGCTCGCCGGAACACAGGGCGTGCTGAACATCGATGATGAGAAGAGCGGTGGTCATGGTATGTCTTGATGCCTGATTGGCTGTTTTCCGGCCGCGGGCTGGACCCCGTGCGCGAAGGCAGCCGCGAATCGCACTATAAGCCGGCGGGCGGCGCAGGCCTGCGCCCATTGGGCGCGCTTCTTGTTGTGAACCAGCTTCCCGCAGCCCCATTGAAGAGACCGCTGAACCGCCCTACAAATCAGGCATCCCCGGGATGTGCTTCAGCTGCACAACCTTGCGCACACCGGCGCCCGGGGGCATGGGTTCGAGCAGGTCGGCCAGGGTCACGCCGTCGAGTTCCGCGAGGTAGCGGTCCATCGCCTTTTGCAGCGTGCCCTTGAGCCGGCAGTAGCCTTCGAGCCGGCAGGTGTTGTGCTCGGCGCTGAAGCATTCGACCAGGGTGAAGTCGGTCTCGGTCTGGCGGACCACGTCGCCCAGCACGATCAGGTGCGCCGGCTTGAGCAGGCGCAGGCCGCCGCCCCGCCCGCGCGTGGTCTCCAGCAGGCCCAGGCCGGAGAGCGTCATCACGATCTTGGTGAGGTGGCTGCGCGAAATGCCGTGCGCCCCGGCGATCTCGCTGATGGTGGCGGGCTTCTCGCGCTGCGTGCAGGCCGCGCAATACATCAGCACGCGCAGGCTGTAGTCGGTCCAGTGGGTCAGTCGCATGCGGTGATCTCCCGGGGCCGGTGGGTCATCGTTCTTTCGGATACCCCGTGTTGTTCTGTGGAAATATTCACTTCATATGAATTTTATCTTCTAATACATGCAGTCACAATGCATATTTCAGGAAACCCCATGAACCACACCACCACCGAAGCCCGCCCCACCCACGCCGCCGCCGATCGTGCGCAGCAGGCCATCGGCCAGATCGCCGTTGACCTGCCGGGCTCCACCGCGGTCTTTCGCCGCCTCAAGCTCGATTTCTGCTGCGGCGGCCAGATCCCCCTGCAACAGGCCTGCGCCAGCAAGGGCCTGCCGCTGGACGCGGTGCTCGACGAGCTCTCGCAGCTGGAGCGCCCGAACACCCTGCCCATCACCGAATCGCCCGAGGCGATGGTGGACCACCTCCTGCTGCGCTACCACGCGGTGCACCGCGAGCAGCTGCCCGAGCTGATCCGCATGGCGCGCCGCGTGGAAGCGGTGCACTGCAACAACCCCGACGTGCCCACCGGCCTGGCCGAGCACCTGGAGACCATGGAAGCCGAGCTGCTGGACCACATGGAGAAGGAAGAACAGATCCTGTTCCCCCTGCTCAAAAGCGGTGGGCGCTCGCTGGCCGCCGGGCCGATCAACGTGATGCGGGGTGAGCACACCAGCCACGGCGTGCAACTGGACCGGCTGATGGAGCTGACGAACGACGCCACGCCGCCGATGGGCGCCTGCAACACCTGGCGCGCCCTGTACACGGGCATCGCGCAGTTCTCCGACGACCTGATCAACCACATCCACACGGAAAACAACCTGCTGTTCCCGCAATTCGAAGAAGCGGAACAGCAACAACCCGCCACCGGCTGCGGCTCGGCCTGCGGCTGCGCTTGACATGGCCCACCCCTGCGGCGCTTCGCACCACCCCCTCAAGGGGGCGACACCAGCCGTCCGGCAAAGCCGGCCCGGCGGTGTCCCCGGTGGGGCAGGTGCTGGCTCGGATGACCCACTTGCGCCAGATCAAGCCATGAGCCCCTTGACCCAGGTCAACGCCCGCGTGGCGGGCGGTTGCTAAGGTCGCGCCCGCTTGGCACCGGCCTGTCCGCGCTGCCCTTTTCACGACGCAACTCCCCCATGGCCATCGACCGCACGCACGAAAATTCCAACACCCTGGACCTGGTCTGCCCGGCCGGCAGCCTGCCCGCGCTCAAGGCCGCGGTGGACCATGGGGCGAACTGCGTCTACCTGGGCCTGCGCGACGCCACCAACGCGCGCAACTTCGCCGGCCTGAACTTCGACGACGCGGCCATCGCCAGCGGCGTGGCCTACGCGCATGCGCGTGGCTGCCAGGTGTTCATGGCGCTCAACACCTACCCGCAGGCCGCGCAGCCGGAGCGCTGGCGCGAGGCGATGGACAAGGCTGTGAACCTGGGCGTGGACGCGGTGATCCTGGCCGACCCGGGCCTGATGCGCTACGCCACGCAGCGCCACCCAACGTTGCGGCTGCACCTCTCGGTGCAGGGCTCGGCCACCAACCACGAGGCGATCAACCTCTACCACCGCGAGTTCGGCATTTCGCGCGCCGTGTTGCCGCGCGTGCTCTCGCTCGACCAGGTGCGCCAGGTGGTGCAGAAGACGCCGGTGGAGATCGAGGTGTTCGGCTTCGGCAGCCTGTGCGTGATGGTCGAAGGGCGCTGCGCGCTCTCGTCCTACGTGACCGGCGAGTCGCCCAACACGCACGGCGTGTGTTCGCCGGCCAAGGCGGTGCGCTGGCAGGAAACGCCGAAGGGGCTGGAGTCACGGCTCAACGGCGTGCTGATCGACCGCTACGCCAGCGGCGAAAGCGCGGGCTACCCCACGTTGTGCAAGGGCCGCTTCGACGTGGAGGACGACACGAGCTACTACGCGATCGAAGAGCCGACCAGCCTCAACACGCTCTCGCTGTTGCCGCAGCTGGCGCAGATGGGCGTGCGCGCGATCAAGATCGAAGGCCGCCAGCGCAGCCCGTCCTACGTGGCCCAGGTCACGAAGGTCTGGCGCGAGGCCATCGACAGCTGCCAGGCCCAGCCCCAGCACTACACGCCCAAAAGCGCCTGGATGGCCTCGCTCGACCAAGTCGCGGAAGGTCAGCAGCACACCTTGGGTGCCTACCACCGGCCGTGGAAATGATGGCTCCCCCCTGCGCCGCTTCGCGGCTTCCCCCCAGGGGGACCACGCCCTTGGACCGGCGGAGCCGGATCTTCGGCGTGTGCTGGGAAAGGCACGCGCGATGAACGAAACACCGATATGAAACTATCCCTCGGACCTCTGCAGTACCACTGGCCGCGCCAGACCGTGTTCGACTTCTACGAAGCCATGGCCGCGACCGCGGTGGACATCGTCTACCTCGGCGAGGTCACCTGCTCGCGCCGCCACGAGCTGCGCCTGTCGGACTGGCTGGACGTGGCCGAGCTGATGCGCGCTTCGGGCAAGACCGCGGTGCTCTCCACCCAGGTGCTGCTCGAATCGGGCTCGGACGTGAGCGCGATGCAGAAGATCGCGGCGAACACCGACTTCGGCATCGAGGCCAACGACATGGGCGCGGTGAGCGCGCTGACCGGCCAGCGCGGCTTCGTCGCCGGCCCGCACCTCAACGTCTACAACGGCCCCACGCTGCAATGGATGGCGTCGATGGGCGCATCGCGCTGGGTCGCGCCGTTGGAGATGCCGCGCAAAGACCTGGCCCTGCTGCAGCAGCAGCGCCCGGCCGGCCTGCAGACCGAGGTGTTCGTGCACGGCCGCCTGCCATTGGCGTTTTCGGCCCGCTGCTTCACGGCGCGCCACCGCAACCTGCCCAAGGACGACTGCCGCTTCAGCTGCATCGATCACCCCGACGGCCTGATGCTCAAGACGCGCGAGAACGCCGAGTTCCTGGTGCTCAACGGCATCCAGACCCAGTCGGCGCGGGTGCACAGCCTGATCGACGCCTGGGACGATCTGACGGCGCTCGGTGTGGACGTGGCGCGCATCAGCCCGCAGTCGTTGCACACGGCGGACGTGATCGCGCTGTACGACGCGGTGCGCCGCGAAACGCTGAACGGCCCGGCGGCGCGCGCCGCGCTGCTCGGCCTGCTGCCCGACCGCGACTGCAACGGCTACTGGCACGGCCAGCCCGGGCAGGAGCGCGTCGAACCCGCCCTGGCCTGAACACCCCCACCGCCCATGACCAACACCCTTGCCAACGCCCAGCGCCACACCGTCCCGCCGCCGCTCGCCGCGCTGCTCTCGCGCCTGCCCGCCTACCCCGGCTCGCTGCTGCTGGTCACCGGGCTCAACCTGGTGCTGGCGCGGCAGCTGCCCGCCGACGTGGTCGAGCGCCTGCAGGGCCAGCGCATCCGCATCCACGTGCGGGACGCCGGCCTGAAGTTCGACTTTGCCTGGCGGGGCACGATGTTTCGCGCCAGCGCGCCGCAGCCCGCCACCGAGCTCACCCTGAGCGCCAACGCGCACGACTTCCTGCGCCTGGCGCAGCGGCTGGACGACCCCGACACCCTGTTCTTCAACCGCCGCCTCTCCATGGAGGGCGACACCGAGCTGGGCCTGGTGGTCAAGAACGCGCTCGACGCGCTGGAACTGCCGGTGTTCGACTTCGCGCCGTGGGCGCCCACGGCGGTGCTGTCCCGCCTGCGGCAGTTGCGCCCGTCGTGGGCGCCGGAGCCCCGCCATGGCCCGCGCTGAAGCCAGGCTGCCCATCGTCTACGCGTGCTCCGGTTGCTCCAGCGCCGCGCAGCTGGCCAACCACGTGGCGGTGCGGCTGGACCGCATGGGCACGGCCGAAATGTCCTGCATCGCGGGCATCGGTGGTGACGTGCCCAGCCTGCTGAAGACGGCCCGCTCGGGGCGCCCCATCGTGGTCCTGGACGGCTGCCCCCTGGAATGCGCGCGCCACTGCCTGGGCCGCCACGGCATCGAACCCACCCAGCACCACCAGTTGAACATCTACGGCGTGCGCAAGCGCCTGCACGAGGATTTCGACCCGGACCAGGCCGAGGCCGTGCTGTTCCGCGTGCGCAACGACCTGCAGCGCCTCTTGCAAGACGCCGCCAAGCCGCCCGATGAGCCCCCCACCGACTGAACCACGCCGCCTGCTGGTGGCCATCACCGGTGCCAGCGGCGCGGTCTACGGCCTGCGCCTGCTGCAGGTGCTGCAACACGCGCCCGGGGTGCAGACGCATGCGGTGGTGTCCGACGCCGGCTGGCTCACGCTGCGCCACGAACTGAACCTGGCACCCGAGGCGCTGCGCCCGCTGGTGCACACGTTGCACGACGCACACGACCTCGGCGCCGGCCCGGCCAGCGGCTCGTTCCGCTGCAGCGGCATGGTGGTCGCGCCCTGCTCCATGCGCACGCTCGCGGCCATCGCGCACGGCCTGTCGGACAACCTGGTCACGCGCGCGGCCGACGTGATGCTCAAGGAGCGCCGCCGCCTGGTGCTGATGACGCGCGAAACCCCGCTGCACCTGGGCCACCTGCGCAACATGACCGCCGTGACCGAGATGGGCGCCATCGTCTGCCCGCCCATGCCCGCCTTCTACCTGCGGCCCCAGACGCTCGACGATCTGGTGGACGCCAGCGTGGCGCGCGTGCTTGATCTGCTCGAGGTGCCGCACACGCTGAGCCAGCGTTGGCAGGGCATGGACAAGGTGCCCGCATGACCTACCGCGACCTGCGCGATTTCATGGCCCAGCTGGAACAGACCGGCGAGCTGCGGCGCGTGAGCGAGCCGGTCTCACCCCACCTGGAAATGACCGCGCTGTGCGACCGCGTGCTGCGCGCGGGCGGCCCGGCCCTGCTGTTCGAGCGGCCCACCGGCCACAGCATGCCGGTGCTGGGCAACCTGTTTGGCACCACGGGCCGCGTGGCACGCGCCATGGGCGTGGGCAGCCTGGGCGAGCTGCGCCAGTTCGGCGAGGTGCTGGCCGCGCTCAAGGAGCCGCAGGCGCCGGGCGGGCTCAAGGACATGGTAGCCCTGAGCGGTCTGGTCAAGACGCTGTGGCACATGAGCCCCAAGGAATGCCGCTCGGCGCCCTGCCAGGACCTGGTGTGGGAAGGCGACGACGTGGACCTGGCGCGCCTGCCCATCCAGCACTGCTGGCCCGACGACGTGGCCCCGCTCATCACCTGGGGCCTGGTGATCACGCGCGGGCCGCACAAGACGCGGCAGAACCTGGGCATCTACCGCCAGCAGGTGCTCTCGCGCAACCAGCTCATCGTGCGCTGGCTCGCGCACCGCGGCGGCGCACTCGATTTCCGCGACCACGGCCAGCAGCACCCGAGCCAGCCCTACCCGGTGGCCGTGGCCCTGGGCGCCGACCCGGCCACCATCCTGGGCGCGGTCACGCCGGTGCCCGACAGCCTTTCCGAATACCAGTTCGCCGGCCTGCTGCGCGGCGCACGCACCGAGGTTGTGCGCGCGCTGGGCGTGCCGCTGCAGGTGCCGGCCTCGGCCGAGATCGTGCTCGAAGGCCACATCCGGCCCGACCCGCTGCACCCCAGCGGCTTTCAGCACGCGCTCGAAGGCCCCTACGGCGACCACACCGGTTACTACAACGAACGCGCCGAGTTCCCGGTGTTCACGGTGGAGCGCATCACGATGCGGCGCGACGCCATCTACCACTCCACCTACACCGGCAAGCCACCCGACGAACCCGCCATGCTCGCGCTGGCGATGAACGAGCTGTTCATCCCGCTGCTGCAGCGCCAGTTCCCCGAGATCACCGACTTTTACCTGCCGCCCGAGGCCTGCAGTTACCGCATGGCGGTGGTGCAGATCCGCAAGGCCTACGCCGGCCACGCGCGGCGCGTGATGATGGGCGTGTGGAGCCACCTGCGCCAGTTCATGTACACCAAGTTCGTCGTGGTCGTGGACGAGGACATCGACGTGCACAACTGGGGCGAAGTCATCTGGGCCATGAGCACCCGCATGGACCCGGCGCGCGACACCCTGATGATCGAGCACACCCCCATTGACTACCTCGACTTCGCCTCGCCCGTGAGCGGCCTGGGCAGCAAGATGGGCCTGGACGCGACGAACAAATGGCCCGGCGAAACACAACGCGAATGGGGCCGGGTGATGGCCATGGACCCGGCGGTCACGGCCCGCATGGCGCCGCTGTTTGATCAGCTGATGGGTTCTTGATACTGTCCGGTCCATCCACGACCTTGGGGTCCAAAGGCCCGAACTGGGTGCCGTATCCATGAGTTTTTTAGCGATTCGGGGGGCAGGCCTGCGCTAACCTTGGCCACATTCCTTTCGGCCAAAACATGCGCGCTCTTTCTGGCAATCGATTTCACTGGGGTTCTGCCTTCCTCCCATGGGGGAAGCACCCAACCCCTTGTTCATGTGAAATCCGCGCTCCTGGTGGCTTCACCGAACGAGGCGCCCCATGAAAGAGACCTTCCACACGGCGAAGGGCTTTGTCGCGAACAAGAACCGGCGTTCGAAGCACCCGCAGGGCATGGGGTTCCTGGATGCCCTGCCAGACGCGGCTTTGGACAGCGTGACCGAGCTGGCATGCTCGATTTGCGAAACGCCCATCGCGGTGATTGCCCTGGTCGACCAGGACAGGCAGTGGTTCAAGTCCGCACGTGGGCTGGATATCGGCCAGATGGACCCGGATCGGTCGTTCTGCGCGCACGCGATTCTGGAACCCTCCCAGGTCATGGAGGTCCAGGATGCCACGACCGATGTGCGGTTTGCTGCGCATCCCATGGTCACCGGTGGGCCCAACATCCGCTTCTACGCGGGGGCACCCATCGTGACGTCCGATGGAATCGCACGCGGGGCTGTCTGCGTGCTCGATCGCGTTGCCCGGCGGCTGAGCGGCGGGCAACGCCGCTCGCTGGAAAACCTGGCCGGTCTGGCGGCGCGACTGCTGGAGCATGCCGAATCGATGCGAGCGCGGTCCCAGGCCCGGTTCGTGCAATGGGAGCAGGAAGAGGAGTTCCTCCAGGCGGTGAGTTCAGCCGCGCTGGACCTCACCTCGTATGTTGACCGGACGTACACCTACCGCTTCGCCAACGATGCCTACCTGAAGTACTGGGAACGGCGAAGGGAAGAGATCGTCGGAAAGTCCGTTGCCTCGCTGCTGGGCGAAGACATGTTCCAGAAAGTCGCCAAGCCCGCTCTGGATCGGGCTTTTGGGGGCCAGGTCGTTTCCTACGAGTCTGTCGTGAACTTTCCTGGCAAAGGCGAGCGACACGTCAAGATCACCTATCTGCCCTCAGGTGCAAGAGTGGGGGTCCCCTGCAAGGGCGTTGTTGTCCGGGTACAAGACATCCACGAACTCAAGAGCCATGAGCTCGAGCTCGAAAAAACCGTGCAACTGCTCGAACGCAAGACCATCGAGCAGCAGCGCTTCATCCACATCGTCTCGCACGATCTGCGCGAACCGCTGAACTCGATCAACAACTTCACCTCGCTTCTCGTGCAGGACCACCGCGAGAGCCTGCCCCGGGAGGCTCAGCGCTACCTGGACTATGTGTCCGCGGGGGGCGCGCGCATGACGCGGCTGCTCAACGACCTCATCCGGTTCACGGAACTGGAGAACTACACCCTGGACCTCGAAGCGGTCGACCTCAACCAGTTGGCGGCCCAGGTGCGCGACGACCTGCTCTCGGCGACCCTCGACGTGGGAGCGCAACTCCACATCGACGAATTGCCGGTGGTTGAGGGCAACGCTTCGTTTCTGAGGATCGCGCTGCAGAACCTCGTGTCCAACGCGCTCAAGTTCAGGCATCCATCGATCACGCCCATTGTTCGGGTTTCGTCGATCACCGAGGGAAGCGACGTGGTCCTGCAGGTGGAAGACAATGGCATCGGCATTTCAGACGAACACCAGGCCGAGGTGTTCGATGCCTTCCGGCGTCTGCACAACCGAAGAACGTACGAAGGCACGGGATTGGGGCTGGCGATCTGCAAGCGCATCGCGCAAATGCATGGGGGCTGGCTCAGCGTGAAATCCGAGCCGGGCGTCGGCAGTTGCTTTTCGCTGCATTTGCCGTCATGTGTTTCGAACCCGTCGGGTGACCCTTTGGCATGAACCCTCTAGAACGCATCATCCTCGTGGACGACAACGACCTGGACAACGTCTTTCACGAGATCGTCATCCGCAAGACCGGTTTCAAGGGTGAGGTCCGGGTGTTTGAGTCGGGCACCGATTTCCTGGCGTTCTTGAAACAGGATGCCCTGAGTCCGCGAACCTGCGTTTTCCTGGACATCAACATGCCCTTGCTCAGCGGCTTCGACGTCGCGCGCAGCATCTCGCCGGTCTTGCAGAACACCCCAGGCTTCGAGCTGCACTTCCTCACCTCCTCCGGATCGACGCAGGACAAGCAAATGGCGGGCTCGATCCCCGGTGTGAGTGGCTACCTGGTGAAGCCCCTGACACGGGAGTTCCTCGTCGAGCGGTTCCAGCTGGGAACCTGAGCCCGACGGGCGGGCCATGGCGCACCGCTCACCCGGCCCGCAGCCCTCTGGAGGGAATCGCCTGCAGCGCGGCGGGGGTGTTCCCTAAGCTTGCACGCCGTAGTTCGCCAGCCGCGGCACGTCCACGATGTGGATGTCGCGCTTGTCGATGCGGATCAGCTGCGCCGCTTCCAGCTCGTGCAACACCTTGGAGAAATACTCCGGCGTGAGCGACAGCCGCGAGGCCACGGTGGCCTTGCTCACCGGCAGCGAGACGATGTAGACCTCGCCCGTGGAGCAGTCTTCCACCTGGTGCTCGCGCAGCAGATAGCCGATCACCCGCTGCATGCCGGTGTGCAACGCGCCGGTCTCGATGTCGTGCACCAGACCGTGCAGGCGCCGGGAGATGCCGGCCAGCATGCGCAGCGAGAAGCGGGGGTCGCGCTGGATCTCGTTGACGATGACCTGCTTGCCCACGCTCAGCAGCAGGCTGCTGGTGAGGGCCTGTGCATTCAGGATGTAGGGCTTGTCGGTGAACATCAGCGCCTCGGCAAAGCTGTGGCCGGGCTGCACCAGCTCGATCACCTTTTCCTGCCCGGCGGGCGAGAGCACGAACAGCTTGACCTGGCCCATGACCAGCACGTGGAATTCGCGGCAGGGCTCGCCGTAGCGGAACACGGTGTCGCCCCGGGCCAGGCGGCGCACCTGGCAGCCCTGGGCCACGCGCTCCAACTCTTCGGTGGACAGGTCGGTGAAGAGCGCCTGGGTCGCCAGGAAGCGCGGGATGTTGAAGTCGCTGGTGTCCATCGGTTCCTTTGCCCGTGTGGGGGCCGCGGCGGTGCCGGATTGTAGGTGTGGGGGGCCGGAATCCAGCCGGATATCCCCGGCCGATTCTTGGCATTTTCGACGGGAAACTTGAACCGGTTCAAGGAAAGAAAACCCACCCGCTCCCAAACTCGGCTCCAGCATTACAGCCACAGGAGCGTACCCCAATGAGCCAACCCCATTCCAGCGGATTCACCAAGCAGATGGCCCGCAACATGTTCTATGGAGGATCGGTGTTCTTCATTCTCGTGTTCGCCGGCCTGATCTGGGACAGCGAACGCCGCATTCCCACGCGCTCGAACGCGCAGGCCATCACCCCGGCCGTGATCAACGGCAAGAAGCTCTGGGAGACGCGCAACTGCATCGGCTGCCACACCCTGCTCGGCGAAGGCGCCTATTTTGCGCCCGAGCTGGGCAATGTGTACGCGCGCCGTGGGCCCGACTTCATCAAGACCTGGATCAAGATCCAGCCCACCCATGTCGAGGGCCGGCGCCAGATGCCGCAGTTCAACTTCACCGAACAGCAGCTCGACGACCTGGTCGAGTTCCTGCGCTGGACCGGTGGCGTCGACACCGAAAAATGGCCACCGAACATCGAAGGCTGAGAGCCATGCGCACACCCGACACCACAAGGAACTTCCCCATGCCCGCGACCAGACTCCCTTACGCCTCGCAGTCGGTATCCCGGTACTACTTCATCGCCGCGCTGGCGCTGTTCACGGCCCAGATCGTCTTTGGTCTGGCGCTCGGTCTGCAATACCTGCTGGGGGACTTCCTGTTCCCCTACATCCCGTTCAACCAGGCCCGCATGGTCCACACCAACCTGCTGATCGTGTGGTTGCTGTTCGGCTTCCAGGGCGCGGCCTACTACATGGTGCCCGAGGAGTCCGAGACCGAGCTCTACAGCCCGAAGCTGGCGATCGCCCTGTTCTGGATCTTCCTCGTGGCCGGCGCGCTGACCATCGTGGGCTACCTCGCGGTGCCCTACGCCAAGCTGGCCGAACTCACGGGCAACGACCTGCTGCAGACCATGGGCCGCGAGTTCCTGGAGCAGCCCCTGCCCACCAAGCTGGGCATCGTGGCGGTGATGCTGGGCTTCCTGTTCAACATCAGCATGACCGTGCTCAAGGGCCGCAAGACCAGCATCAGCCTGGTGCTGATGATCGGCCTGTGGGGCCTGGCCCTGCTGTTCCTGTTCAGCTTCGTGAACCCGCACAACCTGGTGCGCGACAAGATGTACTGGTGGTTCGTGGTGCACCTGTGGGTGGAAGGCACCTGGGAGCTGATCATGGGTGCGCTGCTGGCCTTCGTGCTGATCAAGACCACCGGCGTGGACCGCGAGGTGATCGACAAATGGCTCTACGTGATCATCGCCATGGCGCTGATCACCGGCATCCTGGGCACGGGTCACCACTTCTTCTACATCGGCATGCCCGGCTACTGGCTGTGGGTGGGCTCGATCTTCTCCGCCATGGAGCCGATCCCCTTCTTCATGATGACGGTGTTCGCCTTCAACATGGTGCAGCGCCGCCGCCGCGAACACCCCAACCAGGCCGCGCTGCTGTGGGCCGTGGGCTGCTCGGTGGTGGCCTTCCTGGGCGCCGGTGTCTGGGGCTTCATCCACACGCTGAGCCCGGTCAACTACTACACGCACGGCAGCCAGGTCACGGCCGCCCACGGCCACCTGGCCTTCTACGGCGCCTACGTGATGGTGGTGCTGGCGATCATCAGCTACGCCATGCCCATCCTGCGCGGCCGCGTGGCCAACAGCCAGAAGGCGCAGAACGTGGAAATGTGGAGCTTCTGGATGATGACCATCGGCATGGCCGTGATGGTGCTGGCGCTCACCGGCGCGGGCATCCTGCAGATCTGGCTGCAGCGCATGCCGACCTCGGGCGCCATGTCCTTCATGGACACCCAGGACCAGCTGCGCTTCTTCTACTGGATCCGCGTCGGCGGCGGGGTGGGCTTCCTGCTCGGCCTGATGACCTACCTCTCCAGCTTCTTCGTCGGCGGTGTGCCCCGCGAAGTGCCCGAGGGCGCCTCGGCCCTGCGCATGCGCGGCGCCTGAGCCCCGGGTGAGCGCCATGACCGTCACCGAACTGCACGCCCGGGCCAACCCGCTGCCGTACTACGCCGAGCAGGCGGGCGAGTGCGAGGTGTTCAGCCAGGCCTGGCGCGCCCAGCTGCCGCTGCTGATCAAAGGGCCGACCGGCTGCGGCAAGACCCGCTTCGTCGAACACATGGCGGCCCGCCTGGGCCGCCCGCTGATCACGGTGTCGTGCCACGACGACCTGGGCGCGGCCGACCTGGTGGGCCGTTTCCTGATCGGCCAGGGCGAGACCGTGTGGTCCGACGGGCCGCTGGCGCGCGCCGTGCGCACCGGCGCCATCTGTTACCTGGACGAGGTGGTCGAGGCCCGCAAGGACACCACCGTGGTGCTGCACCCGCTGGCCGACGACCGGCGCTGCCTGCCCATTGAGCGCACCGGCGAGCAGCTGATCGCGCCGCCCGGCTTCATGCTGGTCATGTCCTACAACCCCGGCTACCAGAACCTGCTCAAGGGCCTCAAGCCCAGCACCCGCCAGCGCTTCGTGGCGCTGGACCTGGCCTACCCGCCAGCCGACACCGAACGCCAGATCGTGATGAACGAGGGCCGCATCGGGGCCGACCAGGCCGCGCAGCTGGTGCAGCTGGCGCAGGCCCTGCGCCGCCTGACCGAACACGACCTCGAAGAGACCGCCAGCACCCGGCTGCTGGTCTGCGCGGCCCGGCTGATGGCCGGCGGCCTGCCGCCGCCCCGGGCCTGCCGCGTGGCCATCGTCAACGCCCTGACCGACGACCCCGGCACCGCCGAGGCGCTGTTCGAGGTGGTGCGCGCGGTGCTGGGCGACGCGGGCTGAACGCGCCGCCCCATGGATCTGCTGGCCCCCACCGCCCCTCCCGCAGGCGCCGCAGCGGGCCGCGCCCAGGCCCTGCAGGTCTGGCGGCGGCGCACCCAGATCGGCTTCTTTGTCCTGTTCCTGCTCGCGCCCAGCCTCAACCTGCTGCGCTTCGACCTGTACGAAACCCAGCTCTGGGTGTTGGGCATGCGCTGGTCGCTCGGCATCGACGGCCTGCTCACCGGCGAGATCAGTGCGACACAGGCTGCACTGAACCTGGTGTGGCGCGCGCTGCTGCCCGCCGTGCTGCTCGTGGGCGGCTTCCTCGCGCTGGCCTACCGCTACGGCCGCATCTACTGCGGCTGGCTGTGCCCGCATTTTTCGCTGGTGGAGTCGCTCAACGGCCTGCTGCACCGCGCCTGCGGCAAGCTCAGCCTGTGGGACCGCGCGCCGGTGCACCGCGCCGGCGTCACACCGCAGCGGCGCTGGTGGCCGCTGTTCGCGCTGAGCTGCCTGCTCGCGGGCTTCGCCTGGGCCATCACCCTGCTGACCTACCTACTGCCGCCGCAGCTGATCTGGAGCGGCCTGTTCAGCGGCACGCTCAGCGCCAACCAGCTGCGTTTCCTGCTGGTGGGCACGGCCGTCTTCAGCGCCGAGTTCGCGTTCGCGCGCCACCTGTTCTGCCGCTTTGGCTGCGCGGTGGGCCTGTTCCAGAGCCTGGCCTGGATGGCCAACCCGCGCGGGCTGGTGGTCTCGTTCGAGCGCGAACGCGCGCGCGACTGCCGCAGCTGCCAGAGCGAGCAGCGCAGCGGCCCGGCCCACGCCGCCCTGGCCGCGCCCAGCGCCCCGCTGGGCAACGCCTGTGACAGCGTGTGCCCCATGCGGCTGCAGCCGCGCAACATCAAGCGGCGCATGTTTTCCTGCGTGCAGTGCGGCCAATGCCTGGACGCCTGCGACAGCACCCAGACCGCCCAGGGCCGCAGCCCCACCCTGCAGTGGCGCATCGGCGCGGACGCCCTGCGCGAAACCCTGCGGCAGCGCCGCGCCCACCCTCCGGAGCACAGCTGATGGAAGAGATGGTGGGGCGCTGGTGGCACGTGGCCCTGACGCGCCTGACCCGGCCCGAACACGCGGCCGCCGCCGTGCACCTGCCCGAGATGAAAGCGGCCATCGGCCTGCTGTTTCGCGCCGCGGGCGGGCAGGCCCACGTGCGGCTGGCCGAGGCCGGCCTGCAGCGCACCGCGGCCCCGCGCCACTGGCTGCACCGGCTCGCGGGCAGCGGTGAACGCGCGGCGCTGGCGGTGCTGGAGCCCGAGGTGCTGGCCCTGCCGCCGAGCGTGGCGGTGTTCGCCGAGCCCGCGCTCAACCGCGACCTCTACCTCTGGCTGGCCCTGCTCACGGCCCACTGGGTGCCCAGCGGCCGGTGGCTGACCGACAACCGGCGCGCCACCCGGCGGGCGCTCGACGCCTTCCCCGGTTTTCACCCACGCTACGAGCGTCTGCGCGATCTGCATCTGGCGCAGCGCCCGGCCGTGCCGGGCCTGCGCGGGCGCGCGGCCCTGGCCGAGCAGGCCGTGGTCGACACGCTGCGCGGCGGCTCGCCCGCCGACGGCGACTGGCAGGCCGCCGACGTGGCCCCGGTCTGGCTCTGGGTCTGCGGCGCCCCCGGTGCGGCGCCCGCCTGGCCCGCCACCGGTGCGGCGGCCGCACCACCCCCCACGAACCGCACACCGGCCGCCGACGCCCAGCGCCGGCGCGCCCAGGCCACGTCCCACACGCAGGAGCGCCACGCCATGGTGCTGCCGTTCCGCGCCGAGGCGCTGATGTCGTGGAGCGAGCTGGTGCGCGTGAACCGCAGCAGCGACGACGAGGACGACGGCAACGCGCTCAAGGCCGCCAACGACATGGAGGTCTTGTCGGTGGCGCAGCAGGGCCAGACCCTGGCCGCGCGCGTGAAGTTCGACCTGGACCTGCCCAGCAGCAGCGCCGACGACACCCCGCTCGGCCCGGGCCGCAAGTTCCCCGAGTGGGACCACCGGCGCGGCGTGCTGGTGCCCGACCACTGCCTGGTGCAGGACCTGCGGGCCCGCCAGGGCGAACCCTTCGTGCCCGGCGCCGGCCTGCGCGCCACGGCCCGCCAGGTGCGCCGGCGCATGGAGGTGCTGCGCCACGCGCCGCGCCTGCAGCGCGGCCAGGAACAGGGCGACGACATCGACCTGGACGCCTGGATCCGCCTGCAGGCCGACAGCCTCGGCGCCAGCGCCCGGCGCAGCGACACGCCCGCGGTCTACACCCGGCAGACCCGCGGTGAGCGCAGCCTGGCCACCTGGCTGCTGGCCGATCTCTCGCAGTCCACCGACGCCCACGCGAACGACCACGCGCGTGTGATCGACGTGATCCGCGACGCCTTGTACGTGTTCGGCGAGGCCCTGAACGCGGTGGGCGACCCGTTCGCCGTCTGGGGCTTCAGCTCGGTGCGCCGGCAACACGTGCGCATGCAGTGCATCAAGGGGCTGGACGAAGCGTGGAACGACGCCGCCCGAGCCCGCGTGGGCGCGATCCGGCCCGGCTACTACACCCGCATGGGCGCGGCGATCCGCCACGCCACCGAACACCTGCGCCAGTGCCCGCAGCGCTGCCGGCTGCTGATGCTGCTGACCGACGGCAAGCCCAACGACCTCGACCAGTACGAAGGCCGCTACGGCCTGGAAGACACGCGCCATGCGATCCGCGAGGCCCGCGCGGCCGGGCTGATTCCGTTCTGCGTCACCATCGACAGCGCGGGCCACGACTACCTGCCGATGCTGTTCGGCCGCCAGGGTTACGCCCTGGTGCACCGCCCAGAAGACCTGGCGCACCGCCTGACGCAGGCCTGGACAACCCTGGTGAGATAGGAGCCCCCCACAGCGCTTCGCGCTCCCCCCCAGGGGGCGGCACTGGCCGTCCGGCAAAGCCGGCCCGGCGGTGCCCTTGGCTTTGCGTCGCTTCTGGCGTTGCGGGTCGTGCTCCGGCGTCGTGAAAGCGATACCCGTGACACGCGCAGGCTCTCACCACCAGAAAAACAGCGCCGACCAGCCGGCCACCACCAAGCCGGCGCCGACGGCGATCAGGCCGGTGGCAAGCGCACGGCGCCCCGTGTCCTGGCTGTGGGCGGCGCTGGAGCGCCAGGCCAGCCACAGGCCCCACAGGGCCGCGCCTGCGAGCAGCAGGGCGCGGGTGCCGTCCACCCAGGGCACGGCGAGGCCTTCGTGGCGCAGCATGGTCACGGTGGTCATGGACAGCCCCAGGAACGCCCCGCAGCCGCCCAGCGGCACATAGGCCAGGGCCAGGTGGTGCTGCGCGCCCGGGCTCGTCAGCGCGCGCGCGGCGGCCAGGCACAACCCGTACAGCGCGGCCCCCACCGCCAGCCCGGTGGCCAGGATGTAGGCCACGATCAGCAGGCCGTCGAGCCAGACGAACACGTCCTGGTTCTGCGGGTAGTGCGTGAGCAGCCACCAGGGCGCGTTGTCCGACAGCAGCCACCACCAGCCCCGCTCGGCCGCCCCGTCCACCAGCGCCACGCGCCACGCCACGAAGACCGGGCTGGCGCCCCAGTGAAACGCGCCCATCGCCACACCGATGAGCCCGAACAGCAGCAGGGCCGTGTCCCAGCCGCTGGCCGTGTGCGCGCCGTGGCGCACGATCTCCGAGCCGGGCACCCGCGCGACCAGCGTCACCGCGTCGCGCTGGCCGCTGCAGCGGCCGCACATGTGGCAGGCCGAGGCGCTGTCCATGCGGCGGATGTCGATCAAGGGCGCGCAGTTGGGCAGGCGGGTGATGCCGCCGGAGCGCGCCTCCCAGCGCGCCCGGTCCACCAGGAAGTGCAGCGGCGCGAGCCGCGCCAGCAGGCCGAACACGCCGCCCACCGGGCACAGGTGGCGGCACCACACCCGCTTGCCGCGCCCGTACAACACGCCCACCAGCACGGCCGCCACGGTGGAGCCACCCAGCACCAGCAGGGCGGCCTGCGGGTACTGGTACACGCTCACCAACTGGCCGTAGATGGTGGTGATGACGAAGGCCACGGCCGGCCAGCCGCCCCAGCGCATCCAGCGCGGGATGCCGCGCCCGCGCCCGTGGCGGCTCACCGCCTCGCTCAGCGCCCCCTCGGGGCAGAACACCCCGCACCAGACACGGCCCAGCAGGACCATGCTCAGCAGCACGAAAGGCCACCAGATGCCCCAGAACAGGAATTGCGCGAACAGGCCCAGGTGGTCCAGGATGCGCGCTTCATCGTCGGGCAGCGGCAGAAACGCCGGCAGCACCACCAGCACGGCGTAGGCCAGCACGACGACCCACTGCACGCCCCGGATCAGGCGGCCGTGGCGGCGCATGGCGTCGCCCAGCGCCGGCAGCGCACCCACCGGGCGGCGCGGCACGAAGCGCAGTGGCACGGCCTCCACGTGCGGCGCGGTCGCGCCCATCGCGGGGTCCACGGCGCAGGGGGTGGGCATGGGTGGTCTCACCAATCAGCGATCAGCGATCAGCGCGCAAGGGGGCCACTCGCGCCGGCGCACCGGCGCGCAACAGGCCCGCCACACCGAGCCAGAAGCCCGCGTAGGCCAGCACGGTGATCAGCGCGGGCTGCGCCCGGTAGCCGGTCAGCGCCGCGAGCAGGCCGCCCACGGCGCCGCTGTCGTCCAGCCAGTCCGCGCTGTTCCAGAGCGGGTCCACCAGCGTGGGCAACACGTCCAGCGAGATCAGCCGGTCCACCGCGTTGACCCACAGGGACGCGGCGAGCAGCAGCAGCAGGGCCTCGCTGATGCGGAAGAAGCTGCGCCACGACAGCCAGCGCCGGCCCGACTGCAACAGCCAGAAGCTCGCCAGCGCCAGCCCCAGGCCCAGCAGCGCCGAGGCCGCGAAGCCCAGTTGGCCGGCGCCCGCGTGGCGGCCGGCCACGCCGTAGAGGAAGATCACGGTTTCGCTGCCCTCGCGCGCGATGGCCAGCGCCGCCAGCAGCGCGATGCCCCAGCCACTGGCGCGGGCGAGCTGGCCGGCGGCCTGGTGTTCGAGGTCCTGCCGCAGGGCGCGGCCATGGCGGCGCATCCACCACACCATCTGCAAGATCAGCGCCGCGGCGCTCAGCACCATCGCGGCCTGGAACCACTCGCCGGCCTCGCCGTCGAGCACGCTGGCCGCGCCCAGCATGAGCAGCGCCAGCCCGAGCGCGGCGGCCAGGCCCAGCGCCACCCCACCCCAGAGCCAGCGCAGGCCCCAGACCCGGTCGGGGCGCTCACTGAGCCAGGCGCGCAGGATGCCGACCACCAGCAGCGCCTCCACGCTTTCGCGCCAGGTGATGAAGACCACTTCGCCCATGCCGTGCTCCCGCTCAACGCGCCACGATGGCGCCTTGCCCCGTGGTCTGGTGAAAATCGTCAAAGAACCGGTAGCGCCCGGCATCCAGCGGCCGGAACACCAACGACGAAGTCACGCCCGGCGCCAGCACCTTTTCCTTGCGCAGCTCCAGGCTCTCGAACTCCACCGGATCGCGCCCCGCGTTGGTGATCTCCAGCCGGAACTTCACCCCCTGCGGCACCACCAGCTCCGCCGGCTCGAACCGCCCCTCACGCGCCGTGAGCCGGTAAGTCGGCATGTCATCCGCCCGCGCCAGGCCCAGCGCCGACCCCATCAGCAACACCGCCACCGGCCAAACGCACCAGGCCAGCAGCCGGGCACGACGGGTATTCCCGGAGCGCGAGGCACCCCAGCCCAGGACACCGCCGGGCCGGCTTTGCCGGACGGCAGGTGTCGCCCCCTTGAGGGGGTCGCGCGCAGCGCGGCAGGGGTGGGCCATCAATACCCACCCTTCTTGCCCGTGCCCGCAAAGGTGAATTCGTAGCTCACGTCGAAGGGCTTGAACCATGGGCCGACGCCGGTTTCCTTGTCGGTGTGGGGGCCAAAATGCGCTGCGTGGCCGCTGGGCGGGCTGATGCGCAGGGTCAGCTTGTATTTGCCGGGGCCCATCAGCTTGACGTTATCGCCGTAGTGCGGGCCGTCGGAGGCCACCATGGGCATGAAGTGGCCGCTGACCTTCTCGGTCGTGCCCAGCTTGACCAGTTCGAAGTCGATGCTGAGGTGGGGCATCCAGGCCCCTTCCTCGAAGCCGTTCGGGTGGTCCTTGAGCGCGTGGATGTCGGCTTCCAGGTGGATGTCCGATTCCTCGGCCTTGCGCATCATGCCCTCGGGCTCCATCTTGATCGGTGCCAGGTACACCGCAGCGATCTCCATGCCGGCCAGCTTGTGCGGCGTGCCGATCGGGAATTCCTTGGCGTGCGCGGCAAAGGACAAGGCGGCGCTGGCCGCGAGCGTGGCGATGAAAGACGTGTATTTCATGAGTGATCCTTGGTATCTCGGGACGGGCAGGTTGCACGGTCCGAATCGGATACTAAACAAGAATCACTCTTGTTTACTTGACGAAGATCAAGCTTCGGGCACGCCGGATGGATCTGAGGTTGAACGTTTTTTCGGCCGCATCCAGGCGGGACCGAAAGACACTCAGCCAGCCTGATCCACGGCCAGCCCTGGCTCGGCAGCGGCGCTCTCCAGTGCCCGCCGCGCCTTCCTGCCCTTGACCCAATAGGGATAGAAGAACAGGTAGTAGCCGGTCAGGATCAGCCAGAACAGGGTGATGCCGCTCAAGATCATGGCGGCGTACTTGGCGACATCGCCGAACACCAGGAAGGAGTGCACATCCATCCACAGCTGATCGCCGCGCAGCCCAACGTTGAGCACCTTTCCGCTGATCGCGTCGATCTGGATTTCCCGGGGTGAGCTGAAACCGGAGCTCGCTTCCAGACGAACCTTCCACATGCGTTTGCCCGGGCGCAGCTCGATCCGGTTGATGTCGTCCAGGGACTTGGCCCCCGGCAGGTCCATCTCCAGCACGATCTCCGCGATGCGCTGCACCGGCAGGAACTGGCTGAACTCGCCCTTCTCGCCTTTGCGCGAGGACGGCTGCAGGTATTCGAGGTCTTTCTTGAAGGCGAGAAACAGGCCCGACAACACAATGACCAGGAAGACCAATCCCAGAAACAGGGACATCCATTTGTGCGTGAAGCGGGAGAACTTGGCGAAGCGGGCCATCGAATCCGGGTGACGCTTCCCTGCGGCGGAGGTGTTTTTCATGGTGCAATTGTGTTGTTTGATGCAAATGCAATTCATTCGCATTACAAATTATGCCCAAAAAAACACCCGCCTCCCCCCAGGCGCCGTTGTTGTTGGCGCCGGCACCGACCTACCGGCATTCAAAGCGCTGAAACCGAGCGCCCAGCTCCGCCAGATCGCTCGCCGACAGGCCGTCCAGCGGCGCGCCCGGCTCGCTGCAGGTCTGCAGCACCCAGTGCGGCACCAGCTGCGCCGCCAGTGCGTCGGCCAGCCGGAACAGATCGTCGCGGCTGAACAGCCCGGCGTGCCAGGTGGTGCGGCATTCCAGGGCCAGGCCCCGGTCCAGCAGCAGGCCCAGGCTCTGCGCGGCCCGTGCGCCGCTGCCCGGCGTGCGGGTGATGGCGTCGTAACGGTGCGCCGGCGCCTTGACGTCCAGGCCCACCCAGTCCAGCCAGGGCATGGCCTGCGCCAGGCGTTCCGGGTACATGCCACCGGTGTGCAGGCCGGTGACAAAGCCCAGCGCCCGCACCTCGGTCAGCGCCGGCACCAGCGCGGCCTGCAGCGTGGGCTCGCCGCCCGAGAACACCACGCCGTCGAGCAGCCCGCGGCGCTGCTGCAGAAACGCCCGCACGTCCGACCACGCCAGCGCGCCGGGGGCCACCGCGTCCAGCAAGGCCGGGTTGTGGCAATAGCCGCAGCGCCAGGGGCAGCCCTGGCAGAACACCACGGCCGCCAGCCGGCCGGGGAAGTCGATGCCGGTGAGCCGCGTCAGGCCGCCGATGCGCAATGCATCGGCAGTTCGCGGCGTGGCAGGCGGTGCCTCAGCCGGCACGGCCTGATTCAACAAAGAAGCGCCGTTCGGCGTGTTCGCCCTGCTTGCCCCGGTTGAAGCTGCTCACGGGGCGGTGGTAGCCCATGACGCGGGTCCAGACCTCGCAGGGTTGGCGCTCGTCGTCGCGCAGGGTGATATCAGCAGCCGTTGACTTGACGGCAGATGGGGTCGATGCGTTCATGGGTGTTTCCTTTTGGGGTGGTTGAAAGACGGGGTATCAAGCGGCTTGCAACTGGCGTTTGGCGGCCAGTTTTTCCGCATCGCACACGGGGCAGAACGGGTGCTCGCCAGCGAGGTAGCCGTGGGTCGGGCAGATGGAGAAGGTGGGCGTGACGGTGATGTAGGGCAGGCGGTAGTTGGTCAGCGCGCGCTGCACCAGCGCGCGGCAGGCCTCGCCGCTGGTCAGGCGCTCGCCCATGTACAGGTGCAGCACGGTGCCGCCGGTGTACTTGCGCTGCAGCGGGGCCTGGCGCTCCAGCGCCTCGAACGGATCGTCGGTGAAACCCACGGGCAGCTGCGAGGAGTTGGTGTAATAGGGCTGCTCGGGTGTGCCGGCCTGCAGGATCGTGGGCCAGCGCTTGCGGTCTTCGCGCGCGAAGCGGTAGGTGGTGCCTTCGGCCGGCGTGGCCTCCAGGTTGTACAGGTGCCCGGTCTCCTCCTGAAAGGCCACGATGCGCTCGCGCACGTGGTCGAGGAAGCGCAGCGCGAAGGCGTGGCCCTCGTCGGTGCCGATGTCGTGCGCGTCGCCGCTGAAGTTGCGCACCATCTCGTTGATGCCGTTCACGCCCAGGGTGCTGAAGTGGTTGCGCAGCGTGCCCAGGTAACGCTTGGTGTAGGGGAACAGGCCCTGGTCCATGAGCCGCTGGATCAGCTTGCGTTTGGTCTCCAGGCTCTGCTTGCCCAACTCCAGCAGGCGGTCCAGCGCGGCCAGCAGGCCGGCTTCGTCGCCCGCGTGCAGGTGGCCCAGGCGGGCGCAGTTGACCGTGACCACGCCCAGGCTGCCGGTCTGCTCGGCGCTGCCGAACAAGCCGTTGCCGCGCTTGAGCAGCTCGCGCAGATCGAGCTGCAGGCGGCAGCACATGGAGCGCACCATGTTCGGCTGCAGCTCCGAGTTGATGAAGTTCTGGAAGTACGGCAGGCCGTACTTGGCCGTCATGTCGAACAGGCGCCGCGCGTTCTCGCTCTCCCAGGGGAAATCGGGCGTGATGTTGTAGGTGGGAATGGGGAAGGTGAAGACCCGGCCCTTGGCGTCGCCCTCGGTCATGACCTCGATGTAGGCGCGGTTGATCAGGTCCATCTCGGCCTGCAGCTCGCCGTAGCAGAACGGCATCTCGCGGCCCGCGATCACCGGCACCTGCTCGCGCAGGTCTTCGGGGCAGACCCAGTCGAAGGTGAGGTTGGTGAACGGCGTCTGCGTGCCCCAGCGCGAGGGCACGTTGAGGTTGTAGATCAGCTCCTGGATGCACTGGCGCACGGCGGCGTAATCCATGCCGTCCTGCCGCACATAGGGCGCCATGTAGGTGTCAAAGGACGAGAAGGCCTGCGCGCCGGCCCACTCGTTCTGCAGCGTGCCCAGGAAGTTGACGATCTGCCCCACGGCCGAGGACATGTGTTTCGGCGGCCCCGACTCCACCTTGCCCGGCACCCCGTTGAGGCCCTCGTTGAGCAGGGTGCGCAGCGACCAGCCCGCGCAGTAGCCGCTGAGCATGTCGAGGTCGTGGATGTGGATGTCGCCCTCGCGGTGGGCTGCGCCGATCTCGGGCGTGTAGACGTGCGAGAGCCAGTAGTTGGCCGTGACCTTGCCGGCCACGTTGAGGATCAGGCCGCCCAGCGAATAGCCCTGGTTGGCGTTGGCGTTGACGCGCCAGTCGGCGCGCGTGAGGTATTCGTTGATCGACGATTCCACGTCCACCAGGGTCTGGCGGTCGGTGCGCAGGCGGGCGTGCTGTTCGCGGTAGACGATGTAGGCGCGCGCCGTCTTGAAGTGGTTGGCCGCGATCAGCGTCTGCTCGACCACGTCCTGCACCTGTTCGATGTGCGGCGCCTCACCGCGAAAGCGGTGGATCAGCACCTTGATCACCTGCGCGCACAGCAGCGCGGCCTCCGGCTCGTCGAACTCGCCGCTGGCGGCCCCGGCGCGGGCCAGCGCCGCACCGATCTTGTGGGCATTGAACGGCTCGCGCTGACCACCTCGCTTGACCACCTCGCGCGGCAAACTGACCACCATGGCGTCCTCCATCGGGCTCTCCTCATTCGGGGTTGAAACACTACCTATGGTGTGCACGATACCCATGACACGCTATATGTAGTTTGATGTGCGACAAGAAATCGCACGCCCCGGAGGCCCGAAAACGCCCAAAGACCGGCTTGATGCGCATCAAGCCGGCGCCCTGGCCCCGGCCCTGCCGCCGGGGGAGGGAAAGCGCCTAGCGGCGCAGCCGGCAGGCGTCGCCGCTGGCCTGGCGGCGCACCTCCACGCAGTCCAGCTGCTGCGCGTAGCGCGCCTCCATCGCGCGCCAGATGAAGGCGCAGAGGTTTTCCAGCGTGGCCGGGCCGAGGTCGGCCACCTCGTCGAGGAAGCGGTGGTCCAGCGCCTGGCGCAGGGTCTCGATGTGGCCGCGCAGGTGGGCCAGATCGACCAGCATGCCGCTCTCCGGGTCGGGCTCGCCCGCCAGCGTGACCTCGGCGATGTAGGTGTGGCCGTGGATGCGCAGGCTGGGCTCGACATCGATCTTGCGGCGCAAGGTGTGGGCGGCCTCGAAATAAAAGCTCTGACTCAGTTCGTATCTCATCTCAATCCATCTCTATCAACTCAATTCACATGCCACGGCAGTTCCCACACCGCATGAAACCTGGGCGCGCCGGCCCCTCACCCCAACCCTCTCCCCAGCGGGGAGAGGGAGCCAAACCCGCGGCCGGAGGGCGTGCCTCGCCCAGGGCACCCGTGGAACTGGCTTTGCCAGGCCACAGGGTGCGCCCCCTCCGGGGGGACGCCGCGAAGCGGCGCAGGGGGGTCATCGGATCCCCAACACCTTGTGCGTCTGCACCGAGAGCCGCCAGCGCGGGTCGGCCAGGCACAGCGCGGTGGCCAGCTCGGTGTTGCGGCGCGCCAGCGGGCCGTCCATGGCCTGCAGGAAATGGTGTTCGAACGGCAGCTCGGCCAGCGCCGCCAGGTCCAGCCCGTCCTGCGGCACCACCACCTTCAACTCCTGCCCGCGGGTGAGCAGCAGCGGAGCGCCGGCCTTGGGGCTCACACACACCCAGTCCAGCCCGGCGGGTGGCGCGAGCGTGCCATTGGTTTCCACCGCGATGGTGAAGCCGCGCGCGTGCAGCGCGCCGGTCAGGGCCTCGTCCACCTGCAGCAGCGGCTCGCCCCCGGTCAGCACCACCAGGCCGGGGGCAGCGCCGGCGGGCCACTGCCCGGCGATGGTGTCGGCCAGGGCCTCGGCGGTGGTGAACTTGCCGCCCAGCGTGCCGTCGGTGCCCACGAAGTCGGTGTCGCAGAAGCTGCAGACCGCGCTGGCGCGATCGGCCTCGCGCCCGCTCCAGAGGTTGCAGCCGGCAAAGCGGCAGAACACCGCCGCGCGGCCGGCGTTGGCACCCTCGCCCTGCAGGGTGTAGAAGATTTCCTTGACGCTGTAGGTCATGGTGAGAGCCGGGTTGGCCGCGAAACAGGCGGCGCCCGGGGTTGTATCGAAGAGGCCGATATTGTCCGCCACCGGGGCCCACGGCCGGTCCGCTGTCGCGTGGGCGCTGACAAGCGGCCCGGCGCTCCCCACAATGCCCGCATGGACTTTGAGCACAGCCCCCGGGCGCAGGCGCTCCAGCAGCAGCTGGAGACCTTCATGCAGCGTTACCTGCTGCCCCACAACGCGGCCTGGCACCAGGCGGTGCAACTGGGGCAATACCCGCCGCCGTTCCTGGACGACCTGAAGACCCTGGCGCGCGAAGAAGGCCTGTGGAACCTGTTCCTGCCCAGCCTGTGCGACGGCGAGCCCGGCACCCGCCTGGACAACCTGGACTACGCGCCGCTGGCCGAAACCATGGGTCGGCTGCACTGGGCGCCCGAGGTGTTCAACTGCAGCGCGCCCGACACCGGCAACATGGAGTTGTTGCACCGCTTCGCCACGCCCGCGCAGCGCACGCGCTGGCTCACGCCGCTGCTGGACGGCACGATCCGCTCGGCCTTCGCCATGTCCGAGCCCGACGTGGCCTCGTCCGACCCGACCAACCTGCAGACCACGGTGCGGCGCGAGGGCGACGAGCTGGTGTTGAACGGCCGCAAGTGGTTCATCACCGGCGCGGCGCATCCGGGCTGCAGGCTGCTGATCGTGATGGCGCGCAACGCGCCCGACGACACCGCCACGCCCGAGACGAAACACCACCAGCACAGCATGGTGCTGGTGCCGCTGGACACGCCGGGTGTGGAGGTGGTGCGCAACATCAGCGTGGTGCACCACCACGCGCCCGAGGGGCATTGCGAGATCGTCTTTCGCCAGGTGCGCGTGCCGGCCAACCAGCTGCTCGGCGGCTGGGGCGAGGGCTTTGCGATGGCGCAGGCGCGCCTGGGGCCGGGCCGGGTGCACCACTGCATGCGCACCATCGGCCAGTGCGAACTGGCGCTGGAACTCGCCACCGAACGCGCGCTGGAGCGCCGCAGCTTTGGCAAGACGCTGGCCGACTACGCCAACGTGCAGGAGTGGATCGCGATGTCGCGCATCGAGATCGACCAGGCGCGCCTGCTGGTGTTGCGCTGCGCCTGGCTGCTCGACCACCCGGAGCGCGTCGAACCCGCGGCCCTGCGCGCGCAGGTGGCCGCGATCAAGGTGGTGGCCGCGGGCCTGCAGACCCGCGTGGTGGACCGCGCCATGCAGATCTTCGGCGCCATGGGCCTGTCGCCCGACACCCCGCTGGCGCAGTTCTGGACCTGGGGCCGCGCCCTGCACCTGCTCGACGGGCCCGACGAGGTGCACCTGCGCAGCGTGGCGCGCCACGAGTTGGACCGGGCGCGGGGGCGCATGGGGTCTTCTTCCGCTTACTTCACGACACCGGAGCAGATGCGGGCGCCACCGCGATTGCACTGAGCCCCCACGCTCCGCCGCTGGCGCGGGTCGCTGCCCCCCAAGGGGGCGCGAATCCAGCTTGGGGCGGCCCGGCGCTGGATTCCTGAGCCCCCACGCTCCGCCTCTGCGCGGGTCGCTGCCCCCCAAGGGGGCGCGAATCCAGCTTGGGGCGGCCCGGCGCTGGATTCCTGAGCCCCCACGCTCCGCCTCTGCGCGGGTCGCTGCCCCCCAAGGGGGCGCGAATCCAGCTTGGGGCGGCCCGGCGCTGGATTCCTGAGCCCCCACGCTCCGCCGCTGGCGCGGGTCGCTGCCCCCCAAGGGGGCGCGAATCCAGCTTGGGGCGGCCCGGCGCTGGATTCCTGAGCCCCACGCTCCGCCGCTGCGCGGGTCGCTCTTCATCGGTCGAGCGATCCTGGCAGCGATCCGTGGCACCCAGTGTCTGGTCGCGGACTGTTCGAATAGGATCATTTCGTACAAAATTCATATCCTTTCGTCCAACCATCGGCATGACCTCTCCGCCCCCGCCCATCGACCGCCTGTCCGGCCTGCTGGAGCGTTTTCCCGTGCGCGCCGAGCTGTCCTTCACCGGCACGCTCTGTGGCGTGCAAAGCTTCACGCCGCCGCCGGGCATGGGTTACCTCCACCTGCTGCGCCGGGGCACGCTCGATGTCACGCACCCGCCGCGGCAGGCCGTGCCGCTGCGCCTGCACCTCAGCGCGCCCGCACTGCTGTTCTACCCGCGCGCCATCGCCCACCACTTCCACAACCCGCCGATTGAGGGCTCGGACTTCACCTGTGCGCAGCTGTGGTTCGAGGGTGGCCAGGCGCACCCGCTGGTGCGCACCCTGCCCGGCGCCATCGTGCTGTCGCTGAACGAGGTCGAGGGGTTGGGGGCTTCTCTGGACCTGCTGTTCGCCGAGACCGGCCGCGTGCGCTGCGGCCACCGGCTGCTGGCCGACCGGCTGTTCGAGGTGGTGCTGATCCAGACCCTGCGCTGGCTGCTCGACCACCCGCACGAGGCCGGTGTGCCGCCCGGCCTGGTCACGGGCCTGTCGGACCTTCGGCTGGCGCGGGCCATCGGGGCGATGCACGATGCACCCGGCGAGCCCTGGAGCGTCGAGCAGCTGGCGGCTGCGGCCGGCATGTCGCGCACCAGCTTCACCAGCCTGTTCCGGCAACTGGTGGGCCAGACGCCGGCGGACTACCTGAGCGACTGGCGCATCGGGCTGGCCCAGACGGGCCTGGCGCGGGGCAGCTCCATCAAGCTGCTGGCCAGCGAACTGGGCTACGCCAACCCCTCGGCCCTGAGCCGCGCCTTCGCCGCCAAGACCGGGCGTTCACCGCGCGAATGGCTCAAGGGATCGTTGCCGCCGGCACCACCGGCGCGCTGAGCCCCATCGCCTGCGCCGCGATGTCCAGCGAGCGCAGCCGCAGCGCCGGGTCGAACAGGTCGCTGACCAGCATGAACTCGTCGGCCTGGGTGGCGTTGGCGAGTTGCTGCAAACCGGCGCGCACCGTCTCCGGCCCACCGACCACTGCGCAGGCCAGGAAGTCGGCGATCGCCGCGCGGGCCTGCGCGTCCAGGTGCTCCATGAAGCCGGCCACCGGCGCGGGCAGCTGGCCGCGCTGGCCGGTGAGGATGCCCAGCACGCGCTGGTAGGTGCTGCTGGCCAGGTACTGCGCCTCCTCGTCGGTGGGCGCGGCCACCAGCGGCACGCCCACGATGGCGTAGGGCTTGTCGAGCACGGCCGAGGGTTTGAAGTTGTGGCGGTACATGTCCAGCGCCTGCAGCAGGTAGCGCGGCGCGAAGTGCGAAGCGAACGCATACGGCAGGCCGCGCTCGGCCGCGAGCTGGGCCGAAAACAGGCTCGATCCCAGCAGCCAGATCGGCACATGGGTGCCCGCGCCGGGCATGGCGATGAGCCGCTGGCCCGGCTGCGGATCGCCCAGCAGGCGCTGCAGCTCGGCCACGTCGCGCGGGAAATCGTCTTCGGTCTCGCGGCGGTCGCGGCGCAGCGCGCGCATGGTCAGCGGGTCGGTGCCGGGCGCGCGGCCCAGGCCGAGGTCGATGCGCCCGGGGTACAACTCGGCCAGCGTGCCAAAGGCCTCGGCCACCACCAGCGGCGCGTGGTTGGGCAGCATCACACCGCCCGAGCCCACGCGCATGCGCTCGGTCGCGCCGGCGATGTGGCCCACCAGCACGGCCGTGGCCGAGCTGGCGATGCCGCTCATGTTGTGGTGCTCGGCCAGCCAGTAACGCGTGAAACCCAGCGCTTCGGCATGCTGCGCGGTGCGCCGCGCAATCGCCAGCGCATCGGCCACCGTACCCCCTTCGCGCACCGCCACGAGGTCGAGCAGGGACAGGTGGATCTGGTGCAGGGGCCTGGGCAATGGGTTCATGGGCTGGATTGTCAGAGCTTTGCATCGGACCGGTCTGCGATCCAGCGAAAGACCACTTCAGCGCTTCCCTGATATGGCGTCAGCTTGCTGGTTCGCCCTTGCGCTGGAAGACGGCAAAGGTACCGCTCGCCTTGGCGACCAGCACCTCGCCGGCGTGTATGCAGGCCTCAAGGCTGGCGACCGTCCTGCTCCGGTTGACGATCTCGCCGGTGCAGACCAGGGCGCCGGCCAGCACGGGCTTGAAGTAGCTGATCTTGATCTCGATCGTCGCGCAGCCCTCGCCAAGAGCGAGCGTCGGGTAGAGCGCGGCGCCCATCGCTGTGTCGGCGAGGGTGAAAAGCGCACCGCCATGGACGATGCCTGCCGAGTTGAAGTGATGGCCCTCGACCAGCAGCGTGCATCGGCTGCGCCCGCCATCCTGCTGCTCGATACGAACGCCGACGTGATTGACAAAGGGAAGCTCCATCACCCGCACCTTTCTGGCAAACCAACGACGCCGTGCAAAACCCCAAGATCCGACCGGAACTGGCGGGGCAACGTGATCGTCATTTTGCACAGCGCCAACGTTGACATCACTTTATGAAACACCCTCCGTGGGGTCACCGTCCGTCGGCGACCGCCCGCACGGGCTGTGAGGCGTAGACTGGGCCGCACCTCCATTCCTGCCTCCCCCCGCCATGACCACCCTCTTCGACCCCACCACCGTTGGCGATCTCCGGCTCGCCAACCGCATCGTCATGGCGCCGCTCACGCGCAACCGCGCGCCCGACGCCATCCCCACGCCGCTGATGGCCGAGTACTACGCCCAGCGCGCCAGCGCGGGCCTGCTGATCACCGAGGCCACCGCCATCACCCAGCAGGGCCAGGGCTATGCCGACGTGCCCGGTCTGTACGGCATCGAGCAGCTCGACGGCTGGAAGCGCGTGACGCAGGCGGTGCACGACGCCGGGGGCAAGATCGTGGTGCAGCTCTGGCACGTGGGCCGCGTCTCGCACACCGATCTGCAACCGCACTTTGCCAAGCCCGTCGCGCCCTCGGCCATCCGCGCCCACACCAAAACCGTGCTGATCAAGGACGGTGTGCCGACCTTCGTGGAAACCTCCGATCCGCGCGCGCTCGACCCCGAGGAGATTCCCGGCATCGTGATGGACTACCGCCACGCGGCGCTCAACGCCATCGCCGCCGGTTTCGACGGGGTGGAGATCCACGCCGCCAACGGCTACCTGATCGACCAGTTCCTGAAAACCGGCAGCAACCACCGCCGGGACGACTACGGCGGCAGCATCGCCAACCGCGCGCGCTTCCTGCTCGAAGTGGCCCGCGCCGTGACCGAGGCCATCGGGGGCGGGCGCACCGGCATCCGGCTCTCGCCCGTGACGCCGGCGAACGATGTGACCGATGCCGATCCGCAGTCGCTGTTCGACCACGTGGCGCGCAAGCTCGCGCCGCTGAACCTGGCCTACCTGCACCTGATCGAGGGCGCCACCGGCGGCCCGCGCGATCTGCCCGAGCGCCCGTTCGACTACGCCGAGCTCAAGGCCGTCTACCGCGCGGCCGGCGGCCAGGGCGCCTGGATGGTGAACAACGGCTACGACCTGCCGCTGGCCCAGCAGGCGCTGGCCGACGGCGCCGACCTGGTGGCCTTTGGCAAGGCCTTCATCGCCAACCCGGATCTGGTGGCGCGCCTGCGCGCGGGCGGCCCGTTCAACGCGCCGGACAAGACCACCTTCTACGGTGGTGGCGAAGAAGGCTACACCGACTACCCCCCGCTCGCCGGCTGAGGGCCTGACACCGTTGGGGGTTCCATCCCGCGCCAGCCGTTCGGGCGCCTATGATGGCCGGGCTTTTGCGCCCCCCGCCTGACCCATGCCTTCGCCCGAACTCACCGCCGCGATCTACCCCTGGCTGCTGCCGGCCCACATCGGCCTGGTGAGCACCAGCGTGGCGCTGTTCACGGCGCGCGGTCTGGGTGTGCTGGCGGGCCAGGGTTGGCCCATGGCGGACTGGGCGCGCGGCCTGGCCCCGGTCGTCGACTCGTTGCTGCTGCTCGCGGGCGGCACGCTGTGGTGGCTGCTGCAGTTGAACCCCCTGCAAAACCACTGGCTGCTCGTCAAGCTGATGCTGCTCGTGGTGTACATCGTGCTGGGCACGCTGGCGCTCCAGCGCGCGCCCACGCGCGGCGCGCGGGCCCTGTGTTTCGCGGCCGCGCTGCTGTGCGTGTCGTTCATGGCCTCGATCGCCCTGAACCACCACCCGCTGGGCTGGTGGGCACCATGAGCGCCAGCCCCGACACCAACCCGCCGCCCACGCCGCACGCCTCGCGCGCGGTGCGCTGGCTGCTCTGGCTGGCGGGCTCGGTCTCGCTGGCGCTGGGCCTGCTCGGGGTGCTGCTGCCCGGCCTGCCCACCACGCCCTTCGTGCTGCTGGCCGCGGCCTGTTACGCCAAGGCCTCGCCGCGCCTGCACCGCTGGCTGCTCAACCACCGCTGGATGGGACCCATGCTGCGCGACTGGGAGCGCGACCGCAGCCTGACCCGGCGCAGCAAGACCGTGGCCCTGGTGTCCATGGCGGTGATGGTGAGCGTCTCGATCTGGAGCTTTCGCGGCCGGCTGGCGCTGCAGCTGGTGCTGGCGGCCACCGCGGCGGTGGGCGCCTGGGTGGTGCTGCGCATCCCCACCCGCCGGCCCCCCACCATGGCGCCGTCCGTCGGGAAGCCACCCCGATAAGCTGGACTTAATCCAGCGCCACCAACATGCCCCCCAGACAGCCCGCGAATCCACGCGGGCTGGTCTCAAGGAGTGTGTCCCGTGTTGTTTTCGTCCGTGCGCAACCTCGGGTTGCCAAGCCCCGCCAACCCGCCCGCGCGCGCCCCCCGCCTGACGGCGCACGGCCTGGGCGACCCGCTGCGCCCGCAGGTGGAGGCTTTCATCGCGCAGGTGTACGCGCGCCGCTTCGGCGCCCAGGTCACCCACTTCGCGCCCACGCTGGTGAGCCTGCGCGACCCGCTGGACGGCGGCATCGTGGCCGCCGCGGGCTACCGACCGGCACAGCATGCCACCCTGTTTCTGGAGCGTTACCTGCAGGCTCCGATCGAGTCGCTGCTGGCCACGCCGGGCCACACCCCGCCCGAGCGCGCGGGCATCGTTGAAGTCGGCCACCTGGCGGCGCAGCGCGCGGGCGAAGGCCGGCGCCTGATCTTCCTGCTGGGCCACCACCTCGCGGCCGAAGGCGCGCAGTGGGTGGTGGGCACGCTCACCGAAGAGCTGCGCCACCTGTTCGTGCGGCTGGGCATCACGCCGCAGGCCCTGGGCCGCGCCGACCCGGCCGCGCTCGGCGACGACGCGCGGCAGTGGGGCAGCTACTACGACCACCACCCCGTGGTGCTGGCCGGGCAGATGCAGCAGGCGCTGCGCCTGCTGCAGCGCCGCGAGAACGCCCGGCCCGCTGAAGGGCTGCGCAACGCGCAGGAGAAGCTGGCATGAAGGGTGATCCTGTGAGCAGCCCCCGCCCCTCCCCACAAGACGACGCTTCCCCGATGAACGCACTGGCCGCAGGCGCCTCGCTCAACGACGGGCAACGCCGCATCGACCACACCGCGCTCCAGGCCCAGGTGGCCGCGCTGGCCCGGACCCTGCGCGCCCAGGGCATCCGGGTGCTGGCCACCGTCATGGACAACAGCCCCGCCTGGGTGGTGGCCGATCTGGCCGCCGCCCAGGCCGGCCTGGTGCACGTGCCGCTGCCGGTGTTCTTCACCCCGGCGCAGATGGCGCACGCCACCCGCGCGGCCGGCGTGGACGGCGTGCTCACCGTCGCCCCCCTGGCGGCGCTCTGGCCGCAGGCGGCGCCCCTGCCCTGCGAGGTGGCGGGCCAGCCGCTGGCGCTGCTGCGGCTGCCCGCCACGGCGGTGCCCCTGCCCGCCGGCACGGCCAAGATCACCTTCACCTCCGGCACCACCGGCACCCCCAAGGGCGTGTGCCTGAGCGGCCCGGCGATGCACCGCGTGGCCGACGGCCTGGCGCAGGCGCTGCAGCCGCTGGGCATCACGCGCCACCTGTGCGCGCTGCCCTTCGCGGTGCTGCTGGAAAACATCGCCGGCCTGATGGCGCCGCTGTCGCAGGGCGCCGAATGCGTCGTGTTGCCGCTGGCCGAGGTGGGCCTGCAAGGCTCGTCCCATTTCGACGCGGCCCGCCTGCAGGCCGCGGTGGAGCGGCACCAGCCGCACAGCCTGATCCTGCTGCCGCAGATGCTGCGCGCCTGGGCCGGCTGGCTGCGACACCACCAGCAGCGCGCTCCCGCCTCGCTGCGCATGGTCGCCGTGGGCGGCGCGTCCGTGGGCACGGCGCTGATCCAGGCGGCGCGCGCGGTGGGCATCCCCGCGCACGAAGGCTACGGCCTGTCCGAAGGCGCCTCGGTGCAGACGCTGAACCTGCCCGGCGCCGACCGCCCCGGCAGCGCCGGCCGGGCGCTGCCCCACGCGCAGCTGCGCCTGGCGGCGGACGGTGAGATCGAGATCCGCGGCAGCCTCTTCGCGGGCTACCTCGGCGACCCATCCCCGGTGCCCGCGTGGTGGCCCAGCGGCGACCTGGGCGAGATCGACGCCGAGGGTTTTGTCCACGTGCGCGGCCGCAAGAAACATGTGCTGATCACGGCCTACGGCCGCAACGTCTCGCCCGAATGGGTGGAGACCGCCCTGCGCAGCGAAGGCGCCATCGCTCAGGCGGTGGTGTTCGGCGAAGCGCAGGCCACGCTCAGCGCCGTGCTCTGGCCCATGCAACCCGCCGCGAGCGACGCCGAGTTGCAGGCCGCCGTGGACGCGGCCAACCAGACCCTGCCCGACTACGCCCGCGTGGGGCACTGGGTGCGCGCTGGCGCGGCCTTCACGGTCGAGACCGGCCTGGCCACCGCCAACGGCCGCCCACAACGCCAGGCCATCCTGGCCCAACACGCCGACGCGCTGGCCGCCGCGGCGTGTGAAACCCCCTGAACCCCAAGGACCCGAACATGAGCTTCTTCGCCCAACTGCAGCAACAAACCGAACTGGCCCGCATGGGCCTGCTGAGCGCGCCCATCATCCAGGGCTGCCTGCAAGGCGTGGTCTCGCTGCCCAGCTACCAGGCCTTTCTGCGCGAGGCCTACCACCACGTGAGCCACACGGTGCCGCTGCTGCAGGCCTGCAAGGCCGCACTGCCGCCGCACCACGCCTGGCTGAACGACGCCATGGACGAATACGTGGAAGAAGAACGCGGCCACGACGAGTGGATCCTGGACGACATCCGCGCCTGCGGCGGCGACGCCGAAGCGGTGCGCCACGGCCAGCCCGCCCACGCCACCGAGGTGATGGTGGCCTACGCCTACGACACCATCGCGCGGCGCAACCCGCTGGGCTTCTTCGGCATGGTGCACGTGCTCGAAGGCACCAGCGTCTCGCTCGCCCTGCTGGCCGCCGACCAGATCCAGAAACCGCTGAACCTGCCCGACGCCGCCTTCAGCTACCTGCGCTCGCACGGCACGCTGGACCAGGAACACACGGCCCACTTCGCCCTGCTGATGGACCGCATCGACGACCCGCAGGACCAGGCCGCCATCGTGCACGGCGCGCGCGCCTTCTTCCGCCTCTATGGCGACGTGTTCCGTGGCCTGCCGCTGCCGCAGGCGCCTGCAGAAGCCATGCCCGAGCGGGCCGGAGCCCTGGCATGAGGGCCGCCCAGGCCCGCATCGTGCTCACCGGCGCTGGCGGCGGCATTGGCCGCGCCACGGCCAGCACCCTGGCCTGCGCTGGCGCATCGCTGCTGCTGGTGGGCCGCTCGCCCGAGCGCCTGGAGAGCCAGGCGCGCGAACTGGTGGCCGCGGGCGCCCCCACCGCGCACATCGGCTGGCGCGCCTGCGACCTGACCAGCGCCGCCGACATCGACCGGCTCGCCGCCGAGGCCGCCATCTGGGGCTGCAACGTGGTGCTGCACGGCGCCGGCCTGCCCGCCTTTGGCCGCCTGCAGTCGCAAAGCGCCGCCGACATGCAGGCGGTGCTGCAGACCAACCTGCTCGCGCCCATGCTGCTCACCCGCGCGCTGCTTGGGCACCTGCTCCAGCAACCCGCCGCGCAGGTGATCTGCGTGGGCTCCGCGCTGGGCCGCATCGGCCTGCCCGGTTTCAGCGTGTACAGCGCCAGCAAGTTCGGGCTGCACGGCTTCGCCGAGGCCCTGCGCCGCGAGCTGGCCGAAACCCCGGTGCGCGTGCAGTACATCGGGCCGCGCAGCACCGAAACCGGCTTCAACAACGCCGATGTGGCGGCCTACAACCAGGCCACCGGCACCGCCATGGACCCGCCCGCGGACGTGGCCCGCGAAATCCTGCGCCTGCTGGAAGACGGCAGCGCCGAACGCTTTCTGGGCTTCCCCGAAAAAATCGCGGTGCGCCTCAACGGCGTGCTGCCCACCTGGCTCGACGGCAGCTTCCGCAAGCACCGCCACAGCCTGCCGCCCGCGCCCGCGTTGACCGCTGGCGCCCTTCCTTCGTGAACCCCGTTGTCTCCCTGGAGCTTGTCCCCATGAACCACCACACCCCCCTGGGCACCGCCGTGCCCGCCACGCGCCGCCACTGGATCACCGCCCTGCTGGCCAGCGCCGCCCTGGCCCTGCCCTTCGCCGGCCACGCCGCGGGCGTGGAAGACGCCGTCAAAGAACTGCAGCACGACTGGGAAGTGACGCGCTACCAGACCGTACCCAGCGAACGCGAGAAGCGCTTCGAGGCGCTGGCGGCCAAGGCCCGCAAGATCAGCGAAGGCTTCGTCGGCCGCGCCGAACCGCTGGTGTGGGAAGGCATCATCGTCAGCTCATGGGCCGGCGAAAAAGGCGGGCTGGGCGCACTGCCGCTGGTGAAACAGGCCAAGCGCCTGTACGAGGCCGCCATCCACATCGACGGCAACGTGCTCGACGGCTCGGCCTACAACAGCCTGGGCGTGCTGTATTACAAGGTGCCGGGCTGGCCCATCGGTTTTGGCGACAAGGACAAGGCGCGCGAGCTGCTGCAAAAGGCCCTGAGCATCAACGCCCAGGGCATCGACCCCAACTACTTCTTCGCGGAATACCTGGTGGAAACCGGCCACCCGGAAGAAGCCACGCCCTACCTGGAGCGTGCGCTGCAGGCCCCCGCCCGCGCCGGCCGCCAGATCGCCGACAGTGGCCGCCGCGAAGAGGTGCGCCAGTTGCTGGAGAAGGTGAAGGGGCACTGAGGCCCTCGGTGGATTCGGGGAGCCCCCATCCCGGCCTTCCCCCAGAGGGGGAAGGAGCAAACACGGAAGCCTGCTAACTGGCGCCCTCCTCGGCTTACCCCCTCCCCCTCTGGGGGAGGGCTGGGGTGGGGGCCTGCCTACCGGGTATTACTCAGACTCAGCTCTGCGCGCCAGCACCTCAAACGCCGGCAGCGTCTTGCCCTCCAGCACTTCCAGGAAGGCCCCACCCCCGGTGGAGATGTAGCCCACGTCCTTCTCGATGCCGTACTTGGCGATCGCGGCCAGGGTGTCGCCACCGCCCGCGATGCTGAACGCGCTGGATTCGGCAATCGCGTGCGCGATGGTCTTGGTGCCGTTCTCAAACGCCGCAAACTCGAACACGCCCACCGGGCCGTTCCAGACGATGGTGCCGGCCTGCTTGAGCTGTTCGGCCAGCAGCTGCGCGGTCTGCGGTCCGATGTCCAGGATCAGGTCGTCGTCGGCCACGTCGGTGGCGGCTTTCACGGTGGCCACGGCGTCGGGGCTGAAGCTCTTGGCGCAGACCACGTCGGAGGGAATCGGCACCGCGGCGCCGCGCGCTTTCATGGCGTTGATCACGGCGGTGGCTTCGCCCAGCAGGTCGGGTTCGGCCAGGCTCTTGCCGATCTTCAGGCCGGCGGCGAGCATGAAGGTGTTGGCGATGCCGCCACCGACGATCAGGCCGTCCACATTTTTCGCCAGGGCCTGCAGGATGGTGAGCTTGGTGCTGACCTTGCTGCCGGCGACGATGGCCACCAGCGGCCGTTTCGGGTTGGCCAGGGCTTTGCTGATGGCGTCCATCTCAGCGGCCAGCAAGGGGCCGGCGCAAGCGATGGGGGCGGTCTCGGCGATGCCGTAGGTCGTGCCTTCGGCGCGGTGCGCGGTGCCGAAGGCGTCGTGCACGAAGATGTCGCAGAGCTTGCCGAGCTTGGCCGCGAGTTCGGGTTTGTTCTTTTTCTCGCCGACGTTGAGGCGGCAGTTCTCCAGCATCACGAGTTCACCGGGGGCGACGGAGAAGTCGCCATCGACCCAGTCGCTCACCACGCGGATGCTGCGGCCCATGAGTTCACCCATGCGCGCGGCCACGGGGGCCAGGGAGTCTTCGGGTTTGAACTCGCCTTCGGTGGGGCGGCCCAGGTGGCTGGTGACCATGACGGCGGCGCCGGCGTCCAGCGCCATCTGGATGGCGGGGATGCTGGCGCGGATGCGGGTGTCTTCGGTGATCTTGCCGTCGTCGTCCTGGGGCACGTTGAGGTCGGCGCGGATGAAGACGCGTCGGCCAGCGGCCTGGCCGCTGGAGCAGAGGTCGGAAAAGCGGATGAATTGCATGGGTGGTGCCTTGAGCGGGCAGCGATGCTGCGGGGATGCGGGAGCGCGGGTGCGAAACGCGCAGCGCAAATTGTAGGCACTGCCGCCGCGCGGTGGCCGCGGCGAGGGTGCGCCCTCAGTCCAGGCGCTGGGGCAGGGCTTCGGGGGCCCCGGCCCTGACGCCGGCGAGCCATGCCCGGCCCTGGCTCCAGCGGTGGACCACGGTCCAGGCCAGCACCGTGGCCAGCAGGCCGCCGGTCAGCACATCGAGCGGGAAATGCAGGCCCAGCGCGACCCGGCTCCAGGCGACCAGCACGCCCGTCGTCAGCAACAGCACGCGCCCGATGCCGTGCGGCGCCGACAACCAGCCCACCACGCCCAGGGCCATGGCCACGCTGGCGTGGCTGCTCGGGAAGCTCGGGGTGGGGGAGTGCTCCAGCCAGCGGTGCCCCAGGCCCAGAACGAAGGGCCGAGGCATCGGCAGCGCCCACTGGATGCAGCGCGCCACCAGCCAGGCCAGGGCCATGGCCAGCAGCATCTGGCGCGCCGTGGTGCGCCAGCGGGGTTCGCCCACCACGGCCACGCTGAGCGCGAACACGAGCGCAAAAGCGGGCAGTTGGACCGAGGCGAAACGCGCCAGCGACAGGGCCCACGGGCTCGTCAACGGCGACAGGTTCAACCAGAGAAAGAGCGATTGGTGAAGCTCGCTCATGGCCGCGCTTCCCGGTGGGCGGTGCGCTCGCGGAGCGTCTGCTGGGGGGTTCGCTGCATGGGGTGAAGGTCTCCAACCGGGTTGATGCGCCGTCAGGACCTTAGGCGGTCCAGCTTATGCGGCGCTTATCGCGGGCCACACCCCAGGAAATCCCCTGGACTTAAGCAGGCACAAATTTTAACAACCCAGTATCGGCCCCGGTCCATCGGTCTTTGTGAATTTGTCTTTGTTTTTCATACTTTTCAGGAGGTTCCCCCATGCCATCCCCAGCGCTCACCGAACGCTACCGCACCCCATCCATCGTCCTGCACTGGGCCATGCTGCTGTTGATGGTGGCGGTCTACGCCTGCATCGAACTGCGCGAGCTGTTCCCCAAGGGCAGCGATCCGCGCGAGAACCTCAAGGCCCTGCATTTCATGCTGGGCCTGTGCGTCCTGGCGCTGGTGGGCCTGCGCGTGGCGCTGCGCTTCTCGGCCCCCACGCCGCGCATCGAACCCACCCCACCCCGCGCCCAGCAACTCATGTCGAAGCTGGTGCACGCCGCGCTCTATGTGTTCATGGTCGGCATGCCGCTGGCGGGCTGGCTCTACCTGAGCGCCAAAGGCAAACCCGTGCCGTTCTTCGGCCTGGAGCTGCCGGCCCTGATGGGCACCGACCCCGATGCCGCCAAGTCGATCAAGGAAGTGCACGAAACGGTGGGCGTGGCCGGCTACTGGTTCATCGGCCTGCACGCTGCGGCCGCCCTGTTCCACCACCATGTGATCAAGGACAACACCTTGCTGCGCATGTTGCCCTCGCGCGGCTGAGCCGCCGCGCCGGATTCATCCCCCTTTTTCTGCTTTCCGGACAGGAGGCCCTGGTCATGATCAACACAACCCCCCTTCGCGCCGCAACAGCCTGGCTCGTCGCGCTCCTGGCCTGCTGGGGCGGCCAAGCCATGGCCAGCACCCCTACCGAAAAGGTGGTCTGCACCCAGTTGCCGCACTCGCAATGGATGTCGGAGCAGCAGGCCCGGGCCGCGTTCGACGCGCCCCGGTACCTGCTGGTGCGCTTCAAGATCTCCCGCGGCAACTGCCACGAGTTCTACGCGGTGGAAAAAGACGGCACCGTGGTGGAGGCCTACCGGCACCCCGTCACCGGCGAAACCGTGCGCCTGACCCGCGTGCCACCACCCACGCCGGCCGCCTCGCAGCCGCAGCCGCAGCCGACGGGACAGCCAGAGGCGTCGGGGACGCTGCCCACGGGCCGGTAGTCTTGTTGGTTGGCTGGGGCGGGCACCGCGCAAAACCCGCACCCTATTCAGGCCGGCCTGTTCGATCTGAAGGCTATAGTGCCAATGGCGAACACGTTCTCGCAATTGGTCCAACAAGCGTTTGGACACCAAAGGCGCAGCAACACAGGCAAGAACTTTGTCCGATTCAGCATGCCTGATCATTCATGCAGCATGCTGGGGCAACTGTATGAATGCAGACACTTTTTGGGGAGTGCCTCACCATGTTATTTCGCGCCTGTTGCGGGTATTCGGTAGACCACGAACGACATCAAAATTAGGCCTGTTATGACACTCGCAGACGTTTCACCCATCGTTTCAGTTGTTGCGCTAGCCGTTTCGCTGTTCACGTTGTGGTTCACCGCCCTACGGCGCGGCACTGTACGCAGCACTCATCCTTCGTTCATAGCAATCCGCTACGACTTCGTTGGAAAGAAAGCACCACAAGCAAAGATCTTCTTTCGATCTTTGCTCTACAGCACTGGCAAGCGCGGCCAAGTCGTTGAGAGCCTCTTCCTTCGAGTTCGCGAAGGCTCACGCCAAGTAGAGTTTTCGTTCTGGGGCCTCGGAGACAAAGATCTCATTCGAGGCAGCGGTCTGTTCGTCCCCGAAACCGGGGTAGCTACAAATCACCACTTCAATCCAATCGACGCAGAAACTCTGTTCCTTTTCTCAGGTGGCACGTACTCGCTGGAGCTTGTCGCAAAGTTAGTCGGAAGAGAGAGCCCAGTTTCGCTGTGGCGTGTAGCCATCGAAGTTCCCGCCGAAGTGTTCGGTCCCACCATAGCTCGCGAGAGGGCAATCTTCTACAGTTGGTCTCCGGAGCAGAGTTCTTATGTCGCTTCAAGCGAAAGTCGGTCTGGCTCAGTCCATGCGCTCTCCGATCCGCAGGCCTAATGAATTCATGGCGGATTCAATCCAAACCCGCCTCGCAAGTCGGTCTAATTCGTTAGGCATCGCAATGCGGCCCTTGCTTCTCGCTCTATCCTTGCTACTCGCGACCTCAGCTTGTTCCAAATACCTTGAGGTTCGCGTTTTCAACGCAACGGAAATTTCCATTCGTGTTTGCTCGCTCGGCGACGACACCGACTGCATTCGCCCGGCACCCAACTTCGGCGCGGCAAATATGAGTTGGAAGCGAGGCGTCTTCACCGTGGAAACCAGCGGTTGCAAGCGAAGTTACAACGTTCCGGGAATCGATGCCCTCGACGACTATCGCGTGAGTAGAAACGATCCCCTTCAGGTTGTCGTGGCACCCGACTATTCGGTCTATTTGCTACGTAAGGGGGGCAATCCAACGGCAACCAGGTCCGAACGCCAACCAGAAGGCTTCCCGGTCGAGCCATCCATTTCCGGTCAGGCTTGCCGGTGAGGGCAATGCCCAACCTCCTCTCGATTCCGCTCAGCCTCAACGGTCAAACCGCACTGACCACGAAATCGGCCTTGCCCACCGAACACTCGGGGCAGCGCCAGTCTTCCGGCACGTCGGCCCAGCGGGTGCCGGGCGGGATGCCGTCTTCGGGCCGGCCGGCGGCCTCGTCGTAGAAAAAGCCGCAGACCACGCAGAGATAGCAGTTCATGGGGGATGCCTTTCAGTTTTCAGATGTGAGGCTGCTCAGGGCCTGGGCCGACACCAGCCCCTTGGGCGACTGCTGCCATTCCCAGGCGCCGTAGGCCAGCACCGCGATCAGCAGCAGGGCCGCGAGCCAGCGGCGGTTGTGTTGCACGAGGCTGGGCCCCGGGCCTTCGACGCGGCCGCTCAGCATGGGCAGCGCCTGGTTCTTGCGGCGCAGCAGGCTCAGGACCCCGATCAGCGCCAGGTGGGCCAGCACCACGAACAGCATGGCTTCGCCGAAGAATTCGTGCAGCTCTTCGAGCCAGTCGCCGCCGAGCACGTCGCCCCAGTCGTTGTAGGTGCCGTAGCCGCTGAGGGTGATTGGCACCACCAGCGCCAGCAGGGCCACCACGGCCACCGCCATCAGCAGGTTCTGGCCCTGGCGCCCGTTGACGCCGGCCAACGAGCGCCGGGGCACGGCCGCGCGGACCGAGCGCAGCCAGGCCGGCGCGGCGCCGAGCTTGCGCCACAGCAGGCCCAGCCCCGCCTGGCGCGGGCCGAACAGGCCATAGAGCACGCGAAAGACCAGCAGGCCGGCCATGGTGTAGCCCAGGGTGACGTGCAGCAGCCGCCAGTGTTCACCGTCGGCGGTGAGGTAGGCGCCCAGAAAGCTCAGGGCGAACAGCCCGTGGAACATGCGCGTGGGCGCATCGGTGACCAGGCGGCTCGGCGCGGCGGCGGCGCGCCGCGGGCTGGAAGCGGCATGGAAAGAGGGGTTGACTTGCATGATCAGGCCTCCTGGCGCGCCGCCTCCAAGGCGGCTTGTGCCCCCTTGGGGGGCGGTGATGACATGAGGTGTCGAACGTGGGGGGACATGGTGTTGCTCCGTGGCTCAGTCGTTCCAGGCCCGGCGCGAACGGGCGTCGAGCCCGGCCGGGAACTGCAGGTTGTCGTCGTCGTAGTCGCCCTTGTCCGCGCCGGTGTGGCAGGCCGCGCAGTTGGCCGCGCTCTTCACGCTGGCGAGCTTCCAGACGGACGGGGCGATGTCGTCGTGCTTGCGCTCGAACCAGGCCGAGCGGGTGATGCGGTCTTCGGGCGGTGCCTCGGCCACGCGCTTGTAGGTGCCGGCGTTGGCCACCAGCCAGGTGGTCAGCTGCTGCACGGTGGCGGCGTCGAGCGAGGCGTCGGTGCCGTAGTGCCGGTCGAGCCCGCTCATGATGCGTTGCCACGAGCGGGCGGGCAGCATGCCGGGGGCGTAGCCGGTGTGGCAGGCGGCGCATTCCTGCGTGTAGGCCTGCGGCACGTTGCGCGGCAGCAGGCGGCCGCTGTCGGCGTGCGCGGCCGACAGCGCGACCAGACCCAGGCCAGCGGTCAGGAGCAGGGATCGGAGGTTGCGATGGGTGTTCATGGGGTTCTCCAGAGGCCGGGGTGGACCGGCGGTCATTTCAGACTGTTCAGGTAGGCCAGCACGTCGGCCTTTTCGCCAGCGCTGCATTCGCGGCTGAGCACGTCGTTGCAGTTGCGCTTGAACCACTTGTCGACTTTCGCCGTGTCGGTGAACGCCTTGGGGTTGAAGGCCGGCGCGAGCGGTGCGATCACCTTGCCGGTGTTGGCGTGTTTGCCCTGGGTGGTGGGCGGCGTGCCGTGGCAGGACGCGCAGGACCACTCGCCGCCCTGGCGGTTGTTGAAAAAGACCTGGCCCTTGCCGGCGTTGCCGGGGCTGCCGGCCTGCGCGCTCCAGCGCTGCAGCTGCTCGGCGGCCGAGGTGTCGGCGGCCTGGACAACGGGGGACAGCAGAGCGCTGCCCAGGGCGATGGCCGTGAGGCCGGTGCGGATGAAGGAGGGACGGATCGGGGTCATGGTTGGGGGGCTTTCCGAAGAGAGGTTTTGGAACGGTGTCGCAATGGGTGGCATTGTTGGAAAGGCCGCTTGAACCTTGTCTGAAGACCGTGTTCATTTGCCGTTCAGAATGCCGGCCCGACAATCGCGCCATGCCCTCGAACCCCACCGCTCCCCGCACCCGCCGCTTCGTGGCCTGCGCCGTGGCCGTGGCCGCGCTGTGGGCGGGCGGCACCGCCGCCTGGGCGCGTGGCGAGGACGACCACGAGCGCGCGCGGCAGGCGGTGCAGGCCGGGCAGGTGCTGCCCCTGCGCACGGTGCTGGAGCGGCTGGAGCGCGAACACCCGGGCCAGGTGCTGGAAGTGGAGCTGGAGCACGACGGCGAGCGCTGGCTCTACGAAATCAAACTGCTGCAAGCGGACGGGCGGCTGCTCAAGCTGCTGCTCGACGCGCGGACCGCCGACGTGCTGCGCAGCAAGCGCCGCGATCACAATGGCATTGACGGGCATCGCCCGCCCCGCTGAGAACCCTCCTGCCCCACCCCATGCGCATCCTGCTGGTCGAAGACGAACCCACCCTGCGCGCGCAGCTGCGCACGGGCCTGGTGGACGCGGGCTACGCGGTGGACGAGGCCGACAACGGGCGCGAGGCCCACTACCTGGGCGACACGCAGGCGTTTGACGCGGTGGTGCTCGACCTGGGCCTGCCGGTGCTCGACGGGCTGTCGGTGCTCAAGCGCTGGCGCGATGCAGGGCGCACGATGCCGGTGCTGATCCTGACCGCGCGCGACAACTGGCACGAGAAGGTGGCCGGCATCGACGCCGGCGCCGACGACTACCTGACCAAGCCCTTCCACCTGGAAGAGCTGCTGGCGCGCCTGCGCGCGCTGATCCGCCGCGCCAGCGGGCAGGCCTCGCCGGTGCTGCAGTGCGGCGCGCTGGCGCTGGACACGCGCAGCGGCCGCGTCACGCTGGACGGCCAGCCCGTGACCCTGACCAGCCATGAGTACAAGGTGCTGGCCTACCTGATGCACCGCCCGGGCACGGTGGTCTCGCGCAGCGAACTGGTCGAACACATCTACGCCCAGGACTTCGACCGCGACTCCAACACCATCGAGGTGTTCGTGGGCCGGCTGCGCAAGAAGCTGCCCCAGGCCTGCATCGAGACCGTGCGCGGGCTGGGCTACCGGCTGGTCCCGCCTCCACCCCCGCCACCATGAACCGCGTGCGCTGGACCCGCTCCCTGCGTTTCCGCCTGCTCGCGGCCACGCTGGTGGCGCTGGCGCTGGCCCTGCTGCTCGCCGGCTGGGGGCTCGCGGGCCTGTTCCGCCAGCACGTGATGCGCCAGTTCGAGGCCAGCCTGACCCAGCAGCTCGACCAACTCACCGCGCGGCTGGAGTTCGACGCCGCCGGGCAACCGCTGATCGACCCGCGGACGCTGTCGGACCCGCGCTGGCACAAGCCGTATTCGGGGCTGTACTGGCAGATCGACCAGATGAGCACCAACGGCCAGGCGCGCAGCAGCGTGCTGCGCTCGCGCTCGCTGTGGGACACCCGGCTGGAACTGCACCCCGACGATCTGGCCGACGGCGCGCTGCACGCGCACGAAGGCACTGGGCCCCAAGGCGCGGCGGTGCTGATGCTGGAGCGCACGGTGCGCCCGGACGAGCAGCCCGAGGCGCGCTGGCGGCTGGTGGTGGCGGCCAACACGCAGGACAGCCTGCAGGCCGTGGCGCGCTTCAACGGCGTGCTCGCCACGTCCTTGCTGGTGCTGGGCCTGCTGCTGGTGCTGGCCGCGCTGGCGCAGGTGGCGGTGGGGCTGTCGCCGCTGCGCGCCCTGCAGCGCGCGCTGGCCCAGGTGCGCGAGGGGCAGGCGGCGCGGTTGCAGGGCCGCTTTCCGGCCGAGGTGCAGCCGCTGATCGACGATTTCAACGGCGTGCTGGAGCGCAACGCCGAGGTGGTGGCGCGCGCGCGCACCCACGCCGGCAATCTGGCGCACGCCATCAAGACCCCGCTGGCGGTGCTGGGGCAAGCGGCCACGCAGTCGCTGCAGGCCAGCCCGGGCGACGCGGCGCTGGCGCGGCTGGTGCAGGAACAGGTGGCCACCGCGCGCCGCCACATCGACTGGCACCTCGCACGCTCGCGCGCCGCGGCCGCGCAGCGCCTGCCCGGCCTGCGCACGCCGCTGGCGCCGGTGGCCGCCGGGCTGGTGCGCGTGATGCAGCGGGTGCACGCCGCGCGCGGGCTGCGGATCGACACCACGGGCGTGCCCGACGCGCTGGCCTTCGCGGGCGAAGAGCAGGACCTGCAGGAGATGCTGGGCAACCTGCTCGACAACGCCTGCAAGTGGGCGCGCGCCACGGTGCGGATCAGCGCCACGGCCACGGCCGACGGGCTGTGCGTGGCGGTGGAAGACGACGGGCCGGGCATCGCCGAAGCCGCCCGCGCCGCGGTGCTCGCGCGTGGGGTTCGCATGGACGAAACCGTGCCCGGCTCCGGCCTGGGTCTGGCCATCGTGGACGAGCTGGCGCAGCTCTACGGCGGCCAGCTGCGGCTGCAGCCCTCCACGCTGGGCGGGCTGCGGGTGACGCTCAGCCTGCCGATGGCGGCTTGACCTCGACGGCCTGCACGTGCGGCGCCACGCAGGGCGCCAGGGCGTCGAGCGTCGGCCGGTAGGCCTGGGTGTGCACGTCCATCAGGCCCAGCACCGAATGGAAGAAGTGGTCGTGCGAGATCGGGTCGGCGGCGTGGCCGCGCAGGCAGTCCAGCGACAGGCCTGAGCGCTCGCGCAGCCCCGGCGAGAGCCAGGCCACCATGGGCACATGGGTCTGCTGTTCGGGTGCGAAGCTGTAGGGCACGCCGTGCAGGTACAGGCCGTTTTCGCCCAGCGACTCGCCGTGGTCCGACAGGTAGATCAGGCCGGTGTCGTGGCGCCCGCTCCGGGCCTGGGTCTGCAGCCATTGCAGCGTCTGGTCCAGGAAGTGGTCGGTGTAGGCCACGGTGTTGTCGTAGGCGTTGATCAGTTGCTCCACCGGGCAGTCCGAGAGCGTGTTGCTGCGGCACTCGGGCTGGAACGGTTTGTGGCTGGCGGGCGTGCGCTTGAAATACGCGGGGCCGTGGCTGCCCATCTGGTGCATCACCACCACCACGCCGCGCGCGCGGCGCAGCGGGTCGAGCGCGGCGATGCGTTCGTCCAGCCCCTGCAGCATCACGTCGTCGAAACACTCGCCGTCTTCGCACAGGCCGGGCACCTGGAGCGCCAGGGTGCTGGCGTGTGGCACGCGGTCACACACCCCCTTGCAGCCCGACTGGTTGTCCAGCCAGAGCACGGCCAGGCCCGCGCGCTGCAGCACGTCGAGCAGGTTTTCGTGCTCGGGAGTCTGGTCGCCACCCTGCTGGCGCGTGAGCGGTGAAAACAGGCAGGGCACGGAGACCTGGGTGTTGGTGCCGCAGGAATGCACCTGGCTGAAGTTCACCAGATCACCCTGGGCCTGCCAGCGCGCCAGCGCCGGGGTGGTGGGACGCGCGTAGCCGTCGAGCATGAAGTTGTCGGCGCGCGCGGTCTCGCCGACCACCAGCACCAGCAGGGGCGGGCGCGGCTGTTGCGCGTAGCTCGCGCCCAGGCGCGCGTCTTCGCCCACGGGCTGCAGCGCGTGCGCCTGCCGCGGCCACTGGTCGGCCGCGAGCCGGGTGGCGGCGTACACAGTGTTGAGCGGGTTGGCCATGTAGCGCAGCGCCTTCTGGTTGCGCATGAGCGAGGCCAGGTCCTGGTAGCTCAGCAGCGCCATCAGCAGCGCCAGCCCCAGGCCCGCCAGCGCGCCGGCGGTGTTGCGCGCGGTCTGTTGCCACGGGCCGCACGCGCGCAGCGGGCGCTGCCACAACCACCACAGCGGCGGCGCCGCCACCAGCAGCACGGTGGCGAGCAGTGACAGCGAGAGCAGGTCGCGCACCTCGCGCACGTCGGTCTGCACCACGTTGGCGAACATGGTCGGGTCGATCACGACGCCGTACTGCCACATGAAGTGGGTGTTGAAGGCCGCCACCAGCAGCAACCCGCTGGCCGCGGGCCGGAACAGGCGCGGCCAGGCCAGCAGCGACAGCAGCGCGGCGATGGCGCCGGTCAACAACAGCGCGAAGCTGGCGAACAGCCACACGCGATGCGCCGGGCCGCCCTCCATGCCGGCGATGCGCTGCCACAAGGGCAGATTGCCCGGCACGGCAAGCCAGAGCGCCAGCGGCCAGACCACAGCCGCCGGCCACCGGTCCGCCGGCGGAACGGACGTGTCCACGCCGCGCGCGCTCGGGCGGAAGCTGACAAAAAGAAGGGGCCGAGTGACCTGCATGGACAAGACCGAAAGCACCAGCACATGCTGGCCTTGCCATGTTGGAGGGGCGAAATTAAGCCCACCTTATCGAGCGCGGCGCCGCCCTTTCACCGCAGCGCGGCGGGGGTGTTTCCCTACCTTTTCCAGCGCAGGGTAAAGCGCGTGGTCATGGGTGACTGGCCCGCATCGCGCTCGAAACCCGCGCCCATCTGTTCGGCGATGCGCTCGACCAGGCGCAGGCCCAGCCCCAGGCCGGAGGTGTCCGCGGGCGCCAGTCGGGCACCACCGGGCGGGCTGGTGTCCAGCGGTGGCGGGCCGCCGCGCTGGCCGTCGTCGCTGACCGAAACCCCCACCGCCTGCGGCGTTTGCCAGACCTCGACACACACCTGGGTGCCGCGCGGGGTGTGGCGCAGGGCGTTTTCGATCAGGTTGCGCAAGGCCAGCTCCAGCAGCATGGGCGGCACCACGACTTCCACCGCGGTCGCGGGCTGCACCAGCGACAGCTCGTGGTCGGTCTCGTAGCCCAGCTGCGCGTGGCGGGAGATCAGGTCGCTGGCGACGGCGCCCAGGGCCACGCTTTGCGCCACGACGCCGCCCGGGCCGTCGGCGCCGGTGCGTTGCGCCCGGGCCAGGTCCAGCAGCTGGGACAGGATGCGCCCGGCGCGCAGGGCCTCCTGCTCCAGCTGGGCCAGTTGCTCGCGCGAGGCGCCGTGCTGGGCCGCGCTGGCCTGCAGCGCGATGGCCGACAGTGGGGTGCGCAGCTCGTGGGCCACGTCGGAGGCGAACTCGCGCTCGCGCTGGGCGCGGGTCTGCAGCGTGTCCACCAGGGTGTTGATCGCCGCCACGGTGCTGAAGAACTCGCGGAAGCGGTGCTGCGTGTCCAGCCGCTGGCCGGCAAAACCGTCCAGCGCCTCGACCTCGCTGGAGAGGCGGTCGAGCGGGCGCAGGCCGCGCCGGATGGTCCACCACAGCACCAGGGCCACCAGCGGCAGCACCAGGATCGCGGGCTGCGCCACGTGTTTGGCGATGTCCTTGCCGAGCTCGAAGCGCTTGTCCATGTCCATCAGCGCCAGCACGCGGCGCTGGCGCCCGCCCACGTTGAGCTGCACACCGTAGGAGCGCCATTCCCCCACGCCGTGTTCGGTCTGGAGCGTCACGGTGGAAAACCCGTGCAAGGGCAAACGGCTCAGGTTCAGGCCCGGCGCCATGCGGTGGGTGTCGGCCACCAGGCGGCCGTTCTCCCAGGCCAGCACGGCCACGTCCTGCATGTACTCGTGATCCACCCCGGCCGATTCGGGGATGCTGTTGCGGGTGGTCCCGGTGGGCGCCGCTTCGAGCCACAAGCGGGCCATCGCCACCAGTTGCCCGTCCGAGAACTTGCGGGTTTCGCGAAACCCGGTGGCCGCGGCCACGGCGATCAGCGTGAGCCACACCACCAGCAGGGCGCCCAGCGTCCAGCTCAGGATGTAGCGGCGCAGCACGGGCTGGCGCGCGGGCCGTGGCGTCGAGGCGAGGTTCACGCCGCGTCCGCCTTGCCCGGCGCCGGGGGGGCGTCCTCGCGCGGGATGAAGTAGCCCACGCCGCGCACGGTCTTGATCAGCGCGTCGCCCAGCTTGCGGCGCAGGTGGTGCACGTGCACCTCGATCGCGTTGCTCTCCAGCGATTCGCCAAAGCCGTACAGCGCCGACTCCAGCCGCGATTTTGAAAGGACCTGCGGGCGCGCCTGCAGCAGGGTGAGCAGCAGCGCGAACTCGCGCCCGCCCAGGGCCACCGGCTGGCCCGCGCGTTCGACGGTGCGGTTGGCCGGGTCGAGCACCAGGTCGCCGTGCTCGATCACCGGCTTGCTGCGCCCGCTGGCGCGGCGCAGCATGGCGCGCAGCCGGGCCAGCAGCTCGTTGGCGTCGAAGGGTTTGACGATGTAGTCGTCGGCGCCGCTGTCCAGCCCGCTGATGCGGTCGCTCACGCCGTCGCGCGCGGTCATGATCAGCACCGGCATGTCGCTGTGGGGCAGGGCGTCGTGTCCGGCGGCGGGTTCGCGCTGGCGGCGCAGGCGCGCGAGCAGGTCCAGCCCGTCGCCATCGGGCAGGCCCAGGTCGAGCAGCATGACGTCGAACGGCTCCACCGAGAGCGCCGCCCAGGCCGCGTCCAGGGTCTGGCACACGTCCACCGCGTAACCGGCCTGGCGCAGCGACACGGTCAGGCCGCTGGCGATGCCGGTATCGTCTTCCACCACAAGTGCGCGCATGTCATGAGAGGGCTCTGGGCCCCGGTGAAAAAGAAACCATTATCCGAAGCGCGCTTAAGCACCCCTTAAAGCGGCCCACCGATGATGGTGCCCCATGCACGCCCCGACCCACAACCCCACCCTGGCGGCGGTTCCGCCGACCCACACCCGCCTGCTCCAGGCCTGGGCCACCTTGCTGGTGCTGACCCTGTGGTGGGATTTCTCGGGCGCCGACCTCGCCATCATGCAGGCCATCGGCCACCCCGACGGGTTTGCCTGGCGCCACCACTGGCTGCTGGAGGCGGTGTTGCACGACGGCCTGCGCCGCGTGGCGTTCGGTTTTTTGGCGCTGCTCGGGCTCTGGGCGCTCTGGCCCGCCGGGCCAGGGGGCATCTGGCCAGGAGTGGCGCGGCGCGAGCGGGGGGTGGTGGTGCTGCTGGTGCTGCTGTCGCTGCTGGCGGTGAACCTGGTGAAATCCAGCAGCCGCACCAGTTGCCCCTGGGAGCTGCAGCTGTTCGGCGGCCAGGCCAGCTATGTGTCTCACTGGAACCTCTGGGCCGGGGACGGCGGCGGTGGCCGCTGCTTCCCGGGTGGCCACGCCTCCAGCGCCTTCGCCTTCCTGGCGCTGTGCCTGCCCTGGCTGGCACCGCCGCACACCACGGCCCGCTCGGCACGGCGGGGCTGGGGCGTGCTGGCCGCCGTGCTGCTGGTGGGGCTGGTGGCGGGCGCCACACAAACCCTGCGCGGGGCCCACCACCCCAGCCACACGCTGTGGACGCTGCTGATCTGCGCTGGCGTCAGCCTGGCGGGCTGGCACGCGGCACGGCCCTGGATGGCGGCGGGCCGGCGTCAGACGGTGGGGCCGTCGCCGTAGTAGCCGCGGTACCAGTCCACGAAACGCTGCACGCCCAGCTGCAGTTCGGTGTGGGGCCGCACGCCGAAACCCTGTTCGAGCGCGGTGGTGTCGGCCCAGGTTTCGGGCACGTCGCCCTGCTGCATGGGCAGGAAACGCTTGATGGCCTCGATGCCGGTGGCCTTTTCGATGCAGCCGATGAAGTCCAGCAGGCTCACCGGCGCGCTGTTGCCCACGTTGAGCACGCGGTGCGCCGCCGCGCCCGCGCTGGCCACCGGGGGCACGGCCATCACCTGGACCACCGCGTCGATCACGTCGTCCACATAGGTGAAGTCGCGGCGCATCTGGCCGTTGTTGTAGACGTCGATCGGCTGGTGCGCCAGGATGGCGCGCACGAACTTGAAGATCGCCATGTCGGGCCGGCCCCAGGGGCCGTACACCGTGAACAGCCGCAGCGCCGTGGCCGGGATCTGGTAGAGGTGGCTGTAGCTGTAGGCCATCAGCTCGTTGGCCTTCTTGCTCGCGGCGTAGAGCGAGATCGGCTGGTCGGTGACCTGGTCTTCGCGCAGCGGCATCTGGCGCGAGGCGCCGTAGATCGAGCTCGACGAGGCGTAGACCAGGTGCGGCACGGCGCTGTGGCGGCAGCCTTCGAGCACGGTGAGCATGCCGGCCAGGTTGCTGTCCAGGTAGGCCATGGGGTGGTCCACCGAGTAGCGCACGCCGGCCTGGGCCGCCAGGTGCACCACGCGCTCGAAGCGGTGCGTGGCAAACAGCCGGGCCATGGCGTCGCGGTCGGCCAGGTCCAGCGCGTGGAACACAAAGCCCGGCCGGGCCTGCAGCTGCCGCAGGCGGGCCTGCTTCAGGCTGGGTTCGTAGTAGGCGTTCAGGTTGTCCAGACCGTGCACCTGCAGCCCCAGGCCCAGCAGGCGCTGGCTCAGGTGAAAGCCGATGAAACCGGCGGCACCGGTGACGAGCACGGGGCCAACGGCGTGGGAGGTCAAAGCGGTCATGGCAGGACCCCGCGCGTCACGGGGCGGTAGACGAAACGTTGGGCCTTGCGCGGGCTGCCACAGGCGCTCGCCAGGGTGTCGGGCCCGAGCAGCACCCATTCTCGGCGGTGCGCCTCGCCCAGCGAGACGGCACGGGTCACGTCGAAACAGCCCAGCTCGGCGTCGGTGGGCACGAGCAGGTGGCGCTGGGGCGCCTCGCGCATCCAGATCCAGGCGTTTTTCTCCTGCTCCGCCAGCGGCGCCAGGTAGCTGAAGTGGGTCAGCGGACGCTCGGCGAAGAGCAGGAACTGCTCCTTGAAATAGAGCAGGCCCAGCTCGGCATTGGCGGGCAGCCGCTGCTCGACCTGCTGCATCAGGCGCTGCGGGGTGCGGTACGGGTCCACCAGCGGCCAGACCAGCAGCGAGACGAACAGCCAGACCGCCAGGCTGCTGGCCGCCAGCCGCACGAACAGGTCGGCGCGGCGCAGCCACAGCAGCAGGGCCAGCCACGCCAGCCCGAGCCCGATCAGCGGGTAGGCCGCCGCGCCGAGCAGCTCACCATAGTCCTGCAGCCGCGCCGGCAGGCGGTGCGGCGCCAGCAGCAGGGCCAGGCCCAGGCCGGCGAGCAGCACGGCCAGCGCCATCAGCAGCCCCTGCAGGACGGTGCCGATCTTCAAGGCCAGCGCGCGTTCGCGCACCCGCCCCCACAGCACCGCCACCACCAGCGACAACATGGGCAGCGCCGGCAAGATGTAGACCTCACGTTTGCCCGAGCTGAGCGAGAAGAACAGCAGCACCAGCCCGACCCAGGCCAGCAGCACGCGCAGCTTCGGGTCCTCCCGCAGCAGGCCCGCCAGCGGCCGCCAGAACACCAGCATCAGCAGCGGCAGCGGGAACCACACGGTCGGAATCGCCTGGGAGAAGAAATAGTGCCAGGGCTTGACGTGGTGCCAGGCGTTCACGAAACGTTCGCCGGTCTGGCGGAACAGCAGGTCGTTGCGGTAGACCACCATGGTGTCGGTGCCGACGCTGTGCACCTGCCAGAGCATCGGCCCCAGCCAGAGCGCGATCACCGCGAGCATCACCGGCAAGCCCAGCAGCAGCCTCCAGCTCCAGCACGCACCACGGAACCGGCTTTGCCGGGCCGCAGGTGCGGTCCCCTCGGGGGGAAGACGCGGAGCGGCGCAGGGAGGGGCATGGCTCCACAGCGCCAGCGGCAGCAGCATCAGCAGCGGCAGGAAGCCGACACCCTTGGTCATGATGCCCAGGCCCATGGCCACCCAGCTCAGGAAGTACCAGCGCCAGTGCGGCCCGGTCAGGAAATGGCGCAGCAGGCCATAACAGCCCAGCGTGATCCAGAACGTGACCAGCGCGTCCATCTGCGCGGCCTTGCCCTGCAGCAGGAACTGCGGCGTGAAGACCAGCACCAGCACGGCGAACAGGGCGGTTGGCGCATTCCACAGGCGCCGGCCCAGGTCGTGCACCAGCCACAGGGTGCCGATCGAGGCCAGCGCGCTGGGCAGCAGGAACGACAGCTTGAGGTCACCCAGCAGCCCGTAGCACAAGGCGCTGAACCAGATGAACACCGGCGGTTTGTCCGGGTAGTACTCGCCGCCCCGGGTGGGAAACAGCCACTGGCCGCCCTCGACCATCTCGCGGGCGATCTGGGCGAAGCGGGGCTCGTCGGCCGGCCAGGGGTAGCGCAGGCCGATGCCGGCCAGCAACACGAGGGCCGTGGCCGCCAGCCAGAACAGCGTCTGGCGGCGCACGGTGGCGTCAGAGGTCATGGGGTTTGCGCTCCATCAGGTCCGCAGCGCCAACGGCCCGAGGCAGCCGCAGCGCGGGGGTGGCCTTGAATGCTTCCAGCCGCTGCTTGAAACCGTGGTGGTACAGGTACCAGGCCAGCACGCTGGAGCCCACCAGCAGGGCAAAACTCATCCAGATCTTGGAGCTGTCCTGCAGGGCCACGCCGCGCCCGGCGTAGCTGAACAGCAGGGACTGCGGCAGATAACCCGGCAGACTACCCAGGAACACCCCGCGCCGGCTCAGGCCCGCCAAGGCGGCGGCGACGTTGGTCAGCAGATTGCTGCCCACCGGCATGAGCCGGACGATGCAGATCCAGAGCCAGGTGTCTTCGGCCAACACCCGGCGCAAGAGTTCGATGCGCTCGCCATGGCGCTGGCGCATCCAGTCCAGGCCCATCTGGCGCACCACCGCCATGGTCAGCAGCGCACCGAACCCGGTGAGCGCAGCGCTCACCAGCCCGCCCACGAAGCCCCCGAGCAGATACCCGCAGCTGAAGGCCAGCACCTGGCGCGGGCCGCCCGCCGCGGTGTAGAGGATGCCGCCGAGGGCGAACACCGGCCAGGCCACGGCCCAGTGCTGCTGGAACAGCTGGCGCAACAGGTCTTCTTCGGTGAACGATCCCCACCAGCCGTAATGCAGGGAGGCAAAGGCCAGCGTCAGCACAGCCGTCAGCCCCAGCGGCTTGACGAGCAGTTTGGCGCTAGATTTCACCGATGGTTTCCACCTGTGCGACCACCGGTTGCTTGCTGCGCCGGGTCAGCCAGCGCACGCCGAACATGTCGACGATGCCCACCCACACGCGGTTCCAGGCGGTGTACTTGGACACGCCGGCCGTGCGGTGGCGGTGGTTCACCGGCACCACCGCGATGCGGCCGCCCAGGCGGCGCACCAGCGCGGGAATGTAGCGGTGCATGTGGTCAAAGTAGGGCAGCCGCAGCCAGGTCGCGCGCGGGATCAGCTTGAGGCCGCAGCCCGTGTCGGGCACACCGTCGTCCAGGATCTGGCGGCGCACGGCGTTGGCGATCTTCGACTGGATCTTCTTCCACTCGGTGTCCTTGCGTTGGTGGCGAAAGCCCGCGATGCAGAAATGCGCGCCCCCCGCCTCCAGGGCCTGCGCCTGGCGCAGCAGAGCCGGGATGTCGGCCGGATCGTTCTGGCCGTCGCCGTCGATGGTGACCAGGTAACGCCCCCGGGCATGCTGGGCGGCGGTGGACAGCGCCGTGCTCTGCCCCACGCTGGCCTGGTGCCGGATCAGCTGGGCGGCGGCGCCCAGCGCGGTGCAGCGCTGCGCGAACTCGGCCGCCGTGGCATCGCCACTGCCATCGTCCACCAGCACGATCTCGAACCCGCACACGGGCCGCAGGGCGTCCACCACCTCGGTCACGAGCTGGCCGATGTTGCCGGCCTCGTCCTTGGCCGGGATCAACACGGAGATCAGGGGGGTGGCGCTGGGGGGCACCGCAAGGCTCGCCGCCGGGCTGGGAGCTGACATGTTCTGGGTCACCATTCACGAATCATCTGGGTCTGCTGCCGGTCAGCAACAACGGCGCCCAAGGGAAAACCCTGACGCCTCCCGATTATCGGCAAGCTTTCTTAAGCCTCTCTTAAGAAAAGTCCGCCACTCGCCCATTCTCGCTCACCGGGTCCGGTTTCCGGCAGCGCGCGACCTACCAGCCCAGCCCGATCTTCAGCGGCAGGTACACCAGCATGCCGGCCACGATGGTGCCCAGCACGCCGCGCTGCCAGACGAACCAGGCCACGCCGGCCGCGGCGGCGAACAGGCGCGCATCCTGCCAGGTGTGGATGAGCTGGCCCTGCGTCATCACGATCTCCGGGATCACCACCGCCGACAGGGCGGCGATAGGCGCGTATTGCAGGCCGCGCTGCGCCCAGTGCGGCAAGGTCCAGGGCTTGCTGGAGATGAGGAAGAAGCCACGGGTGATCACCGTGACGACGCCCATCGCCACGATGGTGAGCAGGGTCCAGGGGTTGAGGTCAAACATGCCGCCCCCCTGGCGCGGCGCCCCCCGATGCCCGGCTTTCGATGACCAGGCAGATGGCCACCGCGCTGGCGATCGCCACCAGGATGTTGAGCTTGAGCGGCAGGGCCCAGGCCGCCACCGCCGCAGCGCCGGCCACGCCGGCCGAGACGATGCGCAGCGGTGAGCTCGCCAGCGAACTCAGCACCCCCAGCAAAGCCAGGATGCCGGCGAAGCCCAGGCCCCACGCGGTCGGGATGGCGTTGGCCAACAGCACCCCCACCACGCTGGAGAGCATCCAGGCCACGTAGTTCACCGCGCAATTGCCCATCAGATAGGCCTGCTGGCGCGCCAGCTCTTGCGGTGTCTGGCCCGGCTTGGGGAAACGGCGGGCAAAAAACACGTAGCTCAGATCGCCGGTGACGTAGCCCGACACCAGCCGCTGCCAGCGCGGCAGGTGCATCAGGTAGGGCCGCAGATGCGCCGAGAACACCATGAAGCGCAGGTTGACGCAGAACGCCGCGGCCAGGATCACCCACAGCGGCGCGCCCGCGGCGATCATGGGCACGGCCGCGAGCTGGGCGCTGCCGGCGTAGACGATGAGCGTCATGAGCAGCGCCTCCAGCGCCGACAGCCCGGACTTGACCATGGCCACGCCGGTCATCAGGCCCCAGGCGGCGATGCCCATGGCCACCGTGGCCTGATCGCGCACACCCTCCCGGAATTCCGCGCGCTGGCGGTGCTCGCGCAGGTAGAACACGCCGGATCAGCCCGCCACGACCTGCGGGGCCACACCGTCCAGGACCTGCCCGGCTTCGAGGGAAAAGCCGCGCAGGAAGTCGGCCACGCCCAGGCGCTTGCCGCCCGCGCGCTGCAGCTCGGTGAGCACCAGCACACCCTCGCCGGTCATGACCCGGATGCCTTCGGGCCCCACGGCCAGCACCTGCCCGGGCACGCCCGCGGTCGGCACCGGGGCCGCTTCGGCATGGGCCGCCCACAGCTTCACCGGCTCGCCCGCCAGGGCGAAGGAGGCCCCCGGGAACGGGTTGAAGGCCCGTACCCGCCGCGCGATGGCCGCCGCGGGGAGGGACCAGTCGATGCTGGCCTCGGTTTTTTCGATCTTGTGCGCGTAGCTCACGCCCTCGGCGGGCTGGGGCACCGGGCGCAGGCCACCGCAGGCGGCCAGTTCCAGCGCCTCGACGATCAGCCGCCCGCCCAGTTCGGCCAGGCGGTCGTGCAGGTCGCCCGTGGTTTCGGCTTCGCCGATGGGCAGGCGCTCCACCAGCAGCATGTCGCCGGTGTCCAGCCCGGCGTCCATCTGCATGATGGTCACGCCGGTGGCCGCGTCACCCGCTTCGATGGCCCGGTGGATCGGCGCGGCGCCGCGCCAGCGCGGCAGCAACGAGGCATGGATGTTGAGGCAGCCCAGACCTGGACCTGAAGCGCTGGCGGCCCGCATGACATCCAGCACCCACTGCGGCAGGATCAGGCCGTAGGCGGCCACCACCATGGCGTCGGCCCGAGCGGCCACGATGGCCTCGCGCGCCGCGGCCGCGTCCTCGGGGTATTTGCCATCCAGCCGCAGACTGCGCGGCTGGGCCACGGGCATGCCGTGCGCCAGGGCGAACTGCTTCACCGCCGAGGCCTGCAGCTTCATGCCGCGACCGGCCGGCCGGTCGGGCTGGGTCATCACCAGGGCGATCTCGAAACCCGCCGCGTGCAGGCGCTCCAGCGCCACCCGGGCGAAATCCGGTGTGCCCGCGAAAATGATCCTCATGGGTTCACGGTCGTCACGACCGCTCCATCTCACGCTGCGCCTTGACCAGCTTGCTCTTGATGCGGTTGCGCTTGAGCGGCGACAGGTATTCCACGAACACCTTGCCCATCAAGTGGTCCATTTCGTGCTGGATGCACACGGCCAGCATGCCCTCGGCCTCGATGATGCGCGCCACCCCCTCGCCATCGAGGGCGCGCACCCGCACCGCCACCGAGCGCTCCACACCGTCGTAGATGCCGGGCACCGAGAGGCAGCCTTCTTCGCCCTTGCGGGTTTCCGGGCTGGCCCATTCGATCTCGGGGTTGATCAGCACCAGTGGCTGGTCGCGCGTTTCGCTGACGTCGATCACGACCAGGCGCTCATGCACGTCCACCTGGGTGGCGGCCAGGCCGATGCCACTGGCTTCGTACATGGTGGCGAACATCAGGCTGATCAGCCCCCGGATGCGGTCGTCCACCGCCTGGACGGGTTTGGCCACGGTGTGCAGTCGCGGATCGGGGTAGCGCAGGATGTTGAGCAAAGTCGGCGAAGTCATGGTCGGTCGCGGCCATTGAGGATCGGAAATGGGGCCAACCCGGCGGGCCGCCGGTGCGGCGCGGTGAGCGGGTTGTGGTTTGTCGCTATTTTCGCCACTTTTGAACCGGGGCGTGGGGCCCGAACGCCATAAACATTGCCTAATCAAGGGCTTGGGCGCAAAATCAAATGCGAATTGTCAAGTCAAAAGCGCGACCGCGCTGGTGCCGCCACCCCCTTTGCGGGCAAGGTTCGGGCCGCGGTGGCGACTGCCACAGGGCCCACACATGCCATTGAAAACCTGCGCGTCCGCCGATTTCCGTCCGATCCAAACCCTGCGCCCGCTGGCCTGCGCCGTCGCCGTGCTCGCCACGCTGGCCAGCGCAACGGCCTGGGCCCAGAACTACCCGATCACGCAAGACCAGCGCGCCACCGCCACCCTGGTGGCCGAGTCCGGCGTGCCACTGCACGAGCTGGCGCCCAACGCGCCCGACAGCCACACCGTCAAACGCGGCGACACCCTGTGGGGCATTTCCAGCATCTTCCTCCAGAGCCCCTGGCGCTGGCCCGAGCTCTGGGGCATGAACCTGCAGGACATCCGCAACCCGCACCTGATCTACCCGGGCCAGGTGCTGTACCTCGACAAATCGGGTGGCCGCGCCCGCCTGAGCACGCGCCGCCCTGGCGACAACGGCGAACCGCAGACCGTGCGCGTGTCGCCGCGCACCCGTTACGAAGGCCTGTCCGACTCGGCCATTCCCCCGATTTCGCTGCAGGCCATTGAGGCCTTCCTCACCGAACCCCTGATCGTGGACGAGGCCACGTTCGCCAAGGCGCCCCGGATCGTGGCCACCAGAGACAGCCGCGTGCTGCTCAGCCGTGGAGACCGCGCCTATGCGCGCTCGTTCTACGGCGACAACGCCCAGACCGAGGTCGAGCCCTTGAGCACCGCAGCGGGCAAACCGAGGGACTACCGGGTCTTCCGCAACGCCGTTCCGCTCAAGGACCCCAGCACGGGCGAGGTTCTCGCCTACGAGGCGCAGTACGTCGGCAAGGCCTACATCGTCCGGGACGAATCGCGCAAGGCGGCTGCGGTGGCACCGGCCAAAGCCCAGCCCGCCCAGCCCGCGACCCAGGATGTCTACACCCCGCAGTTCGAGCGCACCGCGGCCAACATCGAGCGGGACAAGCCCGCCAGCGCCGCCGCCCCAGCCAAGGCCCCTGCGGGCGAGATCGTCCCGGCGACGATCGACATCATCTCGGCCAAGGAAGAAATGCGCGTGGGCGACCGCATGCTGCCCGAGCCGCCGCGCGAATTCCCGCACTACGTGCCGACCGCACCGAGCAGCCCCCAGACCGGCCAAATCGTTTCGGTCTACGGCAACGCGGTGACGTTCGCGGCGCAGAACCAGGTGGTGGCCATCAACCGGGGCCGTGAACACGGCATCGAACGCGGCCATGTGCTGGCCCTGCTGAGCGACAGCGACACCCTGACCGACAAGACCGACGACAGCCGGCCGACGCTGCGCCTGCCCGGCGAGCGCAACGGCCTGATGATGGTGTTCCGCACCTTCGACAAGGTGTCCTACGCCCTGGTGCTGCAGATCGCCGATGGCGTGAAGGTGGGCGACCGCTTCACCAACCCCTGATCCCTCCATGAGCAGGGACGAGCTGGCCGCTTGGTTGCGGCTGCTGCTCACGCCCGGCGTGGGCCCGGAACATGCGCGCAGACTGCTGAGCGCCTTCGGCCTGCCCGAGGCGGTGTTCGAGCAGTCCATTGACGCGCTGTCGGCGGTGGTGTCGGGCCGGATCGCGCAATCCCTGCAGACGCCGCCCGACGACCTGGAGCCCCAGCTGGAGCGCCTCATGGCCTGGCTGGCCGCATCGCCGGATCGCCACGTGCTCACGCTGGCCGATCCGCGCTTTCCACCCGACCTGCTGCAAATGGCGGACCCGCCCTTGTTGCTGTACGTGCAGGGCCTCCCCGAGGCGCTGAGCCACCCGCGTCGGCTGGCCATCGTGGGCAGCCGCAATCCGACGCCGCAGGGCGAAACCAACGCGCGCCAGTTCGCGTTTGCGCTGGGCCAGGCCGGCGTGTGCGTGGTGTCCGGCCTGGCGCTGGGGGTGGATGGGGCCGCGCACACCGGCGCCCTGGACGCCGGAGCGCCCACGGTGGCCGTGGTCGGCACCGGCCTGGACCGGGTCTACCCCAAACGCCACCTCGCACTGGCCCACCGCATCGCCGCGCAGGGCGCCATCGTCAGCGAGTTTCCCCTGGGCACACCGCCGTTGCCGGCCCACTTCCCGATGCGCAACCGCATCATCGCCGGCCTCTCACAAGGCACGCTGGTGGTGGAAGCGGCGGTGCAGTCGGGCTCCCTGATCACCGCGCGGCTGGCGGCCGAGCAGGGGCGCGAGGTGTTCGCCATTCCCGGGTCCATCCATGCGCCGCAGTCGCGCGGCTGCCATGCGCTGATCCGCCAGGGCGCCAAGCTGGTGGAGTCGGCGCAGGACATTCTGGAAGATCTGCGCATGGCCGAAGCACCGGCGGCCACGGCGCCCGACACCCCGACGCGACCAGACAGCCTGCTCGATGCCATGGGGTACGACCCGGTGAGCTTCGACGCCTTGCAGGCCCGCACCGGACTGGACACCGCCACCTTGCAGGCCCGTTTGCTGGAGCTGGAACTGGATGGCGATGTGAGCCGGATGCCCGGCGGCCTGCTGCAGCGAACAGGCCAGAGCTAAAGCCTGCCGGAGCACCCAACCGCCTCCGGGGCGAGGTGTCTTCAAGCCAGAACGCCGCGGAACCGGCTTTGCCGGGCCGCCAGCGTTGCCCCCTGGGGGGTGACGCACCGCAGGTGCGGCGCGGGGGGGGATCACCCGAGCAGCCGCTCGGGATTCGCGTCGAGCTTGGCCAGCGCGTCGCGCGTGGCCCGCACCGTGAGCGCTTCTTCCTCGCTGGGCACCAGCAGGCCGGCCTGCAGATAGGCCGCGACCCGGTTGGACTGGATCAGGAAACAGCGTCCGCCGTTGGTGACGAACATGAACAGCTGACCGCGCTCGCTGCGCCAGGCCAGCTGCACATTGTGGAGCTTGCCGTTGTGGTCCAGCGCGAACCAGGAACCGATCTGCAGCTCCACCGCCCAGGCGCGCATGGCTTCGGTGGGCTGGCTGCCGCCCTGGCTGATCACCTCGATGTTGCTGGCGTCCACGCCGGTGATCATCTCGATGCTCTCGTTGTCCAGATCCAGATCCCCCATGCCGTTCTCGGGGATGTAGTCTTCCAGGTTCGCCAACCGGTCGGACAGGTGGTCCAGGCTTTCCTGGGAGATCGGTTCGGTGCGCGACATGAACGCATCGGCCAGGGTATCGCTGACGGACTTGATGTGCTGGTCCTGCAGCCCGGGCGGGTACCCGAGCAGCCCCATGCCCTGGCGCAGGCGCTGCAGCAGGCCCGGCAGCTGCTGGATCACGCGGGCGCGGTCGTTGCGGTTGGGCTTGGCGCTGGCCGCCCACAGCAGATCGGTCGCGACCTGCTTGAGCGAGGTGGTTTCCTCGTGCTTGAGGCCGTACTTGACGCTGGCCACCGCCAGCACGTCCACCCAGACCTTGAACAGGAAGTCCCGCACCTCGTCGCGCACCGGCACCTCATCGAGCAGCTTGCGCAGCTCGATGGTGTACTGGACCGACAGGGTTTCCTTCTGCTCCACCTGCTGCGCGACGCTGACAAAACGGCTGGCGCTGCCGGTTTCGCTGAGGTAGGTGGAAAGGAATTTCTGGAATTCGTCGAGCACCAGCTGGAACACCCGCCGACCCGTTTCGGGGTACTGCTCGATCACCTGCACCACACGTTTGATCTCGGCCTCCAGGGCGGCCGAGCCGACGTTGGACTCAAAACCCAGCACACAGGAACCCATACGGTCGATCAGGCGCCGCGCGGGGTGCTGCAGGGCGCTGAAGAACTCGGGCTCGGCCAGGGCCACGCGCAACACCGGGATCTGCAGCCGCGCGAACCAGACCCGCACGCTCGGCGGAATGCGTTCCTCGGCCAGGATGCTCTGGAACATCAGCGCCACCACCTCGATGGTGGCCTTTTCGGTCGGTGTGGAAGCCGCCTCCTTGAGCTCGGTCGTGCGCTGGCGCAGCACCCGGGCGGCCTGTTCCACGTGGGTGGCGTCCATATAGGCCACACCCCCGCCGCCGTCCCCCATGTTGGGCAACCCGGCATTGACACTGATCATCGGCAGGGGCTGCTGCATGGCCTGCTGCAGCGCCGGTGACGGAGGCACCAGCTGCGTGGCTTCGAAGTCGCCCCCCACCTTGTCCATCAGCATGCGCTTGAGCCGGCCCATCACCCCTTGGGCCCGCATGCGGGCTCGGGCCAGTGGCGACGCACCGGTCATCATGCGGGTTTCGTCGTGAACCCCCATGCTGGACGACGACATGCTTCCGTGTGAGGAGCTCGATGGGCCACTGCGGCCTGAATCGGAGCGCGAGGCCGACGCCGAACCCGGCCCCTGGCCTGTGGCACGCCCCTGCGTGTCTGGGGTACCGGCACTTGCGGCGCTCCTGGGTTGGGACGGGACGGCCGAACGGCTGCCCGGCGTGCGTTTGACCAGCGCCTGCAGGTCAATCTCTTTCATGACCCCGCTGGAGACCAGGAACTCGTTGGTGGCCTCGTAGGCTTCGAGCAGCTTCTTGGCCATCAGCGGCGCCAGCGCGTCCTGCACCAGGGCCCAGCTTTCCCGGGTCATGTGCACGTCGAGCCATTGGTCCACCAGGATGCGGGCCGTGACGTCGGGCAGCAGCACGTCGCCACGCGGCAACTCCTGGCGCTTTTCCAGATGCTGAATGCGCAGGCGCAATTCGTTGAGCTCGGTGGACGCGAGGTCCAACACCCGCATGGCCAGCCGCGAGGCCATGATCTGGTCGTCCATGACCCCTTCGGCCATCAACTCCAGCCGGCCCGGTGTGCTGACCTCGTGGCCCGACTGGCTGAAGCGGGGCAGCAGGGTGCGCTGCAACGCCTTGCGGCTCTGGTTGAGCCAGGCGGTCTGGTTCTTCTGGAAAGCGGTCCAGGCGTCGCGGCGCTCCTGCATTTCGCGCGCGGGACCGGCCTGATCGAGGATGGTGGTGAGTCGGGTGTCGCAGGCCTTGACCAGTTCGGGAAGGGCGCGGCCCACCTGAACCACGAAGAGTTCACGCGCCTGTTTGGCTAGGGACGAGACGTTCTGATCGGGTGACGACACAATGGTTTCAGTATGACACGAAAGCACTCCGCCGCTCAGCCCTGCGGGCCCGCACATACCCGCAACCCCGGGGCCTGTTCGCGCTTATACGACAGCACCGGCGTTGGGATCATCGGGATCGCCTTCCTTGCGGGTGCCACCGCCCTTGATCAGGTCCTCGCGCTTGATGCCCAGCCACATCGCGATGGCGGCCGCCACGAACACCGAGGAGTAGATGCCAAAGAGAATGCCGATGGTCAGCGCCATCGCAAAGTAGTGCAGCGTCGGGCCACCGAACAGCAACATCGACAGCACCATGATCTGGGTGGAACCGTGCGTGATGATCGTGCGGCTGATGGTGGAGGTGATGGCGTGGTCGATGATCTGGGGCGTCGTCTTCTTGCGGTGGCGGCGAAAGCTCTCACGGATGCGGTCGAAGATCACCACGGATTCGTTGACGGAATAACCCAGCACCGCCAGCACCGCCGCCAGCACCGCCAGCGAGAACTCCCACTGGAAAAAGGCAAAGAAGCCCAGGATGATGACCACGTCGTGCAGGTTGGCGATGATGGCCGACACGGCGTATTTCCACTCGAAGCGGAACGCCAGGTAGATCATGATCCCGACGATCACCATGCCGAGCGCCTTGAGCCCGTCCTCCACCAGTTCCTGCCCCACCTGTGGCCCCACGAACTCGGAGCGACGCAACGCCACCGCCGGGTTCTGCGCCTTCAGGGCGGCCAGCACGGCCTCGCTCTGCTGCCCTGAGCTCTTGCCCGCCTGCACCGGCAGGCGCAGCAGCACGTCACGGGCGGAGCCGAAGTTCTGCACCGGCACCTCGGCATAACCGAGCGACTCCACCACCTGGCGCACGGCGGCGAGGTCGGCGGGCTGCTCGTAGGCCACTTCCATGACGGTACCCCCGGTGAATTCCACCGACAGGTTCAGGCCCCGGGTCACCAGGAAGATGACGGCAGCGACGAAGGTGATGGCCGAGATCGCGTTGAGCACGATGGCGTGCTTCATGAACGGAATGTCGCGGCGGATGCGGAAGAGTTCCATGGTGCTTTACCTTCAACAAGTCTTCAATCGGCCTTGGCGACGGCGTTGGCGCCATCGGGGCGCCAGACGGTGCCGATGGACACGGTCTTGAGCTTTTTCTGGCGGCCATACCAGAGGTTGACCAGGCCGCGCGAGAAGAACACCGACGAGAACATGCTGGTGAGAATGCCGATGCAGTGCACCACCGCAAAGCCGCGCACCGGGCCGGAGCCGAAGATCAGCAAGGCCACGCCCGCGATCAGGGTGGTGACGTTGGAGTCCAGGATGGTGCCCCAGGCGTGTTCGTAGCCGGCGTTGATGGCCGACTGCGGCGATGAGCCGTTGCGCAGCTCTTCGCGCACCCGCTCGTTGATCAGCACGTTGGAGTCGATCGCCATGCCCAGCGCGAGCGCCATGGCCGCGATGCCCGGCAGCGTCAGTGTGGCCTGCAGCATGGACAACACCGCCACCAGCAGCACCAGGTTGAACGCCAGCGCCAAGCTGGAGAAGACGCCGAACAGCATGTAGTAGACGCACATGAAGACCACGATCACCGCGAAGCCCCACATCACGCTGTTGAAGCCCTTGGCGATGTTTTCGGCGCCCAGGCTCGGGCCGATGGTGCGCTCCTCGATGATCTCCATGGGGGCGGCCAGTGAGCCGGCGCGCAGCAGCAGCGCGGTGTCGCTGGCCTCCACCGTGGTCATCGCGCCCGAAATCTGCACCCGGCCGCCGCCGATTTCGGTGCGGATCACCGGCGCCGTCACCACCTCGCCCTTGCCCTTTTCGAACAGAATGATGGCCATGCGCTTGCCCACGTTGTCGCGCGTGACGTCGCGGAAGATGCGCGAACCCTTGGCGTCGAGCGTCAGGTGCACCGCGGCCTCCTGGGTCTGGCTGTCGAAGCCGGCCTGCGCGTCGGTGAGGTTTTCGCCGCTGAGCAGCACCTCGCGTTTCACGATCACGGCCCGGCCGCTGCGCTCGGGGTAACGCTCGGAGCCGAACGGCACCGCGCCTGTGCCACGCTCGGCGGCCAGGCCTTCGGCGCTTTCGTCGACCAGACGCACCTCCAGGGTGGCGGTGCGGCCCAGGATGTCCTTGGCCTTGGCGGTGTCCTGCACGCCGGGCAGTTGCACCACGATGCGGTCGGCCCCTTGCTGCTGGATCACCGGCTCGGACACGGCCAGTTCGTTGATGCGGTTGTGCAGGGTGGTGATGTTCTGCTTGAGCGCCTGATCCTGCACCAGCAGCGCCGTCGCCGGCTTGAGGGTCGCCACCAGACGGAGCTCACCGCCCTCAGGCAGCTGCACCAGCTGCAGGTCGGGAAACTGGTCCTGGATCACGTTCTGCACCGCCTGCGCCGTGGCTTCATCGCGTGCGCGCAGCTCGATGGTCTGGCCATTGCGGTTGACGCCACCGTGGCGCACGCCCTTTTCGCGCAGCGCGGAGCGCAGGTCGGCGGCCAGCACGTCGGCGCGCCGCTGCAGGGCCGCGGGCATGTCCACCTGCAGCATGAAATGCACACCGCCGCGCAGATCCAGGCCCAGGTACATGGGTACAGCGTTCAGGCCAGCCAGCCAGGCGGGGGTGCGCGGCAGCAGGTTGAGCGCGACCACGTGGCTCGGGCTGGTCGGATCGGGGTTGAGCGCACGCTCCAGCGCATCGCGCGCCTTGATCTGGTCGTCGGTGGACTCGAAGCGGGCCTTGACCGAGTTGCCATCCAGCTGGATCAGCGACGGCTTGAGTCCCTGGGCAGCCAGCGCCTGCTCGACCTGGGTGACCGTGGCCGCGTCCACACGCACCGTGGCCCGCCCCGCCGACACCTGGACGGCCGGCGATTCACCGAAGACGTTGGGCAGGGCATACAGCAAGCCGATCACCAACGCAAAAGCGATGATCAGGTACTTCCAGAGCGGATAACGGTTCATGGCGACAGGCCCTGAGGGCAGAGGTGGCTTCTATCCAGAATGCGGCGGAACCGGCTCCGCCGGGCCGCTCGCATTGCCCCCTTGAGGGGGTGACGCGCCGCGAGTGCGGCGCGGCGCGGGGGTGGTCCTTACTTCTTACTTAATAGTGCCCTTGGGCAGCACCTGCGTCACGGCCGAGCGTTGCATCTGGACTTCAACGCCAGTGGCGAGTTCCACGCTCACGTAGATTTCGCCGATCTTGGACACCTTGCCCAGGAAGCCCCCGGCGGTCACGACCTCGTCGCCCTTGGCCAGGGCCTCGACCATGGCCTTGTGCTCTTTCTGCCGCTTCATCTGGGGGCGGATCATCACGAAATACAGCACCACGAACATCAACACCAGCGGCAGCATGCCCATGATGGTGGATTGGGTGTCGCCGCCGGTGGCGGCCTGGGCGTAAGCGGAAGAAATGAACACGGACGGTCTCCAACAGGTTCAAGAGCACAACAGCGCCAAAGGCCCGGCGGCCCCGTGGGGCGGCGCCAGGCGCTTTGAACTCAACCGGCGATTGTATGTTGCGGGGGTCGCGATCAGGCGGCCTTGGCCACAGAGGCCGTGCGCGGCTGGCGCCATTGCGCCATCAGGCCGCTCCAGCGGCTGCGTGCGGCCGCCAGATGGCGCTCCTTCACATGGCCGAAACCCTTGATCTGCTCCGGCAGGTTCGCGATCTCCAGCGCCAGCGCGTGGTTGTCGGCGGTCAGGCCCTGCAGCAGTTCGTCCACACAAGCCCGGTACTCGCCGATCAGGGCCCGCTCGGTGCGCCGCTCCTCGGTGCGGCCGAAGATGTCCAGCGCCGTGCCGCGCAGGCCCTTGAACTTCGCCAGCACACGGAACACGGTGAACATGGCCGGGCCGAACTTCTGCTTGATCAGCTCGCCCTTGTCGTTCTTCTTCGCGATCAGCGGCGGCGCCAGGTGCACCTTCAGCTTGAAATCGCCCTCGAACTGGCTGGCGAGCCGGGCGTGGAACGCCGGATCGCTGTGCAGGCGGGCCACCTCGTACTCGTCCTTGTAGGCCATGAGCTTGAAGAGCTGGCGTGCCACGGCCTCGGTGAGCGCGGTCTTGTTGCCCAGCGACGCCTCAGCCGCCCGCACCTTCTCCACGAACCGCTGGTAGTCGGCGGCGTAGGCGGCGTTCTGGTAGCCGGTGAGGAACTCCACGCGTCGCGCGACCAGGCTGTCCACCGTCTCGCGCTTCTTGAACTGGATCACCTGCGAGCCCGCGCCCGCCGGCACCAGCAGCGCGGCCAGCGCCTTCGGATCGTGCGCGGCGCGGCGGCCCCATTCGAAGGCGGTCTTGTTCTTCTCCACCTGCACCGCGTTGAGCTCGATGGCGCGCATCAGCGCGTCATGACCCAGCGGCACCCAGCCACGCTGCCAGGCGTAGCCCAGCATCATGGGGTTGGTGTAGATGCTGTCGCCCATCAGCGTCGTGGACGCGGTCTCGGCGTCGAACACACCCACCTGGTCCGCGCCCAGGCTGTGGGTCAGCGCGTCCACGCAGGCCTGCGCCGGGTTCTGCCAGTCCGGGTGGGTCACAAAGGCGGCCGTGGGCGTGGCGTGGGCGTTGAGCGCCACGTGGCTGCGGCCCTCGCGCAGGCGCTGCCAGGTTTCCTTGTGGGCCGCGACGATGGGGTCGCAGCCGATCACGAGGTCGGCCGAGGCGGCCGAGACGCGCGTGGTGCGGATGGCGTCCTGGTGCGCACCGATCAGCACGTGGCTCCAGGTGGCGCCGCCCTTTTGCGCCAGGCCCGCCGCGTCCTGCGTGACGATGCCCTTGCCTTCGATGTGCGCCGCCATGCCCAGCAGCTGGCCGATGGTGATGACCCCGGTGCCGCCCACGCCCGCGACGATGATGCCCCAGGCCTCGGCGTCGAGCGCGGGCAGGGCCGGTTGCGGCACCACGCCGCCGCTCCACTCCAGGCCGCCGGTTTTCTTGTCCTTCTTGCGCAGCTGGCCGCCTTCCACGGTGATGAAGCTCGGGCAGAAGCCCTTGACGCAGGAGAAGTCCTTGTTGCAGCTGCTCTGGTTGATGGTGCGCTTGCGACCGAACTCGGTCTCCAGCGGCTCGACCGACAGGCAGTTGCTCTGCACGCTGCAGTCGCCACAGCCCTCGCACACCAGCTCGTTGATCACCACGCGCTCGGCCGGGTCCACCAGGGTGCCGCGCTTGCGGCGGCGGCGCTTTTCGGTGGCGCAGGTCTGGTCGTAGATGATGACCGTGGTGCCCTTGATCTCACGGAACTCGCGCTGCACCGCGTCCAGCGTGTCGCGGTGCTGGATCGCGATGCCGCTGGGCAGGCCGCTCACGCTGGCGTACTTCTCGGGCTCGTCGGTCACGATGGTGATCTTGGCCGCGCCCTCGGCGCGCATGCTCTGCGCGATCTGCACCACGCTGTGGCCCTCGGGGCGTTCGCCCACCTGCTGGCCACCGGTCATGGCCACGGCGTCGTTGTAGAGAATCTTGTAGGTGATGTTCACGCCCGAAGCGATGCTCTGGCGGATCGCCAGGATGCCGCTGTGGAAGTAGGTGCCGTCGCCCAGGTTGGCGAACATGTGCTGCTCGTTCACGAACGGCTGCTGGCCGACCCAGGGCACACCCTCACCGCCCATCTGCGTGAAACCCACGGTGGCGCGGTCCATCCAGATGGTCATGAAGTGGCAGCCGATGCCGGCCATGGCGCGCGAGCCTTCGGGCACGCGGGTGCTGGTGTTGTGCGGGCAGCCCGAGCAGAACCAGGGCTGGCGCTCGGCGCCTTCCACGCCCTTGGTCAGCAGGGTCTGCAGGGACTGCTCCTGCGCGGTGTAAATGGCGAGCTGCGCGTCGATGCGCGCCTGCACGTCCTCGGGCAGGCCCAGCTTGCGCAGGCGGCGCGCCACGGCGCGCGCGATGATCGCCGGCGACAGGTCGGCGTTGGCACGCAGCAGGGTGTGGGCGCTCGGGTTGGGCATGCTCCATTCGCCGCCGCTGAAGTCGCCTTCGACCTCGTCGAACTTGCCGAGCACGTTGGGCCGCACGTCGCCGCGCCAGTTGTAGAGCTCTTCCTTGAGCTGGTATTCGATGACCTGGCGTTTCTCTTCCACCACCAGGATCTCGCGCAGGCCGGTGGCGAACTCGCGCGTGGTCTGCGCCTCCAGCGGCCAGACCACGTTGACCTTGTGCAGGCGCAGACCGATGCGGCGGCAGGTGGCGTCGTCCAGGCCCAGGTCCAGCAGCGCCTGGCGCGTGTCGTTGAAGGCCTTGCCGCTGGCGATGATGCCGAAGCGGTCGTTCGGGCCGGCGATCACGTTGTGGTTCAGCTTATTGGCTCGGATGTAGGCCAGCGCGGCGTACCACTTGTAGTCAAACAGGCGCGCTTCCTGCTCCAGCGCGGCGTCGGGCCAGCGGATGTGCACGCCGCCGGGCGGCATGTCGAACTCGGGGATCACGATCTCGACCCGCTCGGGGTCGATCATCGCCGTGGCGCTGGATTCGACGATCTCCTGGATCGTCTTCATGCCGGCCCAGACGCCGCTGAAACGGCTCATGGCGATGGCGTGTTGCCCCAGGTCCAGGATGTCCTGCACGCTGGTCGGGAAGAACACCGGCAGGCCACAGGCCTTGAAGATGTGGTCGCTCTGGTGCGCGGCGGTCGAGCTCTTGGCCACGTGGTCGTCGCCGGCCACCGCGATCACGCCGCCCCAAGGTGTGGTGCCGGCCATGTTGGCGTGCTTGAACACGTCGGAGCAGCGGTCCACCCCCGGGCCCTTGCCGTACCAGATGCCGAACACGCCATCAAACTTGTTGCTGCCGGGCGGCGCAAAGCCCAGCTGCTGCGTGCCCCAGAGCGCGGTGGCCGCCAGCTCCTCGTTCACGCCCGGCTGGAACACGATGTTCTGTGCCTTCAGGTAGGGCGCGGCCTTCTGCAAGGCCTGGTCGTAACCGCCGAGCGGCGAACCGCGGTAACCGCTGATGAAACCCGCTGTGTTCTTGCCCTGCAGCGCGTCGCGCTGGCGCTGCAGCATGGGCAGCTTGACCAGCGCCTGCACGCCACTCATGAAGGCGCGGCCGTGGTCCAGGGAATATTTGTCGTCGAGCGTGACGGTTTCGAGCGCGCGGCGGATGTGCTCGGGCAGTGGGGCGTTCATCTTGTTGTCTCCTACGTGGGTGGAAAGCCACCTTGTGGGCGGCATCTGACTGGAGAAACGGCCGGGTCGGCCGCATCCAGTGTGCCGCACAGTGTATGACCCGGGCGCTGACAGGTGTTTGCTTTTCATGCCCAGATTTACCACCAAAAGGAAAGATTCTTCCTGAATAATGCGACCGATGGAAACACTCGACAAGTTTGATCTCGCCATCCTGAGCGAACTGCAAACCGATGGTCGCCTGACCAACGCCGAACTCGCCAACCGCGTGGGTCTGTCGGCAGCACCCTGCTGGCGGCGCGTGCGCGCGCTCGAAGAGCAGGGCTTCATCCGCGGCTACCGGGCCGAACTCGACCGCGAAAAAATGGGGCTGGGCGTGCTCGCCTTCGTGCGGCTCGATGCCGAGCGCAACAGCGGCGACGTGCTGCGCCAGATGGAGTCGGCCATCCAGGGCATCCCCGAAATCGTGTCCTGCCACTACATCAGCGGCTCGGGCACCTTCGAGCTGCAGGTGGTCTGCCCCGACCTCAACCACTTCAGCCGCTTCGCGCGCGAGGTGTTGATCAACCTGCCCAACGTGAAAGACCTGCACACCAGCTTCTCGCTCGGCGAGGTCAAATCCGCCGGTGCACTTCCGTTGTCACACCTGTTACCCAAAAGTTCTGGCACGGCACGTCCCCCGAAAACTTGAGCCCTTTTTGCGACCACCCGTCCGCAAACTTCGACCGCCGGGGGAATAAATGGCCGTAAGTGCTTGGAAATTGTGACTTTTGCCCGGAAACGGGCTTGCAACCATATGTGTCCTTCCGTACCATCGGCCCCACTATAAAAGTGACCAAAGTATTCAAAGTGCTGCGGCCACACCGGTTTCCCATCCTTGAAGGTAACGTCGTGAAAAACTCCCTGCTCCTCAAGTCCGCCCTGGCGCTGGCCATGGCGGCGCCTCTCATGGCTTCGGCCGAATCCCAACTGGTGACCGGTGCCGGCACCGCCACCGCCCGCCTGGACCTGCGCGTCGTGATTCCGCGCGTGCTGTTCCTGGGTGTGGGCGCCGGCGCCGCCACCCCGCTGGCCAGCAACGGCAGCATCAACACCCTGACGTTCGACTACTCCACCAACCCGCTGGACGTCGGTACCGGCGCGGCGGCCGCGTCCATCTCGAACGACGGCCCCCTGCCCGGCGGCAATGCCGTCCCGGTGCGCGTGTTCGGCAACGATGGCCAGATCACCATCACCGCCACCAACCCGGCCAACCTGACCAGCGGCGCCGACACCATTCCCTTCACCGAGCTGTCGGTGTCCACCACGAATGCGGCCCTGCCTGCGCCCGGTTTCAATGGTGGCACCAGCCTGCCCACGCTGGCCGGCCGTGTCACCAACCAGACCGCCAACTGGGCATACAGCTACGCCAACGCCACCACGCCGGCGTTTGGTACCTACACGGGCCGAGTGACCTACACCGCCACGATGCCTTGAGGACGCAGGTCCTGCGTCGCCGACACCGGTGAGCGCCCGCGCCACCGGTCAAACCACGGAGGGCCTGCACACCGCAGCCCTCCGTTGTCTTTTGGGCCGCCACCGGTCCGCCCCCCGGAACCGCCCGGGCGGCCGGCGATCACAACGACACCATGAACCAGCTCTTGCGCCCGCACACCCCCAGACGGCTCGCCGCCGCCTGCCTGGCGCTGCTGTGTGGCGCGCACATGGCGGCGGCGCACGCCTGGTCGCTGACCCTCGCGGCGGCCTCGCGCCGCGTGTTCCTGCATGTGGGCAACGGCACCTACGACAACACCAACGGCACCATCAACCTGGTGCAGGTCACGGTGCCCACGGCGCAGCTGGGCAACGGCACCGCGCTGGCCATGACCAGCAACAGCACCCAGGCCACCAGCCTGTACGGTGACAACTACGCCACCTGCCCCACGCCCGCCAGCCAGGTGATGGTGGGCGCCTCGTACCGGCGCAGCAATGCGGGCAACGGCCCCGCGAGCGCCACGCTGAGCGTGACCTCCCCGGCCAGCCTGACCACCACCGGCGGTGACACCATCCCCATCTCGCAGGTCAGCTGGACCGTGTCCGCCCCGGGCAGCGGCGTGCCCAACGTGATCCCCGCCGGCACCTTCAACGGCGGCACCCAGACCCTGGCGACCGTGCCCGCCAACCGCTACATCGAGAACTGCCACACCTTCAGCTACGCCAACAGCGCGGTGCGCGCGGCGGGCACCTACAACGGCCGGGTGACCTACACCCTGAGCAGCCCATGACGGCGCGCCCTCTGCTGCTCGCGCTGCTGGGCGGGCTGCTGGCCGGCCCGGCGCTGGCCAACCCGCACCGGCTGGACGACTCGCAGAGCCACACCGTGCCGCCCAACGTGCAGATGCAGTGGCGGCCGGTGGCCAAGAGCCGGTCCGACGTGGGCGGCATGGAGGCCTGGCTGGTGGTGAACGTGCGCATCGACACGCACGACTGGATCGGGCGCAGCGGCCGTGTCTACATGGTGTTGCCGCGCGACGAGACCTCCACCATCGAGGCGGTGTGGACCACACGGGGGCGGCTGCTGGGCGGGCGCCTGGTGTCGGGCGAGCGCGCGCTGGTGTACGCGGGCCAGATCCCCGGCGCCACACTGCAGGACCAGTTCCAGGTGCGCCTGCGCTCGGGCGCGGACTGGCAGAGCAACACCCGGCGCCTGAATTTCCACTTCGAGTTCGATGCCGACTGAGCCTTGTGTCCCCATGCCTTCCCTGATGTTCCGCTTTCAACGCTTTGAGGCCCTGCTGCTGGGCTGCCTGCTGTGGGCCGCCGCCCCCTCCTTTGCCACCGCCCAGGGCTTTGCCGCGTACATCACGCCGCCCCGGTTCGACGTCAAGATCGCGCCCGGCCAGAGCCTGCGCCAGGTGTTCGAGATCCAGCACGTGGGCCAGCTCAAAGGGGGCTACCGCCTCTACACCAACGACTGGACCTACCAGCCGGACAACACTGTCATCTTCAGCGACGAGCTCGCGCCCGACAGCTGCCGCCCCTGGGTCGCGGTCGAACGGCGTGAGCTCACGCTGGAGCCCGGCGCGCGCTACCGCTTCCGGTTCGAAATCACCCCCCCGCCGGGCACGCCGGCGCGCGAATGCCGGTTCGCCATCATGGTCGAGGGCGTGGACCCGGCCAAGAGCAGCGTGGACGTGGGCGGGCGCATCGGCGTCATCGTCTATGCCGCCATTGGCGGCGCCGAGCCCGTGCTTGAGCTTGCCGCCACCCGCGTGGCCATGGTCGGTGGCAAACCGGTCGCGATGCTGGACATCCGCAACCGCGGCAACGCCCACGGCCGGCTGGAGGGCTTCGTCAACGCCACGGACGCCACCGGCCGCCGCCTGGAAATGACCCCCACCGACATGCCCATCCTGCCCGGCGAAACGCGTGGCGTGGCGCTCGGGCCGGTGGTCGACGAGGGCCAGCCCGTGCCCGAGATCCGCTTCCCGCTGGCGGTCAAGGGCAGCCTGGAATGGGGCAAGAACCGTCTTCCGCTGGATGCGAGTTTTGCTCCATGAGCCTGGCGCCCCGGCCAGGCGGCATGCTGCTGGCGACCCTGATGGGCGCACTGGGCCCGGCGCAGGCCCAGACGCCCCCGGCCGCGACAGCGCCCGCCGCGGCCCCGGCCTATGTCGACCGCGTCATCGAAGGCCTGCAGCCCGAGACGCTGGACGAGGACGCCGGCTACGACTACGACCGCGCCGGATGGCCGCGCTTCCTCAAGCTGGAAACCCGGCTGGGCACCCAGCCCTTTGACGAAAGCCAGCGCACCCGGCTCGGCTACAGCATTTACGGCCTGCTGGAGACCCCCAACCACGGCACCCTGTCGCTGGACGGCAGCTTCACGCCCAGCGACCGCCAGGGCACCCTCACCCTGCGCCAGCGCGGCATGCCGCTCACCGGCGGCTGGCTGGCCAACCACGAGCTTGGCATCATCAGCACGCCCGCGCCCGCCATCACCCGGCTGCCCTCGCGCGTGTTCGTGCCCACCTCGATCCTGCAAGGTGCGGGCGGCGAGTGGGAAAACCTGGGCCAGGGCCTGCAGCTGCAGGCCGCCACCGGGGTGCCCGGGCAGCTGCAGATCCAGCCGGCCTCCGGGTTCGAGCGGCTGGCGGGGCGGCGCACCGCCCTGGGCGCCCAGTGGCGGCCCGGCGCGGACGGCGCCAGCGACCCGCTCGGCGAATCGCGCGACGGCTGGACGCTGGCCCTGCAGCACGAAAGCGCGCAAGGCGTCGCCCCCGTGGGCTCGTCCAGCCCGACCGCCCCCCGGCTCGATGCCCACGCCACCCTGGTCGCAGCCCGCCACGAGGGCGCCCAACACCGCCTGCAGGCCAAGGCCATGAGCAGCGACGTCAACGATGCGCGTGGCACGCTCGCCGGCTACTGGCTCGACGGCGAGTGGGACGACGGCCCCCGGCGTTACGGCGCGGGCCTGTACCGGCTCGATCCCGGGCTGAACTGGGCCAACCTGCCCATGGCCAACGACGTCACCGGCGCCCACCTGAGCACCCACTGGCGCACCCGCCAGTGGTCGGCCGAGGGCTCGGTCGACTGGCTGCGCTCGGTCAGCGGCCGCAGTTCCGCCGGCTACTACGCCACCTCCAGCGCCCGCTGGCGCCTGAGCCGCGACAGCAACCTGGGCGTCGGCATGGCCCTGCGCGACTACGCCGGCCGGGCCTGGAGCAGCTACGGCGACTACCGCTGGCAGAACGGCTGGGGCACCAGCGGCCTGCGCCTGGAGCTCGAAGGCGGCGCCAGCCAGGGATCGTCCCGGCTGCTGAGCTACGACCAGGACTGGGCGGTGCCCCAGGGCTGGACGGTCTCCACCAGTCTGGGCGTGGGCCACGCCGGCGCCGATGCCAGCACCGGCCAGCCCGCCGAAAGCCTGTGGTCCAGCGCGGTCAGCTTCTCGGCCCCCGTGACCTCGCGCGCCAGCCTGCACGGCAGCCTCAACACCGAACACGCCAGCGCCAGCGCGAGCCGCAACAGCCTGAACCTGGGCGCCAGCTGGCGCATCGACACCCGCTGGAGCCTGGAAGGCAACGCCATCCGCTCCACCGGGCGCAGCCGCACGCGCAACTCGATCGACCCGCTGGCGCCGCCGCAGACCGCGGTCAACACCAGCGCCTACCGCTCGTTCCACGCCGTGCTGCGCTACGAGCTGCAGGCCGGCAGCCGCAGCGTGCCCATGGGCGGCAAACCCTCGGACGGGGGCGGGCGCATCGAAGGCACGGTGTATTTCGACGCCAACCGCAGCGGCACCCAGGAGGCCAGCGAAACCGGGGTGCCCGGCGCCACGGTCTACCTGGACAACCGCTACGCCGTGCGCACCGACACCCAGGGCCGCTTCGAATTTCCCTTCGTCGCCAGCGGCCCGCGTACCGTGACCGTGCGCAACGACAGCCTGCCCCTGCCCTGGGGCGTGGTCGACGAGGGCCAGGCCAAGGTGGACGTGCGGCTGCGCGAAACCACCCGGCTCAGCCTGCCGGTGCAGCGCAGCGACAACTGAGCGGCTGAGCGTCTTTCGCTCATGCCCGCCCGGCCGCCGATCACCATCAAGTTGGGCCACCAGCCGCCGATACAGGGGGCATGTCCGCGCCCCTTCGCCCCTTGCTGCCGCCGTTGCTGGCCGCGCTCGGCCTGCTGTTCAGTCCGGCCGCCAGCATGGGCGAGAGCGCGAGCACATCGGGCGCCCTGAGCGCCAGCGCCACGCTGGACATCCGCATCGTCGTCCCGCCGGTGATCCGCGTGCTGGAAAACAACCATCCGCAGCAGCTCGACACCTCCGCCAGCGGCGAGGCCAGCGCCGAGCAACGCCTGGTGGTGCTGTCCACCATGAAGCGGGGTTTCTGCGTCTTGCTGCGGCGCTCCACGCCCCAACTCGGCACATGGGAGCTGCAGACCGCCCCACAAAGCGGCATCCAGCTCAGCCCGACGGCCGACGGCTACCGCCTCTGTGGCACCCGTCCGGGGCGTTACACCGTGCTGTTGCAACACCGATTTGCTAGCAACAACGCCAGCGCCACCGCGCTGAGCTGGCCCGTACAGACCGATATCTCGGCCATCTGAGCCCCCGCTTCGTGGCCGCTCGTCCACGAAAACGGGTTTCGGGATGTAAACCCCACATCCGCAACCGTGCCCCCGTTACATGGGCCCAGGGGGGTGGTGCGCCAATTTGTTCTGTACTTATCGCCCGACGCGCGCCAACGCGACCTTGGCGGGGGTGGCGCTGGTGACAACCGACGCGCTGGCCGTCCAGATGAACGGTTTGGGTCTTTGATCGTGATGTTCGATGTACAGCGCAATGGCCTGCCGAAGTTCGGCCACGCGGGTGAAGCTGTCGCGTCTGATGCGGTGCTCGAAGATGTCGCGGAGAAAACGCTTGACCATGTTCAACCACGAGGTGTTGGCGGGGGTTGAGTGCACGACCACGCGCGGGTGTTCGGCCAGCCAGGCCTGGACCTCGGGGTACTCGGGGCTGGCGTCGTTGTCGACGATCAGGTGCAACTTCAGGTGCTTGGGCGTCTTGCGATCGATCAGGCGCAGGAACCTGAGCCACTCCTCGTGGCGATGCCGGTCCTGGCACATCGAGATCACCGTTCCGTCCAGCGTGTTGAGCGCGGCAAACAGCGTTGTCGTGCCATTGCGCTTGTGGTCGTGGGTCATGGTGCCGGCGCGTCCGGGCTCGCTGCGGTGCAGCATCTGGAGCTGGCTCTTTTCGCCACTGCTGAGCACCAGCGCATGCTCGCGCGGGTTCATGTAGAGCCCCACGACATCGACCAGTTCGTCCTCGAAGCGAGGCGGCGTGCGTGAGACCTTGGTGTCCTGCAGGTGCGGCTGGATTCCATTGCGCTGCCACACCCGGCGGATGGTCGTGGCGCTCAGGCCCAGATGGGCCGCCAAGGTGCGTGTGCTCCAGTGCGTGGTCTGCGCCCGTGGCTTGTGCAGCGTCGTGTTCAGGATGTGCGACTCCACCTCGGGCGTCACGCTCGGTGTGCGTCCCGGGCGCGAGGCGTCCTGCAGCAAGGCCTGGAGGCCGCCTTCCATGAAGCGCCTCCGCCACAACGCCACTTGCCGCCGGTCGAGCTTGACCTCGTTGGCGATGTCCTTGTTCTGCCAGCCTTGCGCCGCCAGCAAGACGATGCTGGCGCGTTGCTGCACGCGCGCCTCGACCCGCCGTCCCTTGGACAGCGTGCGCAACCCACGCTCGGTCTGCGCATCCAGCTCAATCGCCTCGGCCACTCGCATCGCGTCAACCTCCTGAAGCGCTGAAGTCTGCCAGAGACCATAAGTTCATTCAATTACGGCGCACCGCACCAGCGCTCCCCCGGCAGCACATGAAACCAGATTTCGATACATCGCAATCCTTGTTGAAGGAACTCAAAGCTCGTTACATGCGGCTTTTGTGCGTGCCCTAACAATGAAAAAGACGAGCGCAGGGTTGCATGCCTGCGCAGAACCCAACGAACCCAGGATGTCCATGTATGCCGTGCTTTTGCCACCTGACGCCCCAGCGCGCCATGCGAGTGCATACCATGCACCCGCATGGGGCCCGCCCATTGGCCAACCCCATCCGCAGCGAGCGTTGACATGGCCCGCGCACGCACCCATCCACAAGAGACGCTAGAGAGGCACGCGCCGGCCGAAGGCGGCCCGGGCACCGTCGTCCCTCTCTACAACGAACACGACCTGGCCCGCAGCCTGGCCCCCTGGGCCAACCTCGCCCGGCGCCAGCAGGAGGTGAAAGTCTGGCTGGTGTTCACCGACCTGGCCGTGCTCGCGTTCTGCTTCATCGCCGGGCGGCTGCCCGCGTGGCTTCGCGACGAGATGAGCCTCTCGCAGGCCATGAACGTCTGGTGGGCCACCAATGGCCACCTGCGCATCACGCTGTTCGCCGCCGTTGCCCTGACCATGGTGAGCTGGATGTGGACCGTGCAGGGCCACTACACGGCCCACCGCCGAAAGCCCTGGTGGGACGAAGCGCGCCAGATGATCCAGGTCATCGTGCTCGCGGCGCTGCTCGACGCCATGGTCATGTACCTCGCCAAGTGGCCGCTCTCGCGCCTGTGGACCGGCGCCACCTGGGGCCTCGTGCTCGTCTGCCTGCCGCTGGCGCGCCTGGCCGTGCGCACCGGCTTGCTGCGCGCCGGCCTGCTGACCCAGCCCTACGTGCTCATCGGCCACCCCGACGACGTTGAAAAAGCCGCCGCCGCCCTGGCCAGCGAGCCGCTGCTGGGCTACCGGCCCGTGGCCGTGGTCTGCCCGGACCCCGGCGCGCGACTGGTCAACCTCGGGGGCGGCCAGATGGCCGCGCCCACCGCGCTCACCCCGGGTGTGCGCGCGTTCCTCGCCCGGCCCGGGCCCCACCAGCTGGTGGGCGTTCTCGGCATCCGCGACAACAACTGGCTGCGCGAACTGGCGCAGGAGCTCATGCTCACCCGCGACGACCTGGTCATGGTGCCCGCGCTCGGCGGCCTGCCCATCTACGGCATGGAGGTCTCGCACTTCTTCAGCCACGAAGTGCTGCTGCTGCGCGCCCGCAACAACCTCAACCGGCGCGGCCCGCAAGTGCTCAAACGCGCGCTCGACATCGTGGGCGCCGCCGCCCTGCTGGTGCTGCTCGCGCCGCTGTTTGCCTGGGTCGCGTGGCGCATCAAGCGCGACGACGCCGGCCCCGTGTTCTTCGTGCAAAAGCGCGTGGGGGTGGACGGCCAGCTGTTCGACTTCATCAAGTTCCGCAGCATGGTGATGGACGCCGACGGCGCCCTGGAGCGCTGGAAGACCGAAAACGAAAAGCTCTACGTGCAGTACCTGGCCAGCAACTTCAAGCTCGCCAACGACCCGCGCATCACCCCCATCGGCCATTTCATCCGCCGCACCAGCATCGACGAGCTGCCCCAGCTCATCAACGTGCTCAAGGGCGACATGAGCCTGGTGGGACCGCGCCCGCTGCTGGCCCGCGAACTGGGCGAGTACGGCAAGAGCATCGCCGCCTACGGCAAGGCCCGCCCCGGCATCACCGGCCTGTGGCAGATCAGCGGGCGCAGCGCCAGCACCTTCCAGCACCGCATCAACATGGACCTCTGGTACGTGCGCAACTGGTCGCTCTGGTACGACCTCGTGATCATGCTGCGCACCGTGCGCGTGGTGCTCAGGCAAGAAGGCGCCTGCTGACTCCCACCTGAGCTTGTTGTCCCACCGCGCCGCCCGCATGCCCTCCACAGACAACGCGGGCGGCCCACCCATCCCCTATCCATGCTGCACCGCACCATCATCACCCCTGTCATCCTCTGCGGCGGCGCCGGCACCCGGCTCTGGCCGCTGAGCCGCAAGAGCCTGCCCAAGCAGTTCGTGCCCCTGATCGGCGGCAAGAGCCTGCTGCAGCTCACGCTGGAGCGCGTGCGCCCGCTCGGCCCCAACCTCATGGTCGTCACCGCCGAAGGCCACCGCTTCATGGTGGCCGACGCGCTGCAAAGATCGCCCGGTGCGGCCCAGGTGATCCTGGAGCCCGTGGCGCGCAACACCGCCGCTGCCATGGCGCTCGCCGCCCTGCTGTCGGCGCAGAACGGCGAACCCGAGGCCCTGCTGCTCTTCTGCCCGTCCGACCACCACATCCCCGACGCCGTGGCCTTCGTCAGCACCGTCGAGCAGGGCGTGCCAGCGGCCGAAAGCGGCGCCATCGTCACCTTCGGCATCGTGCCGAGCTCCCCGAGCACCGCCTATGGCTACATCGAGCACGGTGCCTCCCGGGCCGGCCAGGCCCTGGCGGTTGAGCGCTTCATCGAAAAGCCCAACGCCGACAAGGCCCTACAGCTGCTGCTGAGCGGCCAGGTCCTGTGGAACGCGGGCATCTTTCTGTGCCGCGCCAGCGCCCTGCTGCAGGCCCTGCAGCAACACGCGCCGGACATCCTGGCCAGTTGCCGCGAAGCCCTGCCCGCGCCGGTCGATCCGGCCACCGCCGAACCCGGCACGCACTGGGTGGCACCGCTGCCCGGCGCCTTCGCCGCCTGCCGTTCGCAAAGCATCGACTACGCCGTCATGGAACACCATGCCCATGTGGCGGTGGTGCCCTACACCGGCGCCTGGAGCGACGTCGGCAGCTGGAACGCCGTGGCCGAGCTCACGCCCGCCGACGCCGAAGGCAACCGCGTCCAGGGCCAGGGCTTCGTCCCGCTCTCGCGCGACACCTACATCCACGCGCCCCACCGCCCGGTGGTCGCGCTCGGCACCCAGAACCTGTTCATCATCGACACGCCCGATGCCCTGCTGGTGGCCCACCGCGACTGCGCCGAACAGGTGAAAGACGTGGTGGCCCAGCTGGAGAGCCTGGAGTGCGCGCAGGCCGTGATCCACCGCAAGGTGGCCCGCCCCTGGGGCTGGTACGACAGCATCGACATCGGCGAGCGCTTCCAGGTCAAGCGCATCGGCGTCAAGCCCGGCGCCGCGCTCAGCCTGCAAAAGCACCACCACCGCGCCGAACACTGGATCGTCGTCAAGGGCACGGCCGAAGTCACCCGCGGCCGCGAGACCTTCCTGCTGTCGGAAAACCAGTCCACCTACATCCCCATCGGCGAGCTGCACCGCCTGCGCAACCCCGGCAAGCTGGAGCTGGAAATGATCGAAGTGCAGTCCGGCAGCTACCTCGGGGAAGACGACATCGTCCGCCTCGAAGACACCTATGGCCGTGTGCCGGCCACCCAGTGACCCCCTCTCTCCCTCCCACTCTGAAAGGTTCGTCATGAGCGCTTATCCCAAAATCTACATTGCCGGGCACCGCGGCCTGGTGGGCTCCGCCATCGTGCGCCAACTCGTGGCCAACGGCCATCCGCTGGACCGCATCGTCGGCCGCACCCGCGACGAGCTCAACCTGACGGACCAGGCGGCCGTGCGCGCCTTCTTTGCCCGCGAGAAGCCCGACCAGGTCTATCTCGCGGCGGCCAAGGTCGGCGGCATCTACGCCAACAACACCTACCCGGCCGAGTTCATCTACGACAACCTCATGGTGCAGGCCAACGTGGTGGACGCCGCGTTCCTCAATGGGGTGCGCAAGCTGCTGTTCCTGGGCTCCAGCTGCATCTACCCCAAGCTCGCGCCGCAGCCCATGGCCGAGGGCGCGCTGATGCAAGGCCCGCTGGAGCCCACCAACGAGCCCTACGCCATGGCCAAGATCGCCGGCATCAAGCTCTGCGAGAGCTACAACCGCCAATACGGCGCCAGTCACGGCGTGGACTACCGCAGCGTGATGCCGACCAACCTGTATGGCCCGGGCGACAACTACCACCCCGAAAACAGCCACGTCATCCCCGCGCTGATCCGCCGCTTCCACGAAGCCAAGGAAGAGGGCGCACCCCAGGTGGTCATCTGGGGCACCGGCACGCCGCGGCGCGAGTTCCTGTACGTGGACGATATGGCCGCCGCCTGCGTGCATGTGATGGAGCTGCCCAAGAGCGCGTACGACGCCTGCACCTCCCCCATGCAAAGCCACATCAACGTCGGCTTCGGTGAGGACGTGACCATCGCCGAGCTGGCCCGCCGCGTGGGCGAAGCCGTGGGCTACGAAGGCGAGATCGTGTTCGACACCAGCAAACCCGACGGCACGCCGCGCAAGCTGCTGGACAGCGACAAGCTGCTCGGCATGGGCTGGACACCGCGCGTGGACCTGCGCAAAGGCCTGGCCCGCGCCTACGCCGACTTCCAGAAACGCCACGTTGCCGTCGCCGTTGCCGCATGACCAAGAACCCAACCCCCCCCCACACGCCCAAAGTCGCCCTCATCACCGGCGTGACCGGGCAGGACGGCTCCTACCTGGCCGAGCTGCTGCTCGAAAAGGGCTACACCGTGCACGGCATCAAGCGCCGCAGCAGCCAGTTCAACACCCAACGCGTGGACCACATCTACCAGGACCCGCACATCGACAACGCGCGCTTCCACCTGCACCACGGCGACCTGAGCGACAGCAGCAACCTGATCCGCATCGTGCAGGAAACCCAGCCCGACGAGATCTACAACCTGGGCGCGCAAAGCCATGTGGCCGTGAGCTTCGACAGCCCCGAATACACCGCCGACGTGGACGCCCTGGGCACGCTGCGCCTGCTCGAAGCCATCCGCATCCTCGGGCTGGAGAAAAAGACCCGCTTCTACCAGGCCAGCACCTCCGAGTTGTATGGCCTGGTGCAGGAGATCCCGCAGACGGAAACCACCCCCTTCTACCCCCGCAGCCCCTACGCCGTGGCCAAGCTCTATGCCTACTGGATCGTGGTGAACTACCGCGAGGCCTACGGCCTGTACGCCTGCAACGGCATCCTGTTCAACCACGAGAGCCCGCGCCGCGGCGAAACCTTCGTCACCCGCAAGATCACGCGCGGCCTGGCCCACATCGCCCAGGGTCTGGAGGACTGCCTGTACATGGGCAACCTCGATTCGCTGCGCGACTGGGGCCACGCCAAAGACTACGTGCGCATGCAATGGATGATGCTGCAGCAGGAGCGGCCGCAGGACTTCGTCATCGCCACCGGTGTGCAGTACAGCGTGCGCCAGTTCATCGACATGGCCGCCCGGGAACTGGGCGTCACCCTGCGCTTTGAGGGCGAAGGCGTGAACGAGCAGGCCATCGTGCAGGCCGTCGAGGGTGACAAGGCCCCGGCGCTCCAACCCGGCGACGTGCTCGTGAAGGTGGACCCGCGCTACTTCCGCCCCACCGAAGTGGAAACCCTGCTGGGTGACCCGTCCAAAGCCAAGACCGAGCTGGGCTGGGTGCCGCAGATCGCACTGCGGGAGATGGTGACGGAGATGGTGGCCGCCGATCTGGCCGACGCCCAGCGCCACGCCCTGCTCAAGACCCATGGCTACGCCACCGCCATGGCCGCCGAACACTGAACCACCGCCCCTCGACCCCGATGTCTGTCCCACACCCCTTGCGCACGCCTGCCGTCGGTCTCTCGTCCATCGCCCGGCGCATCGCCTCGGGCGCGGGCGCGTACGGCTATGCGCAGGCGGTCAGCATCGGCACGCAGCTGGTGTCGCTGCCGCTGTTCCTGCACCACTGGGACATGGCCACCTACGGCGCCTGGCTGGCCCTCACGGCACTGCCCTTCTACCTGTCGCTGGCCGACGCCGGTATCTCCACCGCGTCGAGCAACCAGATGATCGGCCTGATCACACAGGGCCAGAAGGCGCGGGCGGCCGAGGTGTTTCAGAGCGCCGTGGCCTTTCTGACCTCCGTCTCGCTGCTGATCCTGCTGATCGTCGGCGCCACCCTGCTGCTGCTGCCCACCACCGCGCTGGAAGTCCCGCAGTGGAAGGCGGTGCTCATGCTGCTGTCCATCAGCGTGGTGCTCGGCCTGTTCTGCAGCCTGGCCGAAGTGATCTACAAGGCCACCGGCGGTTACGCCGCCGGCACCTACCTGGTCACCACCGGCCGCCTGGTCGAGTGGGCCGGCGGCCTGACCGGTCTGGTGCTCACCCAGAGTTTCATAGGGGTCGCCGCCTCGGCGCTGCTGGCCCGTCTGGGCTACACGCTGCTCTGCCTCTGGCTGAGCCAGCGGCGCACCGACTTTCTGCGCTGGGGCGTGCGGCGCGCCAGCCTGGCCGACATCAAACAGGCCGCGGCGCCAGGCGCGCTGTTCCTCTCGCTCTCGCTGACCAACGCGCTGAGCCTGCAAGGCTTCACCCTGCTGGTGGCGGCCACCCTGGGCCCGGCCGCCACCGCCGTGTTCAACACCTACCGCACCGTCGCGCGGATCGTGGTGCAGGTCACCAACGCCCTGAGCAATCCGCTGTGGCCCGAGCTCACCGCGCTCAAGGGACAGCGGGACGACGGCGCCTTCTGGAAGCTCTACCGCCGGGCCAACCGCCTGGGCCTGGCCATCGCCGCGGCCGGTGCGCTGCTGGTGTACGGGGTCTCGCCCTGGCTGCTGGACCTCTGGACCCATGGCCAGATTCCTTTCACCGCCACCAGCATGGCGCTGTTCCTGGGCTATGCGGCCGTGTGTTCGGCCACCCAGGTCCCGCGCGTCGTGCTCATGTCCATCAACCGCCACGCCGGCCTGGCCGCGCAGAGCCTGCTGGCCGCCGTGGTCTCGCTGGTGGTGGCGTGGCTGGTCTGGGGCAGCGCCGGCATGGCGGGTGTGGTCGGCGCCATGTTGCTGGGCGAAGCCCTGGTCTGGCTCACCGCCATGCGCGCCGTGCGCCGCCTGCGCTCAACGAAAACCGTCTCATGATCGTCGACCTGAACCATGCCTCGCCACCCGACACACCGCACGACGTCGTCATCGTCGGCGGTGGCACGGTGGCCCTGTTGCTGGCCGTGCTGCTGGAGCGCCAGGGCCAGCGCGTGCTGGTGCTGGAGACCGGCGGCGGCGGCTTCGAAGCGCCGGCACAGGCACTCAACGAAGCCTCCGTCACCGGCCGGGCCCACACCGGCATTGCCGTGGCCCGGGGGCGCGCCCTGGGGGGCACCTCCAACCTCTGGGGCGGCCAGCTCACCGGCTTCGTGCCGTCCGACTTCGAGGCCCGCGCGGGCGTGTCCGACGCGCCCTGGCCCATCACCTACCAGGAGCTGCTGCCCTGGTACGAGGCCGTGGCCCAGGAACTGCGGCTGGCCGACGTGCTCGACGAGAGCACGCCCCAGGCGCACAAGCTCTTCGGCGACCGCTACCCCGACATTCCCGGCTTCACCCTGTTCCTGACGCGCTGGCTCAAGGAGCCCGCCATGGCCCGGTACTTCCACGAGCGCCTGCGCAACGCGCCCGGCCTCACCGTCCTGCTGCATGCCCACGCCACCGGGCTGGGCCTGGCGACCGATGGCGAGCGCATCGCCTCGGTCCGCGTGGCGCGGCCCGACGGCACCGCCACCGCGATCCGCGGCCGGCGTTTCGTGCTGGCCAACGGCACCATCGAAATTGCCCGCCTGCTGCTCGCCTGCGCGGCAGAGCAGCCCTTTGCCCCCTGGGCGGGCAACCCGTGGGTGGGCGCGGGCTTTCAGGACCACCTGGAAATGCGCGGTGGCCGGGTGCACCTGCTGGACAAGCCGCGCTTCCTGCGCACCTTTCAGAACATCGTGCTCGGTGGCCACAAATACCAGCCCAAGCTGCGCCTGAACACCGGCATGGGCACCGCCAGCGCCGACCCGGCGCTCAACGTCACGGGCTACTTCGCGTTCGAGTCCAGCATCGCCGAACACCTGCAGCACCTCAAGGTGCTGGTCAGGTCGCTGCTGCGCGGCGGGCTGCCGCAACAGGGGCTGGGTGACATGCTGCGCCATGTCCGGGGCATGGGCAGCGCCTGGGTGCCGATGATCGTGCAGTACCTGCGGCACCACCGCATCTACAACCCGGCCGACCGCGGTGTCTGGCTCGTGATGCACGCCGAACAGCTGCCCCGCGACGACAGCCGCATCACGCTCGACCCCCGGCGCAGGGACCGCTTCGGCATGCCGCTGGCCGCGCTGGACTGGCGCATCGGCGGCCAGCCCGAGGTGCAGGCCATGGCCGCCTTTGTGCGCCGGGCCGGTGAAAGCCTGCAGGCCGCCGGGCTGGCCCGGGTGGAGATCGACGCGCTGCTCGACGCCGAGGACGCCCGCGTGCTGGAGCAGGCCACCGACACCTACCACCAGTGTGGCGGCGCCCGCATGGGCCACCACCCGCGCGACGGCGTGGTCGACAGCGAGCTGCGCGTGTTCGGCACCCCCAACCTGTACGTGGCCGGCGCCGCCGTGTTCCGCACCTCCAGCTACGCCAACCCCACGTTCACCGCCATGGCGCTGACGGCGCGGCTGGCCGACCAGCTCGGCCGGGAGGCCACCCCATGAACCGGCCCGGCACCGATCTGCTGACCCGCCGGCTGGGCCTGGGCTGCGGCCGCCTCAACGGGGGCGGCGACCGGGCCATGTCCGTGCGTCTGATCCACACCGCGCTGGACCTGGGCATCCGCTACTTCGACACCGCGCCGCCGTATGGGCTGGGCGCGTCCGAGTCCGTGCTGGGCGATGCGCTCAAGGGCCGACCGGAAGTGGTGGCCATCGCCACCAAGGCCGGTCTGGCCCGCCCCGCGTCCCCCCGCTTCAAGCAGACGGCCAGGGCGATCGTCAAGCCGCTGGCCCATTGGGTCCCCGGGCTGCGCCATGCCGTTCTCAAGGGCATGGCGCAGCACGCACCCGCCGGCAACTTCGACGTCGGATTCATTGCCCAGTCGTTCGAGACCAGCCTGCGGCAGCTGCGAACCGAACGGGTGGACTGCCTGCTGCTGCACGAAGCACGGCCCCACGACCCGCTGGCGCCCCTGCAGGTCCTGCTCGAGCGGTATGTCGCCCATGGCCTGCTGGGCACCTATGGCAGCTCCACCGGCGAGCCGCTGAGCCAGCTGGTGCGCTTCGGCCCGGTGTCGCAGTACCGCTGCCCGGCGCCGGGTGCCGAAGACGCACCGGTCGGCCCCCGCGACGTCGTGCACGGCGTCATGCGCTTCATCGCGCCGACCCTCGGGCCGGCGATGGCGCGCGACCCTCAGCTCAAGGCCCAGCTGGCCAGCCTGCTGCCCACCGGCACGGACCCGGCCAACGCGACCGGGTCGCTGGCCCTGGCCTATGCCCTGGCCCGGTTCGAGGGCCGGGTGCTCATCTCCACCCACCAGCCGCAACGCCTGACCACCACCCTCGAACAGGTCCGGCACATCACGGCCTCGACCGAGTGGCAACCCGCCATGTCGGCCCTTCACGCCGCGTTCGAGCCGGCGCCCGTGCCATGAACCCGCTCATCCGGCTCGTCTCGCAATGCATGCTCGGCCTGGCCATCTTCATGGGTGGCTGGTACGTGGGGGGCTCGATCTTCCAGGCCGTGCAGCTGGGCGCGGTCGCCCTGTTCATCGCCGCCGGCCTTCTGGCCTTGATGGCGGGCGGCACACGCCGCATTCACCTGTGTGCCGCCGAGACCCTCCTGGGCAGCGCGTTCGTGTTCGCGATGCTGGTGGCCTTCGTGCGCGGGAACGCGCTGTCCACCGAGTTCGGCGCCATGTTCCTGCTGGTGCTGGCCTCGGCCGCCGTTCTGGCGCGACAGCCCTGGGTGGCCAGCATCGACGGGGTGTTCCGCTGCGCCTACATCGCGCTGATCGCCTCCGTGCTGGTGGTCCAGCCCAGCGAGTTCCTGATGTCGGTGGTGGGCACCGTCGAGCGCAGCGTCGGCCTGGTGCGCTTCGCGCCGCTGGGCATGCACCCCAACCTCAGCGGCCTCGTGTATGGCGGTGGCAGCCTGCTGTTCTTTCAGCACTTTCTGGCCACCCCTCGCCTCCATCGGAAGCTGTTCGCGCTCCTGCTGTCCGGGCTGTGCCTGAGCATGGTCCTCGCCGCATCCGCCCGGGCCAGCCTGCTCGCCCTGGGCCTGACGGGGGTGGTCGCCGTGATCCTCATCGCATGGCGCGGCTCGCGCCGGGCCCGGACCGCCTTGACCCTGTCGGCCATCGCGTTGCTGGCCATCGGCGTTTTCAAAGCGGCCGCCATCGCCGACTACCTGACCATCATCCTGGACCTGGACTCGCCCACGCGCGGGGTGGATTCGGGCGCCACGGGCCGGGAAGTCATCTGGCAGGAAGGGGTGGCGTTGGTGTTCTCCGACCCTGTGCTGTTCTTCACCGGCAGGGGCGTTCGCGCCGCCGGCCCCGAGGTGATCGGCTTTCCGGTGGAGAGCTCCTACATCAACCTCGCGCTCGAACATGGCGTGGTGTTCGGCCTGCTGATCGCCTTGACGTTTCTGGTCACCGCATGGCGCACCTTCGGCCGCAGCTTCGAGATGGGGGTGATGAACCCGGCCCTTTTCGTCAGCGGCCTGATGCTGGTGTTCGTCCTGATGCAGTCGATCTTCAACCGCTACCTGATCGCGGTCGGCAACCCCTATTCGCTGTGGATCCTGCTGTTGCTGTTGCGGCTCAACCTGGGCCCTTCCAGGGTCCCTTCGGCCCGGGCTCCCACGTCGCCCGTGCGAGACCGCCCCCCGTTCACCCCCGTCGCCGGCCACAACGCCGCCTCGCAACCATGACCTACGTCTTCTGGCATTCCTATCTGATGTTTCACCAGGCCGCGTACATCCGCGCCCTGGCGGAGCTGCCCGGCAACACCGTGCACTGGTGTGTGGCGCAGGACCTGCCCGCCTACTACCGCGACCGCGGCTACCCGGTGCCCGACACCGGCCAGGTGCTGGTGCACATCGCGCCCACGCCCGCACGGACCGCCGAACTGGCCCGGCTGCCCGGGTCGGTGCAGGTGTTTTTTGGCCTGCGCGGTTTCGCGCTGCCGCTGACCGCCTTCCAGGCCAGCCTGGGCGCCCCGGTGCACCGCTTCCTGATGACGGAAAACCGCTACGAGCCGGGCGCCCGGTTGCTGCCCCGCTGGCTGGTCTACACCTGGGACGCGCTGCGCTACCGGCGCCACCTGAGCGGTGTGTTCTGCATCGGCCATTCGGGCCGTTACGGCGGCGCACGGTTTTTTGCGGCCTGCGGCTACCCCCGGGAGCGCATCGTGCCCTTCGTGCACGTGGTGGGCGGCACGCCGGTGCGGCACGCGCCGCTGCAGCGCGGGCACAAGGAAATCCTCTATGTGGGCCAGCTGATCCCGCGCAAGCGGGTCGATCTGCTGCTGCGGGCCTTCAGCCAGCTCGACCTGCCCACGGCCCGCCTGCGCATCATCGGCAAAGGCGAAGAAGAACCGCACCTGCAGCAGCTCACCCACCGGCTCGGCATCGCCGAGCGGGTGGGCTTCTCACCGGGCATGCCCAACGCCGGGATCGTCGCGGCCATGGCCGCCGCCGACGTGCTGGTGCTGCCCAGCCGCTTTGACGGCTGGGGCGCGGTGGTCAACGAAGCCCTGATGGTGGGCACCCCGGTGATCTGCAGCGACCGCTGCGGCGCCAGCGACGTGATCGAGAACGGGCGCAACGGCCACGTGTTCGAGGCCGGCAACGCCCACGCGCTGCTGGAGTGCCTGCACCGCGTCTGCCACGACTTCCGCGGAGACCGGGCGGCGCTGGCGAGCACGGAGTCCACCCGCCTGGGCGGGCCCGCGGTGGCCGCGCGCTTTCAGCAGAGCGTCCTGCGACTGCTGGCGCCGAGCCCGGCGGCAACGCGGCCCACCGCGCCCATGGACGGCATGCCCCATCGCAGGGAGCAACAGCCATGAACCCCACGGTCTCGGACACCATCCGCCTGGCGCGCATTCTGTGCATCCTGCTGCTGGTGTATGCGCACGCCCAGCCCTACCAGCCCGGGGTGCCCGAGTCCTTGTTCTCACCCATGGGCCTGATCCACACCACACGGCAGCTGCTGGGCCACACCAGCGTGCCCCTGCTGAGTCTGATTTCGGGTTATCTGCTGGCCCGCACGCTGAGTGCCCGGCCCTACGTGGAAGAGCTGGGCAACAAATGCCTTTCCCTGATCGTGCCGCTGGTGCTGTGGAACCTGATCTACATCGCCAAGGAGTACCTGGAGTCGGGCCTCACGACCGCGCCCGCCCTGCACGAATGGCCGAACGCGGTGCTGGCCATCACCGCGCACCCGGCCATGACGCCGCTCTACTTCCTGCGGGACGCCTTTGTCTGCTTCCTGATCTCGCCCGCGCTCATGGTGTTGGCGCGCAAGCTGCCCGGCACCGCGGCGGCCGCCTTGTTGCTCAACGCCTTGCTGAACCTGGACGGTGTGCTGTTCATCAACAGCGCCATTCCGCTCTTCTATTTCGCGGGCTGTGTGTTGTTGGTTCGTAAGGTTCCGATTCCCACCGTTTCGATCCCTCGCGAGCCCGTGTGGGCCGCGGGCCTGGCCCTGGTGTTGCTCTCGGCCGCGCCCTTTTTCCTGCCGCCGGCCTGGGGCGTGTCCGACCCGCAAAGCGTGGCGTACGCCACCGTCGACATTGCCCTTCGTGCGGCCGGCTGTGTGGTCTTCTGGTCCGTCGCTTCGAGGCTGCTGCAAAGCAGGGCAGGCGATGTGCTCCTGAAATTCGAGCCGATGGCGTTCTTCATCTTTTGCGCCCACGGCATGGCGATCGGCCTGTGGTGGATGGCCATCGACCACCTGGGCTACGCCGACCTCACCCCGATCTTTCTGGGCTATTTCGCCCTCTCGCCCTTGCTGGCGCTGGTGGTCTGCGTCGCTGCGGTCTGGGCCATCCGCCGGGTCGCCCCCAGCGGCCTCTCCCTCCTCATGGGCGGGCGCATTCCCAACCACCAACAGATGACATCCATGATCAAACCCCTCGGCCGCAGACCCCTGGCACGGACCACCGGTGCTTGAGCATCTCCAGGAACCCCAAGAGATGAACATCGGCATTCTCACTTTCCATTTCAGCGACAACTACGGTGCCGCGCTGCAGGCCTATGCCTTGCGCCGCTGGTTGACGGAGCAAGGCCACCACGCCCGCTTCATCGACTACCGGCCCGCGCACATCGAACACGGTGGACGGCTCAGCGTGCCCACCTCGCCCGCCAAGCTCAAGGCCAATCTGAAGGTCGTCTACCTGGCGGCGTCTTCGTTCGTCAACCAGCACTTTGGCCACCAGGGCCAGAAGGAGAAGTTCGTCCGTTTCAGGGAGCACTTCCTGGACCTCCCCGGCGGCTCCGCACCGCCCGACAACGACGCATCGCTCGCCGCGGCGCAGTCGTTCGACCTGATCGTGGCGGGCAGCGACCAGATCTGGAGCCCTTCCCAGCATTACGGTTTTGACCCGAACTACTTTCTGGACTTCGCCCAGTCGTTCCCGGCCCGAAAGATCTCGTACGCCGCCAGCTTCGGCCGGGACCGGGTGTCCGCGGCCGAGGCCGCGCAGCTGCCCCGCTTGCTGCGCCACTTCGACGCCATTTCGGTGCGGGAGGCCTCGGGCGTCACGCTGGTGGAGCGGGCCACCGGGCAGAAGCCGGCCAACGTGCCCGACCCGACCTTGCTGCACAGCAACTACGCGGAACTGACCGAGCGCGCGCCGTCCGGGCACGAAGACCCCTACGTCTTCTGCTACGGGCTGCGCTCGCCGGACAACATCCGGCAGACGGCCGATCTGGTCTCGAAGCGGCTGAACTGCCCCATCCTCTCGCCGCACAACCCCCACCGGCGGTGGGTCGAGATCGGCAACACGGTCCATCCCGATCCGGGCGAGTGGGTCTCCCTGGTGAAGAACGCCAGCTTTGTCGTGACCAACTCTTTCCACGGCACCGTCTTCGCCCTGTTGTTCAAGAAGCCCTTCATCGTGGCCGGGCTGACAGGTGACAAAGCCACCGCCAATGCCCGCGCCATCAACCTGTTGCGGGCCGTCGGTCTGGAAAGCCGCTTCACGCCGGGTTTCACGGCGCAGAACGTCCAGACGCTGATGGCCCGCGAGATCGACTGGGCCGAGGTGGACCAGCGGCTGGCGGCGCTGCGACAGGCCGGCAACGACTTTCTGAGCACACAACTGAGGGCGACCGTCCAGTGAGCGATACCTTGAACGAATCCCTGCGCGATTTCCGCGCGCTGCGCTACCGCAACGACTTCACCGCTTCGGCCAAGCTGCGGCGATTCGCGTGGGAGGTGGTCTGGCTGCTGGCCTTCCGGACCACCCCGCGCTGGGCGCTGCATGGGTGGCGGCGCCAATTGCTGCGGTGGTTCGGCGCCCAGGTGGGCGACGGTTGCCGGATCGCGCCTTCGTGCCGCGTCTGGGCGCCCTGGCACCTGGTCATGGGTGCGTTCTCAGCGCTCGGCGATGGCGTGGACTGCTACAGCATGGGCCGCATCACCATCGGCTCGAAAGTCACCGTCAGTCAGCGCAGCTTTCTGTGCGCCGGCTCGCACGACATCGGCTCCTTGTCCAGGCCCCTGGTCACCGGCTCCATCGTGATCCAGGACCACGTGTGGATCGCGGCGGAGAGCTTTGTCCATCCGAACGTGGTGATCCGGGAAGGCGCCGTCATCGGCGCGCGTTCGGTGGTGCTCAAGGACATGCCGGCCTGGTCCATCTGCGCCGGCAATCCCTGTCGAAGGATCAAGGCCCGTGTGCTGAAGGAACACCATGTTTGACAAGCTTGCCAAAGTCGCAGGCATCTTCAGCGAGGCCCTGCGCGACGCCGTGCTGTTCCTGCGGTTCAACTCGTACTCGCCCTTCGTGGACAAGTCCAGGCGCGCGTTCTACAAAATCATCATCGAGGCCCACACGATCGAGAAGGGGCTGTCGCTGCCGAATCCGAAACTGCTGTTCGGCAAGGACAAGATCCGTTTCGTCATGGGCGCGCTGTCGCGCTACGACATCGGACACTCGCCGGTGCCCGCCCACATGTCGCTCGGCGCCCTGGAAGCCTATGTGAACTTCCATGCGAAGGCGGGCGCGTCCGACCCCTTGCTCGACGAGATCGCCGGCTACCTGAAGGCGTGGGAAACCAGGCTGCCCAAGCCCTGGAAGGGCGGCACGCGGGACTACTCGTTCAATGGCCAGCCACCGAGCAACCTGCAGCACCTGATGGCCAGCCGGTCGAGCATCCGCACGCTGCGGCCCACACCGCTCGATCCCGAGCAGATCCTGGAGGCGATCGCGATCGCGCAGCTCGCGCCCTCGCAGTGCAACCGCCAGTCCTCTCGGGTCCATGCCTACCAGGACCCGGCCCGCATCCAGGAACTGCTCGCCTTGCAGGGCGGCTCGCGTGGTTTTGCGGACTCGGTCGGCAACCTGTTCGTGGTGAGCTCGGAGATCTGCGCCTGGGGGGGGCCCGGGCAGCGCAACCAGGCCTATGTGGACGGCGCGCTGTTCGCCATGTGCCTGATGTTTGCCTGCCGCTCAATGGGCTGGGGCGCCTGCCCGCTCAACCTGGCCATCGACCACAAGACCGAGTCCGCGATCCGCCGCGCTGGCGGCATACCAGCGGGCGAACGGCTGATCATGATGATCGCCTTCGGCGAACCCGTCGCCCCGGAAACCCGGGTGGCTTTCTCGCCGCGCAGGCCGGCGGCGGAAATCGCCACCCTGCATGGATGAGGAGATCCCGATGAGCATCACCGCGATCATCCTGACCTACAACGAGTCCCGCCACATCGGGCGGGCCATCCGGTCCATCCAGGCCTTCACCGACCAGATCTGCGTGGTGGACTCCGGCTCCACCGACGGCACCTCCGACATCGCCAAACAGCTGGGAGCCGAGGTCCACACGCACCCCTTCGTCAACCAGGCCAAGCAGTTCCAATGGGCCCTGGACACGCTCGACGTCCGCGGCGCGTGGGTGCTCCGTCTGGACGCCGACGAAATCATCGAACCCGACCTCGCCCGCGAGATCGCCGAGCAGCTGCCCCGGCTGCCGGCCGACGTGGTGGGCGTCAACCTCAAGCGCAAGCACATCTTCATGGACCGCTGGGTGCGCCACGGCGGGCGCTACCCGCTGGTGATGCTGCGGCTCTGGCGCCGTGGGCAGGGCCGCGTCGAAGACCGCTGGATGGACGAACACGTGGTGGTCTGGGGCGGGCGCACGGTCACGTTCAACGGTGGTTTTGCCGACCACAACCTGCACGACCTGGGCTACTTCACCGACAAGCACAACAAGTACGCCACGCGCGAAGCCATCGAGGTGCTGAACCAGCGGCTGGGCCTGTTCGCCCGCGACGAAGCGCTCAACGCCCGCAGCGCCTCGCCCCAGGCCTCGTTCAAGCGCTGGGTCAAGGAGCGCCTCTACAACCGCATTCCCTTCACCGTCAGCGCCCCGCTGTATTTCCTGTGGCGCTACGTCTTCCAGCTCGGTTTCCTGGATGGCCGCAGCGGGCTGGTCTACCACTTCCTGCAGGGCTGCTGGTACCGCTTTCTGGTGGGCGCCAGGCTCATGGAGCTGGAGCGGGCCGTGGCCCATCTCAGCGACAAGGCCGACATCTGCGCCGAGCTGAGCCGGCTGACCGGGCACAAGCTGGTGGCGCAGAGCGAGGTTTTGGCGCCCCCTGAAGTCGACGAAGACCGACTGGCACCCCGGGTTTGATCCCGTTTTTCAAGGAGGACTTTCATGCAAACCCCAATCAACCCCCGAACCAAGGTCCCGAACCATTGGCTGGCCCTGGCGGCCATGTGCCTGGCCGCGCCAGCCTGTGGTGGTGGTGGCAGCAGTGCGCCTCAAGCCAGTGGGCAGTTGATTTGCACCGACGCCACGGTGCCCGCGGGCGCTGCACAGGTGGGCGCGCTTCAGCTCGTCATCCAGGACTGCCCGAAGCTCACCGATGTGGACTTCACGGGAAAGGCCGACGGCCGCAAGTACTACAGCGGGCTCTGGTTCACCAAGCCCCGGCCCAGCAGCCTCTATGAGCAAGCCGGCGATGGCGTGATCCTCAAGAAGGGCGGCGTGCTGGCCACCGTGAAGATGAACTCCTACCCCGGCTATTACCCCTTGCTGAGCGGGTCCCGGCCGTTCTACATCGAAGCCCAGGCCTCGACCTCGTCCAACGACCCCGACAACTTTCCGGCCGTCTGGCTCATGCCGATCGAGCACAACCTCCGGCTGGAGGACGTGTACCCGCCCGACCCCAAAGGATTCGAGCGCTGGCTCGAACTGGACATCGACGAAGGCGGTTTCGGGCCCGGTGGACACAACACCGCCATTTCGTGGTCCGGCATCTGGCCCAACTACCAGAAGCTCCAGAACCCCAATGCGACCTCGAAGGTTCCGCTGGACCGCACCCAGCCCAACGTCTTCGGGGTGTCGTACGACCCCGCCACCCTGACCGTCCGGTGGTGGCTGAACGGGCAGCAGGTGCAGGAAGCGGGCCCCCCTTACGTGCCCGAGATCGCGCGCCGGCAGAACTTCTACCTGATCGTCTCCGCGCAGAGCCATCGCAACATCAGCGACTACCAGATGAAGTTCATGGGCGTTCGCGCCTACGTGGGCGATGCTGCGCAGAAAAGCGCCCGAGCGGCCAGTCCCGCTGGTGCATCCCAAGCCAAAGGTGCACGATGAAGCTGCTCTTCTACGGCATCAACTTCGCCCCCGAGCTCACCGGCATCGGCAAATACACCGGCGAGATGGCGCAATGGCTGGCCCAGGCGGGGCACGAGGTGCGCGTCATCACCGCGCCGCCCTATTACCCGGCCTGGAAGGTGGGGGCCGGCTACAGCGCGCGCCAGTACCGCAGCGAGTCGTGGCAGGGCGTGCGGGTGATGCGCACGCCGCTGTGGGTGCCGCACCAGCCGGGCGGCCTCAAGCGCTTGCTGCACCTGGCGAGCTTCGCACTGGGCAGCCTGCCGGTGCTGTGGGCCCAGTGGCGCTGGAAGCCCGATGTGGTGTGGGTGGTGGAGCCGCCCCTGATGTGCGCGCCCGCGGCGGTGGCGTTTGCCTCCCTGCGGGGTGCCAGGAGCTGGCTGCACATCCAGGACTACGAGGTCGACGCCGCGTTTGACCTGGGCCTGATCAGGGGCCACACGCTGCGCCGCTGGGTCCAGCGGGCCGAGCGCTGGCTGATGCGCCGGTTTGACCGCGTCTCCACCATTTCCGGCCGCATGGTGGACCGTGCCCTGGCCAAGGGCGTGGCCGCCGAGCGGGTGCTGCACTGTCCCAACTGGGTGGACATCGGCGGCATCAGCCCGCTGGCCGCGCCCAGCGCCTACCGGGCCGAGCTGGGCCTGGCGCCGGACGCGGTGGTGGCCCTGTACTCCGGCAACATGGGCAACAAGCAGGGGCTGGAGATCCTCGCGGAAGTGGCCCGCCTGGTGCAGGACGACCCGCGCATCCAGCTCGTGCTGGGCGGCAACGGCTCGGGGCGGGCCGATCTGCAGGCGCGCTGCGCGGGCCTGGGCAACGTGCGCTTTCTGGACCTGCAACCGCTGGAGCGGCTCAACGACTGGCTGGGCCTGGCCGACGTGCACCTGCTGCCCCAGCGGGCCGATGCGGCCGACCTGGTGATGCCCTCCAAACTCACCGGCATGCTGGCCAGCGGCCGCGCGGTGCTGGCCACCGCGATGCCCGACACCGAGCTGTGCCGCGTGGTGACCCAGGACGCCGCCTGCGGCCTGGTGGTGCCGCCGGAGAACCCGGCGGCCATGGCCGACGCGCTGCGGGCGCTGGCGGCGGACCCGGCGCGCCGCGCCGAACTGGGCGCCAACGGCCGCCGCCACGCCGAGGCCGAGCTGAGCCAGGACGTGATCCTGCACCGCTTCGAGGCGCAGTTGCTGGCCCTGGTGCAGGGAGAGCCAGCGTCCGGCGAGCTGCGCAGGGCGGTGGAACAACTGAAGTGAGGCGTTACATGATCGACCTGGCCCAACGTGACCAACGGCCGGTTTTTCATGGAAACTGGACCGCTCGGGCTGGCCGCCGTGGCCACGGCCCCGACCTTGCCGGGTCCCAGGGTCGTGCAACGGCGGTGCGGCGCGCAGCCGCAGGAGCAACGCCGACCGCCAGGCGGCGGCCCGCGGGCCGGGCCGGCTGGCCACGCGGCTGCATGCCGGGTGGCCCCCTTGCTTGGCACACCGGCCCACGCGATGCGGTCCTCGTTGTGGCGAGGTGTTGGGCGGCACGAGCCCACGGCGTCGGAACCCACGAACGGCGCCTGGCGCCGTGGGATCGCCCGTAATCAAAGGTAATTTTTTGGCCCCTTCAGGGCCAGAAAGGGGATGCGTTATGCGTCGGAAGGAATTCATGAAAAGCAGGCCATGGGCCCCTTGGGGCATCGGGGTGGTGGCGGCGGTCGCGGCCTGGCCGCTGCATGCGCAGACGGCCACCCCCGGCACGGCGGGCCAGCCCGCGGGCGCGGCGATGCAGATGGAAGCCGTGCGGTCGACGCCAACGCAGGCCCCGGTGAACGCCACGGCCAACCAGCTCGTGCCGGCCAGCGCTTCGATGGGCTCAGAGGGCGCAGGGGGCACTGTGGCCCCCCTGAACTCGCTGAGCGCGGTGGGCGCGGACTACCGGATTTCGCCCAACGACCTGATGGAGTTCAACGTGTTCGGCGTGCCCGACATGAAGCGCGACGTGCGCGTGAACGCCTCGGGCCAGGTGTCGCTGCCGCTCATTGGCCCGGTGCAGGTGGCGGGGCTCACCTCGCAGGACGCGGAACAACTGATCGCCACCAAGTACCGGGAGAAATACCTGCGCGACCCGCAGGTCTCGCTCTTCATCAAGGAGTTCACCACCCAGCGTGTCGCCATCGAAGGCGCGGTGACCAAGCCGGGCATCTACCCGGTGTCGGGGCAGCTCACGCTGCTGCGGGCCCTGGCCCTGTCGGGCGGCTTCGCGCCCTACGCCAACATCAACCAGATCGTGGTCTACCGCAGCGGCACGGGCGGGGCGCGCGAGCAATTCACCTACGACCTCGACAAGGTGCGCGCCGGTCAGGAGAAGGACCCGGACATTCGCTCGGACGACGTGATCGTGGTCCAGCGCAACGCCAGCCGCGCCGCCCTGAGAGATTCGCTCTTCCGCGACATCCTGGACACGCTCAACCCTTTCCGCTGACGCGGCCTCAATACCCATGGCATCCACCGACCAACACCCATTGCCCGCCGTTCCCGGCCCCTCGGGCTCGCTGGCCCTGCGCCGCGAGAGCGCCCTGTCCGCACAGACGATGGCCCGGGGCGAACCCGGGGCCCTGGCCGAAGACCGCATTGACCTCAAGACCATCTGGCGCACGCTGTTCAAACACAAATGGACCATTGGGAGCATCACCGCCCTGTGCACCCTGGGGGCCATGATGTACACGCTGCGCATCACGCCGCAGTACCAGAGCGTGGCCCTGCTGCAGATCGACCGCGCGGCGCAAAAGGTGGTGGGCTTCAACACCGACGTCGAGGTGGACGAGGGCCCCGCATCCGATCAGCTGCAGCTGCGCACCCAGATCGAGTTGCTCAAGAGCCGCAGCCTGGCCGAGCGGGTGATCGACGAAATGGGGCTGTACAAGCCCGACGCACCCGCCACCCCGCCCAGCGAGGCCGACGCGGACGATGCTGCGGCGCCGACCGGCAGCGAGCCGATCGACCAGGCCCGGAGTCTGGCCGCCAAACTGCTGCGCAACCTGCGCACGCTCTTCACCCCATCGCAGGCGGACCAGCGCGCGCTTAGCCGGACGGGCACCGTGGCGCAGTTCGAAAACGCGATCTCCGTGGAGCCCATCCGCAATTCGCGCCTGGTCGAACTCCGGGTGCTCAACCCCGACCCGGAGCTGGCCGCGCGCATCGCCAACACCATGGCCAAGGCCTTCATCGCCAGCAACATCGAGCGCCGGATGGACTCGTCGATCTACGCGCGGCAGTTCCTGGAGGATCAGATCCGCCAGACCAAGGCCAAGCTGGAAGAGAGCGAGCGCGTCATCAACACCTACGCGAAGAAAAACGAGATCCTGAACCTGGGCGAGAAAGGCAGCGCGGCCACCCAGACCTTCGTGGACTTTTCCGCTGCGCTGGCCAAGGCCGAGCAAGACCGCATCAAGGCCGAGACGCTGTACAACCAGGTGAAGCTCAACCCCGAAAGCGCGCCCCAGGCGGTGACCAACGAGGCCATCCGCGCCTACAAGGAGCAGCGCGCCCGGCTGGAAGCGGAATACGCCAGGGACCTGGCCGTCTACAAACCCGACTACCCCGCCATGGTGCAGGCGCGGGCCCAGATCGCCGAACTGGAAGGGCGCATCAAGACCGAGGTGAACAACATCCTCGCCAGCATCCAGGGCCAGTACATCGCCGCCAGCAGGGCCGAAGAACAGCTCAAGGCCAAGGTGGCCAGCAGCCGCAGCGAGGTGCTCACGGTGCAGGACCGCAGCGTGGACATGAACCTGCTGAGCCGCGAGCTGGACACCAACCGGCAGGTGTATGACAGCCTGCTGCAGCGCCTGAAAGAGGTGAGCGTGACCGCGGGCATCACCACCAACAACGTGAGCATCGTGGACGAGGCCTCGGTGCCGCTGTTCCCGGCCAAGCCCAACCTGAAGGTCAACATCGGCCTGGGCGTGATGCTGGGCCTGTTCCTGGGCATGCTGGCGGCGCTGCTGCGCGAGCAGATGGACGATTCCGTGAAGCACGCCAACGAGATCGAGACCCTGTTCCACCTGCCCCTGTTGGGCCTGATTCCGTTCACCAGGCCCAAATTGGGCCGCAACGAGCCCGTGGCCCTGCTGACCCACCGCGATCCGCGCAGCACCTTTGCCGAGGCCTACCGCTCCATGCGCACGGCGCTGCAGTTCAGCACCGCCGATGGCGCACCCCAGCGCTTCATGGTGACGAGCTGCGGCAAGGGCGAGGGCAAGACCACCACGGCGCTCGCGCTGGCCATCAACTTCGCCCAGCTGGGCCAGAAGGTGTTGCTGATCGATGCCGACATGCGCAAGGGCTGGGTGCACCAGATGCTCAAGGTGTCCAACGAGCGCGGCCTGTCCAACCTGCTGAGCGGGGACCGCGGCAGCGACGGGCTGATGCAGGACACCGCGGTGGCCAACCTGAGCGTGATCACGGCGGGCCCGGTGCCGCCCGACCCGGTGGAACTCCTGATGGGCCCCAAGCTGGGCCAGCTGCTGGAGAAGGCGCAGGCCATGGGCTACCAGCAGATCGTGATCGACGGGCCGCCGCTGCTGGGCATCGCGGATGCGATCGTGCTGGGCAACCAGATCCAGCACATCGTGTTTGCCGTGAAGGCGGGCGGCACGCGCAAGGACAGCATCCGGGACGCCCTGCGCCGCCTGCGCAACGCGGGCCTGGCCCCCATGGGCATGGCGCTCACGCACGCGCGCAACGAGCACACCAGCGACTACGCCTACGCCGCCTACTACGGCTATGGCTACGGCGACGGCTACACCCCACCCAGCGCCGCCCGGCCGAGCCCGGCGCCAAGCCCGAACAAGCCGCCGGTCCCGCTGCCGGCCGGCACCCGCATCGAGCCCACACTGGACCCGTCCGGCGCCTAGGATGAAGCACCCCCCGCGCCGCTTCGCGTCACCCCCGTCACTGGCCGTCCGGCAAAGCCGGCCCGGCGGTGCCTCTGGGTGGTGTTGTTTCATGCGTCGTGGGTCGCGCGCAGCGCGATGGAGCAACAGACATGAAACACGGCCGCAGCCGCCTGCTGCCCGCGCTGCTGGACTTTGAGCGCTCGCCCGGGCGCTACCGGGTGGTGCTGCGCGAGCCGCGCCCGCTGTTTGAGCACATCGGCAGCGTGATGCTGCTCGCCGCCGGACGCCCGGTGCCGGGCCTGCCCGTTGCAGCGGCGAGCACGCCCGAGCTGCGCCGCGCGGCGCGCTTTTTCGTGCGCACGGTGATGCTGCGCCCGGGCTCGGACGCCTTCACCCTGCTGGGCCTGGGCCCGGGCTTCGAGCCGGCGCAATTGCGCGAGCACTACCGGCTGATGATCCGCCTGACGCACCCGGACTTCGCCACCACGGGCGAAGGCTGGCCCGCCGACGCGGCCACGCGGGTCAACCTGGCCCACGACCTGCTCTCGTCGCCCGAGAGACGGGCGGCCCACGCCGCTGCGCGTCACACACCGGCCGCCGGCGCGCCGATGCGCCTGCGGCCCGCACTGCCCAGGCCCACGTTCCCCAAGCCCGCACCGGCCCGCGATGCAACGCGCGCGGGCTGGCTGTCCGCGCGCGCCCGGCTGGTGCTGGCCGGCGCGGGCGCGGTACTCGCGGCGGGCGCGTTCCTGCTCATCGGCCCGGTGGGCCATGAGGGTTCTTTGGCGGTGCGCCGTGCGTTGCCGGCGCAGGCCCCCGTGCCGCTGGAGGGCGGACCGGCGTCGACCCCGGGGGCGCCCGAGCCACCGCAGCGGGAGGCGCCGCGGCCATGATCGATCTGCACAGCCACATCCTGCCGGGCATCGACGACGGGGCAAAGACGCTGGACGATTCGCTGGCGATGGCGCGCATCGCCGTGGCCGACGGCATCCACACCATGGCCTGCACGCCACACATCTACCCCGGCATGTACATGAACGACGGCCCGGGCATCGCACAGGCCTGCCGTCGCCTGCAGACGGAGCTGGACCGCCGTGGCATTGCGCTGAAGCTGGTGGTGGGGGCGGACGTGCACCTGGTGCCCGGCCTGGTCGATGGGCTCAGGAGCGGGCGGGTGCCGACGCTGCACGGCTCGCGCTACTTTTTGCTGGAGCCTTCGCACAGCACGCCGCCGCCACGGCTGGAAGCGTCGGTGTTCCAACTGATCGCGGCGGGCTACACGCCCATCATCACGCACCCGGAGCGGCTGAGCTGGGTGGAGGGCCACCACCCGGTGTTCCTGCGGCTGATCGCGCAAGGCGCCTGGATGCAGGTGACGGCCGGGGCGCTGACGGGCGTCTTCGGCCAGCGCGCCCGGTACTGGGGCGAGCGCTTCGTTGGCGAAGGCCACACCCACCTGCTGGCCACCGACGCGCATTCCACCGGCCGGCGCCTGCCGCGACTGACCGAGGGGCTGGCGGTGGCGCGTCGCCTGGTGGGCGACGGGGAAGCCCGCCGTCTGGTGGTCGAGCGGCCGACGGCGGTGTTGAAAGACCTGCCACCGCAGGGCTTTGGGTTGCCCCACACGCCAGCGGATCCGGAAACGGGTCGGCCTTCGATGATCAGCCGATGGCTGTCAAAGCGGCACCCGACGCCTTGAGGGGCCGAGCCCGCCACGCGGTGGGCCGCGCGCGCGTCAGCGCGGCCACAACACCCACAGCTGCAGCGGCTGCTTGAGCGCGGCGGCCACGGTGTAGGCCGGGTCGGTCCAGCCGCCCCAGCCGGTGAACAGGTCGGCGCGCACCGCGCCCACGATGGCGCCGCCCGTGTCCTGCGCCAGCACCAGTTTCTGCTGGCTGAGCGTGGGGCCTTGCGTGGCCAGCCACACCGGCGTGCCGTAGGGGATGCTCTGCGGGTCGACCGCGATCGAGCGGCCCGGGGTGAGCGGCACCCCCTGCGCACCGCGCGGGCCGAAGCGCGCGTCCAGCTCCGAGAGCTTTTCCTCGCGGAAGAACACGGTGCGCGGGTTGCTCCAGAGCATCTCGCTCTGGCGCTGCGGGTTGCGCGCCGCCCAGGCCTTGATCGCCTCCCACGAGGCCTCGCTGATCGCGCGCTGGTCGAGCAGCCAGCGCCCCACGCTCTGGTAGGGATGGCCGTTGTGCGCGGCAAAGGCCACGCGCACCTGGCGCTGGCTGCCGTCGGGCTCGCTGACGTTGAGCCGGCCGGAGCCCTGGATCTGCAGGATCAGCGCGTCGATCGGGTCGGCCAGCCAGGCGATGGCCTTGCCCTGCAACGCGGCCCGGGCCGCGGGCAGGGTGTCGATGTCCTGCCGGCTGTACCAGGGCTGGCCCGGGCGCAGGCCGTCGGGCGGGCCGTACAGGGGCGTGCGGTGGGTGGCGGTGGGCACGCGGCTGGCGGGCAGGATGGGTTCGTAATAACCGGTGAGCAGGCCCTGGGGCAGGCTGCCGTCGGGCTCGCTCACGCGGTAGGGCTGGAAGCGGCGCACCACCCAGGCCTGCTGTTCGGCCGGCGTGGCGATGGAGAGCTGGCGCACTTCGCCACACAGCGCGGTGTGGCCGCTGACCGGCCGCTCGCAGCCGCGCACCCAGGCGTTCCAGGCCTCGTGCAGGCGGTCCTGGCCCCAGCCGGGCAGTTCGGCCCAGCGCACCGGGGTCCAGCGGCTCTTGCCCCGCTGTTGCGCCGGGGGCAGCGGGTCGTTGTCGGTGACGGACGTGGGCGCGGGTGCACTTGGCGGGGGCGCGGGGTAGGGGTACGGGTCGATGGCGCAGGCACCGAGGCTTCCTACAATCAGGGCCCACGCGCCCACACGCAGCATCTGCAGTGCCCGCTGCGCCGCTGGCGCGCCATCCCTCCACGAACCGTCGATCGCCGTCATGACCTTGTTGTTGCTGGAAGCCCTGGGCGCCCTGGTGTTGCTGGTGTTCATCGTGTGGTGGACCATGTTTTCAGGGCGCGAGAAGGGTGAGCTGCCCGATCGGACCCGCAGCGGGCCAGACGACGACGGCGCGCCCAAATCCTGAGCGCCGGCCCCGCGCGAGGCCGTTCAAACCTGGCGCAGCGCATTGGCCAGTTCCACGGCCGATTTCACGCCCATCTTGTCGAACACGCGCGAGCGGTGCACCTCCACCGTGCGCACGCTGATGTGGAGCTGATCGGCCACCAGCTTGTTGGGCAGGCCCGCGACCACCAGGTGCATCACGTCGCGCTCGCGCTCGGTCAGGCCAGCGAGCCGCTGCTGCAGCTCGCGCCGGGCGCGGCGCTCGGCCAGCACCTGCGCCGAACGGTGCAGCGCCTGCTCGACACGGTCGACCAGGGCGTTGTCGGAGAACGGTTTTTCACAGAAGTCGAAGGCGCCACGCTTGACCGCATCGACCGCGGTGGCCACGTCGGCGTGGCCCGAGAGAAAGATCACCGGCAGCGCGGCCTGCCACGGCAGGGTCAGCAGGTGCTCGAACAGCGCGAGCCCGCTGGTGCCGGGCATGCGCACGTCGAGCAGCACGCAGCTGGGATCGCTCGGCGCGTCGCTCCAGCCACCGATCTCGGCCAGGAAGGCGTCGGCACTGTCGAAGCCCTCGCTGAGCAGCCGCCGCGTCCGCAACAGCCAGGCCAGCGCTTCGCGCACGCCCGCATCGTCATCGACGAGAAAGACCTTGGCGTCGGGGTACTGGGTCATGGGCGGATGATAGTGGAGACGTTGCGCGTTCAGGCCGCTGGCAGCGTGAACCGGAACACCGTGCCCCGCGGCTGGGCCGGCTCGTAAGTCAGCGCGCCGCCGTGCTGCTCGATCACGGTGCGGCACAGGGAGAGGCCCAGGCCCATGCCCTCTGCCTTGGTGGTGAAGAAGGGGGTGAAGAGCTTGTCGCGCACCTCCGCGCTCAGCCCCTGCCCGTGGTCGGTCACGGCGAATTCGACCCAGTCCTTGCGCGGCAGACCACCCTCGCTCTGGCCCGAGTGCAGGCGCAACTGGCTCACCGCCAGGGTTAGCACGCGCAAGCCGGAGCCCGACGCCGGGTCGCCGATGGGCATGGCCTGCACCCCGTTGCGCGCCAGGTTGAGCAGCACCTGTTCGACCATGGTGCGGTCGCACAGCACCGGCGGGCAGCCAGGGGCCACGAGGGTCTGCACGCGGATGCCCTGCTTCTTGGCCTGCAGGCCCAGCAGCGGCAGGATGGCCTCGATCAGGCTGGCCGGCGCCACGGCCTCGCGCACCTGCTCGCGCCGGCGCACGAAGTCGGCCACGCTCTTGATGACGCGCCCGGCGCGCTCGGCCTGCTCGCTGATGCGCCGCATGGCCTGTTTGAGGTCGCCCTGGGGCAGGGGGTGCCCCGGGCTCGCGGGTTCTTCGAGCAGGTTGAGCGTGCCGCTGGCGTAGCTGGCGATGGCCGCCAGCGGCTGGTTGAGCTCGTGGCTCAGCAGCGAGGCCATCTCGCCCACGGTGGCCAGCCGGGCCGTGGCCTGCAGGCGCTCTTGCGAGGCGCGGTTGAGCTCTTCGACGCGGCGCTGTTCGCTCAGGTCGAGGATGGCGCTCATGAAGCCGGTCTGGTGGCCCTGGGCGTCGATCAGCGGCGCTTCGATGATGAGCACCGGGAAGCGGGTGCCGTCGCTGCGCTGGAACACCGACTCGTAGCCTTCGCGCGGCAGGATCTGGCCGGCCAGCCGCACCGCCTGGCGCTGCTGGTATTCGTCCACCAGCTCGGGCGGCCACCAGGGCGCGGGCAGGCCGGAGCCGACGAGCTGTTCGGCGCTGAACCCCACCATCTGGCAGAACGCCGGGTTGACGTAGGTGATGCGGCCGTGCATGTCGCGCGCGCGCAGCCCCGTGACCAGCGAGTTCTCCATCGCCTTGCGAAAGGCCAGGGCCTGCGCCAGCTCGAGCTCGGCGCGCTGGCGGCGCCGGATGTCGCGCCCCAGCAGCGCGAGCACCGCGAGCAGGGCCAGCGAGAGCACGCCCACGACGGCGGTGAGCACGTTGGGGAACAGGCCGAAAGGCCCCTTGCCGCCCAGGCGTGGGCTCTCCAGCCGCAGCATGAGGGTGTGGCCGGGCAGGTCAAGCAGGCTGCTGGCCAGCAAGGTGCGCCGGCTGCCCGAGGCGCTGCTGTGCAGGGCCAGGCGGGTGCCGTCGGCCTCGGTGAAGGCCAGGCCGCGCCCGCGCAGCAGGTCCTTGTTGGTGAGCTCGGCGAGCAGGCCCGGCAGCGAGTAGGTGGCCACCAGGAACCCGGCCGGCACGCCGGTGCGCACCACCGGCAGGCACATCTCCATCAGCTCCTGGCCCTGGCCGCCGCTCATGGGCCAGAAGTAGCTGGGCGAAAACGAGGGCCCCGACACGCGCTGCGCGTTGTCGCAGGCCTGCCGCAGGTCGGGCAGGGCCTGCTCCCGGTGGAGGTAGCCGAACAGGTCCGGCAGGTAGGGGGTGTCGCGTTGGGCGATGAGCCGGTAGGCGCTGTCGCGCCATTCCAGGCGCACGATTTCGCGGTGTTGGCCCAGCAGCTCGGCCGCCGGGCCAACCCAGGAGTCGGGCGTGGGCGCCACGCTGTGCAGCGATTGCAGGGTCTGCACGTTGCGCACCAGGGCGCTGCGCATGTCGCTGGCCACCGCGACGGCGTCGGCCTCCAGCGCGGCCTGGTCGCGCCCCTCTTCGTACTCGGCCGCCAGGAACACCAGCACACCCAGCAACAGCAGCACCAGCAGCAGCAGGGCCCCCCAGAGCCTCCAGCGGCGCGAGGGCAACAGGTGGCGGGTGCGCGGCAGCGGAGAAGAGGCCGTCACGGACATCAGAAACGGTGGAGCGAGCAGCCCAGGCCACCGCGGAACCGGCTCCGCCGGGCCGCAGGTGGCGCCCCCCAGTGGGGGGTGACGCGCCGTTGGGCGCGGCGCGGGGGGCGTCTCATAGTCTGCGGTGCTGCAGCGCGGGCAACTGCTGGCGCACGTTGCGCAGGCGCTCCATGTCCAGCTCGGCGAGCACCACGCCCGGGCCCTCGGCCTGCAGGGCCATGACCTCGCCCCAAGGGTCGATCACCATGCTGTGGCCCCAGGTGCGGCGGCCGTTTTCGTGCAACCCGCCCTGCGCGCTGGCGATCACATAGGCCTGGTTCTCGATCGCGCGGGCGCGCAACAGCACCTCCCAGTGGGCCTGGCCGGTGGTGTGGGTGAAGGCCGCGGGCACCAGCAGCAGGTCGGCCGCGAGCATGCGGTAGAGCTCGCCGAAGCGCAGGTCGTAGCAGACGCTCTGCCCGACGCGCCAGCCCTGGCCGTCGCGCGCTTTGCACTCGAACACGGTGGGCGTGTCGCCCGCGACCAGCACGGTGGCCTCGTCGTAGCTCTCGCGGCCGTTGTCGTAGCGGAACAGGTGGATCTTGTCGTAGCGGCTGACGTTTTCGCCGCGCGGGGTGTAGACCAGCGAGGCGTTGGCGGCGTGCGCGGGGTCGTCGGTGGCCATGGGCAGGGTGCCGCCGACGACCCACATCTTCAGGTCGCGCGCGGCGTCGGACAGGAAGTCCTGCACCGTGCCCAGCCCCGGGGTCTCGGCGATCAGGAGTTTGTCCGCGTCCTGGTGGCCCATGAAGCAGAAGTACTCGGGCAACACGGCCAGCTCGGCCCCGTCGTGCGCGGCCTGGCGCAACAGGCGCAGGGCTTCGCTGAGGTTGGCGTCCAGGCTGATGCCCGAGACCATTTGGATGGCGGCGACTTTCATGACAGCTCCTGTGGGGTGGGCCAGAGGCCGCTCCCGGGGTGGAAACACAGCTTAACGCAGAGCAACAACCGGGACAGCCTATTCGCTTTTGGGCGCCACGGCGGCGACCCCGATTTTTTCGACCTGGGGGTCGGCCCAGCTGCCCGTGATGTGGAACTGCTGGGTGGTGGCGCTCTGCAGCGGCTGGCGCAGCAGGAACTGGGCCAGGAAGGTGCCCAGGCCCACGGCGGGGTTGATGGCGGTGGCGATCAGGGCGGCGGTGCCGGCGTTGATCTCGGGCACCACCACCACCTTGAGGTCCTGCTGTTCGCGCGCGATGTCGGCGCTCCCTTCCATCAGCACGGCGGCGTTGACGCCCTTCATCTGCAGGTTGTTGGTGTGCACCACGCCGTGCTCGATGCGCGCGTCGCCGCGCACGAAATCGAACGCGAACCCGTTGGAGAACACGTCGCGGAAGTCCAGCACCAGGCGCCGCGGCAGGGCCTGCAGGCTGAGCACGCCCAGCAGCTTGGCCGCCCCGGGCTCGACCTTGAGGAACTGACCGCGCTCGATGTCGACCTTGAGCTGACCGGCCAGGCTGGCGTAGTCCATGGCCAGCGGGGAACCCCGCCAGCCGATGCTGCCTTCGATGCGGCCCTTGCCATTGCTCACCACGCCCTCACGGCCGAAGCGGGCCAGCAGCAGGCCGGAGTCGTTGATGTCGAGCGTGAAACTCAGCGCGGTGCGCCGCTGTCCGCCCGGGCTGGCGCCATCGGGCGCCCAGTTGCCGGTGGCGCTCAGGCGCGCCTCGGGCACGTTGAGCTCCAGCCGGTTCAGCCGCCACTCGCTCACGCGGGTGGGGCCGGCGCGGTTGACGGCGTTGATCTCGACCCGGCCCAGGCGCCGGTTGGACAGCACCAGGTCTTCGACCGCGATGTCCAGCGCGGGCACGCTGCTGGGCTGCTGCAGGATCTGCTCCACGTCCTTGGCGGCCGAGGGCGCCAGGTTCAGCCGCGCCAGCCGCGCGTAGATGCTGCCGGCGGCCGGGCCGCTGGGCTGGCCGTATTCGACATAGCCATTGAGTTCCTCGGCGTCGACGTTGGCGCGCCACCGGGTGCCCTCGCGCGAGCCCCCGACCACCACCCGGTTGAAGCTGCGCCCGTCGACGGTGATGCGATCGGCGCGCACCGCCAGGGTGGTGGGCAGGTAGGACAGGCTGGCGTCCGAAGCCGGCGAGGCGGGCGCAGGCGCGGTGGCGGTCCCCGCGCCGGGCACGCTGGCGCGCACCTCCGTGCCGGTGGTGCTGGTGAACACGCGTTCCCAGTCGTCCACGTTGATCTGGCCGACCTGGATGTTGGCCAGCACCCCGTCGGCCGGCAGGGGCGCCGACTCGCCAGCCCCCAGGCCCAGGGCCACGCTGCCGCGCAGCACCCGCGGCTCGGCGCCAACGATGTCGCGCTCGTAGCGCAGCGCGGCCAGCGGGGCCTGCTCGGGGCCGAGCAGGACCGTCAGGCGGTCGCTGCGGGCCACTTCGCCACTGGCGTCGGCCGCCGTCGAGAGCACCGTGTTTTCGTAGCGCAGCGGCAGGCTGTCGGTCGCGGCTTTGCCCAGCGGCGCCGGCAGGTTCAGCGCCAGCCCCTGCAGGCCGCTGGTCACCACCAGCTCGGGCACCCCGGCGCGGAAACCCAGTTGTGCGTTGTAGGCGGCGCTGCCGCTGGCGTTGGCAAAGAGGCGCGAGACGAAGCCCAGATCGGCGTCGCGCAGGCCCTCGGCCCGCGCCGTTCCCTGGCCCCGGAACTGGATACGCGCCACGCCCTGGGCGTCGGGCTGCATGCCGCCGCTGAAACGCAGTTCGCCGCCGTAGAGCTGCGCCTGGGCGTCGGTCACGCCAAAGCCCTTTTCGCTGAAGCTCAGGCTGCCCTTGGTGCTGGCCAGCAGCGGGGCCTCGGGGCTGATGTGCACGTCGTTGCCGTCAAAGCGCACCGTGCCGCCGACGGTGGTGGCGTCCAGCCGCTCGAACGGCAGGCTCAGGCGGAACTGCGCGCTGGCCGGGCCGGTCATGCGGGCCCGCGCCAGGGCTTCGCCGGTCATGTGGTTGAGCGGTGAGCTGCGCACAAAGCCCAGCATCTCGGTCGCGGGTCCACGCGCGTCGGCGCTCACCACCAGGGTGGCGTGGTCCACCAGGTTGGCCACCTCGATCTTCGCCTGGCTCAGGCGCACCTGGGGCGCGCCGTCCAGCCCCGCGTCCAGCCCGCTCAGGCGCAGCGAGGCGCGGTCCAGCAGCAGGGCGCCGTTGAGGCCCTTGAGCATGGGCCAGGGCGCATCGCCCGGTTCCTGCAGAAAGCTGGGCACGTAGGCGAAGTCCACCGCCTGCAGGTGGGCCGCGATGCGGAAGTCGCCGCGGGTGCCGGGCGTGTCGAAGGGCATGTCGTACATGTCGCCCTTGATGCGGAAGTCCACCTTGTCGGAGCGGCCCGAGCGCACCGCCTCGCGCACATAGCGCCGCACCTCGGCCGACACCGTCAGCGGCAGGTAGCGGTGCACCCGGTCGGCGCTGGCGCGGGTCAGGGTGGCGTTCACGTCGAGCACGCCGGGGAAGCGGGAGCCCGAGGCGCTGTGCTGGGGGTCGCTGGTGTTCCAGCGGGCCTGGCCCGTGCCTTCGGCATCGGCATTGGCCAGGCGCACGTTGTCCAGCTGGGCCTCGATGCGCTCGCCGTCCAGGCGCCAGAGCGCGTCGGCCTCGAAGCGCGTGAGCGGCAGCACCGGGTCCTCGAACACGTCGGGCAATTCGAGCGCCCCATTGGCCACCGCCAGGTGGGCGCGCCCGCCGGTCTGGTTGAGGTCGAAGTCCACCGTGGCACCCGCGATGCCGGGCCGCCCGGGCAGGGGGTAGCGGCCCGAGGCCGAGGTCTTGCCGCTGGGCTGGCCGGCCAGCGCCAGGCCCACCACACGGCCCTTGGCCTGGTAGGTATCGACGCTCCAGTCGATGCCTTCGCCGGGTGCCGCGGCGGCGTCCGCCGACCCGGCCCGCGCGCTGGCGGCGGGCGGCGGCAGGCCCTGCCAGCGGGCCGTCAGGCCGTCGACGCGACCGGCCGGTTTCAGGCTGGCCAGCAGGCCGGGCGCACCGCCGGGCAGCGGCAGTCGGCTGGCCAGCGCGGACAGCGGCGCGAGCTCGATGCCGTCGGCGCTGAGTTCGGTGTGGGCCACGCGCTGGCCCTGACGCGCGGTGTGCTCCAGCCGCAGGCGACCGCCGGGCCAGACCTCGCCCGCGCGGGTGCGAAAGCGCAGGTTGTCGGTGGTGAAGGAAAAACCCGCGTCGCTCCATTGCGAAGCCAGGCGCCCGCCGAGCTCGTCCAGCGCCAGCGGGGGCAGCTCCGGGCCCAGGCGCGTTTCCACGCCCCGCAGCGCCAGGTCGGCGGTGACGCCGGTCACGTGCCCCCGTTTCACATCGGCCCAGGCGCGCACCGCGCCCTGGCCCGCGAGCACCTCGACACCCCAGTCGGACAGGTCTGCATAGGCCCGCAGGCGCGACACGTCCATGCGGGTGAAATCGGCGAACAGCTCGCCGTCCCAGCGCTGCCAGCGCGCGGTTCCCGCGGCCCGGCGGCCCAGGTCGAGCAGGGGTTCGCGCAGGTCGGCGCGCAGGCTCAGGCGCTCGCCCCACTCGGGGGGCGGGGTGGCGTCGAGCCGGAACCGGTGGTGGCGCGCCTGGTTGCGCGCCACGAAATCCAGCACGCCCAGTTGCAGCGGCGGCTGGCCGCGCAGGTCGTCGGTCCAGCGCACGGTGCCGTTCTGGATCACGAACTCGGGCTGGGAAAAAAACCAGTCGGAGGCCGCGTGGTCGCCGCTGTCCGGCCCCGTCAGGTCCAGCCCGGCCACCTCGATGTGGCCCTGCGCGGTGCGGCGCACGTCCAGCACCGGCGAGGCGATCACCACCTGCTCGAAGCCCAGCCGCCACAACGAACGGACCGACAGCGCGGTGCGCACGCTCGGCAGGTGCAGGGCCTCGCGCCCGGCGGCGTCGAACAGCCGCACGTCGCTCAGCTCGAAGGTGGGCACCAGGGCGGGCACGAAATCGGGCAGCCAGTCGTGGCCCGCCGATCCGGCCTCGGCCCGGATCGCCCCCACACGCACGGGTACCCCTACCGTGCTGCTGGCCCAGCGTTCCAGGTCGGGGCGCCACTCGCCGATTCGCGGCACAATCCACAAATGCAGCACGCCCAGGGTGAGTGCGAACAGGCCCCAGACGGCCAGCACCAGCCAGAGCAGCAGCCGCGTTGCCACGGAAAGTGTCTTGAGGGATCGCGTGAAGGGTGCACGCACAGGAGATTCGGCGGCATCTGCCGGGCTTTGATGGTTCATGTCCACTGCAAATTATGACGGCCAGCCACACCAAGGGTTCCGCAGTCCAGGAATCCGCTTTGTCAATGAATGTGATACCCCCGTCCCCCCACCACCCCCCTTTGACACCCGCTGACCGGATCGCCGAACACTCGCGTTTCGTGCAGCGCGTGCGCCGCCGCTACACCGACGAACTCGCCTGCCTGCCGCCCGGCGCACCGGTGCACGCCAGCATGCGGGCCTGCCTGGCCGAGCTGCGCACCCGTGGCCTGGCCGTGCCCGCGGCGCTGCGGGTGCTGCGCCAGCTGGTGCTGGAGCGCCTGGTGGTGCTCGACTGCGAACAGGACGCGCCGCTGGCCGTGGTCACGCGCGCGGTCACCGAGCTGGCCGAACTCGCGCTCGACGCGGCCTGCACGCTGGCCTGGAGCGAGCTCGACGAGCTGTTCGGTGCTCCCCAGTATCCCGGCCCCGACGGCCAGCCCCAGCGGGCCCGGATGTGGGTCATCGGCATGGGCAAGCTGGGCGCGCGCGAGCTCAACGTGTCGAGCGACATCGACCTGATCTACGTCTACGACCACGACGGCGAGACCGCCGGCAACGCCCAGGGCCGCAACCGCATCAGCAACCACGAGTACTTCGGCAAGGCGGTCAAGCACATCTACAACACCGTGGGCGAGGCCACCGAACACGGCAGCGTGTTCCGCGTCGACCTGGCGCTGCGGCCCAACGGCAACTCGGGGCCGAGCGCGGTCTCGCTGGGTGCGCTGGAAGAGTATTTCCTGGTGCAGGGCCGCGAGTGGGAACGCTTCGCCTGGCTCAAGAGCCGCGTGATCGCCCCGGCCGCCTGCATCGCCGACAAGAGCGCCAGCGCGCTGCGTGGCGCGGTGCTGCCCTTCGTGTTCCGCAAGTACCTGGACTACAACGTCTTCGACTCGCTGCGCACGCTGCACCGCCAGATCCGCGAGCACGCGGCCAAGCGCGCCGCCGGCAACCCCGGGCGCGCCAACGACGTGAAGCTCTCGCGCGGCGGCATCCGCGAGATCGAGTTCACCGTGCAACTGCTGCAGGTGGTGCGCGGCGGCCAGTTTCCCGAACTGCGCACCCGCCCCACGCTGGACGCGCTGCAGCGCCTGTGCCGCGCCGGCCTCATGCCCCAGGGCAACGCCGACGCGCTGGCGCAGGCCTACACCTTCCTGCGCCGGGTCGAACACCGCATCCAGTACCTGGACGACCAGCAGACCCACGTGATGCCCACGCGCGACGACGACCTGAACTGGCTCGCCGCCACCATGGGCCACGCCAACGTCTGCGACTTCCTGCACACCCTGGACGCGCACCGCGAGCTGGTGGCGCAGGAGTTCGACACCCTGCTCGGCGGCCCCACCAACGGGGGCTGCAATGGCAAGGGCTGCAACGGCAGGAACGGGAAGAATGGCGCGGCTGGCCACGTCGGCGGCACGAGCGACGACCTGCAGTCGGTGCTGGCGCAGCTGCCCGAGGCCTTCGCGGCCAAGGTGGCGCAATGGAACGGCCACCCGCGGGTGCTCGCACTCCGCGAGGATGCGCGCGCGCGCCTGGTGCGGCTGGTGCAACGCACCGGCGCCTGGCTCGAACAAGGGCGGGTGAGCGAAGAGGCCGCCCTGCGCCTGGCCGACTGGATCGAACCCCTGCTGCGCCGCGAGAGCTACCTCGCGCTGCTGCAGGAGCGGCCCTCGGTGCACGAGCGCCTGCTGCGCCTCATGGGGGCGGCCAAATGGCCCGCGCGCTACCTGCTCCAGCACCCGGGCGTGATCGACGAACTGGCCAGCCAGCAGCTGCTGGCCGAGCGCTTCGACGCCGTGCAGTTCGAGGCCGAACTCGAAGCCCGGCGCGCCGCGCTGCACTCCACCGGCGAAGACGACGAAGAGGCCCTGCTCAACCTGCTGCGCCGCGCGCACCACGCCGAGGTGTTCCGCACCCTCGCGCGCGACGTGGAAAAAGTGCTCACCGTGGAGCAGGTGGCCGACGACCTCTCGGCCCTGGCCGACACCATGCTGCGCGTGACGGCGCGCTGGTGCTGGGCGCGGCTGAAGAACCGCCACCGCGAAGAACCCGGTTTCGCCATCATTGGCTACGGCAAACTCGGCGGCAAGGAACTGGGCTACGGCAGCGACCTCGACATCGTGTTCGTCTACGAAGACGAGGACGAGCGCGCCCCCGAGATCTATGGCGCCTTCGTGCGCAAGATGATCAACTGGATGACGGTGAAGACCGGCGAGGGCGACCTGTTCGAGATCGACACCGCGCTGCGGCCCAACGGCAACTCCGGCATGCTGGTGACCAGCTTCAACGCCTACGCCAACTACCAGCAGCAGCGCGGCAGCAACACCGCCTGGACCTGGGAACACCAGGCGATGACGCGGGCCCGGTTTGTCATGTCCGGCAGTGAGACCGGAGCCCCCACGCTCCCCGCTGCGCGTGGTTCGCTGCCCCCCGAGGGGGCGGTCCCCGCCTTGGGGCGGCCCGGCTGCGGGGCCGGAGCCCCCACGCTCTCCGCTGCGCGTGGTTCGCTGCCCCCCGAGGGGGCGGGCCCCGTCCCCTCCCTTCGCGAGCGCTTCGATGCCGTGCGCGAAGCGGTGATCACGTCGGAGCGCGACCCCCAGGCGTTGGCCGCGGAGATCGTGGCCATGCGCGAGAAGGTGCGTGCCGCCCACCCGGTGCGCGGCACGCGGTTCGACGTCAAGCACAGCCCGGGCGGCATGGTGGACGTGGAGTTCGCCGTGCAGTACCTGGTGCTGTCGCAGTCGCGCACCCACCCCGAGCTGCGCGCCAACGCCGGCAACATCGACCTGCTGTTGCGCGCCGAACGCGCCGGCCTGCTGGCGCCCGGCATGGGCGAGGCCGCCTCTCGCGCCTACCGCGAGCTGCGCCAGATCCAGCACCGGGCACGGCTGGACGAAGCGCCGACCCAGGTCGATGCCGAGCTGGTGGAGCCCCAGGCCGCGGCCGTGCGCGCGCTGTGGCAGCACGTGCTGGGCTCGCGCACGGCATGAAGCCCTCGCGCAGCTGGCTGGTGCTCTGTGCGGTGCACGGTGTGGCCAGCATGCTGCTGTGGTGGGCCCGCCCGGGCGCCATCGACACCCTGACCTGGCACGCCCACGACTGGCTGCAGCAGCCCTGGACGCTGTGGACCAGCGCCTGGGTGCACATGAACACCCCACACCTGATCGGCAACCAGCTCGCGCTGGGCGCGCTGGCCGCCTTTGCCTGGGTGATCCGGCCCTCGCTGGCCTGCACCTGGGCCTGGCTGCTGGCCTGGCCGCTGATGCAGGGGTCGCTGCTGCTGTGGCCGCAGATCGGTTACGCGGTGGGCCTGTCGGGCCTGCTGCACGCCGGGGCCATGGTGCTGGCCATGCAGCTGATCCAGAAGCGCATCCCCGTGCCCATGGCACGGCGCTGGGGCGGTCTGCTGGCGCTGGGTCTGCTGGTGAAGCTGGCGCTGGAGCAGGGCTGGTCGAACCCGGTGGTCTGGGACCCGGGCAACGAGATGTCGGTGGTGCAGGCGGCCCACCTGGCGGGCACGCTGTGGGGCCTGGTGCTGGGGCTGATGCTGGGCTGGCTGCCCCGCGACAGGGCAATCGCCCCGGCGCCTTCACTGCCCGCGCACTGAGGCGCCGGCGCGCCAGCCTCAACCCAGAACACCGCGGAACCGGCTTCGCCGGGCCGCAGGTGTTGCCCCCTTGAGGGGGTCGCGCGCAGCACGGCGGGGGTGTTCACCTCAAGCCAACGACTTTCGAAACCGGTTGAGCTCCTGCACCGTCTTGAAGCTCTGCTCCATCAGCAGGCTCATGTTGTGCAGGATGCGCTCGACCACGCGGTTTTCCCACACCGCGTCGAAATCGATCTGCTTGTCCAACCAGTGTTCGAGCCACTCGGGGTTGGGCAGGCGGCTCTGGATGGTGTCCTTGGGGAACAGCGCCTTGTTCACGTGCAGGTTGGTCGGGTGCAGGGCCTGCGCGGTGCGCCGCGCGCTGGCCATGAGCACGCCCACCTTGGCGAACGCAGCGCGCGCCTCGTCGCCGAAGTTGCCGATGGCGCGCTTCATGTAGCGCAGGTAGGCGCCGCCGTGGCGCGCTTCGTCCTGGCTCAGGGTGGCGTAGATTTTCTTGATCACGGGCTCGGTGTGCCACTCGCTGGCGCGGCGGTACCAGTGGTTGAGGCGGATTTCGCCGCAGAAGTGCAGCATCAGCGTCTCCAGCGGCGGGGCCGGATCGAACTCGAAGCGGATGTCGTGCAGTTCCTGCTCGGTGGGCACGAGCTCGGGCCGGAAACGGCGCAGGTATTCCATCAGCACCAGCGCGTGTTTCTGCTCTTCGAAGAACCAGATCGACATGAAGGCCGAGAAGTCGGAGTCGTCGCGGTTGTCGCGCAGGAACATCTCGGTGGCCGGCAGCGCCGCCCATTCGGTGATGGCGTTCATCTTGATGGTCTGGGCCTGCTCGTCGCTGAGCGCGCCGGCCTGGAAGGTTTCCCAGGGAATGTCTTTGCCCATGTCCCAGCGGACGGACTCCAGCTGCTTGAAGAGTTCGGGGTAAAGCATGCGCGTCCTCGGTGGCAAAAAACCAGTTTACGGCCCGCACATGGCCGTTGTTTGACAAAGCAGCGGGCCTTAAATGGGTATCGGCCGCACCCGGGGCGGGGCCCCTGCCCAGGTCGTGTCCACACCGGCCGCCCCCCGCGGCCAGGGGATAACCCTGCGTGGTTCAGGGATACAAAGAAGATTGCATCGACTAAAAAGATACCAATCAGTCACAATAAGACCAAACAGTGTATTTTCAGACCGAAATCTCCACCTCACCACCACCGGACCCGCCCATGCCAACTCAGCCCAGGAACTTTTTCGCATCGGCACCGCTCCATACACACAAGGCGGCGCTGGAACCCGTGCCGCCCACTGTTTTTGCACTGCGAAGCCTTCCTGCCCCTAGCGGTCTGGCTGCAATCCCGGAACGTCTTTCCTCCTCCTCCCTCCCTCCCTCATTCGTTTCGGGGCGCTTCGCAGTCTTTTGTCTACCGGCCCACCGGGCCGTGGGGGTCTGAACCATGCATTCAGACCCCCGCTTTCAGCCCATGGGCGGCACCCGCCCGCCTCGCCGTGTGGCCATCGTCGGCTCCGGCATCTCGGGCCTGGCCGCCGCGCACACCCTGGCCGGTCTGGCCGACATCACCCTCTTTGAAGCCGGCGCCCACTTCGGCGGCCACACCCACACGGTGGATGTGACCCTGCCTGACGCGCAGGGCCATCCGATCCGCTTCGGCGTGGACACCGGTTTCCTGGTGCTCAACGAGCGCACCTACCCCAACCTGCTGGCGCTGCTGGCCGCACTGGAGGTGCCGCTGGCGGACTCCGACATGTCGTTTTCGGTGCAGGCCCCGGGCGCCGGGCCCGACGGCGGTGCGCTGGAGTGGAGCGGCGCCAGCCTGTCCAGCGTGTTTGCCCAGCACCGCAACCTGCTCAACCCGCGCTTCTGGCGCATGCTGGCCGACATCCTGCGATTCAACCGCATCACCACGCGGCTGGCGCAGCAGGGCCAGGACCTGGGCGAGCACAGCCCGCTGCTGCAGCCGCTGGGCGAGTTCCTGCAGGCGCAGGGCTTCTCCCGCGAATTCCGCGACTGGTATTTCCTGCCCATGATGGGCTGCATCTGGAGCTGCCCGACCGACCAGATGCTGGCCTTTCCGGTGGCCACCATGGTGCGCTTCTGCCACAACCACGGCCTGCTCCAGATCACCCACCGGCCGCGGTGGCACACGGTGGCCGGCGGCGCGCGGCGCTATGTGGACAAGATCGTGGCCGCCATCCCCGACCGGCGCCTGCACACGCCGGTGCACCAGGTGCTGCGCGACGCGCAAGGCGTGCGCGTGGTGAGCGAGGGCCGGGTCGAGCGTTTCGACGCCATCGTCATGGCCTGCCACAGCGACCAGGCGCTGGCGATCCTGGGCGCAGCGGCCAGCCCGGACGAGCGCGCCGTGCTCGGCGCGATCCGCTACCAGCCCAACCGCGCGGTGCTGCACACCGACGCCTCGGTGCTGCCCAAGGCCCCTACCGCCTGGGCGGCCTGGAACTATGAGCGCGAAGGCCTGGCCACCCAGGCCGGCGAAAGCCCCGACCCACAGGCGCCGTCGGCCCAGGTCTGCCTGCACTACCTCATCAACCGGCTGCAGCCCCTGCCGGTGGCGCAGCCGGTGCTGGTGTCGCTCAACCCGCGGCGCGCGATCGACCCGGCGCGGGTGATCGGCGAATACGCCTACGAACACCCGGTGTTCGACCTCGCCGCCCTGCGGGCCCAGGCCCGCCTGGGCGAGCTGCAGGGCCGGCAGCACACCTACTACGCTGGCGCCTGGATGGGTTATGGCTTCCACGAAGACGGCCTGAAAGCCGGCCTGCACGCGGCGCGTGCGCTGATCGACGCCCACGGCCTGATGCCCACCACCAGCGGCGCGGCCGCGCGCCACGCGGCCCTGCCCGGGGTGTTCGGATGAGCACGCCGCCGCCGGTGGCGCAGATCGGTTTCGGCCAGGTGCGCCACACGCGCCTGCGCCCGCGCCGCCACGCCTTCGCCTACCCCACCCATTTCCTCATGCTGCCGCTGCGCAGCCTGCGCGCCCACGGCGACGGCGAGCTCGCGCGCAACCGGCGCGCGGCGCTGAGCTTTCACGACGCCGACCACGGCGACGGCGGGCCCGACTGCCTGGCCTGGATCGACGGCCTGCTGCGGCAGCACGGCATCCACGACGCGCTGGGCGAGGTCTGGCTGCACACCCCCCCGCGCGTGCTGGGCCACAGCTTCAAACCGGTGAGCCTGTGGTACTGCCACCGGCCCGACGGCCGCCTGCGCGCGGTGCTGGCCGAGGTGAACAACACCTTTGGCGAGCGCCACTGCTACCTGCTGGACAACCCTCGCTATGGCCAGCCCTGCACGGCGGACAAGGTGTTCCACGTCTCGCCGTTCTGCCCGGTGCGCGGCCAGTACCGCTTCGTCTTCATGCGCAGCCCCGGCCACCCCGGCGCCGGCCCGGCCCGCACCGTGGCGCGCATCGACTACCACGACGACGGGGCCGACGCGCCCGCGCTGATCCAGACCAGCGTGAGCGGCGCGCTGCAGGCGCTCAATGCCCGCAGCGTGCGGCGCGCACTCTGGGCCTACCCCGCCATGACCTTGGGCGTGATCACCCACATCCACTGGCAGGCGCTGCGCCTGTGGCTCAAACGCACGCCCTTCTTCCGCCAACCGGCCGCGCCGGGCACCGCCGTCACCGTGGGCGGGCCCGCCAAGCCGTCCCGCTGACCCCTTCCCTCCCACCCCGCCCTGGCTGCCCCCCATGAACAGCACCACCGCCCCCCGACACCCCGCCGGTTTCGCCCTGCCGCGCAACGCGCCCGCCACCGCCCGCAGCGCGCTGAAACTGCTGCAGCGCCTGCGCCACGGCAGCCTCACGCTGCAGCTGCCCGATGGCTCCATGCAACGCTTCGGCGACGCCACCGGGCCGCACGCCAGCCTGCGCCTGGCCAACTGGAAGGTCTGCGCGGCGGCGCTGAGATCGGGCGACATCGGCTTCGCCGAGAGCTACATCGCGGGCGACTGGCACACACCGAACCTCACCGAGCTGTTGCGCCTGTTCATCGCCAACCGGCGCGAGATCGAGGACATGGTCTACGGCTCGTGGCTCGGCCGGCTGGCCCACTGGGTCCAGCACAAGCTCAACCGCAACTCCCGGGCCAACAGCCGCAAGAACATCCACGCCCACTACGACCTGGGCAATCCGTTCTACGAACTCTGGCTGGACCCGACCATGAACTACTCGTCGGCCCTGTTCGAAACACCAGAGCAATCCCTGGCGGACGCGCAGCACGCCAAGGTGCGGCGCGCGCTGCGCATGGCCGGGGTGCAGGCCGGCGACCGCGTGCTGGAGATCGGCTACGGCTGGGGCGCGCTGGCCGAGATGGCCACCACCGAATTCGGCGCCTCGCTCACCGGCGTGACACTGTCCACCGAGCAGCTGGCGTTCGCGCAACGGCGCATGAAGAAGCTGGGTGTGCCGCTGATGACCGACACGCCCGCCGCCGGGCCGCCCCAAGGCGGGCGAGCCCCCGCGGGGGGCAGCGACCCGCGCCAGCGGCGGAGCGTGGGGGGAGCCCCTTCTGCCGATCTGCGCCTGCAGGACTACCGCGACATCGACGACGGCCCCTACGACGCGATCTGCTCCATCGAAATGGTCGAGGCCGTGGGCCGCGAATACTGGCCGGGCTACTTCGGCGCGCTGCACCGCCTGCTCAAGCCGGGCGCGCGGGCCTGTGTGCAGAGCATCGTGATCCGCGACGACCTGTTCGAGCGCTACATCGCCGGCACCGACTTCATCCAGCAGTACATCTTCCCCGGCGGCTGCCTGCCCAGCCCGCGCGAATTCCGCGCCGCCGCGCAGCGCGCCGGTCTGGAGGTGGTGGACCAGTTCGACTTCGGCCAGGACTACGCGCGCACGCTGCGGCTGTGGCGCGAGCAGTTCCTGCGCGAGCACGAGCGGGTGCAGCGGCTCGGTTTCGACCCGCGTTTCCTGCGCCTCTGGGAGTTCTACCTGGCCTATTGCGAGGCCGCGTTCCTCGAAGGCAACACCAGCGTCGTGCAGTTCAGCTTGCGCCGCCCGGACTGAGCCATGCCATACACCCACCGCCTGCCGCGACACACGCTGGCGCTGATCGCGCTGGGCGCGGCCCTGTGCGCCCCCGCCCAGGCCACCAGCCCCATCGAACCCACGGCCAGCGCCGCGCTGCAAGGCCAACAGGCGGTGGGCCAGGGCCTGCTGCGGGTGTGGGGCTTCGAGGTCTACGGCGCCAGCCTCTGGGCCGCGCCGGGCTTTGATGCGCAACGTTTCGCCGCGCAGCGCTTCGGGCTGGAGCTGCATTACCGGCGCGCCTTCTCCGGGCGCGACATCGCGCAGCGCTCGATCGACGAGATGCGCGGCATCGGCGCACTCACCCCCGAACAGGCCACCCGCTGGCAACAGGCCATGGGCGCGCTGTTCCCCGACGTGGCGCCGGGCGACCGCATCCTGGGCCTGCACGTGCCCGGCAGCGGCGCGCGGTTCTACCTCAACGGCCGGCTGCTCGGCGAGATCGCCGACGAGGGGTTTTCGGCCCGCTTCTTCGGCATCTGGCTCTCGCCCGCCACCTCGCAACCGCGCCTGCGCGAAGCGCTGATCGCGCAGGTGCGGCGATGAGCCCGGCCCGCCCCACCCGCATCCCCACGCCGGCCGAACACTTCGTGGGCACCGGCGCCTGGCGCCACGGCCTGCGCTATGGCCTGCTCGGCCTGCCGCTGGCCTTCGTGGCGCTGCCGCTGTACGTGATCCTGCCCAACCACTACGCGCGCAGCTTTGGCGCGCCGCTGGCCGCGCTGGGCCTGGTGTTGCTGCTAGCGCGCTTGTTCGACGCGCTGCTCGACCCGCTGATCGGCCGCTGGTGCGACCGCCTGTTCACGCGCTCGCACCGCGCCGTGCTGGCCGCAGGCGCCGGCGCGGCCGTGGCACTGGCCCTGGGCCTGTGGGCGCTGCTGTTCCCGCCCGAGGCGGTGCGCACCGACCCGGCCGCGCTGCTGGCCTGGGCCGGTGGCCTGATGGCCCTCACCTGCACCGCCTACAGCGTGGCCAGCGTGGCGCACCAGACCTGGGGCGCGCGCCTGGCGGGCAACGAGGCCCAGCGCAGCCGCATCGTCGCCTGGCGCGAGGGCCTGGCGCTGCTGGGGGTGTTGCTCGCCGCGGTCTTGCCCGGCACGCTGGGACTGGGCGTCACCGTCACCGCGTTTGCCGTGCTGCTGGCACTGGGCTGGTGGGCCTGGAGCGCGGCGGTGGTGCCGCTGCGGGGCGGCCCGCTTCCGCCCGCGCAGGCCGGGGCAGGGGTGCGGCGCTCACCGCTGCGCCAGCCGCGCTTCTTGAAACTGCTGGCGGTGTTCGTGCTCAACGGCACGGCCAGCGCGGTGCCCGCCACCCTGGTGCTGTTCTTCGTGCAGGACCGGCTGCAGGCGCCGCGCGCCATCGAGCCCGCCTTCCTCGCCACCTACTTCCTGTTCGCCGCGCTGTCGCTGCCGCTGTGGGTGCGGCTGGTGGGGCGCCTGGGCCTGGCGCGCAGTTGGCTGGCCGGCATGGCGCTGGCCGTGGCGGCCTTCGTCTGGGCGGCCACGCTGGGCGAGGGCGATGTCTGGCCGTTCCTGCTGGTGTGCGCCCTCTCAGGCATGGCCCTGGGCACCGATCTGGCCCTGCCCGGCGCCTTGCTCACCGGCCTGATGGACGAACTGGGCGAGCGCGGCCACCGCGAAGGCGCCTACCTCGGCTGGTGGAACTTCGCGGCCAAGCTCAACCTGGCGCTGGCCGCCGGCCTGAGCCTGCCGCTGCTCGCCCTGTTCGGCTACAGCCCCGGCACGCGCGACCCCGCCGCGCTGCAGGTGCTCACGCTCGCCTACTGCCTGCTGCCCTGCGCGCTCAAGCTGCTCGCGGGCGCCGCGCTGCACACCCTGGTGATCCGGCCCGAGCGCCTGACCAGACCCACGGCCCTCCCGCCACTGAAAGCCCACCCATGAAACGACGCCTCGTGCTCACCACCGGCATCGCCGCCACGCTCGGCCTGGCGGGCTGCGCCGGACCGAGGCTCAGCGACCACGCGGGCGAGCAGCCCGCGCTGGACCTGCGCGACTATTTCAACGGCACGCTCGACGCCTACGGCGTCTTCACCGACCGTGCCGGCAAGGTGGTCAAACGCTTCACCGTGCTGATGCGCTGCCGCTGGACGGGCGAGGACGGCGTGCTCGACGAAGACTTTGTGTACGCGGACGGCAGCACGCAAAAGCGCATCTGGCGCCTCAAGCACCTGGGCGAAGGCCGCTACAGCGGCAGCGCCGACGACGTGGTGGGCACGGCGCTGGGCCAGACCCGCGGCAACGCGTTCCGCTGGGACTACACGCTGGCCCTGCCGGCGGACGGACAGATCTGGCACGTCGCGTTCGACGACTGGATGTACCTGATGGACGCGCGCGTGATGCTCAACAAGGCCACGATGAGCAAGTTCGGCGTCCGCCTGGGCGAGGTCACGCTGAGCTTCGTCAAACGCCCCGCATGAGCGGCCCGCTCTCCCACATCCCCCTTTCGCCATGACCGCCCCCAGCCACTTCGTCGAACCCAGCGCCCCCCTGCGAGCGGAAAGCCCCGCCCGGCGGCGCGGCTGGCGCCTGCTGCGGCCCTTCAACCCGCCCATCACCGGGTGGCGCGGCCTGCGGGTCTGGGTGATCGGCGCCTCCAGCGGCATCGGCCTGGCCACCGCCGAGGCGCTGGTGGCGCGCGGCGCGCGGGTGCAGGTCTCGGCGCGCGACGCGGCCGCGCTGGAGCGGCTGGTGGCCCGGCATCCGACACTGCCCGGCGCCACGCCGGTTCAGGCCTGGCCGCTGGACGTGACCGACGCCCCGGCGGTGGCGCGGACCGCGCGCGCCATCCTGGCCCAGGGCCCGCTCGATCTGGTGCTGTACTGCGCCGGCCACTACCGCGAGATGCGCGCCACCGCGCTCGATCTGGCCGAACTGCGGCAGCACCTGGCCATCAACTACGTCGGCGCGCTCAACGTGCTCGACGCCGTGCTGCCCGCGCTGATCGCGCGCGGCGCCGGCCACCTCAGCCTGGTCAGCAGCGTGGCCGGGTTTCGCGGCCTGCCCAAGGGCCTGGCCTACGGCCCGACCAAGGCCGCGCTCACCCACCTGGCCGAAACCCTGTACCTCGATCTGGAGCCGCTGGGTCTGGGCGTGAGCGTGGTCCACCCCGGTTTCGTGCAGACGCCGCTGACCGCGCAGAACGACTTCAGCATGCCGGCCCTGATCACGCCCGAGCGCGCCGCGCAGGCCATGCTCGACGGCTGGGCGCAAGGCGCCTTCGACATCCACTACCCCAAACGTTTCACGCGCTGGATGAAGCTGCTGCGCCTGGTGCCCTACCGCGCCTACTTCCCCGCCGTGCGGCGCTTCACCGGGCTATAAACCTCCCATGACGCTGCCCACCGACGACCTCCGCGCCGCGGTCGCCCGCCTCGCCGCCTACTTCGAAACCCTCACGCCCCAGAGCGTGGCGCAGATCGACCGCTTCTACGCGCCGCAGGCGCGCTTCAAGGACCCGTTCAACGAGGTGCAGGGCGTCCCCGCGATCGGCCGCATCTTCGAACACATGTTCCAGGCCCTGCACGAGCCGCGCTTCACCGTGACGCAACAGCTCGTGGACGGCGCGCAGGCGTTTCTGGTCTGGGAATTCCACTTCCGTTTCCAGCGCTTCGACACCACCACCGTGCAACGGATCCGCGGCGGCTCCCACCTGATGCTGGACAACGACGGCCGCATCCGCGAACACCGCGACTACTGGGACGCGGCCGAAGAGCTGTACGAGAAGCTGCCGGGGTTGGGCACACTGATGCGCTGGCTGAAGCGCAGAGCCGCCCGTTAACACGCCGGCGCGCGTGCCCGCTTCCAGGATGCCGCGGAACTGGCTTTGCCAGGCCGCAGGCATCGCCCCCTGGGGGGTGACGCGCCCCTAGGCGCGGCGCGGGTGGAACCTATTAATTCGGCCGTGTGTCCACAAAACTCTGGCGCAGGAAGAGCTTCTCGCTGAGCTTGGCCAGGTTCGGGTAGGACGAACGCCAGTCGATGTCGGGGAAACGGAAGTCCAGGTAGCCCAGCGCACAGCCCACCGCCAGATCGGACAGGCTCAGATGGATGCCCGAGCAGAACGGCTTGTCGCCCAGGCCCTGGCTCATGGACTTGAGCGCCGCGTGCACCTTGCCCATCTGGCGTTCGATCCAGGCGTCGCTGCGCTGCTCGTCGGTGCGGCCGGCCCAGGTCGCTTCCAACCGGGCCAGGATGGCCGCGTCCAGCAGGCCGTCGGCCAGCGCTTCCCAGGTCTTGACTTCGGCGCGTTCGCGGCCCTGGGCCGGGATCAGCTTGCCCACGGGCGAGAGGGTGTCGAGGTATTCAACGATCACCCGCGAATCGAACACCGCTTCACCGCCCTCCATCACCAGGCACGGCACCTTGCCCAGCGGGTTGGAGGTGCCGATCTGGGTGCTCGCCGACCAGACGTCTTCCGGCAGGAACTGGTAGTCGAGCTTTTTCTCGGCCATGACGACACGCACTTTGCGCACGTAGGGGCTGGTGATGGCGCCGATGAGTTTCATGGACGGTGCTTCGTGAGACAGGTTTCCCCGGGTCGGCCATTTTAGCCAGCCGCGGGCCCCACAGGGCTGACAGCACCACGGCGGAACACCCGGCCACCGACACTGGCCAGCGCGCGGCGCCAGACGGCACCGGGCCGCCGGGGCCGTGCCTCCTACAATTGGGGGATGCGCCCGACCACCCCCGCCCCCACCGCTCACCCCCCCATGGCCTCCCAGGCCCTGACCCCCGTTTCCGCCCTGTCCCCGCTGGACGGCCGCTACGCCGGCCGGCTGGCCAGCCTGCGGCCCTTCATGAGCGAACAGGGCTACATGCACCGCCGCGTGCAGGTCGAGATCGCCTGGTTCATCGCCCTGTCCGACGCTGGTTTCGACGAATTCAAGCCGCTCACGCCCGGCGCCCGCACCTACCTCCTGGGCCTGGTGAAGAACTTCAGCGAAGCCGATGCGGTGGCCATCAAGGACATCGAGAAAACCACCAACCACGACGTGAAGGCGGTGGAGTACTGGATCAAATCGAAATTCGACGCCCGCCCCGAGCTGGAAAAGGCCGCCGAGTTCGTGCATTTCGCCTGCACCAGCGAAGACATCAACAACACCAGCCACGCCCTGCAGCTCAAGGGCGGGCGCGACGCGGTGCTGCTGCCCGCGCTGGACGGCGTGATCGCCAAACTGCGCGAGATGGCGCACGCCTTCGCCGCCGTGCCCATGCTCAGCCGCACCCACGGCCAGACCGCCAGCCCCACCACGGTGGGCAAGGAGCTGGCCAACGTGGTGGTGCGCCTGGCCGCCGCGCGCGAGAAGATCGCCAGCGTCAAGCTCATGGGCAAGATGAACGGCGCCGTGGGCAACTACAACGCCCACCTCTCGGCCTGGCCCGATTTCGACTGGGAAGCCTTCAGCCGCAACGTGATCGAGCAGCCCGAACCGCTCGGCCTGGGCCTGACCTTCCAGCCCTACAGCATCCAGATCGAGCCGCACGACTACATGGCCGAGCTGTTCGACGCCATCGCCCGCACCAACACCATCCTGATCGACCTGGCGCGCGACATCTGGGGCTACGTCAGCGTGGGCTACTTCAAGCAGCGCCTCAAGGCCGGCGAGATCGGCTCCAGCACCATGCCGCACAAGGTCAACCCGATCGACTTCGAGAACGCCGAGGGCAACCTGGGTCTGGCCAACGCCCTGCTCAAGCACCTGTCCGAAAAGCTGCCGATTTCCCGCTGGCAGCGCGACCTGACCGACTCCACCGTGCTGCGCAACATGGGCGTGGCGCTGGGCTACGCGGTGCTGGCCTACCACGCGCTGGGCGTGGGCCTGGGCAAGCTCGAACTCAATGAAGAAGCGCTGGCCGACGACCTGGACGGATCGTGGGAAGTGCTGGCCGAGCCGATCCAGACCGTGATGCGCCGTTTCGGCGTGCAAGGCGCCTACGAAAAACTCAAGGAAGTCACGCGCGGCAAGACCGTGACGGCCGAGGCCCTGCACGCGCTGATCCGCAGCCTGGAGATCCCCCAGCCGGAAAAAGACCGCCTGCTGGCCATGACGCCCGGCAGCTACATCGGCAAGGCCGAGGAACTGGCACGCCGGGCCTGATCACGCGCCCCCTCCGGCCCGGGTGTGACCGATGTCTCACCCGGCCGGGAAATGTGGGCAGCCCGTCCGGGCGGAGCGCGGTATTTCCGACAGAGTGCGCCGGACAAACGACAGCCACCCACCATCGGCCCTGCTCGAATACCTAGAATTCGTTGCCCTCAACCCTGCCCGACCACCGAAGGACCCCATGGCCATCGAACTCTTCAACAAAAACGGCCATGTCTGCCTGATGTTCGCCCACCTGAGCGACGAAGACGGCGAACCTGGTCAGGCCGTGCAGGCCAACCAGTTCCTGGTCATCCATGGTGACACCGGCGCCATCATCGATCCGGGTGGCAACATGGCCTACAACGAGCTGCTGCTCACCATCGGCCGCTTTTTCCCGCCCAGCAAGCTGTCCAAGATCCTGGCCTCGCACGCCGACCCGGACATCATCGCCTCGCTGGACCGCTGGATGACCAGCACCCAGGCCACGCTGTACATCTCGCGCCTGTGGGAGCGTTTCGCGCCCCACTTCTGCAAACCCGGCAAGACGGCCGGCCGCATCATCGGCATCCCCGACCCGGGCGTGCGCATTCCCCTGGGCAGCTCCGAGCTGGTGGCGCTGCCCGCGCACTTCATGCACTCGGAGGGCAATTTCCAGTTCTGGGACCCGGTGAGCCGCATCCTCTTCTCGGGCGACCTCGGCGTCTCCATCGGCACCTCGGCCGACGCCGCCAAACCCGTCACCTCGCTGGCGCCCCACATCCCGAAGATGGAAGCTTTTCACCGGCGCTACATGGTGTCGTCCAAGGTGCTGCGGCTGTGGGCCAACATGGCCCGCACCCTGCCCATCGACATGATCGTGCCGCAGCACGGCGCCCCGCTGGCGGGCGCGGCGGTGGGTGAGTTCATCAACTGGATCAGCGACCTGAGCTGCGGCATCGACTACGTGACCCAGGCCAACTACACGGTTCCGGCCTAGGAACCGGTGTCTTCCAGCGCCCGCTCGGCGTAGCGGTTGAAGCGCCAGGCGCTGCCGTCGAGCGTGATGCGCCGCCAGCTGGCGCGCTTCTCGCCTGGGGTCATTTCGGTCCAGTGCTGCACCTCGTCAAAGGTGCGCCCGCACCCCTTGCACACCTCGTCGCCCTGGCTGGTCGAGCAAATGGCGATGCAGGGTGTGTCGGGCGTGCTGTCGAACCAGGCGAGCCAGGCCTCGCGCGCCGGAGTGGGCAGGGAGGTTTCGTCGGCCTCGGTCTCGCGAAAGTACACCATGAGCGCGTACACCTCGGCCAGCGCGCGCGTCTGTGGCGCCAGCGACAGGCCATCGGGCGAGGGTGAGCGCTCACGCCAGTGGTTGATCGCGGCCTCGATGTCGGTGATGTGTATGCCAGCCATGGGGGACGAATCATAGCCAGCACCCCCGTTTCGCGGCCGGTACCGGCGCCGGAACACCGGCTCGCTCTGTGGGAACTGCGTATCCGCAACGGCGGTCATGGGGCGTCCCGGGTCGGTACAATCGCGGGTCTCGAAGGGGAGTAGCTCTCCGCTCCGCCGCTCATGAGCGCCCTGCGCCCCGGGCGGCCGGACATTCGGGCTGTCGTCAATACGAAGCGGTGCCACCCGCTTCCGGCAGCCCGGGCCCGGCGTTCCATCGCCAGGCCGAGCAAGACCTTTGATGGGCTCCCCACGGGCCGATCAAGGCATGTCCGTTCCTCCCTTCGCCAGCGCAGCCGCGCCGTCGCAGGCAGGTGAGACAGTGCCTTCCGATCACCCAGGGTGGCCGAACATGAGAAGGTCGGGCGGACGACGGGCAGGCCCCGCTTCCGACCCTTTTGAACACACCACCACGAGGCATTTATGGATTTCCTGACTTCACCTGCGTTCTGGGTCGCGCTGGGCCAGATCATCATCATCGACATCCTGCTCGGCGGGGACAACGCGGTCGTGATCGCGCTGGCCTGCCGCAAGCTGCCGCCCGCGCAACGCACCAAGGGCATCATCTGGGGCACCGCCGGCGCCATCGTCCTGCGCGTGATCCTGATCGCCTTCGCGATGACACTGCTCAACGTGCCCTTCCTCAAGCTCGCGGGCGCGGTGCTGCTGGTGTGGATCGGTGTCAAGCTGCTGGCGCCGGACGAAGACGGTCACGGCGACATCGCCAGCAGCGACAAGCTGTTCGCGGCCATCAAGACCATCATCGTGGCCGACCTGGTCATGAGCGTGGACAACGTCATCGCCATCGCCGGCGCGGCGCAACACGCGGGTGAACACTCGCTGCTGCTGGTGATCCTGGGCCTCCTGATCTCCATCCCGATCATCGTCTCGGGCAGTCAGCTGGTCATCAAGCTGATGGCGCGCTTCCCCATCATCATCACGGGCGGCGGCATGCTGCTGGGCTGGATCGCCGGGGGCATGCTGGTCACCGACCCGGCCCTCGCCGACCCGGAAAACATGGCCTGGATGCTCAAGCTGCCGCAAACCCCGGTGGTGAAGTACGCGGCCGCCGTGGTGGGCGCGCTGCTGGTGCTCGTGATCGGCAAGGTGATGGCGGCCCGCCATCCGGTGCCGGAAGAGGCGTAACCCGCGCGGCGTTTGCCACCGGGCGGCCTGCGCGAGCAGGCCGCCTTTTTCATGTCCGGTGCTATGCTGCCCCACATGAAACTCATCCTGAAATGGCTGCTCGCGGCCTGCGCCCTGCTGCTCGTGGCCTACCTCTATCCCGGCGTGCAGATCCCCAACTTCACCTCGGCCCTGATCGCCGCGGCGGTGATCGGCCTGCTCAACACGCTGGTGCGCCCGGTGTTGGTGATCCTGACACTGCCAGTGACGGTGGTCACGCTGGGCCTGTTCCTGTTCGTCATCAACGCCCTGATGTTCTGGGCCGCCGCCAGCCTGCTCGACGGCTTCGGCGTCAACGGTTTCGGCGCCGCGCTGCTGGGCTCGCTGATCTATTCGGCGCTGATGCTGGTGGTGGACACGGCCCTGAAATCAGTCCTCTCGCGTTGATTCGCGCAACTGCGCCTCGACCTCGCGGCGGCGCACGTCCACGATCGCCAGCTCCATGCCGTCGGCCGCGCGATCGGCAGCGGGCAGCGCCTGCGCGGCCCTGAAACGCTCGACAGCCCCGGCGAAATCCAGCTGGGCCGCACGGGCCTCGGCCTCGGAGCGCACGGAGCGCAGGCGCTGACCCAGCGCCAGTTGCGCCCGCGCCAACGTCTGCCAGGCCTGCGCGTCGCGCGGATGCGCCGCCACCCACTCCTGCAGCCGAGCCGCGGCCTGCCGTGGCGCACCGGTGGCCAGCGCCGCCTGGGCCCCGAGCAACACCGCCGCGCGCTGGTGGCTGGCGAGCGCCGCGTCGCGCAGTGCCCCCAGCGGCCCCTGCACCGCCGCGCCGGCCGCGCCGCCTGAGGTTGCGCTCGGCAGCATCAGCTCCATCAACAGCGCATCCACCGCCCACCGCGTTTCGGGGGCTGCCGGCACCGCTTCCGTGCGCAGACGCTGCGCCAGGTTCAAGGCCAGATCGCGCTGCCCGAGGCGGTGCGCGGACAGCGCCGCGGCGTAGCGGTCACCGGGCCGGGCATCGGCCGACTGCCCGGAGCGCAACCAGGCGCGCCAGCGGTCCGGCCCGTTTTCGGCCAGCACCCGAGCCCGCGCCGACATCAGCGCGTGCAAGGCCGGTGTGGCCGACGCCGGGGCGCCGGGCAAGCGCGGCATCGCGCCCTCGCGGCCCGGGGTGGACGGCGGCAGCGTCAAGGTCAGACCGCCCTGCGTGGCGGGCACCGGCGCGGCGACCCCGGGGGCGTCGGCACGGGGGCCGGCCCCGGCGCCGCTGGCCAGGGGCAGGCGGGCGCGCATGTCCGCGATGCGCTCGCTGGTCAGCGGGTGGCTGCGCAGGTAGGGGAAAGAGCCGTCGTCGTTGAGCCGCCCGGCCTGTTGCAGCTTGTCGAACATGCTCACAAACCCCCGGCCGTCGAACCCCGCGCCCGTGAGCACGCCAAACCCCACACGGTCGGCCTCGCGCTCCATGTCGCGCGAGAAATTGAGCTGGGTCTGCACCGCCACCGCCTGGCTGCCGACGATGGCCGCGTTGGCCACATCGGCGTTGGCCCGCGCCGCCAGCACCCCCAGCACCATGGCGCCGAGCAGCCAGGGCGCCTGCTTGTCCTGGCGCGAGAGCATGCGCGCGATGTGGCGCTGCGACACGTGGCTCAACTCGTGCGCCAGCACGCTGGCCACCTCCTGCGGTGTTTCGGTCACCGCCAGCAGCCCCAGGTGCACCCCCAGATAGCCGCCGGGCAGGGCGAAGGCATTGACGCGCTTGTCGCGCGAGATCATCAGTTCCCAGGCCAGCCGCTCGGACAGCTCGGCGGGCACGTCCCCGCGCGTGCGCGCCGCGCCCAGCAGCGGCACCCAGAGCGACTGCAGGTAGTCCACCAGCACCGGGTCGTCCAGGTAGTCGGGGTCGCGGTAGAGCTGTTGCGCGATGCTGTCACCCAGCCGCCGCTCGGCCGCGATGGACATGTCGGAACCATCGCCCAGCGTGGGCAGGCCCGAAGTGACCGGTGCATCCACAGCGGCCGTCTGCGCGTTGGAAAGCGCCGCCGGCACAACGGCCAGCGCCGTGAGCAGCAGCGCCGTGGAAACAGGTCGCGCCGGTGGCGAAAAGAGAGGCCTGAAGGAGAAACGCATCCCCGTATGATGCCGCCAAGTCCCCCAGGTTTCTGTAAAGACCGCGCAAAGCACCCCCATGAACACCCCCAAAACCCCCTCCGACAGCAGCCCGCTGACCCACTTCGACGCCCAGGGCCAGGCCCACATGGTCGACGTGGCCGCCAAGGCCCACACCCACCGCGTGGCCGTGGCAGAAGGTCGCATCCACATGGAGCCCGCCACGCTGGCGCTGATCCAGAGCGGCAACGCCAAAAAGGGCGACGTGCTGGGCATCGCACGCATCGCGGGCATCCAGGGCGCCAAAAGAACCAGCGAACTGATCCCCCTGTGCCACCCCATCGCGCTCACGCGCGTGGCGGTGGAGTTCGAGGTGGAGGCGTCATCCAGCAGCGTGCTGTGCCGCGCGACGGCCGAATGCACCGGCCAGACCGGCGTGGAGATGGAAGCCCTCACCGCCACCAGCGTGGCCCTGCTCACGATCTACGACATGTGCAAGGCGGTGGATCGGGGAATGACGGTCAATGGGGTGCGGTTGGTGGAGAAGCGGGGGGGGAAGAGCGGGCATTTTGTCGCTGGGTGACCAGAATCATTACCCTTGTGGCCTTATTTGGATACATCCTGGATCGCCGCCAGTTCTTGGGCAAATCTTTTCGCCTCAACCAGATCAGCCACGGTGTCTACTTCGCGCAAGTTCAATGGGAAGGCAACCGCTGGCAAATGCCGTTCCAACCGATTGAACACGTAGTCCTTCTCTTCATCGAGAAATTGCGCGTTCCCCGAAAAAACATTTGCCCATTCAAGGGAAGATGCATCAGTGCGTGAGAAGCCCGTCACGATCATGCTCCCACCCGGGGCTGACGTCGTGTGAGCATACACTGGGTTTTCGCTGATTGAAGGCGTGACCCCTATTGTCAAATCGCTGTCTGCGGAAAACGAAACGAAGCTCATCAAGGAGCGAGGTTCAATCAGCAGATCTCCGTCCAGAAACAGAATTTTCCCCTTACAGCCCCTGGCACCGAGGGCCATGCTCTGGGCAGTGTTCGTGGTTCGATAGTGAGGATTGCGTACGAGCACAACATTGCGATGCCTGCGTGACACCAAATCGACGATCATCTCCTCGCGATAGCCAACGACCACATGAATGCGTCGAACGACGGGCTCAAGAACATGAATGAGTCTACTCAGTAACGTGACGCCGCCGATTTCCAGCATGCACTTCGGCATACCATGCCCGAGCCGCGAACCGATCCCGGCGGCGGCTATGACAGCGTATTCAACAGGCTGCATAAGGTGTCTCCATCGTGTATCACATAGTCGGCAGCCGCGATGGCAGAAGCGGTTGGGCTATGTGTGCCGCCATAGGCAATCGCCACGTCAGCTTCCCGCAGCATCGGCACATCGTTGGAACCATCCCCTACCGCGATGATGCGGGTATATCCGGACGCCCGCAGATCATTGATGGCATCCCCCTTGTTCAGCACGGTCTCGAGTCGCACTTGATCTTCGACCAACGTCGCCTTGGAAAAGTAGCCCTTGCAGCCCATGTTTGCCACAACCCGCGATGTCCAAATGTCCAAATTTCCCGTGACGATGAAGCACTGATTTGGTTTGCTTCGAATAAACCTTAGAAGTACCTCGTCCATCGGAATGTCGGCAATGATGGAATGAACTCGCTCAATTGGCACGCGTCCCAAAATTGCCACGCGAAGGCTGAGTGATTCCTCGAACGTGATCAAGCCCTCCATCGTGACCCTGGTCAGAGTTGCAACTTCTTGTGAAATCCCTAACTCAGACGCGATACATGGGAGGATCTCCGTCTTGGTCAAGGTGCCGTCAAGATCAAAGCAGAACGCTATTGTCATGCACACCTTTCAACCACCAACCATCGCTGCCGTGTTTCGGCACGGTTGTTCATGGATTCGTCGGCGTAAACATCACCGCTATCCAGCGACCGGCAGCCCGAGCTTGACATGGCCTCAACAATCAAGGATCTGATTTGTTCTTCCGTCCGATAGATGGCGTTGTATGCCTGTTCGAGCTCGTCGGAAAAATGGTCTTTGATTGTCAGCCGCTGGGAAACCGCCATTGGCTCTCGAAACACGGCGCGCGACTTCGGGGCCATGACTCCGGCGATGTTGCGCAGCGCGCTTAAAAGTTCATCGTCATTCAGGTAAATCAGGACGCCTGCGCAAAGTATCCGATCGAAAGGCAACGACTCATGCAAGGAGTTCAAGGTGAAATTGTCCACCGCTGCAACAGTAAATCGGCAGTCAGCAGATTCACCCAGATGAGATTTGGCATATGCAATCAGCTCGCGAGAGAAATCCATGCCGTGGTAGGCAGCACAGTGTCCGAGCAATTCTCTTGCCCATCTGCCGGTGCCACACCCAACGTCGAGCAAACGCTCCACGCCCCCGAGGCGCAGCAGCGGCGTCAGGCACGCCTTTTCTGCAGCATCGCGTCGCTCGGCAAGATCTGCATGTTTGTCTTGGTAAATCACGGCACGGACCGGGCCAATGCGATCTATCCGTCGTGCGCGCTCCGCGAAGAACTCGCCCACCTTAGCCCGATCAATTCTGGGCAGATCGTCATCATCAGGTTTTGACAGTATTCGGCTCATGACCAAGAGAAGTTGGAGGCCTGAAAAGCGCCACAGAGAAACATCGTCAATCTCGTTGCCTCGCTGATGGGAAAAAGACAAATGCTCAACATTCAGTACAAGCTACTGAAACTGGAGAACACTCATGGCTCACGAGTGCTCCAGCCACGTATGTCAAATGGATCTTTGCCCTTCAAAACCAATTGTTTGGTGATAACGAAGGAGTTGGGTTTCTGCATACTGAATTGCCACGGAACGAGGGAAGCGAAGAAGGGATCATCCCGGCCCATCGCTTCAACGGGTTTTTTGTTCAAGTAGGGATTGACACAACCACCGATATCCTTGCACAGCGAACTGGGGACCTCCGCGTTAGGCATAAAGTCCTCCGAAACTTTGAGCGGTCCAGATCCTCCCGCTCTTTTTAGCATCACCAGAGGGCGAAGGCTTACATACGCATTGTCGGTTGCGCCTCCTTCCACAGCCCTTCGTGAAGAATCCTGCACACTGCCCACAATCCCATGGTCTGAAGCAATGACAATGGTCGTGTTGTCATAGACACCCTCGGCTTTCATATAGTCGAAAAACCGGGCGACGGAAAGAAGGGCGCAGCGTGCTGTGTTGGCATGTTGAAGTGAAAAAAGACTGCCATGCCCGTGGCTCTTCAGCTCATCCTTTGACAGCGTGAGCGCCTCCGGTTTTGGCAGGCAATCCAGTCCCATGAAATAGGGTTCGTGCGGCAGGATGTTCGAGATGAAGTTGAAACTGGGCCCGAATTCATCGATTTCAGTCATCTGGTCCATGGCTTCCAGTTCAGCCCACTCCCGTAAGGTGGTACCGGCAGAATGATCCAGGAAAGGCTTCCATGGTCCGTTGACGTAGATCGCTTCCTTCATGGCATAAGGCGCCACTCGCATGGCTCCAAGCAGAACCAATAGATCCGCATAGTTTGCCTCCGCCAGCGCATTGATTGGAAATCCCATGGCCTTTGCCTTCTGATGAGAAATACTGGCCGGAATATGGGTACAGGTAACGCCATCGAATCGTAGAAAATCGCAATCACCTTGCATCGTGAAGCCAAGACCTCGCGGGTTCACAAAATTGACCCGATATCCTTTGTCTGCAAAGTTACGCGGAAGTATCGAGAAAGCTTCCACTGCGAGGTCACGCAAAGGCATCCCTCGCCGGTTCATTTCCACAGGCGTGTAGTCGTACCCTCCGAGCAAGGGGTGCAGTCCCGCGATCGAGTTCTGCCCTGCTGACACAGTACGTGGGTACCAGATGAAACCACTCAAACGTTGTGCCAGATCGGGATGACTCTCCAGGATTGACTCGACATGCGATCCCATGAAACGGTCGAGAAATATAAATAGTGTGTTCGGATGAGACCGGGAAAACTGCAGTGTCTTTTCAGACATTGATGCGGGATCGCCACCGCCGGACATGCCAACTTGATCCCGATTGATACTGATACCAGCTGCAAGAAGGATCGAAGAATTGGCGATCAACATCGCCCCGAGGATCGCTCGTGTACCGAAACGTTTCCAAAATAACCGCAAAGTCAGGCCGATAGAAACGACGACCAGCAGATCAATCAATGTTCTCAGAGACGTTGATGCCAGCGTTCGTTGAAGCTGCTCAAATGCAAGCCCCGTTAGCATGGGAAAGCCAAATGGCAAAACGAATGCATAGATCCAGCTCAGAAAGAAAGCGCCGATCGACAGCAATGTCATGCCGGAGCGAATCTCTGAATAGTAAGCAATCATGTACAGGATGGCTGCCGAATAGACCACCACCATCACATTGCGCATGTTCACCTTCAGCAGTCGGTCAAAATGGATACCAATCTCACCAGGCGACGTCAAGAAGGTTGTGACGGGAATGGCAACAAGCACGAGCAAGGCGATTCCGAACACCGAAAGCAGATATAGGGGTAAACGGTAACACCCCAGCAGATCAGAAGCCTTCTGCAGCACCGATGGTGAGACCCAGCGGTACGCGGCCACCACTGATATGGTCGAAGCAATCAGTGCCCACAGCGAGCACTCTAACCACAGTGCGGCCGCAGGTATCAGAAAAGCCAAGACGAGTTCTAGCCCAAATGCAGCATTGGCTCCGATAATGGACCGTATGGGGCGCAAGAGCAGAAGCCCCCCCACAAGAACCACCGCACCGACTACAAAAATCAACAACACATTCATGAGGCGATTTCGCTCAAATGCCTTCTGGAAAGCATGTTGCGCAACAGCGACCAGAGGTTGTTTATCGTCCAATACAGCACAAGACCCGCTGGGCTCGCATAAAGCAAGGCAAGAAACACCAAGGCCAGCGCCATGGCCTGCAGGCGCTGACCTTTGTCGTTCACGTAATAGAGCACGGATATCGCGTTGATCACGGTCATGAGCAGAGGAAGCAGGTTGATGCCGGCCAACAATTTATCAGGTCGTCCCAAGTCCTCTACCCGACCGAATGTCGCTCCGTCGAGCAGGCCTGGACCTGACAGAAAATGAAACACAGTCGCGAATATGAAGATCTGTAAAAACAGTTCGTTCGAAGTGAACAATGCCTGAATCGGGTGGTAGCGGTACTGTCGGTGCACGGCTCTTATATAAAAATATCGCTCCCGCCCTTTGAAGTTTGCTTTCATGCGGGCCACTTCTCGTGTCATCTGTTCGCGCAGCCTGCGCCCTTGGCGGGAACTTGCCTCCATCTGTCTGTACAAAGGAAAAAGCAGGAAGTTAAGCAGGATACTGAAAACAATAATCTTCTCGCCCGGACCAAGCCACACGGGAAGATCAAACAAAACCTGATAAATCACCATCAGGGGTTGCAGAAGTAGGATTTCAAAAAAATCGGCCATCAAGCATTGACCTCTGCCAAATGGGCCTGCGTTTGACCTTTTTCTTGTTGATATATCTGCTTGATCTGCTGGGCAGCGATGCTGCCTGCGCCGCCGAAGTTATATATCAAGGTATTCCGAATTTCTTCAAGTTTCGACGCAGAGTGATTTTTCAGCACTTTCTCAAGATGTTCTGCAATATTGCCTATTTCGGTTGGGAGCACCGGGACGATAAAGTCGGAACACTGTTGCTTGAGTTCACTGTCACCACCGAGCAACTCTCCTTCAAGCCCTCCCATCTTCATCTTACGATCTATCACGACAACGGGCCGCTCGAAGATGAATGCAAATTCATGGGCAATGCCGGAAATATCACTCAACAATATGTTCGCTCTTGCCATCGCACCCACCGGGGTCCGATCGGTATTGACCTCCACGCCCGGCAATGACAATATCTGTGCGTACAGTTCGGGCTGAGAAACCTTCATTTGAGGGTGAGGGCGGACAATTACGCGAAATCGCTGGGCGATGGAGATTACGAAGTCAGTCCCGAACGCCTCGAACATGCTCAGGGCCCCCCAACTGGGGGCAATAAGAACAACCGGATCTCCGGAAAGAGGTGGGAGCTCACGTGCCGTCTTCAGCATCTCGTCAAAATGCGGCAATCCGGTTTCGTACAGATCTTTCCTTTTGAAGCCTCTGATTTTTTCCATGCGCTGTATATTTGCCTTGACAATAGGGCCGCAGCACAATACAGAATCATAAAAATCATAGGCATATGGCCTTACAAACCGCGACTCGCCCAATGCATGCTGCACGATTGCATAGTGCCGAACATGCGCCGAACGACGAAAAGTCATGACATCCAATTGCGGGGTTGTCGTAATCAGTACAACCGCCTCGACGTTATTGAGATAGGCATAGCCCAACATCCCTTCGGGAACAGATCGATGTATTACATTCTGAGGCAAGGGCTCGAACGATTCATCGCGTGGATACATTGTGAAATAGGCAATGTCGACACCCAGAGCATCAAGTGCTCGAATGATAGGCAAAAAGGTGATCTCATAGCGGGGATCTTCGCAATGGATGGCTATTTCACACTTTTGGTCCCGCCGTCGAACGCTGAACAGCCAGCTGGCGGCTCGGTAGTAAAGACCTCGCAAGGTGAAGTAGATGGAAACCACAATTCCGGTCACCACATAAAACAGCGCGCTGCCTGTGCCAGGGTCAATGTATGCAAAAGCAGAGGCAGGATAGATCAGAAGACCAATAGCGATTAGAACAATCGGCACTTGTGCATGGCCTACATTTGGAGATTGCATTTTTCGCTGTTTAAGCCTGACGGGAAGGTTATACGTCAATCGTTGACACATCAATTTTTCTTATTGCGCCGAATGCAAATCGGCATCGCATGAAATTAAATCCATGCACAAACAAATACCGGTGGCATTACGGAAATCAATCGAAAAGCCGCCTTTATTGCAGCGTGAAATGAAGCATAGACACCTGTTTCCGCTCGAAATGTCCACGCGATGCTTCATCGTTGAAAATGGGTGCGTGGTCGCCCACCACGACCACCTCGACACCCCGCATGGATTCATCTTCGGCGAGTTTGGCCAAATGCTCGAAGAACTGCACATGCAGGTTCTGATAGTTGCACAACTGCTCGTCATATGCCGCTCCAAATGCCCCACGGCACAACTCCTCGCGATAATCGACAACGTCTCGCCGATCGTAGGGCATATGCGAATTCAAGGTTAACCAATAAAGGAACACTTTTTCGGCACTCAAGCGGTTCCGCACGATATCAAAGAGATGGCGATCACAGTATCCTGGAAACGAATGACAAAGCGGCTTGGTTTGAGGCAATGCCTCTTTAAATATGAGCTCTTTCAGACCTATCTCCGGCCACCATAGCAATCGACGATACATGAATCCATGCGCGCCATGAATCCCAATTGTGGAGTAACCCTGTTTGCGAAGCTGTGCTGGCAAACAGTCGCCTACAGCTTCCGCCGTCAGTTTTCGAAAGTTCAAGCGCGTTGGAATCATCCCACACATTTCACGCAGCTCGCCTGCCGCAGTCGCCCCAACTGCATGAACCCTATCTAACGTCAGATCTTTCACATGGGGGCTTTGTCGCAATGCCTGGATTTGCCCTTCCAGAATGGAAAGGTCTTTCGGTTGACCCCATGACTCGGCAATGATGAAAAGAACACGAGGCGGCAACTGCTTTTGACCCCAAACCAACTTTGCAGCGGACGGGTACTGAATCGGTATGTATTCGGCATCATCGGGTCCATTGCCAATAGCCTGCCCTTTATTGATGACCATGACATCACGGGCGAAATGCACAGAGCTTCCAAATAAAAGGTGCATTCTGTCGGCAAACGTCGGGGAAAAGAAGGTTTGCTCCTCCGCCGACAAAACCCATTGATATTGAAACAGACCCAGCGCAACCATTATCTGAAGCAGGAGATGTCGGCTTCGATGCAGTCCTTTAAGGGTACGAATCGACAACAAAAGTCCTGCAGCCATCAGCGCTATCAGCAGGACCAAAGACGCCAGATACGAAGGGCGAGCCTCAAACAGGAACTCTGCCATATCCCATATCTGCCCTAATTCAAACAGATAAAAAATGGAAGACATTCCCAGTGACAACTCGGAGGCCACCGCAAATATGAACGCTACGACTCCAAAAAATCGAAGACCCGCTGCCAACAGAAAAAATGCCAGCAGCATTTCGGCACTAAAGAGATGGCGTTTGTATCCAAAATATAGAGACAGGCCCTGAAAGAGCAGGCCCAACAGGGCATAAATCGCTAGCAGCAACAGGTATCTGTGCCAAGCGACTTTAGATTCAGACATTTGTTCCCTCATCAGAAATAGCCGTCGTATGGCAGGAACCCTACGATCCGTCCATCTGCTTGCACCACGGCCACGGCATCGTTTTTGGCCCGAACGGGCAAAAACTTCATAGCACGAGGGTCCAAATTTTGTTTCTTAAGCAGTTTTTCGGTGTCAAGGCCGGCATCTGGATACTGCTGTATCAACTGCTCTAGCGGCCGTCCTGCCTCTACCGCCAGTACCCGTTCGGACGCACCATAAGGTATCCAGAACTTTGGTCTCTGGCTGGTATCAACGCCGTCGAAGATGGCCGTGGCCAGGGCATTAGATCGCTCATCGCCCGACTCTGGCCGGCGCAGTGCAAGAGTGATCGGTCCAAGCAGCGACAGGTGCCGGAATTCCGGAAGGGCTTCAGACAGCTCGGAAGTGACCACTTCGGCCGATGTAATGACGCGAAAACGGTCGAATTCGAACACCAAGGCAACTGGTCTGGCCATACTGACCGTGTATATGCCGTAAGCAAGCGCCGACAACTGCAAAACGGCAATGGTCACTATGTCACGCCTCAGATGGGCCCAGCCCTTCTGGCGGTTGAACACGGCAAAAGTCAACAACGGCCCTAGCACCACATCAACCGACATGATAAGAACCAGCAGCTCGCTGCCCCCCGCCATGTAACGGTAGTCGTCCGGATACCACAAACCAAAAACCAGCACGGCCACCAGCGATGCCACTGCCGCCGATGCCAGCAGATGCACCCCCCCGGCATGGAAGCGTTCACGCAGATTTTTCACCATTGACCATTGTTTTGATAGGCGGCTGTACTTCGGTCGTCTCTCCACGGGGCCGCCGACACCAACTGTCAGCGGCATTCCGTGGGCGCGTATTTTGCCGGTAAAGTGCCCAAAGAACCGACCATGTTTCGCATCGTTGAAAGCGATCGGGTATCGGACTGACAACTCCAGTCGATCGCGCCGGTGATGCCTGCGCCAAAGGAAGCGCCCAATTGTTCCACATCAGAAGATCCAGAGCCGAATTTGACCCACGGCGACAAAATCAACGAGTCACTAGCACCCTGGGTAATGGGACCAACAGTCTCGGCGTACACAATGGTGATCTCGCCCTGTGTGTTGCCCACCGCCTCTTCCATCGATATCCGCGTCACGTACTTGCTGGTCGCACCGACGCCATTGGCCTGCTGATTCCAAGCGCGCGCAGCGGTGGCAAGGTCCGTTTGCGTCGCCACCCCGACACCAATCTGGGCTTTTGCATCCGCGGCCAGGACCACACCCTCCGTCACCCGGGCCCTGATGGTGTAGTCCTGATAGGCCGGCAATGCAATCGACGCCAAAATACCGATGATGGCGACCACAATCATCAACTCGATTAGCGTAAAACCGCTCTGGGCACTGGTGTTCATCATGACCTCGACGGAACTCATTAATGGCAGATCACCCACTAGCCGCAGGAGTCATGCCAGCGGCAAACCCCACGAATTTCGTGAACAAAGTCACATCATCAGATGACAATGTTGCCCAATGCGACATTTTTCGACCTTTCGAAAGCGACTTTTGTCAGAGACCTTTTTACAGAAAGGCAAATAAAAAAAGGCGCATGAAGCGCCTCTTTTTATATGTCGCGCCTGCGCGCGACCCCAGCAACCGTTATTAGCGGCACTCGTTCGGGGCGAACTTGGCCTTCAAAGTGCCCGCAGTAGCGGCAGCACGGCCACGTGCCGTTGAGGTGGCCTCCGTCACCGACTGACAGCTCCAGTCAATGGCACCGGTTTCCGCCGCAGCATAGGAAGCGCCCAGTTGCACCTGATCGGTGGAAGCAGAACCGTACTTGATCCAGGGCGACAGAACCAGCTGATCGTCAGTGCCGGTGGTGACCGGGCCAACGAGGGTGGAATAGGTGATCGTGATTTCGCCCGTGGTAGCGGCAACCGCTGCGGCATTTGCGGCTTCGGTCATGAGCACGCTGGTCACGTACTTGCTGGTGGCACCGACGCCACCGGACTGGTCGTTCCAGGTTTGGGTCGTCACGGCCAGATCGGCGGCGGTGGCAGAACCCGTGCCGATTTGCGACTTGGCGTCACCCGCAAGGCTCAGGCCTTCCGTCACGCGGGCGCGAACGGTGTAGTCCTGATAAGCCGGCAGGGCCACGGCGGCCAGAATACCAATGATGGCCACCACGATCATCAATTCGATGAGGGTGAAACCTTTTTGCATGGAACGCTTCATGAGTAAAACTCCTATGGGGTTGTGGGAGAACGACGGTACCCGAGCAGCAGAGATCGTGCCAGCCTGAAATGCCCGGCTTTTCGCGGCCTTTTTCACAGCTCGTCGGCAGAAGTGACAATTTGTGCCCGCCGCATCCGGATGTGACTGACATTTTTTGTCACCCCACCCGCAGACGACCGGTTTTGTCACAGCTCGAAGGTCTGTCCGGCGCTGAGCCAGCGGATGTCGTGCCGCACGTCGTCGGGCCGGTTGGGCCTGTCGTCGAAGCGGCGGATCTCTTCCATGATCAGGCCGGTTTCGGCGGGCTTGGTGTGGGTGATGTAGATCGGGTAACGCTGGTTGCGGTCGATCTGGTCGAGCTCTTCGGCCAACGTGCCGGGCGCCAGGTGCAGGCTGCGCCGGGCGAGGTCTTTTTCCCGGTCGCTGAACGCGGTTTCGATGATGAGCAGGGCCATGGGCAGCTGGTTGATGCGCTGCCAGAAGGCGGGGTTGCGCTCGGTGTCGCCGCTGAACACCCAGTGGCCCGAGGCGGTGGCGGCGGCGAAGCCGACCGCGGGCACGGTGTGCACGGCGGGCAACACTTCGATGGCCTTGCCGCCCACCTGCAGCACCTCGCCCACGGTGATGGGCACGAAGCGCATGAGCGGTGTGTCGGCGCTGGGGATGGTGGAGAAGTCGGGCCAGATGAGGTTGTTGAAGATGTGGGCCTTGAGGGCGTCGATGGTGCTCTGCAGGGCGCGCACCTGCAGCGGTTCGGCGCCCGCGGCCAGTCGGCGCGCGGCCACGGCGTCGAGCATGAGCGGCAGACTGGCCACGTGGTCCAGGTGCGAATGGGTGAGCAGGACATGGTTGACGCGGGCCATCTCGTCCAGGCTGAGGTCGCCCACGCCGGTGCCGGCGTCGACCAGGACGTCGTCGTCGAGCAAAAAGGAGGTGGTGCGGCACCCCTGCGCAATGGCGCCGGAGCACCCCAGAACTCGTACCCTCATCTGCAGATTCGCCTGGTTTCGTGGCCGGCTCAAGCGGCCTCTATTTGGTTTCGAACGTGGTGGCCCCGTCCCAGGCCGGGTCGGGCGGCAACCGCCTCATGGAGGCTACCCGCTGGGCATAGAGCCGGTAAAGGACTTTTTCCGCATTCTGGCGCTGCAGTTGGAGCAAACACGCGTCGCACGCGTCCCAGTCCTGCGCCCGCCAGGTTTGAAGGACCCGGTTCCACAGCCGCAGTTCCTCGGCCAGTTTGTCGGAAAGCGTTTCCGGGGTGCCCAGCGGCGTGTAGATGGTCACTGCGGTGGCCCGGCCCTTGACGCGCACGCGGTCCAGCTCCTGCCAGACGAACTGCGGCGCCTGCTCCCGGGTGGCGTCGCTGGCAACGATGTCCACGCCGTAGGTGGGCGACAGACCTTCGAGCCGGGAACCCAGGTTGACCGCGTCGCCCACCACGGTGTAGCTGCGGCGCACGTCCGACCCCATGTCGCCCACGCACATCTGGCCGGTGTTCAGGCCGATGCCCACGCCGATCTGCGGCAGCCCCTGGCGCGCGTGCTCCTGGTTCAGCCGCCGGACGGCCTCGGCCATCTCCAGCGCGGTCTGCACCGCCAGACTGGCATGGTCGGCGGTGTCGACCGGCGCCCCCCAGAACGCCATGACGCAGTCGCCCATGTATTTGTCGATGGTGCCCCGGTGGCTGCGGATGGTGTGGGTGAGGCGGCTGAAGACGGTGTTGAGCAGAGCCTGGAGCCGGGTGGGCTCCAGGGTTTCGGACAGCCGGGTGAAGCCGCGCATGTCGCAGAACATCACGGTGAGCTCGCGCGTGGCGGCGGTCATGCTGTAGCGGCTGGGGTCCCGGACCATCTCGTCGACCAGTTCGGGTGGCACGTAGGTGCCAAAGAGCTGGGCGAGCTTGCGCTTGGCACGGCTCTCCACCAGGTAGCCGTAGCTCATGTTGAGCGCGAAGGCCAGGGCGCTCATGACCAGCACGCTGGCCAGCGGCAGCACCAGGCCATGGCCCAGGTAGAGCCAGCCGTTCAGGCCCACCACCGCAGCCACCACCCCCAGACTCAGGCCCACCGCGCGCGCGGCGCTGAGCAGCGGCAGCGCCAGGGCGAGCACGAGGCCGGACACCACCAACACCACCAGTTCGTAGCCCAGCGCGTAGTCGGGTTTGACGAGCACCTCGCCATCGAGCAGGTGCGAGATCAGGTTGGCATGGGTCTCCACCCCGGGGTAGGCTTCGCCCACGGGGGTGATGCGCTGGTCCTGCAGCCCCGGCGCGGTGGTGCCCACGAGCACGATCTTGTTGCGCAGCCGCCCCGCTGGCACGCGCCCCGCCAGCACGTCGCCGGCGGACACGTAGGCGAACGAACCCCCTTGTGGCCCACCGCGTCCGCGAAAGGGCACCAGTGCGGCCAATCGATCGTCCACCGGGATGGCCAGCGCGGTGTTCTCATGCACCAGACGCACGCTTTCCAGCGCCTGGTAGTCGCGTGGCAGGAATTGCTCGGCCGGGAAGCCCGGCTCCACCCGTGGCGACCCGAGCAACAAGCGAAACATGGCCAGCGACAGCGATTCGTAATAACGCCCGCCGTGTTCGGCCAGCAGAGGCACCGAGCGCACAACGCCGTCGCTGCCGGCCACCGCATTGAAGAAGCCGGCCCGCGGTGCGGCCTGCGCCAGTGGGGCGATGTTGGCGCCGAAGCCGTCCCATCGGGTGGCCAGGATGCTGCGCCCCTGCAGGGCCTCGGGCAGCATCACGGGGGCGGGCAGCGCGCCGCTGGTGCGGCCGTCCCGGTCGCTGGTGAAGTAGTAGCCGAGCACCACCGGCCGGCCCTTGAGCGAGCGGGCGAATCGGGCGTCGTGGTCCAGCTCGGGCCGCAGACGTTCGATCTGCTCGGCCAACCCCGGCTGACCGGCCAGGGCACCGTCGGCGAGCCGCTGGAGCTGGTGCAGACCGGAACTGTCATCGGCCTCGGCAAACACGGTGTCGAACCCCAGCACGGCGATGCCCTGGTCTTCAAACAGCGTGTCCACCAGCCGGGCCAGGTGGTCACGCGACCACGGCCAGCGCCCCACCTCGGCCAGGCTCTTTTCGTCGATGTCGACGATCACCACCCGGTCGTCGAGCGTGCCGGGCATGGTGGCGCGCAGGCGCGCGTCGTAGACGATGTCGTCCAGGCGCTGCAGCACCCCCATGGGCAACACACCCAGCGCGTGCAGGATGGCGAAAATCAGGGGCAGCAGGGTGACCGCGATGCGCGGGCCGTGTCTGCTCAGGGCCGGCATGGGGCGCGGGGAGCGGGCAATGCGGGGTGGCCGCCGTCAGCGAAAGCGGCGCGCGGCACCGGCCAGCGTCACTGCTGGATGAACTGCATCTGCGTGCCGGCCAGTTCGATCAGGTCACCATGGCGCAGGTTGACCGCATCGGAACCGATGGGGTTGCCATTGATGGTGGGCCTGGTGGCGCCTTCCACCAGCGCGACCACGTAACCCTGAGGGCGGCGCGTGATGGCCGCCACCGCCACACCCGGCTTGCCGATGGTGGTGACCACCTTGACCAGCGGCACCTCACGCCCGGCGGCGGCGCCGGACATGACCTTGATCGCGGCGTTGCCCACCGGCGGATGCGCCGTACCCGCGCCCACCACGGCACCGGCCTGGATGACCATGGTTTTTTCGTGGTTGTCGGGCGCGCCTTCGTGCGCGAACTTGATCTTGTACTTGCCGATCTCGATCGTGTCGCCATTCTGAAGCTGGTGCTTCTTGATGGCCTTGCCATTGACGTAGGTGCCGTTGGTGCTGTTGAGGTCTTCCAGGAACACGTCGGCGCCCGACATCTGCATCACGGCGTGTTCCCCGCTGACGGCGAGGTTGTCGATCACGATGTCGTTGTAGGGACGGCGACCGAGCGTGGTGCGATCCTTCGTGAGCTGCACCTCCTTGATGACGACGCCGTCGATGGAAACGATCATTTTCGGCATGGCCGACTCCTGTGGAACCTGATGGACTAATTCTAAAGAACTCAGTTACTGCCCCAGCATGCGCGACAGCAAGCCTTTGCGTAACGGTTTGGACCGAGCATACGCCAATATCACGGAAATATTATCGCGGCCCCCGGCGGCGTTGGCGGCGTCTATCAGGGTGTTGGTTTTTGCCTCCAGCGTGCCGTCGGAGGCGAGTATGGCGGCCAAGCGGCTGTCCGGAATCATGTCGGACAGGCCGTCGGAGCAAAAGAGGTAGAGGTCGCCGTCCTCGGCCCGGTATTCGTTGACTTCCAGCAACACCGTGTCTTCCACCCCCAGGGCCCGGGTGACCAGGTTCTTGTGGGTGGCGAACTGGGCCTGCTCCTGGGAAATCAGGCCGGCGTCGATCTGCTCCTGCAGCAACGAATGGTCGCGTGTGAGCTGCACGAACTCGCCGCCGCGCAGCCGGTAGCAGCGCGAGTCGCCCACATGGCCAATGAACGAGCGCACGCCCTGGAACACCGCCATCACCAGCGTCGTGCCCATGCCCGCGTACTGGGGGTTGGAGTTGGCGGCGTTGAAAATCGAGCGGTTGGCGTTGTCGATGCAGATTTCCATGGCGCGCTTGATCTCACGGCCATTGGCCTCGTATCCGCCCTCGGTCATCCAGCGACCCAGCTCTGTCTTGATGAAGGTGGTGGCCATCGCGCTGGCGACCTCGCCGGCGTTGTAACCGCCCATGCCGTCGGCCAGCACCACGACGTGGTTGTCCACGTCCAGGGCGATGGAATCTTCGTTGTTGTCCCGCACCATGCCGGGATCCGTGAGACTGAAGTACTCGAAAATCATGTTTTTTGGCTCTATGGCCGGATATCGGGCCCGCCCTCGGCGGAACCGCCGCCCTGAACCACCGATTGTGTGACAACTGTGGTGGCGTATCCGTTTTCAATTGCGCGCGCGGTCTGCAACTGGGTTTTCTCGAACCCGCTGCCACCGGACCCCATCGGCAGGGCCCCGCCGGGGACGACCCGGTCTGCCGCCGTTCTGTCAACCCGGCGAAGGTCTTGCGCCATGTCGCGACCGCTCTGGTAGCGGTCTTGTGGCGTCTTGGACAGCGCTTTGCCCAGTATATCGGTGAGCGCCCCGGGCAGATCGGGTCGCAGGCTGCGCACGTCGGGGGCGGGCTGGTTGGCGATCTGGTACATGAGCGCGGCCATCGAATCGCCACGCAGCGGCAACACGCCGGTGAGCAGCTGGAACAGCATGACGCCCAGCGAGTAGAGATCGGAACGGCCGTCGATGTGGTGGCCCGCCAGCTGCTCGGGCGACATGAAACTCGGTGTTCCCAGCACCATGCCGGTCTTGGTCCGACTCGCGTCGGTGATGCGGGCGATGCCAAAGTCGGTCACCTTGACGCTGTCCGAGGCGGGGTCGTACATGATGTTGGCGGGCTTGATGTCGCGGTGCACCACATTCTGCCGGTGCGCGTAGTCCAGCGCCAACGCCACCCGCTCGCCGATGTCCAGCACGGTCGCGACCGGCAGCAGCCGGTCCGCCCGGGTGTGCTCCACCAGGTCGCGGCCTTGCAGGAACTCCATGGCGATGAAGGCCAGGTCGTGCTCCTCACCGGCGTCGAAGATGGTGACGATGTGGGGGTGCTGCAGCCGCCCGGCGGTTTCGGCCTCGCGGAAAAAGCGTTTGCGCGCATCCGCCAGCTCGGCGCCCTCGAACTCGGCGCTCAGCGCCAGCGTCTTGATGGCCACGGTGCGGCCGATCTTGGGGTCGCGCCCCTGGTAGACCACGCCCATGGCGCCTTTGCCCAGCTCCTTCTCGATCTGGTAGCGCCCCAGCATGGGCTGCTCAACCCCAGCACCGTCCAGCAAAAGGCTGCCGCCCGGGTGGGACGAGGCGCCCGCCAGCACCACGGTCTGCGACAGCTTGCGGGCCCGCCGCAGACCGGCGCGGACCTCGGCGTCGTCGCGGTCCAGACTGGCCATGTGCTCGTAGACCGACTGCACCTTGTGGAACTGGCGCTTGCGCTCAAAATCCCGCGCCAGTTGCTGGAGGTTGTCCATCAGCGACCGGCTGTGCGGCACGCGCCGGAACCGGTCGAAGGCCAGGTCGAGCTGGCCCTGCCCCTGCAGCGCCAGCCCCATCATGCGGTTGGTTTCGGCCGACTCTTCGTCGGTCTTCGCCTTGCCAGCTTCGGTGGCCAGGAAGCGCCGCGTGGTCAGCACCAGATGCCCCAGCAGCAGCATCGCGGCGGGAAACACCAGCGGCAGCCAGGTGGCCGCGGCCGAGAGCAGGCCGTACTCCACCCCAAGCAACAGCGCAAACAGGCCCGCAGTGGTCCAGGCGCCGGTGGCGGCCGACAGGCGCGGCAACAGGGCGAGAAGATAGGCCACCACCAGCAGCAACGCCGCCAGCACCACGGCGCCGGTCCAGACCGGCTGCCCGATGAAATGGCCGTTCAGGATGCTCGACGTGGTGTGCGCCAGGATGACCGCGGGCGAAAGCGCGGGCGAGACCGGGGTGTTGAACGGCGTGCCCACACCCGCGGCTGTGGCGCCGATGATGACGATCTTGCCGGCGTATTTGCTGGCCGGAATCTTGCCGGAGGCAACGTCGTAGAACGAGTCCACGGCGAAGGCCGGACGGCCATCGCGATCGGGGTAGAACTGGGGCAGCACGGTGCCCGATGCGTCGGTTTCGATGCGCGTGCGCCCCAGCAGCACCGCCTCTCCGGGCAACAGGCGCAGATCCTGCGGCCCCAGATTCAGGCTGTGCGCCGCCACCATCAAGCCCATGGACGGGATCACATGGCCGTCGAAGTTCACCAGCAAGGGCTCGCGGCGCACCGCGCCGTCGCTGTCCGCGAGCTGGTTGAGATGGGCCACCCCACGGGCGGCCGCCCCGATGGCCGCCAGGGGTTGCTGCGATTGGACCGCGGGCAAGCCGGCGCCGCTGCTCTCGGCCAGTGCGCTTTGGAGCGCGAAGGCCGGCAATGGCTGGTCTGGCCGGCCCTGGAGATCACCCAGACTGTACAGCGAAGGCAGGATCACGTTGCCGGCACGGGCCAGGCTGCTGGCCAGACGCGCGTCCCCATCCAGCTTCTGTTCGGCCGCGCCGATGAAGTCGAGCAGGTGGCTGCGCGCGGTTTCACCCAGATCGGCCAGCGCCGACGCTGGCGGTGGGGCGCCATCGATCTGCTCGCGCAGCTCGCGCAAACTCGCCAGCCCCCGGTCGGTCTGGGGTTCAAAAAAGAAGGCGGTGTGGGCCACCGTTTTGGCCTGGGCCTGGGCGAGCTGGTCGATCAGGCCGGCGTGCACCTCGCGCGGCCAAGGCCAGCGCCCGATGTTGGCGATGCTCTGATCGTCGATGGCAATGACCGCAATGCGCTCGCTGGGCACCCGGCTGCTGCGGGTGCTGGCGAAGTCATAGAAACGGCTCTCCAGGTCGCGGAAAAGATCGCTCGACAGATGCACCCCGAACGCGGCGAGCACCACCAGCAGGCCCACCAGGGCATCGGTGCGCCATGGGCCGCTCCGTCCTGCGGGTTGCTTGCGTCTGCGGCTTGTGGCCAAGGGCCGACCTCCTGGGTTGACTGAACCTGGGCCACCGTGGCCGGCAGCCGGGGCGGGGCCGCGTGCCGCGCCAAAAATGCACGCCGCAGGATTTCGCATTCTGTTGCATGAATCTGGCGAAGATCAAGCCAGTCTGTGGGTTTGCGGCCTCACAACGGGCCGCGCATGAAAAAAGGCAACGCAAGCGTTGCCTTTTTCACGCTGGAGCCCTGGGGCTTCAGAGCATGGCCTTGAGCAGCTTGGCCATCTCGGACGGGTTTCGCGTCACTTTGAAGCCGCACTCTTCCATGATGGCGAGCTTGGCATCGGCCGTGTCGGCGCCACCGGAGATCAGCGCACCGGCGTGGCCCATGCGCTTGCCGGCCGGGGCCGTCACACCGGCGATGAAGCCGACGATGGGCTTCTTCATGTTCGCCTTGCACCACATCGCGGCTTCGGCTTCGTCCGGACCACCGATCTCGCCGATCATGATCACGGCGTCGGTGTCGGGATCGTCGTTGAAGGCCTTCATCACGTCGATGTGCTTGAGGCCATTGATCGGGTCGCCACCGATGCCAACGGCGCTGGACTGGCCCAGGCCGATCTCGGTCAGCTGCGCCACGGCTTCGTAGGTCAGCGTGCCGGAGCGCGAGACCACGCCGATGCGGCCCTTGCGGTGGATGTGGCCGGGCATGATGCCGATCTTGATCTCGTCGGGCGTGATCAGGCCGGGGCAGTTGGGGCCCAGCAGCAGCGTCTTCTTGCCGCCGGCGGCTTCCTTGGCCTTCATGCGGTTGCGCACTTCCAGCATGTCACGAACCGGGATGCCTTCGGTGATGCAGATGGCGAGGTCCAGATCGGCTTCGACGGCTTCCCAGATCGCGGCGGCAGCGCCCGCGGGCGGCACGTAGATCACCGACACGGTGGCACCGGTTTCGGACGCGGCTTCCTTGACGGAGCTGTAGATCGGGATGTTGAAGATCGACTCGCCGGCCTTCTTCGGGTTCACGCCGGCCACGAAGCAGTTCTTGCCGTTTGCGTATTCCTGGCACTTTTCGGTGTGGAACTGACCGGTCTTGCCGGTGATGCCCTGGGTGATGACCTTGGTGTCTTTGTTGATGTAGATCGACATGACTTGTTCTCGCTTTCCTGGGCTTAGGCGTTGACGGCGGCAACCACTTTTTGGGCGGCTTCGGCCATGGTGTCGGCGCTGATGATGGGCAGGCCGGACTCGGCCAGCATCTTCTTGCCCAGCTCTTCGTTGGTGCCCTTCATGCGCACGACCAACGGCACTTGCAGGTTCACGGCCCTGCAGGCGGTGATGACACCGGTGGCGATGGTGTCGCACTTCATGATGCCGCCGAAGATGTTGACCAGGATCGCCTTGACCTTGTCGTTCTTGAGCATGATCTTGAAGGCTTCGGTGACCTTCTCGGGGGTGGCACCGCCGCCCACGTCCAGGAAGTTGGCCGGCTCGGCGCCGAACAGCTTGATGGTGTCCATGGTGGCCATGGCCAGGCCGGCGCCATTGACCAGGCAGCCGATGTTGCCGTCCAGGCTGATGTAGGCCAGATCGAACTTGGAAGCCTCGATTTCGGCCGGATCTTCTTCGTCCAGATCGCGGAAGGCCACGATCTCGGGGTGGCGGAACAGGGCGTTGGCGTCGAAGTTGAACTTCGCGTCCAGGGCCATCAGGTTGCCCTTGGAGTCGCAGTTCAGGGGGTTGATCTCGACCAGGGACGCGTCCGTGTCCATGTAGCACTTGTAGATCTTGGCGAAGATGTCCACGGCCTGGTCCACGGAAGCGCCGGTCAGCCCGATGGCGGCCGCGACCTTGCGGGACTGCGCCTCGGTGATGCCGGTCAGCGGGTCGATCATCTCGGTGATGATCTTCTCGGGCGTGGCGTGGGCGACTTCCTCGATGTCCATGCCGCCTTCGCTCGAAGCGATCAGCGCCACTTTCTGGGTCGCGCGGTCAGTGACCAGCGACACGTACAGTTCGTTCTTGATGTCGGCGCCGTCTTCGATGTAGAGGCGACGCACCTTCTGGCCTTCGGGGCCGGTCTGGTGGGTCTTGAGCTGCATGCCCAGGATTTCGCCGGCCAGGCGCTTGACGTCGTCGATCGACTTGGCCACCTTCACGCCGCCACCCTTGCCACGGCCACCCGCATGGATCTGGGCCTTGACGACCCAGACCGGTCCACCCAGTTTCTGCGCGGCTTCCACCGCTTCCTGCACCGTGAACGCGGCAATGCCACGCGGCACTGGCACACCAAATTGACGCAAGATTTCCTTGCCTTGGTACTCGTGAATCTTCATGAGGTCTCTCTCAGACTGGGGGTTTTCTTTAGCCGACCGAACAGGGAACGGCCGGCGCGCGGGCACTGGACACAGCAACCGGGGAATGTATCATGCTGCGACGCACCAATATGGGTGCGGCCGCGTTCACATAATGCATAATTATATTGACGCATCTCTGAACCAGAACTGACAAGGCACCCAGCGTCATGGCCAAGATTTTCATCGACGGCGAAGCCGGCACCACCGGCCTTCAGATTCGCGAGCGCTTGCAAGGCATGCCTGCTATCGAATTGCTGAGCATCGCGCCCGAACGCCGCAAGGACCCCGAAGCCAAGCGCGAGCTCATGGCGCAGGCCGATCTGGTCATCCTCTGCCTGCACGACGATGCGGCCATCGAGTCCGTCGCCATGATCGACGGCATGAGCGGCCACCAGCCCCGCGTCATCGACGCCTCCACCGCGCACCGCTGCGCCCCCGGCTGGGTGTTCGGCTTTCCGGAACTCTGCGCCGGCCAGCGCGAGGCGGTGGTGAACGCCGCGCGCGTGGCCAACCCGGGCTGCTACGCCACCGGCGCCATCGCGCTGATCCGCCCGCTGGTGGACGCCGGGCTGATCCCCGCCGACCACCCGCTAGCGCTGCCCTCGGTGAGCGGGTATTCGGGTGGGGGCCGGACCATGATCGAGGCGTATGAGAAGGGCGAGGCGCCCTTGTTCGAGACCTACGCGCTGGGCCTGAACCACAAGCACCTGCCCGAGATCATGCGCTACACCGGCCTGTCGCGCCGGCCGGTGTTCGTGCCATCGGTGGGCAATTTCCGCCAGGGCATGCTGGTGCAGCTGCCCTTGCACCTGGACCTGCTGCCCGGTCAACCCACGCTGGCCGACCTGCACGAAGCGCTGGTGGCGCACTACGCGCCCAGCGCCGCAGCGGGCGGATGGGTCAGCGTGCAGCCGGCCACCGACAACGGCAAGCTCGACGCCACCGCGCTCAACGACACCAACCGGCTGGAGTTGCGCGTGTTCGGCAACGAAGCGCACCGCCACGCGGTGCTGATCGCGCGGCTGGACAACCTGGGCAAGGGCGCCAGCGGAGCGGCGGTGCAGAACCTGCAGCTGATGCTCGGCTTGTAACCGTCAGTCTTCGTCGCCGCTGACCACGCGGCGGATCGCATCGGTGCCAAAACCGCGCGATGCCAGAAAGCGCATCTGCCGGCCGCGCTCGGCCGCGTCCGAAGGTGGCGCGCCGAATTTCTTGCGCCAAACCTCGCGCGCGCGCTCCACCTCGGAGCCCTGCAGTTCGGCCACCGCCCGCGCCACCGCCTCTGCACTGAGCCCCTTGGCCTGGAGCTCCTGACGCACCCGCATCGCGCCCATCTTGCCGGCCCGGCGGTGCACCACGGATTCGAGCACGCGCTGTTCGTTGATGAAGCCCTTGGCCTCGAGCTCGTCCAGCGCGCGGGCCAGCTCGCCGGGCTCGGTTTCATGGACCTGCAGTTTGCGCTGCAGCTCGGCGCGCGAATGTTCGCGGCCCGAGAGCAGGCGCAGGGCCCGGCCCTTGAGCGATATCTGGTCAAACCCCATGGTCGAACCCCGCTGGCGGGCAGCGGGTGCGCCCCATCATTCGAGTGCGGCAGCGGCGTCGGCTTTGTCGGCCTTCTCCGCCTTGGCGGCCTTGCCACCCTTGGCGGGCGCGGGCGCCTCCTCCACCGGCAGCAGCGGCACACCCAGCTCGGTGCGGACCTTGTTTTCGATTTCGACGCGCAGTTCGGGGTTCTCGCGCAGGAATTCGCGCGAGTTGTCGCGACCTTGGCCGATCTTTTCGCCGTTGTAGGCGTACCAGGCGCCGGATTTTTCGATCACCTTGTGCAACACGCCCAGATCCAGGATTTCGCCCTCGCGGCTGATGCCCTCGCCGAACAGGATGTCGAACTCGGCGGTCTTGAACGGCGAGGCGACCTTGTTCTTCACCACCTTGACCTTGGTCTCGTTGCCGATCGAGTCCTCACCCTTCTTGATCGTGCCAGTGCGGCGGATGTCCAGCCGGACCGAGGCGTAGAACTTGAGCGCGTTGCCGCCGGTGGTGGTCTCGGGGCTGCCGAACATGACGCCAATCTTCATGCGGATCTGGTTGATGAAGATGACCATGCAGTTGGTCTTCTTGATGTGGGCGGTGAGCTTGCGCAGCGCCTGGCTCATCAGGCGGGCCTGCAGGCCGGGCAGCGAGTCGCCCATTTCGCCTTCGAGTTCGGCCTTGGGCGTGAGCGCGGCCACCGAGTCGACCACGATCAAATCCACCGCGCCGGAGCGCACCAGGCTGTCCACGATTTCCAGGGCCTGTTCGCCGGTGTCGGGCTGGGAGATCAGCAGGTCCTGCAGGTTGACGCCGAGTTTCTGCGCGTACTGGATGTCCAGCGCGTGTTCGGCGTCGACGAAGGCGCACTGGCCGCCGAGCTTCTGCATCTCGGCGATGGCCTGCAGGGTGAGCGTGGTCTTGCCGGAGGATTCCGGGCCGTAGATCTCGATCACGCGGCCGCGCGGCAGGCCGCCGACGCCCAAAGCGATGTCCAGCCCCAGCGAGCCGGTGGACACGACCTGGATGTCCTCGATCACCTCGCCCTCGCCCAGCCGCATGATCGTGCCCTTGCCGAACTGCTTCTCGATCTGAGCCAGCGCGACCTGCAAGGCCTTGGCTTTTTCGCTGTTGAGGGGATTGGGCTTGGTGATGGGGTCCATGGTGACGGCTCCTGAGCGTGTGAGTGGGTGTTCGCTTCCAGAATGTGTTTTTGTGTACAGGCTGGATGCTTGAACAGCAGTTTACAGCGATGTTGAAAAATAAAACATCAAAATATCGTCAGTTTGCCTTACCATTTGCAAACATGACCCCGCCCCCTCTACTGCCCGATGACCGCTGGCGCGCTGGCCACCTGGGTCGCCTGCTGGGCCATGCGTTGCGCCGCTTTGACGAGCGCGTGCTGCACCTGATGGCGCACGACCCCAACGTGCCGCTGGCGTTGTCCCATCTGGCGGCGCGCGCGCAGGTCGGGGCGGCCCACATCCACATCACCCGCCACCTCGGCCTGCAGGGCTCGCGCCTGACCGAGCTGGCGCGGCTGGCCGGCATGAGCAAGCAGGCCATGGGCGACCTGGTGACGCAGTGCGACGCCTGGGGCCTGGTGCGGCGCGAGGCCGACCCGCTGGACGCCCGGGCCCGGCGCATCGTGTTCACCGACACCGGCCTGCTCTGGCTGGAGGGGTTCAGGCGGGCCGTGGCGCAGGCCGAATCGGAATTCCGCGCCCAGGTCGGCGACGAGGTGGCCACCGTGGTGGCGCTCGGCCTGGAGGCCTACGGCTCGGAGGCGGCGGAGCCCGCCCCGCGCCAGCTCCGGTGAAACACCCCCGCGCCGGGCTGCGATCGCCACCCCCTCGAAGGGGGCACCTGCAGCGGCCCGACCAAGGCGGTTCCGCGCCGCCCTCGGCTTGTGCGTCGTTTCATGCGCAGCGGGTGATGCCCTGGCAGCATGGAGAACTAAAATGGACCGATCCCCTTTGGCCGGCATGGGGCACACGCAGCGGAACGCGTCCGAACCGGCCCGTCCGACCCGATAACAAGGCGCTCGCGCCCGCTCCCCAGGAGACATTCATGCGCATCCTGATTGCCGAAGACGACCAGGTCCTGGCCGATGGCCTGCTGCGCAGTCTGCGAGCGGCCGGCGCGGCGGTGGACCATGTGGCCAGTGGCAGCGAGGCCGACGCGGCCCTGATGACGAACAACGAGTTCGACCTGCTGATCCTCGACCTGGGCCTGCCCAAGCTGCATGGGCTGGAGGTGCTCAAGCGCCTGCGCTCGCGCGGTTCGGCGCTGCCGGTGCTGATCCTGACCGCAGCCGACAGCATCGAGGAACGCGTCAAGGGCCTGGACTACGGCGCCGACGACTACATGGCCAAACCGTTTTCGCTGCAGGAGCTCGAAGCGCGGGTGCGCGCGCTCACGCGCCGTGGCATGGGCGGCAGCACCAACACCATCAAGCACGGTCCGCTGGAATACGACCAGGCCGGCCGCGTGGCCACCATCGACGGCAAGATGATCGAGCTCTCGGCGCGTGAGCTCGGCCTGCTCGAAGTGCTGCTGCAGCGCGCCGGGCGGCTGGTGAGCAAGGACCAGCTGGTCGAGCGCCTGTGCGAGTGGGGCGAAGAGGTGAGCAACAACGCCATCGAGGTCTACATCCACCGGCTGCGCAAGAAGATCGAAAAGGGGCCGATCCGCATCGCCACCGTGCGCGGCCTGGGCTATTGCCTTGAGAAGATCTGATCCCCCCTGCGCCGGGCTTGCAGCCCGTCACCCCCCTGGGGGGGCGGCACCTGTGGCCCGGCGAAGCCGGTTCCACGGTGCCCTGGGTTCGGACACTTCGCGCCGCGTCGGTCTGCGTTGAAACATTGCGGCTGACATGTCCGAAGAAAACAAACAGGACAGCGGCCCGGTGTCCTTCGGCTTGTTCCAGCGTGAGCAGCGCAGCCTGTTCGGCGAGATCCTGGACTGGATGCTCACGCCACTGCTGCTGCTGTGGCCGCTGTCGCTGGCGCTGACCTGGTTCGTCGCGCAGGGCATTGCCAGCAAGCCCTTCGACCGCGCCCTCGAATTCAACCTGCAGGCGCTCACGCAGTTCGTGGTCAGCAACGATGGCCGGGTCACGTTCAACCTCACGCCGCAGGCGCGCGACCTGCTGCGCGCGGACGACAGCGATCTGGTCTATTACCAGGTGCTGGACCCGCGCGGCGAGCTCATCAGCGGCGAGAGCGATTTCCCGCTGCCGCGCGACAACGAAACCCCCGAACCCGGGCGGGTGCTGCTGCGCGACGACATCGTGCGCGGTGACGAGGTGCGGGTGGCCTACACCTGGCTCTCGCGCAACAACAGCATGCAGCGGCTGGTGCTGATGCAGGTGGCCGAAACCAAGGGCAAACGCTCCACGCTGGCCACCGAAATCATCAAGGGCGTGATGGTGCCGCAGTTCGTCATCCTGCCGCTGGCGGTGCTGCTGGTCTGGCTGGCGCTGGTGCGCGGCATCCGCCCGCTCAACGAGCTGGAGCAGCGCATCCGCGCGCGCAAGCCCGACGATCTGAGCCCGATCGAAGAGTCGTTCATCCCGCAGGAAGTCGCGCCGCTTGTTTCGTCGATCAACGACCTGCTGACGCGGCTCAAGGCCTCGCTGACGACGCAGAAACGCTTCCTGGCCGACGCGGCGCACCAGCTCAAGACCCCCCTGGCGGGCCTGCGCATGCAGGCCGAGCTGGCCCAGCGCGAGACCGACCCGGTAGAAATCCGCGGCTCGCTGCAGCAGATCGCGCGTGCCAGCTCGCGCGCCACCCACACGGTGAACCAGTTGCTGGCACTGGCGCGCGCCGAAACCACGGGCCGCACCCTGCCCAGCGGCACCGTGGACATGGCGCGGCTGGTCACGGACGTGGTGCGCGAATCGGTGCCACGCGCGCTGGAACACGGCATCGACCTGGGCTACGAAGGCCCCGAGCAGGTGCCCCAGGAATGCCTGATCGAAGGCAACCCGACCCTGCTCGAAGAAATGGTCCGCAACCTGGTGGACAACGCCATCAACTACGCAGGCCGGGGCGGGGTGGTCACGGCACGCATGCTGGTCGATCGCTTCAGCGGCGTGATGATTCTGCAGGTGGAAGACGACGGCCCGGGCATCCCGGAGAACGAGCGCGAGTTCGTGCTGCAGCCGTTCTACCGGGCGCTGGGCACCAACGTGGACGGCTCCGGCCTGGGGCTGGCCATCGTGCACGAAATCGCCCAGCAGCACGGCGCCACCGTGCACATGGACGACGCCCAGCCCGGCCGCCCCAACCCGGGGCTGCGGGCCTCGGTGCGGTTCGCGCCGCGCAGAACCACGCCGCAGGAGTAGGGCCGGTCGCTCAGCGCGGGGTCATTCCAAGTGCTGGCCCACGATGCCGGCGATCTCGAACATCGTGACCTGGTCCTTGCCGAACACCGGGCGCAGCTTGGCGTCGGCGTTCACCCGGCGCTTGTCGGTCGCGTCCTGCAGGCCGTTGGCCTTGATGTAGTCCCACAACTTCTTCACCACCTCGGGGCGCGAAACGGCGCCTTCGCCGATCACGGCCGCCAGCGCGGCGCTGGGCTGTTTGCCGCTGGCCGCGGTGGTCTTGCGTGGTGCCTTGGGGGTTTTCGCCGCCGGCGTCTTCTTGGCCGCGGCCTTCTTGGCCGGCGCCGCCTTCTTCGCGGGCGCGGTCTTGCCCGTGGCCGCGCGCGCGGGTGCGCCGGCCGCCGTCTTGCGCGGCGGGAATTTGCTGGTGCGCGGCTCGAACTCGAAGTTCACCTTGCCCGCTTCCTTGTCCCAGGCCAGGAAGGCCTTGAAGGCGCGGCGTGTGCGCATGGAGACGAACTTGTCGAGCAGGTCGGTCTTGCCCGTGGCGAGCAACTTTTGCATCTGCTCGCGCGCCACCGGCTGCTGCAGGATGATCTTGCCGCTCTTGAAATCGCAGCTTGGCGTGGCCTGCGCCATGGTGGGCACCGACTTTTCGCAGACGTAGTTGGCGCCGTGCTCGTGCACCGCGCCGCCGCATTTGGGGCAGGCGCCCAGCGACTCGCTGCCGCTGAAATCGACCAGTTCGCCGGTCTCTTCGTTCTTCTTGTCGTCGCCGAAGTCGAATTCGAGCTTCCAGTTCTGGTCTTCTTCGCTGAACTTGATCACGATCTCGGCCACGAAAGGCCAGCCCGCCTTGGAGCGGAAACCTTCGAGCGGGCCGATCTTCTTGTCGCGCAGCAGGGTTTCGGCTTCTTCGGGCTCGAAGGTGCGGCCCGCCGGCGACTTGCCGAACGAGAAACCACAGCCTTCGCTGTTGCCGTCGGCCCCGGTGCAGCCGTAGCGGCGGTAGTTTTCCTTCACCACGCCGCCGCAGTTGGGGCAGGGCGTCTGCAGGGTGGCGTAGTTGCCGGGGATGGTGTCGCGGTCGTATTCCTTGGCCTTCTTCACCATGCGTTCGGTCATGGCGGCGATCTCGCCCATGAAGGCGGCACGGCTGAGCTTGCCGTGCTCCATCTGGGCCAGCTTGTACTCCCACTCACCGGTGAGTTCGGGCTTGGACAGTTCTTCCACGCCCAAGCCACGCAGCAGCGTCATGAGCTGGAAGGCCTTGGCGGTGGGGATGATCTCGCGGCCTTCGCGCAGCATGTATTTTTCGGTCAGCAGGCCTTCGATGATGGCCGCGCGCGTGGCCGGGGTACCCAGGCCTTTTTCCTGCATCGCTTCGCGCAGCTCGTCGTCGTCCACCAGCTTGCCCGCGCCTTCCATGGCGCCCAGCAGCGTGGCTTCCGAATAGCGCGCGGGCGGCTTGGTCTTCAGGCCTTTCGTCTCGACGGATTCGGTGCGCACGGTCTCGCCTTCGCGCACCGGCACCAGGTTCTGACCCTTGTCGCCCTCTTTCGCGTCGACCACGTCTTCGGCGGCCTCCTTGCCGTAGACCGCCATCCAGCCCGGCTTGACCAGCACCTTGCCTTCGGTCTTGAAGTGGTGACCCACCGCACTCGTGATGCGCGTGGTCACCATGAACTCGGCGCTGGGGAAGAACACCGCGAGGAAGCGGCGCACCACCAGGTCGTACAGCTTCTGTTCGGCCTCGGACAGGCCGCTCGGTGCCTGCAAGGTCGGGATGATGGCGAAGTGGTCCGACACCTTGCTGTTGTCGAAGATGCGCTTGCTCGGGCGGATGTAGCCGCCATCGAGCGCGGTCCGGGCGTGCGGCGCCAGGTGTTTCATGCCGCTGCCGGCCAGCATCTCGAAGGTCTGCTTCACCGTGGGCAGGTAGTCCTCGGGCAGGGCGCGCGAATCGGTCCGCGGGTAGGTCAGGGCCTTGTGGCGCTCGTACAGGCTTTGCGCGAGCTGCAGCGTGGTCTTGGCCGAGAAACCGAAGCGGCCGTTGGCCTCACGCTGCAGGCTGGTCAGGTCGTACAGCAGGCCGCTGGCCTGGGTGGTGGGTTTGCTTTCTTCCTTGACGCTGGCGGCCTTGCCACGCACCGCGTCGGCAATGGCGAGCGCCTCGCGCTGGCTCCAGACGCGGTCGGCGCGCTGCTCCGGGTCGGCATCCTCGCCGGTGGGCTTCTTGAAGTTGGGATCGAACCACTTGCCCGGGTACTCGCCGGCCTCGGCCAGGAAGGAGCCGTGGATTTCCCAGTAATCGCGGCTGCGGTGGGCGCGGATCTTCTCTTCGCGCTCGACCACGATGGACAGCGTGGGCGTCTGCACCCGGCCCACGGTGGTGAGGAAGAAGCCGCCGTCGCGTGAGTTGAACGCCGTCATGGCGCGCGTGCCGTTGATGCCGACCATCCAGTCGGCCTCGGAGCGGCTGCGCGCCGCGTCGGCCAGGCCCTGCATCTGGGCGTCGCTGCGCAGGTGCTCGAAGCCGTCGCGGATGGCCGCGGGCGTCATGGACTGCAGCCACAGGCGCTGCACCGGCTTGCCCAGCGTCTGGTAGGCCCCGCCCTTGAAGCCGCCGGCGTACTGCTCGATCAGGCGGAAGATCAGTTCGCCCTCGCGGCCCGCGTCACAGGCGTTGATGAGGCGGGCCACGTCCTTGCGCTTGGCCAGGCGGACCACCGCGCTCAACCGCGACTTGGTCTTGTCGATCGGCTTCAATTCAAAGTAGGGCGGCAGCACCGGCAGGTGGGCAAAGCTCCATTTGCCGCGCTTGACGTCGAATTCCTCGGGCGCGGCGATCTCCACCAGGTGGCCCACGGCGGAGGTCACCACATAGGCGTCGTTTTCAAAATGATCGTCGTGCTTGTCGAACTTGCCCGCCACCGGGGTGAGCGCTCGCACGATGTCCTGAGCCACGGAGGGCTTCTCGGCGATGACCAGCGTTTTGGCGAAACCTTCGGTTTTCATCTCTACAATCAACTTTCACGCGCGCATACACGCGCACACATGGGTACGCACACACACGCGCGCACCTGCATGAAACAACCTTACCAAAATTTTTGGACGTGACGAAAACCACTGGTTTCGCTGAAAGCCCGCGCCCGTCGCGCCCCGCGCCCGCCGCGAAGAAGCCCGCTTCGGGCAGCCGCCGCATCCAGACGCGCCGCTCCGGCGTGCACGGCAAGGGCGTCTACGCCGTGGTGGACCTTGCCGAGGGTGAGACCCTGATCGAATACGTGGGCGAGATCATCACCTGGGACGAGGCGCTGCGCCGCCACCCGCACGACCCGAGCGACCCGAACCACACCTTCTATTTCCACATCGACGAAGACCACGTGATCGACGCCAAGGTGGGCGGCAACTCCTCGCGCTGGATCAACCACAGCTGCAACCCCAACTGCGAAGCCGAGGTGGACGACGGCCGGGTGTTCATCCGGGCCCAGCGCAACATCGCCGCGGGCGAAGAGCTGTTCTACGACTACGGCCTGGTGATCGACGAGCCCTACACGCCCAAACTCAAGGCCGAGTACCCCTGCTGGTGCGGCGCGCCCCGCTGCCGCGGCACGCTGCTGGCGCCGAAGCGGGCCGGCAAAGCGTCGAAGCTAGGATGACCCCCCTGCGCCGCTTCGCGTCTTCCCCCCTGAAGGGGGACAACACCTGCGCCCCGGCAAAGCCGGTTGCGCGGTGTTCTGGTCTGAAGGCACTTCGCGCCCATGTCTGACCTGCTCGCTCACGTCGAAGCCGTCTGGCAGGCGGTTGTGCCCGATCTGCCGGGTTTCACCGTCGAGGTGCTGCCCAGCATCGATTCCACCAACACCGAGCTCATGCGCCGCGCGCGCGCCGGGGCCATGGAACCGGTGTTGCTGGCCGCCGAGGAGCAGACCGCCGGGCGCGGGCGCCTGGGCAAGGCCTGGCACAGCCGCGCCGGCCAGTCGCTCACCTTCTCGCTGGCCCTGCCGCTGGCCCCGGCCGACTGGTCCGGGCTGTCGCTGGCCGTGGGCGTGAGCCTGGCGCAGAGCCTGCACCCCGACGTGCAACTGAAATGGCCCAACGACCTCTGGCTGCACGGGCGCAAGCTCGGCGGCATCCTGGTGGAGACCGCCAGCAACGGCACCGAAAGTGCCGGGCCGCGGCGGCTGGTGGTGATCGGGGTGGGCATCAACATCGCCCGGCCCGAGGCCGCTGCCGTGAGCGCCCTGGCCAGCCCCGGCGCGGCACTGCCGCCCGTGCCACCGGCCGGACTGGCCGAGGTGCTGGTCGGGCTCACCGCGGGCGAGGTGCTCGAACGGGTGGCCCCGGCGCTGGTGCGCGACGTGCTGGCCTTTGAATCCCAGGGCTTTGCCGCGTTTGCGCAGCGCTTCGCCCAGCGCGACGCGCTGCACGGCCGCGCGGTGCAGCTCACCGACGGCACCCAGGGGTCGGCCTGCGGCGTCAACGAGCAGGGCGCCCTGCTGGTGCTGACCGACCAGGGCATGCGCACCATCAACAGCTCGGAAGTGAGCGTGCGGCCATGCTGAGGTGGGCGCTCTGGTTGCTGCTGGTGTCCAACGCGGGCTACTTCGCCTGGACCCAGGGCTATCTGGGGGCACTGGGTCTGGCGCCCCAGGAACAGCGTGAACCCGAACGCCTGCAGGGGCAGGTGCAACCCGACATGCTGCGCCTGCTCAACGGGCCGCGCGCGGTGTCGCCGCTGAACCCGGCCGCCACAACAGCGCCCAGCCCGGAGGCCGCGACCCCGGATGCCGGGGCGCCCGCCACACCGTCCGAACCCGTCGCGGCGCCGGCCAACGAGACCGCGCCACCGGCCAGCCCATCCACACCACCGCCCGTTCCCGCGCCGGCCCCCGTGGCCCAGGCACCGGAGGCCACGGCCTGCTGGCAGGCCGGTGGCTTCACCGAGGCCCAGACCGAGGCGCTGCGCGGTTCCCTGGGCCAGCTCGACCTGCCACGCAACGGCTGGCAGTTCAACGAAGCCCGCAGCGGCGGGCGCTGGATCGTCTACATGGGCCGCTACGACAACCAGGAACAGGTGGAACGCAAGAAGGCCGAATTGCGGGAGCTGAAGGTGGCGTTCCGCGAGTTGTCCGCGGCCGGCCTGGGCCCCGGCCTGGCCCTGGGCACCTATTCCAGCGAAGCGGCGGCCGAGAAGGCCCTGGCGGCCGTCGTGCGCACCGGCGTGCGCACGGCCCGGATCGCGCAGGAGCGCGCCGAGTCGGTCAGTTACACACTGCGCCTGCCCCGCATCACCCCCACGCAACGCGACGCCGTGGCCGGGCTGGGCGCCCTGCTGGCGGGCAAACCGCTCAAGCGCTGCAACTGAGACGGCGGCGCTCAGCCAGCCACCGCCACCGGCTGGGCACGCACTCGCTGGGCCTCGAACCAGTCCAGCGCGTCGTTCCACAGGGGCCGGGCTTTCGGACGGAAGTAGCCCATGTGGCCGATGGCCCCCAGACCGGCGCGGCGCGGGTCGATGCTCACGGCGCGCACCGCGGTGTTGCGGTAGCCGGCCATGAAGGCGTCGCGCGAGGCCGGCGGCGCCCAGGCGTCGTCGAGCGCGTTGACCGCCACGATGGGGAAACGCACGTCGGCGAAGCGCTCGGTGACGGCCTGCATGCGCGGGTCGTCGAAGAAATAGCGCGGGTAGTTGCACCACCGGCGCCACTGGCGGTACACGTCCAGCGGCAGGTCCTCGCCCATGCCCAGCCGGCTCCAGGGCAGGTAGCCGGCCGCACGCGTCCACACCGGCCCGAGCACGCGCCACATGAAGAGCACGCGCAGGCGCTCCAGCGGCGGCATCCAGCCGTGCCAGCCGGCGCCGGTGGCGAAGGTGTAGGCGCCGTCCACCGCGGCGGGGTCGGGCAGCAGCCCCAGCGCATGGCCGCCGTAGGAATGGCCGACCAGGTACAGCGGCATGCCGTCCTGGCGCATGGCCTCGACACCGGCGGCCAGATCGAGCCGGCCCCAGTCGAGGTAGTCCATGCGGAAGCCCTTGAGCGTGGCCGGGGCCGACTGGCCGATGCCCCGGTAGTCCAGGGTGAGCACGTCGAAGCCGCGTTGCGCCGCGTGCTCGGCGAAGCGCCGGTAGAAGCCCTGGGGCACGCCGGTGGCACCGCCCACCACCAGGTGCGCGCGCGGCGGCGTGGCGCTTCTGAAACGATGGGCCACCAGCGGGTAGCCATCGGCCGCGCGCAGGCTCAGGCGTTCACCGGTGACGGGTGCCGCCGGGGTATCCAGATCGACAGAGGGGTGCATGGGATCAGACTCCTTGAGGATGGGCGACCGCGCCGGGCGGGCGCGCCGACAGCAGGGCCAGCAGGCTCGTCGTGGCCTGCTGGATCGGTTCGCTGCTCTGCGCCACGCGGGCCTGCAGCAGGCCGCCTTCGTAGGCGGCCACGATGAGGGCCGCCAGACCCTGCGCCTGGGCGCGTGGCTCGCCCGCCAGCTCCAGCGCCTGGGCGATGCGCTCGCGCACCCGGGTGAACGCCCGGGCCAGCGCTTCGCGCAGCGTGGCGTCCTGGGCCGTGCTCTCCAGCGCCACCGTGGCCAGCGGGCAGCCGGACTCGAAGCCACTGTCCTGCAACCGGGCGGTGGCGCCGGCGAGCCAGCGGCGCAGGGCGTCGAGCGGGTCGGGTGTGGCGGCCAGCAGGGCGTCGAGCCCGCGCAGCATGCGGTCCACCACCGCGTCGATCGCCGCGATCGCCAGCTCGGTCTTGCCGCCGGGGAAGTGGTGGTAGAGCACGCCCTTGGGCGCCCCGGCCTGCTGCAACAACTCGGTCAGACCGACGCCGTGCAGGCCACGGCGGCGCAGCGCGTCGGTCATGGCGGCGATGAGGCGTTCGCGGGTGCCTGGGGTGGACATTTCGGACATGGGGCAAATCTATAGACCGGTCGGTCTAGTGTCAAGCACCCGGCTGTCACCTCGGTTCACGAGCCTCGATGCACACGCGTTGCCCAACAAAAAAGCGCCCGAAGGCGCTTCTTTGTGGAGCGGGTGGGTTGATCAACCCGCCACGACGCGCGCCATCTCCAGGCACTTGTTCGAATAGCCCCACTCGTTGTCGTACCAGGCCACGACCTTCACGAAGGTGCTGTCCAGCGCGATGCCGGCGTCGGCGTCGAACACGCTGGTGCAGGTCTCGCCACGGAAGTCGGTCGCCACGACCTTGTCGGTGGTGTAGCCCAGCACGCCCTTGAGCGCGCCTTCGCTCTGGGCCTTCATCTCGGCGCAGATCTCGGCGTAGCTGGCTTCCTTGCTCAGCTCCACCGTCAGGTCGACCACGGACACGTCGGAGGTCGGCACGCGGAAGCTCATGCCGGTGAGCTTCTTGTTCAGCTCGGGGATCACCACGCCCACGGCCTTGGCCGCGCCCGTGCTGCTGGGGATGATGTTTTCCAGGATGCCGCGGCCACCGCGCCAGTCTTTGTTGGACGGGCCGTCCACGGTCTTCTGGGTGGCGGTGGCGGCGTGCACGGTGGTCATCAGGCCGCGCTTGATGCCCCACTTGTCGTTTAGCACCTTGGCCACGGGAGCCAGGCAGTTGGTGGTGCAGCTGGCGTTGGAGATGATGGCCTGGCCAGCGTAGGTGGCGTGGTTCACGCCGTAGACGAACATGGGGGTGTCGTCTTTGGAGGGGGCGGAGAGGATGACCTTCTTGGCGCCGGCGTCCAGGTGTTTCTGGGCCGTGACCTTGTCAAGGAACAGGCCGGTGGATTCGATGACCACGTCGGCGCCAACGTCGGCCCACTTGAGGTTGGCGGGGTCGCGCTCTTGCGTGAGGCGGATGGTCTTGCCGTTGACGACGATGTTGCCGCCCTCGACCTTGACCGTGCCCTTGAAGCGGCCGTGCACGCTGTCGTACTGGAGCATGTAGGCCAGGTAGTCGGGTTCGAGCAGGTCGTTGATGGCAACGATCTCGATGTCCGGGAAGTTCTGGATCGCGCTGCGCAGCACGTTGCGACCGATGCGGCCGAAACCGTTGATACCGACTTTGATAGCCATGTCCTCTGCTCCTGTGGATGGATGAAAAAGAAAAAAGAAACCGAAACTCGCTTACTTGGCCAGCACAGTGCGCACCGTGTCGGCCACGTTGCCGGCGGTGAAGCCGAAGTGCTCGAACAGCACCGGCGCCGGGGCGGACTCGCCGTAGGTGTCGAGGCCGACGACCGCGGCCACGCCGTATTTCCACCAGCCGTCGGTGGAGCCCATTTCCACCGCGATGCGCGGCAGGCCCTTGGGCAATACGCTCGCCTTGTAGGCCGCGTCCTGGCGGTCGAAGGTGGTGGTGCTGGGCATGGAAACCACGCGCACCGCGATCTTGTGTTCCTTGGCCAACAGCTCCTGCGCCTTGAGCGCGAGCTGCACTTCGGAACCGGTGGCGATGATCACCGCCTGGGCCTTTTTCTTCAGACCCACCTCGGTCGGCTCGGCCAGCACGTAGGCGCCGCGGCTGATGTCGCCCAGGTCGTGTTTGGGCGCGTAGGCCAGGTTCTGGCGGCTCAGCAGCAGCGCGGTCGGCTTGTTGCTGTTTTGCAGGGCCACGGCCCAGGCCACGGCGGTTTCGGCCGTGTCGGCCGGGCGCCAGACGTCCAGGTTGGGGATCAGGCGCAGGCTGGCGGCGTGTTCGACCGACTGGTGCGTCGGGCCGTCTTCGCCCAGGCCGATGGAGTCGTGCGTGAACACGTGGATCACGCGCTGCTTCATCAGCGCTGCCATGCGGATAGCGTTGCGGCTGTAGTCGGAGAAGGTCAGGAAGGTGCCGCCGTAGGGGATGAAACCGCCGTGCAGGGCCACGCCGTTCATGATCGCGGCCATGCCGAATTCGCGCACGCCGTAGTTGATGTGGCGGCCGCCCTGGCCGGCCTCGGTCTTCACCACGTTGCCCGCCAGATCAAAGCGCAGGCTGGGCGTGGACTTGGTGTTGGTGAGGTTGGAGCCGGTCAGGTCGGCCGAACCGCCGAGCAGCTCGGGCAGAGCGGCGGTGAAGGTTTCCAGCGCGATCTGGCTGGCCTTGCGGCTGGCCACGGTCTCGGCCTTGGTATGGGCGGCGAGCACGGCGTCCACGGCGACCTGGTGGAACTGCTTGGGCAGCTCGCCCTTCATGCGGCGGGTGAATTCCTTGGCCAGCTCGGGGAAAGCGGCCTTGTAGGTGGCGAACTGCGCGTCCCAGGCGGCCTCGGTGGTCTTGCCGGCGGCCTTGGCGTCCCAGGCGGCGTACACGTCTTTCGGGACCGCGAACGGCGCGTGGCTCCAGCCCAGGGCCTCGCGGGTGAGCTTGATTTCTTCGGCACCCAGCGGCTCGCCGTGGGCCTTGGCGGTGTTGGCGCGGTTCGGGCTGCCCTTGCCGATGCTGGTCTTGCAGCAGATCAGCGTGGGTTTGTCGGCGCAGTTCTTGGCGGCGGCAATGGCGCGGTCCACGGCGTCCACGTCGTGGCCGTCCACGGCGCGGATCACGTTCCAGCCATAGGCCTCAAAGCGCTTGGGTGTGTCGTCGATGAACCAGGGCGCGACCTGGCCGTCGATGGAGATGCCGTTGTCGTCGTAGAGGGCGATCAGCTTGTTGAGCTTCCAGGCGCCGGCGAGCGCACAGGCTTCGTGGCTGATGCCTTCCATCAGACAGCCGTCGCCCAGGAAGGTGAAGGTGTGGTGGTCCACGATGGCGTGGCCTTCGCGGTTGAACTCGGCCGCCAGCAGCTTCTCGGCCAGCGCCATGCCCACCGCGTTGCTGATGCCCTGGCCCAGCGGGCCGGTGGTGGTTTCCACGCCGGGCGTGTGGCCGACTTCGGGGTGGCCCGCGGTCTTGCTGCCGAGCTGGCGGAAGTTCTTCAGTTCACCGATGGGCAGCTTGTAGCCGGTCAGGTGCAGCAGCGCGTAGATCAGCATGGAGCCGTGGCCGTTGGACAGCACGAAGCGGTCGCGGTTGGCCCACTGCGGGTTGCTGGGGTTGTGGCGCAGGTGGCGGCCCCACAGGGCGACCGCCATGTCGGCCATGCCCATGGGGGCGCCGGGGTGGCCGGAGTTGGCGGCCTGCACCGCGTCCATGGCGAGCGCGCGGATGGCGTTGGCCTGGGTCTGGGGCGACACACCGGGGGCGGCGACTGGGGCGGGGCTGGTGGGGGTGTTGGCGGCGTCGAGCATGGGGGGAACCGGAGGGTGGGGGGATGGCGGCGCGAAAGCGCCAAACCCAGGATTTTATCGGGCCGCCCCATGGCCCGGCGCGGTGGGGGTCGGCCACCTGCGGCGCACGCACATAATTCGAGGGCCCAAGCACCCCCACACCCATGCTGCGCACCCACCCCCTTCACCCACCCACCGCCGCCATGCTGCTGGCTGCCGGACGCGGCGTGCGCATGCGCCCGCTGACCGACACCACGCCCAAACCCCTGCTGACGGTGCGCGGCAAACCGCTGATGCAGTGGGCCATGGAGGCGCTGCAAGCGGGTGGCTTCACGCGGCTGGTGGTCAACACCGCCTGGCTGGGCGAACAGATCGAAGAACACTTCGCCGGCTGGCCGCAGGCGCACCCGGGTGCCGAATTGGCGTTTTCCCACGAGGGCCAGGACTTCGGCTACGCGCTGGAGACGGCCGGCGGCATCTCGCGCGCGCTGCCGCTGCTGGGCGACGTGTTCTGGGTGCTGGCGGGCGACGTGTACGCGCCCGACTTCGCCTTCCGCCAGGCCAGCGTGGACCGCTTCGCCGCCAGCGGCATGCTGGCGCACATCTGGCTCGTGCCCAACCCGGCACACAACCTCCGGGGCGATTTCGGCCTGTCGGCCGACGGGCGAGCCCTCAACGCGGCCGACGGCGAGCGATTCACCTACAGCACCATCGGCCTGTACCACCGCGCGCTCTTTGAAGCGCCGTGGTGCGATGTGCTGCCCGGCAACCCCCAGGGCGCGGCCGAGCCGCTGGCGCCACTGCTGCGCCGCGCCATGGACGCCGGACGGGTCAGCGCCGAGCTCTACACCGGCCCCTGGACCGACGTGGGCACGCCCGAGCGGCTCAAGGAACTGGGCTGACTGTCCGGGTGCGCCGTGTGGACTGCGTCCACACCATCGCACGCCTCACCGACCCGTGTCCGGCAAGGGGTTTTGGCCAATCACCATGACGCCCTTGTTCACCGCATTGCGGACGACCTCGAAACCGTATTCGACCATGTCCTTCTCATAGAGGCGCAGCGCCTCGCCAAGAGCGATCTGGCCGTTTGCCACCGCTATGAGTTGGCGTCCGAGATTGGCCGCATCGCGAAGGGCGACATTGGCTCCTCGCCCCAGGCTCGGCGACATCGCATGCGCGGCATCACCGAGGAGGGTGACATTGGGAGAAGAGCCGAGATCGCAGGGAATCGAGCTGTACATTTCCACGTAAAAGAACGAGCCACGCTCGCCGGCTGCGATCAACGTCTTCCCTTGGTCAGGCCAGTCCTTGATGAGCTCAGCGGCGAGTTGCTGAAGTTCGTCGCTGCTCAGCTTGCGCATTTCGGCATCGTCCTTGCCGATGAACTGCGAACGGGCGGCAACGATACAGGCCACATAGTCTTCGCGCGCCGGAAGTTTGGCCTCGGGGACGAGGCATTTCGAGGCAGCCGATGGCTCCATCGGGAAGAGCACGCCTCCCATGCCAAGAAGAACTTTTCTCTCGTCCGAACTGAAGGTGAAGACATCTGCCACGACATGCGCCGGAGCGAGGCGGCGCGCTTCTGAGGCCGGCAAGCGACCGTAGATGCACCGCACACCGGTGTCCATGGTCTGTGCATGCGGCGCGCGCTGCCGCCGGATGGCCGAACGAACACCGTCGGCCCCCACCAGGACGTCCCCGGTGACCTTGGTTCCGTCGGCAAGAACAGCTGCCACGCCATCCTCATGGTTTTCGTACGCGATCACCGGATTGCCATAGTGGCAGACGTCATCCAGACCGGTCAGAAGAATCTGACGCAGGATGGCGCGGTCCACGTTGACGTGTGTCGCAAGCCCTGCCGTCACATGGTGCTCGGTGTGGCTGTAGGTATCGATCGGAATGCGCTTCTTCAACGACAGATCGCCGTTGATCATCGTCGTGTAGGGCAGCGCGCGCATCGCGGTAGCTTCGAACAAGGCAAGGAGGCGGGGGGGCAAGACGGCACTCATGCCGCCAACGCCGTCGGCATCGATGTGCAGGCGATAGCCCTGGGCGCGCTCGAACGGGCTGGCATCGCGCTCGAAGACTTCGACGGCAATGCCGGCGCCCTTGAGCATCTGGGCAAGGGCCAGGCCGCCGAGGCCAGCGCCGGCGATGAGAACTTTGGGGGTCATATCAATTTCCGAAAATTTTGCGATGGGTGAATGGTTGGATTTGTCGCGCTGACAAATGGCCAGAGCCGACCTTGGTCGGGCTTAGCGTGCAGCGCCAGCGACCAACTGGGGGCGAGGACTCTGATGGGATACCCAAGAAGCAGAGCGGCGACAAAGCCGATTGGCCAGGCTCTCAGGAGGTTGTGACCCCAGGCCTTTATCCACGCAGGCGTGAAGCCAAGGTTCAGCCAGGCGAAATAGCCTGAAAAGAGCGATGCCATGGCAAATGACATCAGGATCGCGACGACGGTATGGATTTTTGTTTCAGGACGCATGTGATCTCCGTTGGAACTCTGAATCGGACACAGAGATCGGGAGATCGGTCGAAACGTCACCCACGCGAACACCATGCCCGACCTCAGTCGGGTTGATGCCGTGGGTATCGCCTGGGCGATGCAGACCTGCTGAGCAAGCAGGGGTCGGGATTACCGAGCCGACCAATTCTTTTTCGACGGGCGGCATTCTAAACGACCGACTTTCCATCCGCCGAGGGACAGCCCTGGACCGCCATGGGAACGCCCGAGCCGCTGAAAGGGTTGGGCTGAACAAATCGGCTCCCCCCGCGCCGCCTGCGGCGTCACCCCCCAAGGGGCGATGCGAGTGGCCCGGCAAAGCCGGTTCCACCGCATCCTTGGTTGAACTGCGCGCCGGGCAGTGGCGCTACGGGGTCGTTGCAAAACACGGAGAATGCCCCCATGGACGCTCACACCACCCACTCCCTCTACGCCGAACGCCGCGCCCGCGTGGCCGCCCAGCTGGGCCCCGGCGGCATCGCCATCGTGCCGACCGCGCTGGAACGCCAGCGCAACCGCGACAGCGACTTTCTGTTCCGCCACGACAGCTATTTCTATTACCTGACCGGGTTCTCCGAACCCAACGCCTGGCTGGTGATCACCGCCGAGGGCGAGACCACGCTGTTCTGCCAGCCCAAAGACCTGGAGCGCGAAATCTGGGACGGCATCCGCCTGGGCCCCGAGGCCGCGCCCGAGCACCTGGGCGTGAGCGCGGCCTTTTCCGTGGCCGAGCTCGACCAGCGCCTGCCCCGGCTGCTGGAGAACCGCCACACCGTGTGGTACCCCTTCGCCACGCACAAGGGCCTCGAAGGCCGGATCGACGGCTGGCTGCAGTCGGTGCGCGCGCGGGTGCGTTTTGGCGCACTGTGCCCCGAGTCGCAGCGCGACCTGTGCGGCGTGCTCGACGAGATGCGGCTCTTCAAGGACCCGTTCGAGCGCGACACCATGCGCCGCGCCGCGCAGATCAGCGCCGGCGCCCACATCCGCGCCATGCAGCGCAGCGCCGCCATGCTGCGCGCCGGGCAGGACGTGCGCGAGTACCACCTGGACGCCGAGCTGCTGCACGAATTCCGCCAGCACGGCTCGCAGTACCCGGCCTACGGCAGCATCGTGGCCGCTGGCGCCAACGCCTGCGTGCTGCACTACCGGGCCGACAACGCGCCGATCCGCGACGGCGAGCTGGTGCTGATCGACGCCGGCTGCGAGCTCGACGGTTATGCCTCGGACATCACGCGCACCTTCCCGGCCAACGGCCGTTTCACCGGCCCGCAGCGCGCGCTCTACGAGCTGGTGCTGGCCAGCCAGGAGGCCGCGATCGAGGCCACCCGCCCCGGCGCGCGTTTCGTGGCGCCGCACGAAGCGGCGGTGAAGGTGCTCACCCAGGGCATGCTCGACCTCGGCCTGCTCGACAAGAACCAGGTCGGCACGCTGGAGGACGCGATCCAGCACCGCCACTACTTCGCCCACTACATGCACCGCACCGGCCACTGGCTGGGCATGGACGTGCACGACTGCGGCAGCTACGTGGAGCCGTCCGAGGTGGGCACCGTGAGCGAGCGTCAGGACCCGCTGAGCGGCGAGACCATCAAGGACCGCCCCAGCCGCATCCTGCGCCCCGGCATGGCGCTGACCATCGAACCCGGCCTGTACGTGCGCCCCAGCGACGGCGTGCCGCGCGAGTTCTGGAACATCGGCATCCGCATCGAGGACGACGCCTTCGTCACCGAGACCGGCTGCGAACTCATCTCACGCGGCGTGCCGGTGCGGGCCGACGAGATCGAAGCCCTGATGCGCTGACCAGCCGGAATTTCGACTTCTAAAAATCTTCTTGATAATCATTCGCATATAGAATGCCGACCTTCGCCGGGATCCCCGGCCTTCTGAAGGAGTGTTCATGCGAATTGCCACCACCGTACGCTGGCTGTGCGCCCTGGGCCTGACGGCCGGTCTGATCCAGACCGCCCAGGCGGCCCCCGAAATGATCAAAGACGTGCTCGGCCGATCGGTCCGCGTCGACCTGCCCGCCAAGCGCGTGTTGCTGGGTTTCTACTTCGAGGACTACATGGCCATCGGCGGCGAGAAGGCCTTCGACCAGGTGGTCGGCTTCTCCCGCGAGGCCTGGGAAGGCTGGCGTCCGGCCAACTGGTCGCTGTTCGCGGCGCACCGGCCCTCGCTCAAGGAACTGCCCGACGTGGGCGAGGTCGAGGCGCAGACCTTCTCCGTCGAGAAGGTGCTGGCCCTCAGGCCCGACGTGGTGGTGCTGGCCGAATGGCAGTACAAGGGCCTGGGCCCGGATGTGAAACGGATGGAAGACGCCGGGGTGCCCGTGGTGGTGGTGGACTACAACATGGAGCTGCCGGCCAACCACCACGCCAGCACGCTGTTGCTGGGCCAAATCGCGGGCGATGAGAAGCGTGCGCAGAAGATCGCGGACGAATACAAGACCGCCATCGATCAGGTGCAGTCGCGCATCGCGGCCGCCAAGCAGCCCAAACCGCGCTTCTATGTCGAGTTCGGCAACAAGGGACCGGCCGAATACAGCTTCAGCTACGGCAAGGGCATGTGGGGTCCGCTGGGCGCGCTGGCCGGGGGTGAGAACATCGCCGCCCCCTTCGTCGAATGGTACAGCCCGATGAACCCGGAGAAGGTGCTGGCCGCCCAGCCCGAGGTGGTTTTCATCGCCGGCACGGAGTCGACCAAGAACCCCAGCTCGATGCTGATGGGGCAGGGCGTGGAGTCCGCGCAGGCACAACAGCGGCTGCTGGGCTTTGCCCGGCGCGCCGGCTGGAGCGAACTGCCAGCCGTGAAGAACCAGCGCCTGTATGCGGTCTACCAGGGTGCATCGCGCTCGGTGCTGGACTACACCATGGTGCAGTTCATGGCCAAGGCCCTGTACCCCACGTTGTTCAAGGATGTCGATCCGCAGGCCAACTACCTGGGCTTCTACAAGCGCTACCTGCCGGTGCAGGCCAAGGGCAGCTTCGCGCTGGGGATGTGAATGGCACGCCATCTGTGGAAAAAAATCGCGCTGTCCGCCACGCTCGCGCTGGGCGCGCTCAGCGCCTGGGCGGCGCCCGGCACCGTTGAAGATGTGCTGGGTCGCAAGATCACCCTGGAGTTGCCGGCCAAGCGGGTGCTGCTGGGCTTCTACATCGAGGACTATTTCGCCGTCGGTGGCGACAAGGCCTTCGACCGCCTGGTGGGGATGTCGCGCGGCTGGTTCGTCAAGTCGCGGCCCGCGGTGTGGGAACAGTACGCCGCCGCACGGCCCACCCTGCGCGACGTGCTCGACGTGGGCAACGTGCAGGACCAGAGCTTTTCGCTGGAGAAAGTGCTGGCCACCAAACCCGACGTGGTGATCCTGGCCGACTGGCAGTTCAAGGCCCTGGCCTCGGAGATCCCGCGCCTGGAAGCGGCCGGCATCCCCGTGGTGGTGGTGGACTACAACGCGCAGACGCTGGAGCGCCACCTGGCCAGCACGAAGGTGCTGGGCCAGCTCACCGGTGAAACGGCGCGCGCGCAACGCATCGCCGACGGATACCGCCAAATCGTGGAGACGATCCAGCAGCGCATCGCCCAGGCGAAGCTGCCCCGGCCGCGCGTGTACATCGAACTGGGCGACAAGGGCCCCGCCGAGCACAGCTACACCTACGGCAAAAACATGTGGGGCGCCATGGCCGATCTGGCCGGCGGCGACAACGTGGCCGCGCCGTTCGTGAAGGACTGGGGCCCGATCAACCCCGAGCAATTGCTGGTCGCCAAACCGCAGGTGGTGCTCATCGCGGGCTATGAAAGTGTCAGCCGCCCCGACGCCATGCAGATGGGCTTTGGTGTGCCCGCGGCCGAGGCGCGCCGCCGGCTGGATGGCTTCGCACAGCGCAAGGGCTGGAGCGCCCTGCCGGCGATGCAGGACGGTCGCCTGCACGGCGTCTACCACGGCGCCACGCGCAGCCTGCTGGACGCGGCGCAGCTGCAATACCTGGCCAAGGCGCTGTACCCGTCGCTGTTCGCCGACATCGATCCGGACGCCACCTACCGCGACTTCTACCGCCACTACCTGCCGATCCAGCCCCAGGGCACCTTCGTGCTGAACGGAAAATGACCGACACCACCGCCACGCCCGACCTGGGCACGCAGGTCTTGCAGCGCCAGCGGCGGCGCGAGGCCGGCCGCTGGCGCTGGCTGGCCCTGTTCGTCGGTCTCTGCCTGTGCAGCCTGATGCTGGATGTGGCCACCGGCCCCTCGCTGCTGGCGCTGGGGGACGTGGTGCGCACGCTGGCGGCCCCCGCGGCGGCCGACCCGATGACCCGGGCCATCGTGATGGACATGCGCTTGCCGATCGCGCTCATGGCCCTGGTGGTGGGGGCGGCGCTGGGGTTGGGCGGGGTGCAGATGCAGACCCTGCTGGACAACCCCCTGGCCAGCCCCTACACGCTGGGGCTGGCCGCCGCCGCCGGCTTTGGCGCGGCGCTGGCCCTGGTGACCGGGGGACTGGGATTGCCGTCCCTGGTGGCCATCCCCATCGGCGCCTTTGTCTTCTGCATGTTGGCGGCCAGTCTTCTGTTCGGGCTGGCGCTGATGCGCCACGTCAGCAGCCAGACCATCATCCTGGCCGGCATCGCACTGCTGTTTCTGTTCCAGTCGCTGCTGTCGCTGCTGCAGTTCCTTTCTTCGCCCGAACTGAACCAGCAGATCATCTTCTGGCTGTTCGGCAGCCTCATGCGCACCACCTGGCCCATGCTGGGGATCACCGCGGGCGTGACGCTGGTGTGTGCGCTGCTGCTGCACGGCGACGCCTGGCAGCTGACCTGCCTGCGCCTGGGCGAGGCGCGCGCGCGCAGCCTGGGCGTGAACGTCACGCGGCTGCGCCTGAAGACGCTGGTGCTGGTGGCGCTGATGACGGCCACCGCCATCAGCTTCGTGGGCATCATCGGCTTCATCGGACTGGTGTCGCCCCACATTGCGCGCATGCAGGTCGGCGAAGACCAGCGCTTCCTGATTCCGCAGTCGGCGCTGTGCGGCGCACTGATGCTCTCGGTCGCTTCGGTGCTGTCCAAGTCCATCGTGCCGGGCGCGCTGTTTCCCATCGGCATCGTCACGGCGCTGATCGGGGTCCCGTTCATGGTCTGGCTCATCCTGGGCAACCGAAAGCGCGGCCATGCTTGAGCTTCACGACCTGAACCTGCGCATCGCCGAGCTGACCCTGGTCGACGGGCTGAACCTGCAACTGCGCGCCGGGGAGCTGCACGTCATCATCGGCCCCAACGGCACCGGCAAGACCAGCCTGCTGCGCGCCCTGTTCGGCGAACTGCCGTTGGCGCGTGGGGCCGTGCGCCTGCGCGGAACGCCGATGACGCCGCGCAACCTGCCGACCTGGCGCCAGGGCATTGGCTACATGCCGCAGAACACCCAGCTCGATCTGGACCTGAGCGCGCTCGAAGTGGTGGTGCTGGGGCGCCTGCAACGCCTGTCGATGCGCCTGTCGGACGACGATCTGGGCGCCGCGCTGGAGGCCTTGCAGGCACTCGACATTGCCCACCTGGCCGACCGCCCGGTGCACACCCTCAGCGGCGGGCAGCGCCAGATGGTGCTGTTCGCGCAGGTGCTGCTGCGCCAGCCGCGGCTGATGCTGCTGGACGAACCCGTCAGCGCGCTCGATCTGAAACACCAGATGCAGCTCATGGAGCACCTGAAGGCGCAGACCATTGGACAGGGCTGGATCAGCGTGGCCGTGCTGCACGACCTGAACCTGGCGGCCCAGTTCGCCGACCAGTTGATCGTGCTCGGGGAAGGCCGCCTGCAGGCCTTTGGCCCGCCGACCCAGGTGCTGACCCGCGAGCTCATCCACCGCCTGTACCACGTCCCGGTGGACGTTCACCAGGACCTGGACGGCCTGCCCTATGTGCGCACCTTGCGCGCAGCGCGCCCCATCCTCACCCCCGCCTGACCGCCGGAAAGACCGAGGCCACCGACATGCATGCACACACCGTTCATCCCTCCTGGCGGCACCGGCTCCTGGCGGCTGGCCTGGCCGCGCTCTGCGGCCTCGTGGCGCCCTCCGCCTGGAGCGCCGAGCACGTGGTTCGCATGCGGAACGCCGGTACGGACGGACCGATGGTGTTCGAGCCGGCGGTCGTGCAGGCCCGGGTCGGCGACACGCTGCGCTTCGAGCCCACGAACACGGGCCATTTCGTGCGCAGCCTGGCCGTTCCCGAGGGCGCCACGCCCTGGCTGAGTGGGCTCGATCAGCCGTGGGTGGTGGCGCTGGAGCGTGAAGGCCTGTATTTCTACAACTGTCCACCGCACCTCATGATGGGCATGGTCGGACTGGTCCAGGTCGGCGCAGCGGTCAACCGGTCTTCCGCCACCGCGGTCATGAAATCCACGCAGGGGCGGATCTACAGCCACGGCGCGCGGGTCGACGCCTTGCTGGAAGGGATTCGATGATCGCCCTGCGCTGCATCGCGGCCTCACCGCCACCGAGCCCCCACGCTCCGCCGCTGCGCGGGTCGCTGCCCCCCGAGGGGGCTGATCCGGCTTGGGGCGGCCCGGCTCCGGATCGTTGCCCCCACGCGCCGCCGCTGCGCGGGTCGCTGCCCCCCGAAGGGGCTGGGCCAGCCTTGGGGCGGCCCGGTGGCTGCCCCTGAGTGGCTGAGATCGCCTTGAACCCGGCGGCCAGCGGCTGGCGCTCGCTCAGCCCCGGCGCCCGCGTCCTGGTGGCGAACGGCCTGGCGTTCAACCTGGGGTTTTACATGCTCATGCCCTACCTGGCGCAGCACCTGGGCGCCGGCCTGGGGCTGGCGGGTTGGGTCACGGGACTGGTCATGGGACTGCGCGTGTTCAGCCAGCAAGGGTTGTTCCTGCTCGGCGGCTGGCTGGGGGACCGCCTGGGCTACCGCAGGGCCATCGTCTGGGGCTGCCTGTTGCGCGGCGTCGGCTTTGCCCTGCTCGGCTGGGCCGGGGCGCTGCCGCTGCTCCTGCTGGCCGCCGTCCTCACCGGTTTCGCCGGCGCTCTGTTCACGCCCTGCGCCCAGGCGAGCCTGGCCGCCCAATGCCCCGACGGGGCCCAGCGGCGCCAGGCCTTCGCCTTGCACAACCTGGCCAGCGAAGCCGGCATGCTGGCCGGCCCCCTGCTCGGGATGGCGCTGATGCGCGTGGATTTCGCGCTCACCGGCTGCGTGGCCGGCGCCTTGTTCGTGGTGTTTGCGGGTCTGCAATGGTCGCTGTTGCCCCCCGATCATGGGGCGCGGGCGACCCCGCAGCCGTTGGCGGCCGGCACAGCCCGTGCCTCGGGCAGGCCCTGGCTCGCGCTGTTGGGCCAGCCTGGCCTGCTGCGCTTCGTCGGCTTGTGCGCCACCTACCAGGTGATGTTTCACCAGCTGTACCTGGCCGTGCCCGCCTTCGTCCAGCAGCACCGCCTGGGGGACGGCACGCTCAGTGCGGTGTTCACGCTCAGCGCCGTGGTGGGCATCGCGCTGCAATGGCCCGTCAGCCGCTGGCTCGTGCCGCGCCTGGGCGACGCCGCCGCGATGGGCCTCGGGCTGGCGCTGATGGGGGTGGCGTTCCTTTCGCCGCTGGTGCTGGCAGCCTGGCCGCTGGAGGCGGTGCTGGCCCTGGGGGCCCTGTTGGCGCTGGGCTCGGTGCTGTGTCTTCCGCTGTTCCCCACCGTGCTGCCGCGTTATGCGCGGGACTGCCCGCTGGGCACGGCCTATGGCTTCATGGCCAGCGTCGGCGGGTGCGCCGCGCTCGTGGGGCAGGCCTCGGTGGGTGCCGGCCTGGGCGCGTCCGGCATGGGGCCTGCGCCCGGGGTCTGGGGGGCGCTGGCCGTCTGTGGTCTGCTGGGCGGTGCCGGTCTTTGGCGGGTGACGAGAACGGTGGCGTTGCCCCGCGCCCTTTGAGGTACAACCGGCGCATGAACACGTCCGCTCCTCTGCCCAGCGTCCTCTGCCTCACGATGAACCCCTCGGTCGATCTCGCGACCGAAACCGAATCCGTGGTGCCCACGCACAAGCTGCGCTGCAGCGAAACCCTGCACGACGCCGGCGGCGGCGGCGTCAACGTGGCGCGGGTGCTGACCCGCCTGGGGGGCGAATGCACCGCGCTGTGCCCCACCGGCGGCTCGGCCGGCCAGTGGCTGCAGAAGCGCATGCGCGAAGAGGGCATCTCCAGCGTGTTCCTGCCCATCGCCGACGAGACGCGCGTGAGCTTCACGGTGCACGAACACAGCACCGGCGCCGAGTTCCGTTTCGTCATGCCCGGCCCGCACCTGAGCGGCGGCGAGTGGCAGGCCTGCCTGGACCATCTGCAGGCGCTCGCGCCATTCCCCGATCTGCTGGTGGCCAGCGGCAGCCTGCCGCCGGGCGTGCCGGCGGACTTCTACGCCCGGCTCGCGCGCCTGTGCCGCGCGCGCGGCGCGCGCATGGTGCTGGACACCTCCGGGCCGGCGCTGGAAGCGGCCCTGGCCGAAGGGGTGTACCTGTTCAAACCCAATCTGCGCGAACTCGCAGCACTCAGCGGGCAGGCACTGGACACGCCCGAACAGTGGCTGGCGGCGGCCCGCCAGCTGATCGAGCGTGGCCAGACCGAGGTGGTGGCGCTGACGCTGGGCCACCTGGGCGCCCTGCTGGTGACCCGCGAATCGAGCTGGCGGGCCGATCCGCTGGACATCCCCGCGTCCAGCGCGGTGGGCGCGGGCGACAGTTTCGTCGGCGGCATGGTGGCCGCCCTGCAGCAGCGCCAGCCGCTGCGGGAGGCGTTTGCGCTTGGCGTGGCCGCCGGCTCGGCCACGCTGCTGTCGATCGGCACCGGCCTGTGCCGCCTCGAGGACGTGCAGCGCCTGCTGCCGCAGGTGCGGATCCACCCGGTGAACTGACGGCGCTTTCAGTGCGCCTTCTCCGCCCGCGCGTCGTCCCCCGCGTCGTGTAAGGCGGCCGACGCCGGCTCGCGACCGCTGCCGAGAATGCGCTCCAGCGCGGAGCGGCTGGGCGTTTCCACGAACAGGCAGGGCTTGCCGTGGCGTTTGCAGTGTTCCTTCACGCGCCAGTAGGCGTTGTGGCTGATGCACCCCACCTGGCAGATCACCACGTCGGCCGACTGCAGCAGCGGCCCCAGTTGCCCGGCGTTGTCTTCCTCGCCGCCGTCGTGGTGCAGAAAGCGGGCGCCCTTGTCCTCGATCAGTTCGCGGTAGATCGGGATCACGCGGGTGCGTCCGCCCACGCACAGCACGGCGCGGTCGTGGATGAGCACACCCTCGTCGCGCGGCACCGGCCGGGTGTCGAGGGCCTCCACCGGGCCGGTGGCTCCCGGAGCGCCTGGCGCGGGCCAGGCCTGCAGGGTGGCCTGGGTGGCGAGGTTCAGGGCGCGGCGCAATTGCTGGTTGTGCTCGGCGAGCTGGCGGTTGTCGTCCAGCAGGCGCTGGCGCTGGGGCAGCTCGGGGGTCTGGCGCTTGAGCGCCTCCAGCTCGGCCAACGCCTGCGCCCGGTCGGTCTGTGCGCGGATCAGCTCGGCGCGCAGGCGCATCAGCTCGGCCTGGTGCAGCTCATGGCGCTGCACCTGTTCCTGCGCCACCGTCTGCAGCCGTTGCTGCGCGTGGATCAGCTCGTCGCCCAGCTTGTGGTTCTCTTGCACGAGCGTCTGCAGGCGGGTCTGGTCCACCCGGGCGGCCATGCCCACCTGGTGCTGCAGCATGTGCACCTGGCCCAGCACCGCGAACTCGAGTTCGGGCGTGCAACGGGAGTGCGTCAGCACGGCCCAGAACACCCCCGCCCAGTCCATGCCCATGCAGGACCGGTCCCACCACTTGGCCAGCGCTTCGGTGGTCTTCAGTTTCAGCGACTGGCTGATGAACAGCTCGTAGCGGCTGTCCAGCTCGCGCTGCACCATCTCGGCCAGCGGGCTGCGCCGGCGGCATTCGCTCACCAGGGCGATGTGCATCTCGTATTCCGAGCAGCCGTCCAGCGCCAGCTCGGCCTTGCGGGCCAGCTTCTGCAGCTCGGGCAGGCGCAGGCAGACGCCGGTGACCGGGCAGGCCGCGTGGTTGCCCAGCGACCAGAGCTTGCGGCGCGCCGAACCGCGCACACGATCCGCCCCCGGCTCGGTGGCGGCTGGGCCGTCGACGGGCGCCGCCGCATAGCGCGCGGCCAGATCACCCAGGGCATCGGCCTGGCCGGGTTTCTTGAACACACACATGCTCAGTGCACCGCGCCGCTGGGGGCGCTCATCACCAGGCAACCGGCGCGCAGCGCGTGCTCGATGGCCGGGTCCGCGCCGTGCTCCTGCCAGTGTTCGAGCAGGGCCGCGTGGGTCTCGTGGCTGTGCCAGACCGCCGCCTTGCGCCAGGCGCTGCCACCCGGTTCGCGGTGGATCAGCCCCAGCAAGGCCAGGTGCGCATCGGCCAGCACCCAGGCCGCCAGCGCGCTGCTGCCCTCGTCGGCCTGCAGCGCCGACAGGCAGCGGCTGCTGCGCACCAGCGCCGACACGCAGGCGTCCGCGTCCAATGCCCCTCCCGCGGCCAGGCCCTCGCGCGCCATGCCCAGCGCCAGGCGGTAGAACGCCAGCGCCTGCAGCACCTGGCCCATGCGGTGTGCCCGCGAAGCCTGGTGCATGGCGTCGGTCCAGCTGGGCCATGCGCTCAGCGGAATGAAATGGCCGCCCTGGCCGGTATCGACGTTTGACAGTGACATGAGAACAGCTCCCTGTGGATCGCACACTGGCGGATCGCCAATGCGTTAATGATAACGATTCTTATTTAAAACTCAAGCTTTGGGCGGCGATCACGGCCCGATCCGTTGACCCAGGTCAAGCGTCACCCCACATCCCGGCGAATACCAACCCGCCCCGGCGCGGCCACTGGACCGGGATGCGGCCGGGAAAAAAGTTCCCCAAATTTGTTGATAATGGTTATCATTCATCAGCAGCCCGCCATTGACCGCAACCCGCGCGCCCCGCCTTGCCGGGGCGCGCTGCTGTTTGTCCGCCGTCAAAAGCCAGCCAACTCCTTCACCCGTCTTGAAGACACGTTGCTGTCCTTTTGTCATGCGCACCCTCGATCACCGCCGCCCCGCCGCCCTGTCTCTGTCGCCACTGGCCCGGGCCATCTCCCTGGGCCTGTCCACCACCTTGCTGCTGGCCCCCTGGTCCGGTGCCCAGGCCCAGGCCACCGCTGCCCCCGCGCAGGAAGTCACCCTGGGCACCGTCACCGTGAAAGCCGGCCCGTCGGCCGCGCCCACCGAGGGCAGCCCCGATTTCGCGGCGCGCAGCGCCAGCACCGCGACCCGGCTCGACCTGACGCCGCGTGAGACACCGCAGTCGCTGAGCGTGGTGACGAACGCGCAGATGCAGGCCTTCGGTCTGCGCGACGCGCGCACCCTGCTCTCCAGCGTCACGGGCGTGAACGTGGAGCTGGTCGAGACCGACCGCTCCTACTACTCGGTGCGCGGCTTCGAGGTCTCCAACTTCCAGATCGATGGCATCGGCCTGCCCTTCGCCACCGGCGACCAGCAGGGCGACATCGACACCGCGATCTACGACCGGGTAGAGGTGTTGCGCGGCGCCAACGGCCTGATGTCGTCCACCGGCAACCCCTCGGCCACGATCAACTTCGTGCGCAAGCGCCCCACCGCCCAGCTGCAGGCCTCGGGCGGGCTGACGCTGGGCTCCTGGAACCAGCGCCGCGTGGACGCCGACCTGGCCGGCGCCATGAACGCCAGCGGCAGCGTGCGCGGCCGGCTGATCGTGGCCGCGGAAAACAAGGACTCCTACCTGGACCGCTACTCGCTGGACAAGCGCGTGTTCTCCGGCATCGTCGAAGCCGACCTCACACCCTCCACCCTGCTGAGCGTGGGCCACTCGCAGCAGAACAACCGCCCCAAGGGCGTGCTCTGGGGCGCCCTGCCCATGCGCTACGCCGACGGCACGCAGACCGACTACCCGGTGTCGGCCAGCACCTCGGCCCGCTGGAGCCACTGGAACACCCAGGACGCGCAGACCTTTGCCGAACTGAGCCACCAGCTCGACAGCGGCTGGGCCGTCAAGGGCGTGCTCACGCGCCGCGAACTGAGCTCCGACGCCGAGCTGCTCTACGTGTACGGCGCGCCCGACCGCGCAACCGGCGCCGGCCTGTTCGGCTGGCCCTCCAAGTACGACCACACCGAAGAACAGTGGATCGGCGACCTGCACGCCAGCGGTCCGTTCGAGCTCGGTGGCCGGCGCCACGAGGCGGTGCTGGGCCTGAACAGCTCGCGCAGCGACAGCGTCCTGCACTCCAGCGACGACGACCTGTACCTGCCGATCGCCGAAGCCGACGTGCTGGCCGGCAACTTTGCGCGCCCGGACTTCAACAACGGCCTCACGGGCTACGCCGACCTCGCCGACCGCCGCCACAGCCTCTATGGCGCCACGCGCCTGAGCCTGAGCGACTCGCTGCGGCTGATCACCGGGCTCAACGTGACGCGCGCCACCAGCACCGGCGTGCAGTACGGGCTGGACCACAACTACGCGACCACCAAGACCAAACCCTTCGTCGGCGCCATCTATGACTTCCACCCGCGCTTCTCGGCCTACGCCAGCGCGGCCAGCATCTTCAACCCGCAGCACCAGCTCGACGTGAACAACGCCGTGCTCGCGCCGATCGAAGGGCTCAACGCCGAGCTGGGCATCAAGGGCGAGTCGGCCGATCGCCGCCTCAACGGCGCCTTCGCGCTGTTCCGCACCCAGCAGAAGAACACCGCCGAATACGCCGGCTTCGCCAACGGCCACTCCTACTACCGCGGCATCGACGCCACCTCCACCGGCTTCGAGCTCGACGTGAGCGGCCGCCTGCGGCCCGGCTGGCAGGTAAGCGCGGGCTACACCCGGCTGCGCATCCAGAACCCCGACGGGCAGGACGTGCGCACCTATGTGCCGCGCCAGACGCTGCGCCTGTCCAGCACGGTCGAGGTGGCGGCCGTGCCCGGCCTGGAACTGGGCGCGAGCCTGAAGTGGCAAAGCGCGATCTCGCGCGACGAAGGCGCCAGCGGCGTGACCCGCCAGGACGCCTACGCCCTGGTGGACCTGATGGCGCGCTACGCGCTGTCCCGGCAGCTGTCGCTGAGCGCCAACCTGAACAACCTGACCGACGAGAAGTACCTCGGCAGCCTGCAGTGGTCACAGGGCTACTACGCCGCGCCCCGCGGCGTGAGCGTGAGCCTGAACTGGAAGCTCTGAGCCTGCGCCGCACACCGCCCGTCCCGCCCGCCACACCCCTCTCACCGCCGACCGCCATGACACACCGCCACCTCGCACCCGACCACGGCCCGGCCCGCCGGCTGTCCCTGCCGCGTCCGACGCGGATCCGCGCCGCCGTGCTGGCGGGCTGGGCCGCGGCCGCCTGCCTGCCCACGGCCCAGGCCCAGTCCAGCCCGGACGGCGCCGCGACCACGCTGCCCACGGTGACCGTGAACGCCGAGGCCGAGGCCGAGCGCGCCGACGGCCCGGTGCGCGGTTACGCCGCCCAACGCAGCGCCACCGCCACCAAGACCGACACGCCGCTCAACGAGGTGCCGCAGTCCATCTCGGTGATCACCGCCGACCAGGTGCGCGACCAGGGCTCGCCCAACCTGCAGGAGGCGCTGCGCTACACCGCCGGCATGCGCACCGAGCAGTACGGGGTGGACAACCGCGGCGACTGGTTGGCGCTGCGCGGCGGCAGCGGCGGCACCGTGATCGACGGCCTGCGCCGCCCGCTCACGGGCTGGTGGGGCATCATCCGCAACGACCCCTACGCCTTCGAGCGCATCGAGGTGCTGCGCGGCCCGTCGTCGGTGATGGCGGGCCAGAACGGCCCCGGCGGCGTGGTCAACCTGGTGTCCAAGCGCCCGCAGGCCGAACGCAGCGGCGAGATCGGCGTGCAGCTCGGCAACCATGGCCACCAGCAGGTGCAGTTCGACCTGACCGGCCCGCTCAATGCCGACGGCACGCTGCTGTACCGGCTGGTCGGCCTGGGCAAGCGCAGCGACACCCAGGTGGAGCACGCCTTCGACGACCGCGAACTGCTGGCCCCTTCGATCACCTGGCGCCCCAGCGCGGCCACCTCGCTCCATCTCTACGCCCAGCACCAGCGCGACGAGAGCGGCAACCTCAACGCCTTCTTCCCGGCCGACGGCACGCTGCTGCCCGCGCCCCACGGCCCGATTCCCACCGACACATTCATCAGCGAACCCGCGTTCGACACCTACGGCGGCACACGCTCGCGCGTGGGCTGGGCCTTCGAGCAGCGCCTGAACGAACAATGGACGCTGCGCCAGAACCTGCGCCACGACACCACCGACGGCACCATGCGCAGCATGTACGCCGCCTGGTGGGACGGCTTTGTGGATGCCAACGGCAGCCCGGACGCCAACGGCACCTACCTGAACCGCTATTTCTACGCCGCCGACGACAAGGACCGCACCACCAACGCCGACCTGCTGTTCGAAGGCAAGTTGAAGAGCGGTTCGGTCGCGCACACCGTGCTCGCCGGCGTCGACGGCTTCCAGTCCCGCGCCTCGCAGCGCAACTACGGCGACATCCTGGCCACGCCGCTGGACGTGTACCACCCGGTCTACGGCGGCTACAGCCTGCCGGCGCTGCCCGATGTGCCCGAGACGGTCACCCGCACCCGCATGCTCGGCCTGCTGCTGCAGGACCAGATCAAGTTCAACGACCGCTGGGTGCTGGTGGCCGGCCTGCGCCGCGACCGTTCGCGCAGCTCGGTGGATGGCGGCGCCACACAGACCGACGAGGCCACCAGCAAGAACCTCGGCGCGGTGTGGCTCGCCGACGGTGGCTGGTCGCCCTACACCAGCTATTCGGAATCGTTCGAGCCGATCGCCGGCACCGACGCCGCCGGCCAGCTGTTCAAGCCCAAACGCGGCCAACAGGTGGAGGCCGGCGTGAAATGGCAGCCGCCGGGGTCGCGCCTGAACGCCACGGCATCGGTCTACCAGCTGCGGGAAAAGAACCGCACCGCCTCCGACCCGCTGAACCCCGGTTTCTCGGTGCAGCGCGGCGAGGTCACGGTCAAGGGGCTGGAGTTCGAGCTGACCGGCCAGATCGCCAACTGGGACCTGACCGGGCAATACACCTACACGGACGCGCAGGTCACCAGCACCACCGCCGACGAAGTGCGCTACCTCGGCCAGCAGCTCGAAGCCATCCCCAAGCACAGCGCGGGCGTCTGGGCGGTCTACCGCTTTGCCGGTCTGACCGGCCTGAGCGGTCTGCGCATCGGCGCGGGGCTGCGCCACGTCGGCCGCTCGTCCGACGGCGTGGGCCATCTCAACGTGCCCGCCGTGAACGTGGTCGACGCCATGCTGTCCTACGACACCCACGACTGGCGCTACGCCCTCAACATCAACAACCTGGCCGACAAGCGCTACGTCGCGTCCTGCCTCGAGCGCGGCGACTGCTGGTTCGGCCAGGGCCGCCGCGTGGTGCTCTCGGCCACCTACCGCTACTGAAGCCGCCGCAGGAAAGACCCGCATGCACCGCCACCACCCCACCCAGGTTCCTCTGCGCATGGCCGCCGCCGTGCTGGGCGGCTACGCCTTCACCTGGGGCTTCAGCGCCCTGGGCATCGCCGCCCTGGTCGCCCTCGGAGCGGACTTCGAGGACGCCGAGGCCGGCACGCTGCTGCTGGCGCTGCTGGTATTCCTGGGGGTGTTCCTCTGGGCCTTCGCCGCGCGCCGGATCGCGCTCGTCTGGCTCGTGCTGGCCGGCGGCGGCGCGCTCATGACCGCCGCGGCCTGGGCGCTGCAGCGCCTCATCGTCTGACCGGAGAACCCCCATGCTCCAGAACTTCCGACTCTCCATGACCTGGCTGCACACCTGGTTCGGCCTCGTGCTGGGCTTCGTGCTGATGGTCGTCTTCTTCTTCGGCTCGCTCTCGGTGTTCGACCGCGAGATCGACCGCTGGGCCGTCCCGCAGACCCGCTTCGAGCCGCAGCCCATGCCCTCGTTCGACACCCTGCTGCTGCCCGGCCTGCGCCAGGTGCAGCCCGACCCCGACGAGTTCGCGCGCGAAGCGCCGCGCCTGATCGACACCCGCCAAGCGCCGCTGCCCGCGCGCGAAAGCCTGGAGGCCGACGAGTACTGGGCCTACACCACCCACCGCGACCCGGTGCTGCGCATGGGCGTGGGCTTCAAGGTGCCCAACCCCAAGGACCCGAGCGCGCACAACCACATCCACGGCGAGGTCACCATCGACCCGCGCAGCGGCACACCCCTGCGCGCCGACCAGCTCAAGATCGGCAGCGAGTTCTTCTACCCGCTGCACTACAGCCTGCACCTGAACTGGAACAGCATCGGCATCTACATCGTCGGCTTCGCCGCGCTGGTGATGCTCGCCGCGCTGGTCAGCGGCGTGGTGATACACCGCAAGTTCTTCCGCGAGTTCTTCACCTTCCGGCCGAAGAAGCACACGCAGCGCAGCGCGCTGGACCTGCACAACCTCACCGGCGTGCTGGCCCTGCCGTTCCACTTCTTCTTCGCCTTCACCGGGCTGGCGATCTTCGTCTCGTTCTATTTCCTGCCCGTGGCCCACACCCAGCTCAAGCCGCTGCACGACCGCCACGAGGTGATGGAGGCCGCCGCCACCGGCCTGCCGCACGAGGCCGCGGGCGTGCCCGCCGGCCTGGCCTCGGTGGACGCCATGGTGCAGGAGGCCAAGCGCCGCTGGGCCGCGCGCGACATGGCCGGCGAGGTGGGCTTCCTGGTGGTGAGCCACGTGGGCGACGCCAACAGCTACGTCAGCGTCTACCGCGCCGGCAGCGACCAGGTGGCCCTGGTGGGGCAGGGCGTGCACTTCAAGGCCAGCACCGGCGAGCTGCTGCGCGAAGACCCCCCACGTTCGGCCGTGGGCAGCGTCAACGAGTTCCTGACCGGCCTGCACCTGCAGCACTTTGAACACTGGCTGCTGCGCTGGCTCTACGTGCTCGGCGGCCTCATGGGCTGCGTGTGCATCGCCACCGGCTTCGTCTTCTTCGTGGAAAAGCGCAAGAAGCAGCACGCCCGGGCCGGCAGCGCGGGCAGCCGCGTGGTGGACGCGCTGGCCGTGACCACCGTCACCGGCATGCTCATCGCCACCCTGTCGATGCTGGTGGCCAACCGGCTGCTGCCCGCCGATCTGGCCGGCAAGGGCGACTGGGAGCAACTGGCCTTCTGGGGCAGCTGGCTGCTGGCCATGGCGCACGCCTTCTGGCGCAGCGCCGCGGTGGCCCAGGCCCGCACCAACCCGGCCTGGCGCGAGCAGTGCCGGGCGCTGGCGGCGCTGGCGCTGGCCGCCGTGCTGCTCAACGGCATCACCACCGGCGACCACCTGGTCAAGACGCTCGGCGAAGGCTACTGGCCGGTGGCCGGGCTGGACCTGAGCCTGCTCCTGAGCGCGGCGGTGGCGAGCTTCGCGGCGCGCCGCCTGCGCGCGCGCGAACGCCTGGAAGCCACGCCCGCGCCGGCCCACCGCGCCGCGCCCGGCGCCGGAGACGCCGCCCATGCGTGAAGCCCTGCTGCTGATGGCGGCCTGGGCCGTCTGCACCCTGGCCATGGCCTGGCTGGCGCTGGCCATGGACGCGCACTGGCACCAGGCCCTGGGCCGCGCGCACCCGCTGCCGCCCGCGCGCCGCCGCGCCTTGCGCACCGCCGGCGCGCTGGGCCTGGCGGCGTCGCTCGGCCTGTGCCTGCTGGCCGATCACCCCTCCATGGCGGCGCTGGTCTGGGTGCTGTTGTTGTCGGCCTCGGCCGCGAGCGTCGCCTTCACGCTGAGCTGGCGGCCCCACTGGTTGCGCGCCCTGTCTGGCGTGGTGGGCTATTGAAACCGCGTCACGGACCCCACCCATGCACCACCCCCTGGCCGCGCCCCTTCGGGCCGCGGGCCTGCGCCTGACCTTCAGCCGGCTGGAGGTGTTGACCGAGTTCTGCCTGGCCGCGGGCGCGCCCCGCTCCGGTGTCGAGGTGTACGCCGCGCTGACCCGGCGCGGCGTCTCCATGGCCTACAGCACGGTGTACCGCATGGTGCAGACCCTGTGCTACACGGGCCTGCTGCACCCCGCCGGGCGGCACGGGCGCCACCCGGCCTACCGGCCCAGGATGGGGAGGTGATCGTTTTGGCACTGCCGGGGGCTGTGGATAGATTTGGCGAACCTCAATAGCGGCGCGGGTTTGCGGGCGATTTGGGTTCTTGGAACCTTGACGGGCGCTTTGGCACGAAATGGGCGCTGCGGGGGGCCAGAACGGCCAAAACGGGCGGTTTCTGGGCCGGGGTGGGCGGATGGTGCCACCGAGTGAAATTACAAGCCTGGCGCGGGCTTACGTGCGTTTGACGGGCCTGGAGCGCCACAAAACAAAGTCGGACGTTTTGAAGTCGGACGTCACTCGGGCGTCCGACTTCAAAAATCCTTTGCGCATCAATAGGTTGCGCGAAGGTGAACGGAGGTTGTCCACAACGTCCGACTTTACCGAAGTCGGACGCCTTTAAACACCGCTCGCGCGGGTTTAAAACAGGGTGGACTGGCGCCGATCGGTCGGCGCGGTGATGCCGGCCGCGGCCACGATGCGCTCGATCTGGCGCTCGGTGAGGCGGTGCTCGGCGGCCAGCTCACGGACGGTCTTGTTGTGGCCGTAGGCGTGGGCGATGCGGTTGTTGCGCAGGGCCAGGATGGCCCGTTCGGCCTTCGGCAGAGTGAAGTGGTCCTCGCCGCCGTAGGTCTTGGACAGGGTCATGAGGCGGTCCATACCGATGATCTTGGCGAGTGGGTGATCGGCGTGGACGCGGGCTGGCGTGGGGACGTAGATGCGCAGGCCGCCGTGGACCCGCACCAGGTCCAGGGTGGCCGGGAGGCCGATCAGGCGCTCGAAGTCCTGCAGCAGCGGGGGCAGCAGGTCCGAGTCGATGATGTCGGCCAGGTCGTTCATGCCGTTGCGACCTCCTGGGCTGGCATGCGCGGCAGAACCGAGAGGTCGATCCAACGCGGGTCTTCAAAGGCGGGAAACAACAGGGAAACGGCTTTCCGGCCGTGCGGCTTGTCAGAGGGTGGCCCCTGCCGCTTGAGGCCAGTTCGGTATTCGAGCGCTGCCACCAGGGTCTCGGCATCGCAGGCCCGGTCAGTCCAGGGAACGGCCACCAGGTCGAGATCACGGGTGAAACTGCCATGCAGCGTGATCGCGTACCCGTGCTGCCAGGCAGCGATCCGCGCCTTGGTGAACGCGGCGGCATAGTCCGGATCAATGATGCCGAATACGGGCCCAGACTGCAGCTCATCGACCATGCGCGACAGGTGAAGGTTGGCGGCTTCTAGGCCGGCGTTCTCGGCCTGGAGCATGCCCAGCTCGCAAGGACTGACGGCGTTGATCCGCACCAGGTAGGCGTGCTCCCAGGTGGCAGGATCACCGGCCAGACCGGCGCGAGATGGATGCGGGTCGAACACGATCTGGCCGTTGCACCCGACCACGGCGTGGCCGACGCCATTCCCGCGCGGGCTGGGGCCGCTGATTTCATGAAACACATCGCCGTCGTCGCCGAAGAAGGCCTGGCCCGCGCGAACTGGCACATTGAGATAGACAAAGCCATGCGAACGGACGAAGGCCTGCAGCCTCTCCCAGTAGGTCACCGGTTCGCCTGCCGCTTCCTGGAGGAAGTGCGGAACGGCAGTGATGGGAAGGTCCAGCAGCGAGGCGACTACCGCGCGTTGGCAGTCACCGTACTGGCCGTTGTCCGGGTCGTGAATGAACTCCTGATCGACGGGCGTCATTGGGCTTCCCCTGTTTGCGATTTGGTGCAAGTCGGGGCTTTGGCCTGGATCTGTTCCTGCAGCTTCGCCCGCTCAGCGCGGGTGAGCATGGCCTTGAGGGCTTCGATGACTTTGGAGGCGTCGGCCGTGGGCAGGAACTTGACGTCGGAGACGCCCTTGCCGGTGTGGCGGCCGACGAATGCCAGGAGCGCGGCTTCGCTGGCGTCTCGCAGGCCACCGGCGGCGCCGATCTTTTTCCAGAGCCACTTGATCTTGGCGGCCTGGTCGAAGGGTTTGAAGGTGGAGCCCTTGGGCTTGTAGCCGCCGGTGGCCATGAGGGCGAGCACCTTGGCGCGGCCTGCTGCGTCCAGTTCAGCCGCGCTGGTTTTTCCGGTGAGGTCGAACAGGTGGTAGCGGTAGTCGTCATCGCTCCAGGCCAGGGCAGCCTTGCCCTGGTGGATTTGGCCGAGCTCGCGCTTGCGCTGGGCGTCGGCGTTGGCCTGGTTGGCGTGGGCCGTGAAGTTGCGGCGGGTGGTGGTGGCCATGGCTTTTAAACGATGGAGGTGAAAAGGCTGCGCATCAGTTCAGCGTTGCGCTGGGACAAGTCGATCGCTTGGCAAAAACCGGTCGTGATAAAAGAATCTGCCGCAGGGCACGTCGCCCTATACAAGGATCGAGCGATGGAAACACTGGACCTGGCCACTGTGCTGAAAGCTGAGAGAGATGCACGAGCGATAGGCACTGCACACATGGAAGGGCTACGCGCCGCCGCCTTCCAATGGATTGAGGCAAGCCAATCCGGCTGTCTCAATCTCGGCCCAGGTGTACGTGAAGCGTTGGAACGCATCACAGCAGCACCAATGGGTTGATGTAGAGGGCTCATCGCAGCAACCTCGGGCGCGCAGGCGGCAAGGCGGTCTTCACGGCAGGCGTTGGGAAAGGCTCGCCGTGGGGCATGCTGATCTGGCTTTGGCTCACCAGCAGGAACTCGACGCGCAGGGGTTCTTCCTGAACTTGGTAAAGCTCCCTGTGGCCCTTGAAATCGATCTCGACCTGCACGGCGTGCTGCAGGGCTTCGAGCACCTTCATGGCCTTGTCGGCCGGCAGCAGGATGCGCTGATAGCCGATGTGCAGGCATGCCATCTGCACGGGTTTGGTGGGTGCGCGGCTCATGCGGACACCCAGCCCGTCTCGCGGGTCCAGTGCATCAGCACGTTGCGCGTTGGTATGGTGCTGCCACTGCCCGACGGGATGCAGATCACGATCCGCATCCCGATGTGCGTTCCTGAAAGGCGGCCCAACGAATCGGCTGCCTCTAGGAACTCAGGTGGTGCGTCACCGGCATCGAAGTTCAACGCGCTGCGCCACGCGCCGGATTGGTTGATCTGCAGCTGCGCCGGGCGAGGAAGCCGCTTGTGCTTCGCCGCGGCTGCGGTGTTGTCGGCGCTCATGCAATTGCCCTCCGCTCTTCGGTTCCACCCACACCACGGTGCAGCTCGGCGGCCTTGCCTGCCCGGTAGCCGGCGGCGATGTGGCCGTGATCCACTCGTCGCTTCTTCGTGGTGTCGCGCACCTTGCCGTCGGCCAGGTCCGGGTGCTCGCGCTGCATGTAGGCCAGCAGCAGGGTTTCGTTCTTGCCTGACTGGGCGAACGCTTCGACCTTCGCTTCCACGCCGGCCACCCAGCCCACGGCAAACGCATCGCCGCGTGCGGTCTTGGTGATGGGCTTGCAGTTCTTGGGCTGTTTGGCGATGTGCGCCAGGCGCGCGGTGGCGCACTGGCGGATCAGCACTTCGGCGGCATAGGCTGCCACCTCGGGCGCAGTGTCAATGCCGACGAACACCCAATGCCGCGTGCGGGTGAAGTTGCCAGCGGCGTTGTAGGCGCCTTTCAGGCTTCCGAAGGTCTCGCAGCCGAAGGCATCGGCCACGAGGTGCACCAGCGCGAGCTCCCAGCGGTTGGCGGCGGCTGATCGTGCTTTGACGCGTGCCTCGCTCACGTCGGCCAGGGAGATGTCTTCCTCGGCCAAGCCGAACGCTTGCATGAGCTTCTGGGCATGGCGCAGCGCGGCCGCGGCTTCGTGTTCGTTTGCGCTGCGCGAGAGCGCCAGGCACTTCTTGATTTTCTTGAGGGCGTCGTCGCGGGTCATGACCGAACCTCCAGTGCCGTGTCACCCTGCTCGCACAGTTCCACCAGGCGCTCCACGTCGAAGTGGGGCCCGAAGATGGGTTTCCCTCGGTAGATGAACTGTTCGCGGGCTTCGTGCTCCAGGCTGGTCAGCACGCACTTGAGCGCGGTCTGCACCAGCTCGCTGGGCGTTATGTGCGCGGAGAGCTGCCACTTGCGCGTGGTCTGCCTCACTGGCCTGCCGCCGGACAAGTTGCAGGGCGCGTGGAAGGTCGCCTGCAGGTAGGTGGCACCGATGAAGTTGCCCACCAGGAGAAAGGTGTAGCCGGGGAACCCGATCAGGCGCAGCACCGCCTTGGCGCGGGCCGCATCCATGCGGGGCTCGGCCGGCACCTGGCTGGCTTGGGCTCGGCGCAGCTGCTGTGGCTTGACCAGCCACTGCCAGATGCCGAGCAGCGAGGTGACCGTGAAGCCGGCCTGTTGCGCGATGAAGAACCAATGCTGGTTGTCTGCACCGAACACGATCCAGCCGATGTTGCTGGCGAACCAGGCCACGAAGGCCCAGCCGGCAAAGCGGCTGCGCGTGGCGAGCAGTAGCGCGCCGAGCAGGCCCAAGGCGGCGGAGAGGATTTCAACGAACGGCATCACTCAACCCTCCACACACCACAGCCCTCGGCCATCACACGAACGCTGAGCACACGCCCAGTGGCCTTTTTGAACTTCGTCACGGCGCTGCCGAGCGCGGATCGCGCCTCGGCCGGCAGCATGTACGAGTCGCCCACTTCCAGCTTGCCCAGGAATGCGGGCCAATCCATTGCGGGCTGGCGACCTGCGGGAAGCGGGACACCCTTCTGGATTTCGATGGTCGAAAGATCGAAGGTGAAGGCCTTGGATGCGCGCCTGTGCGACGATCCTTCCTTTGCCGGGGGGGGTTACCAGCATCGCCCTTGGCGGGCCATGAGGCTCGGCCCTCGGTCACGCCATTGCCCTTCTCCAGTTGGGCGGCGAATTGCCGGAGGTTCGGTCCGGCGCTGTAGACCGAACCATCGAGGGTTAGGTAGCCAGCCTCAACGGCCAGCTTCAAGTTGCTTCCCACGTTGCTGACGGCCACGTTGTGGTTGGCCGATATTTCGCGGGACAGCAGCTCTTCGTCGGGCAGGCGAACGAAGTAGCGACAGACCTGGTCAGGGAGGCTGTCAGTACGGGGGATGTACGGCGCGCCCATGCTCACACCCCCGCCACGTCAAGGTTGATCGCCTGGTACGAGCCCGTCTCGTCGCGCTCGTAGAAGCGGATGTAGGTCTTGCTGCTGGAGACACGCATGCTGTCTCCGATCGCGGCCATGGCGCGCGTCCAGGTTGGATCGTCAATGGCGAGGCGGCGCAGGCCGAGCACCCTGCCCGTGTTGACCGTACCGGCCTTGTCCACCTGGAAGGCGTCGTTCACCAACACCTTGATGTTGCTGTTGCTGCCCTTGGCCCAGGTGTGGATGCATTCGTCGATGAGGGCCTTGGCCGCCTGCAGGCGCTCGTCGAAGACGATGGAATCCTGCACCGCACGGGTGATCTTGTAGCGACCGTCAAAGCTCACCAGCGTGACGTTGCCTTTGTCGCCGCCGGTCTTCACGTCGTATTGCTGCAGGCTGCGGTTGATGAAGTCCTGAATCGTGATCATCGCGTTCGTCTTGAAGCCGAAAAGCGATGCGCTCATGTCCTTCGCCGCTTCCGCCAGCTCGACGACTGTGGTGTGGCGGTCTTTGTCGATGTCCTTGATCTTTGCGGTGGGGATGAGCGCGCCGTTGGCGTCTTGCCAGTAGCCGGCGGGGATGGTGTTTTTTTCAGCCATGGGTGGCTCCTTTGGTTTCAGTGAAGGTTGGACGGGTTGGAACGCGGCAATGCGTCCAGGGTGGAGATCAGTAGTCGGCCGCCCACCTGCAGTGCGGCCTCCGCAGCTGTGCGTGTGCAGCAGGGGTGGCAGCTCGCCACGGCCTGGTAGGTGGCCAGCAGCGCGAGCAACATCAGGCGATGGCTGGGCGCGGCTTCGGCCATCTCGGCCAAGCGGTTGGTCAGTACCTTGAGCGCCGCGTCATCGGCGGTCAGTTCGGCAGGAGTGAGGCTCACAGCGCGCTCCCTTGTCGTTTGTTGTGGAAGGCGTCGGTCAGCACGTCGAAGCCGAGCCGGCCGTCCATGTAGTCGTCGAACAGCGCGTCGGAAACGCTCTGCTTGTCGGTGTGGGCCGCTGCCGCCAGCTCGGCGACCGTGCGGGGCTCGCCTTCTTTGGGCAGCAGGGCCAGCAGCACGATGCGCAGCTGCGCCAGGTGAGGCGCGTTGTCTTGCAGTTCCATGAAGGTCATGCCGCTTCTCCCCGGAAAGCGCGACGCTTGCCCATGTGCAGGCTGGGGCATGCCTGGTGGTCCAGGGCGTCGGGCCGGTAGGTGGGCTGCGATGGCTTGTAGACGGTGTGCATCACGTCGTGCTGGGGCGGCGGGACGATGGATGCGTTGTCTTCGGTGTGGCACGCTTCGGCGGTAACCGGGGTCAGCGTTTCGCCGGGCAGTTGGTGGCACCCGATGGTGTAGGCGTACAGGGCGCCATGGCGACGGGATTCGGCCTCCTGCAGGAAGCCGCCGCGCTTGAGCGTGGCGACGTGCTCGGCGACCTCTTCGGCGGCGTACACGCCGTCCCAGTCGCTGGCGATGCGCGCCACGCTCCACCAGCCACCCGCCCGGGCGACGCCGCGCCAGACGTTGGCGCAGGAATGGGTGATTCCTTTAGCCATGGCGGACCCCTTTGGGCATGTGGGAGCGGCGCGGGCTGATGCAGTGCGTTTTCACGCGCTCGGCCTCGGGCCAGTCGGACATGGTCTGCATGACGGCCTCGGACTGGTCGATGAACCAGCCCACGCCGGCCAGGCGCTTGCCGTTGCGCAGCTTGATGGTGACCAGGAACAGCATCACAGCGCCCTCCAGAAGGCCGCCGCGCGCTGGGCGGCGTTGGCTTGGCGCAGCACCAGGCGGTTCAGCTCGGCGCGCAGCTGGGCCGTGTGTTCGAGGTGCAGCTCGCGCTCGCGGTCCATGAGCATGCTGACGTGGCGGATCTGGTTGGCGATCCAGGCTTCGCGCAGCGCGTGCACGATGCCGACCGGGCCGCCCTGGGCGAGTCGTTTAAATATGGTCACGGGGAGCCTCCTGGGGTGAAGGGGTGGACGGGGCGCGCACGGTCTTGCGCGGCACGGGGGTGCGCTCGACGGGTGGTGCGCTGGCTTCGAGATGTGGACACTGGCGACAGGCCTGCCAGTGCTGCATGGCCAGCGGGCTGCCGATGGGTGGCGGCCGGTGCGCATAGACGCGGCACTGGTCGGCGGTGATGACGTGCTCCTGATCGCCGCCGGATTCGGCGGTGAGGTGGGGGCAGGCGTAGCGGCCGAAGGTGTGGACCACACGCTCGGCGATGTGGGCCGTGCTGGCCGTGCCGTTGCCGTAGGGGCCGGTGCCGTTGAGCACCATGGACAGCGCGGTGGAGCTGATGCCGAGCTGCTCGGCGATGCGGGCGCGAACGACGCCGCTGCAGCGCTCGACCAGCAACAAGAACCAGGGCTCTTGCATGTAGGGGCACTGCTGGCTCATGCGCGCGCCTCGTGCTTCACGGACTGGACCAGGGGCGCCGGGTGCGCGGAGGGCGCCGGCATGGGCGGGATGGCGCTGGCTTTGGTGGGCGGCGGTCGGACGCCACCGTCTTTGACCATGACGTAGCGCTTGCAGCCTTCCACGCGCCGGGCGCTGACCTTGACAACGTCGGGCACCAGCTTTTCCCAGGCGCGCAGGTAGCCGCCGATCTGGTACTGCGCTTTGGCAAAGTCGCGGCTTCCCGCGTCGATGAGGGTGCTGGCGGCCTCTTCGGAGGTGAGCGTCTTGCGCGAGCGCAGCAGAGCCCACAGGCGCGTGGACAGCGCGGTGGCATCGGGAAGCGCCGCACCGGGCTGGGCCTGCAAGATGGCGCGGCAGGTGCCCAGCCCCTTGGCCGTGAGCTTCCAGCGCGGCTCCAGCTTTGCCAAGGTGCGGGTGATGGGCAGCTCGCAGGGCTCAACCAACTTGTGGTTTGCCATGCGCTGCAGCGCCAGGCGCGCTTTGCCGGGCTGTCCTTTGAGGGCTTCGTCCCAGTCGGCCACGTCCAGAGCGGTGAAGATTTGCGAGGTTTTCTGCACGTGCTGCGCGATCGCCCGCAGCGTGGCCCCGACAAACCAGGGTTGCACATGCTTCATCACGACTCCCTGCCGCTGGTGGCGGTCTGTGCGGTGAACTCGGTGCACAGCGGCCGGCCCTTGATGTGGGACGCTTCAATACGGGCCCAGCTGTTGGCCCTGGCCCAGCCTTCCAGGTTGGTGATGGCACCCAGCACCCAGCGCATACGGCCCTTGGCCTGGCTGTGGATCGCGGCCACGACCTCGGGGCTCATGGGCACTTCGGCCTTGGCCTTGATCGTGGCCTGCACGTCTTCGATGGAGAGGCGCTCCAGTTGGACGATGTGGGCGACACGGCTGGCGATGTGCTCGAACTGGAGCACCATGGTCGGGAAGCGCTCCATGCCCACCAGGAAGCACATCACGCCGGTGATGTCGGTGATGTCGCGCAGCGCCTCCAGCATGGGCGCCACCCGCTGGCCGCCGCGCATGACCCGCGAGGTGGGGATGAGGTGGTCGGCCTCGTCGATGATCAGCGGCGTCATGCTGACGGCGAGCTGCCCGATGATGCGGTCTTGCACCTGGGAGGCGTTGCCATCCAGGGGCAGGCCCATCTTGGCGGCCAGGTCGCGCAGCATGGACTGTTTCGTCCAGGTCTCTTTGGCGCGCAGGAACACGTGGCCGCTCTCGGCCGCCCAGCGCTCGGTGAGCATGGACTTGCCGATGCCGAACACCCCGCGCACCAGCACCAGACTGGCTTCGATGGCGCCGCGCTGGTCCACGATCTTCTCGGCCTCTTTGAGGCGGCGGAAATTCTCGGTTTGAACAAAGCCTTTTTTCACGCTACATTCCTTCTCGTTTGGGTATCGACACACATCAACTCAGGCACGCTCTGTGACGGTTGCCGCCGTCACAGGGCACTCTTAAAACCCGGCTGTTCATCAGCCGCGCCCCACCCCAGACCACGCCCCTCGTAGTACTCGCGCAGCTGCTCGAAGCTGTCGCTTTCCACGTACTGGGCGAGCCACTCCTGATCCACACCCGTCCACGCATCGCGGTGGCGCATGAGCCATTCGTAGCGCGCGCCGGGGGTGTCAAAGAAAGGCCTGCCCGAGTCCGCTTGCGCGGCCTCGCCCTTGGAGGAATCAGGGAGGGAGGAGGAGGTTTGCGCCCCCAGGGTGGAACCCAACACCTCGGGGGTGGTGAGCTCCGGCAGGAAAACGGTGTTGTCGGCATCGACCGGGCTGTTCAGCTCGCGCAGGGCGGTTTCGATCTGCTGCTGGCGCAGCCTGACCGTGGCGGCCACGCGCTTCTCGCGGGCCATCTGCACCACGGCCTTGGGCATGGCGTCGATGCGGTTCGCGGCGAAGCGCGCATCACAGACGAATTGGCCGTCGAGCGTGTAGATGCGCACCCAGCTCGGGTCGTGGATGTCGTAGCGCACGCTGACCTCGTGGCCTTCGACATCGCGGCGCATCAGCTCGGGGGCCGAATACACCTGGTTGAAGAACGCCACCTCGCCGCGCCGCGCTGTGCGCAGCACCGCGGGCATGAACAGCTCGCGCAGCTCGCCCTGTGTGGGCAGGTGCTGCAGGCTCGGATCGAACTTGGCCGCCCAGGCCTCATCGGGCGTCATGTGCTTGCCGTCGGCGCGCTTGGGCAGCGAGCGGTGGCGGTGGGTGCTGTTGTACTCATGCACCATGCGGTCCACCGCCTCGACGAACTGCGGCCAAGTGGGACACTTGTTGGACAGGCGCACCACCGTGCCCGTTTCTTTGGACCGGCGCACCGCGCGCTGCTCTTTCGCCAACTCGGCGGCCACCTTGCGGAATTCACCGCCGTCCACGTCGCTGCCCTGGTAGCTGCCGAACTGGCGGGCGCAGTTGATGGCGTGGGTCTGCCAGGAACGCTCAATCACGCCGCGGCCCTGCGGCTTGCCAGGGATGCCGGTGCGGTGATCGATGCCCAGGCGGGCGGCGAAGCCGTCGATCGGGCAGTCCATGGGCTTGGCGGTTTCACCCGCACCGTTGTCGGTGTACAGCACGGCGGGGATGCCGTGCTGACCGATGCCGTGGCGCAGCGCATCGCCCACCGCGAACACGTTCTCTGAGAGCGAAGCGGACCAACCCATGATCCTTCGGCACGACCAGTCTTTCGCCAGTGTCAGCTCGGGAGCGAACGGGGCACCGTGGTCTGGGTGGCGCACCTTGGCCTTGAACGTGTGACCGTCCATCACCCACACGTCGAGCGGGGCGAGCATGCTGGCGTCGCGCCGTTTAAACGGAAGCTTCACGTCCCGCTCTGAGCCGGAGTGGCGGGACTTGATGAGCGCCACATTGGCTTCGTGCGACTTCCCGTACTTGTCCAAGGCGCGGCGGGCGCGGGCATAGAGCGCCTCCCAGGTGTCGAAGTCGCGGCCCATCGACCGGGTGACCTCCTTGGCGGCCATGGTGAGCTTGCGAAACATCGGGTTGCGCGAGTGGTACAGGCCGAGGACTGCAGCCACGTCTTGTTCCATGCGCTCGGGCACCGGGGCGACTTCGACGGACACCGGCAGCAAGCCCCACCAGCCGTGCTCGCGGTGCGCGCTGATCCAGCGCTCCAGCGTGCGGGCGCTCACCATGTCGCCCCGGGCCCGCTGATTGGCCGTGCGGGCGATGGACTGCACCTCTGCGCCAGCCTCACCCGTCACGAGCTGGGCGGCGAACAGCGCGCAGGAGCGCTTGAGGCCGTGCAGGGGCACCAGCTCCAGCACCGTGTTGACCAGGTGCACGCGCGCGTCGGCCACCGACTTGTCGGCCTGGCTGGGCGGGCGGCGCGAGGGGGACGGCACAGGCGCCAGCTCGCCGGGCTTGGGCACCGGGAGACCTGGCGGCACAAAGGAGCGGACGGGCGCGGGCTCCACCAGGGAGAGCGCGGTGGTGCCTGCCCGGGTGATCTGGCGCGCGGCGATGGCGGCGCGGGTTTCTTCGGGTAGCGCGCTGCAGTCGTATTCCATGCCGCCGCCCACCTTGCTCCTCTGGCGTTCAGCGGCGCCAAGGGATTGGAGCTTGTCTCGTGTCCGCCGCTCCGAGGCAGGCATGCCCGGCAAGCCTGCGAGTTCGCGTGCTGTGAGCCAGGTCATGCTTGGGCTCCCTTGGAAGCTGCGGCCTTGGCTTGGCTCTCGACCTGTTCGAGGTGCATCAGTTCCAGCATGTATTGCTGGGCGACCAAATCCCGGATGTCATCAGCCAAGCGGCCGGGCTCAATGCGCACGTTGCCGTAGCTGGTTTTGATGGAGAAGCCATCAGCCATGTCAGGCCAGTGGCGGTTGAGGAAGTCGCGCAACTCAAACGCCCTGCCCGCGTCGGCCGCTTGTGGTGCCGGTTGGGTGCTCATGCGACCGCTCCCGCTGCAGCGTTTTTGCGGCGCGGCAGCTTGTGCGGGTCATTGGCGGCAACGGTGCCCGGTGCGGGCTTGAGGCCCAGGACGATGGCCGCCAGGTGTGCCTGGCCGCGCATGCCTTTGAGCTGCCCATTGGGGCGCAGCAGGTCCTGCAGCGCCAGACGCTTCAGACCGTTGACCCGGGCCAACTCGCTGATGCTCAGGCCGTTGCTCACGATGAACGTGCGCGCGCTCTGCACCGTCTGCGGATACGGCAATCGAGTGATGACAGGGTTCGATGTCATGGGGGGGTGTGGTGTGAAGTGGTAAATTGATGTTTCAAAAGCTCAGGCAGAAGCCATCAGAGATGCCGATGCAGCTGTGTTCTTTCTGGTGGTGGATTCAGTTCGTCCTACGTGTGGTGGATGTTCTGCATTCGGTTTTGATTGATAGTTATTGTGGTGCTGTTTTCAGCACACGTCAATATTCAAGGGCTGTTTTGAGCGCAAATATTTTTGAAAGGCTTCGAGCCGAGCGGGAACGACTGGGAAGGACTCAAGAGGAGTTCGCTGCCATCGCGGGCGTCACGAGGAGGCCTTACGTCGAATGGGAAAAGGGCGGAGGGCCTTCACCCAATGCAGTGCAGCTCTCGGCACTCGCCGCCGCAGGCGCCGATGTGCTCTACATCCTCATGGGACAGCGTGCCCAGGGCTTGCCAGAGGCGGACCTGTTGCCGGCCGATGAGCGCGTGCTGATCGACAGCTACCGCCGTTGCAACGCCGAGGCGCGGCGCAACCTCATCCAAACTGCCGCGCTGCTATCCGCAGGCATGCCAGCTGCGCGCACTCAAAAACCCAGCGGCGGCCAGAGCCAGAGCGCCGTGGGCAACAACAACATCCAGATCGGACGCGTGGGCAACAAGGCCCGGATCAAAAACAAGTGAGGTAAATGCGTTGCAAGAGCTACCAAAACAGCTGCTGGCCTGGCTCGGCCGGCTGCTGCCAAAACAAGAAGTCACGGGGGATTCAAATGTTCAGGTTGGCCGGGTTGGCGGCAACATCCGAGTCACACGGAATCACCAGCACGGCGCGGTGCAGGCGGACCGCATCGACGTTACGGTGATCAATCACCACCATCACCACACACAAAACCGGGCGGCGCCGCGCGCGACGCCCGAACAAAAAGCTGTGCTGCAACTCATGGACAACGTGCAGGACCGCATCGCGGTGTTGGACTTCATGGAGCGTGAGTTCAAGACCCGGATGGTGATCGAGCTGGACGGCAAGCAGCTGTATCGGCTGAAGCGGTATGTGGAGGTGGTGATCCAATCCACAGCGCCATGCAAGAAGTAATCTCCGCCGCGCTGATCTGCCTGGTCGTTGGTGTGACCGACGGAGACACGCTGAAAGCCCGTTGCGGCGAGCCTGATGCATACCAGGTGGTGAAGGTGCGCATCGGCGCGATTGATGCGCCTGAGAAAGCCCAGGCCTTTGGCAAGAGGTCGCGCCAGCATCTGCATGAACTTTGCCACCAGGTGCAGGCCACCATCCGGAAAACCGACACGGACCGATACGGCCGCACGGTGGCCGATGTAGAGTGCAATGGCCGAGACGTTGCGACCGAACAGGTCAATGCAGGCATGGCCTGGGTGTTCGACAGGTACGCGACGGGCTACGAGTGGCTGTATCGGCACCAAGATGCCGCAAAGAATGCCGGTCGCGGTTTGTGGACCGATCTGGAACCCGTATCGCCATGGGAGTGGCGTGCATCAAGGAGGAAGTCATGAACGCCAAAGCAACGTTGCTCGCGCTCACCTGCCTGGCGGTGTCACCCGCCTGGGCCATCAACAAATGCACCATCGACGGTCGGGTGGTGTTCCAGGATGCTGCATGCCCTGGAAAGGGTGAGACCCTTTCCGTTCGGCCAGCAAGTGGAGCTGCACCGACAACACAGGCATCCGAGGCGGCTGGTGGAGGCGCAAAGTCCGACGCCTCCGCCAAACCTCAAACAGAGGCGCAGCGGATTGAGCAGCAGATCGCGGCAAGTCAGCAGGAGCGACGAAAGCAGGAGCTGGAAGTCAGACTGGTGCCGGACGCATTTGCAGCGATCCGCCGGCAGCGGGCTGCATGCGATCGCGACATGAAGGCCCTGCAGGCCAAGAAATCCCGTGCGAACAACAACCTCGCTGGCGCCACCTGGGAGAGTGCTATTTCGGGAGAAATGACGGCCCTGGCCACAACGTGCGACACACGCAATCGCGAGCTGCGTGAGGATGCAGCGGCCCTTCGTGCGGAGTGTCAGCAGTTGGGTGGTTGCAAGCGGTAAGGTTGATGCAGTTGCCGAGTGAGTTTTAAATCGTGATGCAGCACTACAGAAGCAACCACCCCAACCATGTTCATCAATTGGTGGCCAGCGTGTCCAAGCACTACTACGCGGGAAAAGATGGGCTGCTCAAATATCAGGACAAGCCCTTTGAGACGTCGTTGGCAAAGCTGGTTGGTGCCAGCCGGAGCCACATGGTCATCTACTCTCTGCGGGATCACTACTCGAAGCTTTTTTATGCCGAGGTTGGCTTTGGTCCCGGCATGCCGTCGATGCGTGCCTTCCTGGCACGTGCATGGCGACCCAAGCCAGATCAGCCCGACCTACCTTTGTGTGGCGTTCCGGAGCTGATGTTGATCCCGAAGACTGCGCAAGCGGCCTTCCCCGACGTGGTGACAGACATCGAGCACATGGGGGTTGGCCTGGTCGACGTCGCCAGTGGGTTCCAGAGTGGAATCCAAGACATCAACACCGTCGAAAACAGCATTGGCCACTACATCGGGAAGCCCATCGATCAAGTCGTTTCCTACCTCCCAACCCTTTCTGGATGGCGTGCGAAATACAAGAAGTCGACCAAAGAAAAGTCCAAGGCTGATGTGTGGCGGGAGCATGTTCCAGCCATTCGTCTGCTGCCGAAAAGCTGGGCCGAAACGCCGGCAGCTGAGCCGGTTTAAATACAGGGCCTTGCGGTTTCGGTGGGCTCCGTGATACCGTAAAAAAGCAATTCCAACCCTCACAGGCCGACCCATGTCGGCCTTAGTTATTTCTGCCCGCCCGATGAAAGTCGGTGCATGGGCATCACACACCTCCCTCTACTTCTCATCCCCTGGGTCGTCCTGAGCATCCTCGTCGGGTTCGTGCTCGGCTTGTTGGTGGCGGCGATCTTTGAAAGGCTTGTCGAGCTGCGGACAGGGGCACCCGCCAGCGTCTTCGGCATGTCTCCGCGTATACGCGGCGCCGTCAGCCCGCGCATGCTCGTCACCGGCCTGTCGTTGTCTTTCGCGGCCTTCGTTGGGATGGCGGTGCATGAGAGCTACACGACCACGGCCGTGATCCCCGCAAAGGGAGACGTCCCCACACTGGGGTTTGGCTCCACGAAGCATGAAGACGGCACGCCGGTGAAGATGGGCGAGAGCACCACGCCCGTGCGTGCCCTCATCAAGGCCCAGGCGCACATCGGCAAGGAAGAAGCGATCTTCCGCGACAGCCTGCCCGGCGTGGCCCTGCACCAGGGCGAGTACGACCTGTACATGGACTGGGTGTACCAGTTCGGCACCCCTGCCTGGCTGCGGTCTGACATGCGCCGCCAGCTGCAGGCGGGCGACTACACGCAGGCCTGCAACGCGCTGCTGAGCTACCGCAAGATGACCAGCGCCCGAAACGAGGGGCCGGGCTGGGTGGTGAACCGGCGCGATGCCCAGGGCCGCCCTACGCGGTGGGAGTTCGACTGCTCCACGCCGGGCAACAAGGTATGCCGCGGCGTCTGGACCCGCCAGGCCGAGCGCCACCAGAAGTGCATGGGGCTGCAGTGATGGCCGCCCAGCTTCTGAGCGCCCTGCTCATCGCCATCGCCCTGCTGGGCGGCGGCTACTGGTGGGGCCACACGGCCACGGACAACGCCTGGCAGGCCAAACAGGCCAAGGAAGACCAGGCCGTTTCCAAGGCGATCGACAAGGAAACCAAGCGCGCAGACCAGGCCGCCGCCAACTACCTCCGTGAACACATTGACCAGGAAGACCGCTATGCCGAACTGGACAGCAAGTATCAAACGCTGCGCAAGCGCGCTCCGCTCGTGGTTGCGGCCCGTGCGCCTCGAACCCCCGAATGTGGACCGGCCCAAGCGCCGGGGCGCGTCGAGCTACCTGCTGCTGCCGATGCTGGCGATGTGCCTCGCCTCACTCTTGCTGCTGTCCGCATGTGGAACGGCGCGCTCACCGGTGTTGATTCGCCAGCCGGTGCCTGCGGCGCTGCTGGTGCCGCCGAAGGCGCCGACGCTGCTTGTGCCGAGAGCGCCGGGCTCTCTCTTGCCGACGCCTGGTTCAACCAGGCCGTCAACGCCAAGTCCTGCGCCGAAGACCGGCAGCGGTACCAACACCTGATTGATTTTTTAAACGGAAAGTGACGCGCCATGGCGATGGAAAAAGACGAACTCATGCTGCTGGGCAAGATGGACGGCAAGCTCGACAGCATCACCGCCCACCTGGTTCGACAGGATCAGCGCATCGACGCGCTCGACCAGCGCATGGAGGAGCGCCACAACTCCATTGACAAGCGCCTGCGCGTCGTTGAGCAGAAGGCCGCGGTGGCGGGCGCCATCAGTGGCTCGGCGGTTTCCATCGGCATCGCTCTGGCGATCGAGGGCGCGAAGCAGTGGCTCAGCCGCGGGGGCTCCGGACAGTAATGGCCCACGCATCCGAGAAACGCACCCAGCTGCGGGGCCTGTACGTCTATCAGCGCCTGGCGATGGAGACCGCCTGCAAGAAGGTGGGCATTCCCCGCAGCACGGCCAACCGCTGGAAGCAGGAAGCCGCCGACAAGGGCGACGACTGGGACACCGTGCGGGCCGCCGTGGCCCTGGGCGACGACAACTTCAGCACGCTGAGCAAGAAGCTGCTGGAGGACTACCTGGTGCAGCACCAGGCCACCATGGACCAACTGCGCGATTCCAAGGACATGAGCGCGCGCGATCGGGCCGACACGCTGGCCTCCATGAGCGACAGCTTCAACAAGACGATGGCGAGCTTTAAACGCCTCTCGCCGGAGCTGAACAAGCAGGCGATCCAGCTCGACGTGTTGCAGCGCCTGGTGACTTTCGCCCAGGGTCGGTACCCGCAACACCTCACGGCCATGGTGGAGCTGCTGGAGCCGTTTGGCGAAGAACTCGCCAAGGTGAAGTGATGGAGCCGATGGTGTTGCTCGTGGCCATGTGGCTTGTGACAGACGACGAATGGCTCATGGCGGCGTTGCTGGTCATCGCCCTGCTGATCTGACCATGGCAAAGACCAGCAAAGAATTTCTCGATGGCCTGGCGGCCCTGGCCGACGGGCTGCGGCGCCAGATTGATGCCAACCTGGACGGCTGGGACGTGTCGCCCGAGGCGATCGCCGAGCGCCGCCGCAAGGTGTTTGACCCGGTGAGCGGGTACGAGTACTGGGACCGGAACTACTTCCCGCACTACGGCAAGGCCGAGCCCAGCGCGCTGCACCTGTACCTGTACAAGCGCCTCCCGGAAATCATCAATTCGCCCACCGGCCAGCGCGATGCTCTTGCTGCGGCTCGGGGCGAGGCCAAGTCCACCAAGATCAGCATGAGCTTCGTGGCCTGGTGTGTGGTCACCGAGCAGGTCTGGTACCCGATCATCGTGATGGACGTCTTCGAACAGGCGGCCGAGATGTTGGAGGCCATCAAGGCCGAGCTGGAGGCCAACCCGCGCATTGGCGGCGACTTTCCCGAGGTGTATGGCCAGGGCAAGGTGTGGCGCGCAGGCGTGATCGTGACGCGCAACGGCCGCAAGATCGAAGCGTTCGGATCTGCCAAGAAGCTTCGCGGCCGCCGCCACGGCGCGCACCGGCCCGACCTGGCGATCATGGACGACATCGAGAACGATGAGAACGTCGCCACCCCTGCCCAGCGAGACAAGCTGCAGAAGTTCGTCACCGCCAGCGTGCTGAACCTCGGGCCGCCCGATGACAGCATGCACGCGATCCTGGTGGGCACGGTGATGCACTACGACTCGGTGCTGGCCCGCTTCCTGAAAAACCCGCTGTGGAACCGCAAGGTGCTCAAGGCCATCATCCAGTGGCCCGAGCGGATGGACCTGTGGGAACAGTTCGAAGAGCTGCTACTCAACGCCGACACGCCCCAGGAGGGCGAGGCCGCAGCCATGGCCCTGTACCGTGAGCAGCAGGCGGATATGGACCGCGGCGCGGTGGTGAGCTGGCCCGCGCTGCGGCCGATCCACAAGCTGATGATCCGCCGGGCCCGAGAGGGCCACGCGGCCTTCGACAGCGAGCAGCAGAACGACCCGGTGGCGGGCGAGGACGCCCCGTTCAACGCCAGCATCCGCTTCTGGGTGAACCGGCTGGCCGAGTGGGTGTTCTACGGCGCGGCTGACCCCAGCTTGGGCAAGGCGGGCAACAGCCGCGACCCCAGCGCGCTTGGTGTTGGGGGCTACAACCGCGAGACCGGCATCCTGGACGTGGTGGAAGCCAAGATCAAGAAGCGCACGCCCGACCGGATCATCAGCGACATCATCGAGCTGCAGCGGGAGTACTGCTGCATCGTCTGGGGCGTCGAATCGGTCCAGTTCCAGGAGTTCCTGCGCACCGAGCTGGTCAAGCGCAGCGCGCAGCTGGGCGTGCCAGTACCGGCGCGGGCGCTGCTGCCGATCAGCGACAAGCTGCTGCGCATCGAAAGCCTGCAGCCGCACATGCACAACGGCCTGATCCGGCTGCACAGCAGCCAGACCACCCTGATCGACCAGTTCCGCCACTTCCCCAAAGCCGACCACGACGACGGCCCCGACATGATCGTGATGCTGTGGATGCTGGCCGTGACGGGCGGCGTGGCGGCAGCGGCCCAGGGTGGCAATACCAGTTCGCAACAGTCCGCCCGGGCGCGCTACGGCCACACGGCCCAGCGCATGTTCCGGCGCGGGTAACCGGAGACCAGCCATGACCGACGAAAAAATAACCCTCTTGATCATCCGAGGCGAACTCGCGAGCCTGCCAGAAGCCGACCGCAAGGGTATTGAGCTGGCGGCGCAGAAGCTGCGCGAGGTGGTCGCCACCCACAACGACCATGGCTGCATGGCGCTCGCCCTGGTGGCGGCCGAACTGGCCGCAGAGGACTGACACCATGGGATTTTTTGACCGAATGCTTGAAGCGGTGGGCCTCTTGCCCGCAGCCGCCCCAACACCGACACCCATGCGTGAGGCCGCCTCGGCCCAAGGCTCGGATGAACCAGGATGGCGCCGCTTGAGTGGCGATGGCTTGAGCAGCCAGAATGAGCGCGACCTGTCGCCCATGGCCCAGGACCGCATGCAGAAGGTGGCGGAATATCTCTGGCAGAGCAACCTGCTCGCCAACCGCCTAGTGGAGCTGCCCCTGGCCTACCTGCTGGCGGAGGGCGTGACACTGCAGTGCAAGGATGAAGATCATCAAAAGCTGATCAACGCTTTCTGGTCGGACCCCATCAACAACTGGCCTTTAAAACTCACCCCCAGGGTGCGTGCCCTGGGCCTGCTGGGCGAGCAGTGCTACATCGCCAACGTGCGAGATGGCGATGGCTTCGTGCGCCTGGGCTACCTGGACCCGCGCCAGATCGCCACGGTGGTGACCGACCCGGACAACCCCGAGCAGCCCATTGGCGTGGTGACCAAGCGCGACAACCGGGGCAAGCAGCACAAGTACCGCGTGGTGGTGCTGGGCGAAGACGGCGACCTGTTCAGCGCCAACACCGCCCGCATCCGCGCGGAGGACTTCGCGGACGGTGAGTGCCTGCTGTACCAGCTCAACAAGTTTCCGAACGGTAGCCGCGGCCGCAGCGACCTGCTGGGGCAGATCGACTGGCTGGACGCCTATGACGAGTTCTTGTTCAACGAACTGGACCGCATTGGCTACCTGCGCTCATTCGTGTGGGACGTGACGCTGACCGGTGCCGACCCTGAGGCGGTCAAGAAATACGAAAAAGAGTTCACCCCACCAGCGCCCAACAGCACCTTCGTGCACAACGACTCGGTGAAGTTGGAGCCCATGGCCCCCACCCTGCAGGCGGCCGACACCAGCGAGAGCGCCAGGCTGCTGCGCAACCACGTGCTGGGGGGCAGCACCACGCCCGAGCATTGGTTCGGCGGGGGCGGCGACGTGAACCGCGCCGCCGCATCGGAAATGGGCGAGCCCACCTTCAAAATCTACACCGGGCGGCAGAACTTCCTCAAGCTGGCGCTGGAGGAGATCGGGCGCTTTGTGCTGTGGAAGGCCGCCCAGGCCAGCGGAGAGAAGCCCGACTGGGCGGATGACAGGTGGCAGGTGACGGCGGTGTTCCCCGAGCTGGTGAACCGCGATGTGACCAAGTTTGCAGCGGCCATGGTCTCGGTGGTCACGGCCGTGGTCCAGATGATCGACGCCGGGCTGCTGACCGAAGAGACGGCCTTGAAGCTGGTGGCCGACGTGGCGCAGCGCTTCGGCCAGGACTTCGACGCCAAGACGGAGCTGGAGGCGGCGCGCAAGGAGCACGCCGATCGCAAGGCCAAGCGCCAGGCCGATGACAACTTCAACTTCTCGGCGGACGAACGTGAAGCTTTGCGGGCGGGCCGGGCTGGAACCCTTCCTGGAACATCTGGCACCCAAAATGTTCCAGCAGGGGGTGATGCCTCCGCAGAAGCACAGTGACGGCGGAACAGAAGTCCTTCGAGGCCGCGATCAAGGAGCGCCTGACCGAGCGCGCCAGGTTGCTGCTGGGCACCGACCAGCGCACGCTGGCGCTGCTACGCGAAGCCCTTGCGCAGATCCTCCAACAGCTGATGGCCCAGCCGGCTGACTGGAAGTTGTGGCAGCTCACCCGGCTGCGTGGGCAGCTGGAGACGGTGCTCACGGCCACAGGCAACCAGGTGGGCGCCGCTGCAAGTCTGGCGCTGCGCGACGCCTGGCAGCTGGGCGAGGACTTCGTGGACAAGCCATTGGCTGTGGCCGGCTTCAATGTCGAGATGCGCCTGCAGGCTCTGGATGCCCGTGTGCTGGCGGCCATGCGAACCTTCTCTGTGGATCGTATGAAGGACGTGACAGAAGTGGCGGCGGGCAAGATCGCGCAGCAACTGGGCCTGGTGACCATCGGTGGCAAAACGCCCTTTGAAGCGATCAAGTCGGTTGAGGCCATCCTGGGGGAGGAGTCTGCCAAGCGCGCCACCACCATCGTGCACACCGAAGTGAGCCGGGCCTTTGCGGTGGCCGGCAATGAGCGCCTGGCGCAGGCTGCGCCTCTGGTGCCCGGCCTTGGCAAGCAGTGGCGGCGCAGCGGCAAGATCCACAGCAGGTGGAACCATGACTTGATGGATGGCCAGGTAGTGGACGCCGGCAAGGCCTTCAAGGTGCCGAATCCTGGCGGCGGCTTTGACATGATGCAGTGCCCCCACGACCCGGCCGCGCCGGTGGGCCAGGTGATCAACTGCGGGTGCATTTCGATTCCGTGGATGGCCGGCTGGAAGGTATCGACCCCGGGGGCCAAGCCGTTCACCGAACGCGAGCTGAAGCTGGACGGCCGCAAAGCGGCTCTCGACCAGGCGGCAAAACAGGCCGGCAGGCGGCGCGAAGGACCAGCCCGCTAGGAGCGTTTAAAACCCTTCGATGCGGTAACCCCTTGGAAATTTCCGCCGCATGGCCTTGGCGGGCGATTTAAAAGGGGTTTAAACGTACTGACAACATTGAGGAGGTCTTGGGTTTGGGCTTGCAATGCAATGCCTGGCCAAGAACAATGGCGCTCACCATCAACTTGAGGCCGTCAATGAAAACCCAAACCGTCGACAAACTGCGCGACATCATCCACACGGAAGTGCCATCGCCGCACCTTCAAATGCTCCACAAAGATGCCTTTGCCCTCGGCTGCTACCTGCACCTGCAGGGGCAGAAGGTGGCAGGTCGCAAGATGTGTAGCGAAGTTCTGGCGGCACTGGGCTATGACAGGCGGAAAGCCTATTTCATGGATCTGCTTGACGGCCTGCAGGGCAACGAGGTTGCTTATGCTGATGGCATTTGGGCGCACAGCGAGATCAACGAGTTGTTCAACCCACACGTCCACCGAGCTGCGTGATAGCCTAGAAGCCGCTTTTCTGCATCACCCGGGCCGACTCATGTCGGCCTTAGTTTTTTGTGCCACCAACGGCACAGTCCGCTCCATCGCAACCGCTGCGACCCGCAGCTCATCCACGATGGAGTGATTGATGTCCGACGACAAAACCAAGACCGAAGGCAAGCAGCTCACCGCCGCCGAAGCCGCCAAGCGCGTGAAGCGCACCGTCATCGAAATGGTGGACGGCAAAAACGAGGCCGGCAAGGCCGTCAAGGTGCCTCGCGCCAAAAAGGTGGCTGTCGAGGCTTCCGAGGTGTTGTCCTTCAAGGACCACGGCACCCACGTGGTCGTCGTGACCAAGGACGGCCAGAAGCTCACCGACGCGGACGAGTAAGCCCACCATGAATTGGGCTCAACTCATTGCGACGCTGGCGGCCTGTGGTGGCTTGCGCACACCAGGCGCCGTGGAGACGGCTTTGCGTGAAGCGGCCGCCGCGCCCGAGCGGGACTTCCGCCAACTGATCGACATGGTTCGTGGCGCCATTGGCGCTGCAGTCTACCCGTCCAAGCCGGTCGGCGAGCGCTGGATCTCGCTGGAGGCGATCTACTCGGACCGCGCCATCGTCGAGCTGGGTGGGCGCAAGTACCAGTACGGCTACACCGTGACGGCCACGCCTTCGGGCGACCAGGTCACCCTGGCGGCGCCGGTCGAGGTCATCGAGACCTACGTGCCGACCGTGCCGGCCGACAAGACGGTGGTGCGCGAGGCCCTGGACGCTTCATTCCGCGAAGCGCAGGACGGCTCCATTGAAGTGACGCTGATTCGCGCCGGCCGCAGCGGCAACCGCAACTACTACCCCGACGCCACGCTGCGCGAGGCGGCACCCATGTTCGAGGGCGTGCGCGTGTTCGCCAAGTCCGACAGCGAGCACATCGCGGGCAAGGGCAAGGATGTGCGCAACCTGATCGGTGGCATCTACAGCGTGCGCTTTGTCGAAGGCAAGACGCCCGACACCGGCACCCTGGTGGGCACGTTCAAGGCTCTGGACCCGACCGACACGGCGGTTACCAAGATGACCGAGGCGGTCAAGCGGGGCATGCAGAGCCTGCTGGGCCTGTCCATCGACGCCGATGCCCGCACCAAGCAACGCAAGGCCGGGGCCGAAACCCTGCGCGAAGCCGTGAAGTTCACGAAGGTGCACTCCGTTGACCTGATTGTCGAACCGGGCGCTGGCGGCGGCCTGGATCGCCTGACCGAAGCCGCCGCCGACAAAACCACCACAACCGAAGGAACCGAAATGCCTCTCTGGAAGCAACGCATGTTGGAGGCCATAAAGGCCAAGGACCCCGCCAAACACGCCACCATCGACGCCGAGAAGATCGGGGACGATGAACTGGTGAACCTGCACGAAGCCGTGTGCGGCTCGCTGGTGCCCCCGGCAGGCCAGCAGCGCATGACCGAAGCCCAGGGCGACGATGCCCCCGTGACCCGCGCCGACCTGCAGGTGTTCACCCTGCGCGGTGCCGCCCGCGAGCGCATCGCCAGTGCCAAGCTGCCCCAGGCGGCCAAGGAGCGCCTGCAGGCGCAGATCGCCGCGGCCGGCGCCGACCGTCTGACCGAGGCGGCCGTGGGCGACCTGATCAAGGCCGAGGGCGACTACATCGCCCGCATGACCGAGAGCGGTTCCGTGCGTGTGCCGGTGTTCGGCGATGGCGCGATCACCGTGGGCGACCGCAGCCTGACCATGCGCGACATGCTGGACGCCTTCTGGGACCCGAAGCACAAGGACCATGGTCGGGTGCAGTCGTTCAAGGAGTGCTACATCGAGATGACCGGTGACCGCCTGGTGACCGGCCGCTTGCGCGAGTGCGACCAGTCTCGCATGGTCGAATCGCTGGGCAGCTCATCCCTGGCCGAAGTGCTGGGCGACAGCGTGACCCGGCGCATGCTGGCCGAGTACCGCGCAGCCGTGGACTTCGACGGCTGGCGCCAGCTGGTCAACGTGGTGCCGGTGAACGACTTCCGCATGCAGCACCGCACGCGCTGGGGTGGCTATGGCGACTTGCCCACCGTGGCCGAGGGTGCCGACTACCTGCCGCTCACCAGCCCTGGTGATGAAGAGGCAACCTACAAGGCGGGCAAGAAGGGCGGCACGGAAGACATCACGCTGGAGATGGTCAAGAACGACGACGTGGGCGTGATCCGTCGCATCCCAACGAAGCTGTCGCGCGCTGCCAAGCGCACGCTGGCGAAGTTCGTGTTCGACTTCCTGCGCGCCAACCCGGTGATCTACGACACGAAGGCGCTGTTCCATGTGGACCACGCCAACCTGTTCACGGCAGCTCTGTCCAAGGCCGAGCTGGCAGTCCACCGCCTGGCGATGCTCAAGCAGACCGAGCTGACCAGCGACGACCGCATCGGTATCGCGCCGTCCCGCCTTGTGGTGCCTGCCGACCAGCAGGAAGCTGCGGTCGACCTGTTCAAGCTGTCCACCAACAACGAGAAGACGTTCATCCAGTCGCTGACCATGAACATCATCCCGGTGTGGTACTGGACCGATGCCAATGACTGGTGCACGGCCGCCGACCCGGCCGACATCCCCGGCATCGAGATGGGCTTCATGGACGGCAAGGAAGAGCCGGAGCTGTTCGTGCAGGACACGCCCAACGTGGGCTCGATGTTCGCAGCCGACAAGCTGACTTACAAGATTCGCCACATCTACGGCGGCGCGGTGACCGACTACCGCGCCTTCACCAAGGCCGTGGTGGCCTGATTCGGATACCACCCCAGCGAGGCCGCTGATCCACGCCGGTTGTTGGCCACTGGCGTGGGGAGGTTCGAGACCAACTTTGCCCCCCAACCTTCTCCGGCTTGAATAAGGGGTGAGCGGTGTAGGTAGAAGCCGGAACTAATTTTTTAAGCAACCACCCATGGCCCTGGCCGACTTCCAAGCTCTCATAGGTGACCTCGCCCGCGACCAGGGTGAGGTGCTCAGTGCAGATACGCGTGCCCGCGCGCTGGAAGCGGCTCGCCTGCAGTACAGCGCGGACCGCCCTCGCTTGATGGTGGACGACGTAACCTGGCAGGCCGATGCGCTGGCGCCCGTGCCAACCGGCTGGACAGAGAGCGCCTGGATCAAGGCGGCTGAGTACCCCATTGGCAGCGACCCGCTGTCTCTGATCGACGTCACGGCCCATCTGTCTCCAGGCGGCTGGCAGCTCATGGCAGCGCAATACGTGCCCGTGGGCGCCCAGGTGCGCGTGACGTTCATGGCCGAGCACGAGCTGTCGGCCACGGCAGACACGGTGCCGGTGATGCACCGCCTGGCGGTGGCGCAGTATGCGGCGCACCTGCTGTGCCACCAGCTGGCCACCTACTACAGCGCGCAGCGCGAGACCATGCTGGGCTCAGACGCCAGCATGACCGAGACGCGTGCGCGCGAGTTCGCAGCACGTTCCAAGGAGCTGCGCTCGGCCTATTACGTGGGCATTGGCCTGACAGACCCCTTCAAGGCCACGGGCAGCGCCAGCGCGCCAGGCTCTGCGGCCGCAGGCGTGGTGAGCTGGCCCAGCCGCAACCCGCGCCACCGCCTGGTGCAGCGAGGTGGGCTGTGAGCTTGACCATCAGCATCTCCGGGTTGCAGGCGATCGCGTGGGGCCTGGCCCAGGCGCCGGCGTACACCCGCCAGGTGCTCCTGGAAGCCATGACCGAGGCCACGCTGCTGGCACAGCGGGAGTGGCAAGAGAACCTGCCTCGCGTCTCGGGCCTGACGGCCGCGAGCATCACGAGCGACACGTTCAGCACGCCCGTCGGGGTGCTGGGTGTTGTGGCCAGCAGCCAGCCCAGCGCCCTCTTCCTGGAGCTTGGCACCAAGCCGCACATGCCGCCCGTGGAGGCGATGGTGCCCTGGGTGAAGGCGGTGCTGGGCATCTCCGATCCCAAAGAGGTCAAGCGCGTGGCCTGGCTGGTGGCGCGCAAGATCGCCAAGAAGGGCACCCCAGCCCAGCGGCCCATGGGCCGGGCGGTGGAGTCCACCACGGGCCAGATCGTGGCGATGTTTGAACGGGCTGCCGGGCGCATTGCCGAGTTCCTGGTTGGAGGTGGTGCAGCATGAGCACGCCATCCACCCTGGCCGACACGCGCACCGCGCTGCTGGCTCTGCTGCGCGCGGTGCCCGCCGTTGGCGTTGTGCACCCGTGCGAGCGCTATGCCAGCAGTGAGCAGGGATTTAAACAGGCCTACCTCTACACGCACACCGATCCGGCCGCTGATGCATTTGGCACGGACAGCCACGTGCGCGGCTGGTACATCCGCCGGGCAGGCACCTTGGAAAGCACCGCCAACGGTCGGATCATGAATGAGAACACCTGGCTGGTGCGCGGCTACCTGTCGTTTAAAGATTCCATCGAGAGCGAGCTGATCTTTGATGAGCTGGTCGAGCGCATGCGTGATGCCGTGCGCGTGGACGGCTCGCTGGGCCTGCCCGGTCTGATCGGCTCCGGGCCGTTCCAAGAGCGCGGTGTCCAGGTGTCGGGCGCTGGCCCAGTGATCTTCGCCGGGGTGCTGTGCCACAGCGCCGCACTGGAGTTCAAGACCCGCAACTGGGTCGAATGGAGAAAGCCATGAGCACACAACCCACGGACAAGAAGCCGACACACCGGCGCAGCAAAGCGCTTGCCATGGAACGAGTGACGCTCACCCACGAGCACACGCACCTGGGCAAGAAGCACCCGCCTGGAGCCGAGCTATCGGTGCACCCAGCAACCGCTCGCTGGCTGCGCGATGCCGGCGTCGTATCTCCCACCACCACAACCAACAAGGATTGACCCATGTCTTCGGAAAACATCATCAAGCGCGTTTTTGAGCCGACCGCCTTGGTCGGCAAGGTTTCGGCCCGCAAATACGGTACGACGGGGAGCTTTTTCCCGATTGGCAACACACTGAAGCTGACGCTGACGCATGCCGAAAGCGAAGAGACGCAGCCGAACATGTCTCGACTCGGCGGTGGCGTCTACGCTTCCCTGCGCCGCATCACGTCTGCGGGGATCGAGATGGAGCTGGCTGATATGAGCGTGACCAACATTGCTCGCGCCAGCCAGGCCACCGTGCATGGCGTGGAAACCGGTTCGGTGACTGCGGAGCAGCACGCCGTGCAACTGGGTGGCAAGCTGCGCACCGCTCACATGGATATCACGAACGTCCGGGTGTACAAGGGCGCTGCGCCTGGCACCGCCACCGTGACCGACGAGGAGCACCTGGCCGTGGACAAGGGCGACCTGATCACGCTGGCCAACAGCGACGTCACGAACGTCGTCGTTAAAACGGGTGCCACCTTGGGCGCTGCCACCGAGCTTGCGGCGGCCGGCAACTACACCGTGGTCAACGGCAACCAGATCCAGGTGGCGGCCAACGCACCGGGCGTAACCGATGGCCAGAGCTTCTGGGTCAGCTACCAGCACCCCACCGGTGTCCTGGTACCGGCTGCAGGCAACTACGAAGTGGACACGGCCAGTGTTTATGTGTACCCCGAGGCCTCGAACCTCATTGAAGGAGACACGGTTTTCTTGGCCTATGACTACGGGAGCTACGCGGTGTTGGAAGCGATGACCGCCGAGCCCGTGGAACTGGAGCTGCTGTTTGAAGGCCTGAACGAAACGGGGACGAAAAAGCCCTCCGTCGTGGACATCTGGCGCGTGAGCCAGGGCGTGGCATCAAGCATCGCGCTGCTGGCCGAGAAGGGCTTTTCCACGTTGCCGATCAAGGGCACCCTGGTGGAAGACCCCACGAAGACGGGTGAAGGCATCAGCAAGTTCTACCGGGTGCGCAAGGCCTGACCCTTTCCCCTTCCGAAGCAGCTAAGGCCGACTTATGTCGGCCTTAGCTTTTGGCGCTGCGTGCGAGAAAGTCGGGTCATGGGTGCACGAGCACCTGCCACGCACGCTTGCTCATGACCACCCAAAAAGTTGACATCCTCATCACGGCGAATGACCAGGCCACGCCTTCCGTGCGAGACTTGGCGGATGGTTCTGCTGATGCCGAGAAGAATGTCAGCGACCTGGGCGCGAGCGCGGAACAGGCCGGCCAGAAAGTTGATGGGTTTGGCGCTGGTGCGGCGCAGGCTGATGTCAAGGTCGATGGGCTGAGCGACGCCGCTGCCGGGGCGGGCGAGCAAGCGCAGGCACTTGGCAAGGGCTACGAACAAGCGGCTGATGGCATGAGTGCTGCCGCCAAGGCCGCGACGGAGAAGACGGCGGCGATCAAGAGCGCGCTCGATGTTGAGCGCTCCGAGATTGAGCTGGCGAAGCGCACGCTGGACTTGCAGGCGGCGCAGCAGCGGGGATTGCTGCAGCTCGCCCAAGCCAAGGGCGACGAGACTGCGGCAACGAAAGCCATGAACGGGCTGCAGCAGATCGAAGTCGATCAGTTGGCCCTGGTAGCCCGAGCGAAGCGCGCAGAGGCAGCTGCGGTACAGGCAGCCACCAGCGCCCGGCGCGATGCGCTGTCGGCCGTTGGGCCACTCACGCAGGCCCAGCAGCGCGAGCTGCAAGCGGCGGACAACACGGCCAAGGCGCTGCGCACGGAAGCCGCAGCAGCCGACGAAGCGGCACGCCAGGTGCGCGGACTGGGCAACAACCTGCAGGAGACAGCCGACAAAGGGCCGGCGCTGAATACGGCGCTTTCGGCGGTGGGTAAGGCTGTTGCGGGCCTCTTCGCTCTGAACAAGGCGAAGGACTTCGCGCTCGACACCATCGCCCTGGCCGACGCCTACGGCCAGATGGCCGAGCGCATTGCCATGGCCACGCCGATCGCCGACGAATACGACCTGGTGCAGCGGCGCATCCTTGAATCGGCAAACTTGACCTATCGGCGCCTGGACGAGCAGCAGGAGCTGTACATCCGCACCGCCGACGCGCTGCGGGGCATGGGCTTCGCGACCAGCGATGTGCTGGACATCACCGATTCGTTCAGCTACCTGCTGACCACCAACGCGGCCACGGTGGAGCGCGGGCAGAACGCGATCGACGCGTACACGAAGAGCATCCAGTCCGGTCGCATCGAAGTGGACGCCTGGCAGTCCATCATGGCCGCCACGCCGACCATTGTGAATGCGGTGGCGCAGGCTACGGGCAAGACGGCGGACGAGGTGCGCCGCCTGGGCATCACCGGCAAACTGTCGATCAACGACCTGAACGAGGGCCTGCGGCAGACCGTTGAACTGAACAAGGAAGCCGCTGCCGGCATGAGCGCCACGGTGGCCGACGCGGTGACCCGCTTGACCAACACCTGGACCCAATACATCGGCGAGGCGAACCGGGCGAACCAAAGCACCGAGAAGATCGTCAACACGATCAACCTGCTCACCGAGAACCTGGACACGGTGGTGCGGGTGGCGACTGCGGCGGGCGAGGTGATGGCGGTGGTGTGGGGTGTGAAGGCGCTGGGCGCGCTCCGTTTGTACATGGCGGAGGTGGCTGCGGCCGCCACAGCAACGTCGGCCGCAATGGCTGGCATCACATCCGCGGGCGAAAAGGCAGCGCTGGGCCTCAAGGCGGCGGGAATGCTGGCGGCTTCAGGTTGGGCGGGATGGGAGATTGGAACCTTCCTCAAGGACGAGTTTGAGGTGGTCGAGCAAGCCGGCATCGCGACGGCCGCTGGCCTTAGCCGCGCTGCGGCGCAGTACCAGACCGCGTGGGAGATGGCCAAAGCGGTGTTTACAGACGACACCATTGAGGCGGCCAACCAGCGCCTGGCGGAGCGCATCGCACAGATCGACGACGTGTATGCCGACATGTTCGCCAACGTCGGTAAGGGGATGCCCAAGGTCGCGAACGACACCAAGAAGGCGGGCGATGCGGCTGCTGATGCGGCGAAACAGATCCGCGATTTTGAGGCTGCCCAGGTGGAGGCCTGGGAAGCCGCTCGCGTGTCCAAGGTGGGAGACACCCAGGCCGCCGAAGCCAACCTGCAGGTGCAGCTCAAGCTGGCGCAGCAGAGCGAGCAGATGGCCCTTTTCATGGGCGATGAGTACGAAGCGCGCAAGGCCAAGATTCTGCAGATGGAGATCGAGATCCAGCTCGTGAATGCCAAGGTGGCTGTGCAGCGGGCGGAGGCCGAAGGTTCGATTGCCGTGGCCCAGGCCAAGCTGGCGGAGATGGCAGCGAACAAAGAGGTCAACCTTGTCAAGCAAGCCGAGCTGGAGAGCGCCATCAAGCTGGCCCAGGCCAAGCTGGCCGAGGCCGATGCCACCGGCAAGAGCACCGAGCTGCTCCAGAAACAACTGAACCTGTTCCGCAATGGCGGTAACGCGGCCGACGGCTACCGAGGGTCGATTGACGGCGTCTCCGGGGCCCAGGCCCGGCTGGCCCAGACTACCGATGCAGCCACGGCCGCGATGCAGCGCCAACGAGATCTGTACGCCAGCCCGTTGGGCGCGGGAAAGTACGGCCGGCCCGAGGGCGGGAGCGTCACAGGCAATACACGCGAGGAGCGACTCGCCGGCCAGAACGCGGTGGACAACAGGCTGATGTTCGAGTTGCGCGCCAAGCTCGATGCGGGGTTGCTCACTGCTGCCGACAGAGCGGACATCGATGCGGTGATCGCGGCGCTGGATCAGAACGAGGCCGTGAACCGAGATATTGACCGGTTGAACCCGGGTGCATTCAGCAGCGCGGGCGCAGCCGATCGGAACGAGTGGCGCCAGGTGCGCACCCGGCTGGCGCAAGCGCTGGGCAATACGACGCTGGGCGGTCAAACCGGTGGCGGCGGACAACGTGGCGAGCAGTTCTCGACGCCATCGAAAACCGTCAACGTGAAGATCGACGGCGGCCGTGGTCGGCGCGAGACCGTCAACACGGACGATGCCGGCGCCGCGGCGCTGGTGCGATCCCTTGAGCACGCCGCGCGGCGCAGTTGAGCCATGGCCATCACGCTCACCTACAACGGCACCGTCGCAAACCTGGGCGACCGGCTCATCTGGACGGACGAATTCGGCCAGTCTCCCGTCAAGCAAGTCAAGGGCTCGAGCACCACCGGCGCCTTGCTTGTGCACGTCGGGGTGCTCCAGGCGGGCCGCCAGATCACGCTCGACGGCGTGGATTCCAAGGCCTGGATACCGCGATCGCTGTGTGAGTCGCTGGAGCTGTGGGCGGCGCTGCCGGACATCACGCTGACGCTGGTGCTGCGTGGCGTGGCGCGCCAGGTCATGTTCGATCACGAACGGGGAGCCTTCGAGGCCACGCCCATCTGGCTTCTGGCGGACGGCGAGCAAACACCCGATGAGGTATTCCTCCCCATCCTCCGGCTTTTCACCACCAATGCTTTTTAAAAGGAGATGTCATGAGCGATCAATCTGATCAGGCCGCGAACTTGTCCGCCATCCTTCGCGCCCGGGCCGCGCTGGTGGCGGTCTGGGCGTGGCTCAAGGGCAAGCCGGTTGCAACCTCATTGAGCCTGGTGGCCGCGCTGGTGCTCTCGATGGTTGTAGGCCAGCCGATCGGCTGGCCATTCGATCCCACCACCGAGCAGCTCGCACCGCAGCCTGCGGTCACCAAGGCCGACCAAGTCGCAGACAACCCGATCACCACCTTGTCGGCGCGCGTTGACGTGCTGGAAGACCAGGTGGCCGAGCTGCGGGACCAGATGGCCACGTTGCAAGAGCCGCAACCAACGGCCGCGCCGCAGCCTGGCGCGCGCCGCGCATCCGGTATCAGCCAAGCCCACCAACCCAGCCCGGCCCCAGGGAGCAAGCGCTGGGGCACCACCGACCTTGATCGCGAGATCGAGGAGTTCTCTCAATCCATCAGCAGCCTGGAGTCCGCCAAATGAAACGCACCATCATCACCATCGCACTCACGGCACTGGCCGCCATCGGCCTGAGCGCCTGCCAGACCAACCCGGCCAAGCCCGAGCCCACCGCCGCCGCTCCTGCCGGGAAGAAGACCCTCGTGGAGATGGAATACGAGCTGCGCAAGCTGGAGATCGAAGGCCAGAACGCCCGCGAGGAGCGCTCGCAAAAGGCGCTGATCAAGTTCGGCGCCGAGGCCGACAACGACTTCGCGAAGGGTGTGGTCGCTGGCCTGTTGGGTGGGGGCCAAAAGCAAGCCTCGGCGCCTGAGCCCTCGCGCCGCAGCTTGCTGGATTCGGTGACGCAGGCGGAGTCGATCGAGCTGCGCAAGCTGGAGCTGCAAGACAAGAACAGCTGGTGGAACCGGGGCCTGCAGGTATTCGATCGCGCACTGGGCTACCGCCAGTACAGCAAGGGCCTGAGCCTGCAGCGCTTCGGCATGCAGCTCAATGCCGACCAGGACCGATACCGCCTGGATGCGATCCGAGGCGCTCAGCAGGATGCATATGAGTTCAGCTCTGGCGCTTTCGAATCGGGCAGCACAGCCACGCTCAACGGCGTAGCCGCTGGCCGCACGCCATCCACCGAAACCACCACGCCAGCCGCCGAGTAAGCCGCCATGCCCATCCAGTCAGACGATCTGAAAATCCTCAAGTCGGCCGTCATGGCCGACGTGCCCGAGGGCGGCGGCGGCATGACGGGCGCGCCCATTGTTGACGGGCTGAGCAACGACGTCTTCAACGACATTTCCGCCGACGACAGAGCGCACGGAGACTGGTCGTGCATCAAGGGCTTTGGCATTGCGCACACCGACGACACCGACACCCTGCTTGGCACGGGCTGGGTGGTGCTCAAGCCGCCGGAAGACCCCAACGTGAGCGTGATGGTTTTCGAGACCGATGGGTGGTTCGATGAGCGCACCGACGCGGTTGCCCTGGTCGAGAGCGCGCTCGTGAAGGCGCCGCGCCTGCTGTGCCGCGTGCAAGACACCCACTACACCGGCGTGAGCCTGCTGCAGCTCTACAACCCGGCACCGGGCGAGAGCTTCCCGAAAGATGGCGATTCCATCATCATCCGCAACCCTGACGGCGGCGAGCAGCGAGTGCGTGCGCTGCGCGTCACGATCACGCGCGGGGTGAGCGTGTTCGACGATTCGGGTGAATACAAGGTCAACCTCGCCACCTGTGAGCTCTCGCGCCCGCTGTCGATGGACGTGCTGGGAAAACCGCCGCAACGCAGCACCCCACCGAGCAGCACCACGGCCACGGTGTTCAGCACCGCCCCCGCTGCGGGTGCCCGGTTCCATGGCGTGAAGCCCCTGGCCGAGGCCGTCGTTCTGGGTGCGCAGCCCATCCGATCGGTCAAGCTGGCCGGCGGCATTTTTCAGCAACTTGTGCCGAGCACCACGGTGCCCACTCCGGTGACCGACGTCTACCCGTTGGTGCAGCGCCCCACGCTGAGCCGCACCGCCACGGCCCCGCTGCAGGTCACGGCCGCGGCGGTGGCGCTGACCGCCGGCACCGTGCTGCAACTGCCAACGGCCGCCGAGCCAGGGCAACTGAGCATGACGCACGGTGCGACGGCCTTCACGACCAACCTCGCTGGCGACCTGCTGCAGGGCACCACCAAGGTGGGCGAGGTGAGCTGGAGTGGTCGCACGATCACCATGGGCTCCAGCGCGCCGAACTACGGCAGCGCCACCAACACCATCACCTATCGTCCTGCGACCGTCACGGGCGCCACCGCGCACAGCATGGCGATCGAAGTGACCGAGGCCAACCGCTCGACGGCCATCGTCCGCGTGCTGGAGCCGACGCCGGCTCCGGGCACGCTCACCGTGTCTTACATGGTGCAGGGACAGTGGTATTCGATCTCCGACGACGGCACCGGCAAGCTGGCCGGCGCCGACAGCTCGTATGGCTCGGGCTCCCTGACCTACGTGACCGGCTCCATGCTGGCCACCATCCCTCTGCCCGACATTGGCAGCGTGATCATCATCACGTGGGGCGAGGCGGACAGCGCCCGCACCGCCACCGGCTTGCCCGCCCGGGCAAAGGCCCGGATTGCGCTGGCCAAGCTGCCCCAGGCCGGCACGCTGGCCATCAGCTACCCCGTGGGCGCTGCCACGCGCAATGTGACAGTGGCCGCCAACGGCACCGTGACCGGCCCCGCGCAGGTGGGCACGGTGACGCGCAACGATGACACCAGTCTCTATGAGTTCGATTTCTCGCCCGACGAGATCCCCACCGGCCCGGTCACATGCAACTACACCGCCGCGGCCGAGGAACTGGGCTTCACGAACAACGGCGGCGGCGTGTACACGCTGACCCAGCCGCCCCTGGAGAGCTCGGTGCGCTTCACGGTTGTCGGCACCAGCGCCAGCGGAGCCAAGGCCTACAAGGCACACACCAGCGGTACCGACGTGTGGATCGGCTCCACGTTGATCGGCCAGATCAACAACGCCACGGGCGTGATGACGCTCAACGGCGCCAGCGCCATCGGTGTCACCACCCACGTCAAAACCAAGCACCCAGCCGCACTTCCAGTCGTCAGCATGGGCTAAACCACATGCCTTATCCAACACTCAACCGCTACTACTATAAGACCACGTCCACCACGGTCAACTACTCCCTTGACCTGGGCGGCGTGATCCAGATCGCTTACCAGCCCGCCAGCGGCGGCGGCGCCGAAAGCGAGGCGTTCAGCCCGGACTGGTATATCGATGCGCCGCCGCCCGATGGCTTGTCCCTCGTGTCCAACGGCTTGGCGTTCTCGCTGGGCGGGGTGCCGCACTTCAGCCGCGACGGCGCGCTCTTCGCAGGCTGGAATGCCGTGACGGGCGCCGCCGCGGCGGCCGGCAGCGTGAGCAGCGAAGGCCGGGTTTTGCTCACCGCCATCGTCCCGGGCGTGGCCAACACGATCACATGGTCCAACGCGGCGCACGATGCGCGCGGCTCGTTGGACCTGCTGGGCGGCGTGTTTCGCGTCGCGAGCGCCCCGATCCAGGCCGGGCAGTTCCAGCTGCAGGCCGGCACCGAGGTGGGAACCGCCGACAGCGGCGGCGTGCTCTCGGGCGACTTCGAGGGCCTTGTTGACAGCGTGCGCGGCGTGGCCGCGTGGGCCGTGGCAGGGGTCGGACCGGGCGAGCTTGAGGGCACCCCGGTGCGCGCCGACGAGGTGACCTATAACGCGGTGTTTCTGCAATACATTCCCATCGACCCGGTGCTGCTGGGTGTGGACCCCTCGGGCCTGCCCATCGACGGCCTCGTGCCCATGGTGCACGTGGGCGGCGGTGCCCTGGTGCACCACACCGACGTGTTCGTGCTGCCGGACCCTGTGGTCAAGGGCACGCCCTACCACGTGGGGCGCGAGCGCATCTCCAGCGCGGTGCTGCGCGATGCGGTGGGCACACGCCTGCCCGGTACGCTCTACGAGGTGGACCGCAACGCCGGCAACGTCACGGTGCTGGTGGGTGCCGACATCAGCACTTACGCTCTGCCCCTGTCGGCCACGCACCGCATCCAGGACGAGCTGCAGGTGACCAAGGCCGACATTGACGGAACGGTGCTCTTCAGCGGTGCGCTGACCCACAACTTCCCCGTGCCCGGCAGCTACCTGAGCAGCAAGCTGCGCCAGGGCGATAAGTTTGCCCGCGTGCACGGCTACGCCGACCGCGCAACGTGGGCCGGCAGCTGGGACGCAACCAAGGCGGGCGCCGGGATCGCTGCCGCGTACAACGAGGTGGACTTCCCGATCACGACCACAAATCGCGGCGCGATCAAAGAGCGTTGGTACGCGATCATGCAGACCAACAACACCCAGGTGAACGTCTACGGCGAAAACGTTGGCCTTGTGCTATCCAACGTCCCCATCGCCAACGTGATCGAGGCGATCAACCCGCAGACCGGCGTGCCCTACTGGTCGATCCCCCCCGGTGGCTGGGGTGGTGGGCGCAGCGCCGGCAACGTGCTCCTCTGGGAAACCGAAGCTGCGGGCGGCCCCGCCTGGTTCACCCGATCGGTGCTGCCGGGCGCTGCTGCCGTGCTGGACGACTCCGCAACCCTGGCCTACATCGCCGACGTGGACACACCATGAGCCTGCCCAACCGATTCGACAACACCGAGACGGGCGCGCCCGTTTTGAACAACGTCAACGGCGGTGGAATCGCTGTGATGTTGGCCTGCCTGCGCGACGGCTTCAATGTCAAGGCCGTCACGTCCATCACCGTGGCGGCCGGCGTGGCCACGGTTCAATGCCCTGCGCACGGGTTCGCTTGCGGCCAGGCTCAGCTCATCAAAATCACCGGCGCCAGCGTCCCCGCCCTGAATGCCGACCACCAGCCAACGCTGGTGGACGCCAACAACTTCAGCGTGCCCGCCGTGGGCGTGGCCGATGGAAGCTATACCGCCACCGACGCGCGCCGCGCCCCCTTGGGTTGGACAGAGGAATTCAACAACGGCCTTGGCACCAAGTCGATTTTCAGGCGGTCTGCGCCAGATGCGCTGGCCGCCATGCTGCGGGTCGACGACTCGGTGGGTGCTTCCATGATGCGAGTGCGCGCCGTTGACGCCGCCACTGGCATCGACGCGCTCACCGGCCTCACCCCCACAGATGCACAGGTGAACGGCGGGGCTTATTGGCAAAAAGGGGCGGATTCGGCGACCGCGAAGAAGTGGTTCATCGTTGGTGACAGCCGGGGGTTTTTCTTCGGCACACAGCTCGGAACGAATGATCGGTTCGTGGTCTATTTTTTCGGCGATGGAGTGCCGTACTACCCGGGAGACGGCGGGTTCACCTTGCTTGCTGCGCAGACAAACACTTCATACACCGCGACGCCAGCCTGGGGCCTTGCCGCAGGCACCAGCCAGGTCGGCAGCCCGGGGGTTGGCAATGCCATCTACGCACCGAGTGGTGTGCTTCCGGGGGAGGCGGGCTCTCAGTATCAGGCTGCAGTGAACCCATCCGGAGGCGTCAATGTCTCCGGTTACAACTTGTTCCAGAACCCTGTCACCTACCCCAACCCTGTCATCCATCCGGTGATTCATGTGTTGAGCACCGGCCCGTGTATCAGGGGGCAGTGGCCGGGCCTCGCCTACGTGTTTGCGAATTCGCCGTTTGCAAACCTGCAGGTCGTGGATGCGGGTGCCGATAGATACCTTGCGGTGTCCATCGGCGTCAGTGGGCAAAACGGCCAGTTCGCAATCAAGCTCAGTGGTGGGTGGTACTGATGGCCGCCGTTGCGTCATCAATCACGCGGAGCAGCGTCCACGAAATCGGGGTTTCCGGCCCGTACAGCATGCCCGCCGGCACAACGAAAAACTTCGGGACTCCCAACACGCCCGTGCGCCGCCGCGTGCGCCTGCACGACCAGCCCACCGGCCGCCTGCTGCGCGAAACATGGAGCGATGCTGTCACCGGGGCCTATCAGTTCACAGCCCTGCGTGCCGGCACGTTCTACGTCGCCGGTTTCGACCACACCGGCTTGTATGGCGGCGTGATCGAAACCGACATCGTCCTGCCCACTCCTGCACCATGAGCCTGACGCTTGCCGTTCGCCGCGCCAAGCTGCTGGCCATTCGCGGCCACATCGATGCCGAGGGCGGCGGGGCGGTGCACATCTTCGGGAGCAACCGACCCGCAACTGGTGAGCCCAGCGCGGAACCGCCGCTGCTGATTGGCGCGTTCGGCCCGGTGTCGTTCGCCTTGCACGCCACCGACGCGATCCTGACGTGCACGCTGGAGGCCAATGTCGCAGTGTCGGGCCTGCCGGTGTGGGCGAGGTTCGTTGACGGGGCGGGCGTGGCCGTCATGGACCTGTCCGCCGGCTTGCCTGGAAGCGGCGCTCAGGTGATCGTCAGCGACGGCCAGCCCGTGCCCAGCATGCAGATGTATGTGGGCGGCCTCGTCACGATCAACTGCTCGCTCATGGAGCCGGAATGAGCGCGCTCGATATGGTCTTCAGCCGTCCGGTCTACGCTGGCGGGTCGATCGACCTGGTATTCGGCGACGACGGTGGGTCCGCGCCCATCCTGCCGCTCACTGCCGATATCACCGTGATGTTCGGCAGCACGGTGGTGCAGGCCACGGCGGCTTACGACAACCGCCTCCCTCTCACCGTGAGCGCCGCGCGCGGCCTGCGCCACCAGGTGGCGGTACCCGCCGAAGCGCAAGCCATCGCTGCCTGGGTGCCGCCCACGCATATCGACCACCAGCACGCTGCCCAGTGGCAGGCCGCAACCTCAAGCGCGGGCGCCCCCGCCACCGGCTGGAACACCACCGCCCCGGTGCAGCACGAGGCCCGCGTGCGCGGGCAGTCGGGCACCACGGTGAGCGCGGCGGTCCGGCTGGTCCATCAGGTGTGCACCCCGGTCGAAGTACTCAAAGCCATCGGCTGGCAAGGCGCCACTCCCTTGGCTGTGTCGCTTTTAGCGCCCCACCAGGTGGCCCACGGCCTGCAGGTGGCGCCCTTGCTACGCCTGCAGCAAGGGCAGACCCTGGCGCTCGCGCTGCTCGCCCCGCACCAGGTCGCCACGCCTGCACAGCGCGCCCTTGTGGCTCGCTGGCAGCGGGCCCAAGCCATTCCCACCGGTCGAACCATCTACGTGCCACCAGGTGGCGAAGAAGGTGAAGGTCGCGAGATCTCGCTCGACCTGGTGTTCGCCTGCCCGGCCTACGAGGGCGGACCGGTGGATCTGGTTTTCGGGCATGTGTGCATGCCTCCGGTTACCGCCGGCATCGTTATCCCTGTCAGGAGTTGCTACGTGGTTCACAACAGCGTCACCCTCTACCGCCTTCCGGCGGGCACAGAGTTCAAGGCGGAGAGCTTCACCCTGGACATTGACAAGGATTCCTGGACCTTCGGGTGGTCGGCGTCGCTGCACAGCAGCGCCCGGGCGCACCTGCTGCGGTCGGCGCCAGATGAGCGCGTGGAGGTTGAATGCGTCGTCAACGGCGTGTCGTATCGGCTGGCGATCGACAGCATGGGGCGTGATAAATCGTTCCCGGAATCGCGCATTGCGGTGCGGGGCCTGGGCCGGGCGGCCGAGCTGGACGACTTGGATCTGTCGTTCGGGAACACGGCGCCACGCACGGCACAGCAGCTCATGGACGACGTGCTCACGGTCAACGGGGTGAGCCTCGGCTGGACCCTCGACTGGCAGATCCAGGATTGGTTGGTGGCGGCCGACGCGTTTCTGTTCCGAGGTTCGTACATCGGTGCGCTGCGGTACATCGCAGAGGCGGCCAGGGCCTACATCCAGCCGCACCCGACAGACAAGGTGCTGCGCGTGCTGCCGCTGTACCCACAGGCGCCGTGGGACTGGGCGACCCTGCTGACGCCCGACATTGAGCTGCCGGCAGCCGTGGCGGCGGTCGTGAACGTCGACGAGGTGATGCGGCCTCGGTACAACCGGGTGTTCGTGGGTGGTGTGGGTAAGGGTGTCTTTGGCCCAGTCGACAGGACTGGGACGGCAAGCGACAAGGTCGCGCCGCAGGTGCTCCACCCGCTGATCACCGCCGCCGAGGCCCACATTCAGTGCGGGCGGGGGGTGCTGTCTGACACCGGCCTGCAGGAGCACTTTTCAGTGCAGACCATGGTGCTTCCGGAGACGGGGATCATCTTGCCGGGCAAGGTGCTGCGCTTCGTCGACGAGGACGGGCCGCACCTTGGCATCGTGCGCAATACGGCGGTGAAGATGCCGGAGTTTCCGATGCTCAGCCAAACCCTGGTGGTCGAGACCCATGTTGAGTAACCCCTACGCCCGATTCCTGGCACTGCTGCCGCCCCGGCCGCTGCTGGTGGGCACTGTGATTGCCGTCGACGGCGAGGTGGCCACCGTGGAGCTGCCCGAAGGTGGCCAGTTGCATGCCCGTGGCGCTGCGGCGGTGAATGGCCGAGTTTTCGTCCGCGATGGAGTGATCGAGGGCGAGGCACCGAACCTGACCTACATCTCGGCCGAGGTGTAGCGGGGGCGGGAAAAAGACGGGCGACCTGGTTCGGTGTTGGAGCACCTTGCCAAGCCCCCAACCTGCAGGATGAGCTGCAAGCCAGGCGAAGACCCGCCACTCTCGCGAGAGTAGGTCGAGCCTATCAGTTTTTAAATGCTCAAAAGGCTTGCAATGACGGAATTTAAAGCGGCACCCTTGGTGCCATGGATCGGCGGAAAACGCCGCCTCGTGAAACACATCCTGCCTATGTTCCCGGAGCACACCTGCTACGTGGAGCCGTTCTGTGGGGCTGCGGCGCTCTACTTCTCCAAGGCTCCGGCCAAGGCGGAGGTGCTGAACGATGTGAACGGCGACGTGGTGAACCTGTACCGGGTGGTGCGCCACCACCTCGAAGAGTTCACCCGGCAGTTCAAGTGGGCCTTGACGAGCCGGCAGATGTTCAAGTGGCTGCAGGTGACCCCGGGAGAGACTCTGACGGACATCCAGCGTGCGGCCAAATTTTTCTACCTGCAGAAACAGGCATTCGGTGGAAAAGTGACTGGGCAAACGTTCGGGACGGCAGCCACGGCACCACCGCGTTTGAACCTGCTGCGCCTTGAGGAGGATCTGTCGGCTGCTCACCTGCGCCTGGCAAACACCTACATCGAGCACCTGGACTGGTCAGTCTGCGTGGCCAAGTACGACCGGGCAGGGACGCTGTTCTACTGCGACCCTCCCTATTGGGGTACGGAGGGCTATGGGGTTGGGTTCGGCCTGGAACAGTACGACCGTCTGGCTGAGCTGGCCAGGACGATCAAGGGCCGAATGGTCATCTCGGTGAACGACATCCCGGAGATGCGGAAGGCATTCAAGGGTTTGGCCATGGACCGCTTGGACATTGCCTACTCTGTGAGCAGGGCCGAGACCCGGAAGACGACCGGCGAGCTGGTGATCCGTAGCTGGTGACCGCGAGACGCTCGCTCAGACGTTTAAACCAGCGCCAAAGGCAGCGTCAAAAAGTGCCAAAGGCAGCGTCATTTAGTGCCAAAGCGCGCGGCGCGCCATCCCAGCGCCGCGATCCTGGACGCCTGGCTGGAACAGAGCGTCCAAAACAATCTAAAATAGAATCGTTCTCATTTACTTTAACCAAGGAGCCTTCATGCAACTGCGCGCTTTGACCCTGGCCATCGCCACCCTCGCCGCCAGCGCCACCCTCACTGGCCTGCCGGCCCACGCCGCCACGCCCGCCGCCGCTGCCGCCACCGCGAGCGCGGTGGACGCCAAGGCCGTGGCCGCGCACTACGCCACCCTGGTGCACGCCAGCTACAGCGACACCCTGGCCGCCGCCAAGGACATGCAGGCCGCCATCGCCGCCTTCGTCGCCGCCCCCTCGGCCGAAGGCCTGGACAAGGCGCGCAAGGCCTGGCTGGCGGGCCGCGAGTTCTACGGCCAGACCGAAGCCTTCCGCTTCTACAGCGGCCCGATCGACGACGACAAGGGCCCCGAGGGCCAGATCAACGCCTGGCCACTGGACGAGGCCTATGTGGACTACGTGACCGGCAAGCCCAAGGCCGGCCTGGTGAACACGCCGAAGTTCAAGATCACCAAGGCCGCGCTGGCCAAGGCCAACGAACGCGGCGGCGAAGAGAACATCAGCGCTGGCTGGCACGCCGTCGAGTTCCTGCTCTGGGGCCAGGACCAGAGCGAAACCGGCCCGGGCAACCGCTCGTTTGAAGACTATGTGAAGGGCAAAGGCGAGAACGCCGAGCGCCGCGCGATGTACCTGACCGTGGCCACCGAGCTGCTGGTGGACGACCTCTCGGCCATGGCCGCGGCCTGGGCCCCCGGCGCGAAGAACTACCGCGCCAAGTTTGAAAAAGGCGGCAAGGAGTCGGTGCGCAAGATCATCGTCGGCCTGGGCTCGCTCTCGCGCGGTGAACTCGCGGGCGAGCGCATGGAAGTGGCGCTGAACTCGCAGGACCAGGAAGACGAACACTCCTGCTTCTCCGACAACACGCACCGCGACGTGGTGAACAACGCCAAAGGCATCCAGAACGTGTGGCTGGGCCAGTACACCCGGCGCGACGGCAGCAAGCTCGAAGGCCCGGGCGTGCGCGATCTGGTGGCCGCCAAGAACCCGGCCCTGGCCGAGAAGACCAGCGCGCAGCTGGCCTTGTCCGTGAGTTCGGCCGAAGCCATCCCGGCGCCGTTCGACCGCGCCATCGCCAAGGGCGCGGCCGGCCGGCCCGCCATCGAGAAGACCATCGAGAGCCTGGTCGCGCAGTCCAAGCTGCTGGTGGAATCGGCATCGGCCGTGGGCATTGCGAAGCTCACGCTGGTGGAACCATGACCCCCCTGCGCCGCGCCTAAGGGCGCGTCACCCCCCAGGGGGCGATGCCTGTGGCCTGGCAAAGCCAGTTCCACGGCATCCTTGAACAAGCCCCCTGCTTCCCCGCAGCGTTGCTGCATTCCCCGCGCCTTGATTCATCATGTTTTCTTTTCCCAAAGCCACGCGGATCGCGCTAGCCATGGGGGCTGTCGCCGCCGGGTTGGCGATGCTGGCCCTGCATGGGCGGGCCACCGCTGACACCGACCCCGATCCGCTGGGCGTGCTGACCGGTGGCGCGGCCACGGTGCACGCCACCGGCAGGCAGGCGTTTTCGTTTCCCTTTGCCAACCTCGGCGACGCCGAACAGACACGGTTCGCCATCGGCAACTCCTTCTTCAAGCGCAACTGGGTCGAGGCCCCCGCCTCCACCACGGCGCGCGACGGCCTGGGGCCGCATTTCATCGCGCGCTCCTGCGCCGGCTGCCACGTGATGGACGGCCGCGGCGCGCCGCCCGACTGGAAAAAGACCCTCGGCCCGGCGCCCGACAACACCGTGGCGCTGCTGATGCGCCTGTCGGTGCCGGGCACGCCCGCGCCGCACGCCGGCGTGGTGCCCGATCCGACCTACGGCGATCAGTTCAACAACGCCGCCATCCAGGGCGTGCGGCCCGAAGGCCGGGTGGAGATCCGCAGCCGGCCCGTCCACGGCCGCTTTGCCGACGGCACGCGCTACACGCTGCGCCAGCCGCTCTACACCCTGGCCGGCCTGGGCTACGGCCCGATGGCCAAAGACGTGCTGGTGAGCCCGCGCATCGCGCCGCAGATCGCCGGCATCGGCCTGCTCGAAGCCATTCCCGAGGCCGAGATCCTGCGCAACGCGCGCGATCAGGCGGCCGCGCCCGGCCCCATCAAGGGCCAGCCCAACCGCGTCTGGGACGCCTTCGCCCGCGCCGAGCGCGTCGGCCGTTTCGGCTGGAAGGCCAACGTGGCGACCATCGCGCACCAGACGGCCGGCGCCTTCAACGGCGACATCGGCATCACCAGCAGCGTCTTCGCGCAGGAAGGTTGCACCCCGGCGCAGAAAGACTGCCTGGGCGCGCCGCACGGCGGCGGCAAACGCAGCGGCCACGACGGCCTGATGCCCGCGGCCCAGGCCAGCGCGGCGGTGCCCGAGATCGACGACGAGACCCTGGGCCATGTGATCTTCTACCAGGCCACGCTGGCGCCGGCCGCGCGCCGCAAGGCCGACGACCCGCAGGTGCTGCGCGGCCAGGCGCTGTTTGCCCAGGCGCAGTGCGCGGCCTGCCACCGGCCCAGCTACGTCACCGCCGAAGGCCCGTTCCCCGCGCTCACCAGCGCGCGCGTGGCGGGCCAGCGCATCTGGCCCTACACCGACCTGCTGCTGCACGACATGGGCGCCGCGCTGGCCGATGGCCGGCCCGACTTCCAGGCCAGCGGCACGCAGTGGAAAACGCCGCCGCTCTGGGGCGTGGGCCTGATCCAGGACGTCAACGGCCACCAGCGCCTGCTGCACGACGGACGCGCCAACGGCGTGCTCGAAGCCGTGCTCTGGCACGGTGGCGAAGCCCAGGCCGCCAAGGAACAGGTGCTGAAGATGAACCGCCGCGACCGCGAAGCGCTGGTGAAGTTCGTGGAGTCGCTGTGATGCGGCGGCCACCACCGCTGAGCGCACTGGCGCTGCTGTTGTGCGCGCTGGGCCTGGCCCCGGCCATGGCGCTGGCGCAGTCGGCCCCCGCCGCCGAAGCCGCGCCCGGCACGGCGGCCCCGGTCAACGCGCCCGCGAACGCCTTCCCCTACTACTCGGCGGAGCAGGCCATGCAAGGCCTGTACGGCCACCACCTGCCGCCGCTGGCGGCGGCCTTCGAGGCCCAGGCCCAGGCCCTGGCGGGCAGCGCCGCGCGCCATTGCCAGGGCCAGGCCCCGCTGGCCGAGCTGCGCGCGCAATGGCGCCAGACCCTGCTGGCCTGGCAGAGCTTGTCCACGCCCGCCGTGGGCCCGGTGGTGCAGCGCCGCTCGCAACGCCAGATCGACTTCTGGCCCACCCGCCCCGAGCTGCTGCGCAAGGCGCTGGAGAAAGCGCCGCAGACCCTGCCCGACATGGACCGCGTGGGCACGCCCGCCAAGGGCTTTCCGGCCCTGGAGCGGCTGCTTTTTGCAACCTCTGCGGCCCCCGCCGCCACCCGCCTGGACGCCCCGACCTGCACCTACGTGCTCCTGTCAGCCCGGGCCATCGTGGTCGAGGCGCAGGCGCTCAAAACCGCGCTGGACACCCTGGCCGCGCAGGACTGGGCCGCATCGCCCGAAGCCACCGGAACCGCCATGGCCGAGTGGGTCAACCAGTGGCTCGCCGGCCTGGAGCGGCTGCGCTGGGCGCACATCGGCAAACCCATCCAGTCCCACCAGACCTCGGGCAAGGGTGGCGCCATCGCATTCCCGCGCCAGACGCCCGAACACAACCTGGCCGACTGGCGCGCGCAGTGGCAGAGCCTGCGCGCCCAGGCCCGGCTCAGTCCGACGCAGCGCCAGACCCCGCCCGAGCCCGGGCAGGCCCTGGTGCCGCTGGAAGCCCTGCTGATCGGCAAGGGGCAACTGGCGCTGGCGCAGCGCTGGGCCCAGGCGCTGGACCGGGCGGACGCCGGCCTGGCCCAGCTGCAGCCCCAGAGCGGGCCGCGCGAGCTGCAGGCGCTCACGGCGACGCTGCAGGCGGTGACGGTGCTGTTTCAGAACGAAGTGGCCGCCGCGCTCGACATCCCGCTCGGGTTTTCCGATGCCGACGGTGACTAGAGGACGCCCCCCTGCGCCGCCAGTGGCGTGGCCGCTGGAAGGAGGCATTTCGCGCCGAGGCGTGTTGCTGGCGGGTGCTGGTGCGTGCTGTCTGCCGTCTGCGTGGGCCGCGCGTGCGGATCGCGCCACCCTTCTGGCCGCCTGGCAGAGCAACGCGGAGCAACACATCGGCCTGCTGTCGGTCGGTGACACGTCCTGGTCTGTGCAGCGCTCGTTCGTGGTGCCGACGCGGGCGCACGGCCTGTGGGCCGAAGCGGGCGGCAGCGTGCTGGCCGTGGCGCGCCGCCCCGGCGACTGGCTGCTGCGCTGGCAACCCGAGAGCGGCCAGACGCAATGGCACTGGATCGGGGACGACCGCCGCTTCAACGGCCACGTCATCACCAGCGCCGACGGCGCCACGCTCTGGACCACCGAAACCGACCTGGACACCGCGCAAGGGCGGCTCGGCGTGCGCCACGCGAAGAGCCTGGACAAGCAGGCCGAATGGCCCACCCACGGCATGGACCCGCACGAACTGCTGGCCCTGCCCGAACGCCTGGGCGAACTGCCCGCCGGCAGTCTGATCGTGGCCAACGGCGGCATCCCCACCCTGCCCGAAACCGGCCGCGCCAAACGCGCGCTGGACCGCATGGACGCCTCGCTCGTGGCGCTGGACCCACGCAGCGGCGCGCTGCTGGCCCAGTGGCGCCTGGCCGACCCCATGCTCAGCATCCGCCACCTGGCCTGGGACCCGGTCTCGCGCCGCGTGGGCGTGGCGCTGCAGGCCGAACACCCCGACCTGCCCACGCGCCAGCGCGCGCCCGTGCTCGCGGTGTGCGACGGCAGCGGCCTGCGCGCCGCGACCGAGCAACCCACGCTCATGGGCTACGGCGGCTCTATCTGCGCCCGCCCCGGCGGCGGTTTCGTGGTGAGCTGCCCCCGCGCCAACCGCCTGGCCCTGTTCGACGCCGACGCCCGCTGGCACCACGACCAGCCCCACCAGGAAGCCTACGCCCTGGCCGAACGCGCCGGCCACTGGTGGGCCAGCGGAAGCGAAGGCGTGCTGCAGATGGGCGGCACACCCGACCCGGTGGTGGCCAGCGCGGCCGCATCGGTGCGCGAACCGGTGCGGTTCGACAACCATTGGTTGGGGTGGCCGGGTTGAGCCGCGCGGCAAGGCCTGCCCCGTTTTAGATGGCGCTCAAGGCGTCCAGCGGGCTGACCGAGCCACCCGCCGCCACCTTCAGTACATGTGTATAGATCATGGTGGTGGACACATCGGAATGACCCAGCAGTTCCTGCACGGTGCGGATGTCGGTGCCCGCTTGCAACAGGTGCGTGGCGAATGAATGGCGCCTATGTAGAGCTGGCAATAGGCGCCACTGCTGGGCCACACACCTGCTTGAAGCCGGGGTGGACCTGCACAGTCTCTCGCAGTGGCTGGGCCACAGCCAGGTGAGCACCACCATGCGCGACCTGCACCGGGCCCGCCCGGATGTGCCCGATGGCGCACGGCGACCAAGACCAGCCGCATGGCACTGGCGCGAACACTGCTGGAGATGCCCCAGCCGCAGCCCCAGGCCACCGAGGACGCCCGGGCCTTCATGCGTCACGTGGCGGCGCTGGAGATCGACACCTGTCCCCACTGCCGAATGGGACGGCTGCGGCTGGTGCAGCTGCTGGCGCCCCAGCGCACAAGAGCGCCTGACCCAACCCGAGGAGGTGCGGCCTGCCGGAGGCCACCATGAATGCTGCTGGGCATGCTTTGAAGAATCACCGCCAGCCACGCCGGCGTGGCTGTGGGCCACCGTGCGCACCCAGGGGTGTGAGCGCCTGTGGTGACACGGGCAGAGCCTGCAAGCAGACGCGGTCGTGCGCTGTTCAAGGCGAAACCGACCGATCCAACGTGGTCGGCACCACACAATGGGCGCTCCCAGTGGCGTTTAGGATTGCCCGAATCGGCGGTTGAAACTTACACTGCCCATTCAGAAGAAAACACGCCGCCACCTCGCGCGGTTCAGTCCAACAAGGTTTATCAGCCGCAAGGGAGGCTCATGATGAATTCACACGTTGCTTCGCGGCTGATAAACGCTGTTCGTTGGGCGTCTCGATGAAAACTGTCTATCTTTACGGCGGCACGGGTAAGTACTCGGGAACAGCAGCGTTCGAGTGGAACTGCCCCGAGGTCGGGAACACGCATAGGTTCATTCTCTTTGTCGCTCAAGAGAACAATGATGCGCAGCAGCAGGTCGCAATCAATGAGCTGGAACAGTTCGGCTTCACTGAACTACAAGTAGGCGAAGGGAAGCCTATAGCAGTCGAGGTGCTGAACGAACCACAAATGAAGGCCTTTCAAAAGCACTATGAGGGCGCGCTGGCTGAAGGTTCCTCAATCGTCTGGTACCCATGAGCCACTCGACCGCGAAGCCGCCCAACCCATCATTCCAGCGGACCGCCTTCGGCGGCCGTTGAATTCAAACGTTAGGCCCCACAAATGACCTCTTCCGCAACTCGGCCGCTTAACCCTGAAGCTTCTCGCTACACCCCGTGATTGAACAGACTCAAGTTCTCGACATGTTGGTTCAGGCATGTCCAACGTTTGCAGCCGCGCGGGACGAACATGTCGCGGAGTACGGAAATGATGTGTTGTATGTGGCTGCTGGGGAGTTTGCGCACCATCTACTCATCCTTCAATTGGACGGCGCAACTTCCTGCTTTGCTGAGGTGGGCGCGACCATCGAACGAATGCACACCGAAGGCACACACGAGGTCAAGGAACTGGCGACTATCGGAGTACTTGAAGGAATCCAAAATGTCTGGGGGCACAGCAGCGCCGACCCCGGGTTGTTCCTTGAGTACCTGGGTCCAGAGAGCCGGTCGTGGTGGCAAGGTCTGAACAACTTCTGGTCAGGCAAGGCGCCTATTGTGCGCAGTGGGGCCTAACACCTCGCTCAAGAGAACCACCAACGGCAGGCCGCATGAGAGACCATCACGCTTCTGAAACGTTGCACTCCTCGTACTACGAGGCGCTGGGTCGTCTTCTCGTCGCGTTCCAAGCGTTGGAGGAGGCCGTGACATATGGTCTCATCCAACTCACGCGACCTAACCTAGTCGACGACACCGATCTTCATTACTTCTATACGGTCAACGAGCTTCCGTTCAAAGCGCGCGTCAAACTGATGCGGAACTTTCTTGAGACAACGAAGCCGTCTCACTTTCTGTGGACCGGCAGCCCCGCCGAAGAGAAGCGGGAGGCGTTCATAAAGGACCTCCTGCGCCAAATGCTGCAGTTCGCCAAGGACTGCCAAGTACATGAGGACCAACGCAACCAGTTCGTGCACTCTGTGTGGGATCCAGCCGAAGAGAAGGCGCCGCACGATGCAAGGCGCCTAAAGGTTCGTCTACAGGAAAAGAAGACACTTATCGTCCATCAACGCGTCAGCGTCAGCGAGATTCTTGACCTCGTGGAGCGCATGCAGCAAACGCGGAACGGAATCTCCAATGGCGGCTGGCTCCTCGCTTCTATCCTGGCAGAGAAGCGAGCGAATGCGGCCTAACCCTTCGCTCGAGCGAACCTCCACCGGCAAGCCACTTGGGCCGCGAGGCGCATGATAGGCCTGAGCGCCTCGCGGCCCAAGTGGCTTGCCGGCGGCGTCCGCCCAACTCAAACTACAAGGGCTTCCCCCCAAAAGTCAAACACCGATCCAGCCGTGATGCATCGCGAAGCGATGCATCACGGAACAGACGTTGAATTGACGGCTTTCCACCTTCTGCGCCAAGTCTGCGTTGCTCACCGAGCAAGGGATGCGGACAGCGAAACTACAAACGGTCATGGATGCTGCTTCAAAAGGCAGCGGACCCTGATGAAAGACGCGCGCGGGGGACCCATTCGTTAGCCGAGGATGGCCGGCGTTGCCACCGGCCCTGGACTCCTTGAGTTAAACGGTCACGCCCCGCGCAGGTCCAACCCATGACTCATCAACGCTGGCTGCACGCAGTGGTGGAAATCGAACAAGGCTCCTTTGAGTGATACGAGCTGGTGATCGGCCGGTGCTCAGACGGGCAACCTGAAATCTTCACCCCGACTGAGCACGGCCCAGCACATTCGGGCGTTCTTGGCCGCGATGGCCACCACCGCTTTCCAGTAGCCTCGGCGCTGCGCCAGCGCCACAGCCCAGCGGCTGATCGGATCGCTCTTGTTCTTGGCGGCGGCCAGTACCGCTCGCGCACCCAGCACCAGCAGGCTGCGCAGGTACGGGTCACCGGCCTTGGTGATGCGCCCCAGGCGCCGCCTACCGCCCGAGCTGTACTGCCCGGGCACCAGCCCGAGCCAGGCGCACAGCTGGCGCCCGCACTTGAAGTCACGCCCATTGCCGATGGTGCTCAGCAGCGCCGTGGCGGTGGTCTCACCAATGCCCGAGAGCTGCATCAGCCGCTGGGCTTCGGTGCTCTGGCGCGCCATCGCGCGGATGTGGAGGTCGTACTGCGCGATGCGCCCATCAAGCCTGGCGACCTCACTGAGCAAATCACCGATCACGGTGTTGGCCCAGCCTGGAAGATCTTCCAGGCAAATCATGGCCTCGCGGCGCACGACGGCGGCCTTGAGTGGCAGCACGATGCCCAGCTCAGAGAGCAGGCCCCGGATGCGGTTGAGCGTGGCGGTGCGTTGTTCGACAAAGCCCTGGCGGGCACGATGCACAAGCAACTGGCCTTGCTGCTCAATGCTCTTGACTGGCACTAAGCGCATGTTGGGGCGGGTGACGGCTTCACAGATGGCGGCGGCATCGGCCGCATCGTTCTTGCCGCGCTTGCCCGAGAGGCGGTAGGGGATGACGAACTTGGGCGCCATCAGGCGCACGGTGTGACCGAACTTCTGGAATTCACGAGCCCAGTGATGGGCACCAGAGCAGGCCTCCATGCCGATCAGGCACGGAGGCAGCGAGGCGATGAGTTCCATCAGTTTGGCGCGAGGCACACTGGGGCGCACCAGTGTGGGTTTGCCTGACTCATCCACACCGTGGACGGCAAAAACGTTCTTTGCCAGATCGATGCCAACGGATACGATTGCCATGGACTTCCCCCTCCAACAAACGAGTGAGTTGATGAGAGTTCGCACTTCCCATCGTGGCACTTTGATGCCGTACCCCGCAACTGCGCGGATCACTCGGGACGGGGAAGTCCCTTTCATTCGTTAGGCGGCCAAATGTCGTACTTCCTACTTCAACCTCCGCGCCCGACTTCAGCGCTTGGCTGCTGGGAGTCACAGCTACCAGCATTCACCCACGTCATCGGCTATTCGGGCCTTGGCCATTTCTTCCTCTTCGATCAAAGGAAGAACGAGTACGCCGTTCTCTATCCCTTCCGTCAGGCGTACAAGAGCTATGGCTCGTTTGTGTCACTCGAAGCATTTGAATCCGAAGTTCTCGAAGACGTCGGTTTCTCAGAGTACGTATTGAAGCCTGGGCATCAAGCCGCCATTCAAGAACGGCTTGGCCCTCTGGGAGCGGAAGAGGTATACATACCCGAGCCGTACCCATTCCTAGGCGGAACTGAAGAGCCAGACACCTACAGCAAAGGCAACTTCTGGGTGTTTGCAGAGTTGGTAGGCATGAGTCATGGGTTCGCGTGAGCCGCCTAATCCTTCAATCGAGAGGACTTGCCCCGGCAAGCCGGGTCAAGCCTCTCATCTCAAACGTTAGGCGTCGAAAGGAACGAACCGCCTATGGGCTTTGACATTCACGGTGTATTTCAGAAGAAGGAAGGCGACCGCTGGATAGACATATCAAGTGAGTACAACGAGGATCGTGATCTGTACCTCTACTGCTGGCTGAGCTCCACCCGAACTGCAGGCATGAAGCCACTGAGTCAGCCTCGCGGCTTCCCAGACGACTTCGAAGTTGATGAATACAACTTCCACCCGATCAGTAGCCATGACATCCTTTCACCTATCAAGCGGGAGCACACAAGTTCATACGCTGATCGCAACAAGCTCGAAATGGGGGAATGGGGGTTCTCATGGCTGCTTGGATCGGAAATCATTGCTGCGCCACCACCGATCCAGCCGATGACCATATGGGTGCCGATTGACACATACAACGCTTGGGACAAAGTCTCAAACCCAGCGCTATGGCATGAACTGCACACCGATTGGCAACAGCATGAGGATGCCGAACTCTATGCGACGCCCGAGAACATAACTAAGGAGACACTGCGTGTCATCGTTGAGTGGACTTACGACTTCACCGCGGATTTCAAGTACTTTGTCAACGAAGTTCGTCGCCTAATGACGTTGCACACGGAAGTGCGCTTCGTCTTTGGGTTCAACGCATAGTGCTAGGTCGTTTGAGCACGACGCCTAACCCTTCAATCGAGAGGACTTGCCCCGGCAAGCCGGGTCAAGCCTCTCATCTCAAACGTTAGAGCGCACGTGGTCCATCGGGCACGGCGCGCGGAAAACAGGTGTAAGGAGCTCGAATGAAGTTCGCTTGGAAACCCGAGATTCTGGTGGTCCTAGTCTTAACAACGACCGGCTGTGTGATGTCGCCGGGAAACCGAGAGGACGCGTATGACTCGACGCGCGCATCGGACACGATGGCTCCCGACAACGTAAACCGCGGAACTAGGACGATGACTGTGACCACGCGCACCCCTCCTGAACTCGACGTGCGTCTGGTGACTTTTTACACACAATTCCGTGCGCAGCCGCCGAATCCAGGGGGGCGGGTGCTTCCTCGCTCCGGTAAGCCGATCGACGGCTGCTGGTGGTCCAGAACCTCCTTGCTGCAGGAAGAGCGCTTCTACTACTCGCGCGTGTTTTACTACCCCGTGAGCCATGGCACCCACACCCAGAAACTCGCGCTCGACGAGATCGTGCCGGGCACGTGTCCGATTGAATTGACGGGAGTGGGCTACGAAGTAACGCTCAGGGCACCCAAAGGGCAGCCCTTGACCCGTTACCGTCGGGGAATAGACGTCGCGGTTGAAGATGGCGGGTTGAATTCGGCAAATGCGATCGTTCTTTGCAGAATGACTCCTTCCCAAAAGGGTGAGCTGGTGCTCGGCTGCAAACGAGAAGGTCAAGGGCAACAGGCAACCTTCTACTTGGGGCCGCTATCTACCTCGGGCGCAGCGCTAACACTCGACTTCCGTTGGGAAGAGTGAAGAAGGAATGTCGGAATTGAAGCGCTCGTTCAAAAAGATCTCGAAAGGAAGAGCATGCGGCGGTCCAGCGGTTCCGATGCGCTCTAACAGGTCGTTCGACTCGGACGTTAGGCCGCATGGGAACCTCTAGCGCCGCTGGGTACTCTGGAACGCCGCTTTCCAAGAAGCTCGGCATCAAAGAGGCGCATCGAGTGCTGCTCCTTGAAGCACCGAAGGGGTACGAAAGTCTGTTGGCCCCACTTCCTCCTGCCGTGCAGTTTGTGAGCCAACCCGATTCAAAGGTAGATATCGCGCACGTCTATGTCACGCAGCGAGAAGAACTGGCAAAGACTCTGAGTGTCTTGCGCAAGAAGCTGAAACCTGACGCAGCGCTGTGGGTCTCCTGGCCGAAGAAGTCAGCCAAAGTTCCGACCACCATCACAGAAGACACTATCCGCGAGTTGGCGTTGCCACTTGGCTTCGTAGATATCAAGGTCTGCGCCGTCACGGAAGTCTGGTCGGGGCTCAAGTTGGTGGTTCGCAAGGAGCTTCGCTGAGAATGCGGCCCAACCTTCCATTGAGAGGACGCTATGCGTCGCACTAGCTTCACCGCGGTCCTCCTCCTCAGTTTCGCCGTGGCCGCATATGCCGTCGCGACGTACAGCCTAGGTCCAGGCGCGGAGCGCCTTCACCCGCAGATGCGCGCCGCGTTCGAGAGCCATCCGATCGGCATCAAGACCCACATCTTCGCGTCAGCCTTGGCCCTGCTTCTTGGGCCGCTTCAGTTCTCGACTCGCCTGCGCTTGAAACAACCGAAGCTACATCGGTGGTTGGGTCGGGTCTACCTGGGCGTCGCGGTTGCCGTCGGAGGCGCGGCCGGCCTGTACATGAGCCAATATGCCTTCGGTGGGCTGCTCGCCAAGTTTGGGTTCGCCGGTCTCGCCGTCGCTTGGCTCTTCACCGGAGCAAGGGCGTTCATGGCAGCGCGCAATCGAGACTTTGCCTCCCACAGGCGATGGATGATCCGAAATTTCGCGCTCACCTTTGCCGCAGTCACGCTTCGCTTGTACTTGCCGCCCGTCTTCATCTTTGGTCTGCCGTTCGCAACGTCGTACGCATTCATCGCGTGGCTCTGCTGGGTGCCCAACCTGCTAGTCGCCGAGTGGCTCGCGATCACGACGCATAACCCTTCGCTCGAGCGGATCTCCACCGCTCACCTCAAACGTTGAGGCCTCACGCAACATGTCCACGACTATCTCCCTCCTCGAGCTGGGCTTCGGTTCTGGCTTGCTAAATCACCTGCTGAACTACAACCAGGATTCACCGCTAGGCTTTCGATGCAGACCCCCGGACTACTGGCGGTCTTCGAACATGGCCCTGCGCAAAATAACCCCGCTATGGGAGTGCGGCGTCACGTTCACGTATTTCAATGGGGAAACGTCTAGATTCGAGGTGTGTTCGCTTGAGAATACAGCAGCAGCATGGGGCAACTACAAATCCTCCCAAGCACTTCTGGCCGGTCTAATGATCGAACTCTACGAAGACGAACTCACTTCCGTACAGTTGCAGGAAGCAGCAAGGCTGGCAGGATTCACCCAGATGGATAGGCTTCTTCAAGAAGTCGAATCCCTCAGCCCAGACCAATACAAGGCATGGTCAGCTGCGTTTCCCAGCACCTGTGAGGCCCCTCAAGAAACACCAGATAACTGATTGATTTCGCAGGTGTTTTCACGCGGTGTTGTCGGAGGGAACGAGCTGCATGCCCATGGCTTTGGCCTTCTGGGCGAGGTTGTGCAAGACGCGTCGGCGGTAGCGCTCCTCGAAGCAGTCCTGCCCCCGGTCGGTGTATTCCTGCCCATGGGTGAGCATGGCGTAGATCAGTCGGGCCAACTTGTGGGCAGCGGCTGTGACGGCGCAAGGGCCAAGTCCATGCGCGCGCGCAGGCGCCGGTAGTACGCGCCCAGCGCCGACTCGCTCGAACGCAAGGCCGCTGCCGCCAGACGCAGCGCCTGGGCCGTGCGGTTGGCACAGCGCTTGGTCTTCTTGCCACTCATGACCTTGCCACCTGTGATCTTGGTGCCCCGCTGTTCGACGAAACCCTGGCGGGCACGGTGCACCAGCAGCTGACCCTGTTGCTCGATGTTCTTGACCGGTACGAAGCGCATATTGGGTCGGCTGACGGCTTCGCAGATCGCTGCGGTGTCGGCCGCATCGTTCTTGCCGCGCTTGCCCCAGAGGCGGTAGGGGATGACGAACTCGGGCGCCATCAGGCGCACGGTGTGACCGAACTTCTGGAACTCACGCGCCCAGTGGTGGGCGCCGGAGCAGGCCTCCATGCCGATCAGGCATGGGGGCAGCGAGGCGATGAGTTCGAGCAGCCGGGCGCACGGGACGGCGGGCGCACCAGAGCCGGCTTGCCTGACTCATAGACGCCGTGAACGGCGAAGACGTTTTTTGCCAGATCGATGCCAACGGATACGATTGCCATGGACGTCCCCTTCCAACAAACGAGTGAGTTGATGAGAGTTCGTACTTCCCATCGTGGCACTTCGATGCCGTACCCCGCAATTGCGCGGATCACCCGGGACGGGGAAGTCCCTTTCATTCGTTAGGGCTCACCAAACATGCGCGTACTTTCGTGGAATCTGGGACACCAAACTCGAGAAGCGCTAATTCGCGTCGGCTTCACACCCGCGTTGAGAGCGCTCGCACCCGATGTTCTCGTCTTGAACGAATTCGTTGATGGTCCGACTCGTGGTGACCTTCGCGCCCTGCTGCGCTCACTGGGGCTGACGCATGTTCATTGCTCTACTCGGATGGGGCGGCATAACCAGGTACTCATTGCCGCTCGCGAGGAGTGCGCGCTTGGTGAATTGCGCGGGCCCCGGCTCGAGGGTGGCGCAGGCGAATCGAATCTTCTGCATGTTCACTTTTCCTCCGGCGTTGAACTGGTCGGATTGCGCGCGCCAACGTATGAGCGCCAAGCACGTTCCGAGTACTGGGACAACTTGAGCGCTCTCATACGCTCAACGTCCCTAAGGCCTATTGCTTGGGTTGGCGACCTGAACGCCGATCCTGATAATCACCGCTCGTTCGGCGGAAAGTACCTTTCCAATTTGGAGCGCGAAGGGTGGCTAATTCCTCGAGCAAAGGGAGAGTGGAGCTTTTATCGCGGCTCTCGCATCGACCACGTCCTCGTATCGCAGGCGCTTGCTTGCACATCTGCTGAGTATGTTCACACTCTTGACGGCGTTTCGGTCGCCGGGCCATCGGTCGAAGATCACGTATCGGACCATGCGGCTCTGCTCGCCACCATTTCATTGAAGGCGCGCAGTGAACCCTAACAAGTCGATCGACACGGACGTCCTATCGGCGGTCTTCGCCCGCCTACTATCCGCCGGTCATCTCCGACGTTGGACCTCACACCACAGGCCGCCAATGGCGCGATCTACTCCTCCGTGCGACCCGCGTTTTCCCGATCGTGTTCGTACCGCTTCGCAAGCGGAAATGGCGGCAGCCAGGATTCGCGACGGACGGTCCAGAGTTCGTAGGTCGGCGTGAATTGGTCTGGGGCATCCAGGGAGCCCAGGTTCAATTCGATTTCGTCTGCGCTGCGCCCGAAGACGGACGAGCCGCAGCGGGGGCAGAAGAACCGCCCCTGGTATTCGCGGGGTTCGCCTTCGATCGTCACCGCCTCCTGAGGGAATACCGCAGAGCCGTGGAACAGGGCCCCGTGGTGTTTGCGGCAGTCGAGGCAGTGGCACAGGCCAACGCGGTAGGGGCGCCCCGACGCCACAAACCTCACGTCGCCACAAAGGCAACCACCGGTGAATCGGTCCATGCGGGTCTCCTTGAAGATGCGCCGTGGAGGAATGGCGTCGAACGCATGGTGCATCATGGCAACCGGGCTTGCGCGGTCGGCCTTCCCGGGGCTGGGAAGGCCGGATGTTAGGCCTCATGCGAGAGACCACAACCGGGGGAGTTGCATTCGATGACCGACTCACAGACGATACGCAAGGTCTTGTGGATGGGAGCCGCATTCAACCTGCTCATAGCCCTGATGCTGTTGTTCCCATCGACGCTGGGCGCATTTGCGGCGCTGCCCCCTGTGGGTTCGGTCTTCTATCTCTGGATGCTCATATTCTTCGTTGTTCTGTTTAGTGGCACGTATGTGTGGCTGGCCCTGCAACCCAGCATCTCCCGGCCCGTCGTTGCGCTGGCGGCCATCGGCAAAAGCGGTGTATTCCTTGTTGCCCTCGCATGCCTGGTAGGTGGAGACATCCAGCTCAGGACATTTCTCATCACCCTCGGGGACCTTGCTTTTGCCCTCTATTCCTTTCGGTGGTTGCAGTCCACAAAGGCCACGGTGGTAAACACGGTATGAGCAGTTTGTGTCGCTGCGAAAGTCCCCAAATGCACCTCTCGCTGTACGAAGCATCTGTTCCCGTGTTCCTGCACTACCTCAGCCGCTTGACGGGCTTCGTCGAGGTGGCCGAGCGCTTCGCACGGGAGAACGAACTCAGCATCTCGGAACTGCTGTCGGCCAAGATGGCGCCGGACATGCTGCCCTTTGAGCGGCAGGTTGTCACTGCAACGAACTTCACCTTGCGCGCAACCTTCCCGCTCGCCGGTGAAGCCATCCCGCCATACGGCGACTTTCCCGAAACGGCGGCCGGCCTGCGCGACAGAGCGGAACACGCTGCGTCACTCTTGCGCTCGTTGCAGTCGCCGCAGTTTGCCGGCGCCGAGACACGCATGCTGGAAAGCCAGGCCGGTGAAGCACTCGTTCGCTTACCGGCCACCGAGTTCCTGTTCCAGTACGCCCTGCCCAACTTCTTCTTTCACGTGACCGCCGCCTATGCGATCCTTCGCAGCCGAGGTGTGCCGCTGGGGAAAGAAGACTTTGACGGTTATCACTCGTACCCGAGGGAGCCCTGACCCGCTCGGCCCAGCCTCGTCAGAAAGAGCACAACCCATGCGGTGGATCGCGGTTTTCGTTCTCGTCCTGCTCCATGTGGCACTGATTGCGGCTGGCGACGCACTGCCCGCGGCGCTGGCTCCGGCCATCGCCGGCACGCTCTACCTGCCGCTCTGGCCGCTCTCTGCCCTGGGCATCCCCGTTTTCTCCCCCGCTGAGTCGGGCGGCTGGGCCAGTCCGAGCCTGCTGGGCTGGCTCTGCTTCGTGGCCCTATGGTCGCTGCTGTGGTGGCTGGTCGTCGCGCTCGTCATGCGGGCCCGCTCGTAAGTGGCCCGATGACATGTCGCTCGACGTACTGGCTTGGCTCTTCACCCTGGGTGTCATTGCGCACAACACCGAGGAAGCCTTGTACCTGCCGGCTTGGTCAGCATCGGCAGGCCGCTGGCACGCACCCGTCAGCACCCGCGAGTTCGTCTTCGCCGTTACCGTGCTGTCTCTGGTGTTGGTCGCACTCGCAGCCGCGGCGCTATCGGCTGGGTCACAAAGCATCTGGGCCCATCTATTCACGGGTTATGTCTTCGCCATGGTCGCAAACGTCTTTGTTCCCCATGCGCTTGGCACCGTCGCGCTGAGGCGCTATGTACCTGGGACCGGAACCGCACTTCTTTTCAATCTGCCGCTCGGTGGCCTGTTTCTTCAGCAAGCCTTGGCTCAAGACTTCGTCACCTGGGGCACCATGGTGTGGGTGGCGCCTGTGACCGCGCTGCTCATGGTGGCATTCATTCCTGTTTTGTTCGCCGCCGGCCGTTGGTTGCTGTCCAGCAGGCGGCCCGATGCCCGGAGTGCACCCTGACGAGAGGACCTCGTGTCCTCTATGCAATATGACCTTGATTGGCAAGAAGAGCCGCTTCGCCGCAGAGGTGGGCGAGTGCAGCGAAGGTTGCCCGCAGCTTAGGCGAGTTGACCTTTGGGCCGGAGATCGGTGGCTGACCTGTGACGACAACATTGCGTTCACTCCGCAATTCCGAGCCGATGTGCGGCGCACGCTCAACTGGCTCCTGTCAGAACCAAACCTTTCAACGCCATTCACGGGGATGGCCTTGGACGAAACGCACAGAAGGCTTGCCGCCTCTGGAGAGGGCTGGGCGGATTTTGCGTTTCCGAACTGGGGGCCAACCACTGACAACGTCCTCGGGTATCTATTCCGGGAAGGCGAAAATTTCACGATGACGTTCGAGTACGAGCCGCAGCGGGGGCAGAAGAACCGCCCCTGGTATTCGCGGGGTTCGCCTTCTATGAGGGGGATCACGACAGTGGAATTACATTCGATCACCGCCTCGCAAACGATGCGCGAGGCCTCGTGGATCTGACCCGAAAACAAGCTTCTCCCATGTCATCAAACGTCCAACTGCATTCCTGGTGGTCACTGAGCGACGCGCTGCGGCGTCAGGTGCTTGGCCTGCAGATCGATCCCGTCCAGACCGAGTACGCGGGCACCATTGAGCGGGCCATTTCGAGCCTCGGCGAGACCGAGGACGAAAACATGGCCGGTCTGGCGATATTGCGGTCCGGCGAAGGGGTCGGCTTCGTCGTTCTCAAGCGCGGGGACAAGGCGCCCGCGTGGGCGGCGCCCGGGTGGGCCGTGGTGAGCGCCATGCGGGTGGACCGGCGCCAGCAAGGCGGCGGCGTGGGGAGCCAGGCGCTCGTTGCCTTGTCGCCGTGGTTGCGGCAGCACTGGCCCGCGTGCCACACGCTGGCGCTGGCGGTCGACGAAGAAAACGCGCGTGGCATCAAGGCGTACACCCGAGCGGGGTTTGCCGACGCGGGCCAACGGGAGCAAGGCCGCATCGGGTGGGTGCGCTACATGCACAAGCCAGTGGGCGCGCAGGGGTCGCACGAGGTTTCTCAAGTAACACCTCGTTGCTGACACCGCATTGTCAGCAACTCCACGGCAAGATGGCGTGCCGTTGTTCACCCAGGAGTCCCCACCCATGCTCAAGACCTACACAGACAGCTGCCCCTGTGGCGAGGCCCCGGTGAAATACGCCGACGGGCGCAACAACAGTTGGTGGAACGCGCCGGCGGAAACGCGGCATCTGTGATCAAGGTGCCCAGCGCCATGCGATCCAGCCTCATTGCAGCCGCTTTCGTCCTGGGGGCGTTCGGCAGCGCGTTCGCCACCAGCGCCGTTTCGTTCGAAGCGCAAGGCTACCTGCTGGATTTCACCGTTGGGGACGACAGCCAGCCAACCGTGGCCGGTCTGAGCTTTGCCGCGCCCGGCGGTGATCGGGCCGTGGAGATCCCCATGCGCCATCTCCGGATCGAGACCTTCGACACCGGGCAAAAGGTCCTGTTGCTCCGCTTCACGAATCCAGGGGATCCGAAGCTGCCCAAGGACTTTTCTCTCGCCGTCAGAAACGATGCCGGGGTTCTGCACATCGACGGGAAGTCCATCGCCGGTCGTTTCGCCTGGGGCCTGTAGCTCGCCGTTGTTGTTGGCGACCGCGCTGGCCCGCCCGCGCAGATGGCCTCAGCGGCCCGGCTCTTCGGGCGATTCGCTGCGCAGTTCGCAGGCCTGGCCGGTGCGGCGGCACTGGCCGTCCAGCTCCAGCCAGGGGTGGGCGTGGCCCACGCAGCCGGTCTGGCAGATCACGGCGTTGGCTTCGCGCAGCGCGGGGTCTGGCGCCAGCGCCGGCGCGGCGGCGCCGGCGGGCGGCCGCGTGGTGGCGGCGGGCCGCAGGGTGAGTGTGCCGGCCAGGCGCCGCCCGCGCGGCAGCCCCCACAGCAGACCGGTGCGCGCCACCACCAGTTGCCCACGCAGCCGCAGGATCTCGCCTTCGAGCGCCCGCACCTGCAAGGCGTGCGAGCGCAGCAGATCGCCCATGCGGCGCTGCAGGCCGCCGAGCAGCCGGGTGAGGGCGCCGTGTTCGCTCACCAGCTCGCGCGCGGCGGCGCTGTCGAGCCGGGCCGGGTGCTCGGCCACGGGGGTGAAATGGGTCATGGAGGCTCCTTCCTGGGTTGGCGGGCATGTTCTTCTGGTGGCGGGCCGCTGGCCGCGGCGATGAGCAGTTGGTCCACGCCGTCGCGGCCCTGCACGGTGTCCGCCCGCACCCGCCAGACGCGCTGCACCCGTTCGGGCGACAGCACCCGGGCCGGCGGGCCGGCCGCGCGCAGGCGGCCCGCGTCCAGCACCCAGGCCTGGTCGGCGTAGCGCAAGGCGAGGTTCAGGTCGTGCAGCACGGCGAGCACGCCCACGCCTTGCTCCCGCGCCCAGCGCCGCACGGTGCCCAGGGTGTCGTGCTGGTGGCGCAGGTCCAGCGCGGCGGTGGGTTCATCGAGCAGCAGCCAGCGCGCGAGCCCGTCGGGGCTGGGTTCCCAGATCTGCGCCATCACGCGCGCGAGCTGCACGCGGGCGCGCTCGCCGCCGCTCAGGCTGCCGATGCAGCGCTCGGCCAGGGCCTCCACGCCGGTGCTGCGCAGGGCCGCCTGCACGATGCCGGCTTCGTGGCGCGAGGGCGCGAAGCGGTGCGGGTAGCGCCCCAGCGCCACCACCTCGCGCACGCGGAAGTCGAAGGCCACCGCGGTTTCCTGTGGCAGCACCGCGCGCTGCCGGGCCAGGCCAGCCACCCGGGCGGGCGTGAGCGCGCTGCCGTTGAGCCAGACTTCGCCCGCGTCGGGCGCGCGCAGCCCGGCCAGCACCGACAGCAGGGTCGATTTGCCGGCCCCGTTGGGCCCGAGGATGGCGCCCACTTCGCCGGCCGCGAGGTGCAGGTCCACCCCGTCGAGCAGCAGGCTGGCGCCCGCGCGCACGCTCAGGCCGCGCGCGTTCAGGCCCGGCCCGTGCGGCGCCCGCGCCTCGGGGCGGCAGGCGGTGGTGGTGGTGGTCTCCAGTTCGTCGTCGTCCAGCCAGTGGGGCTGTTCGCCGCCGGGCAGGCCGCCCCAGGCGCTGCGCCATTCGGGGTCGCACAGCCGGGCGTTCACAGGCGCCTCCCGGCGGCGCCGCGCAGCAACAGCAGGAAAAACGGCACCCCCACCAGCGCCGTGAGCACGCCCAGCGGCAGCTCGGCCGGCGCGACCACAGTGCGCGCCACGGCGTCGGCCAGCAGCACCAGCACGGCGCCCAGCAGGGCCGAGCCGGGCAGCACCCAGCGGTGGTCGGGCCCGGCCAGCAGGCGCACCATGTGGGGCGCCACCAGGCCGATGAATCCGATGATGCCGGTGGTGGCCGTGACGGCGCCCACGGCCAGCGCGGCCACGGCGATGGCGGTCCGCTGGACCCGCTGCACCGACACGCCCAGCAGCACCGCCTGCGCCTCGCCCAGCGCCAGCGCGTTGAGCGGGCGCGCCAGCCCCAGGCCCACCGCGCCGGCCACCAGCGTGAGCCCCGCCACCAGCGCCACCGCGCTCCAGCGCGCGCCGCCCAGGCTGCCCAGCAGCCAGAACTGCAGGCTGCGCAGCTGCTCGTCGGTGGCCAGGAAGCTCAGCAGGCCCAGGCCGGCGCCGGCCAGCGCGTTGACGGCGATGCCGGCCAGCAGCATCAGGCCCACACGCGTGCCGCCCTCGCCGCGCGCGAGCAGGTAGATCAGCCCCGTGACGCCCAGGCCACCGCCGAAGGCCATGAGCACCAGCGTCCAGCTGCCCAGCGCGCGCGGCAACTCGGGCAACCACACGCTGCCGAGCACGATGCTGACGCCCGCGGCCAGCGCAGCGCCGCTGCTCACGCCGATCAGGCCGGGGTCGGCCAGGGGGTTGCGAAACAGGCCCTGCATGAGGGCGCCGGCCAGGCCCAGCCCGGCGCCGGCGGCCAGCCCCAGCACCAGGCGCGGCAGGCGGATGTGAAAGAACACCATCTGGGCGCCGCTGGGCCCGTCGGCCGGGGCCGACCACGCGCCGGCCAGCAGCGCCGGCAACTCTTGCAGCGGCAGGCTGTAGGCGCCCTGGCCGGCGGCGAACAGCAGGGTGGCCAGCAGCAACAGGGCCAGCGCGGCCAGCAGCACCGGGCCGGGCAGGCGCGCGGGCACTCGCCAGGCCCGCCAGGCCGGCGCTGGCGGCGCGCCGGGCCGCTGCGCCACGGCCGGGTTCACGTGCCGCCCTCCGCGGCTTTGGGGGTCGTGGCCGCAGCCGGGGCCGCGGCGCCCGGCCGCCAGACCGACCAGTCGATCAGGTGCAGCACGTTGCCGTCGACGTCGGTCAGCTCGAATTCCCAGGCGCCCCAGGGCTGCAGCTGCGGCCCGGCGGCGGGGAGCCGCCCCGCGTGCGGCGCTTCACAGCCGGCGATGCCGCTGCGGCAGGGCCGCTGCACCGCGCGGCGCAGGTGGGCGTGCAGGGCGTGGATGTGCTCCACCGTGAGCCGGTGGCGCGCGGGCAGAAAACCGCGCTCGCCGGGCGTGGCCCGCTCCCAGCGGCCGGGCCGCGCGCCGCAGGCCCACAGCTGCAGCCGCAGCGGCCCCAGCTCCAGCAGGGCCCACACGCCCGGGATCTGCTGCGGGCAGGCAAAGCCCAGCACCTGCGTGTAGTCGGCCACGGCGCGCGCCAGGTCGGGCGTGCGCACGCGGGTGGGTGGGGCGTGGGGTGTGGCGTTCATGCCAGCACCACCTGCTGGTGCAGGCGCTCCACCACATCGGGCAGGCGCGGACCGAAGCCGAGCAGTTCCAGCGCGTCCAGGTGGAGCAGCGCGCGGCGCCGGTGGGCGGGGGTGAGCGCCAGCTCGGGCCGCTGCCAGAACGCGGCCTCGCCGCCGATGGCTTCGATCCCCTGCGTGGTCATCAGGATCACGTCGGGCGCGGCCTGGGCCATGGCCTCGGCCGTCATGGGCCGGTAGCCCTTGAAGCCGCCGAGCGCGTTGCGCGCGCCCATGAAGCGGATCAGCGCGTCGGCGGCGGTCTGTTCCCCCGAGACCATGGGGCTGCCGGTGTGCGAGAGCACGAACAGCACCTTGGGTTGCGGGGAGCGGGCGGTCTGGCGCACGCGGGCGGTGACGGCGGCCCAGCGCGCGTCGAGCCGCTGCTGCAGCGCGCGCGCATCGGCTTCACGCCCGGTGGCGCGGCCCACGGCGGCGACCTTGCGGCCGACCTCGCCCCAGCTGTGGTCGGCGGCGATCAGTTCCACCGTCACGCCGGCGCCGCGCAGCTGCTCCAGCACCACCGGCGGGCCGGCGTCGGTGCCGGCGATCAGGGCGTCGGGCCGCAGCGCGAGCAGGCCTTCGGCCGAGAGCTGGCGCATGTAGCCCACCTTGGGCGTGGTCTGCGCTGCGGGCGGGTACAGGCTGGTCGAGTCGGTGCCCACCAGCAGGTCCTGCGCGCCCAGCGCGTACACCACCTCGGTGATGCCGCCACCCACGGTGACGAGCCGCACGCCCGGCGCGCGCGCCGGCTCAGCGCCGGGGCTGGCGCTGCCCGGGCCGGGGGTCTGCGGCTGGGGTGCAGCCGCAGGCGCAGCCCTCAGCGGCCAGGGCCACCCAGCGGTTGCCACTGCCGAGCCAGCCAGTGCGGCGCCCGAGAGCTTTTGCAGCGCGCTTCTGCGCGAGGTGTTGCCGAAGGGCGGTGTGGACAGCGGGGATTTCATGGGGTGTGGTGGGGTTCATGCGGTAACGGTCTCGTGCGGCGGCTCGACCCACTGCAGGTGCGAGAGGATCTGGCGCCAGGCCGCCAGCTCGGGCTGGCCGGGCTTGCGCGCGCCAAAGAACATGGCCATCAGCTCGCCCTGCGCGTCGAACACTTCGAGCGAGGTCACTGCGCCATCGTCGGTGGGCTTCTCCACCACCCAGGCGCTGTCGATCAGGTCTTCGCGCAGGTGCAGGTTGAAGCCGGGGTCGAGCACGTTGAGCCAGGTCTTGCCGTGCACCTCCAGGGGCTCGACGCGGCGCACCGGCCCGGTGTGGATCTGGATGCAGCCCGGGCTGGAGACGAACACCATGATGGGCGTGGCCTCGAACGCGGCCTCCATCAGCATCTCGCGCACGGCCGGTGTTTCCACCCGGTGCGTGTAGCGCCCCTCCACCAGCCGCAGGCCGTGCAGGCGCTCCAGGCCGAACTGGCGCAGCAGGGGGAAGAACTGGTGGGTGTCGGTCATGGCGCCCCAGGCGCTGGCGAAGGCCTGCGCGTCCACGGCCGGCTGCATGGGCCGGGCGCGCAGCGGCGCCGGGGCTTCGAAGCGGGGGCTCTGGCCGGGCTCGATGGCGCGGTGGATGGCCTGCGCCCAGGCCTCGCGGTCGGTCTGTTCGCGCACGAAGACCTTGTGCACCGCCGTGCCGTGGCGGTCGTAGAACTGCAGGCTGCTGCTGTCGGGCCCGCTGCCGGTGGCCGCTTCGGCGACCACGAAGCCGGCGTGCCACTGGTGGAAGAAGAGCCGCAGGTCGATCTGTTCACCCAGCGCCAGCCCCACCGGGCCCGAGGCCGAGAGCTTCTGGTAGACGCCGGTTTTTTCGTGCACCACGCTCTCGTTGCGGGTCAGCGCCATGAGCGGCCCGCAGGGCTCCAGCGACTGCAGCAGGGCCAGCCAGTCGGGACGCAGGGGCACCACCTGCAGCGGGTGGCCGTGGCCGCCCACGTGCGCGGCCAGCGCCGCGCCTTCGCTCAGGCCCAACGATTCGGCGGCCTCACGGGCGCGCAGCCCGCGCGCACGCGCCTGCTCGAAGCGGGTGCGGATGTCTTCGGCGTTCATGTGCGGCTCCTGGGCGGGGGTGGCGGGGGCGAGCCGCGGCATCACTGCACGCTCGCCGCGGCGGGGTGCCACAGGGCGCCGGGCTGTGGCGTGGGCACCTGTTCGATGTCGAGCTGCCAGCGGGTGCGCAGGTTGGCCAGCATGGTGCGCATGGCGGGCGAGAGCTGGGGGTGTTCCGAGAGGAAGAACAGGTTGGACACCAGCTTGCGCGCCATCAGCGAGCGGTGCGGGCAGTCCGGCGCGCTCTGCGCGTAGCCGGTGAGCAGCGCCAGCGTGCCGGCCATCAGGGCTTCGACCGAAGGCAGGGTGTATTCCTCGTCGCAGGTTTCACAGGTGCAGGTGTCCATCACTCATTCCCATCGTTGGTAGGTAGGGGGCCCGCCGGTGCGCCGTGCCGGGCCGCGGGTTGGTCTCAGAAGTCCGTCACCATCGCCACGGAGAGGGCGCGGCCCGGCGCGGTGTAGGCGTCGAGCACGGGGGAGTTGGCGGCGATGCCGCGCACGTTCGTCCACTCCCAGTACTTGCGGTTGGTCAGGTTGTGCAGGGCGACGCTCAGCCGGGTGCCCGGGCGCAGCGGCCAGCTCGCGCTCAGGTCCAGCGTGGTGTAGGACGGCGTGGCGAATGGCTGCTGCCCGCCGCTGAGCGTCTGGGCGATGTCGCCGGCCGATTTCTTCGCCACGTGGATCAGCGTGGCGCCGAGCTTCCAGTCGCCCAGGCGCTGCTGCAGGCCGAGCACCAGCTTGGCCGGGTTGACCGAGTTCAGCGGCCGGTCCAGCGCGGTGTCTTTGCCGCGGGTCTGGCCGTAGGCGAGCCGCAGATCGGTGGCGGGGCCCAGCGCCAGCGTGCCCTTGAGCTCGAAGCCGCTCAGGCGGACCTGGCCGCGGTTGACCGCCTGGAACTGCAGCGGGTCGCCCGGCGCGCCGCTGCCCGCCACCAGCACCAGGTCTTCGATGAAGTCCTTGTAGCGCCCGGTGAAGACGGCGGCCTCCCAGTCCAGCGCGCCGGTGGTGGCGCGGGTGCCCAGCTCCAGGGTGCGGCTGGTTTCGGGCTTCAGCTCGGGGTTGGGCAGGGTCTTGTAGTTGCCCAGCGGGTTCTCGAAATAGTTGTTGAGCTGCAGCGGGCTGGGCGCCTTGAAGCCGGCGGCCAGGTTGGCGAACACGCTCCAGCCCGGGGCCGGGCGCAGGATCGCGCCCAGCTTGGGCGACAGCGCCGAACCGGACAGCGAGGCCGCGGGCAGGGGGTAGAGCGGGCTGCTCTGGGGGTCGAGCGCGAAGTGGTCGTAGCGCAGCGCGGGGATCAGGCTCCAGCGCTCGCTGGCGAACTCGTCCTGCACAAACAGCGCGGCGGTGGTTTCGCGTGTGGTGGGGAAGCGCTGCAGCGGGTAGCTTTCATAGACCGGGGGCGCGGTGCCGGTGACGAGGTTGCCGAGCGTGGCCACCGACACGTCGGCGCCGTAGACCAGCTTGTGGCTCCAGTCGGGGCCCAGCGGGCGCGTCTTTTCCGCCTGCAGCACGCCTTGCCAGAGCCGCTCGGTGTAGCTGACGTCACGCGAGCGGGTGTTGGGGGTCGCGGTTCTGAGCTCGGTCGCGACCTCCTGCGACTCGGACCGCTGGTGGCCCACGGTGGCGCGCAGTTCGTCGGCCCAGGCGCCGTCGACGCGATAACGCCCGTCCCAGCTCAGGCGGGTGCGCCGCATGTCGGTGCGCGCGTCCAGGTCCAGCGTGCCGGTGTCGCTGGTGGTGCGCGCGCTGTAGCCCTCCAGCGCGCTGGATTTGTCCACCTGCTCCAGCGCCAGGGTGTGGCGCTGCCCACCGCCCGGCGTGACCACCAGCTTGCCGAGCAAGGCGTGGTTCCGGTCGTCCTGCGGGTTGGGCGCGGTGCGGCTGCTGTTGAGGGCCTGGTTCTCGCCCTGGTTGTCCAGCGCCTCGCTGCGCCCGGCCTGCACACTGCCGAGCCACTGCACGGTCTCGCTGGCCCGGCCGGCCAGCGTCAGCCCCAGGCCCCGGCGGTGGTCGGCGCTGTCGAGCTGGACACCGGCACGGCCGGCGAGCTTCTGGCCGTCCTTGAGCAGGTCCTTCGGCTCGGTGGTGAACATGGCCACCATGCCGGCCAGGCCGTCCGAGCCGTACAGCGCCGAGCTCGCACCGCGCAGGATCTCCACGCGCGAGATCAAGCCCAGGTCGTAATGATCGCGGCCGAACGCGGCCGAGCCGAACACGCCGCTGTTGAGCTCGCGCGGCACCCGGATGCCATCGACCGTGAGCAGCACGCGGTTGCCCTCGAGCCCGCGGATGTTGAAGCCCGCGTTGCCCTCGCGCCCGGTGCCGCCCGGCGCCACTGCGCCAAAACGCTGCGCCGAGCGCTGAACGCTGACGTTGGGCAGCTCACGCGCCAGGTCGCGGATGTCCTGCACCCGGGCCGGGTCCAGCGCCTCGCCACTGAGCACGTCGATGGTGGCGGGCACTTCTTCGATCGCCCGCTCGCTGCGCGAACCGCTGACCACCACCTCGGGCAACAGCGCCGCGGGCTGCGCCTGCGGCGGGGCATCGGCGCTGGCCGCGGCCGCGCCTTGGGCCCAGGCCGTCGGCCCGGCCAGCAGCGCGCAGCAGGCCAGGAACACCGGCGTGAACGCCCGGGCCGAGCGCACCGACGCGGGGCCTGGGGACGCGCACCCCGAGCCAGGGCGAAGCGGGGAAGAGAGCCGCCGGCGGGCGGCGGGGAAGCGGGAGGGTTCGGTCACGAAAATGCCTGGGCCAATGGGTTGAGGACAACGCTGGCGGGGCATGGACCGGGGCGCTGTGGCGCCGGATGCTGGCTGGCTGAGGAAGCGAAACACCCCCGCGTCGCCTTTGGCGCCACTCCCTGAAGGGGGCGACTCCTGGGCCCGGTGAAGCCGGCTCCTGGGTGTCTCTGGGTCTGCACCGCTTCTTGCGTCGCGGGACAGCGGGTACGGAATCGTGGGCGGATGGGTGGGAAGTTCAGGCCATTATATGAGAATGATTCGCATTTGACAAGCGACATTCAACACCCCCACACATGCGCGCTGGAACGCAGACAATCGTCTGTCCATCACCCCACCAACCACAAGAAAGGACCCCGCCATGAAAGGTGATCCCCAGGCCATTGGCCATCTGCAGGCCCAGCTCAAGAACGAGCTGACCGCCATCAACCAGTACTTCGTGCACTACCGCATGCTCAAGCACTGGGGCTTCGACAAGCTGGCGAAGAAGGAGTATTCGGAGTCCATCGGCGAGATGAAGCACGCCGACTGGCTGATGGACCGCATCTTCATGCTCGACGGCCTGCCCAACCTGCAGGACCTGGGCAAGCTCAACATCGCGGAGAACGTGCCCGAGATGCTGGCGAGCGACTTGGCGCTGGAGCGCGGCGCCCAGACCACCATCAAGGACGGCATGGCCCACTGCGAGAGCGTGCGCGACTACGTCTCGCGCGACCTGCTGCAGAAGATCCTGGACGACACCGAGGAGCACATCGACTTCCTCGAAACCCAGCTCGACCTCATCGACAAGGTGGGGCTGCCCAACTACCTGCAGAGCCAGATGGGCGAGGCCGACTGAGTCGGCTTGCCGGAACCCCGGCGGCGCCGGGGTGGGCCCGTCCCGGCCCTCTGCGGACCATACCCCTGCGCCGATCAGTGGTACTTGTTTTAATGAATACGATCAATTATCATTTGCAGGCAAGTTTCAACCTGGAAACCACCTGCCATGATCGTTTGCGTTTGCCACCGCGTCAGTGACCAGACCATCGCCCACGCGGCGCGGTCCGGCATGGCCTTTGACGACATCCAGCTCGAACTGGGTGTGGCCACGCAGTGCGGTAAATGTGAAAGCTGCGCGCGCTCGGTCTGGTCCCAGTGCCGCCCGGGCCACCCGGCGGCCCACCTGCAAATGAACGAGTCCCGCCAACAGGCCAGCGCCGTGGCGGTGCAGCTCTTGCCGGCCTGAGCACCGTTCGCGCAGGCCCGCTCGGCGGGCTCACCAGCGCCCAGGTGCTGATCAGCGCGGTTCCAACACCGTCGCCCCCCCTCCTCTCCCAGACACACCCCCCGCCGGGCAAGACCCCGGCCAACGGCGCTCGCGCGCGCAACAAATCCCGCCGTGCCGCCGATTCCGGCCGAAAATGTCACGGCAGCCGCGACCCTTACGCACAATTACGGACTGGGGTTTTCCCGCACTCGGATTTAGAATGCGCAATTCGCTTCCACATTGCAAGATAACAACCCGCCAGGAGACAAATCCATGAGCACCGACAACTCCCAGGACAACAAACGCGCCGAGCTGCGCCGCGCCGCTCTCGAGTACCACGAGTTCCCGACACCCGGCAAGATCGCGATCGCCGCCACCAAGCAGCTCACCAACCAGCGCGACCTGGCCCTGGCCTACTCCCCTGGCGTGGCCGCGCCCTGCGAAGAAATCGTGGCCGACCCGGTCAACGCCTTCAAGTACACCAGCCGCGGCAACCTGGTGGCCGTCATCACCAACGGCACGGCGGTGCTGGGCCTGGGCGACATCGGCCCGCTGGCGGCCAAGCCGGTGATGGAAGGCAAGGGCGTGTTGTTCAAGAAGTTCTCGGGCATCGACGTGTTCGACATCGAGATCAACGAGAAAGACCCGGACAAGCTGGTCGAGATCATCGCCTCGCTGGAACCGACGTTTGGCGGCATCAACCTGGAAGACATCAAGGCGCCGGACTGCTTCTATGTGGAGCGCAAGCTGCGCGAGCGCATGAAGATCCCGGTTTTCCACGACGACCAGCACGGCACCGCCATCGTGGTCGGCGCGGCCATGTTGAACGGCCTGAAGGTCGTCGGCAAGGACCCGAAAAAGATCAAGCTCGTGACCTCCGGCGCGGGTGCCGCGGCCCTGGCCTGCCTGGGCCTGCTGGTCAAGCTGGGCATTCCGCGTGAAAACATCTGGGTCACCGACCTGGCCGGCGTGGTCTACGAAGGCCGCACCGAGCTGATGGACGCGGACAAGATCCAGTTCGCGCAGAAGACCAGCCAGCGCACGCTCTCCGAAGCCATCGAAGGCGCCGACGTGTTCCTCGGCCTGTCGGCCGGCGGTGTGCTGAAGAAAGACATGGTCGCCAAGATGGCGGCCAACCCGCTGATCTTCGCCCTGGCCAACCCCAACCCCGAGATCCAGCCCGAAGACGTGAAAGCGGTGCGCGACGACGCCATCATGGCCACCGGTCGTTCCGACTATCCGAACCAGGTCAACAACGTCCTGTGTTTCCCCTACATCTTCCGCGGCGCCCTCGACGCCGGCGCCTCCACCATCACCGATGAGATGGAGATCGCCGCGGTGCACGCGATCGCCGAGCTGGCCCAGGCCGAGCAGAGCGAGGTGGTGGCCGCCGCCTACGCGGGCGAAAAGCTGGCGTTCGGCCCCGAGTACCTGATCCCCAAGCCGTTCGACCCGCGCCTGATGATGAAGATCGCGCCGGCCGTGGCCCAGGCCGCCGCCGACAGCGGCGTGGCCCTGCGCCCGGTCACCGACATGGACGCCTACCGCCAGCGCCTGCAGAGCTTCGTGCTGGCCTCGGGCACGATCATGAAACCGATCTATGCCGCGGCCAAGACGGCGCTGAAAAAGCGCGTGGCCTACGCCGAGGGCGAAGAAGAGCGCGTGCTGCGCGCCTGCCAGATCGTGGTGGACGAAGGCCTGGCCCGGCCCACGCTGATCGGCCGCCCGGCCATCATCGCGCAGCGCATCGAGAAGTTCGGCCTGCGCCTGAAGGAAGACCTGGACTACGACGTCGTCAACGTCGAGCAGGACAGCCGCTACCGCGACTTCTGGCAGACCTACCACCGCATGACCGAGCGCAAGGGCGTCACGGCCCAGCTCGCCAAGATCGAGATGCGCCGCCGCCTCACGCTGATCGGCTCCATGCTGCTGCACAAGGGCGAGGTCGATGGCATGATCTGCGGCACTTGGGGCTCCACCCACAACCATCTGGAGTACATCGACCAGGTGATCGGCAAGCGCGAGGGCGGCAGCCCCAGCACCGCCCAGGACGTGCGCATCTACGCCTGCATGAACGGGCTGATGCTGCCGGGCCGCCAGGTGTTCCTGGTCGACACCCACGTCAACTACGATCCGACGCCCGAACAGCTGTGCGAGATCACCGTGATGGCGGCCGAGGAGATGTTGCGCTTTGGCCTGCAGCCCAAGGCCGCTTTGTTGTCACACTCCAACTTCGGCTCCAGCAACCAGCCCACCGCGATCAAGATGCGCCGCACCCTGGAACTGCTGCGCGAGCAGGCACCCTGGCTGGAGGTGGACGGCGAAATGCACGGCGACGTGGCACTGGACGCCACCGCCCGGCTGACCATGATGCCGGACTCCACCCTGAGGGGCGACGCCAACCTGTTGGTGCTGCCCAACATCGACGCCGCCAACATCGCCTACAACCTGCTGAAGACCGCGGCCGGCGGCAACATCGCCATCGGCCCGGTGCTGCTGGGCGCGGCCAAACCCGTGCACGTGCTCACGGCCAGCGCCACGGTGCGCCGCATCGTGAACATGACGGCACTCACCGTTGCCGAGGCCAACGTTTCGCACTGATGCTTTAGAGAAAAGCAAGCACTAACTCTTCAACACATTTTTGACCGAAGCCCTTGCCTGTTTATTCAGCAATCGCTTGCATTTCCAGGCCGCCTGAGGCACACTAACGTCCTTGATTCACAGGGTTAACCCGCCCCACAGCACTTGGCAAAGCAGCCTGTTTGCCCGGTGCCGGAGGCGGGTTGATTGCATCAGGAGCAGGGAAATTCATGGATCTGAAACAGATCCGGACGGGTCGATGGGGCGCCGGCCGCCTGGGTTCGGTGGTGCTGGCAGGGGTTTTGGTGGCAGCGGCAAGCACCTTTGTGGTGCAAGCGCGAACACCCCAGGACCTGCCGGGTTCGGTGGTCGCTTCTGTGGCCTACAGCGGCCTGCCGGTACAAGGCCGGGAGCTGATGGCGCAGATTCAACGGGGCGGCCCTTTCCGTTACGAGAAAGACGGCACCGTGTTTGGCAACCGCGAACGGTTGTTACCAGCGCAGCAGCGTGGCTATTACCGAGAGTACACCGTGCCCACCCCCGGTCTGAGCCACAGAGGCGCCCGGCGAATCGTGTGTGGTGGACAGCGGCCCAGGGCGCCCGATGCGTGTTATTACACCGAGGATCACTACAGCAGCTTCAGGCTGATCGTGCAGTGACCCGGCGATGAAGAGTTTGGATTATCAACTTTGACCATAGAAAGAGACGCGGAGATGGACACGCCACTTCGTAACGTACGACCCAATATCGTTCAGTCGATTCGCGCCTACGGCGTGAAAGACCTGCAGGCCGCGGCCGAGCATTTGGGGCACCACTTCCTGTACGCCAACCTGGCCAAAGCCCAGAGCAAGCAGGATGTGCTGGAATTGATCGCGGCGCAATACACCTTGCCCTCGCATTTCGGCAAGAACTTCGACGCGCTCTACGACTGCATGACCGACATGGTCCACAAGTCCGGACCGCAGACGGGTTTCATCGTGGTGCTGGAACACATCCCGGCGCACGCGAAGTTCGACAAGGAAGCGCGCGAGCAACTGCTCGACATCTTCCGTGACGCGGCCGACTACTGGAGCGATCGCAAGATCCCGTTCCGCTGCTTCTACTCCTTCTCGGTGGCCCGCACCCCAAAAGGTGAAGAGCCGATCGAAGTGGAGACCGATGAGCCCATGCCCACCGACAAGCTGCTGGACGTGAGCCCGATGGCGCTGCGCATGAGCAGCCCGTTCAACGCCGGGTACTGGTTGGCCGCAGCTTGACTGGACGCCCCCCGCGCCGCGCCTAAGGGGGCGGCACCTGCGGCCCGGCAAAGCCGGTTCCGCGGTGCCCTTGAATAAAAAAGCCGCTGCATCCGCAGCGGCTTTTTCATGCGTGTGTGTTTTCTACTGCACGGCTTGGGCCAGTGCGACGTATTCGGCCACCGGCACTTCTTCGGCGCGGCGCTGCAGGTCGAACTGGCCGGCGAAGTTGCGGGCTTCCAGCCACTTGCCGAGCGTGTTGCGCAGGATCTTGCGGCGCTGGCTGAACGCCGTCTGCACCAGGTCACCGTAGAGTTTGAGGTCGATGGCTGGCGGCTCGGCCAGCGGAACCATGCGCACGATGGCGCTGTCCACACGCGGGGGCGGATCGAAGCTCGCGGGGGGCACGAACAGCACGTTGTCCATGGTGTACCGCCACTGCAGCATGACCGACAGGCGGCTGTAGTCGGACGTGGCCGGTCGCGCCACCATGCGGTCGATGACTTCCTTCTGCAACATGAAATGCTGGTCCTGCACCACACCGACATGGTCCAGCAGGTGGAATAGGATGGGCGTGGAGATGTTGTAGGGCAGGTTGCCGACCACCCGGAGCCGACGCGCCATGCCCGGGGCCTCGGCGGGTGCATGCGCCAGCGCCGTGAAATCCACCTTCAACACGTCCGACTCGATCACGTCGAGTTGGCCGTGGTCACGCAGGCGCGCGGCCAGATCACGGTCGAGTTCGATCACGGTCAGGTGGCCCAGGCGCTCCACCAGCGGTTGCGTCAACGCCGCCAGCCCCGGTCCGATCTCGACCATGGCATCGCCCCGCTGGGGCGCGATCGCCTCGACGATGGCTTCGATGATGGCGCGGTCGGTCAGGAAATGCTGACCGAACCGCTTGCGAGCGATGTGCTTCATGCCCTTGGCCCAGCCGTCGCGGCAGACCGGCTCAAAGCCGGGGCGCTTCGCGGTATTCGACGAAGGCCTGTCCGCGCACGTCCTGGATCCAGCTTTGCAAGGCCTCGCGGGCCTTTTTCTCGCGCACGAGGCCGCGCGCCATCTCGCGCTGGTCGCGTTGGCTCAAGGCGGCTTCGCGGCGTTCTTCCACGCGGATCAGGTGCACGCCGAACCGCGACACCAGCGGCTGCGACATCTCTCCCGGGCGCAGGCCGTTCATGGCCTGCTCGAATTCCGGCACGAATTGGCCCGGGCTCACCCAGCCCAGGTCACCCCCCGACCGCGCCGAGCCATCCTGGCTGTGCTCCTTCGCCAGGTCCTCGAACGTGGCTTTACCGCTGGCAATCTGCTCGCGGTACTGGTTGAGCCGCGCCACGGCATCGGCCTGGCTGAGCTGGGCGCTGGGGCGCAGCAGAATGTGGCGCGAGCGGGTCTGGATCAGGCTCACATCGGACGGTCCGGCCTGGCGCTTTTCAAGCACCTTGAGCACGTGGAAACCGGCGGCACTGCGCAAGGGGCCCGCGATACCGCCCGCGGGCAGGGCCCGCGTGGCATCGACAAACAGCGAGGGCAGGCGATCGGCCGTGCGCCAACCGAATTCCCCACCGTTGACGCGTTCGGCCGCGCCGGAAAACTCCCGCGCCAGGGCCGCGAAATCGCCGCCGGCGCGGGCGCGGTCGGCCACCATCTGTGCGCGCGCCTGCAGCTCGTTCACCCGGGCGGGGCTGGTGCCCTCAGGGACCAGGATCAACACATGGGCGAGGTTCAACTCCAGCTTGCCGAGGTCGCCGCTGTTCTGTTCGCGCAGGAAGTCGTCGATGTCGGCCTCGGTCACCGTCACGCGGGCTTCGACTTCGCGCTCCTGCAGCCGCTGCAGCAGAAGCTGGCTGCGCAGCTCGTTGCGAAAGCGGTTGATGTCCATGCCATCGGCAGCAACGCGGCGGCGGAACTCCTCCAGCTCCAGCTGGTTCTGCGCCGCGATGGTCATCTCGGCCTGCGCCAGGGCGGCCTCGTCCACACGGATGCCGAGTTCGGCGGCCCGCTGCAGCTGAGCGCGCTCGGTCACGAGCTGCTCCAGCACCTGGCGTGCGAGCGTTTCGCGCGGCGGCAAGGCACCCCCCCGCTGGGCGTACTGCTGCTCCACACGCAGCAGACGCTGGCGCACCTCGTTGTTGGTCACCGGCTCGGAATTGACCAGGGCGACGATGAAGTCGGCCGTCAAGGTCACACCCGACCGGACAACCCCCAGCGATGGTTTGACCTGGTTGGACAGGCGCAGCGACTGGGCCTGAAGCGACGGCGGCAACAGCAGCGCCAGGCCCAGAGAAACCCCCGCCAGCGCGCGCAAAGCCACCACGGGAGCCGGATACAAGGTGTCGCGATCGGTCATAGATCAGTCATAGTTCTGGAAACGGCTGGGAGGACTGATCTCTTCGCGCAGGTATTGGTACTTCGGCACGTTCGCCTGCAGGGTCTGCAGGGAACTGGCCCCGACCTTCGAGAAGCCGGAGAACTCCAGCTGGAACAGGATACTCTGGTTGGCCTTGGTCGTGGTCTGCTGCAGGCGCGTGAGCACGATGCGCCCCAGCCAGCAGCCCGCGTCGTATTCGAACCCCGCGATCAGATCGACGATCTTGCGGTCGGGCATGCTGTAGTTCATGCGGCCCACGCTGTACCACTGACCCGGCCCAAGGGCATGGCCGGGCACCCGCGCGGGCGCGTCACCCCAGAGCGCGGAAAGCGGCCATTGCCATCCGAGGTCGATCTGCTCGCTGACGCCGCGCTGGATGCGGTAGGCCGCGCTCAGCACCCGGTAGGGGCCCGGCGTGTAGCGCCCGCCCACGGTGGTGCGAACCGACTCCCGGCTCTTGGGGTTGTACTGCAGGGTCGAGTCGAAGGACCACAGGGGGTCCCACTGCACCCGGCCCGACAGCAGGATGTTGCTCAGGCGCTCGGTGACGGGTTTCCCGCCCGGCAGGGTCACGTTCTGGTCTTCCAGCAGATAACGCTGGGCCACGCCCAGGCGCACCACCTCGGCACCGTTGTCGGGGTTGATCAGGCGCGAGCTGACCCCCAGCGTGACCGCACGGGTGTCGCTGATGCGGTCGTTGCCGCTGAACACGTTCTCGGTGTACATGGACGCCAGACTGAAGTCGCGGCTGGCCGAATCGAAGTTGGGCAGACCGCTCTGGTCGCGAAAGGGTGTCCAGGTGAAGAACGCGCGGGGCTCCAGGGTCTGGACGTACTCCCGCCCCCAGAAACTGGAGGGCTTCTCGAACACCAGGCCGCTGTCCAGGCTGGCCGTGGGCACAGCCCGCGACAGGGTGTTGCCGACGCCGTTCGAGCCGTCAAACTGGTACTGGGCCGTGTTCAGGCGGGCCCGCGGCTGCACGAACCAGCCGGGTGCTTCCCAACGGTGCGTGAGTTCGGTGATGGCCAGCGCACGATCGCCACCCGCCTTCACCGTGCCACTGGCCACGGCCACCGAGCGCTGGAAGCGGGTGAAGTTGGTTTGCACGGTGAAATCCCAGCCATCGGAACCGAGCAGGCTCTGGTTGATCTTGCTGTAATTCACCCCCACCGCCGGCAAGCGGTCGTAAGGCGGTGTGATGGGCGAACCGGCATTCTGCAGGGTCTGCCATTTGTAGGCGCCCACACTCGCCGACCACGGACCGTGTCCCCATCCCAGCACGGCGTCGCTGTGCAGCAAACGGCTGGTGGTCAACCGGATCGTGCTCGAACGCGGGAAATCGCTCCAGTAGTTGTCGTCGCTGACCCGGTTGAGGTTCAGGCGCAGGCCGATCGGACCCCAGGCGCCCAGGGAATCGCCCAGGCGCTGGGAGTGCGCCAGCGAGTAGGCCCACCGGTCCTGGTCGCGCAGCTTGTCCGAGGGCATGTAGGCAGCGCGCAGCCGGCTGTTGAAGGTCGGGGCGAGATAGCGGGCCTCGCCCGCCAGATCGACGCCCCGCTTGCTCATGACCGAGGGATACAGCGTGACGTCGTAGTTCGGTGCCAGGTTCAGGTAGTACGGCACCATGAGCTCGATGCCGCTCTGGCTGTCGAAATTGATCGACGGTGGCAACACGCCTGTCTTGCGCTTGTCCGACAGCGGAAAACTGAAGTAGGGCGCGGCCATGATGGGCACGCCCTTGAATTCGAGCACGCCACCGCTGGCATAGCCCACCTCTTCCACGTTGTCGAGTTCGATGCGCGTGGCGCGGACCAGCCAGTCGGGCATCCAGCGCTCGCCCGGCGTCCGCGGGCAGGTGGAATAGCGCGCGTTGTGCGCCACCGTGGTGTCCTTGGACACGAAGTCGATCCGGTTCGCGTCGCCCAGCCCCTCGTTGCGCAACAGGGTGAACTCGGGCTCGGTGAAATAGCCCTTGTCGGTGTTCACGTTGAGCTGCACGTCGGGCCCGACGAAACGGTCGCCGTGCCGGTTGATGAGCACATTGCCGGTCCCGCGCGCGTCGCCGCTGCGCTGGTCGTACTCCAGCCGGTCGGCCTTGATCACCGTGTCGTGCCGCCGCAGCACGGCCGAGCCTTCGATCACGGTCACGGCGTCGGTCTGGCTCTCGATCTGGTCGCCCGAGACGAAAGTGGGCAGCTGGCGGCGCGCGTCCTCGGGCAGGACTTCGCGCAGCCGAGTGCCCTGTTTCAGACGCAACTCGGTGTTTTCCGTGGGAGTTCCGGCGTCGACCTGCGCCAGCGCCTGCGCAGGCAGATACCCGGCACCCAGCGCCAGCACGGCCAGCACCCCGTGCACGGCCTGCGCCAGCGGAGTGGGAACAGGGCCCGCACCGATCGAAGGTCGAATCGTCCGGGGGCGAGACTGAGGGTGTGGAGTGTCTGGTTTCAAGGCGGTTTCAGGCAAAGGCGGCCGACTCTGAAGACCATGCGTGCGCATGGCCCTGCGCATGGTATCAGGCGACACCGGCTGCACGCAGCGCTGGTGCCCACCGGCGGTGGATTTGTAGAATCAACGGCGATTATCCTATGCCCACCCCCTGGGTAAACCCGGCGCCAGCGCCCCGAACCGGCCCATCTCCATGCCCCCGAAACCCGACGCCGTCCTGTGGGCCGATCCCCAGCGTGAGACCGCTTTCAGCCACTGGCTGCAAACCCTGGTGACCGCACAAGGGCTTCGGCCCGACACCCTGCGCCCGGCCTCGGCCGATGCGAGCTTTCGCCGCTACCTGCGCATCGACACCGTGGCCGGCGACAGCCGCATCGTCATGGACGCGCCGCCCGAGCGCGAGAACTGCCGCCCCTTCGTGCAGGTGGCCCAGCTCATGCACGAGGCCGGCCTGCTGGTGCCCGACATTCTGGCCTGGGACGAGCCCCAGGGCTTCATGCTGCTGTCCGATCTGGGGCAACAGACCATGATGGAGCAGATCGAGCCGCAGAACCCCGCCGCCAACCACGCGCGCTACCTGCAGGCGCTCGACACCTTGCTGGCCTGGCAGCTCGCCTCGCGCCCCGGCGTGCTGCCCCCCTACGACGAGGCCCTGCTCAAGCGCGAACTGCAGCTGTTCCCCGACTGGTACCTCCAGCAGCACAAAGGCATCACGCCCGAAGGCGCGATGGCGCAAACGCTGCAGAAGACCTTCGACAGCATCGTGGCGCACAACCTGGCCGCCCCCCAGGTCTATGTGCACCGCGACTTCATGCCACGCAATCTGATGATCCCCGGGGTGGGTGGTCCGGCGGCAAACCGGTCTACCGCGCAGCAACTGGGCGTGCTCGACTTCCAGGACGCGGTGTACGGTCCCGTCACCTACGACATCGCCAGCCTGATGCGCGACGCCTTCCTGAGCTGGGAGGAAGACTTCGTGATCGACATCACCGTGCGTTACTGGGAAAAAGCGCGCAAGGCCGGCCTGCTCGACTTCGAAGACTGGCACAGCGACTTCGGCGCCTTCTACCGGGCGGTGGAGTGGATGGGCCTGCAGCGCCACCTGAAAGTCGCCGGCATCTTCGCGCGCCTCACGCTGCGCGACGGCAAGCCCAAATACCTGGCCGACGCGCCGCGCTTCATCGGCTACATCCGTGCCACCGCACACCGCTACCGCGAGCTGGGGCCGTTCCTGAGACTGATCGACGAGGTCGAAGGCCTGCAAGCCGCCTCGGGCTACGCTTTCGGGCGGGTCTGAGCACCGCCCCGATGCCGCGCTTTCACTGCCCCCTGCCGCTGCGCCCCGGCGCCGAGCTGGAGCTGCCCGCCACCGCCGCGCGCCATGTGCAGGTGCTGCGCCTGCAGCCGGGCGGCGAGATCACCCTGTTCAACGGCGAAGGCGGTGAGTACACCGCGACCATCACCCGCATGGGCCGCAGTGACGTGGCCGTGCGCATCGACAGCCAGCAGGCCACCGAACGCGAGCCCGCGCGGCCGGTGCAGCTGGCGCTGGGCATGCCCGCCAACGACCGCATGGACTGGCTGGTGGAAAAAGCCGCCGAGCTGGGCGTGCACAGCGTGCAGCCCCTGCACACCGCGCACAGCGTGCTGCGCCTGGCCGGCGAGCGCGCCACCAAAAAACAGGCGCACTGGCAGTCGGTGGCGGTCGCGGCCTGCGAGCAGTGCGGCGGCAACCGCGTGCCCGCCGTGCTGCCGGTGGCCGATCTGTCGACCTGGCTGCCGGCCTCGGCCGGCGGGGCCGCGCTGCGCTGCGTGCTCTCGCTCGCGCCCGGCACCCGCCCCCTGACCGAGGTGCTGGGCGATGCCCCCGCCGGCGCCGGGGTGTTGTTCCTCAGCGGCCCCGAAGGCGGTCTGTCGGCCAGCGAAGACGCGCAGGCGCGCGCGGCCGGTTTCGTGCCGGTCACCCTCGGGCCGCGCGTGCTGCGCGCCGAAACCGCGGCGCTGGCGGCGCTGGTGCTGGCGCTCAACGCCGGCTGAAGAAGTCCCAGATCAGCGCATTGGCCGAAATCGCGCTGGTGCCCGGCTGCTCGCCGCGCACCTTGCGCCCGCCGGGCCAGGCATGGCCGCCGGTCTCGGTCACGCACAGCTTCACCTCGGCGCCGCCCCGGCAGGGCGAGCGGGTTTCGCACCACGCGCCCGGCACCTCCAGCACACGCCGTGGCGCGGCCTCGCAGCCGTTGAGCCGGGCCCATTTCGCCACCGTGTCGGGCACCGACACGAAGTCCGCGTGGGTGTCCGAGGCGCTGCCCGAACCGCCGTTGAAGAGCACGCGGTCGTCGTCCAGCGCGTGGATGTGCAACACCGACACGGGCACCGAGGGCGCACAGGCCGGCGTGCCATCGGTGCCGGCCACGGAGGCGATGGCCTTGAAGGTGCCGGCCATCTCGCAGGCCAGCCGGTACGAGAGCATGCCGCCGTTGGACATGCCCTGGGCAAAGATGCGCCCCGGGTCGATGTTCAGGCGCTGGCGCAGATCGGCCACCACGGCGCGCACGAAACCCACGTCATCGATCTGCCGGTCGCGCGCCTGGCCGCAGCACAGGCCGGCGTTCCAGGTGGCGAGCTTGCCCGAGCGCAGGCGGCTGGTGCCGTTGGGAAACACCACCACGTAACCGGCCTGCTCGGCGTGCGAGACCAGCCCGTAATAACGGTCGTCGGCCTGGATGTCCATGTTGCCGCCGCCCCCATGGAAGGACAGCACCATCGGTATCGGCGTGGCCGGGTCGTAGCGCACCGGCACGTGCACGCGGTACTCGCGCGTCAGGCCACCGTGGCGCAGGCTGAAGCGGTGTTCACCGGGCCGGGTGATCGGCACCGGCGCGGCCGGCTGCGGCGCCCGGTCCTGGCGCTGCTGCAGCCAGTCGCGCAGGGGCGTCGTGCGCTCGGGGCGCTCCTGCGCGCTGGCCGGCGGTGGCACCAGCCCGGCCCCCAGGATTAGCAGCGAAAGGGCCAGTGCCCAGGTTTTTGTGGATGTCATGCGCGCTCCCGACGAACGGTGGTGGCGCGATCTTGCCGCAGGAATCGCCCGGCGGCCAGCGCCGCGCGCGGCAGAAACCCCAGGCGGCAAGGGCCATGGCGCCACTGTATAAACGACGCCTTATGAATAAAAACCTCTGGCTGCTGGCCGCCGCGCAAGGCCTGTTCCTGACCAACAACGTGGTTTTCATCGCGATCAACGGGCTGGTCGGTCTGTCGCTGGCGCCCTTGGGCTGGATGGCCACGCTGCCGGTGATGGGCTATGTGGTGGGTGGCGCGCTGTCCACGCCGCTGGTGGCGCGCACACAAAGCGCCTTCGGCCGCCGGGCCTCGTTCCAGATCGGGCTGCTGGTGGCGCTGGGCTCGGCCCTGCTGTGCTACTGGGCGGCGGCGGACCAGAACTTCTGGCTGCTGGTGGCGGCCACCGTGATCGCGGGTTACTACAGCGCCAACGGCCAGCTCTACCGTTTTGCCGCGGCCGAGCTCAGCGCGCCGGCGTTCCGCGAGAAAGCGGTGTCGCTGGTCCTGGCCGGGGGGTTGGCCGGCGCGGTGCTGGGGCCCAACCTGGCGGTGCGCACCAAGGACTGGCTGGCCGTGCCGTTTGCCGGCGCCTACCTGGCGCTGGCGGTGGTGGCCCTGCTCTCCATGGTGGTGATGGCGTTCATGCGCTTCCCGCCAGTGCCGCCCCGGGCCGCGAACGCCGATCGGGGCCGCCCGCTGTCGGTGATCATGCGCCAGCCGGTGTTCATCGTGGCGGCGGCCGGCGCGGCGCTGGGCTATGGCGTGATGAACCTGCTGATGGCGGCCACGCCGCTGGCCATGCAGGTCTGCGGCTTTCCGTTCGACGACGCCGCGCTGGTGCTCGAATGGCACGTGATCGGCATGTTCGCGCCCGGGTTTTTCACCGGCCACCTGATCAAGCGCTTTGGCACGCTCACCATCATGGGCGTGGGCGTGGTGCTCAACTTCGCCTGCATCCTGGTGGCGCTCTCGGGCGTGGAGTTGCACCAGTTCCTGATCGCGCTGTTCCTGCTCGGCGTGGGCTGGAACTTCCTCTTCACCGGCAGCACCACACTGTCGCTGCAGGCCTACAGGCCCGAGGAAAAGGACCGCGCGCAAGCGGCCATCAACTTCTTTGTTTTCGCCACCATGGCCTTCACCTCGTTCGCCTCCGGCGCCCTGGTCACCACCCAGGGCTGGCAGTGGCTGAACGTGGGTTCGCTGGTGCCCGTGGCGCTCACGGGGCTGGCACTGGTCTGGCTGGCGTGGGCCCGGCGCGAAGTCCCCCGTCCGGCCTGATCCGCGGCCGGGGGATCAACCGGCGGCCGGAAAGCGCCGGTCCAGCCAGGCCTTGAGCGCGCCGTACACGGGGGCGGGGTCTTCCTCGTTGAAGATCTCGTGGTACAGGCCCTCGAAACACTGGCTGCTCACCAGCTCGCGCGGTGCCGCGGCGGCGAACGCCCGGCTGCCAGCGGGGCTCACGAGCTTGTCTTCGCCGGCGAACATCAGCAGCGTGGGCACCGTCCAGCGCGGCGCCGCCGACACCACGCGGGGCCCGTTGCTGTCGATGAAGTGCGCGAGACGGGCGGTGATCCGGTCGTGCACCAGCCGGTCTTTCTGGTAGGCCGCCACCGTGGCCGCGCTGTGCGAGATCCGGGTGGCGTCCAGCCGGTTGCCCAGGGCCAGGTTGGGCGCGAAGCGGTAGAGCAGGCCCATGAGCGTCCTCATGAGCGCGCCGATGCCGGTGTCGAGCGCGGGCGAGGACAGCACCAGCGCGTCAACCGGCGCCATGGTCCGCCGCACAAAGGTCGAGGCCACCAGCCCGCCCATGCTGTGGCCCAGCAGGATCAGCGGGCAGGACCAGGGTTCGGCGATGTGGCGCCGCGTGTCGTCCAGCACCTCGGCCAGGTCCTCCAGCAGGGCGTCGTCATCGGGCAGCACGCCCCGGGCCCCGCCAGACTCGCCGTGGCCCCGCTGGTCGTAGGCGCGCACGCAGAAGCCCCATCCGTTCAGGCGCTGGGCCAGCGGGTCGTGGCGCCAGGCGTGTTCGCCCAGGCCGTGCACGATGAGCACCACGCCGCGTGGCCGCGAGCGCCTGGGCAGCGGCCAGTCGTAGATGGCCACGTTCAGGCCGTCGCGCAGGGTGAAGGGAGCCTGGGTGGTGTCGGACATGGTCGGGGCGCCGGGGTGGAGAGGGGGTCAGGGCATGCGCGCGATCACCTGGGCCACGCTGGCGGTGAGCCGGCGCGCGTAGTCCAGGTGCAGGAACTCGTTGGGGCCGTGGGCGTTGCTCTTGGGCCCGAGCACGCCGCAGACCATCATCTGCGCGCTGGGGAAGCCCTGGCTGAGCAGGTTCATGAGCGGAATGGTGCCGCCCTGGCCGATGGTGCCACAGCCGGCCCCGAAGTGCGCCTGCGACGCGTCCTGCAGCGCCTGCTCGAACCACGGCGTGGTGCTGGGGGCGTTCCAGCCGCTGGCCGAGCCTTCGCCCTCGAACGTGACCCGGGCCTGGTAGGGCGCGTTGTCTTCGAGCAGGGCCTTGAGCTGCTGTGTCGCCGCGGCGGCGTCCACCAGCGGCGGCAGGCGCAGGCTGAGCTTGAAGGCGGTGTAGGGCCGCAGCACGTTGCCCGCGTTCTGCAGCGTGGGGAAGCCTTCGGCGCCGGTGACCGAGAGCGTAGGGCGCCAGGTGCGGTTGAGCAGGGCCTCCACCGGGTCGGTGGTGGTGGGCAGGGCGAACACGGTGGAGCCGCCGCAGTCGTGGTGGGCCCAGGGGAAGCGCTGGTGGATCTCGTCGCCCAGGATGGCTGCGGTGGCCCGGGCCTGCGCGATGCGTTCGGCCGGCACCTCGCAATGGAAACTGGCCGGCAGCAGGCGGCCGGTGGCGCTGTCTTCCAGCCGGTCCAGCACGTGGCGCATGATGCGAAAGCTCGACGGCACCAGGCCCGAGGCGTCGCCCGAATGGATGCCCTCGGTGAGGATCTCGACCTTGAGCACGCCGCTGGCCATGCCGCGCAGGCTGGTGGTGAGCCAGAGCTGGTCGTAGTTGCCGGCGCCGCTGTCCAGGCAGATCACCAGGCCCACGTCGCCCAGGCGCGCGCGCAAGGCGTCCACATAGGGCAGCAGGTCGGGCGAGCCGCTTTCTTCGCCGGTCTCGATCAGGCCCACGATGCGCGGGTGCGCCGCGCCCTGGGCCTTGAGCGCCTGGATGGCGGCGATGCTGGCGTAGACCGCGTAGCCGTCGTCGGCGCCGCCGCGACCGTACAGCTTGCCCTCCACGATCTTGGGCGTCCAGGGACCGAGGTCGCTGCGCCAGCCGGTGAACTCGGGCTGCTTGTCGAGGTGGCCGTACATCAGCACGGTCTGGCCCGAAGAACCGACGCCCCCACGCTCCACCGCTTCGCGGGTCGCTGCCCCCTGAGGGGGCTGATTCGCCTTGGGGCTGCCCGGCGGCGAATCGGATGTGCCCACGCCTTCGCTGGCCGGCACTTCAAAGAACAGCACCGGCGTGCGCGGCAGGCCGTGGGCGTCGTTCAGCCGCACGATCTCCAGCGTGAGGCCTTCGACCTGCTGCGCGCGCACCCAGTCGGCGGCGTTGTGCAGCACGCGGTCGAGCAGGCCGTGCGCGGCCCAGTCGGCATCGAAGGCGGGCGACTTGGCCGGCACCTCGATGTAGCGCACCAGCTCGGGCACGATGCTGCGCGACCAGGCCGCATCCACATGCGCCTGCAAGGCGGCCGGGTCCAGCAAGGGCAGGGGATGGGGCAGACGGGCGTTCATGTCATCGGTCTCCAGGTGCGGGCTGCCTGGCCACCGCCAGCGCAGCGGCGGCACAGCAGGAATGGCGGGGGGATGCCGACGCGGGTCGGGACCCTGTTCAGGAAGTATAGGCAGGCCCGGCCATCGGCGTCGACCACCTTGCACACAGCCCTCAAACACCCAGGCGGACCACCGTCACCGGTCGTCCGCCTGGCGAGACTGTTCGGCGGCCCGTGCCACCCGGAGGTGCCACCGGACCCCGTCTGCGGGCCGCACTACGCCAGCCGGAACACCTGCACCACCTGCGACAGGCGCGAGGCCTGGTCCTTCAGGCTCTCGGCGGCTGCCGCGCTCTGCTCAACCAAGGCGGCGTTCTGCTGCGTCATCTGGTCGAGCTGGTTCACCGCGGTGTTGACCTGCCCGATGCCGTCGCTCTGTTCGCCCGCCGCCGCCGTGATCTCGCCGATGATGTCCGTCACCCGCTGCACGCTGGCAACGATCTCGCTCATGGTCTGCCCCGCGTCGGCCACCAGCCGGCTGCCGGCGTCGACCCGGTCCACGCTGGCGCCGATCAGGCCTTTGATCTCTTTGGCCGCTTCGGCGCTGCGCTGGGCGAGGTTGCGCACCTCGCCGGCCACCACGGCGAAGCCCCGGCCCTGTTCACCGGCGCGTGCGGCTTCCACCGCCGCATTGAGCGCCAGGATGTTGGTCTGGAAGGCGATGCCGTCGATCACGCCGATGATGTCGTTGATCTTTTTGCTGCTGTGGTTGATCTCGTCCATGGTGGCCACCACCTGGTTGACCACCTGACCGCCGCGCGCGGCGATCTCGGCCGCGCTGGAGGCGAGCTGGTTGGCCTGGCGCGCGGCGTCCGCGCTCTGGCGCACCGTGCTGGTGAGCTCTTCCATGCTGGCCGCGGTCTGCTGCAGGTTGCTCGCGGCCTGTTCGGTGCGTGCGCTCAGGTCCTGGTTGCCCGAGGCAATCTCGGCCGAGGCCGTGTTGATGCTGTCCGTGGCGCTGCGCACCTGGCCCACGGTCTGTTGCAGCGAGGTCTGCATCGAACGCAGGGCCTCCATCATCGACGCGGTCTCGTCGCGCCCTTCGCCCTCGTCGACGCGGTGCGTCAGGTCGCCCGCGGCGATGGCCGTGGCCAGTTCGCGCGCCCGGTCCAGCGGTTTGCAGATGCTGCGCATGTTGAGCCAGGTGAACGGCACCAGCAGCAGGCCCACCCCGGCGAGCACGCCCAGGTTGAGCAAAGTGGCCTGGGCCGCGCCGTCCTCGCGCGCGGTGCGCGCCTCGGCGGCGTCCGCGTCAAGCACCTCGGCGGTCTTGAGCAAGGTGGCGTCCAGCGCGCGCATGTGCTCCTTGGCGTTGCCCAGCATCTTGTCGGCCGTGTGGCTGTTGTCGTACGCGCCGTCCTCCACCTGCAGCACGATCTGCTGGGTCGCCTTCGCGTAGGCCGTCAAGCGCGCCAGCGCCTCGTCGAGCAGCGGCGCTTCCCGGTCGTTCGCGTCGGCCCGCATCGCCTCCAGCTGCTTCTGCGCCGCCGCCACCGCCGCGGTCCAGCGGTCCCGGTGCTGGTTGAGGGTGATGCGGTCGTCGTAGTAAATGATCATGTCCTTTTCCGCCCGGTTGACGTCCCCGACCTGGCGGTTGACGTCGCTCAGCGCATGCGCGCGCTGCAGCGAGCGGGTGATGAACCGGTCGGTGCGCTGGCTCTGCTGCCACATCGACAGCACGCCGGTCGCGGCCACGAGGCACACCATGGCCAGCATGAGCACGAGCATGCCGATCAGGCGGGTGCGGATGCGGAAACGGCGCATGGCGTTGATGAGCGTGTTCATACAGAGTCCCTCTCGGTGTCCAGCCGGAACGTGGCGACCACGCTGGCGAGCTTGGTGGCCTGGTCCTTCAGGCTCTCGGCCGCCGCCGCGCTCTGTTCGACCAGCGCGGCGTTCTGCTGCGTCATCTGGTCGAGCTGGCCGACCGCCGTGTTGACCTGACCGATGCCCTGCGCCTGCTCGTTCGCGGCGGTGGTGATGTCGTTGATGAAGGCCGAGACCTTCTCGGCGTTGGCCACGATCTCGCCAATGGTGCTGCCGGCCTCGGCCACCAGCCGGCTGCCGGCGTCGACCCGGTCCACGCTGGCGCCGATCAGCGCCTTGATTTCCTTGGCCGCTTCGGCGCTGCGCTGGGCCAGGTTGCGCACCTCGCCGGCCACCACGGCGAAGCCCCGGCCCTGTTCGCCGGCGCGTGCGGCTTCCACCGCGGCGTTGAGCGCCAGGATGTTGGTCTGGAAGGCGATGCCGTCGATCACGCCGATGATGTCGTTGATCTTCTTGCTGCTGTGGTTGATCTCGTCCATGGTGGCCACCACCTGGCCGACCACGCGGCCACCGCGTTCGGCCACCTCGGCGTTGGCCACCGCCATCTGGCTGGCCTGGCGCGCGGCCTCGGCGCTCTGGCGCACCGTGCCGTTGATCTGCTCGATGCTGCTGGCGGTCTGCTGCAGGCTGCTGGCGGCCTGCTCGGTGCGGGTGGACAGGTCCAGGTTGCCCGAGGCGATTTCGGCGCTGGCGGTGCCGATGCTGTCGGTGGAACTGCGCACCTCGCCCACGATGCGCACCAGCGACGCCTGCATGCCCCCCAGCGCCCGCATGAGCGCGGAAACCTCGTCCTTGCCGGTGCCGGTGATGTTCTGCGTCAGGTCCCCACGGGCGATGGCCTCGGCCACGCGCTGGGCCTGGTCCAGCGGTTTGCAGATGCTCTGCATGTTGGCCAGCGTGGTGGGCACCACCACCAGCGCGGCCAGCGCCACGGCCACGCCAAACAGGGCCATGGTCTGGTCGCTGGCGCTCTGCTCCTCGGCCTTCAGGCGGTCCGCTTCGGCCATGATGCTTTTTTCGATCGTCTGCAGGTCGCCGAGCAACACCTTGTACTGGTCATGCGCCTTGGCCAGCATGCGGTTGGCCACGGTGGCACTGTCGTAGCTACCGTCCCTGATCTGCGCCACCACAGGCTCGACCGATGTCACGTACTCGCCCAGGCGCTTGTCCATGTCGCGCAGCGCCTGGTTGTCGGTGTCTTCCTCGCCCTCGAGCATCTGCGCGATGTCCTTGCGCAGCTGATCGCGGGCCTTTTCCCAGCGCATGTTGGCCAGCGAGAGCTGCTCGGGCGATTCGTATTGGATCACCATGTCTTTCTCGTAACGGCTCAGGTCGCCCATCGCCACCTTCAGGCGCGACAGCGCGAGCGTCTCCTCGAAGGCATTTCCCACGAACGTGTGGTTGATCGTGATCAGGCGCGTCATGCCCCACAGGCCCGCCCCGCCCACGATGCCCAGCAGACAGAGCACCACACCGATGGCCGCCAGCATGCGCAGGCGGATCGAAAACAAGCGCATCAAAGATTGAAGTCCCATGACAAAAGCTCCGGATCGTCAATGAAAAAAAAGTAGCGAGTGCCGCGCGCCCGGTGCCGCGGTGTTCGACAGGCCGCCGCGGCCCGGACCACCCCCAGAGCCAGGGGCCCAGCCGCGTGGGCATTCATCGGGCGGCTCCCGAGGACGGGTGGGCGGCACCATCGATGCGGAACACCTGCACCACCTGGGACAGGCGCGAGGCCTGGTCCTTCAGGCTCTCGGCGGCCGCCGCGCTCTGCTCAACCAAGGCGGCGTTCTGCTGCGTCATCTGGTCGAGCTGGTTCACCGCGGTGTTGACCTGCCCGATGCCGTCGCTCTGTTCGCCCGCCGCCGCCGTGATCTCGCCGATGATGTCCGTCACCCGCTGCACGCTGGCAACGATCTCGCTCATGGTCTGCCCCGCGTCGGCCACCAGCCGGCTGCCGGCGTCGACCCGGTCCACGCTGGCGCCGATCAGGCCTTTGATCTCTTTGGCCGCTTCGGCGCTGCGCTGGGCGAGGTTGCGCACCTCGCCGGCCACCACGGCGAAGCCCCGGCCCTGTTCACCGGCGCGTGCGGCTTCCACCGCCGCATTGAGCGCCAGGATGTTGGTCTGGAAGGCGATGCCGTCGATCACGCCGATGATGTCGTTGATCTTTTTGCTGCTGTGGTTGATCTCGTCCATGGTGGCCACCACCTGGTTGACCACCTGACCGCCGCGCGCGGCGATCTCGGCCGCGCTGGAGGCGAGCTGGTTGGCCTGGCGCGCGGCGTCCGCGCTCTGGCGCACCGTGCTGGTGAGCTCTTCCATGCTGGCCGCGGTTTGCTGCAGGTTGGAGGCCGTCTGTTCGGTGCGGGTGGACAGGTCCTGGTTGCCGGTGGCAATTTCCTGGGAGGCCGTGCCGATGCTGTCGCTGGCCTGCCGCACCTGGGTCACGGTCTGGCGCAGCGAAGCGACCATCTCGCCCACCGCCGCCAGGAGACTGCCGGGCACCACCTTGGGCAGTTCGACCGCCAGGTTGCCCGCCGCCACGGACCGCATGACGGCCACGGCCTGGGCCGGTTCACCACCGATCTGACGCATCACGCTGCGCAGCGTGGCCCACCCAATGGCGCCGATCACGAGCAGCACCACCAGACCCACCGCGAGGTTGCCCAGGGTGGCGGCCATGAGCTGGGCGTCCAGGTCGTCGGTGTACAGACCCGACCCCACCATCCAGTTCCAGCCATCGACCTGCATGACGTACTGCAGCTTGGGCACGGGCACCGTGCTGCCGGGGCGGGGAAAGTTGGTGTGCACGAAGGCGCGGCCGTTGCTGCCGTTCTTCATGCCGCTCACCAGGGCGCCGATGACGTCCGCCCCCTCACCGTCCTTCACCTTGCCGACCATGTTCTGGCCGGCCCACTCCGGCTTGATGGGGTGCATCACCCCCACGCCCTCGGTGGACCAGATGTAGAAATACTCCTTGCCCTCTTTGCCGTAACGCGCCAGACGGATCGCTTCCTTGGCCGCCTCCTGGGCCGCCGCCTCGCTCAGCTTGCCGGCCGTGGCCTGCGCGCGAAACCCTTGGGCAATCGCGTGGGCGGACTCCACCGCCGCCACCAGCTGGTCGCGACGGCCTTCGCCCATCTGTTGGCGCAACTGGTAGACCGACAACAGGCCGATCAGGGCAATGCCCACGACCGCCGCCAGGATCTGCAGGGCGATTTTTCCGCGAAAGCTCAGTGAATCCAGCATCGTGTTTCTCCGGGTATCCAATCCATACTCATCTCAGGCAGCGGCCAGCCGGAACGTCGCCACCGTGTGGGTCAGTTGCCGGGCTTGCTCCTTCAGGCTCTCGGCCGCGGCCGCGCTCTGTTCGACCAAGGCAGCGTTCTGCTGTGTCATCTGGTCGAGCTGGTTCACCGCGGTGTTGACCTGCCCGATGCCGTCGCTTTGTTCACCCGCCGCCGCCGTGATCTCGCCGATGATGTCCGTCACCCGCTGCACGCTGGCAACGATCTCGCTCATGGTCTGTCCCGCGTCGGCCACCAGCCGGCTGCCGGCGTCGACCCGGTCCACGCTGGCGCCGATCAGGCCTTTGATCTCTTTGGCCGCTTCGGCGCTGCGTTGGGCGAGGTTGCGCACCTCGCCGGCCACCACGGCGAAGCCCCGGCCCTGTTCACCGGCGCGTGCGGCTTCCACCGCCGCATTGAGCGCCAGGATGTTGGTCTGGAAGGCGATGCCGTCGATCACGCCGATGATGTCGTTGATCTTCTTGCTGCTGTGGTTGATCTCGTCCATGGTGGCCACCACCTGGTTGACCACCTGACCGCCGCGCGCGGCGATCTCGGCCGCGCTGGAGGCGAGCTGGTTGGCCTGGCGCGCGGCGTCCGCGCTCTGGCGCACCGTGCTGGTGAGCTCTTCCATGCTGGCCGCGGTCTGCTGCAGGTTGCTCGCGGCCTGTTCGGTGCGTGCGCTCAGGTCCTGGTTGCCCGAAGCGATCTCGGCCGAGGCCGTGTTGATGCTGTCCGTGGCGCTGCGCACCTGGCCCACGGTCTGTTGCAGCGAGGTCTTCATGGCCTCCAGGGCGTTGAGCAGGTCGCCGAGCTCGTCCTTGCGGTGGGACTGCACACGCTGCGTGAGGTCGCCCTGCGCCACGGCGGTGGCCATCGCCACCGCTTCCTTCAACGGCCCGGTGATCGAGCGGGTGATGCGCCAGGCCACCAGCACGGCCAGCAGCAGGGCCACCGTGGCCAGGGCCAGGATGGAGATCTCTTCCCGCACGACCGTGGCCGCCGCCGCGGCGCTGGCGGCCGTCACCAGTTCACGTTCGTGCTGCTGCAGCACGGACATGCTCGCGATGTACCGCTCGACCGCGGGCACCAATTCGGCGTCCAGCATGCGGTCCGCCTCGAAGCTGTCACCACCGAGCAAGGTGGTGAAAAAGGTTTCGCGGATGCCGATGTATTCCTTGCGCCGCTTCCCGATGTCGCCCAGCAGGGCCTTGCCCTGCTCGCTGGTGATCTGCGCTTCCAGCGTCTTCTGCAGTTCGTTGATGCGCGCGGTGGTCTGCGAGATCAGCGGTTTGAAATAGCTGTCCACGTCGGTGTGGTTGTTCGACTTCGCCAGCGCGATCACCCGGTTGGCGTTCAGGCGGGTGCTGGCGAGCCACTCATCGGTCACGGCCAGGCGGTGCTCCATCTCCATCAGCCGGGTGGTGGCCGCCGTGGACGCCTGCAGGCTGTACCAGGCCAGCCCCGCCACGCCCACGAGCAGCGCCACCACACTGCCGAAACCCCATGAAAGCCGGTGACCGATCTTGAGTTGATGGAATGACATGGCCGGTACCTGCGGACTCTGTGGGGCGGTGGGGGAAGCAATCGGCTCGTGGGGCGCGTTTGCCGGGATTCAGAAGCTCTCCCACTCCCCCGCGTCGTTGGCAGGCGCGGTGGCCTTGGCGACGGGGGCAGCGGTCGTGGTGGCCAGGGGTGGGCGCCGGGGCGCCTCCAACTGGGTCTGGGGTTTTGGCGCGGGCGCGGTCTCGCGGGGAGCGGGCGCTGCGGCTTTGGGGCTGGGCGCGACCTTGGCGGGCGCGCTCCGCACCGGGGCGGGCGCGGCGGTACCGGCGGCGTCGATGCGGAACACCTGCACCACCTGGGACAGGCGCGAGGCCTGGTCCTTCAGGCTCTCGGCGGCTGCCGCGCTCTGCTCAACCAAGGCGGCGTTCTGCTGCGTCATCTGGTCGAGCTGGTTCACCGCGGTGTTGACCTGCCCGATGCCGTCGCTCTGTTCGCCCGCCGCCGCCGTGATCTCGCCGATGATGTCCGTCACCCGCTGCACGCTGGCAACGATCTCGCTCATGGTCTGCCCCGCGTCGGCCACCAGCCGGCTGCCGGCGTCGACCCGGTCCACGCTGGCGCCGATCAGGCCTTTGATCTCTTTGGCCGCTTCGGCGCTGCGCTGGGCGAGGTTGCGCACCTCGCCGGCCACCACGGCGAAGCCCCGGCCCTGTTCACCGGCGCGTGCGGCTTCCACCGCCGCATTGAGCGCCAGGATGTTGGTCTGGAAGGCGATGCCGTCGATCACGCCGATGATGTCGTTGATCTTTTTGCTGCTGTGGTTGATCTCGTCCATGGTGGCCACCACCTGGTTGACCACCTGACCGCCGCGCGCGGCGATCTCGGCCGCGCTGGAGGCGAGCTGGTTGGCCTGGCGCGCGGCGTCCGCGCTCTGGCGCACCGTGCTGGTGAGCTCTTCCATGCTGGCCGCGGTCTGCTGCAGGTTGCTCGCGGCCTGTTCGGTGCGTGCGCTCAGGTCCTGGTTGCCCGAGGCAATCTCGGCCGAGGCCGTGTTGATGCTGTCGGCCGCCGTGCGCAGCTCGTGCATCATGCCCAGGAAACGCCCGCGCATGCCTTCGACCTCCTGCACCAGGCGGCCGATTTCGTCGCGCCGGGTGCTGTGGAATTCGCGCGTCAGGTCGCCCTGGGCCACGCTGGTCACGGCCTGGGTAAGGTCGGCCAGCGGGCGGCTCACGTTGCGGCGCACCAGCCAGAACAGGCCCAGGCCCAGCAGGGCCGTGGTCGCGGCCAGCAGGGCCCCAAAGGCGTACATGGTGGACCAATGGGCGGCCATGGCTTCGGTGTCGGACACCTCCACCACCACCCACCAGCCGGACTGGGCCTCGCGCTTGACCGCCCAGGGGTGGGACATGCCGGCGTCGAACAGGGGCGCCATGTCGGACGCGAAGGCCTGTGGCGTGGCGCGCAGCGCGGTCAGCAGGGCGTCGGCCTCGGGGAACACTTCCAGCACCTTCTTGCCGCTGGCCGTGGGGTGCATCACGAACACAGCCTCGGCGTTGCTCTTGCGCGGATCGATCAGGTAGGTGCCGCCGGTGTTGAAGAAGCGGGCCTCGTCCACCAGTTTTTTCAGGCTGGCCTGGAAATCGGTGATGTCAAACCCGATGAAAAGCAGGCCCACGACCTGACCGGCGTCGTTCTTCACCGGTTCGTAGTGGGTCATGTAGGGCTTGCCGAACAGCACCGCGCGCCCGGTGTAGGTCTGGCCCTTCAACATCAACGGGTAGGCCGGGTGTTCGCGCGCCAACAGCGTGCCCATCGCGCGCTCGCCGTTTTCCTTCTTGAGCGAGGTGGCCACGCGCTCGAAGTCGTCGCCCTTGCGCATGAAGATCGTGGCCACGCCCCCGTTGTGCTGGTTGAAGGCGTCCACTTCGGAGAAATCGTCGTTGAGCAGCATGCCCCAGCTCTTGAGATGGCCGGAGGCCGCGTCGAGCTCGAAGGTATCGGCGAACTTCTTGCGAAACGGCCGGTAGGCCCGGTCGGTCATGAGGCGGGCCGTGGCGTCGAAGGCGTCCACCGAGTCGGCCACGGAGCGGGCCTTGTCGTCCACCCACTGCACGAGGCCCTCGCGCGAGCGTTGCTCCGCCACGATGGCCATCGCCACGCTGACGATGAGCAGCACGCCGGCCAGCAGGGCCACCGCCAGCAGGGCCACGCGGCGCGCGACGGATTGGTTGTGAATGGCGGGTGTTTTCATGGGCGCGTCTCCTTTGATGTTGTGTCTGTCCAGGGCCTGCGGCTTACTGCAGGCTGCGGGCGCTGTCCATGAGGCCCATGTCGGCGCTGGACATGAGGGCTTCGATGTCCATCAGGATCAGCATGCGTTCGCCCACGCTGGCGATGCCGGTGATGAAGCTGGTGTCCACCGTGGTGTTCATCTCGGGCGCGGGCTTGATCAGGTCGCTGCTGAGTTCGAGCACGTCGGACACCGAGTCCACCACCGCACCCACCACCCGGCCCCGCACGTTGAGCACGATCACCACCGTGAAACCGTTGTATTCCACCTTCTCGCAGCCCAGCTTGATGCGCAGGTCCACCACCGGCACGATCACCCCGCGCAGGTTGACCACGCCCTTGATGAAGCTCGGTGCGTTGGCGATGCGCGTGGGCTCTTCGAACGAGCGGATCTCCTGCACCCGCAGGATGTCGATGCCGTATTCCTCTGCGCCCAGGCGAAAGGTCAGGAATTCGGCCTTCTTCGCCGCCGCCGCGCTGCCGCCGCTGCGCGCGCTGTCCTGGCGCGCCAGGTGGCTGCCTTCGTTGTGCATGTCCATGGGTTCTTCCTCGAAAAGCGGATGGGTTCATGAACTATCGGCCAGTCAGCCGCTGGCTGAAGGCAAAAAAAAACCGACAAAGCCCGGACAAACCCGGGCTTTGTCGGCCGAGCCTGCGGCTTACTGCAGGCTGCGGGCGCTGTCCATGAGGCCCATGTCGGCGCTGGACATGAGGGCTTCGATGTCCATCAGGATCAGCATGCGTTCGCCCACGCTGGCGATGCCGGTGATGAAGCTGGTGTCCACCGTGGTGTTCATCTCGGGCGCGGGCTTGATCAGGTCGCTGCTGAGTTCGAGCACGTCGGACACCGAGTCCACCACCGCACCCACCACCCGGCCCCGCACGTTGAGCACGATCACCACCGTGAAACCGTTGTATTCCACCTTCTCGCAGCCCAGCTTGATGCGCAGGTCCACCACCGGCACGATCACCCCGCGCAGGTTGACCACGCCCTTGATGAAGCTCGGTGCGTTGGCGATGCGCGTGGGCTCTTCGAACGAGCGGATCTCCTGCACCCGCAGGATGTCGATGCCGTATTCCTCCGCGCCCAGGCGAAAGGTCAGGAATTCGGCCTTCTTCGCCGCCGCCGCGCTACCGCCGCTGCGCGCGCTGTCCTGGCGCGCCAGGTGGCTGCCTTCGTTGTGCATGTCCATGGGTTCTTCCTCGAATGCGGTGGGTCAGAAACTTTCCCAGTCGTCCGTGCCGGTGCGGCTGGGCGTCGGGTTCGCGGCCACGGGGCGCGGGGCCTTCGGGGCCGAGCTGGATGCCTGGGCCTTGGCGGGCGCGGCCGGTTTGAACGGGGTCACGTTGGACACCGGTTTGACCGCTGCGGCCGGCTTGGGCGCAGGTGCACTGAAATGCGCATGGGCGCCGGTACCGGCATTGAGCTTGAACACGCTCACCGCCTGCACCAGCTGCTGGGCCTGCTGCTGCAGGCTGGACGCGGCGGCCGCACTCTGTTCCACCAGGGCGGCGTTCTGCTGCGTGGTCTGGTCCATCTGGGTCACCGCTTCGCTGACCTGGCCCACGCCCGCGCTCTGTTCGTTGCTCGCGCTGCTGATCTCGCCCACGATGTCGGTCACGCGCCGGATCGAGGTCACCACCTCCTGCATGGTGGTGCCGGCGCGGTCCACCAGGGCCGTGCCCTGCTCCACACGCTCCACGCTGGCCATGATCAGGCCCTTGATCTCCTTGGCCGCTTCGGCACTGCGCTGGGCGAGGTTGCGCACCTCACCGGCCACCACCGCAAAACCCCGGCCCTGTTCGCCGGCGCGTGCGGCTTCCACCGCCGCGTTGAGCGCCAGGATGTTGGTCTGGAAGGCGATGCCGTCGATCACGCCGATGATGTCGGCGATCTTGCGGCTGCTGTCGTTGATGTCCTTCATGGTGTGCACCACCTGGCCCACGACCTCTCCGCCCTGCACGGCCACACTGCTGGCGCTGGCCGCGAGCTGGTTGGCCTGGCGGGCGTTGTCCGCGTTCTGGCGGGCGGTGGAACCCAACTGTTCCATGGAGGCCGAGGTCTCTTCCAGCGCCGAAGCCTGCTGCTCGGTGCGGCTGGACAGGTCCGAGTTGCCCTGCGCGATTTCCGCGCTGGCCGTGGCCACGCTGTCCGCGCTGTGCCGCACGTCGGACACCACCCTGGTCAAGGACGATTGCATGTCGTTGAGGGCATTGATCAGCGGCGTGAACTCATCCTTGCTGTTGTTTTCCGCGACGCTGGTCAGGTCGCCGTCACGCACCCGTTCGGCCACCGCCTGCGACACCGCCACGCGCCGGCGCAGCAGGCTCGCCACGTACCAGGAAAACGCCAACAGGCTCAACGCGATCACCAGCGCCAGGATGGCGACCAGGTTCGAGGTCGCCAGCACCCCGCTTTCGATACGAGCGATGTCCTCGGTCAGGCCCTTGGCCTGGATCTGCCGCCCGCGATCCAGCTCGGCCAGCAACAGATTGCGCGCGGGGATCGTCACGTCCACCAGGTAGGCAAAGGCTTCTTCCTTCTTGCCTTCGCGGATCAGGGCAATGTTGGCTTCCCCGACCTTCCAGAACGTGGCCATCAGGGGCGGGAGTTTCGTGAAATGCTCCTTGCCTTCTTTCGAAAACAGGCGCTTTTCAAAGGTCGCCAGGGTGTCGTCCATGCTGGTGCGCTTGGCGCCGATGTAGCTCAGCGTTTCCTCCAGCTCCTGCGGGGTGCGCGAGAGGATGGAATGCCGGATCTGCAGCGAGACCTGGGTCACGTTGAGTTCCAGCTTGGCCATGGCTTCCAGCTGGGGCACCCGGCTTTCCCCCGTGTTGTCGGCCAGATCGGCCGCGTCGTTCAAATTGATGTAGGCGAAGGCGGCGAGTGCCGCGAGCGCCAGCGAAATGGTGATGCTGACCGCGTACAACCGCTTCGCAATCCCAAACGTAAATCCGGAGTTCATGTCGTTGTCCTGAGTGGTAGGGCGCCGGGTTGTTGCGTGCCCTGCAAATCGGCGCCACGACTTGCAGGTTGGTTGGATGGGTTCCCGTTTCCGCCAGGCAGAACGGGACCCATCGTTGTTTGAACTATCGACCGACTTGACCCCGGCTAAAGCCCGGATGAGGAGCACCGCACCGGTACAAATGTGCGATTTCTGGCAACCAGGGGCGATTCAGACGTGCCCGGACACGGGACGAAGGCCGGCGTGGCGCTGGCCGCGATGTGCCCGGTACCCGCCAGCACCGCAGCAGCGCCCGGCGACTTCACGGCAGGAGCCGCACGCGAGGTGGGCAGCGCCTCAGCTGGAGAAGCGGAACACCGCCGTGCTGGCCAGCAGGTTGGGCAGGGTGCGGACCTCTTGGCCTTCGTGCAGGCCGAAGCTGTCTTCGATGGTGAGGCCGTTGCGGCGCGCGAGCACCTCGAAGTCGCGGTAGGTGCCGACACGGATGTTGGGCGTGTCGTACCACTGGTAGGGCAGGCGCTTGGTCACCGGCATGCGGCCCTGCAACACCGCCAGCCGGTTGGGCCAATGGGCGAAGTTGGGGAAAGCCACGATGCCCAGGCGCCCCACGCGCGCGGTCTCCAGCAGCATGGTCTGCGCGTTGCGCAGGTGCTGCAGGGTGTCGATCTGCAGCACCACGTCAAAGGCGTCGTCGCCGAACATGGTCAGGCCACCTTCGAGGTTGAGCTGCAGCACGTTGACGCCGCGTTTGACGCAGGCCAGCACCTTGGCGTCGTCGATCTCCACGCCGTAGCCGCTGCAGCCGCGCGTGGCCTGCAGGTGGGCCAGCAGGGCGCCGTCGCCGCAGCCCAGATCGAGCACGCGCGAGCCCGGCGGCACCAGGCGGGCAATCGATTCCAGAATGGCCTTTTCGCTCATGCCTGACCTCCCGAAGCCTGGCCCACCGTGTGCTCGAAATAGGCCCGCACCGCCTGGTGGTAACGCGGGTCGTCGAGCAGGAAGGCGTCGTGGCCGTGCGGCGCGTCGATTTCGGCGTAGCTCACGTCGCGCCCGTTTTCCATCAGGGCCTTGACCATCTCGCGGCTGCGCGCCGGCGAGAAGCGCCAGTCGGTGGTGAAGCTCACCAGCAGGAACCGGGCCTTCGCACGCGCCAGCGCGGCACTCAGGCTGCCACCGTGTTCGCGCGCAGGGTCGAAATAATCGAGCGCGCGGGTGATCAGCAGGTAGGTGTTGGCGTCGAAGTACTCGCTGAACTTGTCGCCCTGGTAGCGCAGGTAGCTCTCGATCTGGAACTCCACGTCCTGCGTGGTGTAGCGGTACGCCAGCTCGGCGGTGTCGGCCGGATCGTCCCCGTTGGTGGTGCGCAGCGAACGGCCGAACTTCTCGTTCATCACGTCGTCGCTCAGGTACGTGATGTGGCCGATCATGCGGGCGATGCGCAGACCGCGCCGGGGCAGGGTGCCCTCGCGCAGGTAGTGGCCACCGTGGAAGTCGGGGTCGGTCACGATGGCGCGGCGCGCCACCTCGTTGAAGGCGATGTTCTCGGCCGTGAGGTTGGGTGCGCTGGCCACCACGATGGCGTGGCGCACGCGCTCGGGGTACTGCAGCGTCCAGCTCAGGGTCTGCATGCCGCCCAGGCTGCCGCCCATCACGGCGGCCAGCGTCTGGATGCCCATGGCGTCGAGCAGGCGTGCCTGCGCGTTGACCCAGTCTTCCACCGTGACCACGGGGAAGTCCGCGCCCCAGGGTTGGCCGGTGGCGGGGTTGGTGTGCGTGGGTCCGGTGGAGCCGAAACAGGATCCCAGGTTGTTGACACCGATCACGAACCACTTGTCCGTGTCCACCGCCTTGCCCGGACCGATCATGCTGTGCCACCAGCCCTCGCTGCGGGGCAGCGGATGGCCGTTGGCGTCCGCGTGCCAGCCGGCGACGTGGTGCGAGGCATTGAGGGCATGGCACACCAGCACCGCGTTGGAGCGGTCGGCGTTGAGCGTGCCGTAGGTTTCCACCACCAGCTCGTAAGCAGGCAGTGTCGCGCCGCTTTTCAGCGGCAGCGGCGTATCGAATCGGAACGTTTGGGGCGTGACGATCACTGGTGCTTCCCTGCGCGACAGGGTCCAAAAACAAAAAACCCGGTGCCGCCAAAAGCGAGACCGGGAATCTCCCCTTTAGCGGCATTTCTAAAGCGCCCGCAATCTGGATCAAATCGGCGCTGGTGGCGAGTATAAATTGAAGCGCTGTGCCCGTGCAGCCCCCACCACGTCCGGAAGCACCATGTCAGCACGCTTCGGCCCCGACGCCACGTGGGTTTTGCGGCAGCGCCGTGGCCCCTGGAATGCGGGTGTTGTTATTCCGCATCGCGAGATGAACGGCTTGACGGGCCGGGAAAAAATGTCACTGCGGATGGGGCATTGGGCGCATAATGCCCACGCGAGTGTCTGAAAACCTCGCTTGAACAAGTGATCGGTTGGTTTCGCGTGCTACAGGTTTTTGTGTGCTAACGGGGCTCCATCGCTATTTTTCTCAGTGTTATTAGGAGTCCCAACCATGGGCAACAAACTGTACGTGGGCAACCTGCCTTACACCGTGCGCGACGAAGACCTGCAACAAGCTTTCAGCGCCTACGGCTCTGTGAACAGCGCCAAGGTCATGATGGAACGCGACACCGGTCGCTCCAAAGGCTTCGGCTTTGTGGAAATGGGCAGCGATGCCGAGGCACTGGCCGCCGTTGAAGGCATGAATGGTCAGTCCCTGGGTGGCCGTAGCCTCGTCGTGAACGAAGCCCGTCCGATGGAAGCCCGTCCCCCCCGCAGCGGTGGTGGTGGCTTCGGCGGTGGCCGCAGCGGTGGCGGCGGCTTTGGTGGCGGTGGCGGCAGCGACGGTGGTTTCCGCAGCCCCTACGGCGGCGGTGGCCGTCGTGAAGGCGGTGGCGGTGGTGGCCGCGGCGGTTACTGATCGCCCTCACCAGACCGCTTCAGCGATCTGAACATCCCAAAAGCCCCCAGGCTCCGCGCCTCGGGGCTTTTTTCATGCCCCCGGCTCTGGCGGTTCAGGGCGGGTGTGCGGCTGAGGCTCCCGGTGCTTGCGTGGCCGCCCGGCCAGCAGGCGGTCGTACAGCGGGTTGGGCAACAGGCGCAGCAGCTTGGCCACCACGCCCATCTGCCAGGGAATGACGCGGTAGCTGGTCTGCGCACCGATGGCTTCGAAGGCGCGGTCGGCGAAGGTCTCGGCGCTCAGCAGGAAAGGCATGGTGTAGCGGTTTTTCTGCGTCAGGGGCGTGTCCACGTAACCTGGCAGCAGGGTCACCACCGCCACGCCGCTGCCACGCAGTTCGCCACGCAGGCTTTCGCAGTAAGCCACCACGCCGGCCTTGCTCGCACAATAGGCGCCGTGCCCGGGCAGACCACGAATCGCCGCCACGCTGGCGATGCCCACCAGACTCCCGCTGCCGCGCGCCACCATGGCGCTCAGGAAGGGATGGAAGGTGGCGGCCAGACCGGTGTTGTTGGTGGCGAAGGTGCGGGCCATCACGTCGATGTCCCCCCGTTCGGCGGTGTCCATGCCGATGCTGATGCCGGCATTGGCGATCACCACATCGGGCACCCCCTGTGCGGCCAGGCACGCCAGACCCGCGGCCACGATGCTGTCGGTGTCGGCCACATCGGCGCTGTAGACGCGGCAGCGCTCGGGTCCGTGGCCCTGCGCATCGGACCAGGCCTGCAGTTCGGCGCTGCGCCGGGCCACCAGCGCCAGCCGGTACCCGGCGCGCGCGAACCGGCTGGCCAGCGCCTGGCCGATGCCACTGGAGGCACCGGTGATGAAGACCAGCGGGGTGGCGGAAGGTGGATGAAGCGCTGTCATGGACTCAGGAATCGGGTCTGCCAGCCTCGGGACGCAATGGTCAGCGCGGAGCGAGCTGGGCGCGCACGCGCCCGCTGAGCACCGCCACACGGCTGTCCCCGCGGTAGTCCAGCACATCGGCGGTGATCTGGTCCCGGCCGCGAATCAGCAAAACGGGCCGGTCCGACTCGATGTGCTCGGGCTTCAGCGTGATCCGCAGGTATTCGCCATGGAACTCCATGCGGGGCTGCATCTCGCCGGCGGCGTTGGGCCCCGCCTGTCGGACCACCGACGCGTTGCCCTCCAGGATGAACACTGTGCTGTCCCCGTTGCTGGTCACTTTTTCGGCGGTGGCAACGGTCAGCAGACGCTGGGGGTTGTACGAGCGGATGCGGGCCTCGTCGATTTCGATCGTGTCGGTGTCCGGATGGTGTCGTGCCTCGACCCCATAGACCTCGGTGGTGAGCGCGCCAACCGGATCGAACACCTTGACCGAGAACCGGCGCATGAAATAGTCGGGCTCGTGGGTCGGCGGGCGGGCCGCCGCCGGCAGTTCCAGCTCCGGCGTGGAGGCCAGCAGCCAGTAGGACGCCAGGGCCAGCAGGCCCATGATCAACACCGGCAGGTAGATGGAGATCTGGTCCCAGAACCGGCTCGGGCTGAATCCCGATCGACGAAGCACACGGAGTTCAGGCACGCTGGGGGCGGTGGTGCTCATCGGGCGGCCATTTCCAGTTCCCGCGCATAGCGGCCACCGGCCACCAGCAGCAGGTCGCACAGCTCACGCACGGCGCCCGCGCCGGGCTGTCGCTGCGTCACATGGTGGGCCAGCGCCAGCACCTCGGGGTGGGCGGTGGGCGGCGCGCAGGCGAACGCGGCACGGCGCAGCAGGGGCAGGTCGGGCCAGTCATCGCCCATGGCCGCGGCCTCGGCCCAGTCCAGCCCCAGCTCGGCCAGGATGGCCTCGGCCGCCGGGCCCTTGTCTTCGGTGCCGAACCGGGCGTGTGTCACGCCCAGGGCGTCCAGGCGTTTGCGCAGGGCGGCCGAATCGCGTCCGGTCACCACCGCAGGCGTGATACCCGCGCGCTGCAGCAATTTGATGCCGTGACCGTCGAGGGTGTGAAAACGCTTGATCGTTTCCCCGCTTTCCGTGAAATACAGCCCGCCGTCGGTCAGCACCCCGTCCACGTCAAAAAACACCACGCGCACGGACTGCGCGCGCAGCAGCAGCTCGGGCGCAAAGTTCAGTGTGGGACGCAGCGGTGGCAATTCGGACAGGGACATGGGGCAATGCTAACTGGAGAGGATGCGTTCGAGTGGAGGGCCTTCGCGCCAGGGTGCCGCGGAACCGGGGGGTCAAATCACTTTCGCTCGCATCAGGTCGTTGCTGTTGAGCGCGCCCGACAGGCGGCCCTGCTCGTCCACCACCAGCACGCTGGTGATGCGACTGGCTTCCATCAGACCCGCGGCCTCCACCGCCAGCGCGTCGGCGTGCACGGTGCGGGGGTTGGGGTGCATCACATCGCGCGCCGACAAGGTGCGCAGATCCGCGCTGCTGCCGGTCTTCTCGATCAGGCGGCGCAGGTCGCCGTCGGTGAAGATGCCCAGCACCCGGTTGTCCGCGTCCACGATGGCGCTCATGCCCAGTCCCTTGGCGCTGATCTCGCGCATCAGGTCCATCAGGCCGGCCTCCCGCGAGACGCGGGGCACGGCATCGCCGCTGCGCATCACGTCGCTCACATGGGTCAGCAGCTTGCGCCCCAGCGAGCCACCGGGGTGGGAGCGGGCGAAGTCGTCGGCCTTGAAGCCACGCGCGTCGAGCAAGGCCACCGCGAGCGCGTCGCCCATCGCCAGCTGCGCGGTGGTGCTGGCCGTGGGCGCCAGGTTGTGGGGGCAGGCTTCTTTTTCCACCGAGGCGTCCAGCACCACGTCGGCGTGGCGCCCCAGGGTGGAGTCGCCACGCCCGGTGATGGCCAGCAGGGGAACGCCCATGCGCTTGATGAGCGGCAGGAGGGCGGTGAGCTCTTCGCTCTCGCCGCTGTTGCTGATGCCCAGCACCACGTCGTCCGCGGTGATCATGCCCAGGTCCCCATGGCTGGCCTCGGCCGGGTGCACGAACATCGCCGGCGTGCCGGTCGAGGCCAGTGTGGCGGCGATCTTGCGGCCAATGTGACCGCTCTTGCCCATGCCCATCACGACCACCCGGCCCCGGCTCTTGAGCACCAGCTCCAGGGCGGTCACAAAGCGCCGGTCCAGGCGCAGGGCCATCGCGGCGACCGCCTGGGCTTCGATGTCGAGGGTCTCGCGCGCCAGGGACAGGGCCCGGGAGGGATCGAATGTGGGAGGCAGACTCATCCTTGGATTATCACAGCAGGACCCCGCCAGACCACCGTCCGGCGCCATCGGCGCCCGTTAACATCTGGTGATGAATTCGCTGGACATTGCCCTGCTGTACCTGCTTGCCGCCGTGTTGGGCGTGGTGGGGTGTCGCATGCTCAAGCTGCCACCCATGCTGGGGTATCTGGTGGTGGGCGTGCTGATCGGGCCCAACGCCTTGGCGCTGGCGCAGGATTCCGGCGGCATCCGGTACCTGGCGGAGTTCGGCGTGGTGTTCCTGATGTTCGTGATCGGACTCGAATTCAGCCTGCCCAAACTGCACGCGATGAAGCGCCACGTGTTCGGCCTGGGCCTGTCGCAGGTGGCGCTGACCGTGCTGCTGACCACCGCCGCTTCGCTGCTGCTGGCACTGGTGCTGCCGGCGTGGTGGCACGTGTCGTGGCAGATGGCGGTGGCGCTCGGGGGCGTCATGGCCATGAGCAGCACGGCCATCGTCATCAAGCTGATGGCCGAGCGCCTGGAGCTGGAGTCCGAGCACGGCAAGCGTGTGCTGGGCATCCTGCTGTTCCAGGATCTGGCCGTGGTGCCGTTGCTGGTGTTGATCCCGGCCCTGGGCGCGGCCCCGGAGAACCTGCTGCCCGCGCTGGGGTGGGCCCTGTTCAAGGCGGTGATCCTGCTCGGCCTGCTGCTCACCGGCGGCCAGCGGGTGATGCGCTGGTGGCTCACACTGGTGGCGCGGCGCAAGAGCGACGAGCTTTTCATGCTCAACCTGCTGCTGATCGCGCTGGGACTGGCCTGGCTCACCGAGCACGCCGGCCTGTCGCTGGCCCTGGGGGCCTTCGTGGCCGGCATGCTGATTTCCGAGACCGAGTACAAGCACCAGGTGGAGACCGACATCCGGCCGTTCCACGACGTGCTGCTGGGCCTGTTCTTCATCACCATCGGCATGACGCTGGACTGGCGCCTGGTGCTGGACCGCTGGCCGCTGGTGCTGCTGCTGTTCTCGCTGTCGGTGGCCTTCAAGCTGGCGCTGATCACCGGCCTCACCCGCGCGTTCGGCGCGTCCATGGGCGTGGCGCTGCGCACCGGTCTGTATCTGGCGCAGGCGGGGGAATTCGGTCTGGTGCTGCTGACACTGGCGGGGCAGTACAACCTGGTGCCGCCGCAGCTGTTCAACCCCATCCTGGCCTCCATGGTGCTGTCCATGCTGGCCACGCCGTTCGTGATCCTGTACACCAACGACATCGTCACCCGCGTGGTCGGCAGCGACTGGCTGATGCAGTCGGTGCAGATGACCAGCATCGCGCGCAAAGCGATCAACACCGACAAGCACGTCATCATCTGCGGCTACGGCCGCTGCGGGCAGAACCTGGCACGCCTGCTCGAAGCCGAACACATTCCCTACATGGCGCTGGACCTCGACCCGGACCGCGTGCGCCAGGCCGCCGCGGCCGGCCATTCGGTGGTCTACGGTGATGCGGCGCGCCTGCAGGCGCTCATGGCCGCCGGCCTGCACCGCGCCAGCGCGGTGGTGGTGACCTACCTCGACACCGCCAGCGCGCTCAAGGTCCTGCACCACACCCACGAGCAGGCGGTGAACGTGCCGGTGGTGGTGCGCACCGTGGACGATGGCGATCTGGAAAAGCTGCGCCAGGCCGGCGCCACCGAGGTGGTCCCTGAAGCCATCGAAGCCAGCCTGATGCTCGCCAGCCACGCGCTGGCGCTGGTGGGTGTGCCGATGCGGCGCGTGATCCGCGTGGTGCAGGACCAACGCGATGCCCGCTACAGCCTGCTCAAGGGCTACTTCCACGGCGCCGACGACGATGGCGCCGACGAAATCGAGCACGAACGGCTCAACACCGTGACACTGCCCACGGCCGGACGCAACGTGGGCAAGACCCTGGGCAGCCTGGCGCTGGAAGCCATCGGCGTGCGTGTCGCCAGTTTGCGCCGCGCCAGCGGGCAGCCCGCCCGCTTCGACGACGACACCGTGCTCGAAGGGGGCGACACCCTGGTGCTCAGCGGCAAGGCCCCGGCCCTGGCCCTGGCCGAAGACAAGCTGCTGACAGGCTGACGCCAGCATCACGTCCTTTCTGGCGCAGAATGACCGCTGCCCAACCCGCGCCCCCATCTTTCCGCACACCATGGACACGTCCGCCTACCTCCGGTCCCACATCCGCACCGTCCCCGACTGGCCCGCGCCGGGCGTGATGTTCCGCGACATCACGCCGCTGCTGCAGGACCCCAAGGTCTTTCGGGTGCTGATCGATGCGTTCGTGCACCGCTACATGGACGCGGCGCTGCGCCCCACCGTCGTGGCGGGCCTGGACGCTCGTGGCTTCATCATCGGGTCCGTACTGGCCTACGAGCTGGGGGTGGGTTTCGTGCCGATCCGCAAGAAGGGCAAACTGCCGTTCACCACCGTGCAGGAAACCTACGAACTGGAATACGGCAGCGCCACGGTGGAGCTGCACACCGACGCGGTCAAGGCGGGTGACCGCGTGGTGCTGATCGACGACCTGATCGCCACCGGCGGCACCATGATGGCCGGGCGCCGTCTGCTTGAGAAACTCGGGGCCGAGGTGATGGAAGGCGCCGCCATCGTGGACCTGCCCGAACTGGGCGGCTCCGACAAGCTGCGGGCTTCGGGCCTGAAGCTGTTCACGCTGGTCGATTTCGCCGGGCACTGAGTGCCCGGCACGCCGGCGGCCTCAGAGTTTGCCGTACTGCGTTTCGCTCAGCGCCGAAAAGTCGCTGTGCGATTCGGGCACCGGCAGGTGCAGGTCCGACTCGGACTGCTCACGGGCGGGCGCTTCGGCGCTCTGCAGCGCGCGGCGGAAGGCCTCGACCTCGTCCCGGGCCACCGTCTGCACGCGCTCGGGCATGGTCGGGCGCGGCGGCACCGGAATCGAGGTGGCACTGATCAGTTCGGTTTCACGGCGGGTCTGCGCCGACACGGCCGCCCTGAGTGCGATGCCATGCTGGTCGTGTCCGGGCTTGCGCCGCCAGTAGACCGAGCCCACCGTCATCTCGTGGCGGGCGCTCGCGCTCGCCTGGATCCAGCGCTCGATCTCCAACAGGTACTCATCGGGCATGGCCTCGGCAGGCAGCGCCAGATCAACAAGAACCAGGAACTTGTCGCCGTTGCTGTCCAGCGTGAGCACCTTGAACTCGTAGCTGGTGGAGAGCACGCCCCCCCGGATCAGCGACTCGCGCACCACCGAAAACAGCTGCTCGCGGCGCAGGATGCGCCGCCCGCGCCGGGGTGAGATCAGCGGCAGCGTGGTCTGGCCAAACGACTTGCGCTGGCGCCCCCGGGAACCTTTGGGGGCCTTGGAGGAGTGGGGGGTGTTTTTGGCGCGCAACCAGCTGAATAGGGACATGATGGAAGTGTGTGCAGGACAGCTGCAACCAGTATAGAGAAAAAGTGTCCATCGGTCGGTGCATTTCACACCCCCCGTGTTGGCCATTCACGTCACAGCCACACGCTTGGGCTTGTTGTACATGCGGCGCGCCAACACGGCCGACATCGCCACCGTCAGGTCCAGGGCGATCTCCGGGTAACGCGTGGAAAGCTCACGAAAGCGCAAGGGTGTCAGACACCAGAGCCGGCAGGCGCTGCCGGCATGCACCGTGGCACTGCGCGGCAGGTGGCTGAAGAACGCCCCTTCACCGAGCAGCGATCCCGCCCCTACCACCGCGATGCGCACGCGCTCACGGCTGTCTTCGTAATGCACCGTCAGGCTGCCGCTCTCGACAAAGTACACGGTGCGGTCCTTGACCCCCTGCTCGATCAGCGCCTGCCCCTGCTGCAGGTTCACCGGCTGCAGGTAGTTGGCCAGCGTCTGCCACTTGGCGTCGTCCAGATTCAGCGGCACCGCATCCAGCGCATTGCTGTGCGCCATCGCGTGGGCAAGGCCCATGACATCGGCGCGCTCGGTATTGGGCAGGGACGCATTCATCCCAGCACCATACCCGGGCGCGCTCGCTCGATGCAAGCGCGGACTTACCCCTGCTTACAGTTGGGTTCCGGGCGGTGGGCTTTTGGCGCCAGACGGCGACCGCGGCGGGACAGCTGTCGCAGCCACGCGAAACTCAGGCCCCGGGCCGATCGCCCCGCCATCGGCGCAGGCCGCCGGCCAAGGCCCGCAGCGGCGCGGTGATGCGCCAGGAATGGCTTTGCGCCACGGCGTCCATGTGCCGCTGCTGTCGCTGCAGGGCCTGCTGCAATGCCTCGATGTCGGCCAGGCGGTCCTGGGCCAGGCACCGTTGTTGTTCGAGCGCCTGCTGGAGACCCGACATCTCTTGCTCGATGCCCGCGATCTCAGCCTGGTGCCGCGCCACCAATTGCGCCCTCGAACGGTTCAGTCCCAGGAGATGGCGCGCCCAACCGACCGGTTCGGCTTCGGTCCGGCCAGACGGCAACGGCGCCCGGGAGGCGGCCTGTGCCCAGGGCCGCAGCACGGCGGGCAGGTCGAAAAAGGCCAGCGGCTGTTCGTGGCAGGTGGTGGCGAAGACCTGGTTGCTGCGGTCGATCGCGATGCCTTTGGGGCCCCCTTCCTGGGGGTTGTGGCGGCCGCGCAGGAAGCGGGCCTGGTCCACGGTGCGCAGGGTTTGCAGCGGCTGGAATTCACCACGCCAGCCGGCCTGGCCGTGGCCATAAAGATGGACGAAAGGTTCGCCCGCGTCGGCCACCAGGATGAAACGATCGTCGCTCGTGAAGCGCAGCCCGTGGGGGTAGCTGACCCCACGCAACACGCCTGCGGGTCGGCTGTGGGGATGGAGCGTGGCGGCGTTGGAATACACGAAAACGCAGTGGTGGTTGTGGTTGCTCACGGCGATCCAGCGGCCATCGTGGCTGAGGGCGATGCCGTCGGGAATGTCCAGTCCATCGGCCAGCAGCACCGAGGCCATGTCCGGCGTGGCCGGCTGATCCAGGTTCAGCAGGTGCTGGGACACCGTGTGTGCGTAGTTGTTGCACAACAGCACCTCGATCCAGCCATCGCCCAGGGGAGCGACGGCCACCGAGCCGGGGGTGTGCGCGGCACCCAGCGGCCCGGTGCCGAGCATGCGCAACGGCTCGACGTGCAGCGACCTGGTGGGCGGCGCCACCCGGGGAATGTGCAGCACCGGCGCTTCGCCCTGGCGGTTGGCGACGATCAGGGTCTGATCGTCCGTCCAGAACACGCCATGGGGATAGACCAGCGCGTCCGAGCGGACCTCCAGGCAGTCGATCAGGCGAATGGTCCCGCCCTGCGCGAGCGGCGGCACGTCGACGTCCAGCACCAGCAACTGGTTTTTCAGATGCCCCACCACGGCCAGCCGTTGGTTGTTCGGTGAAAAGTGCAGATCCTCCGTGCGCCCGATCCGGGCGAGCGCGGACCAGACCCGCGCATCGGCCGTGCAGGGCAGGGGGCTCATGTCGCGCGCGTTCACGTCAGTGGCCAGGGGCATGGAAGCATCCGGAGGCGACGACGAGAACGTCGGATGAAACATGCTATTTCCCGATGCAGAAACGCGAAAAGATCTCGCCCAGCAGATCGTCGGCGCTGAATTCCCCGGTGATTTCACCCAGGGCGTGCTGTGCCAGGCGCAGCTCTTCGGCCAGCAGATCCAGGTGCTCGGCCTGCGCGGACAACCACATGGCCGCGCCGTCGAGGTGAGCGCCCACGCGCTGCAGCGCCTGCAGGTGGCGCTCACGCGCCATGAACAGCCCGTCGCCCGCGTGCTGCCAGCCCGCCAGCGTCAGCAGCCGCTGGCGCAAGGCCTCCAGCCCGTCGCCCTGTTTGGCCGACAGCACCAGCTCCCCGTGCTGCAGGCGCGGCCCCAGCGCGGCACGGGCGTCGTCGTCGATCTGGTCCACCTTGTTCCACACCTGCAGCACGGTGACGTCCGCGGGCAGGGCCGCGGCGATGGCGGCGTCGGCCGCCTGGTACGTCTGCCCATGGCTGCGCGTGAGGTCGTGCAGAAACAGCACGGCGTCGGCCGCCTGGATCTGGTCCCAGGCGCGCGCAATGCCGATTTGTTCCACCTCGTTCACATCCGGGCTGTCGCGCAGGCCCGCGGTGTCGATCACGTGCAGCGGCACCCCCTCGATCTGGATCGTCTGCTGCACCACGTCGCGCGTGGTGCCGGCGATCGGCGTGACGATGGCAAGTTCGGCGCCGGCCAGCGCGTTGAGCAGCGAACTCTTGCCCGCGTTGGGCTGACCGGCGATCACCACCTTCAAGCCATCGCGCAGCAGCGCGCCCTGGCGCGCCTGGGCCTGCACGCCAGCCAGCGCGTCACGCAAGCGCCGCAGTTGGCCGGCGGCGTCGGCCTGTTTCAGGAAGTCGATCTCTTCCTCGGGGAAATCCAGTGTCGCCTCCACCAGCATGCGCAGGTGGATCAAGGCATCGCGCAAGGCGTGGATGCGCTCGGAAAACACGCCGGCCAACGAACGGCTGGCGCTGCGCGCGGCGGCCTCGGTGCTGGCATCGATCAGGTCGGCCACGGCCTCGGCCTGGGCCAGGTCGAGCTTGTCGTTGAGAAAGGCCCGCTCGGTGAACTCACCGGGCCGGGCCGGGCGCAGGCCGGGCAACTGCGGCTGCCCCTCGGCGGTGGCCGACTGCGCCACGGCGAGGCAGCGCGCCAGCAGCAGCTGCAGCACCACCGGGCCGCCGTGGCCCTGCAGCTCCAGCACGTCTTCGCCGGTGTAGGAATGGGGCCCGGGAAACCATAGGGCCAGACCGTGGTCGATCGGCTGGCCCTGCCCGTCCGGGAAGGGCAGGTAGGTCGCCTCACGCGGTCGGAGATCGCGCCCGAGCAGGGCCTGCACGAACGGCCCCAGCCCACGCCCCGACACCCGCACGATGCCCACCGCCCCACGGCCCGGCGCGGTGGCGATGGCAACGATGGGGTCGCGGGAAGTTGCAAGCATAGGTAACAAGCATAAAGGGCAACGCCCGGAAACCAACAAAAAGGGCCTGCAAAGCAGGCCCGGGAAAGAGGGGAAGGAAATGCCCCATCCAGGGACACCCAGGGTCCGGCTCCGCCGGCCCAAGGTGTCGTCCCCCCTCCCAGGGGGGAAGCCGCGTCAGCGGCGCAGGGGGGTCATTTGAATTTCGGCAGGTTGAACTTCAGCGGCACGCCCAGGCGTTTGTTGATGAAGGACTGCTGTGCGATGGTCAGCACGTTGTTGGTGATCCAGTACAGCACCAGGCCGGCCGGGAAGAAGAAGAACATGACCGAGAACATCAGCGGCATCATCCACATCAGCTTGGCCTGCAACGGGTCGGGCGGCAGCGGGTTGAGCGCTGTCTGGATCATGGTGGTGACGGCCATCACCAGCGGCAGGATGTAGAACGGATCGGGCGACGAGAGGTCGGTGATCCAGGCCATCCAGGGCGCGTTGCGCATTTCCACGCTGGAGAGCAACACCCAGTAGAGCGCGATGAACACCGGGATCTGGATCAGGATCGGGAAACAGCCGCCCAGCGGGTTGACCTTCTCTTCCCGGTACATCTTCATCATCTCCTGCTGCATCTGCTGCGGATTGCCCTTGAGGCGCTCGCGCATTTCCATGATGCGGGGATTGATCTTCTTCATCTTGGCCATGCTGCGGTAGGCGCTGGCGTTGAGCCAGTAGAACGCCGCCTTGATCAGCACCACCAGCAACACGATGGACCAGCCCCAGTTGGCCACGAAACCGTGGATCTTCTCCAGCAGCCAGTACAGCGGCTTGGCCAGGATGGTGAGCCAGCCATAGTCCTTCACCAGCTCCAGACCGGGGGTGATGAGCTCCAGCACTTTTTCTTCCTGCGGGCCGATGAACAGGCGCGACTGCACGCTCTGGCTCTGGCCGGGTGCGACCGCGGGCAGGGTGGTGATCGCGCCCACGGCGTACAGGTTGTTGTCGATGCGGCGGGCAAAGTTGTCGCGCGCCACACCGTCGGCCAGCAACCAGGCCGACGCAAAGTAGTGCTGCACCATGGCCACGTAGCCGTTGGTCGCGGTCTTCTCGAAGCTCGCCTTGTTCTTCTCGATATCGGCGAACTCGATCTTCTGGTACTTCTGCGCCTCGGTGTAGACGGCCGGGCCGGTGAAGGTGGAGTAGAACGGCGTCTCGCTGCTGAGCTTGTTGCCGTCGCGCACCAGCTGCAGGTAGAGCTGCGGGTTCACGGGCTGGCCGCTGTTGTTGACCACCTCGTGCTGCACACCGATGTCGTAGCGGCCACGGGTCAGGGTGTAGGTCTTGACCAGCTTCACGCCACCGACCTCGGCCGATTCAAAGCGCACCTGGAGTTCGTTCTGGCCCTCGGCCAGCGTGGTGTTGCCCGGCACCAGCGTCATGGCGGTCTTGTGGGTCGGGAAGGTCCCGCCGATCAGGCCGGTCTGGGCCACATAGGTGCGGTTGGCGTCCTGGGTCAGCAGGGTGAACGGTTGTTTCTGCTGGTCCTTGCTGGAGCCCGTGGCCTCGGCGTGCTTGAACAGCTGCGCGCCGATCACCGAGCCCCCCTCGGTGTTGAACACCAGCTTGAGCACATCGGTGCTGACCTCGACGCGCTGCGCCACCGCGCTGGGTGCACCCGCCGGCGTTTCGCCACTCGCCGTCACACCCGGTTGGCCCGCCGCCGCCGGCAGGCTCGCGTCTGCGGCCGCGGCGGGCGCCTTGCCGGCCGGCGTGGCCGGGCTGGTCACCGTGGCCGAACCCGGGAAAAAGGTGGGTTTGTGCCCGTTGTGGATTTGCCACTTGTCCCAGATCAGGACCATCGAAAGACCAAAAACCACCCACAGGATGGACCGACGGATGTCATTCATGACGGGTTCTTCTTTTCTGAGGAAGGTGAAATCAGACCGGAAAACAGGGCCGGGGCGACCTCCGGGACCGGGTCGCAACCGCCTGCGCACCACGGCTGGCAGCGGCCCAGCCGCTTGAGCGTCAGGTAGCTGCCCGCCAGCGCTCCGTGGCGCTCCAGTGCGCCGATGGCGTATACCGAACAGGTGGGCTCAAAACGGCAACCGCTGCCCAGCCAGGGACTGAGCAGCAGCCGGTAGCCCTTGACCACGCCGAGCAGACCCAGACGCGGCCAGTCAGACAGCACGGGAATCTCCTGAGGCCACGGTGGCGCGACCCGGCACCTCGACGGCTCCCCGGGGCGCCACACGCTCCAGCAACTGGACGAGTTCGGCCCGCACCGCGCGCTTGAGGGCGTCGGAGGTGGCGCTCACGAACTGCTGGCGACTGAACTCGCTGCGCAGACGCACCACCAACGCCGCCTGGGGCAGACTGGTCGCCTTCTCGCGGGCCAGCTCGTAGATCTGGCGGCGGATGGCATTGCGCGTCACCGCGCGCTTGGCCCAGCGTTTGGGCAGGAGAACACCCAGCCAGGCATCGGCCACGGGAAACAGCGCCCGACCTTCGTGGGCGCTGCTCAGCGCCGCACGGTGCAGGGCAAAGTGGGGGGTTTTGGCCACAGGGGAACCCGCCATGACGGCCTGGAACTGCTGCCGTGACCTGAGCCGCTGGACCACTGCTGAACCACCGGGTCCGGTCAGTGGATGGGTCGGCCAGGCCGACACCGGCGGCACAGCATGCGCGGGCTCAGACAGCCAGACGCTTGCGGCCCTTGGCGCGACGGGCGTTGATCACAGCACGGCCACCACGGGTCTTCATGCGAACGAGAAAGCCGTGGGTGCGGGCGCGTTTGATTTTGGAAGGCTGGTAGGTGCGTTTCATGATGGCTCGGTAAAAATCGGGGAAACCCGCAATTATCGCAAAGAAACCCGATGTGCGGCAAGCACTTGGCGGCATTTCTCGCCGCGCCACCTCAGCATCGGGCAATTCCGGGAACCCCGACCGGGGGTCCGGCGCGCCTTGTGGATAAGTCGCCGGCCGCACTACAATGCCCGGTCCGCCCCGAGTCATTTGTCCACAACAACAGCGCAACCGCCATCTCCAGCATGATCGAGGGCACACCCCCAGCCACCCTGTCCACCGACGTCCAGTCCCTCTGGCAGACCTGCGTGGACCGGCTGGCCCGGGAAATCCCCGAACAGCAGTTCAACACCTGGATCCGCCCGCTCTCGGGCATGGTGTCCGAAGACGGAGCCAAGGTGGTGGTGGCGGTGGGCAACCGCTTCAAACTCGACTGGATCCGGGCCCAGTACGCGGCCCGCATCACCGCGCTGCTGGAGGCCGTTCAAGGCTCTCCTGTGACGCTGGAGTTGGCGCTTGCTCCGCGCGAAGGCCCCAGCCGCACGTCGCCGGCGCCGCGGACGGTGCAGGAACAGGTGCTGGCCGAGCTGCCCGATCTGGCGCCCACCGAGGCCGTGAGCCCCAACGCCCCCAAGACCCGGCTCAACCCGGCGCTGACGTTCGGCACCCTGGTCGAAGGTTCGGCCAACCGCATGGCGCGCGCCGCCGCCATGCACGTGGCCGGCAGCCTGGGCCAGCTCTACAACCCGCTGTTCATCTACGGCGGCGTCGGCCTGGGCAAGACCCACCTGGTGCACGCCATCGGCAACCATTTGCTGGCCGACCGTCCACAGGCCAAAGTTCTCTACATCCACGCCGAGCAGTTTGTGTCGGATGTGGTCAAGGCTTATCAGCGCAAGACCTTCGACGAGTTCAAGGAGCGTTACCACTCGCTGGACCTGCTGCTGATCGACGACGTGCAGTTCTTCGCCAACAAGGAGCGCACGCAGGAAGAGTTCTTCAATGCCTTCGAGGCCTTGCTGGCGCGCAAGTCGCACATCGTCCTGACCAGCGACACCTACCCCAAGGGCCTGGCCGACATCCACGAGCGCCTGGTTTCGCGCTTCGATTCGGGCCTCACGGTCGCCATCGAGCCGCCCGAGCTGGAAATGCGGGTGGCGATCCTGATCAACAAGGCCGCGGTGGAAAACGCCGTGATGCCCGAGGAAGTGGCGTTTTTCGTGGCCAAGAACGTGCGCTCCAACGTGCGCGAGCTCGAAGGCGCGCTGCGCAAGATCCTGGCCTACAGCCGCTTCAACCAGAAGGAAATCTCGATCCAGCTCGCGCGCGACGCGCTCAAGGACCTGCTGTCGATCCAGAACCGGCAGATCAGCGTGGAGAACATCCAGAAGACCGTGGCCGACTATTACAAGATCAAGGTCGCGGACATGTATTCCAAGAAGCGGCCGGCCAGCATCGCCCGCCCGCGCCAGATCGCCATGTTCCTGGCCAAGGAGCTGACCCAGAAAAGCCTGCCCGAAATCGGCGAGCTGTTTGGCGGGCGCGACCACACCACGGTGCTGCACGCGGTGCGCAAGATCGGCGCCGAACGGCAGCAGAACACCGAGCTCAACCAGCAATTGCACGTGCTGGAACAGACCCTCAAGGGATGAGCCCCGTGATGCCCGGCCCGGTCCAACGCACCCCCTGCCACAGGGCGCCGCGCATGCGCGGAACGTTTTGCCGTCTGCGTTTGCAAAACGGTGAAAATAGAACGGTTTGGCCCCCGGCCGGCTTTCACGGGACGCCACCAGAGAGCGCCAACGGCGAGCGCACCCAGCCAACCAGAGACGAAAGAGTCTGACATGATCGTTTTGAAATCGACCCAGGACAAAGTATTGGCTGCACTGCAGTCGGTCGCGGGCATCGTGGAACGCCGCCACACCCTGCCGATCCTGGCCAACGTGCTGCTGCGCAAGACCGGCTCGGCCGTGCAGCTGACCACCAGCGACCTGGAAATCCAGATCCGCACCACGGCGCAGCTCGACGGCGACGACGGCAATTTCGCGACCACCCTGGGCGCGCGCAAGCTAATCGACATCCTGCGCACCATGCCGGCCGATCAGTCGGTCAGCCTGGAGTCCAGCGCCGGCAAGCTGGTCCTGAAAGGCGGCAAGAGCCGCTTCACGCTGCAAAGCATGCCGGCCGAGGATTTCCCGCTGGTGCAGGAATCTGCCAGTTTCGGCCCGGTGTTCAGCGTGCCGCAGAAGACGCTGAAGAGCCTGCTGGGCCAGGTGTCGTTCGCCATGGCGGTGCACGACATCCGTTATTACCTCAACGGCATTCTGTTCGTGGCCGAGGGCCAGCAGCTCAGCCTGGTGGCGACCGACGGCCACCGCCTGGCGTTCGCCAGCGCCACGCTGGACGTGGAGGTGCCGAAACAGGAAGTGATCCTGCCGCGCAAGACGGTGCTGGAGCTGCAGCGCCTGCTCTCCGACAAGGAAGGCGCGATCGAGATGCAGTTCGCGGCCAACCAGGCCAGGTTCAGCTTTGACGGCATGGAGTTCGTCACCAAACTGGTCGAGGGCAAGTTCCCCGACTACAACCGCGTGATCCCGAAGAACCACAAGAACATCGTCACCCTGGGCCGCGCGCCGCTGCTGGCCTCGCTGCAGCGCACCGCGATCATGACGAGCGAGAAGTTCAAGGGTGTGCGCCTGAACATCGAGCCCGGCGTGCTGCGTGTGGCGTCGAGCAACGCCGAGCAGGAAGAGGCCGTGGACGAACTCGACATCGACTACGGCGGCGACACGATCGAGATCGGTTTCAACGTGACCTACCTGATCGACGCGCTGCAGAACATGAGCCAGGAAATGGTTCGCATCGAACTGTCCGACGGCAACAGCTCGGCTCTGATCACCAACCCCGATGACAACGCCTTCAAATACGTTGTCATGCCGATGAGGATTTGACCCCTCGGAACATGGACGCCCCCTGCAGCGCCTGCGGCGCTACCCCCCACTGGGGGGCGCCAGCAGCGGACCGGCAAAGCCGGATCCACGCTGGCCTGGACGGGAGCCCGTCATGCCGCCACCTTTGTCCGACCCGCACTTTGCGGGTTTGGCGTTTCTAGAAGTCAGAGAGATTCACCATGTCCGAAGCCAACCAGCCCGCAGAACCCGGAACCGATGCCGTCCACACCGGTGAGGCAGGGTCCGCCAGCTCCAACTTCCAGCCCACCATCGACGCCCACCAGGCCGGTGCGAGCGAAGGCTATGGCGAAGGCGCGATCCAGATCCTCGAAGGCCTGGAAGCGGTGCGCAAACGCCCTGGCATGTACATCGGCGACACTTCCGACGGCACCGGCCTGCACCACCTGGTGTTCGAGGTGGTCGACAACTCGATCGACGAGGCCCTGGCCGGCCACTGCGACGACATCGTGGTCACCATCCACAGCGACAACTCGATCTCCGTGGTGGACAACGGCCGCGGCATCCCCACCGGCGTGAAGATGGACGACAAGCACGAGCCCAAGCGCTCGGCCGCCGAGATCGCGCTGACCGAGCTGCATGCCGGCGGCAAGTTCAACCAGAACTCGTACAAGGTCTCGGGCGGCCTGCACGGCGTGGGCGTGTCCTGCGTGAACGCCCTGAGCCAGTGGCTGCGCCTGACCGTGCGCCGCGAAGGCAAGGTGCACCAGATCGAGTTCGCGCGCGGCTTCGTGCAGAACCGCATCGTCGAGCAGAACGCCGACGGCGTCGAGATCTCGCCGATGAAGGTGAGCGGCGACACCGAGAAGCGCGGCACCGAGGTGCACTTCCTGCCCGACTACGAGATCTTCCGCGAGAACGCCGACTTCCACTACGAAATCCTCAGCAAGCGCCTGCGCGAACTGAGCTTCCTGAACAACGGCGTGCGCATCCGCCTGAAAGACGAGCGCAGCGGCAAGGAAGACGACTTCTCCGGCGCCGGTGGCGTCAAGGGCTTCGTCGACTTCATCAACAAGGGCAAGACGGTCCTGCACCCCAACGTGTTCCACGCGCTGGGCGACCGCGCGAGCGACCAGGGCACCAACATCGGCGTCGAGGTGGCCATGCAGTGGAACAGCGGCTACAACGAGCAGGTGCTGTGCTTCACCAACAACATCCCGCAGCGCGACGGCGGCACCCACCTGACCGGCCTGCGCGCGGCGATGACGCGCGTGATCAACAAGTACATCGAAGAAAACGAGTTCGCCAAGAAGGCCAAGGTGGAAGTCACCGGCGACGACATGCGCGAAGGCCTGTGCTGCGTGCTCAGCGTGAAGGTGCCCGAGCCCAAGTTCAGCAGCCAGACCAAGGACAAGCTGGTGTCCAGCGAGGTGCGCGGCCCGGTGGAAGACATCGTCAGCCGCCTGCTCAGCGACTACCTGCAGGAGCGCCCGAACGACGCCAAGATCATCTGCGGGAAGATCGTCGAGGCCGCCCGCGCCCGCGAGGCCGCGCGCAAGGCGCGCGAGATGACGCGCCGCAAAGGCGTGCTCGACGGCATGGGCCTGCCCGGCAAGCTGGCCGACTGCCAGGAGAAGGACCCGGCACTCTGCGAGATCTACATCGTCGAGGGCGACTCCGCCGGTGGCTCCGCCAAGCAGGGCCGAGACCGGAAGTTCCAGGCCATCCTGCCGCTGCGCGGCAAGATCCTGAACGTGGAAAAGGCGCGCTACGAAAAGCTGCTCACCTCCAACGAAATCCTCACCCTCATCACCGCCCTGGGCACCGGCATCGGCAAGGCCGGCGTTGAAGGCGGCAACGGTGGCACCGGCGCGGACGACTTCAACGTCGCCAAGCTGCGCTACCACCGCATCATCATCATGACCGACGCCGACGTGGACGGCGCGCACATCCGCACCCTGCTGCTGACCTTCTTCTACCGCCAGATGCCCGAGCTGGTGGAGCGCGGCCACATCTACATCGCGCAGCCGCCGCTCTACAAGGTGAAGGCCGGCAAGGAAGAGCTGTACCTGAAAGACGCCCCGGCGCTCGACGGCTTCCTGCTGCGCATCGCCCTGAAGGACGCGAAAGTGGCCACCGGCGGCGCCACCAACACGGTGCTCGAAGGCGACACCCTGGGCGAACTCGCGCGCAAGCACCAGGTGGCCGAGAGCGTGATCGCCCGCCTGTCCAACTTCATGGATGCCGAGGCCCTGCGCGCCATCGCCGACGGCGTGAGCATCAACCTCGACAGCGTGGAACAGGCCGAAGCCAGCGCCGTCGCGCTGCAGGACAAGCTGCGCGAACTCACCACCACCGGCGTGCCCGCCGAAGTGACGGCCGAGTTCGACGCGCGCAGCGACAAACCGGTGCTGCGCATCAGCCGCCGCCACCACGGCAACATCAAGAGCAGCGTGCTCACGCAGGACTTCGTGCACGGCGCCGACTACGCCGCCCTGGCCATCGCGGCCGAGACCTTCCGCGGCCTGCTCGGCGACGGCGCCAAGGTCATGCGCGGCGAAGGCGACAAACAGAAGGAAGAGAAAGTGGCGGACTTCCGCGTCGCCATGCGCTGGCTCATCAGCGAAGCCGAGCGCACCACCAGCCGCCAGCGCTACAAAGGCCTGGGCGAGATGAACCCCGCCCAGCTCTGGGAAACCACCATGGACCCAACCGTGCGCCGCCTGCTGCGCGTGCAGATCGACGACGCGATCGAAGCCGACCGCGTGTTCACCATGCTGATGGGCGACGAGGTGGAACCACGGCGCGATTTCATCGAGACCAACGCCTTGCGGGCGGGGAATATCGACGTGTGATTTCGAAAATTCGACACTTCAGGTATGCGTTACTGGTGGGTTAACCAGAACCAGACATACCGACACGAGGTGCCGGGAGGTTACCTGTGGTCCCCAAAGGCGAAAACGAACGGACAGGTCAACCCGTTCTATGAGTTCATGCGTGAGGTCTCGCCTGGGGACGTGATTTTTTCCTTTTGCGATACGAACATTCAAGCGATTGGTATCGCCAAATCGAACGCCTACGAGGCACCAAAACCGCTTGAGTTTGGAAGCGTTGGCGCCTACTGGGAAAAGATCGGGTGGCGCGTCGATGTGCGTTTTGTCGAACTGAAAAATGTCATTCGACCCATGAATGAGATGGATCGGCTTCGCCCATATCTACCGGTCAGGTACTCACCGCTGCGCCCCAATGGTCATGGTCAGCAAAATATCTACTTGACTGAAGTTCCTGAGCTCTTGGCATCACGACTTGTTGATCTGATTGGCGGTGAAGCAAGGGGGATCATTCAAGCTTGGAGCGCATCAGAGCAGGGGCTCAATGAGCTGTACAGCGGACAGTTGGCTTGGGAAGAACATCAAGTTAAAAATATCTTGACTGATGTCAAGATCGCCGAAACAGAAAAACACGCCATTGTCATGGCGCGCCGAGGGCAAGGACTGTTCCGATCGAGAGTCGCTCAAATTGAGAGGCGCTGTCGGCTGACGGGCGTTTCAAATCCCGAGTATCTGCGGGCAAGCCATACAAAGCCTTGGCGAGATGCAAGCAACGAGGAGAGGCTTGACGGCGAAAACGGTTTCTTGCTCACGCCAGATGCGGATTTACTCTTTGACCGGGGATTTCTCTCGTTCAAGAGCAACGGGGATGTTATGGTGTCCCCCGTGGCCGATCGCAGTGCGATGGCCAAGATGGGAATCTCGTCGAACATGCTCGAGAACGTTGGGCAATTTTCAACAGGCCAAGGTCAATACCTAGAGTTCCACCGAGACATGGTTTTCCTCAAGGCAAACGTGAAGCGGTAGTTTCGGACTCTTTGTCGCCGTTGCGGCGGAACGCCTTTTCCCGCCCTACAACGTCTCCCGCTGCTCAAACCCAGCGGCTCCCTTGATGGGTTCCGCATGCGTTACCACCACCCCATCCACCCGAGCCCCCACCGGCCCACTCTGCGCCCAATCGACAAGCGCCTGCACAGCGTCAACAGGCCCGCAGGCCACGGCTTCCACGCTGCCGTCGCGCCGGTTGCGCACCCAGCCCGTGAGGCCCAGGCGCTGGGCTTCCTCGGTCATGCTCCAGCGGTAACCCACGCCCTGCACGCGGCCGGTGATGCGCAGGTGGCGGGTGAGGGTGGTGTCGGGTGGGTTGGGGCTCATGTTCGCATCGGGGGGCACGCCGGGCGCGGGCCGGCTGCCCGCTGGTGTGGGTGATTGTCCCCCGGGGCCGGGCCCCCATGCTGCATCAAGACTGGAGCACCCACTGGGCCTGGCCTTGGCCGTCGAGCGTGCCGACGGCGGTGCAGGTCTGCAGTGGTACGCCCAGCGGGACTTTGCCCTGGGCGAGTGGACCCAGCAGTTTGCAGGGGTCGTGCTGAAAGTGCACGGTCTGCGGGGGTGGCTCGTCGGTTCGTGCGCGCTGGAGTTCGAGGTGAGCGCGCTCGAAGCCGACCACCTCGTGCAGGTACTTCGAATGCGTGGGCTGCGCCAGGAGGAAGTCGCAGAACTCGATCGCTTCGGGCAGGAAATAGAAGCTGCGCGGCGGATGCAACGCCCAGAACCGGGCGACGGCGGTGTGGAGCCGGGGGCCCTGCAGCAAGGCGCAGGTCAGCGGCAGCAAGGCCCGCAGCTTGCCAAACCGGAACCCCTTGTGGAGCGTGTGATTGATGTCCAGGCCGGGGCTGGCCGCGATGTGCCACAGGCGCTGGCGCTCGCGCGCGTCAAGGTCCGCATCGACGGGAAAGCCGCTGGCTTGCACACGTTGGCAGAACGCGGGGTCGATGACGAGCTGGGCCATGAGGCTCTGGAAGGTGGCGGCGCTCACTGGACGACCCCCTCCGTGCTGCGCACCGCGGGGCTGAGCGCCTTCGGAACGGCCGGTCGGCGGGCGGCCATGGGCTTGGCCGCGGCGCGAGGGGGACGCGGGCTCTGGCATTGTTGCCACAGCTGTCTGAGGCGGCGCAGATCGGCGCGCACGCGCTGTTCACCCACCACCTCGAACCAGGAGCCGAAGAGCTCGAAGACCACGGCGCCGACGTTCGGGCAGCGGGGAAGCACGTGTTCGAGCAGGGCCCACACCGGGTCGGCCACGGCGCCGCTGTGGGCGTCGAGGTAGAAGCCGTCGAGCACCATGCCGTCGGCCACGTGGATCTCGCCCACCTGGCGCAGGTCGAGTTCGTCGACGAACGCGACGGCGTCGAAGCCGTGGTTGACGGCGTTGGTGTAGACGTTGTGCAGGTCGAGCAGCAGGCCGCAGCCGCACTGGTGGCACAGCGCGTTGAGGAAACGGGCTTCGTCCATCTCGGCATCCGGGATGTCGAAGTAATAGACGTTGTTTTCCAGCAGGAAGGGGGTGGGCACAGCGGCCTTGACCCGTGCGACGCGTGGCTTGAGCCGATCGAGCGTGGCCTGGTCGCGCGGCAGGGGCAGGGTGATCCCGACATTGACGGCATCGCCGCCGTGGTCAGCGATGTGGAAAGCCAGGTGGTCGCTGTGCCAGGGGAAGCGCATGCGCTGGTACCAGCGCTGCAGCTGGGCCAGGTGCTGCGCGTCGAAATGGGTGGCGCTTCCGATGGACATGCCGATGCCATGTGGGATCACGGGCAGGGTGCGGGCCACGCCATCGAGCCAGGCGAGGTGTTCGGTGTCGTCGAGGTAGCGCGGGCACTGGCCCGGGCCGAGGTCGGTCCAGAGGATGTCCGGAACGACCTCGACCATGTCGAAGTCGCCGCCAGGCTGTTCGATCAGGCCTTTGAGCGGGGCCTGGAAGGCCACGCCCACGCCGAGCTTGGGCAAGGCTTGCATGGCAGCTCCCCGGCGCTCAGCGGAAACGGCCGTTGACGATGTCTTCGAAGACAAACCGGTCCAGCCCCGAGAGGCAGGGCCGGCAACCCTTGATGCCCGGGAGTTCGGGGATGGTGAGGGTCTGCTTGAGCACATCGACGATCTTGTCGAAGGGCATGTCGCTGGGCAGCGCGACGCGCAGCTCGCGCACCTGGGGGACTTTCTTGCTGGGACGGACGGCAGTCTGTGTGACCATGGGGTTCTCCTGCGGGTTGAGGTCGGGCCGCTCCGGGCTGGGGCGGCTGGTGCATGCTGGAGCCGCCACCGGGCAACGTCATCCCTTGCCTTGATGAACGCGGGCCGTTTGCGCCCCTCCCATGGGGGACGCCGCACGGCGCTCCCTCCACCGGCAGCCGAGTCCGCTTTCCATGTCGCCGGCGCACCGTCCCGGCGCACGCAGCCCCGCGCTGGTGGCGGCGATGGCGAACAGCTCGTACAGGCCGACGTCGACGATCCGGCGGCGGATGCCTTGCAGGCCCAGGCACGCCGTCATGCCCGCACCCGCGCCGGGTGACCCTCGGCCCGCAGCGCCGTGGCCCTGTTTTCGGGCGCGATCATGCGGGCGCGGCCAACCTGGAGATAGCGGTGTGTCATGCGGTCAGGCCCAGGAAGCTGTCGAGGATGTGGAAGTGGTCGTCGTGGAAGCGGTCTTCCATCGCGGCGAGCTCGCCGATGGGCACCCAGGCGGCGGACAACGCGTCGTCACTGCCGCTCACCTCGGGCAGGCGGCGCGCGCCCAGATCGAAGTGGTGGGCGTGGGTGATGACGCGGCCGCGCTGGCTGCGGTCCGGGTGGTCGAACACCTGCACGCCTTTGAGCGCGTGGGCGATGTCGCCGGGCAGCAGGTGCAAGCCGGTTTCTTCCTGCAGTTCGCGCAGGGCCGACTGGTAGACCGTCTCGCGCTGTTCCAGAAAGCCGCCGGGCAGCGCGTACAGGCCCTTGCCGGGCGCGCGGCCGCGCACGATGAGCAGCACGTGGCCCGCGCATTCGATCAGCGCGTCCACGGTGACGAAAACGGGCGGGTAGGGCGCGCGGGCCCAGAGGGCGCGTTCGCTGCGCAGGCTGGCCCACTCGGCCGCGAGCTCGCGGTAGCAGGGCAGCTGTGCCCAGGCGCGCAGGAAGCCGAGCGTGGACGGCGGCGCCTGGCTGACCAGGGCCGCGAGCGCGGGCTCCAGCGGCTGGCCGGCGGCGCCGAAGAAGGCGTCGCGCAAGGTGCTGGAGTGCATGTCGCCCTGGCTGCCCACGTCGTCGAGCAGCCAGCCGGGGAAATCGCTCAGGTACTCGCTGGTGGCGTCCTTGCGGTGGCCCACGAGCACGGTCTGGCCCGCGGGCAAGTCGCCCAGTTGCGCCCGCACGCCCTGGCGCACCGCGGCGACCCAGCGCCGTCCATCGAAGTAATCGCGCACGGGAACGAAGCCCACGCGCTCGGCCTCGTCGTTCGACAAGGCCAGCCGGATCATCTCGACGCGCTCTTGCCAGGTGAACGGGTTCTTGGGCGTGCGCGCCTGGAACGCGGAGCCGATGACGATGACCACGCGCGGCGCGAGCAACAAGGCGCGGTGGATGACGGCGAGCTGGCCGTGGTGCAGGCCCTGGAAGCGGCCGATGCAGACGGCGCCGGTGAATTTGTGTTCGGTGGCGTTCATGGTGTTCAGAAGTGTTGTGCGGCGATGGGCATCTGACGGCCCGAGCCAAAGGCGCGGGCCCGCACGCGGATGACGGGCGGGGCCTGGCGGCGTTTGTACTCGCTGCGCGCAACCATTCGGCGGATGCGGTCCACCAGCGCGGCGCCGTCGGGCCGGTGCACGAGCCGAGCCACAAAGGCCTCGACCTGTTCGCGTTCCTCGTGGACCAGGCCGTGGCCTTCGATCAGGTGTTTGAGCACTTCGTCGAGCACCTCGTAGGGCGGCAGGCTGTCGGTGTCGCGCTGGTCGGGCGCGAGCTCGGCCGAAGGGGGCTTCTCGATGATGGCGCGCGGGATGATCTCGCGGCCCGCGGCCTCATTCAGGTGGCGCGCGAGCGCGAACACCTCGGTCTTGTAGAGGTCGCCGATGAGGCCGAGGCCGCCGTTGGTGTCGCCATACAGCGTGCAGTAACCGACCGACATCTCCGACTTGTTGCCGGTGGTGAGCAGCAGGTGGCCCCAGGTGTTGGAATATTCCATGAGGATGGTGCCGCGGATGCGGGCCTGCAGGTTCTCCAGCGCCAGGCCTTGCAGCGGCGCGCCGAAGGCGGCTTCAAAACCGGCGCTGTAGCCCTGCACCAGATCGGCGATCGGGTGGCGAAACAGGCGCACGCCGAGGCCGTCGCACAGGGTCTGCGAGTCGTCCACCGAACCGGCCGACGAGAACACCGAGGGCATGGTGATGGCGGTCACGCGCTCGGGGCCAAAGGCTTGCGCCGCCAGCGCAAGAGTGATGGCCGAGTCGATGCCGCCGGAGGAGCCGACCACCGCCTGCGTGAAGCCGCAGCGGCGCGCGTAGTCGCGCAGGCCGAGCACGATCTGCTGGCGGTAGAAGGCCATGGTGGGCAGGCCGTCGGCGGGCACGGCGGGCAGGGGTTCGCCGTCGGCGGCCTTGAAGCCGTGGGCGTCGATGCGCAGCGTGGTCACGTCTTCCTCAAAGCGGCGCGCTTCGAACACCACGCCCGCCTTCGGATCCACGGCGAAGGACGCGCCGTCATACACCAGCTGGTCGTGGCCACCGACCTGGTTCACGTACAGGATGGGCAGGTGGTTGCGGTGGCTGGCCGCGGCGAAGATCTGGTGGCGCTGCTCGCGCTTGCCGATGTGGGAGGGGCTGGCGTTGATGGAGATCACCACGTCGGGCGCGGCATCGCGCAGGCGGTCGAACGGGTTGACGGCGTAGGCGCTGCCGTCGTCGTTCCAGCCGTCTTCGCAGATCAGGAAGCCCACCTGCGCGGTACCGATGCGCAGCACCTTGGCCACGTCGGGGCCGGGCTCGAAGTGGCGGCGCTCGTTGAAGATGTTGTAGGTGGGCAGCAGCTGCTTGGCGTATTCGAGCAGCACCTCGCCGCCGCGCAACACGCGCAAGACGTTGCGCAGCGGCTTGCCCGGGCCGGCGTGCGCCGCGGGCAGACCCACCACCCAGTGCAGCGCGGGCATCTGGCGCGAGGCCTGGAGCAGGGCCGCGAAGCCGGCGGCCACTCGGGCCATGAAGTGAGGTTCGTCGAGCAGGTCGCCGGGGTAGTAGCCAGTGAGCGAGAGCTCGGAGAACACGACCAGGTCGGCCGCATCGTCACGCGCGCGTTGTGCGGCAGCGATCATCTTGCGCACGTTGCCGTCCATGTCGCCGATGGTGACGTTGAGCTGGGCGAGGGTGATTTTGATCATGCGGCCTCCTGGAGGGTGGGCACCTTGAACACCTGGCGCAGGTAGGCGAGAAAGGTCTGGTCGTCGCACAGGGTCTTGCCCGGCGAGTCGGAGAGCTTGGCCACCGGCTGGCCGTTGGCGCTGGTGAGCTTCATCACGATGTTGAGCGGCGTGAGGCCGACGTCGTTGCTCAGGTGGGTGCCGATGCCGAAGCCGAGCTGCGTGCGGTTGCCCAGCGCGTGGTAGAGCGCGAGCGCGCTGTCGATGGTGAGGCCGTCGGAGAACACGAGGCGCTTGGTATGCGGATCGATGCGCAGCTTCTGGTAGTGGTCCAGCGCCTTGTTCGCCCACACCAGCGGGTCGCCCGAGTCGTGGCGCAGGCCGTCGAAGAGCTTGGCGAAATAGAGGTCGAAGTCCGCGAGAAAGGCGTCCATGCCGACCACGTCGGTCAGCGCGATGCCGAGGTCGCCCCGGTATTCCTGGACCCAGTCTTCGAGCGCGGCTTTCTGGAAGTCGCGCAGGCGCACGCCCAGCGCCTGGTAGGTCTGCAGGTACTCGTGGGCCATGGTGCCGATGGGCACCAGGCCCAGATCGCGCGCCAGCAAGACGTTGGACGTGCCCTTGAAGAACTGCGGCACCTGGGCCTGGAACGCGGCCACGACCTCGCGCTGCCAGCGGCGCGAGAAGCGGCGGCGCACGCCGAAATCGAACAGCTCGAAGGGGTGGCGCAACGCGGGCTCGTTCCCCAGGTCTTTGAGCCGCTGGATCTTGGCCTGCAGGCGCAAACGCCCTTCGGCTTCGGCCGCGGCACGGTCGAAGCGGCGGAAGTAGAGCTCGTTGACGATGGCAAGCACGAAGATCTCGAACGCCATGACGTGCACCTGCGGGCCGCGCGCCACGATGCGCAGGGCATCGCCTTCGGCGCGCGCGTCGATGAAGTTGCGCTGGAAACGGAAGATGCGCAGGAAGTCGACGAAGTCGCTCTTGATGTAGCGCAGGCCGCCGATGTAGGCCAGCTCGTCTTCGCGGAAGCCGAGCGCGCACAGGGCGTCGAGCTCGGCGTTCACTTGGGGCAGCAGCTCGGCCAGCGGGTAGGTGGGCGGGTTGCGGCAGACGAAGCTGTATTCGGCCTGCGTCTGCGGGAAGCGGTGCAGCATGGTCTGCCACATCGTGAACTTGTAGAGGTCGGTGTCCAGCAGGCTGGTGATGACGGGTTCCATGAAGGCTCCTGATGCGGTGCCTGTCAGGCGTTGGCCTGAAGCAGGGGAAGGACTTGGGCGCAGGTGGCCAGGCGCGCGCCCTGGCGCTGCATGTCGTCGAGAAAGGCCTGGGCCTGTGTCTCGAAACCGGTCACCGGGCTCATGGCGTCGGTGAGCAGCAGCAGCTTGCCCAGCTGGCGCGAGGGCAGGTGCAACGCGATGTGCTCGGTGGTGGCCTTGACGCAGTGGCTGCTGGCTTCGCCCGCGATGACGATGAGGTCGGCCTCGTCCAGCTGCGCGATGAGGTCGCGGTTGAGCTGCGTGTCGGGGTCGGCAGCGTCGGGCACCTCGGCCTGCAGGGCGCTGTAGTGCTCGGTCCAGGGGTTCGTTCCCTTGGTGACCTTCTGCACCACGCCCAGGCGCTGGTCCTCCCAGCGGTTGTAGGCGGCCTTGACGGCAGGGTGCACGTTGTGGCCCCAGCTGCCGATCTCGCAGTGCACCGGCCACACCATGAGCGTGTAGCGGCCGGCCTGCTCCAGCGCGTCGAGGTAGGCGAGCGTGCGGGGCAGCGCAGCGGGGTTCCGCGGCGCATAGTTGCCAGCGCGCACCTGCGCGGCGGTGATGGCGGTGAAGGGGCTCACAGCCTCGCCCGCGCCGGTCTGCCAGAAAGTGGGGTGGGCGATGTCGTAGCGCTGGTGCGAATCGAACGTGACCACGATGCTGGAGAGGCCGGCGCCACCCGCGTCGATGAGCTCGGCCAGGCGTTGCATGTCGGCGTGGGCGCCGCTGACCGGGAGCGCGGGCGCGGCGGCGACGTTGCGCACTGGGTCAATACCGCGCCAGGCTTCGGGCAGGTCGCAGAAGTCGTTTTGCGGGTCGATGATCAGCAGGGCGATCTGGCGGTTCATGGGGTCCTCCTGGGTCGATGGTAGGGGAAATGGAAGGTTCTGGACTTTGAGTTGTACTGTACAACTTATATGGGTTGTATAGTACAACTCCATCAAACGGTGTCAAGACATGTCCAACCCGCGTGTGGTTTTCAAGGCAACGGACTTCGAGCGGCCTCTGGTCACGGTCGACGTGGTCATCTTCACGGTGATCGCCGATCAACTCAGCGTGTTGCTGGTGCGCCGCCCCGAGGGCGATGGCGAGCCCTTCCCGGCGCGCTGGGCGCTGCCTGGCGGCTTCGTGGATGTGGACCGCGACGCCTCGCTGCTGGCCTGCGCCGAGCGCAAGCTGCGCGACAAGACCGGCGTGGCCACGCCCTACCTGGAGCAGCTGGGCAGTTGGGGCGACGCGCGGCGCGACCCGCGCGGCTGGTCCACCACGCACGCGTATTTCGCGCTGATCGCACAGCCGGACACCGACCACGGTGGGCCCCTCACCACCGAGTGGCTGCCCTGCGACCCCGCCGCGCGCAGACGCCTGGCCTTTGACCACAACACCATCCTGAACACCGCCATCGAGCGCCTGCGCAGCAAGGTGGAATACACCTCGCTGCCCGCCTTCCTGCTGCCCGAGCCGTTCACGCTGCCGCAGCTGCAACGGGTGTACGAGGTGGTGCTGGGCCGGCCGCTGGACAAGAGCGCGTTCCGCAAACGCATGCTGGATGCGGACTACCTGGAAGAAGCCGGCATGGTCACCGGCGACCACGGCCGCCCGGCCATGGGCTACCGCCTGCGCGAGCGCGACCACGCCACGGTGTTCCCGCGCACGTTCAAGTCGGGGGAGTGAGTCAGCCTCAGGCGCTGACCGCCCGCGCCAGCGCCTGGTCGATGTCCCAAAGGATGTCGTCGATGTGCTCCAGCCCCACCGAGATGCGCACCATGTCGGGCGGCACGCCGGCCGCCAGCTGCTGGGCCGCGTCGAGCTGGCGGTGGGTGGTGCTGGCGGGGTGGCTGATGAGGGTGCGGGTGTCGCCGATGTTGACGAGGTGGCTCATGAACTGCGCGCTCTCGATGAACTTCACGCCCTGCTCCAGCCCGCCTTTCACACCAAAAGCGAGCAGGCCGGAGGCGCCGCGCATCTGCCTTTTCATGAGGTCGTGCTGCGGGTGGTCGCTCAGGCCGGGGTAGTTGACCCAGCCCACGCGTGGGTCGTCTTTCAGGTACTGCGCCACGGCGAGCGCGTTGCTGCAATGGCGCTCCATGCGCAGCGGCAGCGTCTCCACGCCCTGCAGGATCTGCCAGGCGCTGGTGGGTGAGAGCGCTGCGCCGAAGACACGCAGGCCTTCCATGCGGCAGCGCATGGTGAAGCCGAAGTCGCCAAAGGTCTCGTAGAACCTCACGCCGTGGTAGCCCGGGCTGGGCTCGGTCATGCCGGGGAACTTGCCGTTGTCCCAGGGGAAGCGGCCGCTTTCGACCACCACGCCGCCGAGCGTGGTGCCGTGGCCAGCGAGGTATTTGGTGGCGCTGTGCACCACGATGTCGGCGCCGTGTTTCAGCGGGTTGCACAGGAAGGGGCTGGGCACGGTGTTGTCCACGATCAGCGGCAGACCGTGGGCGTGGGCGATGTCGGCCACGGCCGCGATGTCAAGCACGACCATGCTCGGGTTGCCCAGCGTTTCGGCGAACACGGCGCGCGTGTTGGGGCGGATGGCGGCGGCGAACGCGTCGGGGCTGGTCGCGTCGACGAAGCTGGTTTCGATGCCGAACTTCTTGAGGTTCACCGCGAGCATGGTCACGCTGCCGCCGTAGAGCGCGCCGGCCGCCACCACGTGGTCGCCGGCCTGCAGGATGGTCATGAGCGCGAGCGCTTCGGCCGCCATGCCGCTGGCGGTGGCCACGGCCGCGCGGCCGCCCTCCAGCGCGGCCACGCGCTCTTCGAACGCCGCCACCGTGGGGTTGGACAGGCGCGAGTAGACGTTGCCGAAGGTCTGCAGGTTGAACAGGCTGGCGGCGTGTTCGGCGCTGTCGAAGACGAAGCTGCTGGTCTGGTAGATCGGCAGGGCGCGCGCGCCGGTGGCGGCGTCGGGGATCTGGCCGGCGTGGATGGCGAGGGTTTCGGGCTGGAAGCGGCGGTCGGCCATGTCGGCAATCCTCAAACGGGGCGCTTGGCCGAAATGACCTGCGTGTTCACGCCGGCCCAGTGGAGCCCACCGAAGAGGCGCGCGTGTTCGATCTTGACGCAGCGGTCCCAGATCGAATCCATGCCCGCCGCGGTGGCGATGCGGTCGGCTTCCTCGCTCTTGAGGCCCAGCTGCTGCCACAGCGTCCTGGCGCCGATGGCGACGGCGCTGCGCGCGATCGCCGGGATCTCTTCTTCCTTACGGAACACGTCCACCATGTCCACCGGAAACGGAATGTCTTCCAGCCGCGCATAGCTCTTCTCGCCCAGGATGGCGGGATAGCGCGGGTTCACCGGCACGATGCGGTAGCCGTGTTCCTGCAGGTACTTGGCGGCGAAGTGGCTGGGCCGGTGCCATTCGGCCGAGAGGCCGACCACGGCAACGGTGTGGTCGCGCGCGAGGATGCGGCGCAGGGTGGGGATGTCGTCTTGCATGGTCACACACAATACCGGCATGGCGACCGAACGCAAGGCCCTGCCTGTCATCAACAAGACCCGCTGCACCGGCTGCGGTTGGTGCGTGGCGGTGTGCCCGCCGCATGTGCTGTCGCTGGAGGTGGAGCACTGGAAGAAGTTTTCTCAGCTGCACGACGGGCCCGGCTGCACCGGCTGCGCGAAGTGCGCGGTGAGGTGCCCGTTTGATGCGATTGAGATGGTTCGAACCAGCGCCCAGGACTAACGGGGCGTCCAGGCGACGCGCCAACAGCTCGCCCCCTGCCGCAGCACCTCGGCCGTCACCGGCAGAAAGCGCTGGATCACCTCCAGGTTGGTGCGCGTGTGCTCCGTCACCTCGCTGCAGGTGTAGGCCGCCGCCTGAGCGCTGCGGTGCACCGCCAGCGCCCAGGGCAAGGCCAGCTGATCGGCGAGGTAAGGCCCCGCCGCCGCCGTGCTGCCCTGGTAGGCCCTGATCTGCCGCAGCAGCTGGCTGGCCACCTGCTCCGAGCTCACCGACTTTTCGCCGAAGCTGGTGAACACCTCGGTCACGTGCTCAAACGCCAGCGTCGCGATCAACGCATTGCCCGGGCCCTCGTTCTGCCGCACGTTGGGCACGCGCAGCTGCTCGTCCGGCCAGCCCAGCGCGTCCTTCAACAAGGACAGTTCGCGCTCGGCCACGCGGCGCGGCACCGCCGCCACCAGCGACTCGGCCAGGGGCTCGCCCACCGCACCGCGCTCCAGCAGGTCGAACGGCCGCAACCCACCGGCCGCAGGCTCAATGGCCGCCAGCATCTCGCCGCCGCCAGCGGGGTAGAAGCCGTGGCGGCGCAGCGTTGCCCCCACCTTCACGCCCAGACGCGCGAGTTGCGGCAGAAACGCCCGCTCAATGAAATGAAAGTTGGGCGCCAGCGGGTTGTGCGTGCCACCCGAGAGCTTGAGCTGGCTCGGCGCGCCGGCCAGCATCAGCGCGGGCAAGACCGTCTGCAACACCAGCAGGCAACTGCCGGCCGAGCCGATGGCAAACGCGTGTTCGCCGGGGCGCAGCGCGCCCGGTTCGAACACCAGCGCCTGCGAACCCAGCTCGGCGCCGCTCACCTGTGCGCCACACACCGCCTGCGCCGCCAGCACGCAGGCCAGGTGCTGGCGCATCAAACCGGGCTTGGGGCGCCTGGCGCGGATGTGCTCGATGCGCACCGGCTGGCCGGTGATCATGGAGAGCGACAGGCTGGTGCGCAGGATTTGGCCACCGCCTTCGCCGGTGGAGCCGTCGATGGTCAACATGCCACGCCCTCCCGCGCCTCGGGGTCGCACCGCAGCACGGTGTCGAACAACAGCCCGTCCAGCGGCGCATGGCCCGGCACGGGCAGCGCCTGCACCGGTTCCACGGCATTGCGCTCCAGCTCGGCCTCGATGAAAGCGTGGATGCCCGGCCAGCGCGGGCTGGTCGCGGACTCGCCGGCACGCATCTTCACCTCCAGCAGCGCGTTGATCTCGGCGATCAGCGCGGCGTCTGCGGTGGCATGCAAGGTGCGCTGCGCCAGTTCGGCAAAGCGCATGGGCGGCACGCCGGGCTGCTCACGAATCCAGCGCGCGGCCAGCAGCGGGCGCAGCACGTAGAGGTATTTCTTGTAGCGCACCTCGTCGGCCTGCAGGTGTTCACGGAAGTTCTTCTTCGCCATCGAGCTGTAGTGGTGCCAGCCCTTGGCGTTGGAGAACACCCGCTCGGCCAGCGCGCGAAAGCGGCTCATCGGCTCACCCTCTTCGCGGTACACGATGGGCGAACGCAGCCACTCCAGCAGCGTGGGGTTGGACTCGCGCATCAGCCCCAGCGCCTTGCGCAGGTCCCAGCCGTTGATGTCCAGGTCGCCACTGATCGGCAGCTCAATCACATCGCGCCCCGGCGCCACCGTGAGGTACCACGGCAGGCGGTTCACGTAGATGAAACGCACGTCGTAGTCGCTGTCGGGCGACGCAAAACCCCAGCCCCGGCTGCCCGACTCGCAGGCGAACAGGATGGTGACGTTGTGCTGCGCTTCGATGGCGCGCAGGTGCGCCATGACCTGCTCGCGCATGTGTGGCTCAACCGGATGGGTTGAACGCAAGAACTCTTCAAAAACCAATTCTTTGTCTTTCATCATTTGACGCCCCGTTCCACATCGATTCCCAAGCTTCTCAAAGCTACTGCCGCCTCGTCCGAAGCCACGCGCTCCCAAGAGCGATAGTGACACCCCTCGGTGTGGCGCAACGCGGCCAACGTCCGCAGTTGCGCGATTTCTTCTGCACCGCCCCAGCGACCCAGAACCTGAATCGCGACCACGCGGTGCCCCCACCACTTGCTCTGCAGCGCATTGGCCACCTGTTCAAGCGCTGCTGCGTCAGGCGGCTTGGCCCCAAGCGCGCGCAGCGCCTCGACCTCTTGCGCGAGACGGTTGGCACCCGGCACCGCCAGCGCCTCTTTGATTCGCGAACGGCGCGCACGACGGCATACCAGGCAGCGTTTGGCTTGGCTGTCTATTGGAGCCTGTACCTCTTCGTACCACCACTTCTGCTGCTTCGCCGTCCATACCTCTTCGGTGGAGCAATCGACGCAAACGAAAGCCTTGTCCACATAGAACGCGGGGAAAACACAGCTGTTGTTCAGGACACTCAAAAGCTGTGTATCGGCCATCACCAGGCCAGGCACATGCCCCTCTCGGCCCAAAGACATTGATTTCAACTGCGTCTGAGCACGCTGCGCGCGTGCCAGTCGAAGTTGCTTGATTTCCACACGTCGCTGTTTGCTGCTCTTCATCTCACATCCCCTCAAGATGGCGTCCCTGCGGCACCACCTACCCTTCCACACACAGCACCTGCTCGAGAACATACACACCCTCACCAAGTCCTCCTGCGCCTCCATCCACCCAGCGCTTGGTTTTCACTCGATGCCAAACGTCTTCAGGTGGAAGTCCATGGTTTGCCGCAATGAAGCATCCAACTGCGTGCGCTGGGCTGACCACAGCGCCGCCAGAAGCGTCGTTTGCGCGGCGTTGGGGCCGTGGCGACACGCACAGCTCTCAACTGGCCATGCCTTCAGTGCGCCGACCAGCGCCGGCCCCATGCCCAGTTGAATGCCCAGGGGCCACACCAGGAGCAAGCACTGCAGGCTGTCCCATGCAGCGTACAAGCGCCGCATGGACAGCAAGGCACGCACCGCTTCAGGGGTTTGTTCATGCTGTACAGACGCCACCAGTTCGTCCACCGTGGGCGCCCAGACACCGCGATGGGCCTTGGCGAATAACAGCCTGCGCACCTTGGGCGATGGGTCGGCATACGCCTGCTTCAACCAGCGGGTTTTCTCGTCATGCGAGCCGTTCGCCAAGCGAACAGACAGCGCGTCGCGTCGCAACCGTGCCGACTCGGTGGTGAGCCAAGGCTCGCTGACGGCAAGAGCGCTGCTGACATCCGCTTCCGCAAGGAACTGCATGGCCGTGCTGCGCTTGCGCGCAGGCAACAGCGCATCACCGGCCACGGCCACCGCATTGGCCACCTCACGCTCTGTACCTCCGTTCGAACGCAACCAGCGCAAGCACCACCAACGCACATGGGGGCTCACATCCAGACAGGCGCGACGAACCACGAGGTCGGTTGCCTCGTCGGGCTGCTCCACCGCCCAGCGCACACCCTCGCAGCGCACAGGTGCACAAGGGGACTGGCAGGCGGCTTCGTACAGACGCCGCCGCGCCGCCGGCGAGGTCAACCCCTCTACCCGCGACAACGCCTGCGTCGCCAGGACCACGTCGTCACCGAACAAGGCCTGTTCGAGCAACCTGACGCGCTCGCTCTCGTCCTGCGCAGCCCGCCATGCCAGGTCAAGCACATACCGCCGCCCGTGAAGCCCTGCGGATCGCGACGCCTCGATCACCTGTGAAAGGTGCTCGCTGCGGCTCAGGAAACCCGCGATCTCGTTGAGCATGGCTGTGTGGTTGGTCCGACGCGTGCGCTCAAGCGCCACCACCGCGTCGATGGAGGCCATCCAGTCCGGCAGGAACTCAGGGCGCATCAGGGAGCGCACCGCCTCTCCGGCGGCAATGCGCACCTGGGGCACCCAGTCGTTGAGCCGCACCAGCAGTACCGGCAAGGTGCCGCGCTGCGGCCGAGACGCCAGGGCCTTGACCGCAGACTCGCGCACAAACCCACTGTCGGAGCACACCCCCAAAGGGTCTTCAAGGTCGTCGTAGACCTCACCGAACAGTTGCTTCAAAAATTCGTCCATGCTCCGCCCCCTGATCTACCTTCCATGCGTCACCCCTTCACACACAACACCTGCTTGAGCGTGTACACCACCTCCACCAGGTCCTTCTGCGCTTCCATCACCGCGTCGATGTTCTTGTAGGCCATCGGGATCTCGTCGATCACGGCTTCGTCCTTGCGGCACTCCACGCCCTCGGTGGCCTTGATCTGGTCTTCCACCGTGAACAGCTTCTTGGCCTTGGTGCGGCTCATCACGCGGCCCGCGCCGTGGCTGCAGCTCTCGAAGCTCTCCGGGTTTCCAAGCCCGCGCACGATGTAGCTGCGCGCACCCATGCTCCCCGGGATGATGCCCAGCTCGCCCTTCTTCGCGCTCACCGCGCCCTTGCGCGTCACGAACACCTCTTCACCGAAGTGCGTTTCCTTCTGCACGTAGTTGTGGTGGCAGTTCACCGCCTCGACGTGCGTCTCGAAAGGCTTGGTGATGACTTGACGCACGGTGGCGACCAGGTTCTTCATCATCACCTCGCGGTTCAGGCGCGCGAACTTCTGCGCCCAGCCCACGCCACGCACGTAGTCGCCGAAGTACTGCGAGCCTTCCTCGAAGTACGCCAGATCCTGGTCCGGCAGGTGGACGTTGTTGCGCTCGGCGTCCTTCTTCGCCAGCTCGATGAAGGTGGTGCCGATGGCATTCCCCACGCCACGCGAACCCGAGTGCAGCATGAACCACACAGCGCCCGACTCGTCGAGGCAGACCTCGATGAAGTGGTTGCCCGTCCCGAGGGTTCCCAGGTGCTTGTGGTTGTTGGTGTTCTTCAGGCGCGGGTACTGCTCGCAGATCGCGTCGAACTCGTCCTTGAGCGTCGCCCAGGCCTGGTCCACCAGCGAAGGCGGATTTTCCCAAGCGCCTTCGTCACGGGTCCACCCCTTGGGGGAACGTCCGTGCGGCACGGCCTTCTCGATCGCGGCGCGCAACGGCCCCAGGTTGTCGGGCAGGTCTTCCGCGCGCAGCGTGGTCTTGCAGGCCATCATTCCACAGCCGATGTCCACACCGACCGCAGCCGGGATGATGGCCTTGAAGGTCGGCACCACCGAGCCCACGGTCGCGCCGATGCCCAGGTGCACGTCGGGCATCGCCGCGATGTGCTTGAACACGATGGGCAGGCGCGCGGTATTGGCCAGTTGCTTTTTCGCTTCGTCTTCGACCGGAACGCCGCGGGTCCACATCTTGATGGGCACGCCGCCTTCGGGTTGTTCGGTGTTGTAGTTCACTTCGTTTCTCTCTCTGTCTATTTGTCTGTTTGATGGATCGTTGCAGCTTGTGCGTTCATGCTTGCTGCATGAAGTGCGAAGGTCCTCAGCTCCTCGTCACCTCGCAGGTTTCGCAGAAACGCTTCTATCAAGGCTTGAACCTGCTCGGGACGCTCCAAGTAACAGCCATCGTCAGCAAGGCTGTCCAGAGCGGCCATCTGCACGTCGCGCCAAGGCGAACTCAGCATGTCGCAAAGCACATTCCACATGGCATCGCGCCACTCAGGGAGGTGTTTGGCGCTCCAAAAGCTGGGCCAAGCGTCAAACCAGTTGAAGCAAGCAAACCCGAGCCTCTTCTTGCCACTTTCAGTTTGTTGCGCATCACCCATCCGCGGTCCGATGCAGTCCCGCCAAAGAGCGGGCAGCGCCTTCATCATCCGCATCGCTTCCGCAAGCGGTACTGACCGGTCGTTCACCATGTGTGAAACATCGCTGACACCGTTGCTCATCACGTAGTTCAGCCCCAACCCCACCTGTTCGTCGCTGTACGGCTCCAGGTCGGTAGCCGAATTGGCAAACAGCACGGTCTGGATGTGAACCCATTGCAATGGCATTGCTTCGAAATTGGGCTCGTCCATATTCCAGAACCACTCCGCTTCGTTGTCTGCGGGTACCGGACGGTCGAACAGGTAGCGCAGGGCACTCGCATAGAGCGCCGGGTCCAGGCCCACGGACTCGCAGGTCACGGCGCCGGTCTTGCGAGCCGGGCTTCTTTCGCGAGCTGTGGGCTTCTTCTTCGTGGTGTTCATCACATTCTTCTTTTCTTCAATGGTGGACGCGACGGGATTCGAACCCGCATCAATGTGGCAACCATGGTTTTGAGTCCGATGGCCTCGTTGGCGATTGGAAACGCGCGCCAGTGACAGACCCGTCATCGGAGCCAGCACCTGCATCCTCAACCTTGCTCGCCAACCAGCTTGCCTGCCACACCTGGTGTTACCCAGCCTGCCGGCATGTTCAATCATTTTTGGCAGTGGCGCTCCCTTCTGTGCCAGCGCGCCCTTGATCCTTCTTCGTTGTTTCAACGCAGTTTCACGAGACCGTTCAACACCTGGTCCAGGCCGCCGAACACCGAGATCTTGTCGATGCGTTCGGCCACACGTTCCAGCGTTTCCAGCTCCTTCATGCGCAGCGCCACGGGGTTGTCTTCCATCACCTTCGCGGTGTTGAGCAGCGAGCGGGTCGCAGCCGTTTCTTCTCGGCGGCGGATCACGTTGGCCTGGGCCAGTTTCTCTGCCTGCACCACCTGGGTCAGGATGGTCTTCATCTCGCCGGGCAACACGATGTCTTTCACACCCACGCTCTCCAGGGCGATACCGTACGGCATCAACTTGGGCAGCACGTAGGCGCTCACCACGTCGTCGATCACTGTCTTGTTCTCCAGCAGCTCATCGAGCGTGCGGGTGCCCACGGCGGCGCGCAGCGCAAACTGCAGCTCGCGGTACAGATGTTCCGCGGGCTTTTGCAACTGGGCAAAGGCGCGCTGCACGTCGGTGTAGCGGTAGGTGGCGCTCAGGTTCAGGCGCAGGCTCACCTTGTCGCGGGTCATGATGTCCTGGCCCGACACTTCCACCGCCTGCAGCCGCAGGTCCACCAGTTCCACCGCGATGCTGCGGCCGTACTTCCAGAAGGCGTACGCGCCCGCTGCCAGCAGCCTGTCAACCTTGCCGTCGATGCTCAGCAACGCGCTCATGCCCTCGGGCACCTGCACCTGCAATACACCCTCCAGGCCCGTCACGGCGCGTTGGCGCAGCTGGGTCTGGGTCAGGCGCGCCACCAGGGCGGCCGGCAGCTCGGCACCGGCTTGCAGATCGATCACCTGCACGGTCACATCCACCAGGCCTTTCCAGAACAGGCGGCGCGTACCGGGCGGCAGGATTTCCACCAGCACACCGTTGTCGCTGCGCAGGCCAACTTCTTGCTCAGACAGTTCCACACGCACGAACTCGGCCGCCACCACCTCAGGTTCCTGGGCCATCAGGTAGTCGGCCATGGCGTGGCGAAAGGCGGGCTGGTCCAGTGCAAAGGTTTCAACGCGCAACCGATCCAGGCCGGTGAACAGCCAGTGGGTGCCGCTGCGCAGCACGCGCTCGAAGTCGCCGTTGCGCAGCAGCAAGGCGCGTTCGTTTTTCTTCACCGTGATGCGTTCGATCTTCATCATTTTGTTTTCCTCACTTCACTTCGGTTCGCCGTTTCGGCTTCTTGCAATAGGGGTGCCGTTACAGCGATGACGGGGCACCAGGGGGCACAACCGCGGGCCTTGCAGTGCGCCTTGGTTGCTGCCACTTGCTGGGCGGCAGCGGGCTGGCTGCGGGCGCGGGCTGTGCCCGGGTCTGGCACATACCGCCACCGACTGACGGGGTGTGGGCTTGGGGTTGCAGCGCAACCGGTGGTCCCTCGCCCCGCGTTCGGCGGGTGGTCTTTCGACCGCTTCTTCTTTACAGGCTCCAGCCTTTCGACCGGAGCAAATGGACAGGAGTCGAACCTGCGACACGTCTTTTTCAAGACTGCTCTACCAAACTGAGCTACCAGTGGTGGCAAGCCGGGAGTCGAACCCGACACGCCCTTGCGGGTTGGTCACCACGACCTTGCCGAACCAGACGTTCGCGCCGTGCGGCATGCAGGGCATCGACAGAACCTCCACGGTTCCGGACTTCCTGCACCGGCAGGGCGGACCTTCGTCCCAACCCTGGCCTGTAAGCGTTCGACACTGCCGTCCGGTGCTTTCCTTATTGCCAGATGCATGCCAACCTGGGCCTACTCAATGAAATTTCAAACAATCCTTTGATTTCAAAAGACTTTTTTTCATATTGTTCTATCGTCATTCGTTTGAACACCTAGTAAGTTATATTTTTGGCTAGCAAACTAGATTCATAGCCATGCTCCAAAAAACCGTCGTCATCGGATTCCTCGGCACCCAGCTCGACAGCGGGCGCGGCGCGGGTCGCTGGGAGAAGTGGCGCCCCACGGTCTCGCTGGTCCAGCACGAGGACATGCAGGTGCACCGGCTGGAGCTGCTCTACACCCGGCAGCACGAAGCCTTGGCGCAGCTGATCCAACAGGACATCGGTACCGCCTCGCCCGACACGGCGGTGCGCCTCGTGCCGCTGGCGATGGCCGACCCCTGGGACTTCGGTGAGGTCTATGGCGCGCTCTACGACTGGGTGAAGCAGTACCCCTTCCAGCCCGAGAAGGAGCGCTACTGGACGCACATCACCACCGGCACGCACGTGGCGCAGATCTGCATGTTTCTGCTGACCGAATCGCGGCTGATTCCGGGCGTCCTGCTGCAGACCTCACCGCCCAGGAAGCAGACGAGCGCCAACCCCGGCAGCTACGCGCTGATCGACCTCGACCTCTCGCGCTACGACGGGCTGGCGCAGCGTTTTGATCAGGCGCAGCGCGACGCGCTGGATTTCCTCAAGAGTGGTATCGCCACGCGCAACGCCGATTTCAACGCGCTGATCGAAGAGATCGAGCGGGTGGCCCTGCGCTCGAAGGCGCCGATCCTGCTGACCGGGCCGACGGGTGCGGGCAAGTCGCACCTGGCACGGCGCATGTTCGAGCTGAAGAAATCGCGCCACCGGGTCGCGGGCGATTTCGTGGAGGTGAACTGCGCCACGCTGCAGGGCGAGGGCGCGGCGTCCACGCTGTTTGGCCACAAGAAGGGCGCCTTCACCGGCGCGGTGAGCGAGCGCGCGGGCCTGCTGCGCACGGCGCACGAGGGCGTGCTGTTCCTCGACGAAATCGGCGAGCTGGGCCTGGACGAACAGGCCATGTTGCTCAAGGCGGTGGAAGAAAAGCGCTTCTACCCGGTGGGCAGCGACCGCGAGGTGAGCAGCGACTTCCAGCTGATCGCAGGCACCAACCGCGACCTGCGTGTGGACGTGCTCGAAGGCCGCTTTCGCGAAGACCTCTACGCGCGCATCAACCTCTGGTCGTACACGCTGCCGGGTCTGGCGCAGCGGCCCGAAGACATCGAACCCAATGTGGACCACCTGGTGACGCGCTGCGCCGCCGAGCTGGGGCGCGCGGTGCGCTTCAACGCCGAGGCCAAGGCGCTGTATCTGCGCTTCGCGCAGTCGCCCGAGGCCTTGTGGAGCGGCAACTTCCGCGACCTCGCCGCGAGCGTGACGCGGCTGTGCACGCTGGCCGAGGGCGGGCGCATCGCGGTGCCGCTGGTCGAGGCGGAGCTGCAACGCCTGCGCTGGCTCTGGCAGATGAACCAGGCGCCCGACGACGTGGCCCGCCTGGCCGACGACGCCGTCGAGCTGGCCGACCTGCTGCAGCCCGACGCGCTGGACCGGCTCGATCTGTTCGACCGGCTGCAGCTCGCGGCCGTGGTGCGCGTGTGCCGCGCCTCGCGCACGCTCTCGGAAGCCGGGCGCACGCTCTTCGACCGCTCGCGCACCCAGCGCTCGGTCGTCAACGACGCGGACCGCCTGCGCAAGTACCTGCAGAAACACGGCCTGCGCTGGGAGCGGGTGTCGCGCTGAGCCAGCGGCCTATACCCGATCCTGGCGATTCGCGCTGAGCGCCCGCCGTTCAAGGCGAAGCCGCGCCGTCTTCTGCGCGACAGGCAGCAGACATTGCTGCACTGCGACAAGATCGCCCGTCCGCCCACGCCGTGTGGGCGCCATCCCAAAACGGAAAACACCATGAGCGACCTGTCGCAACCCACCCACGCCCCCGTCCTGCTCGACAAACTGCAATGGCGCTACGCCACCAAGAAGATGGACGCGGCCAAGGCCGTGCCGCAAGACAAGGTGGACCGCATCGTCGAAGCCGCGCGCCTGGCGCCCACCTCCAGCGGCCTGCAGCCCTACGAGATCATCGTCGTCACGAGCAAGGCCGTGCGCGAACAGATCCAGCCCATCGCCTGGAACCAGGCGCAGATCACCGACGGCTCGCACCTGCTCGTGTTCGCCGCCTGGGACAACTACACGCCCGAGCGCATCAACCACATGTTCGACCTGACCAACGAACAACGGGGCTTCACCAACGAGGGCTGGGAGAACTACCGCCAGATGCTGCTCAAGACCTACCCGCAGCGCGACGCCGAAGTGAACTTCCAGCACGCCGCACGCCAGGCCTACATCGGCCTGGGCGCCGCGCTGATCGCCGCCGCCTTTGAAGAGGTGGACAGCACGCCGATGGAAGGCTTCGACCCGGCCAAGCTCGACGAGATCCTCAAGCTGCGCGAACGCGGCCTGCGCAGCGTCGCAATCCTGCCGCTGGGCTACCGCGCCGACGAAGGCGACTGGCTGGTGAACCTGAAGAAGGTGCGCCGCCCGCTGGCGCAGTTCGTGAGCGAAATGAAATGATGTGACGCGGTGGCTGGCTAGGGGCGGACGGCGCCGGACGCTGTTCCCCGATGCGGGAAACGCGCTGCCAGCCATTGGCGCCACACGAGGGAAAGCTTGTACCAAACTGCTTCAGCTGACGAGAGAGCAGGTTTGGTCAGCGAGACGCGCTTGTGTTGTGTTGATAGTGGCTTTTTTGCCCGCCTGACCCAACAAAAAAGTACACTGCGCCAAACCAGTTGACTGGACAAAGATCCAGTTGGTATAGTGCTACCAAGCTACCACCGGGAGACCCAATGCGCAGTGAACCAGCCGCACCGACGGACGCACCCAGCCCATCACGACAAATGGGTACATCAACCTCCGATGATGTTGTACAGATGAGTTTTCGTCTTCCCAGAGCCCGGTGGAAGCGCCTCAGAGAACTCAGTCTTGATGAACGCGCAAGTGTTCAATCCATCATCGTCGCAGCCCTTGAGGCAGAGTTCGCGCGACGCGGAATTACCTTCTAACCGATCAACAGAACATGAAACAAGAACAGAACGGTGTGATTGATGCCGCAGCCGACCTCACGCGATTCGTCGCGAACCGAAAATTCAAAACCATCTTGGCCGATCCACCATGGCAGTTTCAGAACAGAACGGGAAAGGTAGCGCCTGAGCACAAACGACTCAACCGCTACGGCACGATGACTCTCGAAGACATCAAGGCCTTGCCTGTTGAAAGCGCTGCAGCGGATACATCGCACCTTTACCTCTGGGTGCCGAATGCACTGCTTCCAGAAGGCCTCGCAGTCATGGCAGCTTGGGGTTTCAACTACAAATCAAACATCGTTTGGCACAAGCTGCGCAAGGATGGAGGAAGTGATGGCCGGGGCGTAGGCTTCTATTTTCGAAACGTCACTGAACTGTTGCTGTTTGGCGTTCGTGGCAAGGGTGCTAGAACACTGGCCCCGGGCCGCACCCAGGTGAATTACATGGGCACTCGCAAACGCGAGCATTCGCGCAAGCCAGACGAGCAGTACAACCTGATCACCGACTGCAGCCCCGGGCCATTTCTTGAAATGTTTGCTCGTGGAGAACGTCCCGGATGGGCAATTTGGGGAAATCAAGCGGATGAAACGTATATCCCGACTTGGGCCACCTACAGCAACCACTCTCGAAAACACCTCGAAAACTCGCTGTTTGGCTCCCTGGATTGAATCTAAGGGAAAGTAGCGGCGTCAGTATCAGGGGCCTCAAGCGGGCCTGCATCATCCAGTTGATCGACAGGCGCCGCATCGAACTGCACAATAGAAGCGGGCAACCCAATCAGCAAGAGCGGACATGGGTTGCCCACGCCGCGCTCGACACGGTGCATCAACTTTGCCCAGTGCGTAGTAGCCGCTCCATACTTATTTGAAACGAAGTTGTCGACCCAGGCGCTGGCGAAGTCGATGGGGTCTCGAAGGCGATTGACTCTTCGTTCGATGTTTCCGCGTTGTTTCGGTGTCGGAATGACGCCAGCTTCTGCGAGGGTTTCAAAGTCCTTGATTCCCCTTTCAATTGCGAACCGCATCACCAGTTCATACATCTGATCCTGAAGAGTGGAGCCGCGGGTGATCAGCATGCCGACCGATATCGCACCCTCGGCATGCAGCCGTTTGAAATTCTCCAGATCGCGGTCGAAGAATGGATCCTTATTGTTCCATTCAATTTCGCCTGCGATCACGCCTGCCTGATATCTCTTGACATGGTCCACTTCGTGAGAAGTGGATTCTTTCGGGACACCGTCGATAGTTTTTCCAATTTGGAAATTGTGCTTGCGCCAATTCAGAGCTGCGAGGCCTTTGCGCAGCCGCTGAGTAAATCTGGTTTCGCCGCCACCTGAGCCAATGATTTCTGTGATGGGCAGGTCCATCTCGCTCAGCACCTGCTCAATCTCCGCACTCGCATCCGGAAAGTCATGAGCCAGTATGGCTGCGGCATGAGACACGTACATTACTTCAAAGCCTCGATCAATCAGCGATTGAAATGGCTTGGCGGTGGTCTTGCGACTTGGAGCTTTTGGCATGGACTGTTCGGGAGTGGGGCGGTACTCAAGCATACAAGAGTCATTTTCTGACTCTGCCGCGATCTTGGTGAACCAGATCGTATGGGGGCAACAAGTTGCTTTTCCATACGGCCCAAGTGCTGGCATTGCCTTTTACCTGAAGAACATTCAGATGTCGTCCCGCTACGTGGGTGGAGTTTCAAGCCTATAGGGTGCAGGATAGCCGCTTACACGACCACGATGATCGCCATGAAGCCATGGCAGCAGGACCACCACCGGACGGTGGCCCGAAGCGATCAAGGCCACGCGCAACCTGTTCGAATTGCGCACGGATGGCGCCAAATGGAAGGACTCGAGACTTATCACCGCCATCGGGCACCTCCGCCGTAAACGAAGGCGCACCCTTCCAGGCCCTCGCCCGATCTGCGATCTGAATACCGCCTCACCAGCCCCGCCACCGCTCAAACCCCAAGGTAACGCCCCGGCCGGTGGTTGAGCGCGAGGATGGCGCCGATGGCGACGGCGCCCACCACCGATTGCGCCACGCGCACGGGCGGCACCACCATCAGGGCCGCGAGCACGACCACCAGATCCACCCCCATCTGCACCTTGCCTGCGCTCAGGCCTTTGGCCTGTTGCAGCCATTGCGCCAGGATGTTGACGCCGCCCACGCTGGCCTGGTGGCGCAGCAGGGCGAGCAGGCCGAAGCCGATCAGGAAGCCGCCGAGCACCGAGGCGACCCAGGGGTTGAGCAGCTCGAAGCGCACCACTTTGGGCGCCAGCGTGGTGCAGGCGGACACCAGCGCGACGGCGCCGAAGCTTTTGAAGGTGAACGCCGGGCCGAGCCGGTACCACGAGAGCACGAAGAACGGCAGGCTGAACAGGAAGAAGAACAGGCCGAAGGCGAGACCGCTGGCGTAGCTGGCCAGGAAGGCCACGCCCGCCACGCCGCCGGTGAGCAGGCCGGCGTGGCCGAACATGGTCATGCCCAGGGCGACGAACAGCGAGCCGGCGACGAGGGCGTGGGCGTCGTCAAGCCAGGAGTGGGTGTGGGGGGCGGGAGCGGAAACGGGTTGGGGGGTGGGAGCGGTGGGGTCCATGGCGGGGGAACAAGCACGAGGCGTGCCGTACCAACGGGGTTCGAAAGCGCGGAGGCCCAAGGCGTTCCGCCCCCGGCCGACTCCCCCAGGTTGGGGATGTTGGGGGCCCCTCGCGCGCCTACAGTTCCACAGCGGCTTCCCCGCCGGGGAAGGCTTTCACGGCGGAGGGACCATGGACATCACCGACATGATTCGTGCCATCCAGCAAGCTCTGGGGGTGCAGGCGGACGGCCGGGCGGGGCCGGAAACCTGGGGCGCCATTTACGCGGCGCTGGTCAAGAAGAAGGTCGACGGCCAAGCCCCGCAAGCGGCCATTTCCCCGGTAGACGCGCGCAGCGAATCGCAGATCGCCACGCTGCTGCCCGAGGTGCAGCCGATGGCGCGGGCGCTGGTGCAGAAGGCCGCGGCCAGCGGCATCCAGATCAAGGTGATCAGCGGCACGCGCTCGTTTGCCGAGCAGGACGCCCTGTTCGCCAAGGGCCGCACGGCGCCGGGCCCCAAGGTGACCAACGCGCGCGGCGGCCACTCGAACCACAACTTCGGCATCGCGTTCGACATCGGGGTGTTCAGCGGCAACAAGTACCTGCCCGAGTCGCCCAAGTACAAGGCGGTCGGCGTGCTGGGCATGGAGCTGGGCCTGGAGTGGGGCGGCAACTGGAGCACCATCGTCGACCAGCCCCACTACCAGCTGCGCCCGGCGTGGGCGCAGGGCTTGTCGGAACGCGAGATGCTCGCAAGCCTGCGCGACCACCTGGCCCGGGGCACGGCCGTGTTCGCATAAGGCGGGGCGCGCCAGCGGCGCGGCACGCGCCTCCCAGGGTGATCGCACGCACGTTCTAAGATACCGGGCTTTACCCAACCGCCAGAGCCCGGGCTCCGGCGCGACAACACCATGCCCCACACCGCCCCCGCCTGCCCGCAATGCGGCCTTGAAAACACCTACACCGACGGCGAGAACTTCGTCTGCCCCGACTGCGCCTTTGAATGGCCGGTGGCCGAGGCCGCCGCCAGCGACGACGAGGCCGGTGGCGGCGTGGTGAAAGACGCCAACGGCAACCCGCTGGCCGATGGCGACTCGGTGATCCTGATCAAGGACCTGAAAGTCAAGGGCTCGTCGAGCGTGCTCAAGAAAGGCAGCAAGATCAAGGGCATCCGCCTGGTGGATGGCGCCGACGGCCACAACGTGGACTGCAAGACCGAACTGGGCAGCATGCTGCTGAAGTCGGAGTTCCTGAAGAAGGCCTGAGCGGCTTTCGCCACGCTCGCCCATGTCCCGCATCGCCGTCATCGACTTCGAGACCACCGGCATCTCGCCCGGCATGGGCGACCGCGCCACCGAGGTGGCCATCGTGCTCACCGAGCGCGGCCGGGTGGTGGACCGGTTCCAGAGCCTGATGAACGCGGGCGTGCGCATTCCGTCCTTCATCACCCAGCTCACCGGCATCACCAACGCCATGGTGGCCAGCGCGCCGCCGGCCGAGCGTGTGATGGCCGAGGCGGCGCGGTTCGTCGGCGAAGTGCCCATGGTGGCGCACAACGCCTCGTTCGACCGCCGCTACTGGGTGGCCGAGCTCGCGCGCGCCGGGCTGCCCGCGCGCCAGCCCTTTGCCTGCACGGTGCTGCTCTCGCGCCGGCTCTACCCCGAGGCGCCGAGCCACAAGCTGGGCACGCTGGTGGACCATTTCCAGCTGCCGCGCACCGGACAGGCACACCGCGCCCTGGCCGACGCCGAAATGGCCCACGAACTGCTGGGCCGCATCCAGCACGATCTGCGCGCGCGCCACGGCGTGGCCGAGCCCGACCACGCGTTCCTGATGGCGCTGCAGGCCTGCACGCGCGCGGCCTTGCCGAAGTTTTTTCGGGCGCGTGCAACCTGAATTGAACACCCCCGCCGCGCTTCGCGCGTCCCCCTCAAGGGGGCGGCACTGGCCGTCCGGCATAGCCGGCCCGGCTGTGCCCTGGGCTAGACTGTTTCATGCGCCTCGTCCTGCCCTGCCTCGCCCTGACCGCCACCTTGTTGATCGCCGGCTGCGGCAGCGCGCCGCCGACCCGCGGGCCGGTCTACCGCTCGCTCTCGGACGAGCAGTCGAGCGACATCGCCATCCACGCGCTGGGCCTGGTGGGCACGCCCTACCGCTACGGCGGCAACACGCCGGAGGGCGGCTTCGACTGCAGCGGCCTGATCGGCTATGTGTACAAGAGCCGCGCCGGCGTCGCCCCGCCGCGCACGGTGGCCCAGCTGTCGGGCTTCGGCCAGCCGGTGGACGCGGATGAGCTGCGCACCGGCGACCTGGTGATCTTTGGCAGCGGCCGGCCGTTCCACGCCGGCATCTACGTGGGCGAGGACCGCTTCGTGCACGCGCCGTCCACCGGCGGTACGGTGCGGCTGGACCACCTGAACAGCCGCTACTGGGCGCGCCAGAGCACCGCCTTCCGCCGCCCCTGAAACCGGTCGCGCGACAATACCGGGCTATGACCCACGCCCACCGCACCTCCGCCCCGCTGTCCACCCACGACACCACCCGCATCGACGACCTGCGCATCGGCGCGGTGCGCCCGCTCATCACGCCCGCGCTGCTGCAAGAGTGGCTGCCCACGCCGCCCGAGGCGCTGGCGCTGGTGGAGCGCAGCCGCTCCGCGCTCTCGCGCGTGCTGCACGGGCAGGACGGCCGGCTCATCGTGGTGGTGGGGCCGTGCTCCATCCACGACCACGACCAGGCGCTGGCCTATGCGCGCCTGCTCAAGGCCCAGGCCGACGCGCTGGCCGACGACCTGCTGGTGGTCATGCGGGTGTATTTCGAGAAGCCGCGCACCACCGTGGGCTGGAAAGGCTACATCAACGACCCGCACCTGGACGGCAGCTTCGCCATCAACGAAGGGCTGGAGCTGGCGCGCCAGCTGCTGCTGGACGTGCTGGCCATCGGTCTGCCCGTGGGCACCGAGTTCCTCGATCTGCTCTCGCCGCAGTTCATCTCCGATCTGGTGAGCTGGGGCGCCATCGGCGCGCGCACCACCGAAAGCCAGAGCCACCGCCAGCTCGCCAGCGGCCTGTCGTGTCCGGTGGGTTTCAAGAACGGCACCGACGGCGGCATCAAGGTGGCGAGCGACGCCATCCAGGCGGCGCAGGCATCACACGCCTTCATGGGCATGACCAAGATGGGCCAGGCGGCGATCTTCGAGACGCGCGGCAACGCCGACTGCCACGTGATCCTGCGCGGTGGCAAGGCGCCCAACTACAGCGCGGCCGACGTGGACGCCGCCTGCGCCCTGCTCAAGGCCGCCGGCCTGCGCGAGCAGGTGATGACCGACGTGTCGCACGCCAACAGCAGCAAGCAACACCGCAAGCAGATCGAGGTGGCGGCCGACGTGGCGCGGCAGATCGCGGCTGGCGACGCGCGCATCACCGGCGTGATGATCGAGAGCCACCTGCACGAAGGCCGGCAGGACATCGTGCCCGGCCAGCCGCTGCAGCACGGCGTGAGCGTGACCGACGCCTGCATCAGCTTCGAGCAGACCGTGCCGGTGCTGCAGGGCCTGGCCGAAGCGGTACGGGCGCGGCGGGCGCTGCACCAGGGCTCATGAGGGGCTGAAGCCGCCGGGGCGGGCCGGTGCCGCCCGGTGTCAAGCTCGACAGGGGATGGCGCAGCGCTCACGGGCGAGGTGGATAGAGTGGCGGCGGGCCCGGCCGGGCCGCTATCTATCCACCTGACAGGAGCGTTGAATGTCCCAGTTCGATTTGAAGGGCCGCAAGGCCCTGGTCACCGGCGGTGCCCGGGGCCTGGGCGCCGGCATGGCGCAGGCCCTGGCCGAGGCGGGCGCCGCGGTGATGATCGGCGACGTGCTGGAAGCGCAGGGCCGGGAGACCGCCCGCGCCATCCAAGCCACCGGTGCCCAGGCCGCGTTCATTCATCTGGACGTGAGCGACGAGGCCCACTGGCTGGCCGCCGTGAGCGCCACGCACGCGGCGTTCGGGGGCTTTGACATCCTGGTCAACAACGCTGGCGTCGAGGTCACCGCCCTGGTGAGCGAGATCGACCCCGATGCGCTGCGCCGCATGCTCGACGTGAACATCGTCGGCACCGCGCTCGGCATGAAACACGCGTTTCGCGCCATGCGCCCGGGTGGCCTGGTCGGGCAGGGCGGCGTGGTGGTCAACGTGTCGTCGGTGGCGGCCACCATCGCGTTCCCCGCCATCGCGGGCTATTCGGCCACCAAGTCCGCCGTGGACCGGCTCACTCGGGTGGGCGCCATGGAGGCCGGAAAACTGGGCTATGGGGTGCGCGTGAACTGCATCTACCCCGGCCTCGTGCCCACCGACATGGGCATGAAGCTCGCGAGCGACGTGGTGAGCGCCGGGCTGTTCGAATCGCCCGATGCGGCCGTGCTGGCCATCGTGGCGCAGACCCCGCTGGGCCGCCTGGGCACGGTGAGCGACATGGCCGACGCGGTGGTCTTCCTGTGCTCCGATGCCTCGCGCTTCATCACGGGCGCGGGTCTGCCGGTGGACGGCGGCATGGGCATGTGAGGCCGGGCCGGGCGCGGGCCCGGCCGGTGGCCCCGGTGCTCAGCGAGGCTTGCGCGGCACCATCGGGCCGCGGCCCTCGATGTGGCGGAAATTGATCCGGCCCTTGGTCAGGTCGTAGGGCGAGAGTTCCAGAGAAACCCGGTCACCCGCGAGGATGCGGATGTGGTTCTTCTTCATCTTGCCGGCGGAGTAGGCAATCAGCTGGTGACCGTTGTCCAGCGTCACGCGAAAGCGCGTGTCGGGCAGCACCTCGTTGACGATGCCCATCATGTCGATCAGTTCTTCCTTGGCCATGTGAGGCTCCTTTGCTTCAAATACAGATCTGGGGAGACGGCAGCATCGTGGCCGAGGCGACCGGGCGCACGCCAGCGCGCAACGCGTCGTTCACCCAGTCGATGCCTTGCGCCACGGCGTAGTGCGCCGCTGCGTCGTGTGTGGGGAAATCATCGTGGAAGCGCATGACACGGTCGGTACAGGCGCTGCCCGAGCCGCTGGCGATGGACACCTGGGCGGCGAAACGGCCGCACGGCAGCGGCCGGGGGCAAGCCGCGATGCGGTACTTGCCCAGAGTCAGAGGAGACAGTCTCTTCGTTGTTGTGGTCGTGGAAATCGTATGAATCATCAAAAACATCAAAGGGCGAAACGCCGCAGCCTCATGGACCGCACAGCAGGAAAACGCCCGAAATACACATTGGCAGCCCCAAGCGCCGGGGTGCCCGACTGAATCACCCGGCGCCGGCCCGGTGTCGGGAACACCAGCCAGAACCGGAGCACGAGCCACGGCAGGGGCATCGGCAACAGCAGGGAGAACATTTGCGGCAGCGCCGACCCAGGAGGGGGCGGAGGCTGACGCGGCTCGCGATGGAGGGGCTGGACCGACAACCCCTCTGCCGGGGGTGGTGCATCCGGGCAACAAAGCCAGAACGCGGTCGGTCGCCTAAGGCGAACCCGTTAATGTACCACGATGTGGAAAAACGTGCGCGCGGGAAGCATCGCCAGCGCGTCCCCGCCGGACCGCCTGCTCGCCTCAATCATCCCCCACATCCCGCCCCTTGCTGCTGCGCCAGATCGCGCGCACCAGCCACAGGCCGCCCACGAAGGCGCTGGCGAAGCCGATGAAGCCGAAGGCGGGCAGGCCGAACAGGGTGGGGCCGCCTTTGACGGTCATGACGATGGACGAGCCGATGATGAGCGCGGCGATCACCAGGGCCATGGTGAGGCGGTTGGCGGCGCGGTCGATCTGGTCGCCCACGCGCTTGAGGTGCGCGAGTTCGATGCCCACGTGCACCCGGCCGCGGCGCGCGTTGCGCAGCAGGCGCGAGACGTCGTGCGGCAGCTGTTCGGCCACCGCGAGCGCGCGGCGCAGGGTCTGCCAGGCGCGGTTGGCCACCACCTTGGGCTGGTAGCGCGCGCGCAGCACCTGGCGCAGCATGGGCAGGGCTTCGGTGGTCATGTGAAAGGCCGGGTCGAGGCTGCGGCCCATGCCCTCGAGCGTGATGAAGGCCTTGATGAGCAGGGCCATGTCGGTGGGCAGGCCCAGGTGGTGTTCGCGCAGGATGGTGGTGACGTCGGCCAGCATCTGGCCCAGGTTGAGCTGGGCCAGCGGGGTGCCGTGGTACTGGTCGACGAAGGTTTCGATCTCGGTTTCGAGCAGCGAGAGGTTGACGCCGTGTTCGTCGCCGGTCCAGTCGAGCAGCACGTCGGCCACGGTCTGGGGGTTGCGCTCGACCAGGCCGAGCAGCAGGTTGAGCAGTTCCTCGCGGCGGCGCTGCGAGAGGCGCCCGACCATGCCGAAGTCGATGAAGGCGATGCGGTTGCCTTCCAGGTAGAACACGTTGCCGGGGTGCGGGTCGGCGTGGAAGAAGCCGTCCTGCACGATCATCTTGAGCACGGCCTGTGCGCCGCGCCGGGCCAGCAGGTTGCGGTCGTAGCCGTTGCTGTCGAGCAAGGCGACCTGGTTGCCGGGCACGCCGCCCACGTGGTCCTGCACGTTGACCCGCTCTTTGGTGTGGGCCCAGTGCACCCTGGGCACCACGATCCAGGGCAGGCTGGCCAGGTTGGTGGCGATGCGTTCGGCGCTGCGGCACTCGCTGGCCAGGTCCAGCTCGCGCCTGAGCGAGCGCGCGAGCTCGCGCACCAGCTGCTGCGGGCGGTAGGGTTTGAGCGCGGGCAGCTCGGCCTCGGCCAGCACGGCCAGGCGCGCGAGCAGGCGCAGGTCGGCCTCGATGGTGTCGGTGATGCCGGGGCGGCGGATCTTGACGACGACTTCGGTGCCATCGTGCAGCTGGGCGCGGTGCACCTGCGCGATCGACGCGGCGGCCAGCGGCTCCACGTCGAAGCGGGCAAAAACCACCTCGGGCTCGTCGCCCAGGTCTTCGCGCAGCTGGGGGCGCAGATCGTCCAGCGGCACGGCCGGCACCTGGCTGTGCAGCTTTTCGAATTCGGCGATCCAGTCCGGGCCGAACAGGTCGGCGCGGCCGGCCAGGATCTGGCCGAGCTTGACGAAGGTGGGGCCGAGTTCTTCCAGCGCCAGGCGCACCTGCACCGGGGGCTCCAGCCGCGCGAGGTCGGCGGCGTGGTTCCATTTCAGGGCGTGGCCGGCGCGCTCCAGCCGGTCGGCCAGGCCGAGGCGGCGCACGCTGTCGCCAAAGCCATGGCGGATGAGCACGCCCAGGATGGTGTTGAGGCGGCCCATGTCGCGGGCGGCGCCCAGGGTTTCGATCAGCATGGGGCCATCATAGACAGGCCGGGGCCTGCCGGGCTGACAGGCGTGACACGGCAGCGGGCGCCACGGCCCATGGCGGGCCGTTCAGGCCGCGTGGCGGAACTGGCGCATCAGGGCGGCGATGCCGAAGGTCCAGGGGGCCACGTCGCAGCTGTGGCGCACCCGGTTGACCAGGGTGCCCAGGGCGGGCGTGGAGACGCAGACGCGGTCGCCCACCTCGTGGGTGAAGCCCTGCCCGGCGCCGCGCCGGTCCTGGGTGGGGGCGAGCATGGTGCCCAGGAAGAGCATGAAGCCGTCGGGGTACTGGTGGTTGGCGTTGATGGTCTGGGCCACCAGGTCGAGCGGGTCGCGGCTGATGCCGCGCATGCTGCCTTCACCCTGCCAGGCAAAGCCGTCGGGGCCGTCGACTTCCAGCCGCAGACCGCAGGCGCGCAGCTCGTCGATGCCGAAATGCGCGTCGAACAGGCGGATGAAGGGCCCGATGGCGCAGGAGCCGTTGTTGTCCTTGGCCTTGCCCAGCAGCAGGGCGCTGCGGCCCTCGAAGTCGCGCAGGTTGACGTCGTTGCCCAGGGCCGCGCCCAGGGTGTGGCCCTGGCTGTTGACGGTGAGCACGATCTCCGGCTCGGGGTTGTTCCATTCGGAACGCGGGTGGATGCCCACGTGCGCGCCGCAACCCACCGCCGACAGCACCGGGGCCTTGGTGAAGATTTCGGCGTCGGGGCCGATGCCGACCTCCAGGTACTGCGACCAGGCACCGCGCGCCAGCGGCCACCGCCTGCGCGATGGCCTGGGCCGGCTGCGGCCGTTCCAGCAGCTCGCTGCAGGTGGGGGCCAGCGGCGTGAGATCGAGCAGGCGGCCCTGGTGCGGGGTGACGGGCAGGGCGCCGCTGCCGGGCAGCCAGAGCCGGCCCAGCAGGGTGGCGTGTTCGTGGTCCTGGGGCAGGGCCTGCCGCAGGCGGTCGAGCAGGTCGGGAAACAACGCGGGGGTGGGGGTCATGGCTGGGCGTCTGGACGGCTGAACGGTTGGGGGGCTTGAAAGGCTGGAAGGGCCGGCGGGATTTCAGGGTTTCCACCAGTGAACGGTCAATCATTGTCGAACTAACATGTCAGTCAGCAACCAGCAAAAACCCTCAGCATGACCCCGCACCTGCCCCCACCGCCCGCAGCCCCCGTGCGCGCGCCCAACCTGCGGGCCCAGGCCTATGAAAACTTCCGCCAGCAGATCGTGCAGGCGCACATCCGGCCCGGCCAGTTCATCTCGCAGCGCGAGCTGATGCAGCTGCTGGCCATGCCGCTGGGCGCGGTGCGCGAACTGATCCCGCGCCTGGAGGCCGAGGGCCTGCTGCGCACCGTGCCGCAGCGCGGGCTGCAGATCGCCAACGTGGACCTGAAACTGATCAAGAACGCCTTCGAGCTGCGCCTGCTGCTGGAGCGCGAGGCCGCGGTGCGGTTCGCCACCAGCGCGAGCGACGCCGAGCTGGAGCGCATCGAGGCCGATCACCGCTCCATCGTGCACCGCGCGCGCCGCGGCCCGATCGACGAGGCCCTGCTGGCCGAAGCCACCCAGGTGGACTGGGGCCTGCACGAGCACATGATCGACGCGATGGGCAACGAGCTCATCTCCGAGGCCTACCGCATCAACAGCCTGCGGGTGCGCCTGATCAAGTTCGAGAACTCCAGCCTGGCGGCCGACATCCTGCTGGCCGCGATGGAGGAACACCTGTGGTTCATCGAGGCTCTGCGCCGGCGCGACACCGCCGCCGTCGCCGAGCGGCTGACGCACCACATCGAAAGCGCGCGCCGGCGCGTGCTGGGGCTGCCGCGCCCCGCGCTGCCCTGGTCTTCGGAGCCACTGGACCCACCCACATGACCCCTGCCCACACCCACGCTTTTCGCGGCATCTGGCCCGCGATGCTGACCCCGCTGACCGAGTCGCTGGAGATCGACCACGACGCCTTTGCCACGCACGCCCTGGCGCTGCTGGACGCGGGCTGCGGCGGCGTGACCGCCTTTGGCACCACCGGCGAAGGCCCTTCGTTTTCGGTGGCCGAGCGCATGGCCGCTGTCGACGCGCTGGTGGCGCGCGGCGTGCCGGCGCAGCGGCTGATGGTGTCCACCAGCTGTGCGGCCGTCACCGACACGGTGGCGCTGACCAAGCACGCCGTGAACCTGGGCGTGCACGGCTGCCTGGTGCTGCCGCCGTTCTTCTTCAAGGGCGTGTCGGACCAGGGCGTGATCGACGCCTACCGCTGGGTGATCGACCGCGTGGCCGACCCGCGCCTGCGGCTGTACCTGTACCACATCCCCCAGGTGGCCGGCGTGGGCCTCTCGCACGGCGTCATCCGCAGCCTGCTGGCGCAGTACCCCGACACCATCGCCGGCATCAAGGACAGCGGTTGCGATCAAGCGCATTCGGTGGGTCTGGCCCAGGCCTTCATGCCGCCGCTCACGGTCTACGTGGGCTTCGAGCCCGACCTGCCCGCGCTGGGCCGCCTGGGCAGCACGGGCGCGATCAGCGGCCTGGCCAACTTCGCGCCGCGCCTGGTGCACCGGCTGGTGACGCAGCCCGACGGGCCCGACGCCGCGCGCGACCTGGCGCGGGTCAAGGCCCTGCTCACCGTGTTCGACGGTTTTTCGCTCATGCCCGCGCTCAAGGGCGTGATGGCCGAACGCGGTGGCGACGCGCGCTGGCTGCGGGTGCGCCCGCCGCTGGTGGCCCTGCCGGCCGGCGAACAGGCCGAGCTGCGCCGCCGCCTGCAGGCCTTTGGCCTGGACGCGGCCCGCGACTGAGCCCCTCCGAGCCCCTTTTTCCTTCCACCTGCACAACGAGGAGACAGCCATGACCCCTTCCCCCCTGCGCCGCGGCCTGCTGGCCGCCACCGCCAGCGCCCTGCTGCTGGGCGGCGCCGCACTGAGCGCACAGGCCCAGACCAAGGTTCCGATGCGCATCTCCACCCCCGCCGTGGCCGACGACTGGCACGCCAAGATGTGGACCGTGTTCAAGGAGTCGCTGGACAAGAGCGCGCCCGGCGAGTTCGACGTGCAGATCAACCTCAACGCCTCGCTCTTCAAGCAGGGCGCCGAGCCGGCCGCCATGGCGCGCGGCAACCTCGAACTGGCCACCATCTCGGCCTTCGACATCGCCAAGCTGGTGCCCGAGTTCTCCGTCTTCACCGCCGGCTACGTGATCCGCGACCCGGCGCACCAGCAGAAGGTGTTCGGCGGCCCCATCGGCACCGAGCTGTTCAAGCGGGTGTCCGAGAAGATGGACGTGACCGTGTTGTCCACCATCTACCTGGGCACGCGCCAGCTCAACCTGCGCGAGCCGCGCGCGGTGAAGACACCGGCCGACCTCAAGGGCGTGAAGCTGCGCATGCCCGGCTCCAAGGAATGGCTGTTCCTGGGTGAGGCCCTGGGCGCCACCGCCACCCCGCTGGCCTTCGGCGAGGTCTACCTGGGCCTGAAGACCGGCACCATCGACGGCCAGGACAACCCGCTGCCCACCGTGCGCGCGGCCAAGTTCTACGAAGTCACCAAACAGCTGGTGCTGACCAGCCACCTGGTGGACGGCATCTTCCTGTCGCTGTCGAACAAGACCTGGAACGCGCTCAGCCCCACCCAGCAGCAGAAGGTCAGGGACGCGGCCGCCGCCGCCGCCGCGTACAACAACGAGAACCGCCTGAAGGAAGAGGCGCAGATCGTGGACTTCTTCAAGCAGCAGGGCCTGCAGGTGGTCACGCCGGATGTGGCCGCCTTCCGCAGCCACGTGCAGCAGACCTACCTGAAGTCCGACCTGGCCAAGACCTGGCCGGCCGGTCTGCTCGACCGCATCAACGCCACGCAGTAAGCGCACATGCGACGCTGGCCGCAACGCGCCGCCGACATCGTCGGTGGCGCGCTCTTCACCGCGCTGTTCGGGGTGTTCCTGGTGCAGATCACGGCGCGCTTCGGCTTCAATCGCCCGCTGCCCTGGACCGACGAACTCGCCGTGATCCTCTACGTGTGGGTGATCCTGTGGGCCAGCGCCTTCATGGTCAAAGCCCGGGAGCACGTGGTGTTCGACCTGGCCTACAACAGCGTGGGGCCGCGCCAGCGCCGCGCCATGCGGGTGCTGGGCAGCGCGATGCTGGCGGTGCTGGCCGCCGTGGCCATTCCGGGCAGTTGGGACTACATCCGCTTCATGGACCGCGAGGGCACACCCGTGCTGGGCCTGTCCTTCATGTGGGTGTTCATGCCCTTTGTGCTGATGCTGGCGGCGGTGGTGGTGCGCTACGGCTGGCTGGCCTGGCAGGCCCTGCGCGGCGATGGAGACGACGCATGACCCCGGGGCTCTGGACGCTGCTGCTCGTGCTGTCCCTGGGCATGGTGCTGCGCGCGCCGATCGGTTTCACCATGCTGCTCAGCGGCGTGGCCTACCTGGCCACCACCCGGCAGGACATGGGCCTGATGGCCGAACAGGTGCTCAACGGCATGTACAACAGCTACGTGCTGCTGGCGGTGCCGCTGTTCATCCTGGCGGCCAACCTGATGAACGCCGGCACCGTGAGCGAGCGCATCTTCGACTTCTGCCGCATCCTGGTCGGGCGCATGCGCGGCGGCCTGGCGCAGGTGGACATCCTGGTCAGCGTGGTGTTCTCGGGCATGAGCGGCAGCGCCATCGCCGACGCGGCCGGCCCCGGCCTGGTGACCATCAAGCAGATGCTCAAGAAGCCCGAGTACTCGCCCGGTTTTGCCGGCGCCGTGGTGGTGGCCAGCGCCACCATCGGGCCCATCATTCCGCCCTCGATCCCGCTGGTGATCTACGCGCTGGTTTCGGGCACCTCGGTCGGGGCGCTGTTCCTGGGCGGTCTGCTGCCGGGCCTGCTGATGGCCGTGGTGCTGATGATCGCGGTGCACATCATCGCCACCCGCCGCCACATGCCACGCGACGAACCCGTGCCGCTGAAGGACTGGCCTTCGGTGCTGTGGCGCGGCGCGCTGCCGCTGTCGCTGCCGGTGGTGCTGCTGGGCGGCATCTACAGCGGTGCCTTCACCCCCACCGAAGCCGCGGCCGTGGCGGCCCTGCACGCGCTGGTGCTCGCCGGCCTGGTCTACCGCGCCCTGAGCTGGCGCAGCCTGGGCGGCGTGGTGCTGGAGTCCACCCGCTCCAGCGCCGTCATCACGCTGATCATCGCCGGCGCCTTCATGCTGAACTACGCCTTCACCGCCGAGGGCGTGCCGCAGGCGCTGGCGCAGTGGGTGGCTGGCCAGTCGCTCAGCCAGGTGGCCTTTTTGCTGATGGTCAACGTGGTGTTCCTGGTCCTGGGTTGTTTCCTGGACACCGCCGTCATGCTGCTGGTGTTCGTGCCCATGCTGCTGCCGGCGGTCAAGGCCGTGGGGGTGGACCTGGTGCACTTCGGGGTGCTGATCGTCGTCAACATGATGGTGGGCCTCATCACGCCGCCGTTCGGCATGCTGCTGTTCGTGACCAACGCGCTGACGCAGATCCCCATCAAGGACATGCTGCGCGAAGGCTGGCCCTTCCTGCTCATGCTGCTGGGTCTGTTGCTGCTGCTGACGCTGTTTCCGCAGATCGTGCTGTGGCTGCCGCAATCCATGGGGTACGGACTGCCATGAGCGCCGCGCCGGGCCGTTCCCAAGCAAGCTCGCACCGCAGCCCGGAGGGCGAAGGTACTCCAGTGAGCGGCCAGGTCGTGGTGATCGCCAGCTGGAACGCCGACCTGACTTCACACGCCGGGCGCCCGCCCGCGCGCGGCGAAACCCTGATGGGCCACGGCTTTTCCATCGGCCCCGGCGGCAAGGGCAGCAACGCCGCGGTGGCGGCGGCGCGCCAGGGCGCGGAGGTGCACATCGTGGCCCGCACCGGGCAGGACGCCTTTGGCGACATGGCCATGCAGCTGTGGCGGCGCGAAGGCATTCACACCGCCCACGTGCGGCGGGTGGCCGGCGAGAGCAGCGGTGTCGCGCAGATCCTGGTCTACCCCAACGGGGACAACAGCATCGTGGTCAGCCCCGGGGCCAACGCGGGCCTGGACGCCGACCAGATTCGCGGCGCCGCGGCCCGCATCGCGGCCAGCCGGGTGGTGGTGGCCTCGTTTGAGGCGCCGCTGGCCGCCACGCTGGAGGCCTTCCGCCTGGCGCGGGCCAACGGGGTCACCACGGTGCTCAACCCCGCGCCGGCGCGTGCCCTGCCGGAGGAACTGGCGGCGCTGGTGGACCTGCTCACGCCCAATGAAACCGAACTCGCCACCCTCAGCGGCATCGAGGGCGACCGCGAGCGAGCCGCCCAGGCGCTGCTGGCGCAAGGCGTGGGCGCGGTGCTGGTGACCCTGGGCGCGCAGGGCGCGGCGCTCCACCGCGCGGGTCGGCCGATGCACCGCGTGGCCGGCCATTCGATGACGGTGAAAGACACGATCGGCGCCGGCGACACCTTCAACGGCGCGCTGGCTGCCGCGTTCGCGCGCGGCGAACCGCTGGAAGCGGCGCTGCGCTGGGCCAATGCGGCCGCGGCGCTGTCGGTGCGCGCCAGCGGCGCCATCGCGGGCATGCCTTCGCTGGCCGAGACCGCCGCCGTGCTTCAGGAAGCGGCCGGTTGAACAACGTTGTCCGGGTGGGTCCGGTTCAGGACCCTGGAGCCAGGACGGCCAGCGCCTGCGACAGCTGCTGCACCACCTGCCTCACCGGTTGGCGCGAGCCTGCCACCTGGAACACCCACATCTCATAGAGCGGCAAGGCCTCGCGCAGACGCAGCGGGACCAGCAACTGCCGCGCATCCCCCGTCAGCAGCACAGGGTGCGGGACGACCCCGAGCAGGTCCGAGTGCGACATCAGGTTCAGCATGCTGGCGTAGTCCGGGCAACTCACAGCCACACAGGGTGGCGTCATGCGGCGCACGGCAAAAGCCTCTGTCAGAACGTCCACGGGACCACGGACACTCGGTCCCACCGAAACCCATGCCGCGCCCTGCAGGTCGGCCAGCGTCCGCGCCTTCGACAGCGGATGTGCTTTGCGGGCATAGACCACCGGCTGGAGCTGATAGAGCGCCTGGCACGTCAGTCCCCTGGGGTTGAACCCACGGGGGCGTGGCGACACCACCATGTCGTACCCGTGCCTTTTCAGACCCGCCAGCAGGTGGCCCTCGTCCGCGGTTGACAGCTCCAGGCGGCGGCGCGCACGCCCCTGGCACCAGGCGCTGTACAAGGCGGGCCCGCACACCAGCGCGGCCGACGGCGTGAGGCCCACACGCAGGACGCTGGCGGCGCTCCGGTGGGGCGTCGCCGCGACCAGTGCATCCATCCGCTCGGTCAAGGCCATGCCATCCGACGCCACCCGAAGGGCCAACTCGGTGGGCATGCTGCGGCGCCCGGACCGTACCAGCAACGGAGACGCAAAATGCCGCTGCAGCTGCCGGATGCCGTGGCTGATGGCGGGTTGCGACACCCCCACCGCCTGGGCCGCAGCGGCAAAGGAGCCATGTTCCACAACCCGCCTGAGGTATTCGAGGTAACGGATATACATAAACACCATTTATGGATTGGCGTCCATTGTGGCTTGTCTTCGGCGGCGGTGGATGCAAAGCTCTGGCCTCTTCCACCCGAAAGGAGCCCCCCATGACGCAACAACCCCTAGAAACCGTTCGCACCTACCTGAAGCATCTGCACGCCGGCGACACCGCCGGGCTGATTGCCGCGTTTGAAGACGACGGCGTGGTCCACTCCCCGTTTCTGGGCACCATGGTCGCTCGCGAATTCTTCGGAAAGCTGCAACAGGCGTCGAGTCGCAGCGTGATCACGCTGATCGATCTCTTTGCCCCGGTCGAGCCCGACACAAGCACCGTGCGTGTCGCGGCCTATTTCCGCTACGACTGGACACTCAACGACGGCCGGCAGGTGAACTTCACATGCGTGGATGTGTTCGGGTTCCGGCCGGGCAGCGCTCGAATCCAGAGCATGCACATCGTTTACGACACGCATCCGCTGCGCGAACAGGTGGGCGACAAATACGCACCCACGCCGCAGAAGCCGGGGTGAGCCCCCGACCCGGTCTGACACCGCCCCCTCGGGGGCACGGCACCGGCCACTCTACTTGCGGTCGGGCAGTTCGATCTTGACTTCGAGCACGTCCAGGTTGTCCTGGCGCTCCAGCATGACCTTGATGTCGTCCGGATTGATCTTGATGTATTTGCCGATCACAGCCACCAGCTCGCGCTGCAGCGCGGGCAGGTAATCGGGCTCGGAGGCGTTGCGCCCGCTGCGCTCGTGCGCCAGGATGATCTGCAGCCGCTCCTTGGCGACGCTGGCGGTCTTCTTTTTCTCGCCCAGAAAGAAGGAAAGAAAGGACATGCTCACTTCCTTCCGAACACGCGCTTGAAGAAGCCCGCCTTCTCGGCCTCGATGAAGCGCAGGGGTTTTTCGGCGCCCAGGAAGCGGTCGATCACGTCGCTGTAGGCCTCGGCCACGTCGGTGCCCTTGAGGTGGATCGCGGGCGTGCCCTGGTTGGACGCGGTGAGCACGTTTTCGCTCTCGGGGATGACGCCGATGAGCTGGATGCGCAGGATGTCCTGGATGTCTTCCAGGCTGAGCATCTGGCCGTCGGCCACGCGGCCGGGGTTGTAGCGGGTGATCAGCAGGTGTTCCTTGACCGGGTCCTTGCCGTCGATGGCGCGCTGCGTCTTGCTGCCCAGCATGCCCAGTATGCGGTCGGAGTCGCGCACGCTGGAGACTTCGGGGTTGGTCACGATCAGCGCTTCGTCGGCGTAGTGCATGGCCATCAGGGCCCCGGTCTCGATGCCAGCCGGCGAGTCGCAGACGATGTACTCAAAGCCCATGGCGGCCAGATCGGTCAGCACCTTGTGCACGCCTTCCTGGCTCAGCGCATCCTTGTCGCGCGTCTGGCTGGCGGCCAGCACGTACAGGTTGTCGCACTGCTTGTCCTTGATCAGCGCCTGGTTCAGGTTGGCCTCGCCCTGGATGACGTTGATCAGGTCGTACACCACGCGGCGCTCGCAGCCCATGATCAGGTCAAGGTTGCGCAAGCCGACGTCGAAGTCGATCACGGCGGTCTTGTGGCCGCGCAGGGCCAGACCGGTGGAGAAACTGGCGCTGGTGGTGGTCTTGCCAACCCCGCCTTTGCCGGAGGTGACGACAACGATTTTGGTCATGGTGAGGGGTCTTTCAGGATCGGGGTGGGAACGGGATGCGCGGGCATCAGACGGACAAGGGGTCGATCACGAGCTTGTCGCCATCGGGGCCAGGCAGCAGGCGCACCTGGGCCGGCTTGCCCTGGATGGCCTCGGGCAGGGCGACTTCGCTGGTGCGGTAGATGCCAGCGATGGAGATCAGCTCGGGCGCCATGGCCAGGGCGAAGATGCGGGCGTCGACGTTGCCACGCGCGCCGGCGATGGCCTTGCCACGCAGCGGCGCGTACACGTGGATGTGGCCGTCGGCGATCACCTCGGCGCCCGGGTTGACCATGGCCATGACCACCAGGTCGCGGCCACGCGCGTACACCTGCTGGCCCGAGCGCAGGGGTTTGTCGATGACCAGGGCGCCGGGTGCCGGCTGCGGCTGGGCGACGGGTTCGGGGATCGGTGCCGCGGCCGTGATGGGGGCGGCCGGCGCCGGGCGCTGCACGGCGGCGTCGGGCGCGGGCGTGAGGCCGGCGGCCAGGGCCAGGGCCATCTGTTCGTCGTTGCCGCCGCGCACCGCCAGCGGGTTCAGGCGGTACTGGCGCAGCAGCGCACACAGGGCACCCACATCCAGCGCGGCACCGGGCTCGAACACCTGCAGGGGAAACAGATCGACCACGAGGGGGTCGTGGTCGAAGAAATCGGGCACGTCGCCAAAGCGCTGGGCGAACTCCGCGCTCAGGCGGGTGAGGTCGGCGGATTTGAGCAGCAGGGCCACCAGCGGCAGGTTGGCGCTCTTGATCTCGAAGGTGGAGGGGGCGCTGGCGCTGAGGGTGGTGGACATGGGGCAGTACGGGGGCCGATCGGGGCCAGCCGCTGCCAGGCCCTATGAAGCGGGCAGTTTACCAGCCACCCCGCAGGGCCCCAAGGGCGGCGCGTGACCTCCTGTGAGAGCTGTCAGCACACGTGTTTTTGCGCCACACGACCCGGGCGCCCGGGCCATGGTCACGACCTCAAAAACGCGGTCGGCAGTGCATACTGACCCCTGTATGAGCGATGCACCCACCCCAACCCCGACCCGGCTGGCGCGCCTGGGCCTGCTGGTGCGCATGACGCGCCCGGCTTTCCTGCTGCTCACGGTGGTGGCCTGTGCCCTGGGCACGGCCACGGCGGCGGCCTGCGGTTGCGGGTTCGACGCGCCGCTGGCGCTGGGTGCCACCGCGCTGGCGGTGCTGGCCCACGCCGCCGGCAACGTGCTCAACGACCTGCACGACGCGCGCAACGGCGCGGACGCGGCCAACACCCAGGGCATCTTTCCCTTCACCGGCGGCTCGCGGCTGATCCAGAGCGGCGTGGTGAGCGAAACCGAAACCGCCGATCTGGCCAAGGCCCTGCTGCTGTTTCTGGTACCGGCCGGCCTGCTGCTGGCGGTGAAGGCCGGGGGCGGGGTCTTGCTGCTGGGCATGGCCGGTCTGCTGCTGGCCTGGGCCTACTCCGCGCCGCCGCTCAAGCTGATGTCGCGCGGGCTGGGTGAGCTCACGGTGGCGCTGACCTGGTTTCTGGTCGTGGTCGGCGCCGACTACGTGCAGCGGCGCCAGTTCTTCGTGATCCCGGCCAGCGCGGCCGCGGGGTTTGCGCTGATGGTGGCCGCGCTGCTGGTGATCAACGGCATCCCCGACGCGGCGGCCGATGCCCAGGTGGGCAAACGCACCCTGGTGGTGCGGCTCGGGCCGTTGGGCGCCAGTGCCCTCTACGGGGGTCTGGTGCTGGGCGCCCACCTGTGGCTGGTGCTCAGTGTCTGGCTGCTGATCCCGCCCACCCAGGCGCTCTGGGGCCTGGTGTCGCTGCCTTTTTCGCTGGCGGCGCTGGCCTGGCTGCTGTGGCACGCCCGGCAGCCCCAGCGGCTGAAGCCGGCGCTCGCGCTCACCGTGGCGGCCACGCTGCTGCACGGCCTGGGCATGACCTGGGGCTTTGGCTTGAGATAACCCCCCGCCGCGCTGCGCGCGACCCCCCAGGGGGCAACGCCTGCGGCCTGGCAGAGCCAGTTCCGCGGCGTTCTGGGCTGGGGTACCCGCGCTCCGGAGAAGGTTCACGTCGGTCGCGCTGAGCCTGTCCTTTTCAAGGGGCGATGCGAGTGGCCCGGCGGTGCCCTGGGTTGCGCCGCCTGCCCAAGCTCAAGGTTAGTAACAACCCTGTGGATATTTTTATAACAAGCCATATGTTATCCACAGAATCCGTGGAAAACGCCAGGTTGTCCCCGTTTCGGGATTTGTGCAGCGGGGCGGTTTGCACACGCTTGTACGGTCATCAAGTCTTTGTCGCGCTAGGAAAAACCTGCCTTGTCCACAGAAAACAGGGCCTTCTACTACTGCTACTAATTTAAATAATTGGAAATAAGAGATAAGAGAACAGCCGCAGAAACCGGACTCCCCCTCGTTTTGGAAACCTGAGATGTCGGCTCGACCGAGCCATGGCCTCACGGTCATCGGCCAAGGTGGTTTTCCTGGGGGTTGCGGATGTTTCGGTCGCAATCAGGGTCGTCAACGGATTCCGGAAGCTGTTTCCGTGGTCCAAACGGACCGGGCCAGCGGCTGGAAGCCTCCAGGCGGTCTTCCCGGGTTCTCTGTGGGGGTGGGGGCCTTCTTTGGACCTGCCGGCCGTCCTGACCATGGCCCAAGAGGTTCGGCCCTGTGCTGGCCGCAGAGCGCGGCAGCCGGGTGCTTAAGGTCGACGGTGGGGCACCTCGGACAGGCCTTCGCCCGGAGCTTGATCACAACCCTGTGATTAACTTTTGAACAAGCCTTGTGTTGTCCACAGAAGAGGTGCCGCAAGCCGGGTTGTCCCCGTTTCGGGATTTGGGCAGCGGGGCGGTTTGCACACGCTTGTACGGTCGCCAAGTGCTTGTCGCGCTATGGGAAAAGCGCCTTGTCCACAGAAAACGAGCCCTTCTACTACTGCTACTAATTTGAATTAAAGAAGATAGAGAGATAGCAAGGGACAAAGAAAAACCGCCCGGGTGGGCGGTTGCAAGGCTGGGTTCCGGCGCGGTCACCCGGCCGGCCGGGCTTCACAGGCTGTGCGTGACCAGTTTGAAGTCGGCGTCTTCGGGGAAGGTCTTGACCGTGAAGCCCAGGCCCTTCATGAGTTTGAGCATGCCGGGGTTGTTGGCCAGCACCAGGCCCTCGATCTCGGCCAGGCCCTTGTCGCGGGCTTCTTCCATGATGCTCAACATCAGGCGCGAGCCCAGGCCTTTGCCGTTGAAGTCGTCGGCCACCACCAGCGAGAACTCGCAGCTCGATTTGTCGGGGTTGGTGATGTAGCGCGACACACCGACGACGCGCTCGGTTTCCACGGTTTCGCCTTCGGCGTCGGTCTGGCGGCTGCGGTGGATGGCCACCAGCGCCATTTCGCGGTCGTAGTCGATCAGGGTCAGGCGCGAGAGCATGGAGGCGGGCAGTTCCTTGAGCGAGGACACGAAGCGGAAATAGCGGCTCTCGGGCGACAGGTTCTGCACCAGGTCCTGCAGCATCTGGGCGTCGTCGGGGTGGATCGGGCGGATGGTGTATTCGCCACCGCCGCGCAGCGGCCAGATCTGCTCGTAGCGCGCCGGGTAGGGCAGGATGGCCAGGTGGGCGTAGTTGCGCGCCGTGGCCGGCGCGCTGTCGATCACGATGCGCGCATCCACCGCCACCGCACCCGATTCGTCCACGATGATGGGGTTGATGTCCATCTCGCGCAGCTGGGGCAGTTCGCAGACCATTTCCGAGACGCGCAGCAGCACGTGTTCCAGCGCGTCCATGTCCACCGCGCTGGCGCCGCGCCACTCGCCCAGGGTTTCGGCCACGCGCGAGCGGTCGATCAGGCGGCGCGCCAGGAACTGGTTGAGCGGGGGCAGCTCCATGGCACGGTCGTTGATGAGCTCGATCATGGTGCCGCCGGCGCCAAACGCGATCACCGGGCCGAAGGGATCGTCGGTGACCAGACCCACGTTGAGTTCGCGCCCGCGCTTGTTGCGCGCCATCTTCTGGATCGTCACGCCGTTGATGCGGGCGCCGGGCTGCACCTTGGCCACGGCCTGGATCATGGTGTTGTAGATGTCGCGCACGCCGACGGCGTTCATGACGTTGAGCGCCACGCCGTTGACGTCGCTCTTGTGGCTGATGTCGGGCGAGTCGATCTTGAGCGCCACCGGGTAGCCCAGCTGGGTGGCGATCATCATGGCCTCGTTGGCGCTGCGCGCCAGGATGGTCTGGGTGACCGGGATGTGGAAGGCCGAGAGCAGGGCCTTGGACTCCATTTCGGTGAGCACCTTGCGCCGTTCGGTGAGCACGTTTTCGATCAGCAGGCGCGCGCCCTCGATGTCGGGCTTGGCCAGGGCGGACAGGGGCGGCGGGGTCTGCTGCAGCAGTTGCTGGTTCTGGTAGAAGCTGGCGATGTTGCCGAAGGCGCCCACGGCGGCCTCGGGCGTGCGAAAGCTGGGGATGGCGGCGTTGGCCAGCACCTCGCGCGCGGCGGCCACCGACGCGCTGCCCATCCAGCAGCACAGCAGCGGCTTGCCCAGGCGTTTTTTCAGCTCGGCCATGGCCTGGGCCACCGCTGTGGGGTCGATGCCGGCCTTGGGCGAATGCACCACCAGGATGCCGTCCACCGTCTTTTCGTGGCCGGCGGCGTCGATCGCGGCGCGGTAGTGCTCCGCGTTGGCCTCTTCCGACAGGTCGATCAGGTCGCTGAGCGAGGCCAGCGGGGGCAGCTGGGGCTTGAGGGCGTGGGCGGTTTCGGGGGAAAGCTTGCCCAGCTCCAGCTGGATTTCGTTGGCCCAGTCGGCGGCGAGCACACCGGGGCCGCCGCCGTTGGTGACGATGGCCAGGCGTTTGCCCACCGGGCGGTAGCGCGAGGCCAGGCACTTGGAGGCCGAAAACAGCTCGACGAAGGAACGCACGCGCACCGCGCCGGCGCGGCGCAGGGCGGCGTCGAACACGTCGTCGGCGCCGACGATGGCGCCGCTGTGGGTCTGCGCGGCCAGGTTGCCGGCGGGTTTGCGGCCGGCCTTGAGCACGATCACCGGTTTGGCGTTGGCGGCGGCGCGCAGCGCGCTCATGAAACGGCGGGCGCTGGAGATGCCTTCCAGATAGACGACGATGCTGTGCGTTTGGGCGTCGGAGGCGAGAAAATCGAGCACCTGGGCGATGTCCACCGAGGTGTTGGGGCCGAGCGAGACCACGGTGGAGAAGCCCACCGCATTTTCGGTGGCCCAGTCGAGGATGGAGGCGGTGAGCGCACCGGACTGCGACACCAGGGCCAGCGGCCCGGGCGCGGCCAGCGGCCCGGCCACGCTGGCGTTGAGCAGGCAGCGCGTGCGCTGCAGGCCCAGGCTGTTGGGCCCGAGCAGGTGCATGCCGTGGCGGCGCGCCACGCGGTGCATTTCAGCGGCCTCCAGGGCCGGCGTGCCACTGCCGATGACCAGCGCGGCACGGCACTTGATGCGCCCGGCCACCTCCAGCGCGGCGATGGCCTCCAGCGGTGGCAGGGCGATGATGGCCAGGTCGGCGCGGGTCTGCGCCAGATCGGCCAGGGTGCCGGTGGTGTGGATGTCCAGGAACACCAGCGTGCCCTTGAAGCGCTGCGCGCGCAGCGCGCCCAGCAGCCCCCGGGCTTGCGGGGTCTGGGTCTCGGGCTCGTCGGACTTGCCCGCGAACACCGCGATGGTGTCGGGCTGGAACAGGGGGGTGAGGTAGTGTTTGTCCATGGGGCTCTCGCGCCGGTGGTGCACGCGCCCTTGGGTCCTCAGGTGACCCGGGCGCCGGGCTGGGGCAATGGGGGGTCGTTCTGGCTGGAGATCATGCGCCCCGCGCGAAGGTTTCGTGCAGCGGGGAGTGGGGGACTGGGGTTTTCAGGTGCGCGGCGCGGATGGGGGCAAGCGGTGTCCGGGTGCTCAGGCCAGGCCGGTCAGGCTGGCGGCCATGGCGCGTTTGAACGGGGTGAAACGCTCACCGAGGCCCACCATGGCGTGGCGCAGCCAGCGCGCGGGCGTCTGTTCGCGGGTGTAGAGCGTGGCCACCGCGTGCGTGGCCAGGTACAGGCCGCGGCTGGCGCGCTGGTGGGTCTGCTGGTAGCGCTCGAGCAGGGCGGGCGAGGCGATGTCCTGGCCCTGCTGGTGCGCGGCGATCAGGGCGCTGGACAGGGTGTCGATGCTGCGCAGGCCGAGGTTGAAACCGTGCGCGGTGACCGGGTGCATGCCCACGGCGGCGTCGCCCACGGCGGCGAAACGCTGCGCCACCAGGCGGCGCGCCCACACGCCCACCAGCGGGTAGGCGTGGCGCGTGCTGGCCAGCCGCATGGCGCCGAGCTGCTGGCCGAAGCGCCGCGTCATGGCCTGGCCGAAGGCCGTTTCGTCCAGCTCCAGCAGGGGCTGCAATTCGTGGCTGGCCAGGGTCAGCACCACCGAGGAGCGGTGCTGACCGGTCCGGGGGCAGGGGTTCATGGGCAGCAGCGCCAGCGTCTGGCCGTGGTCGAACCACTCCCAGGCGGTGGCGTGGTGGGGCTGCTCGTGCGTCATGTTGCAGACCAGCATGGTGCGACCGTAGTCGTGCATGTCGGCCGGGATGCCCATGGCGCGGCGGGTGCTGGAGTGGCGGCTGTCGGCGGCCACGGCGAGCCGGGCGCTGAGCGTCTGGCCGCTGCCGAGGGTGACCTGGGCGGCGCGCGCGTCGGTGTGGATGCGCACGACCTGTTCGCAGCAGCGCAGCTCGGGTGGCTGGCCGTCGCCGGCGCCGTCGGCCAGCGCGGCGGCGAAGGCGGCGCGGCGGATGTGGTGGTTGGCCACCAGGTGGCCGAGCTCGGAGCGTGGGCTCAGGCGGTGGCTGATCAACATGCGCGCCTGGTTCGGGCCACAGCCGCCGTTGAGCACCAGGGCGTCCTTGAGCGGCGCGACGTGGGCCTCGCCCAGCAGCGGCCAGATGCCGAGCTGTCGCAGCAGCTCGGCGCTGTGCTGGGTCAGGGCGATTTCCCGGCCGTCGAAAGCGGGGTCCTGCAGCGACTCGCGGGGCTGCTGTTCGATGAGGCAGCTGCGCAGACCGCTGCCGCGCAGCGCACGCGCCAGGCACAGGCCGGCGGGGCCCGCGCCGATGATGATGAGGTCGAAGTCCATGGCGGGGCAGCTTATCGGCTGGCCGCGCGGTGCGGATTGACTCAGGTCAAGTGAAACAGCCCCGGCGTGCCGGGGCTGTGGTGGCAACGGGGCGCGCGAAGGCGATCAGCTGCGCGGTTGTGCCGGGCTGTCGCAGCCCATGCCCCCACCGTGGCGGCCCATGCCGCGCTCACCCTTCATGCCGGCGTGGCGAAAGCCGCCATGGGCCTGGGCGTCGAACACCTTTTGCTGCTCGGGCGTGAGGGCCGCGTAGAAGCTCTTGGTGGCGTCGATGCGCTTGGCCATCTGCGCGTCGCGTTCGGCCCTGAGCGCCTGCATCTTGTCCAGGCGCTGCGGCGTGGTCAGCTTGGACCAGTCTTCACGCGCGCCGGCCATGGGCCCCCGGGGCTCGGGGGCGGTGCGCGCCACGAAGGCGCTCCAGGCGGCTTCCTGCTCCGGGCTGAGCTTGAGTTCGGCCTTGAGCTGGGCCTGGCGCTCGGCCATGCGTTTGTGCATGCGCTCCATGCGCTGGGCGTGGCGCTGGTCGGCTTGTTGTGCGTCGGGGGTGCCGGCTTCGACGCGCTGCGCCATGTGCTGGGCACGCATGTCGCTGGGCACGCCAGCCGCGCCCTGGGCGATGGCGGTGGCCGAGATGCCGACAAAGGCGGTGGCGAGGGCGGCGGCGATGAGGGCGCGTTTCGGGGACAGTTTCATGATCACTCCTGGAGACGTTGATGGACCTGGGCTTCCACAAGCGAGGGTTGCCGTGGAGTGATGCCAGTGTGGTCGCCGCGTGTTTCTGCCTTGTGCGGCTGTGCTGCCGCTCTGTAAAGATTTGTTCCGTTTCCCTTGGGAAAAATATGTGTTTACTTTTCTACAAAAATGAAGAATAGTAAACATCATGTTTTGGATATCCCTCATCACCAGCCTACCCACCGAGAACACCACCGTGCGCATGCGGGCCTGGCGGGCGCTCAAGGCCTCGGGCGCGGCGGTGCTGCGCGACGGTGTGTATGTGCTGCCCGAAACCGGGACCTGCCGCGCCACGCTCGACGGCCTGGCGGCCGATGTGCGCGACGCCGGCGGGACCGCCCTGGTGCTGCGCATGGAGGAACCGCCGCAGGCGAATTTCCGGGGTCTGTTCGACCGCAGCGTGGACTACGCCGCCCTGCTCGCCGAGGTGGCCCGGGTGCGCCAGGCGCTGGGCGTGGACAAGCCGCTCGATGCGCTCAAGCAGGCACGCAAGCTGCGCAAGGCCCTGGGGAGCCTGGGCGAGATCGACTTTTTCCCCGGCGAGGCCCGCCGCCAGGCCGAGGCCGCCGTGGTGGAGCTGGAGCTGGCCTGCGCCCGCGCGGCGGCCCCCGACGAGCCGCGGGCCGTCGAAGGCCCCATTGCCCGCCTGGCGCTGGCCGACCACCAGGGCCGCAGCTGGGCCACCCGGCAACGGCCCTGGGTGGACCGGCTGGCCAGCGCCTGGCTGATCCAGCGCTTCATCGACCGGCAGGCCCGCCTGCACTGGCTGGCCGACCCGCGCGACTGCCCCGCCGATGCGCTGGGCTTCGACTTCGACGGCGCCCGGTTCAGCCACGTCGGCGCCCGCGTCACGTTCGAGGTGCTGCTGGCCAGCTTCGGGCTGGAGCAGCCGGCGCTGGTGCGCCTGGGCCAGCTGGTGCATTTCCTCGACGTCGGCGGCGTGCAGCCGCCCGAGGCGGCGGGCGTGGAAAGCGTGCTGGCCGGGCTGCGCGACGCCATCACCGACGACGACCAATTGCTGGCCACGGCCCACGCCGTGTTCGACGGCCTGCTGGCCAGTTTCACCCCAGGCGACCCCCCACCATGAACCCCACGCCCACCCCTACCGCCGAAGCCGGCCTGGCGCCCCCCGAGGCGGCCGGCTTCTGGCAGGCCTTTGCCTTCTGGCTCAAGCTCGGCTTCATCAGCTTCGGGGGGCCGGCCGGGCAGATCGCCGTGATGCACCAGGAGCTGGTGGAGCGCCGGCGCTGGATCTCGGAGCGGCGCTTTCTGCACGCATTGAACTACTGCATGCTGCTGCCCGGCCCGGAGGCGCAGCAGCTGGCGACCTACATCGGCTGGATGCTGCACCGCACCTGGGGCGGCATCGTCGCCGGGGTGTTGTTCGTGCTGCCCTCGCTGTTCATCCTGATCGGTCTGTCGTGGGTCTACATCGCGTACGGCGATGTGCCCTGGGTGGCCGGGCTGTTCTACGGCATCAAGCCCGCGGTGACGGCGATCGTGTTGCAGGCGGCCTACCGCATCGGCTCGCGGGCGCTGAAAAACCGCTGGCTCTGGGGCATCGCGGCGGCCTCGCTGGTGGCGATCTTCGCGCTCAACGTGCCGTTTCCGGCCATCGTCGCGGCCGCCGCCCTGGTCGGCCACGTCGGGGGCCGGATGGCGCCCCGGCACTTCGCCACCGGTGGCGGCCATGGGCAGAGCGGCGCCTCGTACGGCCCGGCGCTGATCGACGACCACACCCCGCCACCGGCGCACGCCCGGTTCCGCTGGAGTCGGCTGGCGGGGGTGGTGGTGGTGGGCGCGGTGCTCTGGGCCGTGCCCATGGCCCTGTTGACGGTGCTGCTGGGCTGGCAGCACACGTTCACCCAGATGGGCTGGTTCTTCACCAAGGCGGCGCTGCTCACCTTTGGCGGGGCCTACGCCGTGCTGCCCTACGTGGTCCAGGGCGCGGTGGGGCACTACGGCTGGCTCACGCCGGTGCAGATGATCGATGGCCTGGCCCTGGGCGAGACCACGCCGGGCCCGCTGATCATGGTGGTGGCCTTCGTGGGCTTTGTCGGCGCCTACGTGAAGGCGGTCCTGGGCCCCGAGGCCCTGTTCCTGGCCGGCGCGCTGGCGGCGGCGCTGGTGACCTGGTTCACCTTCCTGCCGTCGTTCCTGTTCATCTTCGCGGGCGGGCCGCTGGTGGAGTCCACCCACGGCGACCTCAAGTTCACCGCGCCGCTGACGGCCATCACCGCCGCGGTGGTGGGCGTGATCGCGAACCTGACGCTGTTCTTCGGTTACCACGTGTTGTGGCCCCAGGGTTTCGCCGGGCCGTTCGACGCGGTCTCGGCCCTGATCGCGCTGGGCGCGGCGCTGGCGCTGCTGCGGTTCAAGCGCGGGGTGATGGAGGTGATCGCGGCTTGCGCGGTGTTGGGCTTGTTGTGGCGCTTGTGGGGATGAGCGCGTCTGTCCGTTTCAAGGAGTGAACCATGGATGCCATCTCGGTGGAAGAACTGTCCCGGCTGCTGCGCGGCAACCCCGCGCCCGTGCTGCTGGATGTGCGGCGGGAAGCGGCCCGTGTGGAGGCGGGTGCCCAGATCGCGGGAGCGATCTGGCACGACCCGGCGCACTGGCTGGACTGGAAAGACAGCCTGGTGCCGTCGCCCGGGCCGGTGGTGGTGTACTGCGCACACGGCATGGAGATCGGCCAGGGCCTGGCCGCGGCCCTGCGCGCCATGGGCGTGTCGGCTTTCTTCCTGCAGGGTGGTTTCGCCGGCTGGCAAGCGGCGGGGTGCCCGGTGCAGGCGCTGGCCGAGGCCACGCCCTCGGGCTCACAGTGGGTGACGCGCGAGCGCCCCAAGATCGACCGCATCGCCTGCCCCTGGCTGGTGGCGCGTTTCATCGACCCGCGGGCGCGGTTTCTTTTTGTGCCCGCGGCCGAGGTGCTGCGGGTGGCCGAGCAGACCGGGGCCACGCCGTTCGACATCCCCGGGGTGGCGCTGAGCCACGTGGGGCCGCTGTGCAGTTTTGATGCCTTCCTGGAGCGCTACGACCTGCAGACGCCGGCCCTGCGGCAGCTCGCCGACATCGTGCGCGGCGCCGACACCGAGCGGCTGGACCTCACGCCGCAGTCGGCGGGGCTGTATGCGCTCTCGCTCGGGCTGTCGAAGCGCTTCGCCGACGACCAGGAGATGCTCGGCCATGGGATGGTGATGTACGACGCGCTGCACGCCTGGTGCGAACAAGGGCAGGGCGAAACCCACCGCTGGCCACCGGCGATGTGAGCCCGCCGGGGCCGGGATCGCGCACCCCCTCAGAGCTGGGCCAGATCGTCCAGGATGGGGCAGTCGGGCCGCTCGTTGCCGGGGCAGTGGCACAGCAGATCGCCCAGCGTGCGCTGCATGGCCTGCAGCGCCTCGATGCGCTGGGCCAGCTCGTCGTGGTGCTTCTGCGCGATGCGCTTGACGCTGGCGCTGCTGCGCCGGCGGTTGTGCCACAGGCCCACGAGCTCGGCGATGGCGTCCAGGCTGAAGCCCATGTCGCGTGCGCGCCGGACGAAGCGCAGCGTGTGCACGTCGGCCAGGCTGTATTGGCGGTAGTTGCTGTCGGTGCGGGTCACCGCAGCCAGCAGGCCGAGCGACTCGTAGTGGCGCAGCATCTTGGGCGAGATGCCGCTGAGCCGCGCGGCGGTGCCGATGTTGACCGGCCAGGCGCTCACCGCCGACAGCGCGGCGTCGCCCGCGTCGGCGGGTTCGAGGGCACCGGCGTCGGTTTTCATGCCGCCACCGTGTAGCCCTCTTCGCGGATCGCTTCGGCCACCGCCTCGCGCGGCCGATCGGTCTGCACCTCCACCCGGTTCTGGCCCCGGTCGATGCGCACCTCGGCCTGGGGGTCGAGGCTGCGGATGGCGGTGGTCACGGCCTTTTCGCAGTGGCCGCAGGTCATGCCCTGCACGGAAAAGATCTGGTTCATGGGGTGCTCCTGGTTGGGGGAACGGTATCTTCAGGCTTGACACCGTGTCAAGGTCAAGCCCCCGACGATACACCTCGCGATACACCTTGCCGCTTGACCTTCCCACGGGGGGAAAGCTTATGCTGCGGCTTTGGCGTTACCCCCTGCGCCGCTGCGCGTCTCCCCCCAGGGGACCACGCCAATGGCCCGTCCCGAGCTTGTCCAAGGGCGGTTCCACGGCGTGTGCTTGAACAGATCCCATGAACACAGCAACCCTAGAAGCCCCGAACCTTTCTTCCTCGTACCAGCTCGATCTGGGGGTGGGCGGCATGACCTGCGCCTCCTGCGTGTCCCGGGTCGAACGGGTGCTGAAGAAGCAGCCGGGCGTGAGCGCGGCCAGCGTGAACCTGGCCACCGAATCGGCGCGCGTCACCCTGAGCGGCGCGCAGGACGCCGAGACCGTGGCGCGCATCCGCCGCGCGGTGCGCGACGCGGGCTACGAGCCGCGCGCCCTGGAGGCCATGGACGCCGACGTCGGCGAACACTGGATGGGCGTTCCGCTGGACCTGCTGCCGGTGCTCGCGGGCCTGCTGCTCTCGGCGCCGCTGGCCCTGCCCATGGTGGGCGACCTGTTTGGCCAACACTGGATGCTGCCGTCGTGGCTGCAGTTCGCGTTGGCCACGCCGGTGCAGTTCTGGCTCGGTGCGCGTTTCTACAAGGCCGGCTGGCACGCGCTCAAGGCGCTCACCGGCAACATGGAATTGCTGGTGGCCATCGGCACCACGGCGGGCTGGGCGCTGTCGACCTGGCTGTGGTGGCGCGCCGAGCCCGGCGAGATGGTGCACCTGTATTACGAGGGCTCGGCGGTGGTGATCACCCTGGTGCTGCTGGGCAAGTGGCTCGAAGCGCGCGCCAAGCGCCAGACCACCAGCGCTATCCGCGCGCTGCACGCGCTGCGCCCGGAGCGCGCTCATTTGTTGCCCGACGGGATCCAGCGCAGCGAGCCGACCGACGTGCCGGTGGAAGAGCTGCTGCCGGGCGATCGGATCCGCGTGTTGCCGGGCGAACGTTTCGCCGCCGATGGCGAGGTGCTGCTGGGCCATTCGCAGGCCGACGAGTCCATGTTGACCGGCGAGCCCATGCCGGTGACCAAGGACGTGGGCGATTTCGTCACCGGCGGTTCGCTCAATGGCGAGGGCTCGCTGGAGCTGCGGGTGCGCGCCGTGGGGGCGCAGAGCGTGCTGGCGCAGATCATCGCGCTGGTGCAGGACGCGCAGGCCGCCAAGGCGCCGGTGCAGCGCCTGGTGGACCAGGTGGCGGCGGTGTTCGTGCCGGTGGTGCTGGTGATCGCGCTGGTCACGCTGGGGGCCTGGCTCTACACAGGCGCGCCGATGGAAGAAGCGCTGCTGCACGCGGTGGCGGTGCTGGTGATCGCCTGCCCCTGCGCGCTGGGGCTGGCCACGCCTGCGGCCATTATGGCCGGCACCGGTGTGGCGGCGCAGCACGGCATCCTGATCAAGGACGCGCAGGCGCTGGAGATCGCGCACCGTGTGGACACCGTGGCCTTCGACAAGACCGGCACGCTGACGGTCGGCCACCCGCGGCTGCGGGTGATCGAGGCCAGCCCGGGCGTGGACGAGCTGGCGGTGCTGCAGGCGGCCTCGGCCTTGCAGGTGCACAGCGCGCACCCCCTGGCCCGCGCCGTGCTGGAAGCCGCCGCGTCGCGGGGGCTGGTGGTCTCGCCCGACGCGGCGCAGGACGTGCAGGCGGTGGCCGGGCGCGGCAGCCTGGGCACGGTGCAGGGCGCGCCGCTGGCGCTGGGCAGCCTGCGCTGGATGGACGAGCTCGGCGCCAGCCTGGGCCCGCTGGCCGAGCGCGCGCAAGCGCTGCAGGCCGAAGGCGCGACGGTGTCGGTGCTCGCGGCGCAGGGCGACGGCGCCCCGGACGGCGCCCGGCCGTGGGCGCCGCTGGCCCTGCTGGCGTTCGCCGACGAACCCAAACCCGGCGCGGCCGCCGCGCTGGCCGGGCTGCGCGCGCAGGGGCTGCGCCTGTTCATGGTGTCCGGCGACAACCGGGGCGCGGCACTGGCCATGGCCAAGACCCTGGGGCTGCGGGCCGAGGCCGGCGAGGTGATCGCCGAGGTGCTGCCGGGAGACAAGGCGGCGGTGGTGCAGCGGCTCAAGCGGGGCGAGCGCGAAGCCCCGCCAGGCCTGGCCGCGCTGGCGGCGGCGGAGGGTGGCCAGGACGGTTCCGATCCCGCCGCCGCGCCGCGGCCCGCGCCAGCGACGCAGCGCGGGGGCCACACCGTGGCCATGGTGGGCGACGGCGTGAACGACGCGCCCGCGCTGGCCGCCGCCGACGTGGGCCTGGCCATGAGCCACAGCCAGGGCGGCAGTTCGGACGTGGCGATGCACGCGGCCGGCATCACGCTCATGCGCGGCGACCCGATGCTGGTGGCCGCCGCGCTCGACATTTCGCGCCGCACCGTGAGCAAGATCCGGCAGAACCTGTTCTGGGCCTTCGCCTACAACGCCGCCGGCATCCCGCTGGCCGCGCTGGGCTACCTCAGCCCGGTGCTGGCCGGCGCGGCCATGGCGCTGAGTTCGGTCAGTGTGGTGAGCAACGCCCTGTTGCTCAAGCGCTGGAAGCCGCCGGTGTAGAGCCGAAGGCGGTGCGGCCCGTCGACATCGGGGCCTTCGTGGTCCGGGGGGTTGGGACGATTTGGCCGGATTGGGCCGGCGATGCACCTCCGGGCCGTTTCACGGTGCGCACACCGGCTCGAACTCAGCGGCAACCTGCGTGTCCTGGGTCGCTGTGATCCGCGTGGAGGCGTTGGTCGAGTCGATACCGCGCCAGCGTTTGAAGGCGTAACAAGGCTTGGCGATGGCTTCCAGTTCCAGTGGGACGCCCGAGAAGTAGATGCCGGTCCACACGCCTTCGGCCCCGGGATGGTCCGGAAGATCGGGTGTCTGGAGGGTGTTGATCCGGATGTGGCCCTGCCGCGCATCGGGGATGTCGACCGTCAGGGAATAGGTTCCTTTCAGCTGGAACTGATCGATCAGCTGTGCGCGCTGGATGGCGGGCCGCTGCCGCAGGAAGGTCAGCATCGACTGGACATGCTGGGCCCACACGTCCACGTTGGCAGGCACCTTCCAGCGCTCAAGATGGCGCGGCATTTCCGGCCGGATGTCGTTCTGCAGCTGGAGGACGGTGCGGGAGGTGTGTTCGGCGTCGAACGTGGTGCTGAGCAGATCGGCAAACCGGTTGATGAACCGGGTCCTGAAGTCGTCGTTCTCCATGAGCTTTCGCAGCAACAGGGTGGACCACGCCACGCCGTCGAGATTCTTGGTGCCCCGTGGATGCAGGGCACCGGCCAGGATGTTGACGGACGGGATCGTCAGGGCCAGATCGGCGTCGTACTGCAGCCACCGCCACCGGCCGTCCAGCACACCTTGGCTGGCGTACCGCGGTGCCTTGCCCCGGTAGCGCCAGGCCTTGACGTTGTTGTGCGGCCAGTCGACGTTCCCGATGAAGATGTTGGCGATCTGGTGGTCGATCAGGCTGTCGATGTCGATCAGCTTGCTGGCCTGGCGGTAGGCTTCTTCGCGGCGCAGATCGGACTTCTCGAAGAAGGCCATGACCAGGTTCCAGTGCGTCGGGTCGCCTTCGATCACCGCGTTGTTCTCCACCAGCTCGATGTCCTTTTCGGGGATGGCGTATTTCTCCGAGAAGTGGTCGGTGTCGAAATACTCGCGCAGGTTCAAAAGGCCCCAGTACTCGCCGTTGATGAACGTGACGACCGGCTGATAGCCCTGTGTCTCGATGTTCAGGTGCCGCACCACCGCCTGTGCGGCGGCATCCTTGAACATGGTTTTCTGGAAGTCGTTGCCCGAGTTGCGCAGGATCAGCTTCTTGTGGTTGTGGTCCTCCCCGAAGACCGGGTGCTGGAACTTGTTTTTGCCGTAACGTTTGCGGGCGTAGAGACGCAGCGATTTGCTGGCGTTGGACCGGCTGAACCCTCCGTGGACCCGGACGCCGATGCGCTGGTCCATGCTCGCTTTTTCCGGTTTCTCGACGGCCGGGAAATACTGGAAGTGGGCGGGAATGTCGTCGCCCCGGGCATGCCAGTTGGCCGGGGCGGTGCCACCGCGGATGCGATGGCTGGGGTATTTGCGGCGAAAGTCGTCAAAGGTCTTGCCGGCCACCATGACGCCCTGTTCGTAGCCAAAAAGCCGGTCTTCCTGGGTCACCAGCGACACCACCGGCAGCTTGAAGGTTTGGCGGGGGATCACGAAGTAGCTGGCCGTGGCGATGTCACTGCGAGCGCCGCCCTTCTTGATGGCAATGGCCCTGAGCACGGTGCCCTTCAGAAGCCGTGCCTGGGGGCGCTGGTCGATGGTGGGAATGGCGGGCAGCTGAAAGTCCGTGGTGCCCAGCCGGTCCTGGATCGACTGGTTGAAGGAGGCCAGTCCGCCGTTGATCGGCTCCACGGCGTCGTTGACACGCCTTTGCGTGGCACTCAACGCCATCAGCGGGGTGACGTAGTAGGGCTCGACGTCGTGAAGCGTGGTCGAAATCCGGGCGATCCGGTCGGGCTCTTTCGAGCGGTCCGTGATGCGTATCGGGTGCTTGTAGCGGACGCTCCGGTAGGTCTGCGCATGGAACTCTCCGAATGGATCGCCGGGGTCCTTGGGGTACTGCAGCTTGTAGCGGTAGGTCGTGCCATTGACGTTGTCCGGGTCGGGATCGGAGCCGTCCAGCGTGTAATACACCGCCACCGTCGGATCGGGGTGGGACAGGGCCACGCTGATGTCCGAGTCGTAGAAGCCGCTCTCGTGCGAAAAGGCGGGTTCATCGAGAGCCACCGGTTTGCGCCCGGGCTGTTGTGCGTCCCACTCGACGCAGGCCGCAAGCAGCAGCGCGGCAGACAGGGCAAAGGCGATGCGGTGCAGGGACATACAAGCGGGCGTTGCGCGGCGCAGGGCCGCAAGCGTGAGGGTGGAGGGCGTGGTACGGGCGGTCAGCCCAGGGCCGAGATCTTTTTGACCGTGGGGGTGAAGCGGCTGGATCTGGCCGTGGTGGACGTGAGCGACAGCCCGACGCAGTATTTGGAACACAGTGAGGCGGGTTTGGCACCCAGGTTCTTCAGAACGCGGTCGGTGGAGGACACCCCTTTGGGGGACTTGACTTCGACCACCCAGAGCGACTCGCTCAGCGCGATCTCCCGATGGTCCTGGGCAAAGCGGAGTCGGTTGTCCAGCGTGACCCGTTCCGGCCCCGCCTTGGCGATCAGGGTGGTGCGCCGGTAGCGCACCTGCAGCGTCTTGCGGTAGCTGTGCGGGAGTTCCTTTTGGTGGTGGGCCTTGACCACCGACTTCAGGTAGTCGTCCAGCTCCGGAGGAAGTTGATGCGCATGGAAATGCTCGGGCGCCATCGGGCGGCGCAGTTTGGCGGTTTCACCCCCGGCGCCCTTGAGCTTGATTTCCATGAAGAACTGCTGGGTGTCTTCGTAGTGGCGGTACCGCACCTTGATGCGCTTGCGCCGGTTCTGGTTGTGATCGCGAAAGCAGTGCAGCGAGTCCGAATCGAAGTAGGCGCTGTTGTAGTCGAACGCGGTTTTTCCTTCGATGTCCAGGACGTCGAAATGGCCCCCGGCCCGTTCCAGGAACGCCAGGACCTGCGACGAGGTCAGCAGGTATTTGGTGTCCTTGCGGGTCATCAGCGCGGCCCGCCGATTGAGTTCGGTGAGGTCGATCCGGCTGAACGACGCGAGGCGGTCTTCAATCGGGATCATTTGGGGCGGTAGTCCACTTCGGCCTGGATGACCTCGGTCACGTAGCACACACTGCGGATGCGAAACGACAGCACCTCCACACCCAGGCGCTCCGACAGCAGCGCCTTGAATTCCTCGGGCCTGGACATGAAGTTCTCGGGGATGGAGTCCAGCTTCACGTCGATCTGGCTGACCGATTTCAGGATTTCCGGGTGGTCGATGATGAAGACGCCCAGCAGCACGGCCGCGGTGAGCAGGGCCGTCAGCATCAGGCTGGTGCCATCGATCGCCGAGATGACGGCGATCGAGATGCTGCCGAAGAAGTAAGCCATGTCCGACTTGCTGATCGGCTCCGAGCGCAGCGTGAAGAGCGCCAGGATGGCAAACAGACCAAAACCCGCGGCCATGCCGAATTCAAGGTTCGACAGAATCGCCAGCACGGCGAAGATGAATATGTTGAAGAGTGCCGCGGAGATGGCGGTTTCTTTGTGCTTGTACCGGGGGTAGTAGATCAGGAAGATCAGGACGAGCATCGCGGCCAGATCAAACACGAACCGGCTCAACAGTTCGACATAGTTCATCAGACTCATGGATCGGGCGTGGGCGGGTTGCCAGGCAATGGGGGCGCAACCGAGGCGAACTCGGCGGTTCAAGGCGCAAAAAACCCGTCGTGCTGACGGGCCAGGGTGGTCGGTACGGAGGGCCGCTCGGTTCAGAACGACTTTGTAACGGATCGTGAATTTTAAGGTAGATATAAGACGGAAGTGATAAGGCCGTATTGGTCGAGCCGTGACCCATGAAATGGGGCACCACGGGGTTTTTGCCCGCAGTGAGGCCGGGCGTTGCCGCATTCGGCCTCAGGCCACGGTCGGGTTTGGATGTGGCGACACACGCCGCGCCAACGTCCGCCGGCCGCGCTGGGCTGCCCGAGCCTGGTGTTTACCGGGTTGACCTTGGCCCGGCGGGGCAAAAAATGCACGGGGAAATCGGGCATTTTTAACGCCCTGAAAACGTTTCTTTTTGTAATGACGTGCTTCAATGCGGGGGTTGGTTGGCAGGTTGGCATTCGCTCTTGACGTGCATCAAGGACCACCCGGCGCGCGTCGGCGATAGTCAGCCTCTCGCAATGACCGACCCATCGGTCGGCGAATCAGGAGACATGTCTTGAACCACGAAGCCCTGCGCGTCATCCGCGACGAACACGCCACGCTGGCGGCCATGCTGCAATCGCTCACGCAGATGGTCAAGCGCGGTCCGGACCCCGAAGGCAAAGGGGGCCAGCACGAGCGCTTTTTCGACGTGCTGCGCGCCATGTTGTTCTACATCGACGAGTTTCCGGAAAAGCACCACCACCCCAAGGAGTCGGACCTGCTGTTTCCCCGCGTGGCCCGTGTGGCGCCGCACGTGATGGCCGCCATCGACCAGCTCGAACGCGACCACATGCAGGGCGAGCAGAACGTGCGCGCGCTCATGCACCTGCTGATGGCCTGGGAGTACCTGGGCGACACGCGGCGCCAGGCCTTCGAGGACGAGGTGGCGCGCTACGTGGCGTTTTACCTGGAGCACATGCGGCTGGAGGAAACCGTGGTGCTGCCCGAAGCCGAACGCAGCCTGAGCGACGCCGACTGGCACGCGCTCAACGCCGCCTTCGCGACCAACCAGGACCCGCTGAACGGCCGCATCCCGCGCGATCCGCAGTTCGACCGCCTGTTCACCCGCATCGTGATGCTGGCCCCCGCGCCGGTGGGGCTGGGCGAGAGCTGAGAGGCGGGAGGCGGGCCCGCCGGCCATCGGCGGGTGTGATTTTTTGAACGGCATGGCCAGGAAAGTGAGCACCAAAGTGCCCAACTGATGCGCATCAATGCCGGATGGGCGGTTTTTATGTGATCCTTTGGTTGTCTTTTCAAGAGATGACCCACAGGAAACACCATGCAGCTCCAAACCATGCGCGACATCTGGGACCAGCACGCCCGGTTGCTCCGTGTATTGCAGTCCCTCATGCAGGCGCTCAAAGGCTCGCCCGCGGCGGACGGTGGCGGCGCGCACGCCCGGCTCTTTGACGTGGTGCGTGCCGCGCTGCTGAACATCGACGACGTTGACGCCTCGGGCCATCCGCAGGGCCTGCGCGACATCCTGGATGGCATGCGCTGGCTGGAACGCCAGAGCTGGACCGACCAGACCGTGTTGTTCGAGCTGGTGCAACTGATGCTGATCGACGGTTACCTGACCCTGGAGCGCCAACGGCTCCTGGAGGCCGACATCGGGCATGTGCTGGCCCACCAGCGGCACCGGCTCTGGCAGGACGCGTGCGCGGCCTGAGCGGCTGAGTTTCTTTCAGGGACACCCGCCCTGGCTGGGAGACCCAGGCCCCGGGTTCAGCGGTCGGTCGGTCCGGCGTGCTTGTGCACCAGGCGCTGCACGGTGTTCCAGTTGCGCGTGGTGGCCGGCAGGCCGAGCAGCTTTTCCAGAAACGCGTTAGGGCTTCCCGGCGATTGGCCCGGTTTGAAGCTGAGGCTCAGCGCCTCCGGACCCGTCCAGTGCAGCACCTGCACATCGCCGCGCGGCGACGTCAGCGGCAGGGCGGGCGCGGCCGCGCTGTCGGGGTGCAGAAAGGTCACGCAGCAGGCGTAGACCTTGGCCCGGTCCACCGCAGCGAAAGGATCGAGCGCGACGAGCCGGGCCAGGTGCTCGACGCTGCGGACGTAGCCCGGCTCGCGCAGGCCGCAGGTCTCGCGCAGCAGCTCGCAGGCACCGGCGAAAACCCGGTGCGCCCGGCCGGCCGAGGGGACAGTGAAGACCAGGGTGCCGTTGGTGAGGAACGACGCGGCCGACGCCGCCCCAGCCCGCATGAACGCGTCCTCCAGCTGGGCCTTGGTGGGGCAGTTCGGCCGCCCCAGGTTCAGGTTGCGAAAGAACGCCGCGTATTGCATTCGGTTCAGCCGTTCAGTTGTCGATGCAGCCCGTTCGCATACAGACGCGCCAACCCAGGGCACCGCCGGGCCGGCTCCGCCGGACGGCCAGTGCCGCCCCCTGGGGGGTAGCGCGCAGCGCTGCAGGGGGGGTCAAATCAAGCCTTCGGCGCTCATCGCCGCCTGCACGGCCGGGCGCGCGGCCACGCGGCTGCGGTAGGCCACGAGGTGGGTCAGGCCGTCGATGTCCAGGCCCACGGGCTTGGCCCAGTTGGTGACGGTGAAGAGGTAGCCGTCGGCCACGGTGAACGGCTCGCCCATCAGGTACGGCTGGCCGGCCAGTTCGCCGTCCACCCAGGTCAGGCGCTGCAGCAGGCGGTCCTTGAAGACCTGCTTGGCTTCGGCCGGCACAGCGGGGTTGAACAGCGGGCTGAAGCCCTTGTGCAGTTCGGAGCTGACGAAGTTCAGCCAGGACTGCAGCTGGTAACGGGCCATGGTGCCCGCCGGCGGCGCGAGGTGTTTTTCGGGCACCTGGTCGGCGATGTATTGCACGATGGCCGGGCCCTCGCGCAGGGTTTCGCCGCTGTCGAGCGCGAGGAAAGGCACGTAGCCCAGTGGGTTGACGAGGTAATAGTCGCTGCCGTCGGGCAGTCGGTGCGTCTTGGTGGGCGCGGGGATGGCTTCAAACGCCAGGCCGGCTTCGTGCAGGGCGATGTGGGGCGAGAGGGAGCAGGCGCCGGGGGAGTAATAGAGCTTGAGCATGGGGTCTCCGGAAAGTGACGCCGCCACCCGGTGGTGACGGCGGACGCCCAAGCTAGTGGGTTTTAGATAAACGTGCAGGCGTGCAGGTTTTGCCGGTGTGTGCTCAGCAGTTGGCGAAGTAGGCCTTGCAGGCCGAGCCGTCGCCGCCCTCGCAGCGCTTGCCGAGGTAGGTGCACATGGGCGACGCCGGCAACATGGCCAGGGTCGATCCGCCGGCCTTGTTGTCGGGTTGCACCAGCAGCCGCAGGCTGGAAGACTGGGTCGGGACGGTGTTGCCTTGGGCGTCAAACGCCGCGTACGCGGCCACCTGTGCGAGCACCAGGCCCACAACCAGACCGAGTTTGGAAAAGCGATTGAAACGTGCCATGTTGATACTCCTGTGACGGGTCAGTGCCAGAGAAGCTGCAACAGTCACTGACCCTCATCCCGTTGCAGCGTGCCGGGGTCGACGGTATGGGGCCTGGCGCCCGCTGCGAAGTGTCGAAAGTCATGGTGGGCTACCCGGCGTCCCTCAATGAGGGTATGCCGCAACAGCTGCGGGTCCACCGGTTTGAAGAGGACCGTCAGTCCCGTGTGTTCCAGGGTGCGCAGGTGTTCGGGCGAGGTCTCGCCCGTGATCATGACCAGCGCCGGCGGCGGCGCCGTTGCCACCTGCAGTCGGCGAGCCACGTCCAGGCCGCTGACGCCGTGGCGCAGACGCATGTCCGACAGGATGACGTCGACCGGCCGGTGTTCTTCGGCGGCCTGGCGCATGGCCTCCTGGGCGGCGCCTTCGTCGGCAGCGGCCAGCAGCTCAACCCCCCAAGTGTGCATGAGCGCCATCAGCCCCTGGGTGACGATGGCTTCATCGTCGATGAGCAGCACCCTGCGCGGCAGTTCACCCTCCGTCGGAGAGGCGGCGGCAGGCGGTGTGGCGGCGGGCAGTCCGGTGGGGGCCAGGGGCAGCGACAGGCGGAACCGGGTGCCACGGCCGGGCCGGGAACTCAGGCTGACCGGATGCTCCAGCAGCGTGGACAGGCGGCGCACGATCGACAGGCCGATGCCCATCCCCAGGCTGCGGTCGCGCGAGGGGTTGTCGACCTGGTAGAACTCCCGGAACACCAGCTCATGCTGCCCCGGCTCGATGCCCAGGCCGGTGTCGACCACTTCGATCCACACCCGCTGCCCGCGCTGGCGGGCCGTCACCAGGACACCACCCTGGTGGGTGTACTTGATCGCGTTTTCCACCAGATTGCCCAGCAGGCGCTCCAGCATCTGGGGGTCCGAGGTCACGTGCAGCGAGCTGGTGCGGATGCGCAGTGCGATGTTTTTGTCCTGCGCCCGACCGGTAAAGAGGCGGTGCATGGACAACAAGGTCTCGCGCAAGGCCACCGCCTGGCGCTCGGGAGCCATCACGCCGGCGTCCAGGCGCGAGATGTCCAGCATCGCGCCCAGCGAGTGGTGCAGCGAGCGCACCGCGTCCTCCAGTCGCAGCGCGTGCTGGTGGGCCGGCTGACCCCGCAGCGCCTGCTCCAGCGCGGCTCCGAACAGGCCGATCGCGTGCAGCGGCTGGCGCAGGTCGTGGCTGGCGGCGGCGAGAAAGCGGGTCTTCTCCTCGCTCGCCTGCCGGGTCAGCGTCATCTGCTGCTCCAGTTGCTGGGCCAGCGCTTCCTTCTCGAACCGGGATTGCAGGGTCTGGGCCAGCAGGTGGTGCTGGCTGTGTGCGATGTACAGCGACACGCCGAGGTAGACCAGGCAGCACAGGGCCAGCACCAGGTCGACCGCGCCACCCTGCCACAGCAGGGCGCCGATCAGCCCCAGCACCATCGGGGGGGCAAAACCCAGCACCGAGGCCCAGCGCGGTGCCACGGCGGGAATGCCGGTGCTGGTCACGCCCAGCACCACCAGCACCAGCACCGCGGTCATCGAGGTGTCGGCCCGGGGCAGCATCAACCATGGCGCCAGCGCCCAGGTGCCGCTGTACCACAGCATTTCGTTGCGGTGGCGCCGGGCCCAGAACGCCGTGCGCTCGGCTACCGCCGAGTCCTTGAAGTAGGCGGCCTGGAACGGATAGCGCAGCAGCTGCGAGGAGTGCAGCGTGATCCAGACCAGGGCCATGCTGTCGCCGTTTTTCCACCAGAACAGCAGCGCCACGGCCCAGGACACGATCACGTCGGCGATGGTGGCGCTGGCGGTGGTCGCATACAGCGCAGCCACCTGCTCGTGCATCACCCGTTGCTGGATCGACGGCGGGGTCGTGGCCATCGTGCCCGGCCGCTCAGCGTTGGGTGCTGATGAGTTCGGACCGGGAGCGCACGCCGAAGATCAGCAGCAGTGCCGAGACATGGTTCTTGACAGTGCCTTCGCTGATCTGCAGGCGCGCGGCAATGTCGCGGTTGGCCTGTCCGGCCAGCAGCCAGTCGAGCACCTGGGTCTGCCGCGGGCTCAGCTGCGAGCGGGGATCGTCGGCGCGCGGCGGCAGCGTGTCAGCGACATCGCGCGGAAGGCCGCGCGATCCGCCCGGCGCCAGGTGGTCCATCACACACCGCAAGTCGCCCGACTTCGGCAGGTAGGCCACGGCCCCCTGCGCCAGCGCACGTTGCGCCATCTGAGGGTCGCTGTCCCCGGAGAGGACCACCACCCGTGCGTGGGGATACTGCTGCAGCCAGGTGGTCAGGCCGGTCAGGCCGTGCGCGTCGGGCAGGTGCAGGTCCAGCAGCACGAGGTCGATGTCGCCACGGCGGTAGAGCACCAACGCTTCCTGCAGCGTGCGGGCCTCGTGCAGGCGCACGTCGGCGCGTTGCCCCAGCAGCGCCCGCAGCCCGAGGCGGATCAGGTCGTGGTCGTCGACCGCCAGTACGCCGATCCCACACGAATCCGCGTCGGGCGAGAGCAGCGGCGAGGACGGCGTGTCGAGCATGTCGTCACGATTCTAGGGTGGTCGGCGGCGTCGTGCCACGCGGAGGTCCCCTGTTTGTGGGCCTCGCCGGGGGGATGGTGGACGCGCCGGTCCAGAGCGAGGTGGCCTCATCGGCCGACCCGATTGCGCGTATGGTTCTCTGGTTCCGTCCCTCCCTTCGAGCTCCACGCCATGGCCACCGGTCACTTCGCTTTCGCCAGTAACACCAACCGTTTCCTCGCCTGCGAGCCGCTGGCCGGTCAGCCGTTTGCCGTGGCCGGTGTGCCGTTTGACGGCGTGGTGACGAACCGGCCGGGTGCGCGCTTCGGCCCGCAGGCGATCCGCGCGGCCAGCCTGATGCTGTGCGACGGCATCCACCCGGTGTTCGACGTGTCGCCGCTGGGCCGGCTGGGCGATGCGCTGGACATGCGCCTGCCCAACGCCTCGCCGCTGCCGGAGGTGCGTGCCGCCATCGAGGCACAGGCCGCGGCGCTGATGGCGAAACACCACTGTGTGTTCCTCGGCGGCGACCATTCGGTGACGCTCTCGCTGCTGCGCGCGGCGAAGGCGCAATACGGCGGCGGCGAGCCGCTGGCCTGCCTGCATTTCGACGCGCACTGCGACACCTGGAGCGACCACTTCGGTGAGCCCTCGGGCCACGGCACCTGGACCTACGAGGCGCTGCAGGAGGGGCTGATCAGCCCGGCGCACACGGTGCAGATCGGCATCCGCTCCAGCGGCGAACGCGCCGCGCGCGAGTACGTGGCCGACCAGGGCGGGCAGATCTTCACGGCGCGCGCGTTGCGTGGGCTCGACGGTGCGGCGCTGCGGCCCGCCATCGACGCGATCCGCGCGCGTTTCGGCCAGCGGCCGTGTTACCTGACGCTGGACATCGACGTGCTGGACCCGGCGTTTGCGCCCGGCACCGGCACGCCCGAGCCCGGCGGGCTGACGAGTTCGCAGGTGCTGAGCTTCCTCGAGGAGTTGGCCGATCTGAACTGGATCGGCATGGACTGCGTGGAGGTGGCGCCCGCCTACGACCACGCCGAACTCACCAGCAACGCCGCGGCCAGCTTCGTGTGGACCTACCTGTGCGGCCAGATCGCGAAGCGATGAAGCACCCCCCTGCGCCGCTGCGCGTCTTCCCCCCTCTCCTGCGGGAGGGGGAACGCACCCTGTGGCCCGGCGAAGCCGGTTCCACGGGTGCACGGGTGGCTGGCCGGCTTTCGGCATGTGGGTCCGTCATTCACACGAGGGTCTTTTGACATGTTTGCGCGTTCCCTGCTCGGCTCCGACACCCAGCTCAACCAGACCAGCTACTACGAGGCCAGCGTGCAGCGCCCCGAGCCCTGCCCGCCGCTGCAAGGGGCGGTGGTGGCCGACGTGGTGGTGGTCGGCGGCGGTTTCGCGGGCCTCTCCGCCGCGCTGGAGCTCAGCGCACGCGGCCTGTCGGTGGTGCTGCTGGAGGCCGACCGGATCGGCTCGGGCGCGAGCGGGCGCAATGGCGGCCAGGCGATCGTGGGGTATGCGAGTGGGCAGGCACCGTTTGAGCAGCAGCTCGGCGCGGCCGACGCGCAGCGCGCCTGGGACATGTCGGTCGAGGCGGTGGACCTGATCGGGCAGCGCGTCGCCATCCACGGCATCGATTGCGACTGGCGGCGTGGCTACACCTACGTGGCCGAGTCGGCGAAGAAGGCGCGCGCGTTGCGCGAGGAATGCGACGACCACAACCGGCGCGGTGTGCCCTGTGTCTGGGCCGAGGGTGCCGACGTGGCGCGCTTCGTCGACAGCCCGCGCTACCTGGCCGCGTTCCACGAGCAGCGCTCGGGCCACCTGCACCCACTGAAGTACGCGCTGGGCCTGGCGCGCGCCGCCCAGGCCGCGGGTGTGCGCATCTTCGAAGGCTCGCCGGTGACCGGCCTGCAGCGGGGCACCGCGCTGGTGGCGAGCACCGCCAACGGCCTGGTGCGGGCGCGTTTCGGCGTGTTGGCGGGCAACTGCATGCTGCCCGAACACGGCCCGCGGCTGGCGCCCGAGATCGCGCCGCGCATCATGCCGGTGGGCACCTACATCATCGGCACCGCGCCGCTGGACCCGGCCCTGTGCGCGCGGCTGATCGCGCACCACGCGGCGGTCTGCGACAACAACTTCGTGCTCGACTACTTCCGCTTCAGCGCCGACCACCGGCTGCTGTTCGGCGGGCGCGTGAGCTACACCACCATGACGCCACCCGATCTGAAAGGGGTGATGGCGCGGCGCATGGGCGCGGTGTTCCCGGCGCTCAAAGACGTGCCGGTCGAATTCGTCTGGGGCGGCTTCGTGGACATCAGCATGAACCGCGCGCCCGACTTCGGCCGGCTGGGCGACAACCTGTACTACCTGCAGGGCTTCAGCGGCCACGGCGTGGCGCTCACCGGCCTGGCCGGCCAGCTGGTGGCCGAGGCCGTGGCCGGGCAGGCCGGGCGCTTCGACGTGTTCGCGCGCCTGAAGCACCACGCCTTTCCCGGCGGGCCGCTGCTGCGCACGCCCAGCCTGGCGCTGGGCATGCTCTGGTACCGGCTGCGCGATGCGCTTTGATTCACGGCTGACGCGGCTCGCCCCGTTCGTTCACCGTGATGGTGTCGCCCGGGTCCATGGCCATCTGGACGCGGTGTTCCTGGCTGCGGAAGTTGTAGGACACTTCCCCGAACGCGGGCTGCGCGCCGCGGGCCGCTTGGTTGTTGGCCTGCATGGACCGGCTCTGGTCGTTGCCGTTCTCATAAAAGGCGCCGGGTGTCGGCTGGCGCGTTCTTCTCACCCGTGATCATGGCCTTGAACATGTTGTCGCGGTGGCGCAGGCTCTCGTAGAGGTTGGCAGCGACGTGGATGGCGATGGCGATGAGGGTCACGTCCACCGTGCCCACATGCAGCGTTTCCACCAGTTCGTTGCCCCAGAAGGCGTCGGTGGTCATGAGGAAGCCGGTGAGGCCGATCACCGTGGTGGCGCACAGCAGGTACATGATCATCACGGCGCCGGCCGGGTTGTGGCCCAGGTGGCGCGGCTCGCGGCCTCGCACCAGCTGGCTGAGGTAGGCCCATAGCCGCCTGGGCGTGGGCACGAAGCTCGCAAAGCGCGCGTGCGGGCTCGGGGCGGTGAAGCCCCAGACGCAGCGCGCCGCGATCAGCGCGAGCGCGAGGTAACCCGCGCCCTTGTGCACGAGCCCGATGTGCTCGGTGTTGAGGTACGCGGTGGCGAACGAGGCCACCAGGGACCAGTGGAACACCCGCACGAAGCGGTCCCACACGGGAACTTTGCCGGGTGACGGGGTCATGGCGGCCTCCTGGTGTCGGTGGTCTGGTGGGCCGTCAGTTCTTGACGTTTTCTTCGGCAATGGCGCCGGTGATCGGGTGGAAATACACCTCGACCTTGCGGCCCTGTTGGTCGGTGCCGTAGATCTCCCAGCACTTGCCCTTGGACACGTGCAGCTTCTTCACGTCGTCCTTGTAGCCCAGGGCCTGGAAGCGCTTGGTCATCTCGGCCTCGGAGATCCATTTGGATTCGGGTTCGGTGGTGCAGGTCGGGCCGGCGATGGCAGCGCTGGCGGCGCTGAGCAACAGGATGGCGGGGATGAGGCGGAGGGTGGTGTGCATGAAAGCTTCCGGGTGAGGTTGAACAGGTGCGGTCGGGGTGGTCGGCACGACCGGCCCCGCCACTGTTGACTTTGCAATCGGTGTGCCGGCTGGGGCGGACCGCCGGGTGGAGACGGTCAAGTGCTTGAAATGAAAGAGTTTTTTTCGAAACTGCTTGGCTCGGAGGAGCAGAGAGAGGGGTTGTAGGGTGGGGGAATTCACCCATCGCGTGGGGGCGCTGGGGCAAGGCCCCCACCCGCGGCAAGAGAAGACGCGCAGCCCAGCCCGGGGCACAGCCGGGCTGGCTCCGTCGGGCCGCCAGTGCCGCCCCCTCGGGGGGGAGCGCGAAGCGCTGCAGGGGGGAGCCTCTACCCCGTCCCGCCGATGCCGTATCAGCGGAACGGCACGTCCCGGATGTGGATGCGGGGCACCAGCACGGGTGTGGCTGTGTCTTTGTCGGATCGCGTGCCGGGGCTCGCGGGCAATGGCGGGTCGTGGCGGCGTCCAGGGCTGGAGCCTTGTCGTGTTGATGTGCCGTGCCAATGGCCCGCGAATGGGGTGGTGTGGTCGGAACGGTATTTGCACTCGCTGTGCCATGCGTCCGACCCTCTGCCACCCACCGCCATGTTCTGCCATGAATCTGTTGAAGTTTTTCCCCTTTGGCGCGGGTGCCGTCACCACCGGCAAGGTGCGGTGGTGTGGGGCATTTGCCCCAGCCCGGCGGGGGTTCGGGGGATATGCCCCTTTGTTCGGGTGTGGGGTGGCGGCACGGAAGCGACCGGGAACCCTGCCGTGGCCGGCGCAGCGCTGCCTAGAATGGGCCGGCGCCGTTCCTGGCGCCGTTCCGGTATGACCCCCATGGCGCTTCCCTTCGTCCGCTCCCTGTTCGGCCGGCCGCAGCTGTTCTGGACACAGCGTTTCGCGGTGCTCAGCCTGCTGTGCGTCGTGGTCACGGCACTGGCCAGCGCCACGCTGCTGTCGCAGTACGTGGCCGGTCGCATGATTCGGCACAACGCCGAGCTGGCGCAGGACTTTGTGGGCAGCCTGCTGCGCATGCACCGGGGCGATGAGTTCTTCGTCAACCGCAGCGACACGCGCGGCATCGAGCGATTGTTCGGCGAGCTCGCGCGCATGCCGGGCCTGGGCCACGCCAATGTGTTCGACACTGGCCGCCGCGTGGTGTGGTCCACCAACCCCAAGGCCATCGGCGGCGACGCCGGCGCCAACCACGAGCTGGACCAGGCCCTGACCGGCCAGCTGGAGGTGGAGAGCGAGCTGCTGGAGGCGTCCAGCTTCATCAAGCCGGAACACGCGTTCCTGCGCAACGACGCGCTCGACGCGATCGAGGTCTACATCCCGGTGCGCGACGTGGGCGCCAGGGTGGTGGGCGTGGTCGAGCTCTACATGCAGCCCGAGCACCTGCTGAACTCGGTGCATGAGATGACGCGGTTCGTCTGGATGGCCTGCGTGCTGAGCGGGCTCGTGACCTACCTGGCCATGGTGTGGCTGGTGATGCAGGCCGACCGCCAGATCGCGCGCCAGCAGCGCACCATCGTGGCCAACGAGTCGCTGGTGGCGGTCGGCGACATGGCCTCGGCCGTGGCGCACGGCCTGCGCAACCCGCTGGCCGCCATCCGCTCCAGCGCCGAGCTGATCGCGATGGGGCCGGAGCGCGAGCAGGCCGGCGACATCATGTCCGAGGTCGACCGCCTGCAGGCCTGGATCGGCAAGCTGCTGGCCTACGCGCAGCAGGGTGGCCGTGCGCTCGGGCCGGTGCACCTGGGCGACCTGCTTAACCACCTGGTCGGCCTGCACGCGGCCCGCATGGACCGCCAGGGCGTGACCGTGCAATGTGACTGGCCCGAGACCCTGCCCACCGCGCTGGCCGACGCGCCCGCGCTGGAGCAGGCGCTGGACAACCTGATCAGCAACGCGCTGGACGCCATGCCCCAGGGCGGGCGGCTGCGCCTCTCGGTGCAGCCGCAGGACAAGGGCCTGATCGTGAGCGTCGCCGACACCGGTGTCGGCATCTCGCCCGACGACCTGCGGCGCGTGTTCACGCCCTTCCACACCACCAAGCGCACCGGCATTGGCGTGGGCCTGCCGCTGGCGCGCCGCAGCATCGAGCGCCTGGGCGGCAGCCTGTGGCTGGAGAGCACGCTGGGCGTCGGCACGCAGGCCATCCTGCGGCTGCCCCTGCAGCGCCCCGCCACCACCCAACCCCACGGATGACACCGTTCATGAGCGCAGCGCCGGGCCGTTTCCAAGCCCGCTCGCACCGCAGCCCGCAGAGCGAAGGATTTTGATGAGCTACAGCGTTTTGATCGTCGAAGACGAGCCCGTGCTCGCGCGCAACATGCTTCTGTATCTGGAGCGCCACGGCATCGCCTGCCAGCTCGCGGCCAGCGGCGAGGAGGGGCTGGCGCTGCTGGAGGCGGCGCGGCCCGACGCGGTCGTGCTCGACCACAACCTGCCGGGCCAGGACGGCCTGTCCGTGCTCCGGCGCATGCGCGAGCGCGAGCCGCAGCTGCCGGTGGTGATGGCCACGGGGCACGGCAGCGAACAGGTCGCGGTCGAGGCGATGAAGGCCGGCGCGTTCGACTACCTGATCAAACCCGTGTCGCTGCACCAGCTTAAGCAGGTGCTCGACCGCTCCGTGCAGCAGCAGCGCCAGGCGCAGGAGCTGCGCCACCTGCGCGCCGGGGGCGGCATCGGCCACGTGCCCGCGGCGCAAGGCCTGGCGGCGCTGCTGGGCACGTCGCCCGCCATGCGCCAGCTGCAGGGCCGGCTGCGCCAGCTGGTGGACGCCGAAGAGCGCCTGAGCGAGGGCCACACGCCGGCGGTGCTGATCGGTGGCGAGACCGGCACCGGCAAGGAGCTGGTGGCGCGCGCGCTGCACTTCGAGGGCCCGCGCCGCGCCGGTCCGTTTGTCGAGATCAACTGCGCCAGCCTGCCCTCGCAGCTGGTCGAGAGCGAGCTGTTTGGCCACGAGCGCGGCGCCTTCACCGACGCGCGCGAGCGCCGCATCGGCCTGGTCGAGGCGGCGCACGGCGGCACGCTGTTCCTCGACGAGGTGGGCGAGCTGGAGCTGGCCACCCAGGCCAAGCTGCTCAGGCTGCTGGAAGACCACCAGGTGCGGCGCCTGGGCAGCGTGCGCGAGCAGAAGGTGGACGTGCGCGTGCTCGCGGCGACCAACCGGCCGCTGGAGGCCATGGTGGCGGCGGGCCAGTTCCGCAGCGACCTGTTTTACCGCCTGGGCATGCTGCGCATCGAGCTGCCGCCGCTGCGCGAGCGCGAGGGCGATGTGGCGGTGCTGGCGGCGGCCTTCCTGGCGCGGTCCGCGCGCCGCTACGGCAAACCCGAAATGCGCTTCTCGGACGAGGCGCTGCAGGCGCTGTCGCGCCACCGCTGGCCCGGCAACGTGCGCGAGCTGGGCAACCTGGTGGAGCAGTGCGTGATCCTCGCGAGCGACACCGTGATCGAAGCCGACGACCTGCCGCTGCCGGTGATGCCCGATGGCGCCCTGGGCGACCCGGCCGCGCTCGGCACCGAGCCCTGGCCCACCAGCCTGCCCGACACCGAGCGCCGCCTGCTGGTGAACGCGCTGGAGCGCAACCGCTGGAACGTGACCCAGGCCGCGCGGGCGCTGGGCATCTCGCGCGACACGCTGCGCTACCGCATCGACAAGTTCGGACTCCGATGAAGCACCTCCCGCAGCGCTGCGCGCTACCCCCTCAAGGGGGCGGCACTGGCCGTCCGGCGAAGCCGGCCCGGCGGTGCCCTGGGCTGGACCACTTCATGCGTCGACGTCGTGCTCCGGCGGCATGGAAAAAGGATGCCGATTGGCCTTCGAAGCGATGACTTCGTTGCTGAATCTCTGCCGCGTCACTGTTGCTGGCGCGGCTCGCCCCGTTCGTTCACCGTGATGGTGTCGCCCGGGTCCATGGCCATTTGGACGCGGTGGTCTTGGCCGCGGAAGTTGTAGGACACGTCCCAGAACGCGGGCTGCGCGCCGCCGGGGGTGTTTTCGCAGCGCTGCACGTCCTGCGTGGCGGCCGGCCCATCGCGACCGACCTGCGCGCCGAGCGCGGCACCCGCGATCACCCCGCCCACGGTGGCGATGTCCTTGCCGCTGCCGCCGCCCACCTGGTGGCCCAGGATGCCGCCGATCAGGGCGCCGGCCAGGGCCGCGGGCACGTTGGGGTTGCCGCGCTGGCTCTGGACCTGTTCACGCTCGACCCAGCAGCGCTGCCCGGAGGTGGCGAGCACGGCCCGCACGGACGTGACCGGGGCTTCGAAGAGCCGTTCGCCGTCGCGGCGGCGGCTGTCGTAGACCGCCACCGGTTGTGGTGCGTAGCGGTTGTCGTCGATGCGGCCACGGCCCTCGACGGTTCGCACGGACGAGATGCGGTCGTTCATGCCCATCGCTTCCAGCGACGGGTAGCGTCCGGGGCGCAGCACGACACAGCGGCCGCTGAACCGGGTGTCGTTGCAGACCTCCCAGCGCTCACCGATCACGATGGCCGAGGTGGCGCGGTCGTTGAAGCCGGCCCGCTCCAGGTTGGCGACCGCCTCTTCCGTGGTGAAGGAGCGGCCCTGGAAACCCGCACGCTCGAAGAAGGTGACCTGGCCGTCGGCCGGTGCGGGCCCGGGTGCGGGCGCGTAGCGGTCGTCGCGGATGCGCACGTTGCGCGCCACGGTGCGCACCGAGGTGACCTCGTTGTCCAGGCCCATCGCTTCCAGCGACGGGTAGCGCCCGGGGCGCAACACGACGCAGCGGCCGCGGTACCGGTTGTCCTCGCAGACCTCCCAGCGTTCGCCGACCACGACCGCCGAGGAGGCGCGGTCGTTGAAGCCGTAGCGGCGGAAGTTGGGAATGGCACCGGTGGTGGTGAAGGAGCGGCCGTCGAAGCCTTCACGCTCATAGAACGTGACCTGCGCATCGGACTGAACCGGCGCATAGCGGTCGTCGTCCACGCGGTCGTTGCGGTCGATGACGCGCGCCGAGGAGACGCGGTCGTTCAGTCCCATGTCGGCGAGCGAGGGGTATTCGCCCGGGCGCAGCACCACGCAGCGGCCCCGGAAACCGGCGTCGTCGCAAATCTCCCAGCGGTCGCCGACGATCACCACGGACGAGGTTCGGTCGTTGAAGCTGTAGCGGTCGAACCGGGTGATTTCTTCGTTCGCGCGCACCGAGCGGCCGGCGAAGTCCGGGTGTTCGTAGAAAGTGGCCTGGGCGGCCACCTGGGCGCTGAAGGCGATGCCGGCCACGGCCAGCAGGGTTCTTGATAGGGAAGTCATGGGGTTGTCTCCAGGAAGGTTGTCGCCCTGGAGCCTGCGCCCATCCGGTGCCGGGGTCTGTACGCTGGCGTACGCCCCGGGTTCGAACAGGGCGCCGTCAGCCTGTGACTTGGGTGGCGCCCAGGGCTTGCCGCACCTCGGCCGCCAGCAGCGGCCCGCAGCGTTCGATCGCGCTGAGCGGCGCGTAGCCGTAGCCGATCACCAGGCCCTTGAGGTCGTGGCGCGCCAGGCAGTAGGCCGAGAGCGGGCGCACGGTCAGGCCCTGCTGCGCGATGCGCTGGGCAAGCGCGGCGTCGTCCACCGAGGCGGGCAGGCGCAGGCACAGGTGCAGGCCCTGCTCAGCGCCGCTGATGAAGGGGCCTTCGGTGCCGGGTGGGGCGAGCACGGGTTTGAGCGCTTCGAGCAGGCACTGGCGCCGCTCGGCGTAGTTCTGGCGCGCGCGGCGCAGCGCGCTGCTGAAGTGGCCCATCTCGATGAACTCGGCCAGCGCGGCCTGCAGCGGCATCTGGCCCGGGCGGTTGAGGTCGTAGTGGGCCTGCTTGAAGGCGGCCACCAGGGGCCTGGGCACCACCAGGTAGCCCAGCTTGATGCCGGGGTAGAGCACCTTGGAGAAGGTGCCCATGTAGAACACGCGGCCGTCGGTGTCCAGGCCTTCCAGGCTGGAGATGGGTGGGCCGGAAAAGCGGTATTCGCTGTCGTAGTCGTCTTCCAGCACCCAGGCGCCATGCGCGCGCGCGGTGGAGAGCAGCTGGTGGCGCCGCGGCAGCGACATGACGGCGCCGGTGGGGTACTGGTGCGAGGGCGTGAGGTAGATCAGCTTGGGCGGGTGCGCGTCGTCGGCCGTGCCGGGGTGTATGCCTTCGTCGTCCACCGGCACGGGGTGGATGGCCAGGCCGGTGGCCATGAAGGCCTTGACCGCGCCCCAGTAGGCCGGGTCTTCCACCCACACCGTGTCGCCGTGGTCGGCCAGCAGGCGGGCGCAGAGTTCGAGCGACTGCTGGGTGCCGGTGGTGACGATGACCTGGTCGGCGTCGAGCTGCACACTGCGGAACACGCGCAGGTAGTCGGCGATGGCGCGGCGCAGCGGCGCGTAGCCGCCGGAGTCGTTGTAGTCCAGCATGTCCGGGTAGGTCATGCGCCAGTGCTTGTTCTGCAGGCGCTGCCAGAGCGGGAGCGGGAAGGCGCTGAAGTCGGCGATGCCGGGGGTGAAGGGCTGGACTTCGAGTTCGGTGGCGCAGAAGGTGGTGGACAGCGCCAGCCCGCGCGTGGAGAGCCGGCCGGTGGGCACGCCGCCAGTGCCGGCGGCCGGCGCCCCGGGCGCCCCCGGGCGGCGGGCGGCGCGCCCGGGCAGGGTGCGTGGCACGCTCTCGTTCACATAGGTGCCGCTGCCGACCCGGCTGGCCAGGTAGCCCTCCACGCTGAGCTGGTTGATCGCTGCCACCACCGTGTTGCGCGACAGCCCGAGGTCCTGCGCCAGGTCGCGGCTGGACGGCAGGCGCTCACCCGCGCCCAGCTTGCCGTCGAGCATGGAGCGCCGCAGCGCCTCATAGAGCTGGCGGTGCAGGGGCAGGGCGTCTTGCGCGCCCAGGCGGGTCATCTCGGTCAGCAGGAATTCGGAGAGCATGGGTGTCTGAAATAGGTGTTCAATGCACTGTTCGGAGCGAGATGCCTGACCAAGACGCACCGTGGAGCCGGCTTTGCCGGGCCACCAGTGCGGTCCCCCTTCAGGGGGAAGCCGCGCAGCGGCGCAGGGGGGTGCTCTCAAGTGGCACCATGGACTTGCCACAACTGGCCCTCATTGTGATCCAATTGTTTGCTCACAATCAAGCCACGTGTTTGGAGACACCATGAACCAACCGCCTTGCATGGTCTGGCTGCCCGCCGACCATCGCCTCATGGGCGACCACGGGCACCAGATGCCTTTCCTGCTGCTGGGCGACAAATACGCCCGCGCCGTGAAAGTGGGGGCCCAGGCCCAGCCGGTGATGTTCCCGCTGGCCGACGCCGAACAGATTCCCGAGCTGCTGTCCCTGGTGGACGGCGTGATGCTGACCGGCTCGCCCTCCAACGTGCACCCCTCGCATTTCGACGAGGACGTGGCCGACCCCAGCCTGCCGCTGGACCTGGAGCGCGACACGCTCACGCTGGCGCTGGTGAAAGCCTGTGTGCACGAGGGCGTGCCGCTGCTGGGCGTGTGCCGGGGCTTCCAGGAGATCAACGTGGCCCTGGGCGGCACGCTGCACCAGCGCGTGCACGAGGTGCCCGGCCTGATGGACCACCGCGAACCCAAGACCGCGCCTTACGAAGAGCAGTACGCGCCGAGCCACCCGATCCGCTTCGAGCCCGGCAGCATCTTTGAGACCTGGGCCGGCGGCCCCGAGACCATGGTCAATTCGCTGCACGGCCAGGGCATCAACCGGCTGGCACCGGGGCTGGAGGCCATGGCCCACGCACCCGACGGGGTGGTGGAGGCCTTTGCCGTGAAGGGTGCGCGCACCTTCGCGTACGCGATGCAGTTTCACCCCGAATGGCGCTGCTGGGAGACGCCGTTTTACGCCGCGATCTTCGAGGAGTTCGGCCGTGCCTGCCGATCCCGCCAGAGCCTGCGGCTGCAGGCCGCCGATCTGGCCCGCAGCCGCGCCACCATCGGCGCCTGAAGCCCCGAATCCCCCGACCCGGCACAACCCGCGAAACGACAAGGAACGGCACATGACAGCCTCCCAAAAAGTAAACAGCTTCAACGACCTGGAGAACTGGCTCAACGAGCACCGCGTGACCGAGGTCGAATGCCTGGTGCCCGACCTGACCGGGGTGGCGCGCGGCAAGATCCTGCCGCGCGAGAAGTTCACCGAAGACCGCGGCATGCGCCTGCCGCAGGCCATCGTGGGCATGGGGGTGACGGGCGAGTTCCCCGAGAGCGGGCCGTACTACGACGTGGTGGACCCGACCGACAAGGACATGCAGCTGCGCCCGGACCCGACCACGGTGCGCATCGTGCCCTGGGCCACCGACCCGACCGCGCAGGTGATCCACGACTGCTTTGACCATGCCGGCAAGCTGGTGCCCTTCGCGCCGCGCAGCGTGCTGCGCCGCATCTGCGACCTGTACGCGGCCGAGGGCTGGGAGCCGGTGGTGGCGCCCGAGCTGGAGTTCTACCTGACCGCGCGCAACACCGACCCGAACACGCTCTTGAAGCCGCCGATCGGCCGCAGCGGCCGCGCCGAGACCTCGCGCCAGGCCTACAGCATCGACGCCGTGAACGAGTTCGACCCGCTGTTCGAGGAGATCTACGACTACTGCGACAAGATGGAGCTCAACGTGGACACGCTGATCCACGAGGTGGGCGCGGGGCAGATGGAGATCAACTTCTTCCACGCCCACCCGCTGGGCCTGGCCGACGAGGTGTTCTTCTTCAAGCGCACGGTGCGCGAGGCCGCGCTGCGGCACGACATGTACGCCACCTTCATGGCCAAGCCGATCGCGGGCGAGCCCGGCAGCGCCATGCACGTGCACCAGAGCATCCTGGACAAGGCCAGCGGCCAGAACATCTTCAGCAACGAAGACGGCACGGCTTCCGAGGCCTTCTACCACTACATCGGCGGCCTGCAGCGCTACATCCCGGCGGCCATGGTGCTGGTGGCGCCCTACGTGAACAGCTACCGCCGCCTCTCTCGCCACACGGCCGCGCCGATCAACATCGAGTGGGGCCACGACAACCGCACCGTGGGCATCCGCTCGCCGATCTCCAGCCCGGCCGCGCGCCGGGTGGAAAACCGCGTGATCGGCGCCGACGCCAACCCCTATGTGGCGATGGCCATGACGCTGGCCTGCGGTTACCTGGGCATGAAGAACAAGATCAAGCCCAAGCCCGAGATGAAGGGCGACGCCTACCTGGCGCCGTACTCGCTGCCGCGCTCGCTGGGCGAAGCGCTGGACTGGCTGCGTCGCGAACCCGACCTGCACGAGGTGCTGGGCAAGGAGTTCATCACCATCTACACCGAGATCAAGGAGCTGGAGTTCGACGAGTTCATGAAAGTCATATCTCCGTGGGAACGTGAGCACCTGCTTCTGCATGTTTGACCCCCCCCGCGCCGCCTTCGGCGTCACCCCCCAGGGGGCAACGCTGGCGGCCCGGCGGAGCCGGTTCCGCGGCGTTCTTGAAAGACTTCCCCTCATTCCTCTTGTGAGACTGTGATGAACACTTCAACTCTCATCGCCCCGCCCGCCCTGGTTCGCCGCGCCGAGCAGCAGGACACGAAAGCCATCCAGGCGCTGGACAGCGCGCACTACATCCACCCGTTCACCGACCACGCGGGCCTGGCCTCGCGCGGCGCGCGGGTGATCACGCGGGCGGAAAACATCTACGTGTGGGACTCCGAGGGCGCCAAGATCCTGGACGCGATGAGCGGGCTGTGGTGCGTGAACGCGGGTTACGGCCGCAAGGAGCTGGCCGACGCGGCCTACCAGCAGATGATGACGCTGCCGTTCTACAACAGCTTCTTCAACACCACCAACGTGCCGGCGGTGCAGCTGGCCACCAAGCTGGCTTCGCTGGCGCCGGTGGTGGGCGGGCGCAAATTTGAACACGTGTTCTTCTCCAGCAGCGGATCGGAGAGCAACGACACCAACGTGCGCATGGTGCGCCGCTACTGGGACCTGCTGGGCCAGCCGCAGCGCAAGGTGATCATCAGCCGCAACAACGCCTACCACGGCTCCACCATGGCCGGCGCCTCGCTCGGTGGCATGAGCGGCATGCACGCGCAGGGCGACCTGCCGATCCCCAACATCACGCACATCGAGCAGCCGTACTTCTTCGAGAACGCGCGGCCCGGCGAGAGCGAGGCCGACTTCGGCCGCCGCGCGGCGGGCTGGCTGGAAGCCAAGATCCTGGAAGTGGGCGCCGACAAGGTGGCCGCCTTCATCGCCGAGCCGGTGCAGGGCGCGGGCGGCGTGATCATCCCGCCCGCCACCTACTGGCCCGAGATCCAGCGCATCGTGGACCAGTACGGCATCTTGCTGATTTCCGACGAGGTGATCTGCGCCTTCGGCCGCCTGGGCCACTGGTTTGCCTACGAAAAATTCGGCTACCGGCCCGACCTGGTGACTTTCGCCAAGGGCGTGACCAGCGGCTACATCCCGCTCGGCGGCGTGATGGTGGGCGACCGCGTGGCCAAGGTGCTGATCGAGCAGGGCGGCGAGTTCAACCACGGCTACACCTACAGCGGCCACCCGGTGGCCTGCGCGGTGGCGCTGGCCAACCTGGAGCTGATGGAGCGTGAGGGCCTGGTGGATCGCGTCCGGAACGACACCGGCCCCTACCTGGCGCAGCGTTTCGCCGAGCTCAAGGACCACCCGCTGGTGGGCGGCGCCGAGACCTGCGGCTTCGTCGCCGGCCTGGTGATCGTGAAGAACAAGACCACGAACGCGATGTTCGATGCCGACCTGGGCGTGGGCATGATCTGCCGGGGCCACTGCTTCAAAAATGGCCTGATCATGCGCGCCGTGGGCGACCGCATGATCATCGCGCCGCCGCTGGTGATGACGCACGCGCAGATCGACGAAATGATGGCGCTGATCGTGCACTGCCTGGACGCCACGCTCGACGATTTGCGCTCTGCCGGGCAGCTCGCCTGAGGGATTCTTTGTTACAGTGTTCCGTGCCCCAGATCGGGGCCAAAGCTGGTCTGTAAATTGCATGCCCGCAGGGCATTCCGATACCGGCCGCTGTCGTGTGTCAACCGTCGGATCTCAATTCATCTTTCTGGAGTGTCTCTCACCATGAAAAAGCACGTTCTGGTTCTGGCCATCTCGGCCATGCTGCTGGCCGCCTGTGGCAAAAAAGAAGAGCCGGTGGCCGCGCCCGCCGAACCCGCTCCGGTGGCGGCCGCACCCGCTGCCCCGGCCGCGCCCGCCGGCCCGGTGTACGACGATGAAAAAGTCCTCAACATCTACAACTGGCCCGACTACGTGCCCGAGGGCATGATCGCCGCCTTCGAAAAAGAGTCTGGCATCAAGGTCAACTACGACACCTTCGAGACCAACGAAGCCCTGCACGCCAAGCTGGTGGCGGGCAACACCGGCTACGACATCGTCGTGCCCGGCACCGTGTTCGCCAAGGGCCAGATCGAAGGCGGCCTGCTGCAGCCGCTGAAGAAGGAGCAGATCCCCAACCTGGCCAACATGGACCCGGCCATCATGGCCACCCTGACCAAGGCCGACCCCGAGAACAAGCACCTGGTCCCCTGGGCCTGGGGCTTCACCACCGTGGGCATCAACAAGACCAAGGTCGAGAAGGCGCTGGGCGGCATGCCGATGCCGGAAAACGCCTGGGACCTGGTGTTCAAGCCCGAGTACACGAGCAAGCTGAAGTCCTGCGGCATCGCCTACCTGGACTCGCCCACCGAGATCATCCCGGTGGCACTGCACTACATCGGCAAGGACGCCTACTCCAACGACGCGGCCGACTACAAGGAAGCCGGCGCCATGCTGGCCAAGGTGCGCAAGGACGTGCGCCTGTTCAGCTCGACCATGATCGACGACATCGCCGGCGGCAAGGCCTGCGTGGCCATTGGCTGGTCGGGTGACATCAACATCGCGGCCGGCCGTGCCACCGAAAACGGCTCCAAGGACGTGATCGAAGCCCTGCTGCCGTCCACCGGCGCGCTGATCTTCTTTGACACCATCGCCGTGACCAAGGACGCCAAGCACCCGAACAACGCCGCGGCCTTCATCGACTTCTACCTGCGCCCGGAAAACGCCGCGCTGATGTCGAACGAAATGGGCTACCCCACCGGCAACAAGGCGGGCGTGGCGCAGGTCAAGCCTGAGATCGCCAGCAACAAGACCATCTTTGTCGAGGCCGACTACTTCGCCAAGATGATCCCGCCCAGCAGCTTCACCAACGAAGCGCGCGAAGCCATGGCCAACGTCTACAACGGCTTCAAAAAAGGCAAGTGAACGTTTGGGTCACCACCTGACCCGAGCCCGGGGCTGTTCGTACCACGTGTAGGAACAGCCCTTTTTCTTGGCGCCCACCCACCCCCAGGAGACGGCATGTCCGCACCCCACTGCAACATCACCTACGAAGAGGGTTACCTCGTCACCGAAAAACTGGTCAAGCGCTTCGACGAAGCGGTGGCCGTGGACGAGGTCTCGCTCTCCATCGGCAAGGGCGAAATCTTCGCCTTGCTGGGCAGTTCGGGTTGTGGCAAGTCCACCCTGCTGCGCATGCTGGCCGGCTTCGAAAAACCGACCTCGGGGCGCATCCTGCTCGGCGGCCAGGACGTGGCCAACATGCCGCCCTACGACCGGCCGGTGAACATGATGTTCCAGAGCTATGCGCTGTTTCCGCACCTGAACATCTGGGAGAACGTGGCCTTCGGCCTCAAGCGCGAGGGCCTGCCCAAGGCCGAGATCGCGCAGCGCACCGACGCGATGTTGTCCCTGGTGCAGCTCACGCCCTACGCCCAGCGCAAGCCGCACCAGCTCTCGGGCGGCCAGCAGCAGCGCGTGGCACTGGCGCGCAGCCTGGCCAAGAAGCCCAAGCTGCTGCTGCTCGATGAACCGCTGGGCGCGCTGGACAAGAAGCTGCGCGAGCAGACGCAGTTCGAACTGGTCAACATCATCGAAAGCGTGGGCGTGACCGTGGTGATGGTGACGCACGACCAGGAAGAGGCCATGACCATGGCCAGCCGCATCGCCATCATGAGCAAGGGGCGGGTGCTGCAGGTGGGCACGCCGGAAGAAATCTACGAGCACCCGCGCAACAAATTCGTGGCCGATTTCATCGGCAACGTGAACCTGTTCGCCGGCCGGCTCAGCGTGGACGAGGCGGACCGCTGCGCGGCCCACACCGGCATCGGCGAGATCCACGTGGGCCATGGCGTGAGCGGCACGCTGAACATGCCGGTGTCGATCGCCGTGCGCCCGGAAAAGATCGAGATCAGCAAGCAGCGGCCCGACAACGTGGGCCCCAACCTGTTCGCCGGCCGGGTGAAGGAAATCGCCTACTTCGGCTCGTACAACACCTACATCGTGCTGGCCAGCGACGGCTCGCGCGTGAAGATCACCGAAGCCAACACCACGCGCCAGGACCTGTCGGACATCACCTGGGAGGACGACGTGCATTTCTGGTGGGACGATGGGGCCGCAGTGGTGCTGCGGGACTAACCCCCCGCGCCGCTTCGCGTCACCCCCCAGGGGGCGATGCGAGTGGCCCGGCGAAGCCGGTTCCACCGCATCCTTGGTTTCAGGTTTCCTCGCTCCACCGACTCTTCAGGAGTAATTCGATGGCATCACCCCTTCCCATGCCCGGCAAGCGCTTCGTCATCGGCGTGCCCTATGTCTGGCTGTTCGTGTTTTTCCTCTTGCCGTTCCTGATCCTGCTGTACATCAGCTTCGTGGACATGGGCGAGAGCATCAACCCGTTCAAGCCGATCTGGGACCCGGTGACGGGCATCCTGAGCCTGAAGTACGAGAACTACTGGACCATCTTCCGCGACGTGGAGGGTGGCGAGCTGTTCCAGACGATCTACATCGAGGCCTACCTGCGATCCATCTGGTACGCGCTGTGCACCGCCGTGTTGTGCCTGCTGATCGGCTACCCCTTCGCCTACTTCATCGCGCGCTCGGCGCCGAGCGTGCGGCCGGCGCTGCTGATGATGGTGATGCTGCCGTTCTGGACCTCGTTCCTGCTGCGCGTCTACGCCTGGAAGGGCATCCTGGCCGACCAGGGCGTGCTCAACCAGATCCTGATGGGCATGGGCTTCATCGACGAGCCGATCCAGATGCTCTACACCAACGTGTCCATGCTGGTGGGCATGACCTACGTGTACCTGCCCTTCATGGTGCTGCCGCTCTACGCCAACCTGGTGAAGATGGACTTCCGCCTGCTCGAAGCCGCCTACGACCTGGGCACCTCGCCGTTCAAGGCCTTCTGGCTGGTGACGGTGCCACTGTCCAAGGCCGGCATCGTCGCGGGCTTCATGCTGGTGTTCATCCCCGCCGTGGGCGAGTTCGTGATCCCCTCGCTGCTCGGGGGGCCGGAGAACATCATGATCGGTCGCGTGGTGTGGGACGAAATGTTCACCAGCAACAACTGGCCGCGCGCCTCGGCGCTGGCGGTGGTGATGATCCTGCTGATCATCGTGCCCCTGGCCATTTACTACCACTTCACATCCGAGGAGACGAAATGAAACCCTTCCTCGAAAAACACTTCGGCAAGCTCTGGCTGGCGGCGGTTTACCTGTTCCTGTACCTGCCGCTGTTCTTCATGATCGTGTTCAGCTTCAACAGCACCCGGCAGGACGCGAACTTCACCGGCTTTTCGCTGCGCTGGTACGAGGCGCTCACGCGCGACACCAAGATCGTCGAAGGCTTCTGGCTGTCGGTGAAGGTGGCGGCGGTCACCGGCGTGTTGTCCGCGGTGCTCGGCACCTTCGCCGCCTTCGTGCTGGTGCGTTACCGCCGCTTCCCGGGCCGCACCGTCTTCTCGGGCATGGTCAACGCGCCGCTGGTGATGCCCGAGGTGGTGATCGGCCTGTCGCTGTTGCTGCTGATGGTGGGCGCGCAGAATGCCTTTGGCTGGCCCGAGCGCGGCATGCTGACCATCATCTTCGGCCACACCCTGTTGGGCATGGCCTACGGCATGGTGGTGATCCAGAGCCGGCTGATGGAGATGAACCGCAGCATCGAAGAGGCCGCCATGGACCTAGGCGCACGGCCGTTCCAGGTGTTTTTCCTGATCACCCTGCCCAACATCTTCCAGGGCATCCTGGCGGCCTTCCTGCTGTCGTTCACGCTCTCGTTCGACGACGTGGTGATCTCCGAATTCCTCTCCGGCCCGGGCGTGAACACGCTGCCGCAGGTGATCTTCGGCTACGCGCGGCGTGGCATCAACCCGACCATCTACGCCGCCGCCACGCTGCTGATCGCCACCGTCACCACCGTGATCGTGGGCTACTCGGTGTGGGTGGCGCGGCAGACCCGCAAGCGCGAACGCGAGATCGCGGCGGCCACGCGCGCCGAGCTGGCCGCGCTGACGACCGCTTGAGTGCAGGCGGGCGAGGGCGGGCGCGCCGGGCCGCAAAGGGTGCTTGAGTCGTTTGCCCGCGACGGGTTCGTCGGCGTGCCCGGTGTGCTGCCCGCCGCCGAAGGGGATGCGCTTGCGCTCCATGGCCCGGCGGTGGGCGCATCGGGCGGCACCCGCTGCCTGTTGTCGGCCGACTGGTGTGCGGCGTTGGCGCAGCGCATCCGCGAGCACCCCGATCTGGGGCGTCTGGTTCCGCCCGGGCACGTGGCGGTGCAGTGCACCTACTTCGAGAAGTCGAGCGCGCGCAACTGGCTGGTGCCCGTGCACCAGGACCTCAGCATCCCGGTGGCCGAACGGGTCGATGCCCCCGGCTGGTCGGGCTGGGCACACAAGGAGGGCGCGGTGTTTGTGCAGGCACCCGTCGAGGTGCTGGAGCAACTGGTCGCCGTTCGCCTGCACCTGGACCGCTGCGGTTCCCGCGATGGCCCGTTGCGCGTGGTGCCGGGCTCCCACACCCGGGGGGTGCTGGCGCCGGACGCTGCGGCCGACGTTCGCGATGCCCTGGGGGAATCCGTCTGCGAGGCCGAGGCCGGCGCCGCCCTGGTGATGCGCCCGCTGTTGCTGCACGCATCGTCCAAGTCGCTGGGCACGGGGCGTCGCCGTGTGCTTCACTTCCTGTTTGGCCCGCGTTCGTTGCCGCACGGCCTGCGTTGGCAGACGGTGGTGTAGCAGCGGCCGCAGCGCCGGGCCGCCCCAAGCAAGGCCAGCCCCTTTGGGGGGCAGCGACCCGCGCAGCGGCGGAGCGTGGGGGCTAACAGGTGATCTGGGCCAGCAGCGACTGCAGTTTGGCGACCCGGGAGGGCGCCAGCGCCTGGCAGGCCCAGGCCACGCGGCCTTGCAGATGGGCCCGCTGCTGCGCGTCCACCGGGCCCATGCGGGCCGCGCGGTGGAGTTCGGCGCGCAGCCGGTCGTAGTCGGCGCGCGCGATGTTGGGTTGGGTATTGACCACCAGCCCCGTGATGCGCTGCTGCTGGTGGGACCGCGCGCAGCGCAGTTTGCCGGGGTGCAGGGCAAAGCCCTCGTCGGCGGCGATGGCGCCGACCCAGGCATGGAGCTGGCGAAAGCGCTGGGCCAGCGACGCCGGGCCGGAAAACACCAGATCGTCGGCGTACCGCGAATAGCGCGCGCCAAAGCGGTGGGCCAGGCCGTCGAGCCGAAGGTCCAAGCCGAAGGCGCACAGGTTGGCCAGCGCCGGCGAGGTGGGCGCGCCCTGCGGCAGGTGGGGCGCGGCGAGCCGTTTGGCGGCCTGGAAGTCCAGCGCCCCGGCTTCGCGCAGGCGTTCCCGCACCGCCACGGGGGTCCGGGTGGTGCACAGCTGCGTCAGCAGCCGGGCCACGTCGTCGGGGTAGCCCCAGCTGCGCCAGAAAGCGCGGATGCGTGCCGCGCCGATGCTGGGGAAAAAGTCGCGCAGGTCGAACGAGATCACGCAGGGCTGTGCCGCGTGGACCTGCGCGTGCGTTTGCACGCCCCGCCCGCGCACGAAGCCGTGGGCCGCTTCGTGCGCGGGCAGCTGGGCCAGCAGGCGGTCGAGCAACTGGCGCTGCACCCGCTTGAGCTCGGCCTTGGGCGCCTCGATCAGGCGCAGCCCGCCGCTGCGTTTGGGCAGCAGGCGGTGGCTGTAGTGGGGGGCCACGGTCGCGTGCGGCCGCTCGCTGCCCTCGCGCCAGCGCTGGGACGGGTGCGTCAGCCAGAGCAGCCGGTCGGTCGCCATGCCCAGCCATTCGGCCCAGTCGGCGGCGGTGGGCAGGGCCGGGGTGTCGATGTGCCGCAGGCCCCAGGGCGGCGTGGCCATACGCGCGGGCCGCAGCAGCCAGTGGCGCACGGCCCATTGCCCCAAAGGCACGGGTTCGGGGCGGTGGGTGGTGCCGTCGCTGGGCTCGTCATCGTCGTCACCGTCGAAGGCATGTTCGTCGGGCGCCCACTCGGGGCGCTGCAGCAGCATCTGCGCGAGGCTGTCGACCGTGTCGATCAGCCCCTGCCGCGCCCAGCGCGTGGCGACGGCTCGCGCCATCGACTCCAGCCACCAGGGTGCCGCACCCTCGCAGCCCAGGCAGACCCTGGCGCGCGCCAGCAAGGCCTCGGGCGCGCGGGCGCCGGGTTGCTCGTGGTCGGCCAGAAAGGCGTGTGCCAGCCCGGTGGCCAGCCAGCGGCGGTGGTGTGCGGGGGTCATCGGTGGGGGACAGCGGGCAAAAAGGGTGGCCCCGGTGCCTCAACCAGCGGGTCTGGCGCTATCAGGCCTGCGCCAGCGGCGCAGCACGGATCGCGCGTCGTGTGTCCAGCAAACCATCGTCGCCGTGGGGATGCCCCACAGCCCGAAAACGACCAGCGTCTTCGAGAGAGCTTGAAGCACCGGGGCCGCTGGCATTGTGTCAGATGACCCGGGCCTGTGGCCTGCCGTATGCGCGCCAGTGGATGGTCGAATTGGGCCGGAAGTGGATGCTGCATTCGGGGCAATAACGGCGTAGCATGGGTCCACTTTTCTGCAGTGGACAACCTCCCATGACCGATATCAGCATGCCCAGTTTCGACGGCCGCGCCGTCATCAACGGCGAACGGATGGCCGCGCGCGACGGCCAGACCTTTGATTGCATCTCCCCGGTGGACGGCCGCCTGCTCACGCAGGTGGCGCGCGGTGGCCAGGCCGACATCGACGCCGCCGTGGCCGCGGGCCGTGCCGCTTTTGAAGATCGGCGCTGGAGCGGCATGGCGCCGGCGCAGCGCAAGCGCGTGATGATCAAGTTCGCCGACCAGCTGCTGGCGCACGCCGACGAGCTGGCGCTGACCGAAACCCTGGACATGGGCAAGCCGGTGAAGTACGCGCGCGCCGTGGACGTGAACAGCGCGGCCAACTGCATCCGCTGGTACGGCGAGGCGGTGGACAAGGTGTACGACGAGATCGCGCCCACGCCGAGCAACTCGCTGGCGCTGATCACGCGCGAGCCGGTGGGCGTGGTGGGCATCATCGTGCCCTGGAACTACCCGATGATCATGGCGGCCTGGAAGATCGCGCCGGCCCTGGCGGCGGGCAACTCGGTGGTGTTGAAGCCGTCGGAGAAAAGCCCGCTCACCGCCCTGCGACTGGCCGAGCTGGCGCTGGCCGCCGGCATCCCGCCGGGCGTGTTCAACGTGGTGCCGGGTTTTGGCACTGAAGCCGGCTCGCCGCTGGCGCTGCACATGGACGTGGACTGCATCGCCTTCACCGGCAGCACGCGCGTGGGCAAACAGATCCACGTGATGGCCGGGCAGAGCAACCTGAAACGCGCCTGGACCGAACTGGGCGGCAAGTCGCCCAACATCGTGTTCGCCGACTGCCCGGACCTCGACCGCGCGGTGGAGTCCGCCGTGGGCAGCATCTTCTTCAACCAGGGCGAGAGCTGCAACGCACCCTCGCGTTTGTTCGTCGAGGGCTCGATCAAGGACGCGTTCCTGGAGAAGGCCTTGAAGTTGGTGCCGAACTACCAGCCGGGCAACCCGCTGGACAAGGGCACGGTGATGGGCGCCATCGTCGACCAGGTGCAGCTCGACAACGTGATGCGCTACATAGCCCTGGGCACCAGCGAGGGCGCGCAGCTGATCGCGGGCGGCGCGCTGGCGTCGCCGGTGGCAGGCGGCTGTTATGTGCAGCCCACCATCTTCGACGGCGTGACGCCACAGATGGCGATCGCGCGCGAAGAGATCTTTGGCCCGGTGCTGGCCGTGCAGAGCTTCACCGACGCTGCCGACGTGGTGAAGCAGGCCAACAACAGCGTCTACGGCCTGCAGGCCGGCGTGTGGACGCGTGACATCAACAAGGCGCACGGCGTGGCCCGTGCGCTGCGCGCCGGCACGGTGCACGTGAACCAGTACGACGAAGACGACATCACCGTGCCTTTTGGTGGCTTCAAGCAGAGCGGTGTGGGGCGCGACAAGTCGCTGCACGCGTTCGATAAATACACCGAGACGAAGACCACCTGGATACGGATCGATTCGCCGGTGTAACCGGCGCCCCCCTGCGCCGCTGACGCGGCTTCCCCCCAGAGGGGGGACGGCACTGGCGGCCCGGCAAAGCCGGTTCCGCGGTGCCCTTGGATCAGACACCTCGCACCGCTGTGTGCGCTTTTGAAGGAGACCCCCCCGTGAACGCACCGCAGAAACCTGAAAATCTGAACGCGCCCCACACCAACGCCGCCTGGCACCAGCGCCGACTCGACGCCACGCCGCGTGGCGTGGGCGTGATGGGGGACTTCTTCATTGACCACGCGAAGAACGCCGAACTCTGGGACATCGAGGGCCGGCGTTTCATCGACTTCGCCGGTGGCATCGCGGTGCTCAACACCGGCCACGTGCACCCCAAGGTGCAGGCGGCGATCGCGGCGCAGTTGCAGCGCTTCACGCACAGCTGCTACCAGGTGGTGCCCTACGCCGAATACGTGGCGCTGGCCGAGCGCATCAACGCCATCGTGCCGATCGAGGGCCAGGTCAAGACCGCGTTTTTCTCCACCGGCGCCGAGGCGATCGAAAACGCGATCAAGATCGCGCGGTCTTCGACCGGGCGCAGCGGCGTGATCGCCTTCGGCGGTGCCTTCCATGGCCGCAGCCTGTTCGCGGTGTCGCTGACCGGCAAGGTCCAGCCCTACAAGGCGGGCTTCGGCCCCTTCCCGCCCGAGATCTACCACGTGCCTTTTCCCGCGGAGGGTGCCTCGCTGGACGAGACGAAGCGCGCCATGGACCACGTGTTCAAGTGCGACATCGAGCCCTCGCGCGTGGCGGCCATCGTGTTTGAACCGGTGCAGGGCGAGGGCGGTTTCAACCCGATCCAGAAGGAGGCGGTGCTGTGGCTGCGGCAGCTGTGCGACCAGCACGGCATCCTGCTGATCGCCGACGAGGTGCAGACCGGTTTTGCGCGCACCGGCAGGATGTTCGCGATGGAGCACTACGGCGTGTCGCCCGACCTCATGACCCTGGCCAAGAGCATGGCCGGCGGCACCACGCTGTCGGCCGTGTGCGGCAAGGCTGCCATCATGGACGGCCCGGCGCCGGGTGGCCTGGGCGGCACGTATGCGGGCAACCCGCTGGCGATTGCCGCGGCGCACGCGGTGCTGGACGTGATGGCCGAAGAACAGCTGCCCGAGCGCGCGCAGCGGCTGGGCGCGCGGTTGGTGGCGCACCTGAACGGCGCGAAGGCGAAATACGCCCGCATCGGTGGCGTGCGTGGCCTGGGCGCGATGGTGGCCTGCGAGTTCGTGGACGCGGCCGGCGCGCCCGACGCCGACACCACGAAGCGGGTGCAGGCCGCCGCCCTCAAACGTGGCCTGCTGCTGCTGACCTGCGGCGTGTACGGCAACGTGATCCGTTACCTGTTCCCGCTCACCATCGAAGACAGCGTGTTCGCCGAAGCCCTGGGCGTGCTCGATGCCGCCATGGCCGAAACGCTGGCCTGAGCCACCTCCTCTTCCGCCGGGCAAGCCCCGGCTTTTTTGTGTCTGGAATCCGCATGGGTCAGCCTAGCCTCGATCAACGCATCAGCAGCCTGCGCGAGCAGGGCATCCATTCGGTGATGGCCACCTTCACCGACCTGCACGGCAGCCCGAAGGGCAAGCTGGTGCCGCTGGAGGCGCTGCCCGACGCGGTGGCCTCCGGCGCGGGCTTCGCGGGACCCAGCATCTGGGGCACGGGCCTGCCACGCATGGGCGCGCGCAGCGAGTATTACGGCCGTGTGGTGCCCGACAGCCTGCGCCCGCTGCCCTTCCTGCCCGGCGTGGCGCACGCGGTGTGCGACGGCTTTGCCGGTGGCGAGCCGCTGGACACCTGCTCGCGGCAGTTGCTCAAGCACCAGTTGAACCGCCTGCGCGAACGCGGTTGGACCTTCCACGTCGGCATCGAGCCCGAGTTCTTTCTGCTCAAGCAGGACGCCCAGGGCCGCTGGGGGGTGGCCGATGGCGAAGATCAACTCGACAAGCCGTCCTACGACCTGAAGGCGATCCACCGCAACTTTGGCTTCCTGGACGACATGCGCCGCCACCTCACGGCGCTGGGTTTCGAGCTGCAGCAGATGGACCACGAGGACGCCATCGGCCAGTACGAGATCAACTACCGGCACGACGAGGCCCTGGCCGCCGCCGACCGTTACCAGCTGTTCAAGCTCACCGCGCAGGCGGTGGCGGCGCAGCACGGCTGCAGCTTTTCCACCATGCCCAAGCCGCTCGCGGGCGCACCGGGCAGCGGCTTGCATTTCCACCTCAGCCTCACGGAAGACCAGGCTCCCCCCGCCGGGCCAGGGCCCGTCCCCCCCGGAGGGGGGCGCCCTGCTTGGGGCGGCCCGGCGCAGGGCATCGGCCGCGCGGTGATGGCCGACCCGGCCGGCGCCCTGGGCCTGAGCACGGCCGGTCACCGGTTCGCCGCCGGCCTGATCCACCACGCCGATGCGCTGGCCGCGCTGTGCGCGCCCACGGTGAACAGCTACAAGCGCCTGGCCAGCAGCGAGAGCGCCTCGGGCACCACCTGGTCGCCGGTGTGGAAGACCGTGGGCGACAACAACCGCACCTGCCTCGTGCGCACGGTGGCCGGGCGCATAGAATGGCGCCTGCCCGACCCCTCGTGCAACGTGTACGCGGCGCTCGCGGCCACGCTGGCCGCCGGGCTGGACGGCATCGACGGGGCGCTGCCCGCGGTCGAGCCCTGCGACGAAGACCTGTACCAGCGCCAGGCCAGCGGCGCGGCCATGCCGCCCAGGCTGCCGCGCGATCTGCACGACGCACTCGATGCGCTGCGGGCCGATGCGGTGTTGCGCGAGGCGGTGGGCGCGGCTTTCTGCGATCAGTTCCTGCGCCTCAAGCGCGCCGAGTGGGACGCCTTTGCGCAGCAGGTGAGCGGCTGGGAGCTGCAGCGCTACGCCGACGCCGGCTGACCCGGCCTGGGTCGGCGCCGGCCGGCGGGGCGTTTTCAGGATAATCGCGGGACTTGAACACCTCTCCCCCCCTCAAAACCTGGACCAAGACCGCACGGCGGCCCTTGCGTGGCCTGGGCCATTCGCTCGGGGCCTACCTGTTCGCGCATTTCGTGGGCGTGCCGGTGCCCTGGCGCGCGGTGCGCCAGACCGACGGCGCGGCGCTGCTGGCCTACGAGCACGAGCGCCTGCTGGCGCTGGCGGCGGCCGGTGAGCGGGTGCCCCCGGTGGTGGCCTTCGATGGCGAGTCCCTGGTGACGGGTGATGTGGGCACCACGCTGGAGCACCTGCTGCACCGCCTGCCCGAGGCCGAGCGCCTGCCCCTGATGTGCGCGGCCAGCGCCGATCTGGCGGCGTTTCACGCGCGCGGCCAATGGCACGGGGGCGCGCAGGCCCGCAACCTGACCTGGGACGGGCAGCGTTTTGCCCGCATCGACTTCGAGGAACGCCTGTTTCCCGGCCTGTCGCTGGAGATGGTGCAGCGCTACGACGCGCTGCAGCTGGTGATGTCGCTGGCCCGTTTCCTGGAGCCGCTGGGGCCGCAGGCGGTGCTGGCGGTGCTCAACGCCTACCGCGAGGCGCGCGAAGCGGCGCACCCGGCCGAGCACGGCCAATCCGGCCTGCAGGCCTTCCTGGCCCATCTGCTGCCACGGCTGCAGCGCGTGTCGCGTCTGGCGGCCTGGTCCACCCGGCTGAACCATTCGCGTGAACTGGTGCGCCTGCGCACCGTGCTCGAAGGCATGGTCGCGTTCGTCGGCACGCCCGGGCAACCCGTGTAACCAGGCCCCGTCCGGCGCGAAATGCCCCAAACCGAGATCACGGCGGAACCGGCTTCGCCGGGCCGCTCGTGATGCCCCCTGGGGGGTGACGCCGCAGGCGGCGCGGGGGGTCACTTCTTCATCGGACAGGTGTTGAGGCCCAGCAGCGTGTACACCGGGCACCAGCCCATCAGGCCGGTGAGCAGCGGCACCACGCCGATGTAGCCCCAGACACCGATGTTGCCGGTGGCGGCCGCCGCGATCAGGGCCAGGCCCGCGACGATGCGCAGGATGCGGTCGATGCCGCCTTCGTTTTTGCTCATGGGAATGCTCCAGTGGATGAAGGGAACCGGGTCCACCGCGGGTTGGCGCTGTGCAGCGCTCTGGTCACGGTGGGGCTGGGCGTATTGAACCGGCTCGGCGGGCGGAGGTATGTGACCTGTGTCACAAAGCCCGGCCGGCGCGCCACGCGCGGGCGGTGGCCGGGGGATCAGCGCGACTGGAACGTGGCCACGGCGCGCAGGCCGGCGCTGTCGCGGATGGTGATGCACTCGCGCGAGAGCTCGACCAGGCCGTCGCGCTCGAAGCGGTGCAGCAGGCGGGTCACGATCTCCCGCACCGTGCCCAGCTCGTCGGCCAGCGCCTGGTGGGTGGCGCGCACCTGCTGGCCGTGGCCGAGCAGGGCGCTGGCCAGGCGGCTGTCGAGCTTCTGGAAGGCAATGGCCTCGATCAGGCCGGTGAGGTCGGCCATGCGCGCGGCAAACAGGCCCAGCACGTAGGCGCGAAAACGCTCGTCGGTCAGCGCGGCGCGAAAATCCGCCGGGGAGAGCAGGGTCAGGCGGGTTTCGCAGGTGGCCACACCGCGCGCCGTGAGCGGCTGGTCCGCGAACAGGCCGGCCGAGGACACCAGGCACATCTCACCGGGCGAGACGCGGTAGAGTTCCAGCTCCCGCCCGTTGGCCGCGCTGCGGGAGACCCGCACCTCGCCGCTGAGCACCATCGGGAAGCCCTGGCAGGCCTCGTTCTCGCGAAACAGCTGGGTGCCGGCGGGCACCTGCATCACCGCGAGCCGCGGCAGCAGGGCCGGCAGCGCTCCCAGCGCCGGGTACAACGACAGCAGGTCGGGCGCAATGGGGGCGGGCATGGGCGCATTGTAGGAGGGCGGTGCGGGGGGCGGATGCGAATTGGAATGCTAAGTTCGTTCGAATTTTTTGAATTCAAGCTTCAAGCGGTTTGACGCTTGGCGCCGCACCGGGTGCCTACACTGCCGGCATGTCTGACGCCGCCGTCCTCCGCTACCACCCCGTCGCCCGTGCGCTGCACTGGGCGCTGGGCCTGGCCCTGATCGGGGTGTTCGCCCTGGGCCTGTACATGGCCGACCTGCCGTTCTCGCCCCAGCGCCTGAAGCTCTACAGCTGGCACAAATGGGCCGGTGTGTTGGTGCTCACATTCACCGCCGTGCGCCTGATGTGGCGCTTGGTGCACCGCCCGCCGGCGTTGCCCGCGGCCATTGCCCAGGCCATGCCGGCCTGGCAGCGCGGGGCCCACCACGCCACGCACGGTGGGCTGTATCTGCTGTTTTTCTCCGTGCCGCTGCTGGGCTGGGCCTACAGCTCGGCCGCCGGTTTCCCCATCGTGCTGTTCGGCCTGTGGCCGTTGCCCGACTTCGTGCCGGTGAGCGAGACCCTGGCCGAGGGGCTCAAGCCCCTGCACCGGCTCTCGGCCTATGCGATGGCGGCCCTGGTGCTGCTGCACGTGGCCGGCGCGCTCAAGCACCACTTCGTGGACCGCGACGGCCTGCTGCTGCGCATGGGCTGGGGCGGTCGCTGAGACCCCGCGCACCCGACGATCTTCCTTGCTTTGATTTCCCGCCTTGAAAGCCCCCACATGAGCCTGCGCCCGACATCCCTCCCCCTGATCTGCGGTCTTGCGCTGAGCGGCCTGATGCCCCTGGCCGCCCAGGCCCAGCAGCAGCTGGTGCCCGCGCAAAGCGAGATCGCCTTCGTCAGCCGCCAGATGGGCGTGCCGGTCGAGGGCAAGTTCAAGAGCTTCAGCGCCCAGCTGGCGTTCGACCCGGCCAAGCTCGCGACCAGCAAGATCGCCTTCACGGTGGACACGGGCAGCGCCAGCATCAGCCGCGAGGCCGACGCCGAACTGCCCAAGGCGACCTGGTTCAACGTGGCGCAGTTCCCCAAGGCCACCTTCACCTCCAGCAGCATCAAGCGCATCGATGCCACCAAGTACGAAGTGGCCGGCAAGCTCAGCATCAAGGGCGCGAGCAGCGACGTGGTCGTGCCCGTCACGCTGGCCCAGAACGGCGCCACCACCACCGCCACCGGCGCCTTCCCGATCAAGCGCCTCGCTTTCCGCATCGGCGAGAAGGAGTGGGCCGACACCTCGATGGTGGCCGACGAGGTGCAGGTGAAGTTCAAGCTGGCGCTCACGGGCGTGGGCAAGTTGTGATCCCCCCTGCGCCGCTGCGCGTCACCCCCCAGGGGGCGATGCCTGTGGCCCGGCAAAGCCGGTTCCACGGCATCCTGGGTTTCAGGCACGCGCACCGGCGATTCTTTGATCTTTCTTTTCACCAACCCGAACCCAGGAGTTCAACCATGCGCAAATCCCTGTCCCTGCTGGCCGCTGCGGCCGTTCTGTCCACCGCCGGCATCGCCCAGGCCGCCGAGTACGCGATCGACCCGACGCACACGTTCGCCACCTTCGAGATCGGCCATTTCGGCGCCAGCGTGAACCGCGCCCGCTTCGACAAGAAGGAAGGCAAGGTCAGCTTCGACAAGGCCGCCAAGACCGGCATGGTGGACATCAGCATCGACATGACGTCGGTGAACTCCGGCACCGCCATGTTCGACAAGCACCTGCAGAGCCCGGACATTTTCGACGCCGCCAAGTACCCCAAGTCCCGTTTTGTGGCCGACAAGTTCGTCTTCGCCGGTGACAAGGTCAGCGCGGTGGAAGGTCAGCTGACGCTGCTGGGCAAGACCCAGCCGGTGACGATGAAGGCCAACCAGTTCGCCTGCTACGACAGCCCGATGCTCAAGCGCGAAGTCTGCGGCGGCGACTTCGAAGCCACCATCGACCGCACCGCCTTCGGCGCGAACTACGGCGTGGACTGGGGCTTCCCGAAGAACGTGCGTCTGGTGATTCAGGTGGAAGCCGTGAAACAGTAACCCCCCAGGATCGCTCCCCCCTGCGCCACTGCGTGGCTTCCCCCCGGAGGGGGGACCACGCTGGTGGCCCGGCGGAGCCGGTTCCACGGCGTGTGCTTGGGAAAGACACGCGCACCGGAACGGTTTGTGTTTTTGTCTTTTCCATTCAGCAAAGGCCCGCTTCGGCGGGCCTTTGTCATGGTCTGGTGGCTTGTTCCAGCCGGTCCAGGAAATGCAGCGCGTGCTCGCGTGTGTCGCCGCACATCTCTCGGTTGGGCGGCAGTGAGCCGCACACCGCCGGCCGTTCGGGTTGGCCGAAGAGTTGGCAGCGCAGGGCTTCGTCCAGGTGCGGGCAGGGCATGCCCGCCGGCTTGCCGTGGGGCAGGCCCGGCATGGGGCTGGAGATGGACGGCGCGATGCAGCAGGCCGCGCAGCCGGGGCGGCAGGCGAGGGTGGGCGCGGGGGATGCGGGCATGGCACCGATTGTCCATGGCCGCCCCGGGTGCGCGGCGCTACACTCAGCCGCCAACTTGAGATCGCGGTGGGCGTGTCGATGACCCTCTGTATTTGTTTGATGCCCTGGCCCACTCCGTGAAGATCCCCACCCCCGAAACGCTGCTGGCCCAACTGACCCGTTGGCGCTTCTGGCTGTACGCCGCACTCGCCTTGCTGCTGGGCGCCCTGTTGGTGCAGGCGGCGCACAAGGTGATGACCGAGCTGAGCTACGGCGCCATCGTCGAGGCGGTGCGCGGCACGTCGCCGCTCGCCTTGCTGCTGTCGGTGCTGGCCACGGCGCTGAGCTTTCTGGCGCTGACCTTTTACGACCGCTCCGCCCTGCGCTACGCGGGCGCCGGGCTGCCCTACCGCGTGGTGGCCGAGACCTCGTTCATCGCCTTTGCCCTGTCCAACACCATGGGGCTGGGCGTGCTCACGGGCGGCGCGGTGCGCATGCGCCTGTACGGCGCGGCGGGGCTGGAGGCGGGGCTGATCACCCGCGCCATCGCGTTCAACGCCATCGGTTTTGGTGTGGGTATCGTGGTGGTGGGCGCGGCCTCGCTGGTGTGGGGCGCCGGGGCGGTGGCGTCCATGGTGGGGCTGTCGGCCGGGCTGCTGAAGGCCCTGGGCGTGGTGGTGCTGCTGGCGGCGGCGGCGTTTGTCGGGGTGTGCCGCGGCGGCGGCGACGATCTGCGTCTGGCGGGCTGGTCGCTGCGCCTGCCCAGCGCGTCCATCGCCGCGCAGCAGCTGCTGATCTCGGCCGTGGACGTGGTGGCGGCGGCGGCGGCGCTGTGGTTCCTGCTGCCCGAGGGGGCGATCGGCTTTCCGGCTTTCGTGGGTTTCTATTCGCTGGCCATCGCGCTGGGCGTGATCAGCCATGTGCCGGCCGGCCTGGGGGTGTTCGAGGCGGTGATGCTGCTGGCCCTGGGCCCGCAGGTGCCCGCCCACCAGCTGGTGAGCGCGCTGGTGCTCTACCGCGCCGTCTACCACTTGCTGCCGCTGGTGTTGGCGCTGGCGCTGCTGGTGTTGTCCGAACTGCAGCGCGGCGCCGCCACGCCGGTGGTGCGGGCGGCGGCCAGCCTGTCGCCGCTGCTGCTGTCGGCTTTCACTTTCGTGATCGGCGTGATGCTGCTGGTGTCGGGCGTGACGCCGGCGACCGGGGACGCGACCGCCCTGCTCGCGCAGCTGATGCCGCTGCCCATCGTCGAAGCGGCCCACTTCCTGGGCAGCATCATCGGTCTGGCGCTGCTGTTCGTGGCCCGGGGCATGTTCCTGCGGCTCGACGCGTCCTGGTGGGCCGGCCTGATCCTGGCGCTGGTGAGCCTGGTGCTCTGCCTGCCCAAGGGCATCGCGGTGTCCGAGGCGGTGCTGCTCGGCGTGCTGACGGCGAGCCTGGCGCTCTCGCGCCGGCAGTTCAACCGCCGGGCGGCGCTGTTTTCACAGGCCTTCACCAGCGGCTGGCTGGCCGCGGTGGCGGTGGTGGTGGCGGCCACCGGGGCCCTGCTGTTCTTCGTCTACCGCGACGTTGCCTACGTGAACCGGGTCTGGTGGCAGTTTGCGTTTGACGGCCACGCGCCGCGCTCGCTGCGGGCCATGGTGGCGGTGGCGCTGGTGGCGTTCATCGTGGCCCTGGTCCAGCTGCTGCGCCGGCCCCACCCGGCGTTGATCAAGCCCAGCGCCGAGGCGCTCGAGCAGGCGGCGCGCATCGTGCGCGCGCAGGGGGTGGCGGGCGCGGGGCTGGTGATGATGGGCGACAAGAGCCTGATGCTGTCCGAGTCGCAGCGGGCCTTTGTCATGTTCGGGCGGCGCGGCCGCTCCTGGGTGGCGCTGTACGACCCGGTGGGGCCGGCCAGCGAGTGGCCCGAGCTGGTGTGGCGCTTCGTCGAGCAGGCGCGCGAGTCCGGCGGGCGGGCGGCGTTCTACCAGGTGCGGCCCGAGGCGCTGCCGGTGTACCTGGACGCCGGTCTGCGCGTCTACAAGCTGGGCGAGTGCGCCCTGGTGGACCTGCCGGGCTTCAGCCTGCAGGGCAAGCAGCGGGCCAACCTGCGCCACGGCGTGGCGCGGGCGCAGCGCGAGGGCCTGGGTTTCGAGGTGTTGCCTCCCGGCGCGGCGGCGCCGGTGTTCGACGAGCTGCAGGCGGTGTCGGACGCCTGGCTGAACGACCACAGCACGGCCGAGAAGGCCTTTTCGCTGGGCGCGTTCCAGCGCGACTACGTGCTGGGCCAGCCGGTGGCGCTGGTGCGGCAGGCCGGCCGGGTGGTGGCGTTTGCCACCCTGATGTGCACCGACCAGAAGGTCGAGGCCAGCGTGGACCTGATGCGCCAGTTGCCCGACGCGCCGCGCAGCTCGATGGATTTCCTGTTTGCCCAGGTGATCCTGCACTTCCAGGCCCAGGGCTTCCAGCGCTTCAACCTGGGCATGGTGCCGTTGGCGGGCATGGCCCAGCACCCGCTGGCGCCCAACTGGCAGCGCCTGGCGCGCCTGCTGTTCAACCACGGCGAGAACTTCTACAACTTCCAGGGCCTGCGCGCCTTCAAGGCGAAGTTCGACCCGGTCTGGGAGCCGCGCTACCTGACCGCGCCGGGCGGGCTGGCGCCTTTCATCATCCTCACCGACATCGCCGCCCTGATCGCCGGCGGCTTCCGACGGGTCATGTCCAAATGAACACCTTTGCCACCGCCTTGCTGGCGTTTTGTTGTGCGCTGACCGTGCCGGGCCCGGCGCAAGCGCAGGAAAAAATCTCGCACGGCCGCTTCAAGGACGTGTCGCTCTACCGCCCCAAAGGCGAGGTGAAGTCGTTCGCGATCCTGCTCTCGGGGGAGGCCGGCTGGACGCCCGCCATGGCCGCCATGGCCAAACCGCTGGTGGAGCAGGGCGCGGTGGTGGCGGGCGTGAGCACGCCGCAGCTGCTGGCCCTGCTGGAGAAAGACGGCGGCGACTGCGCCCTGCCCGATGGCGATTTTGAGAACCTCTCGCACTTCCTGCAGGGTTACGCGCGCCTGCCGGCTTACTACCCGCCGCTGCTGGTGGGGCAGGCGTCGGGCGCCAGCCTGGCCTACGCCCTGCTCGCCCAGGCGCCCGAAGGCACCTTCGCTGGCGCCCTGTCGCTGGGCTTCTGCCCCGAGCTGGTGTTTTCCAAACCCTTGTGCAAGGGCGAGGGCGTTCATTTCAGACAGCAGGCTGACAAGCGTGCGCTCACTCTGCAGCCTGCCGGCAAGCTGCGGGCACCCTGGATCGCCCTGCACAGCAGCGACGACAAGGTGTGCGAGGCCGGGGCCGTCCAGGCCTTCGTGGCCCAGGTGCCCGGGGCCGAACTGGTCTCGCTACCGGGGGCGGAGCACGGCGTGCTGTCCGGCAAGGCGGCGCTGCTGGCCTACCAGGCGGCCTACCGCCAGCTCACGGCGGCGGTGGTGCTCAAGCCGCCGGGCGCCGGCAGCGACATCGCCGATCTGCCGCTGGTGGAGGTGCCGTCCAGCGTGCCGTCCGACGTCTTTGCCGTGCTGGTGTCGGGGGACGGCGGCTGGGCCGGCCTGGACAAGAAGGTGGCCGCCGTCATGGCCGCGCGCGGTGTGCCGGTGGTCGGGCTGGACTCGTTGCGCTATTTCTGGAAGCAGCGCACGCCGCAGGGGCTGGCCAGCGACCTGGACCGGCTGCTGCGCCATTACGCCGTGAAATGGAAGAAAAGCCGGGTGGTGCTGATCGGTTACTCCCAGGGGGCCGACGTGTTGCCGTTTGCGCTGAACCGGATGTCCAGCGCCTCCCGGAGCCTGGTGGCGCACACGGTGCTGATCGGGCCGGGGGAGAAGGCATCGTTCGAGTTCAAGCTGTCGAACTGGGTGGTGCGCAACCACCTGGGCCTGCGGCTCAAGCCCGAGCTGGCCAGCCTGTCGGCCGCCACCACCACCTGCCTCTACGGCAGCGACGACCGCGACACCATCTGCCCCACGACCTCGACCGAGCTGGTGACCCCGGTGCAGCTCAAGGGCGACCACCACTTCGGCGGCAACTACGAACTGCTGGGCGAGCAGATCCTGTTGCACGCAAAAGTTCCCTGAGGGTGTAGCGCGAAACGCTGCAGGGGTGTTTCACTCGTGCCGGAGCACGCATCCCGACGCATGAAACGGTCCAGCCCAGGGCACCGCCGGGCCGGCTTTGCCGGACGGCCAGTGCCGCCCCCTTGAGGGGGTCGCGCGAAGCGCGGCGGGGGTGTTTCATCCTAAGCGCTGTGCCGCGTGCAGCACCTGGTCCACCACGCCCTGCACGCTGCGGCGGGCGGTCTCGGCGATCAGCCGACCGTCGGCATCGAACGCTTCGCTGGCTTTGGACAGGGCGAACTGTTTGGGCGCCACCCAGCACTGCAGGTTCATCAGCAGCGGCGCGAGGTGGCTCAGGCTGCGCAGGCCGCCGAGTGCGCCGGGCGAGGCCGAGAGCATGCCCACCACCTTGCCGGCGAAGGGCTTGCCGCCGTTGGCCCAGAGGGGATCGCCCGGTACGGGGCGCGAGACCCAGTCGATGGTGTTCTTCAGCAGGCCGGTGTAGCTGCCGTTGTACTCGGGCGAGACCACCAGCCAGGCCGGGTGGGCGTGGAAGACTTCCTTCAGGCGGATCGCGTCGTGCGGAATGCCGCGCGCTTCCAGGTCGCCGTTGTAGAGCGGCAGGTCGAAGTCGCCCAGCTCCAGGTGGGTGACCTGGGCACCGGCGGCGCGGGCGGCCTCGGCCGCGACACTGGCGAGCTTTCGGTTCCAGGACTGGGCGCGGCTGCTGCCGGCGAAAACGAGGAGGGGGATGGGGTTGGTCATGTGGGGGCCTTGGTGTGTGTGCGGCGCTGCGTTCATGAGAAAGCGCCATCCATGCGGTTGCGGCACGGTCAGCGGCCTCGCACCTGGGGCTCACGTTGACGGCCGATGCCGATCGGTCGATGGACGGCCTGGGCCGCGTTGCGGTTTCGATTGTGGGCCTGGCGGCTCCGGTCTCGGAGACGCAGGGTTGTTGTCGGGCGTGGTGCGCGGGCTTGGGCGAAAGGCGCCCAGCGCTCAGCGGCGGGGTGTCTTCAGCTCTCCGAACTCTTCCTGCGCGTCCAGCGCCAGCAGCAGGCTGGTGCGGTGTTCGCGTGCCACGGTCTGCCAGGGCAGGCCGGTGAGCGCCGCTTCGAGCCCCCAGAGCAGGTTGAGGCTGGCGCGCGGGTCGTTGCGTTTCACCCGGGCGTAGGCGGCCACCGATCCCAGCCGCCGCAGCGTGACCAGATCGGGAATGCCCGCCGCCGCCAGCATGGCCTGCGACTTCGGGCCGAGGCCGGGCAGGGTGGCGAGCGCCGGTTCACCGGTCGGGCGTGGGGCGGTGCTGGGCATGGGTGGGCGGCGAAGGGGCATTGATGGGACAATTGCGGGTTGCCCGAGCCACACACCGGCCGGGCGGCGGGTGTTTCACGTGAAACACGCCGCATCCGCATTGTCGGGCAGCGCGCCAGCCGCCGTGCCCTGGAGCTTTCACCATGTTGTACCCGCAAGAGTTTGATGTCATCGTCGTCGGCGGTGGCCACGCCGGCACCGAGGCCGCGCTGGCCGCCGCGCGCATGGGCTGCGCCACGCTGCTGCTCACGCACAACATCGAGACGCTGGGCCAGATGAGCTGCAACCCCAGCATCGGCGGCATCGGCAAGGGCCATCTGGTGAAAGAGGTGGACGCGCTGGGCGGGGCGATGGCGCTGGCCACGGACGAGGGCGGCATCCAGTTCCGCATCCTCAACAGCAGCAAAGGCCCGGCGGTGCGCGCCACCCGCGCCCAGGCCGACCGCATCCTGTACAAGGCCGCGATCCGCCGCATGCTGGAAAACCAGCCCAACCTGTGGCTGTTCCAGCAGGCGGTGGACGACCTGATGGTGGAGGGCGACCGCGTGGTGGGCGCCGTGACGCAGGTCGGCATCCGCTTCCGAAGCCGCACCGTGGTGCTGACGGCAGGCACCTTCCTCGACGGCAAGATCCACGTCGGCCTGAACAACTACGCCGCCGGCCGCGCGGGCGACCCGCCGGCGATCAGCCTGTCGGCCCGGCTCAAGGAGCTGAAGCTGCCGCAGGCGCGCCTGAAAACCGGCACGCCGCCGCGCATCGACGGCCGGACCATCGACTGGTCTAAATGCGCCGAGCAGCCCGGCGACGGCATGCCCGGCGGCATGAACCCGGACCAGCCGGTGCCGGTGTTCAGCTTCATGGGCAACACGGCCATGCACCCGCGGCAGATCCCGTGCTGGATCACCCACACCAACCTGCGCACGCACGAGATCATCCGCTCCGGTTTCGACCGCAGCCCCATGTTCACCGGCAAGATCGAGGGCGTGGGTCCGCGCTACTGCCCCAGCGTGGAAGACAAGATCAACCGCTTCGCCGACAAGGACAGCCACCAGATCTTCCTGGAGCCCGAGGGCCTGACCACGCACGAGGTCTACCCCAACGGCATCTCGACCAGCCTGCCGTTCGACATCCAGTACGCGCTGGTGCGCAGCATGCCGGGGCTGGAAAACGCCCACATCCTGCGGCCGGGCTACGCCATCGAATACGACTACTTCGACCCGCGTTCGCTCAAGAACAGCTTCGAGACCAAACAGATCCAGGGCCTGTTCTTCGCCGGCCAGATCAACGGCACCACCGGCTACGAAGAGGCCGCGGCCCAGGGTCTGTTCGCCGGCCTGAACGCTGCGCTGCAGTGCCAGGGTCAGGACGCCTGGCTGCCGCGCCGCGACGAGGCCTACCTGGGCGTGCTGGTCGACGACCTCGTGACGCAGGGCGTGACCGAGCCCTACCGCATGTTCACCAGCCGGGCCGAGTTCCGCCTGCAGCTGCGCGAGGACAACGCCGACATGCGCCTGACCGAAGCCGGGCGCCGGCTGGGCCTGGTGGACGATACGCGCTGGAACGCCTTCAGCCGCAAACGCGACGCGGTGGCACGGGAGACCGAGCGCCTCAAGTCCACCTGGGTGAACCCGCGCAATCTGCCCGCGGCCGAAAGCGAGCGCGTGCTGGGCAAGGCCATCGAACACGAGCACAACCTGTTCGACCTGCTGCGCCGCCCGGCCGTGGGCTACGCCGATCTGCTGGGCATGGACGGCGGCAAGTACAACCCCGTGGCCAAGGCCGACGACGCCGATGCCCGCCCGGTGGTTTCACGTGAAACACTGGGTGCGCTGTATGCGCCGGTGGTGGAGCAGGTCGAGATCGCGGCCAAGTATTCGGGCTACATCGACCGCCAGAAGGACGAAGTGGAGCGCGCCGCGCACCACGAGGGCATGAAGCTGCCGGCCGATCTGGACTACCTGCAGGTGGCCGCGCTGTCGTTCGAGGCGCGGCAGAAACTGGCCAAGCACCGGCCCGAAACCCTGGGCCAGGCCTCGCGCATCTCGGGCATCACGCCGGCCAGCATCTCGCTGCTGCTGATCCACCTGAAGAAGGGAGGGTGGAAATGAGGCACCCCCTGCGCCGCTTCGCGGCTTCTCCCGCTCTCGCCTGCGGCGGGAGGGGGACGCAACCTGTGGCCGGTCCTGAGCTTGTCGAAGGGCGGTTCCACGGCTGCTCTGGTTGTGTGCTCACGCTTCGGGGTGGGGTTTTGGCATGAGTGGTGCGGAGTTGAAATCGACGCTCGAAACCGGTCTGCGCGAGCTGGGCCTGGCGTTGTCATCGGCGCAAGTCGACCAGTTGCTCGCCTACCTGGACCTGATCGCCAAGTGGAACAAGGTCTACAACCTGACCGCCGTGCGCGACCCGGCCGAGATGATGACGCACCACCTGCTGGACAGCCTGGCCGCCATCGGCCCGCTGCTGCGCCAGACCGGCGGCCAGCCGTGTTCCGTCGCCGGGCCGCCCCCAGGCGAAACAGTCCCCGGACCCGGCGGAGACCGGGTCCCTTCCCGGTCTTGGGGCAGCGACCCGCGCATCCGTCTGCTGGATGTGGGCTCGGGCGGTGGGTTGCCAGGGGTGGTGATCGCCATCACCTGTCCGCAGATCAACGTGACCTGCGTGGACACGGTGGGCAAGAAGGCCGCGTTCATCCAGCAGGCGGCCGCCGCCCTGAAACTGCCGAACCTGCGGGGCGTGCACGCGCGGGTGGAGTCGTTGAAGGCGGAAGAGGGCGCTGGGTTTGATGTGGTCTGCTCGCGGGCCTTTGCCTCACTGGTGGATTTCACGGCCTGGTCTGCGTCGGCCCTGAAGCCGGGGGCGGTGTGGATGGCGATGAAGGGCAAACTTCCTTCTGAAGAGATCGCCGCACTGCCCGAGTCGGTGTCGGTGTTTCACGTGGAACAGTTGGTGGTGCCGGGGCTGGATGCGGAGCGCTGCATCGTGTGGCTTCGTCCGGCTTCTTTGGCCTGAGTCTTTTCTTTCCTGTGTCTCGCTCAGAGACCTCGCGCAGGACGGTGGCGTCATGCGCGTTCTCCAGCCCACGCTCGCGGGCCGACGGATTTGTTCGCTGGCATGGCTTCGTCAACACCGGGCTGGCGGGCCTCCTTTTGTGGCCACCGCGAATGGGGCCCGCGCCCGCGCACGCCACCACCATCCTGTGAGCAGCGACCGAGCGGGCTTCTGTTCGATGACCCTTTGGCCACTGGAGGGGGTTGGTTTGGGTGGGAGGGCGCAGGCCCCATTCGCGGTTGCCACGGAGCGGGCGCGCCAGTGCGGTGTTGACGCCAACCCGGTCGAGCGCCAAAAGCCTCCGCCCGCGAGCGTGGGCCGGAGAAATCCCACCCGGACCAACCCCCTCTGCGAACACGCCACGAACGCAAAACGCAACGCAAGCCAAGACACACGAAAGAAGAGCAAAAGGAAGAGCAGGGCTGTCACGTAAACTCAGCCCCTCAACTCCCGGGGTTTTCATATGTTCGGCATCGCAGATTACGGCGCGTTTGTCGCCGCCATTGTCTTGTTCCTGGCCATTCCCGGCCCGGGCAACCTCGCTCTCATCACCTCCACCGGCAAGGGCGGCACCCGTGGCGGGCTGGCCGCCACCTTCGGCCTCATCGCTGGCGACCAGGTGCTGATGTGGATGGCGGTGGCCGGCGTGGCGGCCCTGCTCGCGGCCTACCCCACGGCCTTCAGCGCCGTGCAATGGCTGGGCGCCGCCTACCTCGCCTGGCTGGGCTTGCGGATGCTCACCGCCAAGCCCGGTGCCAAACCCGTGCTCAACATCCGTCCGCGCCAGTACTTCCAGCAGGCGCTCACCATCACCCTGCTCAACCCCAAGGCCATCGTGTTCTACATGGCCTTCTTCCCGCTGTTCGTGGACCCGGCCAGCCACCAGGGGCTGCTCACCTTCGGCGCCATGGCCGCCACCATCGCCGTGCTCACCTTCCTGTATGGCCTGATCGTCGTGCTGCTGACGCACCATCTGGCCGAGCGCATGCGCGCCAACCCCCGCATCGCGCGCACGCTGGAAAAACTCGCCGGCGTCTTCCTGATCGGCTTCGGCATCAAGCTGGCCATCTCCAAATGAGGCCTGCCGTCATGAAAGCACGCCACGGCATGCGTGGTGCCGGGCCGTCCCAAGCCGCGCGCGCCTCCTGGAGCGGCGGCGCGGCACCCGAAGTGACCTGCCTGGGGGCCTTGCATGGCTAAGATTTTCTGTGTCGCCAACCAGAAGGGCGGCGTCGGCAAGACCACCACCACCGTCAACCTCGCCGCCGGCCTGGCCAAGGTGGGGCAGCGCGTGCTGATGGTGGACCTGGACCCGCAGGGCAACGCCACCATGGGCTCGGGCGTGGACAAACGCAGCCTGGCGTTGACGGTGTACGACGTGCTGCTGGAGTCGGCCAGCGTGGCGGAGGCGGCGGTGCTGTCGGAAAAATGCGGCTACCACGTGCTCGGGGCCAACCGCGAGCTGGCCGGGGCCGAGGTCGAGCTGGTCGAGCTGGAGCGGCGCGACAAACGCCTGAAGGCCGCGCTCGCGGCGGTCGACACCGACTACGACTTCGTGCTGGTCGACTGCCCGCCCTCCCTGAGCATGCTCACGCTCAACGGCCTGTGCGCCGCACACGGCGTGATCGTGCCCATGCAGTGCGAATACTTCGCGCTCGAAGGCCTGACCGATCTGGTCAACACCATCAAGCAGGTGCACGCCAACCTCAACCCCGACCTGCAGATCATCGGCCTGCTGCGCGTCATGTTCGACCCGCGCATCACCCTGCAGCAGCAGGTGAGCGACCAGCTCAAGGCCCACTTCGGCGACAAGGTGTTCGACTCCGTGATCCCCCGCAACGTGCGCCTGGCCGAAGCGCCCAGCTACGGTCTGCCCGGCGTGGTGTTCGACCCGGCGGCGCGCGGCAGCCAGGCCTTCGTGTCCTTTGCCTCCGAAATGGTCGAGCGCATCCGCAAGCTCTAGCCCGCAACTGTTTCACGTGAAACCCGACAACGTCCTCATCCTGCCCGGCTGGCAAAACAGCGGGCCCGACCATTGGCAGAGCCGCTGGGAGGCCCTGCACGGCTACCGCCGCGTGGAGCAGCACGACTGGATGACCCCAAGACGCGGCGACTGGATCGCGCGGCTGGAAGACGTGATCCTGGGCATCGATGGCCCGGTGCTGCTCGTGGCCCACAGCCTGGGCTGCATCCTGACCGCCGCTTGGGGCCAGGTGTCGCGCAGCACGGGGCGGGTGCAGGGCGCGCTGCTGGTGGCGCCGGGCGATCCGGAACGCGAAGAGTTGCGCGGCCTGTTGCCCAGCTGGTCGCCCATCGTCCGCCAGCGCCTGCCGTTTCCCAGCATCCTGGTGGGCAGCCGCAACGACCCGTACTGCACGTTCGACAAGGCCCAGTCGCTGGCCGACAGCTGGGGATCACGTTTCATCGACCTGGGCGAGCGGGGGCACATCAATGCCGAATCGGGCTTGGGGGACTGGCCGGAGGGCCATGCCATGCTTCTTGGGCTGAGCCTCCGTGCAGACGCCTGACTTCTTTCGATAACGACATGCCAAAAATTCACTTGCCGACGTTTGCCGAATCGCTGCCACACCCCTGGCGCTCCCAGGTGCTGGGCCGGGCAGCAGGGGCGAATGTCAAAGTGCTTCGAATGGACGACGCAGCCTACCCCGACGAGTCACACGACTTCGACGAAGCCCTGCTGGTGGTTGATGGGCAGATGAACCTCGACCTGTCCGGGCAGCGTGTGGAGGTGCAGGCCGGGGAGGTTTTCATCGTCCCGGCGGGCATCCCGCATGCGGTGGCCCCTGGCAGCCATGGCACGCTGGTGATCATCGACCGGTAGGCGATCCCGAGCGAAGCGTCTCCCAACGTCCACCACAAACACCCGCCACACCACACACATGGTCACCAAAAAACCCAAAGGCCTAGGCCGCGGACTCGAAGCCCTGCTGGGCCCCAAAGTGGCGGAAGCCGCTTCGCCCGACGCACAGGAAAACGAGCGCAACCAGACGCCGACCAGCCTGTCGCTGACCGAACTGGTCCCGGGTGTCTACCAGCCGCGCACGCGCATGGACGAGGGCGCGCTGTACGAGCTGGCCGAGTCGATCAAGGCCCAGGGCATCATGCAGCCCATCCTGGTGCGCAAGCTGGTCGATGGCCCGAACGCTGGCAAGTACGAAATCATCGCGGGCGAGCGGCGCTTCCGCGCCTCCCGGCTGGCCGGGCTGGACAGCGTGCCGGTGCTGGTGCGCGACGTGCCGAACGAGGCCGCCGCGGCCATGGCGCTGATCGAAAACATCCAGCGCGAAGACCTCAACCCACTGGAAGAAGCTCAGGGTTTACAACGTCTGGTAAAGGAGTTTGGGCTCACTCACGAACAGGCGGCCCAGGCCGTGGGCCGCTCGCGCAGCGCGGCCAGCAACCTGCTGCGCCTGCTGCAGCTGGCCGAGCCGGTGCAGACCATGCTGATGGCGGGCGACCTGGACATGGGGCATGCGCGCGCGCTGCTGACGCTGGACAAAGCGACCCAGATCACGGCCGGCAACCAGATCGCGGCGAAAAAGATGTCGGTGCGCGAGGCCGAGAGCCTGGTGAAAAAACTCAGCGCCGAGTTTGAACTGGCGCCGCAGAAGCTCAAGAAAGAGAAGTCGCGCGACATCAAGCGCGTCGAAGAAGAGCTGTCGGACCTGCTGACCGCCGAGGTGGAGGTGCGGGTGAAAAAGCGCGTCAAGCGCCACGGCCGCGTGGAAGAGCAGGGCGAACTGGCGATCCAGTTCGGCTCGCTGGACGAGCTCAACGGCTTGATCGATAAGCTCAGGAGGGGCTGACTCCCCCTGCGCCGCTGCGCGGCTTCCCCCCAGGGGGACGGCGCCCTTTGACCGGCGGAGCCGGATCTTCGGCGCCTCTGGGTTTGGGGTATTGGCGCGCCGGTTGCGCTGCCTGTCATCGGGCCCCAAAAAACAAAGGCCTCCTGAAGGAAGCCTTGTTCGAAGGAGGGGAAGTCCCTCAGCAGATGCCGAAGGTCCGGCTTCGCCGGCCTAAGGGCATCGTCCCCCTGGGGGGGAAGCCGCAAAGCGGCGCAGGGGGGGACCTCAGTTACCGACTTTGAGCTGACCACCGCGGCCCAGGCCGCCCTTGACTTCCTGCGCCTTGTAGTTGCGCAGCGAAATCACCATGTTGTTGTAGGCGTCGGTGAACGCGGCCACGGTGGCTTTGCCGGCCGGGGTGCGCGAGAAGCCGCTGAGGGCGCCGCCAGCGCTGGGGCCGAAGGCGCCGAGCGCGGCACCGTAGTTGGTGGCCGTGGCGTTGCCTTCGGAGATGGCGATCTGCACGCCCGAGCGGATGTCCAGCAGGGTCATGGTGACCACCGAGGCCTTGCTCTCCAGCGAGCCGGCCAGCACGCCCAGGTTGCGGTTGCGCCCGCCCAGCAGGCCGCCGAGCGCGCCGGCGATCTGGCCGGTGGACTCGTCGTCGATGATCACGGCGGGTTCCAGGTAGTAGTCGGCGGCGACACGCTGGCCCTTTTGCTGCTTGGAGCCGGCGCGGAACTCGCCCGAGTTGCGCTGCTTGTCGGTGATCGCCGAAATCTTGCTTTCGGTGCGGTTGTTGCCGATCGAGGTGATCACGAAGCAGTTCGACTGCTGCACCGCCAGACGGATCAGCGGCTCGATGGTGGTGACCTTGGTGGCCTCGCCGAAGCTGGCGTACCACTCCTTGCCACGGCCGTCGTCCACCGCCAGCGTGCCCAGCGGCGAATCGCAGCGCTCCAGGCCGCTGTTGGCGCCCACGCTGGTGCCGCCTGCGGCGGCGCCGGTGGTGGCGGTACCACCACCACCGGTGGAGACGGTGCCGCCACCCGGGGTGACGCAGCCGGCCAGGGCCAGCGAGGTGGCCAGAGCGGCCCAGCGGAGGGTTGTCGAGGTCGAGGTCATATGAAGCTACTTTCTCTCTTGATGAACGGGTTCGTGAATCTGCAGGACTTCAGCGGTCGTACCAGCCGCTGGGGCCCCAATGCCAGTAGTAGGTGTAGCCGGTGGTCCAGTAGCCGGCCCAGGATTTGCGGTGTGCCTCGCGCCACTGGTAGTACCGCTGCTCGTCCTTTTTGGCGGCCGTGGCCTCGGCGAGCAGTTTTTTGGCCTCCTTGCTGCCCTTGGCCGCGGCCATGGTGAGCCAGGTTTCGGCCTCCGCGGGGTCGGAGCCCATCTCCTCCAGCCCCATCAGATAGAAACGCCCGAGCGCCAGTTGAGCGCCCACCACGCCGCGCTCGCCCGCGCTGCGCATCCACTGCAGGGCCTGGTAGCTGTTCTTCTCCACGCCATCGCCGCGGAAATAGCGCAGGCCGAGGTCGAAGGCCGCACGAGGGTCTTTGTCGGCCAGCAGGGTGAGGGCGGCCAGACGCTGTTCGGCGACGGGGTCGTTGGGCTCCACCCGGAAGGTGGACGAGTTGCGCGGACGGTCGGAGCAGCCCGATGCGTCGCAGATGCGGATGGTGGCGCCCGGTTCGGGCGTCTGTGCGCTGGCCGTGACAGCAATCAGCAGCAGGGAAAACAGCAAACGGTTCATGGCAGGTAACCTCCCTGTGTTTTGGGTACACATTTGGTATTCAAGTATAGCCACCCGCGTCGTGCCAGGGCCCGGGAACAGGCCGCCGCAGATGGCGACGAAGCTGCTCTGATACCCCATTCGGAGGACGCCTGCAAGTCGCGGTGCAGCAAGCGCCGCTCAGAGCGCGAAGATTTTGCCGGGGTTCAGGATGTTGTCCGGGTCGAGCGCGCGCTTGATGCTGCGCATCATGTCCACCGCGCCCGTGCCGGCCTCGGTGAGCAGGAAGTCCATCTTGTGCAGGCCCACGCCGTGTTCGCCGGTGCAGGTGCCTTCCAGGCTGAGCGCGCGCGCCACCAACTGGTGGTTCAGCTGCTCGGCGCGTTCGCGCTCTTCGGGGATGGCCGGGTCGATCAAATAGCCGAAGTGGAAGTTGCCGTCGCCCACATGGCCGACCAGGAAGTAGGGGATGCCGGAGGCATCGGCCTCGGCCACCGAGTCGAGCAGGCAGTCGGCCAGGCGGCTGATGGGCACGCAGGTGTCGGTGCTGATGGCGCGGCAGCCGGGCTTGCTCTGGATGGCCGCGAAGTAGGCGTTGTGCCGCGCGGTCCACAGGCGCGTGCGTTCTTCGGGCGTGGTCGCCCACTGGAAGGCCTTGCCCTCGAAGTCGGCGGCGATTTCCTGCACCGTCTCGGCCTGTTCCTTCACGCTCGCGGGCGAGCCGTGGAACTCCATCAGCAGCATGTGTTCTTCGCGCAGGCCGAGCTTGCTGTGCGCGTTGACCATGCGCACGGTGTTGGCGTCGATCAGCTCGCAGCGCGCGATCGGCACGCCGAGCTGGATCACCTGGATCACGGTGCGCACGGCGGCCTCGATGGTGGGGAAGGAGCAGGTCGCGGCCGAGATCGCTTCGGGCAGCGGGTAGAGCTTGAGCGTCACTTCGGTGATCACGCCCAGCGTGCCTTCGCTGCCCACCATCAGGCGCGTGAGGTCGTAGCCGGCGCTGCTCTTCTTGGCGCGGGTGCCGGTGCGGATCACTTCACCGCTGGCGGTGACCACTTCGAGCGCCAGCACGTTTTCGCGCATGGTGCCGTAGCGCACGGCGTTGGTACCGCTGGCGCGCGTGGCGGCCATGCCGCCGATGGAGGCGTCGGCGCCTGGGTCGATGGGGAAGAACAGGCCCTCGCTCTTCACCGCTTCGTTCACGGCCTTGCGCGTCACGCCGGGCTGCACCGTCACGGTCAGGTCTTCGGCGTTGATCGACAAGACCTGGTCCATGCGGCTCACGTCAATGCTGATGCCGCCCTGCACCGCGAGCAAATGGCCTTCGAGCGAGGAGCCCACGCCGAACGGGATCACCGGCACGCGGTGTGCGGCGGCCAGTTTCACGGCGTCGGCCACGTCCTGCGTGTTCTGGGCAAACACCACGGCGGCGGGCGGTGGCACGTCGTACACCGACTCGTCGCGACCGTGCTGTTCACGCACGGCCTGTGCGGTGGAGCACTGGGCCTTGAAGCGGTCCTGCAGGGCCGCCATCAACGCGGCCGGTACCGCACGTTGCCGGATCTCCGGGGTCAGATGGGCGAGGTGTTCGGGGGCGTTCATGGCGGTCTCCGTTCTGGGCCAGTCCTGGGGCCGCCCAGTTTACCGCCGGGGTTGTGCGCCGACACAGGCACCGCGCAGAGCCCCCGATGGCCTGCATGGTGCCCCGATGGTTCAGGCCATCAGCCTTTGCTGTCTTTCATGGCGCGCATGAACTCGGCCATGGAAATGGCGCCATCCTTGTTGACATCGATCTGCGCGAAGCTCTCCGCCACGGCGGGCAGGCTCTTGGCCTCTTCGCGGCTGAGCGATCCGCTGGCGTCCTTGTCGGCGGTGGCGAACGCGGCGCTGATTTCGCTGTTGCTCACCGGGGCCTCGGGCATGGAGGACTGGGCGAACGTGGCGCCGGCCGTGCCCAGGGTGAGGGTGGCGAACAGCATGACGCTGCGGGCTTCAAACAGGTCGATTCGTTTGCGGTCAAACATGGGGTCTTTCTCCTTGGGTGTTGAACGTGAACCCGCCGTCGAGGTGGCGGGGCAGTCCATTTCAAGGGAAACGGGCCTGTGGGGCCAATGGTTTTGCCTGCGGTTGCCTCACTGACAGCTTGCTTGCCTCAGACACATTTCCCTGCCCGCTGTAACCGCACCCGAATCCCCTCCACAATGCGTGGATTCGCACCACCCCATCGACCAAGGAGACCCCCATGGGCAATCGCCTGACACAGATCGCCACCCGCACCGGGGACGCCGGCACCACCGGCCTGGGCGACAACACCCGGGTGTCCAAACACAGCCTGCGCGTGCACGCCATGGGCGATGTGGACGAGCTCAACTCGCACATCGGCGTGCTGCTGTGCGAAGCCATGGCCGACGACGTGCGCGCGCTGCTGGTGGAGATCCAGCACCAGCTGTTCAACCTCGGTGGTGAGCTCTCCATCCCGGGCTATGAGCTGCTCAAGCCCGACGCGGTGCTCGCGCTGGACGAAGCGCTGGCCACCTACAACGAACAGCTGCCGCGCCTGCAGGAGTTCATCCTGCCCGCGGGCAACCGCGCCGCGGCCCAGGCCCATGTGTGCCGCACCGTGGCGCGCCGCGCCGAGCGCGCGGTGGTGGCGCTGGGCGATGAAGAGGCGATCAAGGAAGCCCCGCGCCAGTACCTCAACCGGCTCTCGGACCTGATGTTCGTGCTCGCGCGCGTGCTCAACCGCATGAACGGCGGCGACGACGTGTACTGGAAAAGCGAGCGCCTGGCGCGCGGGGCCGCCGAGTGAACGCGGTGCGCCGCCCGCCCATGGCCCCGGTGCTGTGGGCTGCGCTGGCGCTGGCCGGCGCCCAGGCGCCGGCCAGCGCCGCGGGCCCACTGGAACGCCCGGGGGCCGACGCGCAGCGCGTCGGCCTCGTGTGCGAGGCGGTCTACCTGCCCGCGCGCGCGCCCTGGGTGCGCACCGTGGACATCGGCTACGACCAGCGGCGCGTGCGCAGCGTGCACATCGACGGCATACCGGTCTACACGTTCACGGTCCAGGGCACGCTGATCCTCACGGCGCTGGACAACGAGCGCATCCAGATCGACACCGCCACTCAGACCTGGACCAGCGATTTCCGGGGCCTGGCGACGGCGCAAGGGCGCTGCGAACGGGCCCGCTGAGGCCCCACCTTCACGACCGGTCGGCCGCTGGGGTGGGCGCCCGAGGCCCGACCTCCATTTCTGGGCTGTATTTGATCTGGCGCAAATCTGTGCCTGGCGATAAGCAGGATAGTACGCATCGCTTGTTTCAAAACAGGCATTAAAGTGCATCACATCCACCCAGGAGACCCCATGAGCTCAGAAGACACCTTGATCGAAGCCCCGGAATCGGTGAACAGCGACCGTTTCGTGGAAGTCAGCTACGACGACGCCATCCCCAACAACGTGGATCTGTCGTCCGACCGCACCCTGCTGCGTGCGCTGGAGAGCTGGCACCCCGGCTACCTGGACTGGTGGCAGGACATGGGCCCAGAGGGTTTCCAGGACGCCGACGTGTACCTGCGCACCGCCGTGGGCGTGGACCCGGCCGGCTGGGCCAAGTTCGGCTACGTGAAGATGCCCGAGTACCGCTGGGGCATCCTGCTGGCCCCCCAGGTGGAAGGCCGCACCATTCCCCATGGCAAGCACAAGGGCGAGCCCGTCTGGCAGGAGGTGCCCGGCGAGTACCGCGCGCTGCTCAAGCGGCTGATCGTGGTGCAGGCCGACACCGAGCCGGCCTCGGTGGAGCAGCAGCGCTACCTGGGCAAGACCGCGCCCAGCCTGTACGACATGCGCAACCTGTTCCAGGTGAACGTGGAAGAAGGTCGCCACCTCTGGGCCATGGTCTACCTGCTGGTGAAGTACTTCGGCAAGGACGGCCGGGAGGAATCGCAGGCTCTGCTGGAGCGCCGCAGCGGGCAGCAGGACAACCCGCGCATCCTCGGCGCCTTCAACGAGCGCACGCCGGACTGGCTGAGCTTCTTCATGTTCACTTACTTCACCGACCGCGACGGCAAGATGCAACTCGCCGCCCTGGCCGAAAGCGGCTTTGACCCGCTGAGCCGCAGCTGCCGCTTCATGCTGACCGAAGAGGCGCACCACCTGTTCGTGGGCGAGACCGGCGTGGGCCGCACCATCGAGGCCACCTGCGCCGCCATGAACAAGGCCGGCATCACCGACCCCTTTGACACCGAGCGCATCCGCGCGCTCGGCGTGGTGGACCTGCCGTTGCTGCAGCGCAAGGCCAACTTCCACATGAGCGTGACGCGCGACCTGTTCGGCTCCGAAATCTCGTCCAACGCCGCCGACGCCTTCAGCGCCGGCCTCAAGGGCCGCTTCAACGAAGCCAAGCTCACGGGCGACGACCACCAGTTGCAGGATGCCACCTACAAGGTGCAACGGGTGGTCGATGGCGAGCTGGTGTGGGAAGACGTGCCCGCGCTGCGCGCCATCAACAGCCGCCTGCTCGACGACTACATCGCCGACTGCCAGGGCGGCATCGACCGCTGGAACAAGGCGATCGAGAAAGCGGGCATCCACTTCCGCTTCACCCAGCCGCACAAGGGTTTCAACCGCAAGATCGGCGAGTTCGCCGGCCACGCCATCAGCCCCGCTGGCGAGCTGCTGGGCGCCGAGAGCTGGGCCGCGCTGAAAGACGAGTGGTTGCCCAATGGCGACGACATGGCCTTCATCCACTCGCTCATGAAGCCCTGCCTCCGGGCCGGCGAATACGCCAGCTGGATCGCACCCCCGCGCATGGGCATCAACCAGCAGCCGGTGGACTACGAGTACGTGAAGATCGACTGAGCGATCAGTCGATGCGAAGGCCCTGCGTGTCCGGCCGCTTGCCCGCGTTCAGCCGGATGCGCAGCGACAGGTCGGTGCGCGAGTCGGCGTTGTCCACCGCCTGCTCGGCGGTGATCTCGCCCTGCTGGTACAGGTCGTAAAGCGACTGGTCGAAGGTGGCCATGCCCAGCTCGTTGCTCTTGGCCATCGCTTCCTTGATCTCGTCGGTTTGGCCCTTCTGGATCAGATCGGCGATGTAGGGCGAGAGCAGCATCACCTCCACCGCGGGCACCAGCTTGCCCACCGCGCCACGGATCAAGCGCTGGCCCACCACGCCCTTGAGGTTGAGCGACAGGTCCATCAGCACCTGGCGGTGGGCCGCTTCGGGGAAGAAGTTCAGCACGCGCTGCACCGCCTGGTTGGCGTTGTTCGCGTGCAGGGTGGACACGCACAGGTGCCCGGTTTCGGCGTAGGCCATGGCGTGCTGCATGGTCTCGCGGTCGCGGATCTCGCCGATCATGATCACGTCGGGCGCCTCGCGCATGGCGTGGCGCAGGGCTTCGTCGAACGACTGGGTGTCCAGCCCGACCTCGCGCTGATCGACGATGGACTTGCCGTGGGCGTGTTCGAATTCCATCGGGTCTTCCACCGTCAGGATGTGGCCGCTGGTGGACTGGTTGCGGTGGTTGATCATCGCCGCCAGCGTGGTGGACTTGCCCGACCCCGCGGCCCCCACCACCAGCACCAGCCCGCGCTTGAGCATGGACAGCTTCTTGAGCACCGCCGGCAGCTTGAGTGCGTCCAGCGTTGGAATCTGCGCATTGATGTGCCGCACCACCACCGCCACGTCGCCGCGCTGGCGGTAGACGTTCACGCGGAAGCGGCCCAGGCCCTCGATGGCGATGGCCAGATCGCATTCAAGCGTGGACTCGAAGTCGCGGATCTGCGTCTCGCGCATGACCGAATAGGCCAGCCGCTGCACGCGGGAGGCGTCAAGCTCGGTTTCGGACAGGCGCTTGACCACGCCCTGCACCTTGATCGAAGGCGCGGCGCCGCTGGAGAGGAACAGGTCGGACGCCCCCTGATCCACCATGATCGACAGGTAGTGGCCGAGGTCGTCGTTGTGGGAGGCTGGGGTGGGGTCCATGGCGGGAGCTGTGAGGTAAGCCGGACTGTACGCCCTGCATATCGGCACGAACCAGAAAAAATGTCAACCCTTGCAGCCCAGCGCGCCCGTGTCATCCGCTGGGCCGGGTCGTCGGTGCGGCCGCTGCGCACCGGCGGCCGCGTCATCGGGATGGCGTGGCGCTGGCGGGGTTCAGTGGAGCGGGTAGCTCGCGCTCGCCGCGCCGAGTTGCGCGGGGCTGAGCTGCACGGTCGCCTTCGCGCCGTCCACGTAGTTCACCGTGATCAGGAACTTCGCGGCGCTGGACTGCAGCACCGCGCCGACGGGAACCTCGTACGCGTTCTCGACGTTGGTGGTGTCGAAGGCGAAGCTGCCGTGCGCTGAACTGCCGGTGTCCTGGTAGTCGATCGAGGCCACCCCGGTGGCGGGGTTGTGCACGCGCACGCGCGACCACCAGGGGTTGCTGCCGTCCTTGACGTTCAGCGTGGGCGCGCCGTCGGACACGCCGGGGTGGCCGCCGCAGGCCACGAAGCGCCACTGGCCCGCGTAGCGCCCGAAGCCGTCGGCCATCACCGCGCTGGGGGCGGTGCCCCCCAGGTCGATGCCGCAGTTGCCGTCGGGGCATTTGTCCACGATGCGCACGGTGGTGGTCTTGAGGCCCTGCGAGGTGAGCACGGTGACTTCGGCGCACTGGCCACAGACCTTGCCATGCTGCCACGGCCCCTGGCCATCGCCGGGCGCCACGTTGGCGTGGATGGCGGCGTAGGACTGGATGCTCGTTGAACCGTAGCCGCAGGCGCCGCCGTTGCTTGGGCCCGTGCTGTACAGGGTGACATTGCCCTCGCCCCCGGTGCTGGAGACGGTGGGCGGCACCGGCGTGGCCGCGTTGCACGAACCGGTGCACTGCGAGGGCAGGGCGCTGCTGGTGCCGGTGCCCGCGCCGCCCGTGCCGCTGTCGGTACTTGCGCTGCTGCCTCCGCCGCAGGCGGACAGCGCCAGCAACAGGGCGGCGCAGAGCGCGACAGCGCCGGTTTTCAGGCCCGAGACCCGTGTGGAAACGAAAGACCGATGCATGATCATCGCGGCGCCAGCACCGCCATGGTGATGCGCGAGACGCAGGTCAGCTCGCCCGCGTCGTTTGTCAGGTCGATCTGCCAGACCTGGGTGGTGCGGCCGATGTGCACCGGCCGCGTGACGCCGGTGACCCAGCCGCTGGTGGCGCCCTTGAGGTGGTTGGCGTTGATGTCCAGGCCCACGGCGCGGTGGCCTTCGGGGCAGCTGTAGGCGGCGCCGCAGCTGCCCAGCGTCTCGGCCAGCACCACGCTCACGCCGCCGTGCAGCAGGCCGTAGGGCTGCTTGGTGCGGGTGTCCACCGGCACCCGTGCGCGGATGAAGTCGTCGCCGACCTCCAGGAATTCGATGCCCAGGTGTTGCACGGCGGTGCCCACGTGGATGGCGGTGAGTTCTTCGACGGAGAGGGGTTTTTTCCAGAGGGTCATGGGGGGCTGAACGGGCGGTGGGTTGGGAGACGAATCGCCACACTGTAGCGGCCTCCCGCCGGCTCGCACAGCGCCGGGTGTCGCCTGCGCCCGCGCCGTGGCAGTGTCAGCCCTTGCGGCGCAGCGCCACCACCTTGCCCGACGCCGCCGCGGGCGGCAGCGCCCAGTGCGCCGGCAGCGCGTGCAGCACGGCGCGCGCGTCCAGCGAGCGGATCGGTACCGCGTTGTCCATGGGGATGCGGTCGTGCGCCTGCAGCGCCATGTAGCGCAGCGCGCTCACGCGCAGGAAGGACGCGAAATTGCCCACCCCGCCACGCGCGGCCACCAGCTCGTCGTACAACTTCTCGATCAGCTGCACCACCGCCATGCCGTCGCGCTCGCCGATCTCGCTGAGCACGTCCCAGTACAGGTTCTCCAGCCGGATGCTGGTGACCACGCCGTGCAGCCGCACCGAGCGGGTGCGGCTGGCGTAGCTCTCGGGGTCGGCGCTGATGAAGACTTCACACATGGCAGCACTCCTGCGTTGGCGGACGAAGCCGCATTGTCGGCGGCTTCGCACGGGGGATGCGCATCAATGCGTGATGCGGGTGCCCAGCACCGCCAGGAACTGCGCGATCCAGGCCGGGTGGGCCGGCCAGGCGGGTGCGGTGACGAAGGGGCCGTCGGTCACGGCTTGGTCCACCGCGATGGGGGCGTAGATGGCGCCCGCGAGCTCCACCTCCACTTGGCAGGCGGGGTAGGCCGAGATGGTGCGGCCCTTGATGTCGCCCGTGGCCGCCAGCAGTTGCGCGCCGTGGCAGATGGCGGCCACCGGTTTGCCGCTGGTGGTGAAGTGTTTCACCAGCGCCACCACGCTGGCGTGCATGCGCAGGTACTCGGGGCCGCGCCCGCCGGGAATCACCAGACCGTCGTAGGCCTCGGGCTTCACGTCGGCGAAGCTGGCGTTGAGCGTGAAGCGGTGGCCGGGTTTTTCGCTGTAGGTCTGCGCGCCTTCGAAATCGTGGATGGCGGTGTGGATCCAGTCGCCGGCCTTCTTGTCGGGTGCGACCGCGTGCACCGTGTGGCCCACCGCCTGCAGCGCCTGAAACGGCACCATGGTTTCGTAGTCTTCGCAGTAATCACCGCAGATCATCAACAGTTTCTTGCCCATGGGAGTCTCCTTGGAAAACGGGTTCGGGCTTCGATTGTTGGGCGGTGGGTGGCGGCTGGGGTAACAGCCCGTTGCTGCAGGGCTGAGGGTTTGCCCGCATCGGGGCCGGCGAGCCGGCGAAAAAAAGGCCTGCCGCCCCGGCGGGCGGACAGGCCGTGAGGTGCCGTGCGGCGCTCAGCCCTTGCGGTTGAGCAGGGCGTAGAGCCCGATGGCGCCGAAGGTGGCGGTACCGATGCCGCCGAGGGCGAATTCGCCGAAGCGCAGCGTGTAGTCGCCGGTGCCCAGCACCAGGGTGATGGCGGCCACGAGCAGGTTTTTGTTGTTCGAGAAATCAACCTTGTTGTCGACCCAGATCTTGGCGCCGGCCACCGCGATCAGGCCGAACACCACGATGGACACGCCGCCCATCACGGCCAGCGGAATCGCCTGGATCAGCGCGCCGAACTTGGGGCTGAAGCCGAGCAGGATGGCCATGATGCCGGCCACGAAGAAGATGGCGGTGGAGTAGATCTTGGTGGCGGCCATGACGCCGATGTTTTCGGCGTAGGTGGTCACGCCGGTGCCGCCCGCGCTGCCGGCCACGATGGTGGCCACGCCGTCGCCCATGAAGGCGCGGCCCATGTAGCGGTCCAGGTTCTTGCCGGTCATGGCGGTCACGGCCTTGATGTGGCCCAGGTTTTCCGCCACCAGGATGATGGCCACCGGCGCGATCAGCAGCATGGCGTTGCCGCTGAAGACCGGCGCGCTGAAGTTGGGCAGGCCGAACCAGGCGGCGCTGGCGATGCCGCTCAGGTCCAGCGGTTTGCCCAGCCCCAGGCCGTTGGTGAGCACGGCGTAGATGACGCTGGCGATGATCAGGCCCATGAGGATCAGCAGGCGCTGCAGCATGCCGCTGCTGAACACCGCCACCAGCGCCACGCAGACGAAGGTCACGCCCTGCATCCAGGCGTCGAAGCCGGTGGGCGCCATGTTCTTGATCGGGATGCCGGCCAGGTTCAGGCCGATCACGGCCACTACCGAACCGGTCACCACCGGGGGCATCAGGCGTTCGATCCAGCCCGTGCCGATGGCCTGCACCAGCGCACCGATGAGCGTGTAGACGACGCCGCAGGCGACGATGCCGCCCAGCGCCACGCCGATGTTGGCGTTCGGGCCCGGGCCGGCGTAGCCGCTGGCCGCGATCACCACGCCGATGAAGGCAAAGCTCGACCCCAGGTAGCTCGGCACCTTGCCGCCGGTCATGACGAAGAAGATCAGGGTGCCGATGCCGCTCATGAGGATGGCGACGTTGGGGTCGAAGCCCATCAGGATGGGGGCGAGCACGGTGGCGCCGAACATGGCGATCAAATGCTGCACGCCCATCACGGCGGTCTGTGGCCAGGGCAGGCGTTCGTCGGGGCCGATGACGCCGCCGCCCGTGAGCGTGGCCGATGATTTTTCCGTCCAGTGGAACAGACCCATGAAAACTCCTTGTTGTGGTGGTGAAACCGGGTGTCGGGTGGCCGCGATTCTGCCGGGTGGCCCGCAGGCCCGCACGCTGCGTTGCAGCAGGCGCGGGGCGGGGCGGGTGTGACGCAGGCGGGACAGGGCTGCGGCGATCATGGCGCCGCGGCCGGTGCGCGGGCCTTGATCCGCGTCAGGCCACGCGGAAGAAACGCAACTCCACGCGATCAGGCGAGCGCCGGCAGCACCTCACCCCGGCAGTCGCCAAAGCCGATGCGCGCCGCACCCGGCTTCTCGCACCAACCGCGCAGGATCACGTTGTCGCCGTCTTCCAGGAAACGGCGCTGTTCGCCGGTGCCGGGCAGATCAATGGCCACCGTGCCGCCACGGCTGAGCTCGACGATGGCGCCGGCCTCGGGCGGTGTCGGGCCGGAGATGGTGCCCGTGCCCAGCAGGTCGCCGGTCATCAGGTTGCAGCCGCCCACGGTGTGCTGCGTCACCATCTGGCCCAGGGTCCAGTACTGGTGGCGGAAGCTGGTGGCCGAGAGGCGGTCGGGGGCCACGCCTTTTGCGCGGTGCAACGCGGTTTCCAGCTGCACTTCGAGCTGCACGTCCAGGCCGCCGTGGTCGCGGTTGGCCGCGCCGTCCAGGTAGGGCAGGGGCTGGGGCTCGTCGGCCGGGTGGGCGAAGGGCACGCGGTAGGGCGCGAGCGCCTCCAGGGTGACGACCCAGGGCGAGACGCTGGTGCAGAAGTTCTTGCCCAGGAAGGGGCCCAGCGGCGCCATTTCCCAGAACTGGTGGTCGCGCGCCGACCAGTCGTTGAGCAGGCTCACGCCGAAGATGTGGTCTTCCGCCTTCTCCAGCGGGATCGGCTCGCCCAGGGCGTTGCCCGGGCCGATGTAGAAGCCCAGTTCCAGCTCGAAGTCCAGCCGCGCGCAGGGCCCATAGACGGGCGCCTTGGCGCCCGGGGGCAGGGCCTGGCCCATGGGGCGGTGGAACGGTGTGCCGCTGACCACCACGCTCGACGCGCGGCCGTGGTACGCGATGGGCAGCCACTGGAAGTTGGGGGTGAGCGGGTCGTCGGGCCGGATCACGCGGCCCACGTTGCGGGCGTGGTGGATCGAGGTGTAGAAGTCGGTGTAGTTGGCGATGTGCGTGGGCACGCCGTGTTCCGCTTCGGCCTGCGGCAACAGGCAGCCGTGCAGCAGGCCCACCACATGGGCGTCGGCGTCGTGGCGCAGCGCGGCGAACAGCGCGTGGCGCAGCGCGCGCCAGGCCACCGGGCCCATGGCCAGGAAGGGATTGAGCGCCGTGCCCGAGCAGGCCTGCGCGGCGAGTTGCGGCAGGCCTTCGAACACCCCGGCCCGGGCCGCGGCGGCCAGGTCGACGATCTGGTCGCCGATGGCCACGCCACCGCGAAAGGCCTCGTCCGAGCCCGCGCGGCGGAACACGCCGAAGGGCAGGTTCTGGATGGGAAAGTCGGTGCCGGCTTCGTTGGCCGAGGCCAACCAGCTGCGGGCTTGGGCGTCGTGGGTGTGGTTGAGTTCCATGGGGTGATTCCTGTCAGTTGTTCACGCTGCCGCAGCACCACTCACCTCGCATGGAGAGGCCCAACCGGGGATGCCGCCGAGCCGGCTTTGCCGGTCGGCTGGCATCGCCCCCTGGGGGGTGACGCCGAAGGCGGCGCAGGGGGGTCACAGCTTCTCGTCAAAGATCGCGACCGCGCGCGTCCAGCCGGCCGAGGCCCCACGGATCTTGTGCGGGAAGCAGCTGATGATGAAGCCCGTGGGCGGCAGCGCTTCGAGGTTGTGCAGCTTCTCGATGTGGCAGTAGCCGATGTCGCGCCCGGCCTTGTGGCCTTCCCAGATCAGGCTGGCGTCGTGCGTCTCGCCGTACTTCTTCGCGGTGTGCACGAAGGGCGCGTCCCAGCTCCAGGCGTCGGTGCCGGTCAGGCGCACGCCGCGCTCCAGCAGGTACATGGTGGCCTCGTAGCCCATGCCGCAGCCGGCGGCCACGTAGTCCGGGTGGCCGTAGCGCGAGCCCGCGCGGGTGTTGACCACCACGATCTCCAGCGGCGAGAGCGTGTGGCCGATGCGCTTGAGTTCGGCCTCCACGTCGTCGGCCGTGACCACGTAGCCGTCGGCGAAGTGGCGGAAGTCCAGTTTCACGCCCGGCTGGAAACACCACTCCAGCGGCACGTCGTGGATGGCGATGGCGGGCTTCTTCTCACCCAGCGCCTTGTCCATGGTGGAGTGGAAGTGGTAGGGCGCGTCGAGGTGGGTGCCGTTGTGGGTGGAGAGCTGCACCAGCTCCACCGCCCAGCCTTCGCCGTCGGGCAGGTCCTCCTTTTTCAGGCCGGGGAAGAAGGGTTCGATCTGCTCGAAGGTGTGCTCGTGGGTGAAGTACTGGATCTTGGGCGCGAAGGCCGGCGGGTCGCTGAGCACGTCGTTTTCCAGAAAGATCGAGAGGTCGACGAATTTGCGGGGCATGGGGGACTCCTTGAAAACGGGTGGACAGTCAGGGGCGCTGCCAGCGCAGCAGGCGCCGCTCGGCCAGGGCCAGCGCGGCGTTGCTCGCGAAGCCGATGGCGCCCAGCAGCACGATGCCGGCGAACAGCTCGCTGGCCTGGAACGAGCGCGCGGCCAGCAGGATGGCCTGGCCCAGGCCGGCCTGCGAGGCGATCATTTCACCGACCACCGAGACGATCAGCGAGACCGTCATCGACAGCCGCATGCCCGAGAGGATGTCGGGCATCGCGTTGGGCAGGCCGATCTTGGCGATGAATTCGAGGCGGCCCAGCTGCAGCGCCTGCGACACCTCGCGCAGCCGCACATGCACCTGCGCCAGGCCGTGCAGCGTGGCCAGCAGCACCGGCCACATGGAGCCGAAGGCCACCACCGCCAGCACCATGCCGCCCGAGAGGCCGAACAGCGCGATGGCCAGCGGCATCACCGCCGAGGCCGGCAGCGGGCGGATGAATTCGAGCGTGGGCGCGATCCACTCGCGCGCCGCGCGCGAGCTGCCGATCAGCGCGCCCAGCGCGATGCCCAGGGCGCTGGCGAGCACCCAGCCGAGCAGCATGCGTTGGAGCGTGGCCCGGGTGTAGGCCAGCAGGTCGCCGCCCGCCAGGCCCTGCACCAGGCTGACCAGCGTGGCGGCCGGCGAGGGCAGGAAGGCGCGGTTGACCCAGCCGCTCTGGCTGGCCAGCCACCACAGGGCCACGAAGCCGCCGAGCACGGCGATGGAGCCCGCGGCGCTGCCGAGGGCGTTGAGGCGTTTGAAGGATGGAAGGCTCATGCGGTTTGCTCCCCCATGCGGCGCGCCACCCGCTGCTGCAGCGCGAGCGCGCCGGCGTTGACGGCGTAGCCCACCCCGCCGATCCAGGCCAGCCAGCCCAGCATGAGCGCCGGGTCCAGGCTCTGCTGCGCGATCATCATGGCGTAGCCCATGCCGTTGGGGTTGGCCGCGATCTCCACCGTGACCGCCACCACCAGCGCGATCGCCACGCCCAGGCGCAGCGCCACAAAGAGGCGCGGCACGATGGCCGGGCCGACGATCCAGGCGAAGCGCTGCAGCGGCGTGAGCTGCAGCGCCCGCGCCACCTCCAGCAGCCGGGGCTCGACCTGCTGCACCGCCGCCTGCGTGAGCACCAGCATGGGCCACAGGCAGGCAAAGGCGATCACGCTCACCTCCATGCGCAGGCCGAAGCCGAACACCAGCATGGCCAGCGGGATCAGTGCCACAGAGGGAATGGGCCGCGCGACTTCCACGCTCAGGTAGGCCGCTCGCGCCGCCCGGCGCGACAGGCCCAGCAGTGTGCCCAGCAGCAGCCCGCCGAGCGCGCCGATCAGCAGGCCCAGCGCGGCGCTGCCCAACGTGAACGCGGTCGCGCTCCAGAGCGAGCCGTCGGTGGCCGCGCCCGCCAGCGCCTGGAGCGCCGCGCTCGGCGGCGCGATGGCGTCGCTGCCCTGGCCGACGGTGCGGGTCCACAGCTCCAGCGCGCCGATCAGCACGGCGGGGAAAACGAGGGCCTTCATGCATGCCCCAGGTAGTGGTAGAGCTCGCGCCGCAGGCGCAGGAACTCCGGGTGCTCCTTGGTGCCGATCTGGTCGCGCGGCTGCGGCAGCGGCACGTCGATCACCGCCGCCAGGCTGGGGCGCTCCGGGGTCGGGTTGGCGCGCAACGCGATCACCCGGTCGCCCAGGTACAGCGCCTCTTCCAGGTCGTGCGTGACGAACATGACCGTCAGCCCCTCTTCGCGCACCAGCCGCGCCAGCTCGTCCTGCAGCGTCTCGCGCGTCATCGCGTCCAGCGCGCCGAAGGGCTCGTCCATCATCATCACGTCGGGCCGCTGCGCCAGGCAGCGCGCGATCTGCACCCGCTGCTGCATCCCGCCCGAGAGCTGCGCCGGGTACTTGCTCGCGTGGGCGCCCAGGCCCACGGTGTCCAGCACCTTCGCGATGCGCGCGGGCCGCTCGGCCTCGGGCACCTTCGCCGCCTCCAGCGCCAGGCTCACGTTGGCCGCCACGCTGCGCCAGGGCAGCAGGGCGCGGCCATAGTCCTGGAACACGAAGGCCACCTCGCGGCTCGGGCCGGTGATCGGCCGGCCCTGGCGCATCACGGCACCGCTGCTGGGCGCCACGAAACCGGCCGCGGCGCGCAGCAGCGTGGTCTTGCCGCAGCCCGAGGGGCCGATCACGCAGACGAACTCGCCGCGGCGCACGCTCAGCTCGGTGGGCGAGAGGATTTCACGGCCGCCGAGGGTGATGGCGACCTGATCGAAATGCAGAACGGTTTCGGACACCCGGGCCTCACTTCGCGATCAGCCGGGCCACATCGGGTGTGGTCTTGAGCATCTCCTGGTCCTTCATCAGGCCGACCCAGTAGTTCAGCTGCTTTTCCGTGACGATGGGCGAGGGCGGGGAGATCTGCACCTTGGCCAGCACCTCGGGCGGCAGCTTGATGTATTTGCCAACGGCCGCGCGCACGGCCTCGTTGTTCCTGGGCTGCAGCATGAAGGCCGCGCCCTGCTGCACGCCCTCGCGGAAGGCCTTGACCGCAGCGGGGTTCTTCTCGGCCCACTCGCGCCGTGCGGTGTGGATGATGGTGGGCTGGTTCTCGGGCAGGAAGGTCGAGTAGTAGCTGGCCACGTAGCCCGCGCCGCTGTCGGTGATGCGGCTCATGAACGGGTCGGCGCTCACCACGGCGTCGACCGAGCCGCCGCGCAGCAGGTCGCCGTGCTGCGGGAACGAGGCCTCGATGAAGTTCACCTTCTTGTGGTCCACGCCTTGCTTCTTGAGCCAGGCGCGGAAGGTCACGTGCAGGAAGGCGCCCAGGCCGGGCACGCCGACCTTCTTGCCCACGCAGTCCTGCGCGGTGCGGATGCCGCTGCCGGCCTTGGCCACCAGGCCGAAGCCGGTGATGGTCTTGGAGGTGGCGCCGCCACCGGCCACGACCACGTGGTCCAGCCCACCGTCCACCGACTGCAGGAACACGCTGGGCGTGGGGCCGCCGATCTGCAGCGAGTCGGCCTGCACGGCGGCGGGGATGGTGGAGTTGATGGGGATGAATTTGAGCTCCACCTCCAGCCCGCGCTTCTTGAAAAAGCCCTGCTCGGCGGCGACGAACACCGAGGCGAAGTCGGTCACGGCGGTGAAGCCGAACACCACCTTGGGCAGGGTCTGGCCGAGCGCCGGCAGGCTCGCGGCGGCGGGGAGAGCGGCCAGTGCGGCCAAGGCGGTGCGTCGTTTCATGCGGGTCTCCTACGGGATGGTGGGGTGGTTTTTTTCGGGACGGGGAAAGTGGGGGCGGGCAGGGCGGCCTGCAGGCCGCCCACGATGAATCGCACGAGCCGGTCCGCGGCTTCGGGGTCGCCGGCCCGGCTCTGGTTCTGCGACAGCCGCGTCACCCGGTCGTCGACCAGGTGGTGCAGCAGGGCGCCGAGCGCGAACTGGTAGCCCCAGGCCACGTCGGCCAGGCGGGCGTGCGGCAGGGCGGCGTGCATGGCGGCGATGAAGCGGTGCGCCATCGGGTCGAAGAACTCGCGCAGCACGCGGTCGGCTTCGGCGCTGCCGTAGGCCAGCTCGCGGCCGACCAGTTGCGCGTAATAGAAACCCTCTTCGCTGTTGCGCAGCCGGATCACGGGCTTCACGAAGGCCTCGACGATGCGGGTCAGCGTCTGCGGGTCTTGCGGGTTCGCCGCCGCCGCGTCCAGTGCGGCCAGGCGTTCCTCGATGGTCTGGTTCCAGTGCGCAAAGATGGCGTGGAACAGCTCGTGTTTGGGGCCGTAGTAGTAGCCCACCAGCGCCAGCGGCACGCCGGCTTCTTCGGCGATCTGCCGGATCGTCACGCCGTGGTAGCCGCGTTGCGCGAACAGCTTCTCGGCCGCCAGCAGGATGGCCTGCTGGCGGTCGGGCCGGGGGGCGCCGCGCGAGGGCGCGGGTCTGGAGCGGGTGGGGGCGGGGCCGGTGACCATGGCCGGTATTGAACGGTTGTACAAAAATATTGAACATCCGTACAAACCCTTGTGCAGCTGCGGCAGGCCACGAACCAGAATGGCGCACCCTAGGAAGCCGTCCGCATGAACCCCACCGCGCCCCACATCCCCCAGATCCGCCTCTACCAGCAATGGCTGGCCGAACACCGCGGCCTGCATTTCGACAGCTACGACGCGCTCTGGCGCTGGTCCACCACCGAGCTCGACGCCTTCTGGCAGAGCATCTGGGACCACTTTGAACTGCGCTCGCCCACGCCGCACACGGCCGTGCTGGCGAACAACGTGATGCCCGGCGCGCAGTGGTTCCCGGGCGCGCAGGTGAACTACGCGCAGCAGGTGTTCCGCCACGTGGCGCCCGCGCACGCGGCGGGCTTCATGGCCATCGAGAGCCGCAACGAGAAGGGCCGGCGCGTCGAGCTGTCGTGGCCCGAGCTGCGGCGCCAGGTGGCTTCGCTCGCGCTGCACCTGCAGGCCCAGGGCGTGCGGCCCGGCGACCGCGTGGCGGCCTACCTGCCCAACATTCCCGAGACCATGGTCGCCTTTCTCGCGGTGGTCAGCATCGGCGCGGTGTGGAGCGTGTGCGCGCCCGACATGGGCACCAACGCGGTGCTGGACCGCTTCAAACAGATCGAGCCGGTGGCGCTGATCGCCTGCGATGGCGTGACCTACGGCGGACGGGACTTCGACCGCCTGGGCGTGGTGGCCGAGCTGCGCGCGGCCCTGCCCACGCTGCGCCATGTGATCCTGCACACCAACCTGGCCGAGGGCCCGGACGCGGTGGACCGCGCGCTGGCAGCCGCCCAGCCCTGCGCCGCGTTCAGCACCGCCGTCGCCCGCAGCGACGCAGCGGTGCAGGCCTTCGAGCCGCTGTGGCTGCCCTTCGACCACCCGCTGTGGATCGTCTACAGCAGCGGCACCACCGGCCTGCCCAAGCCCATCGTGCACGGCCACGGCGGCACCATGATCGTCGCACTGGCGCTCAAGACCCTGCACAACGACGTGGGCTGCAGCTACGCGCCCAACAGCTGGGGCGAGCGCTACCATTGGTACAGCTCCACCGGCTGGGTGATGTGGAACGCGCAGGTCAGCGGCCTGCTCAACGGCACCACCTGCGTCATCTACGACGGCAATCCGGGCGGCAGCAAAGAGAAACCCGACTGGACCGTGCTCTGGCGCTTCGCGTCCGAACTCGGCGTGAGCTTCTTCGGCGCCGGCGCGGCGTTTTTCGCGAACTGCATGAAGGCGGGCGTGGACCTGGCGGCGTGTGGGGATCTGTCCCAGGTGCGGGCGCTGGGAACGACGGGATCGCCGCTGTCCGAGGACGCGCAGAACTGGGGCACGGCGCAGTTTCGCAAGCTGCGAGGAAGTTCACTCCCTCTCCCTCTGGGAGAGGGCGGGGGTGAGGGCCTCGCCGCGCCCAGCCCTCACCCTGACCCTCTCCCAGAGGGAGAGGGAAATGAAGCCGGCGACATCTGGTGGTGCAACATCTCCGGCGGCACCGACTTCGCCGGCGCCTTCATCGGCGGCCATCGCGAGCTGCCACAAACCCCGGGCCGCATGCAGTGCCGCCTGCTGGGCTGCGCGGTCGAGGCCTGGAACGAGCAGGGCCAGCCCGTCATCGACGCCGTGGGTGAACTGGTCTGCGCACAACCCATTCCCTCCATGCCGCTGTATTTCGTGGGCGACAAAGACAACCAGCGCCTGCTCGGCAGCTACTTCGACATGTACCCGCCCGGCCACGGCAGAAAGCCCGGCGGCGGTGATCTGGACAAGGAAGCCGGCGCCGTCTGGCGCCACGGCGACTGGCTGCGCATCCACCCCGACGGCTCCTGCGTGATCTACGGCCGCTCCGACGCCACCATCAACCGCCACGGCCTGCGCATGGGCACGAGCGAGCTGTACAGCGCGGTCGAGGCGCTGCCCGAGGTGCTGGACTCGATGGTGGTGGACCTCGAATACCTCGGCCGCGAGAGCTACATGCCGCTGTTCGTGGTGCTGCGCCCGGGGTTGGCGCTGGACGATGCGATGCGCGAGAAGATCAACGCCGCCATCCGCACCGCGCTCTCGCCGCGCTTCGTGCCCAACGCCGTGTTCCAGGTGGCCGAGATCCCGCGCACCCTCTCGGGCAAGAAGCAGGAGCTGCCGATCAAGAAGCTGCTGCTGGGCCAGCCGCTGGAGAAGGTGATCAACAAGGAAGCCATGGCCAACCCGGGCTGCCTGGACTGGTACGTGGACTTCGCCGCCCGGCAAGCGGCGGAGTGAAGTCGTGCGTTCAGCGGCAGGCGAAGCTGCTGGCCTCTTCGAGGCTGCCCGAGCCCTTGTAGGTGGCGACCTTGGGGTAGGCGCACAGCGGCCGCGAGCGGTTGGGCGCCCAGCTGGCGGGCACATCGGGGTTGAGCTCGCCGGCGTTGCCCGGGCCGCGCGCGGTGGCGATGATCTGCTCGGGCGCGATGCCTTGCTCCACCCACTGCACCAGCGGGCCGAGCGCGTCGAACTGGTCGGTGGACGGGCCGGCGCGGCAGTGGTCCATGCCCGGCACGCGGAAGAAGCGCGCGAAGCCCGACGGGTCGCCGCCGGTGCGCCGGTCCAGGCCCTCGTACCAGGCCTGCGTGTCGTGCGGCGAGAAGATCGCGTCGCTCATGCCGTGGTAGACCAGCAGCTTGCCGCCCCTGGCCTTCACGCGGCCCAGGTCGGTGGCGTCGGGCGGGGTCATGAAGTCCATGGCCGATTCGGTGAACGGCCCGGCCGTGGCCTGCACCGAAGCGAGCATCGCGTCCACGTCGCCGTTGAGCGCGAAGGCCTCGCCGTTGAAGCTGGCCGGGTTCTGCGGCGGTGCGCCGAAGATGAGGCCCACGGCGCCCGAGTCGCGCTGGATCGGCGCGCTGAACTCCCAGTTGGCCACACCGGGGCTGGCCAGGCCGGCGTCGTAGGGGAAGCTGGCGTAGAAGGGTTTTCCGTCGCGCGTGGTGGCGCCGCTGAAGATGGGCGCGATCGCCGCCTTCTGCGCGCTGCTCAGGCAGCTGCCGTTGCGCTCGCCGTTGCAGGTGGGCACGTCGCGGGCCAGGTTGAACGCGGCCTGGCAGGCGGTGGGGTGTTGCACCATGCCGTCGCGGGCGCCGTCGAGCGCGTCGCAGCGGTCCAGCACGGCCCGGACCACGGTCTGGCGTTCGGGCTGGGTGAAGGCGCTGCCGAGGTCCTTGGGGTTGGTGGCGACCTTCTTGTACTGCTGCGCGCCCCAGATGTTGGCCACGGCCGCCTTGGGCAGGTTGTAGCCCGGCGCGCCGGCCAGGAAGCCGTCGAACATCTCGGGGTAACGCGCGGCGGCCACCAGCACATGGCGACCGCCGTTGGAGCAGCCGGCGATGTAGGAGCGGTCGGGCGCCTTGCCGTAGGCCCGGCGCACCACTTCCTTGGCCATGGGGGTGAGCTTGCCCACCGCCTGGTAGCCGTAGTCGAGCCGCGCCTGCGGGTCCAGGCCGAAGCCGGGGCCGCGCGTGAGCTGGTTGTCGTGGCCGGCGTCCGAGCTGATCACGGCGAAACCCTGGTGCAGGGCGGAGGTGATCGGGCCGCCGCCGAAGGCGCCCAGCGCGGGCTGCACCGAGCCGTCGATGCCACCGTTGCCTTGGTACAGGAAGCGCCCGTTCCAGCGCAGCGGCAGGCGCATCTCGAAGCCGATGGCGTAGGGCGTCTTGCCGTCGGCGCCCATGCGCTCGTGCATCGCGCCCAGCACCACGCAGTGCGCGGCCACGTCCTGCGCGCCGGCCTTGAGCGCACCCGCGGCCACCGCCGTGACGCTCTGGATGCGGGTGTGGGCCAGCCCGGCGAGCCGGCCCGCCAGGGCCTCACAACCGGCCATGCTCGCCGGCCGGGCCGGCGCCAGTGCGGCGCCGGGGGCCAGGTGGGGTGCGGTCGAACAGGCCGCGAGCGTGGTGATCGTCAGCGCGGTGAGCGCGACCGAGGCCCAGGGGCCGCGAGGGTGGGGGCGTGTGTGCATGCAGGTCTCCTGGGTTCTTGTGGGCGGTTCGAACCGTTCCGCAGAATAGTTACTCTAGATAACCAAGTCAATGGCCGAATCGGGGAGAACCCGACACCATCTACCCACCGTTCCATCCGTCGGCGCTGTGCCGGTCAGGCGCGCCGTGTGGCCAGCACCATGCCACTGGCCCAGGCCAGTTGCGTGGTGTGGAAGTCGGTGCGCCCGTCCAGCGTGTCCAGCAGTTGCCGGACCTTCTCGGCGTGGCCCTCGGGCCAGTTGGCTTGCGGCAGCATGTCGTCGATGACATAGATGCCCCCCGGCTTGAGCAAGGCCAGCGCTTCGTCGAGCAGGCGGTATTTGCCCGACCAGGTGTCGGCAAAGACGAGATCGAACGAAGCGACCGGCAACGAACACAGGAAGGGATCGCCATCGGCGCAGACGGCGGTGAGCCGCGGATCGTGGCCCAGGTGGCGGTGCAGCACCGCGAGCAGAAAGGGGTCGTTGTCCACCGTGGTGAGGTGTGCCCCCGCGTCCATGCCGTCGAGCAGCCAGGCGGTGGACAGACCCGTGCCGGCGCCCAGCTCCAGCAAGCGGCCGCCGGGCTTCGCGGCGGCCAGTGTGCGCAGCAGGCTGCAGGTCAACGGATCGGACGCCATGGTGAAGCCGGTGGCGCGGGTGTCGGCCCAGAGGGCGGGGATGGGTGCAGGTTCGCGAAGAAGGTGTTCGTTCATGTTGTGCAGTGGGCAAGCGTCGCACCTGGTCGGTGCCGGGTGATGGGGGGGAGAGAAAACGCGCACAACGCCCTGCGGCCCACCGGGATGGTGACCGTTGTGGGGCCGGGGTTCGGGGAGATCAGAGGGTGGCGGAAGGCCACACCTGGCGCGCGAACAAACCCCGGCCCTGCGCTAGCAGGCTCGACGGCAGGGGAGGGGTGTGGCGCATCAACATGAGGCATCCATGCTAACGCCTGCGGCCATGCAGATCCGCGCGGTTCCTCCCTGGGATGGCCAGCCCGCGTCGGTGGGCGGCCTCCAGTCGCGTGTGCGACCCAAAATCGGCATGCCATGGGGCGGCCCCGGTTCACGGCGCAGGCGTGGCGGGCTATGTTGTGGGGCTGTCCATTCCATCCCGCAGGAGACACCCATGAACACCCATCGCCCCGCCACCCTCAACCGCCGTCAGGTGCTGACCACCGTGGCCGCCATCGCCGCACCGGCCATCCTGCCGGCCCACGTGTTCGCACAGGACAAATACCCCTCACGCCCCATCAAGCTGATCGCGCCCTGGCCCGCCGGTGGCAGCAGCGACGGCGTCATGCGCGCTTTCGCCGACAGCGCCGGCAAGACGCTGGGTGTGCCCGTGATCATCGAGAACAAACCCGGCGTGGGCGGCACGCTGGGCGCGGCCGCCATGGTGGGCGCCGTTCCCGACGGCTACACGCTCACGCAGCTGCCGCTGGGCATCTACCGCCTGCCGCACATGCAGAAAATGCCCTTCGACCCGGTGGCCGACCTCACCCACATCGTCTGCCTCACCGGCTACACCTTTGGCATCGCCTGCACGGCCGACGCGCCGTTCAAGACGCTCAAGGAGATGGTGGCCTACGCCAAGGCCAACCCCGGCCAGCTGGAGTACGGCCACACCGGAACGGGCACCACGCCGCACCTGGCCATCGAAGAGTTCAGCGAAAAGGCGGGCATCCGGCTCAACCCGGTTCCGTTCAAGGGTTCGGCCGAGATCATGCAGGCCATCCTGGGCGGCCACATCCGCATGATGAGCGGCACCACCGAGTTCGCGCCACATGTGCAGAGCGGCAAGCTGCGCCTGCTCGCCACGCTGGGCAGCAACCGCAACAAGGCCTTTCCTGACGTGCCCACGGTGAAGGAAAGCGGCTGGGACACCATCAGCGAATCGCCCTTCGGCATCGGCGGCCCCAAGGGCATGGCCCCGGCGGTGGTGAAGGTGCTGCACGACGCGTTCAAGAAGACGCTGGAAGACCCGGCCGTACTCGCCACGCTCGACAAGTTCTTCCAGCCTGTGATCTACATGAACAGCGCCGATTACACGGCCTACGGCGAGCGCACCTTCAAGGCCGAGAAGGCCACCATCGAGCGGCTGGGGCTGGCGAAGAAGGGCTGATTGAAGAAAGCTTTTCCACCGATGCTTCTGAAGGCCATCCAGGGCGACATCACCCAGCTGCGCGTCGACGCCATCGCCAACGCTGCCAACTCTTCGCTGCTCGGTGGCGGCGGGGTAGACGGGGCCATCCACCGGGCCGCAGGGCCCGAGCTGCTGCACGAATGCCGCCTGCTCGGGGGCTGCAAGACGGGCGACGCCAAACTGACCAAGGGCTATCGGCTGCCCGCCCGGTTCATCGTGCACACCGTCGGGCCCGTGTGGCGTGGCGGCGCGCATGGAGAGCCAGCAATGCTCGCCTCGTGTTACCGGCGGTCGCTGGAGGTGGCCGCTGCCGCCGGGGTGGCATCGTTGGCGTTTCCCAGCATCAGCACGGGCATCTTCGGCTACCCCATCGAAGAAGCGTCAACGGTGGCAGTCGCGACGGTTCGTCAGGTGCTGGCAGCGGGCTGCCCGGTGCAGTCCGTCATCTTCTGCTGCTTTTCGGCGGCCGACGTGGCGGTGTACCAGGCGGCGCTGGCCTGAGCTGAAACCCGGCGGGTCTCACCCCCGCACCAGACAAGCCGCGATCCGCGTCCCCTCCGCGAACACGAAGTCCTTGAAGGCCTGGTTCACGCCGTTGAGCGTGACGTCGCGCCGGTGGATGAAGCACCAGTCGATGTACTTGGGCATGTCGGCGAGGTCGAGCACGGCGATGCGGCCGGCCTCCAGCTCCACCTGGAACACGTGGGCCGACAGGAAGCTGATGCCCAGGCCCTCCATCACCGCGTGTTTCACCGTCTCGTTGCCCGAGAGTTCCAGCCGCTGGCGCACCTGGATCGATTGCGCCTGCAGCAGTTGTTCGAGGAACAGCCGGGTCGACGAACCGGGCTCGCGGAAGATGAAGTCTTCCTGCCGCAGGTCGGTCCATTCCAGCGCGCCGCGCCGCGCCAGCGGGTGGTTCACCGGCGCCACGATGCAGTGCGGATGCCGGGCGAAGCTGTGCGCTTCCACGTCGGCCTCGGACGGCGGGTAACCGGTGATGGCGATGTCCAGCCGCCGCTCGGCCAGCATGGCCAGGATCTCCGAGCGCTTGCCCACCGTGAGCTTGAGGTGCACGTCGGGGTGGCGCCGGTGGAATTCGCTGAGCAGGCGCGGCGCGAAGTAGTTGGCGGTCTGCACCACGCCCAGGTGCAGCAGCCCGCGCAGGCCACGCGAGGCCTCGGTGCTGCCGCTCTCGGTGTAGAAGGCCATGGCTTCTTCGGCCGCGCGCACCTGCGCCAGGATGATGCGGGCGTGCCCCAGCAGCTCCTGCCCGGCGTCGCTCAGGCGCTTGCGGTCGGTCGGGTCGAACAGGGCGGTGCCCAGTTCCTGCTCCAGCTGGCGCACCACCATCGAGACGGCGGGCTGCGTCAGCGCCAGCTGCTCGGCCGCGCGCGAGAAGCTGCCGCAGCTGGCCACCGCCTCGAACACCCGCAAGTGGCGGACCTTCAATTCCATCATCTCGATTTCTCCTCAGGACATTCCCGGATAAAAGCAGCGCCCCTGCTGGCCGTCACCCGGCTGCCGACCCGGCCAGGGCTGGAATATAAGACTTCGTTATCGATTTGATCAATTTCCATCAATAGCCGGGACTGGGGGCGCGGCCTAGCATCCCGTCCCATGAACACAGCCACCCCCCCAGCCTTTCCCCAGTGGGACGACGCCGCGACCGCCGGCATGGACCAGCCCCACCTGCTTCTGTACCGCTCCAACCTGCTCGGTTCGGACCTGCGCATCACCAACTACGGCGGTGGCAACACCTCGGCCAAGATCTGGCAGCGCGACCCCCTGAGTGGCGCCGACGTCGAAGTGCTCTGGGTCAAGGGCTCGGGCGGTGACGTGGGCTCCATGAAGCTCGACGGTTTCTCCACGCTCTACATGGACAAGCTGCGCGCGCTCAAGGGCCTGTACCGCGGCCTGGCGCACGAAGACGAGATGGTGGCCTACCTGCCGCACTGCACCTTCAACCTCAACACCCGCGCGGCCTCCATCGACACGCCGCTGCATTCTTCGCTGCCCTATGCGCACGTGGACCACATGCACCCGGACGCCGTGATCGCGATCGCGGCCATGGCCAACGGCGAAGCCATCACCCGGCAGGTGTACGAGGGCACCGTGGGCTGGATGCCCTGGCTGCGCCCGGGCTACGAGCTGGGCCAGCAGCTCAAGGCCTACAACGAAGCCCACCCGGGCCTGCGCGGCATCGTGCTCGGTGGTCACGGCCTGTTCAGCTGGGGCGAATCGTCCCGCGCCTGCTACGAAAACACGGTGGACCTGATCGAGCGCGCGCAGGCCTGGTTGTCGCGGGAGCGCGAGCGCCGCCAGGTGCAGGTGTTCGGCGGCACACGCTTCGACACGCTGGCCACCGAGGCGAGCGAGGCCACGCTGGCGCGTGTGCTGCCCGTGCTGCGCGGCCTGGCCGCCCAGGGCAGCCCCAAGCTGCTGCACGTGAACACCTCGCCCGAGGTGATGCAGTTCGTCAACTCGGCCGAGCTCGAACCGCTGGCCGCGCTGGGCACCTCCTGCCCCGACCATTTCCTGCGCACCAAGATCCGCCCGCTGATCGTGCCCGAGGCGGTCTACACGCTCGAAGGCCCGGCGCTCAAGACCGCGCTGGACGGCCTGCTGGCCGCCTACCGCGCCGACTACGCCGCCTATTACGAGCGCTGCCGGCGCGCCAACAGCCCGGCGTTGCGCGACCCCAACCCGGTGGTGATCCTGCTGCCGCGCATCGGCATGGTGACGATTGCCAAGGACAAGGCCACGGCCCGCATCGCCGGCGAGTTCTATGTGAACGCCATCAACGTGATGCGCGAGGCCAATGCGGTGGACCAGTACGTGGGCCTGCCCGAGCAGGAGGCCTTCGACATCGAATACTGGCTGCTCGAAGAAGCCAAGCTGCAGCGCATGCCCAAGCCCAAGCCGCTGGTGGGCAAGGTCGCCCTGGTCACCGGCGGGGCCGGTGGCATCGGCCAGGCCATTGCCCGGCGCATGCTGGCCGAGGGCGCCTGCGTGGTGCTGGCCGACATCGACGAGGACGCGCTGGCCAGCGTCACCGCCGACCTGGCCAAGGCCCACGGCAAAGACCACGTGCGTGGCGTGCGCTGCGACGTGACCGACGAGGCCAGCGTGATCGCTGCCTACGGCCGCGCGGCCCTGGCGTTTGGCGGGGTGGACATTCTGGTGAGCAACGCCGGCATCGCCTCGGCCGCGCCCATCGACGAAACCACGCTGGCGCTGTGGAACCGCAACCAGAGCATCCTGGCCACGGGCTATTTCCTGGTGGCGCGCGAAGCCTTCAAGCTGATGAAGGCGCAGGGCACGGGCGGCTCCATCGTCATGATCGCCAGCAAGAACGGCATGGTCGCGAGCAACCAGGCCACGGCCTACTGTGCCGCCAAGGCCGCCGAGATCCAGCTTTCGCGCAGCTTCGCGCTCGAAGGCGCGCCGCTGGGCATCCGCTCCAACGTGGTCAACCCCGACGCCGTCATCCGCGGCTCCAAGATCTGGACCGGCCAGTGGAGCGCGGAGCGTGCCCAGGCCAACAAGATCGGCGAAGACGATCTCGAAGCCTTCTACCGCGACCGCTCCATGCTCAAGCGCAGCGTGTTCCCGGAAGACATCGCCGAGGCCACCTACTTCTTCGCCTGCGAAGACCTCAGCGCCAAGAGCACCGGCAACATCCTCAACGTGGACGCCGGCAACCTCGCCGCATTTACAAGATAACCCCCCGAGGCGCCTGCCGGCGCTTCCCCCCAGGGGGCGACACCAGCGGCCGGGCAAAGCCGGTTCCGCGGCGTCCACTGGACGAGATGGGCGCTCAGGCACCCGCTCAACAAGGAGACAACATGAAGACCATCGACAACGGATTGCTGGAGGCGCACAACGAACCCCAGTTGCGCCATGTGCAGAGCGACTACGAGCACCTGGGCGAGCAGCTCGCGCGCCGCCAGATCGACATCGAGACCGTGCGCCAGCAGGTCGCGGCCTTCGGCGTCGCCATCCCCAGCTGGGGCGTGGGCACTGGCGGCACGCGCTTCGCCCGCTTCCCTGGCCAGGGCGAGCCGCGCCACGTGTTCGACAAGCTGCAGGACTGCGGCGTGATCCAGCAGCTGGCGCGCGCCACGCCCACGGTCAGCCTGCACATCCCCTGGGACAAGTGCAGCGACTGGAGCGAGCTGCGCCAGGCCGCTGCCAGCGCCGGCCTCGCCTTCGACGCCATGAACTCCAACACCTTCAGCGACCAGCCCGGCCAGGCCCACAGCTACAAGTACGGCAGCCTGAGCCACACCAACGCCGCCACCCGCGCGCAGGCCGTGGCGCACAACCTCGAATGCATCGCCATCGGCCAGGCGCTGGGCTCCAAGGCGCTCACCGTGTGGGTCGGCGACGGCAGCAACTTCCCCGGCCAGCAGCACTTCCGCCGCGCCTTCGACCGCTACCTGGAGAGCGCGCAGCAGATCTACGCCGCGCTGCCGGGCGACTGGCGCATGATGCTGGAGCACAAGATCTGCGAGCCGGCTTTCTACGCCACCGTGATCCAGGACTGGGGCTCCAGCTTCCTGGCCGCGCAGACCCTGGGCCCGAAGGCGCAGTGCCTGGTGGACCTGGGCCATCACGCGCCCAACGTCAACATCGAGCTGATCGTGGCGCGGCTGATCGCCGCCGGCAAGCTCGCGGGCTTCCACTTCAACGACAGCAAGTACGGCGACGACGATCTGGACGCGGGCAGCGTCTCGCCCTACCGCCTGTTCCTGGTGTTCAACGAGCTGGTGGCCGCGGCGCACGAAGGCGTCGCCTTCGACCCGGCCTACATGCTGGACCAGAGCCACAACGTGACCGACCCCATCGAGAGCCTGATGACCAGCGCCATCCAGGTGCAGCGCAGTTACGCGCAGGCCCTGCTGGTGGACCGCGCCGCACTCGACGCCGCGCAGGACGCCAACGACGCGCTCACCGCCACCCACCTGCTCAAGCAGGCCTTCCAGACCGACGTGACCCCGCTGCTGCAGCGCGTGCGGCTGGACGCCGGCGGCGCCATCGACCCGGTGGCCGCCTACCGCGCCAGCGGCTACCGCCAGCGGGTGGCCGGCGAGCGCCCGGCCGCCGTGGGCGGTGGCGGTGGCATCGTGTGAACCCATTCCCCGGCCGGGGCTGCGCGCGAGACGCCCCGGCCGGCCACCCATCTTGACCGCTGGCGTTTCCCATCACCAACGGCAGGACATCGACCCCGACAGGTCGGCCTTTTTCAACCGCGACGACATCCTTTGGAGACATACATGAAAAAATCCCGCTTCGCACTGACCGCAGCCGCCCTGGCGCTTGCCCTGGCCCAGCCCGCCTTCGCCGCCGACAAGATCGCCCTGGTGGTCAAGAGCCTGGGCAACGGCTTCTTCGACGCCGCCCACCAGGGCGCGCTCGAAGCCGCCAAGGAGCTCAAGGACGTGGAGATCATCTACACCGGCCCCGCCAAGGCCACCGCCGAAGGGCAGATCGAGATCGTCAACTCGCTGATCGCGCAGAACGTCAAGGCCATCGTGATTTCCGCCAACGACCCCGACGCGCTGGTGCCCTCGCTCAAGAAGGCCATGCAGCGCGGCATCAAGGTCATCTCGTTCGACTCGGGCGTGAAGAAGGAAGGCCGCCTGATGCAGCTCAACCCCTCCAACAGCGCGCTGATCGGCGAGAAGCTGGTGAAGATGAGCGAGCAGGTGGTGGGCAAGACGGGCGAGATCGCCGTGCTCTCGGCCACCGCGCAGGCCACCAACCAGAACATCTGGATCGGTGAGATGAAGAAGGTGCTGGCCAAGCCCGAGTACGCGGGCCTGAAGCTGGTCAACGTGGTCTACGGCGACGACCAGACCGACAAGAGCTACCGCGAAGCGCAGGGCCTGTTCAAGAGCTACCCCAACCTCAAGGCCATCGTCGCCCCGACCACGGTCGGCATCGCCGCGGCCGCCAAGGCCGTGCAGGACGAGAAGAAGGTCGGCCAGATCTTCGTGACCGGCCTGGGCCTGCCCTCCGAGATGGCCGGCCACGTGCAGAGCGGCGCGGTGAAGTCGTTCGCGATCTGGAACCCGATCGACCTGGGCTACTCGTCCATCCACGCCGTGCACGCCTTCATGAAGGGCACGGCCAAGGGCACCAAGGGCGAGATGATTTCGCTGGGCCGCGTCGGCAAGGCCACGCTGGACGAAAACGGCGAAGCCGCCATGGCCGAGCCCTTTACCTACGACGCGACCAACGTCGAGAAATTCGCAAAAATCTTTTGAAGCACCCCCCGCGCCGCTTCGCGTCACCCCCCTCAAGGGGGGCGGGGCACTGGCCGTCCGGCAAAGCCGGCCCGGCGGTGCCCTGCGGTCAGACCGCTTCATGCGATGCGGGGCGCGCGCCGGAGCCTTGGAAAACCCAGGCCTCGACTCCTGACGGCCGGCAACGGCGCTGCGGGGGAACCTGCCGTACCCTTGCCGAGCCTCTTGTCTCCACAGCGTGACCATGAATCCTGATTCCCCCTCCGCCTGGCTTCGGCTGCGCGGCATTCACAAACGCTTCGGCCCCACCCACGCCCTCAAGGGCGTGGACCTGGAGCTGGTGGGCGGCGAAGTTCTTGCCCTCATCGGCGAAAACGGCGCTGGCAAGTCCACGCTGGTCAAGACGCTGACGGGCGTGCACCAGCCCGACGAAGGCCGCATCGAGCTGGGGGGCCAGCCGGTGCGCTTTGCCCGCGCGCAGGACGCGCAGGCGGCCGGCATCGTGGCCGTGCACCAGGAAACCGTGATGTTCGAGGAGCTGAGCGCGGCCGAGAACATCTTCATCGGCCGTCAGCCCATGCGCCGGCTGGGGCCGCTGTCTTTCATCGACTGGGCGCGCATGAACACCGAAGCCCAGACCGTGCTCGACCAGGTGGGTGCCGGCTTTGCCGCCACCACCCCGGTCAAGCAGCTGAGCCTGGCCCAGCGCCACCTGATCGAGATCGCCCGCGCGCTGTCGCAAAAAGCGCGCGTGGTGATCCTGGACGAACCCACCGCCGCGCTCTCACAGGCCGAGATCCGCGACTTCTACGGCCTGGTGCGGGGCCTGAAGGCGCAGGGCGTGGCCGTGCTCTTCATCACCCACAAGTTCGACGAAATCTTCGCCGTCGCCGACCGCTACGTGGTGCTGCGCGACGGCGCCTCGGTGGGCCACGGCCGCATCGCCGACGCCCGCGAGGGCGAGCTGGTCAAGCTCATGGCCGGGCGCGAGATCGAGAAGATCTACCCCCACATTCCGCGCCGCGCGGGCGACGTGGTGCTGGAGGTGCAAGGCCTCTCGCACCCCACCGAATTCGACGGCCTGGGCTTTTCGCTGTGCGCCGGCGAGATCCTGGGCTTCTATGGCCTGGTGGGCGCGGGCCGCAGCGAAGCCATGCTCGCGCTGATGGGCCTGAACCCGCTGGCGCGCGGACAGATCCGCGTCGGCGGCAAGGCCCTGAAGGTGCGCGAACCGGCCGACGCCATCGCCGCCGGCCTGGCCTATGTGCCCGAAGAGCGCCAGCGCCAGGGCGGCATCCTGGACTTTTCGGTGCGCCACAACATCACGCTCGCCGGCCTGGCCGGCCCGGTCACGAACGCCGCGTCCCTCGCGCGCGGACCCTGGTTGTCCCGGGTCCGCGAGTCCGCGCTGGCCGAGTCCATGATCGCGCGCCTGCGCATCAAGACCGAGAGCCAGGACACGCCGCTGTCGGGCCTGTCGGGTGGCAACCAGCAGAAGGTGGTGATCGCCAAGTGGCTGGGGCTGAACCCGCGCATCGTGATCCTGGACGAACCCACCAAGGGCATCGACGTGGGCGCCAAGCAGGCGGTCTACCAGCTGATCGCCGAGATGGTGGCGCAGGGCCTGGCGGTGATCCTGGTGTCCAGCGAGCTGCCCGAGGTGATGCACCTGGCGCACCGCACCGTGGTCATGCGCCGGGGCCGCATGGTCGCCACCTACGAACAGGGCCAGGCCGACGCCGAAACCATCGTCGCCGCGGCCTCGGGCATCGAGCCCGAGGCCCTCCACCAACACGTGCTGGAGATGGCCGCATGAGCTTGTCTTCCCATTTCCATACGCGCCGCCGCGAGTGGCTGCTCGCGGCCATCATCGTCCTCATCGTGCTGGCCGTGGGCTGGCGCGCGCCGGTGTTCCTGAGCTGGCGCAACGTGCTCGACATCGGCAACGATTCGGCCATCCTCGTGATCCTGGTCATGGGCCAGATGCTGGTGCTGCTCACCCGTGGGGTCGACCTGTCGGTCGCCTCCAACCTGGCGCTCACCGGCATGCTCTGCGCGCTCGCCGCGCGCGCCTGGCCGGGCATGCCGCTGCCGGCGCTGCTGCTCATGGCCTGCGTGGTGGGCGCGCTGCTGGGCGCCGTCAACGGCTGGCTGATCATGCGGTTCTCGCTGCCGCCCATCGTGGTCACGCTGGGCACGCTCTCGGCCTACCGCGGCGCCACCTTCGTGGCCAGCGGCGGGGCCTGGATCTCCGACCACGAAATCCACCCGCTCATCAAGGGCCTGCCGCGCGAGGACTGGCTGGGCCTGCCCGCGCTGATCTGGTTTGCGCTGGGCGTGTTGCTGGTCAGCGCCTACCTGCTGCGCTGGCGCCGCGAAGGGCGCGAGCTCTACGCCTACGGCGGCAACCCGCACGCGGCGCTGTACGCCGGCATCCCGGTGCGCCAGCGCCTGGTCATGGCCTACACCTTCTCGGGCCTGCTGGCCGGGCTGGCGGGGCTGCTCTGGGTGGGGCGCTATTCGATCGCCTTCACCGAACTGGCCTCGGGCTACGAGCTCACGGTGATCGCCGCCTGCGTGATCGGTGGCGTGAGCATCGGTGGCGGCGTCGGGACGATTGCCGGCGCGCTGCTCGGCGTGCTGTTCATCGGCGTCATCAACGGCGCGCTGCCGGTGATCCAGGTCTCGCCGTTCTGGCAGCAGGCCATTGCCGGCGCGGTGATCCTGATCTCGGTGGTGCTCAACGCGCGGGCCGACCGCACGCAGGGGCGCCAGATTCTCGAAACCCCGCAAGGAGCCCAAGCATGAAGGCGCTGGACACCTGGGAGCGCATCCTCATCGCGCTGATCGTGCTGGTGTACCTGGGCTTCGGCCTGGGCATCGAAGGCTTCTTCACACCTTATGCGCTGGCCGACACCACCTACAACTTTTCCGAGAAGGCGCTGATCGCGCTGGCCATGGCCCTGCTGGTGATCGGTGGCGAGATCGACCTGTCCATCGCCGCCACCATGGCCCTGGCCTCGATGGCCATGGGCTTTGCCATGCAGGCCGGCGCGGGCGTCGGCACCATGGTGCTGGCGGCCCTGGCCATCGGCGCGGCCTGCGGCGCGCTCAACGGCTGGCTGGTCACGCGCTGGAAGCTGCCCGCCATCGTCGTCACCATCGGCACGCTCTCGCTGTACCGGGGGCTGGCGCAGGTGGTGCTGGGCGACCAGGCCATCACCGGCTACCCCGAGACCCTGGTCACCTGGGGCAACGGCTACCTGGGCGACCTGCTCGATATGCCGTGGCTCATCGTGCCGATCGAGTTTGTCGTCATGCTGGTCGCGGCGCTGCTGGTGGGCCTGTACCTGCACGCCACCGTGCACGGGCGGCGCATCTACGCCATCGGCGCCAACCCGGTGACCGCGCGCTTCTCCGGCATCGCGGTGGACCGCTACCGCCTGGGCCTGTTCGTGTTCGCCGGCATCATGGCGGCGCTGGCGGCCGTGCTGCTCACCGGGCGCATCGGCAGCACGCGGCCCAACCTGGCCATGGGCTGGGAGCTCGACGCCGTGACCATCGTGATCCTGGGCGGCGTGTCCATCCAGGGCGGGCGCGGCAGCGTGGTCGGCACCCTGCTGGCGGCCGTGCTGTTGGGCAGCTTCACCTTCGCCATGGGCATGCTCAACGTCACCGGCATCGTGGTCTCCATGGTGGTGGGCGGCCTGCTGATCGTGGCCATGGTGCTGCCCCAGTACCTGCGCCGCCTGGCCTCGCGTTTCCAGAAGCCACCGGCCGCCGGGAGTGCCTGACATGCCCACCGAAAAACACGCCTTCCGCATGTTCCTCAAGCCCGGCTGCGTGGCCGAGTACCGCCGCCGCCACGACGCCATCTGGCCCGAGCTGGTGGCCCTGCTCAAGGACGCGGGCATCGAGGACTACAGCATCTACCTCGACGAAGAACACGGGGTGCTGTTCGCCGTGTTGCGCCGCCGCCTGGGCCACACCATGGCCAGCCTGCCGCAGCACCCGGTGATGCAGCGCTGGTGGCAGCACATGAAGGACCTCATGCGGTGCCACCCCGACGGCTCGCCCGTGGCCGAGGATCTGCCGTGCCTGTTCCATCTCGATTGACCATGGACAGCGGCACACACACCCTGGTGCTCGACATCGGCAAGAGCAACGCCAAGCTGGTGCTGTTCAACGCCGAAGGCGACGTGCTGGCCCGCCGCGTGCAGGCCAACGCGTCGGTCGAGGCCGACGGCTACACCGCGCTCGGCACCGAAGCCCTGCGGGCCTGGCTGCTCGACGCCATGCCCACGCTGCCCGAGCGCCGGCAGATCGGCCGCATCGGCATCACCACCCACGGCGCCGCCTTCTGCGCCATCGGCGAACACGGCCTGGCCCTGCCGCCCATGGACTACGAATGGGACGGCTACGGCCCCTGGCGCGAACGCTACACCGCGCTGCTCGACGGCTTCGACGTCACCGGCTCGCCGCTGCTGCCGCTGGGCCTGAACGCCGGCCTGCAGCTCTACTGGCTGCAGCAGAACCGACCCGAGGACTGGGCGCGCCTGCGCCACTGGCTGCCGTATCCACAGTACTGGGCCTGGTGGCTCACCGGCGCGGTCGCCAACGAAGCCACCTCGCTGGGCTGCCACACCCACCTGTGGCAACCGGCGCGCAACGCCTTCGCCCCCTGGGCCGTGCGCCAGGGGCTGACCGAGCGCTTCGCGCCGCTGCGCCTCGCGCACGAAACGCTGGGCCCGCTGCGCCCCGAACTCGCCACCGCGCTGGGCCTGCCCGCCGGCTGCCAGGTGCACGTTGGCCTGCACGACAGCAACGCCTGCCTGGCGCGCCACCTGCACGCGCTGCCCGGCGCCAGCGTCGTCTCCACCGGCACCTGGACGGTCATCATGGCGCCCGGCGTGCCCGCCGACACGCTCACGCTCGACCCGCTGCGCGACCAGCTCTTCAACCAGTCCATCGAAGGCAAACCCGTGCCCACCGCGCGCTTCATGGGCGGGCGCGAGTTCGCCCACCTCTGCCACGGCGCCGACCCGGCGCTGGCCACCGAGCGCGCCCTGCACGAGGTGCTGGAAGCCGGCTGGCTGGCCTTGCCCGGCAGCGACGCCGGGCCCAACACCCTCTTCGGCCAGGCCGGCGAGATCCTGCGCGGCGACCAGCCCATGGGCGTCGCGCCCCAGGTGGTGCCCCTGCACCTGCGGCCGGCCCTGGCCGCGCTCTACTGCGCCATGATGACCACCCGCATCCTGCTCGACCTGCTGCCCCCCGCGCTGCGGGCGCGCGCTCCGAGGGGCGATGCCTCGTCCGTGGTGATCCTCGAAGGGCCGCTGGCCGACAACCCGGCCTACGCGGCCGCGCTCAGCGCACTGCTCGCACCCCTGGCGGTGGTGCGCAGCCAGGACGAAGTCGAGGGCACGGCGCGCGGCGCCTGGCTGAGCACCCGCTGGGCCATGCCCCCGCACGGCCGCGACGCCTACGCCAGCGTCCCACCACCCGCCGCCCCGGTGGCGCAGCGCCTGCAGGAACGCTTTCGGCGGTGGTCCACCGTGGCGGACGACGCGCTGGTGTGAGCGGCTGAGCCCCGCCGCCTGCAAGGGATCGCGGGGGCGCGTAGCATGCGCTCCCGACCCTTTCATCCCTTTCAGGAACCCCCATGGCCATCACCCTCTCGTCCGCCAGCCTGCCCGTCTTCCAGACCGCACTGACCAACCTGCTGCACTGCCTGGAGAAGGCCGAGGCCAGCGCCACGGCGCGCAAGTTCGACGTCAACGTGCTGTGCGCGGCCCGCCTGGCGCCCGACATGCTGCCCTTCACCGCGCAAATCCGCATCGCCTGCGACGCGGCCAAGAACGGCGCCGCGCGCCTGGCCGGCATCGAAGCGCCGAAATTCGAAGACAACGAAACCACCTTCCCCGAACTCAAGGCCCGCATCGCCAAAACCCTGGACTGGCTGGCCACCGTGCCCGCCACGGCCATCGACGGCCGCGAAGCCGCCGAGATCGTGTTCCCGGTGGGCCGCGACAAGACCCGCAGCATGCCCGGCGAGGCCTACCTCAAGCACTACGCCCTGCCCAACATGTTCTTCCACGTCGTCACCGCCTACGCGCTGCTGCGCCACAACGGCGTGGACCTGGGCAAGGTGGACTACCTGGCGGGGCCGCAGGGCGCTTGAGATAACGTGAGCGGGAGACCACACCCATGCCCCGCTTCGTCGTTCTGCTCCGTGGCGTCAATGTCGGCAAGGGCAACCGCGTGCCAATGGCCGACTTTCGGGCCATGCTGGAGGAACAGGGTCATACCGAGGTGCAGACCCTTCTGAACAGCGGCAACGCGGTGTTCTCGACCAAGAGCCGCAGCCCGGCCAGACTGGCGGCGGACGTGGCGTCCGCCCTTCAGGCGCGCTTCGGTGTCGCGACGCCGGTCATCGTCAAGACCACGGCCGAGTTCGCGGCCATCGTGGCCGACAACCCGATGACGCCACCGGAAGCCGAGCACCCACGCTTCCTCGTGGCCTTCGCGATGGACCGGGCCCGGCTGGCGGAACTCGACGCCCTGCGACCGCTGCTGCAACCCGGCGAGCGCCTCGCCGTCACGGAGCACGCCGCGTACCTGCACTGCGCGGGCGGGCTCCTGGAGAGCAGGGCGGGAGAGGCCCTGCTGGGCAAGGCCGGTCGGGGGATCACGACCCGCAACTGGGGCACGACGCTGAAGCTGGCTTCCCTGCTGGGTGTCTCGGCGTAAAACCCCTGCGGTGAGGTTTGCCCCAACTTGCATCGCGCCTGAGCGGGTTCCCGTCATCACGCGGGGATCGACGAGAGTTTGTGCCCGGAGGGCTGAGATTCCTCGGGTGGCTGGCCTGAGATGCCCTCATCCAGACCGTTGAGGAGCTATGTAGACAAAGCCAATGCGTTCAAGTCGGCTCGTGTCCGCCGCCATCAGCTTCTGCAGGGCTTGCGATATGTGCGCGTCGCCGTGGCCGCGCTGCTGCAGGTTGGCCCGCAGGTGCTCGGCCTCGATGCAGCGGTTGCCTTCGCGCTTGCTCCAGTTGCCCAGGTGGGTATAGCCCAGGCCGCCTACGGCTGGGCTGGCGGTTGGCCTATTCCTTGGACGCGTGGGATCGCAGGCAGTTTTGCCCGGCGGCGGTCAAACGGTACCGCTGAAGGCTGCTCTGAGGTTTGTCGGGTACTGTCATCTCGACGAAGCCCCCCGCCACTGCGGGCACCAGATAGACCGCCCGGAAGTGCTCTCGGTCTTTCAGCCCCAGTGCCATCTGGACGTCGGCGCGCTTCATCTCGCCTTGCATGACCGCCAGCAGGCTCAGAACTTCGGGGGTGACTTGCGGGGTGACTTGCGGGGTGACTTGCGGGGTGACTTGCGGGGTGACTTGCGGCGTCGCCACCCGCCACACCACCGCGCGGAACTGGTTCGCCTCGCGCTCGTCCACCAAATCAATCTTCGGCCAAGCGCCCAGTGCGCGCGGCACCCCCGTGCCCAGCCCCCGGTACGGCAGGATGTGCGCCGCGTGCTCGGCCAGCACCTTGTTGCGGCGGTTGGAAACACCGGTGCGAATCTGTTCCGGCGTCAGGCTGTCGGGCAAATGGCCGGGGCTGATGATCTCCACCCGGTCGGTGAACACAAACAGGCGGATCGTGGCGCTCACCAGGAAATCCCGGTGCACCAGCGCGTTCACCAGCAACTCGACGAAAGCCTCTTCCGGCACCTCCAGCTGCCCCAGCGTGTTGAAGCCCCTGCCGCCCTGCACATGGTGCAGGCTGCGCTTGATGAACGCCATGCCGCGCTGAAACTGCTCTTCCAGCGTGCCGTCGATGTTTTCGCTGTCCAGGTAGCGCGTATCGCCCAGGTAGGTGCCCGGGAACCACACTGCGCCGATCTGGCACACCTGCAGCAGCCGCTGCGGCTGCTTGCCAAACAGCAGCAGCCCGGCCAGGTTGGGCACGCCGTCCTGCGCCAGTTGCAGGTTCTCCATCAGTTGCACCACCGGCAGGCCCGCCGCATCCAGGCTCTGGCCATAGCGCCGCTCGAAATAGCGGCCAAAGGCCCGCTCGTCAATGTCGGCCGCCGTGGCGTTGTGCACCGGCACCTGATCGGCCTGCAGCAGCCCGGCGCGCTGAAACATGCGCTGCATTTCCTCGCGCGCCGTCACATGCCGCTTGTCGGCCCCGCTCTTCACCCACACCCGGCCCTGCAAGTCCATGTAGGGCTTGTTCAGCCCGTCGGGCACATTGACGACCATCACCAGCCCCTGGGCGGTCAACACGTTGTGGCTCACCGGGCTCAGCGGCGGGCGCACATGCTGGCTGGCGGCGTTGCTCAGCAACTGGTTCAGCCGCCGCACGGCTGCGGCATCCAGCCCGGAAATGGAGCCATCGTCTGCCACACCCAGCAGCAAACACCCGCCGCCGCTGTTGGCCAGCGCCGCCAGTTCGGCGGCCAGGCTGTCGGCGTTGGTGGCATCGCGCTTGAACTGGTGGCGGCTGTCTTCGCCACGGGTCAGGATGCGCATGAGTTCGGCCTCCGTCATCTGCCTGGCTCCTCGTGTTCAATGTGATAGACGTTCACTTTTATGCCCCTGAACCTTCGAGGCGGTGCAACTCACTCACCCAACTGCAGTTCTCAGGCGCTTTACTCCTGGCGGATTCAAGTCTGAAGTGCAACACCCCGGGGTTCAATGAACGAGGGTGGAATGTTGCGGGCTGTTGAGCAGGAGCTCCCGATAGACCGCCAAGGGTGATCGTACGCCCAGCCCTTTGCGAGAGCGGTTGTGATCCGATCTGTTCCCCAACTGCCGCTCTCCCTCGTTTGGGCCGACGATGACCTTCATGAGTTCGTCGTCTATGCCTCCAGCGAGCACTTCTCCGGCGCGACCAGCGTGTACGTGGCTCCGGGAGATATGTCCAAACTTGCATCGCGCCTGAAATCCATGCTGCAGCTGCTGCAGGAAGCGGACCCGACCTTTGTGCGCAAAGACATGCACGCTGAGACCGCCATCAACGCCAAAGGCTTCGAAGTGGACTTTCTGCGTCGCATGCAAGAGGGCGACGACCCCCACCCCTTCAAGCTGTCAGCCGCAGAAGACGAGCTCTGGCCCGTCATGGCCGAAAGGGCCAAGATCCTGACCGAGGCCCCCTGCTTCCAGCACGTGGTGATCGGTGCCACGGGCAAGATGGCCGTGATGCACACCATCTCGCCAGTCACTTTTGTCGAATTCAAGCGCTGGCTGGCGGACCGCCCCAACCGGGAGCCGGCCAAACGCAGGCGGGATGCGCTGCAGGCGCAGACCGTTCAAAGTCTCATGGACGAGGGCTTGCTGCACGCGCCCTGAACCTCAAACCGCCGTTCGCCAACGGTCACGCAGACCACCGCCGCGCGGCCGCCCCGCCGGTGGCGCATTCAGCACAAACGAAGGGAGCCCCATTGATCGGCCCCACCGACTGGTTTGACACCCCCAAGAGCATCCTGCTCGCCGCGCTGCGCGTGCTCCGGTGGCTGGCCATGGACCTGCTCATCCAGACCGTGGGCTGGTCGATTGGGTGGTTTGTGCTGCGGGTGCTGACGCTGGGGCGTTGCCCGGGGGAGCGGCTGGGCGGGGTGGATGAGGCTGCGCCCGGCACGGCGTTCGTGGTGGAGGTTGTGGGGCTGGGGGTGCTGGCGGTGGGGATTTGGGGGTTGGCTGGGGCTTTGCCTTGAGGGTTGGCTTGGGGCCGTTGTCTCTTGTCGACCCGAAGCCAGCGTCCGGCTCTGCGTCACATAGCTTTCATTCCGGTTGTATTGGTCGGCAGCCTCAGCTGAGGCGAATGTGCATGCTCGAGTAAATTGGCGAGCGGCATATGGGACCGACGGACCATATCGGTCGTGCGCCTGGAGCTTGTTCAGGCTTGTCGGATCTGTTATACCTATCCAATTGCCTGACTGCTTGAGCCAACTGGTCGATTTCAATAACCTCTTGGGGGCCACATGCAACGGTGTTTAATGACTGCAGCTGTGGGTATCCGACGTTTTGTCGGCTTAAATCAAAGATAGCGATCATATGAGCGACCCCAACGCCGAACGACTCCATCGTCTTGAGGCAGCAACGGAACGAATTGTTCACTACCCTCCAGCAGGCAGTTTTGGGGGGCTCATTGACGGAAGTGGGGCGCTACTTGATGGATTCCGTCTTGTATACGCAACAGACAACTTAGAGACAGAATTTAACGGTGTATCGCTAGCTGACATTGAGGCGGAGTGCCCCTCGCTGACGCGATTCTTTTCCGGCACAGGTCTATTGTTTCATTCAACAGAGATTTATGAAGAAATAGTCCGCTCGGGGAAGACTCAACTTCCCATCGACTACTCGGTCGGTTTTGATACGCAGGTTGCGGAGGCTTTTCGTTTGTATGAGTCTGGCAGAACAATTTCTGACTGGGACCGTTTCTGCAACTTGATTCAGTACGTCACTAGACATAACTTCAATTTCGACTATTCTTTCTACATCATCGAAGATCTCGTCAACGCGGCAGATAAAAAAAATACTCGCCCATTCAATGCAGTTCGCGCACTCAAGCGATTTGATTTCGTTCACTCCGCATCTTTACTCGAAAATCCAAAATACCCAATATTTACTGAATCAAGGGAAGAGGCGGGGCGACGAGCCTGCGACACTCTTTCCTCTTTTCTTTCGAGCGAAGAAATAAAACACAGCCTGGCTCGTCGTAAGGCACTTCTCACCGTGCTAGTAAAGGCGACATGCCTATTTTGGCAATCCCCCACCGAGTTGATCCGCAACTTGTCTACTCTCATCAAATTTTCCCTAGATCACTTAGGTAGATTTGCGAAGCTAGAACTATATTTCGCATGGAAGCTTCTCAAGCATGGTGAAGACCTGCGGTTTTTTGCACCGATATGTCAGCCCAGCGAGGGAGCATTGTCAAAACTGAGCGGCATGAGTTGGGACCTCTACTCGATACGCCACCAAGAAACGATGGCAAGCTGCGCACGGAAGGGTGCGTTTTTGTCCCTTTCTTTGCAACGCTAGATCGCCGTCTCAAGGAGCTACGAGATGCATGCCCGATTCGATGCCTATTAATCGATGACCAAAATCAACGTTTGAATACGATATTCGCTGACGAACTTGAATTCTTCACAGACGTAAATGCAGCCTTGGACATTTCAACGGCGGCTAGACTACGAAATCCATGGGCAAAGATGCAAAGACTATCACTGCAGGTTGCAGATGGTGATATTGAGTTGCTGCTTAGTGAGGCGATAAACGAATGTCGAAGCGCAATAGTGTGATCGCCAACCCATCATTCCACCGGGTCTACGCGAAAAGCTGCGCAGGCCGGTGAATTTAAATGTTAGCTGCTTTGCAACACATTGAGGATGCTGTGAGTGATAAATCATTATCGGAATATATTGATATCCATTTCGCTCTGCACTTTGCGAAGAGGCTCGCTCACATCGATGAGAATGGCAGCCCCCCAAATTGGATCCTGACCGACCCACGGCATATGTATGTTCAAATGGCTAGCCACCGGCTTACACTTCTGCGTACGGCTGTCGCTGACGCTAAGGGGCTGATTACACAAGCTGAAAATCCGCCGCCCGATGATTGGCTCGGTACTGTCGGACTGACTCGCGATAAGTACGTCCAGCAAGTGGTGGATTTATTCACCCTTCTCCTGCACTCTACAGCCGATCGAGCGCTACTGCTAACAAATGCGGTTCTATGTCTAGGAATTGATCCACGGAAGCTAAGCATCAAGGAAATATCCAAGAAGCTGCATAATCAAGGCGATATTATTGCCGCTCTTCGCTCGGTGCACTTCTGCATTTCTCACTTATCTGACCCTAGAAATCAATTCGCGCATAGGGGCGAACGTAGATACGTTGGCCAGTTTTCGGATGTTGCCCGCATGAAGGTGATTCTGAAAAAATTTGAATGTCCGTCAGACCAAATTCAGTTGGCGGACTTAGAAGCTTTTCAACGATTGAAAGCGGACATGCTGTCCGAACTCATCGCTGTGGAGGCAGTGTTGGAGCCGGTGGTTGAAAGTCTATTGCCTAGCTATTTAGCAAAAATCGAATCGCTCGGTGGTCCCGACACCCCGAACGACGAAGAAACGGCCCGCGCAAATGCTGCTCTAGCGTACTTCAAAGGCGGAATTCGCCCAGCCTTCATGGATGCAGCCACTCTCTCAATGCACCGGCCTGCGCGAAAAACCGCGCAGGCCGGTGATTTCAACGGTTAGGCATCTGATATGACTTCAATTCGTACACGACTTGGGTCGGTCATCTCGTTGTGCTGGATAGCGGGCATCGTTTACTTGGCTGTCAGAGACACAGCCGTGCTCGCCAAAATGAGCCCAAATGAATGGGGAGATTTTCTGGCCGGTTCCTTTGCGCCTCTGGCTTTTCTCTGGCTTGTGCTTGGCTACCTCCAACAAGGAGATGAACTTCGCCTCAGCACAGACGCCCTTCTCCTACAAGCGGAAGAACTCAAGAATTCGGCGCAGCAACAACGCGAATTGGTCGAGGTGGCGCGACTGCAGGTCGAAAGCGAGCGCGAGGCGCTAGCTTTCGAGAGACGGCTCAGAGAAGACCTCTCAGAGCCCAAGTTTTCGGTGCTCGGGGGTGGAGGAACATTCCGAGGAGACGGCCAGTCGACCTACAACATCACCATCACCAATACTGGTCATGACGCGACGACCTTCTCTGCAAGGATCAACTTTCTGGAGGCTGGCTGGCGAGTTATCGCGTCCCTTCCTCTATTCGAAAAAGGACTTAGCCACAAGGCACGTGTAGAGCATCCAACGCCGCTAGAAGAAGGCAATTCATTTCTTGTCCTTAGTTTTGTCGATGGGCTTGGTCGAGCGGAGGAGAGGACATACCGTGTCAGCCGAGAAAGTGATCATCCTCATGCAGGCCTCAAGTTCCAGCGCGTTGATTCCTAACCTCTGTGCAACCGGACCCGCTACGGCAGGTCGGTTAGCCCGAACGTTGAACGACTGCTTTTCTCTTTGAGCACTGGCCGCTCCTGGTCGCCCTCGTTCACTCCTCCTCGGATAAACCCTCCATTGACACCACCCCGCGCTCCCCCGAAGGTGCAAGGCCCGCCCGCCAGCCTGTCACCCGGAGCCGCGCCATACCCTCTACCCCGCACCAGCACATCGCCACCGTGATGCAGGTGGCCTCCGACGGCGCGGGGGTGCGGGCGGCGGCGGGGCATGAGCAGGTGATTCGCGATTCGTGGCACCGCAGTACCGGCTGGACCGTCACCCCCTCCGGCTCACCAACACAATCCCCGCCGCCACCCCCAGCAGCGCCAGCACCAGCTGCAGCGTCAGCGGCTCGCCCAGCAGCACCACGCCGAACACCAGCGCGAACACGGGGGTGAGGAAGGTGAAGGTGGACATCTGCGTGGCGGGGTAGTGGCGCAGCATCCACATCCAGGTCAGGTAGCTGGCGAAGGCGCCCACGGCGGTCTGCAGGAACACCGAGCCCCAGGCCAGGGCCGAGTAGTCGAAGCGCCAGGTCTCACCCAATGCGAGTGAGAGCAGCGGGGCCACCGCGGCGGTCACGCCGAGTTGGTAGAACAGCGATTTTTCGGCCGCCACCGCGGCCACCCGGGTGGTGCGGATGGCCAGCGTGGTCAGGCCCCAGAGCATGCCGGCGGCCAGGCCCATGGCGTCGCCGATCCATTGGCCGGGGACCGGCGCCGGGCCGCCCCAAGCCGGGCCAGCCCCCCCGGGGGGCAGCGACCCGCGCAGCGGTGGAGCGTGGAGGTCCATCGGTATCGAGCCATGGAGGAAGGCTTCGCTGAAAGCCACCGCCACGGCGGCAAAGGCCAGCGTCAGGCCGATCCACTGGATGCGCCGCAACCGTTCGCTTTTCACGAAGCGCGGCAGCAGCAGCGCGACCCAGAACGGGCTGGTGTAGAGGAACACGGTGAGGCGCGAAGCGCTGGTGTGGGTGAGCCCGATGTAGATGAAACAGAACTCGCCCGCGAACAGCAGGCCCACGATCAGCCCGCCCCACAAGGAGCCGTCGCGCCTGAACAGCGGCACGCCGCGCAGTTGGCACCACAGCCAGAGCAGGGCGGTGGCGCCCCACATGCGCACCGAGGCCTGCCACAGCGGCGGGATCTCGCGCGAGGCGAACTTGATCAGGATCTGCTGGAAACCCCAGAAGGCGCAGCAGGCCACGAGCAGGGTGATGGCGAGGGTGTCGAGGTGGTCTTTGCGCTGGACGGGGGTCATGGATCGGGATGGTTGGGGCGCGCGCCGTGCTGGCGCCATCGCACGGGCAGGGGGCGTTCAGCGCCCTTCGGCCAGGCGCTGCAGATGTCTTTTGAGGGCCTCGGCTTCGCCGGGCGACCAGCGCGAGAGCAGGGTGGTTTCCTGTTGGCGCGCCTGTTCGATCAGCGCGGCGGCGATGCGGCGGCCGTTGGCGGTGGTGGCCACCAGGGTGCGGCGCTGGTCGGCCGGATCGGCCAGCAGCTCGACCAGCCCGTCTTCGGCCATGCGCTGGACCAGCTTGGTGACGGTGGGTTGTTTGGCGAGCACGTCGTGCGCGAGCTGGCCCAGGGGCAGGCTGCCCTGCAGGCCGGCGGCGCCGGGCGCGAGCGCCGCATCGTGCAGCACGGCCAGCACGCGCCAGGCGATGTGGGTCAGGCCCTGCGCGGCAATCGCGTTCTCGAAGTCGCGGTACACGGCGTGGCTGGCCTGGCCGAGCAGGTAGCCCAGGTAGCTGCCGACGAAGCGGCCGTCGGTGGGCTGCGGCGCGCTGGGGTCGGCCTGCAGCGGGTGCTCGGTGTAGAAGCGCCCGCCGTGGTAGAGCAGGGGTGAGGCGGAGGCGCGGCGCGTGCAGCGCTCGACCTCGCCGACGAAGATCACGTGATCGCCCTCGGTGTACTGGCTGCGGTTGAAGCACTCGAAGGTGGCGACGCAGCCCGTGAGCAACGGCGCGCCGCTGACGCCTTCGACGAAATCCACGCCCTGCCAGCGGTCCACGTCGCGCGCGGCGAAGCGCTCGGCCAGCGCCTGCTGGTCGGCCGCGAGCACGTTGATGGCGTAGTGCTGGCCGTTGGCAAACACCGCCATCGAGCCGGCCGCGCGCCCCAGGCTCCAGAGCACCAGCGGCGGGTCCAGCGAGACCGAGTTGAACGAGCTGGCGGTCAGCCCCGCGAGTTCACCGGACGCGGTGCGCGCGGTCACGATGGTCACGCCCGTGGCGAACATGCCCAGCGCCGTGCGGAAGTCGCGCGGGGAAAAGTCGGGAGGCCGTGCCTGGTGGCCGGCGGAGCGGGCAGGGGACATACGTGGAATTTATATGAAAATTCATGAATAATGCGCTTCGGACCTGTCTCAACCTTAAGAGCTCAGGGTTGATCAAACCATTTTTCAGCGCACGTGCCTTCGTCAAGGATGCCGTGGAACCGGCTCCGCCGGGCCACAGGCATCGCCCCCCGAGGGGGTGACGCCGAAGGCGGCGCGGGGGAGACCATATGCTTCAGGAGCGGACCGAACCCGCCTGGATCGACGCTTTCGAAACCGTGTTGCGGCGCTGCGCACTGCAAACCGGTGACACGGTGGCCATTCTCGGCGAAACACAAAGCCGCCCGGTGCTGCTGGAATTGGCGCGGCTGGCGGCGGCCCGCATCGGTGCCGATGCCTTCACGCTCACCCTGCCGTCGGTGTTCACCCGCGGCGAGCCGGTGGCGCGCTCCACCGGCGCCACACCCGCCATCCAGCAACTGGGCCCGGTGATCGCGGCGCTGCAGGCCTGCACCCTGGTGGTGGACTGCACCGTCGAAGGCCTGATGCACGCGCCCGAGCTGCCCGCCATCCTGCGGGGCAACGGCAGCACCCAGCCGCGCATCGTCTACGTGAGCAACGAACACCCCGAGGCGCTGGCGCGCCTGCTGCCCGACGACCCGACCGAAGCGCGGGTGAAGGAACACGTCAAACGCCTGCGGGGCGCGAAGGCCATGCGCGTGACCTCATCCGCGGGCACCGATCTCGCCATCTCGCTGCAAGGCGCGGTGGCCGGCGGCAACTGGGGCAGCACCACCCGCCCGGGCACGCTGACCCACTGGCCCGGTGGCCTGGTGCTTGCGTTCCCGGCGGCGGGCAGCGTGAACGGCACGCTGGTGCTCGCCGAGGGCGACGTGAACCTGACCTTCAAGCGCTACATCGAGCGGCCGATCACGCTGACCATTGAAAACGACCACGTGACGCGCATCGAGGGTACGGGGGTCGATGCCGAGCTGCTGCGGTCGTACTTCGCCGCATGGGGCGAGGCGGATGGTTTTGCCGCCGGGCCGCCCCAAGGCGAAACGCGCCCCCTCGGGGGGCAGCGACCCGCGCAGCGGCGGAGCGTGGGGGCCCCCGGTCCTGCGTATGCGGTGAGCCACGTCGGCTACGGCCTGAACGACGCCGCTCGCTGGGACAGCATGGCGCTTTACGACAAACGCGACTTCAACGGCACCGAACTGCGCGCTTTCGCCGGCAACTTCCTCTACAGCACGGGGGCCAACGAAACCGCCGGGCGCTACACGCGAGGCCATTTCGACTGGCCGATGCGGAACTGCAGCGTGGCGCTGGACGGCACCGTGGTGGTCGACGCCGGAAAGGTCGTGGCGTGAACAGCATTCCCCGATTCACCACCCTGGGCGACGGCGCCACCACCGTGCTCATGCTGCACGGCATCGGCGGCGGGCACCTGGCGTTTGCGCCGCAGGTCGAGACCCTGGGCGAGGTCGGCTATCGCGCCGTGGCCTGGGACATGCCGGGCTACGGCCACAGCGCGCCCATCGAGCCCTACACCTTCAAGGGCCTCGCTGAGGCGTGCATCAGGCTGATCGATGCGCTGGTGGGGGAGAAAGACGAATCGGCGCCGGGGCGTGCGGGCTCTGTCGTGCTCGTCGGCCACAGCATGGGCGGCATGGTGGCGCAGGAGGTGATCGCGCGGCGACCCGATCGCATCAGCAAGCTGGTGCTCTGCGGCACCTCGGCGGCCTTTGGCAAACGGAACGACGGCCGCGACGCCGAGGCCTGGGCGCGGCAGTTCATCGGCCAGCGCACCGCGCCGCTGGACGCCGGCCAGTCCATGGCCGACATGGCTTTGAGGCTGGTGCCGCAGATGGTCGGCCCGGGTTCGCTGCCCGAAGGCGTGCGCCTGGCCGAGCAGTGCATGGCCCGCGTGCCGGCCGCCACCTACCGGCGCGCGCTGGAGTGTCTCGTCACCTTCGACCGGCAGGCCGCGCTGGCCCACATCGGCGTGCCCACGCTGCTGATCGGCGGCGAGTTCGACCGCGTGGCCGCACCGTCGGTGATGAAGCGGATGGCACAGCAGATTCCGAACGCGCGCTACGTGGAGATGGCCGGCATCGGCCACCTGATGAACCTCGAAGCCCCCGACGAGTTCGACCGCATCCTGCTGGACTTCCTGCGCGAGCGGCCGCCGAAGTCGCGGCCCGATCTGCACTGAACACGACCCACCCGAAGAGGAGACAAGACCCATGAACAATCCCGTCAACCCCCACACCGGCCTGGACTTCACCCCCGCCGTGGGCGACATGGCCTTCACGCCGCTGCAGCGCGAGCTGCTGGCCAAGGCCCACGCGCTGGGCCGCGACAAGTTCGCCGCGCGCGCCCCGCAGTGGGACACCGAAGCCAGCTTCCCGTTCGCCAACTACGACGACCTGCGCGAGGCGGGTTTCCTCAAGCTCTGCGTGCCCACGTCGCACGGCGGCCTGGGCGCGGACTACACCACCTACATGATGGTGGCGGCCGAGATCGGCCGCTTCTGCGGCGCCACCGCGCTCACCTGGAACATGCACATCTGCTCGACCATGTGGACCGGCGTGCTGGCCGACGGCATTCCCATGACCGACGATCAACGCCGCGAACACGCGGCCCGGCGCGAGCTGCACTTCGGCCGCATCGTCAACCAGGGCGCGCTCTACGCCCAGCCCTTCAGCGAAGGCACGGCCGCCGCAGCCGGCCGCGCGCCCTTCGGCACCACGGCGAAGAAGGTCGAGGGCGGCTGGCTCATCAACGGCAAAAAGATCTGGGCCAGCCTCTCCGGCGCGGCCGACTACTACGGCGTGCTCTGCACCGAAGACAAGGGCGACCACCACCCCGACGCGCGCGACACGCTCTACATCAGCGTGCCGGCCACGTCCGAGGGCTTCAGCATCAGCGGCGACTGGGACCCGCTCGGCATGCGCGGCACGGTCAGCCGCAACCTGGCGTTCAAGGACGTGTTCGTGAGCGACGCCGAACAGCTCATGCCGCGCGGCATCTACTTCAAGGGCGCGCAGACCTGGCCCGCCATGTTCTTCACGCTCTCGCCCACCTACCTGGGCGTGGCCAACGCGGCCTACGACTTCACGGTGATGTACCTGCGCGGCGAGGTGCCGGGCGAGCCGCCGGTCAAGCGCCGCCAGTTCCCCACCAAGCAGATCGCGGTGGCGCAGATGCGCATCCAGCTGGAGAACATGAAGAGCATCTTCGCCCGCGCCATTGCCGAAGCCAAACCCAACCCCAGCAAGGACGAGAAGATGCGCCTGTACGCCGCGCACTACAGCGTGATGGAAGGCGCCAACGACATCGCGCGCCTCGCCATCCGCACCTGCGGCGGCCAGAGCATGCTCAAGCACCTGCCCCTGGAGCGCCTGTACCGCGACAGCCGCTGCGGCGCGCTCATGCTGCCCTGGACGGCCGAACTCATCCTCGACCGCATGGGCCGCGAGACGCTGTACGAAGCCGGCGAAAAGGACGAGTGACAAGAACCCGTGAAAAGGGCGGGTGCGCCCGGGGCCATTGCCCCGCGCCCCCCGGCCGCGCGGGGCGCTCCCTAGAATGCCCGGATGCGATTTCCCCTCCCGCCCCGACCCCTGCGTGGCCTGGCCCTGAGCCTGTTGTGGCTGCCGGCCGTTGCCATGGCCGCGGCCGGTGCCCGCGGCGGCCCCGGGCAGCCACCGGCTGCGAGCACCGGCGGCCACGACCCCTGCACCGAGTTCGTGGCCCGGCTGCCCAACGTCAAGGCGCCGCTGTGCGCGGCCGCCCAGCTCAGGCCCACGGTGGGGCGGTCCTTCCAGGGACGCACCCTGTACGCGCGCGATGTGGTCGCGCCCGAGGCCCGCATCCGCGTGCTGGTGATCGGGGCCATGCACGGCGACGAACTCTCGTCCGCCTCGGTGGCGCTGCACTGGATCCAGCGCGCGCTGGAGACGCCGTCCAACGCCCACTGGCGCTTCATCCCGGCGCTCAACCCCGACGGCCTGATGGTGCGGCCCGCGACCCGCATGAACGCGCGCGGCGTCGACCTGAACCGCAACTTTCCCACGCCGAATTGGGCGCGCGACGCCAAGGTCTATTGGGAAAAACGCACCCGCAAAGACCCGCGCCGCTGGCCCGGGCCCAGCCCCTTGTCGGAGCCCGAGTCGCGCTACCTGCACGACGAGATGGAGCGCTTCCAGCCGGACCTGATCGTCAGCATCCACGCGCCCTACGGCGTGCTCGATTTCGACGGCCCGGGCGTGCCCCCGCCCCAGCTCGGGCGGCTCTACCTGGACCAGGTCGGCATCTTCCCCGGCAGCCTGGGCAACTACGGCGGCGTGCACAAAGGCATGCCGGTCGTCACCATCGAACTGCCCAGCGCGTTGCGCACCCCGCTGGACGCGGAAGTCCGCCAGATGTGGCTGGACCTGCTGCGTTGGATGAGCGAGCGCATCGTGCCCGGAGAGTCGGCCGGCCAGGCGGTGCCGGTGAAGGCGAAGAAGACCGGCTGAGGGGCCGGGCGCTTTCGCACGCAAAAAAGCCCGCGACGCGGGCTTTTCCTTGGGTGAGGGGCAGCCACCGGGCGGAACCGGTTTCCCTCAGGCCTGGCTGGTCAGGGCGGCGGGGGCGCTGGTGGCCTGGACCGGGGCGCTGCGCGGCGCCATGCCATAGAAGCCGAAGTTCATCGCCGGCACTTCGCCGCTGATGAGTTCGGCCAGGGCCTTGCCCGAGCCAGCGCCGTGCGTCCAGCCCAGGGTGCCGTGGCCGGCGTTGACCCAGAGCTTGCCCACCTTGGTGCGGCCGATCAGCGGGATGTTGGTCGGGGTGGCCGGGCGCAGGCCGCACCAGAACTGCGGGTCGCCGCCTTCTTCGGGCGTGCGGGTGTCGGCCACGCCGGGGAACACCTGCTCGATGCGTTTGACCAGCATCTGCGCGCGGGTGCGCGCCAGCGGCGTGTCCAGCGAGAGGTCGAAGCCGCCGAGCTCGATGGTGCCGGCCACGCGCAGCTGGTTGCCCAGGCGCGAGATGGCGATCTTGAGCTGGTCGTCCAGCAGGCTGACCTGCGACGCCGCTTCCGGCTTGAGCAGTTTGAGCGTGGCGCTGTAGCCCTTGCCGGGGTAGATCGGCACGCGCACACCCACCTGTTGCAGCAGCGCGGTGGAGTAGGAGCCGGCGGCGACCACGAAGGCGTCGGCCTTGAGCTCCCGCGTCTGGCCGGTGGCGCGGTCGCGCACGCTCACCGCGTCCACCTCGTTGCCCCGTGACTGGATGCGCAGGATGTCGTGGCCCATCAGGGACTGCATGCCCTTGTCGCGGCACAGCTGGGCGAGCTTCTGGGTGAAGAGCAGGCAGTCGCCGGACTCGTCGCTCTCGGTGTAGGTGCCGCCGACGATGCGGTCGGCAAAACCGCGCAGCGCGGGTTCGATCTTCAGCAGCTCGTCCTTGCTGACCACCTTGCGGTTCACGCCGTGGCGGCGCATCAGCTCGGCGGCGCTGCCCGCCTCGTCAAACGACTTCTGGCTGGTGTAGTAGTGGGCGATGCCCTTGGTCAGGCGGTTGTACTGCAGGCCGGTGGTGGCCACCACGTCTTTCAGCGCCGCGTGGCTGTAGCTGCCCAGCGCCACCAGCTGCGCCACGTTGCGTTCGAAGGCGGCGTCGTTGCACTGGCCCAGGAATTGCATGCCCCAGAGCCACTGCGCCGGGTCCAGCTGCGGGCGAAATTTGAGCGGGCCTTCGGGGTCGAACAGCCACTTCAGCGCCTTCAGGGGCGCTTCGCGGTTGGCCCAGGGCTCGCAATAGCTCACCGAAATCTGTGCCGCGTTGCCAAAGCTGGTTTCCAGCGCGGCATCGGCCTGGCGATCCACCAGTGTGACCGCGTGGCCCCGCTGCAGCAGATGCCACGCGGTGCTCACACCAATGATGCCTGCACCCAAGACGACGACTTGCATGATCCGCTCCAGAAAAATAATGGGACAACTGGACGCGAGTATGGGAAAAACCCCGACGCAAGTGAAGCGAAATTAACCTAAAATTTTTGTCATCAGATCTGCTAATGAAGACCGATCGCCTCCACACCCCTTTCACCGCATGAGCACTTTTGATCCCGACGCCCTGGAATGCCTGGCCGCCATCATTGAAGAAGGGGGGTTCGAGCGCGCCGCGCAGCGCTTGTCCATCACCCAGTCGGCGGTCTCGCAGCGGCTGCGCGCGCTCGAAGCGCAGGTGGGCACGGTGCTGATCGTGCGCAGCCGGCCCCTGAAGCCCACCTCGGCCGGGCAGCTCATGCTCAAGCACGCCAAGATGATGCGGCTGCTGCGCGCCGACCTGGAAAAAGACCTCAAGGAGCTCGCACCGAGCTCCACCGGCAACGGGCGCGAGGAAGAGCGCATCTCGGTCGCCATCAACGCCGACAGCATCGCCACCTGGGCGCTGCCCGCGCTGGACGCCCTGGCCCAGGGTGGCCTGCCGATCGAGATCATCACCGACGACCAGGAGTTCACCCACGAGTGGTTGCGCGAAGGCCAGGTGCTGGGCTGCGTCACCTCGCTGGGCCAGGCGCTGCGCGGCTGCAAGATGGAGCCGCTGGGCGCGATGGACTATGTGGTGGTGGCGCGGGCCGACTACGCCGCGAGCCACTGCCCCAAGGGGCTGAACGCCCACAACTTCCACAAGGTGCCGTTCGTCGCCTTCAACCGCAAGGACCACCTGCAGCACGAGTTCGTGACCCAGTCCTTCGGACTGCCGCGCGTCATGCTCAAGCAGCTCTTCGTGCCGTCCAGCGAAGGCCAGGTGCGCGCGGTGCAGGCGGGCTGGGGCGTGAGCGTGTTGCCCGAGCTGCGGGTGCGCGAGCTCATCGCCAGCGGTGAGCTGGTCAACCTGGCCCCGCGCCACCGGCTGGGGGTGGGGCTGTACTGGCACTGCTGGAACCTGAGTTCGGACGTGCTGGACGCCCTGAGCAGCGCCCTGCGGCAGGCGGCGGCCCACAGCCTGCGGGTCGGCAAGGCCTGATTCATCGGGTATCGAAATAGACCCGGTCGGCTGCAAAGGTACTTCCTGGTCGGATAATCGACCTCACCGTCGAGTCGGGGGCTCTGAATCCCCGCTCCATCCAGAGGACCCCCATGGCCAGCGCCGCCCCCACACCCCGCCCCGGCACCCCGCCCAAACGCAGTTTCCGCGAGCAGATGCACATCGCGCGCGAAGACGCCATCGTTGCGGCCGTGAACCGGCTGCTGGCCGAAAAGGGGTTCGACGCCATGACGGTGGACGAGGTGGCGGTCGAGGTCGGCATCGCCAAGGCCAGCCTCTACAAGCATTTCCCGAGCAAGGAAGACCTGGCCGCCGCGGCCATGGCGCGCGTGATGGAGCGGGCCCGTGCGTTTCTGGAAGGGCTCGATGCCTCGCGTGCGCCGCTGGCGCTGCTGCGCGACGCGGCGCGCTGGACCATGGAGGTGCAGCTCGCCGGCGAAATGCCGTCCCTGCCGAGCGAAAACTCCAGCCTGCGCGCGACCCTGACCACCCACAAGGGCTACGTGGACGGGCTGATGGAGGTGAGCGAACGGCTGGGCGCCTGGATCAGCGCGGCCCAGGCCGATGGCAGCCTCAACCCGGCGCTGCCACCGATCGCGGTGCTCTACACCCTGTACGCCCGCGCCTGCGACCCGGTGCTCGGCTTCCTCAAAGGGTCCGGGCTGTACAGCCACGAGCAGATCATCGAGATGGTGCTGAGCACCTGTTTCGACGGACTGCGGAAGAGGTGACCCCGATTCGACTCCCCCCGCGCCGCCTGCGGCGTCACCCCCCAGGGGGCGATGCGAGTGGCCCGGCAAAGCCGGTTCCACCGCATCCTGGGTCAGGGCACGCGCTCCGGAGAGACCCTGTGTGCGCCGAGGGGGAGCTCATCCCAGGGCACCGCGGAACCGGCTTTGCCGGGCCGCCAGTGCCGCCCCCTGGGGGGTGACGCCGCAGGCGGCGCGGGGGGAGCTCTACCTCACCAGCAGAACCGGCACCAAGCAATGGGCCAGCACCTGGGTGGTGACCGATCCCATGACGAGGTTGCCCAGGGCGCTGTGGCCGTGTGACCCCATCACCACCATGTCGAACTTGCCGGCGGTGGCGGTCTTGGCGATCAGCTCGCCCGCCGAGCCCACCTTGTGCACCACCTTGGGTTCGATGCCGTGCCGCTGCAGGAACTTGACCACCGGGGCCGTGACCTTGGTGGCTTCGTCGGCGTAGTAGCTGTTGGCGATTTCGGCCCCCACGGCGGCGCGCGCGCGCGGTGGCAGCGCCGCTTGCACGGTCAGGATGGTGAACTCGTTTTTGGCGCTGAACACCTCGTCGTGCGTGGTCAGGTAGGCCAGCATTTTTTTGGTGTAGAGGCTGCCATCCACCGCGAGCAGGACTTTCATCGGGGTCTCCTTGTCAGTTGAACTGGGTCGAGTGTAGGGTCATGGGGCCGGGCCGGCGTAGGTACTTTCCGACGGAGCCGACTCGGACGACGCGGCCCCAGGCACCCGGATCAGGCCCGTGGGCTGGAAACCGTCCTGCTCGTTCTTGTGCGCATAGCCCAGCGGGTTGGCCACAATGCGGCAGCGGCCCACCTGTTGGTCCATCGCGTGGTGCAGGTGGCCGTGCAGCCAGACGTCGGCCAGCGGCAGGAGCTCGTCGAGCGCGTTGCAGAAACCCGCCGTGCCCGGGCTCAGGCCGTAGCGCGGGTCCACGCTGTGCAGCGTGGGCGCAAAGTGCGTCACCGCCACGGTGGGGCCGTCAAACGGCTGGGCCAGGGCCTCGCGCAGCCAGCGCTGGCATTCCAGCCCGAGTTCGCGCATGGCCTGGGCGTCAAACAGCCGGCCATGGCGCTGGCCGGCCATCTTGCTGAGGTAGAAGTTGGCGGCGCGGAACGCCTTGTCGCGCTGTTCCAGATCCCCGTTGCCGGGGGGTGTCACCGTCTTGCCCAGCGCGTCGTAGTCGCTCCAGAGTGTGGTGCCGACAAAACGGATGCCGTCCAGCACCAGGGTCTCGCGCTCCAGCCAGACCATGCCCAGCCGCTCGCAGCTGCGGCGCAGTTCGCGGTGCGCGTCGTCCACGTCGAGCGCGTCGTATTCGTGGTTACCGGGCAGGAACAGCACCGGCACCGGCCAGCCCGCGTACTGGGGCAGCGGGGAAAAGCGCTGCAGCCCCCAGTCGGGTTCGGCCATCACGCTGCCGTCGCGCCGGGTCTGGTACGAACCGACGTCGCCCGCGAGCACCAGCAGGTCGGCGCCGGGCGCCGGGGTGGCGATGAAGTCCGGGTTGGCTTCGAGGTGCAGGTCGCTCAGCAGCTGGATGTTCATGGGCCCATTGTCGGATAGGTGGGCGGATGATCGGCACGGAACCCCAGGATCGACGCCCGCTCCACGGTCTGCCGCAGCCAGCGGTGGGCGCTGCTGTGCGAGGCCTGGCGGTGCCAGAGCGCGTCCACGTGCACCGCCGGCACCGGCAGTGGCAGCTCGCGCAGCGCCAGTTCGTGCTCCATGCCGGTGGCGCCCACGAAATGGCGCGGCAGCACGGTGAGCAGGTCGGTGGTGGCCACGACCCGGCCCGCGGTGAAGAACTGGTTGACCGTGAGCACCACGCGCCGCTGGCGCGACAGCCCGGCCAGGGCCTCGTCCACGAAGCCGAACGGCCGGCCTGAGAAGCTCACCAGCAGGTGGCGCGCCTGGCAGTAGTCGTCCAGGCTCAGCGGCCCCTGGGACAGGGGGTGGTCGCGGCGCATCACCACCACGTACTCGCCGTCGTACAGGCGCTGGTGCAGAAAGCGCGGGCTGTTCTCCTGCAGGTGCAGCGCCCCGAGTTCGGCCAGCACCCCGGGGAAATGGCCGATGGCGAGGTCGGCCGAGCCGGACTCCAGCAGGTCGCGTGGGTCGCGCGTGGTCAGGGGCAGTATGCGCAGGTTCACCCCCGGGGCCTCGTTTTCCAGGATGTCGACCAGCCCCGGCACGAGCTTGGCGGCGGTGGCGTCGGCCATGGCCAGCACGAAGGCGTTGTGCGCGGTGGCCGGGTCGAAGGTGCCCGGGGCGAGCACCTCGCGCAGCTGTTGCAGGGCGTCGCGCACCGTGGGCCACAGGGCCGTGGCCAGCGGTGTGGGCTCCACGCCGTAGCCCGAGCGCCGCACCAGTTCGTCGCCCAGCGTCTCGCGCAGCCGCTTGAGCGCGTTGCTCACCGCCGGCTGCGTCATGGCCAGGTTGTGGGCGGCCCGGGTGAGGTTGCGCTCGGTCATCACCTCGTCGAAGACGCGCAGCAGGTTCAGGTCCAGGGTGCGGAAGTTTCGCTCATTCATCATGAATGTGAATGTAATACATCACAAAAATAAATTGGCGTGACATGAGGGTTTACCCTAAATTCTCCCTGTCCACAAGACACTTTCCTTTTCAAGGAGTCTTCCATGAGCAGCATTGCAACCTCTTCTTCTGTTTCCCTGGGTCGGCCCTCATCCGGTGCCGGCACCAACACGGGCACCTACCAGGCCCGCCGCCATTTCGACGGTTCACGCGGTCTGGCCGCCCTCTTGCTCGCCGCCGCCGTGGCGGCGATGGTGGTGCTCGCCGACCGCCTGATCAGCACCTGGGCCGACGGCCACCTGTTGCTGGCCTGGGTGTTCCTGTGGGTGGTGGTCTTTGCCGGGCTGGCCCTGTTCGCCGGTGCCGCACGCAACCTGGCGCGCAGCGCCCTGCGTTCGCTCGACGGCTGGTCCCAGGCGCTGGCCGAAGCCCGCGCCGAGGCCCGCATGTGGGAAATCGCCCGCCAGGACCCGCGCGTGATGAACGATCTGCTGTGTGCCCGCATGCGCGCCGAAGAACCCAGCACCGAGGTGGTGGCCGAACCCGCCGGTTTCAGCGAAGCCCTGGCGCCGCTGGGCATGGAGGCCGAGGCCGCACCCGCTGCCCCGCAAGGCGGGGCCTGGGACCGCTTCGTGAGCCGCCAGGTCGAACAGCGCAGCCGCAGCGCCTATCTGTACTACGTCTGACGCTCCAGCCGGCGAGCCGCCGGCCCGGGCACCGACCCGCAACAAAAAAGCCACCGGAACCCGGTGGCTTTTTTTTTGCCCGTGGCACGTGTGTCCGTGCGTCCGCATGAAACGGTCCAGCCCGGGCCGCCGCCGGGCCACCCTTCGACAAGCTCAGGACGGCTGGCCGGTGTCGCCCCCGTGCCGGTAGCGCGAAGCGCTGCGGGCGGGGGCGTGATCAGGCGAGCGAAGCCAGGCGCTTCTGCAGCTCCGCCTTGGTGTCCACCAGCGCCTGGGGCAGGTGGTAGGCCAGTTGCTCGAAGTGCGCGTCGTGCAGTTTGAGCTCTTCCACCCAGGCGGCTTTGTCGATGCTGGTCACGGTCTTGAATTGTTCAGCGCTGAAGTCCAGGCCGGTCCAGTTCAGTTCGGCGTAGTTCGGGGCAATGCCGAACATGGTGTCCGTGCCCTGGGCCTGGCCTTCGAGGCGGTCGATCATCCACTTGAGCACGCGCATGTTGTCGCCGTAACCCGGCCAGACGAACTTGCCTTCGGCGTTCTTGCGGAACCAGTTCACGCAGAAGATCTTGGGCAGGGTGTGGCCCGATTCCTCCAGCTTGTGCTCCATGTCGAGCCAGTGCTGGAAGTAGTCGCTCATGTTGTAGCCGCAGAAGGGCAGCATGGCGAACGGGTCGCGGCGCACCACGCCCTGGGCGCCGAAGGCGGCGGCTGTGGTTTCGCTGCCCATGGTGGCGGCCATGTACACGCCTTCCATCCAGTTGCGGGCCTCGGTCACCAGCGGCACGGTGGTGGAGCGGCGCCCGCCGAAGATGAACGCGTCGATGGCCACGCCGTTGGCATCGTCCCACTGCGGGTCCAGGGCCGGGTTGTTGGTGGCGGCCACGGTGAAGCGCGAGTTGGGGTGCGCGGCCTTGGCGCCGGTTGCCTTGGCGATGGCCGGCGTCCAGTCCTTGCCCTGCCAGTCGATCAGGTGGTCGGGCAACGTGCCGGTGTCTTTTTCCATGCCTTCCCACCACACGTCGCCGTCGTCGGTCAGCGCCACGTTGGTGAAGATCACGTCCTTGTCCAGCGAGCGCATGCAGTTCGGGTTGGTGTGCATGTTGGTGCCGGGGGCGACGCCGAAATAACCCGCTTCGGGGTTGATGGCGTACATCTTGCCGTCGGCGTGGGGCTTGATCCAGGCGATGTCGTCGCCGATGGTGGTGACCTTCCAGCCGGCGAAACCGGCCTCGGGCGGCACCAGCATGGAGAAGTTGGTCTTGCCGCAGGCGCTGGGGAAGGCAGCGGCCACGTGGTATTTCTTGCCCTGGGGATTGGTCACACCCAGGATGAGCATGTGTTCGGCCAGCCAGCCCTGGTCGCGGCCCATGTTGGAGGCGATGCGCAGCGCCAGGCACTTCTTGCCCAGCAAGGCGTTGCCGCCGTAGCCCGAGCCATACGACCAGATTTCGCGGGTTTCGGGGTAGTGGACGATGTATTTGACGGTGGGGTTGCAAGGCCAGCTGGTGGTGTCCTTTTGGCCTTCGGCCAGCGGCGCGCCCACGGTGTGCATGCACGGCACGAACTCGCCGTCGGTGCCGAGCACGTCGTACACGGCGCGGCCCATGCGGGTCATGAGCTTCTGGTTCACCGCCACGTAGGCGCTGTCGGTCAGTTCCACGCCGATGTGGGCGATGTGCGAGCCCAGCGGGCCCATGCTGAACGGCACCACGTACATGGTGCGGCCCTTCATGCAGCCGTCAAACAGCGGCTGCAGCGTCTGGCGCATCTCGGCCGGGGCCATCCAGTTGTTGGTCGGGCCGGCGTCTTCCTTCTTCTCGGCGCAGATGTAGGTGCGGTCTTCCACGCGGGCCACGTCCGAGGGGTCGGAGCAGGCCAGGAAGCTGTTGGGGCGCTTGGCCGGGTTGAGTTTCTTGAAGGTACCGGCGTCCACCAGTTGCTGGCACAGGCGGTTGTATTCGGCGTCGCTGCCGTCGCACCAGTGGATGGTGTCGGGCTTGCACAGGGCGGCCATGTCGGCGACCCAGGCGACCAGGCGGGCGTTCTTGACGTAGGCGGGTTGGTTGAGGTTGAGGCCCTGCATCGCGGGAGAGTTCATGGGAATGGCTCCAGAAGTTTGTCAATCGGCAGGCACAAGAGACGGCAACAGCCGCGGGCCACAGCAAAGTAGGCGGGCGGCTGTAGAGAAGGTCTCTCGTGCGAGAAGGGCGGTCGGCGCTCGGGGCTGCGTGCGGATTGCGGGTGCAGCGCGAAGGGCAAAAAGGGGGTCTGTGGACCCGGTGTTTGTTCCGCGTGTCGGCCTGTGCCCCAATTTTATGAAAGCACCCGGTCAGTTACCGGCAAGTTACATGCAAAACCCGCATAACCTGATGCATGGATTGACGTGCCGTTGCGGCACATCCGGGGCCTTTTTCCTGGCCGCGCGGTCAAGAAAAAGGCCGAAGGCCCCGGGGGGCGTTCGGCCTGATGGGCTGGCCAGGGGCTCAGGCCATGAAGACGGCAATGAAAGCCAGCAGGAAAATCAACACGGCGCCGGCCACGGGCAGCACGAGCGGCATCATGGGAACGATGGACTCGACCACATCCTGCGGCTGGTCGGTGGGGCTGGCGTGATCGGGGTGCGACATGGAATCTCCGGAAGGTTTGATCTAGATCAACGCCGATTTTATAGGCAGATGCCGGCGAGCGGCGGCGTTCGGGGCGTTTTCAGGGGGGATCCGGGGACTACAGCAGGGCATAGGTCGTGCTGACGCGGCACACGCTGCGGCCGTCGCTGGCGCCGCTGATGTCGATTTCGCCGAACACCAGGCTCTTGCCCGCGCGGACCACGCGCGCCGTGATCCGCGCGTCCTGCCCCGACAGGGGCTTGAGAAAGCTGGTGTTCTGCTGCACCGTGGTCATGGGGCGCTGGTCCCCCAGCTGGGTGACGATGGCCAGCACCATGGCGGTGTCGGCGGCCGACATCATGGCCTGCCCGCACAACATGCCGCCCACGCGGCTGAGCTGCTCGTTCTGCGGCAGGCGAAGCGTCACCTCCCCGTCGCCGAACGACTCCACCCGCAGGCCCAGCGCCTGGACCCAGGGCGCGAACCAGTCGGACAGGCGGTGCTGCAGGGCCTCGGTGGTGAGAGCGGGGGCGTGGGGTTCGGTCATGCCCTCATTCTCCCCGCCGGAATCGGGCCAGCCAGTGCTCCATCAGCTTGCCGGCGGCCTCGCGCCCGCCCAGGCCGAAGGAGAGCGCCACCGCCACCGCCACCGCGCCGAGCGTGAGGCCGAAGGCCAGGTTCACGATGTCGTCGGCGATGCCCATGGCGCGCAGCCCCATGGCGATCACCAGCGCCAGGATGGCGAAGCGGCCGACGCGGGCCAGACCCTGGGTGCCGGGGCCGCTGGCGCGGTCGATCGCGTCGTGGGCCAGATTGGCCAGCCAGAAGCCGATGACCAGCACGGCCGAGCCCAGCAGCACGTCGCCACCGAAACGGATGAAGGTGGACACGATGTCGCTGACCTGCGCGAAGCCGAGCTGCGCGGCCGCCTCGACGGCGGCGAACAGCATGGCGAAAAACAGCGCGACACGGCCCACGGCGGTGGAGGCGCTGGTGTTCACGAAGGCGTGCGCCAGGCCAACGCGGGCGGGCAGGGTGTCAAAACCCAGCGTGGCCAGCAGGCTGGCGAGCAGCTTGCTGGCGAAGGACGCCACCAGCCAGGTGACGACCAGGATCAGGCCGGCCGCGATGATGTGCGGCACCGCGTCCATGATCAGCCCCAGCATATTGGTGGCGGGCCGGGAGATGGCCTCGATCTTGAGGGCGTCCAGCGCCGCGATCAGCGAGGGCAGGAACACCGCCACGAACACCAGCAGACCGATCACGCTGGAGAGCCGCACGGTGTCGGCCAGCCCGGCCCGGCCGCCCAGCTTGTCCACCCCGGCGGTGCGCGAGAGGTTGGTGGTGAGGTTGCGCAGCACCGTGGCCAGGATCCAGCCCACGCCACCAATGACAAAGGCGGCCACCGCGTTGGGCAGCATGTCCAGCGTCTTGGTCACCATGGCGCGCAGCGGGTCGAGCAGGCCCTCCATCTGCAGCGCGCCCAGGATGGCGGGCACGAACAGCAGGATCACCAGCCAGAACAGCGCTCCCGCCAGGCTCTCGCTCATGGGTGACATGTCGGCGTGTTCGGACAGCGCTTCGTCCAGCGAGGTCTTGTCGAGCAGCTTTTGCGTCACGGCGCGCACCACGCTCGCCGCCAGCCAGCCCACCAGGGCCAGCACCAGACCGCCGAGCATGCGCGGCGCGTATTCGAAGAGCTGGGTGGTGAAGGCCGAGAACGGGCCGGAGACGATCGCGAGGTTCAGCGAATTGAACACCGCCACCAGCGTGAGCAGGATCACGATCCAGAACAGACCCAGCGCGACCGCGCCTTCGATGTCCACGCCGGTGCCGGTGAGCTTGCCGAAGCGGTGGTTCACACCGACGAAGCCCAGGCTCTTGCGCACCGCCGCGCGCACCACCACCGCGATCAGCCAGCCCAGAATGAAGATGGCCAGCGCGCCCAGCAGCTGCGGGATGTGGGTCCCGAGCGTGCTCTGCAGCGAATCCCACAAGGCATTCATGTTCATGAAACTCCTCCGTTGGTTGACCCCGGTCGGGGCGCCCATGATGCAAGTGAGCAAGGCCCAGCGTCAACCTCTGGAGGGCGGCCCCACATCTCGTTACACGGTCGTTGGCGGATGTGTTGTGGATGGGCTGTGGTGTGCGGTGGATGTCGCGACTCGCGTCCAAGATGCGAGCAAATCAGCGATGGGCATCGGTGGCGGAACGGCCGCCCCAGATGGCGCAGGGCGCCTTGCAGCGCGCCTGACGAGGGGTGTCAGCGCCTGATCAACGTCAGACCAGCGACGCTTCGAAGCCGTGCGCCTGCAGCTGCCGGATCACCTCGGCGATGTGCTCGCGCCCGCGGGTCTGCAGCACCAGTTCGACCGCCACGTTCTGCGCCGCCAGCAGGGTGAAGGCTCGCTGGTGGTGCACTTCGTCGATGTTGGCGCCGGCCTCGGCCACGATGGCGGTGATGCGCGCCAGGTTGCCCGGCACGTCGCGCGCGTTGACCTGGATGCGCGCGAGCCGGCCGGCGCGCACCATGCCGCGTTCGATGATGGAGGCCAGCAGCAGCGGATCGATGTTGCCGCCGCTGAGCACCAGGCCCACCTTCTTGCCCGCGAACCGCTGCGGGTGTTTGATGAGCGCGGCCAGCCCGGCCGAACCCGCGCCCTCGACCAGGGTTTTCTCGATTTCGAGCAGCATCACGATCGCCTGCTCGATGTCGCCCTCGTCGACCAGCAGCAGGTCGTCTACCAGGCCCCGCACGATGGCCTGCGTGATCTGGCCGGGCGAGGCCACGGCGATGCCCTCGGCGATGGTGCTCACGCCCATGGGCAGGTGCGTGCCCTTGATGGCGTTGTACATGGAGGGGAAACGTTCGGTCTGCACGCCGATGATTTCGATGCCGGGCCGGATCGCCTTGGCGGCCGTGGCCATGCCCGCGATCAAGCCGCCGCCGCCGATGGCGACCACCAGGCAGTCCAGGTCGGGCTGGGCGCGCAGCATTTCCAGCGCCACCGTGCCCTGGCCGGCGATGATGGCCTCGTCGTCGTAGGGGTGCACGAACACCAGGCCCTCGTTGGCGGAGAGCTCCCGGGCGTGGGCGCGGGCTTCGTCGAGCGTGTCGCCGTGCAGCACCACCTCGGCGCCGAAGCCGCGCGTGCGCTCGACCTTCACGCCGGGCGTGAAACGCGGCATGACGATGACCGCGCGCAGGCCCAGGCGCTGCGCGTGGTAGGCCACGCCCTGGGCGTGGTTGCCCGCGCTCATGGCCACCACGCCGCGAGCGCGCTCCTCGGCGCTGAGCTGCACGAGCTTGTTGCAGGCGCCGCGTTCCTTGAACGAGGCCGTGTACTGCAGGTTCTCGAATTTCAGGAACACCTGGCAGCCGGTGAGCTGCGAAAGGGTGCGCGATTCGACGCAGGGGGTGTCCAGCACCTGCCCGGTCAGCCGTTGCGCGGCGGCTTCGATATCGTGTCGTTCCAGCATGCTGCGATTGTGGCCTGTCTGTCGCGCGAAATGGGTTTGGGGAAAGCCCGATAAATTGCACGGACGCGCTCCATCACGCTCTTCCATGATTGATCAAGCTGGGTTATGGTCCGCTTGAATGCCGGGGGGCCCCGGCGTCGCATCGCTGGAATGGAACGCCGTCTGGAGGTGACCGGATGAACAAACGCACGGGGGAGCACGCCGCGTCGCTGGTGCGCGGCCTGCCCGATGCCCGCGAGGGGCGCGTGTTTGTGCCGCATGGCCTGCGCCAGGCGCCGGTGCTCGACCTCATGTGTTCGCATTTCGTGCTCACCCTGGCCGCGCGCCAGGGGCCGCGCTTCAACGTGCGCCGGGACCTCAACACCCTGCTGTCGCTGGCGGGGCGGCACCTGGTCTGGCCGCTGACCGTGCTCACGCGCTTGCGCGAATTCCTGGAGCGCCGCTGCAAGGACAACGAGCTCTGGAGCGGACACGACCACCTGACCATGGGCGCCTTCATGGAGCGCTACGGCGTCTGGCGCGGCCCCTATGAAGAAGGCACGCTGTTCTTCTACCTCGACGAATACGCCAAGGAGTCGCCCAAGGACCTGCTCGCGGTGCTGGCGGTCACGGGCGAGTGGCTGAGCCACGCGCTGAAGAAGCAGTCCACCCTGGTGGAAAAGAACATCGACGCCCTGGCCGGCCTGCTGCAGCTCAACCGCGCCGAGCGCGCCCTGCTGCTGTACGGCACGCTGGCGCGCTACCAGCGCGACCTGCGCTCCATCCTGGTCGAGTTCAAGGTGAACAACGCGCCCGAGGCCTACGCGGCGATCGCCGACGTGGCCGGCGTGAAGGCCAGCGAGGTCGGCGAGGCGTTGCGCGCGGGCTCGCGGCTGGAGCGCATCGGCATGGTGGAGAACCTGATCTCCGAGCACAACATCACCGACCTGGCCGACCTCATGAAGGTCAGCGAAAAGCTGCCCCCGGTGCTGATGCGCGAGTACCGCACGCAGAGTGAGCTGATGGCGGTGTTCACGCGGCCGGCCGCGCGCTCGACGCTGAGCGAGAAAGACTTCGAGTTCGTGGGCGAAGACGTGCGCCTGCTCTCGGGCCTGCTGCGCGAGGCCGTGGCGCGCAAGGAGCCGGGCGTCAACATCCTGCTTTACGGGCCGCCCGGCACCGGCAAGACCGAGCTGGCGCGCGTGGTGGCTCAGGCCGCGGGGCTGGAGCTGTTCGAGGTGGAGTACGCCGACCGCGACGGCAACGCGCTCTCGGGCCGCGACCGCTACCGCTCGCTGCAGATCGCCCAGGTGTTCCTCAAGGGCACGGCGCACTCGGCGCTGCTGTTCGACGAGGTGGAAGACGTGTTCCCGCCGATCTCCAGCGAGGCGGCGCAGATCATGGCGCGGGCCGAGCATGTGAGCGCGCCCCACACCGGCAGCGTCAGCGGCAAGGCCTGGGTCAACCAGATCCTGGAGACCAACGCCGTGCCCACCCTGTGGGTCACCAACCGCATCGAGCAGATCGACCCGGCGTTCCGCCGCCGCTTCGCCTACCACCTCGAACTCAAGAGCCCGCCGCCCGGCGCGCGCGAGCAGCTGGTGCGCAAGACGCTGGAAGACGTGCCGGTGTCCGACGCCCTGGTGGGTCGGCTGGCCGAGCGCAAGGGCCTCACGCCCGCGCAGATCCGCACCGCGGTGCGCTTCGCCCAGCTGGCGGCGTACCCGGCCAAGGCGGCGGCCCGGCGTTCGGCCAAGGCCCCGGCGCGAGGCGCGGGCCCGGCCCTGCTCGACGACCTGATCGAGCGCCAGCTCAAGAACGCCGACCTCGCGCTGGGCCGCGCGCCCGACACGGTGCAGCGCCCCAGCGTGACGCAGTACAGCCTGGACATGCTCAACGTCGAGTCGCGCTACGAGCCGGCGCGCATCATCGGCGCGCTCAAGGCGCGCGGCCATGGCTGCCTGTGTTTCCACGGCGCGCCCGGCACCGGCAAGACCGCGCTGGCCGAGTACATCGCCCAGCAGCTGGAGCGCCCGCTCATGGTCCGCCGCGCCAGCGATCTGGTGAGCAAGTTCGTGGGCGAGACCGAGCAGCAGATGGCCGCCATGTTCCGCGAGGCCGAGGCCGAAAAGGCCGTGCTGCTGCTCGACGAGGCCGACAGCTTCCTGCAGGACCGTCGTGGTGCTCAGCGCACCTACGAGGTGACCGAGGTCAACGAGATGCTGCAGGGCATGGAGCGCTTCGCCGGTGTCTTCATCTGCACCACCAACCTGATGGACAGCATCGACCAGGCGGCGCTGCGGCGCTTCACTTTCAAGATCCGCTTCAAGCCGCTCACGGCGGCGCAGCGCGAGACCATGTTCGTGGTCGAGGCGCTGGGCGGCGATGCGTCGCGGCTGGACGCGGCGCTGGCCACGCGGCTGGCCCGGCTCGACCAGCTCTGCCCGGGCGATTTCGCGGCCGTCAAACGCCAGATGGAGATCCTGGCGGCCGAGCTTGCCCCGGACGAATTCATGGCCCAGCTCGAAGCCGAGCACCGCATCAAACCCGAGGCGCGCGAGGCGCGCGGCATCGGCTTTCTCGACAGTTGAAACCCCACGCGCCCGCCGGGCGCCGCGCGGCGCGGGTTTATAGTCCGCCGACCCGTCTCGACCCCCTGCCGCCGCCATGAATGCCAGAACACCCACCGAGGTCATCGAGCTCTTCAACGAGCCCGGTCACCTGATGCGCCGCGCGCACCAGATCGCGGTGTCCACCTTTCACGAAACGCACGGGCGCCAGATCACGCCGGTGCAATACGCCATCCTGCGCGCCCTGCAGCACGAGCCGGGCATCGACCAGGTCACGCTGGCGCAGCGCGTGGCCCTGGACACCTCCACCACCGCCGACATCGCCGCGCGCCTCGAAGGCAAGGGCTGGATCGTGCGCGAGCTCATGGCGCGGCGCCAGCGGCGCCTGCTGCTCACGCCCGAAGGCCAGGCGGTGCTCGACGCCATGCTGCCCAAGGTCAACCCCATGTACAGCCAATTGCTGGGCTCGCTCACGCCCGGTGAACAGGTTGAATTCCTGCGCCTGCTGCGCAAGTTCGTGCATCTCAACGACCCGACGGACGGCGGCCCGGATCAGGGTTAACCCGGGATCGGGCCGCTTGTTTTTGCGGTCTTTCATTCAGTACAATGAATCACATTCAGCATACTGAACAAGGAGACGCCATCATGTTCCCGAAAAACACCTGGTACGTGGCCTGCACGCCCGACGAGATCGACGTGAAACCGCTGGGCCGCACCATCTGCAACGAGCGCATCGCGTTCTACCGCGTGGCCGCCAACGAGGTCGCGGCGGTGGAAGACTTCTGCCCGCACCGCGGCGCGCCGCTCTCGCTGGGCTACGTCAGCGAAGGCAAGCTGGTCTGCGGTTACCACGGCCTGGAAATGGGCTGCAACGGCAAGACGGTGGCCATGCCCGGCCAGCGCGTGGGCGGCTTCCCGGCCATCAAGAGCTACCCGGTGCAGGAGCGCTACGGCTTCATCTGGGTCTGGCCCGGCGACGCCGCGCTCGCCGACCCGGCCCTGATCCCCCACATGGCGTGGTACGACAACCCCGAGTGGGCCTACGGCGGGGGCCTCTACCACGTCAAGGCCGACTACCGGCTGATGGTCGACAACCTGATGGACCTGACGCACGAGACCTATGTGCACTCCACCAGCATCGGCCAGAAAGAGATCGACGAGACGCCCTGCAAGACCGTGGTCGAGGGCGACACGGTGATCACCAGCCGCTACATGGAAAACATCATGGCGCCGCCGTTCTGGAAGATGGCCCTGCGCGCCAACCACCTGGCCGACGACGTGCCGGTGGACCGCTGGCAGATCTGCCGCTTCACGCCGCCGAGCCACGTGATCATCGAGGTGGGCGTGGCCCACGCCGGCCACGGCGGCTACAACGCGCCCAAGGAGCACAAGGTCTACAGCCAGGTGATCGACTTCATCACCCCCGAGACCGACACCTCGATGCACTACTTCTGGGGCATGGCGCGCCAGTTCAACCCGCAGGACAAGGCGCTCACCGCGCAGATCCGCGAGGGGCAGGGCAAGATCTTCGCGGAAGACCTGGAGATGCTGGAGCGCCAGCAGGCCAACCTGCTGACCTGGCCGCAGCGCGGGCTGCTCAAGCTCAACATCGACACCGGTGGCGTGCAGTCGCGCCGCGTGATCGACCGGGTGATTGCCGCCGAAAGCCAGGTATCCCCATGACCACCGCCGGCGACACGCTCACGGTGCGCGTGGCGCGCAAGCGCCAGGAAGCCCAGGACATTTGCAGCCTCGAACTGGAGCACCCCCAGGGCCTGCCCCTGCCAGCGTTCACCGCGGGGGCACACCTCGACATGCACCTGCCCGGCGGCCTGGTGCGCCAGTACTCGCTGTGCAACACGCCGGGCGACACGCGGCGCTACCAGATCGCGGTGCTGCGCGACGCCCAGTCGCGTGGCGGCTCGCAGGCCGTGCACGAGGCCGTGCACGAGGGCGACGTGTTGAGCATCAGCGCGCCCAAGAACCACTTCCCGCTGGCCGCCCAGGCGCAACGGCATCTGCTGCTGGCCGGTGGCATCGGCGTCACCCCCATGCTGGCCATGGCCGAGGCGCTGAGCGCGCAGGGCGCGGCGTTCGAGCTGCACTACTGCACCCGCTCGCGCGGGCGCACCGCGTTCGTCGAGCGCCTGGGTGTGGCGGCCTACGCCGGCCAGGTGCGGCTGCACCACGACGATGGCGACGCCGCGCAGAAGCTGGACATCGCCGCCCTGCTGAGCGCCTGCGACGCCGGCACCCACCTCTACGTGTGCGGGCCGCAGGGCTTCATGGACGCGGTGCTCGGCACCGCGCGCGCCCAGGGCTGGCCCGAGGAGCGCCTGCACTACGAGTTCTTTGGCGCCGCCCCGGTGGCGAGCGACCAGGACGCGGCCTTTGACATCGAGATCGCCAGCAGCGGGCGGGTGATCCCGGTGCGGGCCGGCACCACCGCCCTGCAGGCCCTGCTCGACGCCGGCCTGGACATTCCCATGTCGTGCGAACAGGGCGTGTGCGGCACCTGCCTCACGCGGGTGAAAAGCGGCCAGCCCGACCACCGCGACCACTACCTCACGCCCGAAGAGCAGTCCGCCAACGACCAGTTCCTGCCCTGCTGCTCACGCGCCCGCAGCGCCCGGCTGGTGCTCGACCTTTAGCAAGGGCGAAAAAAAAACCGCCCGGGAAACCGGGCGGCGGGGACGCTCGAAAGCCGGTGCGCGGGCTCAGTGCATCAACGCCATCGGCCCCGACGGCAGCTCTTCCGGCGAGTGGTCCGGGTGGTGGCCCACGAAGAAGCGCAGCTTCTGGTCGAGGCGGGCCACACGCTCGTTCGCCACGAACTCGCAGTGGTGCTTGGAAATCAGGTTGAACAGCTTGCCGCGCAGGAACCACAGGTCCTTGGGGTTCTCGCACGAGATCAGCGCTGCGTGCAGCCGGGTGCGCATCGGGTCCTGGATGTCGGCCATCGCGTCGTGAAACTCGTCCACGAGAAAGTCCATTTCGAGCACTTGCGTGTCGCGGTACTTCTCGTCGTGTCTGGCCTTGAGGCTGTTGAACCAGGGCAGTTTGAAAAACATGATGGGCTCCATCGCGTGATGTTCACGGGCCCCGAAATGGTGGTTCCGGGCTCACAGTAGACATCGGCAAACGGCGCCCCGCCTTGACCCTGCGCAGCCCAAACACATCTACTTGCCCGACGAGTGGTCGGGCCGTTTTCCGGGCGTCAGACGATGGTTGACACAACGGCCGCCATGGGCCGCCACCACTCAATCAAAAGCACTCACCACCCGCAGCACGTCCGCGCCGTAGGCTTCGCGCTTTTTCTGACCCAGGCCGGCGATGCCGTCCAGATCGGCCAGTGTGCGGGGCTTCTGCGCGGCGATGGCGCGCAGCGTGCTGTCGTGAAAGATCACGAAGGCCGGCAGGTTGTGTTCGCGCGCCACCTCGGCGCGCCAGGCCTTGAGCGCGTCCAGGCAGTCGCGCTCTGACAGGCTGAGCGGTTGGCCGTCCGGCGCCCGCGCGGTCTGGCTGGCGCGCGCGCTCTTGCTGCGCGACGAGGCCTTCTTCTCGCTCAGCTGGCGCAGCCAGACCTGGCTCTCGCCTTTGAGGATGGCGCGCGCCGCGTCGGCCAGGTGCAGGGTGTTGAAGTGGGCCGAGTCCACGTGAATCGCTTCGCGCGCGATCAGCTGGCGCATCAGCGCGCGCCACTGCGTTTCGCCCAGGTCGGCGCCGATGCCGAAGGTGCTGAGCTTGTCGTGGCCGTACTGCGTCACCTTCTCGGTGACCTTGCCGCGCAGGATGTCCATGATGTGGCCGGCGCCAAACGCCATGCCGCTGGACTGCTGCACGCGGTAGATGCACGAGAGCAGTTTGCGCGCGGACTCGGTGGCGTCGTCCAATGCGGGCGGGCTGATGCAGTTGTCGCAATTCCCGCAGGGCGTGCTGGCTTCACCGAAATAGGCCAGCAGGCGCGTTCGCCGGCAGTCGCTGGCCTCGGCCAGTGTGAGCAGCGCGTCGAGTTTGCCGCGCAGCACCTGTTTGAACCCGTCGGCCGCGGGGCTTTCGTCGATCATGCGGCGCTGGTTCACCACGTCCTGCAGGCCGTAGACCATCCAGGCGTTGGCGGCCTCGCCGTCGCGGCCGGCGCGGCCGGTCTCCTGGTAATACCCCTCGATGTTCTTGGGCATGTCCAGGTGCGCCACAAAGCGCACGTCGGGCTTGTCGATGCCCATGCCGAAGGCGATGGTGGCCACCATGATCAGGCCCTCCTCGCGCAGGAAGCGGTCCTGGTGGCGCTGGCGCAGGGCGGCGTCCAGGCCGGCGTGGTAGGGCAGGGCGTTGAAGCCCGCGTCGTTCAGCATGCCCGCCACTTCCTCCACCCGCTTGCGCGACTGGCAGTAGACGATGCCCGCGTCGTGGCCCTGCGCGCTGGTGTGTTCGTCGCGGATGAAGCGCATCAGCTGCGCGGAGCCGTCCTTCTTCTCGACGATGGTGTAGCGGATGTTGGGCCGGTCGAAGCTGCTGACGAAGCGGCGCGCGTCCTGCAGCTGCAGGTGCGTCACGATGTCCTCGCGCGTCAGGTCGTCGGCGGTGGCGGTGAGTGCCACGCGCGGCACGCCGGCAAAGCGCTCGTGCAGCACCACCAGCGCACGGTACTCGGGCCGGAAATCGTGGCCCCACTGGCTCACGCAGTGCGCTTCGTCGATGGCGAACAGGCTGAGCTTGCCGCGCTCGTGCAGCGCGTCGAGCAGCGCCAGGAAGCGCGGCGTGGTCAGGCGCTCGGGCGCGGCGTAGAGCAGGGTCAGCTCGCCGCGCAGCATCTGCTTCTCGATCTGCTGGGCCTGCTCGCCCGTGAGGCTGGAGTTGAGGAAGGCGGCGGACACGCCGGCCTCGATCAGGGCGCCCACCTGGTCGTGCATCAGCGCGATCAGCGGCGAGACCACCACCGTGAGCCCGTGGCCGGCGCGCTCTCGCGCGATCGCCGGAATCTGGTAACAGAGCGACTTGCCGCCGCCCGTGGGCATGAGCACCAGCGCGTCGCCGCCCTCGCTCACGTGGCGCACGATGTCGGCCTGCGGGCCCCGGAAGGCGTCGTAGCCAAACACCTCCTGCAGCACACCGGCGCAGGCTTCGAGGGTTTCGCCGTTTTCGGAGATGTCAATCATGTGAAGTGCGGTGCGAAACCGGTGGCTTGGGGCACCCGATGGCTAGGCGCCAGCGCGCAGACAGTGCTTCAGCACGGCAAGCGGTGGCAACAACGCCAGCGGGTGATCCCAAGGCAGCGGTCACATTTGTTCCCAGGGCAGGCCGTCGTACCGCCAGCCGTTCAGGCTGGAGCGCTTGAAGGTGTCGTTCAGGTCCCCCTCGAAGCCGTGCACCACGTGCGTCACGTCGGTGAAGCCGGCCGCCTCCAGCGCGGCGCCCGCGTCCAGCGTGCGCTTGCCGCTGCGGCAGATGAGCAGGATCGGCCGGTCCTTGGCGCCCGCTTCGGCGGCCACGGCCGCGGCGAAGCGCACCGGGTCGGGCGTGAGGTCGGGGTACTCGTACCAGGGGATGTTCTCCACGCCGGGCGGGCGGCCCACGTAGAGCGACTCGATCTCCATGCGCACGTCGAGGAACAGCGGCGGTTCCTGGCCCAGCGCGGCGCGGCGCTCGGTCTCGGCTTGCAGCCAGGCCCAGGCTTCCTTCGGGAGCAGGTGTTTCATGGCGCCTATTGTCGGGCATGCCCCGTCCACCATCGCCGGGGCCACCGGGTCGGAGCGGATCGGCCGTGAGGTCGGCGCCCGGGAGCGTCTGGCGCTTTCTTGAGCCGCATCAAGATCGGAATCCCGGCGTCTGCGATGCTGGTTCCGTTGAAAGTGGAACCATGCGCCAGTTCTTTTTCCTGCTTCTGATCTGTGTCGGCACGGCCGGTGTGGCCGGGCCGTGGCGTGCGAGCGAGGGCAACACCAGTGGATGGGCGCTCATGACCCCCAAAGAGCGGCTCGAACACCAGGCCGTGGTGCGCGCCTTCACCAACCTCGCCGAGTGCCGCGCCTACCAGTTGCGCCACCACGCGCAGATGGAGGCCCGGGCCCGCGCCGGTGGACAGACGCTGCAGCCGGGCCGCCGCGACATCTGCGAACACCTGCGCCCGCCGGCCACCCAACCCTAGAGCCCACCGATGCGCAACCCGGTTCGCCCCTCGTCCCTGTGGAACCCCCTGATCGGGGCGATGGGGGTCGGCACGCTGGTGTTCTGGGCCTTCCCGTCCGATGTGCCGCGGCTGCGCGCCGGCGGCATCGTCGCGGGGTGGGTGGGCTGTGGCCTGCTGCTCGCCAGCCTGCTGCTCATGGTCCGCGAGCCGCGGCTGGCGCGGTGGCTGGGTGGCCTGGAACCCATGTACCGCTGGCACCACCGGCTGGGTGTGTGGGCCTACCTGGCGCTGCTGGCGCACCCGCTGGCCCTGGCGGCCAGCGCCTGGGCCGAATCGCCCGCGGTGGCCTGGGCCACGCTCGCGCCGTGGCAACAGGGTTGGCCGGTCTGGTCGGGGTGGGTGTCGCTGCTGTGCATGATGGCCGGCCTGCTGATCGCGCTGTGGCCTGGCTTGCCGTACGCCGTCTGGCGCAAGCTGCACCACCTGCTCTCGCTGTCCGTCGTCGTGGGCGCGGCGCATCTGGTGCTGCTGGGGTTGGATGGCGTGCTGCTGGCGGTGCCGGTGCTGGTGCTGGCCTTGCTGCTGTGGCGGGTGTTCCGCGCCGACCAGGGGCTGGGTGCGCTGCCCTACGTGGTGCGGGGCGTCGAACAGCTCTCGCCGTCGACCGTCGAAGTGACGCTGCAGCCCTTGGCGCGCCCCTTGGGCGCACAGCCCGGGCAGTTCGTGTTGGCCGCTTTCTTGGCCGGCCCGCGCTTCCAGGGTTGCGGCGAATACCACCCCTTCACGATCAGCGCCATGGGCGCCGATGGCCGCTTGGTGCTGGGCATCAAGGCCCTGGGCGACTGCACGCAGCGGCTGCAGCAGGCGCAGCCCGGCACCGAAGCCCGCGTGCAGGGACCGTTTGGCCGTTTCCTTGCCGATGGCGCAGGGCCCAGCCTGTGGTTGGCGGGGGGCATCGGCATCACGCCTTTTGTCGCCGCGCTGCGCAACGGCCCCCTGGCGCACCCGGTGCACCTGATCTACCTGCACCGCGACCATGCGGGCGCGCCCTACGCGGCCGAACTCGCCGCGCTGGCCGCGACACAACCCCGGCTCCGGTTGCAGATCGTCGACACCGGCGACACCACGCCGGACCTCGGTCAGCTCTTGCCCGATGCGGATGAACTGCGTGGGATGCATTGTTTCCTGTGCGGCCCCCCCGGCCTGCTGGGCGCGGCCGTTCAGCGGCTGCGCGAGCGCGGCGTGGCAGCGTCCCACGTTCATTTCGAGTGCTTTGACTTCAGGTGAAACATCATGCGCAAACTGGTTCTGCTGGCCACCGCTCTCTTCTGGATCGCCATCACGGTGTTCGCCGCCACGGGCACATCCACCGCCCCCGCGCCCGCCAAAGCGTCGGTGGTGACCGAGAAGCGCTACGCGCTCGCCGACGTGGCCCGACATGCGGTGGAGACGGACTGCTGGATGGCCATCGACGGCGCGGTCTACGACCTCACCGCCTACCTGCCCGAGCACCCGACCCGGCCCAGCGTCATCGTGCCCTGGTGCGGCAAAGAAGCATCGGAGGCCTACAAGACCAAAACCAAGGGCCGACCGCATTCGCCCGAGGCGACCCAGTTGCTCACCACCTACCGCATCGGCGTGTTGGCCGGGCCTTGACGGCACAGCCAAAGCCCGCAGGCCTCGCAGGTGTGCCGGTGCCTTCCTACAATCGGGGCATGAAACCGACCGCCTACACCCGCGCCCAGGCGCTGCCCGACATCCTCCAGCAACGCATCGCCATCCTCGACGGCGCCATGGGCACCATGATCCAGCGCTTCAAGCTGGGCGAGGCGCAGTACCGCGGCGAGCGCTTCAAGGACTTCCACAAGGATGTGAAAGGCAACAACGAGCTGCTGAGCCTGACACGCCCGGACGTGATCCGCGACATCCACGAGGGCTACCTGGCCGCCGGCGCCGACATCATCGAAACCAACACCTTCGGCGCCACCACCATCGCGCAGGAGGACTACGACATGGCGGGCCTGGCGCGCGAGATGAACCTGGCCTCGGCCCGCATCGCCCGCGAGGCCTGCGACAAGTTCAGCACGCCCGACAAACCCCGCTTCGTGGCCGGCGCCCTGGGCCCCACGCCCAAGACCGCCAGCATCAGTCCCGACGTGAACGACGCCGGCGCCCGCAACGTCACCTTCGAACAGCTGCGCGCCGCCTACTACGAGCAGGTGGAAGCGCTGGTCGAAGGCGGGGCCGACCTGCTGCTGGTGGAAACCATCTTCGACACCCTCAACGCCAAGGCTGCGCTGTTCGCCATCGACGAGTATTTTGAAAACAGTGGTGAGCGCCTGCCCGTCATCATCAGCGGCACCGTGACCGATGCCTCCGGCCGCATCCTGAGCGGCCAGACCGTCACCGCCTTCTGGGCCAGCGTGCGCCACATCCAGCCCCTGGCCGTGGGCCTGAACTGCGCCCTGGGCGCCACGCTGATGCGCCCCTATATCCAGGAGCTGGCCAAGGTCGCGGGCGATACCTTCATCAGCTGCTACCCCAACGCCGGCCTGCCCAACCCCATGAGCGACACCGGCTTCGACGAAACGCCGGACGTGACCAGCCGCCTGCTGCGCGAGTTCGCCGCCGAGGGGCTGGTGAACATCGTGGGCGGCTGCTGCGGGACCACGCCGCAGCACATCGGGGCGATCCATGAGGCGGTGGCGAGCCAGGCGCCGCGCCACCTGGCGCAAGGTCGTTCCCCTTTCTACCGAGAGGCCGCCGCAGCCGCTTGAACGGGGGCGGATGGAAGCTGTCGCGCCTACATCAGCCGGGATGCCGTACCGGTTTGAGCCGCGAAGGTGGATGGGGCGAACCAGTGCGCCATGGGTTTGCTTCCGTCGTTGGCCCCGTCCAGGGAGCGGGTGAGCAGTGCAACCATGTCGGCCCGGGCCTGGCTGGTCGCCAGCACGAGGATGTGGTCGACGTGGGCCGTCTTGATGAAGCACCGCTGGCCGTGGCGACTGGGAGTGAACTCGAACATGCCCACGGTGTGGCCCTGCCGCAGCGCAGCGACCAGGTCTTCCGTTTCACGCGGGGTCCAGAGGTCAACCTCCAGCAACCACGCTTCAATGTCGTCTGTGAAACTCATTTCAGAACCTCCATGTGACGAACCTGGACTCCTGAGAGTCATCGCCACCTGGCAGAAGAAATGAAGCGTCAAATTGTCAGCAATCGAAACATGGCGTGGGTAGACGCTGCTCCCTTCGCGTGCGCATCTTGCGTGGACAGCGCCCGCCGAGGCCGACCTTCAGGAGATTTCTGAAGGTCCTTCACCTTGCCGCACACGCCTCGGCCCCCCACAATCGCGGCTTCCCATCAAGGGGAGTAACCAGCCCGCCACCGGACGCACAGCCCGGCCCCGGCGGGTGGGGTTTTCGTCAGTACGTGGCCTGATCGCTCGCGAAACAGGACGCCGGAAACCCCGGGTCGGGCGCCACGCCCGGCTCCGGCCAGACCTTGGAGGGTGTTTGTTCATCAACACCGTCCGTTCAGAAAAGGTCTTGTCATTCATGGAAACCATCGCGCCCCTGTGGCTCTGGCTGGTGTTCGTCGGCTTCGTGCTGGCGGCGCTGTTTGTCGATTTCGTCGTGCTCAAGAAGCAGGGCGCCCACGCCGTGGGCGTGAAGGAAGCGGTCAACTGGTCGCTGATCTGGGTGGGCTTGAGTTTTCTGTTCAACGGCCTGCTGTGGTGGGCGGTGAAAGACGGTACCGGCTCGACCGCGCTGGCGAACGAGAAGTCGCTGGAGTTCCTGACCGGCTACCTGATCGAGAAAAGCCTGGCGGTGGACAACATCTTTGTCTTCCTGCTGATCTTCAGCTACTTCGCGGTGCCCGCGGCCTACCAGAAGCGGGTGCTGATGATCGGCATCGTGGGCGCCATCGTGCTGCGCACGGGGATGATCCTGGTGGGCGGCTGGCTGCTGGCGGAGTTCCACTGGCTGCTGTACCTGTTCGGCGCCTTCCTGGTGCTCACGGGTGTGAAGATGTGGCTGGCCGCCGGTCAGGAGCCCGACCTGAACGACAACCCGGCCCTGAAGCTGCTGCGCAAACTGTTGCCGGTGAGCCGGCACTACGACGGCGAGCGGTTCTGGACGCTGGAGAACGGCAGGAAGATCGCCACGCCGCTGCTGATGGTGATCGCCATGGTGGCGCTGACCGACGTGATCTTCGCGGTGGACTCGATCCCGGCGATCTTCGCCATCACCGCCGATCCGTTCATCGTGCTGACCAGCAACGTGTTCGCCATCCTGGGCCTGCGCGCGATGTTCTTCCTGTTGCAGGCGGCGGCCAGCCGCTTCCACCTGCTGAACTATGGCCTGGCCGTGATCCTGGTGTTCATCGGCGGCAAGATGGTGCTGATCGACGTGTTCAAGATCCCGGTGGCGGTGTCGCTGGGTGTGGTGTTGGGCATCCTGGCGATCACCATGGTCTGGAGCCACAAGACGGCGCCGAATACCTGAGACAGCCCGGCCCCGATGGGGCTCAGTCCTCCGGCAGGAGCCGCTCGATCTCTTCCTGCATGGCCTGCACCATCTGGGTGTAGAGCCTGAGCTTGTCGCCGCTCTCGCGCAGGCGCTCGCTCAGGCGCTGGGCCACGGCGGCCATGAGTTTGGCGCCGGTGGCGGGCTGTTCCCGGATCAGGGTTTCGAGCGCATCGCGTGTGAGCACGGCGCAGCGGACGTCGGTGCTGGCGACGCACGAGGCCGAGCGCGCGGCGCCGTCGACCAGCGCCATCTCGCCGATCAGGCTGCCCGGCCCCAGCACCCGCAGCGTGACCGGCTCGGTGCGGCTGACCGTGAGCGACTCCACCGTCACCTCGCCGTCAAGCACCAGCACCATGAAGCCGGTGTCGCTCGCGTCGCCCTGGTGGATGAACGTGGTGCCGCTGTGAAAGCGGCGCGGGCGCATGAAGCCCACCACGGTCATGGCCTCGGCCTCGCTGAGCTGCATCAGCGCCGTGGGCGCGCGCAGCATGCGCGCGGCCTCGTGCGCGATGTCGGAGCCGGCCACCAGCGCCTGCCGCTCTTCGGGCAGCCGCGACTCGGGGGCGTCGTATTTGCGACGGGCAGCGAACAGTTTGTCGAACAGGGCCATGGAGGGCGGCTGCGGGGCCGCGATGAAGGGAGGGGCGCCGGAGCGCAAAGGCGCCTATTGTGAACCGCCGCAGCGGCCGCGTGTGTGTGGCATATCCATTGCTAGGCCTTCTCCAACCTCCAACCCGCTGCGCCATGCCCGTCGAAGCCCCCTTCCTGCATCCGCGTCCGGTCGCCGCCGACGCCTGGCGCGACCCGCTGGCCCTGCTGCTGGCGTCCACCGGCGAGGGCATCTACGGCGTGGACCTGGACGGCGCCTGCGTCTTCATCAATGAGGCGGGCGCGCGCATGATCGGCTACGAACCGCAGGAGCTGCTGGGGCTCAACATGCACGGGCTGACCCACCACTCGCGCGCCGACGGCGGCCACTACCCCGAGGCCGAGTGCCCGATCTTCAACGCGTTTCGCCAGGGCCTGCCCTGCCGCATCGACAGCGAGGTGTTCTGGCGCCGCGACGGCACGGCCTTTCCGGTGGAGTACTCCAGCCACCCCATCGTGGAAGACGGGCGGGTGCGCGGCGCGGTGATCACCTTTGTGGACATCACCGAGCGCAAGCGCGCCGCCGACGCGCTGCGCCGCGCCAAGGACGAGCTTGAGGGCCGCGTGCGCGAGCGCACCCAGGCGCTGGAGACCGCGCTGCGCCAGGTGCGCGAGCTCGCGGCCTGGTCCGAAACCGTGCGCGAGGACGAGCGCACGCGCATCGCGCGCGAGGTGCACGACGAGCTGGGCAGCCTGCTGGTGGCGCTGAAGATGGACGTGAACTGGATGGACAAGCGCCTGTCCGAGCAGCAGCAGCGCAGCCCCGACGCGGCCGAAGACATGCGCAGCCGCATGCGCTGCAAGTGCCAGAACATGAGCCGCCTGATCGAGAACGCGGTGGACAACGTGGGCCGCATCATCACCGACCTGCGCCCCAGCATCCTGGACCACCAGGGCCTGTGGGCAGCGCTGGAGTGGCAGGCGCAGGAGTTCGTGGCCTCGGCCGAGCTGGCGCTGGACTGGCGCATGGCGGTGGACGAAAGCCTGGAACTGCCCGAGCCGCTGGCCATGGCGGTGTTCCGCATCTTCCAGGAAATGCTCAGCAACGTGGGGCGCCACGCGCGGGCGCGGCACCTGGGCGTGGCCATCGCGCGCAGCGGCGCGGAGCTGAGCCTGGCGGTGCAGGACGACGGCGTGGGCGCGCCCGCCCAGGCCTTCGAGGCGGCGGACGCCTACGGGGTGATGGGCATGCGCGAGCGCGCGCGGCACTTCGGCGGGCGCATCGACATCCACAGCGCACCAGGTCGGGGCACGCGCATGTGCCTCACGTTGGCGCTGCCCCCAGAAAACAGCCCATGAACACCGCGCCGGGCCGCTCCAGGCCAGCCCGCGCCGCGGTGCCCAACACAAAGGTGACCGAATGAACGCAGAACCCACCGTGATCGTCGAGACCATCCGCGTGCTGATCGGTGACGACCACCGCATCGTGCGCGAAGGGCTCAAGCAGGTGCTGGCCGAGGCGCCCGACGTGCTGGTGGTGTCCGAGGCGCAGAGCGGCCCCGAGGTGCTGGCCCAGGTGGCCGCGCTGCAGGCGCGTGCCGGGATCGACCTGGTGCTGCTCGACATCGCCATGCCCGGCATCGACGGGCTCGACGTGCTGCAGGCGCTCAAGCGCGAGCACCCCAGGTTGCCGGTGCTCATGCTCAGCACCTACCCCGAGAAACAGTACGCGGTGCGCTGCATCCGCATGGGCGCCTCGGGCTATCTCAACAAGAGCGCCGACCCCGACGACATGCTCGCCGCGGTGCGCAAGGTGGCCGCCGGCGGGGTGTTCCTCACGCAGGCCACGGCCGAGGCGCTGGCCGCCGCCGTGGGCCAGGCCGGTGCCCAGGCCGGGCCCGAAGCGCTCTCGCACCGCGAACACCAGGTCTACCGCCTGCTCACGCAAGGGCAGACCGTGAGCGAAATTGGTGCGCAGCTCGGGTTGGCGCCCAACACGGTGAGCACCTACCGGGCGCGCATCCTGGAAAAGACCGGCACCAAGAACGATGTGGAGCTCGCGCTGTACGCCGAGCGCCACGCGCGCTCGCCCAAAACGCCCTGAAACGGCCGCTCTTGTAGGGCTGGCCCTACATCGAGTCGGTGCGGCGTCTGCGAAATGCGGCAAGGGGCGGCGATCGGCCCCGTCTGGCATGGGTTCTGGCCCGTCGCTTGCAATGCACACCCCGTCATCAACTCACGAGGTGCGCCATGTCCGAATTCTTCGATCCCTACAACGCCGATCGACCGCTCATGATGAAGTGCAGCTGTGGGCGCGACCACAGCGTGGCCGACCACCACGCCGAGGTGGCGGCCGACAGCGCGGCCATCGAGCTGCGCCGCCGCAGCGAGAGCGCCGAGTTCGAGGCCTACAGCAACGAGTTCATCGAAGCCACGCTGGTGAAGGCGCTGTTCCCGCACGACGAAGAGCGCCGCCGCTTCCTGCGCGCGGTGGGCAAGGGAACGGCCATGGCGGCGATTGCCAGCGTGCTGCCGGTCGCCAGCATGCAGGCCATGGCGCAGGAGAAGCAGGGCGCGCTGGAGAAGACCGACCTGAAGATCGGCTTCATCCCGATCACCTGCGCCACGCCGCTGATCATGGCGCACCCGTTGGGCTTCTACCAGAAGCAGGGCCTGAACGTCTCGGTCACCAAGACCGCGGGCTGGGCGCTGGTGCGCGACAAGATGATCAACAAGGAATACGACGCTTCGCACTTCCTCTCGCCCATGCCGCTGGCCATCAGCATGGGGCTGGGCAGCAACGCCACGCCGATGAACGTGGCCACGATCCAGAACATCAACGGCCAGGCCATCACGCTGGCCCTGAAACACAAGGACAACCGCGACCCGAAGAACTGGAAGGGCTTCAAGTTCGGCATCCCGTTCGACTACTCGATGCACAACTTCCTGCTGCGCTACTACCTGGCCGAGAACGGCCTGAACCCCGATACCGACGTGCAGCTGCGCGTGATCCCGCCGGCCGAGATGGTGGCCAACCTGCGCGCCGGCAACATCGACGGCTTCCTCGGCCCCGATCCCTTCAACCAGCGCGCGGTGTTTGACGAGGTGGGTTTCATCCACGTGCTGACCAAGGACCTCTGGAACGGCCACCCCTGCTGCGCCTTCGGCACCAGCACCGAGTTCATCCAGAAGAACCCCAACACCTTCGCCGCGCTGTACCGCGCGGTGCTCACCGCCGCGGCCATGGCGCGCCAGCCGAAGAACCGCGAACTCATCGCCAAGGTGATCGCGCCCAGCCAGTACCTGAACCAGCCGGAGGCCGTGTTGAACCAGGTGCTCAGCGGCAAGTTCGCCGACGGCCTGGGCAAGATCCAGAACGTGCCCGATCGCGCCGACTTCGACCCCATGCCCTGGCAGAGCATGGCCGTGTGGATGCTCACGCAGATGAAGCGCTGGGGCTATGTGAAGGGGGATGTGAACTACCAGCAGATCGCCGAGAAGGTGTTCCTGATCACCGATGCGCGCAAGCACATGAAGGACCTGGGCATCGAGTTCAAGGCCGGCCCCACCTACGCCAAGCACACCATCATGGGCAAGGAGTTCGACCCCGCCAAGGCCGACGCGTATTTGAAGAGCTTCCCGATTTCGAAGGTTTGACATGAAGACCACGAGCCTCAACCTGCGCGCGGCGGTGGTCTCGCTGCTGATCTTCGCGTGCTTCATCGGCGCCTGGCAGCTCGCGACCTCCGGGCCATCCATCGGCGGTTCTTCGGCCGGCATGACGGCCGAGGAGATCGAGTACGCCAAGATGATGGGCAAGGACCCGGGGACTGAAAAGAGCAGCGGCTTCCCGCCGCCCATCGAGGTGGCCAGGGCGAGCTGGGCGCACCTGTCCGACCCGTTCTACGACAAGGGGCCGAACGACAAGGGCATCGGCATCCAGCTCGCGCACTCGCTGGGCCGCGTCGGTCTCGGTTTCCTGCTGGCGATGGTGGTGGCGCTGCCGATGGGTTTCCTGATCGGCATGTCGCCGCTGATGCAGAAGGCCTTCAACCCTTTCGTGCAGGTGCTCAAACCCATCAGCCCCCTGGCCTGGATGCCGCTGGCGCTCTACACGCTGAAGGACTCCGACGTGAGTGGCATCTTCGTGATCTTCATCTGTTCGATCTGGCCGATGCTGATCAACACCGCCTTCGGTGTGGCCGGTGTCAAGCGCGAGTGGCTCAACGTGGCCAGCACGCTGGAGGTGAACCCGCTGCGCAAGGCTTTCCAGGTGATCCTGCCGGCCGCGGCGCCCACCATCCTCACCGGCATGCGCATCAGCATGGGCATCGCCTGGCTGGTGATCGTGGCGGCCGAGATGCTGGTGGGCGGCACGGGCATCGGCTACTTCGTGTGGAACGAGTGGAACAACCTCTCGCTCACCAACGTGATCTTCGCCGTGCTGCTGATCGGCGTGGTCGGCATGTTGCTCGACCTGGTGTTTGCGCAACTGCAGAAGGCGGTGACCTATGTGGAGTGACACCAGCGTGCGCGAGAGCGCGGTCCTCGCGGTTCCTGTGAACGACCCCATTCAAAAGGTTGCCCCGATGTCCGGTTTCCTGAAAGTCGAACAGCTCGCCAAGGCCTACCAGGCGGACAATCCGGTGTTTGCCGACGTGTCTTTCGCCATCGACAAAGGCGAGTTCGTCTGCATCATCGGCCACAGCGGCTGCGGCAAGACCACCATCCTCAACGTGCTCGCGGGGCTGGACACCGCCACCAGCGGCCACTGTTTCATGGACGGCCGCGAGATCAACGGCCCCAGCCTGGAGCGCGGCGTGGTGTTCCAGAGCCACGCGCTCATGCCCTGGCTCACCGTGCGGCAGAACATTGCCTTTGCCGTCAAGTCGCGCTGGCCTGAGTGGGACAAGACGCAGATCAATCAACAGGTGGAAAAGCACGTGGCCATGGTCGGCCTGCTGCCCGCCATCGACAAGAAGCCGAGCCAGCTCTCGGGCGGCATGAAGCAGCGCGTGGGCATCGCGCGTGCGTTTGCCATCCAGCCCAAGATGCTGCTGCTTGACGAGCCCTTCGGCGCGTTGGACGCACTCACGCGCGGCACCATCCAGGACGAGCTGATGGCCATCGTGCGCGAGACGCACCAGACCGTCTTCATGATCACGCACGACGTGGACGAAGCCATCCTGCTGGCCGACCGCATCCTGCTCATGACCAACGGCCAGGAGACCGAGCAGGGCTATGCGCCGGGCGGCATGGCCGAGGTGGTGGTCAACCCGCTGCCGCGCAGCCGCACGCGGGCGCAGCTGCACCACCTGGATGGCTACTACGACTTGCGCAACCACATCGTGGACTTTCTGGTTTCCCGAGCGAAAGCCCACTGACGTTTTCTTTCCTTCACTTCCATCACTTCAAGAGGCAACACATGAGCCGACTCGACGTCACCGAAAAAATCATCTCCACCAAAGTCAGCAAAGGCCTGAGCTGGGCCGACGTGGCCAAGAAGGTGGGCCAGTCCAAGGAATGGACGACGGCCCTGTGCCTGGGCCAGATGACCGCCACGCCGGCGCAGGCCAAGGCGCTGGGCAAGCTCTTCGGCCTGAGCGTCGAAGAGCAGAAGTGGTTGATGGTCGTGCCCTACAAGGGCTCGCTGCCCACCAGCGTGCCGACCGATCCGCTGATCTACCGCTTCTACGAACTGGTGAGCGTGTACGGCACCACCTTCAAGGAACTGATCCACGAAGAGTTCGGCGACGGCATCATGAGCGCGATCGACTTCAAGATGGACCTGCAGCGCCAGGCCGACCCGAACGGCGACCGCGTGAATATCGTGATGTCCGGGAAATTCCTCCCCTACAAGCAGTACTGATGGACCCGCGCCCGCCGCTGCCACCCTTCACCGCCGAGACCGCCGCGCAAAAGGTGCGCGGGGCCGAGGACGCGTGGAATTCGCGAGACCCTGACCGTGTGGTCAAGGTCTACACCGAGGACACGCGCTGGCGCAACCGCGCGGAGTTCCCGGTGGGCCGGGCCGAGGTGCACGCCTTCCTGGTGCGCAAGTGGGCGAAGGAACTCGACTACCGGCTCATCAAGGAGCTGTGGGCCTTTGGCGGCAACCGCATCGCGGTCCGCTTCGTCTACGAATGGCGCGACGATTCGGGGCAGTGGTTCCGCTCGCACGGCAACGAGAACTGGCAGTTCAACGAACTGGGCTACATGGAGCAGCGCCACGCCAGCATCAACGACCGCCCGATCCATGAGAGTGAGCGCTTGTTTCACTGGCCATTGGGGCGCCGCCCCGACGATCACCCCGGGTTGACCGAGCTGGGTCTTTGATGGCGCGCTGCGCTGGCGGGATGCACGGAAGCATCGGGGCACTGCCAGCACGGGTCTTAACGAGCAGCCGATTTGGGGAACAGCACCACGCCCGGCAAGCCTTTGAAATGCGCGTCGCAGGTCAACAGTTCGGCGCCGTGTTGCACGGCAGTGGCGTAGACGATGGCGTCGGCTGTGGCGAGTTTGTGCTGGCGGTGCAGATCGGCTGCGAGCAGCGCCGTCGCCGTGTCCAGTGATGCCACCCGGCATTTCAGGGTGTAGGCGATCACCTGATCGGCTTGCGCTTCACCGAGCTCGCGCCACAGCCATTTGGACAGCTCCAGCTGCACGATGGTGGGCACGATGCAGAGGGCCTTGTCGGGAAACTCTTTGGCCAGTTTTTTCCCAACGGACGAAGCCACCAGCCACTCGATCCACGCCGAGGTATCGACCACGCGCAAGGGTGCCGCCATCAGTAGCGGTCCTTGCGGTCGCGGTAGTCTTCTTTGCGCGCGCCTTTGGCGATGCCGGCCAGCTCTTCAAGCTGTGGCACCGGCATCATGAGAACGCCCTTGTCTTTGGGGATGAACACGAATTCCTGCCCGGCTTTCCAATGCAGTTCTTCGCGAACGGCTTTGGGAATGGATATCTGGAACTTGCTGGAGAGGGTGGCGGTCGTCGGCATTTTCTGGCTCTATCACGATCGATGGTGGTTTGGTAAGAATACTGCAAACACCCTTCAACGGAAAGTCAGCCGGGCAACGGAATCCACTCGTCCTTGTCGTCCGGCGGCAGCGCGATGCGGCCGGCGGCCCAGTCGGCCTTGGCCTGTTCGATGCGCTCTTTGCGCGAGGACACGAAGTTCCAGAAGATGTGGCGCTCGCCCAGCGGCTCGCCGCCGAAGAGCATAAGCGTGGCGGGTGTGTGCGCCGTGATGACGGCGTCCACGTCGTCGCTGAACACCAGCAGCTGGCCGGGCTGGTAGACCTCGCCCGCGTGCTCAATCTCGCCCTTGGCCACATACACCGCCTGCTCCTTGTGGCCACCGGGCAGGGCCTGGCGGGCGCCGGCCTGCCACTCGGTGTGCAGATAGAACAGGGGCGAGTGCGTGCGCACCGGGCTGGTCTGGCCGTAGGCGCTGCCGGCCACCAGGCGCATCCACACGCCGCCCGCTTCGATCACCGGCAGGGCGCTCGCGGGGTAGTGGGTGAAGGCCGGTTCGCATTCTTCGTCGGCCTCGGGCAGCGCCACCCAGAGCTGCATCAGCTCCAGCCCGCCGCCGGCATACGAGTCGGGGTGGGTGAAGCGCTCGCTGTGCGAGATGCCGCGCCCGGCCGTCATCCAGTTCACCTCGCCCGGGCGGATGATCTGCAGCGTGCCCAGGCTGTCGCGGTGCGTGATCTGGCCGCTGAGCAAATAGCTCACGGTGGACAGGCCGATGTGCGGGTGCGGACGCACGTCGGCGGAGCGGTCGTAGTGCGGCGGCAGCGGCACTGGGCCGGCGTGGTCCAGGAAGACGAAGGGGCCGACGTTGCGGCGCTTCGCGTAGGGCAGCACGCGCCGCACCAGCAGGCCGTGGCCGAGGTCGGCGGCGCGGGCGTTGATCACCATTTCCAGCATCGATCTCTCCTTGACGTGATTTTCACCAGGCACCCGCGGAACCGGCTTTGCCGGGCCGCCAGGTGCGCCCCCTGGGGGGTGACGCCGCAGGCGGCGCAGGGGGTATCACAACTTGCCCATCCGGCCGCTCTGGAAATCCGCGAACGCCTGGTGGATTTCCTGCTGCGTGTTCATCACGAACGGTCCATAGCCCACCACCGGTTCGTCGATCGGTTCGCCGGCCAGCCAGAGCAGGGTGGTGTCGGTCACGGCGGTGAGCGTCACGCCCTCGCCCGCGCGTTCGTAGACGATCATCTCGGCGTCGGTCGCTTCGGCGCCGCCTTGTGTTTTCACCCGGCCCTTGAGCACCAGCGGCACGGTGGTGTGGCCCTCAGGGGCCGGCAGGGTCACGGTGTGGCCGGCTTTGATTCGCACGTCCCACACCTGCATGGGCGTGAAGGTCCTGGCCGGGCCTTGCGCGCCGAGCAGCGAGCCCGCGATCAGGCGCGCCGTGCCGGCGCCCTGACCGTTCACGTCGGGCAGGTCCACCGTGGGCGTCTGCGCCGCGGCGATGCCCTGGTAGCCGGGCGGCGCCATCTTGTGGCGCGCGGGCAGGTTCACCCACAGCTGCACCATCTGGAACGGCCCGCCGCTGCGGGCGAAGGCCTCACTGTGGAACTCCTCGTGCACGATGCCGGCGGCGGCCGTCATCCACTGCACATCGCCGGGGCCGATGGTGCCGCCCGCGCCTGTCGAGTCGCGGTGCGAGACCTCGCCGTCGTAGACGATGGTCACGGTCTCGAAGCCGCGGTGCGGGTGCGCGCCCACGCCGCGGCGTTTCGGGGTCGGGTCGAAGCTGGTGGGGCCGCCGAAATCGAGCAACAGAAAGGGTGAGAACGCGGCCGGGTTGTGGTCGTACGAAAAGATGCTGCGCACCGGAAAGCCGTCGCCGACCCAATGGCCGTGCGGGTTGCGCTGGATGTGGGACACGGATTTCATCGTGGGGTCTCCTTTGGACAGGGATTGTCTGCCGAAGCGGTAAACCCAGCGAGCGCAGGGCAGTTACCCAGCACATGCCGAAGGCGGCGCGGGGGGGACAATACCCTTCATGCGCATCCAGACCTTGCGCGAGCGACTCCGAGCGCTCGGCGCCCTGCCCAAACACGAACACCGCGTGCTCCGCCTGTGGAGCCTGGCCCTGCCGCAGACGGCGGGCAAGCGCCAGATCGAGCACTTCCTGCCCGCCACCTTGCGCGCTGAACTGCCCGCCATCGAGGCCGACCTGGCCGCGCTCGCCAGGCTCGAATCACAACACCCCGGCGAAGACGGCTCGGCCCGCCTGCTGGTGAAGCTGGGCGACGGCCAGATGGTGGAGACCGTGCTGCTGCCGCGCGACGGCGTCTGCGTCTCGACGCAGATCGGCTGCGCGGTGGGCTGCGTGTTCTGCATGACCGGCACCACCGGCCTGATCCGCCAGGTGGGCAGTGCCGAGATCGTGGCGCAGGTGGCGCTGGCGCGCGGCCTGCGGCCGGTGAAGAAGGTGGTGTTCATGGGCATGGGCGAGCCCGCGCACAACCTCGACAACGTGCTTGAAGCGATTGAGCTGCTGGGCACGGCTGGCAACATCGGCCACAAGAACCTGGTGTTCTCCACCGTGGGCGACCCGCGCGTGTTCGAAACCCTGCCCAAAGGCCCGGTCAAGCCGGCGCTCGCGCTCTCGCTGCACACCACCCGGGCCGACCTGCGCGAGCGGCTGCTGCCGCGCGCGCCGCGCATGACGCCGGACGAGCTGGTGGAAGCGGGCGAGGTCTACGCCCGCGCCACCGACTACCCCATCCAATACCAGTGGACGCTGCTCGACGGCATCAACGACACGGACGAAGAGCTCGACGGCATCGTGCGCCTGCTCACCGGCAAGTACGCGATCCTGAACATGATCCCGTTCAACAGCGTCGAAGGCATGCCGTACCAGCGCCCGAGCTGGGAAAAAGCGGCCGACATCGCGCGCCGCCTGCACCGCCGAGGCATCCTGACCAAGCTGCGCCAGTCGGCCGGGCAGGACGTGGACGGGGGCTGTGGCCAGCTGCGCGCGCGGGCGGAGAAACCAGTCGTGCGCCGGAACATTCCCATCGTTCCCGTCGGAAGCTGAGCTGCCGCCCAGGCCAGGGCTGCGGCGGGGTCGCTTTGCAGTCAGATCGGTGTCACGGATGACCGCCTCTCAGCTCATCCCGATGGGGTCTTCGTCTTCATCTCTTCCAAAAGCCACTGGACAAACCGCTGGGTCTGCGGGCTCGCGTTCGGGGCCACACCGACGCAGTGGCTGCTCAGCGCCATCCGCACATCGGGCAAAGGGCAGACCAGGCGCCCCGACGCCACGTCATGGGCGATCAGGGATGTCGGCGCCAAGGCGAAGCCCAGCCCATCCACGGCGGCCTGAAGCACAAAGTGCAGGTGCTCGAACTGCAGGCAACCGGCGGGCTTCAACCCGGGCACGTTCGCCCGCTGTTTCCAGTGCTCCCAGTCGTTGCTGCGCGATCTGGACAGCAGCAGAACATGGGACGCCAGCGACGCGGGGCCATTGACCGGACACCGGGCAAACAGCGCGGGTGATCCCACGACAAGGGCCTCGTCTTCCAGGCACGGGTGGATCTGCATCGCGGCCGGCCACCCCCGGGTGCCGCGCCGGATGGCCAGGTCGAACGCGTCCTGCGCCTTGTCGGGCGGCAGGGTGCTGGTCATCACCTGCGGCTCGATGTCCGGGTGCAGGGCCACAAACCCCGGCAACCGCGGGATCAGCCAACGCACCGCGAACGTGGGCCGGACGTTGATCTTCACGGTGCGCGGTGGCGCGCTGCCCCTGAGCGATTCGGCGGCCGAGCCAATCTGCTCCAGGGCGGGGCCGATCTGCGCATGGAACTGGTGGCCGGCGGCCGTGAGAAGCACCTGCCGGGTTTTGCGCTCGAACAGGGCCACGCCCAGGTGGGCCTCCAACGCCTGGATCTGGCGGCTGATCGCGCTGTGCGTCACGTGCAGTTCCAGCGCGGCCCGGGTGAAGCTCAGATGGCGCGCGGCCGCCGCAAAAGCACGGACCGCGTTCAACGGAGGCAGGCGGGGCAACATGTGTGCGATTTTCTCACGCATACCGCGCAGGAATACCGTTTGTCGAGCGTGGTGGTGTTGCGCACCATGCACCCATGCCAGCGCCCACCCTCCCTTCAAGCTCTGACCGCGACTCGCGCCATGCGGCCTGGGTGCTCGGGTTGTCACTGCCGGGAGACACGGTGCTCTACCTGCTCTTGCCCATGTTCGCGCCCGCGTTTGGTGTCAGCCTGCCCGAAGCGGGGATGCTGCTGGCCGCGAACCGCCTGGTGCGCATCGCCGGGTATGGGGCGGTGGCGCGGTTCTACGCCCGCCACGGTGAGCGGCGCACCTGCACGCTGGCGGCGCTGGCCGCTGCGGTGTGCGCGCTGGGGTATGCCACGGTCACCGGCTTCGTCGCCTTGTTGTGCCTTCGGCTGCTGTGGGGGCTGGCGTTCGCCGCGCTGAACCTGACCACACAGGCCTTGGCCACGGCCGAACCGGCGGGCGCCGCGCGCCGGGCCGGGCGTTCCCGCGCGGTGACGGCCCTGGGGCCGATGCTGGCGCTGCCCTTGGGCGGTGTGTGTGCGCTGTGGCTGGGTCCCAAAGCGATCTTTTTCCTGTTCGCGATCGCCGCGCTGGCTGGGGTGCGGGTGGCGCGCCAGCTGCCCACCGTCCCCCACGCCGAGCCGCCGTCGGGGAAAAAGTGGGCCAGGCGCCCGGGCAGCCTGGACAGCTTTTCTTTCGTTGAAGGCCTGGTGCTGGACGGCCTGTTCATCATCGGCCTGTCGTACCTGGGCCGTGACCTGTTGCCGGGCCATCCGGTCGTCGTGGCGGGCCTGTTGTTGTCGGTCCGTTACCTGGCGGAAATCGTGCTGAGTTCGGCGGGCGGGCACATGGCTGAAAGGCACGGCCCGGAAGTCCTGCTGGTGGTCTTCTCGGTGCTGACCTCCGTCGCCCTCGTGGGCTTTGGTTTCGGCTGGTTGTGGACCTGCGCACTGGCCATCGTGATCCTGCGCGCCTTGCTGCTGCCGCTGCTGCCACCGCTGGTCGCGCTTCGCACACCGGGGCCCGGACGCATACAGGCCCTGGCCACGCGGTCGGTCTGGCGGGACATGGGGGCGGGTGGCGGCCCCGTGCTCGCGGGCCTGCTGTTGCCCATTGCGCCGGCGCCGTGGATCTATGGCGGTGCGGCGCTGCTGCTGGCGGGCACGGCACTGGCCTGCGTGAAGCGGCGCAGCGATTGAGGCGAACCACCCCGCCGCCATGGAAAACCGGTACCGGTTTCTTTCACCCCACTTTTTTGGAGACTTTGAATTGGACATGCATCACACCCTGGTTGTGTGCGCGGGCGGCACCGTGGGCCTGCCGAAGCGCCCGATGAACCATGGCAGGGACGGCGGGCACCTGCTGGTCAACCCGCCCCGACCGGTCTGGGAACGAAGCGAGTTGACGCCCGATGAGCTGGCCCGTTGGGCCTGTCTGGTGGCCGCCACCGGAAAGGCCATGCTGGACACCTTGCCTCAGCTCGAGGGCGGGTGTCTCAACTATTGGGAGGCCGGCAACAACGCGCTCAATGCGCTGGCCCAGCCCGTGGGCCCCAAAACCCCTCGGCTCCACCGGAAGATGCACCTGCATGTGTTTGGACGAGGCCCGCAGGCGACGCATCCCGATTGGCAATGGGGCGAGCCGCCCCGGTTTCCGGCGTTTGCCCAGTCGGAGGCTTGGTGCGCGCAGTTCAGTGCTCTGGAGCCCGGTGAATGTGCGGTCATTGCCGCAAGAATCCAGGTGCTGCTGACGACCCGGTACGGGATGAGCCCTTTGGCGTCAGCGCCCTGAGCGTCTCCAGGTTCCAGACCGCCTTGAGCGCCGCCGGGGGGCTTCACTACACGGCCTGCCGCAAAAACGGCCGCGCACCCCGGGCGCTCAGGCGCTGGTGCAGGGCATCGCAAGCCGACGCGTCCGGCGCGGTGATGACCCACTGGCGCGCCGAGGGCGCGGCCACCGCAGCGATCTCGGCTCCGGCGTTGAACGCCACCACGGTGTCGCCCGGCGCGGTGGACACGGCCAGCAAGTGGCGCAGCATGGCCTCTGCCGGGCTGGACGACGGGCCCCAGGGCACCGTCGGGCCGGGCAGGACGGGCTCGACGCGGCGCCGGTGTTTGGCGTAGACATGCACCAGGCCATGGCGCAGGGCGGCGCTGGCCATGCGCGGCGAGGGTGGGGTGTGCCAGAGGATGTCCTGCGCGCTGTTTTCCGAGCCGAACACCGTGTCCACCACGAGCCGGGCGCAACCCGCCGGGTCTTGCCCGAGCCGCACGCGGATGAAGCCGGTGTCCGCGAGCAGCGCGCGCATGAGCAGCAGCCGCAGCGTGAGCCCGGTTAGGCGCTCCTTGTCGGTCTGTGCCGCGCTGCCGGCGCGCGCCGCCGGGGCGTCCGGGCCAGGGTCAAAACAAATCAGACCCACCCGGCCACGCAGCCGGGGCAGGGCGGGGTGGCCGGCCAGCAGCGCGGCCAGCACCGCCAGATCGTCGCCACACACCAGGTGATCGCGGTGGTCGCGGCTGGGGTGGTCCGGGTGGTCGAGGTGGTGCGCGGCGCCGTGGGCGGACAATGCCCGGTGCCGCGGGTGCCATGCGATGCGCTGCCGGTCGTCCAGACCGTCCAGAAAGTGGCTGGCCTGCCGGTGCCCGTGGGCAACGATGTCGGGCAGCCGCAGGAGCAGTGACTTCTTCATGGCTTTTTGTTCCCCCTGGTGTGAACAAAAAGTTTAACAAAACAACAACCAAAAGGTGTTCAGGAGGTTGCTCGAAACTTACTTTCCTGTTCATGAACGAAAAAGCGGAGTTTGCCCAGCGCCTGCGCGATGCCATGACCCAGGCGGGCTATGCGCTGCGCCCGGTGGTGCTGGAACGCGAATTCAACACGCGCTACTGGGGGCGTTCGGTCACGCTGCAGGGGGTGCGCCGCTGGCTGCGCGGCGAGGCCATCCCGTCGCAGGAAAAGCTGCAGGTGCTGGCCGACTGGCTGGGGGTGGAGCCGGAGGTGTTGCGCTTTGGCGTGGCCGTGCGCCACTCGGTGCAGGAGCGCCGCCAGCGCTGGGACGAGGGCGTGGGCTACCAGGAGCGCGAGGCGTTCGAAGCCTTCCTGAAGCTGCCGGCCCCGCAGCGCAAGATCGTGCGCGAGGTGATCCTGGCGTTCGCGAAGGCGCATGCGGCGCCGGAGTCTTGAAGGCGCGTTTTAAAGCTGGCTTTAAAACGTTGGCTTCACATTCAACGTTGCTTGAATACGGCTGGCCGCTGTGGCGGGGTGGGCGCTTTCGGCGGCCTTGAATACCACGCCCCGCGGCATGAAACGGAGCCGCCCAGGGCACCGCCGGGCCGGCTTTTCCCCACCCCCTGTGAAGGGGGTAGCGCGAAGCGCTGCGGGGGTGTTTCGAATCAGTGCAGCGTCATCGGGTGCGAGGTGGTTTTTACCCGCACCACCGCGGGCTTCGCCTCGTAAGGCACCGGCTCACCCCCGCAGATGTGCGCCGCAATCGCCCGCGCCTGCCGTGCAATGGGCTCGATGAAGCGGCTGGCCTGGCCGTTGATGGTGATGCAGTCGCCCAGGGCGTGGATGCGCTCGTCGCTGGTGCGCAGCGTGGCCGCGTCCACGGCGATGCCGTTGTTCCAGGCCAGTGCGGCGCTGTGCGCCAGGCGCGGCGGGGTCGTGAGGCCGGCGGCGGCGATCACCTGGTCAGCGACGAACTTCTGGCCGCAGGCGGTGGTGATGCGGTAGCCGCCGCCCAGCTTCTCCACGCCGGCCACCTGCACGCCACCGACGAAGCGGATCGGCAGGTCTTTCCAGGCTTCCAGCAGGGGAGCGCCCGCCTGCTCACCCGGCCAGCGCGCGAGCGGCTGGGCCATCACGTCGAGCAGGGTGATGCGGTGGCCGCCGAGCGCGAGGTCGTTGGCGAGCTCGCTGCCGATCAGGCCGGCGCCGACGATGACCACGTCTTTCGCCGTGTCGCCCAGCGCGGCGCGCAGGCGCTGGTACGCGCCCAGGTGGTTGATGCGCCAGCAGTACGCAGCGGGCAGCGCGGGTGGCAGCGCGGCCTGCGCGCCGTGGGCCAGTACGAGTTGGTCGTAGCGCAGCGTGCCGCGTGTGGTGCGCAGGCTTCGCGTGTCGGGGCAGATGCGCACGGCGTCGGTGTGGGCGAGCAGGCGCACGCCCAGGCGCTTGGCGGCGTCGGTGCCGGTCTCTTTCACCAGCTTGCCGGGGTCCATCTGCCGCGCCACGGCCACCGAGAGCAGGGGCTTGTCGTACACATCGGCGGCGCAGGCGCTCACCAGGGTGATGGGCAGGGCGGCGTCGAGCGCGCGCAGGGCTTCGGCCATCTGCCAGCCGGCGCGGCCGCCACCGACGATGACCACGCCCGGTGTGCCGCCGCGCATCGCCACCGGGGCCGCGCCGGCGGCGCGCGCCCGCAGCTCGTCCAGGCTGGGCGCGCTGTAGGGTTCGAAGTCGCTCTTGGTCACGCCGCAGAGCGGGCAGGCCCAGTCGTCGGGGATGTCTTCGAAGCGCGTGCCGGCGGCCAGGCCGCTGTCGGGGTCGCCCTCGGCCTCGTCGTAGATGTAGCCGCAGGCGTGGCAGATGTATTTGTTGAATGGAGCCCCCACGCTGGCCACTTCATGCGCTGCAGCGGGGGCGAGCGCTTGCAGGGCGGCGGCCGCTGCGGCAAGGGGCGTTGCGTTGGCGGGCGCGGCGTTCATGGAGGCGCCTGCGCTCATGCCGGCATCTCCTCGGCGCTCAGCCGCGCGATCTCTTTGCGCAAGTGCTTGATGGCCGGTGTGACGATGGCGACGAACTGCGCTTCGCGCACGCGGCGCTGCACCTCGCTGCTCATCAGGTAGCCGCGCGCGCCCTGGTGCATCAGCGCGGAGTTGGCGGCGCGCAGGCAGAGCTCGGCGCCGTGGGCGCGCGCGTCGAGCACGTCGATGAAGTAGTCGGTCGAGGTGTCGAACGGCGTCTGTGCCAGCTTCATGATGCGGGCCACCAGCGCGTCGAACTCGGCCTGCAGTTCGGCGGGCCGGTCTTCCAGGTACTGGTTCACATGGCCGAGCTGGCCCTCCACCGCCCACATGCTGTCGATCGCGCCCTGGATGATGCCGGCCGCAATGCCGCACTGCAGCAGCACGAAGCCGCCGCGGATGCGCGCGATGGTCGGCTTGGCCGGGTCGGCCACCACGTCGTCCATGCCCACGAACAGGTCTTTGCAGTGCACGCTGTAGGTGCCCGTGCCTTCCATGCCCGAGAACTCGGGGCAGGCCTTGAGCGTGACGCCGGGCGCGTCGCAGCGCAGCATGAACATCATCTCGCGGCCGGCGCAGGCGCCGTCGATCTGCACCGAGGCGATGGCGCCGAAGTAGTGGTCGGGCCCGAGGTTGCTGACCCAGGGCAGGGTGCCGTTGACGCGGTAACCGCCCTCCACCGGCGTGGCCTTGAGCAGCAGGCTTTCGATCTGCGCAAAGCTCTTCATCGGGTTCGACAGGCCGGTGCCGCCCAGCGTCTCGCCGCGCACGTGGCGTGCCAGCCGCTCACCGGTGAGCGCCGGGTTGCCCGAGGCCTGCATGTACAGCCCCGCCACGCACTGGCACCACATCATGAAGCCGGTGGCGCCGCAGACCTTGGCCGCCTCGGCCATGGCCGCGATGGCCAGGCCGTAGTCGCCCGGTGTGCCGTCGGCCTGCGGCAGGTGCGCGCTCATGGCGCCGGCCGCCGCCAGCTGCTTCATCACGTCCACCGGATAGGCGCCGCGGTCGATGGCGTAGGCCTGCTCGGCCAGCGGGCTCTGGGCGATGGCGCGCACCGCGTCGATGAGACCAGCGGGTGGGGTGGCGAGTTCGGGGGGCAGGTCGGCGGGGTTCATGGCGGGTCCAGTGGGTGGGGGCCCTTCGACAGGGCCTGTCCTGAGCCCGTCGAAGGGCTCAGGGCGAACGGGGGAGTTCGCTCCTTCCCCCTCTGGGGGAAGGCGGGGATGGGGGCCCGCGCGCCGGCAACGCCGCTTCATGCATGCCCCCACCCCCACCCTCCCCCAGAGGAGGAGGGAGCTAAAAACTTCAAGCCATCGAGATCTCAAACGGAATCGGGTTGCGCATCGTGTTGGCCACCGGCGAATAGAAGTTCGCGTGTTGCACGATCTCGTCCAGCACCTCGCGCGGCGCGTCGCCTTCCACCAGTACCTTCACCCGCACGGCCTGAAAGCCCATCTGCGGCGGCGTCATCTGCAGCGCGCCACCGGCGCCCCAGGCGGCCGGGTTGCCGATGTCGCCTTCCAGAAACACCTCCAGCTTGCTCAGCTTCACGCCCTTCCAGGTGGCCACGGCCGTCACGCCCACGGCGATGCAGCCGCCCAGGCCCGAGAGCACGATCTCGCCGGGCGCGGGCGCCGTGTCTTCACCGAACAGGTGCAGCGGCTCGTCCACCACCACCACGTGCTTCTCGCCCACGTGCGACAGCGAGCGGTACTGCCCCTCCATCACGGTGTGGACCTTGTTGGTGCCGCGCCGCGCCGGGTTGGCTTTGCCGCCGGCGGCGAAGTCGGCCAGGCCCTTGGCGTCGATGGGGCGCAAGTAGGCCTTGACGGTGGTCACGGGAGCGGTGGGTTCGAGGGTGTCGGTGGAGGACATGAAGTTTCCTGAAGGGTGAAAAACGGAGTTGAAAAAGAAGGCGGTTCAGGCCGCCAGCGCCAGGCTGGCGGGCTTGCTGGACTTGGCAACCGGCAGGCCGGTTTCGATGGGCAGGCTCGGGTCGCGCGACCACTCGTTCCACGAGCCGAAGTACATGCGCACGTCCGAGAACCCAGCCTGCTTGAGCGCCAGGAAGCTGTTGGAAGCGCGTGCGCCCTTGAAGCAATACAGATAGACCGTGTCGTCCGGCGCGATGCCGGCGGTGGCGCATTCGGCCTTCACTTCGTCCGGCGTCTTGAACACCGGGCCCTGGGCCGAGGGCTTCATGAAGCGGTACCACTCGATCCACTTCGCGCCCGGCAGGCGGCCCTTGCGCGGCGCGAAGTCCTTGCCGTAGGGGCTGGAGCTGTCGCCGATCCACTCGTCCACGTCGCGCACGTCGAGCAGCACGGTGCTGGTGCCCAGCGCGGCCTGCACATCGGCCTGGGTCAGCATCACGTCGCTCATCGGCAGCTCGGGGAAGGTGGCGGGCACGGGCGTGGCCGCTTCGGTGGAGATGGGCAGGCCGGCCGCCTTCCAGGCGCTGAAGCCGCCGTTGAGCACCTTGATCTTGGGGTAGCCCAGCCAGGTGAGCAGGTAATAGCCGCGGCACGACTGGCCGTAGCCGCTGTTCATCGCGTCTTCGTAAAACACGGCCGTCTCGGCGCCCGACAAGCCGGCCTTGCCCAGCGCGTCGGTAAAGGTGGCCTTGAGCGCCTGCAGGCCCTCGGGCGTGGAGGTGGCGAGAAAGGTGAACACCTCGCGCAGGTTCACCGCGCCGGGAATGTGGCCTGCGGCAAAGGTGTCGGCGTCGCGCGTGTCGATGATCACCACCGGTTCGGCGGCTTGCAGCGTGGCGAGTTGATCGGGTGCGATCAGGGTGGCTTCAATGCTCATGGGGACCTCTTGAAAAGGGCAAAGGCAGGATGGCCTGGGTGCTCTTTTGCAACGGTCGTGCCAGGGCGGCGCGCAGTTAGGTCAACGTGCGGAAGCTGTTGATTTTTATGGATTTATGGAGATTTGCGCAGAAGTTCGCCGGGGATGCCGCTGCTGGCGATTGCCACTGTGTCGACACAATGTCAACACAGTGGCGGTGCTTCAAGGTGCTTTCGGTTGGGGGCTGGGGTTTGTTGTTTGGGGCTCGAGGGCAATGCCAGGATTCGACCCGTAGCGGTCTTCCGGCAATGGCTCTCATAGCAGTCATCCCGGTTGCAGCGGTCAGCAGGTTCTGACATTGCAACTGCGTGCTTCCCAGTAAACTGCCCAACGGCTCGCGCGCCCGATCTGTCAAGCCGCTCAGGCACAGAGACACCAATCGGGTTTGTCGGATCTGTTAAACCTGTTCATTCAATCGGTATGTGACGCTACTGCGTTGATTTCAAATGCATTTTGGAATGTCATGAGACTTTGTTTAACGGCAGCGGTTGTGGGTATCCGGCGATTTGCCGTTTAAATCAAAGTTAAACGTCATGCAACTGCACGAAGTTATCGCTGGGCTGAGTGAGTGTTCGGACGAAACCTTGATTTTTGCCGAGCGCGTAGACGGTCAGTTTCGCTCAGGGTCGGCTGCAGTTGCGCTTGTACTGTCTGAGGCTGAACTTTCCCGCCCATGGCGCGAAGTCGCCGCCGAACGAGCTCCTGGCATGGAGTATTTTTTGGAGGCGTCAATCGTTCTAGAGATGCTGACTGAATGGCGGGTTAACCAGTCGATACAACTGCTGGACCTTCCTTCATTAGTCGAGAGAATTATTTACTATGCTGAAAATGACGTTTAACACTTCGGCCCACACGGACAAGCAACATCAGGTTGCCGCTTCGCGGCGTGTATTGTTCGCCGTTGGCCTCCAACGTTGGGCGCTCTTATGACGGTCCCGCAAAAGTTAATTGATGATTTCGAGCAGCTAAGAGAGTGCCTAATCAATGTGCGGCGAGACTACAACACGTATAACGCCCTCTACTGCGATGAGAACAGATCGCTGCTGACAGCTATTGCCCCCACCTTCTTCACTGACGTTGCTGAAATCCTGCAACGCGACTGGATTCTCCAGGTGGTCAAACTGATAGACCCTGCTGTCACTGCGGTCCGCGGGAAAGACAGAGAGAACCTCACCGTTCAACTCTTAAACCAACAGCTTGAAGACGAATCCCTATTAACTGATGAGATTCGCAGCAGAGCGAAAGCCATCCTTGACTATGGAGAACTTCTGAAGCCAGCTCGACACCGAATCCTTGCACACCGAGATCGGGAATGCCATTTCAAAGGCATTGCCATGGGGGCATCAACAAATGAGCAGCTGAAAGAGTTTGTGCAAAACATACAGGACTACAGCGACTTTGTTGGCATCCAAATCGGTGTGGGACCCTTGGACTTCTCGTCATCGGGCTGCAAAGGGGATGTCTATGACCTTCTCCAGTATTTGCGAAAATCTCAACGCGCCCAACCCATCATTCCACCGGACGCTGCGCGATGAGGCCGCGCAGCGCCGGTGAATTCAAACGTTTGACGGCATGAGCGACGTGCGCACACAGATTTCCGCGCTAGCCGATGGAATGGCAGACCTTTGTCAGGACATTAGCGTCCGCGATGACAAACAGCGCGGCCCATTTGTCTTGGCGTTTGGGCTCAAGAACGTACACTCACTCGAGCTCCGCAAAGTCGAGGATGGGTTTGAGCTGGAGCTATGGCATGGAGCGACATACGACGTCGAATTCGTGGCGGATAGCTTGCGGCTCAAGACGCCCGGTGAGGCGCTTGAGCGCGCGCGAGGGTGGCTGAAAAATGATGCCGTCAACATCTCGCTGGAGCAGACGCGTGAGGGATAAAGGGCCAAGCTCAGACAGCGGCGTGCGCGCCGCTCAGCGCAACCGGTGAACGGCGGCGTTACCGAATGAGCGATGGCCGCTCCTGGCCAATGAGCAACATGCGCGCCCCTCGGCACGCAACCAGTTCGACCCGTCGTCTATCCGCAAACCAAGTCGTCAGCATCCAGCGCCGGCGGGCGCATCAGGTCTTCGTCGATGCCCATGACCGCGCTGGCCCGTTCGACGGCCCGCCACAACAAGCGCGGCATCTTCAAAATTTCGTCAGGCGTGTCGGCCTGTGCGATCCAGCTGCTGATCTGTTGGTGCTCATCGGGGGTCAGCAATGCCAGGTTCAGCATCTCGTCAATGGTTTTCATGGCGGCTTCTGTCAAATCTTGGGGAACAGCGCTGATGCTGTCACACATCCCGAGCGCTGGCTTTCACGGCCACCTTTCACCCCGGTCTTCACCGCAACCCCGCCTTGCGCAGCCGGTAGCCAAACTGCCGAAGCGTGAGCCCCAGGCTTTGCGCCGCACGCGACTGGTTGCCTTGGTGGCGGGTCAGCGCGTCTTGCAGCGTCTGGGCGTTGTGTGAGCCAGCGCTCTGGTAGTCGCGCACCAGCCCTGCGCCTGCGGGCAGGGCGGGCGGGATCGGTGCCGAGGCTGGCGCGGGGCGGGCATCGCCCAGCGCCTCGGGCATGAAGCGCTCCAGCGCCGCGGCCGTCACCAGCGTGTGGTCGGCCAGCAGCACCAGGCGCTCGATCAGGTTGCCCAGCTCGCGGATGTTGCCGGGCCAGTCGTGCGCCTCCAGCCGCGCCAGCGCGTCGGGCGCGAGGTTGACGTTGCGCTGGTGCGCCTGGTTGGCGCGGCTCACGAAATGCAGCGCCAGCGCGCGCACGTCTTCGCGCCGCTCGCGCAGGCTGGGCAGGCGGATCGGGATCACGTTGAGGCGGTAATACAGGTCCTGCCGGAAGCCGCCGGCCTGCACCTCGCGCGCCAGGTCGCGGTTGGTGGCCGCGACCAGCCGCACGTCGATGCGGATCTCGCGCGTGCCGCCCAGGCGCACCAGCGTGCCTTCCTGCAGCGTGCGCAGCAGCTTGCTCTGCATGGCCAGCGGCAGCTCGCCGATCTCGTCCAGAAAGATGGTGCCGCTGTTGGCCTGCTCGAACCAGCCCGCGCGCGCCGTGCTCGCGCCGGTGAAGGCGCCGCGCTCGTAGCCGAACAGTTCGGACTCGAACAGCGTGTCGGGAATGGCCGAGCAGTTGACCTTGATGAAGGGCTGGTCGCGCCGGCCGCTGGCCAGGTGCACCGCGCGGGCAAACAGCTCCTTGCCGGTGCCCGACTCGCCCAGCAGCAGCACCGTGGCCTGCGACTGCGAGACGCGCTCCAGCTCGCCCAGCGCCCGCAGCAGCGCGGGCGAGCGGCCGATCAGCCCGTAGCGCGCGCTGCCCAGGTCGATCGCACGCTCCAGCGCCTCGTTGCGCGCGGCCAGCTGGCGCCGCTCTTCGGCCACCAGCTGCTCCAGCTGCAGCAGCTGGCCGGCCAGCGTGGCCAGGATGCGCAGCAGCGCCAGGTCGTCGTTCAGGTGCCGCTGGCGGCTGCGGATGCGGTGGCAGGCCAGCACGCCCACGGTGGCGCCGTTGACCTCGATCGGCAGCGCGATGAAGGCCACGGTCTGCGGCGGCAGCTGGGCGCGCGCCACGGTGCGAAAGAGGAACAAGGGCTCGGCGTCCACGTCCTGCACGATGGCCGGCAGGCCGCTGGCCAGCACGCGGCCGGTGATGCCCTCGCCCCAGCGGAACACGCCGCGCGCCGCCTCTTCGGCGGTGAGGCCGTAGGCGTGGCGAATGGAGGCGGTGCGCTCCGCGCCCGGCGCCGCCTCGTCGGCCAGCACCATGCGCCCCCGGTTCAGGCCCAGCAGCTCGCTCATCAAATGCAGCATCTCGCGCAACACAAAAGCCGGCGCCAGGCTGCGGCCCACGAGCTTCATCACCTCGCGCATGAGCAGCAGCTCCTGGGCGTGCCAGTCGGTGCCGGGGGTGTCGGGGTCTGTGCGGTGGGGTGGCATGGGCGTGGAGTGGTTGGCGGGAGCACAAGCAAACATCGCACCAGTGCCGTGCCTGGCGCCGTTGGCGGCTAAAATCACCCCCTCTCAAGGAGCGCTGCAGCGCCGGGGGCATCGGCCAGATGCCCGCACCCGGTGTCAGGCTTGAGACGTCGGGGCCACACGGCCCTGGCTGGTCGTACAGACCCCCAACGGCGCTCACCAGTTTTTGCCCGCAACCCTGGTGAGCCTCATGTCCGTTGTTTCCGATTCCACCGTTTCCGCCCCGTCCCACGCCGCCGCCGTGCCGCCCATGCTGCTGTCCGGCCTGGAGCCGCTGCGCATTGGCGCAGGCAGCCTGTTCGTGAACGTGGGCGAACGCACCAACGTCACCGGCTCCAAGGCCTTCGCCCGCATGATCCTGAACGGCGAGTACGAGCAGGCGCTGGCCGTGGCGCGCCAGCAGGTGGAGAACGGCGCGCAGGTGATCGACATCAACATGGACGAGGCCATGCTCGACAGCAAGGCCGCGATGGTGAAGTTCCTGAACCTGATCGCGGGCGAGCCCGACATCGCGCGCGTGCCGGTGATGGTGGACAGCTCCAAGTGGGAGGTGATCGAAGCCGGCCTGCGCTGCGTGCAGGGCAAGGGCGTCGTCAACTCGATCAGCATGAAAGAAGGCGTGGACGAGTTCAAGCGCCAGGCGCGGCTGGTGAAGCGCTACGGCGCGGCGGCCGTGGTGATGGCCTTCGACGAAAAGGGCCAGGCCGACACCTACGAGCGCAAGGTCGAGATCTGCGAGCGCGCCTACCGCATCCTGGTGGACGAGGTGGGCTTCCCGCCCGAAGACATCATCTTCGACCCCAACATCTTCGCCATCGCCACCGGCATCGAAGAGCACAACAACTACGCGGTCGATTTCATCAACGCCACGCGCTGGATCAAGCAGCACCTGCCGGGCGCCAAGGTGAGCGGCGGCGTGTCCAACGTGTCGTTCAGCTTCCGCGGCAACGACCCGGTGCGCGAGGCGATCCACACCGTGTTCCTGTACCACGCGATCCAGGCCGGCATGGACATGGGCATCGTCAACGCGGGCATGGTGGGCGTGTACGACGAGCTGGAGCCTGAACTGCGCGAGCGTGTTGAGGACGTGGTGCTGAACCGCCGCCCAGACGCCGGCGAGCGCCTGGTGGAGGTGGCCGAGACCGCCAAGAGCGGTGCCAAGGACGAGAGCAAGAAGAACGAGTGGCGTGCGCTGCCGATCCGCGAGCGCCTGAGCCACGCGCTGGTGCGCGGCATGAACGAGTTCATCAGCGAAGACACCGAAGAGATGTGGCGCGAGATCGAGCGCGAGGGCGGGCGCCCGCTCAACGTGATCGAAGGCCCGCTGATGGACGGCATGAACGTGGTCGGCGACCTGTTTGGCCAGGGCAAGATGTTCCTGCCCCAGGTGGTGAAGAGCGCGCGCGTGATGAAGCAGGCCGTGGCCCACCTGCTGCCCTACATCGAGGCAGAGAAACTGGCGCAGCAGGCCGCGGGCGCGGACGTGAAACCCAAGGGCAAGATCGTGATCGCCACGGTGAAAGGCGACGTGCACGACATCGGCAAGAACATCGTCACCGTGGTCTTGCAGTGCAACAACTTCGAGGTGGTGAACATGGGCGTGATGGTGCCCTGCCACGAGATCCTGGCCAAGGCCAAGGAAGAGGGCGCCGACATCGTGGGCCTGTCCGGCCTGATCACGCCCAGCCTGGAAGAGATGCAGTACGTGGCCGGCGAGATGCAGAAGGACCCGCACTTCCGCGAGAAGGGCATTCCGCTGCTGATCGGCGGCGCCACCACCAGCCGCGTGCACACGGCGGTGAAGATTTCGCCGCACTACGAGGGCCCGGTGGTCTACGTGCCCGACGCCTCGCGCAGCGTGAGCGTGGCGCAGAGCCTGATCGGCGACAGCCGGGTGAAGTACATCGCCGAGCTCAACGCCGACTACCACCGAGTGCGCACCCAGCACGCCAACAAGAAGCAGGTGCCGCTGTGGCCGCTGGCCCAGGCCCGCGCCAACAAGTGGCTGCCCGCCTTGCCCCCTCTCCCGCAGGCGGGAGAGGGCAGGGGTGAGGGTGCCTCCGAATCCGCCTGGGCCAGCTACCAACCCACCCAGCCGAAATTCATCGGCAAGCGCCAGTTCAAGAACTTCGACCTCGCCGAGATCGCGAAATACATCGACTGGGGCCCGTTCTTCCAGACCTGGGACCTCGCCGGCCCCTACCCCGCGATCCTGAGCGACGAGGTGGTGGGCGAGCAGGCCACCAAGGTGTTCGCCGATGCGCAGGCCATGCTCAAGAAGATCATCGAAGGCCGCTGGCTCAGCGCCAACGGCGTGATCGGCCTGTACCCGGCCAACACGGTGAACGACGACGACATCGAGCTCTACACCGACGAGAGCCGCAGCCAGGTGGCGCTCACCTGGCACGGCCTGCGCCAGCAGACCGAGAAGCAGGAGGTGGACGGCGTGCTGCGCCCCAGCCGCTGCCTGGCCGATTTCGTGGCGCCCAAGGGGGTCGCCAACGACTATGTGGGCCTGTTCGCCGTCACCGCCGGCCTGGGCGCCGACAAGAAGGAGCGGCAGTTCCTGGACGCCAACGACGACTACTCGGCCATCCTGTTCAAGTCGCTCGCCGACCGCCTGGCCGAAGCCTTCGCCGAGTGCCTGCACCACCGCGTGCGCACCGACCTCTGGGGCTACGCGGCCGACGAGGCGCTCAGCAGCGAAGACCTCATCAAAGAGAAATACCAGGGCATCCGCCCCGCGCCGGGCTACCCGGCCTGCCCCGACCATTCGGTCAAGCGCGCCATGTTCGCGCTGCTGCAGGCCGACGAGATCGGCATGGCGCTGACCGAAAGCCTGGCCATGACGCCCGCGGCCAGCGTGAGCGGCTTCTACCTGAGCCACCCGGACAGCAGCTACTTCAACGTCGGCAAGATCGGGGAAGACCAGGTGCAGGACCTGGCCGAGCGCAGCGGCGTGGCCGCCAGCGAACTGCGGCGCTGGCTCGGGCCCAACTTGTAACCGTTTGTATGGGAGATTCCCCCGCTCGACCACCTGCGGGGACACAGCATCGGCGCACTGTGCTAGAAAGTGCCCAGACTTCAAGTGACGGGTAGATCATGGCGGTGTGCAAGGCTTGCGGAACAGAAAACAGGAACAAGGCGAAGTTCTGCAGGGGCTGCGCTGCGCCATTGCCGCCAGAGGCCGCGTCGACGCGCGGCGGCGCGCTTCCAGAACACATCTGCCCGACCTGCAAGGTGCGCAACCCGGCCAAAGCCCGGTTCTGCCAGGCCTGCGGCGTGCCCCTGGTTCCGCCGTCGGTGGCCTACCACCCCATGCCCGAGCTACCCGGGAGCGGCACCCGCCAGCGCGCAGGCGTTTTGCTGGTGGGGGTCGTGCTGGTGCTGGCGAGCCTTGGGACCTGGTGGAAACTGAGCAACACCGGCGACCCGGCCTCGCTGGCCGCCACGCCCGAGGCCACAGTGCCCGCCGCTTCCGCGAACGAACCGGCGCCGCCCGCCCCGGTGCCCGCCCCCGAACCGGCCGTGCCGGACCTCGCCACGGCCTCAACGGCGCCGGGCAGCGAGACGCATCTCTCGGAGGCCGAGCGCCTGCGCCTGTCGCTGGAGCGCCTGGAGCGCGAGGACCAGGCCCGCTCCGCCGCGCTGGAGCAGCAGCGCGCGGCCATGGCGGCGGAACAGCGGCGGCGCGCCGAGCAGGCCCGGCGCCGCGCCGAAGCCACCGCAGCGGCGGCCGCGTCCCCGACGCCTGCGCCGGCACCGTCGCCGCAACCCGCCACGGCGACACCGGCCGAGGCGAAAACCGAAACCACTCCGCCGCCTGCGGCGTCCGCCGCCACGGTGGAGCTGGCCTGCGCCGGCAGCACCAACTTCTTCGCGCGCGACCTGTGCCGCATCCGCGAGTGCCGCAAGCCGTCTTTCGCCCGCGACCCGATCTGCGTCCGGTTCCGCGAAATGGAAGAGGCGAGCCGCCGCAAGCTGGACAACTGATCGCCCCGCAAAGCGCGGCTGGCGGCGCGGGCCGTTCGCGCCGAACGGGTCCGTGATGTCCCTCCCCCCGGGGCGGGCGCCCCGATTGGGCTTGTGGTGTGGGCCCGAATCGCTACCATGCAGCTGTCCACAACGGACAAGACCAGGGAGGTCAAGCGATGAAAAAGAGCATGGTGATCGGGGCCGCGTTGCTGTGGTTCGCGGCGGTGGCCCGCGCGGCCACGCCCACGGAGCAGATGGAAGGCTTCCTGCTCCAGCTGGATCAACAGGGGGTGGAGCCGGCGGTGCAGGCGTTTTTCCGGCCCAGCCCGGGGGCCAGCGTGGCCATGCCGCAGATCCTGATGATGCAGCAGCAGCTCAAGACCGTGCTGCCCACGCTGGGCACCGCGAGCGGTTTCGAGAAGGTGCGGGAATGGAGCCTCGCCCCCTCTCTCATGCGCCTGATGTACCTGGGCAAATACCCGCAGACGCCGCTGATCTGGAGCGCCTATTTCTACAAGAGCAGCGACGGCCAGTGGTGGCCGGCCCGGCTCGACATCAGCACCGATCTGAACAAGGCCCTGGACGGGGTGAACTGAGGGGGCTGGAAGGCCTTCGTTCCGCCTCCGATTCCTTGCACCACCGCGTTCAGCCCGGTCCGGCCTGCCAGCCGATCTCGGCCACCAGCCGGTGTTCGCCACCCGGGGGCACCGTCACCGCGTCGTCCGCCACGTTGGCGGTTTCCACGCAGACGAAGCGCTGGTATTCGTCGTCCGCCAGATCGGCCATGCCGGCCGCCAGGGTGGCCCCGGGGTTCCACACCACGGCGCTGCGGCTGCCTTCGCTGCGGATGCGCAGCGTGCGTTGCCCGGCACCGTCCTGTACGCTCAACGCGGCGGGGGCGCCGGTGTAGATGCGGTCCACCTCGGACGTGAACGTGACCGCGCCGACCTGCTGCCGCAACGCGCCCGAGGCGCCGGCCGCCTTGTCGATGCAGTGGCAGCCGTCCAGCCCGGCCACGGTGGTCTGCGCCAGTTCGCCCACCGCCAGGTAGCTGTGCAGCGCCTGGGCGATGGTGAACGGCTGGCCGCCGGTGTTGCGGGTCAGCAGTGCCAGCCGCAGGCTCGGGCCGACGGTGATCTCCAGCATCAGCTGAAAACCGTGCGGCCAGATCGCCCGGGTGTCGGGTGTGTCCGTCAGCGCCAGCGCGATGCGCGTGGCGCCGTCGGGCAGGGCGGTGGTGCCAGCGACCGACCACAGCCTTGTGCGCGCGAAACCGTGGTTGGGCCGGCCCAGGCCCTCGGGGTCGGGGCCAAACCAGGGCCAGCACACCGGGACGCCGCCCCGGATCGCCGTGCCCACCTGGTACCTGGCGCGCTCGCTCACGAACAGCAGGTCGGCGCTGGCCGTGTGCGGGCGGAACCGCAGCACCTGGCCGCCGTGCAGGGACACCTGCGCGCTGGCGTGCGCGTTGTGGACCTCGATCAGCGGCAGGCCGCCTGGCCCGGCGATGAAGGCCAGTTGATCGGGGATGGCGTGGGCGGCGTTCAGGTGGTCGAGTGTCATGGGAGTCCCTGGGGGGCGGAAGCGGCCGGCATGCGCCACCGCTCGAAGCTGGCGCTCAGTTGCCGAGCAGGCCTTCCTTCAGACGCATGTCGACCGGGTCGTTGCCCAGCCAGATGCGCAGCACCATCTGGAAAAACTCCGCGTCGTCGATGGCATCGCCCTGGGCCACACCCTGGATGAAGAACTGCGTGCCCTTGCCCGGGACGAACTCCATGGCAAAGGTGTGGCCCTCGTCCACATGGCTCTTGCCCGAAAAGATGTCGATCAGGCGCGTGGTCGAGAGCGTGTGCTTGCGCATCAGCTCGGGCGGGTTGTTGTCCTTCAGGCCGCGCAGGAAGGCCAGGCCCAGGTCGGTGCCCGAGACCTTGCGCTGCGCCACGAAGCTCAGCTTCTTCGGGCCGGGCAGCGCCAGCACCGCCTCGGAGGTCTTCGCGGTGGCGGGCAGGTACATCGCCATGTCGTACACCTTGAAGATCGCCTTGTAGCGCGTGCCGGTGCCGTTCATCACCAGCGTGCTGCCCGCCAGGACGGTGGTTTTTTCAAAGGCGGTGGCCGCGCCGGAAACGCTGGTGGCGGCGAGCAGCGCCGTGGCCAGTATCAGCTGGGGCAGGGAAGAGGGCTTCATCGGTTTGTCTCCGTTGTTGTGGTGGGTTTCTGGGGGTGAAGTATGGGCAGTGCGGGCGCCCGCTCGGTGCCCAGGCGCCGCCGTTGGGCGTCAGCCGCGGCCGCGGGGCGGGCGGCTGGCCGCCTTCCAGTAGCCGAACTCGTCCTCGTGCACCTCGATGTCCAGCTCCTGCACCCGGCCCAGCAGGCGCTCCTGCGCGTCGGCCACGGCCCGGTTGTAGATGCTCGGGCCGATCTCCTTCAGAAAGAAGTTCAGCAGCCCGCCCGCGGCCACGTTGCCGATGGGCTCGTCCATGTGTTCGCGGAAATAGCGCTCGATGGAGGTGGTGGCCTGCTGGCGGGCTTCTTTGGAGAGTTCGATGCTCATGGTGGTCGGGTCCGGGTGGCGTGCGGGTTCCGAGTATCCCGCTTTGGTTCTCCTTTTTGGCGCCGTCCGCGGGCGTTTCAACCGCCCATCCCGGCGCCACGCCCGCCTGCGGGCCGGCGGCGGGTCGCGGCGCCGGGCGGTGCTAGAAACCCTGCAGGAACGGTTCAAACGACAGGTGATTCATGGCGGTGTGTGCAGCATGTGGGGCTGAAAACGGGGACAGAGCGCGGTTCTGCCAAGGTTGCGGGACCCCGCTGGGGGCCAAGCCCTCGGCCCCACGCCACGAGCCCCAGGCCCCCACCCAGGCCGCGGGGCTGTTGCAGACCTGCCCGGCCTGCCAGTCCAAGAACCCGTTGGCCGCCACGGCCTGCCGGACCTGCCGCGCCTCCCTGCTCCCCGCGCTGGCGACGCCCAGCCGCAAGGCCGCGCCTGTGGCCCGGGGGCCGAACGCCGGCCGGCTCGTGTTGGTGGGCCTCGTGCTGGCGAGCGCCGCGGCGGGCGGCTGGTGGTTCGGCACGAACCGCGAGAAAGCCGCGCCGGCAACGCCGAGGGTGGCGGTCGTGGCGCCGGACGCGGGGCCCTCAACCCCCTGACCGCAGCGCCCGCCGGTACTGCACCGCTTCGGCCACGTGGCCCACCCCCACCAGATCGCTGCCCGCCAGGTCGGCGATGGTGCGCGCCACGCGCAGGGCGCGGTGGGTGCTGCGTGCGCTCCAGCCCAGCCGGGCGGCGGCGGTGTTGAGGAACTTGAGGGCGGTGGCGTCGGCCTGCAGGTGTTCGTCCAGCGCCGCGCCCGCCAGCGCCTGGTTGGTGTGGCCCTGGCGCTGCTGGGCGCGGTCGCGCGCGGTCTGCACCCGTTCGCGCACCGTTTCGCTGCTCTCGCCCAGCGCGCCGTGCAGCAGGTCGTCGCTGGGCAGGGCCGGCACTTCCACGTGCAGGTCGATGCGGTCGAGCAGCGGGCCGCTGAGCTTGCCCTGGTAGCGCGAGATCTGGTCGGGCGTGTCGCGGCAGGCCCGGGTGGGGTGGCCCAGAAAGCCGCAGGGGCAGGGGTTCATGGCGGCCACGAGCTGGAAGCGCGCCGGGAACTCGCTTTGCATGGCGGCCCGCGAGATGCGGATGTGGCCGCTCTCCAGCGGCTCGCGCAGGGCTTCCAGCGCGGCGCGGGGAAACTCCGGCAATTCGTCCAGAAACAACACGCCGTGGTGCGCCAGCGAGATTTCCCCCGGCCGCGGCGGTGAACCGCCGCCCACCAGCGCCACCGCGCTGGCCGTGTGGTGGGGCGAACAGGTGGGGCGTTGGCCCCAGCGCGCCAGTGCGAAGCGCCCGGCCAGCGAGGCCACGGCGGCCGATTCGAGGGCTTCGCGGGTGCTCATGGGCGGCAGCAGACCGGCAAAACGCTGCGCCAGCATGGACTTGCCCGAGCCCGGCGGCCCCACCATGAGCACGCTGTGGCCCCCGGCGGCGGCGATCTCCAGCGCGCGCTTGGCCGCGGCCTGGCCTTTCACGTCCGCCAGATCGGCGTAGCCCGGGCTCTGGCCCACCTCGGTCGGCAGCAGCCGGGCCCAGCCGTCGTCGTCGGCGGGCGCTGGTTCTCCGGTGGCGGCGCCCTCGGGCAGGAACTGGCGCACCACGTCCAGCAGGTGGCGCGCCCGGTAGACCTGGGCCTGCGGCACCAGCGCGGCCTCTACGGCGCTGTCGGGCGGCAGCACCAGGCGGGCCGGTGGGACATCGGCGGTTTGTGCACCACCATGGAGCGCCAGGCTCATGGCCAGCGCGCCACGTACCGGGCGCAATTCGCCGCCCAGCGAGAGCTCGCCGGCGAATTCCCAGCCGGCCAGGCGCGTGGCGCTGATCTGGCCGCTGGCGGCCAGGATGCCCAGCGCGATCGGCAGGTCAAAACGGCCCGAGTCCTTGGGCAGGTCGGCCGGCGCGAGGTTGACGGTGATGCGCTTGGTCGAGGGGAATTCCAGCCCCGCGTTGGCGATGGCCGAGCGCACCCGCTCGCGCGCTTCCTTCACCTCGGTATCGGCCAGGCCCACCAGCGTGAAGCTGGGCAGGCCATTGGCCAGGTGGACTTCCACACAGACCGGGTGGGCTTCCAGGCCCAGCAGTGCACGGCTGTGCACCAATGACAGACTCATTGCGATTTCCTCCCTGTTTCGGTGCACTTCATGCCCTGTTCATCAGGGAAAACCCGCTGATGGCGATGCACAACCTTGGTGCTTGCGCTGTTCGAGTGACAGTTCGCGCGCAAACACGCGCTTTCATCATGGCACAGGCGCCGCCGCACCGCCGCGCCGAGCCCGTCGGACGCGGTGTTTTCGCGACAGCCCGCCGGCCCGGGTGGGCTCGCGCTTGGCACGTTCCGTGCTTGGGGCTGTAAGCGATTGAATCAAAGGCGTGGAGTTCCCACGAAACAGTCCGCATCCAAAGTGGTGTCAGCCCTCCCGGCCGGCATTGCCCGTGTCACCCCCGGTGTCGGCCACCCGGTCTGAGCACCCTGTACTAGTAGAGGAATCACAGCATGAAAATGGTTTCAGCCATCATCAAGCCGTTCAAGCTGGACGAAGTGCGCGAAGCGCTCTCCGGCATGGGCGTGCAAGGCATCACCGTCACCGAAGTCAAGGGCTTCGGCCGCCAGAAGGGCCACACCGAGCTGTACCGCGGCGCGGAATACGTGGTCGATTTCCTGCCCAAGGTCAAGATCGAAGCCGCCGTCTCCGACGACCTGGTGGACCGCGTGATCGAGGCCATCGAAGGCGCCGCCCGCACCGGCAAGATCGGCGACGGCAAGATTTTCGTCACCTCCCTCGAACAGGTGGTTCGCATCCGCACCGGCGAGACCGGCAAGGAAGCGCTCTGATCAACGAGCAGCACAAGAAAGATCACGCACATGAAAAAACTACTTGCAACCCTGTTGCTGGGCGCGGGCCTGGCATTCGGCGGACTTAACGCCCTGGCGCAAACCACCGAAGCACCGGCCGCTGCCGCGGCGCCCGCCGCCGACGCAGCAGCGGCTCCGGCCGCACCGGCTGCCGACGCTGCCGCTGCACCGGCCGCCGCACCCGAAGCTCCGGCCGCTGCCGTGGCGGCGCCTGCCGAAGCCGCCCCTGCGGAAGCCGCACCGGCCCCGGTGCCCAACAAGGGCGACACCGCCTGGATGATGGTCGCCACCCTGCTGGTCATTCTCATGACCGTGCCGGGCCTGGCCCTGTTCTACGGCGGCCTGGTGCGCAGCAAGAACATGCTGTCGGTGCTGATGCAAGTCATGGTGACCTTCTCGATGATCGTGGTGCTGTGGGTCGTGTACGGCTACAGCCTGGCGTTCACCGAAGGCAACGCATTCATCGGCGGCTTTGACCGGCTGCTCCTCAGCGGTGTCTGGGACAACGTGGCCGGCACCTTCGGCAACGCGGCCACCTTCAGCAAGGGCGTCGTGATCCCCGAGATCGTGTTCGCCGCTTTCCAGGCCACCTTCGCCGGCATCACCTGTGCCCTGATCGTCGGCGCTTTCGCCGAGCGCATCAAATTCAGCGCCGTGCTGTTGTTCACCGCCATCTGGTTCACCTTCAGCTACGCCCCGATCGCCCACATGGTCTGGTTCTGGATGGGCCCCGACGCCTACTCCAGCGCTGAGGTGGCCGGCGACATGACGGCCAAGGCCGGCTACATCTGGCAAATGGGCGCGCTGGACTTCGCCGGCGGTACCGTGGTGCACATCAACGCCGCCGTCGCTGGTCTGGTCGGTGCCTACATGGTCGGCAAGCGCATCGGTTACGGCAAGGAAGCCATGGCGCCTCACAGCCTGACGCTGACCATGGTCGGTGCCTCGCTGCTGTGGGTGGGCTGGTTCGGTTTCAACGCCGGCTCCGCCCTGGAAGCCAACGGCTACGCTGCCCTGGCCTTCATCAACACCTTCATCGCCACGGCCGCTGCCGTGCTCGCCTGGTGCATCGGTGAAGCGCTGGCCAAAGGCAAGGCGTCCATGCTGGGTGCCGCTTCCGGTGCTGTCGCTGGCCTGGTGGCCATCACCCCCGCGGCCGGCAACGTCGGCGTGGGCGGCGCGTTGATCATCGGTTTCATCGCCGGCTTCGCCTGCCTGTGGGGCGTGACCGGTCTGAAGAAGATGCTGGGCGCGGACGACTCGCTCGACGTGTTCGGCGTGCACGGCGTGGGCGGCATCATCGGCGCCCTGCTGACCGGCGTGTTCAACTCCCCCAACCTGGGTGGCCCGAGCGCCGTGGCCGACTGGACCACGGTGGCCATGATCGCCCCCGATGCCTACACCATCGCCGGCCAGGTCTGGATCCAGGCCAAGGCCGTGCTGATCACCATCGTGTGGTCGGGTGTGGTCTCCGTCATCGCCTTCAAGATCGTCGACCTGACCGTGGGCCTGCGTGTGACCGAAGAGCAGGAACGCGAAGGTCTGGACATTTCTTCCCACGGCGAGACCGCGTACAACCGCTGAGCCTGAGCGCTCCCCGGGGTGCTGCTGACAACAGCGCACCCCCCATTTTCTGAGTTTCCTTTGGATGTTCACCCCGCGATGCCGCACGGCACGCGGGGTTTTTTTATGGACGCTGCGTATGATCGCCGCCGGACATCCATCACAACATTCAGGAGGAAACCATGTCCCAGGCATTCCCGCGCGCCATGGCGCGCCCGCTCGTCGCCGCCGCACTGCTCGGGGCCTTGGCCCTACCCGGTTCGACGGCCTTCGCCGCCAGCGCCACCCCATCGGACACCGGGGGCAAAAAAGTGCCCACCAAGGTCACCTTCATCAACGCGCCCTCCAGCGAAACCCCCGCCGCGCGGGAAAAGCGCCTGCGGCGTGAGTGCAAGGGCCGGCCCAACGCGGGCGCGTGCCTCGGGTATACGCGGTAGGTACCCGCTTGCCGCGGTGCGGCGCATTTGCAGCGAGGCGTGCAAAAAATTCAACGGCCGTGCGGAGGGCGGCCGCTACCATGGCAGCCATGACCTCCAGCCCCAACGACTCCCCGCGCGACCTGATCCAGCAGGTGCTGGCCGCGGCCGCCGCCCACCGGCCCCTGCGCATCACCGGCGGCGACACCAAGGCCTTTTACGGCCAGCCTACCGAGGGTGAGACCCTGTCCACCACCGGCTGGCGCGGCATCGTCAGCCACGAGCCGAGCGAGCTCGTCGTCACCGTGCGCGCCGGCACGCCGCTGGCCGAGCTGGAAGCCGCGCTGGCCGAACAAGGCCAGTGCCTGCCCTTCGATCCACCACGCTTCGGCGCCGCGTCCACCATCGGCGGCGTGGTGGCGGCGGGCCTGGCCGGTCCGGCCCGCGCCACGGCCGGCGGTGTGCGCGACTTCCTGCTCGGCCTCCAGTTCATCAACGGCCGCGGCGAGTGGCTCACCTTTGGCGGCCAGGTCATGAAAAACGTGGCCGGCTACGACGTCAGTCGCGTGATGGCCGGCGCCATGGGCACGCTCGGCGTCATCACCGACATCAGCCTCAAGGTGCTGCCGGTGGCGCCGGCCGAGGCCACGCTCGTGTTTTCCATGGGCCAGCACGACGCGCTCGAACAGCTGCACCGCTGGGGCGGCCAGCCTCTCCCCTTGAATGCCAGCTGCTGGGTCCGTGACACAACAGCCAGCGATGCGCCCGAACTGCTGTTCCTGCGCCTGCGCGGCGCGGTGGCGGCGGTGGAAGCCGCCTGCGAGCGCCTGGCGCGCGAAGCCGGCGGGCAGCGCATGGACAACGCCCAGGCCGGACCCGACTGGGCCGCCTGCCGCGACCAGACCCTGCCGTTTTTCACGGCGCCATCGGCGGACCTCTGCCTGTGGCGACTCTCGGTGCCGCAGACCGCGCCGGTCCTTGCGCTGCCGTATGCGCCGCTGATCGAATGGCAGGGCGCGCAGCGCTGGCTGTGGGCGCCGGCCTCGGCCGCCGCCGAGATCCGCAGCGCCGCCACCGCGGTGAACGGCCACGCCACCCTGTTCCGAGCCGGGGCCGACGGCGCCCCCGGCGTGCCGCGCTTCGACCGCGAGAGCCCCACCCTGGCGGCGATCACGCAGCGCCTGCGCGCCGAGTTCGATCCCGCGGGCATCTTCAACCCGGGCCGAATGGGCTGATTTCGCAGGGCATCCACGCGAGCACATCGCCTATTGCTGCCCTCACATTTCAACGGAGTGTTTCATGGAAGTCGTAGAGGACATCGAAGCAAGCGCCAACTTGGCTCGCCTAATCGACAAAGTCAACGAAGACCACGAGCCTGTCCTCATCACCAGCCGGGGTGGTAAACCCGCCGTGCTCGTGAGCCTGGACGACTTCAACGCCTGGCAGGGAACGGCGCATCTGATGCGCTCACCCGCCAACCGGCGCGTGCTTCGTGAGGCCATGGATGAGCTGGACGCTGGTGGCGGCACCGAGCAGACTTTGCGGGAACCTTGAGCGCCCATGCAGCAAAGCATCTGTTCTTGTCATCACCGGGGCGCGCTGTCAACCGCCTGCGCGGAGACATCTCTGAAATCGCGGCACGGCAACATCACTGCGGCGAATGATGGACAACGAAATGGTTGAACCACGTACCTACAGCGGCAACGGACATGACGCGATCATTGCCGACCCGGGCAACATCACGCGGGAGGAGTGCTTGGCATTAGCTCAGTGTGGGGCGGATGCTTGGAATGCCTGGCGCAATGAATTTCCAACAAGGGGCGGATGGAGTGCTCCATATAAAAATTACGCAAACTTCTCCGAGCAAGATTTCACCGTGGAGTTTGTTGATTTCGGAAAATTCCAATTTGGTCACGGCGCCAGTTTCAGTGATGCCAAGTTTTTTCAAGCCCTTTTTGCCGAGGCTGAGTTCGGACGCGATACCCGCTTCATAGGAGCTCAATTCGAGGGGTGGGTGTCGTTTGAAGGGGCAAAGTTCGGAACTGACGCGGGTTTTGATCGATGCAGGTTCGGTGCCTCGACCACATTCGAAGAATGCCAATTTGATTCAAGAGCCACATTTGTCGGCGCAACGTTTGATGAAGCGCTCAACATGCGAGGTGTGGTGTTCGGTGACGAGACGAATTTTGATTGGGCGCGTTTCGGGCATCGAGCGTCCTTTGTTGGCGCCCTTTTTGTCGGGAATGCCACCTTTGTCGCTACCACCATTGGTTTCGAGGCTGACTTCTCCGGCCTCATGGTCGGTGGATCACTTTCGTTTGAGGCGACGATATTCGAAGGGCAGACCAGCTTTCAGGCGCTGTCATGGGGTGCCTTAAATCATGAGTCGAGGGCAAGCAGTCTTCTAGAGGAATTGGCCAAAGATCGGCAGGCGAGTCCTTGGGTGTTCAAGGCCATCAGCTTTCAAGGCGCGCGTTTTGAAGGGAGCGTTGACTTTTCAGACCGACACTTTGAAGGCGTCACGGAGTTCTCCAAGACCCGGTTCGAAACTGACGCACCCTTCTTGATGGAGGACTGCCTTCCGAGCCGGGTATGCAAGGAATTGATTCCTAGCGAAGGTGGACAGATGCGCCTTCCGAAAGGCAGGCATGTCGAGTTCGCGATGGTTCCGGAGTTCTTTCAGTGCAAGCTGCATCAGAACTCCAGTTTCGAGGGGGCCGTATTTCCCGCCGCCCAAGGAACAGAAGACGCTGCGCGTGCCTATCGGGTACTTAAGCAGGCGTTTTCGGCACAGCAAGCCACCCGTGAGGAGCAGCGCTTCTTTCGACTCGAAATGGCCGAAGAGGCGTTGATTGCTTGGCCGTTGTGGGCCTTGTTGTCCGCGTGGTGGGAGCTGCGAAAGCAGGGGCTGCAAGCGGAGATGCCGACACCGCGCTTTCTCTACAGGCTCTATGCCGGTATTTCCAATTTCGGCTTCAGCACCGCACGACCGGCTGGGCTGTTTCTTCTAGCGGTGCTGTTGGCGACTGCGGCGTATGGGTCACAGGCCGGGCTGGTTTTTTGCTGGCCATCAGAAGGGGATGGCTGCCGCATGGCAGGGCCCTTGATCCAGTTCGCCGCCGCCCATGCGCTTCCCGGTTTCGAAAAGCTGGCCGAACCCGCGAGCAACGCGCTGTTCGGCAAGAACCTTGGTGTCTGGACCGTGCTCACCGTGGTGCTGCACAAGGCCGTTTCCATCCTCGCGCTGTTCCTCATCGGCCTCGCCCTGCGCAACCTCTTCAAGATGAAATAACCGGACGCCGGGACATGCAAACCAACCTCTCCCCCGAATACCAGCAGCGCGCCGATGGCCGCGCGGCCGAGGCCATCCTGCGCAAGTGTGTGCACTGCGGTTTCTGCACCGCCACCTGCCCCACGTACCAGTTGCTCGGCGACGAGCTGGACGGGCCGCGTGGGCGCATCTACCTGATGAAGCAGGTGCTTGAAGGCGCAGAGCCCACGCGCAAGACGCAGCTGCACCTGGACCGCTGCCTCACCTGTCGCAACTGCGAAAGCACCTGCCCGAGTGGCGTGGACTACGGCCACCTGATCGACATCGGCCGCAAGATCGTGGACGAAAAGGTGCCGCGCCCGGCGGGCGAGACGGCGGTGCGCTGGCTGCTCAAGGAGGGGCTGACCTCGCCGGCCTTTGGCCCCGCGATGAAGCTCGGCCAGCTGGTGCGCGAACTGCTGCCGGCCTCGCTGAAGAACAAGGTGCCGGCGAAGCAGAACGCCGGGCGCTGGCCGACGCAGACGCATGCGCGCAAGGTGCTGATGCTCGCGGGCTGCGTGCAGCCGGCGATGATGCCCAACATCAACACGGCGACCGCGCGCGTGCTCGACGCCGCCGGCATCCAGACCGTGATCGCGCCCGAGGCGGGTTGCTGCGGCGCGGTGAAGTTCCATTTGAACGACCAGGACGGCGGACGGGCCCAGATGCGCGCCAACATCGACGCCTGGTGGCCGCACATCCAGGCCGGCGAAGGGGCGGGCGCCCCCGCCGGGGTCGAGGCCATCGTCATGAACGCCTCGGGCTGCGGTGTCACGGTCAAGGAGTACGGCCACATCCTGGCCGACGACCCGGCCTACGCGGACAAGGCCGCGCGCATCAGCGCGCTCACGAAAGACCTGAGCGAACTGCTGCCCGCGCTGGTGCCGGTGCTGCGGCCTAAGCTGGCGCGACAACCCGACGCGGACCAGCTGATCGCATTCCACCCGCCCTGCACACTGCAACACGGCCAGCGGTTGAAGGGCGGTGTCGAGCAGCACCTGGCCGCGTTGGGCTTCACGGTGCAGGTGGCGAAGAACGAGGCCCACCTGTGCTGCGGCTCGGCCGGCACGTATTCGGTGCTCAACCCCACGCTGTCCCACCAGCTGCGCGACCGCAAGCTCGGCCACCTCGGCGAGCTGCGGCCGGCGGTGATCGCCAGCGCCAACATCGGCTGCATCACCCACCTGCAGAGCGGCACGGCCACGCCGGTGCGGCACTGGGTCGAGCTGCTGGATGACGCGCTGGCCTGACACCGGGCGGCACTTTCGCACGCCGGGGCGCGGCCACCGCGCCGTGGGCGCTCACCGAATGTCACGGTGATGGAATGCGCAGGCTATAAGCTGGGGGCGCGGCGCCGTCGGCGTCCGGTGCCGCGCATTCTGTTCACGACGCCATCGGAGGATTGACCATGGGTTTCTTCAGCAACATCCTGGAAAAGCTGGGCATGAAAGAGGCGGCCGCAGCGCCCGTCATCACACCGCCTCCCGCCGCCGCCGCGCCGACGCCCGCCGCAGCCCCCGCCCCGGTGGCGGCCGCCCCGGCCGAGCCCGTGGTCAATCCCATCGCCATGGTGGACGTGGTCGCCCTGCTGACGGAGAAGGCCGCCCACCACCCGGAAAAGCTCAACTGGAAAACCTCCATCGTCGACCTGCTCAAGCTGCTGGGCCTGGACAGCAGCCTGGCCGCCCGCAAGGAGCTGGCCAAGGAGCTCTACTGCCCCGACGACAAGATGGCCGACTCGACCCAGATGAACATGTGGCTGCACAAGAACGTGCTGGGCCACATCGCGGCCAACGGCGGCAACATCCCCAAAGAGCTGCTCTGATGCGCGGATGAACCGCGGATGATCCCCGCGCTCGCCACCCTGCTCGTGTTCCAGTTGCTGGGCGAGGTGCTGGTGCGCGCGCTGGCGGCGCCCGTGCCGGGCCCGGTGGTGGGCATGGCGCTGCTGCTGCTTGCGCTGGTGGCGCGGCCTGCGTTGCTCACCGGCCTGAAGCCCACCGCGCAGACCCTGCTGCAACACCTCTCGCTGCTGTTCGTGCCCGCGGGCGTGGGCGTCATGCTGCACCTGCAGCGCCTGGGCGACGAGGCGCTGGCCATCGGTGTGGCGCTGGTGCTCAGCACGCTCGTGGGCCTGGCCAGCGCGGCGCTCACCATGGCCTGGCTGATGAAGCGCAGCGCGCCGCCACCGCCGCCGCGCCCGCCCGCAGGTCCCCACCCGGAGCAGGCGCCATGAACGAAGGCCTGCCGCTGGCCAGCGCCGCCGCGGGGCGGCTGGCCGATGTCTGGGTGTACCTCTCGGCCACACCGCTGCTGGGGCTCACGGTCACGCTGCTGGTGTACCAGGGCGCGTTCCTGCTGTACCGGCGCAGCGGTTTTCATCCGCTGGCCAACCCGGTGGCCACGTCGGTGATCGTGCTGGGCGCCCTGCTGTGGGCCACGTCCACGCCTTACGCCACCTACTTCGAGGGCGCGCAGTTCGTGCACTTCCTGCTCGGGCCGGCCACCGTGGCGCTGGCCGTGCCGCTGTTTGAACAGCTCGCGCGCGTGAAGCGCCTGTGGCTGCCCATGGCGGGGGCGCTGGTGGTGGGCACGCTCTGCGCCACCGTCACGGCCGTTGGCGTGGGCTGGGCCCTGGGCGCGTCCAGGGCCACCATCGCCTCGCTCGCGCCCAAGTCGGTCACGGCGCCGGTGGCCATGGGCATCTCGGAAAAGATCGGTGGCCTGCCCACGCTGACGGCCGTGCTGGTGGTGTGCACCGGCGTGCTCGGCGCGGCCAGCGCGCGCTACGTGCTGGACGCGCTGCGCATCCAGGACCCCTCGGTGCGGGGCTTCGCGCTGGGCGCCGCGGCGCACGGCATCGGCACCGCGCGGGCCTTTCTGGTGAGCGAAGAGACGGGCGCCTTCGCCGGCCTGGCCATGGGCCTCACGGCGCTGTTCAGCGCGGCGGCGCTGCCGCTGGTGGCAGGCTGGTTGCTGCGCTGGATCTGAGCCCGCCCAAGCCGTTTCGAGCGGCTGTGACAGCCTGCTGACACAGCGTTGTCAGCAGGGGGTCCACAGAATGCGGGGCTTGTTCAACAACCCCTGGAGATCGATATGGCACACGCCCTGAACTGGTTTGAAATTCCCGTCGCCGACATGGACCGCGCCCTGCGCTTTTACGCCTCGCTCACCGGCCGCGCGCTGCGCCGCGAGGCCTTCGGCGGGCCGGGCGAGGAGCTGGGTGTCTTTGAAGTGGCTGGCGAACAGGACGTCAAAGGCGCCCTGATGAAACACCCCGACTTCAAACCCGCCGCCAGCGGCACCCTGGTGTACCTGAACGCCGCACCCTCGCTCGACGCCTGGCTGGCGCGGGTGCCTGCCGCCGGCGGCAGCATCGCCCAGCCCAAGGTAACGCTGCCCGACGGCATGGGGGTCTTCGCCCACATCATCGACAGCGAAGGCAACCGCGTCGGCCTGCACGCCATGGCCTGAAGTGAAACACCCCCCGCGCCGCTTCGCGTCCCCCCTCCAGCGGGGCGGCACTGGCCGTCTGGCAAAGCCAGCCCGGCGGTGCCCTGGGCTGTACCCTTTCAGGCGTCTGGGCGGCGCTTCGGCGCCATGAAAGTGGAGACCTCTGTGCATAGAAACTTCATGAGTCCTCATGAGCACCAGCCCCGCCACTGGATCGCGGTCGCCAGCGCCGAACACGCGCTGCGCGGGCGCGACCACGCACCCGTGGGGTTCATGCAGGTCTGCCACGGAAAATGCGCGCCGCTCAAGCGGCTGCGCGCCGGCGATGTGGTGGCCTACTACGCACCCGCCCAGACCATGGACGGCAAAGACCGGCTGCAGAGTTTCGTGAGCATCGGTGTGGTGCAGGTGGGTGAGCCCTACGCGTTCGACATGGGCGGCGGCTTCGTGCCGCACCGCCGCGATGTGCGCTACGTGAGCGCGCAGCCCGCACCCATCGCGCCCTTGCTCGACGAATTCGAATTCGTCGAGGACCGGCAGCGCTGGGGCCACAAGTTCCGCTTCGGCCTGTTCGAGGTGTGTTCGGACGACATGCGGCGAATCGCTCGGGCCATGCGCGCGGATCTGGCGCCCCTGGGCCTGGCACAGGCTGAGAGGCTGTGAGTCTTTCGCTCATGCCCGCTCACCACCCCAAAACGCACCCGCTAGTCTCTGCAAACGCGCGCCATAGCCAGCTATGGCTGTGCTTTGCGCCTTGATCGGGCACGTTTTGGGGCGTTGCTCGGACACGCCCGAAAAACTCTCAGCCTCTGAGGCGACCGCACAATAAGCGCCACCCGCCACCCGCCACCCGCCACCCGCCACTCCCGGAGCCACCATGCCCCCTGCCGTCCATCCCCTGCGTTGCCGTTGCGGCGCGCTGCAAGGCCACGTCGAACTGAACGGTCGCAGCAACCGCATGGTCTGCTATTGCCAGGACTGCCAGGCCTTTGCGCGGTTTCTGGGGCCGGCCGACCAGGTGCTCGACGCGCAAGGCGGTTCGGACGTGGTGCAGCTCGCGCCGCACCGCATCAAGATCACCCAGGGCGCGGCGCAGCTGGCGGTGATGCGCCTGTCCGACCAGGGCATGTTGCGCTGGTACGCCGCCTGTTGCCGCACTCCCGTGGGCAACACTCTGACGAGCCGCAACATGCCCTTCACCGGCCTGCTGGCGCAGTGCCTGGACAGCGCGCCGCTGGAGCCCGCGTTCGGCCCGGTGCGGGCGAGCGCCAACACCGCGAGCGCGACCGGCGAGCCCAAGCCCCGGGCGTTCGGCATGGCCGGTGCGCTGTTGTGCATCCTGGGCCTGGTGTTGCACAGCCGCCTTTCGGGCCGCTACAAGGACACCCCGTTCTTCACCGCCTCCGGGGCGCCGGTGGCCGAGCCCAGGGTGCTCTCCGCCGAAGAGCGCGCGCGCCTGCGGCCCACGCCGGGCCAGGGCTGAGCACCATGCGGCGTGCCGACCGCCTCTTTGCCCTGGTGCAGCTGATCCGCGGCCGGCGTCTGTCCACCGCCGCCTGGCTGGCGCAGCGGCTGGAGGTGTCGCCGCGCACGGTGTACCGCGACGTGGCCGACCTGCAGGTGCAGGGCGTGCCCATCGAGGGCGAGGCCGGCGTGGGCTACCGCTTCGGGCGCGGCTTCGATCTGCCGCCGCTCATGTTCACGGCCGACGAGGCCCGCGCGCTGGCCGTGGCCACGCGCATCGCCCAGCAGTGGCTGGACCCGGCGCTGGCGCTGGCCGCGGGCGACGCCATGTCGCGCGTGTTGTCGGTGCTGCCCGGGGTGGTGCGCACCGAGGTGGAGAAGATGCCGCTGCTGGTGCCGCCGCTGGGGCTCAAGCCCGCTGTGGCCCGGGCGCTGCAGGTGCTGCGCGAGGCCGCGCAGACGCGCACGGTGCTCGAACTCGACTACCTCGACGTGAACGGGCAGCCCAGCACCCGCGCCGTGCGGCCGCTGGGCTGTTTCTTCTGGGGCAAGGTGTGGACGCTGGCGGCCTGGTGCGAAACCCGGCAGGCCTTTCGCAGCTTCCGGGCCGACCGCATCCAGGGCGTGCGCGCGCTGCCGCGCCGTTTTGTGGACGAGCCGGGCAAGACGCTGGCCGACCTGCTGCGGCAGGTGCAGGCCGAGAACGGGCGAGAGGGCAAGGGCTGCCCGCTGTAGCGCAGCGGCTTCACAGCTGAAGCAGGCTGGGTTCGAGCTGCTGCACCATGCGGCGCGCGGTCCAGCGCAGCGCACCCGCGTGGCCGTGGTCGTCGCACACCAGCAGCAGCACGTGGGTGCCGTGCAGCTGGGTCTGGTACCAGACCTGGGTGTCGGACCAGATCAGCTGCTCGGCCCAGGGGCGCTTGCCCAGCACCGACAAGGCTTCTTTCCCCGCCAGCACCAGGCTGGCGGCGGTGGCCGCGGCCACGTCGCCGTGCAGCGCGCCCGACGACGCCATGAGCAGGCCGTCGGCGGTGGCCAGCACCGCGCCGGCGTTGCCGGGGCACTCGGTGATCTGGTCGAGGATGTCCTGGATATCGGGCATGTCAGTCGGCCAGCAGCGTGTGCAGGCTTCGCACCAGGCCCACGAGGGCCTCGTGGGCGACCAGCGCCGAAGAGGTGATGTGCAACCGGCAGGGCCGGCGTCCGATATAGAGCGGCATGGCCCGGACCATGGCATGCCGAAAGTGCGCAAACCCGGCGGCCAAGCCCTGGGCGTGCTCGCGCGCCACGCCATGGCTCGCCAGGCACAGGCCATCGGGGTCGGCCAGCACGGCCGCGCCGGCTGTGTCGCCGCAGAGCCGTTGCAGCTGCTGGTGGATGTCCGCGGCCGGGTGGCCCGTTGCGTGGGGCACCGCTGGTGCGTCGACGGACACGTGGATGCTGCCGAGCCGATGCAGGCCGAACAACGAGCGCGCCACCTCGCTGCGCGACAGGCCGCTGCTCTGGCTCAGCCGCCCCACGTCCACCACCGTGGTGTCGTGAGACTGCCGCAACAGGGCCCGGAACAGGCGCTGATCCGGCCGCCGCGCATCGGGCGCCAGCGTCATCCACTCGGTGATGCCCTGGGGCCGGACGTGCAGGTGGCGGGCGGGCGGGTTCATCGGTGTCGCCGGGCGCTGAGGGGCACGGGTGAAAGCGGTTCAGCCGCGCTCGCAGCTCGGGCAGCCGACCTGCCCGAGCCGGACGTGGAAACGCACGGTGCTGCCCGCGGCGATCTCGGCGCCGCAGTGGTCGCAGACGGTGCCCTCGTCCAGGGTGACGCTGTCGTAGCGCTCGGTTTCGACGACTTGCCCGCCCATGCGCCGGGGCCAGGGCGCGTGCTTGACGATGTCGGCGCGGAAGTGTTCCTCGTAGCGGGCCCAGCCGGCCATCTGCTCCGGCGTCAGGCCCAGCTCGCGTTGCGCCTGGGCCATCAGGCGCTGGCGGTGCTCGAACAGCGTGTCTGGGATGACCATCCAGTGGTGGGCATTTTTCGGGCGTTCGCCGATGTAGACCTTGTCGCCTGTCATGCACTGCATGAGAAACGCATACTGCTTGCCAATGACCCGCTCCATCGAGACCCGCTCGAAGAAGGGCTGGAGCAGGGGGTCGGCGTAGACCTTCCGGTAGAAGGCCTCCAGCACCCGGCGCACCAGCCGGCCGTGGTCCAGCAGATGCCACAGCGCCAGATCGGGGGCGGGCAGCGGGGCTTCGCCTTCGGGTTCCACCGGGAACGGCCCGCGCAGCTGGAAATCGGCGCCGAACAGCGCGTCGTCGGAAAAAGCGGCCTGCGGCAGCACGTCGTGCGCCACCTCGGCCTGGATCAGGCCTTGCGCATCGTCCCGCCCGCTCAGGCGGACGTGGATTGGTGCCGGGAACGGGCCGTCGAACACCTGGGCCGATTGACCCGCGGTGAAGGCCAGTTCCGTGGCGGTCTCGAACCAGAGGATGGACGAACCGTCCGCCCCATGTTCACGCCGCACCAGCATGCACGGCGTCAGCATGTCCGCGGGCGACTTCGGCGCCAGGCTCAGGGGGCCGGCGGGCTTGCACTGGCAGGCCAGCACATAGCCCGCCGACTGGAGGTGTGGGGGCAGTGAACGGGCGGCCTCGGCCGGCGCCGCCCCGTCCACCACCTTGACCAGGCAGCGGCGGCAGACGCCGCTCTTGCACGAGAAGTCGATCGCGACGCCGGTGCGCACGAACGCGTCCAGCAGGCTCTCGTTGTCGCGGCAGCGAAGAGGCTGCCCCTGGTACTGGATCGGGTGCATGGCGGGCTCAGGTCTGCGTCCAGAGGGAGGCCAGATCGGTCGCCACCCGGCGCGTCTCCAGAATCAGGCGCCCGAGGTTGGCCCGGGGCGTGGCCGCCACGGCCAGCACCGCCGAGTCGCCCCCGTGGGTCAGCAGCAGCGGGCCTTGCTGGCCGTCCAGAATGATCTGGCGCAGATTGCCGCGGTCCACTTCCTTGCTGGCCCGGGCCGCCAGCGCCAGCAGCGACGCGCACATGGCGCCGAAGCGGTCCGGGTCGGTGCCCGTGGACAGCAACGAGGCGACGGTGAAGCCGTCGCGGGTCACCACCGCCGAAGCCTCCACCTCGGCGAGGTTCGTGTGGAGACCGCGCAGGACGCCCCGGGCCCGACTGGCCAGGATTTCATGGGTCAACGGGGTGTTCATGGGCCGTCCTTACCCGATCACAGAGCGGCTTCGACGGCCGGCATGGCCGAGCGCGCCTTGGTCAGCACCATGCCCAGGTTGGCGCCCTTGCGGCAGACGAAGCAGACCACCTGTTGCTGGCGCTTGCCGCGCAGGAACACGTGGATCAGGTTCTCGCTGTTGACGATGATTTCCTGGAAGTAGTGGTGGTCCACGCTCTCGGGCAGGCCGCGCGACTTCTTGAACACCTTCTCGATGGCCACGACGTTGGGGCCCTGGAAGAGATCGGCCGTGGCCGCGGCGAGCATGTCGAACACCTCGGAGGGGTGGGAGTCCACGGTCTTGATGCTCAGCACCATGCCGGAGGCGAGGTCCACCATACCGGCGGCCAGGCACTCGGGGATGCCGGTCATGGCGCGCTGCAGGGTGTCGTCAAGTTTGTTCATGAGGGAATTTCCTTTCAGGGGAATCGTTTTTGTGGAATCGACCATTGCCCAAGGTCGTGAGGGGGGGATGCGGTGGCCGACCGAGAAAGTCGGCGAAGCCAGACAGGAAGGCCGTCTGCGAGGGGGCCTGGATCATGGTGGCGTCCAGGCGGCGGACGCGGTCGATGCTCTCCAGCGCGGTGCGCTGGCCATTGCCCTGCCACAGCCAGTAGGCGGCCAGCAGGGTGCCTGTGCGGCCCAGGCCTGCCTTGCAGTGCAGGGCCACCACCTCGCCCGCCGCCAGCCAGCGGTCGATGTCGTCGCACAGGGCGGCCGCGCGGGTCAGGGTGGGGGCTTGCATGTCGGGGATGGGCAGGCTGGCGCACTGGATGCCGAAGCGCGTGGCCAGCGCTTCTGGAAACGCCTGTTCGGTCAGGCTCACCAGCCGGGTCACGCCGACATGGCGCAGCGCGTCCAGATCGTCGTCGGTCTCGCGGATCAGGCCCGGCCATGGCGTGCCCGCCAGTTGCCCGGGCAGCAGCCAGGCAAACCCGCGGGGGCCGCTGGCGGCGCTGATCAGTGTGGGAGGGCTGGGGGCCTGGGCCGGCACTGCGGGCTCATCCTGGGGGGCGTCCGAGCCCTGCGCAAGGGGAAATTCCGGGCAGGAGCCGGTGCGGATGAACTGGCGGGTGGCCTCGCTCTGCGGGCTGTCGAAAAAGCGCTCGGTGGGAGCGCTTTCCTGGGTTTCGCCGCTCGCGATGAGCACCACATGCCGGGCCAGTCGGCGGGTCAGCCGCAGGTGGTGCAGCACCAGCAGGATGGCCTGCTGGCGTGCAATGTGTTCGATGAAGGCCGCCAGCCCGTCGGCATCGTCTTCGCTCAGGCCGGTGGTGGGCTCGTCGAGCATCAGCAGGGCCGGCCGGCCCAGGAACTCGCGCAGGATGGCGATCACCCGCTGCTGCACCGGGCTCAGGTCGAGCACCGAGGCGTGCAGGCGGTCCATGACCCAGGCCTGCTGCACCTCCCCGGTGATCTGTCGCAGGCGGTCGAGCTGCTGCGCGCGCGTCAGCCGGGAGCGATCGGGCAGGCCGCTCAGCAGGTTGTCCAGCACGGTGGACACCAACAGCTGGGCCTTTTGAACCACCAGCGCGGGCCGGTGGTCGGGGGTCCGTTCACGGCCCAGGTACAGCGTGGCGCCCCAGACCCGCAGGCTGGGGTTGTGGTCGTTGTAGCCGGCCAGCGTGCGCAGCAGCGACGACTTGCCCGTGCCCGCCGGCCCCAGCAGCACCGTGCAGCCGTGGGCGGGCACGTCCAGGTCGATGCTGCGCAAGACCACGCGGTCGTTGTAGGCCAAGCCGAAGCCGCGAAGACGCAGGCAGGGTGCCGTGGCGGGCACATCCTCAACCATAGCGGTGCACCATCTCCAGCATGGCCGCGACGGTGAGCACCAGCGTCTGAAGGTCCTTTTTCTCGCGCCCATCGACCGGAAGCACCGGCACCACGCAGGCGGGGAAGCGGTCATCGCGCTCGCGCAAGCGCCTGCGGTAGATGTTCAGCGGCGCCTCGGGGTGCAGGTCGACGTGCGTGATGCCCACGGCCAGGGGCAGCTTGCGGCCCTCCAGGCGCTCGCCCAGGCGGTCCATGAAATGGTCGAGATCGTCCAGCCGGCTCGCGCGGCTGTGGTCCAGCAGCAGGATGACGGCCCGGGCCTGTTGCAGCAGGATGTCCCACATGAAGTCGAAGCGGTCCTGGCCAGGGGCCCCGATCAGCCGCACCTTGTCGCCGGACCCCAGCTCCAGCACCCCCGCGTCCATGCAGACGGTGGTGTTCTGCTTGTAGGCGGCGGTCTCGTCGGTGGCACGTTCGTCCGTGCCGAGCACGTCGATGTCCGACAGGGTCTGCACGGCCATGGTCTTGCCGGCGCCCACCGGGCCCATGAACAGAACGGAGCACTCCATGTCTAGTGCGCTCCGGTGGGGATCAGCTTTTTCCGGAAACGGTCCAGAAAACCCGTCACCGAGCTGGGGACCTCCTTGGGCGAGCGGGCCTCGGGCGTCGCCGCGGTGGCCGGGGCCTCTTCCTTCTTTTCCGGGCTGGCAACCGGGGCGCCATCGCCCAGGTTGCCATGGAGGTACAGCATGTCCACGATGTGCTGGGTGCGCTCGCGCGGGATGTCCACCAGGCGGTGGATCAGGGGGGCACCCGTGGGCCGGACCGCCAGCAGGGCGCAGATGCGGATCACGTCAGGGACCATGTGGTCCGAGACATGGCGCAGGTCCGGCCAGGAACGCAGGCGTAACACCGCAAACTGGGGGCCCAGCTGGGAGGTGGCGTTGGTGGATAAAGGGCGGCTGTGTCGCATGGAAAGCGGGCGCGGTTGTGTTGTCGATGGGGTTGCAGCTGAAATCGCGACACGGGTACCCATGGGTACCGGCGGTCTGGTGGGACCCCCTCAATGCCTTTGACCGGCTCCCCCGGGCTCTTCTGGGGGGACGGAACGGCGGTCAAGGAGGGCCCGAGAAAAACCCAGAACAAACGGTTGCGCGGGGGGAAAATATCATGGACATTCGCCGATTTGTAGGGAAATTTAATTATTGGTAATAATTTGTTGTTGTTCCGCCAGCAATCCCCAGTGTTTTAATAAACCTTTCATACATGGAGGGCCCGTGGTGTGCTTGGCGCGCAGGCAGGCGCGCTCCAATGCGGTTCGCGCAAGGGGTTTTGGAGATTGAAAAGGGGGGGCGGTGGCGCGAGCGCACACCCGCACCGGGCGGCCGCCCGGCGGCTTCTTCAGAGACCGGGAGTGGGGGAGCCGCCCGTCTGGCCGCGCGCAGCGCGGCGGGGGGTCAGAGCAGCGCCGCCTCGATGTCCTTGGTCAGCTTCTCTGGCGCGTCCTGCGGCGCGTAGCGCTTGAGCACGCGCCCGTCCTTGCCCACCAGGAACTTGGTGAAGTTCCACTTGATGGCCTTGCTGCCCAGCAGGCCGGGGGCTTCCGCGCTGAGCCACTGGTAGAGCGGATGGGCCTCGGGGCCGTTGACGTCGATTTTGCTCATCATGGGAAAGGTGACGCCGAAATTGCGCTGGCAGAAGGTGGCGATCTCCTCGTCGCTGCCCGGGTCCTGCTGGCCGAACTGGTTGCACGGAAACCCCAGCACCACCAGGCCGCGCGGGCCGTAGGCCTGGTGCAGCTGCTCCAGGCCGCCGAACTGCGGCGTGAAGCCGCAGGCGCTGGCGGTGTTGACGATCAGCATGGGCTGGCCCCTGAACTGTTGCAGCGAGACCGGCTGGCCGTCGATGGAGCGGGCTTCAAAGTCGTAGATGCTGGACATGTCGGCACTCCTGAATGAGAGGGCCTCACTATGGCAGATCGCACAGGCCCGCCGTGCAAAGGGGAAATCGATCACGCTGGCGCCGGATAGTGGTTGCCAGTACCCCAGGGGGTCCGCCAAAACCGGCATACTCCTTGGAAAATCTAATTCATAGGTATGCGTTTTGGGTGTTCTATGGCCAACAGTTACACAGTGGCTCTGGTGGGGTTCACGGACAGCGAGTCCACGACCTTCGATGCGTTTTTCCGGCTCGCGGCGCGGCGACCACCCGAGTACCGGGTGCAGGACGAGGTGGCGGACGCGCAGCTGCTGATCGTCAACGCCGACAACACCCAGGCCCTGCACCTGGTGCGTCAGGCCAAACTGCCGGGCCAGGTGCTGCTGGTGGGGCACAGCGACGGCGGCACCGGCTGGCCGCTGCAGCGCAAGCCGATCAAGCTGGTGTCGGTGCTGGGTCTGCTCGACGCCCTGGTCGGCGTGCGCATGGGCGATGCCGCGGCCCGGGCGCCGGTGGCCGCCCGCCGGTTCGACGCCACCGGGTTCCCTCCGACGCGGCTCATGGTGCGCCGGCCCGTGGCGCCGACCGCCGCGGAGTCGGCGCGTTTTGCCCGGCCCGGCGTGATGGGGCTGAGCGACTTTGGCGGCCTGGAAGAGCTGCCCCAGGCGCCTGCGGCGCCCCGTGTGCCCGGTTCGCGTGCGCCGGGCGCTTCGCGCCCGCCGAAATCCACCCACGGCAAGAGCCCGGCGGCGGCGGTGCCCGAGTTGCCGCGTGGCGACCTGCTGCTGGTGGCCGAGAGCCTGGTCGAGGGCCGCATCCTGCACAAGCGTTTCAAGAAATACGGGCTCACGATCGACTGGTCGCGCGAAGCGCCCCAGGCGCTGGCCATGATGCAGGCCAACGCCTACCGGGCGGTGGTGATCGACCGTCTCAACGGCCAGCCCGACGCCTACCAGATCTGCCGTGGCGCCAAGCAGCGCAAGCTGGCCAATGGGCAGAGCCCGGTGGTGATCATGTTCGCGCCCGCGGCGGGCAGCATGGACCGCATCAAGGCGGGCCTGGCCGGCAGCGACGCCTACCTGCCCCGTTCAGTGAACGAAGTCGAGCTCTACAAGGTGCTGGCCCGGCACCGGCTGGTGAGCCAGGACGACTTCCGGCCGACGAACATCGGGTTCTGAGCCGCTCCGCCCGGCCGGCTGGCGCCGGCTACCCGTGCAGGTCGTCGCGGCGGGCGATTTCCATCAGGCGCTCCAGCTCGTGGGGGTGGTGGCGCAGGTTGTGTTGGTGCCATTTCATGATCACCCACATGAAGCCGGCGACCACCAGGCCGAAGATGGTGATGGCGGCAAAGGCCGAGAGCCCGGCCGCGGTGGAGAAGCTGTAGAGCGCGCCCAGGATCAGGATGCAGGCCTGCTCGTTGAAGTTCTGCACCGCGATCGAGCGGCCCGCGCCCATCAGGTTGTGGCCCCGGTGCTGCAGCAGGGCGTTCATCGGCACCACCAGGAAACCGCCCAGGCCGCCCAGCAGCACCAGGAACGGCGCGGCCACCCAGACGTTGTCGATGAAGTTCATGAGGATCACCAGCGCGCCCATGGTGATGCCCAGTGGCATCACCCGCGTGGCCTGGTCCAGCCGCATGCGCAGCGAGGCCACCACCGCGCCCACGGCCGTGCCCAGCGCCACCACGCCCACCAGGCTGGACGCCTGCGTGGTGCTGTAGCCCAGCGCCGCGCCGGCCCAGGCCAGCACGATGTAGCGCAGGTTGCCCGAGACCCCCCAGAACAGCGTGGTGGTGGACAGCGAGATCTGGCCCAGGTGGTCGCGCCAGAGCCGGCTGTTGCAGCGCCAGAAGTCGGGCAGCAGGGCCAGCGGGTTGCGCGGCATGGCGCGCGGCGTCACGCCGGTCAGCGGAATCCGGGTGTTGAACCAGGCCGCCAGCGCGTAGACCACCATGAGCGCGCCGATGGCCGCCTCCGCCGGGTGGTGGATGCCGGTGTGCAGCATGGGCAGGTCGATCGCGAGCAGGCGCGAGGAAATCCAGGGCGCCACCAGCTGGCCGCCGAGCAGCACGCCCAGGATGATGGAGGCGATGGTCAGGCCCTCGATCCAGCCGTTGGCCTTGACCAGCTGCGACGGCGGCAGCAGCTCGGTGAGGATGCCGTACTTCGCCGGGGAATAGCCGGCGGCCCCCAGGCCCACCAGGGTGTAGGCCAGCAGTGGGTGCACACCCACCAGCATCAGCAGGCAGCCCACCACCTTGATGGCGTTGCTGATGAACATGACCTGGCCCTTGGGCCGCGCGTCGGCGAAGGCCCCCACGAACGGGGCCAGCACCACATAAAACAGCGCGAACAGCGGCACCAGCGCCGCGCTCTGCCACTCGGGTGCGTGCCGGTTGCGCAGCAGTTCGATGGCGGCCACGAACAGCGCGTTGTCAGCCAGAGAGCTGAAGAACTGCGCCGTCATGATGGTGTAGAAGCCGCGCTTCATGGATTTTTGGGGTCTTGTGCGGCGTGACGGCCCAGGCTGGGCGCCGTGGTGGTGGGTGAGCGAGCGACCTCTGGTCTCCAACGAGGCTTTGGTTATAGCACGCCAAATGTGACAGCTTGTAATACCAAGTGCGTACTGCGAAAGGCTGTGCGGGGCCTTGTTTGGGCCCCGCGGTGTACCCGCCGCGGCGCTCGGCGTGTGTCAGTTTGGCGCAGCTGTCCCCCTGCCAACGGGGGGCGGGCCCGACGCCCGGCGCCTGCTCCGGCCTGCCCCGGGCCCGGGCCGACCCGGTGGCGCCTGCGCTTTGTGGGGTGGGCGTGAACAGCGTCACGGTGGGGCGCCGTTTCTGGCCGTTCCGGGCCGTTTCCATCTGCCGTGGCGGCCTGCGGGCCGGCGTGGAACGGCAATTGCGATCCCGGCCCGTCCGGGGTGCTTGTGTCACACCCGGATGCCACCCACTCAAACAACCGAGGAGACAAACACCATGATCAGTATCGACAAGGCGCTGCTGCGGCAACTGCTGTTGATCGAGCGCCCCTGGGAGGTCCGCGAATACCGGTTCGATCCGCGCAAGCGGCGCTGCGACGTCTGGGTGGCGCCGGAGGTGGAGCGCGGCTGGTTCGGGCGCGAGCGCAAGCCGGCGGTGCCCACCCAGACCTGTTCCTGGCGCCACCTGTCCATCGGCCCGATCCAGTGCCATCTGCACGTCGCGCTGCCCCCGGGCCAGGACCAGCCCGGCCTGGACTGGACCGGCGAGCCCGGCATGCCCTTCACGCGGGGGCTGTCGCAGCGTGTGTTCGCCATGTTCAACCAGGGCGTGTCGCTGCAGTCGGTGTGCACACTGATGGACCTGAACCTGCAGGACGTCTGGCGCTACCGCTACGCCCTCGACAGCGGCAAGCCCAGCGGGGCGGTGCCAGCGCCGGTGGCCGCGCCGGCGGCGGCGGTGCCCCGCGCGCCCTGGGTCGACGAGCCCGGCCACCCGAACGTGCCCGACCTGACCGATCCGGTCTGGCTGCGCCTGCTCAACGCCGACCTGGGCCTGGACATCAGGGTGCTCAGCCTCAAGCTCATGCTCACCCGCGTGCGCTCCCAGCTCGAACTCATCAACGACGACGAAGTCCGCCTGCTCAAGCTGCGCGAACTGCACCGCTACTTCGTGAAGAACGAACGCGTGCTCACCCACGAACTCGCGCAACTGCGCCAAGGCTGAGGACCCCCATGACGATCCCCCCATCTTCCAGCGCCGTGCCGGTCGGCAGCGGCATCCTGATGAACCTGGAGCAGGCCACACAGGCGATCCGCAGCGGCGCTTTCCTGTGCCTGGCCGCCGACGAGGCCCTGCTGCGCCAGCTGCCGCGCGGCAACTGGATCGCCGGCAGCATTCCCTACTTCATGGGGCAGGACGGCGGCGAAACCACGCGCGAGAAGCTGTTCGTGAGCGAACTGCCCGCGCTGGACGCCACGCCCACGCTGCGCTGGTACGGCGAACACAATCTGGAGCGCGTCGCGCTGGAGGCGCCCGCGCACGGCCTGAGCGTGTTGATCGTTCCGGCGTTCTCCGGCGTGCATTCGCTGTACGCGCGCCAGGCGCCGAGCTACGAAGACATGTACCTCAAGCCCCTGGTGGGCTGGATCGCCGGTGTCCACCTCGACGACCTGGGCCGCACCGCGCCCGTGGTGGGCAATGGCCAGACGCTGGAGTTTCGCAGCGACCAGGCCCTGGCCCTGCACCTGCCGCTGCCCGAGAACGTGTACCCGCGCATCGACATCGTCAACCTGTTCCAGCCCGGGTCGGGCGACACGATCCGATTCCCCTCCACCGGCTTTTCGGCCCGCGAGGCCTACGTCAACGGTCAGCTGCGCGACTTTGCCCAGTACCTGGGCGAGCGCGCCGTCGACACCCGCCTGCCCCTGGTGGCCGACTACTCGGGCGCCCTGGTCAACGTGTCCTTCAAGGGCGTGGACGCGGCCCACGGGCAGGTGGACTTCTACGCGCCGGTGTTCGACGACGTGGAGTACCGGCTGGCCCAGCCCGTGCCCGACGCCGCCCGGGCCTTCGGCCAGGGTCTGCCGGCCGACGCGCGCGCCGCCGGCTGGAGCTGCAATTGCATCCTCAACTACCTGCACGCGAACCTGCAAGGGCAGCGCACCGGCCCGCTCACCGGGCCCATGACCTTCGGCGAGATCGCCTACCAGCTGCTCAACCAGACCCTGGTGTACGTGAGCCTGGAGGCGGTGTAAGGCTCCCCCCTGCGCCGCTGCGCGGCTTCCCCCCCGGGGGGACCCCACCCTTGGCCCGGCGGAGCCGGATCCTCGGTGTGTGCTGGACAAGGCACGCGCTTCGGACGCTGTTCTGCTGTGATGACCTGGGTGGGGTGTTTGTAGTAGCTGCGCTGCAGGCGCATGAATCGCGGTGCGGGTCGCTGGCGGGCGGGCCGGTTTGTGCGACAGTCGTCGCTGTCCTCATTTGTTCTCCCGCCATGCCCCGCCCCATCCTCGCCACCGTCCACCCCGAGGCCCTGCGCCACAACCTGAACCAGGCCCGCGAGCGCGCGCCCGACGCCCGCGTCTGGGCGGTGGTCAAGGCCAACGCCTACGGCCACGGCATCGAGCGCGTGTTCGAGGCCCTGCGCAGCGCCGACGGCTTTGCCCTGCTGGACCTGGCCGAGGCCGAGCGCCTGCGCGCGCTGGACTGGCGCGGCCCCATCCTGCTGCTCGAAGGCGTGTTCGAACCGCGCGACCTGGAGCTGTGCTCGCGCCTGCATCTGTGGCACGCGGTGCATTGCAACGAGCAGATCGACTGGCTGGCGGCGCACAAGACCCAGGTGCCGCACCGCGTCTTCCTCAAGCTCAACAGCGGCATGAACCGCCTGGGCTTCGCGCCCGGCGCCTTCCGCGCCGCCTGGGCCCGGCTCAACGCGCTGCCCCAGGTGGAAGAAATCTCGCTCATGACCCACTTCAGCGACGCCGACGGACCGCGCGGCATCGCCCACCAGGTGGCTGCGTTCGAGGCCGCTACCGCCGACCTGCCGGGTGAACGCACGCTGTGCAACAGCGCGGCGATCCTGCGCCACGCCCGCTCGCCCCTGCGTGGCGACGGCGCGACCACGCTCGCGGCCGACTGGGTGCGCGAAGGCATCGCGCTCTACGGCGGCGCGCCCGACCACCCCGAGCACACCGCGGCCGGCTGGAACCTGCAGCCGACCATGACCCTGTCCAGCCGGATCATCGGCACGCAGCAGCTGCAGCCGGGCGACACCGTGGGCTACGGCTCGGCCTTCGCCGTCGAAGCCCCCATGCGGGTGGGCGTGGTGGCCTGCGGCTACGCCGACGGCTACCCGCGCCACGCGCCCACCGGAACGCCGGTGCTGGTGGCGGGCGTGCGCACCCGGGTGCTGGGCCGCGTCAGCATGGACATGATCGCGGTCGACCTGTCACCGCTGGACGCGGCCGGCGTGCCCTGCGGGATCGGGGCCGAGGTGGTGCTGTGGGGCGTCTCGGCGACGGGCGCGGCGCTGCCGGTGGACGAGGTGGCCGCCGCCGCCGGCACGATCTCGTACGAGCTGCTGTGCGCCGTGGCGGCCCGGGTGCCTTTTGCACTGGTGTAAATAGACCCCCCGCAGCGCTTCGCGCTACCCCCCCAAGGGGGCGGCACTGGCCGTCCGGCAAAGCCGGCCCGGCGGTGCCCTGGGCTGGATCGCTTCATGCGTTGCGGGCCGCGCTCCGGTGCGGTGGACCCGCTGAAGGGCCCTGAAGTGATGCAGGGCCGCGCGCCTCCTCCTTCTTTTTCTTCTGAACCGCGTGTCTTCACCCCCTCTCCCCCTAGGAGAGGCTGGGGTGAGGGCGGACGCCTGCCAAAACCCAGAACCAGAAATAGCAACGCGAAACAGCGGCGCGGGGCGTACCCTGGTTCACATGGCCATCTGCTTGTACCCCTAGGGGTATATATGTATACTACGGACCGTATAGGAGAAAACCATGCCCGCCCGTTCCCCCCGCTCCCTGTTTCAGCCTCTCAACGCCACCGCGCCGGCACCGGCGCGCGGCTGGCCTGCGCCGCGCCGCGCCGTCTGGGGCGCGCTCTCGCTCGCCCTGGTCGCGGGCGCTGCCCTGCTGGGCGCGGCGGGTGTGCGTGCGGCGGGCGAGGCTGCGGCGCCCGCCGGCCCGCAGGTGCCGGTCATGGCGGTGGGCGCCCAGGCGGTGGGAGCGGGCTTTCTGATCGACGGCAACCTGCAGGCGGTGCGCCAGAGCGTGCTCTCGGCCCAGGCGTCGGGCCGCATCGCCACGTTGTCGGTGAAAGCCGGCGACCCGGTGAAGGCCGGCCAGGTGCTGGCCGTGATCGACGACCGCGCCACCCAGGCCGGCGTGGCCCAGGCCCAGGCGGGCTTCGCCCAGGCCGATGCGAACCTGGCCAACGCCAAGGCGGCCTACGAGCGCTCGCGCGATCTGCGCGCCCAGGGCTTTTTGGCCCAGGCCGCGCTGGACACGGCGCAGGCCCAGTACCGGGCCGCCCAGGCCGGCGCCGCCGCCGCCCGCGCCGGCCAGACCCAGGCCAGCGTGGCCCAGGGCTTCACGCGCCTGACCGCGCCGTACGACGGCTGGGTGTTGCAGACACACGCCGAGGCCGGTGCGCTGGCGCTGCCCGGCACCCCGGTGCTCACGGTCTACGCGCCGCAGCCGATCCGCGCCGTGGTGCACGTGCCCGCCTCGCAGCAGGCGCTGGCGCTGCAGGCACAGCGCATCGAGGTGCAATTGCCCGGTACCGGGCAGTGGGTGCTGCCCGCCGCCAAGACCAGCCTGCCGGCGGCCGACCCGGTGTCGCAGACCGTGGAATGGCGGCTTGACCTGAGCACGGCCGACGGCGCCAACCAGGTGCCCGGCCGCCAGGTGCGGGTGCGTTTCGTGGGCGGCCAGGGCCAGCCCGGCGACCAGCGCCTGCTGGTGCCCGAGTCGGCGCTGCTGCGCCGCGGCGAACTCACCGGTGTGTACGTGGTGGCCACCCGGGGCGAAGGCCAGCCGGCCGGTTTTGCGCTGCGCGCGGTGCGCACGGGGGCTTCGCACGGCGAGGCCGGTGTCGAGGTCCTGGCGGGCTTGAAATCCGGCGACCGCGTGGCGCTCGACCCGGTGCGCGCCGGTCTGTCGGGCGCACAGCCCGCCGCGAGGCCGGAATGACCCCCCTGCGCCGCTTCGCGTCTTCCCCCCTGAAGGGGGGACCACGCCAGCGCCCCGGCGAAGCCGGTTGCGCGGCGCGTGCCGGATGGCGCACGGGCCATCGTTGCGTTCTGGACCTTTGACATGAACTCCTCTCAAGAACTCTCTGTTGTCGAGAAGCTCGGCTTCTCCGGCTCCGTGGCGCGGGCCTTCCAGGCCAACGCCATCACGCCGCTGCTGGCGCTGGTCGCGCTGCTGTTGGGCCTGTTCGCCGTGCTGGTCACGCCGCGCGAGGAAGAGCCGCAGATCAACGTGACCATGGCCAACGTGATCATCCCCTTCCCCGGCGCATCGAGTGCCGACGTGGAGAAGATGGTCGCCGCGCCGGCCGAACACGTGCTCTCGCAGATCCAGGGCATCGAACACAGCTATTCGGTGGCGCGCCCAGGCGTGGCGGTGCTGACGGTGCAGTTCCAGGTCGGCGTGCCGCGCACCGAGGCGCTGGTGCGCCTGTACGACGTGCTCAACGCCAACCAGGACTGGCTGCCCCAGGGCCTGGGCGTGCTCAGCCCCATCGTCAAGCCCAAGGGCATCGACGACGTGCCGGTGCTCGCGGCCACGCTGTGGACGAAAGACGCACAGAGCGCGATGGACCTGGAGCGGGTGGCGCACGCGGTGGAAACCGAGCTCAAGCGCGTGCCGGGCACGCGCGAGGTGGTCACCATCGGCGGCCCCGGCCGTGCGGTGCACGTGTGGCTGGAGCCGGCCCGGCTGCGCGAGCGCGGCGTGAGCGTGCAGGCGCTGCAGGGCGCGATCGCCTCGGCCAATCAGGCCATGCCCTCGGGTTCGGTGGTCAACCCCAGCCCCGCCGCGGGCGAGCCCGGCATGCTGTCGGTGGAGACCGGCGAGTTCCTGCAGAACGCCCAGGACGTGGGTGACATCGTGGTCGGCGTGAACAACGGGCGACCCATCTATCTGCGCGAAGTGGCGCGGGTGGAAGCCGGCGCGCAGCTGCCGCAGCGCTACGTGTGGTTCACGCCCGGCGCCGCCGACGCGGCCCACGCCGGCCAACAAGGCCAGAACCACCCGGCCGTGACCATCACCGTGACCAAGAAGCCCGGCGAGAACGCGGTTGACGTGGCCGCCGGCGTGCGCGAGCGGCTGGACAACCTGAAAAACACGGTGATCCCGGACGAGGTGGAAGTCGCCATCACGCGCGACTACGGCGAAACCGCCGCGGCCAAGGCCAACAAGCTGATCCAGAAGCTCATCTTCGCCACCGGCAGCGTGATCGTCCTGGTGGGGCTGGCGCTGGGCCGGCGCGAGGCCATCATCGTCGGCGCGGCGGTGATCCTCACGCTCACCGCCACGCTGTTCGCCAGCTGGGCCTGGGGCTTCACGCTCAACCGCGTCTCGCTGTTCGCGCTCATCTTCTCCATCGGCATCCTGGTGGACGACGCCATCGTGGTGGTGGAAAACATCCACCGCCACCGCATGCTCACGCCGCACGATCCGCTCACGGTGATCATCCCGCGCGCGGTCGACGAAGTGGGCGGCCCCACCATCCTCGCCACCTTCACCGTCATCGCGGCGTTGCTGCCCATGGCCTTCGTGACCGGTCTGATGGGCCCGTACATGAGCCCGATCCCGATCAACGCGAGCATGGGCATGGCGATCTCGCTGGCCATCGCCTTCACCGTCACGCCCTGGCTCGCACTCAAATTGACCAAGACCGGTGAAGGCCACGCCGCCCACGGCCCCGGCAAGATCACGCGCACGCTGCAAAGCACTTTCACGCGCATCCTCACGCCGCTGCTGCAGAGTGCCAAGAAGCGCTGGCTGCTGGCCGCCGGCATCGCCGGGGCGCTGCTGCTCTCGGTGAGCCTGGCGCTGGTGCCCAGCTCCTTCGTGGGCGTGGTGCTCAAGATGCTGCCCTTCGACAACAAGAGCGAGTACCAGGTGGTGGTGGACATGCCCGCCGGCACGCCGCTCGAAGGCACCACCGCCGCGCTGCAGGACATGACGGCCTACCTCACCGCCCAGCCCGAGGTGGCCAATGTGCAGGGCTACGCCGGCACCGCCAGCCCCATCACCTTCAACGGTCTGGTGCGCCAGTACTACCTGCGCGCCGAAGCCGAAGGCGGCGACCTGCAGGTGAACCTGATCGACGCGCACGCCCGCAGCGAACAGAGCCACGCCATCGCGCAGCGCCACCGCCCCGCGCTGGAGCAGATCGCGGCCACCCACGGCGCGCGCGTGAAGGTGGTGGAAGTGCCGCCCGGCCCGCCGGTGATGTCGCCCATCGTCGCCGAGGTCTATGGCCCCGACCAGGCGGGCCGCGCCGAACTCGCGCAGCGCGTGGCCCAGGCCTACCAGGCCACGCCCGACATCGTCGGCGTGGACACCTCGCTCAAGGAACACGCGCCGCGCGCCTTCCTGCGCATCCAGCGCCAGCGCGCCGAGTCGCTGGGCATTCCGGTGCAGGTGATCGCGCAGACCGTGTACGCCGCGCTCTCGGGCTCGGACGCGGCCTACCTGCACGACGGCCACGCCAAGTTCGCGGTGCCGGTGCGGCTGCAGTTGCCGCTGGACCAGCAGGTCGGCCTCGATGCGTTGCTGGCCTTGCCCCTGAAGGCGGCCAACGGCGCCATGGTGCCGCTCTCCGAGCTGGTGACGGTGGAGCGCGGCGTGATCGACCAGCCGCGCTACACCAAAGACATGCTGCCCGTGACCTATGTGTTCGGCGACATGGCGGGCTCGCTGGACTCGCCGCTCTACGGTCTGTTCGGCATCCGCTCGTCCATGGACAAAGCCGCGCTGCCCAACACCGGCGAACTGGGCGAGTACTGGATCAGCCAGCCCCAGGACCCGTACCGCCAGTACGCGGTGAAGTGGGACGGCGAGTGGCAGATCACCTTCGAGACCTTCCGCGACATGGGCGCGGCCTACGGCGTCGGCCTGATCCTGATCTACCTGCTGGTGGTGGCGCAGTTCAAGAGCTACCTCACGCCGCTGATCATCATGGCGCCGATCCCGCTGACCATCATCGGCGTCATGCCGGGCCACGCCCTGCTGAACGCGCAGTACACGGCGACCAGCATGATCGGCATGATCGCGCTGGCCGGCATCATCGTGCGCAACTCCATCCTGCTGGTGGACTTCATCGAGCTGGAAACGAAGCGCGGCGTGCCCTTTGCCGAAGCCGTGGTGCAGTCCGCCGCGGTGCGCGCCCAGCCGATCGCGCTGACCGGCCTGGCCGCCATGATGGGCGCCTTCTTCATCCTCGACGACCCGATCTTCAACGGCCTGGCCGTGTCGCTGATCTTCGGTATCGCGGTGTCCACGCTGCTCACGCTGGTGGTGATCCCGGTGTTGTATTACGCGGTGTACCGCCGGAGGTTCGGATGACCCCCCTGCGCCGCTTCGCGTCTTCCCCCGGAGGGGACGCACCTTGTGGCCCGGCAAAGCCGGTTCCACGGGTGCCCTGGTGGGACGCACGTGCTCTGGCCAGGCTTTCTTTTCTGTTGGTGTTTTCTTAGGAGTTTGAAATGACTGTTGAACGTTACATCCGCGTCATGGCCGGTTTTTTTGTCATGTTGTCGCTGGCCCTGGGCATCGAGGGCAGCCCGATTTTTGTCAGCCCCTGGTTCCTGGCCTTCACCGGCTTCGTCGGCTTCAACCTGTTCCAGTCCGGCTTCACCGGCTTCTGCCCGCCCGGCATCCTGCTGCGCAAGCTCGGCGTGCCCGAAGGCAACGGCGGCTCGTGCGGCACGGGCAAGTGCAACTGAATACCATCCTCTGAACGCCGGCCCCCGCCCGGCCAAGGAACACCCATGAGCAGCCCCACCCCCCTGAAATTCCTCATGCCCGGCTGGTTCGCCCTGGTCATGGGCCTGTGCGGCCTGGCGCTGGCCTGGCACCGCGCGCACGGCGTGCTGGGCGACATGGCCAGCGGCGTCGCGCTGGTGGTCGGCGCGCTCGCGCTGCTGGTGTTCCTCGCGTTGCTGGTGGCTTCGCTGCTGCGCATCTCGCGTTACCCCGCCGCGCTGGCCGAGGACCTCAAGCACCCGGTGCGCCACGCCTTCGTGGCCGCGTTCCCGGTGTCGCTGCTGCTGCTGGCCACGGTGGGCGTGGCCCTGGGGGGCGCAGAGGGCGGCCTGGCCCCGCTCTGGCGCGTGCTCTGGTGGGCGGGCAGCCTCACCCAGCTCTGGGCCACGCTGTGGGTGCTGAGCCGCTGGATCTCGCCGGCCGCCGCGGCCCAGCCCGGCCAGGGCCTGGGCAACACGGGACTGTGGCCGTCGGTCACGCCGGTGCTGCTGATCCCGGTGGTGGGCAACGTGCTCGCGCCGCTGGCGGGTCTGCCGCTGGGCATCGACGGCTGGTCGGCCGCGCAGATGGGCATCGGTGCGTTCTTCTGGCCGGTGGTGCTGACGCTGGTGCTGGCGCGGCGCCTGGCCCACAGCCCGCTGCCCGAGCGCGTGTTGCCGGCCTGGTTCATCACCATCGCGCCGCCCGCCGTGATCGGCCTGGTGCTGATCCAGATGCAGGCGCCGGTGGCGGCGGTGCAGGCGCTCTGGGGCGTGGCGCTGTTCTTCGTGTTGTGGCTGCTGCCGGTCGTGCGCCGCATCGCCGGCCAGCCTTTCGGCGTGCCGTTCTGGGCGCTGTCCTTCCCGTTCGCCGCCTTCACCACGCTCACCCTGCGCCTGGCCGAACTGCAGCCCGACAGCGCCTGGCACGGCGTGCTGCAGACCGCCGGCGTGCTGCTGCTCGCGTCCACCACCATGACCGTGCTCTGGCTCAGCTTCGCCACCGTGCGCGGCCTGCGCGAAGGCTCGCTGCTGGCACCCGAGCCGGTGGCCAACATCATCCCCGCGTCGGCCTGAGCGGCCGAACGCGCGAGACCATGAGCGACGACGCCGCTGCCGCCCCCGGCCCCCAGCCGCTGCCCAGCGAGCGCAAGGCCGAGCTGATGCACCGCCTGCGCCGGGCCGAGGGCCAGGTGCGCGGGCTGCAGAAGCTGCTGGAAGAGGGCGCCGACTGCGCCAAGATCGCGCAGCAGCTGCTCGCCACGCGCCACGCGCTCGACAGCACTTTCGTGCGGCTCAACCTGTCGCTGGCCGAGCAGGAACTGGCCGCCGGCGCGGGCGGTTCGTCGCAGGCGGTGAGCGAGGTGCTGGACCGGCTGCAGCACAAGCTTGGTCGGGCGAGGTAGCCCCACCCCCGCCGCGCTGCGCGCGACCCCCTCAAGGGGGCAACGCCTGCGGCCTGGCGGAGCCAGTTCCGCGGCGTTCTGGGTTGGGGCTCCCGCGCCCCGGAGGCGTACGGCAGAGTGCGGGGTTGTTGTTGAACAGCTTTGCCTGCAGTGCAGGCAATCGGCGGCGGGTGGGCCGGAATAATCGGCGCATGGACTTTCTGACTGCCTCGCCTTTGCTTGCCGCCGCCGCGTTTGCCGCCGGCGTGCTCAACGCCATCGCCGGCGGGGGCAGTTTCCTCACCTTTCCCGCGCTGGTGTTCACGGGCGTGCCGCCCATCGTGGCCAACGCCACCAGCGCGCTCGCGGTCAGTCCCGGCTACCTGGGCAGCACGCTGGGTTTCCGGCCCGAGCTGCGCGCGCTGCCGGCGCGGCGCCTGCGGCGCGAGATGGCCATTTCGGCGCTGGGCGGCGTGGCCGGTGCGCTGTTGCTGCTGGTCACGCCCGCGAAGCTGTTTGCCGGCATCGTGCCCTGGCTGCTGCTGTTCGCCACCGCGCTGTTCGCGGCCGGCCCGGCGATCGCCCGGCGCGCTGCGCTGGCCCCGCACGACGGCCAGGGCCGGGCGGGCTGGCGCGAGCCCGCGCTGCTGGGCGTGGCCATCTATGGCGGCTACTTCAACGGCGGGCTGGGCATCCTGCTCATGGCGCTCTACACGGTGGCCGGCGAGTCGCGGCTGAACACCGTCAACGCGCTGAAGAACCTCAACTCGCTGGTGCTGTCCTGGCTGTCGGTGGCGGCCTTCGTCATCGCCGGCGCCATCGCCTGGAAAGAAGGCCTGCTCATGATGGTGGCCGCCACGGCGGGCGGCTACTTTGGCGCGCGCTGGTCCCGCCGGCTGCCCGCGCCGTGGGTGCGCCTGGGCGTGATCGCCGTGGGCCTGGTGATGAGCGCGCTGTTTTTCGCGCGCGCCTGACCGGCGCCCTGGCGCGCACACAGGGGCGGCTCCACAGATCAAGCCGCCGATGGCCAGGCGATTCTCACAGCCGCACCGGCCGGCGCCAGCGGGCGCTGAGCGCGTCGATCAGCGCGATCTCGCCACTGGCCAGATGGCCGTCGGCCAGCATCAGCGCCTCGCACTGCTGCACGATCAGGTCCTGCAGGGTCGGGTCGGTGACCTCGGCCATGAGCCGCGCCCGCGTCGCGTCGTCCACCATGCCGGTCCAGACGCCGCCGCTGGCCTGCAGCAGCTCCTGGCAGAAGCGGTCGATCACGGCCTGGAACGCCTCGGCGCTGAGCCCCAGGCGCTGCGCTGCGTCGAGCCGGGCCAGCGCCTGCAGCTCGCTCAGGGCGTACTGGCCGTCGGACACCAGGGCCATCGCCACCAGGCGGGCCGCGGCCTGCGGGCTGTTCGTGCGGTAGGTCTGCATGGAGGTCTCCATATCTCTATATATATGTGTGCCTTCCAGGGAAGAGTCCGCTCGGGCTCAGTCGTTCCCGCCGATGCCCGTGAGGCCGAGCAGGCTGGTGAACAGGTTGAAGGCCGAGACGAGCAGGCCCACCGTGGCCAGCACGTAATTGGTCTCGCCGCCGTTCACGATGCGGCTGGTTTCGAACAGGATCAGGCCCGCCGAGAGCAGCGCCACCAGGCCCGACACGGCCATCGCCAGCGCCGGCATCTGGAAGAAATACGCACCCACGGCCAGCACCAGCGCGATCACCATGCCGGCGAACAGGAAGCCGCCCATGAAGCTGAAGTCGCGCCGCGTGGTCAGCACGTAGGCCGACAGCGCCACGAAGCTGGCCCCCGTGGCGCCGAGCGCGGCCACGATGGTGCCCGCGCCGCCGGGCAGGGCCAGCGTGTGCGAGAGCAGCGGCCCGAGCGTGTAGCCCATGAAGCCGGTGAGCGCGAACACCGCGGGCAGCGCCCAGCCGCTGTTCTGCAGCTTGTGCACCGCGAACAGCAGGCCGAAATAGCCCACCAGCGTGATCACGAGGCCGGGCGCGGGCCAGCTGCCGGCCACGGCCAGCGCGGCCACGCCCGCGCTGAACAGCAGCGTGAGCGAGAGCAGGGCGTAGGTGTTGCGCAGCACCCGGGCCACCTGCGGGCGGTCCAGGGCGAGCGAAGGGCGGGCAGACAGGGAAGGGTGGCGTGTGATGCGTTCCATGAGGGTTCTCCAGAGGTGAACAGGGAGCCTGGAAGATAGGGCCGCACTCGATTCTGAAAAAGCAGACAATCCAGGAAATTCACTCTCTGAAAACAGAACCATGAGCCAGGACCTGAACTACAAGCACCTGTATTACTTCTGGGTCACGGCCAAAGAGGGCGGCATGTCCCACGCCGCCGACCGGCTGGGCATGGCGGTGCAGACCATCAGCGCCCAGGTGCGCCTGCTGGAGCAGTCGCTGGGCCATGCGCTGTTCAAGCCCGCCGGGCGCGGCCTGGCCCTCACCGAGGCCGGGCAGGCGGCCCTGCAGGTGGCCGAGCAGATCTTCCTGCTCGGGGAGCAGTTGCCCAGCGCCGTGCGCGACGCCACCAGCCAGGGCAGCGTGCGCCTCGTGGTCGGCATCTCCGACGGCCTGGCCAAGCTCGCCGTGCGCGAACTGCTCGCCCCCGCGCTCGAAGAGCCGCGCCTGCGCCTGGTGTGCCACGAAGACGACTTCGACGACCTGCTGGCCGACCTCGCCCTGCACCGGCTCGACGTGGTGCTGTCCGACCGGCCCGCGCCCGCCAACCCCAACCTCAAGCTCTACAGCCACGCCATGGGCTCATCGCCCCTGGGCTGGTACGCGCCCAAGGCCTGGCTGGCCCAGGCCCGCCAGAACTTCCCGCACAGCCTGGCCGAGGTGCCGGTGCTGCTGCCCAGCTCGCACGCCTCGGTGCGCCTGCGCATCGACCACTGGTTCGAGCAGCAGGGCGTGGTGCCCCGCGTGGTGGGCGAGTTCGAAGACAGCGCCCTGCTGGCCACCTTCGGCGCCTCGGGCATGGGCGTGTTCCCCGCGCCCGAACGCATGCGCGAGCAGCTCTCGCAGGGCCATGGCCTGAAGTGGTTCGCCCCCTGCGAAGGCGTGCAGGAACACTTCTACGCCATCGGCACCGCGCGCAAGGTGCAGCATCCGCTGGTGCAGAAGCTGCTCAAGGTGGTGGTGCCCTGAAGGCCACCGCCACCTGATCGCGCGGGCGTCAATGCGGCGGCAGCCCGATCGAGCGCAACACGTGGGTGACGAAGCGGCTCAGCTTGGGCAACTGGCGGCGGTCGGCCGCATAGACCAGGTGCACCGGCCGGGCCGGTGGCGAGCAGGCCTGCAACACCGCCACCAGCTGGCCGTTGGCCAGGTCGTCGGCCAGCAGCACCTCGGGCTGCATCACCAGGCCGAGCCCGGCCAGGGCGGCGCGGCGCAGGCCGTCGCCGTGGTTGCAGGTCAGGCGGGCCTGCTCGGGCCATTGGAACGACTGTGAGCCTTCATGCAGCGTCCACTCGGTGCGGCGCTGCCAGACCGAGTGGCTCAGGCAGACATGCCGCGCCAGATCGGCGGCGCTCTGGGGGCTGCCATGGCGCTGCAGGTAGGCCGGCGCGGCGGCGATCACCATGCGGTAGGGCCGCAGCGGCCGGGCCACCAGGCTCTCGTCGGCAATGCGGCCGATGCGCACGGCCGCGTCAATGCCCTCGCCGGCCAGATCGGCCACGCTGTCGGTGAGCTGCAGGTCCACCCGCACCTTCGGATACCGCAGCAGAAACTGCGCCACCAGCGGAGCGATCGTGTGGCTGCCCAGCGTGACCGGCGCGCTCACACGCAACAGCCCCTGGGGCGCCGCGCGGCTGCGCTCCACCGACGACTCGGCCCAGCGCACCTGCTCCAGCACGCGCTTGCTGTCTTCGTAGAACGCCGCACCCACCTCGGTGAGGCTGTGGCGGCGTGTGCTGCGCTGGAGCAAGCGCGCGCCCAGGTGGGCCTCCAACTGCTGGATGTGCTTGCCCACCATCACCGCCGAGATCTGCAGCCGGCTCGCCGCCGCCGCGAAACTGCCGGCGTCGACCACGGCCACCATCACCTCCATGCAACGCAGCTTGTCCATGCGTATTCCTAACCAATGGTTTGTAGTGTGAGAATAATTTGCTACTTTATGCCATGAAACATTAGGCAAACAATGGCGCCTTCTCAACTTCCACAGAACAGGAAACCGCCATGAAGATTCTTCTCATCGGTGCCAATGGCACCATCGGACAGGCCGCCGTGCAGGCGCTGGGCTCGCGCCACGAGATTGTCAGCGCCGGGCGCAACAGCGGCCAGCACCGCGCCGATCTGTCGCAACCGGACAGCGTGGTGGCCTTGCTGGAAGCGGTGGGCCGCGTCGACGCCATCATCAGCACCGCCGGCAACCTGCACTTCGGCCCGCTGACCGAGATGACGGCCGAGCAGTTCAACCTCGGCCTGCAGGACAAACTGCTCGGCCAGGTGCAGCTGGCGCTGGCCGGCCACCGCTACCTGAACGATGGCGGCTCCATCACGCTGACCAGCGGCGTGCTGGCCATCGAGCCGATCCGCAACGGCGCCAATGCCACGGCGGTGAACGCGGCGATCGAGGGTTTTGTGGCCGCCGCGGCGATCGAGCTGCCGCGCGGCATCCGCATCAACGCCGTCAGCCCGACGCTGCTGACCGAATCGCTGCCCACCTACGGCCCGTTCTTCCCCGGCTTCGAAACCGTGCCGGCGCAGCGCGTGGGCCTGGCCTACCAGCGCAGCGTCGAAGGTGCGCAGACCGGCCGGGTCTACCGCGTGATGTGAGTCGCTTGCGTCTCTGCGCCTTCAGGTGGCATCGCCAGCCATCAGCGCGGTGTAGCGACGCTGCATCTCCTCGGGTTCCAGCTTCTCTATCGAGTGCCCGATCAGCCAGGCGTGCCCAAACGGATCGCGCAAACGGCACGAGCGTTCACCGTAGAACTGGTCGGTGGGCGGCATCAGCATCGTCGCACCAGCGGCGACCGCGCGGGCGCCCATTTCGTCGGCGTTGTCCACATGCAGGTGGATGGTGCATCCGGTGAATAGATCGCCTTGCGGCCCCACCATGCCGCATTCGGGAAACTCGTCGCACACCATCAGCACCGCAGGGCCGATCTGCAGTTCGGCGTGCCCGATGCGGCCCGTCGGTTCGACGAGCCTGAAGCGTTCGACCGCACCAAAGGCCTGCTGGTAGAAGCTGATGGCGGCCACGCTGTCACGCACCATCAGGTAGGGGAAAACCTCGTGGATCTGGTTCATGGCACCTCTCCTTTGAGCGGCAACGTGCCGCGAGGATCGCAGTCTAGGGACGGAGGCTGATCACGTATTGGACATTTTTTCGGCCCCGCTTCAACGCACTTGCAGCGCCACGTGCGTCGGCCTATCGGCGTGCACCGGCACGTATTGGCCGGGCGGCATTCCAGCCATCTGGCGGAACTCGCGGATCAGGTGGGACTGGTCAAAGTACCCGGCGCCCACAGCAATGTCCGCCCAGTCACGCGGCCCGCATCGCACCAGCGCCGGTAACAAGACGCCGAAACGCAGCACGCGCGCGTAGCGCTTGGGCGTGAGCCCGACGGCCGCCTCGAAGCGGCGGATGAACTGCGCTGGCGCGCAGCCGGCTGCGTGTTGCGCCGGCAGCACCCGCGCTCGAGCCGGGTCCTGACCGAAAACCTCGATGGCGCAAGTGGCCAACGGATCGGGCGGCGGCGCCTGTCGAAGCCTGCGCAAGAGATGGTCTCGCAGGCACATCAGCGCGCGCTGTGGCGACCCTGCCGACTTGAGCTGCTCATGCAACGCCTGGGCGGCCGGGCCCCAGAGGTCTTCCAGCAGTTCGGTGCGGTTGCGCAGATGGGGCAGCGCACCCCCGAAGAACGCGGCCGCGCCGCCGGGCTTGAACTGCACGCCGATCACGGCCGACGGACCTTCGGTGCCACGCACGCCAAAGCGGTCAGAGGGGCCCTGCACGATGGGGCCGCGCAGCCGGCGTGCACCTTTGTCATTGGCGCCTTCGTAGCGAATCAGATGATCCTGCAGCAGCGGCACGACGATATGTGCACAGCCGGTCGGCAGGCTGCGTTCGCGCGTGTGCGGCAGCGCGCCACGCTCGCTGTACCAAAGGCTTTCGACAAAAGCGTTCAGAGGTGCGGATGGTTGCAGACTCAGGAACATGGGTTCTGTGCTGGTGCCGCAGCTGGCGGCAGACGACTGCGGGGCATCTTGCTGCCAAGGAAGGATCCAGCGCCGCAGATCCAGCCGCAGCGCGTGGGTGATTGTTCGGTTCAAGTCTGCGGCCACCGAGCAGCCATGGCAAGGGCTATCACCATTGGAAGCATCTTGAGACGCAGCCACCTCCACCGCACTTCGCGCCGCCGTCGCCGCCTCGGATGCCCTGCGCGAAGTGGTGTCCGAGCGTTTCGGGCATGCCGGCCTGCCTGCGCAACGTCGAAGGCGCGCAGACCGGCCGGGTCTACCGCGTGATGTGAACGGCCGCAAAAAAGCGACCCGCGGGTCGCTTTTTTGATGAAACGCTGAAACCTCCAGCCGCTCAGACCACCTTGACCGTCGCCGTCGTGCCGTTGGTCTTCACCGACTCGATGCCCGCGTCGCGGCCCGCCGCCGCTTTGTACATCTGGCTCGTGCCGATCACCTGGTGGTTGGCGGCCTTGAGGTTGAAGTAGCAGCGCCCGTCGGAGGCGTCCTTGCGCTCGTAGCGCGCGTCGGTGCCGCAGTTGGTCTGCACGGACTTGATGCCGTTCTCCGCCGATGTCTTGGTGTCGTACTGCTCGCTGCGCAGAATCACCTCGCCGTTGCCCGCTTTCAGGACAAAGGAAAACTGCCCTTTGCCGTTCGAACCCAGTTCGTAGCTGCCTGCCATGTTCGCTCCTGTTTGTTGAAAGAAGTGTGCCGAAGCAGGCGGATGATAGGTCGGTGGGTTCACGTTGAACAGCCCCCGTTGCGCCCAAACGTGTTTAAATGCCATCCATATGGATTCCATAAGGATGGTGACAAGATGGCCGAGAACAAACTGACCGACCCCAGAGCCCGGGTCGGCGAAACCGAGAAGATGACCATCAACCTCGGTGTGGTGGACCTGGGGCAGGTGGACTTGCTGGTGCAGGAAGGGTTCTATTCCAACCGCTCCGACCTGATCCGCACCGCTGTGCGCAACCTGCTCGCTTCCCATGCGGACACGCTGCGCCAGGCGGTGGCACGGCGCATGCTCATGTTGGGCCTGCAGCACCTGAGCCGCACCGATCTGGAACGCGCCGTGGCCGCCGGGCAGCAGCTGAACATCCAGGTGGTCGGGTTGGCGCGCATCGCCGACGACGTCTCGCCCGAGCTGGCCCTCGCGGCCATCGCGTCGGTATCGGTGCTGGGCGCTTTCCATGCCAGCGCTGCCGTGCGGCTGGCGCTGGCCGGCCGCATGCTCTGACGCCTCCTTTTCTTCAACCGATTCAACCCACCCGCAGACGCTCCCACGCGCCCGCGCACGCCGAAAGCAAACCCCCGATTTGAATTTGAAACCCCACAACCCGTCGCCCGCCCACCCCACCACCGTCCCGAGTGCCATTGCCATGAACATCCAAGACACCATCGAACGCGCGCTCAAGGCCGCCGGGTTGAACACCCGCAGCGGCCCCATGCGCGGCGTCACCGAGACGATCCGCCGGGCCCTGTCGTCGGCGGGCCTGGGTGGCGGGGTGGCGCCACCGCCCAACGCCGCGCCCGCGCCGCGCGCGACCGGCAAGGGCGACACCATCGACGTGGTGGCGCGCGAAGTGGCCACGCCGCCCGATGCCGAAGCCCCGGCGGCCAAGCGGCCCGCCACCGAGCCCGCCCCACCGGCCGAGGCAGAAGGCACGGCCGAAGCCGCCCATCCCGCCGAAGGCCAGTTCCTCGCCGGCAGCTTCAGCGCCGTCGTGGGCAGCCGCGCCTACAAGCTCTACCTGCCCCCGCAGGCCGCGAAGGCCAAGGCCAAAGCCATGCCGCTGGTGGTCATGCTGCACGGCTGCACCCAGTCGGCCGACGACTTCGCCGCCGGCACGCAGATGAACCGCCTGGCCGACCAACACGGTTTTCTGGTGCTCTACCCCGAGCAGGCCGTGGCCGCCAACGCCTCGCGCTGCTGGAACTGGTTTCGCGCCGAAAGCCAGGCGCGCGAGGGGGGCGAGGCCGAGCTGATCGCCGACATGGTGCAGGCCATGGTGGCCGAACACCCGGTGGACGCGAAACGCGTCTTCGTGGCCGGGCTCTCGGCCGGCGCGGCCATGGCCGTGATCCTGGGGGAAACCTACCCCGAGCTGTTCGCCGCCGTGGGCGCCCACTCGGGCCTGCCCTACGCCGCCGCGCACGACATCTCGTCGGCCCTGTCCGCCATGAAAGGCCACGCCGTGATGGGCATGCCGCATTTCCCCGGCACCGCGGACGACCCGCGCCGCCAGACCACGCAGGCCGTGCCCACCATCGTGTTTCACGGCGACCACGATCGCACCGTCAAGCTCAGCAACGCCGAACACATCGAGCAGCAGGCCCTGGGGGCCCACGCCGCCCAGCCCGCCGCGGCGGGCCCAGCCGGCTTGCGCAGCCGCACCGAGCAAGGCGTTGCGCCCGGCGGCCGCGGCTACACCCGCACCGTGCACAGCGACGCCAGCGGCCAGCCCCGCGTGGAAGTCTGGACGCTGCACGGCGCCGGCCACGCCTGGTCCGGCGGCGACGCGGCCGGCAGCTACACCGACAGCAACGGCCCCGACGCCTCGGCCGAGATGCTGCGCTTCTTCATGGCGCAGCCGGCCGGCTGAAGCGCCCGATCAACCCGCCGCTGGGTACAGCGCCCGCGTCGCCGCCAGCTCGTCCAGCAGCCGCTGGCGCAGCGCGGCGGGCTCCAGCACTTCCACCTCGGCCCCGTAAGACAGCAGCCGGCGCGCGCCGTGTTCGATGGACTCGACGGGCATGAGCACTGTGGTCCAGCCCGCGCGGGCCGGGTCGCCGCCCGGCGCCGCGTCGGGGGCAAAGGGAATGCGCTCGTTGTGCAACCAGCCCAGGGCGCGCGGCGAAACGGCCACCCGCGCCTGCAGCGTGCGCAATTCGGCCTCGAAGCGGGCGGCCGAGGCCTGCCAGTAGGCCGCGAGGTCAAACGCCTTGGGCCGGCGGAATTTCGTGGGCAGCGTGCGCAGGGTCTTCACGGCGCCGAGCCGGTAGGTGCGCACGGCGTCCTGCCCCGACGCCCGCGCCGCCATGTACCAGGTGCCCGCCTTCAGCACCAGGCCCAGCGGCTCCAGTTCGCGCTCGGCCTGGCCGCGCCAGCTCTCGTAGCGCAGCGCGATGCGCCGCGTGTGCCACACCGCCTCGGCCACCTCGCGCAGATGCGCCGGCGTCTCTTGCGCGCGGTACCAGTCCACCGGGTCGATGTGCAGGCGCGCGCCCACGCGGTCGGCCTGCTCGCGCCACTCGGCCGGCAGGCTCGCCACCATCTTCAGCCGCGCCGAAGCCGCCGCCGCGCCCAGGCCCAGGTCGGTCGCCGCGCCCGGCAGCCCGGCCAGCAGCAGCGCTTGCGACTCCGGCTCCGTCAGCCCCGTGAGCTGCGTGCTCCAGCCCTCGCGCAGCTGAAACCCGCCCTGGCGCCCCCGCTCGCCCCACAGCGGCACGCCCGCCGCCGAGAGCTGGTCCACGTCGCGCAGGATCGTGCGCACCGACACCTCCAGCGAACGCGCCAGCGCCGGCGCGGTGAGCCGGCCGTGCGCCTGCAGCAGCATCAGGATCGACAACAAGCGGCTGGCTTTCATTTCAGATTTTTCGTGCGGTGGGATTCAAACATGACATCAGATGGCATGTTACGGCAGGCACCATGCAAACCCCTCAACCACACGCCCCGCACCCCCATGGAATGGTTCAACCTGGCCCACACGGCCCACCTCTGGCTCTTCTTTCTGCTGGTCTTCGGCATCATCGCGCTGCCGGGCCTGGACATGGCCTTCGTGCTCGGCAGCACGCTGGTCGACGGCCTCAAGGGCGGCCTGGCCGCGCTCGCGGGCGTGGTGACCGGCGGCGTCGTGCACACCGTCATGGCCGGCCTCGGCGTCGGCCTCGCCCTGCAGGCGCTGCCTCAGCTGTTCAACGCCCTGCTCAGCGCCGGCGCGCTCTACCTCGCGTGGATCGGCTGGCAGCTCGTGCGCGGCGCGGCCGCGCTGGGCGAGGTGAGCGCCGCGCACTCGCGGCCCTGGCCCACCACCTTCCGCCGCGGCCTGCTCAACCCCAAGGCCTACCTCTTCATGGTCGCCGTGTTCCCGCAGTTCGTGCGGCCCGAATACGGCCCGCTGGCGGCGCAGGCCGTGGCCATGGGCGCCATCATCGCGGCCACGCAGTTCGCGGTGTACGGCGCCGTGGCGCTGGGCGGCGTGCGCGTCAAAACCTGGCTGCGCGGCAGCGGGCGCGCCCAGATGCGGGCCGGGCAGGGCCTGGGATGGCTGCTCGTGCTCGGCGGGGTGTGGACGCTCTGGCAGGGCTGGCAAGCCGCTTGAACATGGCGCCCCGGCGCCGGGCCCGCCACGGCCGGCCAAGCCCCGCCGGCTGGCGGGCCCTTGCGCCGCGTGGCACCATCGCGGCTGCTCGCCCGCGCAGGGCCGGGCGCCCGTTCAACCCACACCCCCGCGAAGACCCCATGGAACTGCCCGCCCACCAGCTCAGCATGACGGTGCTGATGACCCCCGACACCGCCAACTTCTCCGGCAACGTGCACGGCGGCACCATCCTCAAGCTGCTCGACCAGGTGGCCTACGCCTGCGCCAGCCGCTACGCCGCCAGCTACGTCGTCACCCTCAGCGTCGACCAGGTCATGTTCCGCCAACCCATCCACGTGGGCGAACTCGTCACCTTCCTCGCCTCGGTCAACCACACCGGCAGCTCGTCCATGGAAGTGGGCATCAAGGTGATCGCGGAAAACATCCGCACCCAGGCCAAGCGCCACGTCAACAGCTGCTTCTTCACCATGGTGGCGGTGGACGACGCCGGCAAACCCATCCCCGTGGCCCCGCTGCGCCCCTTCTCACCCGACGAACGCCGCCGCCACGCCGCGGCCGAGGTGCGCAAAGCCATGCGCCGCGAGATGGAGCAGCGGTTCGGGGCGGTGCGGTAGAGCGCTCCAGATGGACAGGCGCCGGCCAGAAGGGCCCCGATCGGGCCGCCCGCTGGGCGAGGCCCCCGACGCATTGCCCGCTGCGCCGCTGGACGCCGCCGGGTTGCAAGACCCGGCCCTGCTGCGGCGCCTGCTGCGCGCCAAAGACCGCATGGACGCCGCGTCGCATGAAGCCTGGCCCGTGAAGCGGTTGGCCGAGGTCAGCGGGGTGTCCGAAGCCCATTTCGCGCGCTCGTTCCGGCAGGCCTTCGGCATCCCGCCACACCGCTACCTGTTGACGCGGCGCATCGAGCAGGCCAGCACGCTGCTGCGCGACACCGAGCTGCCCATCACCGAGATCGCTTTCGCCACCGGCTGGGAAAGCCTGGGCACCTTCGGGCGAACCTTCCGCGACGTCACCGGCCAAAGCCCGAGCGCCCTGCGCCGCCACGCCAGGGCTACCACGGGGCCACTCGATCGCGTGCCTGCCTGCGTCTTGAAGGCCGCGCAGCGGCCAGACCTCACCACAGCAGTTTCGGAGAAGCGCCGCCGCGTGGCGAAGGGTACAAACCGGCCATCCCTCAAGGATTCAACCAAGGAGATGTGATGAGCCAAGGTATCGGTATCAATGTGGTGGGCGTGTACGTGAACGACCAGGACGAGGCGCTGGCGTTCTACGTCGACAAGCTCGGTTTCCGCGTGCACACGGACGTGCGCAATGGCGCCTATCGCTGGCTGACGGTGCAGCACCCAGAGCAGCCATCGTTTCAGCTCGGCCTGTTCGCGCCCGGGTCGCCCATGCACGACGAGGCGACCGCGCAGACCCTGCGCGCCATGGTGGCCAAAGGCGCCATGCCGCCGCTGGTCTTGACCGTGGCCGACTGCCGGGCCACCTACGCGCAATGGAGCGCCCGGGGCGTGGAGTTCACGCAGGAGCCGGTGGAACGCTTTGGCAACGTGGACGCCGGTTTCCGCGACCCGGCGGGCAACGGCTGGAAGATGATCCAGGCCGCCGCAGGGAGCGCGAAATGAGCGGCAGCGCCTGGTTTCGCCGGGCCCACCGCTGGGTGTCCATGGCCTTCACGGCGACGGTCATCGCCAACTTCGTCGTCCGCGCTCAAGGGCAGGGCGAACCCCCACCCTGGGTGACCTACGCGCCGCTGCTCCCCTTGGGTCTGTTGCTGTTGACGGGGCTGTATCTGTTCGCGTTGCCCTACCTGGGCCGTCGGGGGGAGCGGGGGGCTGCGGGCGCGCAAGAGGAACCGAGTGCTTGAAAAGGGACGGTGCTCTTCACGGTCTCGTCTCCCCCAACCAATCAGAGCTGAATCGCATGGTGACCCCTATCGTCCAGCGATGCTTCTTCACGGCCTGCTACGGCAGCGGACCGGTGGCCGGTCTGGTGACCGTTGCAGGGGTATCTTGTGGCGCTCGTTCCATGAGGACCCGTTCTTGAGCGACTTCAACAACTGAAAAACCCATGCGCTCATAGAACCGCCGGGCTGGGTTGACCGCCAGCACGCGAAGGCGTACAGGAAGCTTGAGGGAAGACGCTTCCTCGATGAGATCTTGGACGATCCGCGTGCCAATACCCTGGCTCTGATACTCAGGCAAGACGAAAAGCTGCTCCAGCTGGAAATGGGATGTTTGGCGTTCGATCACGAGCCACCCGGCCTTTGCGCCGTTGAGTTCAATGACCTGCGCTGTCCCGCCAGCGGCTTGGGCACGAAGAGCCTCTCGCACAACATCGCTCCGCCATTCGCCCCAAGTCGCGACAACATGGCCACGCATGGTTTTTTCGGTGACGTCGTAGGCAAAGCCTGCGTCATCTGCCACTGAAGCACGAAGGATGATGGGCGGCAAGGCGCTCAGAGGTGCCCCCATATCTGAGCGACGCCAACGAGGTGCACGACGCCGTAGCTGTCGCATCCCGGATGATCGTAGGGACGCTTGACAAACAAATCAGGACGCTCAGCGTACCAGTCCTTCATGACCTAATTTGGCTTCTTGGAGTCGGACCTTGTTTGGGTGGGGTGATCGCGATGATTTCTCCACCAGTCCCACAAATTCATGGTCAAGAGAGCCGCTGCAGTAATCGTGACGGGAATCCAAACTCTCCTGTCAACCGAGAAAATGAAGCCGAGAAGCAAGACGATCAGAGTTGCAACTGCAAATCTTGCGGCGATGTATTTGAGATGGCGGTTTGAGTGCCAGTTCTTCATCCTTTTCAATCTTGGTTGAAGACTCGGTTCAACGCTGCAGCGTGGCAAGGCGCCCCAGTATTCTGAGTATGTGTAGAACTGAGCTCGGGAGAACATTGACCAAGTGATTGGGTGTCACCGTTGAGATAGCGCCGGATGAAGTGGGGCTGCTTCTCATCGGTCAAGCAACGCGCTGACCTTGCGCATTTGAGGCGAGACGTTGAATTTGGATTCCGGGTCGACTTCACCGCGGCAAGACCAGTACTCGATGGTTGTGCGGTGCAGTGGCAAGTCTTTCACCAGCAGGGGCTCGAGATCGGCCCAAACCGCCCCAGCATGAGAAGATAACCCCAAGTCTTCAACACACTGAACGAGAATTTCCATCAACGAAAACCGTTCATCGTCAGTCAACTTCGCAGAACGATACGCGAGAAGAAATTCTTGGAATCGTTGGCTGTCTGCGACCTGCCATTCCCAGTCTTGCATGTCATCGGAATAGGGCAAGCCGAACCGAGAGGCCAATGACAGGCGAGCACTAGTCGCGGGGTATTGCATGGAAGAGCTTGTCATGATGACCAACGTTTGAGATGACAGGCGTTGCCGGCTAGCCGGGCCAATTTCTCCCGATTGAATGATTGGCGAAGTGGGTGATCCGTCTGTACCTCAATTGTTTCCGGTCTTTTAAAGAATGCATGCAAATCAATAAATTAATTTGAATGACTTGAGAGAGGCGTGGACTTGCTCATGTGTAACCTTGCGGATTAGATCGACTGCGAGAGCCAACGCCACGTATTTCTTCGATACGATTTGCGGCCCTGGCGGGCCGAATACTTCACTAGTCTGAACCTCGTGGCTTTATTGCTCAGCGGACCGCCGACTAGATTAATGCCAACATCTCTCCTAGGATCGCTTGTCTTTTGAGCCTATCACTACTTACCTCTCCAAGTCCCTGGCAAATGCTCACAATCTTACTGAAATGGTCAGTGGCCTCTTGACCATGTTTTCCCATGATAGCGATGATTCTCAGAGCTTCCGTCTCAGTTTTCTTTGAGTTCAATGGATAAGATCCACCAGCACCTACCAAAGCTCTTACAAGCGGAAGCATGTGCCATTTAAAACGCTTCATATTTTGTGGGACGGTGCTGTTTGAAACCAATAGATTAAAACGATACATGGTGACACAGGCAGCATAGAAAACAGCCTCCTTCACGCCATCGTCAAAAATGGTCTCTGTCAGCTCTTCGTACATTTGCTTTGGATAGCGCCCCGCCAGATCTGGCCGGTTGCAAAACATCGCTGCAACGCATTTTGCCGCGTTATGAAGAGAAAAAATCCGAGTGTTTGCTATGTCCTGACCTACGTATTGTCGGTCTCTTCGCTCAAGATATAGACGGCTTTCAGCGCCTTCAAATGTGTTGAAGTACTGCTCTACCTTTTTTATGATGGGGCGCAGGGATAAAAACTGCGTGTCCTCGACTTTTGTTTGACTGTTGGTTGCACGAACCAGTTCTGAAAACACGTCTTCAAGCTGTGTCTTGACTACTTTAATGTTGACCATTACATCGCCGAGCTTTTCTCGATTCTCAAATAGAACATTCGAGGTTTGGCAGCCGTTGACGATTTGGTAGTTCGTCAAGTGTAAGGTTGTTCCCTGAAGCTTCACGTCTGGACTCACAATGGTGATTCCGTTGTTCAAAACTGGGAAGCGGCTTGCGGTATCCGATTCGAGCGTCGCAGCAATGGACTGATTTACTGGATTTTCGTCGCCAAGATATGAGCGCACGTTCTCTTCGAATACTTGTGTACGAAGACTTCCTTCTTCGGTTAAAAGTAGGTTGTTTACGAAATCACTAGCACGTACAACTGCGAGGTAGGCCTCATCAATTCCAGTAATTTGAGGTAGTGGTGCCGTGCTAAACGCGGGTAGGCTGGCGCTGATACCGGAATACGTCCCAACCCACAAGCGCGTCAACTCATCGCGATCGACAAATCGCACATCTATTTCATGGAATAGGCCGAGTTCATTTAGCTGAGCGATGAAGTCGGCACGTGCCGTTTCTAGGGCGGCTGGCTTTTGGTACTGGCCTGTCGCTATAAAGCGTGCAGTGAGCGATGGTTTGCCGTTCCGTACCTTTGGTACTTGCTCGACAACGGTGTCAAACATCTTCCTTGCCTCAGCTAACACTTCATCAACTACTGCATATGGCGTCTGTGTCGCGAACCGTAGAATTCCCTCCTTGAATTTGAGAAAATCCCCTAGATCAAATCCTTCTGAACGCTTTGCCTGGACGAATAGAACATCTACATCGTGATTCCGACGGGCCCCCGAAAAGATGGCTTGCGCATCTTCAACAGAGGCTGTAACAGTCTCATCAATGATCACTGCGACGCCGTCTACTCCCTCGTCGCTAGGTCCTGTTGTCACATCATCTAAATCAAACGTCCCGCCGAACCGATTCGAAATAACGCAGTACGTCGAAAATTTCTCGAACTGAGCAGATTCCTCATCTGCTTCGAGGCTGAAACTTTTCACGAAACTTTCGAGGTGTGCCTTGACGATCCTGTGCATGCATTTCTCCATGGTTTGATGGCACAGTTTAATGGAGGGCGGAGTCAAAATTGAAGCGTCACAACCAAAACCCCCTCACCCCAAAACCGCCTCCAGCGCCTCTCAAACACTCGCAATCACCGGCTCCCCCGCCCGCTCCTCAAGACAAACGAAACACAGGGCGCATTCCAGCGCCACCAAGTCGGCAACCACGAGGGCTGCAGGCCTGGGCGTCGCGCAAGGCGATGGCGTCGCGCACCAAGCTCAAGCCCACACCGCGTTTCACCACGTCAATGGCGCGTAGCCCCTGTCTTGCGGCCCGCATCTGCACTGGCGCCACAGCGCCGAGAGGCATAAGCTTGAGCCCCGGCGGACGGCGTACCGGGTATCTGGTGGCTGGGACAGGACCGGGTTGAGCGAAAGGACTGCATATGTTGTCCGATGCCTCTGTCACAACGATGTTGCCGGTCAAGGACATGGACCGCGCCCGCGCCTTCTACGAGGGCTGCCTGGGTCTGAAGCCCAGTGGGTTCAGGCCCGACGGAAAGTTCATCTACACGGTGGGTGGCACCACGATTGCACTGTTTCCGAAGCCCGAAGGGACCAAGGCCGACCACACGGCGATCAGCTTCCAGGTGGCGGACATTGCCGCCAGCATTGAAGAGCTGAAGCAGGCGGGGGTGACCTTCGAGGACTACGATTTCCCGGGGCTGAAGACGGTGAACCACGTCTGCGTTCTGGGGGCCGAGAAGGCGGCATGGTTCAAGGACACGGAGGGGAACTACCTCTGTCTCCACGAAGACCTGCCGGAGTCGTAGCCTGCGTGCCCATGGCGCTCGGGCGAACACCCCTCACCCCCAAACCGCCTCCAGTGCCCCCCAAGCACCCGCAATCACCGGCTCCCCCGCCCGTTCGGCCAGGCAAACAAAACTCAGGTCGCATTCCAGCGCCACCTTGTCGGCCACCACCAGGCCGCGGGCCTGGGCTTCGCGCATGGCGATGGCGTCGCGCACCAGGCTCAGGCCGACGCCGCTTTTCACCAGGTCGAGCATCGACGCTTCCTGGTCCACCAGGGCCACGCGCCGGGGCTCCAACCCGGTGAGCGAGCCGGGGCCGAACACGCGGCGCTGCAGCCGGTGGTGGGCGCTGGCCGGCGGCGTGGCGAGCCAGGGCAGGGCGGCCAGGGCTTTCCAGTCTTTGCCGCGCACCTGCGGGCCCCAGCCAGCGGGCGCGAGCACGCGGTAGGTGAAGCGGGTCAGCGCGCGCAGCCGGTAGGGCGCGCCCACCGGGTCGTCGGGCAGGTTGAGGAAGAAGCCCACGTCGAGCTCGCCGCGCGCGATCTGCGCCAGCACGTCGCCGCTCATGCCCTGGCGCAGCTCGGTGCCCACCTGCGGGCTGGATTCGACCAGCTGTTTCAGAAAGGCGCCGAGGCGGGTGAACTCCGGGTCGAGGATGGTGCCGATGCGCAGCGTGCCGCGCACGGTGGTGTGCAGGGCGGCGGCGGCCTGGCCGAAGTCGGCCAGGGTGGCGAGCGCGCGCTCGGCCACGGGCAGCAGGGCGGCGCCGTCGTGCGTGAGCACCATGCCCTGGGGCGTGCGGGTGAACAGCGCCAGCCCGGTGGCTTCGGCCAGGGTCTTCAGCTGCAGGCTCACCGCCGGTTGGCTCAGGTGCAGGCGCAACGCGGCGCGCGACACATTGCCTTCGCGCGCCACGGCGACGAAGGCGCGCAGGGTCTGCGGGTCCACGGTGGGCAGGCGGCCGGGCGCGGCGGTGGGGGGTGTGGGTGGGGGCATGGGCGCTTTCATTATTTGCCAGACTTATACCAAGCCTCGGGCGATTTCATTGGACTTTTGCGCGGCCGGTCCACAAACTCGCGCCATTCCTGTGAGAAGACCATGAGCACTGCAAATACCCAGCGCCTTCACCGACGCCCCTGACCATGCACGGCGACAGCCCCTACGACCCGGCCGAAGGCGACTGGCAGACGCTGGCCACCTTCTTCAGCCCGACCGAGGCCTACCTGCTGCGCGGCTGCCTGCAGTCGGCCGGGGTGCCCGCAGTGGTGGCCGACGCGCACCTGGTGCAGGCCCACACCCTGCTGGCCGGCGCGATCCAGGTGCGTGTGCTGGTGCCCGCGCACCGCTTCGCCGAGGCCGAGGCGGTGGTCGCGGCCTACCAGCGCGGCGACTTCAGCCTGCCCGACGACTCCTTGCCCCCCGAGTGAACCCACCATGAGCCCAACCACCTTTGATTACATCGTCATCGGCGCCGGCACGGCCGGCTGCCTGCTGGCCAACCGCCTCAGCGCCGACGCGGGCAAGACCGTGCTGCTGATCGAAGCCGGCCGCAAGGACGACTACCACTGGATCCACATCCCCGTGGGTTACCTGTATTGCATCGGCAACCCGCGCACCGACTGGCTCTACCAGACCGAGGCCGACCCGGGCCTCAACGGCCGCCGGCTGCGCTACCCGCGCGGCAAGGGCCTGGGCGGCTGCTCCAGCATCAACGGCATGATCTACATGCGCGGCCAGGCGCGCGACTACGACCAGTGGGCGCGGCTCACGGGCGACCACAGCTGGGCCTGGAGCCAGTGCCTGCCCGATTTCAAGGCGCACGAAGACCACTACCGCCTCGACGCCGCCAACGAGAGCATGACCAACCCGGCGCTGGCCCTGCTGCACGGCAACCGCAGCCTGGGCAGCACGGGCGAGTGGCGCATCGAAAAGCAGCGCCTGCGCTGGGACGTGCTCGACGCGTTCGCCAAGGCGGCGCAGCAGGCCGGCGTCCCCGCCACCACCGACTTCAACACCGGCGACAACGAAGGCGTGGGCTACTTTGAAGTGAACCAGAAGGCGGGCTGGCGCTGGAACGCCTCGAAAGCCTTTCTGCGACCGGTGCGGCAGAGGCCCAACCTCACGGTGTGGACGCAGGCGCAGGTGCAGCGGCTCACGCTGCAGCGTGAGGCCAACGGCGCACTGCGCTGCACCGGCGCCGAGCTGCAGCGCGGCGGCCAGAAGGTGGCGGTGGTGGCGGCGAAGGAAGTGGTGCTCAGCGCGGGCAGCATCGGCTCGCCGCAGATCCTGCAGCTCTCGGGCCTGGGCCCGGCGGCGCTGCTGCAGCGGCACGGCATCGCGGTGCAGCACGACCTGCCCGGCGTGGGCGCCAACCTGCAAGACCATTTGCAGATCCGCTCGGTCTACAAGGTGACGGGCGCCAAGACGCTCAACACCCTGGCCAACTCGCTCTGGGGCAAGGCCGCCATCGGGCTGGAATACGCGTTCACGCGCAGCGGCCCCATGAGCATGGCGCCCAGCCAGCTCGGCGCCTTCACCCGGAGCGACCCGGCCCAGCCCTACGCCAACCTCGAATACCACGTGCAGCCGCTCAGCCTGGACGCGTTCGGCGAGCCGCTGCACAGCTTCCCGGCCTTCACCGCCAGCGTGTGCAACCTCAACCCCACCAGCCGCGGCCATGTGCGCATCACCTCGGCGCAGGCGTCGGACGCGCCGGCCATCGCGCCGTGTTACCTGAGCACGCCCGAAGACCGGCGTGTGGCGGCCGACAGCCTGCGCGTGACGCGGCGCATCGTCGCACAGCCGGCGCTGGCCAACTACCAGCCCGAAGAGTTCAAGCCCGGCGTGCAGTTCCAGAGCGACGAAGAGCTCGCGCGCCTGGCCGGCGACATCGCCAGCACCATCTTTCACCCGGTCGGCACGACCAAGATGGGCAGCGCCGACGACCCGCTGGCCGTGGTGGACAGCCACCTGCGCGTGCGCGGCGTGGCCGGCCTGCGCGTGGTGGACGCGGGCGTGATGCCCACCATCACCAGCGGCAACACCAACAGCCCCACGCTGATGATCGCGGAGAAGGCGGCGCGCTGGATGCTGCGCGGGGACTGAGGCCGAGCCCCGCTCGCAGCCCCGCGCCGCTCAGTGGCTGACCTGCCCCAGGAAGGCGCGCACGCGCGGGTTGTCCTGGGCGTGGAAGAACTCGGCGGGCGGCGCGTCCTGGGCCACTTGGCCCTGGTCCACGAACAGGATGCGGTCGGCCACCTCGCGGGCGAAACCCATCTCGTGCGTCACGATGATCATGGTCATGCCCGACTGGGCCAGCCGCTTCATCACATCCAGCACCTCCTTGACCATCTCCGGGTCCAGCGCCGAGGTGGGCTCGTCGAACAGGATGGCCTTGGGCTGCATGGCCAGGGCGCGGGCGATCGCCACCCGCTGCTGCTGCCCGCCCGAGAGCGCGAAGGGGTGCTTGTGCGCGTGGGCCTCCATGCCCACGCGCTGCAGCAGTTCCATGGCCTGCTCGTTGGCTTCGCCACGCGGGGTCTTGCGGATGCGCCGCGGCGCCAGCGTCACGTTGTCGAGCACGGTGAGGTGTGGGAACAGGTTGAACTGCTGGAACACCATGCCCAGCTCGCGGCGCAGGGCTTCGAGGTGCCGGAGGTCGTCGTTGACCTCAATGCCGTCGACCACGATGCGGCCCGAGTCGTGGCGCTCCAGGCGGTTGAGCGTGCGCAGCAGCGTGCTCTTGCCCGAGCCCGAGGCGCCCAGGATGGCGCTGACCTGGCCGGCGTGAAACGCCGTGCTGATGCCGCGCAGCACGTGGTGCGCGCCGAAGTGCTTGTTGACGTTGTCGATGGTGATGAGCGGGGGGCTGGTGTTCATGGCTGGCGGCCTTCCACGTCGTAGCGGCGCTCCACGGCGCCCGAAATCTGGGTCAACACGGTGGTGAGCGTGAGGTAGATCAGCGCCGTGGTGGCCAGGGTGGGCAGCGGCTGGAAGCTCGCGGCCTGGATGCGGTTGCCCACGTTGGTGAGTTCCACCACCCCGATGGCGTAGGCCAGCGACGAGTCCTTGAGCAGGGCCACGGTGTTGTTCACCAGCGGCGGCAGAGCGACCTTGAAGGCCTGCGGGAAGCTCACGTCCATGAAGGTGTGCCAGCTGGAGAGCCCGAGCGAGCGCGCGGCCTCGGCCTGGCCCTTGGGCACGGCCAGCAAGCCGCTGCGGATCGCCTCGGCGTTGTAGGCGCCGACGTTGAAGGCCAGCGCCACGCAGGCCGAGGCGAAGTCTTCCAGCTGCAAGCCCGGCACCAGCGCCGGCAGGGCGAGAAAGACGAACAGGATCTGCACCAGCAGCGGCGTGCCGCGCACGACCCAGATGTAGAGCGAGGCGGCCCAGCGCAGCGGCAGCACGCGCGAGGTGCGCCCCACGGCGGCGAGCACGCCGATGGCGATGCCCGCCAGACCGGCGGTGAGCGTGAGCTGCACGGTGATGAGGGTGCCCTCGGCGAACAGCACGGCGTTGCTGCCGATCGGTTCGGGGGCGAGCGACAGCGGCAGCGCCATCAGCCAGAGCAGCGCGATCAGCACCGCGCCGGCGCTGGCCATGGTCGCGGTGGCGCGCTGCTGGCGGCTCCAGTGGCCGGGCCAGGCAAGCAGTTGGGCGTTCATGGGGTGTGCCTTGTTCGGTGGAAGGGGTTCACACCGCTCAACGGCAGCGCACGTCGTCCTGGAAATACCGGCGCGAGAGCGCGCTGTAGCTGCCGTCGGCCAGCAGCGCGGCCAGGGCGGCGTTGTAGCCCTGGGCCAGGCTGTCGTTGCCCTTGGTCACGGCCGCGGCGATGCGGTCGACGAACAGGAACTCGCCGACCTTCAGGCCCGAGGCCGGGTTGGCGTTGAGCGCGGCGAGCACCACGAACTTGTCGGTGACCCAGGCGTCCACCCGGCGGCTCATGAGGGCGCTGCGCGCGTCGGTGTCCTGCGGGAAATTCTTCACCGCCTTCAGGCCCGGGAGCTTCTTGACGTTGTCCAGGTAGGTGCTGCCGGTCTGCACCGCCACCACCTTGCCCTGCAGGTCGGCCGGCTGGCGGATCGCCGGGTCCAGCGAGACGATGCTGCCGCCCGAGCAGTAGTGCGGGGCGGTGAAGGTCACGGCCTTGGCGCGTTCTTCGGTGATGCCGTGCGAGGCGATCACCAGGTCCCAGCGGTCCTGGCCGAGGCCGGCGAACAGCGCGTCAAAGCTCAGCGCTTTCCATTCCACGGCCAGGCCCATTTTTTTGGCGACCATCTCGGCCAGCTCGACCTCGAAGCCGCTGAGCTTGGCGCCCTGGAAGTAGTTGAACGGGGCGAACTGCCCCTCGGTGGCGATGACGATCTTGCCGTCCTTGCGGATGGCGTCCAGGCTGCGGGCCTGCGCGCCCAGGTTGGCGAGCACGAGCAGGGCGGTGAGGGCCCATTGGGAAATGCGTTTCATGGTTTGTCTCCTGTGGTTGTGATGAACGGGGGCGGGAAAAAAAAGGGGCGTCAGCCGTCGGCCGGGCGCATGAGGGTGGATTTGCCGAACAGGCTCTCGATCAGGTCGACCGCGAGTTCGGCGGTCTGGTTGCGCAGGTCCAGCGCGGGGTTGAGTTCGACCACGTCGAGCGAGCCCAGGCGCCCGGTGTCGGCGATCATTTCCATGCACAGCTGCGCTTCGCGGTAGGTCGGACCGCCGCGCACGGTGGTGCCCACGCCGGGGGCGATGTCGGGGTCGAGGAAGTCCACGTCCAGGCTCACGTGCAGGTGGGTGTTGGCGTCCACGCCGTCGAGCGCGCGCTCCATCACGTGGCGCATGCCCCACTCGTCGATGCAGCGCATGTCGAACACCTCGATGCCCATGTCGTGCACCAGCCGCTTCTCGCCCGCGTCCACGCTGCGGATGCCGATCTGGCGGATGTCCGCGGGGTCGATGGCGGGCACGCGGTCGGCCAGCCCGGTCAGCGCCTCGGGGCCCTGGCCGCACAGGCAGGCCACCGGCATGCCGTGGATGTTGCCGCTGGGTGTGAGGGTGGCGGTGTTGAAGTCGGCGTGGGCGTCGAACCACAGCACGCGCAGCCGCTGGCCGGTGGCGCGGCAGTGGCGCGCCACCGCGCTGATGGAGCCGATGCCCAGACAGTGGTCGCCGCCGAGCATGATGGGCAGCCGGCCGGCCTGCAGTTCGGCGTGCATGGCGTCGTGCAGCAGGCGGTTCCACAGCGCGACCTCGGGCAGGTGGCGAAAGCCGTTGACGGCCGCCAGCCAGGGGTTGGCCGGGCCCTGCAGGTTGCCGCGGTCGCGCACTTGCACGCCCAGCGCCTGCAGGGCCTCGGCAATGCCGGCCACGCGAAGCGCTTCCGGACCCATGCGGGAACCCAGCGTGCCCGCACCGATGTCGGTGGGCACGCCGATCAGGCCCACTCCGCCCGCTGCGAAGTGGCCTGTGCGCGGCGCCGTCATGCGCTCAGGGCGGGGGTTTTGGCGCGCGGGTGGCGCGGCGCCTGAGCGGCGGTCGGGGCCGTCGCGGCGCGCGGCTGCGGGGCGCTGGCGCGGATCAGCTGGTACAGATCCTTGGGGTTGGCCAGGCCGGGGATCAGCGGCAACAGCTGGCCCAGGTCGAGTTCACGCGCCGCGTCGCGCAGGAAACGCAGCGCCGAGAAGTCTTCCAGCGCGAAACCGACCGAGTCGAACACGGTGACCTGGGCATCGCCGTCGCGGCCGGCGGTTTCACCGGCCAGCACGCGCCAGAGTTCGGTCACGGCGAAGTCGATCGGCAGGTGCTGCAGGTCGCCTTCGATGCGGGTCTGCGGCTCGTATTCCACGAACACCGAGGCCATGCGCAGCACGTCGGGGTGCAGCTCGGTCTTGCCCGGGCAGTCGCCGCCCACGCCGTTGATGTGCATGCCCGGCTCGATCATGTCGGGCGTGAGGATGGTGGCGTTGGTCTTGTCGGCCGTCACGGTGGTGACGATGTCGGCGCCGCGCACCGCCTGGGCGATGCTGTCGCAGGGCCGCAGGCGCAGCGTGGTGTGGCTCAGGTTGTCCATCAGCTTGGCGGTGGCCGTGGGGTCGGTGTCGAACAGGCGGATCTCTTCGATGCCCATCAGGTGGTGGAAGGCCAGCGCCTGGAACTCGCTTTGCGCGCCGTTGCCGATCAGGGCCATGCGCCGGCTGCCCGGGCGGGCCAGCACCCGCGCGGCCACCACCGACATGGCCGCGGTGCGCAGCGCGGTGGTGAGCGTGAGCTCGCTCAGCAGCTCGGGCACGCCGGTGTCCACGTCGGCCAGCACGCCGAAAGCCATCACCGTGGGCAGGCCGCCCTGGGTGTTCTTGGGGTGGCCGTTGACGTATTTGAAGGCGTAGGTCTTGGCGTCGGCGATGGGCATCAGCTCGATCACGCCGTCGGCCGAGTGGCTGGCCACGCGGGCGCATTTGTCGAACGCGGGCCAGCGCAGGTAGTCGGCGTGGATGGTGTCGGCCATGCGCGCCAGGGCCGTGGGCAGGCCCAGGCGGTGGACCACGTTGGCCACGTCCTGGGCGCTCAGAAACTGGGTGGGTAGGGGGGAAAGATGCGTTGTCATGGGAAGCTCCGTTGGTATGACTGTTAATGTCTCAACCGCCCATGGCAATGTAAATCGGCAACTGTGCGAGCTTTATGTCAAATATTTGAACAAATGGCAGTGTTCGTTGCCATAATGACCAATATGGACGCCACCGACCAACAACTGCTGTCCCTGCTGCGCAAGGACGCCCGCACCAACGTGGCCACGCTGGCGAAGAAGCTCGGGGTCTCGCGCGGCACCGTGACCAACCGCATCACCAAGCTCGAAGACACGGGCGTGATCGTGGGCTACACGGTGCGCCTGCGGCCCGACGCCCAGCCCCACCAGATCAGCGCCTGGATGAGCGTGGCCGTCGAAGGCAACGAGACCCGCGCCGTGATCGCCAGCCTGCTGGGCGAGCCGGGCGTGGCCGCGCTGCACGACACCAACGGCCGCTGGGACCTGCTGGCCGAGCTGCGCGCGGCCAACCTTTCAGAGCTGTCCCAGGTGCTGGAGCGCATCCGCCTGGTGCGCGGCATCAGCAGCACCGAAACCAGCATCCACCTGGAAACCTACCGGTTGTCCTGAGCCACCGTTCAGCGCCCACCTTTCCTGCCAGACCCATGCCCCGCTTCGCCGCCAACCTCACCATGCTCTACAACGAGCACGCCTTCCTCGACCGTTTTTCCGCCGCCGCGGCCGACGGCTTCCAGGGCGTCGAGTACCTGTTTCCCTACGCCTTCGAGGCCCAGGACATCGCCCAGCGCCTGGCCGACCACGGCCTGCAGCAGGTGCTGTTCAACGCCCCGCCCGGCGACTGGGACGCGGGCGAACGCGGCCTGGCCTGCCTGCCCGGGCGCGAGGCCGAGTTCCGCGCCGGGTTTGCCCAAGCGCTGGAGTACGCGCAGACGCTGAACTGCCCGCGCATCCACGTGATGGCCGGCCTCGCGCCCGCCGGGGCCGAGCGCACTGCGTTGCAGGCCACGTATGAAAACAACCTGGCCTGGGCCGCCGGGCAGGCCGCGAGCGCGGGCCGCGACGTGCTGATCGAACCCATCAACCCGCGCGACATCCCGGGCTTCTTTCTCAACCGCCAGGACGAGGCGCACCGTGTGGTCCAAGCCATCGGCGCATCGAATCTGAAGGTGCAGTTCGACCTGTACCACTGCCAGATCGTCGAAGGCGACGTGGCCATGAAGATCCGCCAGTACCTGCCCACCGGCCGCGTGGGCCACTTCCAGATCGCCGGCGTGCCCATGCGCCACGAGCCCGACCTGGGCGAGCTGCACCACCCCTACCTGTTCGGCGTGATCGACGAGGTGGCCGCGGCCTGCGGCTGGCAGGGCTGGGTGGGCTGCGAGTACCGCCCGGCACGCGGCGCGGTGCCCGGCGGCACGTCCGACGGGCTGGGCTGGCTGCGCGCTGCCGGGTTTCCTGCGTAAACTGGCCGCGCCTTCCACGACGCGGTGCCCCAGCCATGCAAGACCCTTCTCCGACCCCAACCCGCTGCCTGCTGGTGGACGACGACCCCGAGATCCGCAGCTTGCTGGTGGACTTCCTCGCGCCCTTCGGCATGGTGGTGGACACCGTGGCCGACGGCGCGGGCCTGCGCCAGCGCCTGCCGCGCGGCGGCATCGACGTCTTGCTGCTCGACCTGATGCTGCCCGACGAAAACGGCCTGACGCTGTGCCAGTGGGTGCGGCAGACGCAGCCGGCGCTGCCGGTGATCATGCTCACCGCGCAGGGCGACGCGCTCTCGCGCGTGCTCGGGCTGGAGCTGGGTGCCGACGATTACCTGCCCAAACCCTTCGAGCCGCGCGAGCTGGTGGCGCGCATCAAGGCCGTGCTGCGCCGGGGCGGCGCGGGCGCGGCGGCGCCTGCGGCCACCGTGCTGCGCTTCGAGGGCTGGACCTTCGACCGCGTGCAGCGCCAGCTCAGCGAGGCCGATGGCCTGGTGGTGCCGCTGTCGGCGGCGGAATACCGTTTGTTGTGCGCCTTCGTGGACCACCCCGGCCAGGCGCTGAGCCGCGAGCGCCTGCTCGACCTCACCCGCGCACCCGGGGTCGAAGTCAGCGAGCGCAGCGTCGATCTGGCGGTCTCGCGCTTGCGCGGCAAGCTGCGCGACACCGGCCACGCGCCCAGCCTGATCCGCACCCTGCGCGGTGCGGGCTACCTGTTCACCGCGAAAGTCCAGCCGTGAAGCGGCCGCGCTTCAACACCCTGTTCTGGCGCCTGTTCGTGCTGATGTGGGTGACGCTGATCCTGAGCCACTTCACGGCCTTCGTGCTCTCGATCCCGCTGACCACCGGGGGCGGCAGCCCGGTCGAACGCATGAGCGGCGCCAACCTGGCCACCCTGCCGTCGCTGCCCCCGGGCAACCCGCTCACGGCGCGCAGCGACGCGGGGCCACCGGCTGCGCCGACCGCCCCGATGGGGCCCCGGCCGGACGGGATGGCGCCGGCTGGCCCCCGGCCCGACGGCCCGCCGCCGACAGGGCGCCCCGGCGACGTGGCCGGCGCCCCGCCCGCGCTGCCGGCCCAGACCCTGTGGTTCGACTACGCGCTGCGCGCGCTGCTCATCGGCCTGGGCGCGCTGCTCGGCGCGCGCTGGCTGGCCGCGCCCATGCAGCGCCTGTCGCGCGCGGCGGCCGAGCTCGCGCAGGGTCTGAGCCAGGGGCGCCGCCCGCCCGCGCTCGACGAAGACCGTGGCACGGTGGAGGTGCGCGAGACCGCGCGCGTGTTCAACCACATGACGCAGCGGCTGCAGGAGCAGTTCGACCAGCGCAGCCTGCACATGGCCGCGCTCTCGCACGACCTGCGCACGCCGCTGACGCGGCTGCGGCTGCGCATCGAGCGCCTGCCCGAGGCCGTGGCCCAGGCCGCCATCGCCGACATCCGCGAAATGGACGAGATGATCGACGCCTCGCTGGCCGTGATGCGCGAGCAGTCAAACGGGGCCGAGCCCCGCGTGGTGGACCTGGGCGCGATGCTGCAGTCGCTGGTGGACGACCTGTGCGAGCAGGGCCAGGCGGTCGAACTCGCCGAGCCGCCCGCGGCGCGCGTGCGGGTGCACCCCGCCTCGCTGCGCCGCATCCTGGGCAACCTGGTGGGCAACGCGCTGCGCTACGGCCAGCGCGCCCGCCTGAGCCTGGAGCCCGCAGCGGCGGGCGTGGCGGTGCACGTGGACGACGACGGGCCGGGCATACCGCCCGAACAGCTCGAGCGCGTGTTCCAGCCCTGGGTGCGCCTGCCCGGCGAGCAGCGCCCCAGCGGCAGCGGGCTGGGCCTGGCCATCGCCCGCGACCTGGCGCAGCGCGAAGGCGGCACGCTGGCCCTGGGCAACCGGCCCACGGGCGGGCTGCGCGCGACCCTGGTGTTGCCGGCGGCTTGAGGCGCCTGCGGCGCCATGGCGCCGCGAGGCCACGACAGCGCGCCGCGTTTGTGTCAGGCCCGACACAAATCGCCCACGCAGCGTTCACAGGCCCTCCACAGAATCGTGGGCATGCTTCAAACGCTTGCTCCCTCCGATGCCATCACACCCGCTGTCGCCTGCGATGACGCGGTGCCGTCACGGACCCTGCTGCGTGTGCAGCCCACGCAGCGGCCGTACCCGCTGCTGGAGTTTTTGCAGCGCTCGCCGCTGCTGCGGCGCGACATTGCGCGGGGCAGCCCCGGCCTTTCGCTGACGCTGAACATGCGGATCGTGGACGCGCGGGGCCGTCCCATCGAGCACGCGGCGGTCTACATCTGGCACTACGACGCGCGCTGCTGGACCATCGACTTCCAGGGCGACGAGCTCGACGCGATCACCTGCATGCGCGGCGTGCAGATCAGCGATGCCGACGGCGCGGTCGGCTTCCACACCGTTTACCCGCGCAAATACCGGGACAACACCGTGCCGGTCTACCTGCAGATCTATTTCAACAACGGCCGGCAGGTCACGGCGCGCTCCGACGTCTGCCTGCTCCTGCCCCAGGAGGCCGACGGCCCCCTGAAAGGCGTGCCGCTGGCCGACCCGCTGCCGGCGCGCACCACGCGGCCGCGCTTCAGCGACGACGGCGACGCGGTGCTGCTGACGCTGGACCGGCTGTCGGTCGATCTGGACACCGGCGGACTGCGCGGTGACGTGCGGATCGGCATCGATCTCTGACGGCGCGGCGCTTGGCGCCCGAACCCCTTCCCACTCCCCCACTGAAAGGACATTGCCTTGACCCCACACCATCCCCATGGTCTGAACCACGACCTCGACACCCTGGCCCGCCAGATCCGCGAACGCCGCAGCGCCTTGCGCTGGCTCGCCGCGGGCGCCTGCGCCTCGCTCGCGCCGCTCTCGCTGGTGGCCTGTGGCGGTGGCGGCGATGACGAGAGCGAAGACGCCGTGAGCGCCGCCTCGGGCGGCAGCTGCAGCACCATCCCGCGCGAGACGGCGGGCCCGTACCCGGCCGACGGCACCACGGCGTCGAACCAGCGCCTGAACGCGCTGACGCTCTCGGGCATCGTGCGCAGCGACATCCGCAGCAGCATCGGGGGCGCCAGCGGCACGGCCCCGGGCGTGCCGCTGACGGTGACGCTCAACCTCGTCAACACCTCCGACAGCTGCAACAGCCTGGAGGGCTACGCGGTCTATCTGTGGCACTGCACGCGCGACGGCGGTTATTCGATGTATTCGAGCGGCTACACGGGCGAGAACTTCCTGCGCGGTGTGCAGGTGAGCGACGCCAACGGGCAGGTCAGTTTCAGCACCATCTTTCCCGGTTGCTACAGCGGGCGCTGGCCCCACATCCACTTCGAGATCTACCCCAGCCTGAGCGCGGCCACCGGCAGCGACAGCGTGGGCGACCACCTCACGGTGTCGCAGCTGGCCCTGCCCGCGAGCGTGTGCAACCAGGTCTATGGCGTGGCCTCCGGCTACAGCAGCAGCGTGCGCAATTTCGCCAACATCTCGCTGGCGAGCGACAACGTGTTCGGCAACGACAGCGCGGCGCAGCAGCTGGCCAGCGTGAGCGGCAGCGTGACGCAGGGTTTTGTGGCCACGCTGGAGGTGGGGGTGGCGGCTTGAGCGAAGCCCCGCGCTCAGGCCCGGGGCGCCGTGGCGCCTGAACGGCTTCCCATGCTCTTTCCCCCTTTTTCGTTGTTTCACATCAGGAGTTCGTCATGACGTCGTTCGTGTTTCGCGCCGCCAGCGCCTGCGTGCTGGCCAGCACCCTGGGGGCTTGCCAAGCCCAGTCCGCCCCCGGTGGTAAACCCCCCGGACCACCGCCCGAAGCGGTGCAGGCCTGTCAGGGCAAGACCGCTGGCGCCCAGGCCAGCTTCACCGGGCGCGACGGGCGCAGCTTCACCGGGGTCTGCGAAAACGTGGACGGCGTGCTGGCGCTGCGGCCGTCCCATGGCAACGGTGGACCGCCGCCGCGCTGAACGCCATGCCTCAGCGGATGCCGCCCACGTAGCGCGGGCCCGGCGCGTCGCCCTCGGGTTTGCGCGGGGTGCCGAAGACGGAGTTGAGCGTGGACTCCAGAAAGCCGCTGGGTTGCGCCGAGTCTGAAAAACCGCTGGGGCGCACCGGCGCGGCGCTGGTGGCTCTGGCGGGGGGCCGGCCGGCCTTGAGCCGTTCGCTGGCGACCGCCAGCAGGGGTTTGCGCACCACCGCGCCCAGCTGCGGAATCAGGGCTTCGAGCTTCTCGGCCCAGGGCAGCAGCTCGGTGTGGCCTTCGGTGGCCGCCTGTTCGCGTGCGTAGCGCACGATCTCGTGCGCGTAGTCGGCGTTGGTGGCCATCCACTCGGTGTCGGTCACGCGCCCGGTCTTGCGGCGCAGCAACACATGCAGGTGGGCGGCGGTGGCAAAGCTTTCGGTGGAGGTCATGGCTGCGTCCTTTCAATGGCTCAAGTTGTCGATGTCGCCGGAGCAAGATAGACAACGAGCGAAGGGGTAAAACCCCAGGGCACCGCCGGGCCGGCTTTGCCGGACGGCCAGTGCCGCCCCCCTTGGGGGTGACGCGAAGCGGCGCGGGGGGTGTTCCATCTCAATGGCCCAGCTGCTCGTTGTGCAGCGCCAGGTCCAGCCCGGCGCGCTCGTCGCTCTCGCGCACACGCAGCCGCGCAAAGCACGAGGTGATCCACAGCACCACCGCCGTCATCAGCACGCTGTAGGCCAGCACCGCCACGCAGGCGATCAGCTGCTTGAGCAGGCTGCCTTCGACCCCCGAGATCGACGGGTCGGCCAGCACGCCGGTGAGCAGCGCGCCCACCAGGCCGCCCACGCCGTGCACGCCGAACACGTCGAGCGAGTCGTCGGCGCGCAGCCGGCGCTTCAGGCCGGTGGCGCCCCAGTAGCAGGCCACGCCCGCCACCAGGCCGATGATGAGCGCCGAGCGCGGTGTGACGAAGCCCGCAGCCGGCGTGATGGCCACCAGGCCCGCCACCACGCCCGAGCACAGGCCCAGCAGCGACGCGCGTTTGCGCGCCAGCCACTCCGCACCCATCCAGGCCACCGCGCCTGCGGCGGCGGCGATGTGGGTCACGGCCAGCGCCAGCCCGGCGCGGCCGTCGGCGGCGAGCGCCGAGCCGGCGTTGAAGCCGAACCAGCCCACCCAGAGCAGGCCGGTGCCGGCCATGGTCAGGCCCAGGTTGAAGGGGATGAAGGGCTCGCGCCCGTAACCCTGGCGCGGGCCCAGCGCGTAGGCGCAGACCAGGGCGGCCGCGCCGGCGTTGATGTGCACCACCGCGCCGCCGGCGAAGTCCAGCGCACCGAGCCGGGCCAGCCAGCCGCCCGGCTCCCAGACCCAGTGCGCGACGGGCGCGTACACCAGCAGCAGCCACAGGCCGGCGAACAGCAGCAGGGCGCCAAAGCGCATGCGCTCGACCAGCGCGCCCACCACCAGGGCGCAGGTGATGATGGCGAAGGTCAGCTGGAACATGGCGAACACCGACTCGGGCACGTGCGGCGCGATGTGGCTCACCGCCACCTGGCCGCTGGCGCCCAGGTAGTCCAGCCCCGCAAAGCCCATGCGCTGCAGGCCGCCGACCCAGCCCGCCAGCGCACCGTTACCGGGGGTGAACGCCAGCGAATACGCCAGCGCGAACCACAACACGCTGACCACGGCGGCGATGCCAACCACGCTGGCCATGGTGTTGATCACGTTGTGGCGGCGCACCATGCCGCCATAGAAGAGGGCGATGCCCGGCAGCGTCATGAGCAGCACCAGGGCGGTGCTCACCATGAGCCAGGCGGTGTCGGCGTTGTGGATGTTGCTCACGGCCACCAGGGCGGGCGCGGTGAGCGGCTCGGGCGTGGCCTGTGCCCAGAGCAGGGAAGGGGTGGCGAGCGTCAGACCGCAGGTCAGAGCCGCGAACAATCTACGGTTTTGGTGCATCTTGTTACCTTTTCCAACGACCCACGGCCCAGAGCATTTCCTGTGCCAGTGGGCCCCGGAACCAAGGGAAAGCCCGTATGCACGACAACGGTGCGAGCGGCTACAGTGCTGTCACTCGCTCACAGCGGCCTTGCCGCTGTCGACCGCGGGGGACCGAGGAGACAACCCAGTCCAACCAGAAAATGGTTTTTCAGCGTCCCCAGAGATGCACCCAGATCACAAGCCGACCTCACGAGGGTCGGCTTTTTTTTTGCCCGTTTGGGCCACCGATTCTTCAAGACGAAACGGAATGTGATTGTCCGGTTTGTCTGATCAAGTGGAACTCTGTTTTCCAGTTCTGAAATGACCGAAGTGAAGCGAGGTCTCTGAAGTCAAAAAAACTTGATTAAAATCAAGTGCTTACGGAGCATTCTCGGTGTTTTCCCGGGGATGGCTTGTGATGGCCTGCGGCTTGCGAACGGTAGATCACCTGCCTGCACGAGCGGCGGGACCAGGGGGACCCACCGGCGCGAGCCGGCCCGACCCACACAAGCCAACGGAGACAACCCATGATGGAAACCTTTTACGAGGTGATGCGCCGCAAGGGCATTTCGCGCCGCAGCTTTCTCAAGTACTGCTCGCTCACCGCCACCTCGCTGGGGCTGGCCCCCTCGTTCGTGCCGCAGATCGCGCACGCCATGGAAACCAAGCCGCGCACCCCGGTGCTCTGGCTGCACGGCCTGGAATGCACCTGCTGCACCGAGTCCTTCATCCGCTCGGCGCACCCGCTGGCCAAGGACGTGGTGCTCTCCATGATCAGCCTGGACTACGACGACACCCTGATGGCCGCCGCCGGCCACCAGGCCGAGGCGATCCTCGAAGAGATCATGACCAAGTACAAGGGCCAGTACATCCTGGCGGTGGAAGGCAACCCGCCGCTGAACGAAGACGGCATGTTCTGCATCCAGTCGGGCAAGCCCTTCATCGACAAGCTCAAGCACGTGGCGAAAGACGCCAAGGCCATCATCGCCTGGGGTTCGTGCGCTTCGTGGGGCTGCGTGCAGGCCGCCAAGCCAAACCCGACCCAGGCCACGCCGATCCACAAGGTCATCACCGACAAACCCATCATCAAGGTGCCAGGCTGCCCGCCCATCCCCGAGGTGATGACGGGCGTGATCACCTACATGCTGACCTTCGACAAGATCCCCGAGCTGGACCGCCAGGGCCGGCCGAAGATGTTCTACAGCCAGCGCATCCACGACAAGTGCTACCGCCGCCCGCACTTCGACGCCGGCCAGTTCGTCGAGACCTGGGACGACGAGTCCGCGCGCAAGGGCTACTGCCTCTACAAGGTCGGCTGCAAGGGCCCGACCACCTACAACGCCTGCTCCACCGTGATGTGGAACGAGGGCACCAGCTTCCCGATCAAGGCCGGCCACGGCTGCATCGGCTGCAGTGAAGACGGCTTCTGGGACAAGGGTTCGTTCTACGACCGCCTGACCGACATCCACGCCTTCGGCATCGAGGCCAACGCCGACGAGATCGGCGGCACGGCGGCCGGTGTAGTGGGGGCCGCGGTCGCGGCGCACGCCGCCATCTCGGTGGCCAAGCGCTCGCGTGACAAGGCCGCGGAGAAAAAAGCGGCGTCTACCAACAGCTGATCCAGACACACGAGGAAGAACACCATGGGTGCTTACGAAACACAGGGCTTCAAGATGGACAACACCGGCCGGCGCATCGTCGTCGACCCGGTCACGCGCATCGAGGGCCACATGCGCTGCGAGGTCAACCTCGACAGCAACAACGTCATCCGCAACGCGGTCTCCACCGGCACCATGTGGCGTGGTCTGGAAGTGATCCTGAAAGGCCGCGACCCGCGCGACGCCTGGGCTTTTGTGGAACGCATCTGCGGCGTCTGCACCGGCTGCCACGCGCTGACCTCGGTGCGCGCGGTGGAAGACGCGCTCGGCATCCGCATCCCGCTGAACGCCCACCTGATCCGCGAGATGATGGCCAAGACGCTGCAGGTGCACGACCACGCGGTGCACTTCTACCACCTGCACGCGCTCGACTGGGTCGATGTCGTGTCCTGCCTGCAGGCCGACCCGAAGAAGACCAGCGAGCTGCAGCAACTGGTGTCGCCCGCGCACCCGCTGTCCTCGCCCGGCTACTTCCGCGACGTGCAGAACCGCCTGAAGAAGTTCGTTGAAAGCGGCCAGCTCGGGCCCTTCGCCAACGGCTACTGGGGCAGCAAGGCCTATGTGCTGCCGCCCGAGGCCAACCTGATGGCCGTGACGCACTACCTCGAAGCGCTGGACCTGCAGAAAGAGTGGGTCAAGGTGCACACCATCTTCGGTGGCAAGAACCCGCACCCCAACTACCTGGTGGGCGGCGTGCCTTGCGCCATCAACCTGGACGGCAACGGCGCCGCCGGCGCCCCGATCAACATGGAGCGGCTGAACTTCGTGCAGGCCCGCATCCAGGAAATGATCGACTTCAACAACAACGTCTACATCCCGGACGTGCTGGCCATCGGCACCATCTACAAGAACGCCGGCTGGCTCTACGGCGGCGGCCTCTCCGCCACCAACGTGGCCGACTACGGCACTTACGAGAAGGTGCCGTACGACCACAGCACGCACCAGCTGCCCGGCGGCGTGATCCTGAACGGCGACTGGAACAAGATCCACGCCATCGACCCGCGCGACCCCGAGCAGGTGCAGGAATTCGTGAGCCACAGCTGGTACAAGTACGGCGACGAGACCAAGGGGCTGCACCCCTGGGACGGCGTCACCGAAGCCAACTACGCCCCCGAAGGCCCGAACTTCAAGGGCACGCGCACCCAGATCGAGAACCTGGATGAGTCCGCCAAGTACTCGTGGATCAAGAGCCCGCGCTGGCGCGGTCACGCCGTCGAGGTCGGCCCGCTGTCGCGCTACATCCTGGGCTATGCCCATGCTGTGCAGGGCAACAAGTACTGCCAGCGCGTGAAGGAGCAGGTGGACGGCGCCGCGGTGGCGATCAACAGCGCGATCCCCAAGGCCCTGGGCCTGCCGGAAACCAACTTCTCGCTCAAGCAGCTGCTGCCCACCACCATCGGCCGCACCCTGGCGCGCGCGCTGGAAGGCCAGTACTGCGGCGAAATGATGATGGACGACTTCAAACAGCTGATCGGCAACATCAAGGCCGGCGACACCAGCACCGTCAACGCCGACAAGTGGGACCCGTCCACCTGGCCGAAAGAGGCCAAGGGCGTGGGCACGGTCGCCGCGCCACGCGGCATGCTGGGCCACTGGATCAAGATCAAGGACGGCAAGATCGAGAACTACCAGTGCGTGGTGCCCACCACCTGGAACGGTTCGCCGCGCGACACCAAGGGCCAGATCGGCGCCTTCGAGGCCTCGCTCATGAACACGCCCATGGTCAACCCCGAGCAGCCGCTGGAGATCCTGCGCACGCTGCACAGCTTCGACCCCTGTCTGGCTTGCTCGACCCACGTGATGAGCGAAGACGGCCAGGAGATGAGCAGAGTCACTGTGCGCTGAACCCCACAACGAGGAGAAACACATGCAATCGAAATACATCCGCCGTTTGACTGCCGCCGCGCTGCTGACCGGTCTGGCCGGCGTGGCCCAGGCCCACCCGGGTCACGGCGCCACCAGCCTCATGGAAGGCCTGGCTCACCCCTTCGGCCTGGACCACCTGCTGGCCATGGTGGCCGTGGGCGTGTGGTCGGTCTCGGCCCTGCCGAAAGGCAAGGCCTGGCAAGGCCCGGCCACGTTTTTGCTGGCGCTGGTCATCAGCGCATCGCTGGGCGCAGCCGGCGTGAGCCTGCCGTTCCTGGAGCAGGGCGTGGCGCTGTCGGTGCTGCTGTTCGGCGCCATGCTGGTGCTGGCCCGCCGCACGATGCCGGCCGCCGTCGGCCTGGGGCTGGTGGCCGCGGCGGCTTCGCTGCACGGCCTGGCGCACGGCGCTGAAACGCCGGCCACGGGTTTCGCAGGGTATGCCGCGGGCTTCCTGCTGACCACGGCCGCGCTGCACATCGGCGGCGTGTTCGCGGGCCTCGGCATCCGCCGCGCGCTGGCCGAACGCAGCGGCTGGGCGCTGGGTGGCCTGGGCGCGGTGCTGGGCGCATCCGGCCTGGTGCTCTTCGGTCAGTTGGCGGCCTGACGGCCACCCCGATCAACGGCAACCGTTATTTGGAGGCCACCATGTCCACCACATCCCCCGAACGCCTCGCCGATGTCACCGGCATCGACGAGAGCGCCGTCTCACACGGCCAGGCCACCCGATCGGTCTATGTGTACGAAGCGCCCGTGCGCCTCTGGCACTGGATCAACGCGGCGTCCATCACCGTGCTGGCCCTCACCGGCTATTTCATCGGTCAGCCGCTGCCCACCATGCCGGGCGAGGCCAGCGCGCACTACCTCATGGGCTACATCCGCTTCGCGCACTTCACGGCGGGCTACCTGCTGGCTGTGGGCCTGATCGGTCGCGCTTACTGGGCGCTGGTGGGCAACCACCACGCGCGCGAAATCTTCTGGGTGCCGATCTTCCAGAAGGCCTACTGGAAAGAGGTGCTCACCATGTTCAAGTGGTACGCCTTCCTGATCCCGCGGCCGGGCCGTTACGTGGGCCACAACCCGCTGGCGCGTCTGGCCATGTTCGCGGGCTTCCTGATGCTCTCGATCTTCATGGTGATCACCGGCTTTGCGCTGTATGGCGAAGGCTCGCAGATGGGCTCGTGGCAGGAACGGATGTTTGGCTGGGTGATCCCGCTGTTCGGCCAGAGCCAGGACGTGCACACCTGGCACCGCATGGGCATGTGGGCGCTGATCATGTTCATCACGCTGCACATCTACGCCGCGATCCGCGAAGACATCATGGGCCGCCAGTCGATCGTGTCGACCATGATCTCCGGCCGTAGAACGTTCAAGGACTGAGCACCATGAAGCCGGTCGCCGCCAGCTGGACCATCCCCCCGCGGGGCGTGCCGGTGCGCACGCCCATGCACCCGGGGCGGCTGCTGGCGCACACCTGCCTGGCGCCGCTGGGGCTGAGCCAAAGCGAGGCGGCGCGGGTGCTGGGCCTCTCGCGCCGACGCTTGCACGAGCTGGTGCATGGCCAGCGGGCCATGTCGCCCGACACCGCCATCCGTTGCGCGCGCCAGTTCGGCATCGACGCCGGTTTCTGGCTCGCGCACCAGGCCGCCTGGGACAGCTTCCACGCCTGGAAGCGCTTCTGTTCCAGCTCGGTCACCCCTTCTTCCCTTTGAGTTTTTCGGGACCACCCACCATGAGCGCCCATCCGTCCGAATCCACCTGTCACCCCTGTGGTGACACCCCCGCCCGGCCGCAGACCATCGTGGTGCTCGGCATCGGCAACCTGCTCTGGGCCGACGAAGGTTTTGGCGTGCGCTGCATCGAAGCGCTGCAACGCCGCTTCGAGTTCGCCGAACACGTGTCGCTCATCGACGGCGGCACCCAGGGTCTGTACCTGATCCAGCATGTGCAGGCGGCCGACGCGCTGCTGATCTTCGACGCCATCGACTACGGCCTGGAACCCGGCACGCTGAAAGAAGTGCGCGACGACGCCGTGCCGCGCTTCATGGGCGCCAAGAAGATGAGCCTGCACCAGACCGGTTTCCAGGAGGTGCTCTCGCTCGCGCAGCTCACCGGCCAGTACCCGGCGAACGTGCTGCTGATCGGCTGCCAGCCGCAGGAGCTGGAGGACTACGGCGGCAGCCTGCGCCCGGTGGTGAAGGCCGCGATGGAAGAGGCACTGACGCTGGGCGTGGACCAGATTGCGCGCTGGGGCGGTGAGCCCGCACCGCGCCGCACGCCGCTGGGCGAGCGCGAGGCGGTGACCATGGACGAACTCGCCTTGGCAGCCTACGAAACCCAGCGCCCGGCCCCTGAGCAAGCCTGCCGCGAAGGCGACGAACGCTTTTTCCCCAAGGACCTTTGATATGTGCATCGGCATGCCCATGCAAGTCACCGCCACCGAGCCCGGCCACGCCTGGTGCGAAGGCCGCGGCGAGCGCCGCCGCGTCACCACCGCGCTGGTCGGCCCGCTGGAGGCTGGCGACTGGTTGCTGGTGTTCCTGGGCGATGCGCGCGAGCGCATCGACGCCACCCGCGCCGCTGAAGTGAACGGTGCGCTGGACCTCGTGCTCGGCGCCATGCAAGGCTTTGATGCCAGTGGCGACGCCGGCTTTGTTTTGCCTTCCCAGATGAGCGCCGAGCAGCTGAAGCAGCTGTCCGGCCAGACCTGAATTCCCACCCCAAGGAGACCCCATGAACACCGCCACAGAAACCCCCAGCTGCGCCTTTGCGCTGCCCGTGCCCGACACCAACCCCGCGCCACCGCTGGTGATGCGCCTGGCGCGCGACTTCGGTGCCGCCTGGGTGGATGAAACCACCGTGGCCGCGTGGAGCGCGGGCGGCGGCGACCGCGTCGTGTTGCTGGCCGGCGACCCGGTGCGTTTCCCCGAAGGCCAGGACGTCGCGGCCGTGTTGCCCGAGCTGATGAAAAGTTTCCCGAACCGCTTCCAGATCGCGGTGGTGCCGCGCGACCACGAGGACGCGGTGGCGCGACGCTACGGCTCGCAACGCTGGCCCACGCTGCTGTTCTTCCGCGACGGCCAGTACGTCACCGCCATCGCCGGCATGCAGGACTGGGACGTGTACCTGAGCGGCGTCGCCGCCGCGCTTACCATGCCGCCCTCGCGCCCGCCCACCATCGGCATTCCCGTGGTGAGCCAGGGCGCCACGGCCAGCGACAGCGGCTGCCATTGAACCCACCGACCACCCAGGACACCCCATGAAAGACTTCCCCATTCCGCTCGTCGCCCTCGGCCCGGGCACCCAGTCCGAAGACGAAACGCTGGACTACCTGCCCATGCCCAAAGACATGGACACCTACCGCCCGCCGGTGCTGCCCGAGCCCGAAGAGCTGGCCGGCCGCGACGCGGCCCGCGCCGTGCTGGGCCAGGTGCTGGCGCTGCTCGACCGGACGGCCGAGCGTGGCCCCGGCGGCCAGGTGTCGCTGACCGCGCTGCCCGCCGCCGACCTGCGCCTGGTCAACCAGATCATGGGTGAGGGCGAGGCCAGCGCCCTGGTGCGCGAAGAAGACGGTGCGCTCGAAGTGCGCATCCAGGAGTCGGTGCTCGCGGGCGTGTGGCGCCTCATCACCTTCCGCACCGTGGACGGCGAACGCACGCTGATCGACGACGTGATCGAGGTCGGCCCGGTGCCGGCGCTGCTGCGCGCCATCGCGGTGGACGACGTGTGGCCCCAGGGTGCCATGCCGCATTGGGCCGGCGCGCTGCCGCCCAACGTGCAGAACGCGCCCCTGCTGGTGGAAGAAATCCGCGACCAGGTCGCCGGATGGAAACCCGGCCAGGTGTCGCACGTGGTCAACCTCACGCTGCTGCCGGTCACGCCCGAAGACATCGGCTTCCTCGACCACCACCTGGGCACCGGCCGCGTGCTGATGCTCTCGCGCGGCTATGGCAACTGCCGCATCTCCAACACGCGCTTGCCGAACTGCTGGCGCGTGGTGTATTACAACTCGATGGACAAGGTGATCCTCAACACGGTCGAGGTGGTGGACATGCCCGAGGTGGCCATGGCCGCGCCCGAAGACCTGCGCGATTCGCACGAGCGCCTGCTCGACGTGATGACCTATCTCGAAGGAGTGTGACCATGGCCGGCGCGGACCACTTCGAAGGTTTTGAAGGCTCGTACCTGGGCAACCGGGACGTGCTCAAACCCGGCTCGCGCCTCGAATGCAAGATCTGCTGGTGGGTCTACGACCCGGCGCTCGGCGACCCGCAGTGGCAGATCGCCCCCGGCACACCGTTCGCCGATCTGCCCGCGCACTGGCGCTGTCCGAACTGCGACGGCGATGCCGAGCAGTTCCTGATGCTGGAATGATGGACATGGCACATACCCTGCGCCGTTGCGGTCAACGGCCCTCACCCCAACCCTCTCCCGCGAGCGGGAGAGGGGGCTTCACTCCCTCGCCCCTCTGGGGAGAGGGCTGGGGTGAGGGGCCCGCCAACCCAGCGGCCGGTGTCACCCGTCGCGCACCGCACGAGGGACAACAGCCATGAGCCCGCTCGCCCACATGGACACCACCACATCCAACCCGCTGGCCGCGCGCGTGCAAGCCCTGGTGGACTTCTACCGCCACGTGCAGACCGGGCGCATGCAGGGCATCCCCTTGCTGAACCCCGCGCTGCGCGTCGAAGCCGTGGGCTTCGAGTGGACCGAAGGAGAAGAAGCCGCCGAACCCGTGGCCGAAGGCGTGCTCATCACCCCCTGGTTCATGAGCCTGTTGCGCCTGCCTGCGGTGAACGGGCCCCACGGCAACCGCGTGGGGCGCAAGGCGGTGCGCGATTTCGGCAGCGAGCGCTTCGATTTCATCGGCGCGCACGACCCCGCCATCGGCTACCACGAGACCTGCGCGCTGTTCTCTCCCATGAACGGTTTCACCAGCCAGGACCTGGCGCGCGAAACCGCACTGGCGTCGCTGGCGCTGGTCCGTCCCCGGCCCGAAGCCGAGGCGGTGGCGCCCATCGCGACCGAGCCGCTGCCCGCGCGTCGCGCCTTCTTCATGGCCCGCCGGCCAGACGCGGGAGCGGCGGCATGAACACCCGCACGACCGTTCCGACGGGGGCCCGCACCGCAACCCGTGGGGTGGAGCCAATGACCACCTCGCTGGCCGGCTGCCTGCGCGTGGCGCCGGGCGCGCCGCTGCCGCTGGCCCTGCAGAGCAGCCGCCCCGACTGGGCGCCGCGCCTGGCCCGAGGTCAGGCGGTGAGTGCCTTGCCGGGCCTGATGGCCAGCCTGTTCAACCTCTGCGGCCACGCGCACCGCCTGTGTTCGATGCTCTCTATCGACGCCGCCGCGCCCGGCCTGATGCCCGCGCCGCAGCAGGTGGCGCAGCGCCTGCGCACCGAGACTGCGCAGGAACACATCCGCCGCATCGGCCTGGACTGGCCGCGCCTGCTGGCCGCCGACGCGCAGGGGTCTTGGGCCGCCCCGGCACAGGCCGCTCTGCAGGCCTGTCCGCTGCACGCGCCCGCGCCCGCCACCGCAGCCGACCCCTGGCCCGCCACGCTCGCCTGGCTGGAGGATCAGCTGCTGCAGATGCCGGCCACCACCTGGCTTCGCGCCTGGCAGGCCTGCGGTGCCGACTGGTTGCACGACTGGAGCCGCCGCCACGCGGGCTGGCTGCCCGCGCTGCTGCGCGCCGCGCGAGACGCCGACAGCGCGGCACCGCTGAGACCCGCCAACGCGCTGCGTGTCCACGCCGGGGCTTCGGATGTCCGCACCCTGTCCGCCGCCATGGCGGAAGAGGCCGGCTTCTGTCTGCAACCGCATTGGCAGGGCGCCAACGCGCACACCGGCAGCTGGACACGCCTGAACGACCAACCCGTTGGCCTGCCGCTCACGCCCTGGGCGCTGCTGGGCAGCCGCATCGCCGAGCTGGTGCGCCTGTGCCAACCCGACGCACCGGGCCAGAGCGGCGCGGGCTGGTTGTCGTTTGGGGCGTTGACCACCGGTGAGCGCCAAGGTCTTGCGTGGGTGGAAATGGCGCGTGGCCTGCTGGTGCACCAGGTGGAGATCGATGCGACCGTGGGCGATGCGTCGGCGCGCGTGGCCGCCTGCCGTGTGCTCGCGCCCACCGAATGGAACTTCCATCCGCGGGGCGATGTGGCCCAGCGCATCGCCGCGCTGGACGCGGGTCAGCCCGCCGAAGACACCGAGCGCCGCGTGCGCCTGCTCATGGCCGCGTTCGACCCCTGCGTGCCGTTTGACGTGACGCACACGCTGCCCGCTGTTCAGGAGGTGCACCATGCATGAAGCCAGCCTCGCCGGCGGTGTGTTGCAACTGGTCGAAGACACGGCCGTGCGCGAAGGTTTTTCGCGCCTGCTGTCGCTGCGGCTCGAAGCCGGCCAGCTCGCGGGGGTGGACGTGCGCGCGCTGCGTTTCGCGCTGGAGAGTCTCGCGCCAGGGACCGTGCTTGAAGGTGCAGAGATTCAGATCGAAGAACCGCCCGGCCAGGCCTGGTGCATGGGTTGCGGTCAGACCGTGGCCATCGCCCAGCGCGGTGACGCTTGCCCGGCCTGCGGCGGCTACCAGTTGCAACCTACGGGCGGCATGGAATTGCGTGTGATTGACATGCAAGTCAGTGATGATTGAGTGAACCAGGAGACAGACCATGTGTGTCGTTTGTGGATGCAGTGACAACAGCCCGGCCCATGCCCGGCATGTCCAAACCCACGCGGGCGAGGCCGGCGTGGTGCAGGTGAACCCCGGCAACGGCGACCTGCACTTCGGTGCGGGCGCGGCCCGCGTCTCGGTGCCCGGCATGAGCCAGGCGCGCGCCATCAAGCTGGAGACCGACATCCTCGGCGCCAACAACCGTGTGGCCCAGCAGAACCGGGCGCACTTCGAAGCGCACGGCGTGACCGCGCTCAATCTCGTGTCCAGTCCAGGCTCGGGCAAGACCACGCTGCTCTGCGCGACCATCGAGGCGCTGAAAAAACATGCGCCCGGCCTGCGCGTCGCCGTGATCGAAGGCGACCAGCAGACCAGCTTCGACGCCGACCGCATCCGCGCCACCGGCGCGCCCGCGATCCAGGTCAACACCGGCAAGGGTTGCCACCTCGACGCGCCCATGGTGAGCGAGGCCTTCGCGCAACTGCACAGCCACGACCACCACAGCCACGATCACCATCACGGCCACCACGACGACGGGCACAGCCTGCTGTTCATCGAGAACGTGGGCAACCTCGTCTGCCCCGCCGTGTGGGACCTGGGCGAAGCCGCCAAGGTCGCCATCCTCTCGGTGACCGAGGGCGAAGACAAGCCGCTCAAGTACCCCGACATGTTCGCGGCCTCGCAGCTCATGGTCCTGAACAAGATCGACCTGCTGCCGCACGTGAAGTTCGACGTGGCGCGCTGCATAGCGCTCGCGCGGCGTGTGAACCCAACGATCGAGATCCTGCAGCTCTCGGCCACCACGGGCGAGGGCATGGACGCCTGGTTGCACTGGCTCGATCACGCGATGGGTGCACATCATCACCACCACGATGAACCGGTGTCCGAGGAGGCCGCGCTGCGCCAGCGTGTGCAGCAGCTCGAAGCCGAGCTGGCGCAGGCGCAAGCCGCGCTGACGACCGGATCGGCCGCCTGACGGAACCGACGCCATGTCCACCACCGTGCTCGCCGTCGGCGCCTGGCTCAAGAACGCGGCCTGCCTCGTGCTGGATGGGCGCGTGCACTGGTCGCCGGTGCACGGCGACCTCAGCGACCCGGCGGCCTGTGAGGCGCTGGAGCGATCGGTGCAGGCGCTGCTGGCCCAGGCCGACGCAGCCGGTGCGCCGGTGCAGGCCATCGCGCACGACCTGCACCCCGACTTCTTCAGCACCCAGCTCGCGGTGCAGCTCGCCAGTTCGCTGGGTGTGCCCGCCATCGGCGTGCAGCACCACCACGCGCACATCGCTGCCGTCGTGGCCGAGCACCGCATCGAAGGCCCCGTCATCGGCCTCGCGCTCGACGGCGTGGGCCTGGGCACAGACGGGCAGGCCTGGGGTGGAGAACTGCTCTGGGTGGACGGCGCACAGTGGCAGCGCCTGGGCCACCTGACGCCACTCGCTTTGCCCGGCGGCGACCGCGCCGCGCGCGAACCCTGGCGCATGGCGGCGAGCGCCTTGCACGCGCTCGGCCGGGGCGATGAGATCACCACCCGTTTCGCGCCGCAAGTCGGTGAGGCCGTGGCCGCAGGCGTGCAGCAGATGTTGGCCAAAAACCTGAACTGCCCGGCCACCAGCAGCACCGGCCGCTGGTTCGACGCGGCCGCGGGTGCGCTGGGCCTGAGCGTGCGCCAGAGCGACGAGGCACAAGCCGCCATCGCGCTCGAAGCCGCCGCCGCGAGCTGGCTAGCCCTGTACCCCGACACCACCGCGCTGCCCGGCGCCGTCATTGACACCCAGAACCGCCTCGACCTGCGGGGCCTCATGCCTGCGCTGTTCGACGCCGGCCCCGATGGCGCGGACGCCGCCGCCGCGGGCTTCCACCTCGCGCTGGCCGACGCGCTGGCCGACTGGGCTGTCCGCGCTGCCTCGGAGTGCGGCAGCCGCGACGTGTGCCTAGGCGGCGGCTGTTTCTTCAACCGCATCCTGCGCGAGCGCGTGACCACGCGCCTGCAGGCGGCGGCGTTGCGTGTGCACCGACCCATCGACAAAGGCTGCGGCGACGCCGGCCTCGCGCTCGGCCAGGACTGGGTCGCGGCCCAGCAGTTGGCCGTGACTGCCCCACAAGAACACACCACGAAGGAAACCGAACCATGTGCCTAGCCATTCCCGCCCAGCTGGTGGAGCTGCGCCCCCACGACCAGGCCGTGGTCAACCTCGGCGGCATCCGCAAGGAAATTTCCATCGCCCTGGTGGCCGACGTGCAGGTGGGCGACTACGTGATCGTGCACGTGGGCCACGCCATCGGCGTCATCGACCCGGAGGAAGCTGAGAAGACCCTGGCCTTGTTTGCCGAGATGCAGGCGGTTGCCGGCGCGGATGGCCAGCCATGAAATACATCGACGAATTCCGCGACGGTGACCTCGCCCGCCAGATCGGCGCGCGCATCGCCGCCGAAGCGCACCCGGACCGCAACTACAGCTTCATGGAGTTCTGCGGCGGCCACACGCACGCCATCAGCCGCTACGGTGTGCTGGAGCTGCTGCCGCCCAACGTGCGCATGATCCACGGCCCGGGCTGCCCGGTCTGCGTGCTGCCCATCGGCCGCATCGACCTCGCGATCCGCCTCGCGTTGGAGCGTGGCGCCATCGTCTGCACCTACGGCGACACCATGCGCGTGCCCGCCAGCGACAGCCTTTCCTTGATCAAGGCCAAGGCGCGCGGCGGCGACATCCGCATGGTCTATTCGGCGGCCGACGCCATGGCCCTCGCGCGCGCCAACCCGCAGTGTGAGGTGGTGTTTTTCGCCATCGGTTTCGAGACCACCACGCCGCCCACGGCGCTCGCCATCCGCGACGCGGCGCGCGAGGGCCTGGCCAACTTCAGCGTCTTGTGCTGCCACGTGCTCACGCCCTCGGCCATCACCCACATCCTCGAATCGCCCGAGGTGCGCCAGCTCGGCACCGTGCCCATCGACGGCTTCATCGGCCCGGCGCACGTGAGCATCGTGATCGGTTCCGCGCCCTACGAGCACTTCGCCGAGGAGTACCGCAAGCCGGTGGTGATCGCCGGCTTCGAGCCGCTGGACGTGATGCAGGCCATCCTGATGCTGGTGCGCCAGGTCAATCAGGGCCGCGCCCACGTGGAAAACGAGTTCACCCGTGCCGTCACGCCCGAGGGCAACCTCAAGGCCCAGGCCCTGGTGTCCGAGGTGTTCGCGCTGCGGCCGAGCTTCGAGTGGCGCGGTCTGGGCGAGGTGCCCTACAGCGCGCTCAAGATCCGCGAGGCCTTTGCCGCCTTCGACGCCGAGCGCCGCTTCGACCTGAGCTACACGCCCGTGGCCGACAACAAGGCCTGCGAGTGCGGCGCCATCCTGCGTGGCGTGAAAAAGCCGACCGACTGCAAGATCTTCGGCACCGTCTGTACGCCGGAAAACCCGGTCGGCTCCTGCATGGTGTCGAGCGAAGGCGCCTGCGCCGCGCACTACACCTACGGGCGCTTCCGCGACATCCCCATCGTCGCCACCTCCGCCACCACCGAAGAGGTCAGCCCATGAGAACCGAACACGACCAGGCCGGTGCCGGCGAGGCGCCCGCCTCCAAGCCCGTGAAGAAAAACTACATCCGCCCGCTCGACATCAAACACGGCCGCATCGACATGGGCCACGGCGCGGGCGGCAAGGCCGCGGCGCAGCTGATCGAGGAGCTGTTCCTCGCGGCCTTCGACAACCCATTCCTGCGTCAGGGCGACGACGGCGCCGTGCTGGCGCTGCCGGCCTTCGACCCCGCCGAGGGGCGGCTGGTGATGGCGACCGACGGCCACGTGATCTCGCCGCTGTTCTTTCCCGGCGGGGACATCGGTTGCCTCTCGGTGCACGGCACGGTCAACGACGTGGCCATGAGCGGCGCGAAGCCGCTGTACCTGAGCGCGAGCTTCATCATCGAAGAAGGTTTCCCGCTGATCGACCTGCAGCGCATCGTGCAGTCCATGGCTGCTGCTTCGCGCGAGGCCGGTGTTCCCGTGGTCACCGGCGACACCAAGGTGGTGGAAAAAGGCAAGGGCGACGGCGTGTTCATCAGCACCACCGGCGTCGGCGTGCTGGCGCCGGGCGTGTCCATCAGCGGCCGCAACGCACGGCCGGGCGACGTGGTGCTGCTTTCTGGAACCATCGGCGACCACGGCGTGGCCGTGCTGTCGCAGCGCGAGTCGCTGGCCTTCGAGACCACGATAGAGAGCGACACCGCCGCACTGCACACCCTGGTCGCCGCCATGCTCGCGGCCGCCCCGGGCGCGGTGCGTGTGCTGCGCGACCCCACGCGCGGCGGCCTCGCCACCACGCTCAACGAGGTGGCGCGCCAGTCGGGCGTGGGCATGCTGCTGCAGGAGGCCGCGATTCCCGTGAAGCCGCAGGTGGACGCCGCCTGTGAGTTGCTGGGCCTGGACCCGCTCTACGTGGCCAACGAAGGCAAGCTGATCGCGGTGGTGGCGGCCGAAGCGGCCGAGACGGTGCTGGCCGCGATGCGCGCGCACCCGCTGGGGCAGGACGCGGCGCGCATCGGCGAAGTGACGGCCGACCCGCACCACTTCGTGCAGATGGCCACGCGCTTCGGCGGGCGGCGGGTGGTGGACTGGCTCAGCGGAGAACAATTGCCAAGGATCTGTTGATCCCCCCGCGCCGCCTGCGGCGTCACCCCCCAGGGGGCGACACCAGCCGTCCGGCAAAGCCGGCCCGGCGGTGTCCTGGGTGGGGCGCTGCACGCGCTTCGGAGAGGGCATGTTGGACGAGTGATTGTTTTCGCGGGGCCATAAAAAAGAGACGAGGAGACAGGGCATGTCGAGTCAGGTGTTTCGAAAGACCGAAAGCGGCAAGGCCGAGATCGCCCGGCGTCAGGCGGGGCTGTCGCCCGCCACGCGCACCGTGCTGATCATGGTCAATGGCAGTGATGCTGTGTCGGCCCTGATGGCGCGTGGTCTGTCGCAGCTGCAGGGGCATCTGGATGCGTTGCTGGCGCTGGGGCTGATCGAGCCGGTGGTGGCGCGTGCTGCGCCTGCGGCCTTGTCTTCACCACCGCCGACCGTCGCGTTGTCGCCCGTGGCACCACACGCGAGCGAGGCGCCGCTGGCCGCGCCGACACCGGCCGCTGCGCCCGCGCAAGTGGCGCCCGCCAGCCTGAACCTCGACGCCCTGCGCCGCAAAGCCCTGGCCCATCTGGGCAACCACTTCGGACCCGACACGCCGTTGGTCGCCCAGGCCCTGTTGGCCGCGCGCAGCGTGGGCGAGTTCAATGCGGCACTGGACGGCATCGAGTCCCAACTCGCCATCTACATGGGGCGCAAGCAGGCCGCGCGCGAGCTGCTGGCGCTGCGCCCCGCCCTCTGAAAACCCGATGAACCCTTTGCGCATCCTCCTGCTCTGCCACAGCTTCAACAGCCTCACCCAGCGGCTGTTCGCCGAGCTGTGCGCGGCGGGCCACACCCTGAGCGTGGAGTTCGACATCGCCGACAGCGTGACCGAAGAGGCCGTGGCCCTGTTCCGGCCCGACCTGGTGCTGGCGCCGTTCCTCAAGCGCCGCATCCCGGCCACGGTGTGGCAGCGCGTGACCTGCCTCGTGGTGCACCCCGGCCCGCCGGGCGACCAGGGGCCGTCGGCGCTGGACTGGGCGGTCCGGCGCGGCGAGCCGCACTGGGGCGTCACGGTGCTGCAGGCCAATGGCGATTTCGACGCCGGCCCGGTCTGGGCGCACGCGGTATTTCCTATGCGCGGGGCCGCCAAGGGCAGCCTGTACCGGCGCGAAGTCACGCAGGCCGCGCTGCAGGCCACGCTGGAGGCCGTGCAGCGCTTCGCCGGTGGCGAGCGCGAAGCCCTGGCGTGGACCGACGGGGCGCCGGTGATCCGCTGGCAGCCGCTGCTGCGCCAGAGCGAACGCGCGATCGATTGGGCCGAGGACAACACCGCCACCGTGCTCGCCAAGATTCGCAGCGGCGACGGTCAGCCCGGCGTGCTCGACGCGCTCTGGGGCCAGCCCTGTTACCTGGGCGACGCCCACCCGGCCAGTGCCGCGAGCATGGCCGAGTTCAGCGATGCCGACCCCGGCGCCCTGCTGGCCGTGCGCGACGGCGCGCTGCTGCGCCGCACCGTGGGCGGCGGCGTCTGGATCGGCCAGGCCCGCCGTGCCGACCCGCCCGGCACACCGCCCGTGCAGGGCAGCTTCAAGCAGGTGGCGGCCGAGCTGTTCGCCGACGAAGCGGCGGGCTTGCCGCAGCGCCCCGTGCCGCTGGAGCGTTCGCCCGACGAATGGGGCGAGCTGCGCTACACCGAACACGGCCCCGAGGGCGCGCGCGTGGGCTGCCTGAGCTTCGACTTCTACAACGGCGCCATGTCCACCGCGCGCTGCGAGCGCCTGCGCGCCGCGCTGCAACAGGTGCGCGAGCGCGACACGCAGGTGTTGCTGCTGATGGGCGGTGAAGGCTTCTTCAGCAACGGCATCGACCTCAACAGCATCGAGGCCGCCGCGCACCGTCCGGGCGACAGCGCGGCCGATGCCTCGTGGCGCAACATCCAGGCCATGAACGACGTGGCGCTCGGTGTGCTGCAGACCACCGACCGGCTCACGGTCAGCGTGCTGCGCGGCAACGCGGGCGCGGGCGGTGCGTTTCTCGCGCTCGCGGCCGATCAGGTGTGGGCGCACGGCAGCGTGGTGCTCAACCCGCACTACAAGAACATGGGCAACCTCTACGGCTCCGAGTACTGGACCTACCTGCTGCCGCGCCGCCTGGGCGAGGCCGGCGCGAAGGCGCTGATGGCGCAGCGCCTGCCGCTGCTGGCGGCCGAAGCGCTGCAGATCGGCCTGATCGACCACAACGATGCGGGGCCGCGCGAGGGCTTCGAAACACGGTGTCTGGAACGCGCGCTGGCCCTGGCCGGCTCCTACAATCGATCCGAGCAGCTGGCGGCCAAACAGGCCCGGCGCGAGCAGGACGAAGCCCGCCGACCGCTGGCCCATTACCGCGAACAGGAACTGGCGCGCATGCACCGCAACTTCTACGGTTTCGATCCCAGCTACCACGTGGCGCGCCACCACTTCGTGCACAAGCAACCGCACGCGTGGACGCCCCGGCATTTGGCAGTGCACCGGCTGTGACACCACCCCTCCTTCCCGAAGCCCTGCCCACCGTGCTCGTGGTGGACGACGAGGTGCGTTCGCTGGACGCGCTGCGCCGCACGCTGGACGAGGATTTCACGGTGTTCACCGCCAGCAGCGCCGAGGAGGCGCGCGGCCTGCTGCAGCGCCAGCCGGTGAGCGTGATCCTGTGCGACCAGCGCATGCCCGGCATGACCGGTGTGGCCTTTCTGAAAGAGGTGCGCGAGCAGTGGCCGGAGACCGTGCGCATCGTGATCTCGGGCTACACCGATTCCGAAGACATCATCGCTGGCATCAACGAGGCCGGCATCTACCAGTACATCCTCAAGCCCTGGTCGCCCGACCACCTGCTGGACGCGGTGCGCAACGCGGTGGAAGCCCAGGCCCTGCAGCGCCAGACCAGCCGGCTCGACCTGGAGCTGCGCACCAGCACCCGCGTGCTGCGCCAGCGCACCGCCACACAGATGGCGCAGGCGCGCAGCAGCTTCGGGTTTGACCGCATCGTGCGCGCGCCGGGCAGTCCGTTGGACCTCGTCTGCGCCATGGCCGAACGCACCGCGCGCTACGACATCCCGGTGCTGGTGCTAGGCGAGTCGGGCACCGGCAAGGAGCTGCTGGCGCGCGCCATCCACTACGCCTCGCCGCGCCTGACCGGCCCCTTCGTGGTGGAGAACTGCGCCGCCATCCCCGACTCGCTGCTCGAATCCGAACTCTTCGGCCACAAGCGCGGCGCCTTCACCGGCGCCTATGAAGACCACCCCGGCCTGTTCCAACGCGCCAATGGCGGCACGGTGTTTCTGGACGAGATCGGCGAGACCTCGCCGGCGTTCCAGGTGAAGTTGCTGCGCGTGTTGCAGGAGGGTGAGGTGCGGCCCGTGGGCGGCGCGCGCCCGGTGCCGGTGGACGTGCGCGTGATCGCCGCCACCCACCGCCAGCTGGAACAGCGCGTGCGCGACGGCCTGTTCCGCGAAGACCTGTACTACCGCATTGCCGGCATCACCATCACCGTGCCGCCCCTGCGCGAGCGCGTGGCCGACATCCCGCCCATCGCGCACCAGCTGGTTCTGGACGTGGCCGCCGAACTGGGGCACCCGGGCTCGACCCTGCCCGATGAAGCCATGGCCTGCCTCGTGGCCTACCCCTGGCCGGGCAACATCCGCGAGCTGCGCAACGAGATCGCGCGCGCGCTCGCGCTGCACGACGGTACCCGGCTGGACGCCGCGGCCTTCTCCAGCCGCGTGCTGCAGGGCCGCGCCGCGGGCTCGGCCGATGACCTCACCGCCGCCATCCCGCAGAGCGGCACGCTGGGCGAACGGCTGGACGTGATCGAGGCCATGCTGTTGCGTGAAACCCTGCTGCGCCACCGCTGGAACAAGACCCGCGCGGCGCAGGAACTCGGACTCTCGCGAGTGGGTCTCAGGTCCAAGATGCAACGCTTCGGTCTCGACAAGCCATGACATCCAAAGGCCCCCACGCTCCACCGCTGCGCGGGTCGCTGCCCCCCCAGGGGGCTGATCCGGCTTGGGGCGGCCCGGCGCCGGATCGTGCTCCCTCCGCGTGCCTTCAGGCGGCCGACGCGGTGTTGTCCCGCTGGGGCCACGATCCACACGCGCTGGTGCAGGTGTTGCGCGAAACGCAGGCGTTGACCCACTGGTTGCCGCGCGCCTTGTTGACCCACATCGCGCAAGCCTTGAACCTGCCGCTGGCTCAGGTCGAGGGGGTGGCCACGTTCTACCGCTTCTTCCACACCCGGCCCGTGGGTCGCCTGCGGGTGCTGTTCTCCGACAACATCACCGACCGTTTGCTCGGCAGCGAAGCCCTGTTGTCCCGGCTCTGCGAGCGCCTGGGCGTGGCGCCGGGCCAGCCCGATGTCCAGGGCCGGTTCAGCGTGGACCGTTGCTCGTGCACCGGTCTGTGCGACCAGGGCCCGGCGCTGCTGATCAACCACCACCAGGTCATCACCCGGCTCGATACCGCGCGGGTGGACGCGCTCGCCGCGCTCATGCTGTCCGAGGTGCCGGCGGACCAGTGGCCCGCCGACTGGTTTCATGTGGACAACAAGGTGCTCCGCGCCGATGTGCTGCTGAGCGGGCTGTCGGCGGACGCGCCGACCTTGCCCGAAGTGCTCGCGCGTGAACCGCAGGCGCTGATTGACGAATTGGCCCGCGCCGGCCTGCGCGGGCGCGGCGGCGCTGGCTTTCCGACCGCACGCAAATGGCAGGCTTGCCGAGACGCCGACACCAGCACTAGTGGCCCGCTGCGCTGCGTGGTCTGCAACGCCGACGAAGGCGAGCCCGGAACCTTCAAGGACCGCGCGCTGCTCAGCGAGCACGCCGACGCCGTGTTCGACGGCATGACCATCGCGGCGCGCGCCATCGGCGCACAGCAGGGCTGGCTCTACCTGCGCGGCGAATACCGCTACCTGCTGCCGCAGCTGCAGGCGGTGCTGGAGCGCCGCCGCGCCAGCGGGCTGCTCGGCGCCAACGCCGCCGGCCTGGCCGGGTTTGATTTCGACATTCGCATCCACCTCGGCGCCGGGGCCTACGTCTGCGGCGAGGAGTCGGCCCTGATCGAGTCGCTCGAAGGCAGACGCGGCACGCCGCGCATCCGCCCGCCGTTCCCGGTGGAGCGCGGCTACCTCGGTCGCCCCACCGTGGTCAACAACGTCGAGACCTTCTGTGCCGTGGCCCACATCGCGCGGCGCGGCGGCGCCTGGTGGGCCGGCATCGGCACTGCGTCGTCCACCGGCACCAAGATCCACTCGGTGTCGGGCGACTGCGAGCGACCGGGTCTCTACGAATACCCGCTGGGCACGCCGATCGCACAGATCCTGGCCGACTGCGGCGCCATGGACGCCCAGGCGGTGCAGGTGGGCGGCCCCTCGGGCGCCTGCGTGCCCGTCTCGGGGTTCCACCGGCGCATCGCCTTCGACGACGTGCCCAGCGCCGGCGCCTTCATGGTGTTCAACCCATCGCGCGACCTGTTCGAGGTGGCGCGCCACTTCGCCCGCTTCTTCGCGCACGAGAGCTGCGGACTCTGCACGCCCTGCCGCGTGGGCACCGAGCTGGTGGTGCGGCGGCTGGACAAACTCGCCCTGGTACGTGGCGCCGGTCGCGGTTCGGCCTTCGACCTGCAACGCCTGCACGAGCTCGACGCCCTGCTGCACAGTGGCACGCACTGCGGCCTGGGCAGCTCGGCCTGCAACCCGCTGCGCGACACGCTGGCCCACTTCGGAGAGGTCTACGCGTCGCGCACGGCCACGCCGCAGTTCGAGCCCGAGTTCGATCTCGACGCCGAGCTTTCGGCGGCCCGGCGCGTGACCGGCCGCACCGACGCCGGTGCCCACCTGCACACGGAGCACAAGCCATGAGCAGTTTCAGCTTCGACGGCCAGCCCGTTCCCCTGCAGCCCGGCGACACCATCCTGCAGGCCGCGCAGCGCGCCGGCCACGAGGTGCCCCACCTGTGCTGGCACCCCGAGGTGTCGGCCAGCGCATCGTGCCGGGTCTGCACGGTGCGGGTCGATGGCCGGCCCGCGGCCGCCTGCACCACGGCCGCTGCCGCGGGGCAGCGCGTGGAATGCCACACCGCCGACCTGCGCGCGCAGCGGCTGCACCTGCTGCAGATGCTCTTCGTCGAGGGCAATCACTTCTGCCCCGGTTGCGAAAAAAGCGGCCACTGCCTGCTGCAGCACCAGGCCGAACGCGCCGGCATGACCGACCTGCACTACGAGACCCTCAACCCCGAACGCCCGGTCGATGCCAGCCACCCCGACGTGCTGTTCGAGCCCAACCGCTGCATCCTCTGCCAGCTCTGCGTGCGCGCCAGCGACGAACTCGATGGCAAACAGGTCTTCGCCATTGGCGGCCACGGCATAGCCACGCATCTGCTGATCAACAGCGCCAGCGGCCGGCTGGGCGACAGCGCGCTGGCTGTGACCGACCGCGCCGCCCACATCTGCCCGGTCGGTGCGCTGCTGCCCAAGCGGGTCGGCTTTGCGGTGCCCATCGGTCAGCGGACCTTCGACGACGCGGAGACACGAGGATGAGCGCCGCCCGGCCGTTCCGAAGGCGCTCAGTCCCGCAGTGCGCAGCACGGAGGGTTGTTCAGTGAGCACCGCGAACCCCGCCCCCGCCAAGCTGCGCGTGGCCACCGTCTCGCTGGCCGGCTGTTTCGGCTGCCACATGTCGTTCCTCGACATCGACGAGCGCCTGTTCGAGCTCATCGAACACATTCAGTTCGACCGCTCGCCGCTGACCGACATCAAGACCGTGGGGCTGTGCGACATCGGCCTGATCGAAGGCGGGCTCTGCAACGCCGAGAACGTCGAGGTGCTGCGCGCCTTCCGCGCCAACTGCCGCGTGCTGGTGGCGGTGGGCGCCTGCGCCATCACGGGCGGCCTGCCGGCGCTGCGCAACCACCTCGACGTCGGGGACATGCTGCAGGCCGTGTACGGAACCGTGCCCGACGACCCCGAACTCCCGCTGCCGCTCAACAAGGTGCACCCCATCCACGAAGTGGTGCGCATCGACCACTCGCTGCCCGGCTGCCCGCCGTCGGCCGATGCCTTCTGGCATCTGCTGCAGGACCTCATCGCCGGGCGCGAACCCGCGCACGGCCTGATCCGCTACGACTGAGACCATGACCACCCCTTCTCTCGAAACCGCCGCCGACCCGCAGGGCCTGCGCCGCATCGTGATCGACCCGGTCTCGCGCGTGGAAGGCCACGGCAAGGTCACGCTGCTGCTGGGCGACGACAACCGCATCCAGCAGGTGCGCCTGCACATCGTCGAGTTCCGCGGCTTCGAGCGGTTCATCGTCGGCCGGCCCTACTGGGAGGTGCCGGTGATGGTGCAGCGCCTGTGCGGCATCTGCCCGGTCTCGCACCACCTGGCCGCCACCAAGGCGCTGGACCGCGTGGTCGGCGGCTGGCCGGTGCCCGAGGCCGCCGACAAGATTCGCCGGCTCATGCACCACGGCCAGATCGTGCAGAGCCACGCGCTGCATTTCTTCCACCTGTCGTCGCCCGACCTGCTGTTCGGCTTCGACGCCGCCGTCGCGCAGCGCAACATCGTCGGCGTGGCGATGGCGCACCCCGAGGCCGCGCGTCAGGGCGTGATGCTGCGCAAGTTCGGCCAGGAGGTGATCCGCATCACGGCGGGCAAGCGGGTGCACGGTACCGGCTCCATACCCGGTGGCATGAACCGCGCGGTGGATGCGGCCGAGCGCGACACGCTGCGCGCGCAGCTGCCCCAGGTGCTGGCCTGGGCCGAGGCGGCGGTGGACCTGGCTGAGCGCCTGCACACCGGCTTGCCAGACCACCTGGTCGGCTTCGCCGACACCCCGGCGGCCATGATGTCGCTGGTCGGCCCCGGTGGCGCGATGGAGTTTTACGACGGCACGCTGCGTGTGCGCGAGGCCGACGGCCGCGTGGCGGTGGATGGCTTCGAGGACCAGCGTTACCGCGAGCTGATCGGCGAGGGCGTCAAGCCCTGGACCTACATGAAGTTTCCCTACCGCCTGGCCCTGGGGCCCGACGCCGGCTGGTACCGCGTCGGCCCGCTGGCGCGGCTGCAGAACTGCGACTTCATCCCCACGCCCCGCGCCGAAGCACGACGCCAGGCCTTCGTGGCCGCGCAAGGTGGTCGGCCGGTGCACGCGGTGCTGGCGACGCACTGGGCGCGCATGATCGAACTGCTGCACGGCGTGGAGGTGATCGCGCAGTTGCTGGACGACCCGGCCATCCTCGGCGGCCCGCTGCTCGCCACCGGCGAGCGCCAGCGCGGCGGCGTGGGCATCATCGAAGCGCCGCGTGGCACGCTGATCCACGAATACGAAGTGGGTGACGACGACCTCGTCACCAGCTGCAACCTGATCGTCTCGACCACGCACAACAACCAGGCCATGAACGAAGCGGTGCGCTCGGTGGCGCTGCAGTACCTCGATGGCCAGACCATCACCGAGCCGCTGCTCAACCACATCGAGGTCGCCATCCGCGCCTACGACCCCTGCCTGTCCTGCGCCACGCACGCGCTGGGCCAGATGCCGTTGGCGGTGACGCTGCGCAACGCGCGGGGAGAGGTGCTCGACCACGTGCACCGTTCGTCCCGCGGCGACACCGTGCGCGGTACCCGGCCGCATTCGGCGGAGGCAGCGCGATGAGTTCCCAGGTGGCGCCGCTGCTGGTGTTCGGCTGGGGCAACCCGAGCCGGGGCGACGACGCGCTCGGCCCGCTGCTGGTCGAACAACTGGCCAGTCACGCTCAGGCGCACTGGCCAACGGGGCGGCTCGAATGCCTCACCGACTTCCAGCTGCAGGTCGAACACGCGCTGGACCTCGTGGGCCGCGAACGTGTGCTGTTTGTGGACGCCGCCATCGGCCTGCAGACGCCGTTCGAAGTGCGCACTGTGCGGCCTGCGCCGGTGGCGGGCTTCACCACCCACGCGCTGGGGCCCGAGGCGCTGCTGCAGGTCTACCGCGACCTGGAGCGCGCCGAGCCGCCGACGTGCACGCTGCTCGCCATCCGCGCCCAGCGTTTCGAGCTTGGTGAAGCACCGGGCGAGCAGGCGCTGGCCGATCTGGCCTTGGCCCTGGCCTGGGCGATGGAATGGGCCCGTCATCCCGAGGAGGTCCCCGCATGAACGTACTCTGGCTGCAAAGCGGCGGTTGCGGTGGCTGCAGCATGTCGCTGCTGTGCGCCGACACCACCGATTTTCAGGGCCACCTGCGCGACGGTGGCGTGAACCTGCTGTGGCATCCCTCGCTGTCGATGGCGAGTGGCGAGGAGGTGATCGCGCTGCTGCACTCGGTGCTGGACGGCGGCACCCGGCTCGACGCGCTGTGCGTCGAGGGCTCGCTGCTGCGCGGCCCCCACGGCACGGGGCGTTTCCACATGCTGGCCGGCACCGGCCTGCCCATGATCCACTGGGTGCGCGAGCTGGCGGCGAAAGCGGCACACGTGTTGGCCGTGGGCAGTTGCGCGGCCTGGGGCGGCATCACGGCGGGCGGCGACAACCCCACCGACGCCTGCGGCCTGCAGTACGAGGACGACCGCCTCGGCGGCCTGCTCGGCGCGGACTTCCGTTCCGGCAGCGGCCTGCCGGTGATCAACATCGCGGGCTGCCCGACGCACCCGAGCTGGGTCATCGACACGCTCATGGCGCTGGCCGCCGACGGTTTCGCGGCCGACGACCTCGACCCGCTGAACCGCCCGCGTTTCTACGCCGACCAGCTGGTGCACCACGGCTGCACGCGCAACGAGTACTACGAGTTCAAGGCCAGTGCCGAGAAGCCGTCGGACCTGGGCTGCATGATGGAGCACATGGGCTGCAAGGGCACGCAGGTGCACGCCGACTGCAACACCCGGTTGTGGAACGGTGAGGGCAGCTGCACGCGCGGCGGCTACGCCTGCATCGCCTGCACCGAACCGGGTTTCCAGGAGCCGGGCCACCCGTTCCACGAAACGCCCAAGCTCGCCGGCATCCCCATCGGCCTGCCGACCGACATGCCCAAGGCCTGGTTTGTGGCATTGGCATCACTCTCCAAGAGCGCCACGCCGAAGCGGGTGAAGAACAATGCGGTGGCGGACCATCTCGTTGTGAAGCCCGCCGTACGAAAGACACGTTTGAAATGAGCCGTTCATGAGCCGCTTGCTGGTCGGCCCCTTCAACCGCGTCGAAGGCGATCTTGAAGTCTCGCTCGACATCGCCGACGGCCGCGTCACCTCGGCCCAGGTCAACGCGACCATGTACCGCGGCTTTGAGCAGATCCTGCAGGGCAAGGCGCCGCACGACGCGCTGGTCTATGTGCCGCGCATCTGCGGCATCTGCTCGGTGTCGCAGTCGGTGGCGTCGGCGCGTGCGCTGGCCGATCTGGGCGGCATCGCGATGCCGGCCAACGGACAGCACGCGACCAACCTGATCCTGGCGACCGAAAACCTGGCCGACCACCTGACGCACTTCTATTTGTTCTTCATGCCGGACTTCGCCCGCCCGGTCTACGCCGCCCACCCCTGGCACGCCGAAGCGGTGCGCCGCTTCGCGCCCGACCATGGTGAACAGGTGCGCGCGGCCACCGCGGCGCGCCAGCGCTGGCTCACGCTGCTGGGCACGCTGGGCGGCAAGTGGCCGCACACGCAATCGGTCGAACCGGGGGGCTCCACCCGCGCCATCGATGCGGCCGAGCGCGTGCGCCTGCTGGCCAAGGTGCGCGAGTTCCGCGGCTTCCTGGAGCGCCAGCTGTTCGCGGCGCCGCTCGAAACGGTGGCCGCGCTGGAGACCGAGGCCGCGCTCTGGGACTGGCACGCGCAGGACCCGCTGGGCGGCGACCTGCGCTTCTTCCTCACGCTCGTGCGCGACCTGCAGCTCGACACGCTGGGCCCTGGCCCGGGCCGCTACCTGAGCTACGGCGCCTACGCCCAGCCCGGGGGTGGCTGGGCCTTGCCCGGCGGTGTGTGGCGCACGCAGACCGGCGAGGTCGAAGTGCTGAACCCGCGCGTCATCACCGAAGACGCCACCCACGCCTGGCTGGCCCACGCGCGCGAGCCGCTGCACCCGCTGCACGGCATCACCCGGCCCGAACCCGACAAGCCCGGTGCCTACACCTGGAACAAGGCGCCGCGCCTGGGGGGCCAAGTGGTCGAGACCGGCGCCATCGCCCGCCAGCTCACCAGCGGCATGCCCTTGGTGCGCGACGCGGTGGCGCGCCACGGTGGCACGGTCTACACGCGGGTGCTGGCGCGGCTGATCGAGCTCGCGCGTGTGGTGCCGATGATGGAAGACTGGCTGCAGGCGATCCGCCCGACCGAAGCCTTCTGCGTGCCGACGACCCTGCCCGACGAGGGCAGTGGCGTGGGCCTGAGCGAGGCCGCGCGCGGCAGCCTGGGTCACTGGCTGGTGGTGCGGCGCGGGCGCATCGCCAACTACCAGATCGTCGCGCCCACGAGCTGGAATTTCTCCCCACGCGACGCCGCCGGCACCCCCGGTGCGCTGGAGCAGGCGCTGGTGGATGCGCCGGTGCGCGAGGGTGAGCAGACGCCGGTCGCGGTGCAGCACATCGTGCGCTCCTTCGACCCCTGCATGGTCTGCACGGTGCACTGACATGAGCAAGCCCCGTTCTCCCAGCCCCTTGCCCACCGTGCCGATGGAGGGTGTGGACGAGTCCACCTGGCTGGACGTGATCCAGAAGATGGACGAGGTCTACACGCGGCTGATCGACGACGAGGTGGAGCTGGAGAAGAAGAACACAGAGCTGGAGCAGTCGCAGCAGTTCATCTTCAGCGTGCTGACCTCCATGTCGGACGTGCTGGTGGTGTGCGACGAGGGCGGCCTGATCGAGCAGGCCAACGCCGCGCTGTGTGAGCTGGTGGGCCGCTCCGAGGAGCGGTTGCGCGGCACGCGGCTCTACGAGCTGCTGGCCGATGACGCCAGCGTGGGCGCGGCGCGCGCGGCGATGGAGAAAGCCGACGCGCCGCGCGCGGGCGAGGCGATCGAGCTCAACCTGCTCGATCAGCAGGGCCAGGCGATCTCGGTGGACGCGAACTGCACGCCGCGCATCGGCGGCAACGGCCGGCGCGTGGGCACCGTGTGGGTGGGCCGGCCCACGGCCGAGCTCAAGCGCGCGTACCACGAGATGCGCGCCGCGCACGAGGCCCTGAAGCGCACCCAGCAGCAGCTGCTGCATTCGGAAAAAATGGCCTCGCTCGGCCAACTGGTGGCCGGCGTGGCGCACGAGCTCAACAACCCGATCAGCTTCGTGCTCGGCAACGTGCACGCGCTGCGCAAGTACTGCGACCGTCTGCAGACCTACATGGCCGCGCTGCACGCGCACGAGCCCGAGCCGGTGCTGCAGGCGCTGCGGCAGAAGCTGCGCATCGAACACCTGATGAGCGACTTGCCCTCGCTGATCGAAGGCACGCTCGAGGGCGCGCAGCGCACCGCCGACATCGTGCACGGCCTCAAGCGTTTTTCGGCGATGGACTCGGAAGAGCGTGTGCCGGTGAACCTGGTCGAAGTGATCGAGCGCGCGATCCACTGGGTGCAGAAGGGCCGGCCGACGCCGGTGGACGTGCGCTGGCAGGCGGGCGCGCCCTGTACCGTGATGGGCAGCGCGGGCCAGTTGCAGCAGGTGATGATGAACCTGCTGCAGAACGCGTTCGATGCCGTGGGCGGCCCCGGGGTGGTGTCGCCCTGCGTCTGGGTGAGCCTGGTCGGTGGCGCGGACCCGGTGCGGGTGTGCGTGCGCGACAACGGACCGGGCATTCCGCCCGAACACCTGCTGCGCATCTTCGATCCCTTCTTCACCACCAAACCGGTCGGCAAGGGCACGGGCCTGGGCCTGTCCATCAGCTACGGCATCGTCGAGCAACACGGCGGGCGACTGAGCGCGCGCAACGCCGAGGGCGGTGGGGCCGAGTTCGTGCTGGAGCTGCCCCAGGCGCAGTGACGCTGAACGCCGTACGGCAGCAGCCAACCCTTCACCGGAGCACGTGTCCGAACCCAGCACACGCCGAAGATCCGGCTCCGCCGGTCCAAGGGCGTGGTCCCCCTGGGGGGAAGCCGCGCAGCGGCGCAGGGGGGTGACAATCCTTGCATGGAATTGCTGCTCGTTTCTATTGCTTCGCTGTTCGCCGGTTTTGTTGACTCGATCGTCGGCGGCGGTGGCCTGATCCTCGTCCCGGCGCTGTTCGCGGTGTTTCCCAACACCCACCCGGCCACGCTGTTCGGCGTCAACAAGGGCGCGTCGATCTGGGGCACGGGGGTGGCCACGCTGCAGTACGCGCAGCGGGTGCAGATGCCCTGGCGCGCGCTGTGGCCCGCCGCGCTGGTGTGTTTCGCGGGCTCCATGCTGGGCGCCTGGACCGTCACGGTGATCTCGCCCGACTTCCTGCGCCGGGCGCTGCCGCTGGTGCTGCTGGGTGTGCTGGCCTACACCCTGGCGCGCAAGGACCTGGGCCGCCACCACACGCCGCACTTCACCGGCCGCCAGGAGGCTTTTGCCGCAGCCACGCTGGGCGCGACCATCGGTTTCTACGATGGCTTCTTCGGCCCCGGCACCGGCAGCTTTTTCGTGTTCCTGTTCGTGCGCTGGCTGGGCTACGACTTCCTGCACGCCAGCGCCAGCGCCAAGCTGCTCAACACCACCTCCAACCTGGCGGCGCTGATCCTGTTCGCGGCCAAGGGCCACGTCTGGTGGCATTTCGCGCTGGTGATGGCCGTGGCCAACGTGGTCGGCAGCCTGCTCGGCACGCGGCTGGCGCTCAAGCACGGCAGCGGTTTCGTGCGCGCGGCCTTCATCGTGGTGGTGACGGCGCTGATCCTGAAGACCGGCTACGACGCCTGGATGAGGTAGGGCCGCGAAGCGGTGGGGGCTTCAGACCTGCTGGCAGAGCATGTGGGGCTGCTCCCAGCCCGAACCGTAGCGCGGCCAGTCGACCAGCACGCCTTCATCGGTCTGGGCCATGACGCGGCCGTCCAGGCGGTCGATGCTGCCTTTGTTGAAGCGGTTGACGCGGGCCCCGGTGGTAAACCGGGGCGTTTTGGTGTCGAACAGGGATTTGAGGAAGTTCAGCATGGCATTTCTCGCTCAGTAAGCACCAGAACTGTTGTGCCCACAGTGGGCTTGGTCCCAACGGCGCTGCATGTCTTCCAACTGGGTGAGGCTGGTTGCCGTGCTGAGGTAAGTCTCCAGCTCGTCGGACGTGCCGGCGGTGGCGCGGTTGAAAAAGTCGCGGATGGTGCGGGTCACGCGGGACCACAGGGATTCGGTGTTGGTGTTCATGATGCTTCTTTCTGTATGGGACTAGGGTTTACCCTAATCATAAAGATCTTCACCATGAAAGCCAATGTCATAAGTCATGCTAATTGAGCATCGGGTGCCACTCCCCAAGGCATGAAAGGGGACGAGGGCTGCGTGGCCACTGGCGTTGTTTTAAGCAGGCCTTCCCGGGTGCCGCTCCTGAACACAGGTAGACTGAGTCCAAAAGTTCTCAAAGGAGGTTCCCCTTGTTGTTCAAACACCGACTGCCACTCGCCCTGTGCCTGAGCCTGACGCTGTGGGCCACGGGCTGCCAACCCCAACCCACCACGGAGCCAACGATGACACCGGCTGTCCCAGCGAGTCCCGGCGCAGGCAAGAACGACAAGTCCGCGCAACAACACCTCTACCGCCTCAACCCCACGCCCAAACAGGGCTACGAGATCGTGCTGACCATCCAGGACGCGCCGGGGCCGTTCAAGAAGATGGGCTGGAGCGCGCTGTACCAGGCCAAGGGCTGCAATTACGTCGTCAACGACTTCGCCGGTGTGCGGGGGGAGCCGGAACACACGGTGGTCCTGCCCTTCACCGAGCGGCCCGACGGCAGCTATGCCGCCACGGTCTACCTCGACGCCATGCTCGACGAGGACTACTACGGCAATGGGGTGTGCCAGTGGACGCTGACGGGTGTGGGGCCTTGGGTCATGGCTACTGGATCACCCGCAGAAACCTTGTTTGCCACCGATCTGTCTCCCGAACAGTTGTTGGCAGAGCAGTCAGTGCAATTGTTTTATTGGAAAGGCTACTACCCTCAAAGCAAGGTCGATGGATTCAAGACTTGGGGTAACAGCACGCGGGAGCAGTTTGCATCGGAGACTCGCGACAACCTCTTCTCCATGACGCTGACGCCTAAAAAGGTGCAGCCATGAGCATGAGCAGTCAAGACTACGCCGACTTGGCACTGGACTCTTACGCCAGCCGAGCGGTGACGCTCAAGGGCGAGAGGCCCGCGACGATAGGTGGCCACAAATACAGGATCCTCGATCACCACGACAACCCGCGTACCGGCTACCAGGGCAGCATCTACCAGCGGGTGGATACCAACGAAATCATCGTCGCCCACCGCGGGACGGAGTTTGATCGCGAGGCCCTCAAGGACGGGCTGTTCGCCGACGGTGGCATGGTACTCACTCGTTCTAACTTGCAGGCGACCGACGCGATCGCGTTGACCCAAAAGGCGCTGCAGCTAGCCCAAGAAAAATCCAATGGAGAAGGTGGCTCTGCGCCTCCCGTCACCGTCACCGGCCACTCCCTGGGCGGCACGCTGGCCCAGGTGACAGCCCACCACTTCGACCTGCGCGGAGAGACCTTCAATGCCTACGGCGCCACCAGCCTGGGCCTGCGCATCCCGGCCGGGGGCCACTCGGTCACCAACCACGTCATGGCCGGCGATCTGGTCAGCGCCGCCAGCGCCCACTACGGCCAGGTCAAGGTTCACGCCACGCCCCAGGAGATCCAGACCCTGGACGCCCATGGCTACGACAACAAGACCCACTGGAGCGACCCCCTGCGTGGCCGCGGTCCCATCCAGTTGGCCACCGGATTCACCCCGCCCACCACCACGGCCGCCGCCATTGCCATGGCCGACAGCCACAAGATGCACCACTTCGCCAGCGTGGATGCCCACGGCCGGCCCGACCGCTCCGTGCTGGAGGACCCGGCCACCGTGCAGCGCGCGCAGGACAACGCCACGCGCATCGGCGAGTACCGGCGCGATGTGCAGGGCATGCGCGGCGTCATCACCGCCGTCGGTCGAGGGCCCGTGGGCAACGCCCTGGATGCCGTGGACGCCCTGCGTGGCCCACTGCCTCCCGGTGAACCCGCCCGACGCGAGCGCGAAGCCGATGCGCCGTCGGCCCAGCCATCGCCCTCTGTGACCCGCCCGCGGGCTGCGGGCCCGGTGGACCAGGGTCCGGCGTTGGAAGGCCAAGCCGCAGCCGGCGTCCCCGAGCAGCGGACCCTGGCCGCCGGGCCGGAGCTCTCACGGGTTTCCCAGGCCCTGCTGAGCGACAGTCAGCGCGAAGTGCGCCAACTCGCCACCACCCACCACCTGCCCTGGGACCGGGGCCTGGACAACACCGTGTGCTCGCTGGCCTGCTGCGCGCGGGAAAACGGCCTGAGCGGCATCAACCTGCTGCGGGTGAACAACGGCCAGATCCGGTTTGGCCAGCACGAGCACGGCCTGCTCAAGGACGGCGTGCTCGACGCCCGGCAAGCGGCCAACACGCCGGCCACCGAATCGCTGTCGCGGCTGGCCGTGCTGGACCAGCAGGCCAGCCTGGAGCCCCGCAACGGGATGCAAGCGGGTTGGGCGCAGACGCCTGTTCACGAACCGCAGTTGCGCGCGATGTGAGCCTGCCCAAACGCGGGCAAGGGCCTGAGGGGCCCTTGCATCGTGTGGGGCCGCAGGAGGCGCTGCGTCAGGGTCGGCGCACCGTCTCCACGTTCGGCGCGTGGCGGATGTTCGGTCGCTGCGGCGACGCCTGATTCGCGTTCCGGGCCAGGGTTGCCGGCGTGGCATGCACGGGCGTCGTGGATGCTGGACCGCTGGCCGTTGACGGATGGCCCACAGGGGCAGCCGCGGTCGCCGTGGACCCCACCGGTGCCGGTGCCGGGGCCCTCGCGCCACCGGCTCCTCCGTGCACGCCCAGATGCCCGCCGCTGCCGAGCGCCGGATCGCGGATCACCGCATCTTCAATGCTGTCCGCCGATGAAACCCGGCTGGACTCGCTCCGGCCGCCGGATGCGCCGCCGCGGAATTCGTTCGTGCTTTGCCGTTGATGCAGCCCCGCCAGCGTCGTGTGGTCCGAGGGCTGGTTCGCCAGACCCCGCAAGCCCTGGCCCAACATCGCCCCCGAACGGGCTCCACCGCCGGCCTCGGCGTCGGGCCCCGCCAGGCTTCTGGAGCGCGCAAGCAGTTCCTGGTTGTTGAGGGCGGCAAAGTTGCCCTGGCCCGCGGCCTCGTTGTGGTCGCCACGGCTTCCTGGGGTGCCATTCCCCAGGGCCGGTTGCCCGCCCGGCATGCCACCGAGCGCACCCATCAGCCCAGCGCCTTGCGAGGTCTGCGCCGCCATGGCGCTGCCGCCGCCCATGGCGCCCGCCATCGCACCCGCCGCGAACGACGCCCCCGAGTTGAAGAACTGCATGATCAGCGGTGGGATCAGCATCACCAGCATGCTGGACAACACGCCCATGGCGCTCATGCGCAAGGCGCTGTTCGCCATATCGATCGACCCCGCGTCACCCAGGGCGCCGTTGATGTAGAAGGCCGCCAGCACCGACCCGCCGTAGAACATCGTCATCTTCAGCAGCACGCCCGAGAGCAGGGCCAGCACCGCCAGCGACACCATCGTGCCCAGCAGGAACTTCGCCCACGACCAGAACATGCTGGCCGTCTGCTGAAACAGCAGGAAGAAGATGAACAGCGGCGACAGCATCACGGCCAGCGTGATCGAGATCTCCGCCATCATCGCCAGCACCGAGACCAGCATGGCCGGCCCGCTCTGGCCGATCATCCCGGACAAGGAGGTCAGCACATTGCCATTGGCCCCCACCTGCTGACCGCCCACCAGGCTGTTCACCAGCACGTTGAACACCTGCGCCAGGGCCAGGTTGAAGTCGATGATCTGATAGACGTCGTTCCCTTCGCCCACGATGGCCGCCGTGATCAGTCCCTGGACATCGAGCACCGTGTCGGCGATCACGGGCGATTTGGTGGACAACAGGGTCACCAGCGACAGGATGAACACCATCTTGCCCGTCTTGAAAGCCAGTGCCAGCACGGGCTGGCGGTTCGTGCCGGAAATCAGCGTGAACCCCTGGACCATCACCCAGACCGTCATGATGGCCGTTGAAAGATACGCCAGGGCCGTACCCAGCCGGGACGCGACCAGCTCGCGGTAGGTGCCGATCAACATGTCGTCGATCAGGTACTCGCGGATGCTGCACATGAACACAGCGTCGTCGATCATCTTGACGTACTTGGGGTCCAGCAGGCCCAGCGCCGCCAGCAAAAAACCCGGAACAGCGGCATCGCCACAAGTCATGGAATCACCTCACCTGATGTTGTTGTGTATGAGAATCTGGTGGAAGCGGCCGGGCCGTACCCTCACCAGCTTTTGGGGGGCTTGACGAAGGGCACCGCCCCGAAACTCACTGCGGCATTGGGCGGGCGGGTATCGGTGGCCCGGCGCGCCTCGGCCATCTGCATCTCGTACATCTTCTCGCGCTGCTGGTAGCCGTCGCGCAAGGCCTCGAGTTGCATGGCGTCGTTCTGCATGTGGGCCTGCAGGCCCTGCAGTTCGAACTCGTAGCGCTGGAGCACACCAGCTTCGTCCTTGGCATCTTTGGCATCGGAGATCAGCTTCTTGATCTCGGTGCGCCGTGCGTCGATCTTGACGAGGATGGCCTCGGTCTGTTCCAGGGTCTTGAGGCGCAGGTTGCGAAGCCCCAGGCAGGCGTTGTGGTGGTTGGCGTTGAGCTTCGGGTCGCCGCAGTCGGCGACGGTGCCGATGTACTTGGTGGGGTCGGTGGGTGCCTTGGTCTCGAACTTTTCGCTCAGGATCGCCTGTTTGTCGAACTCGGAAAGCTTCTTGTCGCCGATGGATGCGACCTTGTTGATCTTGATGAGCTCCTTCTTGACCGCATCGTCATAGACGGCCCACTGTGCCGATGCCGATGAAGTCACCACCAGCGCCAAAAGGGGCAGCAGAGTTTTCAACATGAGGTTCCCCTTCAAACAAAGAGCCGCGTCTCTGAACTGGCGCGGTTGTCCCAATATGCGGAAGTGATGACGGCAACCGTGTCACCTTGCTGCACATGAAAGCTAACGTCGAGCAACTCCGAGCCGGCTTGCCAGCGCAAGAGACCGCCGCTGGAGGCGGTGTTTCCGCTATATGGCGCAAACCCCACCAACGCGATCACGTCTTCCTTCAGCATGCCCGGCTCCAGCTTGTCAAAGGCCTCGCGCAGGTTGCTCGAAGACCCCCCGTCGTCTCCGCCACTGCCCCCGCCACAGGCGCTCAGCGCCAGTGCCGCTGCGCCGGCGAGCGCCAGGCGCGCCCATTGCCGCCGGTGGATGGGATGGTGGTGGGGTGTCCGGGTGGTTGGGTGATCCATGGTGAGTCCTCCTGAAGTTGTGTGGATGGGTGGTGATGTTCGAAAGAGCAGGGTGCCGACGCGCGCCATCACCGGCGTGCGCATCCGGGTTTCTGGACGGGTATGGGCGGGGAGGGCGCCATGTGCTGAAGATCAGCGCCAAGGGGCGCTGTGGGGCGATCCGCGTCGCCCGCTGTCCGTGCGACGGGGCGGCCGCAGCCCCATGGGCCCGCAGCGTGCGCCACTGGGCCGAGCGCCCGCAGACACGCGCCCATGCTTGGTCGTTTCATCGTTTTCCTCCCTGCAACCCTGCATCGAAACCGTCGTGCAGCGGCTGTGCGACGTCATGCGACGCCGGGCAGGATCGTATCCCAGCCGATGGTGAGATCGGCGAAGAGAATACTTTTTGTTGCTATTTTGAGCCGGAAGCGGGCACCGGGCCGCCACCCACACCCCTCTCGCCCGGGCCAGGCGAGCGGGCCGTTATGGGGCCGTGGCGGGTGACGCCAATGGCGCAGGCGGCCACGGCATCGCGCTGGCCTTGAGCGGCGTGCCGATGGGGGCGCTGGCCTCGCCGCGTTGCACCGCCGCCAGATCCTGCGGGTTGGGGTACTGGTCGAGCAGCAGGTAGTCGAACACGCGCCGCGCGATGGGCGCGGCGTGGGCGGCGCCGAAACCGGCGTTTTCCACCACCGCGGCGATCGCCACGCGGGGGTTGTCCACCGGGGCGAAGGCGATGTAGAGCGCGTGGTCGCGCTGGTGTTCTTCGAGCTTGCGCGCGTCGTAGCGGTCTTTCTGCCCGATGGTCACGGCCTGGGCGGTGCCGGTCTTGCCGCCGCTGGCGTAGCCGGCGCCGGCGAACACGCGCGTGGAGGTGCCTTCGATGGTCACGCCCTGCATGGCGCGCAGCACGGTGCGCACGTTCTCGGGCTTGTAACCCAGGTTGACGGTCTCCTGGGCCGGCAGCAGGCTGCGCTCGCGCGTCAACACGTTTTCGATCGCCAGCGCCACGTGGGGCGTGTGCTTGGTGCCGCCGTTGGCCAGGGTGGCCATGGCGTGGGCGAGCTGCAGCATGGTGAAGTTGTTGTAGCCCTGCCCGATGCCCAACGAGATGGTTTCGCCCGCGTACCAGCGCTGGTGTTCGGGCCGCTTGTAGGTGGCGCGTTTCCAGGCCTGGCTGGGCAGCACGCCGCGCACTTCGCCGCGCAGGTCCAGCCCGGTGATCTGGCCAAAGCCCAGCGGCTCCATGAAGTCGTGCATGGCGTCCACACCCATCTCGTTGGCCAGCGAGTAGTAGTAGACGTTGCTGGACTTCACGATGCTGCGGTACATGTCCACCGCGCCCAGGCCGCCGTCGCCGTGGCTGCGGAAGCGGTGGTTGCCGAACATCCAGTAGCCCGGGTCGTTGATCACGGTTTCGGCGCTGCGCTTGCCGGTTTCCAGCGCGGCCAGCGCCATGAAGGGCTTGTAGGTCGAGCCCGGCGGGTAGGTGCCCCGCAGCGCGCGGTTGAGCAGGGGCTTTTCCAGCGACTCGTTGAGCAGCTTCCAGTTGTCGGTGTCGATGCCTTCGACGAACAGGTTGGGGTCGAAAGTGGGTTTGCTCACGAAGGCGAGCACCTCGCCATTGCGCGGATCGATCGCCACCAGCGCGCCCCGGCGCTCGCCGAACATGTCCTCGACCAGTTTTTGCAGCTGGATGTCGATCGACAGCACCAGGGTGTTGCCCGGGGTGGCGGGGATGTTGGCCAGTGAGCGCACGGCGCGCCCCCCAGCCGAGGTTTCCACGCGCTCGAAGCCCGTGACGCCGTGCAGCTCGCGCTCGTAGCTCTGCTCGGCGCCCAGCTTGCCGATGTGCTCGGTGCCGCGGTAGTTGGCCTGCTCGTCCTCGGGCCAGTCCTCGATGGACTCCTTTTCCCGCTGGTTGATGCGCCCGATGTAGCCGATCACGTGGCTGGCCACCTCGCCGTTCGGGTACTGGCGCAGCAGCCGCGCACGCACCTCCACGCCGGGGAAGCGGTAGCGCTGCACCGTGAAACGGGCCACCTCCTCGTCGCTCAGCCGGGTGCGGATGGGCAGCGAGTCGAACTGTCTCGACTCTTCCAGCAGCTTGCGAAAGCGCCGCTTGTCGCGCGGCTGGATCTCCACCAACCCGGACAAGGCCTCGATGGTGGCGTCCAGATCGTCCACCAGGGACGGGGTGATCTCCAGGGTGTAGGCCGAGTAGTTGGTGGCCAGCACGCGGCCATGGCGGTCCAGGATCTGGCCCCGGTTGGGCACCACCGGCAGCACCGCCGTGCGGTTGCTCTCGGCCTGGGCCAGCAGATCGTCGTGGCGCGTCACCTGCAGGTAGACCATGCGCGCGGCCACCAGCCCGAAGGCGAACACCACCGCCAATCCCGCCACCAGCACCCGGGTGCGGAACTGCGCCAGGTCGGCCTCGACGTTGCGGATCTCGGTCATGCCGTTTGCCCGGCCCGGCCACGGGCGCAGGATGGACGGTCCGGCGCGGGATGTCTTGCCCTGGATGCGGTGGAACCGCCCTTCGACAGGCTCAGGACGGGCCACTCGCATCGCCCCCCCGCCAGGGGGGTGACGCCGAAGGCGGCGCGGGGGGTGTTCATAGAGGTCGGTTGTCGTCGGGGTTCGGCGCGCGCCGCTGCGGCGCGAGCAACAGCACGCTGGCCACGGGCCAGAGCGCGGCTTCGATGAACGGGGCCAGGAAAACCGGCCAGCCCGGAAACGTGCCACCCGAAGCCATGCGCACCAGCAGCACCAGCACTTGCGCGCAAAGGAACAGCGGCAGCACCTGCACCGCCTGCGTCGGCACCCCGAACCACAGCAGGCGCCGGTGCATGAAGATGGCGAAATAGCCCATCACGGTGTAGGCCAGCGCGTGCTGGCCGAGCAGGGCGCCCTGGTGCACATCCATGGCCAGGCCAAAGGCAAACGCCACGCCCACTCCGATGCGCAGGGGCTGGTGCACGCTCCAGAACACCAGGGCCACGACCAGCAGATCGGGCGTCCAGGCCGCGCGCCCCCACAGGCCGATGTTCATCAGCATGTTGAGCATCAGGGCGCCGAGCAGGCTGAACCAGATGAAAGCCGGGTTGGCGGGCAGCAGCAACTGCTGACCAGGGCGCATGATCATGGCGCTGCGCTCCTGCCGCCGGGCGAGTCGAGCGGCCCGCCACGGCGCGGCCGGCCGGCCGGCTCCTGCGGGGGCGGCGCGGGAGGCAGCGTGTGCGCCAGCGGCGACAGCACCAGCACATGCAGCGTGCCTTGCGTGCGGGCCAGCGGCGTGCACACGACCCGGGCGAAGGACGACTCGGCGCGCTTTTCCACCCGCGCCACCCGCGCCACCGGCAGGCCCGGCGGGTACACCCCGTCCACGCCACTGGTGGTCAGCAGGTCGCCCGCCTCGATGTCGGCGCTGGCCAGGGTGTAGCGCAGCTCCAGGCCATCGCCGTCGGAAGAAGGCTGGCCGAACGCCACGTCACGCACGCTGGTGCGCGTGTTGAGCACCGGGATGGCCTGATCCCGGTCGGTCAGCAGCGTGACCTCGGACAGCAGCGGGTAGACGCGCGTGACCTGGCCCAGCACGCCGCTTTCGTCGATCACCGGTGAGCCGGCCTCGATGCCATGGGTCTGGCCACGGTCGATCACGACCTTGCGCGAGTACGGGTCGGCCGCGTCGTACAGCACCTGGGCGCCGGTGGCCTGCGCGCTGAGGCGTTCGCGCATGGCCAGCAGCTCGCGCAGGCGCTGATTTTCGAGCTGGAGCTGCTCCAGCTGCAACGCGTTGCCGGCCTGGGCCGCCAGCCGCTGGAGTGCTTCGCTTTCGTTTTGTTGCGCCCGGTGCAGGGACGTGAGATACCCCCCGGCCGTGCCCACCGCCTGCACCGGTTGCAGCACCAGCCACTGCACCGGGTAGAGGGCGGTCGCCATGGCCGCGCGCACCGGCGCCGCGAGCCGGAAGCGCATGTCGGCCACCATCAGGAACAGCGCGACCGCGCTGAACACCATGAGCTTGGACATGGCCGACGGCCCCTGCTTGAAAAAGGGGGGCGGTGTGCGGTCCAGGGTGCCCAGTGGCATGTCGGGGAAGGCTCGCGGGTGGGGTGGTCAGGCCGGAAGCCGGCGCGGGGGCTTATTCGCTGGTGAAGATGGTGCCCAGGCGCTCCATGCGCTCCAGGGCCATGCCGCAGCCGCGCACCACGCAGGTCAGCGGCTCTTCGGCCACCAGCACCGGCAGGCCGGTTTCTTCGGCCAGCAGGCGGTCCAGGTCGCGCAGCAGCGCGCCGCCGCCGGTGAGCATCATGCCGCGCTCGGCGATGTCGGCACCCAGCTCGGGCGGCGTGTGTTCCAGCGCCATCTTGACGGCCGAGACGATGTTGTTCAGCGGGTCGGTCAGGGCTTCGAGGATCTCGTTGCTGGAAATGGTGAAGCTGCGCGGCACGCCCTCGGAGAGGTTGCGGCCTTTGACTTCCATTTCCTTGACTTCGGAGCCGGGGAAGGCCGAGCCGATGTTCTTCTTGATCGCTTCGGCGGTGGGCTCACCGATCAGCATGCCGTAGTTGCGGCGGATGTAGGCAATGATGGCGTCGTCGAAACGGTCGCCGCCCACGCGCACGCTGCCCTTGTAGACCATGCCGCCCAGGCTGATGACGCCGACTTCGGTCGTGCCGCCGCCGATGTCCACCACCATGGAGCCCGAAGCATCGGACACCGGCAGGCCGGCACCGATGGCCGCGGCCATGGGTTCTTCGATCAGGTAGACCTCAGAAGCGCCCGCGCCCAGGGCCGACTCGCGGATGGCGCGGCGCTCGACCTGGGTCGAGCCGCAGGGCACACAGATGATGATGCGCGGGCTTGGCTTGAACATCGAGCGCGGGTGCACCATCTTGATGAACTGCTTGAGCATCTGCTCGGTGACGGTGAAGTCGGCGATCACGCCGTCCTTCATCGGGCGGATGGCCTCGATGTTGCCGGGCACCTTGCCCAGCATGGCCTTGGCTTCGTGGCCGACCGCCTGGATGGTTTTTTTGCCCTGGGGCCCGCCTTCGTGGCGGATCGAAACCACCGACGGCTCGTCGAGCACGATGCCTTTGCCACGGACATAAATCAGGGTGTTGGCGGTGCCGAGGTCAATGGCGAGGTCGGTCGAAAACTGCCGACGAAAGGCTTCAAACATGGTGCAAAAATCCTGTGGGGCATGGCAGCAGCTTCGTGCGGCCATCGCCTGGTGTCTAAACGGGGAGGTCGGGTGTTAAGTCTTTGATTCAGCGACAAAAACCGTTTCGGAGCAGGAATTGCCGTTAAACCTTGGATAATACCGCATCCCCTGTGCATAACTGCGCGCATCCAGGGGGCAAATCTTCACTTTACACCCCGTTTCGGCGCCCTTTGGGCACGGTTGAGCGGGCTTCTTTTTTCTTTCACCGGAACCGAGTCCAGCCATGTCCCTGACCCTGTCCGACATCGGGCGCATCGCCAACCTGGCGCGCCTGGAGCTGTCCGACCCGCAGAGCGAGCGCATGCTCAGCCAGCTCAACGGCTTTTTCGACATCGTCGAACAGATGAACGCGGTCGACACCACCGGCGTGGAGCCGTTGGCCCATCCCACGGCTGTGATCGACCACGTGAGCCTGCGCCTGCGCCCCGACGTGGCCAGCGAACCCAACAACCGCGAAGCCAACCAGAAGAGCGCACCCGCCGTCGAGCGCGGTCTGTTCCTCGTGCCCAAGGTGATCGAATGAGCCAGCCCGATATCCATCAGATGGGCGTGGCCGAACTGGCCGACGCTATTCGCCACAAGAAGACCTCCAGCGTCGAAGCCGCCCAGCACCTGCTGGCGCGTGCACAGCAGCACGCCGGCCTGGGCGCCTACCTCGCCTTCAACGAAGACCTGACGCTCGCGCAGGCCAGGGCCGCCGACGCCCGCGTGGCCGCCGGCGAGCGTGGCCCGCTACTCGGCGTGCCGCTGGCGCACAAGGACATCTTTGTCACCCATGGATTCCCCACCACCGCCGGCAGCAAGATGCTGGCCGGTTACCAGAGCCCGTTCGACGCCACCGTGGTCGCCAACCTGGCCACCGCTGGCGCCGTGACCCTGGGCAAGCTCAACTGCGACGAGTTCGCCATGGGTTCGGGCAACGACAACTCGGCCTACGCGCCGGTGCACAACCCCTGGGACACGGCCCGCGTGCCCGGTGGCTCCTCCGGCGGCTCGGCCGCCGCCGTGGCCGCGCGCCTGGTGCCCGCCGCCACCGGCACCGACACCGGCGGCTCGATCCGCCAGCCCGCCAGCTTCACTGGCATCACCGGCATCAAGCCCACCTACGGCCGCTGCTCGCGCTACGGCATGGTGGCCTTTGCCTCCAGCCTCGACCAGGCCGGCCCGATGGCGCGCAGCGCCGCCGACTGCGCCACGCTGCTGACGGCCATGGCCGGCCCCGACATCGACCGCGACTCCACCAGCCTGGACCACCCGGCCGAGGACTACACGCGCCTGCTGGGGGCGCCGCGAGAGGGCGCTTCGGCTGCGATGCCGCTCAAGGGCCTGCGCATCGGCCTGCCCAAGGAGTTTTTTGGTGAAGGCTGCGCGCCCGACGTGCTGGCCGCCGTGCGCGCCGCGTTGGCCGAATATGAAAAGCTGGGTGCCACGCTGGTGGACATTTCGCTGCCGCGCACCGAGCTCTCCATCCCGGTCTACTACATCATTGCGCCGGCCGAGGCCAGCTCGAACTTGAGCCGATTCGACGGCGTGAAATTCGGGCACCGCGCCGCACAGTACGGCGACCTGACCGACATGTACAAGAAGTCGCGCAGCGAAGGCTTCGGGCCCGAGGTGCAGCGCCGCATCATGATCGGCACCTACGTGCTGAGCCACGGCTACTACGACGCCTACTACCTGAAGGCGCAGCAGATCCGCCGCCTGATCGCGCAGGACTTCCAGCAGGCCTTCACCCAGTGCGACGTGATCGCCGGCCCCGTGGCACCCACCGTGGCCTGGAAGATCGGCGAGAAGAGCGACGACCCGGTCGCCAACTACCTGGCCGACATCTACACCCTGTCCACCTCGCTGGCCGGCCTGCCCGGCATGAGCGTGCCGGCCGGCTTCGGCGCGGCCAACCTGCCGGTGGGGCTGCAACTGGTGGGCAACTATTTCAAGGAAGGCGAGTTGCTGCAAGCCGCCGATGCATTCCAGCGCGCGACGGACTGGCACACCAAGACGCCGGAGGGCTTCTGAACATGAGCGACAAAAAGCAAGCTTCCCTGCTGGTGCAGGGCTACGAGGTCGTGATCGGCTTCGAGACCCACGCCCAGCTGGCCACGAACAGCAAGATCTTCAGCCGCGCGCCCACGGCGTTTGGTGCCGAACCCAACACGCAGGCCTGCGCGGTGGACCTGGCCTTGCCGGGCACGCTGCCGGTGATGAACCGCGGCGCGGTGGAACACGCCATCCGCCTGGGCCTGGCGCTGGGTTCGCACATCGCCGAGCAGAGCGTGTTCGCACGCAAGAACTACTTCTACCCCGACCTACCCAAGGGCTACCAGATCAGCCAGTTCGAGATCCCGGTGGTGCAGGGCGGCGAGGTGAGCTTCTTCCTCGGTGACGAGAAGAAGACCGTGCGCCTGGTGCGCGCGCACCTGGAAGAAGACGCCGGCAAGAGCCTGCACGAAGAGTTCCACGGCATGAGCGGCATCGACCTGAACCGCGCCGGCACGCCGCTGCTCGAGATCGTGACCGAGCCCGACATGCGCTCCAGCGCCGAGGCCGTGGCCTACGCGAAAGAGCTGCACAAGATCGTGACCTGGATCGGCATCTGCGACGGCAACATGCAGGAAGGCAGCTTCCGCTGCGACGCCAACGTCTCGGTGCGCAAGCCCGGCGCGCCGCTGGGCACGCGCCGCGAGATCAAGAACCTGAACAGCTTCAAGTTCATGCAGCAGGCGATCGACTACGAGATCCGCTGGCAGATCGAGCAGATCGAGGATGGCCATGCGATCCAGCAGGCCACCGTGTTATTCGACCCGGACACCGGCGAGACCCGTGCCATGCGCACCAAGGAAGACGCGGCCGACTACCGCTACTTTCCCGACCCGGATTTGCCGCCGCTGGTGATCGCGCGCGACTGGGTGGAGCAGGTGAAGGCCGGCATGCCCGAGCTGCCACGCGCCATGGCCGAACGCCTGGTGGCCGAATACGGCCTGCCCGAGTACGACGCCACCACGTTGACGCAGAGCCCGGCCATGGCCACCTACTTCGAGACCGCGGCCAAGGCCTGTGGTCAGGCCAAGCTGGTGAGCAACTGGATCATGGGCGAGGTGTCGCGCCGGCTCAATGCCGAAGAGCGCGACATGGCCGAGGTGCCGGTGAACGCCAAGCAGCTGGCTGCGCTGATCGGCCGCATCGCCGACGGCACGGTGTCGAACAACGCCGCCAAGCAGGTGATGGACGCGCTGTGGAGCGGCGAGGGCAGCGACATCGACGCTGTCATCGAGGCCAAAGGCCTCAAACAGATGAACGACTCCGGCGCGCTGGAAAAGATCATCGACGAGGTGATGGCCGCCAACGCCGACAACGTGGCCCAGTTCCGCGCCGGCAAGGACAAGGCGTTCAACGCGCTGGTCGGGCAGGTCATGAAAGCCAGCAAGGGCAAGGCCAACCCGCAGCAGGTCAACGACCTGCTGCGTCAGAAGCTGCAATAAGCCGGCAGCGCTGGCGCGCGCTGCGTCAGCGCTGCGGCACCGCGGCGTTGCTGGCCGCGGCGTTGCCGCCCCAGAGCTGGCGCAGTTTGGCCAGCTCTTCGTCGAAACGCGCGTTGATGCGCTTCTTCTCCTGGGTCTGTTCTTCCAGGAAACGTTTCTGCACCTGCATCTGCTGCGCGTTGTCTTCGACCTTGCGCTGCAGCGCGAGGGGCGCCTTGCTCGGATCGCTCTGGTAGAACTCCAGCTCGGCGCGGATGTCTTTGCGCTGTTGTTCCAGCGCCTGTTCGCGTTTGTGCACCGCGTCCACGACCTCGTCGATCTGGGCCAGTGCCTCGGCGCGCGCCTTGTCGTGCAGGGCCTGGTTGGGAAAGCGGATCACCAGGGCGCGGTCGCGGCGTCTTTCTTCGGCCACGCGCGCGCGTTGTTCGTCTTCGGCCTTGCGTTGGGCGGCCATCTGGGCCCGTTCTTCGGCGGTGTAGCTCGGTGGCACCACGCGCCGCACCAGGCCGGTGCCGTCCAGCTCACGCTGTTCACGGTCCAGGCACTCGACGATGGGGCGGTCCGAGGTGATGCGCCGGCCCTTGCCGTCGACACAGGTGTAGATCTCGCTGGGCCGGGTCTGCTGCGCCAGGGCACCCATCGACACCACCACACCGGCCAGCATGGGCAGACCGGTGCGGATCAGGCGTCGGCAATGAAAAGGGGAGCCGGGTAGGGAAAGCACGTCGTCCTCAAGCCACACCGTAGCGCTGGCGGTAGGCCAGCACGCGCTCGTGATGAGCCCCAAGCCCCCCACCGGTGTGTGTGGCCAGATACTGCAGCAAATCGGCCAGCCTCGCAATGGCGCAGACCTGCAGGCCGAGCTGCTGTTGCACGTATTGCACCGCACTGTGGTCCACGTCACGCACGGTGCCGTCCGGGCCGGCTTCGGTGGCTTTTTCCTGGCGGTCCAGCGCGATCACCACCGCGTGGGGCGTGGCCCCGGCCGCCTGGATCAGCGCGATCGACTCGCGCGCGGCGGTGCCGGCGCTCATCACGTCGTCCACGATCAGCACCCGGCCCCGAAGCGGCGCGCCCACCAGCGAACCCCCTTCGCCGTGGTCTTTCGCTTCCTTGCGGTTGTAGGCGAAGGGCACGTTGCGCCCGAGCCGCGCGAGCTCGATGGCGACCGCCGCGCCCAGCGGAATGCCTTTGTAGGCCGGGCCGAAAATCATGTCGAATTCGATGCCGCTGTCGAGCAGGGCTTTTGCATAGAATTGCGCGAGCCGACCGAGCTTGGCGCCGTCGTCGAACAGGCCGGCGTTGAAGAAGTAGGGCGAGAGCCGCCCGGCTTTGGTCTTGAACTCGCCAAAGCGCAACACGCCCGAGTCCACGCAGAACTGCACGAAATCCTGCGCCAGCGCGCTGCTTTCGACACCGGCCGCCGCCGGGCCCGTTTCCAACACCATGGGGAATTCCTTGTTCAAACTGACCAGCCTCAACCTCAACGGCATCCGCTCCGCCAGCACCAAGGGGCTGGAGGCCTGGCTCGCCGGGCACTCGCCCGATTGTATTTGCGTGCAGGAAGTCAAGGCCCAGGCGCCCGATGTGAGCGGGCGCTTCGAAGCGATCGCGGGCCTCAAGGGGCATTTCCATTTCGCCGAGAAAAAGGGCTATTCCGGCGTGGCGGTGTACACCCGCCACGAACCGAGCGACGTGGTGATCGGGTTCGATCGCGGCGAGTTCGATGCCGAAGGCCGCTATGTGGAGCTGCGTTTCGACACCCCCCGTGCCAAGCGTTCCATCATCAGCGTGTACTTTCCCAGCGGTTCCTCCGGCCCGGAGCGGCAGGAAGCCAAATACCGCTTTCTGGAACTGATCTACCCGCACCTGATGGCGCTCAAGGGCCAGCGCGACTTCATCGTCTGCAGCGACGTGAACATCGCCCACCAGAACGCCGACCTGAAGAACTGGCGCAGCAACCAGAAGAACAGCGGCTTCCTGCCCGAAGAGCGCGCCTGGATGACCCGGCTGCTGAACGACGGCGGCATCGTCGACGTGTACCGCCGCCTGCAGCCCGACACCACCGACACCTGCTACACGTGGTGGAGCAACCGGGGCCAGGCCTACGCCAACAACGTGGGGTGGCGGCTGGACTACCACCTCGCCACCCCGGCGCTGGCGGCGCTGGCGCGCTCGGAGGCGATCTACAAGGGCGAGAAGTTCAGCGACCACGCCCCCATCACCATCGAGTACGACCTCGACCTGTGAGAAGGGCGCGCCGCCAGAGCGGGTTTCTCCGTGGCTGCGCCCAACGCGACCTGCAACGCATGAAGTGACCCAGCCCAAGGGCACCGCCGGGCCGGCTTTGCCGGACGGCTGGTGCCGCCCCCTTGAGGGGGTCGCGCGCAGCGCGGCGGGGGTGGTTCTCCTAAACCAGCGCCGACTCCGGCAGCAGCTTGGCCAGCCGTTCGCTGATGGCGTCGGCCCGCTCGGTCCCCGCCATTCGCTCGATGTCGAGCAGCATGCGCCGGCTGACCGCCAGCATGGTGTCCACGTCTTTCGCTTCCCGCAGCGCATCGCGGTGGCGCAGCGCCAGCTGGGGGTCGCGTGGGGCGAACATGCGCTCGCTCAGGTCGAACAGGAACATGCGGGCGCTGGCCAGGGAGCGTGGCCCGGAAAAGCTGTCGGCCGAGACCTTGCGCTCGGGCGGCGCGGCGCCCGCCGTCGTGCGCACCTCGGTGATGTAGCCCTGGGCCAGCAGCTGCGCCACGATGGCGCGGCCCAGCCCGCCAAACAGCTGGTGCAGTTCGCCGGTGGGGCGCTGGCCATCGGTCATCAGCAGCACGGCGCGTTCGCGCTGGCCCAGCGTGCGTGCGCCGGGCTGCACTTCAGCCCGGCCTTTGTCGGTTTTGTTCAGCATGGCCATCCTCGGCGTTTCCAGGGACAGCTTGCATGATCGGGCGCTTGTGTGACGCCACGATGAAACGACGGCCGGTCTGGCGCCCGCCTCAGCCTTGGTCCGCCGCCAGCACCGCGTCCACCAACGCCTGCGCTTCTTCCAGCAGGCGCTGCAGGTGTTGCGGGCCGGCGAAGCTTTCGGCGCAGATGCGGTAGATGTCTTCGGTGCCGGACGGGCGGGCCACGAACCAGCCGCTGGCGGTGTTCACCTTAATGCCGCCGATGGCCGCGCGGTTGCCCGGGGCGTGGGTGGTGATGCGCTCGATGCGTTCGCCCGCGAGCATCTGGACTTTCAGGTCGTGCGCCGACAGGCCGGCCAGCCGGGCCTTCTGCGCGGCCGTGGCCGGCACCTGCAAGCGCTCGCTCAGGGGCTGTCCCAGCTCGCTGGCCAGCGCGGGGTAGCGGGCGCCCGGGTCCTGCCCGGTGCGTGCGGTGATCTCGGCGGCGAGCAGGGCGGCGGTGATGCCGTCCTTGTCGGTGGTCCACACGCTGCCGTCGCCGCGCAGAAAGCTCGCGCCCCCGCTGTCTTCCCCGGCAAAGCCGAGCGTGCCCTCCAGCAGGCCCGGCGCGTACCACTTGAACCCCACCGGCACCTCGTAGAGCGGGCGGTGCAGCCGGGCGGCCAGGCGGTCGATCAGCTGGGTGCTGACGACGGTCTTGCCGATGCCGGTGTGCTGGCCCCAGCGCGGGCGCAGCCGGAACAGGTAGTCGATCGCCACCGGCTGGTAGTGGCTGGCCGGCAGCAGACCCGAGCCGGGCGTGACGATACCGTGGCGGTCGTGGTCGGCGTCGCAGGCGAAGGCGATGTCGAAGCGCTGGCGCATGTCGATGAGGCGGCGCAGGGTCCAGGGCGACGAGGGGTCCATGCGGATGCGGCCGTCCGCGTCGAGCGGCACGAAGCCGAAGGTGGGGTCCACCGCGTCGCTGATCACGTGCAGGTCGAGTCCGTGGCGTTCGGCGATGGCGGCCCAGTAGTGCACGCCCGCGCCGCCCAGCGGGTCCACCCCGATGCGGACCCGGGCCTCGCGGATGGCCTCCATGTCGATCACGCTGGCCAGGCCGTTGACGTAGGCGTGCAGGAAGTCGTGGCGGTGGGTGGTGGGCGCGCGCAGCGCCTGGGCATGGCTCATGCGGTGCACGCCACCGAGCTCGCGTTCGAGCAGGCGGTTGGCCGTGTCTTCGATGCGCGCCGTGATCGCCGGCCCGGCCGGGCCGCCGTGGGGCGGGTTGTACTTCAGCCCGCCATGGCGCGGCGAGTTGTGCGATGGCGTGATGACGATGCCGTCGGCCAGGGCTTCGCCCGGCGGGCCCTGGCGCTGGCGGTTGTGCGCCAGGATCGCGTGCGACACGGCGGGCGTGGGGGTGGGCTCGTCGTGCGTGGCCAGCAGGGTGTGCACCCCATTGCCCGCCAGCACCTCCAGCGCGCTGGCGCAGGCCGGCGCCGACAGGGCGTGGGTATCGATGCCCAGGTACAGCGGCCCGGTAACGCCGTGTGCCCGGCGCTCCTGGCAAATGGCCTGCGTGATGGCCAGCACGTGCCATTCGTTGAAGCTGCCGTCCAGCGCCGAACCACGGTGCCCCGAGGTGCCGAAGACCACGCGCTGCGCGGGCTCCGAGGGGTGCGGCCGCAACTCGAAGTAGGCCGCGGTGAGCGCGGCCACGTCGATCAGCGTGTCGACGCCAGCGAGCTGCCCCGCCAAGGGGTTGAACCGTGCGGACATGTTCAGCCCCGCTGCGCCGCTTTCGCGGCCGGCGTGCGCGGCCCGCGCCGCGGGGTGGGGCGCGGGGTGGTCCGGTGTGGGGTGGTGGATGTCATGACGGAAAGATGGGTGCAAGCGTGGTTCGCGGGGCGAAAAACGTCTGTGCGATGACGCACAGTCGTGCGCTGCCCGACGCGCCAAGATGGGGCGCTGCCCGGGATTCCCCCCAAGGTTGCCCCCATTCACCCAGGAGCATGGCCAGTGGACTCAAGCCAACACCGGCGCAGGGGCCTTCCGTTGGCCCCACGCACTTCCCGCGCTGTGCCCGTCGTGCGGCTGAAAGCATGAGCGTCCTGCCGCCGTCGCGGTTCTTGCGCGTGTTGACCGTCAACATCCACAAGGGCTACAGCGCCTTCAACCGCCGCTCCGTGCTGCACGGCCTGCGCGAAGCGGTGCGCGCGGTGGGCAGCGACCTGGTGTTCCTGCAGGAGGTCGAAGGCGGCTCCAGGGCCGTGAGTGCGCAGTACGAATTCCTGGCCGACCAGATCTGGTCCGACCACGCCTACGGGCGCAACGCGGTGGCCGAGGGCCTGGACCACGGCAACGCGGTGCTCTCCCGCTTCCCGGTGCTGCACAGCGCCAACCACGACATGTCGCTGCCCGGCGTGGAGCCGCGCGGCCTGTTGCACTGCGTGCTGGCCATGCCCGACGGTCTGCCCGATCTGCAGGTGATGTGCGTGCACCTGGGGCTGAGGGAGTCGCACCGGCGCCACCAACTGGCGCGCCTGTGTGAAACGGTGCGGCGCGAGGTGCCCGCCGACGCGCCGCTGCTCGTCGCCGGCGACTTCAACGACTGGCGTTCCCGCGCCGATGCCAGTCTGGGCTCCTGCGGGCTTACCGAGGTGTTCCGCCACAGCCTGGGGGCGCACGCGCGCAGCTTTCCAGCCGGTTTTCCGTTATTGCGGCTCGACCGCATCTACGTGCGCGGCGTGGCGGCGGCCCGGCCGCTGCCGCTGCCGCTGCGGCCCTGGTCCCGGTTGTCCGACCACGCGCCGCTGGCCGCCGGCATCGATCTGCAGGAGGCGCCATGAACTCGCACTGGGTGCCCGGCAACCGCATCACGCTGCTGGAGAACGGCGAGGCCTACTTCCCGCGTGTGTTCGAGGCCATCGCCGCGGCCGAGCACGAGGTGCTGCTCGAAACCTTCATCCTGTTCGACGACAAGGTCGGGCGCGAACTGCAGCAGGCGCTGCTGCGCGCGGCCGGGCGCGGCGCCGTGGTGCATGTGCTGGTCGACGGCTGGGGTTCGCCCGACCTGCCGCCGTCGTTCACGCAGCCGCTGCTCGACGCGGGCGTGCGGCTGCGCAGCTTCGAGCCGGCCCGGCGCCTGCTGGGCGCGCGCGTCAACATGCTGCGGCGCATGCACCACAAACTGGTGGTGGTGGACGGCCGGCGGGCCTTCGTCGGCGGCATCAATTACGCGCTGGACCACCTGGCCGAGTTCGGGCCGCTGGCCAAGCAGGACTACGCGGTCGAGGTCGAAGGCCCGCTGGTGGGCCAGATCCAGGCCTTCTGCCGCGCCAACCTCGATGCGCCACAGCCCGCGCGCCAGGTGTGGCTGCAGCGCTGGCGCGCGATCCGCACCTGGAGCGGCGCGCTGGACGACGACGGTGACGGCGACGGCGCGGTGGCCGCCTTCGTCACGCGCGACAACCGCGGCCACCGCACCGACATCGAACGCCACTACCGCGCCGCGGTGCGCAGCGCGCGCGATCGCGTGCTGATCGCCAACGCCTACTTCTTCCCCGGCTACCGGTTCCTGCGCGACCTGCGCCACGCGGCGCACCGCGGCGTGCGGGTCGACCTGATCCTGCAGGGCTGGCCCGACCAGCCCTGGGTGCAGAAGGCCTCGGCGCTGCTCTATGGCCACCTGATGCGCGCCGGGGTGAACGTCTACGAGTACGGCGAGCGGCCGCTGCACGCCAAGGTGGCGGTGGTCGATGGACTGTGGGCCACCGTCGGATCGAGCAACCTCGACCCGACCAGCCTCAGCCTGAACCTGGAGGCCAACGTGGTGGTGCGCGACGGCGCGTTCGCCCGGCACCTGAGTCGGCGCCTCGAACACCTGATGCGGCACGGCTGCCAGCGCGTGCGGCAGCCCACGCCGGGACCGCTGCGCTCGGCCTGGATCGCGCTGCGCAGCCTGGTGGTGTTCCACGTCCTGCGCCGCTACCCGACCTGGGCGCGGCTCACACCCGTGCGCGCGCCCAAGGTCGTGCCCTTGCGGACCGATCCGAGATGAGGCCCTGGGTCCGCAGCGCCTGGTCGTGGTTCAAACGGGTGGCCCCGTGGGCGCTGGCGGTGCTGGTGCTCGTGCTGGTGGTGCGCCAGGCCCGCACGGTGGACTGGCCCGCGGTCGGGCAGGCGCTGCAGCAGATGCCGCCCGATCGGCTGGCGGCGGCGGCCGGCCTGGCGCTGCTCAGCCATGGCCTGTACGCCAGCTTCGACCTGATCGGGCGCCGGCTCAGCGGCCACCGGCTGTCGGCGCTGCGCACGCTCGGCACCGCCGCCATCAGCTACGCGTTCAACCTCAACGCCGGCTCGCTGGTGGGTGGCTTCGCCCTGCGGCTGCGCCTGTACACGCGCTGGGGTCTGTCGGTGGCGCAGGTGGCCCAGGTCATCGCGCACAGCATGGCGACCAACTGGCTGGGCTACCTGTGGGTGGGCGGTGTGGTGCTGCTGTGGGCGCCGCCCCGCCTGAGCGCCGGCTGGGCGCTGCCGGACCCGGCTTTGCGCGCCGCCGGGCTGGCGATGCTGCTGGCGGCGCTGGCCTACCCGGTGCTGTGCCGCTTCGTGCGCCCGCGCCGGCTGGTCTGGCGCGGCCAGTCGTTGACGTTGGCCAGCGCCCCCCTGGCGGTGTGGCAGTTGGTGGCGGGCGGCGCGAGCTGGCTGCTGATCGGCGCCACCGTCTGGAGCCTGTTCGGGGGCCGCATCGATTACCCGACCGTGCTCGGTGCCCTGCTGCTGGCGGCGCTGGCGGGCGTGCTGACGCACGTGCCGGCGGGCCTGGGCGTGCTGGAGGCGGTGTTCGTGGCCACGCTCGGTGGCCGGCTGCCGGTGGTCGAGGTGTTGGCCACGGTGCTGGCCTACCGCGCCACCTACTACCTGTTGCCGCTGGCGCTGGCCCTGCCCGCCTACGCGCTGAGTGAGGCGGCCGCGCGGCACCGCAACGGCGCGGCCGAGGCGTCGGCCCAACGATAATCCGGGCCACCCTCCGCCGGCCCAAGCCCATGTTGAAGTACCTCACCGTTCCCGTCACCGCGTTCGCGCAAAACTGCTCCATCGTCTGGTGCGACGAGACCCTGGACGCCGCCGTCATCGACCCCGGAGGCGACCTGGACCGCATCGAAGCCGAAGCCCGGCGCCTGGGCGTCACGCTCAAGGCGATCTGGCTCACCCACGCCCACATCGACCACGCCGGCGGCACGGCCGATCTGGCCCGGCGCCTGGCGCTGCCCGTCATCGGCCCGCACCCAGGCGACCAGTTCTGGATCGACGGCCTGCCGCAACAAAGCCAGATGTTCGGTTTCCCGCCCGCCGGCCCCTTCACGCCCACGCGCTGGCTCGCCGACGGCGACACGGTGCAGATCGGCAACAGCAGCCTCAACGTGCGCCACTGCCCGGGCCACACGCCGGGACACGTGGTGTTTCATTCGCCCGAGGCCAAGCGCGCGTTCGTCGGCGACGTGCTGTTCGCCGGCAGCATCGGGCGCACCGACTTCCCGCAGGGCAACCACGCCCAGCTGATCAGCAGCATCCAGCAGCGCCTCTGGCCCATGGGCGACGACACCGTGTTCATCCCCGGGCACGGCCCCGAAAGCACGCTCGGCGAAGAGCGGCGGTTCAACCCCTACGTGCGCTGAATGGAGTCACCCCCGCTGCGCTGCGCGCGACCCCCTCGGGGGGCAGCGACCCGCGCAACGGCGGAGCTCTTTACCCTTACCCCTTGCGCGCCTGCTCGTACAGCCCCTGCACCTTCGGCACATTCGCCTCCAGGTCGCGGATGCGGTTCGGGCCGGTGGGGTGGGTCGATAGAAAGCCGATGCCCGGGCCCCCCGTTTTGGCGGCCATCTTCTGCCACAGGCTCACGCTGGCCCGGGGCTGGTAGGCGCCGCGCGCCGCGAGTTCCAGGCCCACCAGATCGGCCTCCGACTCGTCCTCGCGGCTGAACCGAAGCGTGAGCAACTGCGAGCCCAGCCCGGCGGCCACGTTGCCCAGATCGCCCAGCCCCAGCAGCTGGGCGCCCAGCCGCAGGCCGATGTCGGTGGCACTGCTCTTGGCCAGGCGTTCGCGCGCGTGTTCGCGCAGCGCATGGGCCATCTCGTGGCCCATGATCATGGCGGTCTCATCGTCGCTGAGCGCCAGTTGGTCCAGGATGCCGGTGTAGAAGCCGATCTTGCCGCCGGGCATGCAAAAGGCGTTGATCTCCGGGCTCTGGATCAGGTTGACCTGCCATTTCCATTCGCGTGCGCGCGGGTTCCAGGCCGCGGTGTGCGGAATGATGCGCCGCGCGATGGCGTGCAGCCGTTTGACCTGCGGATGGCCGGCGGGCAGCAGCACCTGTTTGCCCTGGGCCTCGCGCATCATCTGCACGTACTGCTGCGTGGCCGCGCCTTCGATCTCATCGGCCGGCACCAGCTTGCGCAGTGAAGACGGTTTGCCCACATCGACCTGCGCCGCCGCGGGCAGGGTGGTGCTGGCCGCGGAGGCCGCGGCGGCCAGGACAAAGGCGCGCCGGGACGACCAGACGTGGCCGGGGCGCGGTGCGGACGCGGAGGGCTGGGGGGACTTGAGATCGCAGAGAAGACACATGCCGCCATGATAGGGGGACGGTCGGCGCATGGGCACAATGGGGGCATGGCCCAACCCACACCCAGCGCTGTCGCGAACGCTTCCCCCAACGCCCCTGAGGCCGGTCAGGGGGGGCCGCCCGCCCGCCCGCCGTGGCGCGACACCTTGCGCTCCCTGTGGGACCGGCGTGTGTTGACCATGCTGTTCCTGGGTTTTGCCGCCGGCCTGCCTTACTTGCTGGTCTTTTCCTCGCTCTCGCTGTGGCTGGTGGAGGCCGGGGTGGAGCGCGCGGCGGTCACGTTTTTCAGCTGGGCGGCGCTGGGCTATTCGTTCAAGTTCATCTGGGCGCCGCTGGTGGACCGCCTACCGCTGCCGCTGCTCACGCGCTGGCTGGGCCGGCGCCGCGCCTACCTGTTGCTCGCGCAGCTGGGCGTGATCGCTGCCATCGTCGGCATGGGCAGCACGGATCCGGCCAGCGGCCCCACCAGCCTGACCGCTATGGCGCTGTTCGCGGTGATGCTGGGCTTCATGTCGGCCACGCAGGACATCGTGATCGATGCCTACCGCATCGAGATCGCATCACCCGAGTTGCAAGGCGTGTTGTCGTCGGCCTACATCGCGGGCTACCGGATCGGCATGATCGTTGCAGGAGCGGGGGCGCTGCTGCTGGCTGAACACTTGGGATCGGCGCGCGAGGTCTATGTGTACGCCGCCTGGCAGCAGACCTATCTGGTGATGGCCCTGGCCATGGGCGTGGGGGTGCTGACCACGCTGCTGATCCGCGAGCCGGTGGTTGCCGAGCGCGAACCCCAGCCTTCGGGGGCGCACGCGCGCCTGCTGGCGGTGTTTCTCTGCGCGGTGCTGGGCTTTGTGGGGGTGTTCTGGTCCTGGGGACAATGGCTGTCGCCGGCCGAGCCCGGCCCCTTGTTGGGCCTGCTGGTGGAGGCCTTGCGCATGGGCACCGCGCTGGCGGCGGCTTTCGGGATCGGCGCTCTTCTGGTGTACGCGGGCCTAGCCAGCCGGGATCGGGCGCGCGAGACCTGGGTGTTGCCGGTGCTGGATTTCTTTCGCCGCTACGGCACACGCACCGCCTGGCTGCTGCTGGCGCTGATTGGCCTGTACCGCATTTCGGACATGGTGCTGGGGACAATCTCCAACGTGTTCTACCAGAACATGGGCTTTTCCAAGACCGAGATCGCCTACGCGGTCAAGACCTTTGGTGTGGTGGTGGCCATTGCCGGCGGTTTTGTGGGGGGCTTGTTGACCACGCGCATTGGCGTGATGCGTTCGCTGTTCTGGGGCGCGGTGCTGGCCGCACTGACCAACATGGCCTTTGTATTGCTGGCCTTCGCCGGGCATGACGTACAGCTGATGTACGCCGTGGTCGCGGCCGACAACCTGGCCGCCGGTTTCGCCAGCGCCGCGTTCGTGGCCTTCCTCTCCAGCCTGACCAGCGTGTCCTTCACCGCCGTGCAGTACGCCATCTTCAGCTCGCTCATGTCGCTGCTGCCCAAGACGCTGGGCGGCTATTCGGGCGGCATGGTGGACGCGCTGGGTTACCCCGGGTTCTTCATGCTGACCAGCTTGATGGGCCTGCCTGTTCTGGTGCTGGTGCTCATGGCCAAGCGCCTGTTGCCGGTCGGTCGCTGATCTGGCAGGCCACGCGGCTGGCGCCTGCGCAGGCCAAGACCTGAAACCGGGCCGCAGGCTGGTGGTTCAGTCCGGGTGCAGGGTGTCGAGCACGGCCCTGAGCGCCGGTTTCTGCACCTTGCCCAGGGCGGTTTTGGGCAGGGTGTTCATCCGGTGCCAGCGGCGCGGCCATTTGTAGCGCGCCAGCCGCCCGTCCAGAAAATCCAGCAGGGGCTGTGTCCAGTCGTCGCCGCTGGGGGCGCCCTCGCGCAGCACCAGCACGGCCGCGGCCACCTCGCCCCAGCGCGCGTCCGGCTGGCCGACCACCGCGCACTCGGCTACCAGGGGGTGCTGCACCAGCAGGTTCTCGATCTCGGCCGGGTAGATGTTTTCGCCGCCGGAAATGATCATGTCCTTGGCACGGTCCACCACGGTGTAGCTGCCATCGGGCGCCTGCCTTGCCAGGTCGCCGGTGTGGAAAAAGGCCTCGTCGTCGCAGGCGGGCCAGAGCGGCCAGTAGTGGCGCACCACGTTGGGCGCGCGTATCCAGAGTTCACCCACCTCGCCCTGGGGCATCGCTTGCCCCCGGGCATCGCGCAGTTCGACGCCGACCCCGGGCGCGGGCCAGCCGCACGAACCCAGGTGGCTGCGCGCGCAGTCGGGCGGCAGGGCGATGGAAAACGGCCCGGTTTCGGTGCTGCCGTACACATTGCACACCGGCACGCCGCGCGCGTGGAAGGCCTGCAGCGGCCCTGGTGGCAGCAGGCTGGAGCCGGCCCAGACCGCGCGCAGGCTGGACAGATCGGTGCCGGCCCAGCGCGGGTGCGCGGTCAGCGCCTGCAACGTGGCGGGCACCTGCAGCGTGAGCGTGGGGCGGTCGGTCTCGATGCAGGTGAGCATGGCGTCGGCGTCAAAGCGCGTGAACAGCAGCACCTGCGCGCCGACCGACAGCGCCGGCAGGGTCTGGATGCACAGCCCGCCGACGTGGAACAGCGGCAGCGCCGTGGCCACCACGTCGCGTTCGCTCAGGCCCTGCACCTGGGCCGCGATGGCCATGTTGGCCAGCAGGTTGCCCTGGGTGTGGACCGCCCCCTTGGGCTGGCCGGTGGTGCCCGAGGTGTAGACCAGCAGCAGCGGTCGCTGCAGCGGGTCGTCGGTGAGGGGTGGCGGCGCTTCGCTGGCGGGCGCCGCACCCGGTGTCGGCGAGGAGGGTGCCAGCGCGTGCACGGGCCACAGCGCCGGCGCCGGGTGGGCGCGCCGCACCAGGTCTTGCGCGGCGGTGGCCAGGGTGTCGTCGTGCACCAGCAGCGTGGGCGTGCAGTCGAGCAGCACCGACGCCCATTCGGCGGGCGAGAGCCGGTGGTTCAGCGGCACCAGCAGCGCCCCCAGCCGCGCCAGGGCGAACAGCAGCACGATCTGCGCCGGGTGGTTCAGGCCCAGCCAGGCGACGCGTTCGCCGGGTTGAAGCCCCTGGTGGTGCAGCCATTGCGCGACGCCATCCACCCGCTGGCGCAGCGCCGCCGCGTCGAGCATGGCCCAGTCGGCACCGGTGCTGGCGGCGGCCGGGTCCCGCCAGCTCAGCAGCGGCTGCGCGGGCCGTTGCGTGGCCAGCCGGTCCAGCAGGGCATCGAACGAGCCGGCCGGCAGGGCAGGGGGTGTGACCGTGACCGGCCAGGGCGGAGGTGGCGACATTCACCTTACTTTACGCGAGCCACCCCACCCGGTTTACAGGGCTTGGGCACCATGGTGTGCTCTGGTGGACACCGCTACACTGAAAACCATGACATCTCCATTGCTGATGATTGAAGACGACGGCCGCCTCGCCCAGATGGTGGCGGAGTATCTTGGCCAGTCGGGTTTCGAGGTCACCCACGCCGCCGACGGTGAAAAGGGCCTGGAGCAGCTGCAGCTGGCGTTGCCCGAGCTGGTGATCCTGGATCTGATGATGCCGGGCATCGACGGGCTCGAAGTCTGCCGTCGCATCCGTGCCCTGCCGGGCGAGGCCGCGCGCGTGCCGGTGATCATGCTCACCGCCAAGGGCGACCCGATGGACCGCATCATCGGTCTGGAGATGGGGGCCGACGATTACCTGCCCAAACCTTTCGAACCGCGCGAGCTGCTCGCGCGCATCCGCGCCGTGTTGCGCCGCCGCTCGGAAAACGGCGGGGGCACCTCCACCACGCGCAGCACGCCGGTGCTGCGCTTCGGCTCGCTGGAGATCGACCGCGACGCCCGCTCGGTGCAGGTGGCGGGCGTGGCGTGTGAGCTGACCTCGTACCAGTTCGACCTGCTGGTGGCGCTGGCCGAGCGCGCCGGGCGCGTGCTCACCCGCGACCAGATCATGGAGGCCGTGCGCGGGCGCGAGCTCGAAGCCTTTGACCGCTCCATCGACGTGCACATCGGCCGCATCCGCAACGCCATCGAAGCCGACAGCAAAGACCCCAAGCGCATCCTCACGGTGCGTGGCGTGGGCTATGTGTTCGCGAAGCTGCAGGAATGAAACGCCTGCTTGGGCAGCGCCTGTACCTGCGCATCTGGCTGGCCGTGGTGGCTGCGGTGGCGGTGTTGACCCTGGTGGTCGGCTGGCTGTGGCAGATGGCGCTCGACCGCGACCGGCAGGAGCGCGACGCCCGCATGGCGCGCGAGATCGTGCTGCGCAACAGCGCGGGCGAGGTGGTGGGCCAGTCGCCGGCCAAGGCCGTGCGTGTGCCCGGCCAGGGGCTGGAATTCCAGGTCACCATGAAGGACGGGCAGACCCTGTACGTCCAGCTGCCACGCCCCAACCGGACCCCCGGCAGCGTGGTGTCGTCGCGCCGCGCGCCCCTGGGGCTGGAAGCGCCGTTTGGTTTTGCCTGGCTGCTGGGCATGGTGGCGCTGGCCGTGGCCTTGGGCGCGTACCCGATCGTGCGCCGCCTGACCAAGCGGCTCGAAGCGCTGCAAAAGGGGGTTGAGCGCTGGGGCCAGGGGGACTTGTCCACGCGGCTGCCGGTGCATGGGCAGGACGAGGTGGCCTTCCTGGCCGCGCGCTTCAACGCGGCCGCCGAGCGCGTGCAGACCCTGCTGATGTCGCACAAGGCGCTGCTGGCCAATGCCTCGCACGAACTGCGCTCACCGCTGGCGCGCATCCGCATGGGGCTGGAGCTGTTGGGACGCGACAACGCCACCACCGGCCAGCGCGCCGAGATCGCGCGCAGCATCGAAGAACTCGACCAGCTCATCGACGAAATCCTGCTCGCCAGCCGGCTCGACGTGCGCGATGCCAACGACAGCTCGGTCCTGGGCCCCACGGAGGAGGTGGATCTGGTGGGCCTGGCGGCCGAAGAATGCGCCCGCACCGGCGCCGAGCTGGAGATCGCCGAGGGCGCCTCGCCCGTGCTGGTCCAGGGCCATGCCCGTCTGTTGCGCCGCCTGCTGCGCAACCTGCTGGAAAACGCGCGGCGCTATGGCGTGCGCGCGTCGCAATCGGGTGAGGCCGGCGACGCCGACGTGCACCTGCGCATCTTCGTGCGGACGGTGGAGTCGGCCCGGCGCTCGCGCGGCGCCATTCCCGCCGCCCCGGCCTCGCGCGCCGTGGTGTGGGTCGAGGACCATGGGCCGGGGGTGCCGCCCGAGCTGCGCGAGCGCATTTTCGAGCCGTTTTACCGCCTGCCCGGCGCCAGCGAGCGTGAGGGTGGGGTCGGCCTGGGGCTGGCGCTGGTCAAGACCATTGCCGAGCGCCATGGCGGCAGCGTGCACTGTGAAGGTGGCGAAGGCGGCGGCGCCCGTTTCGTGGTCGAACTGCCGCTGTGAACCGCTTCGGTCCATGACATTTGTGATCTGAATCACAAACATTTCGGGTCATATTCACCTTTGAAATACCACAAATCCCCCAAACGGGGGATAGCGTAAAAGCAGGTGGCGGCGCACAATTTAGACTGTTGCTGTCACAACATCACCAACAGACGGATCCGGCAAACAACACACGTCATGAAACACGTTTGAAACTGGTCTCCCAACGACGTCCTTCCAAGGACCTTCCAAAAGCCACCCTCGGGTGGCTTTTTTTTGTCCTGCCGTGCCGTCGCCCAAAAAAAAATGGGCCGACACGCGGTCGGCCCATGCGGCTCACGCCAGCGCTTCGGGATCAGTGCCCGTGCGAAACCGTCTCGCCGGCCTTGAGCCGGTACACCGTGCCGCAGTAGGGGCAGCGCGCCTCGCCCGTTTTGGCGACGTCCAGATACACCTTGGGGTGGGCGTTCCAGAGCTTCATGTCGGCCAGGGGGCTGGGGCAGAAGATGCCGCCTTGGTGGTTGAGGTCTTTGGCGGCCAGTTCGACCGATGCGTTTTTCATGTCAAACCTTCGTCAGCCAGTGGGCGTACTTGTCGTTGCGGCCATTGACGATGTCAAAGAACGCGCTCTGGATCTTTTCGGTGATCGGGCCGCGGCTGCCGGCGCCCAGCTCGATGCGGTCGAGTTCGCGGATCGGGGTCACTTCTGCGGCGGTGCCGGTGAAGAAGGCCTCGTCGGCGATGTAGACCTCGTCGCGGGTGATGCGCTTTTGCACGATCTCCAGGCCCAGGTCCTTGGCGATGTGGAACACGGTGTTGCGGGTGATGCCGTTGAGCGCGCCGGCCGACAGGTCGGGTGTGTAGATCACGCCGTTTTTCACCACGAAGATGTTTTCGCCGGCGCCTTCGCTCACGAAGCCCGAGCTGTCCAGCAACAGGGCTTCGTCGTAACCCTCGTCGGTCACTTCCATGTTGGCCAGGATGGAGTTGGTGTAGTTGCTCACCGCCTTGGCCTGCGTCATGGTGATGTTGACGTGGTGGCGGGTGTAGCTGCTGGTCTTGACGCGGATGCCGCGCTGCAGGCCTTCTTCGCCCAGGTAGGCGCCCCAGGCCCAGGCCGCGACCATCAGGTGGATGGTGTTGCCCTTGGGGCTGACGCCCAGCTTCTTGTCGCCGATCCAGGTCAGCGGACGGATGTAGCAGCTCTCCAGCTTGTTTTCGCGCACCACCGCCTTCTGGGCCTCGTTCACCTCTTCCTTGGTGAACGGCAGCTTCATGCGCAGGATCTTGGCGCTGTTGAACAGGCGCTCGGTGTGCTCTTCCAGGCGGAAGATGGCCGTGCCGTTGGCGGTGTTGTAGGCGCGCACACCTTCAAACGCGCCACAGCCGTAGTGCAGGGTGTGGGTCAGCACGTGGATCTTGGCGTCGCGCCAGTCGACCATCTGGCCGTCCATCCAGATCTTGCCGTCGCGATCGGACATCGAGGGAACTACGGGGCTCATGCATTCGTCCTTTGGAGATGAGGGGGTGGCCCTGGGGCAGGCCTGCCAACCGGCGATTTTACGGCGCGGTACCGGGCGCCGGGGCGGGCGCTGTTTCCGTGGTCGGGCCGGCCGCCGGGCGGTTCAAGGCCCAGCTCTGCAGCCGACCGCCCAGGAAGGTGGCGGTCACCGACGAGGCGCTGCCGTCCGTCCAGCGGAACACCTCGGGCTCCTCGCTCTCGGCGGACAAGCGCTCACCGAGCGCGCGCGTCATGGCGATCACGTGCATCAGCGTCACGCCGGTTTTGAGCTTGGCGTTGAGCATGACGGCGCTGTCGACCCAGCCGATCGGCCGGTTCGCGGCCCGTTTCATGACCGTCATCAGCCGCGTGAAGTGCAGCAGCAGCCACATCAGCAGGCCGCCCGAGACGGCGACCACGCCGGGCCAGCCGTAGCGCTGCCAGGCCACATAAACGAGGAACAGGGCGGCCAGTGCCAGGGCTGCGTTTTTCACACGGGTGTTCATGGAAGTTGGGGGGGTGGAAGTGAAGGATTCTGCGCTGTCTGGCCCAAGGGCCCCCTGGGTGCACGCTGGCGCCGGGCCAGCCAGGCCAGGGCCGGTTTTTCCACCCACTCGTGGCTCGCGACGGCCAGCAACAGGGTGATGACCAGACAGAGGCCGAGCGCCCCGGCGCTGCCCTCGACGGTGTTCCATCGCATGGGCAGGAGCTTGGGCAGCCATCGCAGCACCGGGAAATGCCAGAGGTAGATGCCATAGCTCCAGTCCCCAAGGCGAACCAGGACGGTGGAGCCCAGCCACCGTGCGCCTTTTCCAGGCTGGATCAGCGTGGCGATCACCAGTGCGATGGACAGTCCGGCCAGCAGATCCCAGGTGATCAGCAGGAGGCCGCCTGTTTTCAGCACGTCCTTGTTGGCGTCGAGCAGCCACAGCAGCGCGACGTAGATCAGCACCGCGGGCAGCAAGGCGTGGCGCATGGCCTGGTGCGCGGAATCGGCCCAGCGGTTGATCGACAGCCCTGCCACAAACAGGAACAGCATGCCCGGGAAGGCCTTCAGCAGGTACGCATAGCGCTGCAGGTCCTCGCCTGCATGTTGTTGCGCCACGCCGGCGCGCCAGCCCAGGCTGACCAGCAGGGCCATGACCACGATGGGCCACAGCCCCCACCGACGCTGGCACAGCAGCAGGAGCGGCAGCAGCAGATAGAACAGCAGCTCCACCGGCAGCGTCCACCACACCCCGTTGTACATGTCGACCCCGCCGGGCAGCGGCGCCAGCCAGAGCAGGAAGTTGCCCAGCAGTTGTCGCGCTTCGAGAAACTGGAACGAGCCCAGGAAGGCGTAGGTGGCGACGATGGAGATGGCCAGCTGGACCCAGACCGCCGGGTAGATGCGCATGAAGCGCCGTTGCCAGAACTGGACGACGTCGCGTCGGGTCAGCGGCCGGTTCCAGATCGTCGCGGCCAGCAGATAGCCCGACAGCACGAAGAACCAGTGAACGCCGACCCAGCCGTAGTCGATGAAAAAGAAGGGCGCCCATTCCGTGCCCAGGAACGAGACGGTTTTGTGGTGGTTGGCCAGGGCGGGAAAGTTGCCTCTCCAGTGGTAGAGCAGCACGAGCAAGGCGGCCAGGCCCCGCAGGCCGTGCAGGACGGGGTTGAATTTCATGGTTTCTTCAGTCGGCGAGTTGGCGGACCAGGGACATCGCTTCTTCGATGCGCTCCACGGCGTGGATGGTCAGGCCCTCGAAGGCCTTGTCGTTCTTCTTCGGCGCGTTGGCTTTGGGCACCACCGCCACGCTGAAACCCAGCTTGGCGGCCTCTTTCAGCCGTTCCTGGCCGCGTGGCGCGGGCCGCACCTCGCCCGCCAGACCCACTTCGCCAAAGGCGATGAAGCCCTTGGGCAGCGCCTTGCCGCGCAGGCTGGAGGTGATGGCGAGCATCACGGCCAGATCGGCCGCCGGTTCGCTGATGCGCACACCGCCCACGGCGTTGACGAACACGTCCTGGTCCATGCAGGCCACGCCGGCGTGGCGGTGCAGCACGGCCAGCAGCATGGCCAGGCGGTCGCGGTCCAGGCCCACGCTCAGGCGCCGTGGCGACGGGCCGCCGCTGTCCACCAGCGCCTGGATCTCCACCAGCATCGGCCGGGTGCCTTCCAGCGTCACCATCACGCAGCTGCCCGGCACCGGCTCGCTGTGCTGGCTCAGAAAGATCGCGCTGGGGTTGCTCACCCCCTTCAAACCGCGCTCGGTCATGGCGAACACGCCGATTTCGTTCACCGCGCCAAAGCGGTTCTTGATCGCGCGGATCAGGCGGAAGCTGGAATGGGTGTCGCCTTCGAAGTACAGCACGGTGTCTACCATGTGTTCCAGCACGCGCGGGCCGGCGAGAGCGCCTTCCTTGGTCACGTGGCCCACCAGCACGATGGCGGTGCCGCTGGCCTTGGCCGCGCGCGTCAGGTGGGCCGCGCATTCGCGCACCTGCGCCACCGAGCCGGGCGCGCTGGTGAGCTGCTCGGAGTACACGGTCTGGATCGAGTCGATCACAGCGATGGCGGGCTGGGTGTGGGCCAGCGTGGCCAGGATCTTTTCCAGTTGGATCTCGGCCAGCACGCTGACCTGCGAGCCGTCCAGCCCGAGGCGGCGCGAGCGCAGCGCCACCTGGGCGCCGCTCTCTTCGCCGGTGACGTAGAGCGTTTTCTGGCCCGAGCGTTGCAGCGCATCCAGCGCCTGCAGCAGCAGGGTGGACTTGCCGATGCCCGGGTCGCCGCCGATCAGCACCACGCCGCCTTCCACGATGCCGCCGCCCAGCACGCGGTCCAGCTCGTCGTGGCCGGTGGGGGTGCGCTGCACGTCGGTGGCGTCGATGTCGGCCAGGGTCGTGACCTCGGCGGTCTTCGCCAGCGAGGCGAAGCGGTTTTTCGCCGGAGCCGATGGCGATTCGGCCACCGATTCGATCAGCGTGTTCCAGGCGTTGCAGTGCGGGCACTTGCCCAGCCACTTGGGGCTGGTACCGCCGCATTCGTTGCAGGTGTATTGGGTTTTGTCTTTGGCCATGTGGCAGGCAATATAGTCGAGTCCCGCCGGGCCGGCTCCGGCCCCGCCCGCCCCACTGGACCCCTTTTGCCCGACCCCCGCCATCCCACCCCGCCGCCCGCCGCGGCCTTGCGCGCGCTGCCGCCCGACGAGCAGCCGCTCTCGGCGGCTGCGCGGGCCTTCAACCTGCAGCTGACCCGCGTCGACAAGCTCAAGGCCCAGCTCGACGAGCTGGACGCGCTGGGCCAGTCGCACCGGGTGGAGCTGCACCGTTGGGTCGCGCCCTTGCAGCAGCGCCAGCGCCAGCGCATGCGCGAGCTGGCCCTGTGGCTGGCCGAGTGTCTGCGGGGCAAGACGCTCAGCCGCCTGCAGCAGGCAACGGCGACCGCGGCCCTGTGCCGGTTGGCGCAGACCCTGGCCGAGGAGGGCGACAGCGCCATGGCCGCGCTGCACGACCAGCACAGCCCGCAGACGCTGGCGCAGAAGAAGCAGGCCGCGGCCGACGCCATGCGCGAGCGGCTGGAGCAGGTGCTGGGCGAACCGCTGGCCGATGCGGGGGAAGACGCGTCGATGGAAGCGCTGTTGCGTGCCGGCATGGCGCGGCTGCGCGCGTCGCAGGACGAAGAGCAGGCGCGCCGCCAGGCCAAGGCCAAGGCCCGCAAGGCGCGGCAGAAACCCGGCGCGGAGCAGACCCAGGCCCAGGTGCAGCAGACCGATGCCGACACCCAGCTGCGCACCCTGTTTCGCCAGTTGGCCAGTGCCCTGCACCCGGACCGCGAGACCGATCCGCAGGAGCGTCTGCGCAAGACAGCGCTCATGAGCGAAGCCAACGCCGCCTACGGCCGCAAGGACCTGGTCACGCTGATGCAGATCCAGCTGCGCGCCGAACTGGCAGACCCGACGGCGGTTTCGCGCCTGGCCGATCACCGGCTGGCCGCGCTGACCCTGCTGCTCAAGCAGCAGGTGGCCGGGCTGGAGCGCGAGCGCGCCGCGCGCCAGCAGCGCCTGGCGGGCGAGTTCGACCTGCCGCCGGGCCAGGTGGCCAACCCGAACACGTTGAAGCAGAGCCTGCTGGCGCAGGTGGCGGCGCTGGAGTCCGCCGTGGCGCGGACCGAGCAGGATCTGGCGCAGGTGCAGGAACCGGCCGGCCTCAAGCGCTGGCTGAACCAGCAGCGCGAGCAGCGCAGCCACACGGTCCGTAACGACCGCGACCTCGACGACTATGGCTGATCCGGTGCGGCCGGGTGGCCGTAGCGCCGTTTCACCTCGGCGATCTCCACCGTGTAGCTGGCGTACCAGCGCTCCCGCCCCAGCCGCTGTGCCATCAGGTGGTCGGTGTGCTGTTTCCAGGCGCGGATGCTGGCTTCGTCGGGCCAGTAAGAGAGCGCGATTTCCTGGTCGCCCTCGGTGGCGGCGGTGAAATCCAGGCAGCCGAACCGCGTCAGCGCCAGCTCGCGCATCTGCGCGGCCATGGCGCTGTAGTCGGCGTCGAGCGCGCGTGCCTTGGCGCGGAAGATCACGACAAATCCGGATTCAAGCGCCGGGCCGCCCCCAGCTGGAATCGCGGCCCCCTCGGGGGGCAGCGACCCGCGCAAGCGGTGGAGCGTGGGGGCCATGGACTCGAAACCCCGGGCGAGCTGGTGGGTGATCTCGGCCGCCGGCAGTGACCGGCAGCCGCTGGCGTTCTGGCCCGACCACAACGGTGAAAAGTCGCCGCTGCCCAGCGCCTCGAAGTGCGCGCGCAGCGGCGCCATGGCGGCGGTGGCGAGCGGGAAGGCCGGCGCGGCTGGGCTCAGGGGGCCGAGTTCGCGCATCACGCGGTTGACGATGCCGCGCGCCGGCCGGCCGGTGAACAGGTTGGTGAGCGCCGTGTGCTGCGCGGCCTCGCTCTGCAGGGCGGCACGGTGCAGGGCGCTGGTGGTGGTCTCCGGGCAGCACAGGTAGGCCGTGCCCACCTGCACGCCGGCCGCACCCAGCGCCATGGCGGCCGCCACGCCCGCCGCATCGGCGATGCCGCCGGCGGCGATCACCGGCACGTCCACCGCCGCCACGATCTGCGGCAGCAGCGCGAAGGTGCCGACTTGCGTGGTGATGTCATCCGTCAGGAACATGCCCCGGTGGCCGCCCGCCTCCAGGCCCTGGGCGATCACCGCGTCGGCGCCGTGGGCCACGAGCCAGCGCGCCTCGTCCACCGTGGTGGCGCTCGACAGCAGCACGCTGCCCCAGCTTTTCACGCGGGCCACCAGCTCCGGCGCCGGCAGGCCGAAGTGGAAGCTCACCACCGGCGGGCGGAAGGATTCCAGGATGTCGGCCGACGCGGCGCTGAACGGCACGCGGCCGGCGCCGGCCGGCACCGCGGTGAGGTCCAGCCCGGCCTCGGCATAGAAGGGCGCGAGCGCCGCGCGCCAGGTGGCCTCGCGGGCCGCGTCGGGCTCGGGCGGGGTGTGGCAGAAGAAGTTGACGTTCCAGGGGCGCTGGGTGCCGGCGCTCAAGGCCGCCAGCTCGCGCTGCAGCGCCTCGGGCGTGAGCATGGCGCCGGGCAGCGAGCCCAGGCCGCCGGCGTTGCTGACGGCCATGGCCAGGGCCGCGCCCTGCACGCCGGCCATCGGCGCCTGGATCAAGGGAAATTCGGTGTGCAGCAGGTCGGTCAGGGGGGTCATGCGCGGATTGTCGGTGCGCCGGACCCCGGTGACCAGCGCCACGGTATGGGCCACCCCAGGGCTCAGGGTAAACCCGGAAACAAGGTGCTGGAAAATCATTTAATATATTAAATAAATGAGCGCCGAAACCCCTTTTGTCCACCGCAACCTGCCCCGCCTGCTGCTCGAAGCGCGCGAGGCCGTGATGCAGCACACCCGGCCCAGCCTGCGCGAGCACGGCCTGTCGGACCAGCAGTGGCGCGTGCTGCGCGTGCTGGGTGAACACGCGGCCGACCCGGCGGGCGTCGAAACCGGCCGCGTGGCCCGCGAAGCGCTGCTGCTCGGCCCCAGCCTCACCGGCGTGCTCACGCGCATGGAGCGCGACGGCCTGATCAGCCGCGCGCGTTGCCCGCAGGACGCGCGCCGCACCGTGGTGCGCGCCACGCAGGCCGGCCTGAAGCTGGTGGCCACGCTGTCGCAGACCATCGAGGCGCACTACGCCTGGATGGAGTCGCAGCTGGGCAAGGCGCGGCTGGCGCAGCTCTACGCCCTGCTCGACGGTGTGATCGCGCTGGAAGTGCCCGATGCCGAAGCGGGCGAGGGCGAGGCCGAAGAAGACGCCGCATGAAGGAGCACCCATGAACACCCCCTGGACCCCGCCGTACCTGCCGCAGGGCACGGTCTACGGCACCCTGTTGAACTTCCGGCGCGAGCACGCGCTGTGGGCGCCGCGCATGAGCGAGGCGCCCTACAAGGCGCCGCCGCAGGCGCCGGTGCTCTACATCAAGACCGCCAACACCTTCACGCCGTCGGGCCATGCCATCCCCTTGCCCCACCAGCTTGCCGAGGTCGAGGTGAGCGCGTCGCTCGGTCTGGTCGCGGGCGAGGGCGGCCGGGTCGCCGGCGCCGTGCTGTTCAACGACGTGGCGGTCCCGCACGAGAGCTACTACCGTCCGCCGGTGAAGTTCCGCTGCGTGGACGGCTTCCTGGGGGTGGGGCGCGACCTGCTGCCTTTCGACGCCCTCGGGGGGTTTGCGGGGCTGGCCAGGCTGAGCCTGGAGCTGCGGGTGCACGGGGTGCTGAAGCAGACGGTGTCGCTGGCCGATCTGGTGCGCGACGCGGCCACGCTCTGGGCCGACGTGAACGCCTTCCAGACCCTGCGGCCGGGCGACGTGCTGATGCTTGGCACCGACTGCCTGAGCGACGGCACGCGACCACGCGCACATGCGGGCGAAGCGGTCGAAATTACCGCCGTCGGCTTCCATCCGCTGGTCAACCATTTCACCGAGGAGCTGGCATGAAGCGCGCCCGCATCGCCTGGGCCGGCGCGGTCCACGACGCCATCGAAGCCGATGGTCAGCTGGAGTTGCTCACGCCCGCTTTCAAAGGCCGCCGCATGGCCTTCGACGAGGTGGTCTGGTTGCCGCCGCTGGCTCCGGTGCCCCGTCCCCGCACCGTGCTCGCACTGGGCCTGAACTACGCCGACCACGCGAAAGAACTCGCCTTCAAGGCGCCCGAGGAACCGTTGGCCTTCATCAAAGGCGAGGCCTCGCTCATCGGCCACCGCGCGTTCACCGTGCGGCCCGAGGGCGTGCGGTTCATGCACTACGAATGTGAACTGGCGGTGGTGATCGGAAAGCCCGCGAAACGCGTGAAGAAGGCCGACGCCCTGCAGTACGTGGCCGGCTACACCGTGGCCAACGACTACGCGATCCGCGACTACCTGGAGAACTGGTACCGCCCCAACCTCAAGGTGAAGAACCGCGACACCTGCACGCCCATCGGCCCCTGGCTGGTGGACGCGGCCGATGTCCCCGACCCCATGAACCTCGCGCTGAAGACGACCGTGAACGGAAGGGTCACGCAGCAGGGCAGCACGAAAGACATGATCTTCGACGTGCCCACGCTGATTCAGTACTTCAGCGGTTTCATGACGCTCATGCCCGGCGACCTGATCCTCACCGGCACGCCCGACGGTGTGGTCGACTGCCAGCCGGGCGACGTGGTCGTTACCGAGATCGAGGGCATCGGCTCACTGACCAACACCATCACCGCTGAGCAAAAGGGGTCAGATCCTGATTCAGGACAGTGACCTCGCCGGATCAAAACCACGTTGAACGAAATCAGGCTCTGACCCTTTTGCGGTCTGGCCGGCGAAAGACCCTTATGAAAATCGATCACCTCATCAACGGCAAGACCGTTGCCAGCCGCGACTATTTCGAATCCATCAACCCCGCCACGCAGGGCGTGCTGGCCGAAGTGGCCTCGGGCAGCGAAACGGAAGTCAACGCGGCGGTGCAGGCCGCCAAGGACGCGTTTCCGAAATGGGCCGGCCTGCCCGCGACCGAGCGCGCCAAGAAGATCCGCGCGCTCGGCGAGCTGATCGCGAAGCACGTGCCCGAAATCGCGCAGACCGAAACCGACGACACCGGCCAGGTGATCGCGCAGACCGGCAAGCAGCTGATCCCGCGCGCGGCCGACAACTTCAGCTACTTCGCCGAGATGTGCACCCGCGTGGACGGCCACACCTACCCCACGCCCACGCACCTGAACTACACGCTGTTCCACCCGGTGGGCGTGTGCGCGCTCATCAGCCCGTGGAACGTGCCCTTCATGACGGCGACCTGGAAGGTCGCGCCCGCGCTGGCCTTCGGCAACACGGCGGTGCTGAAGATGAGCGAGCTGAGTCCCATGACCGCCGCACGCCTGGGCGAGCTGGCGCTGGAAGCCGGCATCCCGGCCGGCGTGTTGAACGTGGTGCACGGCTTCGGCAAGGAAGCGGGCGAGCCGCTGTGTGCCCACCCGGACGTGCGCGCGATCAGCTTCACCGGTTCGACCGCGACGGGCAACCGCATCGTCAAGACCGCGGGCCTGAAGAAGTTCAGCATGGAGCTGGGCGGCAAGAGCCCGTTCGTGGTCTTCGACGACGCCGATCTGGACCGTGCGCTCGACGCCGCCCTCTTCATGATCTTCAGCAACAACGGCGAGCGCTGCACGGCCGGCAGCCGCATCCTGGTGCAGCAGAGCATCTACGCCGACTTCGCCGCGAGGTTCGCCGAGCGCGCGAAGAAGATCGTGGTCGGCGACCCGCTGGATGAGAAGACCACCATCGGCCCGATGATCAGCCAGGGCCATCTGGCCAAGGTGCGCAGCTACATTGAATTGGGGCCGAAGGAGGGCGCGACCCTGCTGTGCGGCGGTCTGGATCGGCCGTCGTATGCGACCGAATTGCCGGCGCATGTGCGGGCCGGCAACTACGTGTGGCCCACGGTGTTCGCCGACGTGGACAACCGCATGCGCATCGCGCAAGAAGAGATCTTCGGCCCGGTGGCCTGCCTGATCCCGTTCCGCGACGAAGCGCACGCCATCGAGTTGGCGAACGACATCGCCTACGGCCTCTCCAGCTATGTGTGGACCGAGAACATCGGCAAGGCGCACCGGGTGGCGGCTTCGATTGAAGCGGGCATGTGTTTCGTGAATTCGCAGAACGTGCGGGACCTGCGGCAGCCGTTTGGTGGCACCAAGGCATCGGGCACGGGGCGTGAGGGCGGGACCTGGAGTTACGAGGTGTTCCTGGAGCCCAAGAACGTGGCTGTTTCTCTGGGGTCGCACCACATTCCCCATTGGGGAGTTTGAGTTGCTCTCTGCTGTTTTACACAACCACCTGGGCGGGAAGGGAGCGCCGTGGCGCTCTGTTCCGCTCATGTCCCCCGAAACGGGCTATGCCCGTTTCTCCTCCTTTACTTCGCTACACAGAACGCCACGTCACTCCCTTCCTGAAACGATGTTGGCGCTCAACGTTCAAATGCCGATGCGCAGCGAGAAGGCGGTGATGGGTGTGTGCCGCAGCGAAGTAAAGGAGGAGGGCTGCGCGCAGCGCAGACCGGGGGACATGAGCGGAGGTGGGCGCCCGGCGTGGTCGGCCCACGGAGCGCACGAAACAAATCCCATCCACTGACAGGAGACAAACCCCATGGGCAAAGTAGCACTGGTCGGCAAGATCACCCACGTCCCCTCCATGTACCTCAGCGAGCTGGACGGCCCGCGCAAAGGCACCCGGCAGGACGCCATCGACGGCCACAAGGAAATCGCGCGCCGCTGCAAAGAACTTGGCGTCGACACCATCGTCGTCTTCGACACCCACTGGCTCGTCAACGCCAGCTACCACCTCAACTGCGCCCCGCAGTGGCAAGGCACCTACACCAGCAACGAGCTGCCGCACTTCATCAGCAACATGCCCTTCGCCATCCCCGGCAACCCCGAGCTCGGGCAACTGCTGGCCAAGGTGGCCAATGAACACGGCGTCGAAACCCTGGCCCACCACGCCACCACGCTCGACCCCGAGTACGGCACCCTCGTGCCCATGCGCTACATGAACGCCGACCAGCACTTCAAGGCCATCTCGGTCTCCGCGCTGTGCACGGTGCACTACCTCAACGACAGCGCACGCCTGGGCTGGGCCATGCGCAAGGCCGTGGAAGACCACTACGACGGCACCGTCGCCTTCCTCGCCAGCGGGTCCTTGAGCCACCGCTTCGCACAGAACGGCCTCGCGCCCGAATTCGCCTTCAAGGTCTGGAGCCCCTTCCTCGAAACGCTGGACCACCGCGTCGTGCAGATGTGGGAAAACGGCGAGTGGGCCGACTTCTGCGGCATGCTGCCCGAGTACGCGGCCAAGGGCCACGGCGAAGGCTTCATGCACGACACGGCCATGATGCTGGGCGTGTTGGGCTGGAGCGAGTACGACGGCCAAGCCGAGGTCATCACGCCGTATTTCGGTGCGAGCGGCACCGGCCAGATCAACGCCGTGTTTCCAGTCACCCCCGTCACCGGCAAGGCCATCCCCAAGGCGCAGGCCTCGGCCGCCGATGGCTTCAGCCTGGTCAGCACAAGGCTCTGAACATGCCCCACCTCGTCATCCTCTACACCCCCAACCTCGACAAGCCCGCGGCCGAAGGCGGCGTCGACATGGGCGGCCTGTGCCGCGCCCTGTGCGACACCATGCTCGCCGTGCGCGACGAGCAGGACCGCCAGGTTTTCCCCACCGGCGGCACGCGCGTGCTGGCCTACCCCGCCGCGCACAGCGCCGTGTCCGATGGCGGTGCGGCCGGCATCGCGGCCGGTCTGGGCGGCGACTACGCCTTCGTCTACATGAACGTGCGCATGGCCAAGGGCCGCAGCGCGCTCGTGCACCAGCGCGTGGGCGAGGCGCTGAACGCCTGCGTGAAAGAGCGCTTCGCCGAACAGCTGGCCCGCCGCCCCATCGGCATCACGGTGCAGGTGGACGAGGGCCACGAGGTCTTCGACGCCAAGAACAGTTCGCTGCACCCGCTCTTCCAGAAGACATAACCATGTTCGACGACGCCCTCGTTCAGCAACTCGCCGCCGAGCTGCATCGGTCCCAGCAGATCCGCACCCAGGTCGAGCACTTTTCCAAACGCCACCCCGGCATGACCGTTCAAGACGGCTACCGCATCGGCCGCGCGTGGGTGGACATTCAGAAGGCCGAAGGCAAAAAGGTCATCGGCCACAAGATCGGCCTGACCAGCCGTGCCATGCAAATCAGCAGCCAGATCGACGAGCCCGACTACGGCACGCTGCTCGACGACATGCTCTACGTCGCGAAGGTCGGTGAGGTGCTGGAGATTCCGGTCAGGAACTTCATCGCACCCCGCGTCGAGGTCGAACTGGCCTTCGTGCTCAAGGCGCCGCTGGCCGGTCCGAACGTGACGGTGGACGACGTGCTCGCCGCCACCGACCACATCACCCCGGCCATCGAGATCATCGACGCGCGCATCGAGCAGTTCGACCGCCACACCAAGGTGATGCGCAAGGTCTACGACACCATCAGCGACAACGCGGCCAACGCCGGCATCGTCATCGGCGACCCCGAGTACCGTGCCGACCCGCGCAGCACCAACCGCCCCTGGTGCGGTGCCATCCTGCGCCAGAACGGCGCGGTCGAAGAGACCGGCCTGGCCGCCGGCGTGCAGGGCGACCCCGCCATCGGCATCGCGTGGCTGGCCAACAAGCTGGCGCCCTGGGGCGAACGGCTGGAAGCGGGCGAGATCGTGCTGGCCGGCAGCTTCACGCGGCCGGTCGCGGCCAAGGCGGGTGACCTGTTCGAGGCCGATTACGGGCCGCTGGGTTGCCTGCGTTTCCGGTTCGTCTGAAGAAAATGAAACCCCCTGCGCCGCTTCGCGTCTTCCCCCTGGAAGGGGGACCACACCAGCAGCCCGGCAAAGCCGGTTCTGCGGTGTGCGCTGGAAGGCGTCGCACACCCGTTACCCCTGTCGTTAAGGAGACCCCATGCCCGACGCCTTCCTCAAACCCGCCCGCTTCAGCGACGCCGAGTGGCACGCCCGCGTGCAGCTCGCCGCGTGTTACCGCATCTTTGCCCACCTGGGCTGGGCCGAGCTGATCTACAACCACATCTCGCTGCGCGTGCCGGGGCAGAAACAGCCCCCCCTGCCCGGTGCTTCGCACCGTTCTCCCCCTGAGGGGGGCGGTTCGTCTTGGGAGCGGCCCGGCGACGAACCTGACCACTTCCTCATCAACCCCTTCGGCCTGCACTACACCGAGGTCACGGCGTCCAACCTGGTCAAGGTCGATGTCGACGGCAACATCATCGGCAACGACGACTGGCCGATCAACCCGGCCGGTTTCACCTTCCACGGCGCCATCCACGCCACGTTGCCCGACGCGCACTGCGTGATGCACGTGCACACCACGCCGACCATGGCCGTGTGCTGCAGCGAAGAGGGGTTGAGCTACACCAACTTCTATGCCGCCCAGCTCTATGGCCAGGTGGCGTACCACGACTTCGAGGGCATCACGGTGCACCGCGACGAAGGCGCGCGCGTCCTCGCCAGTGCGGGCGGAAAGCGCGTGCTGCTGCTGCGCAACCATGGGCCGGTGATCATCGGTCACACCCTCGCGCAGGCCTTCAGTCTGATGTGGCTGGTACAGCGCGCCAGCGAGATCCAGGTGGCCTCGGCCCCGCTCGGCAAGCTGCGCCAGATTCCGGTGCCGGTGCTCGAAGGCTGCGTGCGGGACTCGCTCAACTTCAACCCCAAATTCGGCGCCGGTGAGGATTCGTTCGCCGCCATGCAGCGCCTGATCGACCGCATCGACCCTGGGTACCGCGCATGAGCAATACCCCTGTCTTCAAAAACGTGGCCATCGTTGGCGTCGGTGCCATCGGCGGGCTGTTCGCTGGCTGGCTGGGTTCGCGTCTGCCCTCGGGTCAGGTTCAACTCTCTGCGGTGGCTCGTGGCGAAACCCTGCGCACCCTGCGCGGGCAGGGCCTGACCTGGGTGGATGTCGACGGGACCGAACACCATGCGAGCGTCAACGCCAGCGACGACCCGGCGAGCCTGGGTGTGCAGGACCTGGTGATCGTCTCGGTCAAGGGCCCGGCCATGCCGCAGGTCGCACCGGCCGTGCGCGCACTCATGGGGCCGCACACGGTGGTGCTGGTCGCGATGAACGGCGTGCCCTGGTGGTTCTTCGACGGCCTGCCCGGCGAAGCCGCCGGCTTGCGGTTGAACGCGGTGGACCCCGGCGGCGCGACGGCCGCGCAGATCCCCACGTCGCAGGTCATCGGCTGCGTGGTGCACGCCAGCGCCGCTTCGCCGTCCCCGGCGCGCATCGAGCGCATCAAGAACAACCAGCTCATCATCGGCGAGCCGGCCGGCGGCGCGACGCCGCGCGTGCAGGCCGTGGCCGATCTGCTGAGCGCGGCGGGTTTTGGCGTCACCGTGTCCGAACGCATCCAGCGCGACATCTGGTTCAAGCTCTGGGGCAACATGACCATGAACCCGGTCTCGGCCATCACCGGCGCGCCCTGCGACCGCATCCTCGACGACGACCTCGTGCGCGGCTTCTGCAGCGCCGTCATGCGCGAGGCGCAGGCCATCGGCGCGCGCATCGGCATCCCGATTGACCAGCAGCCCGAAGACCGCCACGCCGTCACGCGCAAGATGGGCTCCTTCAAGACCTCGATGCTGCAGGACGTGGAGGCCGGCCGCCCCATCGAACTCGACGCCCTGGTGGGCGCGGTGCGCGAGATCGGGCAGCACCTGGGCGTGGCCACGCCGAACATGGACGCGCTCATGGGTCTCACCAGGCTCATGGGCCAGATGCGAGACTTGTACCCCCCTGCGCCGCTTCGCGTCGTCCCCCCAGGGGGACAGCACTAGCCGTCTGGCAAAGCCAGCCCGGCGGTGCCCTTGGACCAAGGCACTCCCTCCTCAACGCTCTTAGGCACTTCGACATGAAGATCCCCCAGAACACCTTCCGCGATGCACTCAAGGCCGGCCAGCCGCAGATCGGCTGCTGGGTCGGCTTTGCTTCGCCCGACGTGGCTGAGGCCCTGGCCGGCTGCGGCTTCGATTGGCTGCTGCTCGACGGTGAACACGCGCCCAACGACCCGCGCAGCGTGCTGCAACAGTTGCGCGCCGTCGCGCCCTACACGACCACGCACCCGGTGGTGCGCGCCGTCGAGGCGAACGTGGCCCTGGTCAAGCAGTACCTCGACGTGGGCGCGCAGACGTTGCTGATTCCCATGGTGGACACGGCCGAGCAGGCGGCGTTGATGGTGAAGGCCATGCGCTACGCCCCCGACGGCATCCGCGGCATGGGTGCCGCGCTCGCCCGCGCCTCGCGCTGGAACCAGGTCGACGACTACCTCAACCAGGCCAACGGCCAGATGTGTCTGCTGGTGCAGGCCGAGACGGTGGAGGCGGTGAAGAACCTGAAAGCCATCGCCGAGACCGACGGCGTGGACGGTGTGTTCTTCGGCCCGGCCGACCTCTCGGCCAGCATGGGTTACCGGGGCCAACCCGGCCACCCCGAGGTGCAGAAAGTGATCCTGGAAGGCATCGCCACGGTCAGGGCCGCCGGCAAGGCCGCCGGCATCCTGGCCACCGACCCGGTGCTGGCGCAGCAGTACCTGGACGCCGGCGCGCTGTTCGTGGCCGTGGGGCTGGACACCAGCCTGCTGGTCAAGGCCGCGACCGATCTGGCGCGCCGGTTCTCCGGCGCCCGCGCGGCGGCGGCTGGCGCATCGGGCGGTTACTGAAATCGGGCGCGTGTCACGCGCCCAGCGCAGGGAACAGCTTGACCAGCCCGGCGGCCATCACCTCCACCGACAGCGCGGCCAGGATCAGGCCCATCAGCCGGGTCATGACGTTGATGCCGGTCTGGCCCATCAGGCGCGCGATCGGCTTGGCCAGCGAGAAACACAGCGCGGTGGCGACCGCGACCACCACGCCGTAGCCCACCAGCGCCGCGTGCTGGAAAAAGGTCTTGGCCTGGTCGGCGTAGATCACCACCGTGGACATGGTGGCTGGGCCGGTGAGCAGCGGGATGGTGAGCGGCACCACGGCAATCGAGGCGCGCGCCGAGGCGTCGTCCACCTCGCCCTGGGTGGTCTTTGCCTCGGCCGGTTGCGCGTTCAGCATCGACAGCGCCGAGGTCAGCAGCAGCATGCCGCCACCCACCTGGAAGCTCGCCAGCGAGATGCTGAAAAATTCCAGGATCTGCAGGCCGATGATGGCGCAGGTGGCGATCACGGCGAACGCGCTGATCGACGAGATCAGGATCGTGCGCCGACGCTGCGCCGAGCTGAAGCCCTGCGTGTAGTGAATGAAGAACGGAACGATCGCCAGCGGGTTGACGATGGCGAGCAGGGTGATGAGGGGCTTGAAATCCATGGCCGGCATTGTGGGGCAGGAAGGGCCCGCCCGCGCTGCATCAGCGGAAATCAGGCGGCATTCATGCCGGGTTTGGCGTCCCAGGCTCCCGTCGCCGAAACATGCCATACCCTTCCATGTGCAGCACCTTGTCGCCGTGCTGGTTGAACATCTCCCACACCGTGCGCACCAGGCCCACGTCGGGCCGCTTGCTCATGGCGCGCTTTTCGGTGATGGTGTGCTGCAGCCGCAGCACGTCGCCGGGGTAGACCGGCTTGGTCCACTTCAGGCTCTCCAGCCCGGGCGAACCGAGGCTCGATGTTTCATGCAGGAAATTCGTGACCATCAGCCGCATGGCCATGGCGCAGGTGTGCCAGCCGCTGGCGCTCAAGGCTCCGAACACCGAGGCCTGGCCGGCTTCTTCGCTCAGGTGAAAGGGTTGCGGGTCGAACTGGCTGGCGAAGGCGATGATTTCTTCCTTCGTCGGCGAGACGCTGCCCAGGTCGCGCACCTGGCCGATCTCCAGGTCTTCCCACCAGATCTTGATGTGCGGGCTGTGTTCGGGGGTGGTGGCGGTCATTCAGCGTCCTCCAGAAACGTCGAGCAGGCTCATGGTGGTGTAACTCGCGGCGTCCGACAGCAGCCAGACGATGGCCTGCGCCACCTCGTCGGCCGTGCCGCCGCGCTGCATCGGCACCTGGTGCTTGAGCTCGTTGACGCGGTTGGGCAATCCGCCCGAGGCGTGGATGCCGGTCTCGATCAGGCCCGGGCGCACGGCGTTCACGCGCACGCCTTCGGCGGCCACTTCTTTGGCCAGACCGATGGTGAACGCGTCGATGGCGCCCTTGGCCGCCGCGTAGTCCACGTACTGCCCGGGCGAACCCAGGCGAGACGCCGCGCTGGACACGTTGACGATGGCGCCGCCCTCGCCCCCATGCCGCGTGCTCATGCGCCGCACCGCTTCGCGCGCGCAGAGCATGCTGCCGATCACGTTGATGTCGAACATGCGGCGCCAGCGCGCCACGCTCATCTGATCCAGCCGCGCGGTCACGTCCACCACGCCCGCGTTGTTCACCAGCCCGGTGAGACGGCCGAGCTTGGCGTCCACCTTCTCAAACATCTGGAGCACCTGCGCCTCGTCGGCCACATCGGCCTGCACCGTGATCGCCGTGCCGCCGCCCGCGCGGATGGCGCGCACCACCTCGTCGGCCGCGAGCGAGTTCGCGGCGTAGTTCACCGCCACGGCCCAGCCCTGGCGCGCGGCGAGCAGGGCGGTGGCCGCGCCGATGCCGCGACTGCCACCCGTTACCAGCAACACCTTCGGATACCTTGCGTTGTCGTCCTGTCCCATAACCTCTCTCCTGCAAAAGCCGCCGGCATCGCTTACAACACCGGCTCGACCGCCCTTCATTACAACAGCGTCAGGAAACCACCATGCGTCGCACAGTCGACTACTACTTCGCCCCCCAGAGCCCCTGGATGTACCTCGGCCACGAGCGTTTTGCCAAGCTGCTGCAGCGCAGCGGCGCCCAGGTGCGGGTGCTGCCGGTGGACTTCGGCAAAGTGTTTCCAGCGTCGGGCGGACTGCCGCTGCCGCAGCGGGCGCCCCAGCGCCAGGCCTACCGGCTGGTGGAACTGCGCCGTTTCAGCGAGGCGCTGGGCATTCCGCTCAACCCGCAGCCACGCTGTTTCCCGGTGGCGGGCGATCCCGCGGGCTGGCTGATCACGGCGGTGGCCGGGCAGGACGGCGAAGCCGCCGCGATGCGGTTGACCGGCGCGGTGGGCCGGGCGGTGTGGGCGCAGGAGCGCGACATCGCCGACGCCACCGTGCTGGCCGATCTGCTGGCCGAATGCGGGCTGGACCCGCAGCGCCTGGCGCAGTCGCAGCAGGACGGTGCGAAGGCGCTGTACGCGACCCACACCGCGCAGGCGATTGACGCCGGGGTATTCGGTGCGCCAAGCTACGTCATCGACGGTGAAATTTTCTGGGGTCAGGACCGGCTCGATTTTGTCGAGCGCCGGCTACTCGCCTGACCCCTCTGTTTGACAGCGCACAGGAGCTTTCCATGGGGACTTTCACCAATCTCACCGCCGCCGATGGCTTCACGTTTCCGGCCTATGTGGCCCAGCCCACCGGAAAACCCCGGGGCGGCCTCGTCGTGTTGCAGGAGATCTTTGGCGTCAACGCCCACATCCGCGCCGTGGCCGATGGCTACGCAGCCGACGGCTATTTCGTCGTCGCGCCCTCGACCTTCCACCGTGTGAAGGTCGGCGTGGAGATGGGCTACACCGAAGCCGACATGCAGGCCGGTATGGCGCTCAAGGCCGCGGTGGAGGCGTTGCCGGCGCCGGGCGTGATGTCCGACATCCAGGCCGCCATTGACCACGCGGCGCAGGCGGGCAAGGTCGGGATCCTGGGTTACTGCTGGGGCGGCCTGCTGACCTGGCGCGCGGCCAGTGCGCTCAGCGGCCTGTCCGCCGCCGTGCCCTACTACGGCGGCGGCATGACCACCGAGGCCGAGGCGGCGCGCCAGCCGAAAGTGCCGGTGATGGCCCACTTCGGCGAACAGGACCGCTGGATTCCCATGGACAGCGTGCGCGCCTTCGAAAAGGCCCAGCCGGGCGTGGTGGTGCACGTCTACGCCGCGAACCACGGCTTCAACTGCGACCACCGTGGCGCCTGGAACGCCCCGGCGGCGAAACTCGCGCGGGAGCGCACGTTGGCCTTCCTGGCCCAGCACCTCGGCTGACACCGTGCGCGCCGCCGAGTTGACGCGGCGCATCGCCTGGGACAATGCTGCCCACCTGTTGGGTGTATCCACCCCGAAGAACCGACCATGATCCAACTGCACCATTCCCCCAGCAGCGCCAGCATGGTGCCGCACATCCTGCTCGAAGAGCTGGGCCTGCCCTACGAACGGGTGCTGGTGGACCGCACGCAGAACGCGCAGAAGACGACCGCTTTTCTCAAGCTCAACCCCAACGGCCTGATCCCGGTGCTGACCGACGGCGACCTGGTGCTCTACGAGACCGCCGCGATCTGCCTGCACCTGTGCGACACCCACCCCGAGGCCGGCCTGGCGCCCGGTCTGGGCACGGCCGAGCGCGCCCATTTCTACAAGTGGCTGATGTGGCTGACCAATACGCTGCAGAGCACGCTCATGGTGTATTTCCACCCGGACCGCTGGGTCAACGCCGGCAATGCCTCGGGCATGGCCCAGGTCAAGATCCATGCCGAGGCCCGTACCCGCATCCTGCTGGACCAGCTCGACACCGAACTGGCGCGCCACGCCGGTCCCTGGTTCATGGGGGCCTCGTACACCGCGCTGGACCCGTATGTGTTCACCCTGTGCCGCTGGACGCGGCACTTCGCCAGCACACCGGCGCGCGACCGGCCGCACCTGGGGCCCTACCTGCAGCGCGTGCTGGAGCGGCCGGCGGTGCAGCGCGCCCTGGCCAACGAAGGCCTGAGCCCTCCGTTTGTTTGAGTCCGTCCTTCGTTTGCGTGCCCCAGCGTGTCCGGCGCGAGGCACCCAGCCCAGAATGCGGTGGAACCGGCTTCGCCGGGCCACTCGCATGGCCCCTTGAGGGGCCGCGCGCAGCGCGGCGGGGGTGGGTCTATCGTCCCGTGCGCGCCAGGTAGCGCTTGCGCCAGAACAGCACACCCAGCAGCACCGCCGTCAGCGCCATGGTGCCCATGGCCCACCAGAAGCCCGACTTCTGGTGCAGCAGCGGGATGAACTCGAAGTTCATCCCGAAGATGCCCGCGATCAGGTTCAGCGGCAGGAAGATGGCGGTCAGCGCGGTCAGCGTGCGCATGATGTCGTTGGTGCGGTTGCTCTGCGCCGAAAAATGCATCTGCACCGCGATTTCCGCGTTTTGTTCCAGCCGGCGCACGTGGTGCACCACGCGTTCGATGTGCTCCAGCACGTCGCGGCTGCGCACCCTGAGCAACTCCAGGCCGCGCTGCCCGCCGATGGTCTCGCTGGCTTCCCAGCCGGCCAGGGCCTCGATCCAGTCCTGGATCGAGGCGCGCTGGTCTTCGCAGATCTCGTCGAGGTGGTGCAGCGACTTGCGCGCGTCCAGCAGCGAGCCCCAGTTGTTGAAGTGCGTGCCTGGGCGTAGCAGCTCGGTCTGCCAGTGGTCGAGCTGGCGCGTGAGCTCGCGCCGCAGCTCCAGAAAACCATCGACCATGAGGTTGACCACGCGCAGCATCAGGTCGGCCGGGCTGGTCGGCCACTGGTTGCCGATGGCGCGCTGCGCCCCGTTGGCCGGCGAGAGCAGGCGCGCCGCGTAGGTCTCGAGCACGCCACAGCCGGCCGGGTGCACGGTCAACACCACCTTGTCGAACACCGCGAAACACACCGGGCTGGTGTCGATGCGGCGCAGCACCGGCGGACCGCTCTGTTTCTGGCGCTGGGTCAGCGGCTGGCCCGGGTGGTCGAGGTCGGTTTCGCTGTGGCCCGCTGCGAGGCGGCGAAAGGCGAGGATGTCGTACAGCGAGGTGTAGTCGTAGTGTGAGGGCAACTGGTTGTTGAGCAGGTCAGAGACGTGCAGGTCGACCAGGGTCATGCCGCATGTCGCTTGCAGGCAGGCCTGCACCGCGCCCAGTTCGACCTCAAGCTCGCGCCGGCTGCAGGCGATCCAGACATAGCCCTGGGGCGGCGCCTGGACGGGCAGGGCGGCAATCTCGGCGACCGCGTGGGGCTGGATGTGAAAGATGCGCATGCGTGGCCACGCTTGGACGTTGAGCGTGCGGACTTCAGGCGCGCAGCAGGCGCGCCGCGTCGCGCGCGAAGTAGGTCAACACGCCGTCGGCGCCCGCGCGCTTGAAGGCCAGCAGGCTTTCCATCATCACCGCGTCGTGGTCCAGCCAGCCGTTCTGCGCGGCGGCCTTGAGCATGGCGTATTCGCCGCTGACCTGGTAGGCGAAGGTGGGCACGTGGAACTCGTCCTTGACCCGGCGCACGATGTCCAGGTAGGGCATGCCGGGTTTGACCATCACCATGTCGGCGCCTTCGGCGATGTCCAGCGCCACTTCGCGCAGGGCCTCGTCGCTGTTGCCCGGATCCATCTGGTAGACCTTCTTGTCGGCCTTGCCCAGGTTGGCCGCCGAGCCCACGGCATCGCGGAACGGACCGTAGAAGGCGCTGGCGTACTTGGCGCTGTAGGCCATGATGCGCGTGTGCACCAGGCCGCGTGCTTCGAGTTCGCGACGGATGGCGCCGATGCGGCCGTCCATCATGTCGCTGGGCGCGACCATGTCCACGCCCGCCTCGGCCTGCGTGAGGGCCTGTTGCACCAGGATCTCGACCGTGGGGTCGTTCAGGATGTAGTTGTGTTCGTCCAGCACGCCGTCCTGCCCGTGGCTGGTGAACGGGTCGAGCGCCACGTCGGTCATCACGCCCAGTTGGGGGTATTGCTTCTTGAGTTCACGCACCACGCGCGGCACCAGACCATTGGGGTTCAGCGCTTCCCGGCCGTCGGGGGTCTTGAGCGACGGGTCGATCACCGGGAACAGCGCCATCACCGGGATGCCCAGTTGCACGCAGTCTTCCGCCACCGGCAGCAGCAGGTCCAGGCTCAGGCGCTCCACGCCCGGCATGGAGCCCACCGCTTCGCGCCGGCCGTGCCCGTCGAGCACGAAGACCGGGTAGATCAGGTCCGACACCGTGAGGCGGTGTTCGCGCACCAGATCCCGGGTGAAAGGGTCGCGACGCAGGCGGCGCGGGCGGGCGAGGGGGTAGGGGGCGGGTAGATGCATGGGGGGTATTGTGGCAAAGCCGCGCCGGCGCGGGGCGGAGCTCAGCGGGGACGGTCTGGTGCGAGGCAAGGTCGATCTGAATGTGTCGAATCGTAAAAACAGCAAGAGGATTGAAAAACCTGGGGGTTTGTGTTGAACTCCACAGTAAGAAGAAAATACTGCAGTCGCATCCGTACCGTGTTCGGGGAGGCGGTGGTACTTTCATGTCAACCCCTACCCTCGAATGGCTTGCTGGGCCGTTCGATCATGTGGTGGACCGGCGTGTGTGGTGCTGGTGTGCTCAGGTGGGGGATCCCGCACTTACTTCACGAGTCCTCACCATGTTGCAAACCAAGAAAAGCCATTCCAACCCAACGACCGCCGGCAAGGCAGGCGCCGATGCCGACGCCTGGTCGCTGGAGGAGCACTGGCCCGAACTGGTCACCGGCCTGGCCGACCAGATCACCGAAGGCGTGAGCGCGCTGCAGCAGCACCTTGACAACCTGCTGGCCCACGGCCGGATCAACAAGCTGGAGCACCGCGCGCTGAGCATTCCGGCCGAGCGGATCAAGCTCGCCGGTGTGAGTGCCCAGCAGATCCACCGGTTCTACGGCGGGCGCATCCGCCAATCGCATGAAAAAGTGGACATGTCGGTGCTGGTCGAGGGCGTGCTGCAGGAGCGCAAGAAGGAACTGGCCATCCTGGGGATTGCATTGCGGCGCAAGCTCAAGCCGGTCGAGGTCTTGATCGACCCCACGGTGGCGCACACCTTCGTGAACGCCGTGCTCGACTGGGGGATGCCGTTTGGCAACCGGGTGGACGTGCGCATGGACCTCAACGCCTGGCCCCAGCACGCCCGGTTGCAGATGCGGGTGTCCAACGATGGGGTGCCGCCCTCCAGCGTCACTTCGTCCGACAACCTGAGCTGGATGTTGATCCGGCAGATCGCGTTGGGCGCGGGCGGGATCGAGATTTCGCGGGGGGTGACCGACGAAGGCGTGAACTTCACGGCGCTGTTCAACCGCACCGTGCAGGCGATCGATGGCATTTCCGCAGTCGACCTGTCCGATGAGCACTCCTCCATGTTCAAGTCGCTCTCGGGCACCTATGTGCTGACCATTTCTCCCAGTCTGCAGATCCGCGCCGACGTGCGCGACGCTTTGCGGGAAATCGGCATCATCTCCGACAGCGTGGTGGACTTCAATCAGGCCCGTGATGCCGTCAAGGCGCGCATGCCCAACCTGATCGTGGTCGACTCGGAGATCAAGAACGACGCGTTCGAGAGTTTCCGCCGCGACCTGCTGCGGGAGGTGTTCGAGTTCCCGTTCGTCGAAATTTCGCCCGACGACAGTTCGTTTGACATGTCCGGGTTCGGCGAGTTTTCCATGGCCAAGGTCGGGCGCGGCAATATCCGCGAGGCCCTGGGCACCGCCGTGATGTTCGAACTTGCAAAAATGATGTAAATGTCACACTTTGTGGCGTGTGAAGGCCATGGAATTGTCAAAATTGACAGGGTGTTTTTTGGAGGAAATGTTTTTTTGGTGTAGCATAGAGCCGGGCGAGCCGAAAGGTGAGCCTCCCGCTTTTCCTCCCTGAGCGGGTGCCTTAGTGTGTGACAGCAAAAAGGCTTCCCAACCCGGCCCACGGCCGGGTTCTTTTTTGCCCGCTCCTTTTTCGAGGCTTCGGCCCGAGGGCTACACTGACCCCATGCTTTGGGTCAAATCCTTTCACATCGTTTTTGTGACCAGCTGGTTTGCCGGCCTGTTCTACCTTCCCCGCATCTTCGTGAACCTTGCCATGGTGCCGCCCGAGAGCGTGGCGGAGCGCGAGCGCCTGCTGCTCATGGCTCGCAAACTGATGCGTTTCACCACCATGCTGGCGGTTCCCGCCTTGGGTCTGGGGCTGTGGCTCTGGTTGGGCTACGGCATTGGGCGGGGTGAGGGCAACGGGTGGCTGCACGCCAAGCTGGCGGTGGTGTTGCTGATCCTGGGCTATCACCATGCCTGTGGCGTCATGCTGCGCCAGTTCCTGCGGGGAACCAATCGGCGCGATCATCGCTGGTTCCGCTGGTTCAACGAGGCGCCCGTCGTCATGCTGGTGATCGTGGTCCTGCTGGTGGTGGTCAAACCCTTTTGACGTCCGTTCCGCGGACTTGAATCCGCTTTGAAACCGTACTCTTCCGCCTGGCCGCTGGCGTTGCTGTTTGGCGCGCTGGTGGTCTACGCCAGTCTCTATCCCTTTTCGGGCTGGCGGGTGCAGGGCGTCCTGCCCATGGCGTTCCTCCAGGCGCCCTTGCCGCAGTACTGGACCGGTTTCGACGTGATCGCCAACCTGCTCGGTTATGCGCCCCTGGGTTTTCTGCTGGCGCTGGCCATGCTGCGTTCGGGTTGGGGTCACTGGTCCTGGCCGATGGCGGTCGGTCTGCCTGTCCTCCTGTCATTGGCGGTGGAAACGCTGCAGAACTACCTGCCCATGCGGGTTCCGTCCAATGTGGATCTCGCGCTGAACACGGCCGGTGCCGCGCTGGGGGCGAGCACTGCCTGGGTGCTCGAGCGGCTGGGGGGATTGAGGCGCTGGACCCAGTTTCGTGCCGACTGGTTTGAACCCAGCGCCCGTGGCGGGCTGGTGCTGCTGGCCCTGTGGCCAATGGCGCTGCTCTATCCGGTGTCCGTGCCTTTTGGTCTTGGGCAAGTGTGGGATCGGCTGGAGACGGGGTTGACCACCCTGCTGGAAGACACCCCGTTTCTGGACTGGCTGCCCCTGTGGGGAGCGGCGTCGGTTCCTCTGGGGCCGCTGGCCGAGGTGCTGTGTGTGGTCCTGGGCCTGTTGGCGCCTCTGCTGATGGGGTACGCCGACATGCGTTCCATTCCCCGTCGGGCAGGGTTCATGGTGATGCTGCTGCTGTGCGCCACGGCGTCGGCGAGCATATCGTCAGCACTCACTTACGGCCCGGAGCATGTCTGGTCCTGGATCAGTCCTCAGGCAATTCTGGGCATGGGGCTGGCGTTGCTGGCAGGGTTGGCGTTGTTGACCCTGCCCCGACGGCTCTGCAACGTGGGCATGTTGCTGAGCCTGGCGGTGTCGTTGAGCCTGTTGAACCGCGCGCCGGCCAGCCCATACTTTGCCCAGTCGCTCGAAGTCTGGGAGCAGGGCCGGTTCATTCGGTTTCATGGCCTGTCCCAGTGGTTGGGCTGGCTCTGGCCGTTCGCCGCGCTGATCCATGGGGTGATGGCCGTGGCCCGGCCGGCAGCACCACCCCGTCCCCACTAAAATCCCACAATGCCTGAAAACAAGTCTTATTACGAGCGGCACATCTTCTTCTGCCTCAACCAACGCGAAGGCGGGGAGGCCTGCTGTGCCCAGCACAAAGCCCAGGCCGCGTTTGACCGCTGCAAGTCCCAGGCGAAAAGTCTCGGCCTGCTGGGTGCGGGCAAAGTCCGGGTGAACAAGGCGGGTTGCCTGGACCGTTGTGCAGGGGGGCCGATTGCGGTCGTATACCCGGAAGCGGTCTGGTACAGCTATGTCGACGAGAGCGACATCGATGAGATCGTGCAGTCTCACCTGCGCGATGGCGTGGTGGTGCAGCGCCTCCTGACGCCCCCCGACGTGGGGCGCTGAGCCATGGTCGTCGCACCGGTGTGTCCTGCGCTGGGGCCGGGCGCGCGCCCGGTCCGGGGAGTCTGCCTATGAATGCGCAGACCGAATACCTGCTGCAGACGGGCCCGGCCGGTCTGCTGGAGGTGGCGATCGACCGGCCCGAGGGGGTGTCTTTGGGCGCGGCTGTGCTGGCGCACCCCCACCCGCTGCACGGCGGGACGCTGACCAACAAGGTGGTGCAGACCCTGGCGCGTGCTTGTGTGCTGGCGGGCTGGACCGCTGTGCGTTTCAACTTCCGGGGTGTGGGGCGCAGCGAGGGCGCCTACGACGAAGGCCGGGGCGAACTGGCCGATCTGCTGTCGGTTGTGGATGCCCAGGCGCCGCAGGGCGCGCTGTGTCTGGCCGGATTCTCGTTCGGCGCCTTTGTCACCAGCCATGCGGTGGCAGCCTTGCACCCCCGGCGTGAGATGCATCGGGTGGTTCTGGTGGGTACCGCCGCCAGCCGATTTGAGGTCGCGAGCGTTCCTGCGGAACTCCATCTGCGCACCTTGGTCATCCATGGCGAGCGCGACGACACCGTGCCACTTTCGGCCGCGATGGATTGGGCGCGGCCCCAGTCCCTGCCGGTGCTGGTGGTTCCCGGTGGCGGGCATTTCTTTCATGGCCAGCTGCCGTTGCTCCGGGAGCTGGTTTTGCGCCACCTGCGCGCCTGAGCTGGCGGCGGGCTGGTTTTTCTCTCTTTCTTTTCTATTTCTCAAGGACCGGATTTGTTGCGTCGATTGTTTGCCCGTGTTGTATCTGTGTTGGCCGCCACGGTGGCCCTTTCGGCGGCGGCCCAGTCGCCCCAGCCACCCGAGGTCGCGGCGAAGGCCTACCTGTTGCTGGATGTGACCTCAGGGCAGGTGTTGGCGGCCCGGGAGGCCGACCAGCCGGTGGAACCCGCTTCGCTGACCAAGCTGATGACGGCCTACCTGGTGTTTGATGCCCTCAAGTCGGGCAAGCTCAGCCTGACGCAAACCCTTTCGGTGAGCGAGCGGGCCTGGAAGATGCCGGGATCGCGCATGTTCATCGATCCCAAGATGCAGGTGCCGGTTGAAGACCTGATCAAGGGCATGATCGTGCAATCGGGCAACGATGCGACCATGGCGTTGGCCGAGGGCGTTGGGGGGACCGAAGAGCGTTTCGTCCAGATGATGAACGATCAGGCCAGGGCGCTGGGCATGAAGGCCAGCAGCTTCAAGAACCCAGAGGGCCTGACGGTGGCGGGCCACACCACCACCGCCCGGGATCTGGCCACCCTGGCCACCCGTCTCATGCGGGATTTCCCGGAGTACGTGCCTTATTACGCGATCCAGCGCTACCGCTACCCGGGCACGCCCGCCTCCAACGACACCAATCGCAACCTGTTGCTGTTTCGCGATCCCAGCGTCGATGGCCTGAAAACGGGGCACACCAATACGGCGGGCTATTGCCTGGTGGCCACGGCGCGGCGCCAAGTGCCAGGCCTCGGTGAGGGCGCTCAGGGTCAGCGCCGCCTCCTCAGTGTGGTGCTGGGCGCCGCCAGTGAAAACGCGCGGGCCGCGGAGAGCCAGAAACTGCTCAACTGGGGGTACACGGCCTACGAGGCCGTGCGGCTGTCCCAGGCGGGAGCGCCGCTGGCCACGCCGCGCGTCTGGAAAGGCACGGCCTCCCAGGTGAAACTGGGGCGGCCCGAGGGCGTGGTGGTTTCCGTGCCGACCGGCGAAGGGGCGCGCCTGAAGACCGATATCGTGCGACCCGAACCATTGGTGGCTCCCCTGAGGCGTGGACAACCCGTCGGCACGCTGCGCGTGACCCTGGCCAGCGGTGTACCCGTGGCCGAAGTGCCACTGACGGTGCTCGAAACGGTGGATGAAAGCGGTATTTTTGGCCGCGCTTGGGATGCCCTGCGTCTTTGGATTCAGTGATTCGGCCCGCGCACAGGAGTTGCGTGCGGCGCTCCTGCCCGGTGCGAACGGAGGAATTGCCTCCAACGGTTTGGCGGAAAACCAGGCCCATGCTACAGTAGAGGGCTTTTCGGAATTTTCCGAGAGGTTTTCGTTTTCGCTTTTCTTTAAACGTTTAGGGACGTTTCATGCCAACCATCAATCAACTCGTGCGCCACGGCCGGGAGGTCGAAAAGACCAAATCCAAGAGCCCGGCCATGGAAAACTCTCCGCAGCGTCGCGGTGTGTGCACCCGTGTGTACACCACGACCCCCAAGAAGCCCAACTCCGCTCTGCGCAAGGTTGCCAAAGTGCGCCTGACCAACGGCTTTGAGGTCATCTCCTACATCGGCGGCGAAGGCCACAACCTGCAGGAACACAGCGTCGTGCTGGTTCGCGGCGGTCGTGTCAAGGACTTGCCCGGTGTGCGTTACCACATCGTGCGCGGTTCGCTCGATTTGCAAGGCGTGAAAGACCGCAAGCAGTCGCGCTCCAAGTACGGCGCCAAGCGCCCCAAGAAGGCCTGATTCTTTGGAAATTGCGGTGCCGCTTCCGCCTGGCTGGTGGATCGAGCGCCAAGGCCCACAACACGGAATCGTCCGTGCGGGTCGAGTAAGTGAGAGTTCAGGATGGCTCTCGCGGTGCCTGAAAAGGTGCCAACTGAACAAATATGAGGTGAAAAAATGCCACGTCGTCGCGAAGTCCCTAAACGTGAAATCCTGCCGGATCCCAAGTTCGGCAACGTCGAGCTCTCCAAGTTCATGAACGTGATCATGGAAGGCGGCAAGAAAGCTGTCGCCGAGCGCATCATCTACGGTGCTCTGGAGCAGATCGAGAAAAAGACGGGCAAAGACCCGGTCGAAGCTTTCTCCATCGCCATCAACAACGTCAAGCCCATGGTGGAGGTCAAGTCCCGCCGTGTCGGCGGTGCGAACTACCAGGTGCCCGTTGAAGTGCGCCCGGTGCGTCGTCTGGCGCTGTCGATGCGCTGGATCAAGGAAGCTGCGCGCAAGCGCAGTGAGAAGTCCATGGCCATGCGCCTGGCGAACGAGCTGATCGAGGCCACCGAAGGTCGCGGAGGCGCCATGAAAAAGCGTGACGAAGTGCACCGCATGGCCGAAGCCAACAAGGCTTTCAGCCACTTCCGCTTCTGAAGCTCGCGGGTTCCATTCGAGCCCGCCATCCTTGTCAGAAGCGAGCCCGCTGGCCTCATGAGGGCAGCGGGCTCTGGTACTTAATTTTGGAGAATTTTCATGGCACGCAATACGCCCCTTGAGCGTTACCGCAACATCGGTATCTCGGCGCACATCGACGCTGGCAAGACCACCACCACCGAGCGCATCCTGTTCTACACGGGTGTGAACCACAAAATCGGTGAAGTGCACGACGGTGCCGCCACCATGGACTGGATGGAGCAGGAGCAGGAGCGTGGCATCACGATCACGTCCGCTGCCACCACCTGCTTCTGGAAAGGCATGGACAACTCCTTCCCGGAGCACCGTTTCAACATCATCGACACCCCCGGCCACGTGGACTTCACCATCGAGGTGGAGCGTTCCATGCGCGTGCTCGACGGCGCCTGCATGGTGTACTGCGCCGTGGGTGGCGTGCAGCCCCAGTCGGAAACCGTCTGGCGCCAGGCCAACAAGTACAAGGTGCCGCGTCTGGCCTTCGTGAACAAGATGGACCGCACCGGTGCCAACTTCTTCAAGGTCGTTGACCAGATGAAGCTGCGCCTCAAGGCAAACCCGGTGCCCATCGTGATCCCGATCGGCGCCGAGGAGAAATTCACCGGCGTGGTCGACCTGCGCAAGATGAAAGCCATCATCTGGGACGAGGCCTCCCAGGGCATGAAGTTCACCTTCGAGGAAATTCCGGCCAGCCTGCTGGAGCAGGCCAAGGAGTGGCGCGAAAAGATGGTGGAAGCCGCTGCTGAAGCCACCGAAGAGCTGATGAACAAGTACCTCGAAGAAGGGGATCTCAGCGAGGCGGAAATCACCGCCGGTCTGCGTGCGCGTACCCTGGCTTGTGAAATCCAGCCCATGCTGTGCGGCACCGCCTTCAAGAACAAGGGTGTGCAGCGCATGCTCGACGCCGTGGTCGAGCTGCTGCCCTCGCCGGTGGACATTCCTCCCGTGACCGGTACCGACGAAGACGAAGCGCCGACGTCCCGCAAGGCGGACGACGAAGAAAAGCTGTCTGCGCTGGCGTTCAAGCTGATGACCGACCCGTTCGTGGGTCAGCTGACCTTCGTGCGTGTGTACTCCGGCGTGCTCAAGAAGGGCGACACCGTGTACAACGCGGTCAAGGGCAAGAAAGAGCGCATCGGCCGTATCGTGCAGATGCACGCCAACAACCGCCAGGAAGTGGAAGAGATCCGCGCTGGCGACATCGCTGCCTGCGTGGGCCTGAAGGACGTGACCACGGGTGAAACCCTGTGCGACCCGTCCGCCATCATCACGCTGGAACGCATGGTGTTCCCGGAGCCGGTGATTGCCCAGGCCGTCGAGCCCAAGACCAAGACCGACCAGGAAAAGATGGGCATCGCCCTCAGCCGCCTGGCCGCCGAAGATCCGTCGTTCCGCGTGCGCACCGACGAAGAATCCGGTCAGACCATCATCGCCGGCATGGGCGAGCTGCACCTGGAAATCATTGTCGATCGCATGAAGCGCGAGTTTGGCGTGGAAGCCAACGTCGGCAAGCCGCAGGTGGCCTACCGCGAAACCATTCGCGGCACCGTCGAAGAAGCCGAAGGCAAGTTCGTTCGCCAGTCGGGTGGTAAGGGCCAGTACGGCCACGTCGTGCTCAAGATCGAGCCGCAGGAAGCCGGCAAGGGCTTTGAGTTTGTCGACGCCATCAAGGGCGGCGTGGTGCCGCGCGAGTACATTCCCGCGGTCGAAAAGGGTGTGATCGAAGCCCTGGGTCAGGGTGTGCTGGCCGGTTACCCGGTGGTGGACGTCAAGGTCACGCTGCACTTCGGTTCGTACCACGACGTGGACTCGAACGAACTGGCGTTCAAGATGGCCGCGATCTTTGGCTTCAAGGAAGGCTGCCGCAAGGCCCAGCCGGTCATTCTGGAACCCATGATGGCCGTGGAAGTGGAAACGCCGGAGGACTACGCCGGTACCGTGATGGGCGACCTTTCCAGCCGCCGTGGCATGGTGCAGGGCATGGAAGACATGGTGGGTGGCGGCAAGGCCATCAAGGCCGAAGTGCCGCTGTCTGAAATGTTCGGCTATTCGACCTCGCTGCGCTCCGCCACCCAGGGCCGTGCCACCTACACGATGGAATTCAAGCACTACTCCGAGGCGCCGCGCAACGTTGCCGAGGCCATCGTCGCAGCGCGTTCCAAGTAATTTCAGCCGGTCTGCGATCTCACGCCGCCCTGTCCCCGTGCGGGGCGAATCAGCAGTGGGATGCAGACCTAAAACCGTGACACGGGTTTGTTCTTTCTAGGAATTGAAAAATGGCAAAAGAGAAATTTGAGCGGACCAAGCCGCACGTGAACGTGGGCACCATTGGTCACGTTGACCACGGCAAGACCACGCTGACGGCGGCCATCACCACCGTGCTGGCGGCCAAGTTCGGCGGTTCGGCCAAGGCCTACGACCAGATCGACGCGGCGCCCGAGGAAAAAGCGCGCGGCATCACCATCAACACCGCCCACGTGGAATACGAAACGGCCAACCGCCACTACGCCCACGTCGACTGCCCCGGCCACGCCGACTACGTCAAGAACATGATCACCGGTGCCGCCCAGATGGACGGCGCCGTGCTGGTGTGCTCCGCCGCCGACGGCCCCATGCCCCAGACCCGCGAACACATCCTGCTGGCCCGCCAGGTCGGCGTGCCTTACATCATCGTGTTCCTGAACAAGTGCGACATGGTCGACGACGCCGAGCTGCTCGAACTCGTTGAAATGGAAGTGCGCGAACTCCTGGACAAGTACGACTTCCCCGGCGACGCCACCCCCATCATCCATGGTTCGGCCAAGCTCGCCCTCGAAGGCGACAAGGGTCCTCTGGGTGAAGAAGCCATCATGAAGCTGGCCGACGCCCTGGACACCTACATCCCCACGCCCGAGCGCGCGGTGGACGGTGCCTTCCTGATGCCCGTGGAAGACGTGTTCTCCATCTCCGGCCGCGGCACCGTCGTGACCGGTCGTATCGAGCGCGGCATCATCAAGGTCGGTGAAGAAATCGAAATCGTCGGCATCTCCACCACCCAGAAGACCACCTGCACCGGCGTGGAAATGTTCCGCAAGCTGCTCGACCAGGGTCAGGCCGGCGACAACGTCGGTATCCTGCTGCGCGGCACCAAGCGCGAAGATGTGCAGCGCGGCCAAGTGCTGTGCAAGCCCGGCTCCATCAAGCCGCACACCCACTTCACCGGTGAGGTCTACGTGCTGTCCAAGGACGAAGGCGGCCGTCACACCCCGTTCTTCAACAACTACCGCCCGCAGTTCTATTTCCGCACCACCGACGTGACCGGCTCCATCGAGCTGCCCGAAGGCAAGGAAATGGTCATGCCGGGTGACAACGTGTCGATCACGGTCAAGCTGATTGCCCCGATCGCCATGGAAGAAGGTCTGCGCTTCGCCATCCGTGAAGGCGGTCGCACCGTCGGCGCCGGCGTCGTCGCCAAGATCATCGAGTAATCCGATTTGTTTGCGGGACCGGGCCCAGGGCCTGGTCCACAAGCGATTGACCAAACAAAGGAATTACCATGTCTTCCAAGCAAAAAATCCGCATCCGCCTCAAGGCCTTCGATTACAAGCTGATCGACACGTCGGCCGCCGAGATCGTTGACACCGCCAAGCGCACCGGCGCCATCGTCAAGGGTCCCGTGCCCCTGCCGACGCGCATGAAGCGTTTCGACATCCTGCGTTCGCCGCACGTCAACAAGACCAGCCGCGACCAGCTCGAAATCCGCACCCACCAGCGTCTGATGGACATCGTGGACCCGACCGACAAGACGGTTGATGCCCTGATGAAGCTCGACCTGCCGGCCGGCGTGGACGTCGAAATCAAGCTGCAATAAGCACGCTGTGCAGTTCTGCCGGCAGATGTTGCCGGTGGACTTGCAAAAAAAAAGCCTGCTGGTTATACTGGCAGGCTTTTCAAGCTTTGGCTTGAGAGGTTCGGCTTTGCGCCGATGCGGCCTGTCAATTTTGCAGCTGCCGTATTCCTAAAACGTGTCGGTGCCCTCTGGGTGTGCCGATGCACCATCAGCCCCGGCCAATTGAAGTCGGGAACGGAGAAAACAATGAGTCTTAGCAACTCCCTCGGGTTGTTGGGTCGCAAGGTGGGCATGATGCGTCTGTTCACCGATGACGGGGATGCAGTTCCTGTCACGGTGGTCGATGTGTCCAACAACCGTGTGACACAAGTCAAAACTCAAGCCAACGATGGCTACGATGCACTGCAGGTCACCTTTGGTGTTCGCCGTGCTTCCCGCGTCACCAAGCCCGAAGCGGGCCACCTGGCGAAAGCCGGTGTTGAGGCGGGTGAGATCATCCAGGAATTCCGCGTCGCCTCCGACGTCGCTGCCCAGTACCAGCCCGGTGCCGTGGTGGCCGCCAATGCGATCTTCGCAGCGGGCCAGAAGGTGGACGTGCAAGGCACTTCGATCGGTAAAGGCTTTGCCGGCACCATCAAGCGCCACAACTTCAAATCCCAGCGCGCTTCGCACGGCAACAGCCGTTCGCACAACGTGCCGGGTTCGATCTCCATGGCCCAGGATCCGGGCCGTGTGTTTCCGGGCAAGAAAATGACCGGCCACATGGGCGATCAGACCAAAACCATCCAGAACCTGGACATCTTCCGTGTTGACGAAGCCCGTCAACTGCTGATGATCCGTGGCGCTGTGCCGGGCTCCAACGGCGGTTTCCTGACCGTTCGCCCCGCTGTCAAAGCCAAAGTCAACAAGGGAGCTAACTGATGCAAGTTGAACTCCTGAATGACCAGGGTCAAGCCTCCACCAACGTGGACGTGCCTGAAACCGTGTTTGGTCGCGACTACAACGAAGCGCTGATTCACCAGTTGGTGGTGGCTTATCAGGCCAATGCCCGCCAGGGTACGCGTGCTCAAAAAGACCGTGAAATGGTCAAGCACTCGACGAAGAAGCCGTTCAAGCAAAAAGGCACGGGCCGCGCCCGCGCCGGTATGACGTCTTCCCCGCTGTGGCGCGGAGGCGGTCGCATTTTCCCGAACAGCCCCGACGAAAACTTCACCCAGAAGCTCAACAAGAAGATGTACCGCGCCGGTATGGCGTCCATCTTCTCGCAACTGGTGCGTGAAGGCCGTCTGGCCGTGGTCGATTCCATCAAGGTCGACTCGCCCAAGACCAAGCAGCTCGCCGACAAGTTCAAGGCCATGAACCTGAACCACGTGCTGGTGATCGCCGAAGAGATCGACGAAAACCTGTACCTGGCTTCGCGCAACCTGCCCAACGTGCTCGTCGTTGAGCCGCGTTACGCCGATCCGGTGTCGCTGGTGCACTACAAGAAGGTGATCGTCACCAAGGGTGCCATCGACCAGCTCAAGGAGATGTTCGCATGAGCGTCACGAAATACGACGAAGGCCGTCTGATGCAGGTCCTCGTGGCACCCATCGTGTCCGAGAAAGCCACGCAAGTCGCCGAGCAGACCAACGCCGTGATGTTCAAGGTGTTGCGCGATGCTTCCAAGCCCGAGATCAAGGCCGCTGTTGAACTGATGTTCAAGGTGCAGGTCAAGGGTGTTTCCGTGCTCAACCAGAAGGGCAAGTCCAAGCGTTTCGGCAAGACCATCGGTCGCCGCGACCACGTGCGCAAGGCCTATGTGACCTTGATGCCGGGCCAAGAGCTCAACTTTGGCGGGGAGGCTGTTTAATCATGGCAGTTATCAAGATGAAACCGACTTCACCAGGCCGTCGCGGCATGGTGAAGGTCACGCGTGACCACCTCCACAAGGGTGAAGGTTTTGCGCCGCTGCTGGAGCCTCAGTTCCAGAAGGCCGGCCGCAACAACAACGGTCACATCACCACCCGCCACAAAGGCGGTGGTCACAAGCACCACTACCGTGTGGTGGATTTCCGTCGCAACAAGGACGGTATTCCGGCCAAGGTCGAACGCATCGAATACGACCCGAACCGCACCGCCCACATCGCGCTGCTGTGCTACGCCGACGGCGAGCGCCGCTACATCATCGCCCCGCGCGGTGTTGAAGTCGGTGCCACGCTGTTGTCGGGTTCGGAGTCGCCGATTCGTGTCGGCAACACCCTGCCGATCCGCAACATCCCGGTCGGTTCGACCATCCACTGCATCGAGCTGCAGGTTGGCAAGGGCGCGCAAATCGCCCGTTCCGCCGGCGCCTCGGCCGTGCTGCTGGCACGCGAAGGCATCTACGCCCAGGTGCGCATGCGCTCGGGTGAAGTGCGCAAGGTCCACGTGGACTGCCGCGCCACCATCGGTGAAGTGTCCAACCAGGAACACAGCCTGCGTCAGCTGGGCAAGGCCGGTGTGAAGCGTCACATGGGCATTCGCCCGACCGTTCGCGGTACTGCGATGAACCCGATCGACCACCCGCACGGTGGTGGTGAAGGCAAGACCGGCGAAGGCCGCGCTCCGGTGGATCCGTGGGGCAACCTGACCAAGGGCTATCGCACCCGCAACAACCGCCGCACGCAGTCGATGATCGTGTCGCGTCGCAAGAAGTAAAGGGTTGACAACATGACACGCTCACTCAAAAAAGGCCCCTTCGTTGACCATCACCTGATGGCCAAAGTGGAAAAGGCCGTGTCCACCAAGGACAAAAAACCCGTCAAGACCTGGTCGCGTCGCTCCATGATCCTGCCCGATTTCATCGGGTTGACCATCGCCGTTCACAACGGCAAGCAGCACGTGCCCGTGTACATCACCGATCAGATGGTTGGACACAAGCTCGGCGAGTTCTCGCTGACGCGCACGTTCAAAGGCCATCCGGCCGATAAAAAAGCGAAGAAGTAAGGACCAACCATGAGTACAGAAACCCGCTCTGTCGTTCGCGGCGTGCGCCTGTCGGTGGACAAAGGCCGACTGGTTGCCGACCTGATTCGCGGCAAAAAGGTCGACCAGGCCCTGAACATCCTGGCGTTCACGCAGAAGAAGGCCGCTGGCATCGTCAAGAAGGCCCTGGAGTCCGCCATCGCCAACGCTGAACACAACGACGGCGCCGACATCGACGAACTGAAGGTCACCACGATCTACGTCGAACAAGGTGCAACGCTCAAGCGCTTCTCGGCCCGCGCCAAAGGCCGCGGCAACCGCATCAGCAAACCCACGTGTCACATCTACGTGACGGTTGGCAACTGAAGAGGTCACAGGAATATGGGACAGAAAATCAACCCGACCGGGTTCCGCCTCGCAGTTTCCCGCAACTGGGCCAGCCGTTGGTACGCCAGCAACCGCGATTTCGCGGGCATGCTGGCCGAAGACATCAAGGTGCGTGAGTACCTCAAGGCCAAGCTGAAGAATGCCGCCGTCTCGCGCGTCGTGATCGAGCGTCCTGCCAAGAACGCACGCATCACCATCTACTCGGCACGTCCGGGTGTGGTGATCGGCAAGAAGGGCGAAGACATCGAGAAGCTGAAGAAAGAACTGGCCGCCAAGCTGGGCGTGCCGGTCGCGGTCAACATCGAGGAAGTGCGCAAGCCCGAAATCGATGCCAAGCTGATCGCCGACAGCATCACGCAGCAGCTCGAAAAGCGCATCATGTTCCGCCGCGCCATGAAGCGCGCGATGCAGAACGCCATGCGTCTGGGTGCCCTGGGCATCAAGATCATGTCGTCCGGTCGTCTCAACGGTATCGAAATCGCTCGCTGCGAGTGGTACCGCGAAGGCCGCGTGCCGCTTCACACCCTGCGCGCCGACATCGACTACGGCACGTCCGAAGCCAAGACCACCTATGGCGTCATCGGCGTCAAGGTCTGGGTCTACAAGGGCGACACCCTGGGTCGCAACGATGCGCCCGTGGTCGCGGAAGCGCCGCGTTCCGAAGAAGAGCGCCGTCCGCGCGGTCCGCGCCGCGAGCGTCCGGCAGGTCCTCCTGCCCGCGCAGCGGTTCGCCGCCCTGGCGCCAATGCCGCCCCGGCCGATGGCAGCGACAAGCCTGCCGAAGCCACGGGTGGTGACACCAAACCCGCCGTTAAGCGCGTTCGTAAAGACGCACCCGCATCTGCAGCTGCGGACGGCAAAGGAGAATAAACATGTTGCAACCCGCTCGTCGCAAGTACCGTAAAGAGCAAAAAGGACGCAACACGGGCGTCGCCACCAGTGGCGCCACCGTGGCGTTCGGCGACTTCGGTCTGAAGTCCACCGACCGCGGCCGTCTGACGGCCCGCCAGATCGAAGCCGCACGCCGTGCCATTTCCCGTCACGTCAAGCGTGGCGGCCGCATCTGGATCCGCGTGTTCCCGGACAAGCCGATCTCCCAGAAGCCCGCCGAGGTCCGTATGGGCAACGGCAAGGGTTCGGTGGAGTACTACGTGGCTGAGATCCAGCCCGGCAAGGTGCTCTACGAGATCGTGGGTGTGCCCGAGCAGCTGGCGCGCGAAGCGTTCACGCTGGCCGCCGCCAAGCTTCCACTGCGCACCACGTTCGTGACGCGCCTGTTGGGTCAGTGATTCAGGAGAACACAAGATGAAAACTGCTGAACTGCGCCAAAAGGATGTGGCCGGCCTCGAAGCCGAAGTGAAATCGCTGCAAAAGGCCCACTTCGGTCTGCGCATGCAAAAAGCCACGCAACAACTCAACAACAACGCCACGCTGGGCGACACCCGTCGCGCGATTGCCCGAGCCAAGACCATCCTGGCCGAGAAGCAGCGTGCTGCGGCCACGGCCAAATAAGGAGTGACCATGACGGAAGCTAAAACATCCCTCAAGCGCACCTTGGTTGGCAAGGTGGTCAGCGACAAGCGTGCCAAGACCGTGACGGTTCTGGTCGAGCGCCGTGTGAAGCACGAGCTCTACGACAAGATCGTTGCCAAGTCGAGCAAGTACCACGCACACGACGAAAACGGCGAATACAAGACGGGCGACGTGATCGAGATCACCGAAAGCCGTCCGCTGTCCAAGACGAAGAACTGGGTGGCCACGCGTCTGGTGCAGAAAGCCGCACTGGTGTAAGCCTCTTTGTGCTGCGTGCAGCACGGATCTGAAAAGCGACCGACAATCCGGTCGCTTTTTCTTTTTCCGGCCCCCCAGTTTTGCGGGGCCACCACTGGCCTGAGGGCCTTATCTGTACGAGGAGCGACACATGATCCAGGTGGGAGACAAGATTCCGGCGGCCACGCTGATGGAGTACGTCGAGGTGGAAGGCAATGGCTGCAGCATCGGTCCGAATCCGGTCGATACGCAGAAGGCCAGTGCGGGCAAGACCATCGCCGTGTTTGGTTTGCCCGGTGCGTTCACGCCCACCTGCTCGGCCAAGCATGTGCCCGGTTATGTGGAGCAGTTCGACGCGTTCAAAGCGGCGGGCGTGGACGAAATCTGGTGCCTGAGCGTGAACGATGCGTTCGTCATGGGGGCCTGGGCCCGCGACCAGAAGACCGGCGACAAGGTTCGCATGCTCGGTGACGGCGATGCCGCTTTCGCCAAGGCCACCGGCCTGACGCTGGACCTGACGGGCAAAGGCCTGGGTCTGCGCAGCAACCGCTATTCCATGCTGGTCAAGGATGGCGTGGTGCAGACGCTGAACATCGAGGGGCCTGGCAAGTTCGAAGTGAGCGACGCAGCTACCTTGCTGGCACAGGCACGCGCGGCCGGCTGAGTTTTCTGAAGAACCCGAAAGAGGGGGCAGATCGCCATCGGCGGTCTGCCCCCTCTTTTTCATGATCGTGCCCGTGGGTCACAAAGCGACTTTGAGGTAGTGCGCACCGGGCAAGGGGTTGTGGTAGTAGGGCGGAACCTCGATGAAGCCGGCTTCCTGGTAAAGCGCGCGTGCGGCTTCCATGTCGCTCAGGGTGTCGAGCAGCATGGTGGTGTAGCCGGCCAACTGCGCGCGCGACATGATCTGCTCGACCAGTTGCCGGCCCAGTCCGAAACCGCGAAACGCGCGACGCACGAACAGGCGTTTCATTTCACAGGCGTTGAGGTGGTCGCTGTTGGCCAGCGGGCGAAACGCGCAGCAACCCGCGGGCGCGCCGTCCACCCGTGCCAGCATCAAGCCACCCGCCGGTTCAGCGTATTCGCCGGGCAAATGGTCGAGTTCGGTCGCGAAACCCTGGAAACACAGATCAATGCCCAAATCGGCCTGGTAGTCGAGGAAAAGCGCTCGCGCGGCTTCGATATCTTCCGGGGTTTGGGCCAGGTGCAGGGTGATCTCGGCGGAAGCGGGCTCGGTCATGGACACGACAGGATGCGACGGGGCATCGGTGGAAGTCAGTCGGCCTGAGACTATACGACAAGGCGTGCGGGGCCGGCGCAGGTCAAAAGGCCGTGGCCACCCCAAGCCCGACCAGCCTGTTCACCGCCACCGCACACAGCGTCAACACGGCCAACGCGAGCAGGCGGGTGCGCGTCGTGTCCCGCGCGCTGGGCACGGGAGTCCGCACCTGCTTGTCGCCGTCGATCATGGGCCGGACCAGCCGCTCCTTCTTGACCAGCTTGTAGTAGCCGATGGCCAGCAGATGCAAGGCAACGAGCACCAACACAAACAGCTTGCCGACGCTCTTGTGGTAACTGGTGGCCAGGCTCACGGTGTCGCCCGAGACCCAGGCCACCAGCGGGCCTGTGAAGGCGATCTCGTCGTCGCTGAACAGGCCGGTACCGACCTGGGCCAGCAGGATGGCCAGCAAGGCGAACACCGACAGGGCGCCCAGCGGGTTGTGGCCGACCCGGTGCTCGGGGCTGCGGGACCGACCCCGGAGATACGACCACACCACGCGCGGCGCATAGGCAAAACTGGAAAAACGCGACCAGTGTCCGCCCACAAACCCCCACACCAGGCGAAACAGCAGCAGGGTCAGGACGGCATAGCCCACGCGCAGATGCCAGTTCATCCAGTTGCCGCCGACATTGGCGGTGATGAGTTGAGCGACGACACAGACCGCCAGCACCCAATGAAACAGGCGGGTGGGCAGGTCCCAGACGCGAACGGTGTGCATGGCAACGCTCCCGGAAATCGGCGGACACCGATTATGGAGAAGTTCGGGCGAACCGGGCCCGCTCGGAACCAAAGCGCCTGACTTGCACTCAGGGCGTTGTGGCGCCCCACGCCCCCATCCTGGTCACATCTGCCGCAAAGGAGTTCACATGAAGGCTCTCGCATCGCTTGCATTGGTCATTCCCCTGGTCGGACTGTCTGCGCCCGCCATGGCGCAGTTCCAGAAAGCCGAGGACGCCGTCAAATACCGGAAATCGGTCATGACGGTCTTGGGCCATCACTTTGGTCGAATCGGCGCCATGGCCAACGGACGGGTGCCGTTCGATGCCAAGGTGGCGGCCGACAACGCCGCACTCGTGGAGACGCTGAGCAAGTTGCCATTCGTGGCCTTCGCTGAAGGCACCGACAAGGGTGAAACCCGGGCCAAACCCGAGATCTGGACCGACCAGACCAAGTTCAAACAGGCGGCCGAGAAGATGCAGACCGAGGTGGCCAGACTGTCGGCCGCGGCGAAGACCGGCAGCCTGGACAGCGTGAAAGCGGCCTTTGGTGCCGCGGGAGAAAGCTGCAAGGCTTGCCACGACGCGTTCCGCAAGGAGTGAGAGACCGGGCGCCGAGCCCGATGGATGCCGGAAAATCAAAGAGGGGCTGACGTCGTGCAACGTCAGCCCCTCTTTTTTGGGTGGTATGTCCTTGGAGTCAGCTCTGGGCCAGCAGTTCTTCGATCAGGCTGTGCAGGGCGGTGAAATCGGGTTCGCCCACGAAGCGCTTCACGATGCGGCCCTGTTTGTCCACCAGGTAGGTGGTGGGCGTGAGCCGGACGTCGCCCCAGCTCTTGGCCAGCTCACCCGTGTTGTCAAACGCCACCTTGAAAGGCAACTGCCGGGTCTGGGCGAAATTGAGCACCCAGGCCGGCGGGTCGTAGCTCATGGCCACCGCGACGGTTTCGAAACCCTGGTTTTTGTACTTGTTGTGGGTGTTGACCAGCGAGGGCATTTCCTTCACACAGGTCACGCAGGTGGTGGCCCAGAAGTTCACCAGGGTCACCTTGCCCTTGAGGTCGGCGGTGGTGACGGTCGCGCCATCGAGCAGCACGAAGGTGGATGCCGGAGCCTCTTCCCGCGCCGCGCAACCGGTCAGGACCAGCACCACGGAGGCGCTCAGCGCCAGCAGCATGGACAAAAACGGGCGCCGTGAAGCCTGGGGGCGGAATGCGTGGGTCATGGTCGGGGTTCGGCGGGAAGGACGGTGTTTGGCGATGCCCGGCAGATCGATCGGGGGCGCGAAACGTATCGCTTTGAGATCGTCTTGCTCGCAGGGAGTTCAATCCCCATCCACGCCTGGGTTGGCAGTTTAACGAATCGGGCATCGCCCGTGTCTGCGTCAGGTCAAGCACCCGGCACGGGAGTGGCGCCGGAAACGGGGTGTGTGTCCGGTGCCAATCGATGGATCATCGCAGTGTATGCTCACTTCAACGCTTTGCGGGCCGTGGCCAGGCGCGCGTCCAGGTACTCGCCGTAGAAGTCGGGCACGGCCACGCCGACCAGCCGTTCGGCCAGTTCGCGCCCGTCCAGCCCCAGGAACAAGACCGTGGGTGCAAAACGCGCCTTCCACCGCCGTGCCTGCTCAGCCGGGGTGGTGTTTTCGCCGTCGAAGCCCTGCAGGTTGCTGGTGCGGTCCCGGATGTCGATCTGCACCGCGTGCACCAGGCCCTCGCGCCGCAGGGGCAGCAGGTGGTGATTGCGCACCAGGTCGCAGTATGGGCAGCCCGACAGCGTGGTCATGACCACCAGCGGTTCGCCGCGTGCGGCGGCGGCCTGGCCGGCCGCGCGCAGGGACGCCGGGCTGGGCAGCGCGGTCGAAACGAGCGGCGCCGATCCGGAGGTGGGCGTCTTGGAGAATGTGGCGGATGGGCTCATGGGCGGGGCGGCTTGAGGTGGTGGGGCGGTCGCGGCGTCCGCTTCAGACAACGCCCCGCCGTTGAAGTTCAGACCAGCGTTGTGGCGAATCGCCCAGCCAGTCGTTCAGCACCTCGGCCGTGTGCTGGCCCAGCAGCGGTGGCGGCAGGTCGTTGCGCACCGGGGTGGCGCTGAGTTTGAGCGGGCTCGCCACCAGGTCCAGCGTGTCGGCCAGCGGGTGGGTCCAGCTGTGGACCATGCCGCGCGAGCGCACGTGTTCGTCGGCAAACACCTCGGCCAGGTTGTTGATCGGGCCGCAAGGCACCTTGGCCGCTTCGAGCGCGCCGAGCCAGTCGGCCTTGCCGCGGGTCTTCATCAGCGCCGCCAGTTCGGGCACCAGGGTGTCGCGGTGGCGCACGCGGTCCTGGTTGCGGGCGAAACGCGCGTCCACGGCCAGTTCGGGCCGGCCGGCCACTTCGCAGAACTTGGCGAACTGGCCGTCGTTGCCCACCGCAAGAATGATGTGTTGTGGCACGCCCTGCGCGTCGGGTGCCACCTCGAACACCTGGTAGGGCACGATGTTGGCGTGCGCGTTGCCGGCGCGCCCCGGCACCTTGCCGTCTTCGCGGCCCCGCACCAGGTAGTTGGCGCCCAGGTTGGCCAGCATCGCCACCTGGGTGTCGAGCAGCGCCATGTCGATGTGCTGGCCAACGCCGGTGCGCTCGGCGTGGCGCAGCGCGGCCTGGATCGCCACGGTGGCGTACAGGCCGGTGAACAGGTCAGCGACGGCCACGCCCACCTTTTGCGGCCCACCGCCGGGCAGGTCGTCGCGCTCGCCGGTCACGCTCATCAGGCCGCCCATGGCCTGGATCGCGAAGTCGTAGCCGGCGCGGTCCTTGTAGGGCCCGGTCTGGCCAAAACCGGTGATCGAGCAGTAGACCAGCCTGGGGTTGATCGCCCGCAGCCGTTCGTAGTCCAGCCCGTAGCGCGCCATGTCGCCAACCTTGTAGTTCTCGACGAACACGTCGGCCTGGGCCGCGAGCTCACGGATCAACGCCTGGCCCTCGGGCTGGGCGATGTCGCAGGTGATGGAGCGCTTGTTGCGGTTGGCGCCGAGGTAATAGGCGGCCTCGGCGGTGTCGGCGCCGTCGCGACCCCTGAGGAAAGGAGGACCCCAGCCGCGCGTGTCGTCGCCGCCGGGGTGGTTGGGGCCGGGCGGGCGTTCCACCTTCACCACGTCGGCGCCCAGATCGGCCAGCGTCTGGGTGCACCAGGGGCCGGCGAGCACGCGCGACAAATCGAGTATGCGGATACCATCCAGAGCGTTCATCTCGCCATTGTGCGCGACCCGGCATGCGCCGACTGTCGCTGATGCAAGGCCGACTTCTGCTGGAATCCCATGCTGCTCCCTGTCCTGGCCGGTGTGCGACGCGCGTGCCGTTCGCTGCCCCGTGTCGCCGGCCCGGCCGTGCTGGCCTTGTGTGCCTGCAGCCCCACCTTCAACTGGCGCGAGTTGCGCCCCGAGGGCACGCCCTTGCTGGCCCTCATGCCCTGCAAGCCCGAAAGCGCGGTGCGCCCCGTGCCGCTGGGCGGCGCGCCGACCGAGCTGCACATGCACAGCTGCGACACCGGCGGCCTGACCTTTGCCGTGGCCTGGGCCGACGTGGGGGAGCAGGCCCGGGTGCCCGAAGCGCTGGCGCGGTGGCGCGTGGCCACGCTGGCTTCGATGCGGGTGGACCCGGCGCTCGCGGGCGCGCCGCAGACGCAGTGGAGCGCCCCGGTGCCGGGGGCCGAGCGGGCGCAGGGGCTGGTGGCGGGTGGCACTGGCCACGATGGTCGGGCGGTGCAGGCCAGGGCGCTGTATTTCGCGCGCGGCGCGCAGGTGTACCAGGCGGCGGTGTACGGCCCTGCCCTGCCGGACGCTGTGGTCAGCATCTTTTTCGACGGGCTGCGCCTGCCGTGAAGCCTCCCATCGAATCGGGTGCCCAAACCCCGTCGCACCGCGAGCCGGGCCCGGTGCGCCACGTGCCCACGGCGCCCGGTGCACGGCCGCTGGCCGCGCCGGACCTGCTGGGGGCGCGGGCGGCGGTGCTCGTGTTTCTCGCGTTCGCATTGGCCTACTTTCTGTCCGCACTGGTGCGTGCGGTCACGGCCACGCTGTCGCCCGCGCTGAGCGTCGAGCTTGCCCTGCAGGCCAGCGACCTGGGTTTGCTGGCGGGCGGCTACTTCTTCGGCTTCGCGCTGACCCAGCTGCCGCTGGGCAACTGGCTGGACCGCCACGGGCCGCGGCGGGTGATTCTGGGCTTTCTGGGGGTGGCGGTGCTGGGCTGCGTGGAGTTCGCGCTGGCCACCGGCTTTTCGGGCCTGCTGGCCGCGCGCGTGCTCACGGGCATGGGCGTGAGCGCCTGCCTGATGGCGCCGCTCACCGGCTACCGCCGCTGGCTCACGCCCGCCACGCAGATGCGCGCCAACTCCTGGATGCTCATGACCGGCTCGCTGGGCATGGTGGCGGCCACGCTGCCGGTGCAGTGGCTGCTGCCGCTGACTGGCTGGCGAGGTCTGTTCTGGGCGCTGGCGGCGCTGTTCGTGCTGGCCATGGTCGGCATTGCGTTCACCGTGCCGCCCTGGCGCAAGGCCGTCGCACCGCCGACCTCGGCCGGGCCGAGTGAGCTCGGTGCGCCGGCGGGCTATGGCCTGATCTGGCGCCATCCCTACTTCCGGCAGATGGTGCCCATCGGCTTCGTCAACTACGGCGGCATGGTGGCGGTGCAGACGCTCTGGGCCGGCCCCTGGATGGTGAAGGTCGCGGGGTATTCGCCCCAGCAGTCGGCGGCCGGCCTGTTTGGCATCAACCTGTCTATGCTCTGCACGTTCTGGCTCTGGGGTGTGATCAACCCCGGCCTGGCGCGGCGCGGCCTGCCCGCCGAACGGTTGATCGCCTGGGGGCTGCCGCTGAGCCTGTGCGTGTTGCTGAGCATCGTCTGGCTGGGGGCCGACGCGGGCTGGCCGCTGTGGGCGCTGTTTTGTGTCAGCAGCACCTTCGTGGCGCTGTCGCAGCCGGCGGTGGCGCTGGCGCTGCCGGCCGAAGCGGCCGGGCGGGCCCTCTCGGCCTACAACCTGGTCATCTTCGCCGGGGTGTTCACCGTGCAATGGAGCGTTGGCCTGGTGATCGATGCGCTGGCCGTGTTCGGCTGGAGCGAACCCGACCGCTACCGGGGCGCGGTGGGCGCGTTCCTGGGCTGTTGCGTGCTGGCCTACCTGGCCTTTCTGCGCATGCAGCTTCGTGCCCGGGCGCGTGGCACGCCGCCCCAACACCGCTAAACTGCTCTGCTATGAACGGCATCCTCATCATTGCACACGCCCCGCTGGCTTCGGCCTTGCGCCAATGCGTGCTGCACGTGTTTCCCGACAGCGCAAACGCGGTGTCGGCCCTGGATGTCCAACCCAATGTACCGCCCGAAGAGTCGTTGGCCCAGTCGCGCGCGCTGATGCGCCAGCTCGGCCTGCCCAACACCCTGGTCGTGACCGACGTGTTCGGCGCGACGCCCTGCAACGTGGCGCAGAAGCTGGTCGACGGCGTGAGCTCCAAGCTCATCACCGGCGTCAACCTGCCCATGCTGCTGCGCACCGTGTCTTACCGCCACGAGTCGCTTGACGCGCTCGTTTCGCGCGCCATGATCGGCGCCACGCAGGGGGTCATTCAAGTGGCGGTGACCGCTCCCCAGAACCAGGCCCGAAGAGCCACCCATGATCAAGACCACCGTGACCATCAGCAATAAGCTCGGGCTGCACGCACGCGCCTCGGCCAAACTCACCAAACTCGCGGCCAGCTTTGCCAGCGAGGTGTGGATGTCGCGCGGCGAGCGCCGTGTCAACGCCAAGAGCATCATGGGGGTCATGATGCTGGCCGCCGGCCTGGGCAGCACGGTCGAGATCGAGACCATCGGCAGCGACGAGCAGGTGGCGATGGACGCGCTGGTGGCGCTGGTGAACGACAGGTTCGGCGAAGGAGAGTGAGCGCATGAGCTTCACGGTCCACGGACAGGCGGTTTCCCGGGGCATTGCCATCGGGCGGGCCGTCATCGTCGCTTCCAGCCGCGTGGACGTGGCGCACTACTTCGTCACGGCCGATCAGGCCACGGCCGAGATCGAGCGGCTGCGCCATGCGCGCAACGCGGTGATGGAGGAGATCGTGCGCGTGCAGCAGGGCCTGGGCGAGCTTGGCTCCAACGACGCCCATCCCGAGCTCAGTGCCTTGCTCGACGTGCACCTGATGCTGCTGCAGGACGAGCAGCTCATCAATGGCGTCAAACACTGGATCGTGGACCGGCACTACAACGCCGAGTGGGCGCTGACGACCCAGCTGGAGGTGATCGCGCGCCAGTTCGACGAGATGGAAGATCCCTATTTGCGGGAGCGCAAGGCCGACCTGGAGCAGGTGGTCGAGCGCATGCTGCGTTTCATGCGCGGCGTGGCCTCGCCCATCATGGCGCCGGTCCCGACCGAGACCCGGCGCGATGCCGCGCACGACAGCCTGGTCGACGCGCCGCTGGTGCTGATCGCGCACGACCTCTCGCCCGCCGACATGCTGCAGTTCAAGCAAAGTGTGTTCGCCGGTTTCGTGACCGACGTCGGCGGCAAGACCAGCCACACCGCCATCGTCGCGCGCAGCATGGACATCCCGGCGGTGGTCGGCGCGCGCTCGGCCAGCCACCTGGTCGAACAGGACGACTGGGTCATCATCGACGGCGACGCCGGCGTGGTGCTGGTCGATCCTTCGCCCGTTCTGCTGGCCGAGTACGGTTTCAAGCAGCGCCAGGGCGAGGTCGAGCGTGAGCGCCTCTCGCGGCTGAAGAACACCCCGGCCGTCACGCTCGACGGCCAGCGGATCGAACTGCAGGCCAACATCGAACAGCCCGATGACGCGGTGGCCGCCCTCAAGGCCGGCGCCGTGGGCGTGGGCCTGTTCCGCACCGAATTCCTGTTCATGGGCCGCAACGGCAAACTGCCCGACGAGGAAGAGCAGTACCGGGCCTACCGCCGCGCGGTCGAAGGCATGCAGGGCCTGCCCGTGACCATCCGCACGGTGGACGTGGGGGCCGACAAGCCGCTGGACCGCACGCCGGTGCGCGGGGGCGAAGACCACCTCAACCCCGCGCTGGGTCTGCGCGCCATCCGCTGGAGCCTGGCCGACCCGGCCATGTTCCTCGCGCAGCTGCGCGCCATCCTGCGCGCGGCCGCGCACGGCTCGGTCAACCTGCTCATTCCCATGCTGGCCCACGCCAGCGAAATCCGCCAGACCCTGGCGCTGGTGGACCGGGCGCGCGAGCAGCTCAACACGCGCGGCCAGGTCCACGGCCCGGTGCGGCTGGGCGCGATGATCGAAATTCCCGCCGCGGCGCTGACCATTCCGCTGTTCCTGAGGCACTTCGACTTCCTGTCGATCGGCACCAACGACCTGATCCAGTACACCCTGGCGATCGACCGGGCCGACGAGGCCGTCGCTCACCTCTACGACCCGGTCCACCCGGCCGTGCTGCAACTGCTCGCGAGCACGATTGCGCAGTGTCGGGCGCAGGGCAAGGGGGTGAGCGTGTGTGGCGAGATGGCCGGCGACGTGACCATGACGCGCCTGCTGCTCGGGCTGGGCCTGCGCACATTTTCCATGCACCCGTCCCAGATCCTGGCGGTCAAGCAGCAGATTCTGCGCAGCGACACCGCGCGCCTGCAGACCTGGGCGCAAAGCGTGCTGGTCGCCGAGGACCCGGCGGCGCTGATGGCCGACTGAGCGGCCGAGAAGCTGAAGGTATCCGCACCATGCTGCTGCGCATCCACCACGCGGCGATCATCTGCGCCGACTACGAACGGTCCCGGCGCTTCTACACCGAGGTGCTGGGTCTGCGCGTGCTCGCCGAGCACCACCGCGAGCCGCGCCAGAGCTGGAAGCTCGACCTGGCCTTGCCCGACGGCTCGCAGATCGAGCTGTTTTCGTTCCCGAACCCGCCGCCAAGACCGTCCTTCCCCGAGGCTCAGGGCCTGCGGCATCTGGCGTTTGAGGTGGACGATGTGGCGCAGTGCAAGCGCGGGCTGGAAGCGATGGGCGTGGCGGTGGAGCCGGTGCGGGTGGACGAATACACCGGCCGGCGCTTCGTGTTCTTCAGCGATCCCGACGGCCTGCCCTTGGAGCTGTACGAGGCCGCCCAGGACGAAGGGGCGGCGGGTGGGCCCGCGACGGGTTAAAGCGCCGTGGAACCCGATGGTCGAGGCATCTGGCACCACCGGTGCGCGATGCCTTCGGCCGGATCAGTTGTGGTGCTGCAATTCATACCCCAGCTCGACAAGCAGGCCACCCGCCACGCGTTCGAAGCGCCGGACTTCGTCCTCGCTCAGTTCTTCGCGCCAGGAACCGATGCGCCCGGTGCCCGGTCGTTCCATGGTTCTGCGCTGTTGGCGCAGGCGCTGCGCGTGGCTCGCGATGACGGTGCCATCCAGCGAGAGACGCGTCCGGTGTTCTTCCAGCCTTCGGGGGGCGCGCTCCTGGTGGTTCAGCAACTGGTCCGACCAGTGCAGATCCAGGAAATCGCACAGGTGCCGCAACACGGGCTCTGGCCGCGCCACCAGGTCTTCGTAGAAGACCTCGACGTAGTGGGTGCGGCCCAGGCCCGTGCCGCGGGCGGCCCGCACCCGGTCGGTCCAGGCACGCGCCAGGACTTCGGGCTCATGGCCCGGCGAGAACCATTGCTGGCGCCAAGACGCCGCCACATCGCGGCCGTCGCGAATGAGATGGACGAACCGGGCCTCTGGCAACAGCGCGGCAATCGCGCCGATGTGAAGCGAATAGTCCGGCGTCTTTTCGCCCCAACGTGGTTTGCCCAAGCGTTGCGCGTAGAGCCGATAGAAGGCCCGCAGTCCGTCCGCCACGGTGAAAGGTTCAAGGGCTTGTACGGCCTCGGCCAGTGTCTCGCGCGCGAGACCGAAGTCCTCCCAGTTGGGGGCCTGGGGCGGAAAGGCGGTGACTGTGTCGAGAAAACGAGCGCGCAGATCGCTCGTCGACGCGTCCAACGCCGAGGCGGCAACGACGAAGCCCGTCTCGGGCGGGATCGCGAGGTCGGGATGGGCGTCGAGCATCAGCCGCAGCAGCGTCGTGCCCGAGCGAGGTGCGCCCACGATGACCGGCATCGGGAGCGGAGGATGGCTCATGGCGTTGCTTCCCCGATCAGCGCGAGCAGTTCATTCACGGCGGGCCGCAGCCCCGTCCGCATGGGGTTGATCGCCAGCCGGGGCGCCTCCGGCGCTTCATAGGGAGCGCTGACACCGGTGAACAGGGCGAGTTCGCCTCGCCGGGCTTGGCGATAGAGGCCCTTGACGTCGGCGGCTTCGCACACTTCCAGCGGCGTGCTGACGTGGATTTCCAGGAAGCGATGCGCCCCGATGATGGAGCTGGCGTGTGCCCGGTCGGTCCGCAAGGGCGAGATCAACGCCGCAACGACGATCAGGCCGGCGTCGTTCATCAACCGGGCGACCTCGGCGGCACGGCGGATGTTCTCGCTGCGCTCGTGCGCGCGGAAACCCAGGTCCCGGTTCAGCCCGCGGCGCAAGGTGTCGCCGTCGAGCACCACACATCGGCGGCCGCGCTCATTCAATGCCCGGGACAGTGTCTGGGCCAAGGTGGTTTTGCCCGCTCCGCTCAAGCCGGTGAGCCACAGGGTGAGAGGCGCATCGGGGGACGTGTCAGGCGCTGGTGCGGACATGGGATCGGGCGCCCGGCTGCCCATCGTTTGTCGATCCATCGAACTTCATGAGCAAGGTCGTCTGATGCATGGGTTCGATTTCTGAAGTGGGCGCCCATTATTGTCGAAGCGAATGCGGCCGCATAGACCGCCTCCGCCGCGCCGACCATCAACCAGGCCGTTTCCCCAAAGCCCATACCGGCCGCGGGCCCGGGCCATCGAGGCCGTGCGGGTGTTTGACAGACGCAACCTGAACGGTTGAATGCTTTGAAAGGGATCCATGGGGGCGCCCTCAACGGCTCCGGGTGGCCATCACCGCTGCGCCGATGATCATCAACGCCGCCAGTGCCACGGAAGCGCTCGGCGTCTCGCCGCGCACCCACAGCAAGGTGAGGGTCGACAGCAGCGGTGTCAGGAAACTCAGCACCCCGATCTGGCGCGCGTCGCCCCGCTTGAGCGCGGCATCCCAGAGGAAAAACGCGCCGCCCAGCGGGCCCAGACCCAGCACCACGATCAGACCCCAGTCACGGGCCGACAACGTGGTGCTGGGCTCCAGCCAGAAATGGCACAACACCGAGAGCAGGCCCGAGGCCAGCGCAAAGCTGCCGATGGCCGCGGTGGGGAAGGCCCGCACACGTTGGGTCAGCAGCGAGTAGCTGGCCCAGATGAAGGCCGAGCCCAGCGCGGGCACGTAACCCCAGGCCCAGACCGCTTCGACGCCGGCGCCGCGCCCACCCAGGATGGCCAGCGCCGCGCCGGCAAAACCGATCAGTGCGGCCAGCACATGGCGCGTGGTGAGCGACACCCCGGGCAGGAACAGCGGCGCCAAGACCACGATGCCCAGCGGCCAGAGGTAGTTCACCAGATTGGCCTGCACCGGCGGGGCGTGGCGCAGCGCGATGAACAGCAGGAAGTGGAACCCGAACAGGCCGTAGACACCGAGCGCGAGCGTGGCGCCGGGCACCCGCCATCGGCGGACATCAAAACGCGACAGTGGCAGGGCGATCACGCTGCCCACCAGCAGGGCCAGCCCGGTGAGCAGGAACGGGGGCACGTGGGACAGCGACACGCCGAGCGCGGCCAGGGAGGCCCACAACGCCATGGCGCCCAGCGCCAGCAGGTTGGCCGTCATGCGCTTCCCCCGGCCGGCGCGGCCGGACTTTGATCAATGACAAGGTGGGGTGAGCGGTTCATGCTTGATACTCCACTGGGTATTAAATTCTGCAAAGGACACTTCTTGAGCACCTTCAACCACAACGAGCTGATGCGCGACATCAACGAGAGCCTGGCGCCGTTCCGCAAGGCCCAGCCCACCGCCATGGCGGGTTTCGGCCAACTGGCCAGGGCCGCCATCACCGATGGCGAGCTCAGCGCCAAACACAAGGAGCTGATCGCTCTGTCGATCGCGGTCACGCAGCGCTGCTCGGGTTGCATCGGCTTTCACGTCAAGGCCCTGGTCCAGCTGGGCTGCACGCGCGCCGAACTCGAAGAGATGCTGGCTGTGTGCGTGTACATGGGCGGGGGGCCGGCGCTGATGTACGCCGCCGAGGTGATCGCGGCCTGGGAAAAAATGAGCGCCACGGGCTGAGGGCCCGCAGGCCTGGGGTGCCACAGAGGTGGAGACTGATCGCCGTGAGCCAGGACACATGCGGCCAGCATAGGGGGCCGCACTGTTGGCGGACGCGGGTGGATCGTCGCGATCCGCGGGTCTTGCGCTTCAGTGGCCCGCTTGCTTGCGCAGGGCAGCGGTGAGCGCCGACGGCGAGCGGTAGCCCGTGCGCCGCGCCACCTCGGCCACGGGCAGGCCCTGGCTTCTGAACCGGCGTGCCTCGGCCAGCCGCAGCTCGCGCAGCCACGCCATGGGGCTTTGTCCCAGGTCCTCGCGGCAACGGGCGGTGAACTGCGCGGCGCTCAGGTGCACGCGCGACGCCAGGTCGCCCACCTGCAGGGCCGCATGACCGTGGGCCTGTGCCCAGGCGGTCAGCGCGGCCCAGTCGATGGCGCGCCGTGCCCGCCGCACCGCGGCGGGCGGTGTCCAGGCTTCCAGGAGCAGGGCCGGGCCCAGCAGCCGGGCGCGGGGCAGGGCGCCGTCGCAGGCCGCGGCAAGGTAGATGGCCAGGGGTGCCAGTGCCCGAGGCTCGGGGTTGTGGTGGGCGTGTTGCCAGCGGGCATCGCGGGAGTCCAGCACCAGGCAGCGTGCCGACCCGCTGGCTTCGAAGTCGTGGCGGTCCCCGGGGACGATCACGACGCCGTCACCGGCGGCGATGCGCCGGCCGCGGCCATCCACTTCCAGCTCCAGCACGCCGTCCAATCCGAGCAGGATCTGGAAGTGGTCGTGCGCGTGGCTGCCGTGCGAGGCGCCATAGCACCGGACCGACAGGGTATCGGCCGGGCGGTTCATGCTCAGGCCTTGGGGGCGCCCGCGTGGAGCGCGTTGTGCGCCTGCTGGTCGGCGTGGTAGCTGCTGCGCACCATCGCGCCTACGGCGGCGTGGGTGAAGCCCATCTCGTAGGCCTTGGCCTCGAACATCTTGAAGGTGTCGGGGTGCACGTAGCGGCGCACCGGCAGGTGGTGGCCGCTGGGGGCCAGGTACTGGCCGATGGTCAGCATCTCGATGTTGTGCGCGCGCATGTCGCGCATGACGTCGAGGATTTCCTCGTCGGTCTCACCCAGGCCGACCATCAGGCCGCTCTTGGTGGGCACGTGCGGGAACAGGGCCTTGAACTTCTTGAGCAGGTTCAAGCTGAACTGGTAGTCAGAACCCGGGCGCGCTTCCTTGTACAGGCGCGGCGCGGTTTCCAGGTTGTGGTTCATCACGTCGGGCGGCGCGGCCTTCAGGATCTCCAGCGCGCGGTCGTCGCGGCCGCGGAAGTCGGGCACCAGCACCTCGATCTGCGTGCCCGGCGACAGCTCGCGGGTTTTCTCGATGCAGGCCACGAAATGGCCGGCGCCGCCATCGCGCAGGTCGTCGCGGTCCACACTGGTGATCACCACGTATTTCAGCTTGAGCGCTGCAATGGTCTTGGCCAGGTTCTCGGGCTCGTTCACGTCCAGCGGGTCGGGGCGGCCGTGGCCCACGTCGCAGAACGGGCAGCGGCGCGTGCACTTGTCGCCCATGATCATGAAGGTGGCCGTGCCCTTGCCGAAGCATTCACCGATGTTGGGGCAGCTGGCTTCCTCGCACACCGTGACCAGCTTGTTGGCGCGCAACACGTCCTTGATTTCGTAGAAGCGCGTGGTCGGCGAGCCGGCCTTGACGCGGATCCACTCGGGCTTCTTCAGCACCTCGGCCGGCACGATCTTGATCGGGATGCGCGAGGTCTTGGCCTGGCTCTTCTGCTTGGCGCTGGCGTCGTAGCCGGCGGCGGGCTGGGCTTCGCGGACCGTGTGGGTGTCGGCGGCCGTGGGGGTGTCGGGGCGGGTCATGGCGTGGGCGCGGGTGGCGCGATGAGAGAACGGGAGGTTCAGGGGCTGAGGGTGGCGCCGAGCTTCTGGCTCAGGACCTGGGCCGCTTCATCCCATGAAACGGCGACCCCGATTGTAGAAAGGTCCACCGTCTGCAGCCCCGCATACCCACACGGATTGATGCGCCAGTAGGGCTGCAGGTCCATGGCCACGTTGAGCGCCACGCCGTGGTAGGTGCAATGGCGGCTGACCTTGATGCCCAGCGCGGCGATCTTGCCCAGGCCGGTGAAGTCGGGGTCGGCCGCAGGTTGGCCGTCCACTTTCTTTTGCGGTCGCTGGGGTAGCAGGGCGTGGCTGGTCGGGTCGTCCAGCCGCACGTAGATGCCGGGTGCACCGGCCACGCGGTGGCCGGTCACGCCGAAGTGGTCCAGCGTGCGGATCACCGCTTCTTCGATGCGGTAGACGTACTCCTTGACGAAGTAGCCGGCGCGTTGCAGATCGATCAGCGGGTAGGCCACCACCTGGCCCGGGCCGTGGTAGGTCACCTGGCCACCGCGGTTGGTTTTCACCACCGGGATGTCGCCCGGCGCGAGCAGGTGGTCGTCGCGGCCCGCGATGCCCTGGGTGAACACGGGCGGGTGCTCGCAGACCCAGAGCTCGTCGGGCGTATCGGCGGTGCGCGCCTCGGTGAACGCCACCATGGTGTCGCAGGTGGGTGCGTAGTCCACCCGGCCGAGGTGGCGAATCTGCATGCTCACAGAACGATCTTGACCATCGGGTGCGTGGTCAGCGTGCGGTACAGCTCGTCGAGCTGCTCGCGGCTGGTCACGTACACCGACAGCGTGAGACCCAGGTAGTTGCCGGCCTTGCTCGGGCGCATCTCGATGGTCGAGGCGTCGAAGCTGGCATCGAAGGCCTTGGCCACATGGGTCATGGCCGTGACGTAGCCGTCCACGTTGGCGCCCATCACCTTGACGGGGAAGTGGCAGGGGTATTCGATGAGCGATTGTTCGGGCGAGATCTCGCGGGGCTGGTCCATGGCGATATTCCTCAAATCGATTGCGCGGCCTTGGCGCGCTGGTATCCGGCATAGAGCCGCTCGTACACCGGGCCGGGGCGACCACGCTGCGCGCCATGCCCCACCGGCTGGCCGTCCAGCGTGGTGATGGGCAACACCTCTTTGGTGGCCGAGGACAACATCAGTTCGTCGGCGTCCAGCACCTCGGTGCGGCCGATGCGACGCAACTCGAAGGGGATGTCTTGCTCCCTGCAAATCTCTTCGATCAGATCGAAGCGGATGCCTTCGAGCACCAGATGGTCCTTGGGCGGCCCCATGACCACACCATTCTTCACCACCCAGACGTTGCTGGCGGCGGCCTCGCTGAGAAAACCATCACGGAACATCACGGTCTCGATGGCATCGGCGTCGGCACTGATCTGGCGTGCCAACACGGCGCCCAGCAGGCTGGTGCTCTTGATGTGGGCCTTCTGCCAGCGGAAGTCGTCGGCGCTGACGCAGGACACGCCGACTTGTCGTTGCTCCGGCGTCGCCGGCTTCATGTCACCCACCATGACAAACACCGTGGGCCGCAGGCCAGGCGGCATCACGTGGTCGCGCACCGCGACGCCACGCGTGACCTGGATGTAGACCAGCTGGTTGGCCGCGCCGGTGGACGCCATCTGCGCCTGGATCAGGCGACGCGCGATCGCCAGCCAATCCGCGGCCCTCAGCGGGTTGGCGATGCGCAGTTCACCCAGCGAGCGCTCCAGTCGGGCCGTGTGCTGCTCGAGTCGGAAAATCTTGCCGCCGTAGGCCGGCAACACCTCGTAGACACCATCACCAAAGATGAAGCCCCGGTCGAGCACACTCACCTTGGCATCGCACAAAGGGCCGTACTCGCCGTTCAGATAGCAGAGTGAGTCGGGCAGCACGGACGCACTCGTTTCGCGGGGGGTGTTCATTTTTGAGATTATCGGACGCAGCGCGAGCGCCTGCCCCAGTTCGGCCGGCAGGCTTGACGAGCCCATGGGGTTTCTACGTATAATCAACGGCTGTGCTCAATCGCATCCATCTGTAACCCGTCTGTAATTTGCCATGTCGACAATGCCTCCGGTCGGGTCGACGAAGCAAGCCGCAGATGCTTGGGAAGATGGGGCGAACGAAGCCGATTTCAAGCCACTCACGCACGAAGAGGCGTTGCGGTGGCGGTCCGGTCAGCCGGTGCTGTCGGTCTGGCGCCTGGTTGGCGTGCAGTTGCTGGTCGGTCTGGCGGTCGCTGCACTGACGTGGTTGTTCACGCAGTCGGTGTCGCTGGCGTCGTCGGTCCTGTATGGCGCTGCTTCGGTGGTGCTCCCAACGGTCTTGATGGCTTGGGGCATGACGTCGAGTGCCTTGTCCCGCCGGGCGGCGGGGCATGTGATCTCGATGTTCATGGGTTTTGTTTTGTGGGAGGGGGTCAAGATTCTGCTGTCGGTGGCCATGTTGTGGTCCGCGCCCAGAATCGTCCCTGACCTGAATTGGCTCGCCCTGTTGGCGGGCTTGGTGGTGGTGCTCAAGGTGTACTGGTTTGGATTCTGGATCCAGACCCGGCGTTGAACTCAAACGGTAGACGGAAACATACAAACATGGCTGCTGAAGGACACACATTGACCCCGGGTGAATACATCCGGCACCATCTGGTTCATCTCAACAACGCCGGCCACAAGCAGGAGTCGATTGTCGACTTCTCCATCATCAACCTGGACTCGGTGTTCTTCAGCGTCGCGCTGGGCGCGCTGGTCAGTTTCTTCCTGTGGCGCGCCGCGCGCAAGGCCTCGGCCGGTGCTCCCGGCCGTTTCCAGGCCGCGGTCGAAATCCTGTTCGAGATGGTCGACAACCAGGCCAAGTCGGTGATCCACAACGCCCACAGCCGCAAGCTGGTGGCGCCGCTGGCGTTGGCGGTGTTCTGCTGGATCTTCATGATGAACTTCATGGACATGCTGCCGCTGGACCTGCTGCCCATGCTCTGGGGCAAGTACAACGCCGCCATCGGTCACGATCCGGCCCACGCCTACCTGCGCGTGGTGCCCACCGCCGACCTCTCGACCACGCTGGGTCTGTCGATGTCCGTGCTGCTGCTGGTGCTGTTCTACAACCTGAAGATCAAGGGTCTGGGTGGCTGGTCGCACGAGCTGGTCACCGCCCCGTTTGGCACCAGCAAGAACCCGGTGTTCGCGCTGCTGCTGGGCGTCGTCAACTTTGCCATGCAGATGATCGAATTCGTCGCCAAGACCGTCTCCCACGGCATGCGACTGTTCGGCAACATGTTTGCCGGCGAACTGGTGTTCATGCTGATCGCGCTGCTGGGGGGCTTTGCGGCCTTCTCGCTGAGTGGCGGCCTGTTCTTCGTCGGGCACATCATCGCCGGCACGGTGTGGACCATCTTCCACATCCTGGTGATCACGCTGCAGGCGTTCATCTTCATGATGCTGGCCCTGATTTATCTGGGCCAGGCGCATGACGCTCACTGAGTGGCACGGATCTTCCGCGCACTGAGTTTCTTTTCCTCTCTTTTCAACTTTCTTCCATTTCAATAGGAGTCATCATGGAAAACGTTCTGGGTCTCGTCGCACTGGCTTGCGGTCTCATCGTCGGTCTGGGCGCTCTGGGCGCTTCGGTTGGCATCGGCATGATGGGTGGCAAGTTCCTCGAATCCGGTGCCCGTCAGCCTGAGCTGATGAACGACCTGCAGACCAAGATGTTCCTGCTGGCCGGTCTGATCGACGCCGCGTTCCTGATCGGTGTGGCCATCGCCCTGCTGTTCGCGTTCGCCAACCCCTTCACGCTGTAATCGGGTTTGCTGCCCTGCGTGGCGCTTCCGATGTGGTGATGGAGGCCTTGGGCCGAGTCACCGTTCGCGGCGCTTCGCGGCAGCAAGTGCGTCACCACCTTTGTTAACACACAGAAAGGCGTTGCGATGAATATCAATGCAACCCTCTTTGCGCAGGCCATCGTCTTTGCGATCCTGGTGTGGTTCACGATGAAATTCGTGTGGCCTCCCATCGCCAAGGCACTGGATGAGCGTGCGTTGAAGATCTCCGAAGGACTGGCTTCCGCCGAGAAAGCCAAGTCCGAACTGGCCGTGGCCAACAAACGTGTGGAAGAAGAGTTGAGCAAGTCGCGCAACGAATCCGCCACCCGCCTGGCCGATGCCGAACGCCGCGCCCAGATCGTGATTGAAGAGGCCAAGGCGCGAGCCACCGAAGAGGCTTCCAAGATCGTGGCCACCGCCCGTCAGGAAGCCGATCAGCAGGTCATCAAGGCGCGCGAACTGCTGCGGGAAGAAGTCGCAGCGCTGGCCGTCAAGGGTGCAGAGCAGATCCTCAAGCGCGAAGTCAACGCCGGCATCCATGCCGAGTTGCTGGGCCGTTTGAAGAGCGAACTCTGATCCGCCCTACGCTGACGCACCCTACGTTAACCGCAGGCATCCCAAGGTAGACCATGGCCGAAATCGCAACAATAGCCCGCCCTTACGCGGAAGCGCTGTTCAAAGTGGCGGGCGCGGACGCAGCCGGTGCAGCCGCATGGCTGGACGAACTGGCGGCCGTTGCTTCCAACGAGCAACTGCGTCAGTTCGCTGACAGTCCCAAGTCCTCACCCGAACAGGTGTTCGGTGTCATCTCTGGTGTGCTCAAGAGCAGCCTGCCCGCCATGGCGCAGAACTTCCTGCGCACGGTGATCGACAACGGACGCCTTGCCGCCTTGCCCGAAATTGCCAGTCAGTTTCGCGCATTGAAGAACGCGCAACTGGGCTCCTTCGACGCCATCGTGTACAGCGCTTTTGACATGGACAACGCCGCCTTGGCCGACCTCTCCGGCGTGCTGGAAAAGCGGTTTGGCCGCAAGCTCAACTTGCAGGTCACGCTGCAGCCGGAGCTGATCGGTGGTGTTCGCGTGGTGGTGGGTGACGAGGTGCTCGACACCTCGATCAAAGCCCGCCTGGAACAAATGAAAGTTGCCCTCACGGCCTGAAGGCCTTTTGGCTGACTGCACGGGCGCGCCCTCATCCCATTTAACGAAAGAAGGAAAGAGTCATGCAACTCAATCCCGCCGAAATCTCTGAACTGATCAAGTCCCGTATCGAGGGTCTGGGCGCATCGAGCGATGTGCGCAACCAGGGCACCGTGGTGTCGGTGACCGACGGTATCGTCCGCGTCCATGGCCTGTCCGATGTGATGCAGGGCGAAATGCTGGAATTCCCGGCCAACAAGGACGGCGTGCCTTCCTTTGGTCTGGCTCTGAACCTGGAGCGCGACTCCGTCGGCGCCGTGATTCTGGGTGAGTACGAGCACATCTCCGAAGGCGAGACCGTCAAATGCACGGGCCAGATTCTGTCGGTGCCGGTCGGCCCCGAACTGATCGGTCGTGTGGTCAACGCCCTGGGCGCTCCGATCGACGGCAAGGGCCCGGTCAACGCCAAGATGACCGACGTGATCGAAAAAGTCGCCCCGGGCGTGATCGCCCGCAAATCGGTGGACCAACCGGTGCAGACCGGCCTGAAGTCGATCGACTCGATGGTGCCCGTGGGCCGTGGCCAGCGCGAGCTGATCATCGGTGACCGCCAGACCGGCAAGACCGCCGTGGCGATCGACGCGATCATCAACCAGAAGGGTCAGAACATGACCTGCGTTTACGTCGCGATTGGCCAGAAGGCCTCGTCGATCAAGAACGTGGTGCGTGCCCTGGAGCAGGCTGGCGCGATGGAATACACCATCGTCGTGGCGGCTTCGGCCTCTGAATCCGCTGCCATGCAGTACCTGTCGGCCTATTCCGGCTGCACGATGGGCGAGTACTTCCGTGACCGCGGCCAGGATGCCCTGATCGTGTACGACGACCTGTCCAAGCAGGCCGTGGCCTACCGCCAGGTTTCGCTGCTGCTTCGCCGCCCGCCAGGCCGCGAAGCCTACCCCGGCGACGTGTTCTACCTGCACAGCCGTCTGCTCGAGCGCGCCGCGCGCGTGAACGCCGACTACGTCGAAGCCTTCACCAAGGGTGAAGTCAAGGGCAAGACCGGTTCGCTGACCGCACTGCCCATCATCGAAACGCAGGCCGGCGACGTGTCCGCTTTCGTGCCGACCAACGTGATCTCGATCACCGACGGCCAGATCTTCCTGGAAACCAGCCTGTTCAACGCCGGTATCCGCCCCGCCATCAACGCCGGTATCTCGGTGTCGCGCGTCGGTGGTGCGGCTCAGACCAAGCTGATCAAGTCGCTGTCCGGTGGTATCCGTACCGACCTGGCCCAGTACCGTGAACTGGCCGCGTTCGCGCAGTTCGCTTCCGACCTGGACGAAGCCACCCGCAAGCAGCTCGACCGCGGTGCCCGCGTGACCGAACTGCTCAAGCAGGCCCAGTACTCGCCCCAGTCGATCGGTCTGATGGCCTCCACGCTGTTTGCCGTGAACAAGGGCTACCTCGACGACGTCGAAGTGAAGAAGGTGCTGCCGTTTGAAGCGGGCATGCACGCTTACTTGAAAGACAAGTACGCGGCCCTGCTGGCCAAGATGGAATCCGACAAGGCCATGGACAAGGACGCTGAAGCCCAGCTCGCCGCCGCCATCGCCGAGTTCAAGAAGACCGGCACGTACTGATCCGTCCATTGACCCGATAAAGGAGCAGCAATGGCAGTAGGCAAGGAAATACGCGGCAAGATCAAATCGGTGGAGAACACCAAGAAGATCACCAAAGCCATGGAAATGGTCGCCGCCTCCAAAATGCGCAAGGCGCAGGACCGCATGCGTGCGGCCCGGCCCTACGCAGAAAAAGTGCGCCAGATCACCGGCAACCTGAGTCGGGCCAACCCGGAGTACACGCACCCGTTCATGCAGATCAACACCGCCAAGGCCGCCGGCTTTGTCGTGGTGACAACCGACAAGGGTCTGTGCGGGGGCCTGAACACCAACGTGTTGCGCGCGGTGACCAACCAGCTCAAGGACCTCCAGTCCAAGGGTGTGAGCGCCGAAGCCGTGGCCATTGGCAACAAGGGTCTGGGCTTCCTCAACCGCATCGGTGCCAAGGTGGTGTCCAGCGTGACGGGTCTGGGCGATACGCCCCACCTCGACAAGCTGATCGGCCCGGTCAAGGTGCTGCTCGATGCCTACACCGAAGGCCGGATCAACGCGGTCTACGTCTGCTACACCAAGTTCATCAACACGATGAAGCAGGAGTCGGTGATCGAACAGCTGCTGCCGCTCAACGCGAGCACCTTGCAGGACGGTGCCGGTGGCCGCGACTGGGACTACATCTATGAACCCGATGCCCCTGCCGTGATCGACGAGCTGCTGCTGCGCTATGTGGAAGCCCAGGTGTACCAGGCGGTGGCCGAGAACATGGCTTCCGAGCAGTCCGCCCGCATGGTGGCCATGAAGGCCGCCACCGACAACGCCGGCAGCGTCATTGGTGAACTCAAGCTGGTCTACAACAAGACCCGCCAGGCCGCGATCACGAAAGAGCTTTCGGAAATCGTGGCCGGTGCCGCAGCGGTCTGAAGCAGCCGCCCAACAGAATCCAGAGAAAACAGAAGGTATCCATCATGTCTCAAGTACAAGGCAAGATCGTCCAGTGCATCGGCGCCGTCGTGGACGTGGAATTTCCGCGCAACCAGATGCCGCGCGTTTACGACGCCCTGAAAATGGAGGGCTCGGCCCTGACGCTGGAAGTCCAGCAGCAGCTCGGCGACGGCGTGGTGCGCACCATTGCGCTGGGCTCGTCCGACGGCCTGCGCCGTGGCATGGTGGTGTCCAACACCTCCAACCCCATCATGGTGCCGGTGGGCAAGGCCACGCTGGGCCGCATCATGGACGTGCTGGGCACGCCCATTGACGAACGTGGCCCGGTGGATCAGACCCTGACCGCTTCCATCCACCGCAAGGCCCCGGCCTACGACGAACTGTCCCCCTCGCAGGAACTGCTGGAAACCGGCATCAAGGTGATCGACCTGATCTGCCCGTTCGCCAAGGGCGGCAAGGTGGGCCTGTTCGGTGGTGCCGGTGTGGGCAAGACCGTGAACATGATGGAACTCATCAACAACATCGCCAAGGCCCACTCCGGTCTGTCGGTGTTCGCTGGTGTGGGCGAGCGTACCCGTGAGGGCAACGACTTCTACCACGAGATGGCCGACTCCAAGGTCGTGGACCTCGAGAACCTGCCCAACTCCAAAGTGGCCATGGTCTACGGCCAGATGAACGAACCCCCGGGCAACCGTCTGCGCGTGGCCCTCACCGGCCTGACCATCGCCGAGTCGTTCCGCGACGAAGGCCGTGACGTGCTGTTCTTCGTGGACAACATCTACCGTTTCACGCTGGCCGGTACCGAAGTGTCCGCCCTGCTGGGCCGCATGCCTTCCGCCGTGGGCTACCAGCCGACGCTGGCCGAAGAAATGGGCCGCCTGCAAGAGCGCATCACCTCCACCAAGGTGGGCTCGATCACCTCCATCCAGGCTGTGTACGTGCCTGCCGATGACTTGACCGACCCGTCGCCCGCCACCACCTTCGCCCACCTGGACTCCACCGTGGTGCTGTCGCGTGACATCGCTTCGCTGGGTATCTACCCCGCTGTGGACCCGCTGGACTCCACCAGCCGCCAGCTCGACCCGCTGGTCGTGGGCCAGGACCACTACGAAACCGCTCGCGCCGTGCAGAACACGCTGCAGCGCTACAAGGAACTGCGCGACATCATCGCCATTCTGGGCATGGACGAACTGGCGCCGGAAGACAAGCTGGCCGTGGCCCGCGCCCGCAAGATCCAGCGTTTCCTGTCGCAGCCGTTCCACGTGGCCGAGGTGTTCACCGGTTCGCCCGGCAAATACGTGCCGCTGTCGGAAACCATCCGCGGCTTCAAGATGATCACCAACGGCGAGTGCGATCACCTGCCCGAGCAGGCGTTCTACATGGTCGGCACCATCGACGAAGCCTTCGAGAAGGCCAAAAAAGTCGCGTAAAGCGGCGTACTCGGGCGCCCGGCGTTGTTGGTGTGCGCTATGTGCAGCAGCACATCTCCGCGCACCGCCTAGCCGGACACCCGATTACTTGCTTTCCGACGACTTTTTAAAGGAGAACATATGAGCACCATCCGCGTCGATGTGGTCAGCGCCGAAGAGTCCATCTTTTCGGGCGAGGCCAAGTTCGTGGCGCTGCCGGGTGAAGCCGGTGAGTTGGGCATTCTGCCCGGTCACATTCCGCTGATCACCCGCATCAAGCCCGGTGCCGTGCGCATCGAAAAAGCCGACGGCGGCGAAGAGTTCGTGTTTGTGGCCGGTGGCATTCTGGAAGTGCAGCCGAACCACATCACCGTGTTGTCCGATACCGCCATCCGTGGCAAGGATCTGGACGAGGCCAAGGCCACCGACGCGCGCAAGCAAGCCGAAGAAGCGGTCAAGAACGCCAAAAGCGACATCGATCTGGCCAAGGCCACCTCGGAACTCGCGGTCATGGCGGCCCAGATCGCGGCGCTGCGCAAGTACCGTCAGAAGAAGTGAAACGCCCGCAGCGTTTGACGAAAGCCGGCTCAGCGCCGGCTTTTTTTCGCCAGGGGTTTGCCTGGCGAACGCCGCATGGGAAGATAGCGGACCCCATAACCACAACGAGCGCGCGGGATGTCATCGATCTTTGAGAACCCCGATATGGCCCCCGAAGAGGTGGCGGCCCGGCTGCTGGTGACGGCGTCCGCCCTGGACGACCTGACCCTGGCCGACGCCATGAAGGTGGTGGGTTACATGCGGCCCAAGCGCATCAAGGCGGGCACCGTGTTCATCCACGAGGGGGAGGTGACGCACAACGACTACATGCTGCTGGTGCTCGAAGGCGACATCGCCGTGGCCAACGATCTGCCGGGGCTGCACGAAAGCATCGTGGTCAACATCCTGGGCCCGGGGCACCTGATCGGTGAAATGGGCGTGCTCGACGGCGCACCCCGCTCGGCCACCTGCACCGCGACCACCGACATCGCCGCGGCGGTGCTCTCGCGCACCGCCTTGATGCGGCTGCTGCGGGACGAGCCGCGCGTGGGCGCGCGCTTGCTGCTCGCCATTTCCAAGCGCATGGCAGACCGCCTGCGCGACACCACGCGCAAGCTCCGGACGTTCGCGTTGATGAACAAGGCGCTGCAGGAGGAACTGCAGGTGATCATGAACAGCCGCACGCCCTTGCCCAAGAAGACCATCCGCTGAGCCGTTGGCGATGGGTGCCGCAACGCACCCGAGAAGGCCGGCCCTCTGCCCGAACGGCTGAGCCCGGGTCGCGGCGCGCCCCGTGGCGCGGCACTAGACCCGTACCACGGCGTCGGGCAGTTCGTTGGCGGTTTGCGTGCCGGGTTCGGCCGGGAAGTGCTCCACCAGCAGGGCCGAGACTTCTTCCAGGGCCTGGGTGAGGCCGTCCTCGAACGCCCCCTCGTGCAGATGGGCGCCCAGGCGGTCGACGATGCCCTGCCACTGGGCCGCACTCACGCGCCGGCTCAGTGCCCGATCGGCCACGAATTCGATGGCGTGTTCGGCCAGCAGCAGGTAGATCAGCACGCCGTTGTTGGACTCGGTGTCCCACACACGCAGGCGGCCAAACCAGCTCAGGGCGCGCTGGCGCACCACCGCTTTCAACGGCATGGTGGCTTGGACGCGCCACAGGTAACTGGTGGGCAGGGCGGCTTCCACGCACAGCCGCACCTCGCCGGTGTGGCGCAGCTCGCTGGCGGCGACGCGCCGGGCAAGGCGGGCGGCCATGTCGTCCGGGACGGCGCGCCGCGTGTCGGCGCGGTCGCGCCAGCGGTGTTTGAGGATGCGAAGCAGTTTGTTCATGCGCGTGTCCGAATCACCAGTTGCCGGAAGCACCGCCGCCGCCGAAGTTGCCACCGCCCCCGGACCCAAAACCCCCGCCCCCGGACCCAAAACCCCCGCCCCCGGACCCAAAACCCCCGCCACCGGAGCCGAAACCACCGCCACCCCCGAAGCCGCCGGTGGGGCCGCCCCAGCCGCCGCGCCCGCCCCGTCCCGAGGTGGGCGTGGTGGGCAGGAACTGCATGAAGAGCGCGGCCAGCATGCCCAGCAGGCCGGCACCGATGGCGATCCACAGCACCGCCGTGAACAGCCAGGCCAGGCCCCCGACACCCAGGCCGGTGAGCAGGCTGCCAAAGCGGTTGCCGAAGATGCCGCGCAACACGCTCGCGATGATGGGCACGGCGAAGACGATGAAGACCAGCAGATCCATCGGTTCGAAACCGTCCTTGGCGGTGGAGGCTTCGGGCAGCGGCAGGTCTTCGCCCGAAATGCGGGCCAGGATCTGGTCTACGCCGGCCTGGATGCCGCCGGCGTAATCGCCGGACCGGAAGGCCGGGGTCACGGCCTGGTCCAGGATGCGCCGCGCCATCAGGTCGGGAATGGCGCCTTCAAGCGTCTTGGCCGTGGCGATGCGCATGCGCCGGTCGTCCTTGGCGATGACGAACAGCACGCCGTCGCCCACCTCCTTGCGCCCGATCTTCCAGGCGTCCCCCAGGCGCTGGGTGTAGTCGGCGATGTCTTCGGGGGCGGTGGTGGCCACCATCAGCACCACCACCTGCGAGCCGCGCGACTGTTCGAAGGCCGCGAGCTTGGCTTCGATGGCGGCCAGGGCGGCGGCGTCCAGCGTGCCGGTCTGGTCCATCACCCGGGCCCGCAGCTCGGGCACCGGTTGCAGGCCTTGCGCGGCGGCCAGGCCGGCGCAGAGCCAGAGCGCCAGCGTGGCAAGCCAGCGGCCGAGCCCGGTGCGGGATCCGCGCAGTGTCATGGTTTGTTGAAGTCGACCGCCGGCGGCGCCGAAATGGCCGCCTCGTTCTGCACCTGGAAGTTCGCCTTGGGCGCGTAGCCGAAGACCATGGCCGTGAGGTTGGTCGGGAAGCTGCGCGCGAGCACGTTGTATTCCTGGACCGTCTGGATGTAGCGGTTGCGCGCCACGGTGATGCGGTTCTCCGTGCCTTCGAGCTGCACGCGCAAATCGCTGAAGCCCTGGTTGGCCTTGAGGTTGGGGTACTGCTCCACCACCACCATCAGGCGGCTGAGCGCGCTGCCCACTTCGCCCTGGGCGGCCTGGAATTTCTGCATCGCGGCCGGATCGTTCACCATCTCCGGTGTCATCTGGATCGACGTCGCCTTGGCGCGCGCCTCGATCACCTTGGTGAGCGTCTCCTGCTCGAAGTTGGCCTCGCCCTTGACCGTGGCGACGATGTTGGGGATCAGGTCGGCGCGGCGCTGGTACTGGTTGAGCACCTCCGACCAGGCCGAGCGGCTCTGCTCGTCGAGCCGCTGGAAATCGTTGTAGCCACAGCCGGTGAGGCTGGCACCGAGAAGCAGGGCCGTGGCCCAGGTGAGCAGGCGTCGGACAGATGGGGACATGAGGAACCTCCACGGGGCCGCAGGGGCCGGATGAACAAGAGACACGGGCGTCGCGCAACGCCCAGGGCACTATACCCCGGTGTCCGGCCGCCACGGGCTCGGGGCGCGCGGCAAAATAGCCCGCATGCGAAAACCCAAACTGCCACCCAGTTCCGCGGACGATACCGAGGCGGCCTTCTACGACGCCCTGCAGCACGCCGACATCGAGCGGCTCATGGCCTGCTGGAGCGACGATGACGAGATCGTCTGTGTGCACCCGGGTGGCCCGAGACTGGTCGGGCACGCCGCGGTGCGCGCGGCTTTCGAGGCCCTGTTTGCCAACGGCAGGGTCATGGCACAGCCCGAAAAGGTGCGCCGACTCGACACCGGCGCCTGCTGCGTGCACAGTGTGGTCGAGCGGGTCTCGGTGATGAGCGACGATGGTCTGCAGCACGCCTGGGTGGTGGCCACCAATGTCTACGCCAAGACCGCGCAGGGCTGGCGTTTGGTGGCGCACCACGCCAGCCCGGGCTCGCGCTCCGAGCCTCAGGATGTGTTGACGGTGCAACCGGTGCTCCATTGAGAGAGGGGGTGTGCCATGAAACGCGACGACACGGCCTGGATGGGCCCCGGCATTCGCGCCGAGGGCTTCGACTACCGCCCCCCCTGGTGGGTGCCGGGGGGCAATGTGCAGACGCTGTGGGCCGCGCTGGCCGCGCGCCGCCACTTCGGCCCCGCGCCGCGCTGGCAGCGCAGCCGCTGGACCACGCCCGATGGCGACTTCATCGACGTGGACCGGGCCGACCACCCCAGCGCGCCCGGGGCACCCCTGCTGGTGCTGTTCCATGGCCTGGAAGGTTCGTCGAGCAGCCAGTACGCCGTGGCCTTCGCCGACTTCGCCGCAGCCCGGGGCTTGGCGCTGGCGGTGCCGCATTTCCGGGGCTGCTCGGGGGAACTCAACCTGGCCCCGCGCGCTTACCACTCGGGCGATTTCCTCGAGGTCGACTGGGTGCTCAAGCGCTTTGCCCATGAACATCCGGATCGGCCCCTGATCGCGGCTGGGGTGTCGCTGGGTGGCAACGCCCTGCTGCGCTGGGCCGGCGAAATGGGCGCCGAGGCCTGCGCCGTGGTGCGGGCGGTCGCGGCGGTCTGCTCCCCGCTGGACCTGGCCGCCGGGGGGCACGCCATCGGGCGCGGCTTCAACCGGCTGGTCTACACCCGCATGTTCCTCTCGACCATGGTGCCCAAGGCCCTGAAGAAGCTGGAACAGTACCCCGGCCTGTTCGACCGCGAGGCCCTGCTGGCCGCGCGCGATCTGTACGAGTTCGACAACCTGTTCACCGCGCCCTTGCACGGCTTTCGCAACACCGACGACTACTGGTCGCGGGCCTCGGCCAAACCCTTGCTGTCCGGCATCCGTGTGCCGGCGCTGGCGCTCAACGCGCGCAACGACCCGTTCGTGCCCCCTGCCTCGCTGCCCACGGCGCGGGAAGCCGGCCCCTGTGTCACGCTGTGGCAACCTGGCGCGGGTGGGCACGTCGGTTTTCCCGCGCCGTACGGCCACCTGGGCTTGCCCGGCCACGTGCGGGCCATGCCCGAGGCGGTCGGTGGCTGGCTGCTCCAGCACACCTGAACCCGGAGACCCCACCATGGACGACATCGTCAAAGCCGCTCTGGCCAAATGGCCCAACGTGCCGCACTGCTACGGCTGGCTCGGGCTGGACGCGCGGGGCCAGTGGTTCATGCGCGACGACCGCATCCAGGCCGCCGGGCCGTTTGCGGCGGTGCCCGGCGAGAGCGCTGCCGCCAGCAAAGGCTCGCTGCTCAAACACGACAAGCTGATCGAATTCATCCACCGCAACTACGCTGCCGACGAAGCCGGGCAATGGTTCTTCCAGAACGGGCCGCAGCGTGTCTACGTGGAACTGGAGCTCACGCCCTACATCTGGCGCCTGCAGCCCGATGGGAGCGTGCTGGCCCACACCGGCCAGCCCGCGGGGGCGGTGCAGCGCTGTCTGCTGGACGAAGCGGGGCGCCTGTACCTGCAGACCGGGCTGGGCCTGGGGTTGGTGCACACCAGCGACATGGCGCTGGCCGCCGACGCGGTGGACGCGGGGGCCTGGCGCCCCGAGGCCGTGACCGCGGCCGAGCTGCCCGTGCGGTTCGGCTTTGTGCGCAGTCCCCAGCGCCGCCTGGCATCGGCCAGCACCGCCAGTGGGGGCTGAGCCGGGCGGGGGACGAAAAAAAGCCGGTCACTGACCGGCTTTTGTCTGGGCTCGGTGCGGCTTACTTCACCGCGGCGAGCATGTATTCCACGGTGGCCTTGATGTCGGCGTCCGACGCGGTGCTGCCGCCCTTGGGCGGCATGGCATTCTTGCCCTTGATGGCGCTGGCGGTCAGGCCGTCCACGCCCAGCGTCAGGCGCGGGGCCCAGGCGGCCTTGTCGCCGAACTTGGGCGCGCCGGCCACACCGGCCGCATGGCAGACCGCGCAGGTCTGCTTGTAGATGGCCTCGCCGGCACCGGCGGCCACCGTGGTGGATGCCGCAGCAGGGGCGGGTGCGTCCACCGGAGCCGCGGCGGGAGCGGCCGCCACGGGGGCGGCTTCGGTCGCTGGCGCTGCGGCGGGCGCGGCAGCGGCGCCTGCGGGCGCCTGGGGCACCTCGAACTTGCCGCCAGCGGCGTTGGCCATGTGCACCACGGCACGGCCGATCTCCACATCGCTGAAGGCGCCGCCACCTTGGGCCGCCATCGCGTTCTTGCCCTTGAGCGCGGAGTTCAGCAGGGCCTCGTAGCCGGTGCCGATGCGGGGGCCCCAGGCGGCGGCGTCGCCGAACTTGGGCGCGCCCACCACGCCGGCGGCGTGGCAGGCCGAGCACTGGGCCGTGTACACCGCTTCACCCGTCTGCAGCGGGCGGTTGGCGTCGCGCAGTTCCACCGAGCCCACGCGCTGGATGCGCTGGGCCGTCGCGAGTTCGGTGTCCACGGCGCCCGCGGCGGGCTTGTCACCGGCGGTGACGTAGTACACCAGGCCAATGATGATGAAGATGGGAGCCACAAAGGCAAAGAACGACGTCCACAGCAGCTGGGCGGGCGTCTTGATCGGGCCGGTGTGAGATTCGTGCGCGTGGTCGCTCATGTTGTCCTCAAGGGTGCGGAACGGGGCCAGGATTGGGGGGTTGGCGGGCCTGCACCGGGTGGGCAGACAGCCCGCGATTATAGCCAGCGGCCCCCCTGCGCCCGCCTGACACGGGCCCCGCCTGCTAGAATCGCCCGGTTGCGGCTGTAGCTCAGTGGATAGAGTATTGGCCTCCGAAGCCAAGGGTCGTGGGTTCGATCCCCGCCAGCCGCACCACCATCCACGACCAGCATGGGTTTTTCATCGCCCGTCCATGGCTCGCCCCACTTCCCCGATTCCCTGCCTCTGACCTTGCCGGCCCTCGGTCGCTGGCCCTGCGTGGAAATCCGTTCGTTCAAGTGCTCGGGTAGGCTTCACGGATGCAACAGTTCAGTTTCGAGTTTGACCCACCCCGTCCGGCGCAGCCGGCGGCCACCCCACCCGCTGCGCCCGTGGCCGAGCCGAGCCTGGAGGCGATGGCGCAACGGCTGGAGCAGCACCCCGACTTTCGGGTGTTGCGCCGCCTCGTGCCCATCCTGGACTTCGGGCCCGCCGCGTTGCCCACCACCGCCCGCCAGCGTGTGCTGGTGCTCGACACGGAAACCACCGGGCTGTCGCACCCGACCGACCGGATCATCGAGCTGGCCATGCTGCTGGTGGAGGTGGACACGGCCTGCGGCTTGCCGGTGGGCCCGGTGGCCTGCTTCGAGGGCTTCGAAGACCCCGGCATGCCGATTCCGCCGGTGGCCCGGGAGGTGACGGGCATCACCGATGAGATGGTCAAGGGCCACCGCCTGGACGACCAGCAGGTGGAGGCGATGGTGTCCCAGGCCGACCTGATCGTGGCGCACAACGCCGGCTTCGACCGCCCCTTCGTGGAAGCCCGTTTTCCCTGCTTTGCCGGGAAGGCCTGGGCCTGTTCGTTCATGGACATCGACTGGAAGGCGGCCGGCGCGGGCTCGTCCAAGCTCAGTGCCCTGGCCAACGACCAGGGCTGGTTCTACGACGCCCACCGGGCCCTGGTGGACTGCCATGCCTTGTTGCACGTGCTGGCCAAACCCGTGGGCAGCGGCGCTACCACAGGCCTGAGCCAGCTGATCGCCGCGGCCGCCAGGCCCAGCTTCAAGCTGCGTGCCACGGGTTCGCCCTTCGAGTCCAAGGACAAACTCAAGGGCCGGGGCTACCGGTGGGATGCCGACGCCAAGGTCTGGGCCTGCACGCTGGCCAGCCAGGAACAGCTGGACGCCGAGCTGGCATGGCTCAAGGCCGAGGTCTATGGGCGTCGCCAGGCACGCCTGGAGATCGAGGTGCTGGACAGTCTGGTGCGCTATTCGGCAAGGCGGGGCGAGGCCGCCGACCGGAGCCTGTAGGGCCTCGTCGGGCGAGACCCCGACCACCGAGGCACCTCAAAGCCCTTGAAGAAGTGCGCGATAGCTTGATTCCGGTCGGCATCGGAATTAAGATTCATACAAAATGAATCTTATAAACACCGAGGCGGAAGCCCGACGCCGCTGAACCCCTCGCATCCCCATGCCCACCCCGACGCTCCCCCCGACCTTGTCTCTCACCCCGGCCGGCTCCCCGGCGGCCCCCGGCACACCGGCGCTGGAAGGCTGGCCGCTGCTGCGCCTGGGGTTCCGGCCGTTTTACCTGGGTGCCGCGCTGTACGCGCTGCTGGCGGTGCCGCTGTGGACGGCCCTTTTTCTGGGCCAGGTGACGCTGACTCTGGCGGTGCCGCCGTTGCTGTGGCACGCGCACGAAATGCTGTTCGGGTTTGCGGTCGCCGTCATCGTCGGCTTCCTGCTGACCGCCGCCAAGGTCTGGACCGGGCTGGCCATGCCGCGCGGCGCCCTGCTGGGGGCCCTGGTGGTGGTCTGGCTCGCTGCCCGCCTCGCGGCCGTGCTCGCGCCTTACCCGGTGTACGCCGTGCTCGACCTGGCGTTGCTGCCGCTGGTGGCGGCCGTGCTGATCGAGCGGCTGCTGCGTGCGCGCAACCGCCGCAACCTGCCCTTGGCCGCTCTCCTGGTGCTGCTCTCGCTGTCCAACCTGGCGTTTCACCTGAGCGTGTCCGGGGCCCTGGCGCTGCCACCCCTGAAGGCCCTGTACGCCGGTCTGGCGCTGATCGTGATGATCGAGTGCGTGATCGCGGGGCGGGTGGTCCCGGCGTTCACCATGGGGGCCACACCGGGGCTGAAGCTGGTCGCGCGGCCGTGGCTGGAGCGCGCCACCCTGTCGTTCACCGCGCTGGCATTGGCGCTCTGGCTCTTCCTGCCGGCGGGGCCCAGCACCGGCCTCGTCAGCGCCGGGGTGTTCGCGCTGGCCGCTGGGCTGCACCTGCGCCGCCAGTGGCACTGGAAGCCCTGGACGACCCGGGGCCGGCCCATCCTGTGGATCCTGCATGCGGGCTACGCCTGGATACCGCTGGGCCTTGCGCTGCTGGCGCTGGCCCAGGCCGGCTGGATCGGCACCTCGGCGGGCGTGCACGCGCTGGCGGTCGGCGCCACCGGGGGCCTCATCATCGGCATGATCACGCGCACGGCCCGCGGCCACACCGGGCGGCCGCTGCAGGCATCGAAGGCTGAAGTGGCGGCCTACGCCCTGGTGATGGCGGCCGCCACGCTGCGCGTGCTGCTGCCGCTGGTGGCGCCGCAATGGCTGCCGCTGGCCCTGGTGGGCGCGGCGCTCACTTGGTGTGCCGCGTTCGCCATCTATCTCTTCATCTTTGCGCCGTGGCTGGCCCAGACCCGCCACGACGGCAAGGATGGCTGACCCACAGGAGCCCCCGCCATGACCTTTGTCGTCACCGAAGCCTGCATACGCTGCAAATACACCGACTGCGTGGACGTCTGCCCGGTCGATGCCTTCCGGGAAGGGCCGAACTTTCTCGCCATCGATCCCGACGAATGCATCGACTGCGCGGTGTGCGTGCCGGAGTGCCCGGTCGCGGCCATCTATGCCGAGGACGATGTGCCCGCGAATCAGCAGGGCTTCATCGCGCTGAACGCGGAACTCTCCCGCGAGTGGAAACCGATCACCCGCACCAAGCTGGCCCTGCCGGACGCCGACGAGTGGAGCAAGGTCGAGGCCAAGCTGAACGAGCTCAAGCGCTGAAGCCCCGGCGCGGCCGACGGGGCCGCCGCCGGCCATCGTGTGGAGCCCCGCCACCCGTTCCCTTGCGCCGTTACGTGACGCGTCGCCCCGACCGGGTAACGCCGCGGCCCCGGTGCGCGCCCGAGCGGCCCCGCCTGCGGGTGAGGTCGGAAAAAGTCGTTGTGAATCAAGGCCTGGATGCGGCCCGGCGCGTGGCCGTGGCCGCTGGCGCGAAACCTGCACCCGGCCCATGGCAGAAGCGGCAACCCCGCCTGCGGCACCCAGCCCAGGCGCGTTGCCTCGCCCAACACCGGACGACCCATGACCATCATCCCCGTCATCTTGTGCGGGGGGGCCAGCACCCAGCTGTGGCCCCTGAGCCGGAGCAACCGGCCCGCGCAGTTCGTGCCGCTGATCGACGGCCGCAGCCTGCTGCAGCTGACCCTGTCGCGCCTGGCCTGGTGCGGAGCGTCGGTGATCTGCGTGGCGGACGAGGACCACCGGTTCCACGTGCAGGAAGCGTTGCGCAAGGAGCGCCTGCACGGGCAGATCGTGCTCGGGCCGGATGGGGCCATGCCCGCGGTGGCCATGGCGCTGGCGGCGCTGCAGGTGCGCACCCTCGAGGGTGGAGACCCTCTGCTGCTGTTTTCCCCGGCCAACCACCACGTGCCCGACAGCGTGGCGTTTCGCGAGGCGGTGCTGGAGGGCGTGGGGGCCGCGATGTCGGGCGCCATCGTCCATCTGCGTGCCCGGCCCGGGCTGCCCGGCCCCGTCTGGCAGCGCGGCGTGGTGCTGGCCCGGGCCAGCACCGTGCTGGCCGCGCTCTCGGCCCACGCGGAGAGCACCCTGCTCACCTGCGCCAACGCCATGGTGGGCGTGGCCTGCGAAACCCCGGCGGGCGACGCGCGCATCCGGTTCGTGCGGCCCCACCCGGTGGATCTGCGGTGTTGCCTCCAGGAAGCGGGGGAGCGGGACTTCATGGCGCGATACGCGCGGGTGGTGGAGCGGCCCTTTGCCGGGCCCTGGACCCAGGTCGACGGCTGGAACGACGTGGCCGCGCTGCTGCCGGCCGACACCGCGGGCAACCACATCACCGGCCCGGCACACACCGTGCACGCCCGCCGCAACCTGATCCACGCCCACGGACGCACGGTGGTCGCCCTCGGCACCCAGGACCTGCTGATCGTCGATACCCGCGACGCCCTGCTGGTGGCTCGCCGCGACCAACTGCAGGCGATGGACGCCGTGCTGGCCCAGCTGCGCTGCCAGCAGGCCTCGCTCACCGCCCGGCCTTCGCAGGCGGTGGCGCAATGGGGGCAGCTCAGCAGCGTGGACCAGGGGGAGCGCTTCGAGATCAACCACCACCGGGTCAAGCCGGGGGGCTGCCTGGGCCTGCGGCTGCACCACCACCGCTCGGAACACTGGATCGTGCTCCGGGGCACCGCGGAAATCACCCACGGCGAGCAGAGCCAGCTGCTGTACGAAAACCAGTCCACGCAGATCGCCGTGGGCCAGGCCTACCAGGTGTGCAACCCCGGGAGCATCGAGCTGGAAATGATCGAAGTGCAGACCGGCAGCTTCATCGGCGACCAGGACGTGATCCACCTGGAAAGCGTCGCGGGGTAAGGCGCTGCGTTTCCTGTTCCCGGTGCCGTGGGCCGTGGCGTTACGTAACGGGGGCGCTCCCAGCCATTGAAAACCGGCCCCGGCCCGCTGCCTGCGGCCTTCGAACCGTGTGGGCCTGAAAACAAGGCGTTGAATTCAAACGGAATTTGCCCCGTTGGGGATGGCCGGCGATCGGTGGCACCCTATTTGCTTTGTTGTCACAAATTGTGTGCTTTGTGCAGGTCCGTGGCCGCCGACTGGCGTGAATGGAGAAACCGGAAATGAAAGAAAAAGACGTCGCGATGGGTTACGTGGTGATTTCCCGCGTATTGGCGCTGTTGACCGATCATCGCGCCCCTGAAGAAAACCGAACCGAGGGCCTTCCGGGTGACATGCGTTGCCTGGAAGATGCCCAATTGGTCGAATTGTTTGGTTCTGTCATGGCGCGCGGATTCATCGGCATTCTGGATGTGTTCAGAAAAGCGCAGAGCTTGTCCAATGCGGGGGAATTCCCGGTGGCGGGATTGGTGCTGGACGCATCGTTGAGCGCCAATGCCATGGAGCAGATGGAAATATCGGGGGTGCTCAAGGCGCTGCTCTCACGGAAATACGCGGTGGTGCTGCTGGGGGCTGGCGGTGGGCGAATCGATTTGCACGAATTGAGCGAATGTTGCACCAATTACGATTTCGTCCACATGTACATGAGCGACATCTTTCCCAGCGCCAAACCCGCCGAGCGGCGCCCCAGCGAGGCGCGCAGCAGCTGGGTCGAGCGGGCCTGGGCGCAGTCGGCCCAGCTCGCCTGAGCAGGCCCGGTTTGAACCATGCGGCAGGACTTGCCCGGGGCGATCGTCTTTTCGGATGAGCTGAAAAACACCTATCCCGCCGAAGACGTCAAGGGCCTCATCCGCTCGGGAAGCCTGCGAAAACTGGCCCGGGGCGCCTTCACCACAGAGCGCCAAAAACCGCTGGACGTGATCGTGCGGGAGAACTGGTGGCGGCTCGCGGAGCGATGGTTCCCGGGTGGCCTGGTCGTGCGGCGCTCGGCCGTGCCCGGGGTCATCGAACGCGAAAAGGTGGTGTACCTGACGTTTGGCCGCATGCATGGCACCACCCAGATCCACGGATTCCGATTCACCGTTTCACCGGGGCGGCCGGCGGTCAAAGGCGTGAAAAACATGGTTTGTGACCACCGGCTGGGCAAGCTGTTTGTGTCATCGCGCGTGCGGGCCATGTTGGAAAACCTGGAATTCGACATTGACCAACCCGAAAGCATTCTCGGGTATGGCTGGGTGGAAGACGAATTGCGCCGGCTGTACCGGCACCAGGGATATGCCGGGCTGGTGGCGCTGTGCATGGATGCGGGTGCATTGGCCAGCCATTTCGGCATGGAGAAACCACGGGATGAATTGGCCATCTGCGTGGAAAGGGTATTGGCGCTGTCGGGGAATGGGCGGGGTCCGTTGCCGAATGTTGCGGGGATGCGCGGGGCCGTTACGTAACGCGGAGCCCGTCGCTGACGTAACGTGGCCAGGGCCTGGGCCCATTGACCCGGGCAGTGGGGTGCCGGGACGTGAGATTTTCCCGGAAATGCCCTGGAAATGCGGCATTTTTGCCGATTTTCGGGAGCTGACGGGGCTTTGATGGGGCATTCAAGCCGCTGGCATGCAAGTTGCGATTTACACCCCGTTGAGCGATTGTTTCGGCGTGTTCGTTCAATGGATCGGGGAAATGCCCCGGCGCTTGAATGGCCCTGCAATGGCTTTCGCATGGCCTGGATTCGATGGAATTCATGACGTGCGATGGCCCTGGAACGGCAATCGATGGGTGGCGTACTTTTAACTGGAGAGGGTGTTATGGCGACTGAAACTGTATTGAACCAAGGGGTGGCCGGTGCTGCGGCGAACACGGCGTCTGCTTCGGCGGCGGAGCTGGGCGTCTTGTCCAACGCATCACCGGGGGTGGTGGTGGTCCGCGAGGGGCAGCGCATGGCCGTGCAGGACAGCGTGGCCCTGAAGGTGGGCGACCAGGTGCTGGTGCCCCAGGGGGGCCAGGCCGCCGTGACATTCCCGGGATCGGCAGCCAACCAGGCGCCCTTGCAGGGGACGCTCGTGGGCGGGACGGACGCCACCATTGGCGTCGCGTCGCTGCCCAACGGGACGCAGCAGGCGGTGATCGATCTCGCGGCGGGCGACTTCGTGCCCAGCGGGCAAGGTGCCGAGGAAGCGGCCGTGCTGATGGTCAAGAAAGCCGCCCCGTCCTTGTTGGGCGGCGGCCTGGCCCTGGGTGAGTTTGCACTGGGCGCTCTCGGCGTCGGGGCCGTCGCCGCGATGCTCAATGACGATGGCGATGACTCGGATGCCGATGCTGATGCTGATGCCGATGCCGATGCTGACGCTGACGCTGACGCTGATGCCGATGCTGACGCTGACGCTGACGCTGATGCTGATGCCGATGCCGATGCCGATGCCGATGCCGATGCCGATGCCGATGCCGATGCCGATGCCGATGCCGATGCCGATGCCGATGCCGATGCCGACGCCGATGCCGACGCCGACGCCGATGCTGACGCCGATGCTGACGCTGACGCCGATGCTGACGCTGACGCCGATGCTGACGCTGACGCTGACGCTGACGCTGACGCTGATGCTGACGCTGACGCTGACGCTGATGCTGATGCTGATGCTGATGCTGACGCTGACGCTGATGCCGACGCTGACGCGGATGCCGACTCCGATTCGGACGCGGATGGCGGCGACAAGCTGTTCGATCCGGGCAGCGACCTGGCCGACGGGACGGTGGATTCGCTTGACAGGACCCTGGTGCTCGAAGGGGTGCTGGAACCGGTGGCGTCCACGGTGGGCGATCTGACCGACACCGTCAGCGATGCCCTGGCGCCGCTGGTGGGCGACGAATTCACCGAGGACGATCCGAATGGCCTGGACCCGGCCGACGATTTCGTGGATCAGGTGGCCGACACCGGTGAAAGCCTGCTGGAGCCGGTCGTGGACGGCCTGCTGGGCGACGGGACGACCGACATGCTGCTGGGCTCGACGGTGGGGCAGGTGGACTACCTCACGGACGCGGTCGGCAACCTGGTGGACGATGGCACGCTGGTCGGCGATGCGCTGGACGGTCTCGGCCTGGGCGGCCTCACCGACGGTTTGCTGGACGAAGGTGGTGTGGTCGATGGCCTGCTGGGCGCCACGGTGGGCGACGAGGGCCTGGTGGGTGGCCTGCTGGCCGACGAAGGTCTGGTGGGTGAGCTGCTGACCGACGACGGTCTGCTCGGGGGCTTGCTGGATGTGCAGGAGCCCACCACCGGCGACGCGCTGCTCGATCCGTCCGAAGGGCTGCTGGGTGGGGCGGTGGACGACACCGGCGCCCTGGGCCTGGGCGACACGCTGGAGCCGGTGGTGGACATCGTCGGCAACGTGACCGACACCACCAGCGGCCTGCTGGCCCCGGTGCTGGGCACCGACTTCCAGGCGGACGACCCCAACGCGCTGGACGGTGTGGACGGCCTGGTCGGCACCGTGACGGACCCGGCGGGCGATCTGCTGGCGCCCGTGGTCGATGGCCTGCTGGGCGACGGCGCGCTGGACGGCACGCTGGGCGCCGTGGAAACGCAGGTGGACTACGTGACCGACGGCGTCGTCAACGTGCTGGAGGGCGATCTGCTCGGCGGGGACCTGCTCGGTGGTCTGACCGAAGGCGATCTGCTGGGTGGCTTGACCGAAGGCGACCTGCTCGGTGGCGTGGTCGGTGAGGACGGCCTGCTCGGTGGTCTGACCGAAGGTGATCTGCTGGGTGGCTTGACCGAAGGTGACTTGCTCGGCGGTGTGGTCGGTGAGGACGGCCTGCTCGGTGGTCTGACCGAAGGCGATCTGCTGGGTGGCTTGACCGAAGGCGACCTGCTCGGTGGCGTGGTCGGTGAAGACGGCCTGCTCGGTGGTCTGACCGAAGGCGATCTGCTGGGTGGCGTGACCGAAGGTGACTTGCTCGGTGGCGTGGTCGGTGAGGACGGCCTGCTGGGTGGTCTGACCGAGGGCGATCTGCTGGGTGGCTTGACCGAAGGCGACCTGCTCGGCAGCACCCTGGAGCCGGTGACCAGCATGGCGCCGCTCGACGGGGCGCTCACGCCGGTGGTGGACCTGACCCAGGGCCTGCCGGTCTGATCCGATCCATCTCCACAACGGGCCTTCCCGGCGCGACCGCCGGGAAGGCGGGAGGAAACACATGAAGACACAGCTTTTTCTATGGACCTGTGTGGCCGCTTTCGCCAGCGGCTGCGCGACCCAGCCCCAGGAGGGCGCCAAGCAGCAGGTGTATTACCAGGCCTACAAGCGGCAGGACGCCGCTGTGGTCCGGCGGGTGGAGCCCGCGCCGGTGGCGAGCGTGCTGGGGCCGATGGGCGTGTCCGGCACGGTCTATTTCGGCTTCGACCAGTCGACCCTGCAGCCGCAGTACCTGCGCATCGTGGAACAACACGGTGAGTACCTGCGCCAGAACACCGGCCGCAAGGTGCAGCTCGACGGCCACACCGACGAGCGCGGGGGCACGGAATACAACATCGGGCTCGGCCAGCGCCGCGCCGAGACGGTCCGGCAAGCCCTGATGCGCATGGGCGTGGCCGACACCCAGCTGGAGGCGGTGAGCTTCGGCAAGGAAAAGCCGGCCTCCGCGCTGCAGACCGAAGAAGGCCACCAACTCAACCGGCGGGTGGAGTTCAGCTACCGATGAGCCGGGCCGGTGCGGGCCCGCCCGCACCGCTGCCTTCCCCCTCCAACCCTCACACCCGTACGGCCATGACCCTCCAGGACCAGTTGAGCATGTGCCGGCAGCTCCTGCCGGCCGGGAACACGTCGGTGGGCCCCTGGCCCGCGCAGACCCTGTTCTTCTCCGTCAGCGACCGGGCTTCGCGGGCCCGGGTGTTCCACGTGAGTGCCGCCAGCCTCGACGCGGCCTGGCAGCAGGGTGTGGACTGGGTGCAGGCCTGGAGCGCGGCGACCCAGCGCAGCGAGCCCCTGTGGCTGCGGGTGGACGTGGTCACCTCGGTGCGGGCGATGGCCTGGAGCGGGTTCAAGGAACAGCTCCAGCAGGTCAAGCGCAACTACCTGCGCTACGGGCTCGCGCTCGACGAAGGCTTTCGCCACGCCTTCACCGAGCAGGAGATCAACGCCAACGCCATGATGTACGGCGGGGCCGGCATCGCGCACGCCGAGGTCAACATGGGCCACCTCAAGCGCTACGGCCGGGCCCGGTTTGGCGAAGACTTCGAGCCGGTCCTGCTGCCCTCGTCGCCGGTCTACCTGCTGACCACCGCCGGCGTGTTCTGCGACGAACACGGCCGCGCGCACCCCATCAGCGGCCAGGGGCCGGACGCCGGCCGGCGCGACCTGGCCGAGCTCGATGCGGCCACCGTGCGCGGCCTGGTGCGCTCGGGCGCCGGGTACCTGGCGCGCCAGGTGCAGGAAGACGGGCGTTTCATCTACGGCCGCTTTCCCTGCTTCGACCGCCGCATCGACACCTACAACGCCCTGCGCCACGCCAGCTCCACCTACGCCATGATCGAGTCGTGGGAGCTGATCGAGGGCGACGAACTGAAGGCCGCAATCGAGCGCGCCCTGGTGTACCTGGTGGAGCGCCTGATCCGCACCTGCCAGCTGCCCGACGGCCGGCGCGCCGCCTTCCTCGTGGACGAGGTGGGCCAGGAGATCAAGCTCGGCGGCAACGCGATGGCGATTCTGGCGCTGGTCAAGTACAGCGAGGTCATGGGCACCAGCGCCTGCGCCGACCTGCTGGAGCGGCTCGGCACCGGCATCGAGCTGATGCAGGACCCCCGCAGCGGCGCCTTCACACACGTGCTCCATGCGCGCAACCTGAAAGTCAAGGAGCCGTTCCGGATCATCTATTACGAAGGCGAGGCCGCGTTCGCCCTGTGCCGTCTCCACGGCTTCAGCGGCGACCCGCGCTGGCTGGCCATGGCCGAGAAGGCGTTCGATCATTTCATCGCGTCGCAGCACTGGCAGCACCACGACCACTGGCTGAGCTACGGTGTCAACGAACTGACCCGCTACCGCCCCGAGGAAAAGTACTTCCGCTTTGGCCTGCAGAACATCGAAGGCCACATCGGCTTCGTGCGCCACCGCCGGACCACCTTCCCCACCCTGCTGGAGCTGATGATGGCCTCCAGCCAGATGCTGCGCCGCCTGCAGGACAGCCCCGAGCTGGGCCACCTGCTGGCCGACGTGGACCAGGAAAGCTTCCGCGAGGCGCTGGTGCACCGGGCCCGCCACATGCTCAACGGGCATTTCTGGCCCGAGATGGCGATGTACTTCAAGCAGCCCGACAGCATCGTGGGCTCGTTCTTCATCCGCCACCACTCGTTCCGCGTCCGCATCGACGACGTGGAGCACTACCTGTCGGGCTACGTCGCCTACCACGCCTGGCTGATGCAGCAGCAGACCCAGGCGACGCTGGAGGCCAGCGCCGGCATTCCCGAAAGTTGCCCATGATCAAACTCCTGCTTCCGCGCCAGCTGGTGGCCCGGGTGCCTACCGACGGCACCGAGAGCCCCTTCGCGCACGGCCTCACCCAGGCCTTCGACGACGCCTACCCCCTGCTCAAGCGGGCCGCGCTGTGGTCGCTGCCGATCAGCCTGTTTGGCCTGCTGCCCTCGGTGTTCGTGCTCCAGGTCTACGACCGGGTGATCTCGCGCAGCGGCACGGCCACGCTGGTGGCCCTGGTGGCCGGCATCTTCGTGTTCCTGGGCATCGAGTTCTGGCTGCGCACGCGGCGCTCGCGCGACCTGCGCAACGCCGGCGCCACCATCGACCACCACGTCTCCGAGTCGCTGATGGGCTCCATGCTCAAACGGCCCCTGATGGCGCTGGAGGCGCGGCCCGCGTCGGCCTGGTTCATGCTGTTTCGCGACGTGGGCGCCGTGCGCGGTACGGTCACGGGCGGGCTGCTGGGCGCCATCTTCGATCTGCCCATGGCGCTGTTCGCCCTGATCGTGATCGGTGTGGTGGCGCTGCCGGTGCTGCCGATCGTGGTGCTGTTCCTGGCGGTCATGGCCTTCCTGGCCTGGTGGTGGGCCGACGAGGTGCGCGCTGGCCGGGTGGAGGAAACGCAGCGCGCGCGCGACGTGGACCGCGTGGTCTCCGAAATCTGCCGCGCCCGCGAAACCATCAAGACCCTGGGGCACGACGCGCCGGTGGTCCAGATGTGGCTGCAGGCCTACCGCAACTGGCTGGCCGAGAGCTTCCGCAAGAACGGCGAGCTGGAGACCGCGCGCGACAGCAGCACCGTGCTGCTCACGGTGTTCTCCGTGCTGGTGGTCACGGCCGGGGCCGTGGCCGTCACCCAGCAGCTGATGACGGTGGGCGGGCTGATGGCCGTCAACCTGCTGGCGATCAAGGCGCTCTCGCCGGTGGCGGGCATGGCCTCGGGCTGGCGCGGGCTGGCGCGCGCGGCCGAAGCGGCGCAGCGGCTGGAGAAGGTGCTGGCCGAGCCGGTGGAGCGCGCCGCCAGCGGCGTGGAGCTCACCAAGCCGCCTGGCCTGCTGCGCCTCACGGAGGTGAGCTTCCGCTTCCCCGACGCGCCGCGCCCGGTGTTTGAAAAGCTCAACCTGGAGATGGGCCCGGTGGGCCTGCACGTGATCGTGGGCAAGAACGGCGCCGGCAAATCGACCCTGGTGAAGCTGCTGGGCGGGCTCTACAGCCCCAGCGAGGGCGCGATCCAGATCGGTGGCTACGACCTGGCCCAGTTCTCGCGCGAGGAGCTGGTGGGCTGGATCAGCTGCCTGTCGCAAGAGGTGTACTGGTTCGGTGGCGCGCTGATCGAGTCGCTGCGCCGGGCCGCGCCCGGCCAGACCGACGAGCAGATCGTCTCGGCCTGCCGGCTGTCGGGCGCGCACGAGTTCATCTCGCGCCTGCCCCAGGGCTACCGCACCGAGGTGGGCGAGGGCGGCATGGGCCTGTCGGTGGGCGAGCGGCGCAAGCTCGCGCTGGCCCAGCTGTTCCTGCGCAAGCCCGCGGTGCTGATCCTGGACGAGCCGAGCAACGACCTGGACTACCAGAGCGAGACCCACCTGATGACCGCGCTGGGCGCCGTGGCCAAGCGCCGCAACGTGGTGGTCGTGACGCATTCGCTGCGCATGGTCTCCATCGCCACGCAGATCTATTACGTGGGCGGCGACGGCACGGTGCAGCAGGGCACCCCGGCCGAGATGGTGCCGCGGCTGTTCGGCGTGCAGCGCCCGGTGCCGGTGCCGGCGCCGGCCCGCGAGGCGGTGGCTGGCGGCGGCTCGGTGGTGCATCTGAAGGGCATGGGGGTGGGCACATGAAACACACCGACAACTCGCCGGACCTGCCCGATGTGCTGCGGCGCCGCCCGGGCGGCGGGGTGGCGGGGCAACCCGAGCGGCGCGGGGTCTACTGGGCGCTGTGGAGCGCGGTGGCCGTGCTGGCCGTGGTCGGCCTGGGCTACCCGGTCGAGACCGTGGTGGTCGCGCCCGGGCGGGTGATCCCGTCGGACCGCGTCAAGTCCGTGCAGCACCTCGAAGGTGGCATCGTCGCCGCCGTGCTGGTGAAGGACGGCGAGCGCGTGCGCGAGGGCCAGCCCCTGGTCGAGATCGATCTGGGCGGCAACGGGCTGAACCTGGAGGAGCTCTCGGCGCGCTTCGCCTCGAACCAGGCCGCGCGCATCCGCCTCAGGGCCGAGAGCCAGGACCAGCCCCTGCGGCGCGAGATGTTCCCCGCCGCGCTGGACGCGGCCGTGGTGCAGGGCGAGATGGGCGCCTTCGAGGCCCGCATGCAGGAGCAGCGCGGGCTGCTGGTGGGCGCGGGCTCGCAGCTGGAGCAGGCCCGCAGCAAGGAGCTGGAGCAGCAGGCCAAGGTGGTGGGCCTGCAGCAGCGGGTGCGGCTGTTCCAGAGCGAGGTCGAGATCTCGAACCAGTTGCTGCGGGAAAAGCTGGTGGGGCAGCTGGAGGTGCTGCAGAAACGCCGCGAGCACGAGGCCGCGCGCAGCGAGTTGCAGGTGGCCCAGCAGTCCCTGGTGTCGGCGCGCGCGGCCATCGCCGAGGCCCAGGCCAAGGTGGCCGAGGTCACGGGGCGCTTTCGCCGCCGCGCGTCGGAGGAGCTGGCCGAGGTCGAGCGCGACATCGCCAGCCTCAACGAGAACCTGGCCCGGGCCCAGGCGCAGCGCGAGCGCACGGTGGTGCGCGCGCCCACCGAAGGCATCGTCAAGGGCTCGCGCAACCCGAGCCCGGGCTGGGTCATCAAGCCCGGCGAGCCCATCATGGAGATCGTGCCCGACGAGGACGTGATCATGATCGAGGCCAAGCTCAGCCCGAACGACCGCGGCTTCGTCTCGCCGGGCCAGACCGCCCAGGTGAAGGTCACGGCCTACGACTTCCTGCGCTACGGCACCATCGACGGCACGGTGACCCTGGTCGCGGCCGACGCCGACCGCGATGCCACCGCGCCCAACGCGCCGCCCTACTACCGCCTGCTGCTCAGCACCAGCCAGTCCTTCATCGGCTTTCCCCAGAACCGCGTGACCCCGGGCATGGAGGCCGAGATCGACCTCAAGGTCGGGCGCGATCCTTTCATCTGGTACCTGCTGCGCCCGGTGCTCAAGCTGCAGCGCGAAGCCTTCCGGGAGCCCTGACCATGACCCTCCACCGTGTCTGGCCCCTGGGCCTGCTGATGTGCTGCGGCCTGAGCGCCGCCGCCGAACCGGCGCCGCCGCTGGCGCTGCGCTCCGCGCGCCAGGTCAACATGGAGGTGCTGGGCGTGAGCACCCAGCTCGGCCACCTGCGCAGCGGCCTGCTGCAGGCCATGCAGGCGCACCCCGAGGTGCTCTCGGCCAAGGCCGCGTCGGACAGCCGGTTGATCGAAGTGGAGGCGGCCCAGTACGCGCGCTACCCGCGCTTCCAGCTCGGCACGGGCGCCGGTTCGTCGAGCTCGCAGGGGGACGGCGGGAGCGAGAGCTACCGCGTGGTGTCGGCCACGGCGCGCATGACTCTGCTCGACGGCGGCGTGATCAGCGCGCGGATCGACGCCACCCAGGCCAACAGCGTGGCCTTCGAGATGGCCATGAAGTCCACCTCGCAGAAGGTCGCGCTCGACGCCCTGACGGCCTACCTGCAGGTGCTGCGTTTCGAGAACAAGCGCACCGTGGCGCAAAGCGCCGTCGCGGCGCTCGACGAGCTCGCGCGCCTGGAGCAGCGCAAGGTGGACCTGGGCGCCGTGGGCGAGAACGACCTGCGCATGACGCGCTCGCGGCGCGCGGCCTTCGCGGCCAAGCGGCAGGAGTTCGAGGTGCAGCTGGCCGACGCCACGGCGAAGTTCGAGAGCTATTTCGGCTTCGCGCCCCAGCCCTCGCGCCTGCCGGCGCTGGCGATACCGGCGCACTGGAAGCCGGTGTCGCAGCAGGACCTGCTGGCGCGGGTGGAGGCGCAGAGCACCGAGCTGGCCGAGGCGCGCAGCCGCATCGAGCACGCCCAGGCGCTGGTGCGCCAGCAGGAGGCCGCGCGTTTCCCCGCGGTCGAGGTCGTGGTGGCCAAGACCCGCGACCCGCGCGGCGTGGTCTACGCCGACTCGACGCGCACCGGGCTGGAGTTCAACTGGAATTTCGGCAACGGCTTCGACCTGCAGCTCAAGGTGAAGACCGCGCTGGCCGAGCTGGCGAACCAGCAGGCCAAGCTGGAGGCTGTGCGGCTCAACCTGGTGCAGCTGAGCAACACCGCCTGGGGCCAGGCGCAGGCGGGTGAGCAGAAGGTGTCGGAGCTGGCCGGGGCGGTGCGCGAGGCGGCCCTGCTGGTGCAGGGGCGCCGGCGCATGCTGGAGGTCGGCCGCGAGACCCTGCTCCAGGTGCTGGATGCACAGGTCGAACACGATCTGCAGTTGCTCGACTTCGTGGACGCCGTGGCCGACCTGCGCACCAACGAGCTGCGGCTGGCCCGGGTGAGTGGCCGCCTGGCGCTGGACGCGGCCAGCGACGCCGGCTGGGTCGGCCAGCTGTTCGCCCAGGGCGGCGCGTCGGGGCTGCTGTGGCTGGCGCAGGGCCTGTGCCCGGTGACGGCGGGCTGCCCGGTGCCCGAGGCACCGCAGGGCGGTGTGGCCATGGCGGCGCTGCGGCTGCAGCTGGACCGCGAGCTCGCTGCGCGATGAAACACCCCCGCCGCGCTGCGCGCGACCCCCTCAAGGGGGCGACACTGGCCGTCCGGCAAAGCCGGCCCGGCGGTGTCCCCGGTTGGGCCGTTTCGTGTACCGCGGGCAGGGGCGCTACGCCATGTCGGGGATGTCGGGAATGCCGGGCTCGCCGTCGATGATCTGGTACTTGCGCATCTTTTCCCACAGCACCTTGCGGCTGATGCCCAGGTGCTGGGCCGTGTCCTGGCGCCGCCACTCGTGTTCCTGCAGCGCCTCGATGATGCGGTTGCGCTCGTCGCCGTTCCAGCGGCGCCGGTCGGGTCGGTCGGCGCCGTTGCCCAGCGCCACCAGGTCGCGCGAATGGCCCATGGCGCGCTGGATCAGGGCCTGGTCCCAGCGGTGCACCTGGCGCACCACCACGCCCACCCGCTCGGCGAGGTTGCGCAGCTGGCGCACGTTGCCCGGGTACTCCATGCTGGCCACGGTCTCCACCAGCCAGTAGGGAACCTCGGGGTCCACGTCGTCCACCCCGTCGATCACCGAGAGCAGGATGCTCTTGAAGATGGCGATCTTGTCGATCTCGCCGCGCTGCTCCAGGTTGGGCACGTGCAGCTCGATCACCGCCAGCCGGTAGAACAGGTCGGAGCGGAACTCGCCCAGGCGCACCAGCTCGCGCAGGTCGCGGTTGGTGGCCGCGACGAGGCGGAAGTCCAGCTGGATCGACGCGGTCGAGCCGATGCGCGTGACCGCGTTGTCCTCCAGCACCCGCAGCAGCTTGACCTGCTGGTAGCGCGGCAGATCGCCGATCTCGTCCAGAAACAGCGTGCCGCCGGTGGCCTGCTCGAAGTAGCCCTTGTGGGCCGCCACGGCGCCGGTGAACGAGCCCTTGGCGTGGCCGAAGAACAGCGACTCGAACAACCCGTCGGGGATGGCGCCGCAGTTCACCGCCACGAACGGGCCCTTGGAATAGTCCTGGTGGCCGATGTGCAGCTGCTGCGCGATGCGCTCCTTGCCCACGCCGGTCTCGCCGCGGATGAGCACGTTGTGGTCGCAGTTGGCGAAGGTCTGGGTTTCCTCCAGCAGGGCGCGCATGCACTCGGAGTTGGCGATCAGGGCCTCGGGCTTGTCGGGCGAAGAGCCGTGCGCCTGCAGCTGGCGGACCACCTTGGTGACCATGGTGCGCAGCTCGGCGCAGGTGAAGTCGTAGGGCAGCACGTGCAGGTATTCGGCGGGGTAGGTGTGGGTGTCGCGGTCGCGCGTGGCCGCGCCCACCCACACCACCGGGATGCCGCGCAACACGTCCGAGGCCATGGTCAGCAGGCCACTTTCGATGGCGGTGACGCTGATCACGGCCACCGTCAAGCGGCGGCGCAGCCGCTCCTCGGGAATCGGTTGGCCGTCGGCGCGCACGATCTCCACGTCGAAGGTGGACATGCACTGGGCCACGCGGTCGTGGATGTCGACCTTGCCCTCCCAGACATAGATCTCAAGATCGTCAAGGCTCAAAAGCTCTTTCATGAGGCGGTTCCTCTCCCACCGGAAAGTCCCCGCCGCCGGGCTTGGGCGTGGGGGGCTGTGAAAACAGGGGCGCGACAGGCGATGTGTTGCATGGATGGGGGTTTCTTCATGGGCTTCAACAGGGTCTTCAATAGACCAGTCTGGCTTTGCCGCAGCTCACCGAGAGCACTTCGACGTCGGTTTCACCCAGGTTCAGGCCCAGGACGTCGAGCAGGCTCTGCACGATGGCGTCCAGGATGGGGTCGAGCGTGGCGAGCACGTCGCCGAGGCCTTCGCCCAGCAGGGCGTCGGTGATGCTGGAGACGGTCTGGCTCACGCCCAGGGAGGCCGCGCTCACCGTGGCCTGGTGGGTGCCATCAAGCGGGTCCGACGGCTCGTTGAGCGGCCCGGTGTTGACGGGCGCCTGCGAGGACAGCAGCGGCAGAGCCACGCGGGCCGGGGGGATGATCGGGAGGCCAAAAAGGTCCAGCACCGACAGGATTTGGTGGTCCCGCACGCCGTCGGGGGCATCGGGAACCCCATTGCCGCCGTCGGCGACGCAGCGGTTGTTCTCGGAGAAGAAATGGTCGTTGTTGCTGTCGCTCACGCTGGTCATGTCCTGGAAGCGGCCGATGCACAGCGCCACCGGCGCCGAGCTCACGGCGATGGAGGCGTTCTGGCGCTCGGACTGGCAGTCGACAGCGGTCAGCGTGCCCGTGGACTGCACCAGCTCCAGGATCAGCGGCAGGTCCAGGCCGGTGCCGAGCAGGCCCAGCAGGCCGCCGACCAGCGGGATTTCGTCGGTCTGGGCGCGCAGGTAGAGGCGGATCTGGGCCGTGTGGGCCACCGTGCCGATCCCCCCGATGCCCACGGCCGGTGGCTCCACGACGCTGGCCCGGGCCGCCACCCCCAGCGTCGGGATGCTCAGGTCGGGCAGGTCCACCAGGTGTTCGCCGTTGGCCACGGTCAGCGCGGTGCCCACCAGGCTCAGCAGATCCACCTCGGCGTCGAGCGCGGAAGTGCCGCTGCTGTCCAGCCCGAGCAGCACCCCCGGGGTGTCGCCGTTGCCGAAGAGCGGGATCTGCGTGTTGAGCGCGTCGGCGCTGAGGTGGGCGATCAGGTGCGTGAGCAGCGCCACCTGGGCGTCGGCCGCGCTGCCCTGGGCCTGCAGCGCGGTGACGCTGGCGTTGAGCAGCGTGCCCAGGCTGAGGTTCTGGATGTCGGCCAGCGCGTTGAGCGTGCCCACGTCCAGATCGGTGGTCACCGGGATGCCCAGGGCTTCGAGCAGGCCGGCCGGTGTGATTAGGGCGTTGGCCAGCCCCTGGTAGCTCAGGATGTCGGTGTCGTCCAGATCGACCCCAAGCACCCCCAGGATGGACGGCAGCAGGCTGCCCGCCTCCAGCCGCAGCAGCCGCGAGCCCACGGTGAACGCCGCCACCGGCGGATCGATCGTGGTCACCGCTTCCACATAGATGCTGCGGTCCATGTCCAGGGGCAGCAGCGCGGGTGGCGTGGCGTTGAAGCTCACGCGCACGGCGTTGAAGTCCCCTGCGCTGAACGCCTTCTCGGCGGTGTAGGTCGGGTCCCAGTGCCCGCAGACGACGGTGGGCGTGTAGCCCTCCAGGTTGTGCGTGACGTGTTCCAACGCCACGGCCTGGGCGGGCGCACAGTTGCTGGCCTGCACGTGGGGCGCTGCGGCCAGGGCCGCGAGGTCCGCGGTCTTCTGCAGCTCGCGCTTCATGAAAAACAGATAGCCCAGATCCAGCCCCACCAGCAGGAAGGCGGCGATGCCCAGCGTCATGGCCGCCTGCACCAGCACGGAGCCAGCCTGGCGACGCGCGAGGTGCTCCACCCGGGAACCCGGTGGAACCGGCTTCGCCGGGCCACATCGGGTTGCCCCCTTGAGGGGGTGGCGCGAAGCGCTGCGGGGGTGTGTCATCGCAACTCCAGCGCCACGGAGGCGCGCCCTTCGAGGGTGTCGGACATCCAGCCGCTGGTGTCGAGCAGAGGCAGGGAGGGCAGCACCCGGTTTTCGCTGTAGGGGTAGCTCACCACCACGTCGGCCCGGGAGGACGGCTGCCCCGGTTCGCCGATCAGTTGCAGCTGCACCTCCACCACATCGTCGAGCCAGGCCTGGCGCAGCGCGGGGGTGCTGCTCTGCGCCGGGGGCGCGATCAGCGACTGCGCCAGCGACTCCAGCACCACGCTGCGGACCCGGGGCAGGCCCACCGGCTCCAGCGGCGAAGGCATGCCTGCGGCGCGCGCGCCGTCTTCGGCCGCGCGCGACACCGCCTGCTGCGTGTAGAGCACGGCGCCAAAAGTGGCCAGGCCGTACAGGAAGAGCAAGAGCAGCAGCGCGATCAGGGCGAATTCGATGGCCGCCACGCCGCGGCACCGCGAGCGCGTCGAATGCATGCGGTTACGCGGGCGCGCCGAATGCAGGCGGCAACGCGAGCGCATCGGGCGCGGGTGGGCGGGCTGCGCCATCACAAGGCCCTCCCGTCGAGCAGCATGCTGGCCTGCCCCACCAGCGTCTCGGGCATGAAGATGCCGAACCCGGGCAGGGCGGGCGCCACCGGGTGGGTGCCGTAGGGGTAGGTCACCGTCACGGTCATCTGGCAGCCGCTGGTGATGTGCACGCCGCAGTCCAGTGCCGTCAGCCCGTCTTCGGTGCAGGCGCCGCCTTCGAGCCGGCACACGCTGGCACTGACCTGCGGGGCTTCGGGCAGCCAGGTCACGAGGCTGGTGGCCAGGGCCTTCGCGGCGCTGATGCGGGCCGGCAACTGGCTGCCGCCCGAGGCCTGGTGGCGCAGGCCGGCGCGCGCGCCTTCTTCGGCCGCGTTCTGCAGGCCCAGGCGCAGGCTGAAGACGATGCCGTAGCTCAGCAGCGCGTAGAGCAGCGCGAAAAACACCGGGAAGACCACGGCGAACTCCACCGCGTACGCGCCGCCCTGGCGCGGGCGGGAGCCGCGGGGCCGGTGCGGTGGGGGGGCGCCAGCGGCCATGCGCCTTATTCCTTGGCCGAGCCGGTGGCGGCGTCGCCCAGGCGGGAGCCGAACCACGGCGGCACTTCGGTCTGGAAGCTCTTGAGGTAGCGCTGGTGGCTGAGCTCGGCCACGCTGCCCTCGATGGGGCGTGGCACGGTGGAGGCGACGCTGCCCTCGCGCTGGCGCTGCAGCAGGCTGCGCGTGGCGTCGCCCACGGCCAACCGGCTGGGCGTCTCGCCCGGGGTGGGCGCGGTCGGGGTCGCGGCGGTCTGCGCCCACAGGGGCGTGCTGGCGAGCAGCACGGTCAGGAGCAGGGGGCGGTGGGTGTTCATGCGGAGGGCCCTTCGTGGGGTGGTCATGGGACGGTCACTGGGGCTGGTTGGCCCGGGCTTCGGCCAGGCTGGCCTGGCTCAGGCGCTGCGCGCTTTTCAGCACCAGGCTGGACGGGGGCGCGGGCTGCGCGGCGCCGGGGCGCAGCACCAGCGCCAGCTGCTCGATGGCCTGGCGCGTGGCGGGGCTGAGCGCGCGCTGCGCCATCAGCCGCCGCGCGTGCTCCGGTTGGCCGGTGCTCAGGTGGTACAGGGCCAGGTTGCTCGCCACCCGGGGGTGGTTGGGCAGCAGCTCCGAGGCTTGCATGAGCGGCAGCCGGGCTTCTTCGAAGCGTTGCGCCAGCAGGTAGGCGTAACCGAGGTCGTTGAGCACCAGGCCGTCGGTGGGCAGGAGCTGGCGCGCTTTTTCCAGCATCAGGATGGCGCGGGGGAAATCCTCCTGGCTCCCGGCGATCAGGCCCAGGCCCCGGTAGGCGGCACCGCGCACCGGGGTGTCGAGCAGTTGCTCGTACAGGCGGCGGCTCGCGCTCCACTGCGCGGTGTGGCGCAGCGCCTCGGCCTTGAGGACCTGCGAGTCGGGCGAGGTGCCCCATTTCTGTTCCAGCGCGTCGATGTGGGCCAGCGAGGCGAACCACAGGCCGTTGCCCTGCATCTGCCGCACCAGGCTCAGGTAGGTGGGCCGGTTGTCGAGCGTGGGGCCGGGGCCGGTGGGGGAGGCCGTGGCCGCGCCGTCGGCGCCCGGGGCTGTGGTGCGTGCGGCGCAGGCGCCCAGCAGCAGGGCCGCGCACAGGGCGAGGGTCAGAGACAGTCGTGGATTCATTTCACCATGCTCCCGAGAGACCGGATCACCGCGAGGAAGCCCGGCCCGGCCACGATGATCAACAGGGCGGGCAACAGCGTGGTCACCATGACCACGGTCATCTTCACCGTGATGACGCCCACCCGGGTCTTCATCTCGGCCTTGCGGTGCACCCGCAGCCGTTCGCTGAACTGGCGGATCGGCTCCTGGATGGCGCCGCCGTGTCGGTCCACCTGGATCAGCAGCGAGATCAGGTCGGTGAGGTGCTGGTTCTGGTGCAGATCGGCCATGCGCTGGAACGCGTGTTCGCGCGTGCGGCCCTGGTTGTACTGGCGGTTGGCCGCCGCCACGTCGTTGCCCAGGATGGGGATCACGGCCGTGAAGTCCTTGGCGATGATCTGCAGGCTCTGGTCCAGGCTCAGGCCCACGCTCTGGAGCAGGCCGAGCAGGTCCACGAACAGCGGCAGCTCGTGCGAGACCCGGATGCGGCGGCGCGCGGCCAGGCGCTGCAGCAGCCATTTGGGCAGCATGAAACCCACCACGAAGGCCGTGGCCAGCAGCAGGAACCCCTTGCGCGTGAGGTCGGGCCCGTGCACGAACAGCGCGTCCGTCAGCAGGGGCAGGCCGACCGCCAGCGCGGCGCGCGTCAACAGCAGGGTGAGCTGGGCCCGCACCGAGGGGAAGCCGCACTGGCTGATCATCCGGCGGTCTTCGTCGGCCACCAGCAGGCGGCCCAGCCGGGTGTCTAGCCAGTGCGCCGGCAGCTGCTCGTCGCGGTTGGGCGCCGCCAGGCCCGGGTCGTCGCTCTCGCGGGGCAGGCCGGCACCGCTGCGGTCCAGCGCGTTCTGGATCACCTGGGCGCCGCGCCGCTGCAGCCGCTGGCGGCGCAGCAGCAGCGCGGCCATGAGCACCAGGGCCAGGCTCAGCGAGGCCAGGGACAGCAGCAAGAGGGTGTGGGCCGTCATGGGGGTCACTCCAGCCGGGACAGGCGGTAGAGCAGGTAGACGCCCAGCGCCTGCAGGCCGGCCGCGCCCAGCACCAGCTGGCGCCCGGTGCCGTCGTCCCAGAGGCGGGCGAAATACGCGCCATTGATGGTGATGATGGCCGCGCCCACCACCAGGGGCAGCAGGCCCAGCACCCAGGCCGACATGCGGGTCTCGGCCGACATGGCCACCAGCTCGTGCTCCATTTCCTCGCGGTCGCGCATGAAGTGCGCGACCCGCTCCAGCAGCACGTCCGAGCGGCCGCCGTAGCGCACCCCCAGGCCCATGATGGACGCGAGCAGCTGCATCTCTTCGAAGCGCACCTTGTTCGCGACCTGCTGCAGCGCCTGGTCGATGTCCAGCCCGGCGCGCACCAGGCTCAGGGCGTTGTCCATCTGCTGGCGCAGCGGGTTCTGCACGCCGGGGATCGCCATCTGGAAGGCGGCCTGGGTCGAGTTGCCGACCACGATCAGGCGGGCAATGATGTCCAGGAAGCCGGGCAGCTGGCGGATCAGTTCGGTGCGGATTTTCTGCACCCGGGTCCAGAGGTAGAACGCGCCCAGCGCGAGCAGCAGCGCCAGCAGGCCGGCCGCGGCCATCCAGCCGGAGCGCGCGCCCACGACCACCACGGCCGCCACGATCAGCAGCCCGCCGGTCAGCAGCTGCCGGGAGGAGAGCGCGCCCAGCAGCCACTCGGGCATGGGGAAGAGCTCGCGCTGGCGCGCCACCGGGGTTGGCTCTTCCAGAGGGGGCGGCGCGCCAAAGCGCAGCTCGGAGGCCAGGGCCGCGCCCTCCAGCGCCATCTTCTTCGCCAGGGTCTGGTTGGCCACCCGGCGCCGCCGCTGGCGCGCCGCCATGTCCCACAGGAGCAGCAGCGCGCCACCCAGGGCCAGGGTCAGGCTGAACAGCAACACCCAGGGGCCGGACATGTCAGCTCTCTTTGTGTTGCTGGCGCTGCAGCACCTGCCGCAGGCGGACGATCTTGGGCGAGTGCGGGCTGATGCCCAGCGAGATCCAGCGGTCGCGCTCGTCCCCGTCGGGCAGGGGCTGCGGCTCGTAGCGGAACAGCTCCTGCATGGCGACCACGTTGTCGTTCAGGCCGGTGATCTCGCTGATCGAGATGATGCGGCGCCCGCCGTTGGGCAGGCGCCCGATCTGGATGATGAAGTCGATGGCGTTGGCGATCTGGCGCCGCAGGCTGACCTCGCTGCCCTGGTAGCCGGCGAAGCCTGCCAGCATCTCCAGCCGGTACAGGCACTCGCGCGGCGAGCTGGCGTGGATGGTGCCCATGGAGCCGTCGTGCCCGGTGTTCATGGCCTGCAGCATCTCGATCACCTCGCCGCCGCGCACCTCGCCGACGATGATGCGGTCCGGGCGCATGCGCAGGCTGTTGCGCAGCAGGTCGCGGATGGCCACGTGGCCGGCCCCGTCGTAGCTGCCGGGGCGGCTTTCCATGCGGACCACGTGCGGGTGGTTCAGGGCCAGCTCGGCCGTGTCTTCGATGGTGACCACGCGCTCGTTCTCGGGGACGAAGCTCGCCAGCGCGTTGAGCAGGGCGGTCTTGCCCGAGCTCGTGCCGCCGCTGATCAGGATGTTGCAGCGCGCGCGCACCGCCATCTCCAGCAGTTGCGCCATGGCCAGGTCGAAGGTGCCCAGCTTGAGCAGGTCTTCGGGCGTGAGCGGGTCCTTGCGGAACTTGCGGATCGACACCACCGGGCCGTTGATCACCAGCGGCTCGATCACCACGTTGATGCGCCCGCCGTCGCTCAGCCGCGCATCGACCATGGGGTTGGACTCGTCCAGGCGCCGGCCGATGGGCGCGAGGATGCGCCGCACGATGCGCATCAGGTGCGCGTTGTCGGCGAAGTTGAGCACCGCCTTCTGCAGCACCCCGTGTTTGGAGATGTAGATCTGCTTGCTGCCGTTGATCAGGATGTCTTCCACCGCGGGGTCGTTGAGCATGTCCTCCAGCGGGCCGAAGCCGGCGAACTCCTTGGTCAGGGCCTCGGCCAGGAGCTGGGTCTCCTGGCTGTTGATCGGCACCCGGTGCAGCCGCACCAGGCTCTCGCATTCCAGCGCGACGAACTGCTGGATCGAGCTGCGCGACCAGCGGCCGAACTCGGCGCCGAGCTCCTCGATCCGGTTGAGCAGGTGTTCGTGGATGAAGGCCTTGATGGTCTGGAACTCCTGGGAGTTCTGGAAGGTCTGCCTGTCGTCGGAAAACTCAACGTCCAAAGTCATGGTGGTGCTTCCTTAACTCTTCCACTTGCCGATCAGTTGAGTCATGTACCGCGTCCAGATGCCGGGGCTGGCCGTGGCGGAGGGGGTGTCGCCGGGCCAGGGCCCGAGGCTGCGGATCATGCCGCCCAGGGCCGTGACGTAGGGGTCGTTGCGGGCCACCCGCGAGATCAACTCGCCCTTGCTCGCGGCGATCAGCAGCGGGGCGCTGCGGTCGGGGATCACATGCCCCAGCGGGATGCCCAGCCGCGCGGCGATGTCGCTCGCGGGCAGGCCGATGCTGAGGCTGTACTTGTTGAGCACGAGGGCGAAGTGCTGGGTGTCCAGGCCGCGCTCGCGCAGCTCGCGCAGCAGCGTGGAGGTGGAGACGATGCCGCCGATGCTCTGGTCGCAGACCACCCAGACCTTCTCGGCGTCGCGCACCGACTGCGCCACGAAATCCACCGTGCTGAAGCCGCCCAGATCGGCGATCAGGAAGTCGTAGAAGTCGGTGAGCCGCCGGATCAGCGAGACCGACTCCGCGTGCGACACCTCCTTGATCTGCGCCAGGCTGGCCGGCAGCGGCAGCAGCGCCATGCCGCTGGGGTGGTGGGCCAGCGCCGTCTGCAGCAGGGTCTGGTCCAGCCGCTTGAGGTTGCGCACGCCGTCGACAAAACTGAAGCTGCTCTCCTGCCCCAGGTAGAGCAGGCCGTCGCGCGCGGGCAGCCCCAGGTCGAGCAGGACCACGCCCAGGCGCTGGGCCAGCCGGTTCGCCGCCTGTGGCTGCGCCTGCGCCGCGTTGCGCATCTCCTGCAGGCTCACCGCGAGGTTGCTCGCCAGCGTGCTGACCCCCAGGCCGGGGCGCGCGCCCAGCAGCGCGATGGTGCGGCCGCGGGCCTTCTCGCGGTCGCTCAGCCGGCGCACCATGAGCGCCTGCATGACCGACTGCACCGCCTCGTTCGAGGCGTTGACGAAGACGAAATCGTCGACCCCGCTGCGCAGCGCGAGCAGCGTGCACTGGGTGTCGGCCTCGCGGCCGGTGCCGATCAGCAGCACCTCGGGCCAGTCCCGGCGCAACAGGTCCACGATGCGGCCGGCGCGCGCGGCGTCGGCGTCGCTGAAGTCCAGGAACACGCACTGGGGGTGCAGCATCGCGACCCGCTCGCCGACGGTGTTTTCGTCGACCGCGACCGTGGTCACCGAGCCCAGGTCGGCCAGCGCGTGGTTCAGCCAGCTGATGTGCGGGCCGTGCACCGAGACATACAGGTAGACGCTGTCGGCCACGCTGTTGAGGGGGGTGAAGGGAGCGTTTTTCATCGTGGGCTTGCCGCGGGCGGCCTCATTTGGAAAAACCGGGCAGGGCTTCGTCGGCGCTGGTGCCGATGAAGTGGCCGCGCCAGACCGCGGGGTCGCGGATCTCGCTGGCGCCGGGCAGCGCGCTCTGCAGGTCGGTGCCGCGCGCCAGCGGCCGCACCAGGGTCGGCGTCACCACGATGACCAGCTCGGTCTCGTTCTGCAGGTAGTTCTGCCGCTTGAAGAACGCGCCCAGCACCGGGATGTCGCCCAGGCCGGGCACCTTGTCCACGTTGGAGCTGGTGGTGCGGCTGACCAGGCCGCCGATGACGAAGCTCTCGCCGTCGCCGAGCTCGATGGTGGTGTCGGCCCGCCGGGTGGAGATCGCGGGCACCGACATGCCGCTGAGGGTGACGGCGTTGGTGTAGTCCAGATCGCTGGCCTCGGGGGCCACCTTGAGCACGATGCGCTCGTTGGACAGCACCGTGGGCGAAACCGTCAGGCCGATGCCGAAGGGCTTGAACTCGATGCTGGTGCTGCCCAGGCCCTGCGCGACCGGCACCGGGATCTCGCCCCCGGCCAGGAAGTTGGCGCTCTGCCCGGACAGCGCCACCAGCGTGGGTTCGGCCAGCACGCGGGCCAGCCCGTTGCTTTCGAGCAGGCCGAGATTGAGGCCCAGGTTGGCCTTGCCGAAGTTCATGACCAGACCGAAGGCCTGCGCCAGCGGCGAGATGGACTCGGTGGCGAGTTCCCCGTTGGGCCCCCAGGTCGCCTGGGTCAGCGAGCTGGGGGAAAAGACGCCGAAGCTGAAACCGTGCCGGTTGGGCGCGGTGCTGAACAGGTTCAGGCCGGCCTGCTTGAGCACGCGCTTGTTGAACTCCACCACCTTGACGTCCACCTGCACCGTGTGGCTCTTCACGTCCACCGTGGCCTGGTTGTGCAGCAGGTCGTCCTTGCCGCGCGCGGCCTCGGCCGAGCGGGCGGCCTTCAGGTAGGCCGGGGTGCTGGGGTGGGCCTGGTCCAGCGTCTGTTCGCGGCGCCGCACCTGGATGGCGTAGCGCCGGGCGTCCTTCTCGCCCTTGACCCACAGCATCAGCGAGGTGCTGCCCGCGGCCTTGGCCGTGATCAGCACGCGCACCGCCTTGCCGTTCAGGCCGGCGCGCGACAGCGCCATGCTGGCGACCGCTTCGTCGGCGATGGCGATGCGCTCGATGCCCTGGTCGAACAGCAGCTCGTGCATCGTCCCCTGGGTCAGCGACAGCACTTCCTGCGACGCCGCCGGCTGGGCAGCGAAGGCCGTGCCGGTGGCGAGCAGCGTGGACAGGATGCAGGGCCCCAGGATCGGGTGGCTGTGCGAGGGCTTCATGGGGGCGCTCTTTCGGGTGGGGCGGTGCGGGCGGTTCATGGCAGGCGCACCGTGTCGACCTGGCCACTGCGGATCACCTCGACGCTCGGCCCCGAAGGGGGCGGGGCCGCGGCGCCGGCCCGGTGGGCGAGCGGCGCGGCGGGCAGGCGTCGCGCCCCGGCCGCCCCGCGCAGCGCCTGGGCGCCCTGGGCCAGGCTTTCCATGGCCAGGCCGCCGAGGGCCCGGTCCGCACCCTGCGGTTCGGCGACCGGGGTGGCGGCCGCGTCCTTGGGGCCACGGGCGAGCGCGGGTTGGAGCACCGTGGGCCACGAGGGGTACAGGTCGGCGGTGGGCACGGCCGCGTCCGACGGGTTGCGCAGCGTCAGCGACAGCCGGCCGTGGGCCTCGGCCAGCAGCACCGCGTTGACCTCTTCGACCCGGATCGCCAGCACCGCCGTGCGGGCCTGCTCGGTGCGTGGGGCCGCCGCCGCGGACGACGCTGCCTTGCCGTTTGGGGGGGCGGGGCCGTCCAGCGAGCCGGGGCCGTAGGCCAGGACCCGTTTGCGCGACAGCAGCATGCGGGCCTGGCTGCGGTCGATCTCGCCGTTGTCGCGCTTGAGCGCGAAGAACACGTCGACGTAGTCGCCCGGGCGCACCCGGTTGCCCACGCTGCTGACTTCGTCCATCTTGACCGCCAGGGCCCGCTCACCCGGCTCGATCAGCGTGGCGAGCCCGGCCGCCAGGTGCTGGGCCAGCACCGGGGTGTCCACGCCCAGCGGCAGGGTCGGGGTCTGGCCGACGATGCCCTGCGTGTCCTTGAACGCGCCCACCGGGTTGATGCCCAGCTGGACCGTGCGCAGGTCTTCCGGCTGGATGGGCTGGCCGGCCGCGATCGGCCTGGCGGCCACCACCACCGTGTGCTGGGGCGGTTGGGGGGCCGAGCGGGTGGCCGCGGCCTGGGCGGCCGGGTCGGGCTTGCGGCTGAGCACCCAGGCGTATCCCCCCAGGACCAGCGCGGCCAGCACCAGCAGGGCCGCCAGGATTCTTGTCAGGTTGAACATAGGGCTCCGATGGAAGGAAAACGGAACGTTCTGACGGGGCGCCACGGCGCGGCGGGCTCACGGCGGCACCGGCAGGTGCCGCCAGAGCGTGAACGCCAGGGCGACGATCGACATGTAGGCCGCCAGCGGGATCTTTCGTCCCTGGGGTCTGGTGCCCGGTGGGCCGGGTGGGGGCATCGGAGCCCGGCGGCGCAGCGCGTGCAACGAGAGCACCAGCAGCGCATGCAGCAGGGCCAGCAGGTTGGCCCCCAGCCAGGTGGCCAGCATCAGCTGGGGCCCCAGCCACAGGCCCAGCACCGTGCCCAGCTTGACGTCGCCCGCCGCCATCGACCCCATGAGGTAGAAGGGCAGCAGCAGCGCCAGCGCGAGCAGGCCTCCGAGCGCCGCACGGGCCGCCGTGAGCTCCACGGGGTTCAGGTTCAGCGCCAGGGCGGTGAGGGCGCCCAGAGCGCCGACCACCACCATCGCGTTGGGGGCTTTGCGTCGGGTGGCATCGAAAAAGACGGCCACCAGAAGAAACGCCACAAAGCCTGTGAGAACCAGGCCCGCGGTCAGGCGGGCGTCAAGCGGCGGGAGCCAGCGCGGTTGCAATGGATTGGAATATCAATTTCAGGTTGTCCCCGACGTCACCGACGACCACCAGAATGACGACCGAAATCAGGCCCGCAATGAGGCCGTATTCAATGGCGGTGGCGCCCTCTTCGTCTTGCCAAAAAGCCAGAAGGTTATTTTTCATCATCAAATCCCTGGAAAAAAGTGAATGCACGTTGAAAAAAAGAACATTCCAAATTGCCTTGCGACAACTTGTAACAATCTAAAGCATTTTCAATGCCAGCCGAAATCAAGGTGGTTGGGGCAGGGTTTGATAGACCCCATGAACCCGGTTCGCGCGGGCCACGCTGGCAGAAAACGCAGCACGCCGCCCTTGCGGGGCGGCGTTTCTGGCGATGGCGCTGTGCCTGCGGCGGTGGATCATGGGAGGTGTTCCTGGCCAATGTTACGGGCATGTAACGAAAGATCGATTGGGCATGTTACGTAACGATCAGGCTTTTGTCTCGCCAGAAAATTGGAATTCGTGAATTACTTTACATCCCGAAACAGGCGGATACGCCCAAAGGGTCTTCCGGAAATATTTCACGGTTTTTTGCGGAAATAGAAGCACTCTGTAAGTCAATTGACCACAGGATGGTGCCGGTCAATCGTTGGCATGACGGGTTGAAATGAGTTCTTTTCTATTAATCAATTCCAGGGCAATCGTTGGTGCTTTTGCGCAACGCCTGGGACGCCCTTGCCCGCCATTCATTGGGATTTTGCAAGCCGGTCCGGTTTGAACCGGCTCCAGAAAGATGAGGCCGTTGCGCGGCGGCGCATCTGCGCCGCCGCGCAACGGCTCGCGAAGGGGGAGGGGGGCCGCCGCGCGGGCGGCTGGTGCCTTACCGGTTTGTCGCCACAACGAAAGCGGCGCTGCTCAGCCAGGCTGGGCTGCGGCAGTGTCTGCCGTTTCCCGCCAGGCCTCGCTGGCGCGCAGGGCCTCGGCTTCCGTGCGGTAGAGCTTGAGGCAGGGGCCTTCCTGCAGGTGGCCGGCGGTGCGCAGCAGGGTTTCCACAGGCAGCTTGATGCCCACCAGGTGCAGGGTCACACCCTGCTCGTGCAACTGGGCGCTCAGGCGGCCGAAGGCTTCCACGCCGGTGGCGTCGATCCAGTTGATGGGGTGCGCGACCAGCATCACGTGGCGGGTGCCGGGGTGGGCGCTCAGGTGCTCGGTCACGGCGCGTTCAAAGGCGTTCGCGGTGGCGAAGTCGAGCGCCGCGTCCATGCGCAGCGCGTAGGTGGCCGGCGCCAGCGGCTCCAGGTGCCAGAGGTGGCGGTCGCGCAGGCTGCCGTCGGCGTGCAGCCCCACTTCGATGATGCGCGGGTGCAGCCGCAGGTACAGGAAGTGGCTGAGCGCGATCATCACGCCGGTGATCACGCCCCAGTACAGGCGCGGCGCGCTCAGCACCGTCACCGCGAAGGTGGTGCCTGCGGTCACCGCTTCGACCCGCGAGATCGCCCACAGCCGTGTGAACGCGCGCGGCTTGATGAGCCCCATCACCGCCACCAGCACGATCGCCGCCAGCACCGCCAGCGGCACGTGGTGCAGCAGCGGCGTGAGCAGGAGCAGCGCGAGCAGCACCACGCCCACCGAAAACACCGTGGCCCAGCCGGTCTGCGCGCCGGCGTAGAGGTTGAGCGCCGAGCGCGAGAACGAAGAGCTGGTGGGGAAGGCGCCGCTCAGGCCCGAGGCCAGCTTGGCCAGCCCCTGGCCGATCAGGTCCTGGTCCTGGTCCCAGCGCTGTCCGCGTTTGCCGTTGTCCACCTTGGCGCTGGACGCGGTTTCCAGAAAACTCACCAGGGTGATCACCAGGGTGGGCAGCAGCAGCTGGCCCAGCGTGGCCCAGCCGGGCCAGCCCGGCAGGTAGGGCACGGGCAGGCCCTGGGGCAGGGTGCCGATCACCGCGCCACCGCCGGCCTCGAAGCCGGTGGCCCGGCCGATGGCGGCGCTGCCCACCACCACCGCGAGCACGGTGGGAAAGCCCGGGCGCCAACGGCGCGCCAGCAACAGCAGCGCCAGGCTGCCCAGCCCGAAGGCCAGCGCCGGCCAGTGCGGGCGCGGCAGCTGGGCCAACAGGTCCTGCTGGGCCAGCCCCAGCAGCGCCGGCAGCTGCGAGGCGATGATGAGCACCGCCGCGGCCTGCGTGAAGGCCATCAGCACAGGCGAGTTCACCAGGTTGAGCAGCCAGCCAAACCGCACGAAGCCCAGCACGATCTGCAGCAGGCCCGAGAGCAGCGCGAGCCAGACGGCCAGTTCGATCCATTGCGCGCTGCCCGGCTCGGCCAGGCCAGCGAGCGAGGCGCTCACCAGCAGGCAGGTGAGCGCGGTCGGCCCCACCGAGAGCCGCACCGAGGCGCTGAACAGCACCGCGATCAGCGCCGGCAGCATGGACGCGTAGATGCCGGTGATCAACGGCATGCCCGCCAGCGCGGCATAGGCCACGCCCTGCGGAATCACCATCAGCCCCACCGTCAGCCCGGCCATGGCCTCGCTGCGCAACAGCGCAGCCGTCGGACGCGGCCAGTTCAGGAAAGGCAGGAAGCGGTGCAGGCGGGTCATGGGCAATTATTGGCGATGGCGTGCGGCTTCAGCTGCCGGGGCCTCTGCGTTGAATCAGCGGACTTTCCGGCGCGAAATGCCCCACCCCAGAATGCGGTGGAACCGGCTCCGCCGGGCCACTCGCATTGCCCCCTGGGGGGTAGCGGCGCAGCCGCTGCGGGGGGAGCCTATCGTGCGGGCATGTCTTTCGCGCCATACCCCAGGCTCACCGTCGCGTCGGGCGGAATCGGCGGCATGCCCGCGTTCCAGGCCAGCCAGCGTTCGCGCATGTCCGCCAGCCGCTGCGGTTCGAGTGGCGCGCGGTTGGCGCGCTCGCGCGCGTCGGCGCTGATGTCAAACAGGTACTCGTTCCCGTCCACCATCAGGTATTTCCACGGCCCCTCGCGCAGCGCGCGCTGGCTGCGGTGGTTCATGCGCCAGAACATCGGCCGTTCGAAGCGGTGCCCGGGGTCGCGCAGCAGGGCATGGAGCGACACGCCGTCCAGCGGATGGTCCGGGTGCGGCCGGCCGCCGCCCACGTCGAGCATCGTGGCCGACCAGTCCATGGTCATGGCGTGTTGCCCGCTCTCCGCACCGGCCGGGATCACCGCGGGCCAGTGCGCGATCCAGGGCACGCGGATGCCGCCCTCGGTCAGGTCCATCTTGCCGCCCACCAGCGGCCAGTTGTCGGAAAAGCGCTCGCCGCCGTTGTCGCTGGTGAAGACGATCAGCGTGTCCTCCAGCAGGCCTTCCTCGCGCAGCGCGGCCACCAGCCAGCCGATGCCTTCGTCCATGTGGTGGATCATGCGGCGGTAGGCCTCGACGCTGCCGCCGTGCAGGTGGAACAGGTTCTTCGCCACCTCGGGCGCCACGTGCGCATCGTCGCGCGTTTCCCAGGGCCAGTGCGGCGCGGTGTAGTGCAGGCTCAGAAAGAACGGCGTGCCCGCGCGGGCCTCGGCGGCGCGCGCCTTCACATGCTCCACCGCCTTGTTGGAAAACACGTCGGTCAGGTAGCCCACCTCCTTGTGGGGTACCAGTCGTCCGCCGGGCCGCCCCAAGGACGACTGCGCCCCCTCGGGGGGCCTGGCTTCGCCAGGGTCGGGGGCCAGGACATCGCCGATGTAGAGGTCGTGGTCGCCGCTGGACGAACAGTGGGTGAAGTAATCCACCCCACCGGCCAGGATGCCGAAGAATTCTTCGTAGCCCGAGCGCAGCGGGCCGAAGTGCGGCGGGTAGCCCAGGTGCCACTTGCCGATGAGCGCCGTGCGGTAGCCCGCGTCCTTCAGCAGCGAGGGCAGGGTGGGGATCTCGGGCGGCAGGCCCAGCGTGGCGCTGCCCTTGCTGCGGCTGTTGATCGGCTCTTCCAGCGCACCGCGCAGGCGGTACTGGTAGCGCATGGTGGCCATGGCGAAGCGGGTGGGCGAACACACGGGCGAGTTGCTGTAGCCCTCGGTGAGCTTCAAGCCACCCGCGGCCAGCGCGTCGATGTTGGGCGACACGGCGCCAAAACCGGCGGGCCGGCCACCGTAACAGCCCAGGTCGGCATAGCCCAGGTCGTCGCTGACGATGTAGATGATGTTGGGGCGTTTCATGATGTTGGATCGGAGTATGGCGACCAGGTGGGTGCGCATGGGTCTTGCCGGCACACACCGCGGAACCGGCTTTGCCGGGCCGCTGGTGGGGGTCAATTCGATTTCATGCCGGTGGCGCGCACGATCTCGCCGTAGCGAGCGTTCATGCGGGCCAGGCGCTGTGCGGCGGCGGCACCGGTCTGGCCTTCGTAGAACAGGTCCAGGTTCTTCAGCCGCGCCCGCGCGTCGGGGCGCTGCAGCGCGTCGGCAATGCCCTTGGCCAGGGTCTGCACCACCGGGTCGGGCGTGGCGGCCGGCACCATGACGAGGTACAGCACCTCCGACTCCAGCGCCTTGAGGCCCAGCTCGCCCACGGTGGGCAGTTCGGGCGCGAGCTGCGAGCGCTTGGGGCTGGTCACGGCCAGGGCCGTGATCTTGCCGCTCTTCACGTGCGGCAACATGCCCGGCGTGGCCAGGATGCCGCCGTCCACCTCGCCGCTGAGCACGGCGGTGACGGCCGGCGTGTTGCCGCGGTAGGGAATGTGCGTGGTCTTGATGGGCGTGCTGTTGGAGAGGATGGCGACCGCCAGGTGGCCGGGGCTGCCGTTGCCGCCGGAGCTGAAATTCAGCGACTTCTGCCGGCCCTGGCTCAGCAGGTCGCCAAAGCGCCGGATGCCGGTGGCCGGGTTCACACCAATCAGCAGGCCCGACGAGGCCATGACGATCACCGGCTTGAGGTCGCCCGGCTGGAACGGCATGGCCGGGTAGATGTGCGGGTTCACGGTGAACGCGGTGTCGATGCCGAACAGCACGGTGTGCCCGTCCGGCGCCGCCTTGGCCACGGCGGCGGCGCCCACGTTGCCGCCCGCGCCGGCCTTGTTTTCCACCACGAAGGGCTGTTTGAGCGTTTCCTGCAGCACCGCGGCCACCGAGCGCGCCAGGATGTCGGAAGGCCCGCCGGGCGGGAAGTTGTTGACGAGCGTGACCGGTCGGGCCGGATAGGCCTGGGCCAGGGCGGTGGAGGCGCACAGGGCCGACAGGGCGGTGCAGGTGAGGGCGGTCAGGGCGTGGCGACGGAAGAGGTTCATGGGACGACTCGGGAACGGACAGGAAAAACCGGAGGGCGCAGGGGCCGCTCAATCCAGCTGGATGCCGGTGGCCTTGATCGGGCCGGCCCAGCGTTGCAGGTCGGTGGCCTGGGCGGCGGCCAGCTCGGCCGGGGTCGAGCCCACCGGCGCGTAACCCTGCTCGATCAGTTTGGCCTTGAGCGCGGGCGTGCGCACCGCCTTGGCCACGGCGGCGCTCAGCCGGTCGCGCACCTCGGGCTTCAGGCCGGCCGGGCCGTACATGGCGAACCAGGCGGTGGCCTCCATGTCCACGCCCTGTTCTTTCAGTGTGGGCACCTCGGGCACCTGCGGGTCGCGCTGGGGGCCGGTCACGCCGATGATGCGCACCTTGCCCGCGCGGTGCAGCTCGGCGGTCTCGGTCACCACGTCGAACTTGTAGTGGATGTGGCCACCCAGGAGCGCCGTGTTGGCCGGGCCGCCGCCCTGGAAGGGCACGTGCGTGAGCTCGGCGCCGGCCCGCTGGCCGAACAGCACGCCCATGAAGTGCGGCAGCGTGCCCTGGCCCGGCGTTCCGTAGGTGGCCTGGCCTGGGGCGGCCTTGGCCTTGGCCAGCATCTCGGCCACGTTCTTGACGCCCGCCGATGGCCCGGCCACCACGCTGAACTGGAAGTGCGCCAGCAGCGAGATCGGCGTGAAGTCCGCCACCGCGTCGTAGTCCAGCTTCTTGTAGACGTGGGGGAACAGCACCATCGGCCCGCTGGGCAACAGCACCACGGTCTGGCCGTCGGCCGGCGCGCGCTTGACCAGGCCGAGCGCGATGCGCCCGCCCGCGCCGGGCTTGTTCTCCACGATCACCGAAGCGAAATCGTCCTTCAGGCCTTCGGCCAACAGCCGTGCCAGCAGGTCGGCCGAGCCGCCGGGGGGGAAGCCCACCACGATCTTCAGCGGCGGCGCCGGGGTCTGCGCGAGAGCGGGGAGGGCCAGAGCGGCCGTGGCGGCCAGGGCCAGTGTGCGGGCGGTGAACTTGCGTCGTAGCATGCTTGTCTCCTGATTGATGTGCATCAAACGGGTGTTTCCCCGCTGCAAGGCGCGATGCTAGGGATTCACAATCAATTGCAGAAATCAATCATTCCGGGTGTTTTCCCTGAGACCGTTCCCATGACCCCTCCCGACCGGATCAGCGAGCCGCAACGCCAGGGCGACCTGCTGCTGTACCGGCTGCACCGCATCCAGACCACCGCCGGGCGGCTGGTGGTGCACCTGTGCGAAAGCGAGTTCGGCATCACGCGGCGCGAGTGGCGCGTGCTGTCGGTGCTGAACGAACACGAGGGTGTGCTCTCGTCCGTGCTGGCCGAGCACGCCATGCTCGACCGCGCCCGCACCTCGCGCGCGCTCACCTCGCTGGCGGCCAAGAAGCTGGTCACACGCCAGCCCCGCCCGTCGGACCGGCGCGAGGTGCATGTGTTCCTGACCGACGAAGGCCGGCACAGGTACGCGCAGATCCTGCCGCGCGTGATGGCGATCAACCGCGAACTGGTGTCCGGGCTCTCGGCCCCGCAGCGCCAGCAGCTCGACCAGATCGTGGACGCCTTGCAGGCGCAGGCCGGCCGCATGCTGGCGGCGTCGAAGGCCCGGCTGGCGCCGCTGGATGGCGGCGACTGAGGCGCCGCTGCGGGCCCGAGCGAAAGAGGCTCAGCCGCGCGCCGACTCGTACACCAGCACCGCGGCGGCCAGGTCTTCCAGCGCCGTGCCGACCGACTTGAACACCGTGCGCTCGTGCTCGCCCTTGCGGCCGGTGGCCACGCCCTTGGAGAGCGTGGTCAGCGTGCCGCGCACGTCGTCGGCGCGCAGCACGCCGTGCTGCATGGGCACCAGCAGGTCGCCGCTTTTCTGCAGCGCCTCGTCGGTGTCCACGAACACGCGCGCGTCCTGGAAACAGGCGTCGTCGGCCTCGCGCATGGCCGGGGTGAAGCTGCCGATCAGGTCCAGGTGCGAGCCCGGTGCGAGCCAGGCGCCGCGCACCAGCGGCTCGGTGGACAGCGTGGCGCAGCTCACGATGTCGGCCTCGCCGCAGGCGGCGGCCAAGTCGGTGCTGGCGAAGGCCGGCAGGCCGGCGGCGCGCACCTGGGCGGCCAGGGCCTGCGCTTCGCTGGCGCGGCGCGCCCACACCGTCACGCGCTCCAGCGGGCGCACCGCGCGGTAGGCGGCGGGCAGCAGCTGCGCCACGCGGCCCGCGCCCACCACCAGCAGGTGTTTGGCGTCGGCGCGCGCCAGGTACGAGGCCGCCAGCGCCGAGGCCGCTGCCGTGCGGCGCTCGGTGATCTGGTCGCCGTCGATCTGCGCCAGCGGCGCGCCGGTGCGCGCGTCGAACAGCAGGTAGCTGCTGTGCAGGCCGGGCAGGCCGCGTTTGGCGTTGCCGGGGGCGATGTTCACGATCTTCACGCCGTAGTACTTGCCCGGCAGCCAGGCCGGCATGATCAGCGAGGTCATGCGCCGGCTCGCGGCGTCGCCGCCTTCGCTGATGGGGCTGTTGATCTCGTGCACATGGCGCGGCGGGACTTCGCAGCCGCCGGCAAAACGCTCGCGCAGCGCGGCGATCAGGCGGTCAAAGGGCAGGGCGGCCCGGGTGGTGTTGGCGTCGAACAATTGCATGCCGCGATGGTAGCGCCCGGCCATGGCGCCCATCGGCGACCGGTGCACGCTGGTCAGCTGCTGGCGCTGGCTTCCAGCGCGCGGCCTTCGCCCGCTTCCTCGACCGTCTGGCCGTCGCGGATGTGGTAGATCCGTTTGAAGGTGGGGATGATCTTTTCGTCGTGCGTCACCACGATGATCGCGGTCTGCGCCTGGCGCGCCATCTGGTTCAGGATGCGCATCACCGCCAGCGCTCGCTCGCTGTCCAGCGGCGCGGTGGGTTCGTCGGCCAGGATCACCGGCGGTTTGTTGGCCAGCGCCCGCGCGATGGACACGCGCTGCTGCTCACCGCCCGAGAGCTGCGAAGGCTCGGCCCGGGCGCGGTGCTGCACGTCCAGCGCGGTCAGCAGTTCCAGCGCGCGTTCGCGGGCCTTCGCGTTGGGCTGGCCCGCCAGCATGGGCAGCAGCGCCACGTTGTCGGTCACGTCCAGGAACGGAATCAGGTAGGGCGCCTGGAACACGAAGCCGATGCGGTCGCGCCGCAGCGCGCGCAGGTCGCGCGCGATCCAGCCGTTGTCGTAGATCACCTCGTTGCCCAGCGTCATCTTGCCGCTGGTGGGCTCGATGATCGCGCCCAGGCATTTCAGCAGGGTGCTCTTGCCCGAGCCCGAGGGCCCGACCAGGCCCACCACCTCGCCGGGCGCGACCTGCATGTTCACGTGTTTGAGCGCTTCCACGGCGGTGTCGCCGTGGCCATAGACCTTGCGCAGGCCTTCGATGAGGATGCCGCCTTGCGGTGTGGTGTTCATGGGGTTCATCCGATCGCCGCGCCCGGGTCCACCTTCAGTGCCACGCGGATCGCCAGCGTGCTCGCCAGCGCGCACATCAGCAGCGTGGCCACCAGGCCGGCCACCGCGTCGCCCGGCAGCAGCAGCACGTATTTGGGAAACGCCGGCCCCCACACCGTGGCCGCCACCTTGCCCACCGCGAAGCCGATCAGGCCCAGGCCCAGCGCCTGCTGCAGGATCATGCCGGCGATGGTGCGGTCGCGCGTGCCGATGAGCTTGAGCACCGCGATCTCGCGCAGCTTGCCCATGGTCATGGTGTAGATGATGAAGGCCACGATGGCCGCGCTCACGATGGCCAGGATCACGAGGAACATGCCGATCTGCTTCGCCGAGTTGGCGATCAGCTTCACCACCAGGATGTCTTCCATGCCGTCGCGTGTGTAGACGCTCAGGTGTTTCCACCGGCGGATCGGCTCGGCCACCTGCTCGGGCGTGAAGCCCGGCGCGGCCTGCACCAGCACCGCGTTCACGCTGCGGCTGCTGGTCTGCAGCGCCTGCACCGCCTCCAGCAGGCCGGGGCTGCCCGGGCGGTTGAAGGCCGGGTTGGCGGCGGTGCGCGCGCGGTCGTTCACGATGGCGTCGTTGTCTTTGAGGAACTGCGTTTCCTGCGCGTCCTTCAGCGGCACGAACAGCATCGGGTCGCCGCCCGACGACACCATGCGCTGCGTCAGCCCCACCACGGTGTAGCCGTGGCGGCGGATGCGCACCGTCTCGCCGAGCTGAAAGCCGGTCTTCACGTCGGCCACCGCCTCGTAGTGGCTGCGCGTGAGGTGGCGCCCGGCCACCAGGTAGCCCGGCGCGCCGGGCAGGCCGGGCTCGATGCCGACCACCATCACACGGTTGTCCACGCCCTGGCGCGCCACCTGCATGGTGAGGTAGGTCACGTTGGCCGCGGCCGCCACGCCCGGCATGCCGCGCACGCTCTTCACCACGTCGTCCTTGATGCTGGACGACTCGGCGTACGGCCCCTGCGTGTCTTTCTGCACCACCCACAGGTCGGCGCGGCTGTTGGCCAGCAGCGCGTGCGCGTCGTCCACCATGCCGCGGTACACGCCCGCCATGGTCAGCGTCACGCCGATCAAGAGGCCCAGGCCCAGCCCGGTCAACACGTACTTGCTCCAGCCGTGCAGGATGTCGCGGCCCGCCAGGCTGATCACTGTGCTGCTCCCGCCGGCGGCGCCAGCCGCTCCACCACGCTGATGCGTGCATCGGGCTGGAGCGCCTTCTGGCTGTACAGCACCACCGTGTCGCCCTCGGCCAGTCCCGCATCCTGCGCGGCCTTCACCTGTACCGTGCCGTCCAGCCCCTGCACGCCCGGCACCACCGGCACGAACCGCAGCCCGCCGTCGGCCAGCCGCCACACGCCGGTGGTGCCCTCGTGCTGCTGCAGCGCCGCGTTGGGCAGCAGCAGGCCCTCGGGTGTGGCCGGCAGGGCCAGCGTCACCTCGGCCATCTCGCCCACGGAAACGCCCGCGGGCAGCGCGTCAAACGCCACCATCGCCAGCCGCTCCTCGGTCACGCTGTCGGCCAGCGGCTCCACGCGCACCACCCGGCCGGCCAGCGCCTCGCCCGGGCGCGAGCGCAGCACGATGCGCGCCGCCAGCCCCGGCGCCAGCCCGGCCGAGCGGCCCTGGTCCACCCGCAGCTTCACCCACAGGCTTGCCGGGTCCACCAGCCGCAGCACCGCCTGGCCCGCCACCACCGTGCTGCCACCTTCGGCGTCGCGGCTGGCCACCAACGCCGCGGCCGGAGCCACCAGCCGCAGGTTGCCGCGCTGCTGCGCCAGCGCCGCGCGCTCGGCCCGCAGACGGATGATGTCCTGCGCGCTGCCGCCCAGGTTGGCCTGCGCCGCCTGCACGCCCGCGCTGGCCGAGGCCACCTCCTGCGTGCGCGCCTCCAGCGCGCCGGCGCTGATGAAGCTCTGCCGCGCCAGGTCTTCATTGCGCTTCAGGTTCGCCGCCGCCAGCGCGCGCCGCGCCTGCGCGTCGCCCACCTGCGCCGCGGCCGCCTGCCGCACGCTCTGCGCCCGCGCGAGCGAGGCGTCCAGCGCGGCCAGCCGCTGGTCCAGGTCCACCGGGTCCATCTCGGCCAGCGCCTGGCCGGGCGCCACCGTGTCGCCCACGTCCACCTGCACCGTGCGCACCCGTCCGGCCACCGTGGGCCCCACCAGCCAGCTGCGCCGCGCCTCCACCTGGCCGATGCCGAAAATCTCCGGCGTCACGCGACCGGTCTTCACCGCCGTCACCTGCACCTTCACCGGCGCCAGCGGCCCGGTGCGCAGCGCCACAAAGGCCAGCGCGGCCACCAGCGCCAGCGCCAGGCCGCCCAGCAGCAGGCGGCGTGTGTTCGTGGGTTTCATCGTCATGGGGTGCCTTCCGGGGAGGGGTCGGTCGGTGCGGTCTGCGCGGCCACGCCGTTGTGAAAAATGCGGTACACCTGCGGCGCCTGCGCGGCCATGCCCGCTACCTGTCCGCTCAGCAGCGACTGCATCACCAGCCCCTGCACCGAGCCGATGAACAGCACCGCCGCCGCCGGCAGCTGGGTGCCCGGCGCCAGCTGGCCCGCGGTCTGCGCGCGCTGCAGCAGGCCGGTGAGCAACTCGCGGTAGGCCTGCATGAGCTGGCGCACCCGCGCCTTCAGCGGCGTGTCTTCGGGGTGCTGCAGCTCCTGAAAGATCACCCGCGGCACGCCGGGGTGCGCCACCACGAAGTCCACGTGTTCCAGAAACACCGCGCGCAACGCCGCCAGCGGCTGCGCCTGGGCATCGGCAGCGGCCCGCAGCCGCCCCAGCAGTTGCTCGTGCGCGAAGTCGATCACCGCGACCCAGATCGCTTCCTTGCTCTCGAAATGGCGGAACACCGCGCCCTGCGTGATGCCCACCGCCTGCGCCAGGTCGGCGGTCGTCACAGCGGCGGGGCTGTGCTCGGCCGCCAGCGCCAGCGCCGCGGCCACCAGGGCGGCCCGGCGGGTTTGTGTGGGTTGTTTGTGGGGCATGTCGATAATGTAATTGAGCAATTACTTATATTCAAGCTGGAACAGAAAGTCGGACGGGAATCGGTTGGCGTTGCAGCCCTTCATCGCCTGGCGCGGGGACCGGAGCCGCCGCCATGACCGGCTAGACTCGCTCACCCCGTCCGCCTCGCCCCGATGAAGAACCACCTGCCCACCCACCCGGCCTCCGTGCTGGCCCTGGCGTTTCTGGCCACCATCGTGTTGGGCACGGCGCTGCTGATGCTGCCCTGGGCCAGCGCCAGCGGCGAGGGCGCACCCTGGCTGACGGCGCTGTTCACCGCCACCTCGGCGGTGTGCGTGACCGGGCTGGTGGTGGTGGACACGGGCACCTACTGGAGCCCGCTGGGCCAGGGGCTGGTGATGGCGCTGTTCCAGCTCGGTGGCTTCGGGATGATGACCTCGGCCACGTTGATGGGGCTGCTGATCGGCGGGCAGATGAAGCTGCGTACCCGGTTGCTGCTGCAGTCGGAAACGCATGCGCTGTCGCTGGGCGACGTGCGCTCGGTGGCGCGCATGGTGCTGGTGGTCACCGTGGTGTGCGAGGGCGGCGTGGCGCTGTGGCTGGCGGCGCGCCTGGCCATCAAGACGGACATGGGCTGGTCGCAGGCGCTGTGGCACGGGGCTTTCCACTCGGTGTCGGCGTTCAACAACGCGGGCTTTTCCACCTGGTCCGATGGTGTGATGGGCCACGTGACCGACGGCTGGATGCTGGGGCCGCTGATGCTGGCCATCGTGGTGGGCGGGCTGGGGTTTCCGGTCATCACCGAGCTGTGGGCCAACCGGCGCAAGCGGCATGCGCGCTGGTCGGTGCACACCACGCTCACGGTCTGGGGGTCGGCGGCGCTCGTGCTGCTGGGCACGCTGGCGCTGTGGCTGGTGGAGCACGACAACCCCAGGACGCTGGCCCCGCTGGGCTTTGCGGACCAGTGGCTGGCGGCCCTGTTCACCTCGGTCTCGGCGCGCACGGCGGGGTTCAACGCGGTGGACATCGGCGCGCTGGAACTCGAATCGCTGATGCTGCACTGCGTGCTGATGTTCATCGGCGGCGGCAGCGCCGGCACGGCCGGTGGCGTGAAGGTGACCACGGTCTTCCTGCTGCTGCTGATCGTCTGGAGCGAGATCCGCGGCCGGGCCGACGTGGAGCTGCGCGGGCGCCGCATTGCCACGCCGGTGCAGCGCCAGGCGCTGTCGATCCTGCTGCTCAGCGGGGCGGCGGTGTCGCTGGGGTTGCTGGTGATCATTCCGATGACCGAGCTGCCGCTGGACAAGCTGATGTTCGAAGTCGTGTCGGCCTTTGCCACCGTGGGCCTGTCCACCGGCATCACGGCCGATCTGCCGCCCGGTGCGCAGGGCGTGATCATTGCGCTGATGTACACCGGGCGCGTGGGCGTGGTCACGCTGGCGCTGGCGCTGGCGATCAACCAGGTGCCCAGGGCCTACCGCTATCCCGAGGAGAAACCGATTGTTGGCTAAATCAAACTCAACGCGAGGCGACAGCGTGGTCGTCATCGGCCTGGGGCGCTTTGGCTCCAGCGTGGCGCGGGCGCTGGTGGCCGCAGGCCACGAGGTGCTGGCCATCGACACGGACGGGGAGGTGGTGCAGGACCTGGCGCACGAGCTGCCGCACGTCGTCCAGGCGGACTCGACCGAGTTGCCGGCGCTCAAGCAGCTCTCGGTGACCGACTTCTCGCACGCGGTGGTGAGCATCGGCGCGAACCTGGAGGCGAGCGTGCTGACGGTGCTGAACCTGGCGCAGATGGGCGTGAAAGACATCTGGGCCAAGGCCAACAGCCCGCAGCACGGGCGCATTGCCGAGCGGGTGGGCGCGCACCACGTGATCTACCCGGAGGCGGACATGGGCGAGCGCGTGGCGCACCTGGTGACGGGCAAGATGATCGATTTCATCGAGTTCGACGACGGCTTCGCCATTGCCAAGACCCGAGCGCCCATGGAAACGCACAACAAGACGCTGGCGGTGTCGAACGTGCGCAAGAAGCACGGCATCACGGTGGTGGGCATCAAGCGCCGCCACCAGGACTTCATCTACGCCAAGCCCGACACCGAGATCAAGCCGGGCGACCACCTGATTCTGGCCGGGCCGACGCCGCTGATCGAGAAGTTCGCGGCGCTGTACTGAACGGAGGGCGGCGGCGATCAGGCCAAGCCCGAGCCAGGGCGACAGCAGGGTCATGGTGTGTGGGGTGGGCAGGGTGCGCCGCCCAGGGCACAGCCGGGTTGCTCTTCGACAGGCCCAGGACGAACGGCCAGTGCCGTCCCCTGGAGGGAGTCGCGCGAAGCGCGGCGGGGGTGTTTCATGCTAGCCGGTGTAGGCCGGCGGCAGCTCGAAGGTGGAGCGCTGGCCCAGGTGCCGGCCGTTCGTGCGCAGCCAGGCGTCGGTCGCGGCGCGGCCGATGTCGTGCAACTGGGACAGAAAGGCCCAGCCGGTCTGCGTCTTGCTGGCGGCGCCGAACTGCGCGAGCTCGACTTCGGCGTCGAGCCGGTGCAGGCGCAGGTCGTCCACGCGCTGGAACAGCGGGCGCCGGTAGGCGCTGTCGGGGCGGCCGGCCTCCTGCAGCAGTTCCTTGAGCAGGCCGATGGTGCGCAGCTCCTTGAGCAGGCTGGCGTTGAAGGTGACTTCGCTGGCGCGGTCGAGGATCTCGCTGGCCTGGGTGGGCACGGCCTCGCGCCGGCTGGGGTTGATCTGCACCAGCAAAAGGTCGTCGGCCGAGGTCTCGCTGATCAGCGGCAGCAGCGAGGGGTTGCCGGCGTAACCACCGTCCCAGTAGGCCTCGCCGTCGATCTCCACGGCCTGGAACAGCAGCGGCAGGCAGGCCGAGGCCAGCACCATGTCGGCGGTGAGCTCGTGCTGGCGAAAGATGCGCAGGTCGCCGGTGGCCACGTGCGTGGCGGCCACGAAGAGCTGGGTGCGGTCGCAGGCGCGCACGCGCTCGAAGTCCACCGTGTCGGTCAGGATGTCGCGCAGCGGGTTCAGGTTCAGCGGGTTGAACTGGTAGGGCGAGAACTGGCTGCCGACGAACTGCGCGAAGTGCTGCCAGGGCGCAGCCACCGCCTGCAGCCACGGATGGCCCAGGCCGAACAGCTGGGCCATCGACCCCGCGCCCAAAGCGTGGAACGGCGAGGCGTCGGCGACCCGCTTCCAGAAGCGGCGCAGGCCGGCGCGTGCGCCTTCGCGGCCGCCCTCCATCAGCCCGGCGGCCAGCGCCACCGCGTTCATGGCGCCCGCGCTGGTGCCGCTGACGGCCGCGATCTCCAGCCACTCTTCTTCCAGCAGGCGGTCCAGCACGCCCCAGGTGAAGGCGCCGTGTGAGCCACCACCCTGCAGGGCCAGGTCGATGCGCAGTTTCTGGCTGGTGGCGCGCGGCGCGGGTGGGGGGCGGTGGCGGGTGGTCATGGGCGGTCCTCGTCGACGGACCATTGTGCATGGCCGATCCCGCTCAGGCCCGCATGCGCGCGGTCGCCGGCGCCTCCTGCCCAAGGCCGGGCGCCTGGGGCTGTTCGCCCACCTGGGCCTGCGCCTGGGACTGCGCCAGCGCATGGGCGCGCTCCAGGTGCTGCTCCGGGCTCTGGCGCAGGGCGCTGTCCACCCGGAACTCGCTCAGCGGGGCCTGCTCCTGCACCACCGCCACCAGCTGCGCGTCCCGGCTCAGGTGAAACGCCTGCACCGCACCCCGGTGCGCATATTGCTGGGCGTGGGCCACGGCGGCCGCGCTCACGCGCTCGATCTGCTCCGGGCCGTGCCCATGCGCGGCCAGCGGCGGGCCCAGCTGGGCGCGGGCCAGCCCGGCGTGGTGCGCCTGATGGGGCGACAACGAGGGGCTTGCCGCGCCTGGGTGCTGACACCCGCCGGGTTCTGCCACCACCAGTTGAGCTCGGTCGTGCTGTTTCAGTTGACGCGGTGCGCCATGCGCAGGGGTGCCCGGGCCGCCCTGCGCGGGGCTTTTTCGCAAAGCCGCAGGCAGCTCGGGCGCCGGAATGCCGCGCTCCTGGAGCGCAGCCCGGATCGCCGAGACGTGGCCGGTGTCTTTCCAGAGGCGGTTCAGGCCGTCCTGCACCCGCTGGGCCTGGCGCTGCTCGGCCAGCGCCGGGGGCCAGCCTTTGTCGAGGTGGTTGCGCGAATCCTTCTGGCCCGCGAGTTCCAGCACACGGCGTTTGTCTTCCACCATCTGGCCCGCGTGGTGCTGGTGCTTCTCCAGCAGCTGTTCGCTGCCCATGGCGCGGTAGTTCTCCAGCGGCTGGTGCGGGCGAACGCGCGGGTACTTCTCGTGCAGCGCGTCGCTGTAGGCGGCGCTGGCCGCTTCGCCCGGGCGCTTGCCGGCGTCGATGTGCCGGGCCAGCGCCTCGTTCACGTCGTCCTTGTCGAGCCGGGGGTACTGCGCATGGGTTTTCTCCCAGGTGCTTTCCACGCCGGCCTTGCCTTCGAAGAAGCGGCCATTGCGTTCGGCCTCGGTGGCGAACCGCCCGCTCGCCTGGCTCAGGCGGTCTTCCAGTTGCGCGCGTTTGGACGGGTCGGTTTCAGCGGCCAGGTCTTCCCGCAAGCCGTTGACCTGGCGCAGCAGACGGCCTTCGCGCGACACATGGTCGTAGCCCAGCTCGCCCACCTCGCGGCCCAGGTACTTGCTGAACTGCTGCAGGCGGGAGTCTTCGTAGGCCCGGTCCGCCAATACCCCGGCCGCTCCGCCCACCACGATGCCGCCGGCGATGGGGCCGACGGGGCCGGTGACGGGGCTGGTGAGCACGCCACCGGCCGCGCCCAGGGCTCCGCCCCCTGCCCCGGCCAGGCCCGTCACCGTGCCGCGAGTCGCCACGTCGGCGCCTGCCTCTGCGCCGCGCACCCACTGCTCGCGGTTGCTGCGCGCCTGATCGATGGCGTCGCGGGTGTCGTTGACGCCCTGGTAGACGCCGTAGGCGGTGCCGGCGATGCCCAGCCCTTTGCCCATGGTGCGCGTGGCGCCCGCCAGGTTGGAGCCGCGTGCCTCGGTGGCGAGATCGCCCAAACCCTTTTCGACGGCTTGCGCCTGCCGTTCCTGCAAGAGCGTGGCGGTTGTCTGCGCGTTCACCTGGGTGTTGGGCAAACGCTCGGGCAGCTCATGGTGCAGACGGCGTTGGTCGTGGATGGACCGCTCCAGCTCGGCCGCGCGAATGAAGCCCATACGGCCTTCTCGCGCCGCTTCCAAGGCCTGGCTGGGCAAGACCGTGGGCCGGGTGCGCGAGTCGTGGTGCAGCTGTCCCTCCCGGTCGTAGATGCGGATCGGTGAGCCGGTCTCGCGGGCGACCGCGTCGAGTTGATGTGGCAGTTGCTGGTAGACGTTGTCCCGGACGCCTGAGGGGACGTATCGGCCGTGGCCCTTGCGCATCAATTGATCGGTAAACCGCGCATCCACGCCGAGTTCGCTCTCGATCCGGTGCGTGGCGATGGCGCGCACCTCCACGTCGTAGCCTCTGGCCTGCAGGTCTTTGATGACATCCACCCTGGGCGTGGTGGTGTCCAGAATGATGTTCTTGCGGTCGCCGATGGCGGCGTCCCGCAACTCGGTGGCCCATTGGCTGGCGTCGCCATGGGTCTGGCCCGACCAGGTGTAGGGGTGTTGCTGGCGCAAGCCATGGGCTTGCGGATGAAAGCTACGCAGCTTGTCGGGATCGACTGTGACAACGTTGCCTCCCAGCTCGGCCCTGGCGGCATCAACCAGGTTTCCTTTGCCCGCTCCAGGTTGCCCCGCCATGATGACGGCGCGTGGGCGCTCCTGGCTGGTGGCGTTCTGGAATTGAGATTGCCGCAAGACTTTGTTGTTCAGAATCTGCTGATGCAGATCCGGGTCGATTTTTGGGTAGTCATGTGCCATGGCTCAAACGCTCCAAAATCAATCAAAAAATGCTTTCAATTCCCCCACGCCTCGGCCCAGCGAGTCCGTGCGGCAATTGATCATCAGCATCTCTTTTTCTTTCGCCTTGGCGATCAGCGCGGTATTCCCCGTGGCCTCTGCTGCTTTGACCTCTTCTGTGGCATCGGACCAATAGCTTTCAAGGCAAACCTCCAGCAGCGCGATCGCCCGCTCGAACTGGTCGTACCGCAACGTCTTGCTCATGAAGAGCGTCACGCCGGTACCGGTCAGCGCCTCTTCCAGGTCCGCGATCAGCGCAGGGTATTCCTTCAGCGCCTCTTGCAGGACTTTGGGCACGGGTGGGTGGTTCTTGTAGGTCTTCATGGTGTTCGCTTCCCTGGCTGGCGTGGCGGGTCCGTATGCATACTTTCGATGGATGCGGCGCGCATCTTGGCACAGCGATTCCAGGCCCCCGCCTGGGACCCTGCCGGATCGCCGCACGACCGCCGCACAGCAACCCAGGACACCGGCCCTTCACACCGCCCAGACACCCGCGGTCTGTGACAATCCCCGTTTGCCTGTTCTTCCGCATGACCCAGAGCGCCGAATCCCCCGAAGCCCCACCCGCCGAACCCGATGTGTTGCCCGGCGGTCCACTGGCGCGCGAGGCGCTGGCCCTGGCCGCGTTCGACCACATGGTCTCGCACGCCCCGGGCTTTCGCGCGCGCCCCGGCCAGCGCGAAATGGCCGCGCTGATCGCGCACACGCTCAGCGGCGTGTCGCTCGGCGACGGCTCGGTCAGCGCTGAGGCGGGCTTGCCCGAGCGTGGCATCGCGGTGGTGCAGGCCGGTACCGGCGTGGGCAAATCGGCGGCCTATGCCTCCACCGTGATCCCGCTGGCCCTGGCGCAACAAAAGCGCGTGATCATCTCCACCGCCACCGTGGCGCTGCAGGAACAGCTGATCGCCAAGGACCTGCCCGCGTTGGCCGCCGCGCTGCCCGAGCCGTTCACGTTCGCGCTCGCCAAAGGGCGCGGACGCTACGTGTGCCGCCTCAAGCTCGACCAGCTCAGCGGCGGCGACGCCGCCAGCGCCGACCTGTTCGAGAGCGACGACGCGCTCGGTGCCGCCGATGCCTCGCCCGCGGCGGTGGCCGCCAGCACCGTGGCCAACGCCGCCGCCAGCGCCCGCGCGGCCGAGCGCTGGAGCGAGCGCGCCCAACAGTACGCGCAGTGGACGGCCTCGCTCGACGCCGGCAGCTGGGACGGCGACCGCGACCGGCTCGACGAACCGCCCGAAGGCGAGCTGTGGGGCCCGGTGGCCGCCGAGCGCCACACCTGCACCGCGCGCCACTGCCCGAGCTACAACAGCTGCAGCTACTACCAGGCGCGCGCCCGGCTCGCGCAATCGCAGGTGATCGTGGTCAACCACGACCTGCTGCTCTCCACCTTGGGCCTGCACGCGCTGCCCGCGCCCGAAGACTGCTACCTCGTGTTCGACGAAGCGCACCACCTGGGCGCCGTCGCGCAGGGGCAGTTCACCGAAAGCATGGACCTGATGCGCAGCCAGTGGCTGGACCGCCTGCCGCGCGCGGTGGACGAAGTGGCTGGCGCGCTGCAGCACACGCCGGGCGTGGACGTGGCCACGCTGGCGCGCGAACTGAAGACCGCGCAGGGCGAACTGGCCCGTCTGGCCATGGCGCGCATCGGCGCGCTGCCCGAGTGGCTGGCGCTCACCGGGCGCGGGCGCACGCCCGAGCCCGCCGAAGGGGGCAGAGGCTCGGCGCGCGGCGGGTTTCGCCAGGCGGCCCCGCCCGAACGGGGGTACCAAGCGCCACCGGTGGTCGATCGTTTTGAAGGCGGCGCGCTGCCGCCCGAGTGGCTGGAAACGGTGGCGCAACTGCACAGCCGCGCCAGCGCCCTGCTCAAAGTGATGGAGGCGCTGGCCACCCAGCTCAAGGCCAACGCGCGCGACAACCCGGGCGACGCGGCGCGCTGCGCCAAGCTTTATAGCCGCCTGGGCGTGCTCGCGCCGCGCCTGCAGCACGCGCAGGCCACGGCCGAACTCTGGCTGCAGGACCCGGCCGCCGGCCAGGCGCCGCTGGCCAAATGGCTCGAAGCCGGCATCCAGCACGGCCTGGTCACGCTCACCGCCCACGCCTGCCCGCTGCAGCCCGGCAGCCTGTTGCGCAACCAGCTCTGGAACAAGGTGCGCGCGGCCGTCGTCACCTCGGCCTCGCTCGTCACCTGCGGCGGCTTCGAGCACTTCCTGCACGAGTCCGGCCTGGCGTACGACGACGCCGTGGTGGCCCGCGAAGTGCAAAGCCCGTTCGACCACGCGCGCCAGGGCCGGCTGGTCGTGGTGCAGACCCGGGCCGACCCGAAAGACGTGGAGGCCTACACCCGCGAAATGCTGGACGCGCTCATGAGCGATCTGGCCGCCGTGCAGCGCGGCGCGTTGGTGCTGTTCACCTCCAGGGCGCAGATGCGGCGTGCGCAGGAACTGCTGGAGCGTGGCCTGCACAGCGATCTGCGCGGGGCGGTGTTGGCGCAGGGCGAGGCCTCGCGCACGCAACTGCTGCGCCGCCACACCGAGCGCGTGCAGGCCGGTGAGCCGTCCATCCTGTTCGGTCTGCAGTCGTTCGGCGAAGGGCTGGACCTGCCCGGCGAACTCTGCGAGTGGGTGTTCATCACCAAGCTGCCGTTCGCCTCGCCCAGCGACCCCGTGGGCCAGGCGCGCGCTGACTGGCTCAAGGCCCAGGGCCGCGACCCGTTCAGCGAACTCGTGGTGCCCGCCACCGGCGCGCGCCTGCTGCAATGGACCGGCCGGGCCCTGCGCAGCGAGACCGACGAAGCGGTGGTGGTTTGTTACGACGCGCGCTTGCTGCGCCAGAACTATGGCCGGCGCATGCTCAAGGGCTTGCCGCCTTACAAGCTGCAGCGTCGCGATGCCTACGGCGTGACAACCGACTTGTGAGTCGCGTGCCCGCAGTGCGCTGGTTGGTACACGCGTTGCGCGTTGAGGATGCCCGCTGAATCCAGCAGCACGGACAGGAGCTCTTGGCGCAACAAGGTGGATGGTTTCAGGGGAGCTTTCTGGCCAGCAGGGCGCCATTGTCGATCAGCGTGCCGACCACTTCCACCAGGGCGCTGCGCACGGCTTCCCCGGCCGGGGTCAGGGGATGGTCCACCAGCCACACCAGGCTCTGGGTGCGTTCGATGGCCGGTTCGGTGATTTCGCGGGCCACCACCCCCGCTGAAGCGGATGCGGCCAATGCGTTGCGCGGCATCACCGCGCAGGCCAGGCCTTCGCTGACCATGTCGCGGTACAGCTCGGGGTTGTTGAGTTCGTAGCGCACGTTCAGCGGGCACCCCAGCGAGAGGGCGGTGCGCTCTATGAGTTTGCGCAGATCGTGCTCGCGGTCGGGCGCCACCAGCGGGCGGTCACCGATGTCGGCAAAGCGGATGGGGCCCGATTCGACGCCCCAGGTGCGGGCGGCGCCGAAGAGGAAAAAGCGCTCTTCGAAGAGCGGAATCGCTTCCAGGCGCGAGATCTCCGAGGCGATGGGCAGCAGCGCCAGATCGACCCGACGTGCCTCCACCAGAGCGCGCGCCTCGCGCGACATGCCCGTACTCAGCTGCAGCTGTACCGCAGGAGCACGTTCCCTCAGGGCGCGGAACAGCGGGACGGCCAGCACCGGCGCCACCGAGCCCACCAGACAGAGGCTGACGTTGCCGCGTGCTTCGCTGGCCGAACCGCGCACGTCGTCCTTGATGCTGTCGATCTGACGCAGGATGGAAGTTGCACGGTCCAGCAGGCGCCGTCCCTCCGCGGTCAGCTCGACGCCGCGGGCATGGCGCGTCAAAAGCGGCGCCCCCATTTCTTCTTCCATCGCCGCCACGTGGTGGCTGAGGGCCGGCTGGGCGATGTGCAGGGTATTGGCGGCGGTGGTGATGCTGCCGGCGCGTGCGATTTCAACGAAGTACTTCAGTTGCCTGAGCGTCATGGAGTCACTCTACCGCGACACACTGGGCGCGGTGCTCAGACCGAAACGGCTGGCACCAGGGCCGCTGTCGGTACCGGCGTGGCACCGCCCGAACCCAGTGTGGCCGCCACCGCCTGGCCGCCCAGGCGCTCGATCATGGCCGCCTGATCGGCCTTGGCCAGCGCATCCACCGCTTCGGGGTCGCAGATGCGGCGCAGTTCGGCTTCCATGGCCTGCACGACCCCGCTGTGTGCGGGGTCGCCGGCGAGATCGTGCAATTCCTCAGGATCGTCGTCCAGATCGAACAGTTCAGGCCGGTGGCGCACGTAGTAGTGGAACTTCCAGCGCCCCTTGCGCACCATGAAACCGGCGGTGTTGCTGCCAGCGGCGTGGTATTCGCTGAACACCACACGCTCTGGCTGGGGCGCGCCAGCGGCCAGCGCGAACAGCGACCGCCCGGGGCGTTCGCCCATTTCTGGGGCCGGGTCAATGCCCGTGCCTTCCAGGATGGTCGGAAACAGGTCCAGCAGGTCCACGGGCGTGTCGCACACCGCAGGCGCCACACCCGGCCCGGCCAGGATCATGGGCACACGCACGCTCTCCTGGTACAGGGTGGACTTTCCCCACAGGCCACGCGTGCCCAGGTTGTCGCCGTGGTCGGAGGTGTAGACGACGGTGGTGCTGTCTTCCAGCCCGGCTTCGCGCAGCGCGTCGAGGATCTGGCCCACGTTGTGGTCCAGGAAGCTGCACAGGCCGTAGTAGGCGGCGAAGGCGCGCAGGCGTTCTTCGGGCGACTCGAACTGATCCTCGTTGTCCATGAAGGCGGCGTAGTCCTGCACCCAGGGGTGCCGCTGGTACCCGTCAGCCGGGTGCAGTTTGGGCGTGGGCAGGTGGTCCAGCGGGTACAGGTCGAAGAACGCCTGGGGTGCGATCAGGGGGAAGTGGGGTGCCACCAGGCCGACATAGAGCACGAAGGGCTGCTGCGGCTGCTGCGCCGCTGCCTGCAGCCATTGCACCGAGCGTTCGGTGACGGACCGGTCGTACGAGGTGTAGTGCGACTCGCCGCCGCCGATGCGATCACCCAGCATGCGTTTGCCGTTGGGGCTGCTGACGTAGGGGTCCCGGATCGATGCCCAGACCATGCCGTGGCCACCGACGACGTGCATGGGAATGTGCTCGAGGTCGAATCCGGCGGGGTCTTCGTCACTGCGGTAGTGCAGCTTGCCAATGCTCTCGACGCGAACCCGGTGCCGCTGCAGCACATAACCCCAGCCGCGTGGCGCGCCGGTGTAGGGCATGGCGTTGTCCCAGTGGCGCGTCTGGTGCACGCGCAGGCCAGTGGCAAAAGCGGCGCGTGCGGGCACACAGATCGGGCTTGGGGTGTAGGCCTGGGTGAAGCGGGTGCCGCGGGCGGCCAGCGCGTCCAGGTGGGGCGTTTGGGCCACTGGGTGGCCGGCACAGCCCATGACTCTCGGATCATGTTCATCGGACATGATCACCACCAGGTTTTGACGGGGCACGGTATCTCCTGAGGGGGTGAGCCAGCGGCTCAGTTTTCCGGCGTGTAGCCCACCGACTGGACGACGCGCGCCCAACGGGCGTGTTCAGCCCGCAGTTGCTTGTCCATGGCTTCGGGGCTCATGGTCAGCGGGGTGAATTCGGCTTTCTCCAGCACTTGTGACACCTTGGGCGACCTCACCGCGGCGCCGATGGCCTGGTTGAGTTGGGAAACCAGCGCCGGTGTGGTGCCACGGCGTGCAAAGAAGGCAAACGACTCGCTGATGCTCAAGTCCGGGAAACCTGCCGCTTTGAAGGTCGGCACCCCCGGGAGCGCCGCATTGGGTACGTCGTCCGATATCGCGAGGATGCGCAGTTGCCCGCTGCGGTGCATGGGCAGCAGGTTGGGTGTCGTGGTGATCACGGCCGGCAAATGGCCGCCCACGGTGTCGGTCACGGCGGCCGACCCGCCCTTGTAGGCCACGTGGGTGAAAGAGAAGTTGGCGTGCTTGCCCAGCAAGGTGCCGATGAATTGCATGGCGGTGCCTGCGCCAGGTGTGCCAAAGGAGGCCATGGCCGGCGTCCTGGCCGCCTGTGCCAGGAAATCCTGCAGGCTGGTGGCTGGGCTGCTTGCGCCCACGGCCAGCGCAAAGCTCATGCGGCAGGCCGGGGCGATGGGCGTGAGTTCCTTGAGCGGATCGAACTTCGCCTTGACCACGTGTGGATACAAGGTCAGGTTGCCTTGAGGCGCCAGAATCAATGTGGTGCCGTCGGCGGGCGCGGCCAGCAGGGCTTCGGTGGCGAGGCGACCTGAGGCCCCCGCCTTGTTTTCAACGATCACGGTGTAGCCCGTGTCGCGCAGGCCTTCGGCCACGGCGCGGGCTACCACGTCGACGGCGCCACCGGCTGCGTAGCCGACCAGGATGCGTAGGTTCATGGCTTGCGCCAGGGAAGGGAAGGCGAGGCTGGATGCGCCCAGCAAGCCCACGAAGGCTCGGCGATTGATGAACATGTTGTCTCCGGTCGTTGGTTGTGTGGGGGCAAGGCCCGATCGCAGTATGGAGTCGATGCCGGCTGGCGAGAAATACAGATCTCACGCATCAGGCATGCAGAAAACCGAATGGGTCGGTGCACGTTCGCGCACCCTTTGCTACGATGCCGCTGCATTCGTCGTTGCACGCGGGTGTTGCGGTTCCAGACCATCCATTCGACCCACACCTCTACAACCATGATCTACGCGACGCTCAAACTGCTCCACGTTCTCGCCATCATCGTGTGGGTCGGCGGCATGGTGTTCGCCCACTTCTTTCTGCGCCCGGCCGCGCTGCAGCTGGAGCCACCGCTGCGCGTGCGCCTGATGTACGCGACCCTGCAGCGCTTCTTCGCCGCCGTGCTGGTCGCCGTGCTGCTGGTGCTGGTCACGGGGCTGTGGATGATCGCCCGCCTGGCCAAAGAGTCGGCACAGGCCGGGCTGGCCTTCAACATGCCCCTGGACTGGACCATCATGGCCACGCTCGGCATCGTGATGATGGCCATCTTCGGCCACATCCGGTTCGCACTGTTCAAGCGCCTGAGCCGCGCCGTGCTGGCCAGCGACTGGCCCGCGGGCGGCGCGGCGCTCGCGTCCATCCGCACCTGGGTGGGTATCAACCTGGGGCTCGGGCTGGTGATCATCGTGTTCACCTTGCTGATGGCTTGAAAGGGGAAATGCCTTCCCGGACCGGCGCGTCACGCTTTGACGCTTCGAGGGCGCTGTCGCAGCGGCCGCACATCGGGCATCATGTGGCGCTATCGCTCCGCCAGGTTCAATACGTCAGAAGGGCATGCTCATGATCGGTCTTGAATTCCTCATCACCTCGCTCATCGTGGTGCTCATTCCCGGCACCGGGGTGATCTTCACCGTGTCCACCGCGCTGCTGCAGGGGCGGCGGGCGGGCGTGCTGGCTTCGCTGGGCTGCACGCTGGGCATCGTGCCGCATCTGCTGGCCACCATCCTGGGCCTGGCGGCGGTCATGCACACCAGCGCGCTGGCGTTCGAGGTGCTGCGTTACGCGGGTGTGGCCTATCTGTTCTACGTGGCCTGGGCCACCTGGAAGGACCGCGGCGCGTTCGCCGTGGACGGGCAGGCCGCGCAGCGCTCGGGCCGGAGCATCGTGTTCAAGGCCTTCCTGCTCAACATCCTCAACCCCAAGCTGACCATCTTCTTCCTGGCCTTTCTGCCGCAGTTCGTGGACCCAGCGGCCGCCTCGCCGCTGGCGGCCCTGCTGCTGCTGAGCGCTGTGTTCATGGCCATGACGTTTGCGGTGTTCGTGGCCTATGGCCTGCTGGCCCACGCGTTTCGCAAGGCCGTCATCGAGTCGGCGCGCGTGCAGGCCTGGCTGCGCCGGGGTTTTGCCGCGGCCTTCGCCGGGCTGGGCGCCCAGCTCGCGCTGCAGGAGCGCTGAGCGGCCTTCAACCGCTGAGCGTTCAGGGTTTGGCGACCACCACTTCGCTGATCTGGATCACCGGCGCGATGTCGGTGTAGTTCGGAATGTCGCCCATGATCTCTTTCGTGTGCGGCCCGAACCCGGCCTGGAACGCTTCCACCGAGGGGCAGAACAGGTGGCCGCAGGCGGCGTAGAGCGGCTCGGCGCCGGCCAGTCCTTTGTCCACCGTGTAGTACAGCAGATGCTTGCCCAGGCGGGACTTCACCAGCGGCATGTGTTTGTCGCGGTAGTAGTCGTGGTTGAAGTGCGTGCCGGGGGTGTTGGGGTACATCACGCTGACCTTGATCATGGTTTGTCTCCGGTTGGGGGTGAATGGCTCAAGCCGGCTGCATCGTGCCGCGCCCAGCGGTTTCGGGCAAGCCACCGTGGCTGCCCACGGGACGCGGGGCGCACCTACCCGGCGCGGCCGCCCTGCGTCACTTGCCAGGGTGGCGGGGTGTCGTTCCCCAGCAGACGCTGCCACAACCAGGGCAGGGCGGTGCCTAGGTCGGGGCGCATGCCTTCGAGCGTGGGCCGATGGCCGCCGTTGGCCCGCGCCGTGGCGCTGCCCAGGTTGAAGCGGAAGGTGTAGGCGGGTTCCTGGCCCATGCGCAGGTCGGTCACGAACAGGTGGCCGTCGGTTTCCGAGAGGCTGTAGAAGCCATGGGTGAACGCCGCCATGCGCGCCACCGCCGGTTCGCTGCCGTGCGCGGCGATCAGCGCGGCGCCCCGTTCGTGCGCGGTCCAGCGCAGGGTGGGCTGGGCGTCCAGCAGCGAGTAGTGGCCTTCGAAATACCGCGTGGGCGTGACGGCCACCAGGCGCCAGAGCACCGTGTTGAAGGGCGCGGGGGTGACGAGCAGGCCCTGCGGGTGAATGCCGTTTTGCCGCAGCGAGTCGCGTGCGATGCGCTCCACATGCTGCTGCGCGACCACGCCCCAGACCAGGTAGAGCGTGCTGAGCACCAGGCACGCGGCGTTCCAGCGCAGGCCGCGCGTGTTTTTCAAGCGCATGGCCGCGACCACGCCCACGATCAGCGGCACGGTGTAGGCCGGGTCGATGATGAAGACGCTGCCCACGCCGTAGGGGTGGTCGGTGAAGGGCTGCAGCAGCTGCGTGCCGTAGACCGTCATGGCGTCGAGCAGCGGGTGGGTGATGAGCGCCAGCCAGAGCGCGAGTGTCCAACGCCCCCACGCTCCGCCGCTGCCCCCCAAGGGGGTGCGGTTCTCGCTTGGGGCGGCCCGGCGCTTGAACCCGGCCGCTTCGCCATGCAGGCGCGCCACGGCCCAGGCCAGCAGCGGCGCGGCCAGCGTCAGGAAGAACAGCGCGTGGCTTTCGGCGCGGTGGCGCGTCATGTTGAGCATGGCGTCGCCGTGGTCGATGAAGGCATCAAGGTCGGGCAGGGTGCCGGCCACGGCGCCCCAGAGCGCCGCCTTCCACACGGCGGTGCGGCGTCCCATGACGGCCACGCTCACGGCCGAACCAAGCGCGATCTGGGTCAGTGAATCCATGTGGGGAGCTTAGCGGGTGGACGCAAGCCGCCCGTGCCGCAGGGGTGTTCACGCTACAAACCAAACCCCGGCGCCAGCGCCTCCCGCAGATAGGCCACCAGGGCCGTCACCGCGCGCGGCACGTGGGCCGAATAGGGGCGGATCGCGTAGAGCTGTTCGGCGAAGGCGCCCACCGGTTTCCAGCCGGGGAGCACCTGCACCAGCTTGCCCGCGAGCAGGCTGGCCTGGGCGCTGAAGTCGGGCAGCAGCGCAATGCCCAGCCCGCTCAGCGCGGCGTCGCGCAGCGCCTCGCTGTTGTTGGCCGCCAGCGAACCCGACACCTGCACGGTCACCCGCTCGGCACCGGCCTGGGGCGTGAGCGGCTCCAGCGTCCAGGCCGGCGTGTCCTGCGAGCGCGGGTAGTGCAGGCAGTTGTGCTGCGTCAGGTCGGCGGGCCGCTGCGGCGTGCCCTGGCGGCGCAGGTAGGCGCGGCTGGCCACCAGCACCGAGCGCGTGGCGCACAGCGTCCAGGCCACGTGCGTGTCGGGTGGGTTGGCGGTGTGGCGGATCGCCAGATCGAAGCCCTCGGTGGCCAGCGAACTCAGGTGGTCCGACAGGTTCAGCTCCAGCCGCACCTCGGGGTACTGGCGCAGGAAACCGGCCAGGCGCGGCACCAGTTGCTGGCGGGCAAACGCCACCGGCGCCGTCACGCGCAGCAGGCCGCGTGGCTCACCAGCCGCGTCGCGCACCTGGGCGAAACACTGCGCGATGTGCTCGAACGAGGCCCGGGTGTCGTCCACCAGCCGCTGGCCGGCCTCGGTCAGGCGCACGCTGCGCGTGGTGCGCTGCACCAGCGCCACGCCCGCCATGCGCTCCAGCTCGGCGATGCGCTGGCTCACCGCCGCCTTGCTCACGCCCAGCCGCGCGGCCGCCGCCGTGTAGCTGCCCTGCTGGGCCAACACGCCCAGCCAGTGGAAGTGGCCCCAGAGCTCTTGATGCCGTTCGTGGATCTTCGGTGGGTTCATGGGCCGTATTGTTCACCATACTGAACAATCAATTCAGCTTTCCGGCCTTGTATCGAGAGAGGTCGGTTCCTACACTGGCAAGGCAGCTCAGAAACCGATGTCCATCCTTCAGCGAGACACACCATGACCACCGCCATCACCCACTACATCGCTGGCGCCCGCGCAGCCGGCACTTCCCCCCGCGCGCAGGACGTGTTCAACCCCGCCACCGGCGCCGTCACCGGCCGCGTATCGCTGGCCAGTGCCGCCGACGTGGACACGGCCGTGGCGGCAGCGCAGGCCGCCTTCCCCGCCTGGTCGGACACGCCGCCGATCCGCCGCGCGCGCGTGATGTTCAAGTTCCTGGAACTGGTGAACCAGCACAAGGACACGCTGGCCCACCTGATCACCGCCGAACACGGCAAGGTCTTCACCGACGCGCAGGGCGAGGTGGCGCGCGGCATCGACATCATCGAATTCGCCTGCGGCATCCCGCAGCTGCTCAAGGGCGACTTCACCGACCAGGTCTCCACCGGCATGGACAACTGGACCATCCGCCAGGCGCTGGGCGTGGTGGCCGGCATCACGCCGTTCAACTTCCCCGTGATGGTGCCCATGTGGATGTTCCCGGTGGCCATCGCCGCGGGCAACACCTTCGTCCTGAAGCCCAGCCCGATCGACCCCAGCGCCAGCCTGTTCATGGCCGATCTGTTGAAGCAGGCCGGCCTGCCCGACGGCGTGTTCAACGTGGTCCAGGGCGACAAGGAAGCCGTGGACGCGCTGCTGGTGCACCCGGACGTGAAGGCCATCAGCTTCGTCGGCTCCACCCCCATTGCGAACTACATCTACGAGACCGGCGCCCACCACGGCAAGCGCGTGCAGGCCCTGGGCGGCGCGAAGAACCACATGGTGGTCATGCCCGACGCCGACCTCGACCAGGCGGTGGACGCGCTGATCGGCGCGGCCTACGGCTCGGCCGGCGAGCGCTGCATGGCCATCAGCGTGGCGGTGCTGGTGGGCGACGTGGCCGACAAGATCATGCCCAAGCTGATCGAGCGCACGAAAGCGCTGAAGGTGCTCAACGGCACCAACCTCGCCGCCGAGATGGGCCCCATCGTGACCGCCGCCGCGCACCAGCGCATCACGGGCTACATCGAGGTGGGCGCGGCCGAAGGCGCCGAGCTGCTGGTGGACGGTCGCCAGTTCGATGCGAAGCAGCCCGGCGAGGGTTGCGAAGGCGGTTTCTGGATGGGCGGTACGCTGTTCGACAACGTGACCCCCGAGATGCGCATCTACAAGGAAGAGATCTTCGGCCCGGTGCTCAGCTGCGTGCGCGTGCACGATTTCGCCGAGGCGGTGAACCTGATCAACGCCCACGAGTTCGGCAACGGCACCAGCTGCTTCACGCGCGACGGCAACGTGGCGCGTGAGTTCGCCCGCCGCATCCAGGTGGGCATGGTCGGCATCAATGTGCCGATCCCCGTGCCCATGGCCTGGCAGGGTTTCGGTGGCTGGAAGAAGAGCCTGTTCGGCGACATGCACGCCTACGGCGAAGAGGGCGTGCGCTTCTACACCAAGCAGAAATCGATCATGCAGCGCTGGCCCGAGTCGATTGGCAAGGGCGCTGAATTCGTGATGCCCACCGCCAAATAACGTACCCCCGCGCCGCCTTCGGCGTCACCCCCCAGGGGGCGCCACTGGCGGCCCGGCGGAGCCGGTTCCGCGGTGGCCTCGGATTGGGACACTTCGGCCTCGTTGCTTTTTTGGGCGGCGGGGCTTCTTGTTTTCTGCATCTCTCGGGTTGATGGCGTGGCGGGTGCAGCCCCCGATTCTTGATACCGAATCGTGGTCTTTTTCGTGGCTTGGACAGGGCCGCGAATGGGGCGTACAAACCACCCAACAGGCACCCAGAGGGGTGTCGCTGATCAGGAAGGTTTGAGAGCTTGCATTGCATGCCACACCGCTGAGCGGAAGGAGGCCCCTATGAGCAAGCGTATCTACTGGCTGCTGCCCGATGTGGCCAGCGCCCGCAGGACGACGGATGACATGCTGTTGGCTCGCATCGACGAGCGACACATGCACTTTGTCGGCCGCGAAGACATCAACCTCTCCGGCCTGCACGTGGCCAACGTCCTGCAGACCTCCGACGTGGTGCGCGCCGCCCAGTGGGGTGCGCTCATCGGCGCGGTCCTGGGTTCCGCGGCGGGTCTGGTGGTGGCGTGGTATCTGCAGGTCCCCGGCGAGCCACCGCGATGGGGCTTGGTCGTCGTGCTCGCGATGGTGGGTGCGATCTTCGGCACCTGGGCCTCGAGCATGATCGGTGTGTCCATCCCCAGCCAGCGGCTCAGGCGGTTCGAGCGGGCGATCCAGCAGGGGCAGATCCTGCTGATGCTGGATGTGCCGCCAGGGCGTGTCGAGGCCATCGAGTCGCGGCTGCAGGCTTTGCATCCCGAGGCCCACCTGGAAGGCATCGAACCCAATATTCCGGCCTTTCCCTGAGAACCTGAACCGCGGTAACAAGGCGCTGGCGCGCCACCACCGGAGGGAACCATGGACATGGGATCGCATCGATCACGGGGGGGGGGGCCGCTGCGCGAGCCATTCGCTTTCGCCTGCGCGCCCTAGACGCCATGGTCATCGCCATCGCACTGCTGCTGATCGTCGCCGCAACGGTGGTTTTCCATCTTGTGACCCCTTGGTGGCTCACGCCGTTGGCGTCGAACTGGGCATCGATGGACGACACGCTGACCATCACCGTTGTCGTCACCGGGGTGTTCTTTGTCGCCATCAACCTGTTCGTGGTCTACACCTTGTGGCGCTTCCGCCACCGCCCGGGCGCACGCGCCGCCTACGAGCCCGACAACAAACGCCTTGAGCGCTGGCTGGGCGGCATCACCACGCTGGGCATCGTGGCACTGCTGGCCCCTGGCCTGCTGGTGTATGCGCGCTACATCGACCCGCCGGCTGACGCGATGCTGCTCGAAATCCTCGGCCAGCAATGGCAATGGCGCTTCCGCATGCCAGGTGCGGACGGCAAGCTGGGCGGCACCGACCTGCGCTTCGTGTCGGCCGAAAACCCTTTCGGCCTGGACCCGGCCGACCCCGCCGCGCAGGACGACACGCTGATCGATGCCAACGAGGTTCACCTGCCGACCGACCGGTCGGTGAAGGTACTGACGCGCTCGCACGATGTGCTGCACGACTTCTTCGTGCCGCAGTTCCGCGCGCGCATGAACATCGTGCCGGGCCAGGTGAGCTGGTTCTGGTTCACGCCCACCCGGGCGGGTCGCTTCGAGTCCATGTGCGCGCAGCTGTGCGGCGTGGGGCACCCGGCCATGCGCGGCGTGGTTGTGGTGGAGGATGCGAGCGCCTGGCAGGCCTGGCTGCAGCAGCAGCCCACTTTCGCGGCGACGCTGGCCAAGGCCAACAGCGCGGCGGGAGGCGGTGTGCAGGATATCGCGGCGCTGGGCCGGGTGCTTGCGCAGTCCAAGGGCTGCGTGGCCTGCCACACGGTGGACGGCCGGCCCGGCGTGGGACCGACCTGGCAAGGCCTGTTCGGCAAGACCGAAACCTTCGCCGACGGTTCCACCGCGCGGGTTGACGAGGACTACCTGCGCGGCTTCATCCGCAACCCGAAGGCGCGCAACGTGAAAGGCTTCGCGCCGGTGATGCCGCAGTTCGAACTGACCGCCGACGAACTCGACGCGCTGGTGGCCTACATCAAGACCCAGGGCCCCGCGCCCGCTCGGCCCTGACCCCCACAGGACGCCCGCCATGGCCCTCGTCGACACCAGCCATCACGATGACGCTCCGCGCAGCTTCATCACCCGCTACGTCTGGAGCCAGGACCACAAGGTGATTGCGGTGCAGTACGCCTGCACGGCCATCGCGGTCGGGCTGGTGGGCCTGCTGTTGTCCAACCTGATGCGGCTGCAGATCGGCTTCCCTGGCGTGTTCGAGTTCATCAACGCCGAACGCTACTACCAGTACGTGACCATGCACGGAATGATCATGGTGATCTACCTGCTCACGGCGCTGTTCCTCGGCGGCTTTGGCAACTACCTGATCCCGCTCATGATCGGTGCGCGCGACATGGTTTTCCCGTACATGAACATGCTGAGCTTCTGGGTCTATCTGCTCAGCGTGATCGTGCTGATGGCGAGTTTCTTCGTGCCGGGCGGTCCCACCGGCGCGGGCTGGACGCTGTACCCGCCGGCGGCCATCCTGCCCGGCACGCCGGGGCACGACTGGGGCATCATCCTCATGCTGGTGTCGCTGCTGATCTTCATCGTCGCCACCACCATGGGCGGGCTGAACTACGTCACCACGGTGCTGCAGGCGCGCTGCGAAGGCATGACGCTCTTGCGCATGCCGCTGTCGGTGTGGGGCATCTTCGTGGCCACCATCCTGGCGCTGCTGGCGTTTCCGGCGCTCTTCGTGAGCGGCGTGATGATGCTGCTGGACAAGACCCTGGGCACCAGCTTCTTCATGCCCGCACTGCTGTCGATGGGGCAGGCCACCAGCCACAAAGGCGGCAGCCCCCTGCTGTTCCAGCACCTGTTCTGGTTCTTCGGCCACCCCGAGGTCTACATCGTCGCGTTGCCGGCCTTCGGCATCGTCTCCGACCTCATCAGCGTGCACGCGCGCAAGGCGATCTTCGGCTACCGGACCATGGTCTGGGCCATCGTGGTCATCGGGGGCCTGAGCTTCGTGGTGTGGGCGCACCACATGTTCGTGAGCGGCATGAACCCGTGGTTCGGCTTCTTCTTCGCCACCAGCACGCTGATCATCGCGGTGCCCACGGCGATCAAGGTCTACAACTGGGTGCTCACACTGTGGCGCGGCGACATACACCTCACGGTGCCGATGCTGTTCACGCTGGCCTTCATCCTCACCTTCCTGGCCGGTGGGCTGACGGGGCTGTTCCTGGGCAACGTCAGTGTCGACATCCCGCTGTCGGGCACCTATTTCGTCGTCGCCCACTTCCACATGGTGATGGGCGTGGCGCCGCTGCTGGTGGTGTTCGGCGCCATCACGCACTGGTACCCCTTGGTCACCGGCCGCATGCTCGACGAGCGGCTCGGGCGCATCCACTTCTGGATCACCTTCCTCGGCACCTACGCGATCTACTTTCCGATGCATTACCTGGGCGTGATGGGCATGCCGCGGCGCTACTACGACTACGCGAACTACGCGTTCATTCCCGCCTCGGCCCACACGCTCAACGCCTTCATCACCGTGGTGGCCTTGATCGTGGGCGCGGCGCAGCTGCTGTTCGTCTTCAACCTGCTGTGGAGCGCCTGGCGCGGGCGCCCTGCCGAGACCAACCCCTGGCGCGCGGCATCGCTGGAATGGGCCACGCCGCACACGCCGCCGCGCCATGGCAACTGGGGCCCGCAGCTGCCGGTGGTGCACCGCTGGGCCTACGCCTACAGCGTGCCAGGCGCCGCACAGGATTTCATTGCACAAGATGCGCCGGCACTGGCCGGCGGCCAGGAAGCCGAGGCGCCGGCGTCGCCCCATGACGGAGCCCGCTCATGAACACCACCACGCTGCAGATCGGGGACCCGGCCGCCACCCGGGCGCGCGCCGCCGCGACCGGCCTGTGGCTGTTCATGGGCGTGGTCAGCGTGCTGTTCGCCTTGTTCCTCGTCGCCTACGCGATGCGCATGGATGCGGCCGACTGGTCGCCGATCGCGATGCCGCCCCAGCTGTGGCTGAGCAGTGCGCTGCTGCTGGCCGGCGGCCTGCTGCTGCAGCGTTCGGCCACGGCGGCGCATGCGCTGCGCCACGCCCGGGCGAGGCGCCTGCTGCTGGTCGGCGGCGTGGCCGCGATGGCCTTTCTGGGCTCGCAGCTGTGGGCCTGGCAAAGCCTGCTGGACGCCCGCGTGGTGCTCGCGGGCAACCCGGCGGCGAGTTTCTTCTATGTGCTCACCGCGCTGCACGGGCTGCACGTGATCGGCGGCCTGGTCGCCTGGAGCGCCACCGTGCAGTCGGCCATTGCAGCGCCGGCCGAGCCGCGACGCCTGGCCCTGCACATCACGCTGTGTGCACGCTACTGGCACTTCCTGTTCGCCGTGTGGGCCGTGCTGTTCGCCGCGCTCGGCTGGCTGACGCCGGAAGTGGTGCGCTTCATCTGCGGCGACGCCTGAAAGACCGCCATGGGCAACATCGCCACCCACGTCACCCCACCGAGCACCGGGACCTCTGCGCCGGTGACGGGGCTGCGCGGGCTGGTGGCCGACTGGTCGTCCGACCGCCAGGCCTTCCACGTCGCGTGGGGCAAGGCGATGATGTGGTTCTTCCTGCTCAGCGACACCTTCATCTTCGGCAGTTTCCTCACCGGCTACATGACGGTGCGCATGTCCACCACCGTGCCGTGGCCGAACCCGAGCGAGGTCTTCGCGCTGCACGTCGGCGGTGCCGACATTCCGCTGCTGCTGATCGCGGTGATGACCTTCGTGCTCATCACCAGCAGCGGCACCATGGCGATGGCCGTCAACTGCGCCTACCGCCGTGACCGTGTCAACGCAGCGCGGCTGATGTTCGTGACCGCGGCCTTCGGCGCCATGTTCGTCGGCATGCAGGCCTTCGAGTGGACCAAGCTGATCGTCGACGAAGGCGTGCGCCCCTGGAGCAACCCGATGGGCGCGGCGCAGTTCGGCTCCACCTTCTTCATGATCACCGGCTTTCACGGCCTGCACGTCACGGCCGGGGTGATCTACCTGATCGTCGTTGCCGTGCGCCTGCTGCGCGGGAGGTATGACGGCCCCAAGGCCGGCGCATCCGCAGGCAACTACCAGATCGTCGAGATCGCCGGCCTTTACTGGCACTTCGTCGACCTGGTGTGGGTCTTCATCTTTGCATTGTTCTACCTGTGGTGAACGCCATGCACACAACCAGCAACGCCCTCCCCGGGCAGCAACAGCACCCGATCGGCCTGTACCTGAAGGTCTGGGTCCTGCTCTTCGTGCTGAGCACGATGTCTTACGCCGTGGACTACTACCACCTGCAAGGCATGTTGCGCTGGAGCCTGATCCTCATCTTCATGCTGCTGAAGGCCGGCCTCATCGTGGCCGTGTTCATGCACCTGGCCTGGGAGCGGCTGGCGCTGATCTACGCCATCCTGCTGCCGCCGCTGGCCCTGATCGCGCTGGTGGGGCTGATGGCCTCTGAGGCCGGCTACGTGCACCTGACGCGGCTGCTCTTCTTCCGCTAGCGTTCAACCTGGAAACCCCACGAGGGCCTGCGCCATGTCGAAGCCTCCCACCGCACTGGCCGTGCCCCTGCCGCGTGGCAGGGTGATGCCCTGGCGCAGTTATGTCGAACTGGTCAAGCCCCGGGTCATCGCGCTGATGATGTTCACGGTGCTCGTCGGCATGCTGCTGTCGCGAGCGGGGTGGCCGCCCTGGACGGTGCTGGTCTTCGGCACCCTGGGCATCGGCTTGGTGGCCGCCAGCGCGGCCGCCGCCAACCACGTGATCGACCAGCGCATCGACGCGCTGATGGCGCGCACGCGGGGCCGGCCGCTGCCGCGCGGTGTGCTGGGCACGGCGCAGGCGGTCGTCTTCGCCATCGCCCTGGGCCTGGCCGGCCTGGCGCTGCTGCTGTGGGTGAGCAACCCGCTGTGCGCCGTGCTCACGCTGGCATCGCTGCTCGGGTATGCCGTGGTCTACAGCCTGTTGCTCAAGAAGCGAACGCCGCAGAACATCGTCATCGGGGGCGCCGCCGGTGCTGCGCCTCCGCTGCTGGGCTGGGTGGCGGTGACGGGCCAGGTGGACGCGGGCGCGCTGGTGCTGTTCCTCATCATCCTGATCTGGACGCCGCCGCATTTCTGGGCCCTGGCGATCCACCGCCGCGACGACTACGCCCGCGCCGGCATCCCGATGCTGCCGGTGGTGCGCGGCGTGCCCTACACCACGGCGCAGATCCTGTACTACAGCATCGCCCTGGGCGGTGTGTCGCTGCTGCCGGTGGCCATCGGCATGAGCGGCCCTCTCTACCTGTTCGGCGCACTCGCCCTCGGTGCGCGCTTCATCGCCTGCGCCTGGCGCCTGCGCCGGGACATCGCGCTGGCGATGCCCACCTTCCGCTATTCCATCGTCTACCTGTTCGCGCTGTTTGCGCTGCTGCTGGCCGACCACTGGCTGGCGGCCTCGGGCTGGTCCGTCTGAGTGGCCCAACCGAAGTGCCCCAACCGAGGGAGCGGCAGGGCGAGCACAGCCGCAGCCATGGGGCAGCGCATTGAGTTGGAGGCCGCCATGTTCATTCCCCCTCGCTTGTCATCCTTCCTGCAGGCGCAGGACGCCGAATACGAGGTCCAGCGCCATCGGCACACCCGCGGCAGCTCGGACACCGCCCATGCCGCGCATGTGTCGCCGCACCAGCTGGCCAAGGCCGTCGTGCTGGAAGACGACATCGGCTGCGTGATGGCCGTGGTGCCGGCCGATCGCTACGTGCGGCTGGGCCGGGTGTCGCAGCTGCTGGAGCGCCAGCACCTGCGCCTGGCCGACGAGAACCGCATTGCCGCGTTGTTCCCCGACTGCGAACGCGGCGCCGTGCCCGCGCTGGGCATGGTCTGGGGCCTGGAGACGGTGGTCGATGACGAACTCGAAACCCTGAGCGTGGTCTACATCGAGTGCGGCGATCACGAGCGCCTGCTCCGGCTGGACCACCGGCAATTCCATGCGCTGATGCGCCAGGCGCGGCACGGGCAGTTCAGCGGACTGCGCCTGCACTGAACCGCCGCCGGGCCATGGCGGCGGCGCCGGCCTTCATCCGGCCCCATCCACGATGAGGTCGCGGTAGGCGTGCCAGCTGGCATGTGCCAGCAAGGGGAAGATGACGATCAGGCCCAGCATCAAGGTGGCGAAGCCGATCAGCACCAGGCCGGCGATCAGCGCGGCCCACAAGGCCATGGCGGCGGGGTTCGCCAGGCAGCAGCGCATGCTCGTGATGGCGGCCGTCACCACGTCGATCGGCCGGTCGAGCAGCAGCGGCGCACTCACCACCGACAGCGTGAACGCCATGACCGCGAACGCGGCCCCCACGCCAAAGAAAGCCAGCAACAGCGGCCAGTATTCGCCGGAGAACAGCACGTCCTGAACGACCGCTGATAGGTCGGGCACGTTGCCGCCGTAGGAGAGCGCGAAGATGATCGCCGAAACCCGCTCCCACAGGATCAGCGACAGCGTCAGCATGAGGCCGAACAAGGCGATCGAACCGGCGTTGGATCGCCAGGCGAACATGGCCCGCGCCATGTCGATGCGTTCGTGGCGTTCGATTTGCGCCGATATGGCGTACAGCCCGATGGCCACGAACGGCGCCACCAGCAAGAAGCCGCCGGCAAAGGCCGGCACCAGGTAGGTGGCGCCCCAACTCAGGGCCAACAGCATCACACCGAAGGCGGTGATGTACACACCGTAAGCCAGGCTCGATCGGCCCGATTGGGCGAGATCCGCGTAGCCTCGGCGCAACCATTCGAGTGGCTGCAGGGTTTCGACTCGGCGCACATGGGGTGTGTCCACGGCCGCGTGTCTTTCAAGGGCATGGTCCATGACGGTCTCCTGCTGGAAGGGGCCAACGCAGATCGGCCCGGCCGCAGGCTGCGGTCATCGGTGGTGCGGCCAGCCACCCGCCCCCAGTCGGCGGCACGGCTTGCCGACCACGCCGAGGGTCGACATGCACAGGCAATGCTAGACCCGTGGACCGCGCCGCGGCCGATGCCTGCTGCCCCAGCAGGGTTTTTCCGGGTCGGGCGCTTTGGACCGTGGGACATCCGCGGCGTCGGACACCCCACGCCATCGACTGGCCAGCAAGCACCCCACAGGGAGCAACCCAATTGCCGACACAAAGGGCTGGGTTTCCGGGTGGTTACTGGGTAGAGTGGCTGTTTATCACCGACCAACAAGAAGGAGACCCGCCATGTACACCGCCGCCCCCACCCGCTACGACAGCATGCCCTACCGGACCTGCGGACACAGCGGCCTCAGACTGCCCGCCATCTCTCTGGGCCTGTGGCACAACTTCGGCGACAGCACGCACCTGGACACCCAGCGTGCCCTGCTGCACACCGCGTTCGACCTGGGCATCACCCACTTCGACCTCGCCAACAACTACGGCCCGCCGGCCGGCAGCGCCGAAACCAATTTCGGCGAACACCTGCGGCGCGACTTCCGGCCCTACCGCGACGAACTGCTCATCTCCACCAAGGCCGGCTGGGACATGTGGCGCGGGCCGTACGGCCAGGGCGGCGGTTCGCGCAAATACGTGCTCGCCAGCCTGGACCAGAGCCTCAAACGCATGGGCCTGGACTACGTGGACATCTTCTATTCCCACCGCTTCGACCCCGACACCCCGCTGGAAGAAACCATGGGCGCGCTGGCCACGGCGGTGCAGCAGGGCAAGGCGCTGTACGTGGGCATCTCCAGCTACTCGGCCGGCAAGACCCGCGAAGCCGCGGCGCTGCTGCGGCAGATGGGCGTGCGCTGCCTGATCCACCAGCCGTCCTACAGCCTGCTCAACCGCTGGATCGAAGGCGAACTGCTCGACACCCTGAGGGCCGAGGGCATCGGCTGCATCGCCTTCAGCCCGCTGGCCCAGGGCCTGCTGACCGGCAAGTACCTCAACGGCATTCCCGAGTCGGCGCGCATCAACCAGCCGGGCGGCGGCTCGTTCAAGCCCGAGCACCTGAGCGAACAGAACCTGGCCCACGTGCGCGCGCTCAACGAGATCGCCGCCTCGCGGGACCAGAGCCTGGCCCAGATGGCCGTGGCCTGGGTGCTGCGCCAGCCGGGCATGACCTCGGCCCTGATCGGCGCCAGCAAACCCGAGCAGATCGTGGAGCTGGTGGGGGCGCTGCAGCACCTGGACTTCACGCCCGACGAACTGGCCGCCATCGACCAGCACGCGGTGGAAGGCGGCATCAACCTCTGGAAGAAGCCCTCGACCGATCAGCGGCCGTAGGTCAGCTCAGCACCACGCTGGAGAGTCGCCGGCGGTAGGTCGCCACCGTCGGGTCTTCGGGGGGCACCTGGCCTTCGGCCACCTTGGGCTTGGGCGGTTCGATGATGTCGAGGATGGCGATGTAGGTCTTGCGGGCCAGGTCTTCGCTCCAGGCCTTGTCGCGCATCAGGATTTCCAGCAACTCGTCCATCGCTGGCACGAACTCGCTGTGGGCCATGAGCAACTGGGCCAGCGCGAAGCGGCTGTCGAAATCGCGCTTGTTGGCGGTGATCGCGGCCTGCAGTTCGGCCGCGCGGGCCTGCGGGTCGCCCACTGTGGCCTGGGCGTCGCGCGCCTTCATCCAGCGGCTGAGCGAGTCGAGCCGGCGCACCCCGGCGGCCTTGGCGATCACGGGGGCGAAGGCCACCTTGGCGTCGTCGTCGCGCTCCAGCTCCAGCAGCAGCTTCACCAGGTCGAAACGCGCGTCGTCGTTGTTGGGGTCGGTCTGCACCGCCTGCTGCAATTTCTCCAGAGCACCTTCCACGTCGCCATCGGCCAGCGCGTCCAGCGCGGCGGCTTCTTCCTCGGCGGCGGCCACTTCTTCGGCCGCGGGCAGGTGTTTGTCCAGGAATTCCTTGATCTGGCCTTCGGGCAGCGCGCCCATGAAGCCGTCCACCGGCTGGCCGTTCATGAGCAGCACGCAGGTCGGGATGCTGCGGATGCCGAAGGCCTGGGCGAGTTGCTGCTCCTGGTCGGAGTCGATCTTCACCAGCTTGAAACGGCCCGCGTAGTCGGTCTCGATCTTCTCCAGCAGCGGGCCGATGACCTTGCAGGGGCCGCACCACGGCGCCCAGAAATCCACCAGCACGGGCGTTTGCATCGAGGCTTCGATGACCTCGGTTTCGAAGTTGGCGATGGTGACGTTGATCATGGCAATGGCTCTGGAGATGGGCCCACGGTGGGCGGTGCGCGGGCGCGAAACGTAAAATCGACACTTTACCGGAGCCGGGCCGTCCTCCCCAGACCCGCTCCCCCCGCCGGCCCCCCGGGGCCCGACACAAGGCAACCCAATGAATCCCATTCAAGTGGGCGTGGTCATGGGCTCCAGCAGCGACTGGGACACCATGCAACACGCCGTGCAGATCCTCAAGGACTTCGGCATCGCACACGAGGCGCGGGTGGTTTCGGCGCACCGCATGCCCGACGACATGTTCGCCTACGCCGAAGCCGCCGTCGGCCGCGGCCTCAAGGCCATCATCGCGGGCGCGGGCGGTGCGGCGCACCTGCCGGGCATGATCGCGGCCAAGACGGTGGTGCCGGTGCTGGGCGTGCCGGTGATGTCCAAGGCGCTGTCGGGCGTCGATTCGCTGCACAGCATCGTTCAGATGCCCAAGGGCGTGCCGGTGGCCACCTTTGCCATCGGCCCCGCCGGCGCGGCGAACGCGGCGCTGTTCGCCGTGGCCCTGCTGGCGAACGTTGACCCGGCCCTGCGCGCCCAACTCGAAGCCTTCCGCGCCGCGCAGACCGAGGCGGCCCGCCACATGACCCTTCCCACGGAATGACCCCATGAGTCTCAAGCCCTTGCTTCCCGGCGCCCTGTCCGACCGCGGCCAGCAGATGACCCTGGGCGTCATGGGCGGTGGCCAGTTGGGCCGCATGTTCGTGCAGGCCGCGCAGGCCATGGGCTATTTCACGGCGGTGCTGGACCCGGACCCCGCCAGCCCGGCCGGGCTGATCAGCCACTACCACATACAGACCCCGTACGACGACGAGCAGGGCCTGGCGCAGCTGATGCAGCGCTGCGACGCCATCACCACCGAGTTCGAGAACGTGCCCGCGCCCGCGCTGCTCACGCTCGGCGCGCACCGGCCGGTGGCGCCGTCGGCCGCCTGCGTGGCCGTGGCGCAGGACCGCATCGAGGAAAAAGCGCATTTCGTGGCCTGCGGCCCGATCAGCGGTGTCTACCCCGCGCCCTACGCGGCCGTTGAAACGCCCGAGTTGCTGGCGGCGGTGCCGGCCAATCTGCTGCCCGGCATCCTGAAAACCGCCCGCCTGGGTTACGACGGCAAGGGCCAGATCCGCGTGAAGAGCCGCGAAGAGTTGGCCGCCGCCTGGGAGCAGCTGGGCCGCGTGCCCTGCGTGCTGGAAAAGCTGATGCCGCTGCAAAGCGAGTGTTCGGTGCTGGTGGCGCGCGGCGCCGACGGCCAGGTGGTGAGTTTCCCGGTGCAGGCCAACACGCACCACGACGGCATCCTGGCCATCACGGAGGTGTACGAGGGCGCCGTGCCGGCCGAGCTGGCCGCGCGCGCGCAGGCCAGCACGGTCGCCATTGCCAACCACCTGCATTACGTGGGCGTGCTCTGCGTGGAGTACTTCGTGGTGGACGACGGCGCGGGCGGCTCGGACCTGATCGTCAACGAAATGGCACCGCGCCCACACAACAGCGGCCACTACACGCAGAACGCCTGCGACATCTCGCAGTTCGAGGCGCAGGTGCGCGCGCTGGCCGGCCTGCCGCTGCCCACACCGCGCCAGCACAGCCCGGCCATCATGGTCAACCTGCTGGGCGACCTCTGGTTCAACGCCAACGGCGTGCGCGCCCAGGCCAGCGAGCAGCCGGTGTCGCCGCCCTGGGCCCAGGTGCTGGCGCTGCCCGGCACCCACCTGCACCTCTACGGCAAGCTCAGCGCGCGCCCGGGCCGCAAGATGGGCCACCTGAACATCACCGCGCCCACGGTGGCGCAGGCGCGCGAGACGGCGGCGCGGGTGCTGGCCCTGCTGGGACTATGACCCTCCCGACGCGCCTGCGGCGCGCCTTGCAGGCCGCAGCATCGCCAGAGTCGATGCCTCTTCGGGCTGTCCAAGCCTGCGCGGGCAGGCTTGGAGCCGCAGCCCTCAGCCCCCCAGGGGGCCGCACTGGCGGCCCGGCAAAGCCGGTTCCGCGGTGCGCCGGGTTTGGGGCATTTCTCCCATGATGATGTTGCTGATGCGCCCATGTCTCTCGTTCTGAACGCCCAAGATCCGGCGGCCATCGGGTCCGCTGCCCGGCGCCTGGCAGCGGGTTCGCTGGTGGGGCTGCCGACCGAAACCGTCTACGGCCTGGCGGCCGACGCCGACAACGCCAGCGCGGTGCACCGCATTTTTGAAGCCAAGGGCCGCCCGAGCGACCACCCGCTGATCGTGCACCTCGCGCCGGGCGCGGGGCCGCAGGGCTGGCGCGCCGGGGTGGACCACTACGCGAGCGAGGTGCCGGCGTTTGCGCTGGCGCTGATGCAGGCGTTCTGGCCCGGTCCGCTCACGCTCATCCTGCCGCGCCGGCCCGAGGTGGCGGCGGTGGCCGCGGGGGGGCAGGATTCGGTGGGCCTGCGCTGCCCGGCGCACCCGGTGGCCCAGGCGCTGCTGACGGCCGCGGTCGCCCAGGGCGTGCACGGCGTGGCCGCGCCCAGCGCCAACCGCTTTGGCCGCGTCAGCCCCACCACGGCGCAGCACGTGGCCGAAGAGTTCGCCGGGCTGTCCGACGACGCGCTGCTGATCCTGGACGGCGGCGCCTGCCCGGTCGGCATCGAGTCCACCATCGTGGACTGCACGCGTGGCCACCCGGTGCTGCTGCGCCCCGGCATGATCACGCCGGACCGGCTCGAAGCGGCCTGTGGCCAGCCGCTGCGCGCGCGCGACGAGGCCGCGCCGCGCGCCTCGGGCACGCTCGAATCGCACTACGCGCCACGCGCCCAGGTGCGCCTGATGAGCGCGCAGCAGTTGCAGGCCGCCCTGGACCTGCTCGGCGCCGACGCGAAAAACATCGCGGTCTACGCGCGCCAGGCGGTCCGCACGGTGGCGGCGGTGCCGCGGCGGCGCATGCCCGATGACGCCGCGCGCTGCGCGCAGGAGCTGTTCGCCGTGCTGCGCGAACTCGACGCTACCGGCGTGCGCCTGATCTGGGTCGAGACGCCCCCGGACGACGCCGCGTGGGATGGCGTGCGCGACCGGCTGCAGCGCGCCGCGGCCTGAGCCCGTCGGAGGACCACCGGAGCGCGATCCCGATGCGTGAAGCGGTGCAGCCCAGGGCACCGCCGGGCCGGCTTTGCCGGACGGCCAGTGCCGCCCCCTTGAGGGGGTAGCGCGAAGCGCTGCGGGGGTGGTTCGCTTCAATCCGCCTGCGAGGCCGTCCACTCCACCAGCGCTTCGAGCGCCGGGCGCGCGGCCGGCGCGTTGGGGTGGTTGATGAAGCCGACCACCGCGTAGCGCGTGCCGTTGACCGCATTGACGTAGCCGGCCACCCCCATCACGTCGCGCAGGGTGCCGGTCTTGAGCCAGGCGTTGCCGCGCGCTGCGCTGAGCGGGTCTTGCGCCATGCGGGCGGCCGTGCCATTGACGCCGGCGATGGACAGCGACTGCACGAAGCGCTCGCCCTGCGGGTGGCGCGCGGCGTGGCGCAGCAGGCCCACCAGCGCATCGGCGGTGATGCGCTCGTCGCGCGACAGGCCCGAGCCGTTGTGCAGCACCGGGGGCTCGTGGCGCGGCCCGAAGGTGCGCCGCCACCAGGCCGCGATCACCTCGCGCGAGCGCTCGAAGCGGCCCGGGCGCATCAGGGCCAGCCGGTCGGCCAGCGCGCTCTCGCTCATCACCTGGGTGGGCGAGAGCCGGCCCAGGGTGAGGAAGACCTGCTGCGCCATCACGTTGTTGCTCCACTGGTTGACGTCGGTGATGATGTCCGACAGCGGCAGCGAGCGCGCGTCGTGCAGCAGGCGTGCGCCGGGTGGCGTGGGGCCGGTGCGCACCTGGCCGGTGAGCGCGCCGCCGCTGGCGCGCCACAGGCCTTCCAGGGCGCGCGCGGCGTAGCTGGCGGGGTCCTGGTAGGCCACGGGCCAGCTGCGTTCGCCGCAATCCAGCGGATAACGGCCGCCGAAACGGATGGTGTTGGCGTCGTCGAAACGCGCCAGCAGGCCCAGGCGCCAGTCGCCGCAGCCGCCGCCGGAGAGCGGCACGGTGGTGTCGACGGCCAGGCCCGCCAGCGGCGGCTCGCTGCGCACCCAGGCCACGCCTGCGGCCGGGTCGGGCAAGAAGCTCAGGATCACCGACTTGAAGTTCACCAGCAGGGCGTCGGGCGAGGCGTTGTACGGGCGCAGGGCCTCGCCGTCGAACGCGCCGGGGTCGCTCTCGGGCAGCTCGAAGTCGCTGTGGTCGAGCACCATGTCGCCCAGGACCACGCGCACGCCCTGGTCCTGCAGGGCCACGAAGGCGTCCTGGATGCGTTCGAGCACCAGCTTGGGGTCGCCGCCGCCGCGCACGTACAGGTTGCCGCGCAACACGCCTTCGCTGACCTCGCCGTCGGTGAAAAAGCGCGTGTTCCAGGTGAAATCCGGGCCCAGCAGGTCGATCGCCGCGTAGGTGGTGACCAGCTTCATCACCGAAGCCGGGTTGACCGAGGCCTCGGCGCGGTGGCGCAGCCGCTCGGGGCCGGGCGGCGCGACCGGCACCACCAGCGCCGAGAGCGCATCGGCCGGCACACCGGCGCGCGCCAGCGCCGCCGACACGCCGGGGGGCAGCCCGTTCTTTGACGGGACCGGCAGCTGGGCGCAGGCGGGCAGGGTCAGCGCCCCCAGCAGGACGAGCGCGGTGCGCGCGAGGGCGCGGCGCACACGGCGCCAGTGGGGCGGGAAAGAGAGCAACACAGCGGGCAGCAGGGCGGCGGACATGGGGGTTTTCATTATGGGACGGCGGCCCGCGCCGCTGGCGCCCTGCGGTGAAAAGAGGCGGCCCTTGCCGGGCACGGGCGGTCTGCGGGCATGCCGCGCGGCGGCCAGGCCGGCCCCCCGGGGTGGCCGATAATGCCCGGATGTCTTTGTCCCCCGCCAGCCTCGACCCGGCCACCCGCTCCCCGTTGCGGTTGCTGGCCCTGGAAACCAGCACCGACACCCTGTCGGTGGCGGTGGGTCCGGGCACGCCCGAGCGGCCGGTCCGCCCGCACACCGGCCCGGGCGGCGCGCAGGCCTCGGCCACGCTGCTGCCGGTGGTGCAGACCCTGCTGGCCCAGGCAGGCTGGGCGCTGCACGAACTCGACGCGCTGGTGTTTGGCCGCGGTCCGGGCTCGTTCACCGGCCTGCGCACGGCCTGTGCCGTGGCCCAGGGCCTGGCCTACGGCGCCCGGGGCGCGGGCCGCGCCGGTGGCATCCCGGTGCTGCCGGTGGACACGCTGCACGCCCTGGCCGAGGAAGCGCGCTGGCAGCGCGAGCAGGCCGGGCAGGCGCTGCCGGGCGTGATCGTGGCCCTGCTCGACGCCCGCATGGACGAGATGTACGTGGCGCTGTACGCCTGCGGGCCGCAGGGCCTGGCGATCGCGCCGCTGCAGCCGCCGCGCCTGTGCGCACCGGCCGAGCTGGGCGGGTACCTGCGGCAGAGCCTGCCGCCGGCGCTCTCGCTGGAGGCGGGCGACTGCCTGCTGGCCGGCAATGTGTTCGAGGCCTACGGCGCGCAGTTCAGCGATCTGCCCGGCGCACGCCAGCGCGCGCTGCCCACGGCCAGCGCCTTGCTGCGCCTGGCCCCGGCGCTGCTGGCCGCCGGACATGCCGTGGCCGCGCAGGACGCGCTGCCGCTCTACGTGCGCGACAAGGTGGCGCAGACCACGGCCGAGCGTGAGCAGCTGCGGCTGGACCACCTGGCCCGGCTGGCCGCGCCCACACCCACCGATCCCCTGGGCGCCTGATGGGGGCTGGCATGGCGCAATCACCCGAACCCGGCACGACCCAGGACGCGTCCCGCGTGCCCGTGTGGACCCCGGCCGACTGGCCGCGCGCCGATGCCACCGCCGCGCGCCGCATCGCCTTCGTGCCCATGGCCGAGGCCGATCTGGACGCGGTGCACGCGGTGGAAAAGCTGGCCTACACCCACCCCTGGACGCGCAAGCACCTGGCCGACTCGCTGGCCTCGGGCTACCCGGCGGTGATGCTGCTGAGCGAGGCGCTGCCCGGCGAGACGGCCAGCCCCGGGCGCAGCGACGGCCGCGTGCTGCTGGGCTACCTCGTGGCCATGCCCGGGGTGGACGAAGTGCACCTGCTCAACATCACCGTCGCGCCGACCCACCAGCGCCAGGGCTGGGCGCGCTTCATGCTCGACGCGCTGGTGCTGTGGTCGCGCGGGCAGGGCGCGCAATGGCTCTGGCTGGAGGTGCGGCAGGGCAACGTGCCCGCGCGTGCGCTCTACGAAAGCTACGGTTTCACCCAGGTCGGCCTGCGCCGCGGCTACTACCCGGCGGGCCATTTCCAGCGCGAAGACGCGGTGGTGATGAGCCTGAGCCTGGCGGCCCGCGGCAACGGTGGGGAGGCCCCATGACGGACACCTCGTTCGTGCCCCAGCTCGACGCGCGCCAGCGCGCCATGCTGGCCGAGATGGGCGTGCGTGTCTGGGCCCCCAAACCCCCGCCCGCGGTGACCGCCGAGCCGCCGGCGGTGGCGCCACCCGTGGCCGCTCCGGCCCGGGCCGCCGCGCCCGCGACCCCGCCGCCCACCGCCGCCGCACCCGTGGCGGCGCCCGCCGCCAGCCGCGCGCCGGCAACGCCCGCGGCCCGGCCGGTGCCGGCACCCGCTGCCGCGCCGCTCGCCGCCGCCGCGCCCCTGGGCCCCCGGCCGGCCGGGATCGACACCATGGACTGGCCGGCGCTGCAGGCCGCCGTGGCCGGCTGCGAAGCCTGCGGCCTGTGCCGCAGCCGCAAGAACACTGTGTTCGGCGTGGGCGACACCCAGGCCGACTGGATGGTGATCGGCGAAGCGCCGGGCGAAAACGAAGACCTGCAGGGCGAGCCCTTCGTGGGCGCGGCCGGCCAGCTGCTCGACAACATGCTGCGCGCCGTGGGCCGCAGCCGCAGCGGGTCGGGGCAACAGGCGGCCTACATCGCCAATGTGCTCAAGTGCCGCCCGCCGGCCAACCGCAACCCGCAGCCGCAGGAAGTGGCGCAGTGCGAGCCCTACCTGGCGCGCCAGGTGGCGCTGGTCCAGCCCAAGGTCATCATCGCCATGGGCCGTTTCGCGGTGCAGTCGCTGCTGCAGACCAGCGAGCCCATCGGCCGCCTGCGTGGTCAGGTGCACCGTTACCAGGGCGTGCCGGTGATCGTCACCTACCACCCGGCCTACCTGCTGCGCACCCCCGGCGACAAGGGCAAGGCCTGGGCCGACCTGTGCCTGGCGATGGAGACCGTCGCCGCCGAGTCCGGCGGGCAGCCCTGAGCGGCAGGGTTCGCCGCGGCATTGCAAGCGCTGGCAGGGTGCCGACCCGACGGGTGCTGGCAGGCGTGACACTTAAAAACGCGGCTTTTCGCGTTTTCCGGTCATTCCACCATGCACACATCGCCCTTGTCCTCCCCGGGGCCGAGCCCCCGGATGTCCCGTGGGTCAGCCCACCTCCCCACCCTTGAATCCACCCCGCCCGCCCGCCGAGACGAACCGCTGGACCTGGCCAGCGCCTTTCTGGCCTGCCTGCGACCCGAGATCGCGCGCACCGAGCCCCAGCGGCGCGAGGTCCACCGGCTGCGCCACCAGGTGTATTGCGAGGAACTGCGGTTCGAGCCCCTGCGGCCCGACGGGCAGGAGACCGATCCGTTCGACCCGCAGTCGGTCCATGGCATGGTGCGTCACCGGCGCTCCGGCGTGCTCGCCGGCACCGTGCGCCTCGTGGGCAAGCGCCATGCCGGCGAGCAGTTGCCGATGGAGGCGCATTGCGCCCCCGGGCTCACGCACGAGAGCCTGCTGCCGCGCCATTTCCCGCCCCACGAGGTCTGCGAAGTCTCGCGGCTGGCCGTGCCGGCCCGCTTTCGCCAACCGCGCGTCGAGCCGGCCGAAGGCGCCAGCGCCATCGGGCACATGGGTTTTTCGGCCGAGGAACTGCGCACCTTTCCCTACATCGCGGTCGGCCTGTATCTGTCGGCCATCGCCATGGCCCGCCACACCGGCCGCTTCCACATGTACGCGGTGATGGAGCCGCGCCTGGCGCGCGGGATGGGTTTCGCGGGCATCCGCTTCGAGCGCCTGGGCCCGGTCATCGAATACCACGGTCAGCGCGCGGCCTACCACCTCGACAGCCGCATCGCCCCGGAACGCCTCGCGCCCCCGTACCAGGACCTGCTGCAGCGCATCGATGCCCGGCTGTTCCCGGCCGTGGCCGCCCGCGAGGATGTGCCCGGGCTCTGGCCGTTCAGGGTCCCACCGTCCGCTGGGGCCACAGCACCGTCGCAATCGCCACCATGACCAGCGCCACGGCGGCCCAGTCCTGCCAGTGCAGCACCTCGCCCAGCCACCAGGCGCCGCTGAACACGCCCAGCACCGGGATGAACATGACCGACAGCGAGGAGGCGATCGGGGGCAGGTCGCGCGCCAGCATCAGCCAGGCCACCTGGGCAAACGCGAACACACCGACGGCGTTGTAGACGATGGCGCCCCACACCGGCAGCGTGGGCCAGGCCCAGGCGTCGCGCTCGAACAGCAGCGCCAGCAGGCTCATCCACAGCGTGGTGAACACGGTCATCCAGAAACAGATCGCCAGCGTGGGGTGCGGGATGCGGGTGCGCCGCATCAGCTGCGTGCCCAGCGCCCAGGTGGCCGCGGCCACCAGCATCATGGCCACGCCCAGCGGCTTGCCCGAGAGCGTGCTCAGCTCGTGCCAGAGCAGCAGCACCACGCCCAGCGCCGCGGCCGCCACGCCGCCCCAGGCCCGGTGGGGCAGGCGCTGGCCGAACCAGGCCGCGCCGATCAGCGCCGAAAACACCGGCATGGTGTAGCCCAGGATCGCCGCCCGCCCGCTCGACAGCGTCTGGATCGCCAGGATCGCCAGCGTGTGCCAGAAGAACATGTTGAACACGGTGAGCCAGCCCAGCTCACGCCAGTGTTCGCGCCCGATCACGAACGGCACCCGCCGCGCCACCAGGAACAGCGCCAACACCGGCAGGCCCAGCCACATGCACAGCGAGCGAAAGCTCAGCGCGGGAAAACCCGTCACGCCGAACTTCATGATCGGCCAGTTGATGCCCCAGACCAGGGTGAGCAGGGCGAGAATGGCCAGTTGCCGGCGTGAGAGGGCTTGCATGGGGCGTGATCTTAGGCGGAGGGGCCTTTGTAGGCGGAGCGTGGGGGCGAGCGAGCCGGTGCCGGGCCGCCCCAAGCCGGGTCAGCCCCCTCGGGGGGCAGCGACCCGCGCAGCGGCGGAGCGTGGGGGCCAGTCTCCTAAAATCAGTGCCCATGACCTTCCTCGACATGCTCGGCGCGGCAGAGCGCCAGAACCAGTCCCTGCTCTGCGTTGGCCTGGACCCGGACCCGGCCAGGTTCCCCGCCGGCATGAAGGGCGACGCCAGCCGCATCTACGACTTCTGCGCCGCCATCGTCGAGGCCACGGCCGACACCGCGATCGCCTTCAAGCCGCAGATCGCCTACTTCGCCGCCCACCGCGCCGAGGACCAGCTTGAACGCCTGATGGCGCACATGAAGCGCATCGCGCCCCAGGTGCCGGTGATCCTGGACGCCAAGCGCGGCGACATCGGCAGCACGGCCGAGCAGTACGCCATCGAGGCCTTCGAGCGCTACGGCGCCGACGCGGTCACGCTCTCGCCCTTCATGGGCTTCGACTCGGTGCAGCCCTACCTGAAGTACCACGGCAAGGGCGCCTTCCTGCTCTGCCGCACCTCCAACCCCGGTGGCGACGACCTGCAGAACCAGCGCCTGGCGTCGGTGGACGGCCAGCCGCGGCTGTACGAACACATCGCGCGCCTGGCCCAGGGGCCGTGGAACCTCAACGGCCAGCTCGGCCTGGTGGTGGGCGCCACCTATCCCGAAGAAATCGAGCGCGTGCGCGAACTCGCGCCCACGCTGCCGCTGCTGATCCCCGGCGTGGGCGCGCAGGGCGGCGACGCCGTGGCCACCATCCGCGCCGGTTATCGCCGGCAGGGCGACGCGACCACCGGCCCGGTCATCGTCAACAGCTCGCGCGCCATTCTCTACGCCTCCAGCGGTGACGACTTCGCCGCCGCCGCGCGCACCGAAGCCCTGCGCACGCGCGAGGTGCTGAACGCCGCCCAGGGCTGAGCCGCTGAGCCGGGGGCGGCCTGCGCCCCATGATCGAAGACGCCAAGGCGGGGGCGGATTCTGGTGCCGATTCCAGACAGATTCGACCTGCCTTTTCGCTGGGCCGTCAGGTCGGCCCCGTTGAAGCATGGCCAGTGAGTGCATTTTTGGCGCTGGCCACATCCATGTCGCGGGAAAGTGGTACGCCGTTTTTTACCGCCAGCACCTCCGCCATGATGCTCACGGCAATCTCCGGTGGCGTCTTGCTGCCGATGTAGATGCCAATGGGGCCGCGCAGCCGCGCCAGACTTTGCGGAGTTTGTTCGAAGTGTTCGATCAAGCGCGTGTGGCGGGCCTCGTTGTTGCGCCGCGAGCCGATGGCCCCCACGTAGAAGGCCTCGGTGTCCAGCGCCTCCAGCAGAGCAAGGTCGTCGAGCTTCGGGTCGTGCGTGAGTGCGATCAGGCAGCTGCGGCGGTCGAACTTGAAGTCGCGCACCACGTCGTCCGGCATTCCGGTCAGCAGGCTGACGCCAGGCACCGACCAGGAAGCGCGGTACTCCTCGCGCGGGTCGCATACGGTGACCTTGAAGCCACTGAAGAGTGCCATTGTGGCGAGGTATTCGGTGAGTTGGCCTGCGCCGATCAGCAGCATGCGGTACTCGGGGCCGAAAGTGTTGAAAAGCACTTTGCCATCGTCAACCAGTGGCAAGGGCGAGGTGACCGCACGCAACTCCACCCGGCCGCTGACCATCTCCATGCACCGCTGGACCATGTGGCCATCGGTCAGAGATTGCACCAGCCCCAGCAGAGATGCCGGATCGGGGTTGTACTCCAGCACCAGTTCCAGCGTGCCGCCACACGGCAGACCGAAGCGGTGGGCTTCATCGGCGCTCACGCCGTACTTGACCCGCTGTGGCTTGCTGTCCGGAATCTCGTGCGTGATGCCCGTCTCGCTCGTGCTGGCTTCGACCTGCTGGCCTCGGCTGTAGCGGTAAATCAGATCGTCTTCAATGCAGCCGCCCGAGACCGAGCCCACCAACAAGCCACTCTCGCACAGCGCCATGATGGACCCGACCGGGCGCGGGGACGAACCCCAGGTGCGTACCACCGTGGCAAGCAGGGCGCGCTGCCCTTGGGCACGCCAGCCATGCAGCGTGCGAAGGACGGTGACGTCGAGGTTTTCCATGTCGCATTCCGTTGGATGGCCGCAGCACCGAGCCGGTTTGATCGTGGCGTCGCTTGTCCTGCGATGGTGTTCCGTCGTCGAGTGTCGGCTTCCGACGGTCAGCTCAGGCGGCCGCCCGCATCTCCGCGGCTTTGTGGATGGCCGCGCGGATGCGCGGGTAGGTGCCGCAGCGGCAGATGTTGCCGGCCATGGCCGCGTCGATGTCCGCGTCGGTCGGCTTGGGGTTTTGCTTCAGCAACGCAGCAGCAGCCATCAGCTGCCCGCTCTGGCAGTAGCCGCACTGCACCACATCGACATCGACCCACGCAGCCTTCAGCACGGCCACCTGCGGCCCGGACAGCCCTTCGATCGTGGTCACCTCGCGCGGGCCGACGGCCGAGATCGGCGTGACGCAGGATCGCGTCGGCTCGCCGTCGACGTGCACCGTGCACGCGCCGCACAGCGCCATGCCGCAACCGAACTTGGTACCGGTCAGCTGCAGCTCGCCACGCAACACCCACAGCAGGGGTGTGTCGGGCTCGGCCTGCACTTCAACGGGTTTGCGATTGATCGTCAACGTGGTCATCGGGCTTCTCCGGGTCAGGTCAGTTTCAGCGGCAGGCTGCGCAGCCGCTGGCCAGTGATGGTGAACAGGGCATTCGCCACCGCCGGGGCAATCGGCGGCGTGCCGGGTTCGCCGACCCCTTCGGGGTTCTCGTTGCTGGCGATGATCTCTGTCTCGATCACCGGGCATTCGTCGAACCGCAGCACCGGGTTGTTGTGGAAGTTGGTCTGCTGGACCTGGCCCTTCTCGATGCGCACTTCGTCGTTCAGCGCGGCCGACAAGCCGTAGACGATGCCACTTTCCATCTGCTGGCGGACCAGGTTCGGGTTGATGGCGATGCCGCAGTCGATCACGCAGACGACGCGGTGGACGCGAATGCGCTTGTCGGTGGACACCGACACTTCGGCCACCTGCGCCACGATGGAGCCGAAAGACTGGTGCAAGGCCACGCCACGGGCACGCTTGCTGCCGTCGGCCGCTGCAGGCAAGGGCTTGTCCCAGCCGGACAACTCGGCGGCGCGCTTCAGCACCTTCAGGTGCCTGGGGTGTTTCGCCAGGAGCGCGGCGCGCAAGGCCACCGGGTCGCGCCCGGCGGCATGGGCCACTTCGTCGAGGAAGCTTTCCTTGAAGAACGCGTGGTGCGAATGCCCGACCGAACGCCAGAAGCCCACGGGAATGGGCAGTTCGAACACCTCGTGGCCAATGCGCGCGGCGGGCCATTCGTAGGGCTGGTCGAAGGCGCCTTCCGAGGTGGTTCGGTCGGGTAGCGCGCTGCCCACGCCGATCATGCGCTCGATGATCTGCGGCATGATGGCCTGGCCGGCCGACGTGTTCACCCAGCCCAGCAGCTGGCCCGACGCATCGAGGCCGGCCTGGAAACGCGCTACGCAAGCCGGGCGGTAGAAGTCGTGCGTCATGTCCTGCTCGCGCGACCAGATGGTCTGCACCGGCGCGCCACCGGCCTCGCGGGCGATGGCCGCGGCCTGCGCGACCACGTCGACTTCGCAGCGCCGGCCGAAGCCACCGCCGAGCAACTGCATCTGCACGTCGACCTGTTCGGGCGCGAGGCCCAGCACCTTGGCCACCGCGTGGCGTGCCATGTCAGGTACCTGCGTGGCCGCCCACACGGTGGCACGGCCGTCCTTGAACTGCACGGTGCAGTTCATCGGCTCCATGGTTGCGTGGGCCAGGTACGGCGCGCGGTATTCGGCCTTGATCGTCTTCGCGGCGCTCTTCAGCGCGGCATCGACGTCACCATGCTGGTAGAAGCTGAAGCCATCGTCCGTGTCCAGCGATTGCGCCAGCCGCCGATAGATCACGTCGGTGGACAACTGGGCGGTCGCGCCATGGTCCCATTCGATGCGCACCGCCTTGACGGCGCGCATCGCGTGGTACGGCGTGTCGGCAATCACCGCGACGCCGCCGGTGCTGCCGTAGAGGCCAGGCACCGCGAGCACCTTCTTCACGCCGGGCAGCTTCTGCGCGTCGGCGGCATCGAAGCTGGCGACGTGGCCGCCGAGCGTCGGACACATCTCGATGCTGGCGTACTGCATGCCGGGCGGCAGCACGTCGATGCCGAAGCGCGCGCTGCCGTCCATCTTGGACGCCGCCTCCAGGCGCTTGCGCGGCTGGCCGATCAGCTTGAAGGTCTTGGGGTCCTTCAGCACCACCGATTCAGGCAAGGGCTGGCTCGCGGCGGCGGCCGCCAGCTCGCCGAACGAAGCGCTCTTGCCCGACGGGTGCAGCACGCGGCCCGCCTCGGCACGGCACTCGCCGGCCGGCACCTGCCACTGCCCGGCCGCAGCGGCCACCAGCATCGCGCGCGCCGACGCCCCGGCCTGGCGCATCGGCAGCCACAGGTCCCGCATGCTGGAGGACGCGCCGGTGAGCATCAGGCCGAACTCGCGCATCGCCTTGCCGGTGACTCGCCCGGCGATGGCCTTCATCGTGCCGTGGTCATCGGGGTGGAAGGGCAGGCTTTCGATCATCCCGGCAATGTTCTGGTAGATCTTGTCGATCGGCGCGCGTTCGACGCGGACCTGCGCCCAGTCGGCGTCCAGCTCCTCGGCCAGCACCATCGCCAGGCCGGTGTAGATGCCCTGGCCCATCTCGGCCTTGCACATCACGATGCCGACCGTGTTGTCTGCGCCGATCTTGACCCAGCCGTTCAGCGCCGACTGGCCCGGGCCGACCGGCAGCGGATCGGACGTGACCAGGCGCGGCTTGGGCGGCAACGCCGTCCAGCCCACCATCAGGGCGCCGAGCGCTCCGGCCACCCCAGCACCGCTGAGTAGGACTGTTCTGCGGGTTACCATGATCACTCTCCTGTTGCGCGGCGTGCGCACGTTCTTCGTCAGTGGGATGCAGTGGAACTCTTTCAGCCAATCGCAAGCTGGATGCCGTGTCGAATTGCTTGCCGTGCTGGCGCCATTAAGAGACCGATAGTCTGCAATATAGCAGACTATCGGTCTCTTGAGGAGATCAACGTTCCCTGACACATCCTTATGAGCAACCCATCACCGTATCTGCGCGCGCGTTCTCCCGAGCAGAAGGAGGAGCGTCGGCGCCATCTGCTCGATACCGCGAAGTTCCTGCTGCTTCAGATGCCCGACGTGCACGCACTGGGCATCAACGAACTGGCGCGGCAGGCGCAGATGACCAAGTCAAACGTCTACCGATACTTCGAGAGCAGCGAAGCCGTCCTGCTTGAGGTGCTTGTTGAGGAGTTCATGGCCTGGCGCAGCGAGCTGGTCAAGGCGCTGAACCGAGGGGGCAAGCGCAGAGGGACCATCGAACACATTGCCTGGGCGTTCACCACCACCTGGGTCGCCCGCCCGCTGCTGTGCAGACTCACCAGCATCTTCCCTTCCATCCTTGAGCGCAACGTCTCCACCGAACGCGTGGTCCAGTTCAAACAAGGCTTGCTGGCCGTGCGCCAGGAGACCGCGATCGACTTCCATCGCTGCATTCCAAGCATCCCGGCCTCGACCTTCGATAGATTCATCCACCTCGCCCTGCCACTGCTCATCGGTCTATGGCCGCTGGCAAGCCCTGGGGAAGTCTCTGCTGTGGTGATTGCACGCCCCGACCTGGCACCGCTGCGATACCGATTCGAGCAGGATCTGGAAGAGGGGATGCTGATGCTGTTGCGCAGTCTTTCCCGGGGATAGCGCATTCGAATGGCTCGTTTTCTTGATGAGGACGGTGAGCTCGAACGGTTTCCAGACCTGCACGGCGTCTTTTTGGGCGCCGACCAGAAGGCGGCTGCTGCCAGGCTGCCGTCGGCGGCCGGCGTGCTGGGCACGGTCTACGACGCCAGGAACCAGGTCGACGCCGCCATCGATACCGCGATGCCGGAGATCCACATGGGCTGAGCGGGTGGTGTGCGAACATCTCGTCCTGTCATTCACAACGAGCATTTTCCAGGGACATCGACATGACCAACTCCACCGAACACCCACCCGTACCCAAGGTGCTGCAGGAGGCACTCAAGGACTATCCAGAGCTGCTTGCCAAGCTGGAGGAAGGACTCAAGACCGTTGGCCGCTCGCCGGACATGAGCAAGATGCAACGGAGTGACCAGCTGGAACGGGCTTTCTGGTTGCTTGAAGGTGACATGGACGGTTTCGTCGAGCGCGCAAATGACGAGCTGGCCTCTGCTGAGGCTTCCGGCGATGCCGACAAGGGCGCTGAAGTGCGAAAGAAGCTGCACCTTCTGCGGTTGCACCGACGTGATGGTGGCGACGAACTGATGAGGTTCTTCAGCTGGGGTCAGGACTGAGGGAGCGGGCCATGGGAAAGGTGGGCTGGCCCGCACAACGCTGTCAGAGATGGGCGGGAATGCGGCCGTGATCGATCCGGACGATCTGCGCAGCGCTCATCCCGACGCACGCAACCTGCGCGACCATAAGCCATACATCTGGTCTGGAGAGACGCACAGCGATGCCGGTCGCTGGGCGCAGGAGCTTCGGGCCGACGCAGTGGCCCAGCGCAAGAACCTCGTGCTGGACACGACCATGCCTCGCGCCCGCGAATGGCTGGCGTGGGGACAGCGGGTGATGTGCGAACATTCCGCGCTGTCACCCACTCCAACCGTTTCCCAGGGAAGCCACCATGACCCAAAAAATCGACACCGTCCGACTGAAGGCCGCCGCCGAGCGCCTTGAATGGGTATGCCAACAGTACCCGAACGAAGAGCGCGTGCAACATGTGTTGAAGGTCATGCAACCCATGATCGACGACGCCAAGGCGGGTCGCATTCTGGAGCCGATACCGGACAGGTTCAAGCTGCCGTTTCGCTGGGCGATGTCGTCTGAAGGTCTGTTTCGCGACTTCGCGGATCCTGACGTCGAGGGTGCCTATGTGGACTTCGGCATCGAACTGGAGGGCGGTCTGTCAGAGCAAGAAAAGCGAATCCTTGCCGACATGGAGGCCCAGCGGGCAGCGATTCCGAAAGGCACTCAATCATGAGTGACCCTGGTCTGACTCCCGATGAACTCAAACGGCCATACGACGAGAAGACCCTCAAGGAAGCACGGACCTTTGAGACCCAGGGCGTCAACCGGCAGGCGGCCCTGGACTATCTGGAAACGCCCGAAGGAAAGTTGTATCGGCAGCGGCTCCTCGAAGCATCTCCCGACACACCGCTGAACAAACTCAACGACCGGGCCATCGACCAGATCACCTCCGGCCGCGAGCTCCCCCGCATGGAGACCCTCCACGAGCCTCTGGTCAAGATCGTCCCCAAAGGCCAGCAGCCTTCGCCGTATTCTCCGTTCTGGGCCAAGGAAGCCGACCTCGACGCTGCGATCAAGGAAGGCCGAAACCTCTCCCAGCACTTCGCCCTGCCGGTCGCCAGCGAATCGCCCCAGTACGACGTCTACAAGATCACCCCGAAAGCGCCCACCGAGGTCTTCGTCAACACCGTGGCGCCGACCAGTGAGCTGGACGGCCAGGTGACGAAATCCGGTGGCGCACGCCAGTACCTCACACCCAACCGCAACCTGTACGAACCGCACGAATTCGTGCGAAGCGTCGACAACCACCTGCACCTCCCCACCAAAGGACGGGCCGTGCGCCCCACGGTCAAGGCCGCCGGCGTGCTGGGCACGGCCTACGGCGCCTACGACGCGAAGAACCAGATCGACGCCGCCATCGACACCGCGCGCTCCAACCGCGAGCAGTGGGTGCGTGGCGGCGAAGAGGCGGCGAACCAGACCGTCAAGACAGCGGTGACCGGCACGGCCGCCACGCTCGGTGCGATTCCCGGTGCGGCCGGCGGCGCACTCACCAGCCCGGTGACGGGGCCGGTCGGTCCGGTGGCGGGCGGCCTGCTCACCGGTGGCGCGGCCGCCGTCGGTGCCGAGAAGCTGTACGAAGACTCGCGCCTGCAGCAGTGGAGCAAGGTCCTCGGGCGCGAGGTGGGCCAGTTGGGTTACGACCACGTGTCCCGGGAAGGCCGCCTGCTGCGCCAAGTCAACGGCCTGAAGGAGGAGCTGCAGCACACCACCGACCCGGCTGAGCGCGCGCGCCTGCAGACCCGGCTGGATTCGACCTGCGCCGCTTTCGGCAATGAGGCCGAGCGCAACGGCCGCTATTTCGAGGGTCGGGCCGGCATCGACCAGGGCTGGGAAGCGATGCATGCGCGTTTCCCCAAGGTCGACAAGGACGATGTCAGCGACGCGCTGGCCAGGCACATCGACGCTGGCAAGCCGCCCGCCGATGCGGTGCGCGGCGCCTACAGTGATGCGGTGCACGAAAAGTACCCACGCGCCCTGCCGCACCAGCCGCTGGAAAACTACCGGGCACTGAGCAGCGAGCAGCTGGCCGACAAACACCGCCAGTACGTGGGCGAGGTCGGCCAGGGCCGCAAGGAGGTGATGGCGCTGGCGGCCAACCGGGATTCGCACAACAACCTCGATCAGGGCTGGCCCAGATCGCTGGCGCAACAGCGCCAGGCGGGCCGGGTGCAGGAAGGCCTGAACGAGCTCTGGCGCGACACCGGCCACCTGGGCGCGATCCGAGAGGCCCACAAGGAACGCGGGCTGATGCCGCCCGAACTGCCGGCCGAGCTGCGCCCGGACGCGCGCTCTCGGGACCCGCAGGCGGCGGCACCGATACGCTCGGGCCAGCTCCCGCTCACGCCCGGGCAGGCGCGGCACCGTCAACTGGCCATGGACCAGCTCGGGCCAGGTCTGCACGAACGCGGCCTGGACGCCGACGGTATCGACCGCGTCAGCGCCGCCGCCGTGAGCCATGCCCAGGCCCATGCGCACCGAGGCGAGGTGCGTTCCTTTCACCTGAGCAAGGACGGGGAGCGCGTCGCGGTGGTGCAGGAACATGCGCCGATCAGCGAGTTCGGCGTGCGGCAGGCACAGGCGCAGCCCGCGGAACAGCATCTCGCGCACGCGCACCAGGCGGCCCATGTCCAGGCGCAGGAAGCGACCCGTGCCGCCGAGGCACCTTCCGCGCCCACACACGCGGCGCCCGAACGCGCGATGGCCTGAGGTTTCTCGCGTTGGTGACAGCCAACCGATGCGGCCGTCCCTACCATGGGGTGTTCCAACCAGGAAATACCGCATGATCGACTTGTATACCGCCGCCACGCCCAACGGGCACAAGGTGTCCATCGCGCTCGAAGAGCTGGGCCTGCCCTACACGCTGCGGGTGCTGGACCTGGCGCGGAGCGAACAGAAGGCACCCGCATTCCTGGCCATCAACCCCAACGGCCGCATCCCCGCCATCGTGGACCGCGAGGCCGACGATTTCGCGGTGTTTGAATCGGGCGCCATCCTCATCTACCTGGCCGAAAAGACCGGCCGGCTCATGCCCGCAGACGCCAAAGGCCGCTCGCGCGTGCTGCAGTGGCTGATGTTCCAGATGGGCGGCATCGGCCCGATGATGGGCCAGGCCAATGTGTTTTTCCGCTATTTTCCCGAGAAGATCCCGGCCGTGATTGACCGCTACCAGGGTGAGAGCAAGCGCCTGTTCCGCGTGCTCGACGGCCAGTTGAAAGACCACGAGTACCTGGCGGGCGACTACTCCGTCGCCGACATCGCCAACTGGGCCTGGGTGCGCACGCACCGCTGGTCGGGCGTGGACATGGACGACCTGCCGCACCTGCGGCGTTGGCGCGACGCGATCCGGGCGCGCCCGGCGGTGCAGCGTGGCATCGAACAGCCGTCGTCCAGGGTGGACCTCACGCGCGACGGCGACGCGGGCGCGCAGCGTTTCGCCGAAGACGCGCGCCGCATGGTGGAGATGGGGCAGAGCCTGGGCCCCGCCCCGGCGCGCGGAGGCGCCGCATGAAGCTCTACGTGTCGCCGCGAGCACCCAACCCCCGGCGCGTGCTCATGTTCCTGGTGGAAAAGAACATCAACGGGCTCGATCTGGTCAACGTGGACCTCAACGCGCTGGAGCACCAGAGCGAGCAGTACCGCCGCAAGAGCCCGCTGGCGCGCGTGCCCGCGCTGGAACTGGACGACGGACGGATGCTGACCGAAACCCGCGCCATCTGCACCTACATGGAGGGGCTCCACCCCGAGCCCAACCTGATGGGCGCGGACGCCACCGAGCGCGCCTTCATCGAAATGGCCGACCGGCGGGTGGAGTGGTATTTCATGCTGCCGATCGCCAACTGCGTGCGCCATACCCACCCGGGGCTGGCACCGCTGGAGCAGCCGCAGTTCCCCGAGTTCGGCCAGTCACAAGGCCAGAAGCTGAGCGACACCGCCGCCTGGCTCGATGGTGAGCTGCAGCGCCAGCCCTGGGTGGCCGGTGAGCGCTTCACCATCGCCGACATCACGGCCTTCTGTGCGCTGGAGTTCGCGAAGCTGATGCGCTTCCACGCGGGCCAACAGGGCTTTGCCGCCTTGCAGGCCTGGCGCGACCGGATGGCGGCACGCCCCAGCGCCCTGGCTTGACAAAGGTTCACCTATTCCAGGGGGGCCGGGCGCGTGCTCTCGAACTGGGCGCGGGCGCTGCTGGCCAGCGCCATTTCACCGGGGGTTTCGGGGGTCCAGCTGTTGACCAGCATGGGCCGGCCCTCGGTGTCCAGCGCGATCATCACCACCAGGCATTCCGCGATCTTCTCCATGCGGCCGTCGGTCACGTCGCCGCCGCGCACCTCCACGCCGATGTTCATGTTGGTTTCGCCGGTGAAGGCCAGGCGGGCGCGCACTTCCACCATGTCACCGAGTTTCAGGATTCGCTGAAACCGGATGCTGCTGACGTAGACCGTGCGGCAGCGGCCGCGCGACCAGGCGGTGGCGCAGGCGTGGCCGGCGTCGTCGATCCACTTCATCACGGTGCCGCCGTGCACATCGCCGCCGGGGCCGACGGCGCTCTGTTCAACCAGAAAACGCAAGGTGGTGGACGACATGAGAGCTTCCTTGTGTCACAGGGTGAAGGCCCCATTGTGGGCCGCCAGTGAGGCGTTTGCCAAGCTTTCGGCCGACCGGGGGGCGGAACCGGTCTTACCCCCAGGGCGTGGGGGTGTTCATCAGCGTTCGCTCCAGGTGCGGCAGGGCGCGCAGGCCCTCGCGCAGGCGGGTCTGTACCCGGTCGAGCAGGTCGTTTGCCACCGGGAGTGGGCAGGAGCCCAGCAGGGTCTGTGCCGTGCTCAGGTCGTTGAGCGAACCCAGCAGCTCCTGGGCTTCGGTCAGGGTCGCGGTGCTGCGCCGCAGCCGCTTGGCGGGCAGCAGGCTGGTCAGGAACTCCTGGGCGTAGCGCAGCTTTTTCAGCTGGATGCGCAGCGCATGCCGGCCTTCGCTGCCCTGGCGCAGGGCCTGGCGGGCCTGCCGCCGCAGCCGCGCGTGCCGCTGGCGCAGGGTGCTGCGCGCCCAGCCCGGCAAGGGACGCGCCGCCCGCTGGGGCGCCGGGGGCGCCAGCGCCAGCAGCGCGCGGGTGAAGGCGAGCAGGTTCAGCGCGTGGGCCGGGTCGGTGAGGGTGGCCATGGCCCGCTGGTGGGCGGCGCGGCGCTCGGTGTCGACCCAGTCGCGCAGGGCCGGAATTTGGGGGTCGGTCCCGGCGTCTTTCGCATCCTGCAGCAGCTCGGGCAGCCATTCGGTGGCGAACACGTCCCAGTTGCGCGCGTCGCCCAGGCGGTTGGCGGTGGCCTTCCATTGCTCGCCCCAGTGGCTGGCAAAGCGGCGCGGCAGGGTCGGGCCGAACAGCCGCAGTCCGGTGCGCAGCCGGCGCAGCGCCACCCGGGCCTGGTGGACGAACTCCGGGTCGGGCGGGGTCTGCGGGTCGCGCGCCTGCAGCAGCCCGGCCACATTGGCCTGCAGGTGGGCCAGGCAGCTCAGGGCCGCCGCACGGAAAGCGGCGCGGGGGTGCATGTCGGGCGCCAGCAGCACCGGGCCGGCCTTGACCGGCTGCTGGCGCTGCCCCTGGAACAGCGCCAGACCGCGCTCGGCCTTGCTGCGGTCCGAGGGGTGCAGCCACAGGCCGCGCGCGGCGTCGCCCTCGGGGCCCAGCGCCAGGGTGTGCGCCAGATCGAGCAGCGCGTCCACCGGGCCGCTCTTGAGTTCGAGCTCCAGCTCCAGGATCGGCTCGCTCTGCGTGCCCCGGGGCGTGCTGGGCGTGTGGCCGGTGGTGATGGCCCCTTCGTCGAGCGCCACCTCGATCAGGGCCTCGCCCTGGCGCAGCAGCCAGCTGCGGCGCGTGAAGTCGGTGCGGAACACCGGAACCAACTGCCAGGCCAGGCGGCTGAGCTCCTGCGCCAGGGCCGGGTCGTCCACCAGCGCCGCGAAGTCGAACGCGCCAGCTCGGGTCGGGCCCTCCCATTCGCCGCGCCGCGACAGCCCGCCCACCGATGAGCCTGCGGTCTTCACGGTGAGCAGCGTGCGCCGGCCCACGCGCCGTTCGCGCACCGCGATGCGCCGTTGCAACAGTGCCTGCGTGGGGGTGTCGAAATAGGTGTTGAACAGGCGTTCGCGCCGCGCGGTCTGGGCCAGCAGCGGGTGCGCCAGCAGGCGCGGCAGCTCGTGTGGCCGCAGCGCGAGCTTGAGTTCGGTTTCCAGTGCCATGGCTCCGAGTGTGCCGCAATGGGGCAAATCCTCCGGCACGCTTGCATCTGGTTGCCATTTGCCCCGGCGCGCGCTGGCTATGATGCCCGGATGTCTGGAATCAATTGGTGTGGTGTGTGTTGGGTGGTGGGCAGCTGTCTGGCCTGGGAGGCGCGTGCCGACGATCAGATCGTGATCGGCGGCGATACGGGTTACCTGGTGGGGGCCTCGGTGGTCAGCGCCACCGGGCACGTGGGCAGCGGCGGGCGCGTGTCGCTGGACCTCAAGCCCATGTGGGCCTTCCAGCTCGGGCCGTTCAGGGTGTCGAGATCGCGGGCCAATTCGCTCATGAACACCGGCCGCGAACGGTTGGAAACCGGCCTGAGCACCGAATTCGACTGGTTGACCGACTGGCGGCTCGGCGCCTCGCTGCGCCTGGACAACGGGCGGTCTTTCGACGACGACCCCGTGTTCCGCGGCCTGCCCGACGTGCCCACCACCCTGCGCGGGCGCGTCTCCACCGGCCACCCCCTGGGCGAGCGCTGGGACTGGAGCATGAGCGTCGATCACGACCTGCTGGGGCGCAACGGCGGCATGCGCCTGGGCACGGGCGTGAATTACCGTTATCCGCTGTCGCCCCGCACGAACTGGGATTTTTCGCTTGGGGGCGGTTGGGGCGATTCGAGGTACCTGCGGACCCACTACGGCATCACGAACGAGGCCGCGCAGGCCACGGGGCGCTCCCCCTACCGGCTGGGCGGCGGCTGGGAAAACGTCCGGCTGGCCGCGAACTTCGAAACGGCGATGACCCACCACTGGGTGATCTTCGGGGGGCTGGAGGTGTCGCGCCTGCTCGGGGCCACCTCGCGCAGCCCGCTGGTCGGGCGGGTCACCACGCACGGTCTGAGCGTGGGGCTGGCGTACCGCAGCAAATAGCTGGAGCACCCCCCGCGCGTCGCCTGCGGCGCCACCCCCCTGAAGGGGGCGATGCCTGCGGCCCGGCGAAGCCGGTTCCGCGGTATCTCTGGGGTGGCCGTTCGCAGCGACATAATCCTTGCTGAGCTGCGCAGCGGCACCTGCTGCGCGTGGCCCATCCAGGGAACCTATGAGCCAGCTCCTCATCAACGACTACCTCAAGCAACTCGACCTCATCAAGAAGGTCAGCGGCAGCCAACGCGAGACCATCGTCCGCGAAGCCTTCAAAGATTTGCTTAAGGCCTGGGGCCGGCAACACGATCTGGTGTTCCTCGCCGAGTACCCCGTCAAGACCGCGACCAAAACCAATATCGCGGTGGACGGTGCCCTGCTGCACGAGCTGCGCATGCCGCTGGGCTACTGGGAAGCCAAAGACGCCGACGACGACCTCAGCGAAGAGATCGCCAAGAAATTCAAAAAGGGCTACCCGCAAGACAACATCGTCTTCAGCGACGACGCCAGCTTCGTGCTCATCCAGCACCGGCAAGAGGTGATGCGCTGCGAAGTGGCCGACACCGCCGCGTTGGAGAAACTGCTCAAGCTCTTCTTCGGGTTTGAGCGGCCCGAGATCGCGGGTTTTCGCGCGGCGGTGGAACAGTTCAAGACCGACCTGCCCGCCGTGCTCGACGCCCTGCGCCAGATGATCGAGGCGGCGCACGACAGCAACCCGGGCTTTCGCGCGGCCGAAGACAAATTCCTCGTGCACGCGCAAGAAGCCATCAACCCCGCGCTGACCGACGCCGACGTGCGCGAGATGCTGATCCAGCACATCCTGACCGAAGAAATCTTCGCCAAGGTGTTTGACGACAGCGACTTCCACCAGCACAACAACGTCGCCCGCGAGCTGTACGCGCTTGAAGGCGCCTTCTTCACCGGCGCGCTCAAGCGGCAAACGCTCAAAGGCCTGGAGAGCTATTACGCCGCCATCCGCGCCGCCGCTGCGCAGATCGGCAGTCACGGCGAGAAGCAGACCTTCCTCAAGGTCATCTACGAAAACTTCTACAAGGTCTACAACATCAAGGCCGCCGACCGTCTGGGCGTCGTCTACACGCCCAACGAGATCGTGCGCTGCATGATCGACGGCGCCGACTGGCTGTGTGAACAGCACTTCGGCAAGAACCTGATAGACAAGGACGTCGACATCCTCGACCCGGCCACCGGCACGGGCACCTACATCTGCGAACTGCTCGAACACTTTCGCGGCCAGCCCAAAAAGCTGGCGCAGAAATACCTGCACGAGCTGCACGCCAACGAGGTCGCCATCCTCCCGTACTACGTGGCCAACCTCAACATCGAAGCCACCTACGCCGCCATCACCGGCCAGTACGCCGAGTTCCCCAACCTGTGTTTTGTGGACACGCTCGACAACGTGGGCCTGCACACCGCCCAGCGCGGCAGCGTGCAGGATTTGTTTGGCAGCGTGTCAGAAGAAAACGTGGCCCGCATCAAGCGGCAGAACAGCCGCCGCATCAGCGTCGTCATCGGCAACCCACCGTACAACGCCAACCAGGCCAACGAGAACGACAACAACAAGAACCGCGAATACCCCGACATCGACCGCCGCATCAAAGCCACCTACATCGCCGAGAGCACTGCGCAGAAGACCAAGCTCTACGACATGTACGCGCGCTTCTTCCGCTGGGCCAGCGACCGGCTCGATGCGAACGGCATCCTCGCCTTCGTCACCAACCGCAGCTTCATCGAGAGCCGTACCTTTGATGGCTTCCGCAAGACCGTGGCCGCCGAGTTCAGCGACATCTACGTGGTGGACCTCGGCGGCGACGTGCGCGCCAACCCCAAGCTCAGCGGCACCAAACACAACGTGTTCGGCATCCAGACCGGCGTGGCCATCAGCTTCATGGTCAAGCGCCTGGCCGCGACCAAAGAGAAGCGGCCCGCCCGCGTGTACTACCTGCGCCGCCCCGAGCTGGAGACCGCTGAAGAAAAGCTCAGCTTCCTCGCCAGCCACCCCATGCGCGCCATGCAGTTTGACGAGGTGTCGCCCGACAAGAACGCCAACTGGGTGAACCTGACCAGCAACGACTTTGAGACGCTGCTGCCGCTGGCGAGCAAGGAGACCAAGGCGGCGCAGACGGCGGGGAAAGAGCGGGCGATCTTCAAGCTGTTCACCAATGCCGTGAACACCGCCCGTGACGACTGGGTTTACGACTTCGACGGCGCCCACCTCCAGAGCAAGCTGGCATTTCTCATCGATGCGTACAACGATGAGCACAAAGCGACGAAGTTGCGCGGCAAAGTGGACGTCAAGTTGATCACCAAGGCCATCAAATGGAGTGCAGGTTTGTTGGGCAACGTAGGGCGAACCACCGCAGACCATTTCGATGCTGACTTGGTGGTTGAGTCCGCGTATCGCCCGTTTTTCTCGCAGGCGTACTACGCTGACCCGATTTTTTCGGACCGTTTGACCGGCAATCATGCTGAATGCTTCGGCTCGGATTTCAAGCGCAAACCGAAAAGCTTCGCCTTGACAGCGCCTGGAGCTTCCAGGTCGTTCAGCGCATTGGCGACCAAGGGCATAGCCGATTGGCACTTCCTGGGCGACACCCAGCTCTACCCGTTGACGCGAACCGGCAGCGGAAATGATGCGGACAACGTCACCGACTGGGCTTTGAAGAAGTTCACTGCCTACTACGCCGAAGAAATCGGCAAAGGTAAAGGCGCGCGCAAGATCACCAAGGAGGCGATTTTTCACTATTGCTACGCCGTGCTGTACGACCCGCTGTACCGCGAGAAGTACGCGCAGAACCTCAAGCGCGAATTCCCACGCATCCCGTTCTATGCTGGTTTCTGGCAGTGGGCCGCGTGGGGTGAGCAGCTCATGGCGCTGCACATCGGCTATGAAGCCGTGGAGCCTTTCTCTTTGACCCGCCACGACGAACCCGACGCCAAAGCCCGCGCGGCGGGCCAGAGCCCGAAAGCCCTGCTCAAGTCCGACCCAGCGACCGGCAGCATCACGCTGGACAGCGAAACCACCTTGCGCGGCGTGCCCCCCGAAGCCTGGGCCTACAAGCTCGGCAACCGCTGCGCCATCGACTGGGTGCTCGACCAGCACAAAGAAAAGAAGCCCAAAGACCCGACCATCCGCGAACGCTTCGATACCTACCGCTTCGCCGACCACAAAGAGCAGGTGGTGGACCTGCTGCAACGCGTGACCACGGTGAGCGTGGAGACGGTGAAGATCACCGAGGCGATGAAAGGGGTGGCGCGATGATGGATATGACTGAAGCGACGCGTCTGCTGGACGGATTCAGGGCATTGCCCGCGGAAACGGAGTGGCTGGACTTCAAGGAGGCCAAGAACTCTTTCGATATCGACGAGTTGGGCAAGTACGTGTCGGCGCTGGCGAACGAAGCCAATCTGCTGGAGCGGGACAGTGGCTGGCTGGTTCTGGGCGTCAAGGACAAGCGAGACGCTCAAACGGGGTTGCGGCCCGTGGTGGGCAGCACTTTTCGGAACGGGGCCGCCGCGCTGAATGACCTCAAGCATCTGGTGACCCAGGGCACATCGCCGTCGCATGGTTTTGTTCAGGTCTTCGAGGTGCCGCATGCCGACTGCGCGCTGGGGGCTCGCGTTCTGATGTTCCAGATTCCCCCGGCGCTTCGCGGGCAGCCGGTGGCGTGGAAAGGTCATTTCTATGGCCGCGCCGGCGAGTCGCTGGGGGCACTGGGCTCCAAGTTCGAAGCCATCCGAATGCAATCGGCCGCGCTGGACTGGACGGCTCATTGCGTATCGGACGACTTTGGGCTCCTGTTGCCTGAGGCGTTGGAACGTGGCCGAGCCCTGTATGCGAAGAAGCACCCACGACGGCTTGACGAAATGCAGCAGTGGTCGGCAGAGCGATTTCTGGCGGGGCTTCGGCTGTCACGCCAGGGCGTGCTGACACGGGCGGCCTTGCTGTTGTTCGGTCGTCAGGACGCTGTGTCCACCCTGGGCGATGTGTCCCCGCGTCTGACATGGCAGTTGTTGACCGATCAGGATGAGCCACTGGATTACCAGCATTTCTCACTGCCGTTCGTTGTGGCGGTGGACGCTCTCGTGTCCAAGATCCGCATCCACACCGTTCGGATACTTCCGCCCGGGCAACTGGCGCCGCTGGAGGTGCCGAACTACGACGACTGGGTGATCCGCGAGGCTTTGTTGAACTGCGTGGCCCACCAGGACTACGCGCTCGGCGGGCGCGTGCAGGTCAAGGAATCGCCCGCATCGCTCTTGTTTTCAAACGCGGGCGGGTTCATACCGGGCTCCATCGACAAAGTTCTGGATGCGTCGCACGCCACGCACCTGTATCGAAACCCCTGCCTGGCGGATGCCATGGTGGAGCTGGGGTTGATCGACACCATCGGCAGTGGCATCAAGCGGATGTACCGGACGCAACGTGATCGGCATTTCCCTTTGCCAGACTTCGACATCGAACAGGCGCCGCCGGCAGTGTCTGTCCGCATCTACGGTCGGGAGATCGATCCAGCGTTTACTCGTGCCTTGTTGCTGGCATCCCATCTCTCTCTGGCGGATGTGATCGCACTGGACCACGTTCAGAAACGACGGCCGATTGATGCCAAAGTGCTGACTGATCTGCGTCGGCGCAAACTGCTGGAAGGCCGATCCCCCGCAGTTCATATCGCAGCAGCGGTAGCCGACGCCACGAACCAGCGGGGACAGTACTCACGCTTGGCCGGTTTGCAGAAACCGGCACTCAAACAACTGGTGCTTGGCTTGATCGACCGGTTTGGCAAGGCAACGCGTGAGGATATTGAGCAAGCTTTGTTGGAGGCCATGCCTTCGGGGCTGACTGCTCAACAGAAAGCCAATCGGGTGAAGAACCTACTGAGTGAAATGTCCAACAAAGACAAAGCCATTGTGGCCAACCGAAGGGGCGTCGGCGCTGTGTGGACCCGGTGTCCGCCATTGTCTAAAGGCTGAAGTTATCAGGCCAAGCTCAGACAATTTTTAGACAATCATGGGTAAAAGTCTTTGTAAAACAAGAACTTGAATTGGATATCCGGTATCGGCGAACCGATATCGGATATCCAATCTGGGTTGACTTCGGGCTTCAACGCCCCAGCAACCGCGCCAGATACCGCCCGGTGTGGCTCTCGCCGTTGGCGGCCAGATCTTCGGGGGTGCCCACGCCCACCACGGTACCGCCGCCCGAGCCGCCTTCGGGGCCCATGTCGATCAGCCAGTCGGCGGTTTTAATCACGTCCAGGTTGTGTTCGATCACCACGATGGTGTTGCCGGCGTCGCGCAGCTGGTGCAACACCTTGAGCAGCAGTTCGATGTCAGCGAAGTGCAGGCCGGTGGTGGGTTCGTCCAGGATGTAGAGCGTGCGGCCGGTGTCGCGCTTGCTGAGTTCCAGCGCCAGCTTGACGCGCTGTGCTTCGCCGCCCGAGAGCGTGGTTGCGCTCTGGCCGAGCTGGATGTAGGTCAGGCCCACGTCCATCAGGGTCTGCAGCTTGCGGTGCAGCGTGGGCACGGCGCCGAAGAAGGCGTGGGCCTGCTCCACCGTCATGTCCAGGATCTGCGCGATGTTCCTGCCCTTGTATTGAACGTCCAGCGTTTCGCGGTTGTAGCGCTGGCCGTGGCAGACCTCGCAGGGCACGTAGACGTCGGGCAGGAAGTGCATTTCCACCTTCACCACGCCGTCGCCCTGGCAGGCCTCGCAGCGGCCGCCGGCCACGTTGAAGCTGAAGCGGCCCGGGCCGTAGCCGCGCTCTTTCGCGGTGGGCATTTCGGCCATCAGTTCGCGGATGCCGGTGAACAGGCCGGTGTAGGTGGCCGGGTTGCTGCGCGGCGTGCGGCCGATGGGAGACTGGTCGACGTTGATGACCTTGTCGAAGTGTTCGATGCCTTCGATGGCGTCGTGTTCGGCCGGTTCTTCGTGCGAGCGGTAGAGCGTGCGCGAGACGGCGGCGTAGAGCGTGTCGTTCACCAGGGTCGATTTGCCCGAGCCCGAGACGCCGGTCACGCAGGTGAGCAGGCCGACCGGAAAGGCGACGCTCACGCCCTTCAGGTTATGGCCGGTGGCGTTGACGACGCGGATTTCCTGCAGCTCGCGCAGCGAGGCCAGGTGCGCGGCTTCGCGCGCGCTGCGGCGCTCGGCCGCCGGGCTCATGGGGAAGCGCGACTTGATGGGCGCGGCCCTGGCCGCGGCGGCGGACTTGTTCACCGGCAGCCAGGGCGTGCGCCGCGTGGGCACGGCGATCTCGCGCGCACCGCTCAGGTACTGGCCGGTCATCGAGCCGGGCGTGGCCATCACCTGTGCGCACGTGCCCTGCGCCATCACATGGCCGCCGTGCACGCCCGCGCCCGGGCCCATGTCGATCACGTGGTCGGCGCAGCGGATCATGTCCTCGTCGTGCTCCACCACCAGCACGGTGTTGCCCAGGTCGCGCAGGTGCTGCAGCGTGGCGATGAGGCGGTCGTTGTCGCGCTGGTGCAGGCCGATGCTGGGCTCGTCCAGCACATACATCACGCCGGTCAGGCCGCTGCCGATCTGGCTCGCCAGGCGGATGCGTTGGGCCTCGCCGCCGCTGAGCGTGTCGGCGCTGCGGTCCAGGCTCAGGTAGTTCAGGCCCACGTCGTTCAGGAACTTCAGGCGCTGGCGGATCTCGTTGATCACGCGCGCGGCGATGTCGCCCTTGGCGCCCGGCAGCTGCAGGCGCGTGAAATAGGCCAGCGACTCGCCCAGCGTGATGTGGCTGATCTTGTAGATGGGTTGCTTCTGCTCGCCTTCGCCCACGAACACGTGGCGCGCTTCCTTGCGCAGGCGCGAGCCGCCGCACTCGGGGCAGGGCTGGGTGGCGCGGTAGCGCGCCAGCTCTTCGCGCACGTTGGCGCTGTCGGTCTCGCGGTAGCGGCGCTCGAAGTTGCGGATGATGCCTTCGAAGGGGTGTTTTTTGCTGATCTTCTTGCCCGCGCGTTCACCCGATTCGAGCGCGTAGCTGAACTTGATCTCTTCGTCGCCCGAGCCGTAGAGCAGCACCTGCCGCACCGCTTCGGGCAACGATTCCCAGGCCGCTTCGGCGCTGAACTTGTAGTGCGCCGCCAGGCTTTCGATCATCGCGAAGTAGTAGCCGTTGCGCCGGTCCCAGCCCTTGATGGCGCCGCTGGCCAGGCTGAGCGTGGGGAAGGCGACCACGCGCTCGGCGTCGAACACCTCCGTGTGGCCCAGGCCGTCGCAGCTCGGGCAGGCGCCCATGGGCGAGTTGAACGAAAACAGCCGCGGCTCCAGCTCGCCCACGGTGTAGCTGCAGACCGGGCAGGCGAACTTGGCGGAAAAGCCGTGTTCGGCGCCGCTGTCCATCTCCACCGCGATGGCGCGGCCTTCGGCCAGGCGCAGCGCGGCCTCGAAGCTTTCGGCCAGCCGCTGGCGCAGCGGGTTGGCGCCGGTCTCGTCGAGGTCGGGCCGCACCTTGATGCGGTCGATCACCACGTCGATGTTGTGTTTCTCGGTCTTTCTCAGCGCCGGCAGGGCGTCGAAGTCGAGCACCTCGCCATTGATGCGGAAGCGCACGTAGCCCTGGGCCTGCATGTCGGCGAACAGCTCCAGGAACTCGCCTTTTTTCTCGCGCGCCACGGGTGCCAGGATCATGAGGCGCGTGTCCTGCGGCAGCGCCAGCACTGTGTCCACCATCTGCGCCACGCTCTGCGAGGCCAGCGGCAGGTCGTGGTCCGGGCAGTGCGGCGTGCCGGCGCGGGCGTACAAGAGGCGCAGGTAGTCGTGGATCTCGGTCACCGTGCCCACGGTGGAACGCGGGTTGTGGCTGGTGGCCTTCTGCTCGATGGCGATCGCGGGCGACAGGCCCTCGATCAGGTCCACGTCGGGCTTGTCCATCAGCTGCAGAAACTGCCGGGCGTAGGCGCTCAGGCTTTCCACGTAGCGGCGCTGGCCTTCGGCGTACAGCGTGTCGAACGCCAGGCTCGATTTGCCCGAGCCCGACAGCCCGGTGATCACCACCAGCGCGTGCTTGGGGATGTCGAGGTCGATGTTCTTGAGGTTGTGCGTGCGCGCGCCGCGCACGGACAGCACGGCGGCCGTGCGCAGGGCCGCGGCGTGGGCGGGGCTGAGCGGGGCGGGCGGCGCGTCCAGCGCGGTGCCGGTCAGCGGGGTCGGGTTCTGGTTCAAGGCGGGGTCACCAGGGCTGGGTTCTGGCGTCAAAAAGGCAACCCGACATGATACGGCGGGACCACTTCCGGGGTGCGCCCACCGGACCGGGCGGCGTCCAGGGCATGACGGAGCGCAAACACCGCGCAGCGGCGGATGACGGGACTTGGTTTTTCGGGCGGATTGGGCGTACTGTGCAGACCTTGGTGGCAACAAGAAGGGCGGGTTCCCCATGGATTTTCTGGACTGGGTGCGCGGCCCGCTGCTGGCGCTGTCGCTTTTCGTCTTTGTCGCGGGTGTCGCCTGGCGGTTGCTGGCGCTGTGGCGCATGCCCCGCTTGGCCGCACCCGGCGCGCCCGAACGCCAGCCCTTCGGCACCGGTGCGGCGCTGCGCGCAGCCTTCACCCGCATGCTGCCGCGCGGCGGTTTTCACCCGAGCGCCACGCTCGTCACCGTGAATCCCTATGTGTTCCACATCGGGCTCGCGGTGGTGGTTTTCGGCTATGCACCCCACATCGCCTTCATCCGCCGCCTGACCGGCCTGTCGTGGCCAGCCTTTCCCGACGCCGTGATGTACGCCGCGGCGGCGGCCACCATCATGTCGCTGCTGATGGCCTTGCTGTTCCGTCTGACCGATCCGGTGCTGAAACGAATCTCGACCGCCGACGACGGGATCACCTGGGTGGTCACGTTCCTGCCCCTTATCACCGGCATGGCGGTGATCGGCGATCCGTCCTCGACCATCCTGGCGCGCGACCACGTGATCTACCGGGACCCGCTGGCGGTGCACCTGTTGACGCTGGAGCTGCTGTTGATCTGGTTTCCCTTCGGCAAGCTGATGCACGCTTTCCTGTTCCTGCCGGCGCGCATGCAGCTGGCCACGTTCTTTGGTCGTCGCGGGGTGCGCTCATGATCAACATGGATGTGTTCCATGGCTTTCTGCAAGCCATCCACCACCTGCCGGAGATGGCGCAGCCCGATGCGCTGAGCGACGCCGACCGCCTGGGCCGCGCCAAGGCGGTCATGCGGGCCAAGACCGACCGCGGTCTGGCGCTGGACCTGGAGGCCTGCGTGAACTGCGGCTACTGCTCGGAAGCCTGCCACTTCTACCAGAGCACGAACGACCCCAAATACAGCCCCAGCCGCAAGCTGGACCTGCTGCGCCGGGTGCACGCGCGCGAAACCTCGGCGTTTGCGCCCCTCAAGCGCCTGTTCCTGCCCGACATCACCCTGGACGACCTTAAGGAATGGCAGGAGCTGGTCTACGACTCGTGCACCGAGTGCGGGCGCTGCAGCATGATCTGCCCGATGGGGGTCAACACCGCACGCGGTGTGAACGTGATGCGCGAAGCGCTGTTCGAGGCCGGGCTGGCCCCGCTGGAGCTGACGGCGGTGGCGCAGGAACAGGCCGGGCGGGGCACGGTGTTCGGCGTCGGCCCCAACGAGCTCCGGCAGACGCTGGACCTGCTGCGAGCCCAGGGCATCACGATCCCGCTGGACGAACCGCAGGCCGACCTGATGATGGTGACCACGGTGATCGACGTGCTGCTGTACCAGGACGCGCTGGCCGCCACGGCGCGCATCCTCAACCACCTGGGCGTGCGCTGGACCCTGCGCAGCGCTGGGTTTGAGGCGGCGAATTTCGGCCTGCTGTCCGGCAGCGAATCGCTGCAGAAGGCGGCCAGCCAGCGCCTGATCGACGAGGCGCTGGCCATCGGGGCCAAGACTGTGATCCTGCCGGAGTGCGGGCACGCCTACCCGGCGCTGCGCTGGGAAGCGCGGCTCGCCAACGGCCAGCCGTTGCCCTTCGAGGTGCTGGCGGCGTCCGAATTCGTGGGGCGCGAAATCACCGCCGGGCGGCTGCGGCTGCGGCCACCCGAAGACCCCAGCCACAAGATCACTTACCACGACGCCTGCAAGCTGGCCCGCCACGGTGGTGTGGTGGACGAGCCGCGCGCGGCGCTGAAAGCTTTGGGCATGGACCTGCGGGAAACCACGCCCACGGCCGAGCAGAACTGGTGTTGCGGCGGCGGCGCGGGCGTGTTCCTGATCAATCGCGCCGAGGGCTTGCGGCACCAGGCCTGGGCCATTAAGCGCGAGCAGATTGACGCCACCGGGGCCGACACGGTGGTGGTGTCCTGCGGCAGCTGCCGCCTGAACGCGATGGCCGGCGCCGAAGCCGACGCCTGGCCCACGAAGATTGAAAGCGTGGTCGAAATGGTGGCCCGGCAGTTGCCGGTCTGATGCCCTCGGTGCCGCGCCAGCGGCGCTTCGGTCCGTCAAATCGCGGCCGCGCGCGCCGGGACCCGTGCCGACCAGCGGCGTGCCAGGCGCATGCCGGGCTGCTCGACCCAGCGGTACAGCCCATAGGAACACAGGTAGATCACCGGCAATGTGACCAACAAATGGATCGGGCCAAAGCGGCCGAGCTTGTAGAAGCCATAGAGGATCAGCGGGACGTGCAGCAGGTAAATCGAATACGAAATCTGACCGGTCCAGGCCAGAAAAGGCAGGCGCAGCGCCGGTGTGTTCAGCATCCAGACAAACAGGGCCGCGACCCCCAGGCCCGCCACCTGCTCTGCCACGGGCAGGAGGTGGAAATAAAACGGCATTGCGCCAAGGCAGGTCAGCCAGACCAGGGCCGGAACCCATGGGTTGAGATCGCGCAGCCGATCGCGCAGGTGAAAGGCCACGGCACCCAGGCCGAAATACACCAACTGAGCGGGGAAGGCGGCGCCCATGAGCACGTTCAATTGACTGGGTGACCAGGGCCGGGTCATGGCCTCCAGCGACGGTCGGTACAAGGTGTCAAGCCCGTGGTGGCGGGCCATCCAGGTCCATGCCACGGAGAGCAGCAACAGCCCCCCGAGCATCCACCAGGGCCGGCGAAGCCCGGCCACCAGCAGCAGGGGCGCCAGCGCGTACCAGACCATCTCGACCGTCAGCGTCCAGGAGACGCTGAGTACGTTGAATTCCAGCAAGGCCACCGCGTGCAGCTGCTGGAGGTTGATCAGGTTGAGGAAAAAGGGGAACGGGTGCTCGCCGATGCGCTCCAGATCGAGCATCCCGAACACCGCCCCGATCGACAGGTAGGTCACCCAGTACGCCGGGAAAATCCGCAGCACCCGGTGCAGCCAATAGACCGATGTGGGGTGCCTGCTGGCGCTGTCGGTGATCAGATAGCCGCTGAGGACAAAAAACAGCTGGACCCCCAGCAGGCCCCCATACGTGCCCAGCATGGGCACCGAAAAGCCCGTGTGAGCGAAGACATGGTGGACCACCACCGCCAGGATCGCCATGCCCCTCAGGACGTCGATGTTCGGCGAGTGGTGGTGGGTCGTCATGCGGGTTGGGCGGGAGGAGGGTTTTCGATTCTGGCCGACTTAAATCGAGCTGCCGGTGTTACTCGTTGCCGTAGGTCTCAGTCATGTTCCCGTTCGGACCCGTGACCGTCTTGCGGGTCACGCCATCACGCTCGTGAATGCGAACCAGCAAAGACGTATAGAGGTAAGTCCCTCGCCCTGACTCCCATCGGTACAGCTGTACCTTGTCTCCATCGGCCACCTGTGACACCGGGTCGGAGCCAACGATGCCGCGCACGTGTGCGTAGCTCATACCCTCTGCGATGGCTTCGTAAGCCGCATCGAGATCGGGCGATTGATAGTTTTCGTCACCCCCACCGCAACCCGCCAACCACGAGCCCGTCGCGATGACCAGTGCCGCCAGAAAAGGTCGGCGCTGGTGTGGTTTCCAAGGTGTATTTCTCATGTGACTTTCTCGGGCAGTGTTGAGTGATTTCATGACGAAGCGGTACTTTTGAATCTGAGTTCAGTTTGGTGGACGGCAAATCTGGTCGAATTCTGTCACTCTGAAACAAAAAATTTATTTTGTAGAATATTGTTTCAAATGGGGGGGAGGCAGCTCACGGCGCTTCTCTGGAATTGCAAAAAAACATGGCGAGCGGCACTGACCGCTTCCGCTATTGAGGGGGGTGAGATGCGAGAGTGTGCCAATAACTTGATGGGCAAAGGCGCCATGCCCGAGCCACGCCGCCAGACCTGGGGCCAAAGGGCCAAAGCGCTGTGGCTCGCGGGCCTCATGGCCCTGGGCAGCACCTCCCTGTGGGCACAGACCAACCAACCCCCCATCCTGGGCCTGACCCAGCCCTGGGATGGCGCCACCTTCAACGCCCCGGCCAGCTTCACCGTGGCGGCCTGGGCCTACGACGCCGACGGCATTCAGAGCATCGCCTTCTACGACGGCGCCACCCTGCTGGCCACCGACACCCAGGCGCCCTACGAATTCCAGTGGACCAACGCCCCGGCCGGTACCCACAGTCTCACCGCTCGAGCCACCGACACCCGCGGCTCGGTGGCCACCAGCACGCCAATGACCGTCACCGTCGGCGGCAACACCCCCAACGATCCACCTATCCTGGGCCTGACCCAGCCCTGGGAAGGCGCCAGCTTCAACGCCCCGGCCAGCTTCACCGTGGCGGCCTGGGCCTACGACCCCGACGGCATCCAGAGCATCGCCTTCTACGCCGGCAACACCCTGCTGGCCACCGACACCCAGGCGCCGTACGAATACCAGTGGACCAACGCGCCAGCGGGTACCCACGTCCTCACCGCCCGTGCCACCGACACCCGAGGCTCGGTGGCCACCAGCACGCCAATGACCGTCACCGTCGGCGGCAACACCCCCAACGATCCACCCATCCTGGGCCTCACCCAGCCCTGGGAGGGCGCCACCTTCAACGCTCCGGCCAGCTTCACCGTGGCGGCCTGGGCCTACGACCCCGACGGCATCCAGAGCATCGCCTTCTACAGCGGCAACACCCTGCTGGCCACCGACACCCAGGCGCCCTACGAATACCAGTGGACCAACGCCCCGGCCGGTACCCACCGCCTCACCGCCCGCGCCACCGACACCCGGGGCTCGGTGGCCACCAGCACGGCGATGACGGTCAACGTGAATGGCAGCACACCCAACCAGGCCCCGACGGTCAGCCTGACCACCCCGGTGGCGGGTGCGAGCTTCACGGCGCCTGCGACGGTGAACATCACCGCCAACGCGGCGGACAGCGATGGCAGCATCGCCAGTGTGGCTTTCTACAGCGGTGCCACTCTGCTGGGCACCGACACCAGCGCACCGTACAGCTTCAGCTGGACCAACGTGCCAGCTGGCAGCTACAGCATCACGGTGCGAGCTACCGACAACAGTGGTGCCATCACCACCAGCGCGGCCGTGGCCGTCACGGTGAACGCCCCTGCCAACCAGGCGCCGTCGGTGAGCTTGACGGCTCCTATGGAGGGTGCGAGCTTCACGGCGCCCGCGACGGTGAATATCACCGCCGACGCAGCAGACACTGACGGCAGCATCAGCAGCGTGGCCTTCTACAACGGCGCCACCCTGCTGGGCACGGACACAACTGCGCCCTACAGCTACAACTGGGCCAACGTTGCCGCCGGCAGCTACCAGATCACCGCCAGAGCTACGGACAACAGTGGTGCCGTCACCACCAGCGCGGCCGTAGCCGTCACGGTGAACGTTCCCGCCAACCAGGCACCGACCGTGAGCCTGACTGCTCCGGTGGCGGGTGCTCAATTCACCGCCCCGGCGAGCATCACACTCACTGCTGAAGCAGCAGACAGCGATGGCACAGTGGCCAGCGTTGCCTTCTACAGTGGTGCCACTCTGCTGGGCAGCGACACCAGCGCGCCGTACAGCTACAGCTGGACCAACGTGCCAGCTGGCAGCTACAGCATCACTGCGCGCGCCACCGACAACCAAGGCGTGGCAACCACCAGCGCGGTCGTGGCCGTCACGGTGAATGCTTCAGCCAACCAGGCACCGACCGTGAGCCTGACCAGCCCTGCTACAGGTGCTAGCTTCACGGCTCCGGCGACGGTGAACATCACCGCCAATGCGGCGGACAGCGATGGCAGCATCGCCAGTGTGGCTTTCTACAACGGCGCCACGCTGCTGGGCAGCGACACCAGCGCACCGTACAGCTTCAGTTGGAACAACGTTGCCGCTGGCAACTACAGCATCACGGCGCGAGCCACCGACAATCAGGGGGCCGTAACCACCAGTGCGGCAGTGGCCGCTACGGTGAACGTTCCCGCCAACCAGGTTCCGACGGTGAGCCTGACCAGCCCTGTTACAGGTGCTAGCTTCACGGCTCCGGCGAACGTCACGCTCAGCGCCAACGCAGCAGACAGCGATGGCACAGTGGCCAGCGTGGCCTTCTACAGTGGTGCCACGCTGCTGGGCAGCGACACGACGGCGCCCTACAGCTTCAGCTGGGCTGATGTCCCTGCAGGCATCTACAGCCTCACGGCCAGGGCCACCGATGACGATGGCGCCACCACAACCAGCGCTGCGGTGAACGTCACGGTAAGCGCAGCCAACCAGTCACCCACGGTTGCGCTGACCGCTCCGGCTTCGGGAGCGGAGTTCACGGCGCCGGCCAGCATCTCGCTGACAGCAGATGCAACCGACTCCGACGGCAACATCGCCAGTGTGGCCTTCTACAACGGCGCCACGCTGCTGGGCAGCGACACGACTGCGCCCTACAGCTACAGCTGGAGCAACGTGCCGGCCGGCAGCTACAGCATCACGGCCCGAGCCACCGACAACAGTGGTGCCGTCACCACCAGTGCAGCGGTGGCCGTCGCGGTGAACGCCCCTGTCAATCAGGTACCCACGGTGAGTCTCACCAGCCCTGCGGCAGGTGCTAGCTTCACGGCCCCGGCGAGCATCACGCTCAGCGCCAACGCAGCAGACAGCGACGGAACTATCGCCAGCGTGGCGTTCTACAACGGCACGACCCTGCTGAGCACCGACACCAGCGCGCCGTACAGCTACAGCTGGGCCAACGTTGCCGCTGGCAACTACAGCATCACGGCGCGAGCCACCGACAACCAGGGCGGTGAAACCGCCAGCGGGGCAGCCATCATTGCGGTTGCCGGACCAGGCATCAACGCTGTGCCCTCGGTACTTTTGACGTCCCCGGTGGCCGATTCCAGCTTCACAGCGCCGGCTGCTATCACCCTCAATGCAGACGCGTTGGATTCAGATGGAACCATCGCTCAAGTATCTTTCTACAACGGCAATATCCTGTTGGGAACCGATACCACGGCCCCATACAGCTACCTGTGGAACAACGTGCCCAATGGGCTACGCAGTCTTCGGGCCAGTGCGACAGACAACAACGGTGCTGTAACCGTCAGTGAAGCGGTATCGATTGTGGTGAACAGTGCTGCAACTCCGCCCACGGTTCGCCTTGTTGAGCCGCTGACGGGTGCGCGTTTTGTTTCGCCGGCCACGATTACCGTCAGCGCCGAGACCGACAGAATCACCAGCGGAGGTGTGGAGTTCCACGGAATCGGAAATTCCGTATCCGACAACAGCCCTCCCTACAGACAGACTTGGACCAATGTTTCGCCTGGAACATATGACCTTCAGGTCTATGCAAATGATTTCGCCGGCAGAGTCTCCGGAGGTGCGCCCGTGCGCATCACTGTGGTGCGCCCCGATGCGTCACCGCCTTCCGTGAGCCTGACAGCGCCGGCAGCAGGAGCCACTTTTACCGCGCCAAGTGCTGTCACCGTCAGCGCTGAAGCCTTTGACTCAGACGACAGTGTGGCCAGTGTCGCGTTCTTCCATGGTGGGACGCTGCTCAGCATTGACAGCGCAGCACCCTACACCTTCACTTGGAACAACGTGCCTGTTGGCACCCACAGCCTGACCGCCGTCGCGACCGACCATTCTGGCGAAACGAGCACCAGCCAGGCCAGAGAGATCACCGTTGTTGGCTCCAACCCTGCGCCGCGAGTAAGCATCAGTTCACCGCGCAATGGTGCGAACTTCCTGACACCAGAAGGTTCTTCATACCTGTCCAGTTTGGAGATCAGTGCCGATGTTGTGGATCCTGCTGGCACCGCCGAAAGTGTGGCCTTCTACGACTTTTCTCGGCTGCTCGGCGTAGACGCTACAGCTCCGTACAGCATCAACGCGACCAACTTTGCTTCCGACGCCGCGCCCGGTGCAGAGCATCGCCTGACCGCCAGAGTAACCAACAGAGACGGCTCAGTTGACACCAGTGCCCCAGTCGTCATATCGGTCGAACAGCCAAACGCAGTGCCTGAAGTTCGTGTGTTCGTCTCAGACGGCAATGGTGCACTGGAAGCGTTCCCCGCCATGGCCAACATCACCCTTTTGGCCGGGGTAACCAACATCGATGGAGTTTCCACCGCTGCTGACGTGCAAAGTGTGTCCTTTTTTGAAGGAGGGCGTCTCCTGGGCACAGACACCAGCGCACCCTATTCCTACACGATGCCTGAAGTGGCCGCAGGGGTCTACAGCGTCAGTGCAAAGGCGACGGACCGCTTGGGTGCCGTGGGGGTCAGCGCCGCGCAAACCATTGTGGTGAAGCCGTTCAACCGAAGGCCCACGGTCAGCATGACCGGACCGGCAGAAAATACCGTCTACACCGCGCCGGCCAACATCACCATCACGGCTGAAGCCACCGATGCGGATGGACCGATAGCCCATGTCGCCTTCTATCAAGGTGGGCAGCTGCTGGGAATCGACACCTCCGCGCCCTACAGCTTTGTGTGGACCAACGCTCCACGCGGCTTTGCCGAAATCATGGTTCAAGCGATGGACAACGATGGCGCTGTTTCCGACAGTGCCGCAGTCACGGTGGAGGTCAGAAGCGCGACCGGCGAATTGCCCAAGATTGCGATCAGCAGCCCCTCAGCAAATGCTCGTTTGTCACCCCGGCAATACCAGGGAATTTTGATCGCCGCTGAAGGTGACCCCAGCATCCGGCGTGTTGATTTCTATAACGGCGCCACTTTGTTGGGCACGGCTGTTTGTGATGCCAGTTGTTTGCAAAATTTCAGCGTGGGGGTTGCGAGTCACTCCTATGAGTTGCCTAGAGCACAGCTCATAGCAGGTGAATATCTTGTGACTGCGAAAGCGACCGATATCAACGGCGTGGTGCACGACAGCGCACCGTTGGTTTTTTCGGTGATTGCCTTTGACCATGCGCCTGCTACGGTCAACATCGTTCAACCCATTTCGCAGTCGGTGGTGGTGCAAGGAGACCCACTGGCTGTGTTGGCCACCGCATCGGCGGCCGATGGCATTTTCGAGCTTCGGTTGAACTATCAGTCAACCATTCAAACCGTTCATACGGACGATGATTCCGCAGTTCATTCTGATGCAACACTGAACGTTCAGATCGACTCTGCCAGATTGGGTGGAGAGACCCACACGTTCGTGGTGGAAGCAATTACGGAGGCTGGTGAGAGCTCTTACAGCGAACCGGTGAACGTGGTGGTCGTTCCAAAAGTTCGGTTTACCCAACCCTTTCCCAGGTCGTTCCAGTCGCCAGCCGTTATTCCTTTGGAGTTGGATGTTCGGGTGCCGGTAACCGGCGCGCGCTTTTTCGCGCGAAAGGACTTGCCTGAAGAAGGAGAGGAGGTGTTGCTGGGCACCGATGCTGCTGCGCCCTACCGGTGGAACTGGACCGGCGCCACGCCGGGCCGGTACCGTTTCTGGGCCATTCTGGATCTGCCCGATGGACAGACTTTCGACACCAGAGACCGTGGTGCGGAATACGTGACCGTGGTGGGGGCGCCGGTCAACGCGCCGTCGGTGGTCAGTATCACGGCGCCCACTCAAGGGGCTGCCTTCATGGCGCCAGCCAATGTCACCATCACCGCCAATGCGTTGGACGACGAAGGTGTGGCCAGCGTGGCCTTCTACCAAGATGGCACGCTGCTCGGCAGCGACGCCGCAGCGCCGTACAGCTTTGCTTGGAACAATGTGCCGGCTGGCACCTACAGCCTGACGGCCCGGGTCACAGACAACACAGGTGCGATCACCGCCAGCGCACCCGTCGCCATTTCCGTGACGGATGATGACCCGAACCAGCGCGAAACCATCACCTACATCCACACCGACATCAGCGGCAGCCCGCTGGCGGCGACGAATGCCAACGGCAACATCGTGTGGAAAGAGAACTACCAGGCCTATGGCGAGCGGCAACTGCAGCAGCCTGGCAGCGAGGGGCAGGGGCAGTGGTTCCACGGCAAGGAGGCCGATGCGAGCACGGGGCTGCAGTACTTCGGTGCGCGCTACTACGACCCGGCGGTGGGCCGCTTCATGGGCGTGGACCCGGTGGGCTTCCAGGAAGACAACCTGAACAGCTTCAACCGGTATGCGTATGGGAACAACAATCCGGTGCGGTATCTGGATTCGGATGGACGTTGGGCCGAAGATATTGTCCTAGGGTTGCCCAGTATGGCAGTGGGCTCGATGAGTTTGTCAAACAACTTCAGGCAGGGAAACTATGGGGCTGCAGCAATAGACGGAATTGGCTTGGTGCTGGATACGGCGGCAGTCGCTTTGCCGGGTATTCCGGGCGGTGTGGGTCTGGGAATTCAGTTAAGTCGGGCGACTGTCGGTGGAGCTGCCAAGGGGGCAATGTGGACATCAACCAAGTCCCAGTCCATTGCCCAGAACGCCTTTAGGCACTTCAAGGATCATGGCGCTGACTTTGGTGCGAAGAATGCGGTTGACTACGTTCGAAAAGCGCAAGACTTCCTCCACAACCCTGGAGCCGGCGTATTATCGAAAACCCGAGCTAACGGTGACGTAGTGCGGTTCGACCCGGCAACAAATGCCTTCGGTGTGATGGACAAGACCGGGGCTCCGCGTACGTTCTACAAACCTGATCCGGCGAAGCACGGGTATGCAACGAACTTGGACTACTTCCATGCACAGTGATAAAGACCTTCATTGTCGCGTTTGTGGCTATAGATCGGAAGATCCGCCCTGGGGCGATGATGGTCGAACTCCACTCTATGACTTCTGCCCTTGTTGCGGGGTTGAGCACGGTTACCAAGACTCGTCGCCGATAGGTGCTCGCAATTACAGAACAGAGTGGATTGCTGCTGGCGCGAAGTGGAAAGAACCTGCCGCGAGGCAGCAGGGGTGGGATCTCAATGAGCAACTGCGCCACCTTCCACCAAATTTCGAATGATTGATTGACGAGTTCTGGTTCGTCCTCTGTTGTCAACTGCGTGAATCACTATGGCTGGCGATTAAGGTCCGAGGTTCAACACTCTGAAACTCATCAGGAGACCAAGTTTCAGACCTTTCCCCTTGTCCTCACATCCAAGCAATCCCATCAATTAAATATAGTTGCCAGATACCCGGCGATGGCTTGTTTGCTATATCTGAGCCACGTTTCCTTGGCCGAGCCATTTGACCCCAGGGAGGAGCTCGAATGTCATATCAAACATAACACCGTGGTGTGGGTGCCAGAACCCGAGAGTCGGCATCATTGATGCGCAGTAGTTCAATTGATACCCATGCGGTTTTGCATGGGTGGCACGAGCAAGGTCAGTTAAAAAGTTTCGCTTGAAAGGTGAGGATATGTATTTCCAGAAATTGATAGACTCTCAGAAAAAAATGCTATTCCAACATGGCGTTCGAGCCGCGATGGCCAGCCTGCTGCTAGTGGCTTTCTCCGGCCAATCAGCCATTGCTCAAGACGATACGAGTTTGCCGGCCATGCCGGACTACTACCAAGAAGCCGGTTTGTCGAGCACCAAGGGCTATGAAAACCAGGCGGTCAATGAGGTCATTGACACCCTCAGCGGCAAGTTGCAATACCACTTCACCGATCTGGTGATTCCGGGCAACGGCGGCATGGATCTGGCGGTACAGCGCTCGTACAACGCCATTGACGATCCGCTTGCCACGATCACACCTTTGCCATTGGAGCCCAGCCCCGCGGGTTTGGGCTGGACCATGCACTATGGGCGAATCATTCGTGGCCAACTGATTGACATCTGTTCCAACAATTGGGCAGTGGCGGGCAAAAACCCGGTGCTGGAAATGCCGGATGGACAGCGTCGGGTGTTGTATGAACACGATCAGACGGTGCCGACCATGTGGATCACCAAAGATTTCTGGCGCGCCACTTGCAACACAAGCTCGGGCGCCCTGGGTTTCAATGTGGAATCTCCCGACGGCACCCGTTACGAGATGACCACCATTGGCCACTTGTTCACGGTCGGTGGTAAGTTGATGAAGACCTACTACACCACGCGTATCGTGGATCGCAACGGCAACGCCATGAATTTCAGTTACACCACCGTCAATGGGGTGACTGCGGTGTCTGGTATCACGACGAGCGATGGTCGCTCGGTGACATTCAACTACAACACTTTGGGTATTTCTTCGATTACTGATGGTACCCGCACTTGGAACTACACCATGGCGGCGGGCCCCGATGGACACAATTACTTGACCCAAGTGACGCGGCCCGATGGATTGGCTTGGACGTTCGCTTACCATTCTGCAACGCCCGGCACGGGTTCCTTGAGTCGTGTGGAATACCCCAGCGGCGGGACCATTGACTACACCTATGACCATGTCAATTTTAGATCTGGCCTGGTGAATTCATCGCTGAGCACGGTGGTGAAAACCAAAGTCGCCACACCGGGGTTTGGGTCGACAGATCCGGTGGGCAACTGGACCTACAGCTATGCGCCAGCCACGGCATCATTGCCATTCACCGACAATGGTGATGGAACGTTGACTTACTGGTATGCGGTTCCACCCGTTGGAACTGCATCGAATGGCGGCGCCTGGTCTCCTACCCAGTTGGATGTCACCACGGTTGAGGGGCCTGAGGCGGGTCGGGTGGTGCAACACTTCCATTTGGGCGTGCTGTCTCTTTCGGGTGGCGGTGGATCGGGGCGTGGAATTGGACAGTATGTTGGGCGGGTCTCGCCTGGTGAGCACCAGCAGTACGCGTACGAAGATATCTATATTTCAGGTCAGACCGATCCCACGGGTAGCTTGTTCGGCTTGCCGTCCGACGACACGTATGCTGCGGTCAAAAAATCTGAGACCATCAAGCGAGATGAGGTCAGCCCTGGGTCAGGGAGCTACCTGGAGCTGCATAGGAAGAACAGTTCCAATTTTGATGAGTGGGGCAACCCGGCATCGGTGGTTGAAACTTCCTTCGGAGGCTACTCTGGCAACTATTCGCGAACCACTGCGCTGACCTATGACCTCAAACCCAGCAAATGGTTGATGCGGCAAGTGAGTGGGCAAACGGTGACGGTGGGCTCGGAAACCCACGCCACCACCCGAAGCTTTGACCCTGCCAACGGCAATGTGCTTAGCGAGACTGTGGCTGGCGTGCCGACCACTTTCACTTATTTCCCGACGGGCGACTTGTTAAGCCGTACAGACGCGCTGGGCCGCACCACCACGTATGGTGGCTATATGCGAGGCATCCCTCAGACCGAGGTGCAGCCCGGCGACGTGACCGTGAGCAGGGTGGTGAATGCCGCTGGCAATGTGGTTTCGGAAACCAATGGAAGAGGTTTCACAACCGCCTATACCTACGATGGTCTGAACCGTGTGAAAACCGTGAACCCTCCCGTGGGCAATCCGGTCGCTGTGGACTATGCCGCCCGGTCAAGGAGCGTCACACGCGGGAGCATGGTCGCCTTGCAAACCTTCGACGGCTTGGGGCGCTTGGTGCGCCAGGAGGCCAGTGCGCCCTCTGAGACCACGGTTGGTGTGGACTACCGCTACGACGCTCGGGGCCGACGGGTGTTTCAGTCCTACCCCAACAGCAGTTCAGGGACGACCTATGGCTACGACGATCGGGACCGGGTCATTTCGATCACCCACCCCACACTGAATGGTGCCGCTTTCAGTGAAACTTTTGAATATGGCGGATTGAATACCCAGCACTACGACAGTTCTGGACGCGGCGAATCGTTGACGTACCGTTCATTCGGAACGGGCGGCAAACCCGAGTTGATCGAGGTTTGGAAAGGCGCAACCACGGGAGGTGGCAGTTATTCTGCAATCCATTACAGAGCCAAAATCCAACGGAATATCTTGGGGCAACCCACCGAAGTGGTGCAAGGTGCGAATACCAACGGGGCAGGCACCTGGACGGGCGGATGGACAAGGAACTATGGCTACAACAGCAATTTCCATTTGACATCGCAGACCGATCCAGAAGTGGGAACCACCACGTATGGCCGTGATTTGCTGGGCAATTTGACCAGCAAGCAAATCGGAACACAGCCTGCGATCACTTTCGGCATCGACCCGCGCAATCGGGTAAGCACAGTAACCTATGCGGCCTCCGAGGACCCAACAGTGCCGCAGGCGCCCAATGTGGTCAATACCTACTTCAAAACCGATGTGCTTGCCAGTGTGGCCAGCGGGGGTGTGGAGCGGCAATACACCTACGACGGTGCTGACAAAATCACCACTGAAACGTTGGTGGCTGATGGTACGCACAGCTACACGCTGACCTATGGCTATGACGCCAATGAAGCCTTGAATACCGTGACATACCCTTCGGGAAGCGTGGTGGACTACAACCCCGATGGATTTGGCCGGGCACGCGCAGCGGCGCCGTACGTCACAGGTGTGAACTATCACCCGAATGGCATGCCGCAGCAAATGACCTATGCCAACGGTGTGACTTCAACCATGGGTTTGAACGAACGACTCTGGCCTTCTTCGCTGGAAGTCAGTCGAAATACACAGGGTATTGTGCAAAACGCCTACAGCTACGATGTGGTGGGTAATTTGACCCAAATTGCTGACGGCGTGGATTCTTTGTACGATCGACAGTATGGATACGATGCCGTGAACCGATTGACCAATGAGATCAATTCAGGCGGCAATTTCTTGTATGTGTATGACAACGTGGGAAATATCAAGGCTGTGTACCTGCGCTACTTGCTCAACGGAGATTTCGTTTACTTCACAAACAAGTCTTATGCCTATGACGGTGACTCGGTTTCACCAACTGGTACGGGACGGCTTGTGAATTTTGACAATGGTGGAGCGGCGCGTACCTATTCCTACGACTCGGCAGGCAATGTGAACGGAGATGGCCTCGGCATGACCTTCGGGTACGACCGCGCGAACAACATGCGCTGCTCGAACTGCGGCACCGCTTCGCCCGTGTTGCATGACTACGATGGGACAAACATGCGGGTAAAGACCACCGAAGGCGGTGCAACCACCTACAGCCTGTACGACCATCGGGGTTTGTTGCTCCAAACTGAAAAGTCGGGCGTGGAACGCAAGGAGTATGTCTATTTGGGTCGCCGCCAAGTGGCGGAACGCAAGATTCCTTTGAATTGATTTGGTAGAAAGTGCAGCATGAACAAATTCATCGTTACCCGATCTGGTTTGAAATACTTGCCACACGGAATTCTCTTGGCGGGCCTGTTGTCGTTCGCCGGCGCATCACGGGCCCAGGCGGTGAATGGCATGAGGCAACTCCCTGTTGCTGAAATCCCTCAAGCAATGGACATGGCCAGACCCAGTTCGACAAGAGGCCCCGTTGAGATGTCTGCGACCTCCGATGCGAGCAACGGGGAGTCATCCAGAAGTGCCAGCGCCTCAAGGGTGCCGGCACGCGCTGAAAGGCAGTCCATGCGCTGCAAACCTGGTACATCACCGGACCGAGGCGGGGTTTGCAGATAAGCCTGCGCCAACCAAGCCAAACACCCAATTGCACGGGGATTTGGCTTTCGAAGAATGGATCCACTTGACCGGAAACCCGCCGGTTTAAGGGGCACTTCGTCCGACCCATCCACCGAACTGAAGCCGCCGCTGGAAAGCGGTGGCTTTCACCGAGCCAAGGTCCCACCGAGTGCCGCTTTTGATGCCGCAGCGCGCCGTCAAGAGGTCCTATCCGTTTGATTGACAGCCCAACCGAGCAGTTTCAAGAATGACCCAGCATCCGCGCGCGTCCCGAATTCTCAAGTCGGCCCTGTTGGGCATGAGCCTTGTGCTGGCTGCGGCACTGGGTGTTGTGCCAGCGCAGGCATCGGCCGCGCCGACGGAGGCCACGCGCCTCATCTTCAGCGAAGGCCAGCGCCTCAATCAGCAAGAACTCTCTGCGGCGCAAGAGGGTGTGCAGGCCAAGAGCACTGTGTCGGCCAGCAGCATCACGCGCGTGCCGGTATACCGCTTCTACAACAGTCAGACCGGTGCGCACTTCTTCACGACCTCCGTCAGTGAGCGCGACCACATTCAGGCGACCATGCCGCAGATGGCTTATGAAGGCATCGCCTTCGAAGTCAGCAGCACCGCCTCCAGCGGGCTCGATCCGGTCTATCGGTTCTACAACCCGTCCACTGGGGTTCACTTCTACACCATCAGTGAGTCCGAGAAAGACCACCTGGTGGCCAACGCACCCTTCATGCAGCTCGAAGGTGTTGCCTACTACGCCAGCAAGCTTGCGGGTTCAGGCCGAAGGGCTCTGTACCGTTTTTACGTGGCCTCGGGCGGGTTTCACTTCTACACGGTCAGCGAAAGTGAGAAAAACTACGTGGTGGCCAACTTGCCCAACTACCAGTACGAAGGCATCGGCTACTACGTGCTGGGAGCCAACCAGGCCCCCACGGTGGCCCTCACCAGCCCCACCACTGGCGCCAGCTTCGCCGCCCCGGCCGGCATCACGCTGAGCGCACAAGCCGAAGACACCGACGGTAGCATCGCCAGCGTGGCCTTCTACAACGGCGCCACCTTGCTGGGCACGGACACCACAGCGCCCTACAGCTTCAGCTGGGCCAATGTGCCAACCGGCAGCTACAGCCTTACCGCCAGAGCCACCGACAACAACGGAGCGACCACGACCAGTGCGGCTGTGAGCGCCACGGTAAGCGCAGTCAATCAGCCTCCCACCGTTGCACTGACCAGCCCAACAACGGGCGCCAGCTTCACCGCCCCGGCCAGCATCGCCCTCACCGCCAACGCAGCAGACAGCGACGGCACAGTGGCCAGCGTGGCCTTCTACAACGGCGCCACCCTGCTGGGCAGCGACACCAGCGCGCCCTACAGCTTCAGCTGGAGCAACGTGGCGGCCGGCAGCTACAGCATCACCGCCGTGGCCACCGACAACAGCGGCGCCACGACCACCAGTGCGGCGGTGAGCGTGACCGTGGGGGCGACCAACACACCGCCCACGGTCAACCTGACCGCGCCACTCACCGGAGCCAGCTTCACCGCCCCGGCCAGCATCGCCCTCACCGCCAACGCAGCAGACAGCGACGGCAGTGTCGCCAGCGTGGCCTTCTACAACGGCGCCACCCTGCTGAGCACCGACACCACAGCGCCCTACGCCTACAGCTGGACCGGCGTGGCCGCAGGCAGCTACAGCCTCACCGCAGTAGCCACCGACAACCAGGGGGCCACGACCACCAGTGCGCCGGTAACCGTGACCGTGAGCAGTGGCCCCATTGAAATCACCTACATCCACACCGACATCAGCGGCAGCCCGCTGGCGGCGACGAATGCCAACGGCAACATCGTGTGGAAAGAGAACTACCAGGCCTACGGCGAGCGCCAACTGCAGCAGCCCGGCAGCGAGGGGCAGGGGCAGTGGTTCCATGGCAAGCAAGCCGATGCGAGCACGGGGCTGCAGTACTTCGGTGCGCGCTACTACGACCCGGCGGTGGGCCGCTTCATGGGCGTGGACCCGGTGGGCTTCCAGGAAGACAATCTGAACAGCTTCAACCGGTATGCGTATGGCAACAACAATCCGGTGAAGTATCTGGATCCGGATGGGAACAGTGCTGAGGAAGTAAAAGTCTGGGTTGCAAATTGGTGGAGCATGTCCCTTGCGGGCTTTCAGTCTGCGACTCCCGGAGAAACTGCTCTTAAAGTCCTTGAAGGCAGCCCTGCAGGAGCGGGTGCAATAGGTGGTGCCGGGTTTTTCTTTAAGGGCGGGGCTGGTGTTGCAAAGGGTGTAAGCGCCACAAAGGGCATTCCGGGCATAGACAAACCGTTCAGAGCAGCCAACGCACTGCATCCGCCGAATGCTGCCGTGGTCGAGAAAATGAATAGCCTACGGATCTGTAGCGGGACGGACTGCTCCGAGATTGCCAGTGCTCTGCGAGCTACGGCTGGTGAAGGGCGGATACTGCGGGTGACGGGTCAAGGTGGTAGTGATTTGCGCTTGATGGAGTACGGAAAGATCGACGGTGGCTTCAAATACCACGAGGTCTTCACGGACGGTAAATACATCTACGATCCGCGACTTAGCAACTCAGCAGTTCCGAAGGGTGACTGGACGCGAATGATTCAAGACCTCAATCCAGGAGCGGTAGTCAAATGAAAGCCACTGGCAGAGAAGTCATTGATGTGATCGAGAAGGTCATCGACTTGGAATGGTTTCGGTATGGAAGGGCAGAGGCGGATGGTGTTACGACCCACGTGCCGATCACCGTGTGGCGGTTTAAGTCGGCCGGCGCAGCTGATGAAGTGGCCAATCGCATCATTAACGCGCTTCGCTTTGTACTGAACGCCTTCTCGGGCAACGTGCACTGGACACTGAGGTTCTCAGAAAGGAACTGGGTGCTACTGCCGACGCAGGTCCAAGAACTGGAGAATTCGGGGCGGTTCAGAACGGATGGAGACCTCATGGATCATCTTTACCGTGAGGATCCCAGTCTCGGTCGCAAGGCCCACGAGGATCTTGCTGCGATTGCTGATGGACTAGCTCGCCAGTTGCGGATTTCAGACTGAACACTTGTTACAAAGGGTGGGCGGGCTCTAATCCGAAGTGCAACACCCAGAATCGAAGAGCGCCGAAAGCCAAAGCTACCCCTGACCCCTGACCCCTGACCCCTGACCCCTGCCCAAACTCAGGGCGCCCGCAAAGCCGGCATCCCAGCCACCTGTGCCGCAGGCAGGCCAAACACCCAGTCGCTGTAGCGTTGCGCCTGCTCGAAGCGGGCGTGGGCCGCGTCGAAGCCATGGGTCTTCAGCGGAGGGCGTTCCGACAGGCTGTGGATGCCGACGATGCGCCCGGCTGCGTCGTGGATCAGCCCCCATTGCGCCTGCCCCGTGATGGGGTCGGCGTAGAGCTTGCGCAGGTGGCGCCGCAGGCCGGGTGTGCGGGGGTCTTTGAGCAGGTCTTCAAGCGCCATCGGGCCGGCCAGCGTCAGCGGCGTGGGCGCCCGTGGGGTGTTTTCGCCCGGCGGGCGCACCCCCGCATAGCTGTGCAGCGCGTTTTCAAAAGCCTGCCCCACGTACAGCAGCTCGCGCTCGGCGCTGCGTTGGCCCATGGCGCTGCCGCGTGAGAGCGCGCTGGCGCCGGTGGCGGCCACGATAGCCACCGCCACCAGCAGCAAGACGTAGGCGAATCCGCGTTCACCAGTCCGCATATGGCTCTCCGGAGCGCGCGGTGCCCGGCGCGCCGCTGTGGATGTCGTAGACCTGGCCCTCCTGGCCGTCGGGGACTTCGACCACGCGCCAGGTGGTGGCGGATTCGGTGATCGGGTCCACCGGCAGGGCCCGCAGGTACCGGGTTTCAACCAGCTCTTCCAGGCTTTCCGGGTAGCGGCCTTTGTCGCCGTGGAAGCTGTCGATGACTTGCCGCACGGTCCGCAGGTTTTCCCGCAGGGTGGCTTCCTTGGATACGTCGATCTGCCGCGTGTACCGGGGCGAGACGAGCATGAGCAGCGTGGCCACGATGGCCAGCACCACCAGGAGCTCGATCAGGGTGAAGCCGTGGCGGCGATGCGATGGGGTGAGAGGCCGGCCGGTCATGACTCACCACGCCTTGAGCGGCACGCCATTGAGTCCGACCAGTTCTGAGCGCGAATACACGTCGTACACGTCGTCGCCGGCCTGGGGGTCCTGTGCGTCGCTGGCGTAGGCGCGCAGGCCCCAGGTGTCGGCGTTTGACGCCTGTGCATCGGCGTGGAATGGGTCGCGCGGAATGCGCCGCAGAAAGTACATCTTTGTGCGCTTGGGGTGGCGCCTGTCCTCGACTCCGTCGACCAGAATGTCCAGATCGGGCGGGTAGCCGGTGTCACCGGCTTGCCGGGTGATCCGGCCTTCATCCACCGCCCGCTTGTAGGCGTCGATGGCGTCGCGGATTTCTCGCAGGGCCAGCCGAAGCTCTTGTTCCTTGTGCCGCTGCCCCACGACCTGTGCCGTGGGCACCACGAGGGTGGCCAGCACGGCCAGGATGCCCAGGGTCACCATGAGTTCGATCAGGGTGAAGCCGCGGGAAGGGCGCGGGCCTGCGGCCGGGTGTGGCACCGCGGCCAGGGGCGGTGGGGCCCAGATCATGGGGTCACCACAAGCTTCATGGGCGGTGGTGGTGGCAGCTCAAGGGTCGCGCTCTGCAAGCCCACGGGCGCTGCCGCCGTCACGCCCAACGCGGTCTCGGGCGGCGACGAGCTCAACACCCGCACATTGAAGGTGGCCACCACGCCGGAGCCGCTGACGCCGCTCTCTGCCGCCGTGGTGGAGGTCAACACCACCTGCCCGGCGGGGTCCACCCGGTGCGCGAAGCTGCTCTTGCCGCCGCTGCGTTTGAAGAGGGTGCCCTCGCTGACCGACAGGATCTGCAGCGCCTTCGGATCGAAGGCGACCGATACCGGCAGGCTGACCACCGGTTGTTCGGACTGCAGGACCAGCTGGATCGCGACGGTGTCGCCCTTGCGGACCCGGCTGGGGCCTTGCCAGCGCATGCGGGTGGCTCCCGTTTCGGGGTCGGCGCCGTTGCCTGCGGGGTCGGCGCGGTCCTGGGCTTCTGGCTGGGCTTCACCGCTGCCGGGTGCGCCCGGCAGCGGCGGGGCCAGAGCGGGGCCGCGTGCGGGCTCGGCCCGCGCGTCAGCGGCAATGGCGCCGGCCGGGAACGATGCGCCCAGAGAGGCTTCGGTGCCCGAGTCGAACTCCAGCGTGGATGCGCCCGGGCGCTGGATGTTGCGCAGGATGCGGGGGGTGATCGACAGCACGATCTCGGTCTTGTTTTCGTCGTCGAGGTGGCTACCGAACAGCCGGCCGGCAATAGGCAACTCCCCGAGCCCGGGGACCTTGTTCGCCGCCGAGCGTTCCTCGTTGCTGAGCAGGCCGGCCAGCACCTGGTTTTCCCCATCCTTGAGCCGAAGCACGGTCTGGGCGGAGCGGGTCCCGATGCGGTAGGCCACCGAACCGGCCTGGGTCTTGAGCTGATCGACGATGGTGCTCACCTCGAGCGCCACATTGATCGCCACCTCGCCGTCCACGTAGACCGTGGGCTCCACGTCCAGCTTGAGGCCCACATCCACGTAGGTGATCGACTCGGCCACGAAGCCCGTGGCGCTGGACGTGCTGGTGATGTTGGGCACGCGGTCGCCGATCAGGATTTTTGCCTTTTGCCGGTTGCGCACACGAATGCGCGGGTTGGCCAGGATTTCACCGTCGGAGTCCACCTTGCGGGCATTGATGCTCGTGCTACCCACCGACGCGCCGATGGTCCGGCCCGTGCGGTCCCGGCCCACGCTCCAGAGATCGGCCAGTGTCAGCCCGCTTTCGTTGGCGCCCAGGGGGGTCAGGCTGAGTTGATCGGGCCAGCGAACGCCCAGCTCCAGCAGGCGTTTGCGGTTGACTTCGAGCACCTCGACTTCCAGCATCACTTCGGGTTCGGCCACGTCGTGCGCCGCCACCAGCTTTTCGGCCAGGGCAATGGCCTCGGGCGTGTCGCGCATGACCAGCATGTTCAGCTTGTCGTCGGACACGAGGTCGCGCGTTTTCAGGATGGTCTTGAGCGTGGCCGCGACGGTCTTGGCTTCGGCGTTCGAGAGATAGAACACCCGGACCTTCAAGGGTTGGTATTCGCGCACCTTGGCTTGCGTGCTGGGGTGGATCAGCACGGTGTTGCCGTCCAGCACCTGCTGCTCAAGCTGGTTGGTGAGCAATGTCAGGCGGATGGCGGCGTCGATGGTGGAGTTCCTGAGGTAGATCGACGTCTTCTGATCGAGCTTGACCTCCCGGTCGAAGAGGAAGTTGATGCCGGATGAGCGCGAGATCACCTCGAACACCGACTTCAGGGGCGCGTCCTTGAACTCGATGGTGATGGGCTTTCGAAAGGCGTCGCTGAGGTTTTGGCGGTTGCCGCCCCGTTTGTCAGCGTCGGCTTTGTCAAGCGCCTGGGCGATGCGCAAAGCATCGGGTTGGCGTGGGTCTTCGATCAGGATCTGCCGGACGTGGTTGCGTGCTTTGTCCCACTCCTTGCGCGCCATGGCGGCTTTGGCCGCGGCAGCCCACTCCCGGTGCCGGTCTTGTGTTTCCAGTGCATGCAGCAGGTCGCCCGAACGACCGGCGGCCCTGGACGTGGTGGGGGTACTCGTGAGTGCCTGGCGGGCCTGCTCGGTCTGACCGCGGTCCAGGGCCTGCTGCACTTGGGTGCGCTCTTGATGCGCGGCGGCGTCCTTGGCATTGGAGGTTGCCAGTCGGTAGCGGGCGGAGTCTGGCTCCAGCTGGCTGGCCTGCTCGAACCGTTGGGCGGCTTCGGCGTGCTGCCCGGCGCGGGTCAGGCGCTGGCCTTGAAAATTTTCCCATTGCGCCGCACAGCCCGAGAGCAGCACAACGATGGCCAAGCTCTGGCAGGTCCAGCGTGCGGTCAGACGACTCGGGGCCTTCATGGGGCTTCTCCGATGTACAGGGTCTGGGTTTGTTCGAGGGGCAGGTAGGTCAGTGTCATGTGGGGTGGTGCGATGCGATCAACGCGGTAGCTCTGTGCAAACTGGCTGCCTTCACGGACGATGTGGCTGTGGTCCCCTCGGGCCAGATAGACCTCCCAGGCGGCGCCGTTCCATTGCTTGCCGAGCAAGGTGAATGGCAATGGTGGTGCGGTCGGCGGCGGTGGCGGCAGTGGTTTGACCGTGGGTTGTGGCTTGGGTGGGGGCGTCCAGTTGTGTTGACCGAACAGGTCGATGGGGCCTTGGGTAGCCTGTTCCGCTGCGGGTGCGGCCCAGGCGCTGCGGTCCTGGATGGGCAGCAGCGCCACCACGTCCGTGGTCGGCTTCTTGTCCTGCTTGGGTCGGGCGCCACCGGCGACCGGTTGCACGATGTCGGCATCCGCCTCGGGCGGTGGGGGTTGCCAAGCGAGCAGGGCCGACAACCCGAGCAGCGGCAACCACAGCCACCAACGGCGGTGCGCGCCTGTCGGCGCGGGTCTTGTGGTGGTGCTCAAGATCCCCTCCCGGGCTGGGTTGTCTTGATCGTCGGCGCCGTGGTGCCCGGCGAAACCCAGATGGACAGCTTGAGCGTGACCTCCGGGCGATCCTGAGCGACGTTCTCGCGCTGGATGACGATCTGATCGATGCTGAGACCGGGAAACTGCTGCAGGGCTTGCAGCATGAACGCTTTGAGTTGCGGATACCGGGCTTGCACGGGCAGCGTGACCTGCTGCTGGACCAGGCCCCCGAATCCTTGGGTGTCTTGCCGGAAATCGGCTTGCTGCAGGTCCAGCTGGTGTTGCGTGCCCAGGGCGTACAGCTGGCGCATGATGCGATTGACATCGCCCTGGGGGTAGGCGACGCGATACAGGGCGGACAGGGTCTGTTGATCGGGCGAAGCGGGGGCTTTGGGAGCTGCTGGCTGCCGCGCTGCCGTCGCGATCGAGCTTCGCAATTTGCCGATGCGCACATGGGCCTGCTGCGACTGGGCCTCCACCTGCAGCCGCACCAGATGCGCGGCCAGCGCGATGACCACGGCGCCCGCCAGCAACAGCATGCCCCAACCGTGTCGCCACAGCCAGACCCCGGTGCGCAGGCGAAGGGATGCGCCCCAATGCATGATGAGTCTCAAGAGCCTTCCTTCAGCTTGAGCTGGAATGTCAAGCGAACCGGCCTGTTCGGGTCCTGGTCGTTGGTGCTGTGGCGGCGGTAACTGACATCGCCGAACACGCCTTGGTGGGCCAGGTCGCCCGCATAGGCGATCACGTGGTCGATGGAGGTGGATTCGGCTTCGATGGTCAGTACGCCATGGCCATCGGGTTCGAGCCGCAGGATGGCGATCTGGGGGGGAGTGAGCTGCTCGATGGTGGCGAACACCTTGGGCCACGGCGTGTTCAGTCGCTGTATGACGCGGTTGATGCCTTTGCGGGTGTCTGGCGGCAGTTCCGATGCCTGGTCGGTGGTGCTCGAAACTTCGCGCGTTGATCGGGTCGCGGCATGGGCGATTTGAGTTTGCAGCGCAGACTCGGTGTCGCTCAACGCCCGAAATTGGCCCAGGGCGTGCCAGCTTTCCACGGTGGCCCAGCCCGCCAGCGCGAGGGCCACCAGCAGGACCAACCAGGACATCGACTGGCGACGGGGGAGGCTTGCATGTCCCCACATCCGCAGGGACGGGGAAGCCTCGAACCGGATGGCGTGGTTTTTCAAGGCTGGACTCCCATGTTGAGCAACCGAACGGCGGCACGCAGGTGGCTGGACGCCTCATCGGGTGGCGGGTCTGCTTCGGGGCCCTGCGGGCCTTGGTTCCATGCGTGCTGCAGTTTTTCGTCAGCCCAGCACAGGTTGCGTTGGCCGGGGGTCTGGTGGTGTGTCGTCCCCAGATGCAGCCAGTGCAAGGTTTCGTCAGGCCAGGCCGTTCTCAGGCGCTCGCGCTGCCATTCGTCCACCAGGTGCTGTTCGATCAGGGGCGTGGATGCTTGCCCACTGAGCCGCCAACTGCGCAGGTGCAGATGCCTGCCACGGCGCCGGTAGACGATATGGGCTTCGAACGGCGTCGTGATGGCACACCAGCCGTCGCGCACGCCCCTGGCGTCAAGGCGGGCAGCTCCAAGCGAAAAGGGCGAGCTGACGATCGGCGCCTTGCCCATGGCGCTGAACAAGGTCCGTGGCAGCGCCTGGCAGACAAATGGCCGATCGGCTCGCCAGTCTCCTTGCACGACCCAATCCCTCTCGTGATTCATGGCGCCCAATCGCTGGTGGGCATGGGCGCGGGCCACGCTCGCCAACTCGGTCAGACTGCGAACACCCTCTGGAACGGGCTGCAGCCACAACGGCATGACCGAGCTGCCGATCACCCACAAGGTCCGGCTGGAAGCCTTTGGCGAGAGCAGCTCGGCCCATGCGGCGGACTCAACCGGCGCGTGCCCGGGGATGCATGTGATGGGCTTGCCGACGTGGGTGTCGGTCCATGCGGTCGAGTGGGGGGCGACGACGACCACCCGCGAAGGGGCATCAGATGGAAAGCGTGACACGGCGCACCTCCTCCAATGTGGTCAGGCCCTTTCTGACCAGCGTGAGGGCTGAGCCCTGCAAGGTGGCGAACCCGCGTTGTCTTGCGTGGTCCTTGATCCGTTTGACGGCCGCGCCCTGAACAATCAGTTCGCGCAGTTCGTCGTCCAGCAGCAGGATTTCCGCAATGGCGCGACGGCCCCGGTAGCCGGTGCCGCGGCAGTCCCCGCAGCCGCACCCTTTCATGAATTGATACGCCTGCGCCTGCTCGTCGTTGAGTGCAAAGCGCCGCAGGTCCGCCGCGTCGGGGACGTAAGCTTGGCTGCAGTTCGGACAGTTGATGCGGATGAGGCGCTGCGCCCAAATGCCATTGAGGGCCGAAGCCAGGGCGTACGGGTCCAGCCCCATGTGGGTGAACCGTCCGAACACGTCAAAGACGTTGTTGGCATGGACTGTGGTCAGCACCAGATGACCGGTAAGCGCTGACTGCACGGCGATTTCAGCGGTTTCTTGATCCCGAATCTCGCCCACCATGATCTTGTCGGGATCGTGGCGAAGAATCGACCGCAGGCCCCGGGCAAAGGTCAGGCCTTTTCGTTCGTTGACCGGTATCTGCAGAACCCCGGGCAACTGGTATTCGACGGGGTCCTCAATGGTGATGATCTTGTCTTGTCCGGTGTGGGTCTCGGTCAGGGCTGCATAGAGCGTGGTGGTTTTGCCGGAGCCGGTGGGGCCGGTCACCAGCAGCATGCCGTAGGCCGCCTGGGTCAGTTCTCTCAGCAACTCAATGGACCCGGTGTCGAATCCGAGGGCGTCCAGGCTGAGCCTGCCATGGGCTTCCACGATCGCTTGTTTGTCCAGAATCCGGATCACAGCATCTTCGCCATGGATGCTGGGCATGATGGAGACACGAAGGTCGATCAGGCGTTCCTGCGCCTGAACCTGAAAGCTGCCGTCTTGCGGTACCCGTCGTTCAGCGATGTCCAGGTTGGCAATGACCTTGATGCGTGAAATGACCTGTTCGGCCAGTTCCTTGCCGGGTATTTGCTTGATTTCATCCAGGACGCCATCGATGCGGTACTTGATGCAGAGACCCGAAGCCATGCACTCAAGGTGAACGTCGCTTGCCCCAGAGCGCAGCGCATCGTAGAGCGTAGAGCTGACCAGCCGGACGGCCGGGCTGGTGGCTTCGGCCACCGAAGCCAGGGAGAGGAGTTGCACGCCGGACAAGCGCTCCGTGGTGTCCATTGCCCCTGCCCCTGTCTCTGCGCCGAGCTGGTCCATGGCGCGAAGGGAGGACTCCTGCAGGTGCAGATAGGCATGGATGTCGTCGACCGTGGCGAGTGCGTGCTCGATGGCGCTTTGGGCGGCGTGTTCGAGTTGCACCAGAACGGATGTCTCAAAGGGGTCCGTCGTGACGGCGATCATTTTTCCGTTGATCGCGTCTGACATGAGGAGCGCACGTCGCTGTTGCGCCAACGTCAGTGGCCACGCGGAAAAAGCCGGTTCGAGCGCCTGCAGCCCGGCGCTGTCCAGCATGCGCAGGCCAAAGGCCCTGGCCAGTTCCTCGCACGCTTGGCGCACGGACATCCCTGTGTCGGAGGATATGACGTCGAGCAGCTGGCGCCCCTGCTGTTGTGCGAGGTCGTGGCAACGCCGAAAGTCTGGCGTTCGGGTGGGGGCACTGAGGGAGGATGGGGAGGCTGGATCGGTCACTGCAGGCTACCTGCCAAGTCAAAAACGGGGATGTACAGCAGGATCACGATCAGACCGATGACCACGCCGATGATGGCCATGAGAATGGGCTCGAAGGCTTTGGTGAACCGGTCGATCCAGCGGGCGGTTTCGGCTTCATGGAAGGCGGCGGCTTTGCCCAGCATGGTCGCCATTTGCCCACTGCGCTCGCCGACTCTCAACAGCCGGGCAGCCACCACGGTGGAGAGACCGTTGCTCTCCAGGGCGGTGGTCAATGGAGTGCCTTCGGTGACCTGTTGCCGTACGGCATCCCAAGCCACATGTCTTTTGGGTGTCAGGACCGCGCTCGCGAGTTGCATGGTCCGACCAATGGGGATGCCTCCTTCGAGCAGCATGCTCAGGGTCAGGTACAGCCGCGAGAGCTCCAGGATCTCGAGTCGCGGGGCGGCCCCGGGCAACATGCTCAGGGCCTGCCACCATTGACCCGATCGCCGTAAGCGAGCGATGTGCATGGCCCCGAGGGTGAGGACGGTTCCGACGAGAACCAGGGCCATTGCCTGGTGCGCGGCTATCCATTCCCCTGCATGGAGCAGCCACATGGAGGCCCATGGAAGATCGCGCCCCGACCCTTGGTACACCGAGGAGAATTTTGGAACGACATAACCCAGAAGGAACAAGGCGACGGCCGCCCCGACCACCGACAGGATGATGGGATAGATCGCTGCACCAATGATCTTGTAGCGCAGACCTTGTAGCTGGGTTTCGTAGTGGATGTAGCGTTGCAGTGCTTTGGGGAGATCGCTGGTGTCCTCCGCCGATTGCACAATGCCCACCAGAAGTGCGGGGAAAACACCAGCCTGGTGTTGCATGGCTTGTGACAGCCGCTGGCCTTCCTGCAGGTGGGACAACAATCGCTGCAGGACCCGTTGGCCCTGCGGACGATGGGCTCTCTCAAGCAATATCTCCAGGGCTTCTGCAATACCCAGGCCCGCGCCAATCAGGGCATGCAACTCCTGAACGAACAGCAACAAATTGAGTTCCGAATGGGCCGGTCGGTTTCCTAAACCCTTGAATGCGGCGGAGACCGGGCGCAGACTCAACGGGGTGAGTTGGCGTGCGACCGCTTGTTGACGGGCATCGATTTCATCGATGGCGTCAATCTCAAGGCTGATGATGCGTTGCCCGGAGTCGAGGGCACGCACCTGATACCGATTGCCATGCATGGCCGGGCCGTCAATGGCTGGTCACATCGGCGGCGTCACCCACACCACCTGGTTGACCGTCTTTTCCCAGACTGATGATCTCAAGGTCTTGCTCTTGTGAGCCGGGGTTGCGGTAGACGTAGGGACGGGACCAAGGGTCTGCCGGGACTGCCTTCTCCAGATAAGGGCCGTTCCATTTGCGCGCCAGTGCGGAGTCAGCCGGGGGGCGCATGAGCGCGTCCAACCCCTCTTGGGTCGAGGGATATTGCCCGACATCGATGCGATAGGTGTGCAGGGCCTTCATGAACCCCTCGATTTGTGACTTGGCCACGGCCTGTTCTGATCTGCCAATCTGTTTGAAGTACCTTGGTCCGACGTAAGCTGCCAGCAGCCCGATGATTGCAATGACGACGAGCAGCTCCAGCAGAGTGAATCCATGTGGTTGGCGGCGAACGAGATACATGGTGCAGGGTGGTTCAATCGGGTTGGCTCGGCCGCACACGGTGGCGATCCACTCGGGCGAGGACGGAAGGGACATAGATGAGGGTTTCGTTGTAGGCTGGAATCCGCATGCCATGACGCTGCACCGCGTTGCGCCCGGCGTTGTAGGCGGCCAGGGTGAGCGCCCAATTGTTGTTGTGGGCCTGGAGCAGGTCTTTGAGGTGGCGAATGCCGAAGTCCAGATTCTTCTCAGGGATATGCAACTCACGCGGGTCTCGCATGCCATAGGCCCTGGCGGTGTCCGGCATCAACTGCATCAGGCCCCTCGCACCCTTGGGTGAAACCGCACGCGGGTTGAACGACGACTCGACATCGATCAAGGCCAGCACCAGGGCCGGATCCATGCCATGGCGCTGGCTGATGTGTTCGACCAGAGGCCTGACCGCCTGGGCCTCGATCAAGGCTCGCTGCTGCGCAAGGGGTTGGTCGCGTTTTGCTTCCGTGCCTGGATTCGAGACCGGTGGTTTTATGGCGCCAATCTGCGTGAACTGGTAGTCGGGCCCTGTCGGGTGACTGGCCCAATGGGGCTGCCCTTGGGGGTCGATTTTGACGTAGGTCTGGGCATGCCCTACACCGTTCAGGAACATTGCAGTCAGGGCCAGACCCATTCCCACCACAACTCTGTGAGGCATGGGTGGATTCCTGTGGAAGGACCACAGCGGCAGATGCATTGCTTTCACTCCCTGCTTCCTACTTGTCGCCCCTCTGGGCAGAGAGGTTCATGCGCTGCTCGAACCGATGTAACGCTTATGGCCAAATGCAACTTGACTGTTTGATGTGTTGCAAATTGTGCTGCTTATGGTAGCAGTTTGAAGAAAGCGCATACCAAGACGCGAAACTCTCCGGCGTCTGCTTGGTCATCGCCGGGAGGTGGGGCGCAACCCATGCTCCGAGGCTCTGGAGTGCTTTGTTGAAGGCTGTGAGATAGAGGCGTGAATGGCCTTTGCGGACCGGCTTGACAGCACGGTGACGATAATTGCCTTGCTCCTTGTCTCCTTACCTGAACGCCGAAGTGATCTCATCTACCCCAGTCGCCACTTCAGTCATCACTGCCACCCGCATGACGCCCGAAGAGCGCCGTGCCAGCGGTGCGCTGGCGCTGGTGTTCGCGTTGCGCATGCTGGGGCTGTTCATCGTGTTGCCGGTGTTCGCGCTGGAGGCCGCGCGCCTGCCCGGGGGCGATGACGCGGGCCGCGTCGGGCTGGCGATGGGGCTGTACGGCCTGACCCAGGCCTTCCTGCAGATTCCGTTTGGACTGGCCTCCGACCGTTTCGGCCGCAAACCCACCATCGTGGCCGGCTTGCTGGTGTTCGCGCTGGGCAGCGCCATCGCGGCCTGGGCGCCCGACCTCACCTGGCTCTCCATCGGCCGCGCGGTGCAGGGCGCGGGCGCGATCTCGGCCGCCGTCACCGCCTTCCTGGCCGACGTGACGCGCGACAGCGTGCGCACCAAGGCCATGGCGATGGTGGGTGCGAGCATCGCACTCATGTTCGCGCTCTCGCTGGTGATCGCCCCGCTGCTGGCGGGCTGGGTCGGCCTGGCGGGCATCTTCGGCCTGACCAGCGTGCTCGCGCTGGCCGGCATCGCGGTGGTGATCTGGGTCGCGCCGCCCGAGCCGCGTGTGCACAAGCCGGCCGACATCGCGCAGGTGAAGGGCGCGGGGCTGGGCCTGGTGCTGCGCGACAAGGGTCTGCTGCGGCTGAACCTGGGCGTGTTCGTGTTGCACGCGGTGCAGCTCGCCATGTGGATGGCCGTGCCCGCCATGCTGGTGCAGGCCGGGCTGGCCAAACCCGATCACTGGCAGGTCTACCTGCCGGCGGTGGCGGCCTCGCTGCTGGTCATGGGCGGGGTGCTGTTTCCCATGGAGCGCAAGGGCCATCTGCGCACGGCCTTCCTGATCGCCATCGCGCTCATCGGCGCGGTGCAGATCGGCCTGTGGTGGCTGGCCGGCAGCGGCGCGGCGCCGGGCCTGTGGACGCTGGGCGGGCTGATGTTCGTCTTCTTCATCGGCTTCAACACGCTCGAAGCCAGCCAGCCCAGCCTGGTCTCGAAGCTGGCGCCGGCGCATGCGCGCGGTGCGGCGCTGGGGGTCTACAACACGCTGCAGTCGGTCGGTTTTTTTGTGGGCGGCGCGGTCGGCGGCTGGCTGGCCCAGGCGCACGGCGCCACCGGGTTGTTCGCCGCCTGCGCGCTGGCCATGCTGGTCTGGCTGGTGGTGGCCTGGCCGATGCGGGCGCCCGCCGCGCAGCGCTGAACCTCAGCCCGGACCCGTGGCCCCACCGTGGCAGGTGCAATGGCCGCGACGCCACAGGCCGGCGTTGTGCGCGAGCTGCCAGGCACCGGTCTGCAGCCAGCAGCGCCAGACGCGTTGCCGGCTGCCGAAGAAGCCACTGAGCAGCACGCTGGCTTCGAGGTTCACGACCTCATGCCACCAGCCATGGGGCACGTACAGCGCGTCGCCGGGTTCCATGTCCACCACGCGGGGCGCGGCCAGGCCCTGGGCTTCGAGCCGCTGCGCCAGGGCATCCACCCCCAGCACCGACAGCCTGGCCCAGCGGTCGAACTTGCGCGACACCCCGCGCAACGCTTCCACGCTGCCCGGCGGCAGCAGGTAAAACCGTTTGCGCCCGCGCAGGGTCAGGGCCACGTTGTCCAGCAGGTCGTGGTGCAGACCGGTGCGCGCGTGGGCGGGCCCGATCCAGGCCTGGTGCGAGACCACCGACCCGGGCGGGAACAGCGCGCTGGGGTCGAGGTCGTCGCGCAAGGCCGGAAAGTGCTTCAGGAGATCGAACTCTTTCAGATGGCCCACGGGTTCGCGGGTGGCGCACGGGTCTTGATCCAACCGCGCCAGGTGCTCGCCCCAGGTGGTGTGGACCAAGCGGGCGGGGTCGGTTTCGCGGTTGCCTTGCACCACCTGGACGGGTCGATGGGGGTCGAGTGTGCCCAGGTGCGCGAAGGTCCAGCGTTGCAGGGCGGGCCAGTCCCGTGCGGCACCGCGCCACAGCTGCGGTGTGTCGCCCCATTCGCGGGGCGGTGGTAGAGGCCGCGTCACGGCAGGCTGGACAGCCAGCGCTGCATCGACTGGATGTGGCGCAACGACACGCGGCGCCACAGCGGCGCCCAGCGGGCACCCGGCACCTGGCCGCGCAGCAAGACGCCATGGTCCAGCGAGCCGGCATGCGGAAAGTAGTCCGGCAGCACCGCTTCGATGTGCCGAAAACCTTTGCCGTGGTAGTAGCGCAGTTGGGGGTCCAGCGGCAGGCCGCGGCGTTGCTGCCGGACGTAGGCCTGGGCATTGCCCTGGGGGTGGCGCTGGAGCCAGTTCGCCAGGCCGGGAATCGGTGAGCCCAGAAAGATGTGGCGCCAACCGCCCTTGAGCGCGTGGGGCCAGAAGTACCCGAAGATCGCTTTCACGGCCGCCGGATCGATGCTGCTCAGGCTGATGCCGAACAGGGCATTGCCGGGCCCGGCGGTGGTGCCCGCCGGGTTGCCCTCGACGCAGTCGCGCCATGTCCTGGCCTGCGACATGGCGTGGATGCTGGTGGGTTTCATGAACAGCGAGGCCAGGGCTTTGCCGGTGCGCGGGCAAAACGCGCCCAGGCAATGGCCGGGGTGGCGGCGCATGCGGTCGAGCAGGTCCGATGCCTGCGCGGCTTGCTCCGCGGTCCAGCACGCGTGTTCCAGCGCCATCAGGGCCGGGATGTCGGCGGGCCGCAGCTCACGAACGGTGATCGGCGCCGATGCCGCCTTGGCCATCGACCAGCGTCTGGGCAGCAGGTACGACGCCCAACCCAGGCCGGCGGACCACAGGTCGGGGAGTGCCTGCACCGCCGAGGCGAGGCTGGAGGCCCAGAACCGCGATGGGCTCAGGCGCCCCGTCGCCACGTCGTGCCGGTAGAAGGTCCGCATGTGGCGCAGCACATCGCCCAGCATGACGGCCGAGGCCACCAGAAACCAGCCCACCCGCGCGCCATAAGACAAGTCCCGCGCCGCCATCAGCTCGACCGTGACGCCCAGGTGGGCCATCTCTTCGGCGCAATGCCAGCGCCACAGACGCGTTTGCGCGTTGGGGGTTGCGGTCAGCACCCGTTCGCTGCGCAGGGCCACCGCTGAAATGGTGGCGGTGACGTGCTCGAACGCCGCCGCCAGGCACAGGCGCTGGTCCGCCGACAGGCGGGTCTTGATGCTGCCCAGATCGTGGGCGATGCGCGCTTCCATGGCCGCTACGCCGTGGCCTTGTTGTTCGAGCCGTGCGTTGTAGAGCCGGTGCGCGCGCTGGTGGGCCTCTTCTTCCTTGACGAACCGGGCGCACTCAAGGCGCAGTTCGGCGGCCGGGGGCAGGTGCTGGGCGGCCTCTGTCACGGCGTCCATCACAAAAGCTTCCCCTTCCGGAAGCATCACGGAGAACGCGTCGAAGAGATGGGTTCGGGCGGCGGTCTGGTTCCAGAAGCGCGTGGGTGAATCGGAGTTGTGGGTCGGGGCGGTCGTTGGCGGGGAAGACATGGGCAACGTGAGAAGGGCGGACAGAGCCTGTCACCCTAGCGTCGTCATGTTTCATCTGCGTGACGGCAGGCCTCCGCCAGCTTCGGACCTGCACCGGCCCGGGTTCGCGGACCGGCCGGAGGTCTACCGGTCTGCGGGCGGTGTGGGCGCCGGCGACCCCTCCAACGGGGCGAGGCCGCTGCCGCGCGGTGCCACGTTCGCGTCGCCGCGCAGCGACCGCATCATCAGGAGCGACATGGTGCTGTAGAGCGGGCGGCTGATCATGCGCGAGAGCAGGCTGGCCAGCAGCGCGCAGGCCATCAGGCTGAGCACCATGCTGTGGCCATCGGTCATCTCCATCACGATGATCATGGCCGTGATCGGCGTCTGCGTCACGGCCGCCAGAAAGCCGCACATGCCCAGTGCGATCAGCGCCGGGCCGTGCGGCGAGTCGAGCAGCCAGGCCACGTCGGCGCCCAGGCCGGCGCCCAGCGACAGGCTGGGGCCGAAGATGCCGCCGGGCACGCCGGCCCAGGCCGAGAGCCAGGAGGCGATGAATTTCAGGCCGGTGAACACCAGCGGCTGGTGCTCGCCACCGTTGTCCGCCGCGTCCAGCAGGGCGTGGGTGTGGTGGTGGCCCACGCCCACCGCGTTGCCGTCGCTCACGATGGCGATCACCGCCACGACGAAGCCGCAGAGCGCCGCGAACCTGACCGGGCGTTTGCGGCGGTAGGCACAGAAGCGATCGGGCAGGCCGGTGAACGAGGCCAGCATCAGGCGCGAGAGCAGGCCGCCCAGCAGGCCACAGCCCAGCGCCACCAGCAGACCGGGGCCGAGCAGGTTCCACCACGAGACGCCGTCGGCATGAATGCGGCCGAAATACGAGAGGTTGCCGAACGCCGACACTGCCACCAGGCCGGCCACCACGATGGCCGCCAGCATCAGGCCGCTGCTGCGGTCCTGCAGCCGGCGCGAGAGTTCTTCGATGGCGAACACAATGCCGCCCAGCGGCGTGTTGAAGGCCGCGGCGATGCCGGCGGCGCCACCGGCCACCAGCAGCTCGCGCGTGCTGATGTCGGTCTTGGGCGAGAGCCAGCGCCGCGCGTGCAGCATCACGCCCGCGGCGATCTGCACCGACGGCCCCTGCCGGCCGATCGACAGGCCGGCCAGCAGGCCACCCGCAACCGCCGCGATCTTGGCCAGCGAGAGCCGCAGCGACACGAAGCGCGAGCGGCTGGCGATCGGGGTTTCCGGCGCCAGCGCGGTCAGCACCTGCGGCACGCCCGAACCCGCCGCGCCCGGTGCCCAGCGCCGGATGCTCCAGACCACCAGCGCGGTGAGCGCCGGTGTCCAGAACAGTGGCGCCCACCAGACGGCACCGCGCAGGCTCTGGTACAGGCCGAAGGCGGCGTCGGCCAGCAGCGTGAACCCCACCACCGCCAGACCGGTCAGCACCGCGTAGGCGATCACGATGCCCCGGTCCAGCCATTGCCGGCCGTCGCCCATCTCGTCGCGCAGGTTCTGCAGGAAGTCCGGTTCGCCTTTCATCGGGGGCAGTGTAGGGCCCGGGGCGGGGTGGCCGATACCGGCAGGCGGCGTATTGGGCGCGGCCGGCACTTGCGGCACAATGGTTGACCGTTTTGCGGCCCGGGTTCCCGGCGCCGCCCGCTAATTCCCCCAAGGGCACACACATGGCATCCGTCAACAAAGTCATCCTCGTCGGCAACTGCGGCCGCGATCCCGAAATCCGTTACCTGCCCTCGGGCCAGGCCGTCGCCAACGTGAGCGTGGCCACCTCCAGCCGCCGCAAGGACAAGAACAGTGGCGAGATGATCGAAGACACCCAGTGGCACCGCGTCACCTTCTACGACCGCCTGGCCGAGATCGCCGGTGAATACGTGAAGAAGGGCCGTCCGATCTATGTCGAGGGCCGCCTGAAATACGGCACCTACGTCGACAAGGCCACTGGCGTGGAAAAGAACACCGTGGACATCATCGCCACCGAAATGCAGCTGCTCGGCGGCCGCGAAGGCATGGGCGGGGGCGACGAAGGCGGTGGTGGTGGCAGCGGCGGTTATTCGCGCCCGGCCGCCGCGCCGCGCCAGGCACCGCCCGCGGCCCGCCCGGCCCCGGCGCCCGCTGCCGCCCGCCCGGCCAGCGGTTTCGACGACATGGACGACGACATTCCGTTCTAATTCCTCCCTAACGCATTTTTGTTGTTAGTAGGCCCCTGCTCTCTGTGAGCAGGGGCCTTTTTCTTTACCCACACAAGATTTTGTGATCTACTTAGGCGATAACTTAATTGCTCCTTTGCAATTTTGGTGGGTAGATGACGCGATTTGTCGCCAAGCGCATCCAGTTCCGAAACGGAGAACGGCACTCAATCCTTGGCCGAGTTGGGGGCCTTCCTGTCCATGAGGCGACCCTCTTCCTCGCGAGATTTAGGACGCGGGGGCGTGCAGCCAACACCATTCACGTGGTCTGCACGACCTTGGCTCTTCTTTATCGGTGGCTGCATTCGTCAAAGATTGACCTCATGGGCCGTCTTCGGCAGGGACAGTTCTTGACCGCGCCGGAGATCTATCGCTTGGTCGACACAGCTCAGTACCGGCTCGACGACCAAAGCGAGGACGATTCGACGAAGGGCGTTAAGAGTCAGGTTGTCGATCTGCATCGCGTCCGAATGCGACGCAAAGCGGTTCACGTTGACCGCCAGGCTGTCGGGGTTGCGAACCACGCAACACGGCTCCGCTACATCTTTGCGTACTTCGACTTCCTTGTCGGCTACGTGGCGGCGACCCTGCCTAGACCCTTGAAGGTCCAACTCGAGGAAGATTCGAAGCAGGTGCTGAGCGTCCTCCGGGCTCAGGTTCCGGAAGTCCCTGTAGGCGGAAAGCTTGGCGCTCGCGAAGGAATGTCGGAGGAAGACCAACAACGCCTGCTAGCGACTGTGCACCCCGACTCGCCGCAGAACCCATGGAAGCGGGGCTTCGTTAGGCACCGCAACTGGCTGATTGTGGTTCTGTTGTTGGCCACTGGAATGCGACGGGGCGAGCTCCTGAACATCCGCATCAGCGATCTACAGCAGCGCAAGCCTTTGGTGAACATCGTTCGGCGGCCTCACGAGGCGGGAGACCGTCGCTTGATTCAGCCAACCCCGAAGACCCGCGAGCGGACCGTCGAACTTCGACCTTCAATTATGAAGGCAGTGTGGGAGCACATTGCGCTGCGGGACGAGATTAGAGTGGCTCGAACGCATGGCTATCTCATCGTCAGTGAGGATGGGCCAGAGCTCGGCTACAAGTCCGTCGACCGGATATTCGCCGACATCCGCGGTGCGTGCCGCGGAATCGAGATTGACCTATCGAGCCATGTTATGCGCCACACCTGGAACGACAGGTTTTCTGAGCAGGCCGAGGCCATGGCGTTGAGCGAGGTCGCTGAAGAGAGAGCACGCAATGAACAACAAGGGTGGGCAGACAACTCCAAGTCAGCTGCGACCTATACCCGTAGATACGCAGCCCGCAAGGGGCGCGAACTGTCTCTGAAGCTACAAGAAAAACTAGATGTCCCTGACCAATAACCTCCGCGCCTCGACGGCGCTTGCGGTACTCCTGCCCGATCGCATCGTCTCAAAATCAGGCGCTGGCTTGGACCCGAGCGCTGACATTTGGGTTTGGACTGATGGCCCGTTCAAGCGGCGCATCGACTTCTCGCGCTACTCGGGGGGCTTTGAACGCCATGTCCTCTCGTTGAAACATGCCCTTATCCCGTTCTTCAAATCGAGTTCATCGGCGCACGTCGTCAACCTTGAGTCCTCATTCCGGTACTTCGTTGAGCTGACCGGCCCCTGCCCGGATCGAGACTTCGCTGCGGCGGACTTTTCAAATTTCTCAGCAAGACTTCGCCCTACTGAGGCCTGGAGAGTCGGCACTCTCAACGGACTCATCCAGAAGTGGGTGGCGCTGAACCTCCCCGGAATGCGTGGCGAATGCGCAAGCCATCTTGCCGAGCGTCGGAAGCCCGGAAATACCAAGGGGGAAGCGGTTGCCACCCGCGACCCCGAAACTGGTCCTCTCAGCGAAGGAGAGGTCATCGCTCTGTACTCCGCGGTCAATGCCGCGTACGGGCGCGGCGACCTGCCGCTCTGGACTCTGATTCTTTGCCGGCTTTTGCTCGCCTGCGGTGGCCGCATTTCGCAGTATGCGTCGCTCAAAGCCCTCGATTTCGACCCGGACACGTTTGTGCTGCGGTTGCCGCAGGTCAAGACACGAGAGGAGCATGCCCGAGTTCGCTTTCTCGAATTCGACATCAGTCCGCAGACGAGCCAACTGCTTTCGGACTACTGCGCAGGGCTTCGCAACGCCGGGTACGCCAACGACGCGGCGCTCTTCCCAGAGGACTTGATCATGCGTCGAGGGGCAACAAAGGAACTGCGTGCGGCTGGCGACTTGTTTTTCGGTCACTGTGACCCGACCACGTTGTCGCGCCGCTTCCGGGAGGAGGTCAGTGAAGTGGCTCCGCCGACACCTCGCCTGAACTACGCCCCGCTTCCGGTGGCACCTCAGCGCTTCCGATACACCTTCGGAACCCGCCTTGCAGAGGAAGGGGCGAGCATGGTGGTCATTGCCAATCGGTTGGGCCATGCCGACCTTCAGAACGTCGACGTGTACTTCTCGGCGTCGCCCAAAGTGATCGAGAACATCGACAAGGCCATGGGCCCCATGCTCATCTCCCTTGCTCGGGCGTTTCAGGGTCAGCTGGTGGAAGACGAAGCGAGCTCGACACAGAAAGGCGCACCCGGCAGCCGCATCATCGACTTTCGTGTCTCTGATGAGACGTTGGGCGGATGCAATCAATGTGGCAAGGGCTGCGCGTTCAACAAGCCGGTGGCCTGCTACACCTGCTTCCGGTTCGAGCCCTTCCTAGATGCCCCCCACGAGGAGGTGCGGGAGCACCTGCTGAAGGAGCGAGAAGAGTTCGCAGCTGACCCACGTATGGCCGCTATCAACGACGAGGCCATTCAAGCTGTGGAAGAGGTCATTGCGATGTGCGCGGAGGTTCGCCAACAGCGAACTGCAGCGGAAGAGGCTACGGCATGATCAAGCCCATCCCCGTGCTCAACTTCGTCCCACGCGCGGAGTTAGATGCTGCGGCCAACCTGAGTGCGTTTGTGGACTTGTGCAGAGCTTCCGATGTCCTGGGGGCCAGCACCCAGTTCGAGTCGAACGCATGGGACATCGGTTACCTTAAAGGGCAGAACAAAGTTCACCGAGCCATCTTCAGCACGCTGGAGGCGTCGGCGGAGGCGAAACCCGAGCCGAGCATGCCGGCCCCGTTCTTGGACTTCGCCAAGGCAACCACGATTTATCTGCAGGACAAGCGTCCCGTTGAATCCCAAGCCCCCCGAATCGCAGCGCTCCGTAGCATCGAGGCCGCTCTGCGTCAGTTGAACAAGGCGTCTCGGCCAACTGCCGTGAATCCAGATGTGCTCGACGCGGCGGTGGAGTTGGCCTATGCGCAAACGTCGGCAGCCGTTGCGTACCGAACGGCGGGCCAGATTGAAGCCATTGCCACCTTCATGAACGACAAGGCGTTCATCCACCTTCGCCAAGTCTGGAAACACGGAAGGAAGAGGCCTACCGAAGGCGGAACGCGAATCTCCGTGGAAGCGCTGAAGGCGCGCCAGGAAAAGCTTCCGTCGAGGGCAGCATTGCAAGCGCTGGCCGGCATTTTCCTTAAGGCGGTCGAGGTCCCGGATGTCCTGATCTCCAGCAACACCGCCTTGATGATTTGCGCGCCCGAACGCATCAATGAGGTCGTTCGTCTTCGACGCAAATGCATCGTAGAGGGCGACGGAGAGTTCATGGGCAAGCTTGGGATCCGATGGGCGGGCTCGAAGGGATTCGAGAACACCACGAAGTGGCTGCCAACGGCGATGGGGCCTGTAGCCCAGGAGGCCGTCAGCAACCTCCTGCGTGTCACCGAGCCAGCTAACGAGTTGGCCCGGTGGTACACAAAGAACCCGAATGCCATCTATCTCCATGCCGGGGCGCAACACCTACGCAACCGACGCATGCTGTCGCACTCGGACATCGCGCTCATTCTGTGGGGAGACGAGTTCGCGGTGGACGCGGCGAAGGCCTGGGCCAAAAAGACGCACGACCTGACGCCGCATGGAGATAGCGAGTATCTGTTTGCCGACATGGAGCAGAAGTTGCTTGCAATGCTCCCAGGCACATTTCCGTACATGCCTGGCGACGCGAACCTCAAATGCGAGGACGCGATGGCCGTCATGCGCGTCAATGAATTGCACTCGGCCAGGGGAACCTATCTGTGCATGTTCACCACGGTGGACTACCAGACGATCACCAACCCTTATGGCGCTCGGGAAGGCAGAGCGTCCATCTTTGACCGGTTTCAGTACACCGAGGATGACGGGTCTTCCATCAAGCTCAAGAGCCACGCCTTGCGGCACTACCTCAACATGCTCGCTCAGACCGGCGGGCTGAGTAGTGCGGAGATCGCGCTTTTCTCGGGGCGCAAGGACCAGAAGCAGAACCGGTCTTACGACCACATGACCTCAGAGGAAGTTCAGGCACCCATTGCGGATGCTTTGAGGAGCGGCTTCACCGCCGAACTTGAGCCAGTCCAAGTTGAGCGGCGCATCATCCCCCGGGACGAGTTCATTGGCCTTGGCATTCGCGCCGGCCACACAACCAAGTACGGTTGGTGCGAGCACAATTTCGCCAGCGAGCCCTGCCCGATGGCCCGGGACTGCATGAACTGCCAGGAGCATGAGTGCATCAAGGGTGACTCGCATAAGGAAGCGAACCTCCGTGCATTGAAGACGCAGACCGAGTACTTCCTTGGCAAGGCCAGGCAAGCGCTTGGCGCAAGAGACTACGGGGCCGACACCTGGGTCGCGCACCACACGAAGACTCTTGAGCGGGTGAATGCGTTGCTCGCAATTTTCGAGGACCCGAACGTGCCCTCTGGCGCCCGCGTTCGTCTTGATGTAGACAACGCTCCCCTCATCACCAAGGACAACGTCCAGCCAATCAAGTTCGTCCGCAGGTCGCGGCACAAGGCGTTGGCATGAAGAAGAGCCGAGCACCAGACCTGACACAGGAGGTCCTGCAGCAGGTCCTCGATACGTTGGACGGATGGACAGGAAAGCTTACTTGGGACCTGCTGCTCGAGGCTGTACATCGATTGACCGGGCACTGGTATTCCCGATTTACCTTCGCCGACTATCCGGAAATTGCAAACGCGTTCTCCTTCCGGAAGGAAAGCCTCCGGGGTGCGGTACCTCGAACCCGCGGCGAGCCAAAGGATGAGCGGCTTCGGGCCGCCTTGAAGCAAATTGAGCGACTCCAAGCGAGGGCGGATCGATTGCAGGTCGAGAACGACTTGCTGGTTGAGCAGTTCGTGACGTGGGCGATCAATGCCGAACGCAAGGGCGTCACGCTTGACATGTTGAATGCCACGCTGCCGAAGCCAGAGCGGGATCACTCCAAAGGAGTCAAGTAATGGCAAGCGGCCAACAGATCGCCGAAGAGAACGTTCTCAAGTTCACGACATGGGCGGCGTCGAAGACGGACGATGATTTCCGCAACATGGCAATTCGTGGGGTGCTATCCCACCTTGACGGCAGTTAGCGAAGCCCGGTATGCGCTGTTGCTGATCAGCCCGCGGACTGCCAGATGTGCGGAAGCAGTTCGTCGATGCGGCTGTTCAGATGTGTCGGCAGCCGCGTGAGCACGTCCTTGAGGCAGGCCCACGGATCGTGGCCATGCAACTTGGCCGACTGCACCAGACTCATCACGACCGCAGCACGTTGACCGGCCAGTTCACTGCCGGCGAACAACCATGCTTTCCTGCCAAGAGCCCACGGGCGGATTTGGTTTTCGCAATGGTTGTTGTCGACGTTCACATTGCCATCGAGCAGGTTTTGCGTCAGTGCTGTCCAGGCGTTCAGGCTGTAGTTCAATGCCTTGGCCGTTGAGCTGCAGTCAGGCACTCGGCTTCGCTCCAGGCACAGCCAGGCATGCAGTGTCTCCCACAGCGGCCGGGCGTCCAGGTGCCTTCTGGCGAGTCGCTCTTGGGTCGTCAAGACGGCCAGCTCACGCTCGAGCCGGTAGATCGCGCGATGCGTTGCAACGCCTCATCCGCGACCGCGCTCTTGCCCCCTTCGCGCAATAGCTCGTCGAACTTGCGTCTGGCGTGCGCAAGGCACCCTGCGGGGAACCTCCATGCCTTCAGCCGCGCGAGCTGCAAGGTGATGTTCTCGATCTTGGCGTCCTTGACCTGATCTCGCTGTCTTGCTGGCGCAAGCGTTGAAGCTTCTGCTGCGCGAGCGCGGCGACGGCCTCGGGCGTCAGAGCTTGCAGGTCTTCGTCCTTGAGAAAGTGCAACTCGTGCATGTGCGAATCATGCCGATACTGGCGACCAGTCGCCACTCGGGCATGCGCTGTCAACGCACCCGCCGCTGGCTCAGCGTCAGAGCCGCGTGATCGTGCTCATCTCGGGCAGGCGCTGCCAGGGCAGCCCGACCACCAGCGCATCGAACTGCGCTTGCGTCAGCGCGATCGGCTTGGTCGCATCGATCTCGCGTGGCCACACGAAGCGCCCGACGTTCAATCGTCTCGCAGCGCACCACACGCCGAAGCCGTCATGCACGATCATCTTGATGCGCGTGGCCCGCGCATTGGCAAACATATAGCCGTGATGGGCGTTGGCGCTGCCCAGGGCGTGGACCACATTCGCGAGCAGTCGCTCGGCGCCAGCGCGCATGTCCACTGGCTTCGTGCACAGCCACAGCGCGTCGATACGGAGCATCGCAACACCTCGCGCAGCCACGCTGCGCAGTCGGCCGCGGCCGAGACCGGCCAGGTCACTTGGAAAGCAGAGCCCAGCCAACCACGAGACGAACAGGTTAGGGCGGCCTTGGAGCAGGTTGCGCGCTACAGGGCCAAGGTTGGGCGTCTTGAAACCGAGAACCAATTGCTACACGAGCAGTTCGTCACCTGGGCAATCAATGCCGAGCGTCACGGGACAACGATGGCGATGCTCAATGCGCCACTTCCAAAGCCTCCTCGGGACCAGAGCAGGGGCGCGAAGTGATGGCATTGGACCGCCTCTCGGGAGAGATTGTTCACGGCGGAGGTTCTCTCGCCTGCGCATCGAAATAAGTCTCAACCCACATGGGGTTGGCTTGCTCCGAGCATCGTCGCTGGCTTGCATAGCGATTTCTACCAAAATATAACGTCGTATAACAAGCTCACGATATACGACACTACATATTGATAGCTACGCCTGATCTCGACGTTTACCCGCGATCTCTGTCTCGTGTGTATGGATGGACTTCAGCTCGCTTCTCACCCTTGCTTGGACAAGTTCGGAAAATTCCGGAGAGGCACTTGTGTACGCCAGGGTAAGCAATGTCAAAGGGTGAAGGTCCAAGGCGTGCGCGAGCTCATCTACTTTTTGCAGCGTAGGACTCTTCATCCCGCGCTCTAAAGAGCTGACATAAGTGCGGCTTGACACCACTGCGAAGTCTTCCTGCGTCCTGCCAGTGGCAGACCGGGCAAGCCTGAGTGCTTTTGAGAACTGATTGTTTGTCGAAGGAGCCGAGGGCATCCTTCGATTACTTCATTCTGAGCCCTATAAGACTACAATCTATAGGATTCATTTCTCGCACTCACACATGTTCATCACTGACACGACAAACAGGCAAGAGCTGTTGAGCAGGTTCTGTCCAGATGGGTTGAACTACTGGCGAGCGGTAGAGTTGGAGTTCAACCGGCCGTGGTACATCGTGAGGGTGCAAATCCAGCTTGAGGACGCACAGCAAGTAGACGCTGAAGCCAGCATCACCTCCACGGTCTTGATCGCCGACGTTGAAGACGTACTCAACTTGTTCAACTCAGGTGCGAAGTCACAAAAGGTCAAAGGGGTATCCGCTTTGATACCTGAGGACCTCAGTCAGTCCAACGGCTGGGTCTTGGAGCAGATCTCCGCCATCTGGGCCTCTGAGATGCCGACAGGCAAGCAAGATGGTTTCAAGAAAACCTACTTCCTAGAAACCGAGTGCGGGAATCGCTATCCGGTGAATCCGATGGAGGAAGTCGAGTACGAATCCGCTCGAATGACACTCCTGCAACGACTAACTTCTTAACTCATCACACTGGAGGTACCCGGCGATTTAGATGGTGCCGTCGTCGTCGTCCTGGCCACTTTCTTTCATACTTGAACTTCCGCCGATGTGACCTGCCCACTTGGGGCGTTCATCATGCCGGGCCTCTCTGTAACTGAACGGTTCGAAATCCTGGGACAGGGTCACAGGGCCGCGAGGTCTGGGACAACTCGGTGATGGAGAGCTTCTTCAGCTCAATGAAGACCGAGCGGACGGCCCGAAAGGTGTACCGCACGCAGGCCCGGGCCGACGTGTTCGACTACATCGAGCGGTTCTACAACCCGACGCGGCGTCACTCGACGCTCGGGTATGTCAGTCCCGTACAGTTCGAGGAAGCTCAAAAAGCTTAGGTCGGTGTCAACGGAACCGGCAGCAGCCCAGATCGACAAAATTGATTCGGGCTTGTACCGTGTGGCAACGACTGTAGGTGGCGGAGTGAACCGCCCCGGGACGGTTCAGCCGTCTTGAAGGGCAATCTCGCACTGAAGACAAAGTTGATCGACCCAGCTGTCCAGGGTTCGGACCTCCCCCAAGCGCTGCCGGAAATATCGCGCGCCCCAGACAGAGAGTGCGATGGCGGCTACCTGGGCACGCTCGGGTCGTGGTCCATCCCAACTATCGAACAGCGCCATCCAGCGTCGCTCCAGTCTCGCAAAGAAGCGGGTGTAGTCGCCGCGTCGTGCGAGCGAGGACTCAAGTTGGAGCAGTTGATCGTCGCAGTAGCCGGCGGCCTGAAAGTCACAGCACGCGCAGATGAAGCGGTGCAGCCGCTCCCTCCAGTTGCCCTCGGTGCGTTCGAGTTCCGTATCCAATTTCGCCAGCGCCGTGTCGGCGAGGTGGCGCGCATAGCCAATGAGCAGTGCGTCGACGTTGGGAAAGTATTCGTACAACGTACCAATGGCGAAGCCCGACTCGAGCGCAACGTTGCGCATCGTCGCCGCCGCAGGGCCGTCGCGAGACCAAATCCGAACAAATGCGTCGTAGATGGCCAAAACCGTGAAGCGAGAGCGTCGTTGCCGCGGTCGTTTGCGCGGCTGCGCTGGTGCGCTGTTCGACTCTGCAACTCCTGCGACCAAATCCGAACGCCTTCTTTGCTTGCCTTCGCTATGCTTGGTCACAAAGTCAGTCCTTCGTCTTTTTGGCCCGGAAGGGTTCTCGCCCAATGAACCGGCACCGAGCTGGAGCGCAACCATGGATGGAGCGGATTTTTGATTGTGCCAGCGAGAGGCACCGCGCGAACCGCAGTGTCAGTCGTTCGGCGACCCGCCGGAGCCGGTCGTTCGCGCATGGGTGTTCAGTTGCGGCCGTGAGGTCGTGACTGGTTTGGAAAGGGCAGCGGCAGAGGCGCTGCCACAGGAGACATGTATGCACACCGATCCCTCGCGTTTCTGGCTCACTCTGTCGCTGGCCACGCCCATCACCCTCATTCAACCCTCCCGGGTGGGATATGAACCTGACTGGAGTTGATGCCGAACATGTTCGAAATCCAGACCCATTTCAGAACCTGCAACATCTGCGAGGCCATGTGCGGCCTGGAGATCAGCTACCAGGGCGGCGCCATCCTGTCGATCAAACCCGACAAGCAGGACCCGTTCAGCCATGGCCACATCTGCCCCAAGGCTGTGGCACTGCAGGACTTTCACACCGATCCCGACCGCATCCGCACACCGCTGCGCAAAGCAGGCAGCGGCTGGCGCGAGATCAGCTGGGACGAAGCCTTCGCGGAGATTGGGCAGCGGGTGCGCGCCATCCAGGCGCAGCATGGCGCCGACAGCGTGGGCGTCTACTTGGGCAACCCCAACGCGCACAACCTGGGCAACGCCGTCTTCCTGCCGCGGTTCCAGAAGGCACTGGGGAGCAGGAATCGCTACAGCTCTGCCTCGGCCGATCAGTTGCCGCACCACGTCGCCGCCAACTACATGTTCGGCGCGAGCATGGCCATTCCGGTGCCCGACATCGACCGCACGGACTTCATGCTGATCATCGGCGGCAATCCCGTCGTCTCTAACGGCAGCATGATGAGCGGCGCGGGCATGCCCGGACGCATCAAGGCCATACAAAAGCGCGGCGGCAAGGTGGTGGTGATCGATCCGCGCCGGACCGAAACAGCGAAGCTCGCCAGCGAGCACCTCGCCATCCGCCCCGAGGCCGATGCCTTGCTGCTGTTCGCGCTGATCCGCACCGTGATCGAGGAGGGCCTGGTGGACTTCGGCCACCTCAAGGGCATGGTCGATGGCTACGACGGCATCGTGGCCGCGAGCGCAGGCTTCACGCCGGAGCGGGTCTGCGAGGCGGTGGGCCTTCCCGCTGACCGGATCCGGCGCCTGGCGCGCGAGTTCGCCACCGCACCGTCGGCCGTGTGCTACAGCCGCATGGGTGCCTCGACACAGTCCTTTGGGGGCCTGTGCCAATGGCTGACGGTGGTGTTGAACATCGTGACCGGCAACTTCGACCGGGAAGGCGGCGCAATGTTTCCACAGCCCGCCTTCGATCTGCTCGCCCGGGTCCAGCCCAACGACCCGGACGCACGCCCTCCGCTGCGCTCGCGTGTGCGGCAACTGCCGTGCTTCAGCGGCGAGTTTCCCGTCGCCACGCTGGCCGACGAGATCCTGACCGAAGGTTCCGGGCAGATCCGGGCCATGTTCACGATCGCCGGCAACCCCGTGCTGTCCGCGCCGAACGGCGACCGTCTCGACACGGCCTTCGCACAACTGGACTTCATGGTGTCGGTGGACATCTACCTGAACGAGACCACCCGGCACGCCGACATCATCCTGCCCGCCGCGACCGGGCTAGAAATTGCCCAGTTCGACGTGTTCTTCAACAGCTTCGCCGTGCGCAACCCAGCGAAGTACTCGCCGCCGCTGTTCCAGCCGCAGGGCAACCAGCGCCACGACTGGCAGATCCTCAAGGGCCTGATCGCCTGCCTGACCGGTACGGCGGACGACGGCACCACGCCCGAGATGCTGCTCGATGCCGCGCTGCGATCAGGTCCTTACAAGGATCAGGGCCTGAGCCTGTCGACGCTGTCGGAGCACCCACACGGCCTCGATCTCGGCCCACTCAGGCCGTGCGCACACGAACGCGTCAGAACCCTCAACGGGCACATCCGGCTAGCGCCCGCCCTGTTTCTGGGCGACCTGCCGCGTCTGAGCGCCGCGCTGCAGGCCGATGCGGGCGAACGCGAGCATTACCCCTTCCGGTTGATCGGCCGGCGCCTGGTGTGGAACCACAACACCTGGACGCACAACTCGCGTCGGCTGCTCAAGGGCGCGGGCCCGATCACCGTGCAGTTGCATTCGTCCGACGCAAGCCGCCTTGGCGTCAGCACCGGGCAGATGGTTGTCGTGCGCTCCCGAACCGGGCAGGTGGACATCGAGGTCGAAGTCAATGACGACATGTCCCCTGGCGTGATCAGCATCCCCCAGGGCTGGGGACACTATCGCCCCGACATCGGCATGCGCACGGCCGCCGGACTGCCCGGCGTCAGCATCAATAGCCTGACCGACGGTGGCCGCATCGACCCGCTCACCGGCAACGCTGCCTTCAACGGCACGCCGGTGGCCATCCGCGCATCACGTCAGATGGCCTGATTCCCTCCACATACTGTTTCCGCACGCCCATGGTCTTCATCGCCTCGCTGCTGCCCTTCGCCGGCGCGTCCCTCCTGTGGTTCTTCCTGCCCGACATGGCCCAGCTCGGCTGGATCAACGGCGTCGGGCAGCTCGTGCTGTTCACGCTGGTGGTCTGCATCCCCGCCTGGAGGACGGGGCGCCTGTCCTATGTGGACATCGGCTGGCCCCTGGGGTTGGCGCTCATCGGCCTGGTGGTTTTGGCGTTCGCGCAAGGCGTGGGCTGGCGCAAGGTGATCATCGGTCTGATCTACCTGTTCATGGGCCTGCGCATGGGTATAGGGGCGCTGAAGATGTGGCGCGCGGGGTACTTCAAGAAGGAATTCCCGCGCTACCAGTACCAGCGCCTTCGCTGGGAACGCAAAGGCATCACCAACATCCGCCTGATGATCCAGGTGGAGGCGCTGGTGCAAGGCTTCGCCAACATCTCCTTCCTGGCGTTCCCGGCCTTCGTCATCGCCACCAACCGGAGCGAGCAGGTCCATCCGCTCGAAGTCGTGGGACTGCTGCTGTGGGTGGCTGCCTTCGCGACGGAAAGCGTGGCGGACGCGCAGAAGCTGGCGTTCCTGCGCGAGATGAAGCGGCAGAACCAGACGCGCAAGGTCTGCAACGTTGGGCTGTGGCGCTACAGCCGGCACCCCAACTACTTCGCCGAATGGATGGTCTGGAACGCGCTCGTCATCGCGGCCATTCCTGCCTGGCTGGATCACCACGGCCGCAGCCCGCTGGCGCCGTGGGCACTGCTGGGCATCGGCATCCTCTACGTGTCGCGCGTCATGTACACGACGCTGGTGCACTACACGGGTGCCAAGCCTGCCGAGCACTATTCGGTGCAAAAGCGCCCGGAGTACCAAGCGTATCAGCAGGCCACCAACATGTTCTTCCCAGGGCCGACCCGGGCCGCCCAGTTGCGCGCGCCGGGCGAAACCGGGCGGCCGGTGGAGTAGCGAGATCGCTCGCGGCGGTCAGAATCGATAGATATATCCGACGCTGACCCTCGACTGACTGGACTTTCAACCAGTGGGCTGTCCCTGATGGCGGCACCATATCCCGCGACACCGAGTTCCAGGAACACGGTGTGTGGGCGCGCAGGGCTGTGGGGACACCGAGATATCCCGTACTTTGACTATTTCTCAGTAGAGCCGCATTGAGCTTGTGAAGCCGCCCCGGGGAACCAGCGGCGGTTCACTTACATTCAAGCTGCAATCTCATACCCCTCGGTTTCACCTGCTGGTGCGCTTGACCACAGCGCAAGAGGATTTAGCTTCATGGATCGGCTTCAAAACATTGAGACCTTTGTTCGCGTTGCTCACACCCAGAACTTCACCGAGGCGGCCAGGCAGTTGCGCGTGGCACGTTCGGTGGTGACCACGCGCATCAAACAACTTGAGGAATACGTTGGAGCACCTCTGTTCCATCGCAGCACCCGGGTTGTGCGCCTTACAGAAATGGGGCAGGCATTCCAGAGGGATTGCACAGAACTGGTCATCCGAGCGAGCGATCTCGTTGATCAAATGCGAGATGTGCGGGGATCACCCACAGGAACGTTGAGTGTTCATGCGCTCACCGGGCTGGTGCTGGGGCATTTTGCCGCGCTCATTCACGAGTTTCAGGAAACATATCCGGATATCCGGCTGGACTTGAATGTCAGTGATGCGGTCGTAGATCCGGTCAAAGCCGGTGTTGACTGCGCGCTGCAAATTTTCCCGGCCATGTCGACCGAGCTGGTGTCCCGCCCACTGTTTCCTGTGCGCCGGGTTTTTTGTGCAACGCCTGAATACCTTGCGAAGCATGGCACACCAAAAGATCCGCGGGACCTTCATGACCACAAACTGGGTCTGTATTCGCGCTATCCGACGCGCGATCGCTGGACCTTTCACTACCAGGGTCAAGAGATCACGCTGTATCTCAACGGCAAGCTTTTGACGAACAGCGTGCACCTGCTGCGGGAGTATGCAATGGAGCACGCCGGTATCGTCTGTGTGCCTACCTTGGTGGCTGCAGACGCAATCAAGGCAGGGGCTCTGCAAGTGGTGCTGCCTGAGCACCTTTTGTCGTCTTTCTGGTTGAGTGCCGTCTACGCCGAGACGTCCCGCAACGCTTACAAGTTGCGGCTGTTCATCGAGCACATCTCCGCCCAGTTCAAGCGGCTGCCACCCTGGGATGCAGACCTGATCGAACGAGGTTTGATACCGGACGCCTTGGTGGCAGGGTGATCCGGTTCAGGGGTTTACCCTGACTATTGTTCTGTATATAAGAACAATTCGATCAGTATGTGATGGCTACCTCAGTCCTTGTGATGGGCATACAGTGCGGCTGTTCGCAGCGCTTGCTGTACCACTCAAGGAGACAAAATGGCTGTCAAATATGAAACCAAATTTGGTTCACTGAAAAGTTTCGTGAAGGGCCGCGTGGAGCCCATTGCAGACGATGTCAAGCACTACGTCTTCTCGAATTGTTTTGATATTGCACAAAAGTCAAAGCCGTACGAGAAGGTGGTCTTCGGTAAAAACCAGATTTACGTGCTGGAAGCCATCCGTGCTGAAGGCGCTTCCCCCTGGTTCACTTGTGCACACGACGAGTTCGTCTTGAACATGGACACCGACGTTGAAGTGCATCTGATCAAGCTCGACGCGGCACAGACGGTCCAGGACACGGAAAAGAACGGCGCGGTCTTGGTCAAGGGCGAGCCCAAGGGCCAGAAGATGGGCTGGATGAAGCTCAAGCGCGGTCACCAAGGCATGCTGCCCAAGAACACCGCCTACCAACTGCGTGCAGCTGAACCGAGTGTGGTGGTGCTGCAGACCTGCCAAGGCGACCTGTCGGTCGAAAAATGGGCTGACATCTGTCAGGCCGCTTGAACCCAACTTGCCGCAACCCAACGATTGAAAGACCGACATCATGAACGCACATGCAGAAATCGCCAAAGCCATCCATTCCCAGCCCGACCCCGTGTTGGGCTACCAAGAATTCCGGCTCGGCTCATTTGGTTTCCGGCGCGACGAATACTTCGCACACGTCTCCTGGACCACACGCGATGGTCGTCCCCTCTCGCACACGATGGACGTGCGTGAATTCCTGCGCGCACTGATGAGGGATGTGGCCTGGGGGTTCTTCTATGGTGGCGTGAACTTCGACGACGTGATCGGGACGGTGAATCACTACAGTTCAGTGGACCTGCAAGCCGGCCACTTCAACGGCACCATGAAGTCTGCCGGCGTGGACATTCTGGAAAACTTTCCGACCGAGCAGATCCGCCGTGTTTTTGAGAACATGCTGGACGACTGGACCAATGCCACCTTTGATCCCTTTGCTGCTCCGCAGGAAACGGGATCGGCCTACGGCCGCAAGAATGGCCACAACCGTGCGGCCATCACCCGTGCGCGGGAACTGGCTACCCGCTGCGTAGGTTTGAAAGGTGATCTGGCCTTGCGCACCGACGAGCGTGGCGCCCCGGTCAACCGGCAGTTTGCCGACGTTCCTCAAGACGAGCCTGAGCTGCATCCCGAGCCAGGCTTCGAAGGCGAGGTGCATGCATTCAACCTTTTCGCCTTCCTGAGTCGTTCGCAGGTCACCTGGAATCCATCGTTCACCAGCGTGGTCAAGCACAGCTACATGTGCCCGACCACGGAAGAGCACATCCTCCCGATCATGCATTCGAATGATCGCGTCGAATGGTTCTTCCAGATGAGTGATTCGATCGACTGGGACTGCGCCGACAAGAACACCGGCAAACCACTCGCGCGGGTCATCATGAAAGCGGGCGACATGGCGGCCATGCCGGCCTACTGCCGCCACCAGGGCTTCAGCCCCAAACGCTCGATGCTGCTGGTTTGGGAGAACGGTTCGCCCAAGCTGGTCTACGAAATCGAGAACGGCGAGGCCCCCGAAGTGCCTGTCACGTTCTGACTCCCCAAACATCCTCGTAATACCCCGCTCCGGCGGGACTGGAGTCTTCATGAACCTCGCAGACATTGCAGCCGCGGCAGGCCTGCGCACGCCTGTACGCCACCAACTCTTCATCAACGGTCAGTTTGTCGACGCCGAATCGGGCGAGACGCTGGCCACCCTCAACCCGCACGACAACTCGATCATCACCGAGGTGTCCATGGCAGGCAAAAGCGATGTGGACAAGGCCGTGGCCGCCGCCGAAAAGGCGTTGCCAGCGTGGAGCCGCATGTCGGGCATGGACCGTGGGCGCATCCTGCTGAAGCTGGCCGATCTGATCGAGGCCAACGCGGAAGAACTGGCCCGCCTGGAGTCGCTGGACACGGGGCATCCCATCCGGGATTCGCGCATGCTTGACGTGCCTCGCACCGCTGTGACCTTCCGCTATTTCGGCGGTATGGCCGACAAGTTTCAGGGCGAGCAGATTCCCGTGGAGGCGGGCTTTCTGAACTACACCTTGCGTGAGCCGGTGGGTGTGGTGGGCCAGGTGGTCCCTTGGAACTTCCCGCTGATGTTCACGAGCTGGAAGATGGCGCCGGCACTGGCGGCAGGCAACTGCGTTGTCATGAAGCCGGCCGAAATCACGCCGCTGTCCTCGCTGAAGATCGCCGAGCTCATGGCTGAGGCTGGAATGCCAGCCGGCGTCGTCAACATTGTTCCAGGGCTGGGTTCGGTCGCTGGCCAATACATTGCGGAACATCCCGGCATCTCCAAGGTGGCATTCACCGGCAGCACCGCAACGGGCCGCCGCATTGTGCAAGCGAGCGCAGGCAACCTGAAGAAGGTGCAGCTGGAACTGGGCGGCAAGGGCGCCAACATCGTGTTCGAAGACGCCAACCTCATGGCTGCGGTCAATGGCGCTGCCTGGGCGATCTTCCACAACCAGGGCCAAGCCTGCATCGCCGGCTCGCGCCTGGTGCTGCACGAAAAAATCGCCGACGCGTTCCTGGAGAAGTTCATTCCCTTGGCAAAGAGCATCCGGCTTGGCAACCCGCTGGACCCGAACACCGAGATGGGGCCGGTGACCAGTCTGTTGCACCGCGACAAGGTTCTGGCCTACGTTGATATCGCTCTTCAGCAAGGCGGTGAGTTGTTGGCCGGTGGTCGTGCACCAGGCGGTGATCTGGCCACGGGGTGCTATGTCGAACCGACTGTCGTACGCGCTGGCTCCTGGAAAGATCGCGTCGCTCAGGAGGAGGTGTTTGGCCCCTTTGTCACGGTGATCACGTTCAAGAACGACGAGGAAGCGCTGCAAATCGCGAACGGAACCGAATACGGATTGGGCGGCGGCCTGTGGACCAACAACCTGCAACGAGCCCACAAGTTTGCCCGCGAGATGAAGAGCGGCATGGTCTGGATCAACTGCTACAAGCGCGTCAACCCGGGTTCGCCGTTCGGTGGCGTTGGAGCCTCTGGCTACGGGCGTGAGATGGGCTTTGATGCCATGCGCGAGTACACCCAGGTCAAGAGCGTCTGGGTCAATGTGGACGCCCAGCTGGCGCCGCACTACCCCCGTTGAACCAGATTGGCGCGACGACCATGCATTCCTTCATCTACAGCGCTCTGCCGTCCCGGGTGATCTTTGGCTGCGGCAGCCTGCAGCAAGTCCGACAGGAAGTGGAGGCCCTGGGTGCTACCCGAGCGCTCGTACTCTGCACGCCGGAACAGGTGACACTGGCTCAACAGGTCTCGGACTTGCTGGGTGACCGCTCGGCGGGACTGTTCGACCGCGCGGTGATGCACGTGCCGATAGAGACCGCCCGTGAAGCTCGGGATGTCGCTCAACGGCTGGGTGCGGATTGTGCCGTCGCCGTTGGCGGTGGATCAACGACCGGCTTGGGCAAGGCCATCGCGCTGGAGTCGGGATTGCCGATCCTGGCCATCCCGACGACCTATGCAGGTTCGGAAATGACGCCGATCTATGGCATCACCGAATCGGGGCTCAAGAAGACCGGCAAAGATGCTCGTGTCTTGCCAAAAACCGTCATCTATGACCCTGAGCTGACCCTTGGCTTGCCCATTGGCATGAGTGTGAGCAGCGGCATCAATGCGATCGCACATGCAGCGGAAGGACTGTACGCACACGATGGAAATCCCATCATGAGCTTTCTGGCGGAAGAGGGCATCGCTGCGATCGGACGGGCGCTGCCACTACTGAAGCAAAAGCCGGCCGATGCCGAGGCCCGAAGTGACGCGCTCTATGGCGCCTGGCTGTGCGGGTCGGTGCTGGGGCATGTGGGCATGGCGCTGCACCACAAGCTCTGCCACACCTTGGGTGGCAGCTTCAATCTGCCCCATGCCGAAACGCACACCATCGTGTTGCCCCATGCGCTGGCCTACAACGCTGCGGCTGCGCCCAAGGCGATGGAGCGCATCGCGCGAGCTTTGGATGCGCAGTCCGGCCCGCAAGCGGTCTACAACCTGGCGCTTTACAACGGCGCCCCGGTCGCACTCCGTGATATCGGCATGCGCGAGGAGGACCTGGACAAGGCCTGTGACATCGCCATGCAGAACCAGTATCCCAATCCCCGTCCGCTTGAACGAGGTCCGCTGCGGCAGTTGCTGCAAAACGCTTACGAAGGCGTGAGACCCGTTGGCTAGCCGTGTGCATTCCCACCAACAACTCCAGGAGACAACACCATGAAAATCGCACGCAGAACATTCACCCACAGCCTGGTCGCAGCCGCAACCATCGGTGCCGCCCCATGGGCATGGGCCGCAGACACCGTCAAGATCGGCTATGTGTCGCCGCAGACGGGTCCGCTCGCGCCCTTTGGTGAAGCCGACAAATGGGTCATCGAGCAGATGAAGGCTGCCTTCAAGGACGGCATCGTCATCGGCGGAAAAAAACATGCCGTTGAGATTGTTCTCAAGGACAGCCAGTCCAATCCCAACCGGGCGGGGGAGGTCGCGAACGACCTGATCCTCAAAGACAAGGTGGCCTTGATCCTCACGGCCGGAACACCCGAGACCGCGAACCCCGTCAGCGATGCCGCCGAGCTCAACGAAATCCCTTGCATTTCGAGTGTTGTGCCATGGCAGCCATGGTTTTTTGGACGTCAGGGCGACCCGGCAAAAGGCTTTGACTGGACCTATCACATCTTCTGGGGTCTTGAAGATGTGATCGCCAATTACACCAATGGCTGGAAGTCCGTGTCGACCAACAAAAAGGTGGGTGGTCTGTTCCCGAACGATGGTGATGGCAACGCGTGGGGCGACAAGGAGTTGGGATTCCCCAAGCCCCTGCAGCAAATGGGCTTCAGCCTGACCGATACCGGTCGTTTTCAGAACGGCACTCAGGATTTCAGCGCACAGATTGCCGCGTTCAAGCGTGCTGGCGTCGAGATCGTGACTGGCGTCGTGATTCCCCCCGATGCCAAGACCTTCCTGACCCAGGCCAAGCAGCAAGGGTTCAAACCCAAGGTCGTCACGCTGGGCAAGGCGCTGCTGTTTCCTGGCGCCATCGAAGCGCTCGGAGACCTGGGTGAAGGCCTGTCAACCGAGGTGTGGTGGAGCCCTTCCCACCCCTTCACCTCCAGTCTGACCAGCCAAAGTGCCAAGGCACTGGCCGAGGCGTACGAAGCTGGCACAAAGAAGCAGTGGACCCAACCCATCGGTTTTGCCCATGCGCTTTTCGAAGTCGCATCCGACGCCCTCAAGCGCAGCAAGTCGCTCAAAGCTGGCGACGTGCGTGACGCGGTGGCCGCGACCAAGATCAAGACCGTGGTGGGCGATGTCGCGTGGGGCGGGAAAGGCCCGTTCAAGAACGTGAGCAAGACGCCTCTGGTGCTGGGCCAGTGGAGCAAGGGAAAGAAGTTCAAGTACGAGCTGACCATCGTCAACAACGATGCCGCAAAAGCGATCCCGGTGGGTGGCGCTCTCAAGCTGAACTGAGCCCAGAGGTAACGCCGTCATGCCACTGCTCGCTCTCCACGCCGTCAGCAAGTCCTATGGGGCAATCAAGGTCACAGACAACATCACGTTGTCTGTGACCAAGGGCGAAACCCTTGGAATCCTGGGCCCCAACGGCGCCGGAAAGACCACGCTTTTCAACCTGATTTCGGGTGATGTGAGCGTGAACGCCGGACGGGTGGAGTACGCAGGTGAGGATGTGACAGCATTGCCGCCCCACTTGCGGTGCCGGCGGGGAATCGGCCGGAGCTATCAGGTGCCACAACCGTTCGGAAACATGAGCGTGTTCGAAAACCTGGTGACGGCCGCCAGTTTCGGAGGCGGTCAGAGTGAGCGCATGGCGTGGGATACCGCTGTTCGCATCCTTGACCAGACCGGCCTGATGCAGCACGCCAACAAGGCGGCGGGGTCGCTGACCCTGCTCAATCGAAAGCGCCTTGAGTTGGCGAGGGCCCTTGCGACCGGGCCAGAGCTCCTGCTGCTGGACGAGATCGCTGGCGGCCTCACCGAGCACGAATCCCACGAGCTCGTCGAAGAACTCAAGCGCATCAAGGCGAGTGGCGTGACCATGATCTGGATCGAACACGTCGTGCATGCACTGCTGTCGGTGGCCGACAGGCTCTTTGTCATCAACTTCGGTCAGCAGCTGGCCGAGGGCAAACCGAACGATGTGATGAGCAACCCCGACGTCCAGCGTGTGTACATGGGGTTGGAGGCCTGACATGAGCGCAATTCTTCAAACTTCCGCGCTGAAGGCTTTTTATGGTGATGCACAGGCGCTGTTTGGCATCGATTTCGAGCTGAACGTGGGAGAGCTGGTCGCCATCATTGGTGCCAACGGTGCCGGCAAGTCCACCTTTCTCAAGTGCCTGACCGGCTTGGTCAAGACACCCGCATCGTCTGTGATGTGGAAGGGAAAAGCCATCGGCGGTTTGCCTCCGGGACACATAGTCAGCCAGGGCCTGGCCATGGTGCCCGAGGGGCGCCGCCTGTTCCCCTCACTCTCGGTCGAGGAAAACTTGCTGATGGGCGCCAACGCACGACGCAAAGGACCGTGGAGCCTGGATCGCTTGTTCAAGCTGTTTCCCATCCTCCAGGAAAAGCGCCACCTGCCCGGAACGTCGTTGTCCGGCGGACAGCAGCAGATGGTGGCCATCGGTCGGGCACTCATGAGCAACCCGGAAGTGCTTCTGTGCGATGAACTTTCTCTGGGCCTGGCGCCCATCGTGATCCGTGAGATTTACAACGCCATGCCCGCCATCACGGCGGAGGGCATGACGGTGGTGATCGTTGAGCAGGACGTGACGATGGCTCGCAACGCGTCGCAGCGTCTGTACTGCTTTCAGGAAGGCAAGGTCTCGCTGCAGGGCGAGTCCAGCGACCTGACGCGCGAGCAGATCTCTCAAGCCTATTTTGGAGTCTGACCGTGGAAATGCTTCTGCAAGGCCTTTTGCTTGGGGGCCTCTACGGCTTGTTCGCCCTCGGTCTTTCGCTCATGTTTGGCGTGATGCGACTGACCAATACCGCCCATGGTGACTTCATCATGCTGGGGTCGTTCTCGACGTTTGCGCTGGTGACCCTGGGACTTTCTCCCTGGTTCGCCCTCATCGCTGTGCTGCCCATGGCCTGGGTCTGCGGCTACGTCCTGCAACGCTATGTCCTCAACGGGACTCTGGGCAAGGACCCCTTGCCATCGTTGGTGGTGACCTTTGGTCTGTCCATCGTCTTGCAGAACCTGTTGCTCGAATTGTTTTCGGCGGACCCCCGTTCGATCGAAACCGATGGCTTCAACACCCTGAGCTGGGCAGTGACCTACGACGTTTCGCTGGGTGCCTTGCCATTGCTCATATTCGCCTTGTCGATCCTCGCGACCGCAGGACTGCAGTGGCTCTTCAGCCATACGGCCATTGGCCGTTCGTTCCGGGCCGTCTCCGACGACCGCGAGATCTCCGAACTCATGGGGCTCAACGCACGCAAGGTGTATGCCCTGGCCACGGCCCTCGCGTTTGTCCTCGTCGCGGTGGCGGGTGCCCTGCAAGGCATGAGAACGACTTTCTCGCCATCCGATGGTCCCTTGTTGCTGCTCTTTGCCTTTGAGGCCGTGATCATCGGCGGCATGGGCAGCTTCTGGGGGACGCTGGCCGGCGCCATGTTGCTGGGCATTACCCAGCAAGTGGGTTTCCGTCTGGACCCCGGTTGGGGCATCTGGGGGGGGCATGTGATGTTCCTGGTGGTGCTGGTCGTGCGTCCGCAGGGTCTGTTCCCCAAAACCCGTGGTTGATGAGGTCCCTCACATGAACATGTCTTACACAATCGTTCGCGGCACCCGAGGCAGCCAGGTCTTGCTGATTGCAGCGCTGGCCATCGTCGTCCTGGCCGCGAGCCTGCCTTGGTGGGGCGAGTCCAGCTGGATGCGCGAGTTTGTCGAGATCGCGTGCTACTTCATCTTTGCCATGATGTGGAACTTGCTGGCCGGCTATGGCGGGATGGTCTCCATCGGCCAACAGGCCTTCTTCGGCCTGGGTGGCTATGTGATGCTGATTTTGGGAAACCACCTGGGCGTCAATCCCTTCGTGGCCATCGGACTGGGTGGTCTGGTCGCCGGGCTGATTTCTGTCCCGGTGGCCTGGGTCGCCTTCCGGCTACAAGGCGGCTACTTCGCCATCGGCACCTGGGTAATCGCTGAGGTGTTTCGGCTCACATTTGCGAATATGTCGGCTGTGGGCGGTGGATCGGGCACCACGTTGACTGCTCTGCGGGGCATCGACAAAGCGACCCGCGAGTCGGTCACCTACTGGATGGCGCTGGCTTGTGTGGTGGCCGCCATCAGCCTCGTTTACCTCTTTTTACGCAGCAAGCAGGGGCTGGCCTTGCTGGCCATTCGGGACAACGAGGTCGCGGCCAGATCGCAGGGCATCGCGGTCGATCGAATGAAGCTCGCGGTCTATGCCGTAGCGGCATTTGGTGCCGGTTTGGCGGGCGCTCTCTATTTCGTGGGCAATCTGCGCATCAGCCCCGACGCAGCCTTCAGCGTCAACTGGACAGCTTTTGCCATCTTCATGGTGGTGATCGGTGGCATTGGACGGATTGAAGGCCCCCTCGTCGGCGCTCTGATTTTCTGGGCGCTCAACAAGGCCTTCAGCGACTATGGCACCTGGTACCTGATGGGCCTTGGCCTGCTCGCGATCGTCGTCACGATCTTTTTCAAGCAGGGTCTGTGGGGCTTTGCCCAGCAGCGTTGGGGCTGGACCCTGTTCCCCACCTCACGCCACTTGCTGAAAGTCTGACGCCATGTTTGCGTCCATGTTGTCCGACCTCAACGTTCGTACCTCTCTGCTCCTTGGGGGGGCACATCCATGAGCCACAACGTCCCAGGCATCGCTCACATCGTGACTTGGCGCCTCAACGGTGCTACTGCAGAAGCGCGCAAACAACAGGCCCAGTTGATGGTGCAGGCGTTTGAAGCGGCTCGACCCGAAGTGCCAGGGCTTCTGCACATGCATGTCGGATCCAACGTCATCGATGCACCCGACGCCTGGGATGTGGCGCTGTACATGGCGTTTGCCTCCCGCACACACCTGGAAGCCTATCAGGCCCATCCGTCGCACCTGGCCATCAAGCAGCTGGTAGGTCCCATGCGTGTTGCTCGGTGTCAGGTTGATTTCGAGTTACCCGGGCAGCCTTGAGGAATCGCAAGGCACTCTGCTTCGCGTATTCACTTCCCTGACCTCATTTCTTCTCTGGAGATCGCAATGAACCATCTGAACCAAGACTCCCTCACTCAAGCGGTGATTGAGCGCTTGGCCCATACGCCGAACCCCAGACTCAAAGAAATACTGAGTTCGCTTGTGACGCATCTGCATGCCTTCGCACGAGACGTGCACCTGACGGAAGAAGAGTGGTTCCAGGGCATCGAGTTCCTGACCGCGACCGGACAGAAGTGCACAAGCACTCGCCAGGAATTCATTCTGCTGAGCGATGTACTCGGACTGTCGATGTTGACGGTCTCGATGCAGAACGACAAGCCGCAAGGATGTACCGAATCCACGGTGTTCGGTCCCTTCCACGTGCCGAACGCGCCGCAGTATGAAAACGGCGCGGACATCGCCAACGGTGCCAGTGGCCAGCCTTGCCACGTGCACGGCTTCATCCGCGGGAAGAGCGGTGAAGCGATTGCCAACGCAACGATCGATGTCTGGCAGGCCGATGACGAGGGTCACTACGACGTGCAGAAGGAAGGCCTGGACCATGCACAGGCCCGAGGCGTTTTGCACTCACGCACCGATGGAAGCTACGACTTCAAGTCCATCGTCGCAGAGGCCTACCCCATTCCCACTGATGGGCCTGTGGGGCACATGCTGGAGGCGACACGTCGCTCGGCTTGGCGCCCGGCCCACTTGCATTTCATGATCCAGGCGCCGGGCTACCAAACACTCATCACGCATGTGTTTCGACGGGGAGACAAGTACCTGGAAGCCGACCCCGTATTTGGCGTGCGCCAGTCGCTCATCGCAGATTGGGTTCGCCAGTCGGATGGCTTGACGGACCTTGCTTTTGACTTTGTCTTGAATCCGGTGGTGTGAATCTTCGGGCTTGCCTCTGGGTTCATTTTTACCAACCGCAGGCTGCTTCATTGTCTAAGCGCATGTTCCCCGCTGGATCATTCTCTAGAGAAACAACGTGATCAACAAAATTACCCCATCCATTGCAGAAGCCCTCGCTGGCGTTCCCGACGGAGCCACCGTTCTGATTGGCGGCTTCGGTACTGCTGGCATACCCAATGAACTCATCGAAGGCCTCATCGATCAGGGCGCGCGAGACCTCACGGTCGTCAACAACAACGCGGGTAACGGTGACACGGGCCTTGCGGCATTGCTCAAGAGCGGGCGTGTGCGCAAGATCATCTGCAGCTTCCCGCGGCAAGCCGACTCCCATGTTTTTGATGCGCTGTACCGAGGCGGGAAAATTGAACTGGAGCTGGTGCCTCAAGGCAACCTGGCCGAGCGCTTGCGCGCGGCCGGGGCGGGCGTTGGCGCCTTCTTCACGCCCACAGGGTTTGGCACACAACTGGCTTTGAACGCGGATGGCAGTCCCAAGGAAACGCGCGTCATTGAAGGGCGGCCCTATGTGCTGGAGTACCCCATTCGTGGGGACCTGGCACTCATCAAAGCCGAGCGCGGAGACCGCTGGGGCAATCTGACCTACCGCAAGGCCGCCCGAAATTTTGGCCCGGTCATGGCCACCGCAGCAGCGCGCACCGTTGCCAGCGTGCACGAAATCGTCCCGCTTGGTGCGCTCGACCCAGAAGCCGTTGTCACTCCAGGCATTCACGTCACGCATGTCGTCCAGATCGAGCGGGTGGCGACCCAGGCCGGTGGATTCAAGGTCGTGGCCTAAACAAGGAAGCAGAAGATCATGAGCAACTTCACTAGACTCACCAAGGAGCATTTGGCCCGGCGCGTGGCGCTGGATATCCACGACGGTGCGACGGTCAACCTGGGCATCGGCATGCCGACACTGGTGGCCAATCACATACCCGAGGGCCGGGAGGTTGTCCTGCACAGCGAGAACGGCATACTGGGCATGGGTCCTGCGCCAGTGTCTGGAGATGAGGATTTCGATCTCATCAACGCGGGAAAGCAGCCCGTGACGCTGCTGGCAGGCGGGTGCTTTTTTCATCATGCAGACAGCTTTGCAATGATGCGAGGCGGCCACCTGGACATCTGCGTTCTGGGTGCCTTTCAGGTCTCGGAGAAGGGTGATCTGGCGAACTGGCACACCGGCGAGCAGGGTTCCATTCCCGCTGTAGGCGGCGCGATGGATCTGGCCATTGGCGCCAAGCAAACCTGGGTGATGATGGACCTGCTGACCAAGAGCGGCCAGAGCAAGGTGGTTGACCAATGTACCTACCCGCTCACCGGCATTGCCTGCGTGAAGCGCATCTACACCGACCTTTGCACTTTAGAGTGCACTTCCCAGGGGCTGGTGTTGGTGGACAAGGTGGACGGGCTGAGTCATGAGGCTCTGGAACAGATGCTTGGTCTGCACGTGGCCCTGGCTACCACCGTTACAGCGGAGGTGCAGCATGCGTGAAGCATTTGTGTGCGATGCCATCCGAACCCCTTTCGGGCGCTACGGTGGTGCGCTGTCTTCTGTGCGAGCGGACGACTTGGGGGCCATTCCATTGCGAGCCTTGATGGCACGCAATCCCAACGTGGACTGGGCATCTGTGGTGGACGTGCTGTTCGGCTGCGCCAACCAGGCCGGCGAAGACAACCGCAACGTGGCTCACATGAGCAGCCTGCTCGCGGGCCTGCCGCTGGAGGTGCCCGGTGCCACCATCAACCGCCTGTGTGGTTCTGGTCTCGATGCCGTGGGCTCGGCCGCACGCGCCATCAAGAGCGGCGAAGCCGGCCTCATGATCGCCGGCGGCGTGGAGAGCATGAGCCGCGCCCCCTTCGTCATGCCCAAGGCGGAAAGCGCCTTCAGCCGCAACAACGCCGTCTACGACACCACCATCGGCTGGCGCTTCGTCAACAAGCTGATGAAAGCCCAGTACGGTGTGGACTCCATGCCCGAAACGGCCGAAAACGTGGCCACCGACTACGGGATCGAACGCGCAGCGCAGGACCGCATGGCCTTGGCCAGCCAGATGAAGGCCGTGGCCGCGATCAAGGCTGGTCACCTCGCGCGCGAGATCTGCCCGGTCAGCATCCCGCAGAAAAAGGGCGACGCCATCGTCGTGGACACCGACGAACACCCCCGCGAGACCAGCCTCGAAACACTCGCCAAGCTCAAGGGCGTGGTGCGACCCGACGGCACCGTGACGGCCGGCAACGCCAGCGGCGTGAACGACGGCGCCTGCGCCCTGCTGCTGGCCGACGAGGCCACGGCCGCCAAAAACGGCCTGACGCCCAAGGCCCGCATCGTGGGCATGGCCACGGCCGGCGTGGCCCCGCGCATCATGGGCATCGGTCCGGCGCCGGCGACGCAGAAGGTGTTGGCGCTCACCGGCCTCGCGCTGGAGCAGCTCGATGTGATCGAACTCAACGAAGCTTTTGCTGCGCAAGGCCTGGCCGTTCTGCGCACCCTGGGCCTGCAGGACGACGATGAGCGCGTGAACGCCTGGGGCGGCGCCATCGCCCTGGGCCACCCGCTGGGTGCCAGCGGCGCGCGCCTGGCCACCACGGCGGTGAACCGGCTGCACGCCACGGGCGGGCGCTACGCGCTGTGCACCATGTGCATCGGAGTCGGGCAGGGCATTGCGCTGATCGTCGAGCGGGTCTGAACGCACGATCTAAATGCGGTTGACCAGGCCGCTGACGAGGATTCAAACACCGTTCGCGCCTCGTCGGAAAATAGGTTGGCAACTCGCCCGTGTGTCACACACCACGTGCGGTACCAACGAAAATCCTTGGACGGCACAAACCGTGACAGGACGTGCAGAGACAAAAATGCCCCACTTCACTGAGGAGATTTGGACTCAAAGAATGAGGCGGAAAGCTACCTGCTTGAGACACCTCTAGACAAACCAGAAAACCACCGAACGACTGCGTCCAACTCGTCCATCTGCAGCTTCGGTGCTCCTTTTGCGTCGGTCGCTACCGCCTGCATCACGGGATGCCGACGAGTCCCCTGCACGTAGCCGAGGAACGCTCCTTTAAGGTACGGCTGATGCTGTCCGGCCAAACGTGGGATGTCCTCAGTAGCTGGCGGTATGGTCGAGTCTCCATGGCAAGCAACACATTGCGCGGCCGAAGCGGGCATGAATACTTGAGCACTGGGACGTTCGGGGGCTCGGGGCGCAGATGCAAAGTAGTGGACCACTTCAGCTAGTTCTTCGGCATTGAGTCCGGCCGCCACGCCACGCATGAAAAAGTGGTCACGCTGTCTGCGTGCGTAAGCCAAGATGGCGTTCTCCAGGTATTTCGGCTGTTGCGCACCCAGCAGTGGGATCAACTGTGCGTCCAGCATCGCCTGTTGTTCCAGGGTTTGGTTATGGCAGTTAACGCACAACTGCACAGACTGCGGCGGTGCACGATCCATCACCTGAGCACTTGCCGGCGCAGCGAGCACGGCGAGCACCAAGCTCACGGGAAATAGCTTCACGATCTTTCTTTCAATTGGTTTATGTGCAATGGAATGCATCTGGCTGCGGCGCAACGGTCAGATGCGGCTCAGGACTTCGGTGCCGCAGACCCGTCACGCCAGGGCGGTGCCTCTACACGGTCGCTCTCGCCCGGGATGGGGGCGAATCTCCGCTGCGCCCAGTCGTCCGCCGCACGGGCGATCTGCTCGTGCCGTGTTGAAACAAAGTTCCACCACATGCGAACGGGCTGTTCCAGAGGCATGCCGCCAATGACGACCAGACGCGCTCCGTCGGACCCGGCCAGGATCTCGGTGCTTTTGCCGGTCTCAAGGACCACCATTTCCGTTGCCGCTACTGCCTCACCATCCAGTGAATAGTCGTGGGCTACGCTGTAGACCGCCAATTCAGGTGCTAGCGGCGGCAAGGTGAAACTGGCGTTGGCATCCACCTTGACGTCGAGGTACAGCGTCGCTGAGGCGGTGCGAACAGGGCTCGTCTGGTTCCAGGCACTTCCGACCAGGATTCGAGCATGCACGCCCGACGCCACTTCAACCACTGGTACGTCCGCAGCAGGCACGTGCTGGAAAGAAGGCTCGCACTGCTCCAGTGCAGGCGGCAGCGCCACCCAAAGTTGAAGTCCGTGTGTGGAGCGTTGCTGTCCTCGATCAGCATCGTGGACCCGTTCGCTGTGCACGATGCCGCGCCCGGCAGTCATCCAGTTCACGGCGCCCGGCTCAATGACCTGCACGCTGCCGATACTGTCCCGGTGTACCTGTCGGCCCTGGAAGAGATAGGTGACTGTGGCAAGCCCAATGTGAGGGTGGCCGCCAACGTCACTATCGACATCTGGTGCCAGCGTCGCGGGGCCGAATTCATCAAAGAACACGAAAGGTCCGACTGCCCGGCGCTCATGTGCAGGCAGTACGCGGCGGACACGAAGACCCGGTGCGAGGTCTGTCATTCGACCGCGAAGGCGAAGCAGCTTGCTCATAGAGTTCTCCTGCTTCAGCTCAGTTGGGTGTTGATTGACACTGCGCCTTCGAGCACCTTGTGGATCGGGCATTTTTCCGCAATCTCAAGCAGGCGCGCGCGCTGCTCCTCCGTGAGGTCACCGGTCACGGTGATTTCTCGCTGCAGTTGGTAGTTGACCTTCCCATCATCTCCGCGGGTTTCGGCGTGTTCAATCTTGACTTGCAGTGATGTGACTGGCCAGCGCTGACGCCGCAGGTACAACTCCAGTGTCAGGGCCGTGCAGGCCGCCAGAGCGGAGTTGAGCAAATCATGTGGGTTGGGTGCCAGGTCGTCCGAGCCCAGCGTCTTGGCAACGTCAGCGTTCCAAACGTGTTTGCCGTTGCTCAGGGTGGTCAGGGCGCCTTGTGAGCGGTGCAGTCGAGCTTCTATGGTCATGGTCGTTTCTCTTTCACAGCGACACCTGGCGAGCCTGTGCGCCGGCAAGAGCGGCCAGGACATCGGGTCCCTTGGGAATCAATCCGGAAGGATTGATGTGCTTGTGCGAACCGTAGTAGTGATGGCGAACATGCTCCAAGTCCAGCGTGGCGGCAACGCCTGGCTGGTGATGGATGTTGGCCATGTAGCGCATCAGTGCAGGCGACTGGAGCACCGTCTTGCGGTTGCACTTGAAATGCGTGTGGTACACGGCATCGAAGCGGATCAACGTGACGAACAACCGAACGTCAGCCTCGGTCAGCACATCACCGCAAAGGAAGTCCTTGCGGGTCAGAATGTCCTCGACACGATCCAATGCCGCAAAGAGCTGGTCTGCAGCGGCATCATGTGCCTCTTGACTGCGTGCGAATCCGCTGCGGTACACGCCGTTATTGATGTCTGCATAGACCCAGGCATTCGTTTCTTCAATGGCGTTTTGCAAGTGAAGTGGATAGAGATCCACTTCACGGTGGCGAGCCCAGGCCTGAAAGCTGCCGTTGAGCATGCGAATGATCTCGGACGACTCGTTGTTCACGATCGTTCCCAGATGCTTGTCCCAGAGCACAGGCACTGTCACGACGCCCTTGAACTCTGGGTTCGCGGCAAGGTAAACCTCCCGCAGAAGCTTTCTGGACGCGACCGTGTCGCCGGTAGCCCCGCGAAAATCGGTTCCAAACGACCAACCAATCTCGGAGAGGTAAGGGTGCACCACGTCGACACTGATCACATGCTCCAAGCCCTTGAGCGCGCGCACGATCAATGTTCGATGTGCCCAGGGACAGGCCAACGACACGTACAAGTGATAGCGCCCGGCCTCGGCCGGATGCGCAGCATCGGGGCCATCGCCAATGGCACCATGAAAATGGGTGGGGCGTCGTGCAAACGTTCCATCAGAGGCTATCTGTTGCGTCCAGGTATTGCCCGAAGGCAGGTCTTCCCGCATGGTCAACTCCGTTGGACTGCCACCGACCCATCAACGAATCGAGCCAGTTGGGCCGCAGAAAGAGCGCCGCTGTGCACGCCAAGTACGCGCCCGTTGTCGAGCACCATGCTGGTTGGAACCGCTCGAACCATGAATCGGGCGGCGACCTCGGGGTGATCGTTGATGTCCATCTTGATCACGGGAAGTTGGTTCGCTCTGCTTTGAGCAAACGCCTCTAGGTGCGGGGCCATGGCTCTGCATGGTCCGCACCAGGATGCCGAGAACTGGACAAAGATCGGACTCGGCGATTCGTCAATGATTCGCTGCAGTTCTGAGGGGTCGGGGGCATGAACGTGGGTCATTGGCCGTTCTCCAAGCAGTATTCAGAATTGGTCAAGGTGCCAGATCAAAGATCAGAACCTCAGCGTTGCGCCCATCGCTCAAAGACAGGTGGGGCTCGCCTTCGATCTTTAGCGCGTCACCGGCCCGGAGCTTCTGGCCGTTCACGGAAAGTTCGCCACGCACCAGATGAACATAGGCTTTCCGGTCTGGATTCAGTTCAAGCTTGGCCTGCTCGGTGCCGTCGAACAGTCCGGCATACAGGCCGGCATCGGCATGAATTGTCACCGCATGGGTGCCGCCCAAAGGAGATGCAAGCAAAGCCAGCCGTCCGCGCTTGGATTCGATGGGAATGGTCTTCTGCTCGTAGCTTGGCGATACGCCTTGCCGATTGGGCTGGATCCAGATTTGCAGAAAGTGCGTCGTTCGATCAGGGGCATGATTGAACTCGCTGTGCACAACCCCAGTTCCTGCGGACATGCGCTGTACATCCCCTGGAGGGATGCCTTTCACGTTGCCCATGTTGTCCCGGTGAGCCAGCTCGCCCTCCAGCACATAGCTGATGATCTCCATGTCGCGGTGACCATGAGCACCGAAGCCGCCACCCGGCGCTACGCGGTCTTCGTTGATCACGAGCAGGTTACCCCAACCCATGTGGGCGGGGTCAAAGTATTCAGCAAACGAGAAACTGTGGGCAGACCTCAGCCAACCGTGGTTGGCGTGGCCTCTGTCTTCTGATCGTCTGAGTGTCATCATGGTTGTGGTTCCTTTCAGGATGGCGTTGTTCCGTGATGCGTGAGTCGCTCCCACCATCACAGGGTGGCGCACCGTTGCGCAGTGGCATTCAGAAGGGAATCGGCCCCCCTCGGACGCAAGCCCGGGAGAGCCGATTCCAATCTCTGGTGCTTACTTCTTGCTCGACTTGCCTTCGCCAGCATCGGCACCCAGCATCGCCTTGGCGTACTCCAGACCCACGCCGTAGGCACCGCCGTGCTCGAGCGCAATCTTCACCGTGGCGTCGTAGGTGCTCTGGCGGGCCCAGTCACGCTGGTACTCGAGCAGCAGTTGCATCCAGGTGATCGGCACCGCGCCGGCCTGCACCATGCGGGTGACCGCCATGTCGTGGGCTTCCTTGGTGACGCCGCCGGAGGCATCGGTGACGATGTAGACCTCGTAGCCCTCTTCCAGCGCCGCGAGTACGGGCATCGTCAGGCAGACCTCGGTCCACAGCGCGGCCATGACCAGCTTCTTCTTGCCGGTCTTCTTCACTGCCTCGCGGAAGTTCTTGTCTTCCCACGAGTTCATCGTCGTACGGTCGATGACCTTCGCGTCCGGGAACACAGCCTTCACGCCAGCGAACAGCGGGCCCGAGAAGCTCTTCTCCGCCACCGTGGTCAGGATGGTGGGCACGTTGAAGGCCTTGGCGGTCTTGGCCAGCGCCACCGAGTTGTTGGTCAGCAGCGTGCGGTCGATGCTCTGCACCGCAAAGCCCATCTGCGACTGGTGATCAATCATGATCACCGCCGAGTTCTGCGGCGAGAGCAGTTTCTTTGCATCGCCGGGCGCCTGCTCGGCGTGCACTGTCGAGAGGATGCCAACGGCCAGAGCGGCGGTGGCGAATTTGCGAATCATCGAGATCATTTGTCACTCCTATATACGAAGTTTTCGAACGAGGGGAAATTCCCAGTGTTGTGCGGGAATTCACCTCTGAAATCCCTTCACAGGAGTGATTCTTGGCGGAGTGATGACCTTTTATGTCGAAACGTTTTTGACTGAGTGTTCGATTTTTTCGAAAGTTAATTTTGGCAACAGCCGGCTAGCAACGCCTCTTCTGCGGAACACCGAGGCCGCAACTGCTTGGTGCGATCACCTGGACTTTCAGTACTCAGCGACCCATGCCTGCGACGCACGATTCAAAAAGTTGGGCACGACATCGGCGTCACCCAGCGCATCGCGCCACCACTTCAACGCTCGACCTGGGTCACCAGTACGCCAAGCCAAAAGCACCTGGTCGTCCGGCTTTGGCTCTTCAACCTGCTTCTCCACGAGCAGTCCGCGCTGCAAGGCAGACTTGACAAACAGGTGGGGCAAGAAGCCCACCCCCAGGCCTGCCACCTGCAGGGCATACTTGGTACGCATGTCTGGTACGGCGATGATCTGCTGCCCCCTCAGCAGCCCGACCGTTCGGGCAGGTAGGTGCCGAGCCGAGTCGGATGCGACGATCATTCGATGCTTGCGTACCTCTTCGCTAGGGACAATGCCTCCCCACTCTGCGAGAGGATGTTGCGGCGACACACAGAAAGCAAACTGAAGGTCGGCCACGTTCTTCGTGCGGAACCCGCCTCCCGACGGGCCCTGGCCAACGGCCAAGATGATGTCCGCTCGCCCATCTTGCAGCGACTCCCATACGCCGGTCATGGCTTCGCCCATCAACTTCACCCGCGTGCCATGCGCCTCGGTGCAAAAGCGCTCCAGCAATGAGCTGAACATGATGGGCGGAATCAAGGTGTCCGACGAAATACGGATTTCACTCTCCCACCCGTCGGCAATGCGTTTGACTCGGCACTCCAAGTCGTCTGCCGCCAGTAGCAGCACGCGCCCCGCTTCCAAGAGTTCCTTGCCTGCTGGCGTAAGTTCAACGCGGGGACCATGACGATTGAAAAGACCCACCTTGAGGTCGCTCTCAAGTTTGGCCACGGCATAGGACACCGTCGAGGTCACTTTGTTCAAGAGCACACCTGCGCCTGAAAATGAGCCCGAACGGGCGATCGCATCGAGCAATTCGAGTCCATCAAGTGTCAAGCGGCGCATCACAGGTCCATTGGAGAGGGAAGGGTTTCGAATAATTCGAACAAACGATTCAGAAGTATCCAACATCAGTGGTGTGCACCGGCCATAGCATGAAGTCCCAACTCACAAACAACCCGGAGACGCCCGTGTCCACTTCAACCATTTCGTCTACCCAAAACGCAGCAGCCTTGGCTGGGCGCCTGCTGTTGGCTGCCCTCTTCATTCCTGCTGGCCTTAGCAAGCTCACCGGATTCCAGGGAACTGTCGGCTACATCAGTTCCGTTGGGCTGCCTATGCCATCGATTGCCGCAGCACTGGCCGTGATGGTTGAAATCGGCGCTGGCCTCGCGCTGATCGCTGGCGCCAAAACCCGCATTGCGGCACTCGCCCTTGCTGGGTTCACCTTGGTCGCTTCGTTCTTCTTCCATGCATATTGGGGCGTCCCCGCAGAGCAGCAGATGGTTCAGCAACTGCTCTTTTTCAAGAACATTGCCGTCGTCGGTGGCCTGTTGACCTTGGCCGCTTGGGGTGCCGGCGACTGGAGCCTTGACGCTCGCAGCAACAACGTTTGACATTCCCCGCAACCCACCACTTCTCAGGAGCATCTCATGTCCAAAATCCTTGTCCTCTACTACTCGTCCTACGGTCACCTGGAAACCATGGCCCAAGCCATGGCTGAAGGCGCACGCGCCGGCGGCGCGTCTGTTGACGTGAAGCGTGTTCCCGAGACTGTGCCGCTCGAAGTTGCCAAAGCAGCGTACTTCAAGCTCGAACAAGCCGCACCGATTGCAACTGTCGCGGAGTTGGTCGATTACGACGCCATCATTGTCGGCGCCCCCACGCGGTTCGGACGCATGCCCGCCCAGATGGCAGCGTTTCTGGATCAGGCAGGTGGACTGTGGGCGAGCGGCGCACTAAATGGCAAGGTTGGCGCTGCGTTCACCTCTACAGCAACCCAGCACGGGGGCCAGGAAGTGACGCTCTTCTCGATCATTACCAACTTGCTGCACTTCGGCATGACCATCGTAGGTCTGCCGTACAGCCATCAAGGCCAGATGACACTGGATGAAGTGGTTGGTGGCAGTCCCTATGGCGCAACGACCATTGCGGGAGGCCAAGGTCAACGTCAACCCAGCGCGATCGAGTTGGAAGGTGCCCGGCACCAAGGACAACTCGTGGCACAAACAGCCAACAAGCTGTTCGGCTGAGCTCGTCCTTGGCCCGCCGGCTCCTAGGCACATGGAGTTTTCGGCCGGCGGTCAACAGTTGGTACAACCTCAGACGCCGCCGCGATAACCTGGACCATGTGTCTTAGCCTTGACCTTTTGCCCCGGCTCTTGTGGATCATGGGCCGTTGCGGCGGGCCCAGTTCAAACCCGGGGCGGTTCAGTACGGTTGCTTTCCGACAGGCGCCCACATCGAATCTGCGCGCGGACTGAAGTTGTCTTCAGGCGATGCGAAATCGTCGCCGGTGAACATGCATTGAAGTTGGAGTTGACCCACTTTCGTGGACGGCCGTGGCGTCCCGTTGTCGCTCGTCATGACCGGGGCAAATGAGCATGACGTCACGCAACTCGATGCTGTACTGCAAGCCGTCATGGTCAAGCGCAAGAAACCCAGATGATGTCCATGAGCGAAATGCCGTGGTCAAGAACGCCGCAGCGTGGACGTCATTTCAAGGGGCCTGCAGGAGGTTTCAGGACAGATCCCAGGCATCGATGGTCAGCAGCAGGTCGGGGGAGCAGGCTGCGATCTTGTCCTAGTGGAAGATCACGTCGCCCTTCCAGTTCGCCGGCTGACCGCCGGCCAGCAGCGGCAGGACATAGCCCGCCGGCGCCGAAGAATGCTGCACAGTTTGCGATGCCCACATGTTGTGCGTCCACACTGCGAGATGACCGAGAACTGCATTCGCTCTACCAACTTGTATTCCTCGTTCGACGATGGCATGCTGATCAACAGCAGGCCATCAGAGGGCGCGGTACCCACGGCTTCCCAATCAGTCTCGGCTCCGGCTCAGATCCTGTTCTATCTGTCGATTGCGTCGTTGCGCCCACGCATCACGTACGAAGGTGTAGTCGTCGAGCGCGTCTTTGCGGAACTTGTCCAGGGGAAGCATCTGTGCGCGGCCATCGACCATCTGCACGATCTGCAGCTTGTCGGCGATGCCCGATTTGTCGATCTGGCCGATGGGCGACAACGGTTGGTCACCGACGATGGCGACGGTGTCACGCACCGTGCGCGGCCCGAGCAGCGGCAACACCAGATAGCGCGAGTCGTTCCATCCCCAGGTCGCCAGCGTCTGGCCAAAGTCCTCGCCATCGCGCTTGGGCAGGCCGATGTGGGCGGCCGGATCGAACACGCCCGCGATGCCGGCCGTGGAGTTGACGACGAATCGCCCGAGCGACTGTCCGGCCTGGCCTGGCCGACCCTGCAGCGCCTGGTTGACGGCGGTGACAGGCAGGCGCAGGTTGCTGAAGAAACGTGACACGCCTGATTGCACGGGGTCGGGCACGATCGTGTCGTAGCCCACGGCCACGGGGCGGAACACGAAGCGGTCGAGCACATTGTTGAAGCCGTGCATCTTGCGGTTGAACCCCTCCCAGGGATCGCGCACAGGCGGTTGGGTGTGTAGCGCTTCGGCGTCCGGTTCGGCTTGCGTGATCGCTTCGGGCGCGTTGGCGCTGGCCACCGATGCTTGGGCGGAGGTGTCGGCCGGCGATATGTTGGACCCCACGATGGCGCGGTTGACAGTGCTGTCTTGATCAACGGCGCCCATGTCCTGGGCAGGCAGGGGCGCGATGGTCGTTGGTGACGCTGGCACTGCGGCCGCGGATGCGACCAGTGTACCGGAGGTGGAAGGCGCGGCGTTCAGCTCGGTCACAGGTTGCTGCTTGACGGCGTTGCTGGCGCAGGCACTGGTGCCCAGCACGATCGCCGCCAGCATGAGGGATTGGATGGTCTTCATTTCGAGATCTGCTGCGCCATAGGCAGCAAGTGCCTATGGCGATGGGTTTGAGGGAGCGTCAGAAGCGGTAGGCGTAGCCGAGCGCGAGCGTGGTCCCGGTGGTCTTGTCCACCAGCGGGCTATCCTCGACGGAGCTACCGAAGCGCGTGGCACCGACGTCCACGAACACCGAGTGATGGCGTGACGGCGAGTAGTCCATGCGCAGGCCGACCTGCACGTTCGTGGTGGCCTTGCCTTCATAGAAGGCCCGACCAGCCTGGGCCTCGGATTGCCGCACGCCGTAGTAGTAGTCGACGTACTTGTCGTCGACCCATTCGGCGGCGAGGCGCGGCGTGAAGCCGAACTTGCCGGCAGCGAAGCGCCGGTCGATCTGCAGCTTGGCACGGGTGCCCTTGCTGTTGCCCATGGCGTCGGACAGCACTTCACCGCTGAGGTTTGCGAAACCCGTCTTCCAGGTCACCGCGCTGCCGGCCCAGAGGCTGGACTTGCGCTCATCCATGCCGCTGAGGACGGGAGAGTCCTTGGCCTCGTAGCCATCACCCGACCAGCGGGTGCGCAGTCGGAATGAGAGCGCTTCGGTCGAGTACAGCTTGACGTCGAACGTCGGGAGGGTGGCGCTGATCCACTTGCTCTCGTATGAGACCAATGGAAGGGGAAGCACCTCACGATCGAAGTCGCGGTAGGGCTTGTCGAGTACGACGGCACCGAAGCCCAGGGCCCACTGGCCGCTGCTGTCCTTGGCCTGACTGTCCTGCGCGAAGGCCGACGGCACCCACGCGGCGCAGAGCGCAGCAGCGAAGATGAGGGTCAGCTTGGACGATGCCAGCGGGAGACGGGAGAGTTTTTGTTGAGACATGGTTTGGTCCTTTCTGAGACGCATGGGGGGGAAGAATTTCATTGCTCTTTGCAGCTAGGCCGCAGGCGTGGAGCGGGCTGGGCTTCGTCCCGCCTCAGGGGAAGCCTTGAAGCGCCGCGCGAGCCAGGCCTCGAAGTCGTGGATGTAGCTGAACACCGCCGGCACGATCACCAGGCTCAGCAGGGTTGAGGTGATCAGGCCGCCGATCACGGCAATCGCCATGGGCTGGCGGAAACTGGCGTCCGCGCCCAGCCCCAGCGCGATCGGCAGCATGCCGGCGATCATGGCAACGGTGGTCATCACGATCGGGCGGGCGCGCTTGCGGCAGGCGTCCAGCAGCGCATCGATCACCGTCAGGCCGCGTTCCTGGCGCGCCAACACCGCGTACTCGACCAGCAGGATCGAGTTCTTGGTGACGATGCCCATCAGCATGACCAGGCCGATCATCGAAGGCACATCCAGCTGGCTGCCCATCAGCAGCAACGCGATGAAGGCGCCGCCCAGGGACAGCGGGATCGCTGACAGGATGGTGATCGGCTGGAAGAAGTCCTTGAACAGCAGGACCAGCACGCAGAACATGCACAGGATCCCGGTCACGATGGCGAGCGTCAGTCCGGACGACAGCTCTGCCGCTACCTCGGCATCACCCGACTGCATCAGCGAGACGCCTGGCGCCATGTTCTGCACAGAGGGCAAGCCATGGGCGATGGCCAACGCCTCGCCCAGCGAGCGGTTGCCCAAGTCAGCAGTCACGGTGACGTAGCGTTGGCGGTCGTAGCGGTCGATCTGTGCTGGCCCGCTCTCCACGGCGAAGGTGGCCACGCTGGACAAGGGCACCAGGCCGTCGCGCGAGGCCACGCGCAGGCTGGCGAGTGCTGCCATGTCCTGGCGCACGGCGTCGGGGACACGCACGCGGATGCTGATCTGGCGGCTGTCCAGGTTGAGCTTGGACAGTTGGGAGTCGAAGTCGCCGCTGGTGGCGGTACGCATCAGCTCGCCGATGGTGGCGCTGCTCACCCCGTGCTCGGCCGCCCGGTTCAGGTCGGGTCGCACGACGATCTCGGGTCGCTCCAGGCTGGCGGTGCTGCGCACGCCGGACAGGCCACCCGCACGAAGCTCCCGGGTAAAGGCATCCACGGTGGTCTTGAGCGCGCCGGCGTTGTCGCTGGCCAGGATCATTTGCAGCTGTTCGCCTGAACCGCTGCCACCGACGGTGAAGCGCGCGCCGGGCACCTTCTCCAGCACACGGCGCACAGCCTGCTCGATCGCGGACTGGACGTCGCGCTCCTTGCGGTCGGACAACACCAAGGTGATCTCGCCCTTGCGGACCTCGGCCACCTGCACGGTGCCGCCGCTTTCAGCAGCGCCGACCGTGGTGAAGACGCTTTGAATGCCCGGCAGTTCGCGCACCGCCGCACGCACGCGCTCTGCGGCGGACAAGGTGTCGTTGAGAGCGCTGCCCGGCGCCAATTCCAGCGTGATGGTGGTGAAGCCCCTATCAGAGGGCGGCACCAGCCCGGTGGGCAGGAACGGCAGCAGCGCCATGGAGCCAATGAAGAAGGCGGCGGCCGCTGCCATGGTCTTGCCGCGGTGGTGCAGGCACCAGCTTGCCAGCTGCAGATAGCGACGCATCAGCGGGCCATCCAGCTCGCTGGCGGCGTGCGTACCGGGCTTGAGCAGCTTGGCCGCCATGATGGGCGTGATCAGTCGCGCCACCATCAGCGAGGCAAGCACGGCGATGACCGCCGTCCAGCCGAACTGCTTGAAGAACAGGCCTGCCACGCCGCCCATGAGGGTGGTCGGCACGAACACCACCACCAGGGTGGTCGTGGTGGCGATCACCGCCAGTGCGATCTCGTTGACCGCGTCGGACGTGGCCTGCATGGTCGACTTGCCCATGCGCCGGTGGCGCTCGATGTTCTCGATCTCGACGATCGCATCGTCCACCAGAATGCCGACGATCACCGCCAGCGCGAGCAGCGTCAGGGTGTTGAGCGAATAGCCCAGCCACCACATGGCGGCGAAGGCCGGCAGGATCGACAGCGGCAGCGCCGAGGCGGCCACCAGCGTGGCGCGCCAGTCTCGCAGGAACAGCCAGACCACCAGCACGGCGAGGATCGCGCCCTCGTAGAGCATGGCCATCGAGCCGTCGAACTGTTCGAGCGTGTAGGCCACGCTGCCCGAGATCGGCGTGACCTGCAGGGATGTGTGCTCAGCCTGGAGCTGCTGGAGTGCCTGGGTGACCCCCGCGGCGATGCGGGTCTCGTCAAAGCCCTTGGTGCGCTGGATGGTGAAACCGATGACGGGCTTGCCATCCAGCAGCGCTGCTTGGCTGCGCTCGGCGGCGGTGTCGTGCACGGTGGCGACTTGATCCAAGCGCACCTTGCCACCGGTGGCGAGGATGACTGGCATGGCGCGCAACTCATGGGCCTGCTGCACGGTGGCCACGATGCGCAGCGATTGCTCTTCGCCGCCCAGTTGGCCGCGTCCGCCCGAGGAGTCCTGCTGGGTACGGCGCAACGCGCGGGATATATCCGCGGCAGTAACCCCCAGCGCATTCATCTGCACCGGATCGACGTCCACGCGGATCTCACGCTGTACGCCGCCCAGGCGCTGCACCCGGCCCACGCCAGGCACGTTGACCAGTGCCTTGCTCAGCGTGTCGTCCACGAACCAGGACAGGGCGACCTCGTCCATGGTCTGCGAACTGATCGAGTAGGTCAGGATCGGACTGCCACTGACCGTCTGGGCGCTGACTGCGGGCTGCAGCAACTCGGTCGGCAGGTCCGAGCGCACGCGGTCGACCGCGTCCTTGGTCTCGATCAGCGCATCGGACAACGACTTTTCCAGCGCGAACTCGGCCTGGATCTGCACCTGGCCATCGGTGATCGTGGTGCGGGTGTGGCGCAGGCCGGAGATGCGGGCCAGCGAGTCCTCAACCTTGCGTGCGACCTCGGTTTCAAGCTGGGCCGGCGCAGCGCCGGGTTGGGCCAGCGTCACGTTGACCGAGGGCAGGTCCATGTCCGGCAGGGCCTGTATCGGCAACTGCCGGAAGCCATACAGGCCTGCCAGCGTTAGCAGCACGAACAGCAGAATGGCCGGAGTCGGGTTGCGCAGTGACCAGGTCGCGAAGTTCATCGCTGGCCCTCCATCGAAACGGAGACAGGTGCGCCAACCGGAACGAACTCGATCCGCACGGTGTCGCCGTCGGCCAGCAGTCCGGCGCCCTGGGCCACGATGCGCTCACCCGCGGCGAGTGTGTCCAGGATCTCGACCTCGGTGCCTTGGCGACGGCCGATGCTTACCGCCTGGGCCTGCACCTTGGATTCTTCCCCCGCGCTTTCCAGGCGGAAGACGATGCTGCGTCCGTTGCGTATCACGACGCTCGATGCCGGTACCACCTGGGCGGGGCTGGGAGCGAGCGCGATGCGACCATCCACGTACATGCCGCCGCGCGCCAGGCTGCCTGGTTCGATGTCCGCATAGATCAGGCCCAGCCGCGAGCGCGAGTCCAGCAGCGGTGCGATCTGGCGCACACGGGCCTTCGCATGCAGGCCTTCGGGCAGTTGCAGCGTCACGGCCTGGCCGATGGCAATGTTGGCGATTTGGGTCGCGGTGAATTCGCCGCGCCATTCGAGCCGACCCTGACGGACCAGCCGGAACAGTTCCTGGCCGTTGTTGGCGACCGCGCCCAGCGTGGCGATGCTGGCGCTGATCACGCCATCGTCGGGTGCAACCACATCGGCTTGGCGCAGTTGCAGGCGTTTGGCCTCCAACTGGGCCTGCGCGGCGGCAACCTGGGCCTTGGCGGTGACGGCCTCGGTGACGTAGCGCTGAACTTCCTGCTCGCTGATGCCCCCGCTGCCTTTGAGCTGCAGGGCACGAATGCGGTTGGCATCGGCCTGCGCCGTCACGCCCTGCGCCTGGATGAGCGCGGCCACCAATTGCGCCTCTTCGGCGCGCAGCGTGGCCGTGTCGAACCGGGCCAGAAGCTGGCCGCGGCGCACCACGTCGCCTACCGCAACGTCGAGCCGGACAATGCTGAGCCCGGAGGTCTGTGCGCCGATGATGGCCTCTTGCCAGGGTGCGATCACGCCGCTGGCATCCAGCGTCCTGGCCCATTGCGCTTCGCGCGGCACGGCGGCCGTCACCGACAGCGAAGCCAGGCTGTGCACCGGGGCGGGCGTGGCGCCACGCGACATGACCCCCCAGGCGGTGGCAGCGAGCGCCAGCGCACCGACACCCACCAGGGCGACCAGTCCGATCCGCCGGCGCCGACCTGCAGGGGCTGCAAGGGAGATTTGAGGGGATGGCGTAGGTGTCGTCATGACAGCAAGCCTCCCTGGGTGGCTGCCGTGGCATGGCCTGAGGCGCGTACCAGCGCGACCCATGCCCGGTTGCTGTCGTGCGCAGCGGCGATGGCGCTGTCCTGGGACTCGGCGAGTTGGCGGCGCGCATCCTCCACCTCGAACAGGCTGACGGCGCCGACGTTCCAGCGTGCCTGCGTCGCGTCCAGCACGCGCTGTGCGGCCGCGACGGCGTCCAGCGTGCTGCGGCGGCGCTGGATGGCCGATTCGATGGCGGCCATGGCGTTCTCCACATCCTGCGCGGCCGAGCGGACCGCCAGGCGCAGATCGGCCTCGGCGGCGCGGTAGCGGGCCTGGGCCGCCGAGACGCTGGCCGCGCCCCGACCGCCGTCCAACAGAGGTGCGCCGAGCGTCGGCCCGAGGGACCAGACGGTCTCGCTGAGGGATAGACCGGCTGCCCGCAACCACTGACCGCTCAGCGCAGCACCCAGATCGAGCCTAGGCAGGCGCTCTGCGCGTGCGACCGCGACGTCCGACCAAGCTGCTGCCGCTTCGCGTTCGGCCACGACCACCGCCGGGTGGGCCATGAGCAGGGTGGCCGGCAACGCCAGTTGCACCGGCGGTGGGGCCGGGATGGTGGTCACCAGGTCGGCCACACTGCCCGCCCGGGTATCCATGGCGACCACGGCCTGCACGACACGGCGAGGCTGACCGCTAACCGCCACCAGTGCGTTGATGTTGCGTGCGCAGGCTTCCACGCGCGTGGCCAGCATCGTGCGAGCGGCTGCCAGGCCGCTTTGTGCTCGGGCTTCCTCGATGGGGGCGACGAAGCCGGTGTCCAGCCGCCTGCGGGTCAACGCCAAAGTCTTCTTACGCGAGTCGATCTCGTCGCGCAGCACGGCCGTGGACAGCTCGCAGGCCCGCGAAGCCAGCACCAGGTCGCTGATCTGCGAGGTCAGGGCCAGCCGGGCGGCCTTGGCATCCGCATCGCGCGCCTGGACCCGTAGCATGCCGGCATCCACCGAGTTTCGGACCCGACCGAAGAGGTCGATCTCCCAGGAAAGCCCCAGTCCGATGCTGCTCTGCGTGCTCAGGGTAGTGCCGCTGCTCGGGCTGTCGGTGTTCAGGCTGCGGGCTCGCGTGGTGTTGCCGTTGACGTCCAGCGAGGGCAGGCGCTGCGCCGAAGTCACCCCAAGCAAGGCTCGGGCCTCGTCGACCCGCGCGATGGCCTTGGCGATGCTGGGACTGTCGGCCAGAGCAGCATCCACCAGAGCATCGATCACGGGATCGTTGAGTTCGCGCCACCAGTCTTCGTCGGCTGGCGTGGCCAGTGCCGTTTCGGCGGCCGGCATCGTCCAGGCTTCGGGGGCGTCCAGGCGTGCCGGCTGGTACGGCTCCTGGGTGGCGCAGCCCGTCAGCGCGGCCAGCAGCAGAACGGTCATGCCGCGCGATCCGGCGCGTCGCAACAAGCTGGCACCCGGCAGGGCCACGTGGCCATGGCGATATCGCGACGCAGGAACGCCCAGATCCTGGCGGTATGAGCGAGGTGCAGCCCCTGGCTGCCGACGCAAGCTGCGCTGCGGACAAATCAAGGGTGGCGGTGTGCCTGGGCTTGGCGTGCGATCCAACATGGAACCTTCCGATCTCGTGACGCGTCGAAACGACGCATTTGTGAGAGCGGATACTGCCCAAGCCGATTTAGGGGATTTTTAGAGTTATTAGGAATTCTTTAAAAAAGGGACCCTAGGATGGTCGCGTCGGAGAAGATGTGCTGGCGCCCGCGTTGGTCGCTGGCTGGGGCGTACCACTGCATGTCTGCGTCAAGCGACCCTCGGGCCTTGAGCGCGGCGTTGTAGCAGCCCAATTGGTTGTCTTGTAGCGCGTCTTGGCGCCCTTGGGCTCAGTCATGTCCCGAGGCTACCGGCCCAGAGAGCCGACTTTGTGCAACAAAGCCGTCATGAATTGTGAAATATCAACAATAGCGCCTCGGCACCTGCAATGCGGCAGCCAGCTGCTCCGGGTTCGGCAATCCCTCGCTGTCACCTACAAACTGGACCACGCGCGCGCCAATAGCGTTGCCGCGCAGGGCGGCATCGGCCAGGCTCTGGCCATCCAGCAACGCGCTGAGCACGCCCACAGCAAAGCCGTCACCGGCGCCTACGGTGTCCACCACACGCGACACCTGAAAGCCGGGCACCGTGGTGCGCCCAGCGGCGTCGGCCACATACGCGCCTTGCGGGCCGAGTTTGATGACGACCTGCTGGGCGCCCCGGTCCAGATACCAAGATGCGATGTCATGTGGCGTCGTCTGCCCGGTGAGCAGCTGTCCTTCCGACAAACCCGGCATCACCAGGTCTGCCTGAGCCGCCCAATCATTGAGCCCTGCGACCATGGCGGTTTGCGATGGCCACAGACGCGGACGCAAGTTGGGGTCAAACGACACGAACACACCCGCCGCCCGCGCCTGCTGCACCAGGGTCAGTACCAGCGCGCGCACGCTGTCCGATAGGGCCACGCTGATGCCGGTGATGTGCAACCAGCGCACCCCCTGCAGTCCCTCAGCGGGGAGATCCTCCGGCCCCAAGTGGCTGGCAGCCGAGCCCCTGCGGAAGTAAGCAATCTGCGGGTCGTGTCCATCGGGCTCGCAGGACTTGAGCATGAAGCCCGTGGGGTGCTGTGCATCCGCCTGCACATGGCGGCGGTCTATGCCTTCGCGGTCCAACGTGGCCAGCAGGTAGTCACCAAACGGGTCTTGCCCCACGCGGCTGATATAGCCCACGCGCCAGCCCAGACGGGACAAGCCCGTGGCCACATTGAGTTCGGCACCCGCACTGGTGCGGCTGAAGTGCTCCACCGCAGCCAACGGCCCGGGCGTTTGCGCCACCAGCAAGGCCATGGCCTCGCCCACTGTCACAACATGGGGCGCGCTCACATTACGGCCCCGAGCTGCCAGGGCACAAACTCGTTGTCCCCCAGGCCATTGTTTTCGCTGCACGTAGGCTGGCCCGAGGCGGTGGCCAGCATGAGTTCAAACAGCTGTTGTCCAGCCTGCGCAATGGTTTGTGTGCCCTCCACCACGGTGCCGGCGTCAAAGTCCATGTCCAACCGCATGCGCTCAAACAGTGCGGTGTGCGTGGCCAGCTTGAGCGAGGGCGTGGGCTTGCAGCCGTAGGTAGAGCCGCGCCCGGTGGTGAAGCAGATGAGGTTGGCACCGCCCGCCACCTGGCCCGTGGCCGACACCGGGTCGTAGCCCGGCGTGTCCATGAACACCAGACCCTGCGCCCGCACGGGCTGGGCGTATTCGTACACGGCCATCAAGCCTGTGCTACCGGCCTTGGCCACGGCGCCCAGCGACTTTTCCAGGATGGTGGTGATGCCACCGGCCTTGTTGCCGGGGGAGGGGTTGTTGTTCATGTCGGCGCCATGGGTCTGGGTGTAGGCCTCCCACCACTGCAGCCGCGCCATCAGTTGATCGGCCACGGCCTGCGAGGCTGCGCGCGCGGTCAGCAAGTGTTCAGCACCGTAGATTTCGGGGGTCTCCGAGAGGATGGCCGTGCCACCCTGGCGCACCAGCAGGTCCACCGCCGCTCCCAGCACGGGGTTGGCACTGATGCCCGAATAGCCGTCCGAGCCGCCGCACTGCAGGCCGACGGTCAGGTGCCGGGCACTGACCGGCACGCGCGTGGCGCGGTTGGCAATGGGCAGCATCTGCTCCAGCGCGGCAACGCCGGCCGCTATGGCTTCGCGTGTGCCCCCCGCATCTTGGATCTTTAGCGTGGCAAACAGCCCCGGTGCACGCTCGGGCAGCCCTTGCACCAGCCCCGCCACCTGGTTCACCTCACAGCCCAGGCCCATGACCAGCACGCCGGCAAAGTTGGGCTGGTCCGCATAACCGCGCAGTGTGCGGCGCAGCACGTCCATGCTTTCGCCACTGCTGGCCATGCCGCAGCCCTGGCCGTGGGTGATGGCGACCACGCCGTCCACGTTCGGAAAAGCACGCAGCACCTCGGGCGTGAAATGCTGGGCAATGCGCTGGCACACCGTGGCCGAGCAGTTGACGCTGGACACCACGCCCAGGTAGTTGCGGGTGGCCACGCGCCCATTGGCTCGCACGATGCCCAGGAAGGTTGCGGGCTGGCTGCTGGGCACCACGGGCTGGTAGGCGCTGCCCGCGCCGTGCTCGGCCTGCGAGACCACCATGGCCACGTTGTGCACATGCACATGTTCGCCCACGGCAATGTCGCGCGTGGCCACACCAATGGTCTGGCCGTATTTCAGCACTGGCTCGTCTGCGGCGATCGGCTGCAACGCCAGCTTGTGACCCGCCGCGATGGCATCACGTGCCACGACCGTCCCGTCTCCCACGGCAATGGGCTGGCCGGGCGTCAGCGGGCTGCGGGCCACGCCCACGTTGTCAAGGTCACTGAGCTGTATCAGCAGGGGAATGGAGGGGGGCATGGATGGATGTTCAAAGGCGCAACGGTGGCCTTAAATGGCGTAAATTGGTAAGGCCAGTGTAGCAAAGGCCAAATTGGCCTGACCATTTTCTTGAAAATCTCGTGGCAAATCCCACCGTCGCGTAAACTGCACCCCACACGGAGGCCCCATGCTGGACCAGCTCAAACAGGTCGACAACCGTCGGCTGTACCAACAAATTGCCGACCAGATACGCGCCTTCATTGACAAGGGCAACTACACCCCCGGTGCGCGCCTGCCGCCCGAGCGGGATCTGGCCCAGCAGTTGGGCGTCTCGCGCCCCTCGGTGCGCGAAGCCCTGATTGCACTGGAGATTGAGGGCAGCGTGGAAGTGCGCATGGGCGCTGGCGTGTATGTGTGCAGCGTGGCCCAGCGCAAACCCCAGGCCCTGGACACCATGGGCGAAAGCCCGATCGAACTCATGCAGGCTCGCGCCGCGATCGAAGGCACCGTCATCCTGCAGGCCTGCGCCAAAGCCACTCCCGAAGCGCTTGCGGCACTGCGCCAGATTCTGGACAACATGCTGGCAGCCATGGCACAAAACCGCTCGCCTCTGGTGTTTGACCGGCAGTTTCACCAAACCATTGCCGCCATGACCGGCAACGCCGTGCTGGAGCGCCTGGTGTGCGAGCTGTTTGACGAGCGTCACAGCCCCATCGCCGCGCGGCTCAGCGCCCACTCCGAATCGGGCCAGACCTGGGCCACCGCTTTGCAGGAGCACGAAGCCATCCTGCGCGCCCTGGAAAACCGCGATGTGCTGGCCGCACAAACCGCGCTGCGCATGCACCTGCAAGCCTCGGAACAGCGCTGGGTAGAAAACAACCGGCGCGAGTGGTCCTGAGCTAACCCCCCCCCACTCCACGCCACTTTGCAAAATTGGTCAGGCCTGCGCCTTTGCGCAGGCCTTTTTTACGACCGTTTGCCTCTCTTTTTACCCAAAACTACGGGTAAATACCAGTACGCATGCCCATCTTGGTAAGGCCAAATATGCCAAACAGTGTCAGGTGGCCTTACCAATTTGCAACAACGCAAATACCCCTGCCTCGCCGTCCTTAGACCGCCCCACAGGAGTCTGCATTGCTGCCATCCGTGTCCGACCCCATCCGTTCCGACGCACCCAGCCCCGCTGCTGCCGTGCTGCTGCGCCTAGAGGGCATAACCAAACGCTTCCCAGGCGTGCTGGCATTGGACGGGGTGAGCTTTGAGGTTCGGCGTGGCGAGGTGCACGCGGTGTGTGGCGAAAACGGTGCGGGCAAGTCGACCCTGATGAAGGTCATCAGCGGCCAGTACCAGCCCGATGCAGGGGCACTGCACTACCGAGGCGAGGTCTGCCAGTTCCAGTCCACTGCCGAGTCCGAGGCTGTGGGCATTGCCATCATTCACCAGGAGCTGAACCTGGTGCCCCACCTGACGGTGGCGGAAAACATTTTCCTGGCGCGTGAACCGCGCAAGGGCTGGCTCATTGACCGCACCGCACTGCACCATCAGGCGCAGCACTGCCTGGACCGGTTGGGGCTGGACATTGCGCCCGATGCGCTGGTCAAAACCCTGTCGGTGGCGCAACAGCAGATGGTGGAGATTGCCAAGGCGCTGTCACTCAACGCCCAGGTTCTCATCATGGACGAACCCACCTCCTCCCTCACGGAGTCGGAGACCGAGAAGCTGTTCGCCATCATCCACGAGCTCAAACGTGCGGGCGTGGGCATTGTCTACATCTCCCACCGGCTGGACGAACTGGCTCTCATCGTGGACCGCGTCACGGTCTTGCGTGACGGACGCTACGTATCCACCGAACACCTGGCCGACACCAGCGTGGAACAGATCGTGGCCAAGATGGTGGGTCGATCGCTGGACGATGTATTCCCCAAAAGGACATCCGTGCCCACCGCAGAGGTGCTCTTGCGCGTGCAGGGCCTAACCCGCCAAGGCGTGTTCCACGACGTGAACTTTGAGCTGCGCCGTGGCGAGATTCTGGGCTTTGCAGGGCTCATGGGCGCGGGTCGCACCGAAGTGGCGCGCGCAATTTTTGGTGCTGACCCCATCGACGCGGGCCAGGTGTTCCTGGGCGAAAAACTGCTGGCGATCCGCTCGCCACGCGATGCTGTGCGCCATGGGCTGGCCTACCTGTCGGAGGACCGCAAGCACGACGGACTGGCATTGAAGATGACGGTGGCACAGAACATCACGCTGGCCCACATGGAAGCCGTATCCAACCGTGCTGGCATGATCCAGTTTGCCAAAGAGCAGGATGCCGCACGTCACTACATCGGCGCACTCGACATCCGCACGCCCAGCAGCAGCCAGATCGTGCGCCTGCTTTCGGGCGGCAACCAGCAGAAGCTGGTCATCAGCAAATGGCTGTTCCGCGAATCGCGCGTTCTGTTCTTCGACGAACCTACGCGCGGCATTGACGTGGGCGCCAAGTACGCCATCTACCAGCTGCTGGACCAGCTCGCAGGCCAGGGCATTGGCGTCGTGATGATCAGCTCCGAGCTGCCCGAAATCATGGGCATGACCGACCGCGTCGCTGTCTTCCATGAAGGCCGGCTGATCACCATCCGCCCCACCCGCGAAACCAGTCAGGAGGAAGTCATGCACTACGCCTCCGGCCGCAGCGTGCCCTCTGCCAGCTGAGCCCACCAAGCCCACTTTTCCCCGGACCACACCATGACCGAACAACAAAAAGACCTGTTTCAAAAATTTGCTGCGCTGGCCAGCCTGCTGGGGCTTGTTGCCATCTTCTCGTTCACCAGCAACGCCTTCTTCAGCGTGGGCAATGGCATGACCGTGGCGCTCCAGGTCACCTCCATTGCCTACCTCGGCATCGCAGCGACCTGCGTGATCATCACAGGCGGCATTGACCTCTCGGTAGGCGCCATCCTGGCACTGGCCGGCGTGGTGGCCGCCATGCTGGTGAAGGCCGGCGCACCTGTGCCCCTGGGCATGCTGGCCGGCCTCTTGGTCGGTGGCCTGTGCGGACTCATCAACGGCCTGTGCGTCACCGTGCTCAAGCTGCCCCCTTTCATTGCCACCTTGGGCATGATGCTGGTGGCGCGCGGTGTGGCCTTGCAGATCACCGATGCACGCGCCATTGGCGGCCTGGGCGACAGCTTTGCAGAACTCGGCAACGGCGCCTTGTTCCGCATCGTCAATATCGGTGCAGACGGTTTTCCCGATGTGGTGTTTGTCGGCATTCCCTACCCCGTGGTGCTCATGGTGGTGCTGGCGTTGGCCGCCTCCATCCTGCTCAACCGCGCCACGCTGGGGCGCCATCTCTACGCCATCGGCTCCAACCTGGAAGCCGCCCGGCTCTCGGGCGTGAACGTCAATGGCGTGACGCTGTTTGCCTATGTGCTGTCCGGCCTGCTGGCCGGCCTCACCGGCTGCGTGCTGATGTCACGTCTGGTCACCGCCCAGCCCAGCGAAGGCCTGATGTACGAGCTCGACGCCATTGCCGCCGCAGTGATAGGCGGCACCTCGCTCACGGGCGGCGTGGGCACGGTGTCGGGCACGGTCATTGGCGCATTCGTGATCGGCATCCTGCGCAACGGTTTGAACATGAGCGGCGTATCCGCGTTCACCCAACAAATTCTGATTGGCGTCGTCATCCTGCTGGCCGTATGGATAGACCAGATGCGCCATCGCAAGTGATCCCTACCGGCAGGGCTTACCGGGACTTCGAGAGACAACCTCCACCACCACTCACACATGAGGAAAGAAATGAAAAAATTTGTCCACACCCTGATCGCATCCGCCCTGGTGGCTGCGTCGTCGATGGCCCTGGCCGCCGACAAGGAAATTGCCGTCATTGTGAAGACCGCCAACTCCGACTTCTGGCAAAACGTGAAAAAAGGCTCCACCACGGCCGTGGGCGGGCTCAAAGGCTACACCGCCACCTTCCAGGGCGCGGCCTCTGACACCGACCTGGCCGGGCAAGTCTCCCTGGTGGAGAACGCCGTGAACCGCAAGGTGGCAGGCATCGTGCTGGCCCCTTCTGACCCCGATGCGCTGATCCCCGCCATCAAAAAAGCGTGGGAAGCCAAGATCCCTGTTGTGTTGATTGACTCCGCAGCGTCGGATGCCGGCAAGGCCTACTACCAGTCCTTCCTGGCCACCGACAACAAGGCGGCCGGTGAAATGTCCGCCAAGACGCTGATCGACAAGATTGGCACCACCGGCAAGATTGCCATCATGTCCTACACCGCCGGTTCGGGCTCCGAAATCGGCCGTGTGGGTGGCTTCACCGACTACATCAAGAAGCACTCCAAACTGCAGATCGTGGGCCCCTTCTATTCCAACTCGCAGATGGGCACGGCGCTGAACCAGACCACGGACGTGCTGGCCGCTAACCCCGACCTCAAGGGCATCTTTGGCGCCAACGAACCCACCGCCATTGGCATGGGCCGTGCACTGGCCCAAGCAGGCAAGGCCGGCAAAGTCGTGGCCATTGGCTTTGACGGTAACTCCGACCTGCAAGGCTTTGTGAAGGACGGCACCATCGAAGCCATCGCTGTGCAAAGCGCGTTCGAAATGGGCAACCTGGGTGTGAAGACCGTGGTGGAGTTGGTTGAAGGCAAGAAAGTACCCGCCTTCCGCGACACCGGTGTGCTGATGGTCACCAAAAAGAACATCGACACCCCTGCGGCCAAGAACGTTCTCTACTAATCCACCCAACCCAAGGACACCTCCGGCACTGGCTGCCGGGGGATGGGCATATGCACACCACGGATCTGAAAAAACTCCCCCGCGTGGACCTGCGGCTGACCGCTCTGGGTCTGGGCTGCTCGCAAATGGGTGGCCTGTACCGCGCCACCAGCGCCCGCGAGGTGGAGGCCGTCTTTGCCAGCGCCTGGGCAGCCGGCGTGCGCTACTTTGATACTGCGCCCTACTATGGCTACACGCGCTCCGAGCACCGGCTAGGTGCCCAATTGGCCGACTGCCCCCGCCACGAGTACGTGGTCAGCACCAAGGTGGGCCGCCTGCTGCGCCCCGATACCAGCATTGCTCCGGGCGACGGTGGCTGGGCCAACCCCTATCCGTTTCGCCCGTACTACGACTACAGCTACAGCGGCGTGATGCGCTCGTTCGAGGACAGCCTGCAGCGCCTGGGCCTGGCCCACATCGACATCCTGTATGTGCACGACATCGGCCGCGACACCCACGGGGATGCGCACCAGCACTACTGGCAGCAACTGACACAGGGCGGCGGCTTTCGCGCACTGGACGAATTGCGCCGCAGCGGCTCGACGCGGGCCGTGGGCCTTGGCGTCAACGAGTGGCAGGTGGTGATGGACAGCATGCAGGAGTTCGATCTGGACTGCACCATGCTGGCCGGACGCTACACCCTGCTGGAGCAGGAGAGCCTGAGCCCCTGCCTGGATGAATGCCTGCGCCGCGGAAATGCCATCGTGGCCGCCGGCCCGTTCAATTCCGGTGTACTGGCCGGCAACACCAAGTTCAACTACGCGGAGGCACCACCGGCCGTGGTGGCGCGTGTGCGAGCCCTCACGCAGGTTTGTGAAGAATTCGACGTGCCTTTGCAGGCTGCGGCATTGCAGTTTCCGCTGGCGCACCCTGCGGTGGTGAGCTGCGTTACCGGCACCCGCACCGCCGCCCAGCTGCAGCAGAACGTCGCCTGGCTGGAGACACCCATTCCCGCTGCACTGTGGCAGACCCTGCGCACCTGCGGACTGCTGCACCCGGATGCACCGATACCGGCCTGAGCACAGCCCCATGCTGATCGACGCCCACCAGCATTTCTGGAAGCTGGCAGACCGCGCCGGCCAGTGGCCACCGGCCGCGCTGGCGGCCATCTACCGCGACTTTGGCCCGGCCGACCTGCAGCCTGCGCTGGCGCAGTGCCGAGTGACCGGTACCGTGCTGGTCCAATCGCTGCCCACGCTCGCCGATACCCACTATCTGCTGGAGATGGCGCAGCGCAACCCCTTCGTGCTGGGCGTCGTGGGCTGGGTGGACCTGCTCGCCGCAGACGCGCCCGCGCAGATCGCAGCGCTGGCGCAGCACCCCAAGCTCAAGGGGCTACGCCCCATGCTGCAGGACCTGCCCGATATCCAGTGGATTGCCAACCCCGCATTGGCGCCTGCCCTGTGCGCCATGGAGGCCCACGGCTTGGTGTTTGACGCGCTGGTGCTGCCCCAGCATCTGCAGGCGCTGCGAATCATGGCCCAACGGCACCCCGCGCTGTCGATCGTCATCGACCACGCCGCCAAGCCCGAAATCGCCGAGCAGCGGCTGGAGCCGTGGCGCACCCATTTGCAGGCGCTGGCCACGCTGCCCCAGGTGCATTGCAAGCTGTCCGGGTTGCTCACCGAGGCCGGTGACAGCCCCAATGCGCAGGCGCTGGGCCCGTATGTGGACCATGCCCTGAAAGTATTTGGCGTACGCCGGCTCATCTGGGGCAGCGACTGGCCCGTGCTGCAACTGGTCGCCGACTACCCCGACTGGCTCGCCATGGCCCGCGCGCTGTGCCGCGCCCATGCTGGCATGGACGACGCCGGCATGGCGGCCATCTTTGGCGGCAATGCGCGCCGCCTGTACCACCTTGACTGACACAAAACTGGAGACTCACATGCAACGAATGGGCTGGGTTATCGGCATTGACCCCCAACACATCGCCGAATACAAGCGCCTGCACGCGGCCGTCTGGCCCGCTGTGCTGCAGCGTATTCACCAATCGAACGTGCGCAACTACAGCATCTTCCTGCGCGAACCCGAAAACCTGCTGTTCGGCTATTGGGAATACCACGGCGAAGACTTTGACGCGGACATGGCCGCCATTGCTGCCGACGCCGAGACACAACGTTGGTGGACCTTGTGTGGTCCCTGTCAGCGCCCGCTGGAATCCCGCGGCCCGGACGAGCACTGGGCTGCCATGGAATCCGTGTTTCACACCGACTAACCCCGCACTATCCAAGGATTTTTATGTTGACCGTCATTTGTGAAACTCCCGGCGTGCTGCGCGCCATTGAAGGAGCCGCACCCACCCGCAACGAAGGGGATGTGCTGCTGCGCATTCGCCGTGTGGGCGTGTGTGGCACCGACTTGCACATCTTCACCGGCAACCAGCCGTATCTGGCCTATCCGCGTGTCATGGGCCACGAAATTGCGGGCACCGTGGAGGAGGCCCCCGCGGGTAGCATGCTGCAACACGGCGACACCGTCTTCGTCATGCCCTATCTGTCGTGCGGGCAATGCGTCGCCTGCCGCCAGGGCAAGACCAATTGTTGCGTCAACATCCAGGTACTGGGTGTCCACCGTGACGGCGCATTCACAGAGTACCTCAGCGTGCCCGCACAGTTTGTGCGCAAGGCCGAAGGCGTGTCGCTGGACCAGGCGGCCATGGTGGAGTTTCTGGCCATAGGCGCCCACGCCGTGCGCCGCGCTGACGTGCAGCCCGGCCAGCGTGTGCTGGTGGTGGGCACCGGCCCCATTGGCATGGCCGCTCTGCTGTTTGCCGGCCTGCGCGGTGGCCAGGTCACGGCGCTGGACACACGGACCGAGCGGGTGGAGTTCTGCAAGCAACACCTGGGCGCGCATGCGGGTGTGCTGATTGGTGACAACGACCTGGAGGAGCTGCGGGCATTGACCGAAGGGGACTTCTACGATGTCGTTTTTGACGCCACCGGCAACGCCAAGGCCATGGAGCGGGGCTTCCAGTTCATTGCCCATGGCGGCAAGTATGTGATGGTGTCAGTGGTGCGTGACAGCATCACATTTTCCGACCCCGAGTTCCACAAGCGCGAGGCCACGCTGCTGGGCAGCCGCAACGCCACCATGGAGGATTTTGAGACCGTGCTGGAGGCCATGCGGGGCGGACGGATTCCCACCGCGGCGCTCAATACCCATCGCCTGTCGCTGGCCGACGTACCCGCCAAGTTCGCCACACTGCTGGACCCTGCACAAGGCGTGGTCAAGGCCCTGGTCGAATGTTGAGAGGGCCAGGGCCGGTGAACTACCCCATTCTCCAGTTCGGCACTGGCCGCTTCCTGCAGGCGCACGCAGACCTGTTCATCTCGCAGGCCCTGGCCCAGGGCCAAGCGCTGGGTGGCATTGCTGTCGTCCAGAGCACCGACAGCCCGCAGAGCAGCGCACGCGCTGCCGCACTGGCACACGGCTACCGCGTGGAGCTGCGTGGCATGCAACAGGGCCAGCGTATCGAAGAGACCGTGCAAGTGAACGCAGTGCAGGCTGTGTGGCATGCCCGCCATGGCTGGGCGCGGCTGCGCGAGGCCATGGCCGGCTCAGTACAAGTCATCATTTCCAACACCGCAGACACCGGTTTTTTGCTGGACGCCCGGGATACAGCCGCTCTGCTGCAAACGCCAGACGCTACACCATTTGCGTACCCCGCCAAACTGGTGGTCTTGCTCTACCAGCGCTGGCAACAGCAGCCCGAAGCGCCGTTGACCATCTATCCCTGCGAACTGGTCAGCCGCAACGGGGACGTGCTGCGCACGCTGGTCTGCACCCTGGCCACGGAGTGGAACGCGCCACCCCTGTTTGTGCACTACCTTCGTGAACACTGCGTGTGGGTGAATTCATTGGTGGACCGCATTGTGTCGTCCCCACTCGAGCCCGCCGGTGCGGTGGCGGAACCCTATGCGCTATGGGCCGTGGAGCGCCAGCCGCGCATGGTGCTGCCGTGCACCCATCCGGCCCTCATCGTGACCGACCAACTGGCGGCCTATGAGCAGCGCAAGCTCTGGCTGCTGAACCTGGGTCATACCTTTTTGGCGGAGTGCTGGCAGCAGCTGGGCAGCCTGGCCGACATGACCGTGGTGCAGGCCATGCACACGCCGACGCTGCGCACGCCGCTGGAAGCCGTGTGGGCCGATGAAGTGCTGCCGGTGTTTGACGCGGAGGGCACAGGCGCCGAAGCCCGCAGCTACCTGGAGGAATTGCGCGATCGGCTGCTCAATCCGTTTCTGGAACACCGCCTGGCCGACATTGCGAAAAATCACGGTGAAAAGAAGCAGCGGCGCATAGCACCCGTGGTGCAACGGGCAGCGGAACTGCAACTGCCCCTTGCACAAACCCAGCTGCGCAATGCGCTGGCTGTAGTCTGAGGAAGACTATGCACTGGTTTCTGAACCGTCGGCTGGTTACCAAACTGACCCTGGTGTTTTTGTTGTTGTTGGTGTGGATGGCGCTGGTGTGCCTCTCCGGCCTGTTCGCGCTGCGTACGGTCAACCAGGGGGTAACGGATTTGGGGGATCACCTGGTGCCTGCACTGCATGCGGTCTCGGAGATGAATATCCGGGCTAGCGACTACCGTGGCGCAGAGCAGCAGCATGTACTTGCGGCTGGCCCCTCTGAGAAGAAGAAGGCCGACAAGGCCATGGTCGACGCGCTGGCAGCCTTCAACCAGGCACAGGCGCACTACGAAAGCCGCATGGTCAGCGCGGAAGAAGCCACGCCATGGCGTGACTTCCAAACGGGCTGGCAGGCCTACCTGGCCGACAGCAAGAAGGTCGTGGAGCAGTCCAACAACGGCTTCACCGAGGCTGCAAAGGACTTGCTGGTGGACGGCTCCAAGGTCCATTTCGATGCAGCCCGAGGCGCGCTGCTCACCTTGTTCGACCTGAACACCCAACGCGTACATCAGGCGCGCCAAGCCGGCGAAACGGTGTACGAGCGCGCCGTGGGCACCACGACAGCAGCACTGACGATCAGCTTTGCGCTGGGCATGGCGCTCGCGCTATGGCTGGCACGTACCATCTCCAGGCCACTGACCCGCGCCGTAACGATTGCGCAAAGCGTGGCAGCCGGGGACCTGCAACCCCTGTCCACGCAGCACGCGGCTCAGGCGGACGAAATTGGCCAGTTGCTCGCGGCACTGCTGGCGATGCAGACGCAGCTGGGTCAGGTGGTGGCCGAAGTCCGCGACGGTGCCGACCGCATGGCCCATGCCACCGCCGAAATCGCCCATGGCAACCACGACCTGTCCAGCCGCACCGAGCACCAGGCCAGCGCCCTGCAGGAGACAGTCTCCGCCATGGAGGCACTGGAAACCACCGTGCAGCAAAACGCCGATGCGGCCAAGCAAGCCAATGTGCTGGCGCAAAAGGCCTCGGGCATGGCGGCGCTGGGTGGTGAGGTCGTCGGTCAGGTGGAGGACACCATGCGGGGCATCCACGACAGCTCGCGCAAGATTGCGGACATCATCAGCGTGATTGACGATATTGCCTCTCAAACCAACATCCTGGCGCTGAACGCGGCGGTTGAAGCGGCCCGCGCGGGCGAGGAGGGCCGTGGCTTTGCGGTGGTCGCCTCTGAGGTACGCAGCTTGGCTGGGCGCAGTGCCGAAGCGGCCAAGGAAATCAAGACACTGATCACCGACAGCGTGGAGCGGGTCAACACCGGCTCCGGTTTGGTTCACAAAGCCGGCACCACCATGGTCGAGGTGGTGGCCAGCATCCGGCAAGCCACCGACATCATGGGCGCCATCAGCCAGGCGAACGCAACGCAAAGTGCCCATACAGCGCAAATAGCTCGGGCGGTGGGGCAGATGGACCAGACCACCCAACAGAATGCAGCACTCGTCGAGCAAATGGCTGCGGCGGCAGGCAGCCTGCAGCGTCTGGCCGAGGAGCTGGTGCAGGGCGTGGCGGTGTTCAAGCTGGGTACTGCCCCGGTGCAAGACGCCTCACCACCGCCCCCATCTGTCTAAGGTACTGGCTCTGATCAGGCGACAAATATGGCAAAGCCACAGGTGATTCAATAAATTGGACTTGCCAATTGACCAACCAGATGCCTACATCTATGCCCATCGATCTGATTTTCATGTCGCCTCTGCCGTTGCTACAACTGAAGGGTTGTGGACTCAAATCCCAGGCGGAAGACTTGGTTCACACCGTTAAGAGTTTTGAAGTTTCTGCTGACAGTTCGGCAGACGGGATGCTCCGCCTTCATATGGATTGACTTGTAGAGCCATTTAAAGTCAATCCCATTCGACTCAATAAATAGCAGAGAGACAAACCATGCAGACGGCAGCCACTCAAGAAAATTCGTTGGAAAATGTCGCTCGTGAAGTCTGGAGAGGAATCAAAATTCTCTCTTCTGCATTTCTATTGACAATGACACTTGGATCTGCGGCACACGCCGAGCTGAAGCGATTTGACGGTACAAAAGTCAGGGTTCTGACTTTTGATGGCCCTTCAATCTTGGAGCCACTGAAACGTCGTGCCAAGGAGTTCGAAAAACTCACCGGAGCTACGGTAGTTGTTAAGTCAGTTCCATACGCCGACCTATATGGAAAAGTAAAAACGGATTGGCAACTGAATCAAGGCGAAATAGATGCCGCATTGATCATGCCCCAATGGATGCCTGATTTTGCGATTCCGGGCTACTTGGAAGAGCTGTCTGGTCGCATGTATCAGGACTCCGGTCTGAAATCAAACGACATTGCCCCGTTCTTCTCTGCCGTGTCGCAGAAGTACGGAAGTAAGACCTATTTGATGGCGCTAGACGGGGACTTTCATCTCCTCTACTACCGATCTGATATTTTGCAGAAAATTGGAAAGCAGCCGCCTCAAACTTGGGATGAGTATCTGGAGATAGCCCGCTTGACCCATAACCAGGACTATGGTGATGGAAAAATAAGTGGCTCATGCATCGCAAAGAGGAAGGGGGGGCAATCGTATTGGATTATTACCACTATCGCTGCGAGTTATCTTCAATCAAAAGGGGCTCAGGAAGGGGTGTTCTTCAACCGCGGCGACATGTCGCCATTGGTAAACAATGAAGGGTTCACTCGAGCGCTGGAAATTTATAAGGAGTCTACAAACTATGGCCCGCCCAATGAGGTGCAGATGGACATTGGAGACACTAGAGCACTGTTCATAAAAGGCGGATGTGCTCTAACCGTAGATTGGGGTGATATCGGCCCACTCGCAGCGGATGCGAAGAAGTCCAAAGTAGTTGACAAGGTCGGTGTACAAATTCTTCCCGGGTCAAGGAAAATTGTGGATCGCTCAACGGGGAAACTTATTTCCTGCGAGCAAGACAAGTGCCCCTTCGCAAAGGACGGTGTAAACCATGCGCCTTTTGCTGCCGCAGGTGGCTGGTCCGCAGGTATTAGTTCCCATGCCGACAAAAACGTCAAAATCGCCGCCTACGCCCTCTTTTCCTATATGTCTCAGCCTGCACAATCCAACGTGGATGTCACAAAAGGGGAGACCGGCTTCAATCCGTACAGATTCAGTCAATTCATGGATTTGGAACCATGGATAAAGTCAGGGATGTCCATGAAAGCCACGAAGGCATACTTGGGTGCAATTCAAGACTCGCTGTACTCGCAGAATATGGTTTTGGATTTGCGGATACCTTCTAATAATATTTACCAGCAGGTGGTCTTGGATGGGGCACTTGCAAAATATCTTGAAGGTAGTGCAGATGCGAAGTCGACAATTAAGAGCATTGAGGATGGTTGGAATCGTCTCACCGACGAAATCGGTCGGGCATCGCAGTTGAAAGCGTATTTGAAGAGTATTGGCTCAAAGTAGCTCAGTTCAGGCAAGCTACGATCGGTAGGCAGAGATGCTGGCTGTTGAATTGCGCTGAATGGCCTACTCCCGGTACGGTAAACAAATCCCAACCTCAAGCCGCAGCAATTTCAAACGCCTCGGGACTGATACCGCCCAGAAGACTGTTGCGGGGGGCGGTTGTAAAACACTTTGATTCAATCAAATACGTCGACCGGGCCAACTCCAGAATTTTATTGATTTGCTTGCGGATTCGTTATTTTTCAGACCGATGAAGAATGATTGCGCAACTGCATTGCCTCGTACGTTGAATTCCATCGAAATCTGACTCACTGGGTTGTGGACGATAACTTGGACTACTTAGAGGTAGTTCATGTACTCATGTGAAGACACAGGTTCGTCTTCCGGACCAGGAACAGTCCATTTTCCAATTGGTAAGGCCAATTATTTTGGTAAGGCCAAACCTGGCTGGCAGCTGTACCTCATGTTCCATCATATTCCTCTTTAGATATACCAAGATACATAGGGTTTTTACCAATAAATACGCTCAAAAAATATGCCATAGTGGCCTTACCAATTTGAAAAAACTACCAAATTCGGTAAATTGGACTTACCAAACGGCCTGCCATATACCTACATCCATGCTCCATGCCCATCGACCAGGTCTCCATGCCGCCTCTGCCCTTGCTGCAACTGATGGGTATGCGCAAAGCGTCTACAGACGTAAGGGCGAGATGCGTGCAATGTATGGCGAGAATGGCGCCGACAAGTCGCCACGGATGACGATCACGAGCGGCGTCTACCAGACCGAAACCAACACCACGCGCGGCGGCCTCGACGCATGCGGCCGAGGTGCACGGCATGGCAATGATTCACCAGAAATTGAACCTGATCCCCCATCTGCCGGTGGACGCCCGCCTACTGACCATAAACGAGCCGACTTCATCGCTCACCGAATCGAAAACCCCGTAGCTATCCAAGGGGGGGCGCAAACTCCAGCGCATTTGGGTGGGCATCGCCCACAGGCAGTACCGGTTCGACGAGATGACACAGATCGTCGACCGGCAGCGGGAGAGCAAGTTTCCACCGCCTCGCGGCGTACCAACCCGACACACGGTGCTCGAGGTCCACCGCCCGCAATGAAATGACATTTACAGGTCGTCATGCGTCATTTATACCGAATGGATATCTCATGCTCTGCGCTTCGCGTTTTGCATAAAGCTAAAAGAACCGCGGCTGGACCATTTTACTGAGCACGGTCGCCCCAATAGCCTCCTTTCGCTTACCCCAATCACCGTGCTGCACTACAAGTACGGAAACATTATCTTGGAGACAACCACATGAACTCTCACCAACTGTCACGACGCGGTTTCCTTGGCGCATTGGGCGCTGTGCCACTGCTTGGTTCAATCTCAACCGAAGTCTTTGCCCAATCGCAGACGAATCTGCAGGACTTCGTGAATCTTCGATTTGGCATGTTTAACCACTTCAACATGGGAACGTTTACCAATGAGGAATGGGCAGCGCCGAATCAGAATCCGTCACTATTCGCACCAAGCTCCGTGAATTGCGCGCAGTGGGCCGATACCGCGGTGCGGGCGAAGATGCAGTACGGCGTCTTGACGACCAAGCACCACGACGGGTTCGCTCTGTGGCCGACCGCGCACAGTTCGTACAACGTGATGAACTCGCCGTACCGGCAAGACATCGTGGCGCAGTACGTGGAAGCGTTCCGCTCGCGCGGTTTGAAGGTCGGCCTCTACTTCTCTGTCTGGGATCGGACGAAGGGTGTGCAGAGCCTTGGAGGGTTCGTCAATGACGGGAATCAGACGATTTCCCCTGTGGACATCAATTTGGTACTGAACCAGATTCGCGAGTTGCTGACGAACTACGGAACGATCGACATCCTCATCACGGACGGGTACGCATGGCAGATGGGCCAACAGCAGGTTCCGTACCAGCAAATTCGCAATCTCGTTCGCTCGCTGCAACCCAACTGCGTGATGATCGACCACGGCGCGCTGTCGGTGCCATGGCTAGGCGATGCTATCTACTTTGAAGAGCCGCTCGGGGTCACCGCCCCCAGCAACAATACCTATCCCGCCATGCAAGGGCAGACCGTCAGCGACGGATGGTTTTGGCACCCATCGACGCCAAGCGAAAGTCTGATGAGCCGAGATGCCATCTTGCAGCACCTGCAGACGTTGGAGCCAACGTGGGTGTCGTTCATCCTCAACTGCCCCCCCAATCGCAACGGTCTCTTGGACACGAACATCGTGAACCGACTGACAGAGGTCGGGGCGGCTTGGGCTGGCCCGAACAACGCGCGCCCGCAGTTACCCACCCAACAAGTCCGCGCGGAATGGCCAATCACACCCGTTGCTGCACATGCGACTGGGTACCACCCAGGCGAACCGGCGATGCATGCGATCGACGGTCGCAGCAACAACGGAGAGGAGACATGTTGGTCTACGTGGGCGGTCACACCGTCATTGCCGCACGCCATCACCGTCGATCTGGGCGGTGTGTGGTCGAACGTATCGACCTTGGAATACCTGCCCAAGCAATGGCGCCGCAACAACTCCGCCGATGGTGATATCACGAGCTACACCGTCTACACGAGCATCGACGGGGTCAACTGGACCCAGGTCGCTTCGGGCAATTGGGCGGCGAACCGGAACGTCAAGGTCGTCGAATGGTCGAATCGCAGTGTTGGCTATGTCCGCCTGCAGATCAACGCCGCGGCGGGCGGCTACTCGAACGTCAGCGGTCTGATCATCGGCGGCCGCACTGTGAAACCGGAGCTTCTCTCACGGCCTTTCCCCGTCCTTGGAACCATCTACCGCATCCAGGCCCGACACAGTGGTCAGGTAGTCGATGTCGTGGGCTGCGGTGTGGCCAACGGCACGAATGTCCAGCAGTGGCCATGGCTTAACAACAACTGCCAAAAGTTCACTTTCGAGCTGGTCGACGACGACACTGGCTACTACAAGATCCGCAATGTAGGGACGGGCAAGTTGGTTGAGGTTGGGGGACTGTCACGAGCCGATGCCGGAAATGTTCAGATTTGGGCGGATGACAACGTACCCCAACAACATTGGGCGATCACGCCGATCGGCGACGGGACCTATGTCATAAGGAACCGCCTCAGTGGCAAAGCAATGAACGTAACTGGTGCAAGCACAGCGAACGGTGCCAACATCGATCAGTGGGAATACAACGCAGTGGTGCAAGAGCAGTTTTATATTATTCCTTCGTAACACGGCCTACTTCGGGGGCTATTGTTTAGCCTCCGAAGTAGGTTCAACTTGCTTTGTTGCACAAGTCGGAAGGGGGGCGAGATGACCCTAACCCCAGACGCAGTTACGGCATGGCAAGCACGGGCACCGTTGTCGGGCGCCCGTGCTGGGTGAAACGGTTGAGCAGAGCCACACGCACGAGCAACTCCACCACCTGACGCTCAAACGTGCGTGCCATCACGCGCTCGTCCAGGCGCTTGAAGCAATGCATCTTGGTCTCCACCAAGCTTCTGCGGTGGTAGCCGCTCCACTTTTTCCAGATGCTATGCCCCAGCCTGTGACAGGCTCTGAGCGCATCGTTGCGCACGACCGCCCCCACCAGAGTCGCCTTCCACGGTTGGGCGTTCTTGCGCGTGCCCAGGAACTTGATCCCGGTGCTGTCCACCAGCAGGCTCAGCGCGGTGGTGCTGGCTCGATATAGGGCAGTTGCACCCGCAGCCTCTTCTGGCGCCGGCACACGGCGCTGAAGTTGGGGACTCTCCAGTCCAGGCCAGCCAGGCACAGCAGACTCTCCGCCAGCCCCAGGCTCTGGCGCAGTGCCAGACCAAAGAGGCATTTTGATGCTCAAGCAGAACTGGATGGTCGCGTCGGAGAAGATGTGCAGGCGCCCGCGCTGGCCGGGGCGTACCACTGCATGTTTTCGTCAAGCCAGATGGTCAGCGACCCTCGGGCCCTGAGCGTGGCGTAGTACGCAGCCCAGTTGGTTGTCTTGAGCGCGCCTTGGCGCCCTTGGGCTCAGTCATATCCTGAGGCTACCCGCCCAGAGAGCCGACTTTGTGCAACAAAGCCGTTTGAATATCAAACCAACACCCATCCACGGGAGTGGGCCAACTCCGAGCTGGCCCGCTCCTGTCGGGTAGACGAAAGCTGGCCCAGCAACGACGGAGTGTCGGATCAGCGCACGTCCTTAGCGCAGTCGTGCTTTGAGCTCCTCACTGGCCTGATGCAGTGCCGCGCGAGTGGTAGGCAGGTCTGCCAGCACGTTGAGCAGGCCGAAGTCGTGGATCATTCCGTTGTAACGGGTCGCTACCACATTCACGCCCGCTCCATCCAGCTTGCGGGCATAGGCCTCACCTTCGTCACGCAAGACGTCCTTCTCGGCGGTTTGAATCAGCGTCGGAGGGAGACCCTTCAATTGCTCGGGCGTGGCCAGCAGCGGCGACGCGTAGATCTCCTGGCGCTGCTTTGGGTTGGTGGTGTAGGCATCCCAGAACCACTTCATCATGTCCTTGGAGAGGAAGTGGCCGTTGGCGAATTCGTCGTATGACGCGTTCTCGAAGTTCGCGTTGGTGACCGGCCAGAACAGCACTTGCGCGCGCAGCGCGGGCGTGCCTTTGGCCTTGGCCATCTGTGCCACCACCGTGGCCATGTTGCCACCGACGCTGTTGCCTGCGATGGCCAGCCGCTTGCCGTCCACGTTGATCTGCGCGCCGTTTTCGGCCACCCACTGGGTCGCTGCGTAAATCTCGTTGATGGCCACCGGGTAGCGTGCCTCGGGCGACGGCGTGTAGTTCACGAAGATCGCCACCGCACCGGAATCGACCACCAGGTCACGGACGAAGCGCTCATGCGTCGGGAAGTCGCCCAGGATCCAGCCGCCGCCGTGCACGAAGATGAATGCAGGCAGCACGCCCTTGACACCCGCCGGCCGCACGATGTTGAGCACAATGGGTTTGCCGTCGACCGTGATGGTCTTCTCGCTCACGTCGGCTGGAGGCAGTTTGGCGCCCTTTTGTACACCTACGAGCACCTGGCGTGCGTCGGCGGGCGACATGGTTTCGAGCGGTTTTCCGCCGCCTTTGGCCAGGGCTTCGAGGAAGGCTTGGATGTTGCGTTCGACACCGGGGCTGCCAGCTGCCAGCGACAGGGTGGACGTCAGTGCAATGGCGGAGGCAGCGATGAGCTTGTGTGTGAATTTCATGATGTTGATCCTTGGTTGAAAGCGAATATGGGTCGGGCAAGTCAAACGACGGTCAAGCGCACGGCGATGTTGTCGCGAGTGGCGTTGGAGTACGGGCAGACAATGTGAGCTTTGCCGACCAGTTCCTGCGCTTGTTCATGGGGCAAGTCGGGCAGGCTGATCTGCAGATCAACCTCGATGCCGAAACCGGTGGGAATGGCACCGATCCCGACCGTGCCCGTGACGCTGGTCGCATCCGACAGCTTCACCTTCTCTTGGGCCGCGACGAATTTCAGCGCGCCGAGGAAGCAGGCTGAGTAGCCCGCGGCAAACAACTGCTCCGGGTTGGTGCCGGTGCCGCCGGCGCCGCCGAGTTCGCGCGGCGTGGACAGTTGGACTTTCAGTAAACCATCCGAGGAGGAAGCATGGCCTTCCCTGCCGCCAGTGGCGGTGGCTTGGGCTTGATAGAGGACTTTTTCGATGGGCATGAAGGGCTCCGTGTGACTTGAAGGAATGGCGTGTTGCCGTTGGGCAGGACGAACTTTAGGCTCGGAATAAGGACTTTTAATCACTTAAAATACCGATAACTTGATTAGGAGTATCGAATGACCGAGGCATGCACCGATCGCCTGGAAGCTCTGCTGAATCACTTCCCGGTTCGCGCGCGCATGTTCCATTCGGGCGCCTTGTGCGGCATCACGGATTTCTCCGCCCCTGGCGAAGGCGGCCAGATACACCTGATCAGGACGGGGACCATGGAGGTCATCCATCCCGGACGCCCAACGCTCCATGTAAGCGTTCCCAGCTTGCTGCTCTATCCGCGCCCCATCGCCCGCCGCTTCGTCTCAGACGTGCAGCGGGGCGTCGACCTGGCCTGTGCAGAACTGCACTTCGACGGTGGCGCAGCGAACCCGGTGGTGGGTGCGCTGCCAGACGTCATCTGCTTGCCGCTGGAGAGCATCGATGGCGCTGGCCAGACGTTGACACTTCTGTTCGATGAAGCGTTCGGCAACAACTGCGGTCGGCATGCGCTGGTCGACCGGCTGTTTGAGGTCGTGTTGATTCAGGTGCTGCGGCACCTGATGGAAACGGGCCAGATGGGCGGCGGCATGCTGGCCGGTTTGTCGCATCCCAGACTGCGCAAGGCGCTGGTGACCATGCACGAGCAGCCAGGGCGGGCGTGGTCGCTGGAGGCATTGGCCGACCTCGCGGGAATGTCTCGCAGCGTGTTCGCCGGGAGCTTTCGCAGCGTTGTCGGTTGCACGCCTGGTTCCTATCTGCAAGCGTGGCGCGTCAGGCTGGCGCAACAGGCATTGACCCAAGGGCGACCGTTGAAGACGATCGCGATCGAGGTGGGATATGGGAGTGAAGCAGCGTTGTCCCGGGCATTCAAGGCGCAATGTGGGGCGACTCCACGTGAATGGCGGCAGATGCGAGATGCCACCAGAAGACACCAACTAGCCAGGGATATTTCATAGTGCGCAATCCCATTTGAACTTTCGCGCGGACAGATCTAGGTGATCGTAAGCACTCATGTGTTGATGCCAGCCCCCAGCCCCGATTTGAGCCACGCACCGACTATTTGTTGTGCCACCGAAGCGAGGGATACGCCGTTAAAGGCGCTGTCAATTCGCGTCCCCGGCCTGGCTCACTCACGGTTCGGCATGTGGCTCAAATCGGGACCGCGCCCACAGTTGGAATGTTCTGCGGGACAAGGGACATTCTCGAACGAGGTGCTCGTTCCTTCGCCCACCGGCATGCATTTTGGAAAGACGGATCGGCGCACAAAGCAGTAAGAGATTGGCCTCTAAGGCGGCCGGTCTCTGGCTATGCGTTCACGCGTAGGCCATCACGTCAGCGCGCCGTGTATTGAGTGCTATGGCCGGCCTCGGCTGCGCGTCATGAACCGACCATGGTCCCTCGAATGGGAATCGGGCGGACTAGACGGGACCCCTTGGCTCGACGATGCCAGGAAACACGACGCGCACCATGAGGCCCCGGCCTTCCAAGCCGGTGCCGGTCTGAATGGTGGCGTTGTGCGATTCGGCAATGCCGGCGACCAGCGACAGGCCGATGCCGCTGCCGCGCACGGGCGTGTCCGCGACCCGATGGAAGCGCTCGAAGATGGCCTCGCGTTCCTCGGCTGGAACGCCTGGGCCGTCATCGGCGACTTCCAGATAAACCGCGCGAGCTGGCTCGTTCCCCTCGTGGGTTTGGTAGCCGCAGCGCACGAGCACATTCCCACCCTCGGCGGTGTACCGCATGGCGTTGTGCATCAGGTTGCGCAGCAGAATGCCGATCTCATCGATGTCGCATGGGATCGCGCAGGCATGCACATCCAGGAAGAGCGCGCGCTGGTTCAGGCTTGCGTAGACCTCGAACTCCTGTGCGACGTGCTGCACCAGTTTGCTCAAATCGGCGGGCATGTGCTTGGGGGCTTTGGCGCCGGCATTGATGCGCGCCAGATCCAGCAACTGCTCAGAAAGACGGGTGCTGCGCCTGGCGACCACCAGCAGCTTTCTGAGGGCGCCATCCTTGTCCTGGGGATTGGTGGCTCGCAGAGCGATCTCGGCCTGTGCCTGCAGAGCCGACAACGGTGTGCGCAGCTCATGGGCTGCATCGCCAATGAAGCGGCGCTCGCTTTCAATGGCCTCGTCGAGCTGTTTGAGCACGTGGTTGAAGGAGTCGACCAGTGGATGCAATTCCCGCGGCAAGCGATCCAGCGGCAAGGCGGTGAAATCGAAGCGACGGCGATGGCGCATGGCCGCCCCGAGCGCGCGCACGGGTCTGAGAGCGCTCTGACTGACGAGCCACATGATGAAGCCTGCAATCACGAGCAGCACCGTTGCCAGGACAAGCGCATGCGTCGCTTCGTGGCGCATGTCCGCATCCACGACGCTTTGCAGATTGCCCACCTGTACGGCCACACGCCCGGTACTGTCCGAGGCGGAGTAGACGCGCCACTTCTGGTCCTGCACGAGGGTCGAGGCCGCGCCGTCGGCGAAATCAGGCTGGAGCGGCGATTCAGGCGCTCCTGGCGTACCGGCGACCATATTGCTGCGATCGACCCAGATCTGGAACACAAGAGGTTCGTGCACAGTACCGGGGGCGGCACGTAGATTGAGCCGCGGCTTGCCTTGTATGTCGAAATTGCTATCGGCTGGGATCGTGACCAGCAGTTGGGTGGCAATGGCCCCGAGTTTCTCGTCCCAGGTGCTGGAACGGTTGAGCGAGAACTGCGTGAGAACGACCCCAAACACCACCGTCCAGCACAGCGCGATGACCGCAATGATCACCAGAATCAGTTGCGCGTTGAAGGAGCGCGATCTCGACTTCATGCGGTCGGCTGTCCGATGACGTAGCCGAGCCCGTGAATGGTACGGATCAGATCGTCCCCGAGCTTGCGGCGCAGCTGGTGGATGAACACGGCGATGGTGTTGCTCTCGACGTTGCTGGCCGTGCCATAGACGACATCGTGCAGGTGGTCGCGCGTGACCACGTGGCCGGGGCGCTCAAGCAGTGCCAACAGGGTGCGGTACTCCTGTGCACTGAGGACGACCTCGACCCTTGCCTTGGTGATGACGCGTTTGCTGCGGTCGATGCGCACGTCCCCGTAGGTGAACACCGGAACGACGCTTCCCTGGCTGCGGCGGATCACAGAGCGTACGCGCGCCCAGAGTTCATCAAACTGGAACGGCTTGACCAGATAGTCGTCGGCACCCGCGTCCAGGCCAGCGATGCGCTCGCTCAGTTGGCCGCGCGCCGTCAGGATCAGCACCGGCGTGGGGTCGTATCGCCCGCGCATCGATCGCAGCACGGACAGGCCCGAATCTCCCGGAAGACCGATGTCGAGCAGAACGGCGGCATAGGTGTGATCCACCAGCGCGCCGCGCGCAGTCGCCGCATCACAGACGTGGTCGATGTGCCATCCACTCTGGCGCGCGCCGTCGCATATGGACTCGCCCAGCATCTGGTCGTCTTCAACAAGGAGGAGATTCATGTCTTATCAATCCGTATCGGGGCACCATCCATTCTTAATGATCATGCAGCAATCGCGTTAATAACTTTTTAAGAGCCGACTGCAAGACTTCGCATAGCGGGCGCCGCCTCGGACAAGGAGTTGTTCGATGACACCAGCCTTTCCCGCTTTTCAACTTCATCGGGAGCGATATGACGGATCTGGCCGGCAGTCTCTTCCATTGAAAATCCGTAGCTCGTCACGTGTCAGGCGGTGCAGGCATCCGGTGCCGCCAGTTTGCCCCGATCTTCAGCGCCACGAGTGGCCCGTGCGAACACAAGGTGCTTGTGCGTCAGTTTTTCGAGCCAGGATGTGCAGTTCATCTGCGCATTCGCGAACTTGCCGTGCCAGACGCGCTCTTCCAGTGTGATCACCGGCGTGACACCGATGACCCGCGACTCAATGTCGCTGGCGAACCATTCTCGAAGCTCTTCGATCGGACGGGTGATCCTCCATGTGGTGCTCAGAACCACCAACACGCCCGGGTGGTGCCGAAGCACCGCCTCGATCAGGGGCAGTGACAGGAACAGGAGGGCGCTTCCACAGGGCACCGGATGTGTGACACCGTCGAAGTCCAGAAGCAAGACGGGTGCGGCTTGAGGGTTTACGCCAGACCCCCGTCGTGCGTGATAAGGGCCGGTTGGCAAAGTACCGGGCAGCTCGTCTTGACAGGCTCTTGGCGAGCGAAGCGTCGGTGACAGGGTGAGATGTGGCGGCGCATCGGGGACTCCTGGAGGGAGCCTGGCCGCGGTTCAAACAGAAAGAAGGGCATTCGGTGCAAGCGCCTGATCGCCCGGGTGTTGCGTAGAAAATAAACGATATCGCTTATTCGCAGAGGGAGTTTCGATACATCCGGACTGGCCGTGAGGGCCACGCATACATGAACCATCAGAAGCCACGTGACCGCAACAGGATCGAGCCGTCTCGCGCTCGGCCGAGCGAGGCCATGGGAGAGCAGCGGTACCAGGAACTCATGCGCGGCCTGAATCACTTGTTCCTGGAATCCGAACACGAAACGCAGGACCAAACGGCTGCCCACCGTCAGCGGGTGATCGAGGAGATCAAAGCCTTGATGAAGCACCATGGCCTGACGGTTGAGGACATCGGCGGGTGACGAAACCCCGATGAAGCGGCACGCCGTCTGATCGGGTCAGGATCCGCCATCCGCAACAGCGCTGCGGGATGGGCCGGGGAACGCTCCCACCTGTCAGAGTTGCCAGGGCCACGCATGGCGGGCTCAACGAATGCACGAGCATCGCCAGCCAGATGAGCCGCCACAGGTTCAAACAAGGGGCGGCCAGCCTCAACTGGCAAGAATCAAAAGAGGGGGGGGCAATGGGGAAGTTTCCGGCGGAATTCGCCGACATGCTCAGCGCGCGAGGCCAGGTGATGCTGCGGCAGGGTTTCGCAGACACAGCGCGTTTCGCCGGCTGGAGCGCGAACAAGGACACGGGCTCCGGCCAGACGCCACTGGCCTTCTTGCCGGGCATGCTCAACAAGACCTGGGCGAAGCAAGCGCGCCACCTGCTTGACGCCACCATGCCGGCCCATGTCCGCCGCATCGAATCGCGCATTCCGCCCGAGACCATCTCCGGCATGCGCCGCAACTACACCGAGCGCTTGCCCAAGAGCATGCGCATCTAGACGGCCTATTTCGACTCCCCCCGAACGGCCGCTTACCGGGCCGCCGCGGACATCGCCTGCTGCAGATGCTTCGTTCGGAAAGCCTGGCTCTCTTCGCCGAGCGGATCACATCTACGGCCTGAAGTCTCCGTACGACTTCTACGCGTGAGACGGGGCGCGCCCACGCCTGGCGCGTGCACAGTGCACACCGTTGCTGGTCGCGGTGCAACTTGGACAGGGCTGCGCGGGCATTGCGGCCTTGAACTTGTTGGGTCGGTCGTGGGCCGGTGCTCTGATGACCGGGCCATCAAACGCTAGGGTTTGACGCCAGCTTTCGTTGACTGGCCCATGAGCTTGAAGCGACGGTGAGGGTACGACTTCCACCTGGAGGCATTTGACATGGTCCACCACTCCGCAATCAGGAGTGCCGGGAGCTGGTCAACGAAGCGACGAGTTTCAAACAGCTGGTACGGTTGCCAGAGGCAGGAACAAGGTGCGCGGTGAGTCGGGTAAAGCGATGAAGCCATGATGCCGGTAGAAGTTGGCTGCCGCATCGTCTTTGGCATCCGCCATCAAGGCGTAGGCGGCAATCTCGGGGCGGGCAGCTCGGCTCAGAGCATCGGCGAGCAGTGCACTGCCCAGCCCTTGCCCCTTGAAACCCTGATCGACAGCCAGGCGGCCCATGCGAATCGCGGGCACGGTCGGATGGCGAGGCAGTCTCTTCCCCGTACTGGCCGATGCCAAGGTGTAGTAGCCAGCGATGTGTGTTCCGTCCGCCGTGGCCACGAAACAGGCGGCCACGCGACGGCGAACGTCTTGGGTGACTTGCTCGTGCAAGTACCGATCCAACGGATCCGAGCCACTGTTGAACGTGGCCCGATCACGAACACCATCGAGCAGCGCGAGCTGGAACGGTGCGCGGCTCATTCAGCGCGCAAGAGCTTGCTGCGACGGGCGAAAGCACGCTTCAAGGCCGGGGACGGTTGCGGTGGCGACAGCAGCGCCTGAACAAAGCACTCCTGATCGGCCAGCGATAGCCGGATAACTTCGGCCTGCTCAATGGCCCGCTGCGCGGCGTCCTGCACGGCCGACACGACGAAATCGGTCATGGTGCGCCCCTGAAGTTCAGCGGCGCGCTTGAGCATCGCATGCAGATCGGTATTGATCCTGGCTTCGAGGCGGGCAGTAGAGATTGCAGCAGGCATGGGTTGAGCCTCCTAAAACGAAATAATGCGGCAATATGCCGTCCAAAACAACAGCCATGAATATTCAATGCTGACAGGGACTTAGGGTTGTGCCTGCGGCTTTTTACGTGAATCCCTGCCGGCCCTCATTTGAAGCATAGCCAATCACCCCTGCAGGGCCTCAACGGGGACACGGCGGCGACGCCGGACGCTCACCACAGGCGCGGTGACAGGACGTTCGATTGGGTGTTCGAAATCAAGGGCCTGAGGCAGGACACCCACCGCTGGCGCAGCGACGGGCAGCGATGGGTTACGACTCCAGTTTTTGCGAGGGAACTCTTGCCTCAGCGCACGGAGCACCTTGAACGTATTCAGTGGCTGAACCACTGCACCGTTGACCTGCACATATCGCCCCTCGGGCGTCTGAGCCAATGCCCCGATTTGGGTTCCGTTCTGGATGACCGCCAGATAGCGAAACCCAGCGTGCTCGACGAGCACAAAGGGGCGGATGTTGACTGTGGATTTGATGATCATGGATGCTGAAATCGGGTGCCGTCAGGAGCGTGATGGGGCGCTCCCGGCACATGGCCTTGTTTGCTGAGAATTGGTCGTCAACAAGAATCTGGCACGTCCTCATAACCGGGACCTTCTGCACCATTCCCTGAACACGATCTCTGGCCGGGCTACCGCTAGGTTGTTGATTTTAAAAGCGGCACATCGAAGAAACCTGGACTTTTCGCACCATTTCCCGGGATGCGACACTTAACACTGCAACCGGAATGACGGCTTTGCGGCACTTGGCCAGATGCCCGCTCCGGGTCGAGAGCTCCAGTTCGCAATCAAAGGCAGCGGACGTTCAACGCGCAGTTCTGCAGTGACATGTTCCCGACGTCGGCGCTGTCGGAAGCTGTCCAGGGTGACCTGGGCGAGCGAAGAGTCCCATCCCAGATGGAATCGGCCACTTGAGGCCAGCTTTGGCCTTACTTCGGGAAGAAGTCGAAGATCAGCCCGTTGGTCATGTCCATGATGCGCACCACCACGTCATTCATGCCAAGCTGCCCCGCATACCGACGTGCCTGCGCCGCGGCGGCTTCCAAGTTGCCGCGGGTGACCACGGTCAGCATCTTCAGCTCGCCCACGGTATTCAGGTGGAGGGTGTCGGCGCCCTTGGGGGCCATCTTGCCGACTTTGTGGCCAGCTGTGCCACCAAGCTGCGGCGTGGCTTCGGCCAGGTACGCATCGACCATCTTCAGATCGCGTGCGCTGGGCTTGGCCACGCGAATGTGGAATCCGGATCTGTCGGCGATCTTCTTCACGCGCAGGTAGGCGGCCACCTGAGGCGTCATCTTCTTGCCGCTGTGGGCCGACGCGACGATCAGCTCACCTGTGGCGTCGTGCGCGCGAATGTCCGCAACTTCGGCGCCCACCGACACCACGTCGTCGGTGCCGGTGGACAGCATGGACGCCGCTTCCCGGTCGGGCAGTGCGTTGTCGTTCACCGGTCGGGAGGGGCCGACTTTCTCTCCTACATCCTCCAGGCCCTTCAATGCTGACGGCAGGTCGTTGTCGTTGGCGGGCACTGGGTGACTGGCCTGTTCGACCAGGTCATCGGCACCGCGTGCAAGGCCTTGTCCAGGAGAAGGCACCGTTGGCGCCGTCTTCGGCGCCTTGCGCAAGCCAGTTTTCAACCCTTGTTCGCCAATGTCGGCAACCGCCTTCTCGCCTTCCTTGAGCAATGCGCGGCCGGCACGGCTGGTCCCGGAGCCACCCAGCGGCAGCGTGGCGGCAGTCTCCAGCGCGAACACGACGCCCTCGGCCGTGCTCTCGAACATCGCTTCGAGTTTCTGAGCCTGCGACGGAATGCCGGCCAGCTCGCAGGCCATGGCATATGCCCCGAAAGCCTCCACCATCGCTGCGCGTGCGGCCTTCGCTCGCCCGAAGGCCGCTGTGGAGTCCTCAAGGTTCTGGGCCGCGCGCAGCGCCTTGCGTGCCTCGCCAAGCTCAGCCACGGCCTTGAGATAGCTGCCGTAGTGCTTGCGCGTTTCCTCGTAGATCGCGTTGAGGTCGCCGACTGTCAGTTGGTAGGCGCTCACAGCGTCGGCCACGCCCCCTTCGGCGATCGAGCCTACTGTAGCCTCGGGGTCAGGTTGATCGGCCACCCTCGCGATCAGTGTCTGCACCGGCAGCGACAGCAGTTTGCTCGCAGTTCCCAGCGTGGGGCTCACGACGAGGCCGACGCCTCCGCCTGCGTACTGGTAGACCTTGCCCTGCAGCCCTTCAGGCGTCTTCAGCTTGAGGGCCTGGCGCTCCATGTCGGCCACGTAACGCTGGAGTTGCATCGTGCCGTCGTGCATGTGCTGGGCTTCATCTACCCAGTACGAGCGCTGGGCAGACGGACTCCAGGGCTGGCCATCGGGCAAGCGCAATGGCTCGGCCGAAGCCGCTTCGATGGCCCGCTCGGCCTGAGCCTGGGCTTCGGCCTCGAGCGTCATGCTGTCAGGATGGATCTCGGCTTCCCAACGCGCGAAGTTGGTGGGGCCGACCTGGCGCGCGGTCAGCTCGGCGGCCGCGGCCCGCACCTTCGGGTCGTCCTTCGACAAGCCTTGCAGCAAAGCCTGCTGTTCAACAAAGCGGCTCCATACGCTGTCGATTCGCTCGGTAGGGATCAGGAGCGGCGCAGAACCTGGCCTCTCGCATTGGATTCTCAGCCCAGACCCTGCGGAGGCCCTGGCCTGCTGCACCACGTGCGTGAGCTCATGGGCCAGGAGGCGCTTGCCAGCTGTGGTGTGAGGTGCAAGTCGACCCGCACCGAAGACAATGTGACGACCACTCGTGAACGCATTGGCGCCCAGCGCGGTCACGGCCCGGTCGGCCGCCCCGTCGGCATGAACGCGAATGTTGGAGAAGCTGTACGAAAAGCGTGCCTCCATAGTGTCAAGCGTCGCCGCGTCGAGCGCCTGTCCAGGTGAAGACAGAACAGGCTGCACGACGGCATTCCATGCAGGCCGCGACACGGGTTCGCTTCGAGCCTTGGGCGCGTGGAGCGGAGACCGTTGGACTGAGCGCGTCATCGAGTTTGCCCTGTTCTATTGGAGTGCGAAAGCAGCGTGCCGACACTCAATGCTAGCCAGGATTGAGGCCTGATCGCTGACCAGCAGCGACAACCGCCCGCTCGGCACGAGCCGATACCAGTCGCGGATGGCCGAGACTTTGATGGGTCGAGCACCGTCAGGACCGGACACATCTACCTCAATGGCGCTGGTGAACAGACCCTACCCCGAGAATCCGGACCTGACGGACTCCAGGTAGCCGATCGCGTCTTCGGCTCGACCTACTCCCACGAGCTGAATCAACGTCTTGTGATGGAACGCGGGGATTGGCTCGTTCTTGATCAAGAAAAGCGCTCGCGGGAGGTCCTCATGATCCTCAGACGCAGCGGAGAGCAAGCGCATCAGATCGCGCAGGGCAACCTGCAGTTTCGGGGACTCGGGGTGAGTTCGAAGAGTGTTTCGATGCACACCTGCCAGAGCGGCCAGTTCTTGCTGCTGTAGCTCAAAAATTTCAGCGACGGCCGCAGCAGATAGGCGTGATGTGCCGGCTTCGCGCGCGCCCTCCAGCATGTCGAAAAAAGCCAGGGCACTCATTTTTGACCTCCAGTGATCCGATGACGAATGCACATAGTAGGCATATTCCACGCATAGTGCACATCTTGAATTCAGTGCCGGGGAAGATCAAAAGAGAGAGCCATTGATCCGGCCCTATGAGGTTTGAAGTTCAGAGTGCGGATGCACAGTGGGCAGAGGTCGGGAAGGTGAAGACTTCACCGGGCCGGATCAATAACTATCAAAATCTACACATGTATATCAAGTCCTTGATATACATGTGTAGACGTCGATATACCTTGGTAGATTTCGATAGATTTTCACCAAGGCATGAGCGCTCGAAGGCGTTCCAGGGTGGCCTACGCAATTCTCGATACCCACCACTGGGCGAAGTCCAACAGGTCGCGATGCGCTGATGACACCAGTTCCGCTGGGTAGTCTCGGTTCGGTGAGCCGTTTGGCGCACGGGCGATCGGTGCACGGTGGATGCTGGCGTCCACTCCCTGGAGATAGGGAAGGTGGTCATCCACAAAGGCTTCCGGCTGCAGGTCGAACAACAACTGTGCCTTGGGACTGATGGCTCCCACACCATGCCGGACAGCCCAGGCGCGCCAGCCACCCACCAAGGGCACGGCGTTACGTTGCGAATAGGACGGGTCCGGGAATACGGGGGCAAGATCACCAGATGCGCTGGTCTTACAAGGGCTGTCAGCGGGAACGGGACTTCTCGGGATGAATAGTTGCAACTGAACATTCAAGTGGCAACTGAAGTTGCATGGGTCTGAGTGCGTCTCCGCTGCGGGACCTCCTTTGGGTGACTCTGAGCAGGGGTGCCTGGGGCGCTACACCGACTTGCATTTCATGTGATCAACGTTCCCGAAAACTCACCCTGTCGGACCGGTTCAGGCTGGGTCCAGTCATAGGAAATTGACGGCTGAACGATCGCGAGTCTCGTAACCTGTCATTCGCGGAACAAGGCCCTGAGCGACTGGTTGACCATCCAAACCGGTCATCCGACTGAGGCAACACGCCGGTGGCAGATGGCAGCTATCCGGCGCTCATTTGAGTACAGTCTCCGACCGTGCGCACAAGGTCCGGCGCCCATCGCGCTCGTCACAGAAACCAAGGTTCACGATCACAGGGCCCTTGGTCTCTGGTGCCAGCAAGGTTGCCGTCGAAGACTGTGCTGACAAGCTCCCGGCGCCTTTCACCTTGGCTTTGAGATCGTTGCACACGGCGACAGCGTTTGGGTACTTTGAAGGGTCCGAACAAATGTCGACGCTCTTCGTGCGAAGCGTCGACACATTCTCCAGGGCCGCGGCAATGCACCACGAAGAGCCGCGAACCTCAATGAGGTAGCCCGAGGCCGCGGCGCCCAGACTAAGGTACGAGCGCTTGTTCGCGGCCTCAGTCGTGATCGACTGCCCTTCTGCCTTGAGTGCCTTCCGCATGTCGGCTTCGAGGAGGCAGGTTCCAAACGGCAGCGCAAAAACATGCGGCGTAGTAGTCATCGCCACCAGTGCACAAACCATCGTGACCGTTCGCTTCATGACGTTGTACTCCTACGGCAGCGTGACCTTGCCTAGCGACGCGTCGACCTTCGCGTCGAACAGCGCCTCCACCTGGAACGCCTTCTCGTTGGCCAGCATGCGCCCGATACCGATCTTGACGTCGCTCGCTGTGAGCTTGACCCCATCTTGGCCGGCGTTGTTGACCAAGTCGGTGATGTCGCCTTCAGCCTTGCTGAAGGGTTGGCTCAGATCCATCTCGAAGCCGTTTCGGATCGCCCGCGTGACCTGATCTTCGATCAGCACCGAGGCGACGTCCCAGATCGGATTGGCGAACTTGCGTGTTACCTTGACCTCTGATAAGCGCACCTTTCGGCCGCCGTCGACCGCCTCCGGCTTTGCCGTCAGCCACACCGTCCCGGACGTGTTCATAAAAAACAGGTACTGAAACTCGACTGCTACTGATACGCCGAGAGCAAGCTTCTGTCCGTTATCCGTCGGGTAAAGCTCCACCTTGGTCGGAGTGACCCTCACCCGGCCGAGTGGCGAGTTGGTGATGAACTTCGCGCGGTCTAGCTCCTGCTTGGCCAGCGCTTCGAAGGTGTAGTAAAGCGTCGATACCGGCACTGCTAATGAAAAGCTCCCCGGGCTGATAGGGGCCGGCTTGTTCGCTGGCAGGGGGATCGGTGTGGTGGACACGGCTTCTGGGTCCAGGGACACGTTTGCGTCCAGACGTCCCGACAGTACGGCATCCGTGTTAGTGACCTGCAGGCCGGGGATGTAAAGCGCCTGAGGAACGATGTTCAGGTGCAGCTGTTCATACGGCACCTTGACGGGAAAGCTGTACGGACGCCAAGCCTTAGCCAGTGCTTCCCTGACCGGCGTGCAGGGAATATTCTGCTGAAACAGATCCTTCACCTCGCCGATCTTGGGCTTGATTGAATTGTCGACGGCTCCTTCAAACTCTAGGTTCCAAGGCCCGAAACAGGCCAGGCCGTTTAGGACGCAGCTTCTCCCAATGAGTTCGACTCGTGGCGGGGTTAGCCACCTGTATTTAAGGTCGATACCTGTCAGCGTGGGACAGAAGTTTTGGTCCGCTGCTAGGCCGGACTCGAACCTGACCTCTACTGCTGCGTCGAAGTTCTTGTTCGAGAGCGACAACCATTTCGCGATCTCTCCACCGAAACCAGCGCCACCGCTGAGCGCGCCTGACACGTTCACAACGAGCTTGTTCTGAACGGGCTCGCCAGTGACTGTGATCGGGGCTGGCTGGCTGACCGTGTAGTTCCATTTGGCATCCAAGGATTCGCAGATAAGGCACCCTGAAAAAGGCCATGGTTTTTCGATCCTGACCTTTGCAATCGTCGCTTTGTCAACGACCGTGACGGGCAAGACCTTCCCGGTTGCGGTATTCGCCGCTGTCTCGAAGGTAACGAGCGGCATCGACAGCGCCGGCTGGATCGTACTCGCTCGAGGCTGTAGCGGCTCATTGGCAGGAAGCCGCGCCGGTTGCTCCGAGATCGCCGAGTAGCGATAGAAAAAGGCGCACCCGCCCAATTGGGACGCGGCGATGATGAGAACGCATGCCCGAAGGGCTCTGTTAAACATGGCCGCCCCTTTCTCAGCTGTCGAAGCCAAGGCAGATGCACACGCCGGAGCCCGGCTTGACTTTGTCGCCCTTGAATCGGCCCTCACCGTCATAGGTGCATACGTGGCTGTTTTGTACGACGACCGCGCACGAGGTACCGTTGTCGGTTTCGCTGTTCGGTGTGCCGATTGCGGGACATATTTGCGCCCCCTGGCGGCATCCGATGGTGGACGACGCGCACCCGTTCACAAGTAAAACTGCCATGGCGCATGCAAGCGCCACGCGGCTCGTTGCCAATGCAATTTTTCGTTTTGCCATGTCCGCTCCTTTGGCAGCGACGCCACGCATTTTCAGAAACTTATTGTTAAAGAGTCAACCGGTTTACCGCATTTTGCTCCAGCGCGGCCCTTAAATCTAGGGGTTGATGCGGCAGATTGTTGGCAGACAACTTGTACACCCCCTCGCGCAATTGACCAACTCGATCTCGGTTTGACCATCGAGCAAGGATTCGATCGCGTATTGGTGCAGCCTTTCAACTGCCATCGCTCTAGCCCTTGAACAAGCCGGAAACACCTGCCGACTACACCCCGACGAAAAGGGGTTTGATCCCGCCATGGGGGGCACGGACCTGACCGCGTACGTGAGGCCAAAGTGCTGAACCCTGAGTTGCTGCGTACTAGGCTCGCATCGACGCCGCATAGCAGTTGGACATTATTTTCCCGATTTGCTGAGACGTCTTTTTTCCCTACTCGACGGCCTCCATAACAAAGTGCCCATCAAAGGGCTCGCCTTGCAAGCTGTGAAAACTGGGCATTAAGGGAAGTCTTAGGCACATTTAGCGCGCGTCCATCGTGACGTCGATGAACGCCCCAAGTTGGTTTACCGCTGGCAGAAAGGAGACGCTGTGCAACGAGAGCTGGTGAGTGGCATCTTGTGGAAGTGCAGTGTCCGAAAGGTGGGTTGGTTGGCACTGCCCTGTCAGCCATTTCACGGATGCCATGCGGATGGCCTGGTTGAACCAAGTCGCGGCGAGTTCACCTTATTACCCGAGTGGCCTAGGCCGAATTGCTGGCGTGGCAAGTCTGGACCAATTTCGTGACTTCCGATTTATAGATCGACAGTTGGCAGCAGTAATGTCAGCTCAGGGTCGACAGTGTGAGTTCAGCCCTTCGAGCAGTTGACATTCGCCCGCGATTTGAAAGGGTACCTCCGACCTGCCAAGCTGGATGACTGCAGCCGCCTCGATACCGGTCATCGATGCTGCCGCACTGCCGGGCAAGCCGATGACAGCTTTGTGCAAGACACCGTGAACTCAGCTCCCGGCGGCGACAGACGGCATTCGCTGCAGAGCCGTCCTCCCGTGGGATCGCGAGAGGCTGATCTGAGTCACTCGGGGACGACGGTCCAAACAGCAGGGATGGTCGTCAGCGGTCATTCAGCGATCGACCACGCTAGCGACCGCTTTCCCGTCAAGATCGGGTACTCGCCGCTGGAGGGCACCAAGCCCTGGGAGAAGGACAGGTTTCGCTCGGGGCGGAGTGATACTGCCGACCCCAAGCTGCCCTCCACTTATGCCCGGTATCTGGCCAGCTGAATCTGCGACAACAGGGACTCAGTCTGCAAGAGTAAGAGCTCCTGCGCGTACCAAGCAGTTGAACCACACGAAGATTCATCGACCCCGTGTGAAGCTTCGTCCAGAGCGTCATTCACCACCGCCATCATGAAAGTTGGCGGGCACTCGTTCAAGGTATTTTTTCAAAACCCATCCCGTTCGATGCTCCCCGAGCAACCAGTGGTAGTACCCCACTTCGACCCATTTGCCATCACGTCCCACGGAGCGCACCACCTCATTGGGCAAAAGCTTGGCCTCAACGGAAGATCCGTGCCTTGGCTGGGATCGAACAGGAGCACTCCGACTGCGAACGACAAAACGCTCCTCCGGTACGTGGACTGAGTCCGCCAGACACTGTGCAATGAGCACCGTGAGGCTTTGTAGCTGTTGGGACTGCACCGCTAAGGCCGCAACAACCTGCTGATGATTGACCTCTGTTTTGGCCTCTTGCAAACTGCTGCTGTACTCCTGATAAGCAAAAATCAAAAAGATCAGCAAGAAGCTAATCAACTTGATTACGTCGTCTTGCCGATGACTCAGTAAACCCTTTTGACCAGGATCATTGTTTGGCTGTATTTGCCCATCCGGGCCAATCCCGATCCAAGAAAACTGATCTTCAACGCCCTCTTTTCCGAGAATCTTTGCCAGTGCAGCAGCAGAGTTCCAATCGATGGTTGGCAATGCAATTTTTCTGAGCCCAAGATCCTTTTGAATGTCTTGAAGTACAGCAGCCAGACTTACGACTTCATTGGGTACTTTCCATTGATTGCTGATGCTTTCAAAATCTTTCAAATACCTCTGAGTAGTACTTCCAAGATTAAGGCTCTCAAAAACCTTGGAAGTTTGAACGTGCGATTCTTCTAGCCTTTTTGCCCAGGTTGCTGCCGCAGAGCTAAGCGATGCAGTCTTTTCAAACACGCTGGCCATTTCAGTTGCCCGGGCACCCAGAGATGCAAAATCTTTAAGCATCCGTTGAGTAGAGTCATCGACCATCAAACTCTGGCGGATGCTCTCGATGGGCATCATCATTTTTCTCATGCTCTCCTGCCCGGCTTTGTACACCTCTTGCCACTTATTTATCGACTGCATTGCCGTCGCGTCCTCAGACACCATACTTTGAATTTGAGAAACCAAACTGACAGCAGGAAGCTGTGCCAATCTAATTTCTTCGGCCAACCGAGCGTAGGCAGGCGCCTGTGAAATTTCCCTGACGTGTTTGGACAGGGCATCCATTTGAGCCGTTGCACCAAGCCAAGCTGTGCGATCCTTTTCGATTTTCGCAAGCTCTCGGGCTAAGAGACCTACGGAACTAGATGTCAGGGATTTCTCAATAGCTGGATGCATGGTGGAGTGGTGCTGAAAAGATGAAACTCAGAAGCCTAAAAATGCCTCCCAGAAAACGTATTTCACCCCAGTTCGTTGGTGTTTGTATACCCCCACCATCTGCCATATTTGCCAAAGTCTGTTTAATGGGATGACCTTGTAGACAGAAGGCCCCCAGAGGAGCCCTCGATGGCGGCGGTAGTGGTAGCACCTCAGCCTGAAAACCAGTTGCCATGGCGCAGCATCGCGCTTTCAAACGGTTGCACTCGTCATCCGTCCAGTACGATGGCGGCAGGCGATGTGGCCTCGGCCGCATCAGGGAGTAAAAAACAAGACCGCATCATGTCCTTTGAAAACCTGTCCATTGGCCGCCTGATCATTCATGAAGTTTTTGCACGGGGCCCTGACAGAGCCCTTGTTCAGCCGAACTACGGCAACCAACTTTTAGTGCTGCCACAAGAGGCACGAGACGCCCTTCAAGCCCGCATCACCAACGCACTGGGTCAGTCCTCGCACGGTGTGGAGATGTCGATCCGGGACTTTGGTGCAGAGAGCACGTGGAAAATTTCAAAGGTGCTGATCGAGTCGCAAGGCAACGATCAGCTGTTCGTGAACCTCTCTCAAAGCATCGCGACAAAGCTTGCTGTTGCTCAGGGCAACCGAACGATCCCTGGTGGCATCGTGGTAGTGATCGAGGGCACGTGCGGCAACCCCTCCCGCTCGTTCATGTGCATCATCAAAGCTGAGCCACACGGGGGGTTCACCAAGCGGCAAGCCAACGGACAGCTGACACTCGAATACATCAAAGAGTTGATCCTCACGCCACAGGCAAAGCTCTACAAAATTGGGGCCTTCCTTCGGAAAGATCCCCAGGCTGCGACGGTGCAAAACCCCACGCACGGTTGGCACGCCTTCATCTTTGATGATCTGATCACGCAGGGCAACAAGCTGACCGCTGCACAGTATTTTTATGAAGCATTCTTGGGCCTCGAATTTCCCTCGAACAGTGCTTTTCAGACCAAGCAGTTTCATGCACTGACCAAGGACTTCATACGAAACGCCAACATCGATGCAGAGAAGAAACTGGATCTTTTGAACGCACTGACCACGTACTTGAAAGTTGATCAGGCCGCCACGATTCAAGTGGACGTGTTCTCACAAAATTACCTCGTTGACCCCGTGCTGCAAGACGCCTATACGGCACACATGCAGCAGAAGGACTTTCCACTCACCGCCATTCACAAGGACCTCTCAGAAGTCCAGTCCCAGCTGCGGCTGCGAAAGCTCACCTTCGGGCACGACATCAAGCTCACAGCACCGGCCTCGAACTTCGAGGACTACATTCGGATTGAATCGATCGATGGTGATGCCGATCCGCAAGGAAACGTGCCAAAGTGGACGCTGATCACGGTCCGTGATCACATCAGAGACCAAGAGTGAACGAGCAAGAAATCCTTGAACGATGGGAGAAGGAGTCCCCGTTCTACAAGGCATGGGCCGACCTCATCGGTCAAAAAATCGAAGAGCGGCTGCTGCCCCGTATCGAGCCCACACCACTGAGCTACTTTTTGAAGGTGGAGATGAAGCCGCGCCTCAAAGGCAACACGAGCTTGATCGACAAGGCCCTCTACCGCAGCAAGCCCTATAAGGACCCATACGACGACATCACGGACAAAGTGGGCATGCGGTATGTGGTGCTGCTGACCTCACACATCAAGGAGTTTGAATCGATCATCGAGAGCCAAGAATGCGCAGCGTTTTGGTTCTGGTCCAAGGACAAGGATTACGAGGCTGAGAAGCTCTCCAAGCCTCTCGAATTCGCGTATCAGTCCGTGCACTACGTGCTGCGGCCACAACCTGGCCTCGCTATCGATGGACAACCGCTGCCCGAAGGAGTCGCATGTGAGGTGCAGATCCGCACGCTCTTGCAGCACGCTCACAGTGAGCTGACACACGACACGATCTACAAGCCAAAGACCAACGCTCAACCTTCGGTCAAACGTACGGTTGCAAAAAGCATGGCCTTGATCGAGGCCACGGACGAGTTCTTTGAGCAGGCGATGACGGATCTGGCCAAGGCGAATGCACCACAGCATCAGCTCTTGGAGTACCTCTCTACTGCTTATAAAAACGGCACGGGCATTACCCCCGGACAAGAGCGATCCAACCAGTTGGTAGTTGACGCCCTCATGGAGCTACTTCCAGAAAATCCTGTCGATCGAATCGAGGAGTTCTTGGTCTCCAAGAACTACATTTTTGATCGGATTAAAGAGCAAAAAGGGCAGCGGCACTTTTTCAATCAACCCGCCGTGCTTCTAGCGTATTTTCTTTCCGACAAGTCGCCTGCCCAAACACGCGATATCTGGCCCATAGACTCAAATGATCTAGCCAAGGTTTTTAGCGATCTTGGTAAAAAATTTGAATGACTTTCCCTCCAACAGATAGCTCTCTAACCTTCTGAGCTTATTCTTTTGATGAGCAAAGCTTGAAGGGCTAAGGAAGGTCTGCACAACACCCGCCGCGGCGTGAGTTGATGCATGTGATTTCAGATGGCGACGATTTCAGGCACGCTGGGTGCGTTTGAGGGCCGAGTTCACCAGGTCTTGCACCCCTCTGGCGGCCCGCAGACGCACTCATCCCCGCATCTCCTGCAGCAACGTGCGCCGCACCATCCACAGATTGGACAGCGCAAACAGCGTGTGCAACTGCGCGGTGTTCTTGGCCAATCCCCGGTAGCGCACCTTCACATGCCCGAACTGGCGCTTGATCACCCGGAACGGGTGTTCAACCTTGGCCCGGATGCGCGCCTTGGCCTGCTCCAGTTGGTCCAGGATCGCACCCATCGGCGTGCTCTTGTCCAGCACCTTGCGCTTGCCCGGTCGCATCGCCACATGCCAGTTGACCTTGATCTCTTGAGTCTCTTGCCGCTTGCCCACGCCTTGATAGCCCGAGTCGGCGAAGACATCGGTTTCGTCTCCGTGCACCAGCGCGTGCGCCTGCGTCACATCGTTGACGTTGGCCGCCGTGCCCACCACCGTGTGCACTAGGCCCGAGTCCGCATCGACCCCAATGTGCGCTTTCATCCCGAAGTGCCACTGGTTGCCTTTCTTGGTCTGGTGCATCTCGGGGTCGCGCTCGCCGCTGCTGTTCTTGGTCGAGCTCGGTGCAGCGATCAGCGTGGCATCGACCACCGTGCCGCTCTTCAAAAGCAATCCCTTGGCCGCCAGCGTGGCGTTGACGGTAGCCAGGATCTGCAAGCTCAGGTTGTGGGCTTCGAGCAGGTGGCGAAAGCGCAGGATGGTGCTCTCGTCAGGCAGGTTGTCTTCGCCGGCATCCAGGCCCACGAACTCGCGAAACAGCACCATGTCGTACAGCGCCTCTTCCATCGCCGGGTCCGAGAGGTTGAACCACTGTTGGATGAAGTGGATGCGCAGCATGGTCTCGACCGCAAACGGTGGGCGACCGCCCTTGGCGCCAGGAGCCGGTGCGTGCGGCGCGATCAGCGAAACCAGCTCGGCCCACGGCACGACCAGGTTCATCTCGTCGAGGAACTCGCGCTTGCGCGTGCGCTTGGTCTTGCGCTCGAATCCGCTCTCGCCCAGGCTCATTTGCTTCATGCCGTCACTGTCTCACATCGGGCCGGGGGCGCCGGGGTTTTGCAGACCTTCCCTAAGCATACCGTCCGGTAAATTGGGGGAAGCTCAGTGTGCTCTCGCGGGAGGAAGAACATCTGGAGTAGGTGCGTTAGAGCGCCGCGTGCGCGCCAAACAGTGGGCTGCAACGTCTTCAGCACTCTCACGAGCTGACACTCAACAGCTGTGGTTGCTTTGGCCTGGATGACCGAAATGTGGCGAAGACTGCGGACTTAGCTTTACATCCCCAACGTCGGCAATCGCTGCGCAACGGTCCTAGCCGCCGGGGCATCGACCAATCAAAGTATGTTGGCATCTCCAGTGCAACGGAACAGACTTCGGATGTAGCCTTTTCATCGGACGCTACCAAAAGCGGCTGTAAATTGGTACTCTTTCGCATGCACCCATGTGATCGTTACGCGTAGATTTGGCTGCAAGGCCCTTTGTGCCGGAATTTTTCTGAAAACGCGTGGCGTTGCTGGTCCGGCTAGCTGGCTGTAGGTTCGATACGAAGCTGCGTTTTGGTAGTCTAGGAGGTGTGGACTCATGAACCCACACATTCAAGGGCGGACTGTTGATCTCCTCGCTCTATAAGTGGCTTCTATCCACAGTTTTTGGTGGGCATAACCGTTCTGATTTTCCCGATCCCTGATGCCACGTCGATCCCCAAGGACGTGGCCTTGCACCCGCCCGACCCCCGGTCCGGCGGGTTTTTTTTGCCGCGGCGGTGCGCGGCACAGCCGGCACAATCGGGCCCCATGGACACCACCTCCACCGGCGCCGCCACCCCCCACCGCCTGCCCGCCAGCGACCCGCAGCGCGAGCTGCTGCACAACGAGGTGCACGCGCGCCCGCCCGCGCGCATCCGCCTGCCCACGCTGGTCACCTACGTGGCGGTCTTCAACGAGGACGTGACGCGCGAACAGGAGTGTGAACAGCTGCGCCGGCTGCCCGGGCAGGACGCGCTCACCGTGGACGATCTGCAGGGCAACTTCCTGCGGTTGCGCCTGCCTGGCTACACGCTCAAGTGGGAGCGCCACACCGAGTTCACCCGCTACTCCATCGTGCAGGCGCTGCCCGAGGGCTGCGGCCTGGGCACCCGCGAGCCCGACCTGCTCTCGCACATCGCCACGCCCCCGGGCTGGCTGCAGACCATTCCCGGGCGCACCTTCGCCGCCATCCAGCTCGCCATGGTGGTCGGCGAGCTCCACCCGCTGAGCGACGGGCTGGCGCAGGCCCGCACCTGGCTGGGCGAGCACACCGTGGTGGCGTCGCTCATGGGCAACAACGGCCACTCGGTGGCCGTGACCGACTTCTGGCTGCGGCCCGGCGGCTTCGAGCGCATGCTGGTGATCGCGCCCGAGGACACCTCCGAAACGCGCGCCGGGCGCATCGTCTCGCGGCTGTTCGAGCTCGAAACCTACCGCCTCATGGCCCTGCGCGCCCTGCCCGTGGTCAAGCAGCTCGCCCCGCTGCTCGCGGCCTCCGAGCGGCAGCTGGCCGACATCACGGCCCAGCTGCAGAACAAGAGCGCGTCCGACCAGGCGCTGCTCGACACCCTGGTCTCGCTGGCCGGCGGCGTGGAGCGCGCCACGGCCGAAAACATCTACCGCTTCTCGGCCACCCGCGCCTACGACACCCTGGTGGCCCAGCGCATCGCCGAACTGCGCGAACGGCCCATCCAGGGCACGCAGACCCTGGGCGAGTTCATGCAGCGCCGGCTCTCGCCGGCCATGGCCACCGTGGCCGCCACGGCGCAGCGCCTGGCCTCGCTCTCCGAACGCGTCACCCGCACCAGCGCGCTGCTGCGCACCCGGGTGGACATCGCCACCGAAGAGCAGAACCAGCAACTGCTGGCCAAGCTCACCAAAGGGCAGGAACTGCAGCTGCGGCTGCAGAGCACGGTGGAAGGCCTGTCCATCGCGGCGATCTCGTACTACGTGATCAGCCTGCTGCTCTACCTGGGCAAGGCCGGCAAGGCCGTGGGCCTGCCGATCAACCCCGAGATGGCCGCCGGGGCCTTGATCCCGCTGGTGCTGTGGGCGGTGTGGCGCACCACCAAGCGCATCCACGAGAAGCTGCACGCGGGGCACTGAGGCCACTGCGGCCTGAACCATCGACGGCGCGCCGGCTCCAACGCTGGCGCGGCGCTGGCCGCTGGCCGGTGCCGCACGCCTTCAACCCACAGGAGCGCGCCATGAGCACCCACACCTTTCCTTCGCTGGCCCCCGATGCGGCCGGACACGACGCCGAGCGCCGCACCTGGCTGCGGCTCGCCACCTCGCTCGGTGGCGTGGCCACGGTGGGCGTGGCCGTGCCATTCGTGGCCAATTTCGCGCCCAGCGAGCGCGCCAAGGCGCAGGGCGCGCCGGTCGAGGTCGACATCAGCGACGTCGCCCCCGGCGGCCTGAAGACGGTGGAATGGCGGGGCAAGCCGGTGTGGATCCTGCGGCGCACGCCCGACATGCTGGCCGCGCTCGAACAGACGGCCGATCTGGCCGACCCGGCGTCGGAGCGGGAACAGCAGCCTCCCTACGCCGCCAACAACGTGCGCTCCGTGAAGCCCGAGGTGCTGGTGGTGGTGGGCATCTGCACCCACCTGGGTTGCTCCCCGACCAACCAGCCCGCCAGTTCGGACAACCCGAGCCTGCCGGCCGGCTGGAAGGGCGGTTTCTTCTGCCCCTGCCACGGCTCGACCTTCGATTACGCCGGTCGGGTGTTCCGCAACAAGCCGGCCCCCAGCAACCTGGAAGTGCCGCCCTACCGGTTCCTGGCCGACAACCGCTTGTTGATCGGTGAGGACGGCCAGGCCTGAGCCGGTGGTGGGCCGGGCACGCGCCAGCGCCGCGAGCGAGCGGGCGCTCAGCTGCACCCGTTGTGCTGCTTCCAGGTCGCTTCGTGGCCGATCGCCTTGGCGAAGGCCGGCACCTGGCAGCGTTCGGCTTCCGCCTTGGGGTCGGTGGGCGCACCGGCCACGGGCTTGAGACCCATGTCCTCCAGCGTCGCCATGTCGTCGAAGCCACCCAGCGGGCCGGTCTCGTCCACCCAGCCCTTGGCCAGCGTGAGGGCGCCCACGAACAGCACCAGCACGGCCGCCTGGGGCAGGGCGATGCCCCAGCCTGGGCGCCGGGCCGGCACCTCGCACACGCCGCCAGGGCAGAGCTGTGCTTTCTCGCGGTTGAAGACGTTGTAGAGCTTGCAGCCCAGGCAGATGCCGAAGGCGGTCTCGAAGAACATCAGCGTCAGGCAGCTGGCGCAGACCAGCATGTTCACCGGGCCCATGAAGCGGTTGAGCACCATCAGGTACAGCATGGCGATGCCCAGCAGCAGGCCCAGGCCCCAGGCGAAGCGCTTTTGCGGCGCGCCCACCCATTCGGGCGTCTGGTGGCGCACGATCCAGCCGCCCACGATCATGCTGGGCGCCCAGCGCGGGTTGAGCATGCGCAGCGTCATGTCGATCAGGAACACGATCACGAACAGGCGCGTGGGCTGGTAGTTGGCCGTGAGCAGGGCGTTCATGAAGGACACCACGGCGGGGAAGAACAGCAGGCCGGCGGCGGCGCGCACCGTGCGCTCGTTGACCACGCGCACCGGGTAGCCGTCCACGGTTTCGCCAAACTGGAACAGGTTATTCATGGTTGTCTCCGAATATTCGGATAGTTATGGTATCGAGGTCTGAATCCCGTGTCGTGGGGAAATTCCCTCGGTGCCACCCAAACCGGTGTGGCTTCCATACCGAACGGTTCTTACGCTTTGGGCAGCGAGTCGGGGTCCAGTGCTCTGAGCTTGCTGGAAAGCGGGCGCTCACTGATGCCCTGGCACTCGACCAGCCCGACGCGGCTGCTGCGCCGCAAAGGCCGATCGCCGCTCAGGTGGGCGCGTTGGCTGCCTCGGTCGTGATCACACCACCGCCCAGGCAGACCTCGCCGTCGTACAGCACGGCGCTCTGGCCGGGCGTCACCGCCCATTGCGGCTCGGTGAAATGCAGCGTGATGCCGGTGGCGTCGGTCTGCAGCGTGCAGGGTGCGTCGGCCTGGCGGTAGCGCGTCTTGGCCGCGATGTCTGCGACCTGCGGCGCCTCGCCCGCGACCCAGCTCAGGTCTTCGGCGCGCAGGCTGGGCGAGAGCAGCCAGGGGTGGTCGTGGCCCTGCACCACCCAGAGGATGTTCTTTTCCATGTCCTTGCGCGCGACGAACCAGGGCTGGTGCTCGTTGCCGCCCTTCTGCGCGCCCTTTTCACGGATCCCTCCGATCCCCAGGCCCTGGCGCTGGCCCAGCGTGTAGAACGACAGGCCCACGTGTTTCCCGATGGTGCGGCCGTTCGGGTCCTTGATTGGCCCCGGTTCCTTGGCGATGTAGCGGTTCAGGAAATCGCGGAACGGCCGCTCGCCGATGAAGCAGATGCCGGTGCTGTCCTTTTTCTTCGCGTTGGGCAGGCCGATCTGTGCGGCGATGCGGCGCACCTCGGTCTTGGGCAGCTCACCCACCGGGAACAGCGTCTTGCTCAGCTGCGCCTGGTTCAGCCGGTGCAGAAAGTAGCTCTGGTCCTTCAGCGGGTCCAGGCCCTTGAGCAGTTCGTGTTTTCCGGTGGCTTCATTCAGCCGGACACGGGCGTAGTGCCCGGTCGCGATCTTCTCGGCACCCAGGCGCATCGCGTGGTCCAGGAAAGCCTTGAACTTGATCTCGGCGTTGCACAGGATGTCGGGGTTGGGCGTGCGCCCGGCCGAGTACTCGCGCAGGAACTCGGCGAACACGCGGTCCTTGTACTCGGCGGCGAAATTGACGTGTTCGATCTCGATGCCCAGCACGTCGGCCACCGAGGCGGCGTCCACGAAGTCGATGTTGGACGAACAGTACTCGCTGTTGTCATCGTCCTCCCAGTTCTTCATGAAGATGCCGATGACCTCGTAGCCCTGCTGCTTGAGCAGGTGCGCGCTCACCGCGGAGTCCACGCCCCCGCTCAAACCCACCACCACACGCTGTTTGTTTGCCATCCGGGGATTATCCCAGCCGTGTACCAGGCCCCGGGCACGGTCGACATGGCCCAGCGCGGCCTTCATCGGCCGGTCGGTGGTTTGCCGGTGAAAACCGCCCGTTGGGCGTCGAAAGCGCGCTGGTAGGCAGGGCGCGCTTCTCCGCGGGCCACGTAGGCGAAAAGGTTTGGGTAGTCGTCCAGCATTCCCGATGGTTTCAACCTGAGCAGCACCGCCACCATCATCAGGTCGCCCGCGCTGAATCCACCATCGAGCCAGTCGGCACGCCCCAGGCGAGCGGAAAGTTCGCCCAGCCGAACACGGACGCGGCCCTCGACGAGCGGCAGGCGCTGTTCGGACCAGGGCTTGTCGCTCTCCAGGAGCCTGGCGTTCTGGAGTTCAAGGATCGGCGGCTCAACCGTGTTGAGCGCGGCAAACATCCATGTGATCGCGCGCGCCCGGGCATTCGCATCGCCAGGCAGCAGGCCTGCGTGGCGTTGCGCAACATGGAACACGATCGCCCCCGATTCGAAGAGGACAAGATCGCCTTCTTCGTAGGTCGGGATCTGCCCGAACGGATGAAGCGCGCGATGCGCGGGCTCCTTCATGGCGCTGAAGGAAACCAGACGAACCTCGTAGGCTTGGCCCGCTTCTTCAAGCGCCCAGCGAACGCGCATGTCGCGCGCGAGTCCCTTGCCACGATCGGGCGACCGTTCAAAGGCGGTGATGGTGGGGGTCATTGGAAAGGTCATGGCAGTTTCTCCTTGGCTGGGTATCTGGTTGAGCGCCGGTAACGCCATCTGGCCGCCCACTGACCCGACGTTCGAGACGGGCCGGAATCGACAACGGGGGCGGTTTCCGTCGTGGGTGCCGTGAAAGCCCAGGCCGGGGCATGACCCGATTCCAATCGTGGGTACGGCTTCATCGGATCGGCGCCGTGGCGTAAGGTCGCCCCTGAGCGCTGCCCCAGGGCAGTTTTCCATGGCGTCGAAGCGCCCCCGCAACGCATGACACGGTCCAGCCCAGGGTGCCGCCGGGCCGCCCCGTGAGGGAGTGCGCGCAGCGCGGCGGGGGTGTTTCATCTCAGGAGAACCCGGATGACCAGCAAGAACACGATTTGTCTCTGGTACGACGGCACCGCGCTGGATGCCGCGAGCTTCTATGCCGAAACCTTTCCGGACAGCGCGGTGGGCGCGGTCTATCGTGCGCCGGGCGACTATCCCTCGGGCAAGCAGGGCGATGTCCTGACGGTGGAGTTCACAGTGATGGGCATCCCTTGCCTCGGCCTGAACGGGGGCCCGGCGTTCAAGCACAGCGAAGCGTTCTCGTTCCAGGTCGCGACCGACGATCAGGCCGAAACGGACCGCTTGTGGAACGCGATTGTCGGCAACGGTGGTCAGGAAAGCGCGTGCGGCTGGTGCAAGGACAAATGGGGGCTGTCGTGGCAGATCACCCCCCGCGCCTTGACGGCCGCGATCGCCGATCCCGATCCGGCGGCGGCCAAGCGCTCGTTCGAAGCCATGATGGAGATGAGAAAGATCGACATCGCCGCGATCGAAGCGGCCCGACGCGGCTGACGCGTGCCGATGCCGACCGCCATGCCGAGGCGTGCCTCCATCAACAAATTTGACGCCAACCTGCAAACGGCTAGAACCCACGCGCCGGGCCTGCGTCCTAAAGTCTGAGCCATCGCCACCGCCCGGTGGCTCTGCGAAAGACCAGGATGCCCCGACTGCCCACGCTCTTCATCTCCCACGGCTCACCCACCTTCGCCATCGAACCCGGCCTGGCCGGCCCGGCGCTCACCGTTTTGAGCAAGACGTTGCCGCGCCCGAAGGCCGTGCTGGTGGTCTCGCCGCACTGGATGACGCGCGAGCCGCGCGTGTCCACCAGCGCCGCGCCGCAGACCGTGCACGATTTCGGTGGTTTCCCGCCGGCGCTCTACCAGTTGCAATACCTCGCGCCGGGTGCGCCAGCGGTGGCGCAGCGGGCCGTCGAGGTGCTGCGCGCCGCGGGCTGGGCGGTCGAGGCGGCCCCGCAGCAGGGGCTGGACCACGGCGCCTGGGTGCCGCTGCTGTACCTGTTCCCGCAGGCCGATGTGCCGGTGTTTCAGGTGTCGCTGCCGGCGCGGCTGGACGGCGCGCGCGCCTACACCTTTGGGCAGGCGCTGGCGCCGCTGGCCGAGGAGGGCGTGTTGATCATCGGCTCGGGCAGCCTGACCCACAACCTCCACGAAGTGCGCTTCGACGCACCCGACGCCCGCGCGGAAACCTACGCGGCTGAGTTCGTCGCCTGGATCCACCAGACCCTGGGTCAGCGCGACCACGCGCGCCTGCAGCAGACTATGGCGGTGGCGCCCCACGCGCAGCGCGCCCACCCCACGGCCGAACACCTGTGGCCGCTGATGGTGGCCGCCGGTGCGGCGGGCGCCGAAGCGCCGGCCACGCGCATCGACGGCGGCATCACCCACGGCGTGTTGTCCATGGACGCGTACCTGTTCGGTGCGGTGCCCGACGCGGCTGCCGCTGCGCTGGCGACCTGAAGCGGGCCGCCATGTCACAGCCCGCCACGTCAACCACCCTGCGGCTGGACGTCGGCGCGCGGGAAACCGGCGTCTTGCTGCAGCGCCCGGGCGCGGCCGACGAACGTTTCACCTTGCCCATCGGGCTGACCACCTTGTGGCCCATGAGCGGGCCGGGCGGCGGCCCGTCGCCGTGGGCGATCGAGCAGGCCATTCAGGTGGTGGAAGACCAGATCGAAGGGCTGCACCGCCGCGTGCCGGCCGGCGCCCGGCTGTCGCTGGCCCGTGGCGCAGTGGCGCCCTTGCGACGCGATGGAGCCATTCAGGGGGTGGACCATGAGGCCATTTCGCTGGACACGGTCGAGCGGTGGTACCAGGCGCTGGCGGCGCGCGCCGTGGGGGCTGTGTCGGCGCGCGGCACGGGCTTCGACGACCCCGCGGGCGACGCCCTGGTGCTGATCCTGCGCGAGTTCATGCACCACCTGGGCTTTGACGTGGCGCACCTCGCCGGCTGAGCGGCGGCGCGGCCTGTGCCTGTCACACCACTTTCACAGCCTTGACTTATTCTGGCCTTTACCGGATTCTGCGTGCTGCAAATCCGGCGGGCGCCCGCGGCAAAGCTCGCGGGCGTCTTTCTGTTCCGATCTGTCACACACCCACTCTGAAAGCGAGTTCCTCCATGAAGAACAAGTTGTCCACCCTCGTTCTGGCCACACTGGTGTTGGCCGCCGGCGGCGCCCAGGCGCAAGAGAAAACCCTGCGCCTGCTGACCTGGGGCGGTTATGTGCCCAAGGACGTGATGGAGCAGTTCACCAAGGAAACCGGTTTCAAGGTCGAGGTGACCACCTCCAACAACGAAGAGATGATCTCCAAGCTGCGCGCCACCGCGGGCGCCGGCTTCGACCTCGCCCAGCCCAGCCAGGACCGCATCGCCGGCCCGCAGACCGAGTTCAAGATCTACAAGCCGCTGGATCTTTCGAAGATCAAGGCCGATCTGTTCATCCCGTCCATGCTCGACGCGACGAAGAAAAACACCACGGTCGGCGGCAAGGTCTACGGCCTGCCGCACATCTGGGGCACCGACGGCCTGGTGGTCAACACCAAGACCTCCAAGGCCGCCGATTACGCCGACCTGTGCGCGGCCGAAAACGCCGGCAAGGTCAGCATGCGCCTGAAGCGCCCGACGCTGATCGCCATGGCCTTCGCCTCCGGCAAGGATCCGTTTGCCCTCTACGGCGACGCCAAGGCCTACAGCGCGCTGATGGACGACATGGGCAAGAAGCTCACCGAGTGCAAGAAAAACGTGAAGTTCTACTGGGACGGCAAGGACCAGTTGCTCGCCGGCATCCGCTCGGGGGAACTCACCACGGCCATGATGTGGGACACCGGCGGCTGGGAGCTCAACAAGGCCAACCCCGACGTGAAATTCATCGCGCCGAAGTCGGGCGCGCTGGGCTGGGTGGACACCTTCGCCATCCCCGCCAAAGGCAAGAACGACGCCGCCGCCTACGCCTGGATCAACTTCAACATGCGCCCCGAGATCGCCGCCAAGGTGGCGTCCTCGGCCGGCAACTTCACCGCCAGCAAGGGCGCCGACCAGATGATGGACCCGGTGCTCAAGAAACAGTTCGCCGACAGCTTCCCCGAAGCCGCGCTGAAGAACATCAAGTGGTACCCGGCCGTGCCGGCCGGCATCGAAGACATCGAAGGCCGCGTGCTCGACCGCGTCAAGGCCGCTCAGTAAGCCGTGGCGGTGCCGACACCGGCCGCGGGCGGCTCCGCCACGCACGATCTCGACATCCAGGCCGTGCGCAAACGCTATGGCGCGTTTGCGGCGGTGGATGACCTGAGCTTTTCCGTGCGGCGGGGCTCGTTCTTCTCCATCCTCGGCCCCTCGGGCTGCGGCAAGACCACGCTGCTGCGCATGGTGGCGGGCTTCATCGCCCCCGATGCAGGCGACATCGTGATCAAGGGCGCGTCCATGCGCGGCGTGGCGCCCAACCGGCGCCCGGTCAACATGGTGTTCCAGCACCTCGCGCTGTTCCCCATGATGAGCGTGGGCGAGAACATCGCCTATGGTCTGGAGCGCCGCGGCATCAAAGGTGCCGCTGCCAAGGCCAAGGTGACCGACATGCTCCAGCGCGTGGGCCTGCCCGGCAGCGAAGGCAAGCGCATCGACCAGCTCTCGGGCGGGCAGAAGCAGCGCGTGGCCATCGCGCGCTCGCTGGTGCTGGAGCCCGCGCTGCTGCTGCTCGATGAACCGCTGGGCGCGCTCGACCTCAAGCTGCGCGAGCACATGAAGGTGGAGCTCAAACAACTGCAGGCCGAGGTCGGAACCACCTTCGTCTACATCACGCACGACCAGTCGGAAGCGCTGGTCATGTCCGACCAGGTCGCCGTGATGAACCACGGCCGCTTCGAGCAACTGGGCACGCCGCAGCAGCTGTATTACCAGCCGCAGACCGCGTTCGTGGCGGGCTTTGTGGGCAACAACAACCGCTTCGAGGGGACCATCGAATCGCGCAACGGCGAGCAGGTGCTGCTGCGCACGGCCAGTGGCATGGGCCTGTGGTCGCAGCGTGTGGGCACGCTGGATGTTGGCCAGTCGGCCACCGTGTTCATCCGGCCCGAAGCCATCGAGATCGGGCGCAGCCCGCGCGAGCTGCCCGAGGGCGCTCCCGCCTGGAGCGCCGGCGTGCAGAGCGTGTTGTTCGATGGCGGCAACTCCACCGTGCAGGTGCTCGAACACCGGAGCCAGACGCCGCTGCACATCGCGCTGCCCCTCACCGGCCGCCTGGCCGATCTGCAGCACGGTGAAACGGTGCATTTCGCCTACCAGCCCGCACAGGCCTGGTGCTTTGCGGCCTGATCCATGAGCACCGCCACGCACCGCCGTTTCCTTCTTGGGGTGCTGCTCGCGCCGGCGCTGTTGTGGTTGCTGGGGCTGGTGATCCTGCCGCACGTGGAGCTGCTCTTCCTGTCGCTGCAGGCGCGCGTGGGGCCGGGCGAGTACGCGGCCAGCCTGGACCAGTTCCGCACCTTCGTGGACGAGCCGCTGTACTGGAACACCTTCGTGCGCACGGCGGTGATGTCGGTGCTGGCCACGGTGATCACGCTGCTGCTGGCGTTCCCGGCGGCGTGGTACATCGCCAAGGTGGCCCAGGGCCGGGCCCGGCTGGTGCTCTTGGTGCTGTGCCTGCTGCCGTTCTGGGTGAGCGAGATGGTGCGCACCCTGGGCTGGCTGATCCTGCTGCGCGAAACCGGCGTGGTCTCGGGCCTGCTGCAGGCCGTGGGCCTGGCCGATCAACCGGTGGAACTGCTGTACCACGACGCCACCATCCTGGTGGGTCTGGTCTACGCCTCGCTGCTGTTCATGGTGATCCCGCTCGTGAACAGCCTGGAGAGCCTGGACGACAGCCTGATCGAAGCCGCCTACGACCTCGGAGGCAGCACGGCCAACATCGTGCGCCGCATCGTGATCCCGCACGCCGCGCCGGGCATCGCCGCCGGCTGCATCGTCGTCTTCATGCTCTGCCTGGGCAACTACCTCACGCCCACGCTGCTGGGCGGCAAGAACTCGCTCTGGTTCACCGAGCAGATCTACACCCAGTTCATCACCCGCTTCAACTGGAACCAGGGCGCGGCGTTTGGCTTCCTGCTGCTGTTCCTCTCCAGTCTGTTGGTGTGGGCCGGACTCAAACTGACCGGCCAGCGCTTCGGCGCCGTGATGAAGGCGAGCTGACATGATCCCCAGCCTGCCCCGCCCCGCCTTGCAGCGCTTCGGCCTCGGCACCTTCGTCGCCGGCTTCTTCGTGTTCCTGTTCGTGCCGCTGCTGGTGGTCGCGCTGTTCGCGTTCAACAACGCCGACTACCCCACGCCGCCGTGGATGGGGTTCACGCTGGACTGGTTCACCGCCAGCAGCGACGCGCGCACCGGTCTGCTGCACGACGCCGAACTGTTGCAGAGCATGGGCGTGAGCGCCTGGGTGGCGCTGTGGGTCACGCTGCTCTCGGTGGGCGTGGGCACCTGCAACGCGTTCCTGCTGGAGCGTTTTGAATTCCCGGGCAAGAGTGCCATCGCGTTGCTCAGCATGTTGCCGCTGGTGATCCCGGGCGTGATCCTGGGCATCTCCATCCTCGCCTTCGCCAGCCGCATCGCCAACTTCGCCGACGAGACCTGGGGCCTGGAGCTGGACTTTCTGCGCCCCGGCCTGCCGCTGGTGATCCTGGGGCAGTTCTGCTACATCGTGACCATCGCCACGCTCACCATCTCGGCCAGCCTGCGCCGCTTCGACCGCACGCTCGAAGAGGCCGCCTACAACCTGGGCGCGAGCCGCCTCGCGGTGCTCTGGACCATCACCTTGCCCTACCTGCGCCCCAGCATGATCGGCGCCGCGGCCATGGCCTTTCTGATGTCGTTCGAGAACTTCAACACCACGCTGATGCTGGTGGGCTCGGACTCGCCGCTCACGGTGCTGATGTACGGCCGGATGCGCGAGGGCGCCACGCCGGTGCTCAACGCCATCAGCCTTTTTCTGATGGTGGCCTCGGCCCTGCTGGCGTTGATGCTGCTGTGGCGCAGCGGTGCGCGGCGACCCAGCGAACACGCCTGAGTCGGTGGTGTGGGGCATGGCGCGAAGCGCCGAATCCACGCGTTTCGTCCTCCTGTAACCGTGCTCACGGGTCGTCACACTTTCACACAGGGCTCTTAAGGCTCGCTTCATGTGAACCCCTTTCAATACGCGCACCAGCACTTGCTGGGGTGCTATTGAAAAAGGATGTTCCATGAAATCATTTGTTGTCTCCGCCCTGTTGATCGCTGTCTCCGGTGTGGCTCTCGCCGGCCCGACCTGCAATGTGCCCAAAGAGAAGTGGATGCCCGAAGCCACGTTCAAGAAGGGGCTGGAAGAAAAGGGCTACCAGATCAAGACCTTCAAGGTCTCCAAGGGCGAGTGCTACGAGATCTACGGCTTCGACAAGGACGGCAAGAAGGTCGAAATCTATTTCGATCCCGCCACCGCGGCCATTCTCGAAACCAAGTGATTCCGATTGAACGATGAAGCCCTCTGCCACCCTCGAAGCCAGCCGACCGGTCTGGGACCTGTTTGTCCGCGTTTTCCACTGGACCCTGGTGGTCTGCGTGCTGTTGAACAGCTTCGTGCTCGACGACGGCGAGACCGTCCACCAGTGGGCGGGTTACCTCGCTTCGGCCCTGGTGTTGGCGCGGGTGGTGTGGGGCTTTGTCGGATCGCGCCATGCGCGGTTCACCGATTTTTTCCCGACGCCGGGGCGCATCGCGCGCCACGTGCGCGGGGTGTTGTCGGGTCGCGCCGAATTCCACTGGGGGCACAACCCGCTGGGCGCGCTGATGATGATGGCGCTCATGGGCCTGGTGCTCGCGCTGGGCGTGACCGGCTGGATGCAGGGGCTTGACGCCTACTGGGGCGAAGAGTGGCTGCAGGAACTGCACGAGGGGATCGGCGAGGCGCTGATCATCCTGGTGGGCCTGCACGCGGCGGCCGCGCTCATCATGGGGCGCGTTGAGCGCGCCCGCCTCCTGAAGGCCATGGTCACGGGTGTCAAGGAACGGTATTGACTGAGCCCCCACACTCCGCCGCTGTGCGGGTCGCTGCCCCCCGCGGGGGCTGACCTGCCTTGGGGCGGCCCGGCGGCAGGTCGTTTCATGCGTGGCACACTGCCGCGCATGCCCCGCATCGATCCTTCCGAAGTCGAATTCACCGCCATCCGCGCGCAGGGTGCGGGCGGGCAGAACGTGAACAAGGTGTCCAACGCGGTGCACCTTCGCTTCGCCATCCACGCGTCGTCGTTGCCCGAGGCCATCAAGGAACGGTTGCTGGCCCTGAGCGACCAGCGCATCACCACCGAGGGTGTGGTGGTCATCAAGGCACAGACCAGCCGCAGCCTGGAGCAGAACAAGGCCGAGGCGCTGGAGCGGCTGCAGGCGCTGGTGGACAGTGTGGCCACGCTGCCCAAGGCGCGCAAGCCCACCAAGCCGACCTTCGGCTCCAAACAACGGCGACTCGAAGGCAAGGCCACGCGCTCGCAGGTCAAGCAGCAGCGCGGTCGCGTGCGCGGTCTGGATTGACTTCGGGTCCATTTCGCGCGCTTAAGATGTTTTTAGGGTTCCTTTAAGCGCTATTTAGCAGCGCGCCGAAGGGCTGGTTCCTAGACTGCTTTCCATGGCAGGCGACGCACGGGGCGTCGCCGCCACCCACGAAGCAGCCGGGCCTGGCCCGCGAAAGGAATCCCATGCAATCGAACACCCACGAACTGGCGCAGGTCGCCGCCACCGCCCAGGCCGTCGAGGCCGGAACGGGCCGCGTCAATCTGTACGCCGGTATTCACAAGGCCCTGCGCGCCTTCATGACCGACACCCTGCTGGCCGTGGGCCGGACCGACCCGGCCGACGCCGAGGAGGTGGCTTCCATCCACGAGCGCCTGGGCGCGCTGCTGGACCTGTGCGCCGCGCACGTGCGCCATGAGAACGGTTTCGTGCACCCGGCCATCGAGGCGCGCAGCCCGGGTGTGGTTGAGGGCGTGGCCGACGAACACGTCGGGCATCTGGAGCAGATCGCTCGACTGCGCTCCATGGCCGATGGTCTGCAGGGGCGGGCGCCGGCCGCGTGCGCGCTGGCGCTGCAGAATCTGTACCTGGCGCTGGCGCTGTTCGTGGCCGAGAACCTGCAGCACATGCACACCGAAGAGACCGTGCACAACACCGCCCTCTGGCAAGCCTTCAGCGACGCCGAGCTGGTGGGCATCCACGACGGCCTGCTGGCCACCGTGCCGCCGGCCGAAATGATGCTGGTGATGCGCTGGATGCTGCCGCACATGAACGCGCCGGAACGGCTGGAGATGCTGGGCGGCATGCGCCAGGGCGCACCGGCCCCGGTGTTCCAGGCGGTGCTGGACGGGGTGCGCGCGCAACTGGCGGAGCGCGACTGGGCCAAGCTGGCGCAGGGGCTGGGTCTGGCGCCGGTGGACGGCCTGGTGATGGCCTGAAGCCGCTGGCTTCAGGCGGCGACGTCCTCGAGCTCGACAGGACCGGCGGTGTCGAAGTGGAAACAGCCGCGGCCGGTTTTTTCGATGTGCAGCTGGGGGCATTGCTCGGCCAGCCGGCGCTGCAGCAGCAGCAAGCGCGCTTCGAGGTTGTCGGCCACGTCCGGCAGGCGCAGCGCGCGGTCCAGCCGCAGTTCGCGGTTGGTGAACTCGCGGCGGCCCTGGCGCTGCCGGTCCTGCAGCAGTTTCCACAGGATGGCGCCGGCCACGCCCTTGATCAGGTAGGCGTTGTTGACGAACACGCTGTCGTTGCTGCGGTAGTGGCGCACCTGCAGGCGTGGACCGGCCGGGGCTTTCGCGGGCGCGGCGGGGTGCTCGGTGCCGGGCATGTCGGGGCAGGGCTCGGCGCTTTCCTGCATGAGGTCGATGCCGGCGGCGAGTTGCCCGCCCAGCGTGACCAGCAGGTCTTCGTCCTCGAAGCTGAACTGCAGCTCCAGCGGGCTCTCCACGAACAGCACGCCCAGCACCCGGCCGGCCGAGAGCAGGGGCACGGCCAACTGGCTGCGTGGTTCGGGCAGACCGGGGTAGGGGATGTCGGTGCTGATCGCCGCGCTGCCATCGCCCGCCAGGCTGTCGCGCAGCGCCCGGCTGTACAGGTAGGCGCTGGCCATGTGCATGATGCGCACCGGCGTGCGCTCGCGCGCGGCCACGCCGATCACGCCGTCGCCCAGCGCGATCTCCGAGCCCACGCCCGAGGTGGCGTAGCCCCGGCTGGCCACGGTGTAGAGCCGCTCGGTGACCGGGTCGAGGATGAGCACCATGGCATGCCGGATGCCCAGGTCCTGCTCCAGCGTCTGCAGGGTGGCGTCGAGCAGCGCGTCGAGCGTGGCGCAGGCCGCCAGTCGCGCGCTGCCGCGGCGCAACGCGCCCAGCAGGTTGCAGCGCGGGGGCGCCGGCGGCAGTGGTGTGGACGAAGGGTCGCCGGGCACACGCTCGATCTCGCACACCTCGTGGATGTCCGAGCCCAGCAGGCGAAACACATGGGCCATGCCGCTGTGCGAGGCAATGCCCGCCAGCTGGGCCTTCATGCTTTCAAACACCGGGCCGCTGTCTTCGGTGCGCAGGTAGCGCAGGTGCAGGCGGTAGAAGCACGCCGTCAGTGGATGCAGCACCAACACCGTGGAGCGCGGTTGCGCCAGCAGGTTCTTGCGCGTCTTGTTGAAGAACTGGAACGACAGCGCCACGTGCCGCTCGTCGACGTAGAACACCTGGGATATGTAGGCGACGTTGGGTGTGCCGTCGGCCGCACAGGTGGCCATCATGGCCGGGATCGCGCCTTCCAGGCAGGGCCGCAGCTCGGCCAGGTCCACCGCGCTCATGGGGCCGGCCCACCCAGGGGCTGGCCAGCGCGGGGCCCGGGCGTCTGGTCAAAGGCTTCGTCGGGGGTGAATTCCACCGCCACCACGTCGTCGATCCGGTGCGCGAACATCGCCGAGACGAACGCCGGGCCGAAACCAAGGCCACCCAGCTCCTGCTGCATGGCGAGCCGGTAGCGCTGCAGCACGGCGGCGTCTTCCGGGCGCGCCTCGCGCAACCGGGCGCGGCGGGTCTTGAGCTGCACCGTGCGGTGGGTGCTGGGCTCGCTGAACACCACCGCCATGCGGCCGCTGGCGGCCACGTCGCGCAGCAACTGCGCCGAGGGGCGCTGCCCGAGGTAGACCGTGACGAAGTCGCCCGAAGCGCTGATCTGGCTGCCCAGTGCCCGCATGACGCTGGGGGTGAGGTCGTGCCCGCAGGCACTGACGATGACCGACACCCCGCGGGCCATCATGTCGAGCAGGTCACGGTTGAGCTGAGGCGGGGCGGCGGGGTGTTCCAAGGTGGGTGAGCCGAAGGCACCGAACGCCGGAGATCATAGCGACGGCGTGGCCGGCGGCAAAGGGTCTGCGCCGCCGGGCGCGTTCACGGACGGTTCGGTGTGCACCAGTTCCATCGGATAGCGCTGGCCCGCCAGGTGGTCCTCCACGCAGCGCAGCACCAGCGGGCTGCGGTGGCGCCCGGCGCTGGCGCGGATCTCGTCGGGCGTCATCCACAGGGTGCGCACGATGCCGGTGTCGAGCTCGCGTTGTGGATCGAAGTCGCCCAGTTCGCCGCAATAGGCGAAGCGCAGGTAGGTGATGTCTTCGCCGGTGCTGGCCCGCTGGAAGCGCGAGAGGTAGACGCCGACCAGGGCCGTGGGCGTGAAGTGGTGGGCGGTTTCTTCCAGCGTTTCGCGCGTCACGCCTTCGGTGGGGCTCTCCCCGGGGTCGAGGTGGCCGGCCGGGTTGTTCAGGCACAGGCCCTCGGGCGTGTGCTCTTCGACCAGCAGGTAGCGGCCGTCGCGCTCGATGATGGCCGCCACGGTGACACTGGGTTTCCAACGGGTGTTCATTCGGGCATTATCCCGACCGATCGTCTGGCTGTCCCTTGAGGTGGTAGTTCTTGCCGCATGATGAAACGTTGCACGGGTGCGGTGGCCTCTGCGCACCCGGTGCTTGGTACAAACCCTTGTGCGACAAGGGCTTGCCGGCGGCGAAGACCCGAAACGCGTCGGTTAAGCTGGCGCGCTGCCAGAAGAGCCCAGGGACGGGTGCTGGCGCCGACCAGGGACGGCGTCCGGCTGGCAAAACAGACGACACCGGGCGGAGGGCCCGGCACACACGATGGGAACCAACAAAAATGTCCAGAAGAATGTGGAAGGCCATGGTCTGCGGGTGCATGCTGTGGGGGGCTGTGACCAGCCACGCGGCCGAGTTCTCGGTCGGGCGGGTGGACATCCGGTTCGCCGACGAGGGCTGGAAAGAAGTGCCGCTGCCGGATCGCGCGCAGAGCTACGGGGGAGAAAAGTCGGGCGCGCTGGCGGTGCAGGCCAAGCTTTTTGTCCGCGACGGGAGCGCCAGCGAAGTGCCTGTGCTGGTCCTGGTGAGCGCCAATTCGCAAGGCATGGGCGGTGGCCGGGGTGGCTACATGGCCTACTCGCCCAATTGCAAGTCGGATGAACACAACTATCGCGAAGGCAATGAAGGCTTCAATGCGTCGTCCCTCCAGTGCCTGACCGTGATGCCCCGGTACAACGGTTCCAGCGTGATCAAGGCCCTGGCGCCCCAGCTGGAAGGTGCCCTCAAGACCGAAGAAGGCACGGAGCTGCCACCCTTCTACACCGTGTGGAGCCGGCATGCGATCTCCACGGGCTCGTTCGTGGACGTGCGCGTCTTCACGGTGTTTCCGATCAGCGCTGACGGCAGCGCTGCCGTGGGCGCCCTGCCCCAGGACGTGCCGCCCGCCCACGTGGTGTGGGGGCGGCAGCTGAAGGACGCAGTCAAGAGCAGCGTCTATTCGCTCTCCGGCCGTCTGGAGATGCCGCCCATCCAGGTGGTCGTACCGCCGCAGCCTGCTGCGGCCGGCGGCGGCTGACCGGCCACCCATCCTGTTTTTTGAACTCCCAGCATTGAGGACCTGCCCATGACTTCTGGCGCACCGACCGACACCGCCGCTGCCACCCCGCAGCGCATCGGCATTCCCCGTGAAACCTTCCCCGGCGAAAAACGTGTGGCCACCGTGCCCGACGTGGTCACCAAACTCGCCAAGCTGGGCTTTGGCGTGGTGGTGGAAACGGGCGCGGGCGAACTGGCCGATCTGAGCGACGAGGCTTACCGCGAAGCGGGCGCCAGCATCGCCGGCTCGGCCACCGAACTGTGGAACAGCGCCGACATCGTCTTCAAAGTGCGCGCCCCCACGCCCGACGAAGTGGCGCTGATGCACGAAGGCCAGACGCTGATCGGCTTCATCTGGCCGGCCCAGAACCCGGAGCTGATGCAGCAGCTGGCCGCGAAGAAGGTCACCGTGTTGTCCATCGACGCGCTGCCGCGCACGCTCAGCCGGGCGCAGAAGATGGACGCGCTGACCTCGATGGCCGGCGTCAGCGGCTACCGCGCCGTGGTCGAGGCGGCCAACGCTTTTGGCCGCTTCTTCAATGGCCAGATCACGGCTGCGGGCAAGGTGCCCCCGGCCAAGGTGTTCATCGCGGGCGCCGGCGTGGCCGGCCTGGCCGCCATCGGGGCGGCCGCCAGCCTGGGCGCCATCGTGCGCGCCAACGACACGCGTGCCGAGGTGGCCGACCAGGTGGTCTCGCTGGGCGGCGAGTTCGTCAAGGTGGACTACGAAGAAGAGGGCTCGGGCGGCGGCGGTTACGCCAAGGTCATGAGCGAGGGCTTCCAGCAGGCGCAGCGCGAGATGTATGCGAATCAGGCGCGCGAGGTGGACATCATCATTACCACCGCGCTGATCCCCGGCAAACCGGCGCCCAAGCTGATCACCGCCGAGATGGTGAAGAGCATGAAGCCCGGCAGCGTGATCGTGGACATGGCGGCCGAGCAGGGCGGCAACTGCGAGCTGACCGTGCCCGGCGAGGCGGTGGTGCGCCACGGCGTCACCATCGTCGGCTACACCGACCTGGCCTCGCGCATGGCGCGCCAGTCGTCCACGCTGTACGCGACCAACCTGTTCCGCCTGAGCGAAGAGCTGTGCAAGACCAAGGACGGCGTGATCAATGTCAACATGGAAGACGACGCCATCCGTGGCCTGACCGTGATCAAGAACGGCGAGATCACCTGGCCGGCCCCGCCGCTGGCGGCTGCGCCCAAACCGGCGCCCAAGCCCGCTGCCGCGCCGGTGGCCAAGAAGGGCCACGGCGAGCCTTCGGGGCCGATGCCGGCGGGCAAGCTGGCCATCGTGGCCGGTGTCACGGCGGTGTTGTTCGCGCTGGTGGGTGCCTACGCACCGGCCGAATTCCTGTCGCACTTCACGGTGTTCGTGCTGGCCTGCTTCGTCGGCTACATGGTGGTGTGGAACGTGAAGCCCGCGCTGCACACGCCGCTGATGAGCGTGACCAACGCCATCAGCTCCATCATCGCCATCGGCGCGCTGGTGCAGATATCGCCCATGGCCAACGCCACCGAGCGGCCCAACACACTGATCGTCGCCCTGGCCGCGCTGGCGCTGGTGCTCACCGCCATCAACATGTTCGGCGGCTTTGCCGTCACCCAGCGCATGCTGGCGATGTTCCGCAAATAAGAAGGAGACCCTGAATGTCTGCAAGTCTGGCCACGGTCTCCTACATTGGTGCGACCATTCTCTTCATCCTCAGCCTGGGCGGCCTGTCCAACCAGGAAACCTCGCGCCGCGGCAACCTGTTCGGCATGGTCGGCATGGCGCTGGCCGTGGCGGCCACGGTGTTCGGCCCGCAGGTCACCGCCGCCGGGCTTCCCTGGATCATCGGCGCCATGGTGGTCGGCGGCGCCATCGGCCTGACCGCCGCCCGCAAAGTGCAAATGACCCAGATGCCCGAGCTGGTGGCGCTGATGCACAGCATGGTCGGTATGGCCGCGGTGCTGGTGGGTTACGCCACCTACGTTGACCCAGAGGCGACCAAGGGCTTCGAGGGGGCGGCGCACACGATCCACGCGATGGAGATCTACATCGGCATCTTCATCGGCGCGGTCACTTTCTCGGGCTCGGTCATCGCCTTCGGCAAACTCTCGGGCCGTGTCGGCGGCAAGCCCATGCTGCTGCCCGGGCGCCACTGGATGAACCTGGCCGGTCTGCTGGCGGTGATCTATTTCGGCCGTCTGTTCCTGCAGGCCGAGACGCTGCAGGACGGCATGCTCCCGCTGTTCGTGATGAGCGCCATCGCGCTGCTGTTCGGCGTGCACATGGTGATGGCCATTGGCGGCGCCGACATGCCGGTGGTGGTGTCCATGCTCAACAGCTACTCGGGCTGGGCGGCGGCGGCCACGGGCTTCATGCTGAGCAACGACCTGCTGATCGTGACCGGGGCACTGGTCGGCTCCAGCGGCGCCATCCTGTCCTACATCATGTGCAACGCGATGAACCGCAGCTTCATCAGCGTGATCGCTGGCGGCTTCGGCTCCACCAGCGCCGCGCCCAAGGCGGCGGGCGGTGCGGCAGCCGAGCCGGCCGGCGAGGTGACCCCCATCCTCGCCGCCGAGACCGCCGAGATGCTGCGCGAGGCCAAGAACGTGATCATCGTGCCGGGCTACGGCATGGCGGTGGCGCAGGCGCAGCACACGGTGTTCGAGATCACCCGGCATCTGCGCGAAAAGGGCGTGAACGTGCGCTTTGGCATCCACCCGGTGGCCGGCCGCATGCCCGGCCACATGAACGTGCTGCTGGCCGAGGCCAAGGTGCCTTACGACATCGTGTTCGAGATGGACGAACTCAACGAAGACTTCCCCGACACCGATGTGACGATGGTGATCGGCGCCAACGACATCGTGAACCCGGCGGCGCAGGAAGACCCGACCAGTCCCATCGCCGGCATGCCGGTGCTGGAAGTCTGGAAGGCGCGCACCTCCATCGTGATGAAGCGCAGCATGGCCTCGGGTTACGCCGGCGTGGACAACCCGCTCTTCTACAAGGACAACAACCGGATGTTGTTCGGTGACGCCAAGAAGATGCTCGACGAGGTGCTGGTGGCGTTGAAGACCTGAGCGCGCGTTGGCCGCCGTCGATGGGCGGGCCGTGAGGGATGCGGCTTTGGTGTGCACCGGGCCGATGCGGCACCGGAAAAGGCCGTGAGCCTGTGGTGACACGGGCTCTTTGTTTCTGTAGCACCGAGGCAAGGACACCCCAGGTTTTAGAGTAGGCTGTCAGTCGTTCATAAGGGAAAAACACGAGAGCTGGCCCGTGTGCCCCGAAGGAGAATGTCAGGTTATGGTTTCAAACAAAACTAACGGAGATCACGCATGACCGAACCGACGGCCGATCGTCCCTGGCTGGGCGCTTACCCCAGTGGTGTACCCGCCGATATCGATGTCGCGCAGTACCCGTCGCTGGTGCATCTGATGGAGGAGAGCTTTCAGAAATACGCCGGCCGCCCCGCCTACAGCTTCATGGGCAAGGAGCTCAGCTTCGCCCAGGCCGACAGCCTGTCGCAGGCTTTCGCGGCTTACCTGCAGGGGCTGGGTCTGGTCAAGGGCGACCGCGTCGCCATCATGATGCCCAACGTGCCCCAGTACCCGGTGGCGGTGGCGGGCATCCTGCGTGCGGGCTTCGTGGTGGTCAACGTGAACCCGCTGTACACGCCGCGTGAGCTGGAACACCAGCTCAAGGACTCGGGCGCCAAGGCCATCGTCATCATCGAGAACTTCGCGCACACGCTGGAGCAGTGCATCGCCAGCACGCCGGTCAAGCACGTGGTGCTCGCGGCCATGGGCGATCTGCTCGGTCTGCTCAAGGGCGCGATCGTCAACTACGTGGTGCGCAACGTCAAAAAGATGGTGCCGGCGTTCAGCCTGCCGCAGGCGGTGCGTTTCAACGACGCCATTGCCAAAGGCACCCGGGGCAGCTTCAAGCGCCCCGAGATCCGGCCCGACGACGTGGCCGTGCTGCAATACACCGGTGGCACCACCGGGGTGAGCAAAGGCGCCGTGCTGCTGCAGAGCAACGTGATCGCCAACGTGCTGCAGTCCGAGGCCTGGAACGACCCGGTGATGAAGACCGTGCCGGCCGGCGAGCAGCCCACCAGCGTCTGCGCCCTGCCGCTGTACCACATCTTCGCCTTCACGGTGAACATGATGCTGTCCCTGCGCACCGGCGGCAAGACCATCCTGATCCCCAACCCGCGCGATCTGCCCGCGGTGCTCAAGGAACTGGGCAAGCACACCTTCCACAGCTTCCCGGCCGTCAACACCCTGTTCAACGGCCTGGCGAACCACCCCGATTTCAACACCGTCAACTGGAGCAACCTGAAGGTGTCGGTTGGTGGTGGCATGGCGGTGCAGGCTGCCGTGGCCAGGCTCTGGCTGGAGAAAACCGGCTGCCCGATCTGCGAAGGCTATGGCCTGTCGGAGACCAGTCCGTCGGCCAGTTGCAACCCCACCACCAGCACCGAATACAGCGGCACCATCGGCGTGCCGCTGCCGAACACCTGGATGAAGTGCCTGGACGACGACGGCAACGAAGTGCCCCAGGGCCAGCCCGGTGAGATCGCCATCAAGGGGCCGCAGGTGATGGCCGGTTACTGGCAGCGCCCGGACGAGACCGCCAAGGTCATGACACCCGACGGCTACTTCAAGACCGGTGACGTGGGCGTGATGGACGCGCGCGGCTATTTCAAGATCGTGGACCGCAAGAAGGACATGGTGCTGGTCAGCGGCTTCAACGTGTACCCCAACGAGGTCGAGGACGTGGTGGCCCAGTTGCCCGGCGTGATGGAGTGCGCCGTGGTCGGTGTGCCCGACGAGAAGTCGGGCGAGGCGGTCAAGCTGGTGATCGTGAAGAAGGATGCGTCGCTGACCGAGTCGCAGGTGCGCGACTTCTGCAAGGCCAACCTCACCGGCTACAAGCAGCCCAAGGTGGTGGAGTTTCGCACCGAGATGCCCAAGACCCCGGTGGGCAAGATCCTGCGCCGCGAACTCAGAGACAAGAAGTAGCCCCCCGCGCCGCCTGCGGCGTTGCCCCCCAGGGGGGCGCCCGGCAAAGCCGGTTCCACCGCGTTTGGGATCGAGGCCCGCGCGCCGGTGAGGCGTTCGCTTCTGCTCCAATACGGGCATGAAGACCAGTGCCCCAATCGCCATTGTCTCGGCTCTGCACGACGAACTTGCCAGTGTGCTGGCGCTGATGCCAGACGAGCAGAAACAGATCGTGGGTGGGCGCGAGTTCTGGGTGGGCCATCTGCATGGGCAGGATGTCGTGGCGGTGCTCAGCGGCATCGGCAAGGTGTCGGCCGCGACCACGGCCACGCTGCTCATTCAGCGCTTCGGTGTGAACCGCATCGTCTTCACCGGTGTGGCGGGCGGGCTGGGCGCTGGCGTTAACGTGGGTGACGTGGTGCTCGCGCGCAGTTTCCTGCAGCACGACATGGACGCTTCGCCCCTCTTCCCGCGCCACGAGGTGCCCGGCTATGGCCGAGCGCGCTTCGACGCCGACGCCGCGCTCACCGACGCCCTGGAACTGGCCTGCGAGCGCATGCTGCACACCCTGCCGCAGCAGCTGGGCACTGAGACGGTAGCGGCCTTCGGCCTGCACGCGCCACGCCTGCACCAGGGGTTGCTCATCAGCGGCGACCGCTTCGTCGCGACCACGGCGGAGGGCGCGGCCCTGCAGCGCGAACTGCCCGAGGCGCTGGCGGTGGAAATGGAAGGCGCGGCCTTCGCGCAGGTGTGCCACGACTTCGGCGTTCCCCTGGCCGTGGTGCGAACCATCTCCGACCGCGCCGACGACGCGGCCCACGTGGACTTCCCGCGCTTCCTGCGCGATGTCGCCAGCCGTTACAGCGGCGCCATCATCGAATCGATGATGATTTGATGGCCCACCCCCGCGCCGGGCTCACTGCGTGGCCCGTCACCCCCTCAAGGGGGCGGCACTGGCGGCCCGGCAAAGCCGGTTCCGCGGTGCCCTGGCACCAACTCCCCCTCCGGCGTGGAGTGCCTTGACCCAGGATGCCGCGGAACTGGTTCCGCCAGGCCGCATGCATCAACACCTTGAGTCGGTTCCGCGGTGCCCCGGCACCAACGTCCTCTACGGCGTGGAGTGCCTTGACCCAGGATGCCGCGGAACTGGCTTTGCCAGGCCGCAGGCATCGCCCCCTTGAGGGGGTGACGGGCGCAGCCCGGCGCGGGGGTGGGCCTACCGCAACCAGCCGCGCTTGCGGAAGTACAGCATCGGCACCACGGCCGACAGCACCATCAGTGCCAGCGCGAACGGATAGCCCCACTTCTGGCTCAGCTCGGGCATGTACTGGAAGTTCATGCCGTAGAGGCTGGCGATCAGCGTGGGGGGCAGCAGGGCGACGCTGGCCACCGAGAAGATCTTGATGATCTTGTTCTGGTTGATGTTGATGAAACCGACCGTGGCGTCCATCAGGAAGTTGATCTTGTCGAACAGGAAGGCGGTGTGGCTGTCGAGCGAATCGAGGTCGCGCAGGATCTGGCGCGCGTCCTCGAACTGCTCGGCGCTGAGCATGCGGCTGCGCATCATGAAGCTGACCGCGCGGCGCGTGTCCATCACGTTGCGGCGGATGCGGCCCGACATGTCTTCGTGGCGCGCGATCGCCGAGAGCACCTCGCCGGCCTTGTTGTCCGTCACGTCGCCGGCCAGCACCTGGCGGCTCACATCGTCCAGATCGTCGTAGATGTCTTCGAGCGTGTCGGCGCAGTATTCGGCGTCGGCATCGAACAGCATCAGCAGCACGTCGCGGGCGTTTTCGATCAGGCCTGGCATGCGGCGCGCGCGCATGCGCAGCAGGCGGAACACCGGCACGTCCTCGTCGTGGATGGAAAACAGCACCCCCTGGCTCTTGAGCTCGGCGTTGTGCTCGTTGAGGATGAAGGCCACGCGCACCGCATGCGGGCTTTCATCGTCATCGATCAGGAAGTCGGAGCGGATGTGCAGCTCGCCGTTGTCTTCCTCGAAGAAGCGGGCCGATTCCTCGATGTCGTCGTCCATCGCGTCTTCGGGGATCGACAGGCCGAAGTGCTGCTTGACCCAGCGCCGCTCCTCGGGCGTGGGTTCTTCGAGGTCGACCCAGATGGGCTTGAACCGGGCCAGCTCTTCGAGCGACTCGATCTCTTCCTGGAACAGACGGCCATTGGCCAGGGTGAATACGTTGAGCATGGGGCGCTCCCGGCGGGGAATGTCTGAGGGGGGCAGGCCTGCGGGGCCTCGGGGCGGTTCGGGCGGCGCTTTCAGCCGGCCGGCCACCGAATCTCAGGGGCTGCGAGGGGCAGCGCTCAGACGGTCGCGGGGGAGGCTGAAAGCACACAACTGGGGGGTGTGCTTTCCATGGGGGCTCTTTGCGGGTTGAAACTGGTGCCGATTATGGCACCGTGGCCTGCACGTCGGCCTCCAGCGGGAGGCCGAAAAACCCCATCAATTCGTCCTTTCGTCGCCAGGCGTCGCCTTCGCCCAGTTCGATCAGGGCGTTGACGAAATCGGGTTCGAACAGTAGGTAGCTGGCCAGGGCGGCGGCGCTGCCGGCGGCGCCCTGGCCGGTGTCGAGCGCGCCCAGGCCGGTGAGGGTGTTGCGCGTCGGCGCGGGCAGGGCACCGATGTGTTTGCGTGCGAGTTCGTCGAGCGAAAAACTGGGCTGCACCGCCATCACGTGCACCGGCCGGTAGGGCAGGCGCTCGGCCAGTTCGGGGGGGAGCCTGGCCAGCGTCTCGCTCACCCGCTGGGCCTGCTCCACGTCGGCCTGCAGGGTGTCGTGGAACACGCTGGCCATGGCGTGCCCGGCGATGGTGCCGGCCGTCGGTTCGTCGTTGGCGCGCGCGACCAGGCCCGAGCGCTGGGGTTGCCCCACGCCGATCACCAGCACCCGGCGCGCCCGGAAGTGGATGGCCGGCGACAGGGGCGAGAGCTGGCGCATCGAGCCGTCGCCAAAATGTTCCTTGTGGCCGTTCACCCACAGGGGCACGGCCGGAAACAGGAAAGGAATGGCGCTGGAGGCCATCAGGTGTTCGATGGTGATGGGCTGGAAGTCGGCGCGCCGCCCGGGGCGGTGCCAGGGCGGCACCGGGTGGTCGGGCCGGGTCTGGCAGAAGGTCCAGTGTTCGCCCGTGGTGTAGCTGGACGCGGTGACCCCCAGCACATCGATGTGGCCTTGCTGCAGCGCGCGCTCCAGCCCGTCGAGGTCGATCGCACGGTGCAGGGTGTCCACCAAAGGCAGGGTGTCGAGCAGGGCGCGGTAGCGCCGCACCTGGCGCGCCAGGGTGAGCCCGGCGATGATGCGGTTGGCGCGCACCCAGCCCGGTGCTTCGAGCCGGTAGATGTGCTCCGAACGCAAGCCGCCCCAGAACGCGGCCAGGCGGGGCAGGGCGTGCAGCCCATCGGTGGCGTGGCTGGCGAGGTAGGCCGCGTTGAGGGCGCCGGCCGAGGTGCCGAACAGTCCCTGGAAGGGGAAGGGGGTGGGCGAGGAGCCGGCGGTCGTGGGGGCCCGGCTCGCCAGCATGGATGCCACCGCCTTGAGCACGCCGGCCTGGTAGGCCGTGCGGGCGCCGCCGCCCATCAGCACCAGCGCGCAATGGCCCGAGGCGGTCTCGGACAGTTGGGTGTCGAGCAGGTTGCGCGAGATCAGCGTATCGAGTGACACAATCGGAGCCTTGAGCCCAGGCGCGGGCGGTGCCTGCGATGACGTTGGGCGGTTGCCCAAAATCATGACACATCCCCCCGTGTTTTCCGACGGTTGCCGTGAATATGGCGGGGCCTGGGCGGCCCGTGCACAAGGATGCAACCATGCTCAAAGCCATCTGGAGCCTGCCGCGCACCGTCTGGTTCATCGGGCTCATCAGCCTGGTCAACGACAGCGCGAGCGAGATGCTCTACCCGTTGGTGCCGCTGTATCTCGCCTCCGTGCTGATGGCGGGGCCCCGTGCCCTGGGCATCATCGAAGGCATCGCCGAGGCGACCGCGAGTCTGCTCAAGCTGTTCTCCGGCGTCGTTGTGGACCGCACGCGCAAGTCCAAGCCCTGGATCGTGTTCGGCTATGCCCTGGCCGGCTTTGGGCGCCCCCTGATCGCTTTTGCCAGCAGCTGGCCCTTCCTGCTGGCCATCCGGTTCGCCGATCGCGTTGGCAAGGGGCTGCGCAGTTCACCCAGGGACGCCCTGCTGGCCGCCAGCGTCACACCGGACCGGCGCGGGCTGGCTTTCGGCCTGCACCGCGCCATGGACAACGCGGGCGCGGTCGTGGGCCCCTTGCTGGCGTTTGGCCTGCTGGCGGCACAGGTGTCGCTCAGGGACATCTTCCTGTGGTCCATCGTGCCCGCGCTCATCTGCGTCGGGCTGGCGCTGGCCATCCGGGAGCCGAAGGCCGAGCCACACCCGGTGAGCGCGGGGTTCGACTGGCGGCTGGGCGACATGCCCCCGGTCTTCCGGCGCTACCTGCTGGTGGTGGCCCTGTTCACGCTGGGCAACTCCTCCAACATGTTCCTGTTGCTGCGCGCCAACGAACTGGGCGTGCCCCAGGCGCAGGTGCCGCTGCTGTGGGCGGCGGTCTCGGTCATTGCCATGCTGTTCGCCACGCCCCTGTCCGCGCTCTCCGACCGGCTGGGCCGCGTCAGGCTGCTGTTGCTGGGTTATGTGGCCTATGCCATCTTCTACGCCACGCTGGGCTTCATCAACACCGATGGCTGGGTGCTGTTTGCCCTGTTCGGCTTCTACGGCCTGTTCATGGCGGCGACCGAAGGGGTGGAAAAGGCGCTGGTGGCCGACCTGGCGCCGCAGAACCGGCGCGGCACGGCCTTTGGCTGGTTCAACCTGACCGCCGGCCTCTTCCTGCTGCCCGCCTCCGTCGTGTTTGGCTGGATCTACCAGGCCATCGCGCCCTGGGCGGCGTTCCTGTTTTCGACCGCCTGCGCGATGGCCGCCGCGCTGCTTCTGCTGTTCACCGTAAAGGAAGGCCGTGGCGATGCGCCGCCGGACGGATCGCCGATCAGTCCAGCAGCGGCAGGATCACGCAGCCTTGTTCGTCCCAATCCACCTGGGTGATGCCGGGTTCCAGGGCTTCGAGCCGGCGCCGCTCCAGCTCTTCGGCGCTGACCTGGCTGGCCACCCACTGCGTGGCCTGATCCTGCTGCGCACGTTGCGCCAGGCTGAAGGCCAGGGCCGACGAAACGTGATGAACCAGCTCGTCGGTGTCCCAGGGTTTGGTGAGGTAGCGGTACAGGCCGAACTGGTTCACCGCCTCCTGGGCGGTCGCGAAATCCGCCGTTCCCGTCAGAATCATCCGCACGCACCCGGGCTGCATGTCCGCCGCCGTGGCCAGCAGCTCCATGCCGCCCATGCTGGGCATGCGCAGATCGCTGACGATGACGTCAAACCGTCGCACCCGCAGCTCGGCGAGAGCGTCCGCAGCGCTGCAGTGCGTCACGATCGTCACCTGACTGCCCAGGGGGCCGCGCAACGCACGGTGCAGGGCGCGAACGATGGGGGCTTCGTCATCGACGAGGAGAAGGCTGCCTTGAAGTGCTGGGTTCATGGATGCTCCGACAACGTGGTTCATGCACAGGACATGACGGACAACTCGCTCACGACGCGCTGCGTCAGACGGCGCAGCTGCGGCTCGCTGGCGTCCAGGACGGACCACATCGGGTCCATCAGGAACTCGGCCTCCGCTTCCGGACCCGCGCCCCCGGTGGGTGCGGCTTCCAGGCCATGGGCCATGTGGTTGGCCAACTGCACCAGGTGCGAGAAGGTCAGACGCTCACCCTCAGGGATGGAAGCCGGAAGATGGTGGGTGGCAATCGCCGCCGAGAGGGTGGCCGGGAAGTTCCATTGCTGGGCCACGGTGGCGCCGACCTCGGCGTGTGACACACCGAGCACCCGCTGCTCCGCCTCGTGCAAGGCCAGCCCTTCGGCCGCGCAGAGCCGCAGCGCCTGTGCCTCCAGTTCCGGGCTGGTGATGGCCAGAATCAGCTTGCCCACGTCGTGCAGCAAGCCCAGCAGAAAGGCCTCGCCGGTGTCCAGTGACGCGATCCGGGCCAATTCCCTGGCCGAGATGGCGGTGCACAAGGTGTGGCGCCAATAGGTGTCGAAGCTGAACCCCTCGCACCGCACCGCCCCGAAGCTGGACCGCAGGGAAATGGCCGCCAGCGTGCTCGCCACGGTTCGCAGGCCCAGCATCTGCACGGCATCGCCGATGCTGGCGACCTGCCCCTGCGCCCCATAGAACGCGGAGTTGGCCAGCCGCAGGATGCGTACGGACAGCGCTTGATCGCGCTCGATCGCTTCGATGCAGGTCGAAGCCGGTGCGTCGTCCTTGCTCAGCGCTTCGACCGCCGCGATGAAGGCGCCGGGCAGCGAAGGCAGCTCGCCGATGCACCGGGCCAGCGTGGCGGGTTTCAGATGTCGCGGCGGGGCCGCCGACTCAACGGGTTCCACATACATGATGAACTCTCCCTGAAGGCACTGTTGTTGGATGACCGACCAGAACCGTTGTCGTGCGCGGGCCCATGCGCCGGGTGACACCGGCGGGGTTCTGGGTGCGCAGCGGCGGGTTCATGCCAGCCGGTCCGGGGCCGCGACGGCGGCGTCTTCCAGCAGCTGAACCATCATCAGATGGCCCAGGGGCTTTTTTTGTCCAGGCACCTGGTGGAGCCAGACGAGGGCGTTTCGACCGTTGATGGCGGTGCACAGCCCGTCCGTGTCGGAGCGCTGGGCGGGTTGTCCCAGCGCGGTCAGCAGTTGCAGCATGGAGGGCGCTGGGTCTCCCCCCAAGGCCGACGACCATTCGGGCCACTGGCGCACGGCCAAGCGGTTGACGTAGGCCAGCATGCCGTCTTCTCCGATGCCGAAAACGGCCATCGGCAGCCCGTCCAGGGCGTCCCTGGAGGCGCCCGCGGCGCTCTGCATGGCCAGCCGGCGGGCGCTTTCGTCGCGCGCCATGCGCGAGAGCCGCTGGTTGGCCACGATCAACTCCCGGTTGGCCCGGTGGACCGCGCCCCCGAGGCGGCAGTTCTCCGCGGCCAGTTCACTCTGTTCAAAGGCCTTGGCGACGTGGTTGCGCAGGAGGTCGTCGTCCCAGGGCTTGGTGAGGAACTTGTACACGGAACCCTCGTTGACCGCCTCGATGATCGATTGCAGATCGGTGTAGCCCGACAAGGTCAGGCGCACGGTGTTGGGGTACAGGCGCTTGGCTTCGCGCAGGAACTCGATGCCCGTCATTTCCGGCATGCGCTGGTCCGAAACGATCACGTCCACCGGTTGACTGGCCAGCAGCTCCAACCCCTGGCGGCCGCTGGTGGCGGTGAGGATGTGGTAGCCATCGCGGCGAAACAGGCGCTTGAGCGACGACAGGATCGCCGCCTCGTCGTCCACCAGGAGCAGGGTGCGGCGGCGTGGACGCGTGCCCAGCAGGCCCTGGGGCATGGATGCGCCCGCGTGCAGCAGGGCATGCAGACCCTCGGCGGTCTGCGCGGCGCCGAAACAGTCGCCCTGCGCGAGATCGCATCCGTGGTCCACCAGGCGTTGCAGCTGGTCGTCGTGGGTCACACCGTCGGCCATGACGCGCATGTGCAGCCCATGAACGAGCTGGATCAGCGATCGGGTCAACGAGGTGTCGTGGCTGTCGGTCACGATGTCGGGCACCACGGCGCGGTCGATCCGGATCACGTCCAGAGGCAGCTCCCGCAGTTCGGACAGGCTCGACGCGCCGGCCCCGAAGCCACCCAGGATCACCTCCACGCCCGCCGCGCGCAAGGGCATCAGCGTTGTCGCCAGCGCCTTGCCATCGGTTGCCGCCCGGCGCTCCGGAACCAGCACCGACAACAGCGAGGCCTTCAGACCCCATGCCGCCAGTGTGGCCAGCCAGTCGTCCACCGTGCCGGGCAGCGCCAGCTCCAGCCATTCCAGGGGAAGGCACAGCCGCACATCGCCCACGTGTCCGTCCAGCACGGTGGCCACTTGTCGGCAGGCGGCCTCCTGGCGCTCGCGCAGCGGGTGACCGCAAGCGTCCAGTCCGTCCAGGATCTCGCCTTGCCAGAGCAGTTCCACAGCGACCAGCTGGCCGCTGACCAGGTTCCAGTGCGTCTGGAAGCGTGGCACCGTTGCCGGACCGGGGCTTTCCGTGTTGATGCGATCCGTCTGCGACATGGCGCGCTCAGACTGTGTGTTCATGTTCGTGCTCCCACACCGGTGGAATGGTGTCTTTCCCTTGCGCAACGGGTCCCGCGACCGGCAGCCAGACGCGGATGGCCGTGCCCTCCCCGACGGTGGAGCGCACCTGGATCGTGCCGCCGTGTTTCTGAACGATGGAGAACGACAGCGACATGCCCAGCCCGGTTCCCTTGCCCACGTCCTTGGTGGTGAAGAAGGGCTCGAAGATCCGGCGCTGGACTTCGGCGCTCATGCCGCAGCCCGTGTCCTCCACCTGCACCCAGACCCAGTCCTGCTCGACGCCGGACAACAAGGTGATCGTTCCCTTGTCCACAATGGCGTGCGCCGCGTTGACGATCAGGTTCATGAACACCTGGTTGAGCTGGGCGGCCAGGCACAGCACCGGTGGCAGCGGTGCGAGCTTCTTGACCACCTCGGCCTTGTATTTCACTTCGTGGCGCACGACGTTGAGGGTGGACTCCAGGCCCACGTTCAGATCGGCCTCCTGCCAGTCCGAATGATCGACGCGCGAGAAGTCCTTGAGGTCCTGCACGATCTTCTTGACACGCCCCAGGCCCTCGGCGCATTCGTCCAGCAGCAGCGGGAGGTCCTCGCGCAGGAACTCGATCTCGACCTCTTCCCGCTTCTTCGTCAGCGCGGCGGCCGCGGTGGCGTCGCCCGGGGCGGCCACCGCCGCGTCGCAGGCCTCGCTCAGGTCCAAGAGACCGGTGACGTATTGGCGCAGGGAGTTGAGGTTGGAGCTGACGAAGCCGATCGGGTTGTTGATCTCGTGCGCCACGCCGGCCGCCAGTTGCCCGATCGACGCCATCTTGTCCTGCTGAAGCAGCTGGTTCTGCGCTTCCTCCAGCTGATGGTTCATCGCATCGAGCTGGTTGATCCGCTCCTGCAGCTGTGCCTGGGCATCGCGGATGTCGGAGCGGTCCTGCATCATCCACCAGGTGCCAAGACCTGGGGCCGCCGAGTTGGCCACGTAAGCATCGACCTGCACCCAGATGGGATGGCCATCGGCGCGGCGCATCCACATCTCCAGGTGAATGGGTTCGCCTTTTTTGAACCGGGGAATGACATAGCTTTCAAAGTTGGCGAAGTCCTCTTCCGTCAGGTAGGTCGCACGGGCCGGCAGACCGGCCATGTCGGACGCGGCATAACCGAACATGTCGGCCATGGCGGGATTGACGCGCTGGATCACGCCTTTCTTGGCATAGGCCACCCCGATGGGCGAATTGGCGATGAACAGCTCCAGGTCACGGGCGGTGGCCGCCAGCTCGGCCGAGCGTTGCCGGACGAGTTCTTCGAGCTCGTTGCGGTGCCGCAGCAGCTCGTCTTCCGAGGTCCTGCGGGCGGTCACGTCCTGCAGGGTTTCGATGGCCCCGATCACCGCGCCCCGGGCGTCGTAGAGGGGGGCGGCCGTGAAAAACAGCCACTTGCCCGAGGTGCCGAACTGTGGAAAGAAGGCCTCGACCTCGACACCGCCGGCGATGATGGAGGAACGGTGCATCTGCCCGCCGTAGAACGACCGCATGGTTGCTTCATCGACCCCATCGACGATCATGTCCGCGAGCAAGGGGCGCTGTTCCGGGTAGAACGCCTTCCAGCCCTCTCGCGACCCGAGCACCTCGTTGCGCTTGATGCCCGTCATGCGCTCGCAGGCCGTGTTCCAGTGCGTCACCCGGTGGTACTGGTCGATCACCAGCGACGCCACCGAGGCCCCGTCGATGATCTGCGACAGCATCTCGGTCATGCCCAGCAAACTGCTTTGCACGTGCATCACGTCGCTGAGATCCACGCAGGTCACCACCACCTGGACCCGATCGTCGAAACAGACCTGCCGGGCATGGATCTCCACCGGACGAAGCCCCCCGTCGGGGGTCATGACCGAACCCGAAACCACGGGCGGTACCTCGCCGTGCTCCGAGCAGGTCAGGATCGCGGCGTGCAGAGGCGCGCGCGTGCTCTCGTCCACCAGATCCAGCAAGGACATGCCGAGCAGCGCCGACGGACTGCGCGAGCCCAGCCGGCACAACGCATCGTTGGCCGCCAGGATCCGCCCGTCTCCCAGCAAGGCCGAGGGAACGGCCACCGCGTCGACGATCTCCCGGGCCACCGCGGCATTCGATTTCTGTTGGTCCGCGACGTCCATCATGACTGGCTCCTCGGCACATCCAGGGCTTTGGCGTCCTGCGGGATCGAGCTCTTGCGGATCCACAGCGTGAGCCGAACGCCTTCCCTCGCGGAAAAGTCGCCCACCTGCTTGACCACGCGTTCGTCGAACACATAGCCCGCCGCCAGCAGGATGGCTCCTCTGGACGACACCAGGTCGCGTGCCAGCACCATGCCGGGACGCAGATCGCGCACATCCATGTGCACGTCCGCCTTGGCCGCGGCCGCCAGGTCATCGACGACCTTGATCATGGTTTCGACCACGGAGCGGTCGTAGCGCGTGTCAATGCCGCCGTGGAGCAATTTCTGCGCGCGTTCCACGGTGCAGCGCTGGTCCCCCAGGTTGCCGTTGATCATGTCGTCCAGATCGCTGGCCGCTGCCACGATGCGCGCGCCCATCACGATCTCGGGCGCCGCCAGGCCATCGGGAAAACCTTTTCCGTCCACGCGTTCGTGGTGCTGGCGCACGATGCGCGCCACCCCTTGCAGCTGCGACAGCGCCATCAACGTGGTTTCGCCGTCGATCGGGTGGCGCCGGTAGCGCTGGGTTTCTTCCGGGTTGTAGGCGGAGACCGACTTGCCCAGCATTGCGTCGGGAAACCCGATGTTGCCCACGTCGTGGACCAGCGCGGCCAGATGGATATCGCGGATCTCGCGGTCCGACAAGCCCAGGCGCCTGGCGGTCTCGCGGCTCAGATCGGCCACACGGCGTGAATGGCCGGAGTTGCCGACGCGCATCTCCATCAGGCTGGAAAACACGTTGACCGCCAGCACGAAGGTGTTGTCCAGATCCTCGTATGCCGCGTCCAGCATGCCGTTGATCTGCTGGAGTTCGGCGGTTCGCGCGGCCACGCGCGACTCCAGGGTCTGGTTGGCGTCGCGAAGCTGTTCGTTCTGCCGCTTCGTCAACTCGGTCAGTTCGGCGTTCTGCTGTTCCAGGCCGCGCCGGATCAGGGCTTCGCGCACCACCAGAACGAGGTCCTGGTCGTCCCATGGCTTGGAGATGTACCGGTGGATGGCGCCTTTGTTGATGGCCGCGATCGTGGCTGAAATGTCGGCGTAACCGGTCAGCAGAATGCGCGCGATGCCCTCGTCATGGGAGCGCACCAGTTCCAGGAAACGCGCCCCGTCCATTTCGGGCATGCGCATGTCCGAGATCACCAGATCCACCCGGTGGGTCTTCAGCAGCGCCAGGCCTTCGGCGGCGCTGGTGGCCTGCAGGGTCGCGATGCCCTGTGCCCGGAAGACGCGGCGCAATGCGCTCAATACGGAGGGTTCGTCATCGACGGTCAGAACCGTCGGTGCCGCCAGTGGCCCGGCATTCGCCGCGGCGGATGGTGGCTCTTGAAGGGCAATGGTGGTCATGGCGTCACGGACTCCCGGTGTGTCCTGGGTATTTCGACACCCGGGCATCACACTTGAGCCCCTTCGTGTCCGCCCCCTCCTGGGCGGTGGGAAGTCAGGGCAGCCTGTCAGGGCATTGGCGGTGCGTCGGGAGCGGGGTCGCCTGGCTGCGTATCCTCCACCGCTGGCCTCTCGGAGGGCCGGACCGGACCCCATTCATGAACAACAAGACCATTTCCCTGTCACACCGGCGCGAGCTGTGGTTGTTGATCACCATCGCCGGCATCCAGTTCACCCACATCCTCGATTTCATGATCATGATGCCGCTGGGGCCGCAGTTCACGCGGCTCTTCGGCATCAGCGATGCGCAGTTCGGGCTGCTGGTGTCGGCGTACACGCTCTCGGCCGGCGCCTCGGGCCTGGCGGCGGCCACCTATGTGGATCGTTTTGATCGCAAACGCCTGCTGATCACCCTGTACGGGCTGTTTGCGCTGGCCACGCTGGCCTGCGGCCTCGCGCCCGGCTACGGTTTCCTGATGGTCGCGCGCGTGGCCGCCGGCATGTTCGGCGGCGTGCTCTCGGCGCTGTCGCAGACCATCGTGGCCGACGTGGTGCCCTTCGAGCGGCGCGGTCGCGCCATGGGCATCGTGATGTCGTCCTTTTCGGTGTCCACCGTCGCGGGCGTTCCCCTGGGGCTGTTCCTGGCGAGCCACTGGAGCTGGCAGGCGCCCTTCATCGGCATCGCGCTGCTCAGTGGCGTGCTGGCGCTGGGGGCCGCGCTGACCTTGCCCAGGCTCAACCACCACCTGCTGGTCAAGGACCGGCCCTCGATCTGGCGCGGCATCGGCATGGTGCTCGCGGAGCCCAACCACCAGCGGGCGTTCGCCTTTTCCGCCTTGCTGATGTTCACCGGCTTCACCGTTCTGCCCTACCTCACCATCTACATGCAGACCAATGTGGGGGTGCAGGAGACCCAGATTCCCTACCTGTACCTGTGTGGCGGGGTGGCCACCCTGTTCACCGCGCGGCTGTTTGGCCGGCTGGCCGACCGGCTGGGCAAGGTCCGGACCTTCACCATGCTCGCGCTGGCGGTGATCGTGCCCATGCTCGCCACCACCCTGATGCCGCTGTGGCCGCTGTGGGGCGTGTTGATCGTGTCCACCGCGCTGTTCATCTGCATGAGCGGGCGCATGATCCCCGGCATGGCGCTCGTGACCGGCGCGGCCAACCCCGCCCTGCGCGGCACCTTCATGGCCCTCAATGCGTCGGTGCAATCCGCCGCGATGGGACTGGCCTCGTTTCTGGGCGGGCTCATCATCAGCCGGGACACGGCTGGGCTCGTTCAACACTACTGGGTGTCGGGTCTTTTGGGGGCCTGCGCCAGCCTGGCCGCCATCTTCATGGCGCGCCGCCTGCGCGTGCATGGCGCTGGCGCGGGGCAGGCTGCAACGCCATGACCCATGGGCGGTCAGCTGAGTGCCAAGGTTCGCGTTTTCATGCTTTGTTGCGGTGCGTGCTTGCGTCGCCCCGGTTTCATGGGCATAGTGGGCTCAAGACATCCCCGTGCCGCCGGGAGGTCTGACCGCCCGGCGGCTTGTGTCAACCCGGAGCATTAGGAGGCTCTTCCATGAACTTGACGATCAGCGGTCACCACCTCGAGGTCACGCCCGCCCTGCGCGGTTACGTCACGACCAAGCTTGAACGCATATCCCGACACTTCGACCAGGTGGTCGATATCAAGGTGCTGCTGACAGTGGACAACCTGAAAGAAAAAGACATGCGCCAGAAGGCCGAATGCAACATCCACGTCAAGGGACGGGATCTGTTCGCCGAAAGCGCTCACGCCGATCTGTACGCCGCCGTGGACGAGCTGGCCGACAAGCTGGACCGGCAGGTGTTGCGCTACAAGGACAAAGCACAAGACCATGCCCACGAGAGTGCCAAACGTTTGATGTGATGGAAATCACGGGTCGCCCACCGGCGGCCCGGTCGTTATGTTGCAATGCAGCGAGCCGCTTCAAAAGTCAAGCGGCTTTTTTGTTTTCCCGGTCTAGCCAACGCCGCCCAACTCGGCATAATTTGCGGTCCAAGAGGCCCACATGAACCGACTCTCTGCCATATTGCCCGCCGCGCAAGTGCTCGTCGGCGTCGATGCCACCAGCAAAAAACGCGCCTTCGAAGAAGCGGGCCTGTTGTTTGAAACCCTGCATGGCCTCAACCGTGCGCTGATCACCGACAGTCTCTTTGCTCGTGAACGCCTGGGCTCCACCGGGCTGGGCCACGGCGTGGCCATTCCCCATGGCCGCATCAAGGGGCTGAAGCAGCCGCTGGCCGCGGTGTTCCAACTGGCCAGTCCGATCGGTTTCGATGCCCCGGACGAGCAGCCGGTGCAGCTCATGATCTTTCTCCTGGTGCCCGAAGCGGCGACCCAGAAGCATCTGGAAATCCTCTCCGAAATCGCCGAGCTGCTCAGCGACAGCGCCTTGCGCGAGCAGATGAAGACATCGAGCGATGCCGTGGCGCTGCACGGCCAGATCACATCCTGGCAGTCGGCGCACGCCGCCGCCTGAGCTTGTCCGCTCTTTTGCGTCCCTTGCTGGCCAGTCCGTTGCAGGACGCCCATCGCTCGGGGGACGGCCTTCGGCGCGGGCGGGTCCATCGGGGTGAGCGCCGGTCGATCGTCGGGCCCGGCGCCGTTGTTCGGAGAGTCTGCGCTTGAAACCCACCGTCGTCAGTGCCGACGTTCTGTTCGAAGACCACCGGGATGCTCTGAAGTGGCAGTGGATCGCGGGGCTCGGGGCGTCGGAGCGGCGGTTTGACGAGGTCGCGATCCGTGAGGCGCGCTCAGGGGCCGATCTGGTCGGTTACCTCAATTACATCCATCCCTACCGGGTGCAGGTGTTTGGCGAGCGCGAGGTGGCCTACCTCACCAGCCCCAGCGAAGACGACAACCGCCGCCGGGTGGCGCGCATCGTGACGCTGGAGCCGCCGGTGCTCGTGGTGGCCGACGGGCAGACCGCGCCCGATGCCCTCATGGCCATGTGCGAGCGGGCGCAGATTCCGATGTTCGCCACCCAGGAGTCGGCGGCCTTTGTCATCGATGTGCTGCGCGCCTATCTGTCGCGCCATTTCGCGGATCGTGCGTCCATGCACGGCGTCTTCATGGACATCCTGGGCATGGGCGTGATGATCACGGGCGAATCCGGACTGGGCAAGAGCGAGCTCGGTCTGGAGCTCATTTCGCGCGGGCACGGCTTGGTGGCCGACGACGCGGTGGACCTCTACCGGATCAACCAGACCAGCATCGAGGGCCGTTGCCCCGAGTTGTTGCAGAACCTGCTGGAAGTGCGCGGCATCGGCCTGCTCGACATCAAGGCCATCTTTGGCGAGACCGCGGTGCGCCGCAAGATGCGGCTGTCCCTGATCGTGCACCTGGTGCGCCGCGAAACCATGGAGCGCGACTTCGAGCGCATGCCCCACGAGCCGTTGTACCAGGATGTGCTGGGCGTGCCGGTGCGCAAGGCGGTCATCCAGGTGGTGGCCGGCCGCAACATCGCCGTGCTGGTCGAGGCCGCGGTGCGCAACACCATCCTGCAGTTGCGCGGGATCGATACCTACCAGGAATTCGTGGCGCGCCACCGCGCGGCCATGGCGCGCGGCGAATAAGGCGGGGCGGCCCGCCCGTGCCGGGGGCTTCTGCCTTCAGCGATGCCCCGGGTTGTTGTGCCGGTGAGGGCAGTCGGGCTTGCTGCAATTGGCGTACAGCGAGAGCGCGTGCTCCTGCAGGATGAAGCCGCGGGTCTTGGCCACCATCTGCTGGCGTTTTTCAATTTCCGAATCAAAAAATTCCTCGACCCGGCCGCAGTCCAGGCAGACCAGGTGATCGTGGTGCTGGCCTTCGTTGAGTTCGTAGACCGCCTTGCCCGACTCAAAGTTGCTGCGCGTGAGCAGGCCGGCCTGTTCGAATTGCATGAGGACGCGGTAGACCGTGGCCAGCCCGATGTCGGAGCGCTCGTCCAGCAGGACACGGAACACATCCTCGGCCGTCATGTGGCGCTGCTTGGCGTTCTGGAAGACTTCCAGAATCTTCAGCCGTGGCAGGGTGGCCTTGAGTCCCGTGCTTTTCAGTTCATCGATATTGGTCATGGGCGGTGTGCAGGGGTTGAACGGGCCGATTTCAGGGGGTTGTGGTGCCCCCCTGGCAGCGCAGGGCGGCAACGTGGGTGGACCTACCCCGGGGCTACAATGAAGATCATATCGCCAGCGTGCGCCGGGGGAGACATTGTCCCCCGTCGGCGCATGCGAATCCGAGTGCCTTTCACGGTTTATCCCTATGCACCAACACACCCCCTTCCCACCGTCCCACCCGGGCCCGCGACAGAAGCCCCGCCACTTGGTGCGGGTGCTGTGCGCGCTCGCGGGAGCCGCCGCGTTGTCCGCCTGTGGCAGCGTCGGGGACAAACTGCCTTCGGTGGGGAGCCTGGTCACGCCGTACAAGATCGACATCCTCCAGGGCAACGTGGTCACGCGCGAACAGGCCCAGGCGCTGCAGCCGGGCATGTCCCGTTCCCAGGTACGCGATCTGCTCGGTTCGCCCTTGTTGACCAGCGTTTTCCATGCCGATCGCTGGGACTACGTGTTCACCTTCCGCCGGCAGGGGCAATCGCCCCAGCAGCGCAAGGTGGCGCTGTTTTTCAAAGGGGATGTGCTGGAGCGCTTCGAGGCCGATGAGCTGCCCAGCGAGGCCGACTTCGTGGCTTCGCTCGATGTGCGCCGCAAGTCCGACAAGGTCCCCGTGCTCAAAGCCACCGAAGAGCAGTTGAAGAAGTTCCAGGAAAACAACCCCGAGTCCAAGAGCGACACCGCGCCCGCTGCGCCGACCGCCGCACCGGCCACCAGCTATCCGCCACTGGAAACCCCGGGGGCGTCCCGGTGAGCGCCGCGTCTCAGGGACTGCACCGCGTATGTGTCGCCGGTGCCAGCGGGCGCATGGGGCATATGCTGGTCGAGGCCGTGCGTGACAGCGCGGACTGCGTGCTCAGCGGTGCGCTGGACAGGGCGGGCAGCTCCGCTGTTGGCCAGGATGCGGGGGCCTTCGCGGGACACACGACGGGCGTGGTCATCAGTGCCGATCTCGGTGCCGGGCTCTCGGGCAGCCAGTTCCTGATCGACTTCACGCGACCGGAAGGGACATTGGCGCACCTGCGCGAATGCGTGAAGCACGGGGTCAACGTGGTGATCGGTACCACCGGTTTCAGCGAGGCGCAGAAGGTCGAGATCGCCGAAGCCGCGCAGCAGATCGCCATCGTGATGGCGCCCAACATGAGCGTGGGCGTGAATGTCACGCTCAAGCTGTTGGAGATGGCTGCCAAGGCGCTGTCCACCGGCTACGACATCGAGATCATCGAAGCGCACCATCGGCACAAGGTGGACGCGCCCAGCGGTACCGCGCTCAAGATGGGTGAGGTGATCGCCGGCGCACTGGGCCGCGATCTGAAGGACTGCGCGGTCTATGCCCGCGAGGGTGTGACCGGCGAGCGCGATCCGTCAAGCATCGGTTTTGCCACCATCCGGGGGGGCGACATCGTGGGCGACCACACGGTGCTGTTTGCCGGGACGGGCGAGCGCATCGAGGTCACGCACAAGTCCAGCAGCCGGGTCACCTACGCCCAGGGCAGCCTGCGCGCGGTGCGTTTCCTGGCGGACAAGCGCAGTGGTCTGTACGACATGTTTGATGTGCTCGGCCTGCGCTGAGCACGAAGTACCGGAGAACGATCTTGGGTGTCTGGCAAAGTGTGATGCAGGGTGACGCGATCAGTCGCAGCGTGGCCCTGCTGTTGCTGTCCATGTCGGTGGCGAGCTGGGTGGTGATCCTCTGGAAGGCCTGGATGCTGCGCCGCGCCGTGTCCGACGTGCGCCTCTCCACGGCGGCGTTCTGGCAGGCGGCGCATCTGGACGACGCGCAGCAGCGCCTGTCCACGTTTGACGCGCAACGCCTGGTGTTGCCGCTGTTGCAGGCCGCGCGGACCATCGAGCAGGCCATGCCCCAGACACTGGCTGCGGCGGGCGATCGGTCTCAGCAGCTCACCCGTGTGCTGCGCGATGCCCTGCACCGGGTGTTGCACCGGTTGCAGTTTGGCCAAGTGTTGTTGGCCACCGTGGGGTCCACCGCACCCTTCGTGGGTTTGCTGGGCACGGTCTGGGGCATTTACAACGCCCTCATCGCCATCGGGGAAGACGGCCGTTTTCGCATCGAGCAGGTGTCCGGCCCCGTGGGCGAAGCGCTGGTGATGACCGCCGCCGGTCTTGCCGTCGCGATTCCCGCTGTGCTGGCCTATAACGTGCTGGGTCGCCAGATCGCACGCATCGAGGCCGATCTGGAAGGTTTTGCGCGCGATCTGCGCGAACTGCTCCTGCACAAGGAGCCCACCCTGTGAGCTGCCGAACCGCCGCCAGGCCCCTCGGGCCGCGCCTGCGAAGGAGCGAGAGATCATGAGTTTCGGGCGCCTGGAAAAACCCGCGGGCCACCAGCCCATGAGCGACATCAACGTCACACCCCTGGTGGACGTGATGCTGGTTCTGCTGGTCATCTTCATCATCACCGCGCCGCTGATGGCGAGCCGGCTGGAGCTGGAGTTGCCGAAGACCAGCACCCCCGTGCAGGCGGAGGAGCCCGAAGCCTTCGTCTCCATCGGTCTGGATGCGCAGGGACAGATCTTCTGGGATGACCAGCCGATTGACCTCGTCACCTTGCGCCAGCGGCTGGAGGAAACCGCCCGCCGCGATCCGGCCACCGAACTGCAGCTGCGTGCCGATGCGGCCGTGCCTTATGGCAAGCTGGCCCAGCTCATTGGCGTTGCGCAGCAGGCCGGGCTGGCGCGGATCGGGTTCGTGACCGATGCCGAAACCGCCAAGGCGCTGCAACTCCCGGGTGCCAGCGCACAGCCCTGAACGCCGGTGTTTCCGGGCGCGGGTGCCGCCGGATCGCGCATTTCGCTGTCGTTTTCTGTGCACCATCGGGCCCCGGCTTGGGGCTATGCTATAGGCCTTCACGAGCGGGGCGAGGGAACATGCCAGCTCCATCCATTCAGAGTCCGTTTGAAACCCAAGGAGAGCGTTGATGAAGCAGGGACACAAGCCAGCCGGGCGGCGGGCATTCGCACAACTGGCGCTGGCCGGCGCCGCCGCGCTGGTGTTGTCGGCATGCGGTGGCAGCGACAGCGATGACGGTCTGGACAAGCAGGGCGTGCTCAACCTGGAGGGCGCCTACAACACCGTGGGCTCCGGCATGAGCAAGGCGCAGGTCATTGGCATCGTGGGTGAACCACCTCATCAGGAATCCGACTTCATGCTGGGATGGTCGGACTATTCCTATGGCTCGACGCAGGGCCTGACGGTACGGTTCCACACGGTGGGCGGTCAGCTGGTGACCGATAGCGCTTCGTGGTTCGTGCAGGCCAATGGAACGGTGAGCCGTTCCTTGAACAAGAATCTCTGATCTTCTTTTTCGCTGATCGACGGGACGGTCCAGGCCTTGACCGGTCCCCCGCACCGTGGTCTGCCATCCGGCGTGACCCAGAAAGCGGTGCCTGACGGGGTTGTCCGCGTGCGCAGCGGGCGGTTCTGTCCACGCCTTTTCCCACTGCCTCCCGCACCCGCTCACGACCGGGCATGGGTGCCGCGTCCGGCCCGGTGTGCCAAGCCCTAAAATCCAGGCTTTGCGACGCACCCGCCCTGGGCCATTCTTCCGGGCCACCGAGGCGGGTCCGCGCTGGCTCACACAACCCCTGCCGCCGGGCAACTGGCCCGCTGTTTCATGCAACCGACCTATCAGCACAAAGACGTCGAGCGCGCCGCGCACGCCCACTGGAACGCCAACGACGCCTACCGCGTGAGCGAAGACGCGGGCAAGAAGAAGTTCTACGCCTGCTCCATGCTGCCCTACCCCAGCGGCAAGCTGCACATGGGCCATGTGCGCAACTACACCATCAACGACATGCTCACGCGCTACCTGCGCATGAACGGCCACAACGTGCTCATGCCCATGGGGTGGGACGCCTTCGGCCTGCCGGCCGAGAACGCGGCGCTGAAAAACGGCGTGCCGCCGGCCAAGTGGACGTACGAGAACATCGCCTACATGAAGCAGCAGATGCAGGCGATGGGCCTGGCCATCGACTGGTCGCGCGAAGTGGCCACCTGCGACCCCAGTTACTACAAGTGGAACCAGTGGCTGTTCCTCAAGATGCTGGAAAAAGGCATCGCCTACCGCAAGACCCAGATCGTCAACTGGGACCCGGTGGACCAGACCGTGCTGGCCAACGAGCAGGTGATCGACGGCAAGGGCTGGCGCACCGGCGCCACGGTGGAAAAGCGCGAGATCCCCGGCTACTACCTGAACATCACCTCCTACGCCGACGAACTGCTGGACCACGTGCAACTGGGCAACCCCAAGGCCACCCTCAACGGCTGGCCCGACAAGGTGCGCCTGATGCAGGAAAACTGGATCGGCAAGAGCGAGGGCGTGCGTTTCGCGTTCCCGCACACGATCAAAGCTGCGGACGGAGCGCTGATCGGCGACGGCAAGATGTACGTGTTCACCACGCGCGCCGACACCATCATGGGCGTGACCTTCTGCGCCGTGGCGGCCGAACACCCGCTGGCCCACCACGCCGCCTTGACCAACCCTGCGCTCGCTGCGTTCATCGAAGAGTGCAAGACCGGTGGCACGACCGAAGCCGAACTCGCCACGCAGGAAAAGAAGGGCATGGCCACCGGCCTGTTCGTCACCCACCCGCTGACCGGCGCACAGGTCGAGGTCTGGGTCGGCAACTACGTGCTCATGAGCTACGGCGACGGCGCTGTGATGGGCGTGCCGGCGCACGACGAGCGCGACTTCGCGTTCGCGCTGAAGTACGACCTGAAGATCCAGCAGGTCGTGGCGGTGGAGGGCGAAACCTTCTCGACCGCCGCCTGGGCCGACTGGTACGGTGACAAGCAGCGCTGCGTGTGCGTCAACTCGGGTGTGCTCGACGGTATGAACCAGAAGGCGGCTGTGGACAAGGTCGCCGAACTGCTGGCTGCCCAGGGTCTGGGCGAAAAGAAGACCACCTTCCGCCTGCGCGACTGGGGCATCAGCCGCCAGCGCTACTGGGGCACGCCCATCCCCATCATCCACTGCGCCGAACACGGCGCGGTGCCGGTGCCCGCGCAGGACCTGCCGGTGGTGCTGCCGCAGGACTGCATCCCCGACGGCTCGGGCAACCCGCTGCACAAACACGAAGGCTTCCACGCCGGCGTCACCTGCCCCGTCTGCGGCAAGCCCGCCCGCCGCGAAACCGACACCATGGACACCTTCGTGGATTCGTCCTGGTACTTCATGCGCTATTGCGACCCCACCAACAGCGAGAAGATGGTGGCCGAGGGGGCGGACTACTGGATGCCGATGGACCAGTACATCGGCGGCATCGAACACGCCATCCTGCACCTGCTGTACGCCCGCTTCTGGACCAAGGTCATGCGTGACCTCGGCCTGGTGAAGGTGGACGAACCCTTCAGCAAGCTGCTGACCCAGGGCATGGTGCTCAACCACATCTACTCGCGCCGCACCGAGAAGGGCGGCAAGGACTACTTCTGGCCGCACGACGTGGAGCACGTGCTCGACGACACGGGCAAGGTGGTGGGCGCCAAGTTGAAGAACCCGGCCGCCAGTGGTGACGGCATGCTGCCCGTGGGAACGGCCATCGATTACGAGGGCGTGGGCACCATGTCCAAGTCCAAGAACAACGGCGTCGACCCGCAGGACCTGATCGAGAAGTACGGCGCCGACACCGCGCGCCTGTACACCATGTTCACCGCGCCGCCCGAGGCCACGCTGGAGTGGAACGATGCGGCGGTGGAAGGCAGTTACCGCTTCCTGCGCCGGGTCTGGGGCTTCGGCCACAAGCTCAGCGCCATCGGGGGACTGGGCGCCCTGGCCGCTGGCGTGTCGGGCCAGAGTCTGTCCAAGGTCGCCAAGGCGTTGCGCCTGGAGATCCACACCGTGCTCAAGCAGGTGGACTACGACTACCAGCGCATGCAGTACAACACCGTGGTCTCGGGCGCGATGAAGATGCTCAACGCGCTGGACGACTTCAAGTCCGACGGCTCCGCGGGTGACAACGCCGCGCTCGCCGAAGGCTTCGCCATCCTGCTGCGTTGTATCTACCCGGCCACGCCGCACATCGCCCACAGCCTCTGGGTCGAACTCGGCTACGCCGCCGCATCGGGCGAACTGCTTGACGCCCCCTGGCCGCAGGCCGACGAAGCCGCGCTGCAGCGCGACGAAATCGAACTCGTGCTGCAGATCAACGGCAAGCTGCGTGGCTCGATCACCGTGCCGGCCAACGCCGACAAGGCCACCATCGAAGCGGCGGCGTTGGCGAGCGAAGCGTTCCAGAAACAGGCCAACGGCGCCGCCCCGAAAAAGGTGGTGGTGGTGCCCGGCCGGCTGGTCAACCTGGTGGTATAAAACTCCGTGCCATGACGCCCATTTCAAACCCCCACTCCCCCATTTCCGGCCAGCCCTTGACGGGCGCCACTGGCGTCGTCGCCGAACGGCGTGCGCTCCTGCGTGGCTTGGCCGGGGCGGGCGTCGTGCTCTCCGGCGGCCTGCTCACCGGGTGTGGCTTCGCGCTGCGCCAGGCGCCGACATTCGCGTTTGACTCGGTGAGGGTGTCGAACTATGAGAACTCGCCAGTGTCGCGCGCCCTGCAGCGCGCGCTCGCGGCGTCCGATATCCGCGTGTTGAATTCGTCCTCCCCCGCCGCTCAGGAGGCCCAGGTGGTGCTGGCGGTGCTGGTGGACCAGCGCGAGCGCGCGGTGGTGGGGCAGACCGCGGCGGGCCAGGTGCGCGAGCTGCAGTTGCGCACCCGGTTTCGCTTCAGCCTGAGCACCACAGCGGGCAAGAGCCTGATCGAGAGCACCGAGATGCTGCTGGAGCGCGACATCAGCTTCACCGAAACGGCCGCGCTCGCCAAGGCCTCCGAGGAATACATGATGTTCAACGACATGCAGGGCGACATCGTGCAGCAGGTCATGCGCCGCCTGGCTGCCGTGAAGTCGCTCTGAGCGCCGCCCCATGCAGGTCGCGGCGCCGCAGCTCGCCAGCCAGCTCCAGCGCGGCCTGCGCAGCCTCTACACCTTGTACGGCGACGAGCCGCTGCTGATCCAGGAAGCGGGCGATGCCATCCGCGCGGCCGCGCGCGAACAGGGCTACACCGAACGCACGGTGCACACCGTGGCCGGCGCGCACTTCGACTGGAGCGAGGTGCTCGCCAGCGGCGGCTCGTTGAGCCTGTTCGCCGACAAACAACTGATCGAGATCCGGGTCCCTTCGGGCAAACCCGGCAAGGACGGATCGCAGGTATTGCAGCAACTGGCCGCCAGCGCCGAAGGCAACGACAGCACGCTCACGCTGGTGGTCCTGCCCCGGCTGGACGCCGCGACCCAGAAGGGCGCCTGGTTTGCCGCGCTCGACAGCTTCGGGGTGACGGTGCGCGTGGACCCGGTGGACCGCAAGGCCCTGCCGCAATGGATCGCGCAGCGCCTGCAGCAGCAGGGCCAGCGTGTGGCCGCGGGTGAAGAGGGGCAGCGCACGCTGCAGTTTTTCGCCGACCGGGTCGAGGGCAACCTGCTCGCCGCGCACCAGGAAATCCAGAAGCTCGCGCTGCTGCACCCGCCGGGTGAGCTTGGCTTTGACCAGGTGGAGGCCGCCGTGCTCAACGTGGCGCGCTACGACGCCTTCAAGCTCGCCGAAGCGGTGCTGGGCGGCCAGAGCCTGCGCGTGCAGCGCATGCTCGATGGCCTGCAGGCCGAGGGCGAGGCCGCGGTGCTGGTGCATTGGGCCCTGTCCGAAGACATCCGCACGCTCAACCGCGTGCGCCACGCCATGGACGCGGGCCGCCCGCTGCCCATGGCCTTGCGCGAGAACCGGGTCTGGGGCGTCAAGGAAAAGCTCATGGAGCGTGTGTTGCCGCAGTTGGGCACCGCCACCCTGGCGCGCTGGCTGCGCGATGCCCACACGGTCGATGGCATCGTCAAGGGCCTCAAACAGCCCGACTGGCCGGCCGACCCCTGGGTGGCGCTGCAGCAGCTCGCGCAGCGCGTGTCCCAGGCCTGTGCGGTGAGATAGGGCCTGTTGACAGAGCTTCAGGCCCTGGTCACCGGGCTTCGGTGTCCAGGACCTGGCGCAGTGCGGTGTCGCGAAAGTCGCTCGGCGACAGGCCGGTGTGTTCGCGGAACACCCGGCTGAAATGCGCGCCGTTGTTGAAACCCCAGGAAAACGCGATGTCGGTGATGGTGCGATGCGCCTGGGCCGGGTCCTTCAGTTCGCGCATGCAGGCCTGCAGGCGCCGACGCAGGATGTGGTGGGCCAGCGTGTCGTCCTCGGCGTTGAAGGCGTTGTGCAGGTGGCGCTTGCTGCAGTTGAGCGACTGCGCGATGCGCTCGATCGACAACCCCGGGTCGCGCAGGTGCTGGCCGATGTGCTCGCGGATGCGGTCGCGAAAGGCTTCGAGCTGGGTGGTGGCGTTCTCGCGGCCCGCCAGTTCCTGCAGCGACAGCCGCACCAGCTCGATGATCAGCTCACCGGCGCCGCGCGCGGCGTGGTCGCTCATGACCGGCAGCTCCTGGTAGGTGCTGCGCATGGTTTCCAGCGCCACCCGTGAAATGCCGCTGGCGCCGCCCACGTGGCGGGCCATCAGCGGCTCCAGCCGCAGGCCGCGCTCGGCCACCTGCTCCTTGGGCAACATCACGATGAGGTGTTCCACCCGCTCCGGGTTGGCGATTTCGTAGCTGCCGGTGGTGTCGTAGATGGCCCAGCCGCCCGGGCGCACCCAGGCCTGTCGGCCCTGCTGTTCCACCGCGGCACTGCCCCGCCAGGGCGCCACGATCTTCAGATAGCTGGTGTCGCCGGCGCGCGCCAGGCGCGGGCTGCGCAACACGCGGTGGCGGTTGGCTTCGAGCTTGGTCAGCACCACGTCGCCCGCGTGCGAGGCGCTCAGGTGGCCGTCGAAACCGGTGTCGCCGTAGAGGTCGGATTCGAGACCGCCGAAGTGCTTCCAGATCCAGTCGCGCCAGGCGGGCGCGCGTTCGCTGGGGGCGACGGCGTCGGTGCTCATCACGGAGGAGGGGGTCATGTCGAGGCTCCGGCACTGGGGTGCACAAATTATGGGCGGCGGTGCACGGCCCTGGGGGGCCTGGGGTTGAGGGTTATCCCGCATGCGCGTGCACGCTCCGGCAAGCGGCTTGTGCACCACCAGCACAGCCGGGCAGGGGTGGGCTGCCTAGCATTCGGGGGTCCGCATCCCGAACACCACAGGAGACCTGCCATGGCCCAGTCCACCCGCCGTCTGATCCTCAAGAGCGCCGCCACCACGGTGGGCGCGATGGCCGTTGCGCCCCGGTTGCTGGCCCAGTCCACAGCGGTGCGCGTGGGCTACGCCATGGCCCGCACCGGTCCCTGGACCGGTGGTGCCCAGGTCAGCCAGGAGCCCAACTACCTGCTCTGGGCCGAACAGCAGAACGCCGCGGGCGGCCTCAGCGTCAAGGGGGTGAAGCGCCCGATCGAACTCGTCAGCTACGACGATCGCAGCGAGGTCGAAACCTGTGTGCGCACCTACGAAAAGCTCATGGGCAGCGACAAGGTGGACCTGGTGCTGCCGCCCTGGGGCAGCAACGCCAACTTCGCCGTGGCGCCGCTGGCCAACCGCTTTGGCTATCCCTTCCTGGCGCCCACCGCGCTCTCGAAACGGCTGGCGGAAATGAAGCTGCCGTACTTCTTCCTGCTGCTGCAGCAGCCCGCGCCCATGACCGGCGCGCTGGTGGACATGCTCAAGGCCAACGGCTGCAAGACCCTGGCCTGCATCTACGTGGACGATCTGTTCGGCCTGGAAAACTACGCCGCGCTCAAGGTGGCGCTGCAGGGCAGTGGCATCCAGATGGTGGAGGACAAGAGCTACCCTGGGGGCGTGAAAGACCTCTCGCCCGTGCTGCGCAGCATCAAGGACAAGAACCCCGACGCCTTCGTCGGTTTCACCTACCCGCCCGACACCATCCTGGCCAGCAAGCAGGCCAAGGAAGTGGGCTTCAACCCCAAGTTCTTCTACGCCTCGGTCGGCACCGCTTTCCAGCTGTATCGCAACGTGATGACGCCCGCGGGTGCCGAAGGCGTGCTGGGCATGGGCTCGTGGAACGCCAAGACCAGCTCGGCGGCCAAGGCCTACTTCGATGCCCACACCAAGAAGTTCGCCGGCAAGGAACCCGACCGCTGGGCCAGCGGGGCCTGCTGGGCGGGGCTGGAGATCCTCACCAACGCGGTGGCACGCCAGGGGCTGGACCGCAAGGCGATCCGCGACTACGTGGCCGGCACCACGCACAAGACCATCATCGGCGACATCCGGTTCAACGGCAGCGAGAACGTGGGCACCCCGGGCACGGTGAGCCAGTGGCAGAACGGCGAGTTCGAGGTGGTGTGGCCGAAGAACGTGGCGACGGCTGCGCTGAACCCCAACAAGCCGGCATGGAGATAAGGCCCACCCCCGCGTCGGCCTGACGGCCGCCACCCCCTCACGGGGGCAACGTCTGCGGCCCGGCCAAGCCGGTTCCGCGACGTTCTGGACAACTTCCTCTTCGCTCGCATGTCTTTTTCCGCCTGGCTCGAACTCCTCGCCTCCGGTCTCATCACCGGGGGCATCTACGCGCTCGTCGCGCTGGGGCTGAACCTGCAGTACGGGCTGATGCGCATCCTCAACATCGCGCACGGCGAGTTCCTGATGGTGGGGGCCTACCTGACCTGGATGGTGCAGACCTCGTTGGGCCTGTCGCCGCTGTGGATGGTGCCGGTGTCGTTCGGCCTGCTGATGGGGCTGGGGCTGGTCGTGCATTGGTTGTGTTTCCGGCGCCTGACCGCCACCTCGCCCAACCTCGACATCTTCGAGGCGCGCGGTCTCATGGTGTCGTTCGGCCTGATGTTCCTGGTGCAGAACGTGGTGTCCTACGTCTGGGGCGGTGACCTGCGCGGCTACGACTTCCTGACCGACCCGGTGCCGGTGGGCAACGCGCAGTTCGCCGCCAACAAGCTGCTGGTGTTCGCGCTGGCCTTGCTGTTTTCGGGTGCGCTCATCGCGCTGCTGCGGCTCACCCTGCTGGGCAAGGGCGTGCGCGCGCTGATGCAGTCGCCGGTGGGCGCGCAGCTGGTGGGCATCGACACCCGGCGGCTGCACCCGCTGATGTTCGGCGTGGGCCTGGGGCTCTCGGGCGTGGCGGGCTGCCTACTCTCCATGGCCTACACCATCAGCCCTTCCATGGGCGAGCCCTACACCGTCACCGCGCTGATCGTGATCACGCTGGGGGGCTTCGGCAGCATGAGCGGCGCGCTCGCCGGTGGCCTGCTGCTGGGCGTGATCGAGGCCCTGGGCATGCATTTCACCAACCCCTCCCTCAAGGCGCTGCTGAGCTACGTCGTGTTCATCGGCGTGCTGCTGCTGCGACCCGAGGGCCTGTTTGCCCGCAAAGGACGCAGGGCATGACGTGCACCGTTAACCCATGAACTCCCGACAACTCTTCGTGCGCGACCTGCTGGTGTTGTTCGGGCTCACCGGCTGGGCGCTGGCCATCCCCGGTTTCGGCAGCGAGTTCGCCGTGTCCATGGCGCTCACCTGCCTGATGTACATCGCGCTCTCATCGAGCTGGGCGCTGTTCTGCGGCAGCACGCGCTACCTCTCGCTGGCCACCTCGGCCTTCTTCGGCATCGGCGCCTACACCGGCGCGCTGCTGCTGGAGCAACTGGCCTGGCTGCCCGTGATCGCGCTGGGCGCGGCCGTGGCCGCCGCTGTGGCGGTGCTCATGGGGGCGGCCGTGCTGCACCTGCGCGGCACCTACTTCGCGGTGCTCACCTTCGGCATGACCGAGCTGATCCGCCACGCCATCAGCTACTTCGAAAAGAGCGTCACCGGCACCGTGGGCCGCGTGCTCATGGTGGTGCCCGAACGCGACACGGTGTACTTCACCCTGCTCGCGCTGGCCGTGATCGCGGTGGCGCTGTCCATCGCCATCCGCCGCACGCGTTTCGGCCTGGCCATGAGGGGCATCGGCGCCGACGAGCAACGCGCGCAGACCCTGGGCGTGAACACCCGCTTCATCAAGATCGCCGGCTTCGCGCTCACCGCCGCCGTGGCCGGCGCGGTGGGGGCGGCCATGTCGGTGCGCTGGACCTACATCGACCCGCACACCGTGTTCAACCCCTTCATCGGCTTCCAGACCGTGCTGATCGCGCTCATCGGCGGCGCCATGACGCTCTGGGGCCCGCTCATTGCCGCCATCGTGTTCAGCGTGCTGGCCGAGACGCTGCGCTTACAGGTGCCGCAGCTCTACATGGTGTCGCTGGGGTTGCTGCTCATCTTGTCGGTGCTGTACCTGCCGGGTGGCCTGGCCTCGTTGCGCGCCGACACCTTACGCGGCTGGCGCGAGGGTGCCAAGGCCTGGTGGACTGAGACGCGCGACGACCTGAGCGGTGAGACGAAACGCCGCAAACAACTTGAAAAGAGCTTGAGGGAGCGCCGCGATGTGTTTTGAATGGACCCTCACCCCAACCCTCTCCCGCCAGCGGGAGAGGGGGCTGTCTCTTCCTCTCCCTCTCCCGCTTGCGGGAGAGGGCCGGGGTGAGGGCAAGGCCTGCGCGTGCCCAGGAGCCATGCAATGAGCCAGCCCCTTCTCGACGCCCGCGACATCACCGTGCGCTTCGGCGGCCTCACCGCCGTGGACGCCGTGAGCGCGCGTTTCCTGCCCGGTGAACTCGTCGGCATCATCGGCCCCAACGGCGCGGGCAAGACCACCTTCTTCAACGCCATCTCGGGCGTCACCCAGCCCACCAGCGGCGCACTGCTGATGCAGGGGCGCGAGCTGAGCGGCCAAGGCCCGCACCGCTTTGCCGCCCACGGCCTGGCGCGCACCTTCCAGACCCCGCGCGTGTTCGCCGACATGCTGGTGCGCGACAACATCGCCTTCGGCCTGAAGTTCGCCGGCCGTCGGCCGCGCAAGTACCTCTGGTGGGGCGAAGAGACGGCGGTGCCCTGGGTGCTGCGCACACCCGAGAGCATCCTGGGTTTGATCGGCCTGTCCGCGCAGGCCGAGTTGCCGGCCGCCGCCATCACGCCGTCGCAGCAGCGCCTGCTGGAGATCGGTATGGCACTGGCCACGCGCCCGCGCATGCTGCTGCTCGACGAAGTGGCCGCCGGTCTGACCGAAAACGAGGTGGAGGAAATGGCCCGCCTGATCCGCCGCCTGCGCGACGAACTCGACCTCACCGTGGTCTGGATCGAACACGCCGTGACCACGCTGCTGCGCCACGTGGAGCGCGTGATCGTGCTGCACCAGGGCAAGAAGATCGCCGACGGCCCACCCGCCGAGGTGGTGCGCAACGCCGAGGTGATCGAGGCCTACCTGGGCGACGAAATGGCCGAGGAGAGCCCCGCATGATGTGGTACCGCGACACCCCCTTTGCGCTGGGCGGCAGCGGGCGCGCCCACCTCCGGGTCGAAGGCCTGTCGGCCGGCTACGGCGCCTTCCTCGTGCTGCGCGATCTCAAGCTCGACATCCGGCCCGGCCTGACCGTGGTGCTCGGTCCCAACGGCGCGGGCAAGACCACGCTGCTCAAGGCGCTCAACGGCCTGATCCCACGCAGCGGCACGGTGCTGCTCGACGGCACCGAGATGCCCGAGAAGACCCACGAGATCGTGCAGGCCGGCGTGGCCCTGGTGCCCGAAGGCCGGCAACTGTTTCCGCAACTCACCGTGGCTGAAAACCTGGAGCTTGGCGGCTGGCTGGTGCCCAAGGCCCGACGCGCTGAGCGCCTGGTGCAAGCCTTCGTGGACTTTCCCAAGCTCAAGGAACGCGCCACGCAACTGGCCGGCACCATGAGCGGCGGCGAACAGCAGATGGTGGCCGTCGCGCGCGCCATGATGTGCGCGCCGCGCCTGCTCATGCTCGACGAGCCCTCGCTCGGCCTCGCGCCCAAGATGGTGGACGAGCTGCTCACCATCGTGCGCCGCATCGCCGACGCCGGCACCACCGTGCTCATGGTGGAGCAGAACGTGAAGAAGGCGCTGGCGGTGGCCGACCGTGGCTACGTGATGGAACGCGGCACCCTGGTGGCCAGCGGGCCGGCCAAGCTGCTTGCCCGCTCCACCGTGATCCGCGAGGCCTACCTGGGCGCCGACAAGGACCCCGCCACCGGCACCACCAGCGCGGTCGATGCGGTGCAGCGCCGCAAGGCCGTGGCCACCACCTGACAACCCTTTCATCTGAACCCAAGGAGAACCCCATGTCCGACCTGTCCATGCTCATCAACGGCCTCAAGGTCACGGCCGAAAAAGGCGCCACCTTCGAGCGCCGCAACCCGCTCGACGGCAGCGTCGCCACGCGCGCCCCGGCCGCCTCGCCGGCCGACGCGGTGATGGCGGTGGAAGCCGCCGCCGAAGCCTTCAAGACCTGGAGCGAAACCGGCCCCAGCGAGCGCCGCGCCCTGCTGCTCAAGGCCGCCGACGCGCTGGAGGCCAAGACGCCCAGCTTCGTCGAGGCCGTGCCGGCCGAGACCGGGGCCACCGCCATGTGGGCCGGCTTCAACGTGATGCTGGCCGCCGGCATGATCCGCGAGGCCGCCTCGCTCACCACCCAGGTGGCGGGCGAGGTGATCCCGTCCGACGTGCCCGGCTCGCTCGCCATGGGCATCCGCCAGCCGGCCGGCGTGGTGCTCGGCATCGCGCCCTGGAACGCGCCCATCATCCTGGGCGTGCGCGCCATCGCCACACCGCTGGCCTGCGGCAACACCGTCATCTTCAAAGGCAGCGAGAACTGCCCGCGCACCCACCAGCTCATCGCCGAAGCGTTCGAAGACGCTGGCTTCCCGCCTGGCGTGCTGAACTACATCACCAACGCCCCGGCCGACGCGGGCGCCGTGGTCGAAGCCATGGTCGCGCACCCGGCGGTGCGGCGCGTGAACTTCACCGGCTCCACCAAGGTCGGCAAGATCATCGCCGCCACCTGCGCCAAGTACCTCAAGCCCGTGGTGCTCGAACTCGGCGGCAAGGCGCCCCTGGTGGTGCTGGACGACGCCAACATCGACGACGCCGTCAACGGCGCGGCCTTCGGCGCCTTCGCCAACAGCGGTCAGATCTGCATGAGCACCGAGCGCATCATCGTGGACCAGAAAATCGCCGACGAATTCGTCAAGAAGTTCAGCGACAAGGCCAAGAACCTGCCCCTGGGCGACCCGCGCAAGCCCGATCCGGTGGTGCTCGGCTCCGTCATCGGCATGGGCACGGTCAACCACTGCAATCAACTGATCGACGACGCGCTCGCCAAAGGCGCCAAGCTGGTGTGCGGCGGCAAGGCCGACACCACGCTCATGCCCGCCACCGTGCTCGACCACGTCACGCCCGCCATGCGCATCTACCACGAAGAAACCTTCGGCCCGGTGAAGTGCGTGGTGCGCGTCAAGGGCGTGGAAGAGGCCATCGCCTGCGCCAACGACAACGAATACGGCCTCTCGGCCGCGGTGTTCGGCGGCGACATCGCGCGCGCCTTCAACGTGGCGCGCAAGATCGACTCCGGCATCTGCCACGTCAACGGCCCCACCGTGCACGACGAAGCGCAAATGCCCTTCGGCGGCGTGAAGGGCTCGGGCATCGGGCGCTTCGGCGGCAAGGCCGGCATCGCCGAATTCACCGAACTGCGCTGGATCACGGTGCAGACCACGCCGCGGCACTACCCGTTCTGAGCGCGGTGGTGTTCAGGTGAATGGCTGCGAAGGCAGGGCCTTCGCAGCCGCCCGCTGCGTTGTCGGATTCTCGCGACGCCCGCGGGGGGCTTCGTGCCCGGATGGTGCGGGTTAAACATCCCTTAAGTGTTCGCTCGGCAGCATGGTCAGCCATGCCACCGGCTGGGTGGACGAATCAGGGTTGTATTTCCTCCATCCATGCGCGCTCTCGCCATCGCATTCCTTCGCACGCCAACGCCCGCATTCGCGGTGCTGCGGGCTTTGGTGCTCGGCAGCTTGGTTGCGCTGTCCTTCTTCGCCCTGGAGAACCTCAACAAGGAGTTGAGGCTGTCGCTCTCGGTGTGGACCGCGGGGCGCACCCCTTTGCAGGTCTACCACGCAGCCCGCGACCAGACCTTTGACGAGCGGCAGGTGATCACCCGGTCCGCCTTGGAGGGTGGCTGGCAGCAGCATGTGCTCGATTTCCGGGGCTACCGCGACGTGACCCTGTTCCGCATCGATCCGATGACGACCCGGGGGCCCCTGCAACTGGGGCCGGTGGTGCTGACCGGGCGCTGGACCGAGCTGAAGCTGCAGGGCCCCGACCTGGAGCGTGCCCTGAGCGCCTGGAACGACCTGCGCGTCACGTCGGCCGACCGCGAGACGCTCCGCCTGGAGGCCACCGGGCCCGATCCGCATTTCAACCTGGCGGTGCCCGACGCGCTGTTCGACCCGCCCCTGGGCCGGCTGAGCGCTGCGGCGGCGCTGCTGGGCGCCATGGTCGCGCTGGCCTGGCTGACCCTGGAAACCGCGACCGCGTTCCTGCGCCGCTATTTCCCGTTTGCCTACGTACGCCTGCGCAACACGCTCATGTTCGGCTGGGTGTTGCCGGTGCTGATCTGCGCCGGCCTCACGTACCACGCCTCCGACAACATCACCGACAGCCCTGTCCTGGGTGACGCCATCCAGAACCTGCTGATCGCGCGCAATGTGTATCAGCACAACACCTTTTCCATCGACAACAGCGCCAGCCACGCCCGGCCGAGCAATTTCCGGGAGCCGTTGCCGCCCCTGGTCGTGGGGCTGTACCTGAAGGCGCTGCTGCCCGCCGGCCAGCACCCTTCGTTTGCCCAGCTGCGGGCGGGTGACAAGACGCGTTTCGTCAAACTGAGCAACCTGATCTGGGTCTTTGCCGGCCTGGTCGGCGTGTGGCTGCTGATGATCCGGTTGACCCGCCACGGCGCCGCCGGCCTGGCCACCACCTTGCTGGCGTACTTGTACTTCTTTCACGCGCCGGCCTACATCGACACGCTCTATACCGAGCTGCCCACCGCCACCTTGCTCATCTGGTGCACCTACGCCCTGTTCCGGGCGGTGCGCAAGCTGCAGGCGCGTTACTTCGCCACCGCGGGCGTGTTGATGGGGCTGCTGGCGCTGTGCAAGGCCTCGTTCTTCTACATCGGCTGGGCCGCGCTGCTGCTCCTGGTGCTGGCCATGCTGTTCAGCCGTCGCGATCCGAAAGCCACCCGCTGGCAGGTGTTGCGCTGGGGGGCGGTGGCCGGGCTGTGCATGAGCCTGACCCTGGCGCCCTGGATGCTGCGCAACCAGTTGCAGTTCGGTTACAGCCAGGTGTCCGACCGGGGCGGCCTGATCCTGCTGGGCCGCGCGACCCTCAACCAAATGTCGGACGAAGAGGTGCTGGGCCTGCTCTATGAAAAAAGTCCCCGGCTCTACCGCCGGCTGGTGGAAGGCACCCGTTTCGCTGCCCGCCCGGGCGATTTCGAGCGGGGTGGCCGCTGGCAGCGCCTGAACCGGGGCGTCTCGTCGTTTTTTGAAAATGACCGCCGGGCCGCTTACCAGGGGAAACCGGATGGGGTGGTCAGCTTTCACTTCAAGTCCGGTGCCGAGGCCAAGCAGCGGCTCAATGAGTTGCGCGCCCAAGGGGTTCCCCACGCCGAGCAGGTGCTAGACCAAGCCATGAAGCGCGAGGCCATGGCCATGCTGCGGGCCGATCCCTGGCGCCACGTCTGGATGAGCGGCCCTTTCCTGTGGCACGGCTTCTGGAGCTTCCAGAAGTTCGAGATTCCGCTGCTCGATCCCGATCTGCAGGAAGTGCTGGTCGAGTTGCTGAACCTGGTGGCCGGGTCGGCCCTGCTGGCGGCTTTCGTGTTCGGCCTGTTCGCCCTGCGCCCCCGGCTGATCGCCCTGACGGTCATGCCGGTGGGGCTGTTGCTGTTCTACGCCTTCCTGACGCACAACATCCCCCGTTACTCCACGCCCGCCCATCCCCTGATGCTGGTCGTGCTGGGGGTGGTGGTGCATCGGGGCCTGGCCTGGGTCCGTCGGCGGGGCCTGCTCCAGGGGTCGCCGCGCCAGGTGTTCCAGCGGTTGCGGCTGGTGGGCCGATGAGCGGCATGGGGCCTGTCTGTGGCGTGAGGGCCACGGCTTAAGGGGTATTTAACTTTGCCTGTCTAAGCTACTGCACCACGACCCCCGAGCACCCGTGTGGACATGCGGCCCAGCTCCTGCACCGGTCGATCTTGCGCGGAACAGAACAGCATGTTGCATCAGTGGCTCCGGATGTCGCCCTCGGACAGCTTTGACTCGGTGTTGAAGCGCTACCGGGGCGTCGGACCGGGCTTTGATTTTCTGCGCATCTTTCTCGCGTTGGTGATTTTTGTGGGGCATGCCAAGTGGCTGGCCGGTCTCAGCGGCATGGCCATCGAGACCGTGGCCCACCAGGCGTCTCTCGCGGCGAGCCACGCCGCCGGGCTTGATGGGGGTGTCCTGAATGTCACGCCCTGGACCGGCCTGGGTCGCCCCTTCAAGCTGGCCCTGGTGCCCATGTTCTTTGCCCTAAGCGGCTTTCTGGTCATGGGCAGCGCCGTGCGGCTGAAGAGCACGTCGACCTTTCTCGCCCACCGCGTGCTGCGGATCTTTCCCGCGCTGGTGGTCGAGGTGGCCCTGTCGGCCTGTGTGCTGGGCTGGTGGTTCACCACCGTGCCGCTGGACCAGTATGTCTCCGACCCCCAGTTCTTCCGGTACTTCCGGAACACCTGGGGCGACATCAGCTATTCGCTGCCGGGCGTGTTCGCCAGCAACCCGGTGCCCTTCCTGGTCAACGTCAACCTCTGGACCCTGCCGAGCGAGTTCTACTGCTACCTCGCCATGGCGCTGCTGATGGTGACCCGGCTGGTCTACCACCGTGGGGTGTTCTCCGTGCTCATGCTGCTGGTCACCCTGGGCCTGGCCATGGCGCACGCGTTGACCGGCATGTCCGCGCCCCAGGGGCCCTACCCGGCGCATGTGGTGGTGTATTACTTCTTCATGGGCGTGCTGTTCTTCCACTGGAAGGAGCGCATTCCCGCCAACCCGTGGCTGTTCCTGGCCAGCATGCCGCTGAGCTATCTCCTGCTCATGTCCAACGCCATGACCTACGTGGCGCCGGTGGTGGTGGCCTACATGACGCTGTTCGTCGGCCTGTTGCCGATCCCCAAAAGCCGGCTGCTGTCCAGCGGAGACTACAGCTACGGCCTGTACCTCTACGGCTTCCCGATCACCCAGGCGCTGGTGGCCTGGCGCCCGCAGTGGTTCTCGGGCAGCCTGCCGGCGTTCCTGTGGCTGCTGCTGGCCGCCACCGTGTTGTCGTTCGCTTTCGCCGCGATCTCCTGGCACCTGATCGAGAAGCACGCTCTGGCGCTCAAGTCCTGGCTGCCGCCGCGGTGGTTTCCCGTGCCGGCCCGGGGCTCCAAGGCCTGAGGGCCGTGCCCCTGCGCTGCGGCCGCGGGGGAGCCTATGAAAAAAGCCCATGCAATCCCGCGAGGGGTTTGCATGGGCTCAGAGGCTGAGCGTCGTTCTGACGATGGGCGATCAGCCGCGCTTCTGGATCGTGTTGGCCAGATGGCGTTCCCGGAAGCGGCGCATCGCCCGGAACAGCACCGGGGGCATGTAGTCCTGCGAGACGCGCCAGCGCATGCCGCCGATTCTTTCGTGCGGCCGCTCGGCGAAGATCGTCGTGTGGGACTGGTTGGTCTCGTTCGCGGGCCGGCCGTTGGTGTAATAGAACAGCGCCAGCGACTTGCGCGAGTCGCCGTCGGGGCAGGTCAACGGGTCGGGGTGGCCGTGAAACGTCTTGCTGGTGGGTGAAAAGATCGCCAGGCGGTTGAAGACGGGCAGGATCTTGACCTCGCACTTCGTCACCTCCTGGTCCCACAACTCCAGGCTGCCGCCGTACTCTTCCTTCCAGTTCTTGTTCAGGTAGAGGATGACGTTGATGCGGCGGTCCAGGAAGTTGGCGTCGTGCTTGTTGAAGTCGGCGTGCAGCTTGAGCAGGCCTCCCTTGGGGGTCTGGTGCAGACCGCCGCCCCGCATCGTGGGGTCGGAGATCATGTTGTCGATGCCCGTGACCTTTTCCAGGAAGCGCAGGAAAGGCGCGGAATTGAACTGGTACAGCATGCTGCGCGTGACCGGGCCGAACTTGGTCTCGTCCACGCAGACCAGTTTCTGCTCGGCCGGGCGGTTGTAGTTGTGCCACTCGATGTCTTGCGCCTTGGGGAATTCGGCGAGCATGGCCTCTGCCACGTCCTGCGGCAGGAAGTTGTCGAAAGCCATGTGGTTGAACGGCGTGCCCAGCTGGTACTTGACCGCGCCTTCGGCGGCCAGCGCCTCGTACCGGGGGTCGTCAAATATGAAACGGTTGCCAAAGTCGCAGATTTGCATGTTCAGGGTTCCTGGGGAAAAGACACGAAGTGCTCCGGCGGGGATTGGAGCAGTAGCCCGAAAGCATGCGGTTGATCAAGATCAAGAGAGTGGCGGGTTGGTGCGCCGCGGGGCGTCGGGCATCTCATCACCGCGGTCCTTCGGCCGGAGCCTGGCAGCCCTTGGCCCCAAAACGCCCAAACCCCGGCCCCTCTGCGAAAATCTTCCCCATGAACGCGACCAACACCACCGAACTCATGAACACCCTGGGGCTGCAGGCCAAGGCGGCCTCGGCGCTCATGGCCAAGGCCAGTGCGGCCACCAAGCTGCGGGCGCTGCGCTCCCTGGCCGCGCTGCTGCGGGCCAACGTGGCACCGCTGCAGGTGGAAAACGCCAAGGACCTGGAGCGCGCCCGCGCCGCCGGCCTGAGCGAGCCCATGGTGGACCGCCTCAAGCTCACGCCCAAGGTGATCGAGACCTGCGCCGAAGGCTGCGAGCAGCTCGCCGCCATGGCCGACATCATTGGTGAGATCTCGGGCCTGAAGCAGATGCCCAGCGGCATCCGCGTCGGCCAGATGCGCGTGCCCATCGGCGTGTTCGGCATGATCTACGAGAGCCGGCCCAACGTGACCATCGAGGCCGCCTCGCTGTCCATCAAGAGCGGCAACGCCTGCATCCTGCGTGGCGGTTCGGAGGCCATCGACTCCAACCGGGCGCTGGCCGCGCTGGTGCAGCAGGCGCTGGCCGCCGCCGGCCTGCCGACCGACGCCGTGCAGCTCGTGCCCACCACGGACCGCGCCGCCGTGGGCCAGCTCATCACCATGCCGCAGTACGTGGACGTGATCATCCCGCGCGGCGGCAAAGGCCTGATCGAGCGCATCAGCGCCGAAGCCAAGGTGCCGGTGATCAAGCACCTGGACGGCAACTGTCACACCTACGTGGACGACCCCTGCGACATCGCCATGGCGGTGAAGGTGGCCGACAACGCCAAGACCCAGAAATACAGCCCTTGCAACGCCACCGAAAGCCTGCTCGTGGCGCGCGGCGTGGCGGCCGAGTTCCTGCCGAAGATCGGCGCGATCTACGCGGCCAAGGGCGTGGAGATGCGCGGCTGCCCGGAGGCGATGGCCATCCTGTCCGCCGTGCCGGGCGCGAACGTGGCGGCCGCCAGCGAGCAGGACTGGAGCGAGGAGTACCTGGCCCCTATCGTGAGTGTGAAGGTGGTGGCCGGCGTGGACGAGGCCATCGCCCACATCAACCACTACAGCAGCCACCACACCGACGCCATCCTCACCACCGACCACATGCACGCCCAGCGCTTCCTGCGCGAGGTGGATTCGGCCAGCGTGATGGTGAATGCGAGCACCCGCTTCGCCGACGGTTTCGAGTTCGGCCTGGGGGCCGAAATCGGCATCAGCACCGACAAGTTCCACGCGCGTGGGCCGGTGGGGGTGGAAGGCCTCACGTCCCTGAAGTACGTGGTGCTGGGCGAGGGTGAAATCAGGGGCTGACCGAGCTTGCAAGCCCTGCCTTTGTCCCCATATCCTCGAAGCCTTCGCCTTTTCAACCACTCCAATTCCAGCCCACACGCAACGCCCGAGCGTCCAGGGCCAGCACGGAACCGGCTTTGCCGGGCCCAGCTGGCGCCCCCCACCGGGGGGTGACGCCAAAAGGCGGCGCGGGGGGCTCTCCAATATGGTTCCGCACCTCGTCACCGCTCTCACCGGCCCCATCAACGAACTGGAACAGCGCATCCTCGAATCCACCCCCGTGATCGAGCGCTGGTTCCGGCTGGAGTGGATGGAGCACACGCCGCCGTTCTATTCTTCGGTGGACGTGCGCAACGCCGGTTTCAAGCTCGCGCCGGTGGACACCAACCTCTACCCCGGCGGCTGGAACCACCTCACGCCCGAGATGCTGCCGCTGGCGGTGCAGGCGGCCATGGCGGCGATCGAAAAGATCTGCCCCGAGGCCAAGAACCTGCTGCTGGTGCCCGAGAACACGCACGACACCTTCTACCTGAGCAACCTGGCCCAGCTGCAGCGCATCTTCTACATGGCCGGCCTCAACGTGCGCCTGGGCTCCTTGTCCAACGACATCAAGGCGCCCACCACCATCGACCTGCCGGGTGGTGAGTCGATCACGCTGGAGCCGCTGATCCGCAGCCGGCGCCGGCTGGGCCTCAAGCATTTCGACCCTTGCACCATCCTGCTCAACAACGACCTGAGCGCGGGCGTGCCCGGCATCCTGGAAGACCTGCACGAGCAGTACCTGCTGCCGCCGCTGCACGCAGGCTGGGGCACGCGGCGCAAGAGCCACCATTTCAAGGCGTACGAAGAAATCGCCAAGCGTTTCGGCAAGCTGCTGGGCATGGACCACTGGCTCATCAACCCCATGTTCAACCAGTGCGGCGAGGTGAATTTCGCCGAAGAACACGGGCTGGAGTGCCTGCGCAGCAACACCGACGCGCTGCTGGGCAAGATCCGCCGCAAATACAAGGAATACGGCATCAACGAGAAGCCGTTCGTGGTGGTCAAGGCCGACAACGGCACCGGCGGCATGGGCATCCTGACCGTGCGCGACGCCAAGGACATCGACGCGCTGAGCCCCAAGGCGCGCGAGCGCATGGCCACCGTGCAGGCCGGCCAGCCGGTCACCGAGGTCATCATCCAGGAAGGCGTGCTGACCAACGAGCGCATCAACGCTGCGGTGGCCGAGCCGGTGGTCTACATGATGGACCGCTACGTGGTGGGTGGTTTCTACCGTGTGCACGCGGAGCGCGGCGCCGATGAAAACCTGAGCGCCCCGGGGTCGAGCTTCGTGCCGCTGGCCTTTGAGCAGAGCGCGCAGCTGCCGCAGCCCGGCGTGAAGCCCGGCGCCAGCGTGCCCAACCGCTTTTACATGTATGGCGTGATCGGGCGGCTGGCCATGCTGGCCGCGAGCTACGAACTGGAAGCGACCGACCCGGACGCAGAGGTGTATGAGTGACCCCCGCGCCGCCTGCGGCGTCACCCCCTGAAAGGGGGCGATGCGAGTGGCCCGGCGGAGCCGGTTCCACCGCATCCTGGTGACGGGCACGCCGCGCCGGAATGGGGTGGGTTCCGCGATGTTCTGGGTGAGGGCACCTCTCGCGTTCTGAGTTGTTGCGCTGCAACATTTGTCACGCGCCGGCCTTTTCGGCGATACCCCCCCACTGGCGGCGCGCGGGCGGTGGGCGCAGAATCGCCCCCATCCTGACAGCCGAACCCGGGCCGACCAGTCCCGGGTATTTTTTTGTGTCCAGCAACAAGTCTTCGCTCGCCGCGCTCACCCTGGGCGCCATAGGTGTGGTGTATGGCGATATCGGCACCAGCGTGCTGTACGCCATCAAAGAGATCTTCGGGTCCGGCCACGTGCCTTTCACGCACGACAACGTCTATGGCGTGCTCTCCATCGTTTTCTGGACCCTCACCGTCATCGTCTCGCTCAAATACGTGGTGCTGGTGCTGCGCGCCGACAACGCGGGCGAGGGCGGCCTGATCGCCATGCTGGCGCTGGCCTCGCAGGCGGTGAAGGACCGGCCCGAGCTGCGCAAATGGCTGCTGGCCATCGGCATCTTCGGCACCTCGCTGTTCTATGGCGACGGCGTCATCACCCCGGCGATCTCGGTGCTGTCGGCGGTCGAGGGCCTGGAGGTGGTGTCGCCGGCCTTCAAGCAGTACGTGGTGCCGATCACGCTGGTGGTGCTGTTCGGCCTGTTCTTCGTGCAGAAGCGCGGCACCGGCGGCATCGGCAAGTTCTTCGGCCCGATCACGGTGCTGTGGTTTCTGGCGATCGCGGTGCTCGGCGTGTCGCACATCGTGGGCCACCCCGAAATCCTGGGTGCGCTCAGCCCGCACCACGCGCTGCGCTTCATGTGGCAGCAGCCGGGCACCACCTTCATCATCCTGGGTGCCGTGGTGCTGTGCGTGACCGGCGGTGAGGCGCTCTACGCCGACATGGGGCACTTCGGCAAGAAGCCGATCCGCGTGGCCTGGTTCGCCATCGTCATGCCCTGCCTGACGCTGAATTACTTCGGCCAGGGCGCGCTGCTGCTGACCGACCCCGCCGCGGTGAAAAACCCGTTCTTCAACATGGCGCCCGACTGGGCGCTGCTGCCCCTGGTGGGGCTGGCCACCATGGCCACGGTGATCGCTTCGCAGGCGCTGATTTCGGGCGCCTTCAGCGTCACCAAGCAGGCGGTGCAGCTCGGTTACCTGCCGCGCCTGAACGTGCAGCACACCAGCGTGCACGACACCGGCCAGATCTACCTGCCCTTCGTCAACTGGGGCCTGTTTGCCGCCATCGTGCTGGCGGTGGTGATGTTCAAGTCTTCCACCAACCTGGCCGCGGCCTACGGCATCGCCGTGACGCTGGACATGCTGATCACCACCGTGCTCACCTTTTTCGTGATCCGCTACGGCTGGAAATTCCCGCTGTGGCTGTGCCTGGTGGCCACCGGGTTTTTCTTCATGGTCGATCTGGCCTTCTTCAGCTCCAACCTGCTCAAGCTGTTCGCCGGCGGCTGGTTCCCACTGCTGATCGGTGGCGTGGTGTTCACCCTGATGATGACCTGGAAGCGGGGCCGTGAGCTGCTGTCACAGAAGCAGCAGGCCGAGGCCATCGAACTCGACAGCTTTCTCGAATCGGTGTTCATGGCGCCGCCCACGCGCGTTGAAGGCACGGCGGTGTTCCTCACGGCCGAGGCCGGCACCGTGCCCAACGCGCTGTTGCACAACCTCAAGCACAACAAGGTGCTGCATCAGCAGAACCTGTTCGTCACCGTGCGCAACCACGAAGTGCCCTGGATCGGGCTCGACAAGCGGCTGGCCGTGGAGCCGCTGGGCCACGACTGCTGGCAGGTGGCGATCCACTACGGGTTCAAGAACGATCCGGATGTGCCCAAGGCCTTGCAGCTCATGAGCGGCCGGGGTTGCGAACTCGAACCCATGGCCACCAGCTACTTCCTTTCGCGCGACCTGGTCGTGCCCACCCTGGGCAGTGGCATGGCACCCTGGCGTGAAAAGATCTTTGCCCAGATGCACCACAACGCCGGCGCGGCGGCCGAGTTCCTGAACCTGCCGAGCAACTCGGTGATCGAGCTGGGTTCAAAAATAGAGATATAGGGCGCCCGGACAAGGCGTTCGCGCCGTCGCCGACGCGTTGGCGCTGTTTGTGCAACAGTACGGGGCCGCCCGAAAAGCCACCTGACCACGCCCATGAACATCCTCTTCGTTGCCGATCCGCTCGCGTCTTTCAAGATCTACAAGGACACCACCTTCGCCATGATGCGCGAGCTGCAGCGGCGTGGCCACACCCTGGCCGCGACCGAGCCGCAGCACATGGCCTGGCAAAGCGGCCAGTCGGTGAGCGCCAAGGTGCGCCACATCGGCCTCACGGGCGATGCCGATGCGTGGTTCCGCGTCAGCCGCGAGGCCATCGAGCCGCTGCACGGTTTCGACGCCGTGATCATGCGCAAGGACCCGCCGTTCGACAGCGAGTTCTTCTACGCCACCCACCTGTTGGAGCAGGCCGAGCGCGAGGGCGCGCGCGTGTTCAACAGCCCGCGCGCGCTGCGCGACCACCCGGAAAAGCTCGCCCTCATGGAGTTCGCCCGCTTCGCGCCGCCCACGCTGGTGACGCGCCAGGCCGCCGCGATCCGGGCTTTCCACGCCGAACACCGGGACATCATCCTCAAGCCGCTCGACGGCATGGGCGGCATGGGCATCTTCCGCGTCGGCCCGGACGGCATGAACCTGGGCTCCATCATCGAGACGCTCAACCAGGGCGGCGCCACCAGCGTGATGGTGCAGCGCTACCTGCCGCAGATCGTGGACGGTGACAAGCGCCTGCTGCTGATCGGCGGGAAGGTGGCGCCCTTCGTGCTGGCGCGCATCCCGCAGGGCAACGAGGTGCGCGGCAACCTCGCCGCGGGCGGCAAGGGCGTGGCGCAACCCCTGAGCGACGCCGACCGCGTGGTGGCCGAGGCCATCGCCCCCACGCTGGCCGCGCGGGGCCTGCTGCTGGTGGGTCTGGACATGATCGGCAACAGCGTGACCGAGATCAACGTGACGAGCCCGACCTGCTTCCAGGAGATCACCGAGCAGACCGGCTTCGATGTGCCGGCGATGTTCGTGGACGCGCTGGAAGCCGCGTTGGGATGAAACACCCCCGCAGCGCTTCGCGCGACCCCCTCAAGGGGGCGGCGCTGTGGCATGCGCAGGGATGGCGCTCCGGCGACATGGAGAACTGACATGAGCGACATCGAAAAGCCCGCAGTGCCGATCAAGCAGGTGCGCAACCCGCTGCACGGCCTGACGCTGGAGGCCATCGTCACCGCGCTGGCGGAGCACTACGGCTGGGAAGAGCTGGGCCAGCGCATCCCGGTGCGCTGTTTCAACGTGGACCCGAGCGTGGGCTCCAGTCTGCGTTTCCTGCGCAAGACGCCCTGGGCGCGTGAGAAGGTGGAAGGCCTGTACCTGTTCATGCTGCGCGAGCGCAGCCGGGCGGCGGGCCGGCAACCCCGCTGAGGGTATCGCGGCACCCTGTCGTGTGGGAACCACGGCAGGGCTCGCCCGCCGGCCGGTGCGCGCGAGGCGAAAGACAACGAAATGGCTCGCAACTTCATGGCCAATTCGGTCAACTCCATCATGGGCCAGAACATGCGCATCTCGCTGGTGAGCGACATCTCCCGCGCCCAGACCACGAGCAGTTGCGCGAGGTCTACCTCGCCTGGGAGCGCAGCCTGTCGAACCACAGCATGGGCGCCCGGCGCCTGCCGGAGTTGCGCGAGAAGCTGTTCAAGGTGCGCTGAGCGGAGCACCGCCTTGGCCCTCGCGAGGGTGCTTCAGTGGGCCGCCGCCTTGGAAAACACGTTGAGCACCACCACGCCGGCGATGATCAGACCCATGCCGATCAGGCCGGGCAGGTCGATCTTCTGACCGTACATCACCAGCGCCACGAGGGTGATGAGCACGATGCCAAGGCCCGACCAGACCGCGTAGGTGACGCCCACCGGCAGCGACTTGAGCACCAGCGAGAGGCAATAAAACGCCACCGCATAGCCCACCACCACGACGGCCGAGGGCCCCAGCCGCGTGAAGCCGTCGCTGGCCTTGAGCGCGCTGGTGCCGATCACTTCGGCCACGATGGCCAGTCCCAGGGTGAGCCAGGCGTTCACTGGACCACCTTCCGTGCTGCGCTCACAGGAGTACCTACGCCCTGCGGGCTGCGGTGCGAGCTTGCTTGGGAGCGGCCCTGCGCGGCGCTCATGCCGCGCTCCGCGCCACTGCCAGCGGCAGCCCGTCCACGAACACCTTGAGCTCGTCGGGCTCGAAGGCGGTCCACTGTTCGTTGCGGGTCAGCGGGGTGGTGACGATCACCGCGGCGCGGTCGCCGGGCTGGTTGAGCTCGGCGAAGTTCACCGTCCAGTCCTGGTCCATCAGCGTGGCCTGGGTGAACGGGTGCTGGCGCACCAGGTAGTGCAGCTTGGTGCTGCAGTGCGCCCACAGCGCGTCGCCGTTGGAGAGCAGGAAATTGACGCTGCCAAAGCGCCGCACCTGGGGCAGGAGCTCGTGCAGGGTCAGCGTGAGCTCTTCGATGCTGGGCAGGCCGGCGTGCGACTTGGCCAGTTCCTGCAGCAACCAGCAGAACGCGCGCTCGCTGTCGGTGGTGCCCACGGGCTGGAACTGGCCGTGCAGCTTCGGGTGGTAGTCCTTGAGGTCGCCGTTGTGGGCGAACACCCAGTGCCGGCCCCAGAGCTCGCGCGAGAACGGGTGGGCGTTTTCCAGCCGCACGTCGCCGATGGTGGCCTTGCGCACGTGGGCAATGATGTTGCGGCTCTTGAGCGGGTAGCTGCGCAGGAACTCGGCCATGCGCGATTCGGCGGCGCACTGGTGGTCCACGAACAGCCGCAGACCGCGGCCTTCAAAGAAGGCAATGCCCCAGCCGTCGGCGTGGTGGTCGGTGGCGCCCCCGCGCTGGCAAAAGCCGGTGAAGCTGAACGAGGCGTCGGTGGGGGTGGCGCAGTTGAGACCCAGCAGTTGGCACATGTGGAATGACCCCCCTGCGCCGCTGCGCGGCTTCCCCCCTGGAAGGGGGGACCGCACTGGTGGCCCGGCAAAGCCGGTTCCACGGTGCGTGCTGGACGAGGCTTCTTCGCTCCAGCGCTGCGCCTCGGTCGGAGGCTTGGTGGTGGTGAAGCTCGTATTGTGCGACGGACTGTTCGCCGTGGGGCGGAGCCGCTTCGGCCGGGTTGCGCGGGTCCACCGTGGGATCAGTCTGCCTCGCGCTGCGCACGCAGCTTCCAGGCCGCCCCCAAGGCCAGCGCGCAGATGGCCGCGAGCATCAGAAAGGTCTCGCTGAACGCCGCCAGCCGCTCGGGGCTGGTGTTGGCGGTGTCCAGGCGGAAGCCGTGGGCGGCCACGCGCCATTCGAGCACGATGCCGCACAGGCTCACGCCGGCCGCGCCGCCGAGCATGCGCAGGAAGTTGATCACGCTCGAACCCTGCGGGATGTGGCTGCGCTCCAGGCCGCGCATGGCGCCGATGTTGAGCGAGGGCAGGATGAAGCCCAGGCCGATGCGCCCCAGGATGGCCCAGCTCACCAGCAGGGGGATGATCTGCGTGGGCTGGCGCAGGTCGATGGTCGCCATCAGCGCGAACGAGGCCGCCAGCAGCACCAGGCCCACGCTCACCAGCCGGTGCGTGGGCTGCCGGTCGGCCAGGCGGCCCACGATGGCGATCGTGACCGCCAGCACCAGCCCGGCCGGCAGCAGGATGCTGCCCACGTAGGACGGCGACAGGCCCAGACCCATCTGCATGTAGACCGGCAGCAGGTAGGTGGAGCCGAACAGCGCAATGCCATAGATGAAGGCCACGATGCTGCCCATGGCGAAACGCCGGTCGGCGAACATCGAGAGGTTCATCAGGGGGTCCGCACCCTCGCCGGGCCGGTGGTGGCGGGCCTTGAGCGTGCGCCGCTGCAGCCACACGAAGAGCAGCAGCAGCGCCAGCGCGCCGCCCAGCAGGGCCAGGCCCTGGGCCGGGGTGTCGCCCTGCAGCTGCACCAGGCCGTTGAGCAGGCACAGCGTGCCCGCGGCGGCCAGCAGCAGGCCGCGCCAGTCCAGCCCCGCGCCTTGGGGGTTGGCTGCGACGCCGCCCGGCGAGGTGGTGGGCACGAATCGGCGCGCCAGCCAGAGCGAGGCCAGGCAGAACGGCACCACCATGAAGAAGATTGAGCGCCAGCCAAAGCCATCGACCAGCAGGCCGCCGATGCTGGGGCCGATGGCCGGGGCCAGCACCACGCCCATGCCGAAGATGCCGCTGGCACGGCCCTGCTCGTGCGGCTCGAAGGCTCGCAGGATGATGATGGCCGGGATGGGCTGCACCACCCCAGCGGCCAGGCCCTCGGCCACGCGCGCGGCCAGCACGAGCGGGAAGTGGTTGGCGAAACCGCCGGCCACGCCACCGGCCATCAGCAGCCACATGCAGCCCGCGTAGGTGCGCCGGTAGCCATGGCGCGCAAGCAGCCAGGGCGTGGTCAGCATGGACACGGTCATGGCCGCCATGAAGCCCGAGGTGACCCACTGCGCACGCTCCTGGCCCAGCGTGAAGTGCTGGCTCATGTCGGGGATCGCCACGTTGATGATGGTCGAGGACATGATGGCCGCCATCGTGCCCACCATCACCGAGAGCAGCAGCAACCAGCGGTAGCGCGCGCCGTAGCGTTCGCGCAGTGCGGTGATGGAGTGGTCGGGGGGCGGTGTCATGGCGGGGAGGGTGGGAAGGCTGCAACGATAACCGCCCGCGCAATTCCCGGCGCCGGGTGCGGCCTCAGTTTCGCCTAAGTTTGGCTTGGGGAGCGCTGGCAGAATGACCGTGTGGGCCGTTCGGCCCCGGACTTCCGAAGGAATCCACCATGCGGCTGCTGCTGGTTGAAGACGACACGATGATCGGTGAGACCGTGCTCGATCTGCTGCGCGCCGAACACTACGCGGTGGACTGGGTGAAAGACGGCGAGCTGGCCGACACGGCGCTGCGCACGCAGGACTACGACCTGCTGCTGCTCGACCTGGGCCTGCCCCGGCGCGATGGCCTGTCGGTGCTGCGGGCGCTGCGCGCGCGCAAGAACCGCCTGCCGGTGCTCATCGCCACCGCGCGCGACTCGGTGCAGCAGCGCATCGAAGGCCTGGACGCCGGGGCCGACGACTACGTGCTCAAGCCCTACGACATGGACGAACTGCTCGCGCGCATCCGCGCCCTGCTGCGCCGCGCCGCCGGGCGCGCCGAGCCGGTGTACGAGCACCAGGGCGTGAGCATCGACCCGGCCACACGCGAGGTCACGGTGAACGGCCAGCCGGTGGTGCTGTCGGCGCGCGAATGGGCGGTGCTCGAACCCCTGCTGGCGCGGCCCGGCCTGGTGCTCTCGCGGGCGCAGCTGGAGGAAAAGCTCTACGGCTGGAAAGACGAGGTCAGCTCCAACGCGGTGGAGGTCTACATCCACGGCCTGCGCAAGAAGCTCGGGGCCGAACTGATCCAGAACGTGCGCGGCGTGGGCTACATGGTGAAGAAGGTATGAGCCCCCCCTGCGCCGCTTCGCGTCTTCCCCCCGGTGGGGGGACGGTGCCTGTGGCCCGGCGAAGCCGGTTCCACGGCACCTCTGGGCGAATGCACCGCGCGCCGTCTGCACCTGGGCCGGAGTGCTGACGTGATGCGCTACCCGACTTCCTTGCGCGCCCGGCTGCTCGTCTTCGTGCTGCTGGCCATCCTGGCCACGGCGCTGTTGCAGGCGGGGCTGGCCTGGCGGGCCGCGCGGGCCGAGGCCGACGAGATTTTTGACTACCACATGCAGCAGACCGCGCTGTCGCTGCGCGCCGGCCTGCCGCAGGGCCTCGTCACCGGCGTGATCCCCGTGCCCGCCGAGGGGCAGGACTTCGACTTCGTGCTGCAGATCTGGACGCTCGATGGCGAGCTGGTGTTTGAGTCGGCCGCGCGCGCCGAGCTGCCGCAGCGCGCGGTGTTGGGCTTCACCGATGTGCTGGCGCACGGCACGCGTTACCGCGTGTTTTCGGTGCAGGCGCGCAGCTTCGTGATCCAGGTGGCGCAGGACCTGGCGGTGCGCCAACGCATGGCCGGTTCGCTCGCGCTGCGCACGGCGGTACCGATCCTGCTGCTGGCGCCGCTGCTCATGCTGCTGGTGGGCTGGGTGGTCAGCACCTCGCTGGCGCCAGTGGCGCGCGCGCGGCGCCAGGTGGCGCAGCGCCAGGCCGACGACCTGACCGAGCTCACCGAGACCGACCTGCCCGACGAGGTGCGCCCGTTGGTGCACGAGTTCAACGGCCTGCTGCGCCGCGTGGCGCAGGCTTTCGACGCGCAGCAGCGCTTCGTGGCCGACGCCGCGCACGAACTGCGCTCGCCGCTGGCCGCGCTCAAGCTGCAGGTGCAGGGCCTGCAAAGGGCGTCCGACGACATCACCCGCGAGCGCGCGCTGGAGCGCCTGGGCTCGGGCATCGACCGCGCCACGCGGCTGATCGAGCAGTTGCTGGTGCTGGCGCGCCAGCAGGCCAGTGCGGCCTCGGGCGTGCGGCCCGAGCCGGTGGCGCTGGACGAGCTGGTGCGCCTGGCCGTGGCCGAGATGGCACCCGCGGCTCAGGTGCGCAGCATCGACCTCGGCCTGGTCCAGGCCGAGGTCGCGCGGGTGAGCGGCCACGCCGAGGCGCTGCGCATCCTGGTGCGCAACCTGCTGGAGAACGCGGTCAAGTACACCCCGGCGGGCGGGCGGGTCGATGTGGCGCTGCGGGCCGGTGCCGGCGCGCTGGAGCTCAGCGTGGAAGACAGCGGACCGGGCATTCCCGAGACCGAACGCGAGCGTGTGCTGGACCGCTTCTACCGCGTGCCGGACGCGGCCTCCGCGGGCAGTGGCCTCGGTCTGGCCATCGTCAAGGCGGTGGCCGATCTGCACGGCGCCACGCTGCAGCTGGACACCTCGCCAGCGCTGGGTGGCCTGCGTGTGCGGGTGGTCTTCCACCCGGGCGCCATGGGGTGAGTGGGGCTTGGGGTCAGGCTTTTTAAGGTCTTGCCTTTTGCTTTTTTGGGGTGAAGGGCTGGTCGTGCTGCGGTTCGCGTTCGTGGCACCTCGCGTGCCAAGGCGTGCGCGGGCAGGCCGCAGCGCTTGGGCGAGGCGGTCGGCGCTGAGCGCCGACTCCCCTGCGATGCTCGCGGCCGTGGCCCGTCGCACAACTCGCTGCGTTCGCTGGCGCTCTCTCCGCTCAGACAAGTGCGACGAGTCAGACAACGAAGCGCGCTGCGCGCGCGGCCACGGCCACTGCGCTTCTCGGCGCCTCACACGGCGCGCTGCGGCCTGCCCGCGCACGCCTTGGCGACAAAGGAGTGGGTTCACCACCCGTGGAGAGCCACTTCACTTCTTGCTGCGGCAGGCGCTGTCCGGTGGGGGCGATTTCTGGGGCGGCTGTGACCGCCAGCCTGGGGCCGGGCGCGCAAGTGCGCGCTTCGTTTCTGACTCGCGGCCATTGTTTGAGCGGAGAGAGCGTAAGCGAACGCAGCGAGTTTGGCTGCGCCGGCTCCAGGCTGGTGGGCGCAGCGGAGTCGGCGCAAAGCGCCGACCGTCCCAGTATGAGCCCCCGCCGGGCAGCGCCTGCCGCAGCACGCGAGGTGCTGCACCTCCATTGCGGTACCCGCGTGCCCCAAACGGAAGAGGGGCAAGACCCTGCCAGCAGTGGTTCTTAAGCCCGGTCTAAGTGTCTGCTTCGACAGTGACGCCATGTCCAACCCATGGCTTCACAAGGAGCACACATGAACACCCGAAACCTCACACCCGCCCGCCTCGTGCTGGCCCTGCTCACCGCTGGTGTGCTGGGCGGCGCCGGGGCCACCTATGTGGTCGGCGGCCTCGCGCGGGCCGAGGCGCCTGTCAGCGCGCCGGTGGCCAGCAGCAGCGCCGCCCAGCCGGTCAGTCTGCAGGGCGCGCCCGATTTTTCAAAGATCACCGAGCGCTACGGACCGGCCGTGGTCAACATCAGCGTCAGCGGTGTGCGCCACGCGTCCGCCGAGGGCGAAGAGGCTGCCGCGGCGCGCGGCTTGCCGCCCGGCATCGACCCCAACGATCCGTTCTTTGAATTCTTCCGCCGCTTCCAGGGCCCAGGCGGTGGCATGCCCGACCAGCGCGACACCCCGGTGCACGGTCAGGGCTCGGGCTTCATCATCAGCGCCGACGGCCTGATCCTCACCAACGCCCACGTGGTGCGCGACGCCAGCGAGGTGATTGTCAAGCTCACCGACCGGCGTGAGTTCAAGGCCAAGGTGCTGGGCTCGGACCCGAAGACCGACGTGGCCGTGTTGAGGATCGACGCCAAGGACCTGCCCACCGTGCCGATGGGCAGCACGCGCGACCTCAAGGTGGGCGAGTGGGTGCTGGCCATCGGCTCGCCCTTTGGCTTCGAGAACAGCGTGACCGCGGGCGTGGTCAGCGCCAAGGGCCGCTCGCTGCCCGATGACAGCTTCGTGCCCTTCATCCAGACCGACGTGGCGGTGAACCCGGGCAACTCGGGCGGGCCGCTGTTCAACAGCCGCGGTGAGGTGGTGGGCATCAACTCGCAAATCTACAGCCAGTCCGGCGGTTACCAGGGCCTGTCGTTCGCCATTCCCATCGAGCTGGTCACGCAGGTCAAGGACCAGATCGTGGCCACCGGCAAGGCCAGCCACGCGCGCCTGGGCGTGACGGTGCAGGAGGTGAACCAGGCCCTGGCCGACTCCTTCAAGCTCGACCGGCCCGAAGGCGCGCTGGTCGCCAGCGTGGAGCCCGGTGGCCCGGCCGACAAGGCCGGTCTGAAGCCGGGCGACGTGATCCGCCAGGCGAACGGCCAGCGCATCGTGGCCTCGGGGGATCTGCCGGCGCTGATCGGCCAGTCCATCCCGGGCAGCCAGATGGCGCTGGAGGTCTGGCGCCAGGGCCAGCGCGAGACGCTCACCGCGAAGCTGGGCGACGCCAGCGACAAAAAGGCCCAGGTGGCGCAGGCCGGCGACGGCGTGGGCCAGGGCAGGCTCGGCCTGGCCCTGCGCCCGCTGCAGCCGCAGGAAAAACGCCAGTCCGGCGTGAGCGCGGGCCTGGTGGTGGAGGGCGTGGGCGGCCCCGCCGAACGTGCGGGGGTGATGCCGGGCGACCTGCTGATGGCCGTGAACGGCACGCCGGTGCAGAGCGTCGAGCAGGTGCGCGCGGTGGTGGCGAAGTCGCCGAAATCGGTGGCGCTGCTGATCCGGCGCGAGGGCGACACGATCTTCGTGCCGGTGCGGCTCGGCTGATGGCGGGCACTGGAAGTACAGGGGCGGGCCCGGTGCCTCGTGGCACCGGCCTGTCGGCCCACATCCTGCCGACCTCGGCCACCATGATCGGGGTCTGCCTGACCGCGCTCTACATCAGCCTGCTCAGCCCCTTCAGCGCCGGGCGGATGGTGGTGGACAAGCTGCTCGCGGTGGACGCGCTGGTGTTCCTCGTCAGCGCGGTGTTGTCGTTCCTGTCCATGCGCGTGCACGGGCGGGCGGCGCGCTTCGAGTCGCTGGCCGAAAACGTGTTCATCGGTGCGCTGGGCCTGCTCGCCCTGGGAGCGCTGGTGCTGGCGTTTGCCGTGAGCTGAAGGCGGATCACGGCGCCGGGTCTGGCGGCGTGGCCGGGCCGGTGGGGCGCTGGTCGAACGCCGCGAGGCAGGCGCCGCAGATGCAGGCCTTGCCCCGCGCCTCGGTGGGCAGGCGGTCCAGCAGCTCGGCGCTGAAGCGCTGCGAGGTGCACCAGCACGGCGCCTGCGGCAGGCCGGTTTCCCGCTCGACCTCCATCGCGCAGCGGTTGTCCTCGCCGCACAGCGGGCAGCGGGTGGGGTCGGGGAATCGGGCGTCGGTGGGCATGGGTGCGGGAAGGGAATGGGCCAGTTTAGCGAGGCTGTGCACTGGGCGGTATGGTATTTTCGAGCTCCCCGAAACCCGCCCGCCACCGCTGCCCGCCGGGCGCCTGCCGCCTCCCCCTGGAATGTTCATGCGCCCCATCTGTCCGCCGCACCGGTCCGCGCGCTCCGCCCGCCGGGGCCCGGCAGGGTGGGGTCTGTTGGGCCTTTGGTTCTGGCTGTGGAGTGTGCCCGTCCTGGGCCTGGCGGCCGACGCCCCCGCGCGCACTGTGCCCGACACCCTCGCCCAGCGCGCCATGGCCTGTACCCTGTGCCACGGCAAGGAAGGCCGCGCCACCAACGCCGGCTACTTTCCGCGCATTGCGGGCAAGCCGGCGGGTTACCTCTACAACCAGCTCACCCACTTCCGCGACGGCCGACGCCAGAACCCCGGCATGGCCACGCTGCTCGACAACCTGTCCGACAGCTACCTGCGCGAGATCGCCGACCACTTCGCGGGCCTCGATCTGCCGTACCCGCCGCCACAGACGGTCAACGCGCCCCGCGATCAGCTCGCGCGCGGCGAGGCGCTGATCCGGCGCGGCGACCCGGCGCGCCAACTGCCCGCCTGCGCGGACTGCCACGGCCAGGCGCTCACCGGAAGGCAGCCCGCCATCCCCGGCCTGCTCGGCCTGCCGCGCGACTACCTGATCGGGCAACTCGGCGCCTGGCAAACCGGCCTGCGCCATGCGCACGCGCCCGACTGCATGGCGCAGATCGCCAAGGGCCTGACGCCCGACGACGTGGGCGCGCTCGCCACCTGGCTCTCGGCCCAGCCGCTGCCCGCCGACACGCATGCCGTCGCGCCGTCGGCCCAGCCGCTGCCGATGCGTTGCGGGAGCGTGGCGCGATGAGCCCGCACCGCAGCCTGCAGGGCGGAGGTCCGCCCATGAACGCCGCGAACCCTGCCGTGGTGCGCCGCCTGCTCGCCGTCGCGCTGGGCGCGGCACTGCTGCTGTTGGTCACGCTCGCGGTGCTGCTGGCGCGGCAGCTCAGCGCCGAGGCGCTGCCACCGCTGACCGCAGCACCCGCGCCCGCCGACCCGGCACTGGTCGCGCGCGGCGCCTACCTGGCGCGGGCCGGCAACTGCGCCGCCTGCCACACCACGCGCGGCGGCCCGCCCTACGCGGGCGGGCGCGGCATCGAGACACCCTTTGGCACCGTGTTCGCCGGCAACCTCACGCCCGACCCCGAGCATGGCCTGGGCCGCTGGAGCGCCGAGGCCTTCTGGCGCGCCCTGCACCATGGCCAGTCGCGCGACGGCCGGTTGCTCTACCCCGCGTTTCCCTACACCAGCTTCACCCAGATCGGCCGCGAAGACAGCGATGCGCTGCACGCCTTCCTGCGCAGCCTGCCGCCGGTGGCGCAGCCCAATCGGCCCCATGCGCTGCGCTTTCCCTACCGCACCCGGGCCGCGCTGGCGGTCTGGCGCGCGCTGTATTTCGAACCAGGCGGTTTCCAGCCCGACCCTGCGCAGCCGGCCGACTGGAACCGCGGCGCCTACCTGGTGCGCGGGCTGGCCCACTGCGCGGCCTGCCACGCCCCGCGCGATGCGCTCGGCGGCGTGGCGGCGGGGCGCGAGTTCGACGGCGGGCTCATGGCCGGGCAGGGCTGGTACGCGCCGTCGCTGCGCAACCGCTTCGAAGCGGGCCTGGCCGACTGGGCGGCGCAGGACATCGTGGACCTGCTCAAGACCGGCGTGGCGCACGGCGGCACCGGCGCGGCCAAGGGCGCGGCCATGGGGCCGATGGCCGAGGTGGTGTTCCACAGCACCCAGCACCTGAGCGACGCCGACCTGCGCGCCATGGCCCGCTACCTGCGCAGCCTGGGCCTCGACGCTGGGGCACCGCCACCGGCCGCGCCGCGCGCCGCCTCGGCGCAGCTGGCGCTCGGCCAGCGGGTCTACGAGGCGCAATGCACCGACTGCCATGGCGCCCAGGGCGAAGGCGCGCGCCAGGCCTACCCGCCGCTGGCCGGCAACCGCGCGCTCACCCTGGCCTCAGCGGTCAACCCGGTGCAGGCCGTTCTCAACGGCGGCTTCGCCCCCGCCACCGCCGGCAACCCCCGGCCCTACGGCATGCCGCCCTACCGCACCCTGCTCAGCGACGCCGAGATCGCCGCCGTGATCACCTACGCGCGCCAGAGCTGGGGCAACCAGGCCGCGGCGGTGTCGCCGCTGGAGGTGCAGCGGCTGCGCTGAAAGGCTTGCGCGCTAAGCGGCGTGCCCGCCGGCGATCCACTCGGCCCAGAAGTCGATGCAGGCCTTGATCTTCGGCAGCCGCTGGCGCGCGCTGGCGATGACGGCGTAGACCGGCACCGGCTGGGGGTCGATGCAATCGGCCAGCACCGGCACCAGCCGCCCCTGCCGCACCAGCGGGTCGGCGGCCACCGTGGCGAGCCGGCCGATGCCCAGGCCCTCCAGCACCATGTTGGCCGCCAGGCCGGTGTCGTTGGCGCGCCAGTAGCCTTCGGCCGTCAGCCGCACCGGGGCCCCGTCCACGATGAACGGCCAGTGGTTGAGGTGGGGGGCGGCGCTGTTGACGATGAGCCGGTGCTCGCACAGTTCGTCGGGGTGCCGGGGCAGGCCGGCCCGGGCGGCGTAGTCCGGCGCCGCGTACAGCGCACGGCCCAGCAGCCCGATCTGCCGCGCCACCAGGGTCTCGGGCAGCGAGGTGCTGGTGCGGATGGCGATGTCGATGCCATCGCGTGCCAGATCGGCCATCCGGTCGCTCACCTCCAGCTCCAGGCGCAGCTGCGGGTGTCGCTCGTTCAGGGCCTGCAGGCTGGGCAGCAGCAGGTACTGCGCCATCACGGAGCTGACCGCCACGCGCACCAGGCCGCGCGCTTCGCCGGCCTGAGTGGCGAACTCGCTCTCCAGCTGTTCCAGCGTGCCGGTGATGCGGTGGCAATAGTCCAGAAAGGTCTCGCCCTCGGCGGTGAGCGCGAGCCCGTGGGTGGAGCGGTGGATCAGGCGCGCCGCGCAGGTCTTTTCGATGCGGGTGAGCGCGCGGGAAATCTGGCTCACCGGCACATCGCGTTCGCGCGCCACGGCCGACAGGTTGCGCAGTGCCGCGACGCGGGCGAACAGCTGGAGGTCGTCGAAGGCCAGATCGTTCATGACCGCGATGGTAGGCCAGGTGGTTTTGCGCCGGGCGCAAAACGCTTTTGAACCGCATGCCGTTTCCCCGGAACCCGGCCTTGCCTAGAGTTCAGGCACCCCCTCAAAGGAGCTTCACCATGAACACCGAGCACCTCCACCAGACCCTTTCCCCCCAGGCCTACGCGGCCCTGCTCGACGGCCTGCGGGCCCAGGCCGAGCGCCAGCGCCGGGCCGAGCAGCGCGCCTTTGGCACGGGCGGGTGGCGCCGCATCTGGCGGGCCGCCACGCGGGCACAGACGCCGACCGCGCCGTTCAGCGCCTGCGCCGCCGCTCGGAAGGCCTGAGCATGCCCACCTTGCTCCTCAAGATCGCCCCGCTGCAGAACCCCGAGCGCTACCAGGCCCTGGCCGCCGCGCTGACCGCCATCACCGCCGACACCCTGGGCAAACGGCCCGAAGTCACGGCGGTGGTGATCGATGACCTGCCGCTGGCGCGCTGGGCCGTGGGTGGGCGCACGGTGCAGGGAGCCACGGCGCTGCTGGAGATCAGCGTCACAGCGGGCACCAATACCGAGGCGCAGAAAGCGCGCTTCATCGGGGCCGCGTTCAACGAACTGCGGCGCCAGCTCGCCCCCGATGGCGCGCTCGAAGAGGCCAGCTACGTGATCGTGCGCGAGCTGCCGGCCAGCGACTGGGGCTATGGCGGGCAGACCCAGGCGGCGCGTCGCGCGGGTCCGGTGGCCAGCGCAACGGGTGGGTAGGCCCAGAGGCCCGGGCTGCTCGGTCAGGCGTCCGCCAGGCTCACCACATGGGCTGTGCGCGGGTCGGTGCGGCCGGCCTGCAGCTCGGTAATCACCTCGCTGGCGGCGGCGAACCCCTGGCCGTGCCGGATCTGCATCCACGGTTGGTGCGGGTCGCTGATCGTGCGCAGGAACCGCGTCTGCGCGGCCCGCAGGCGCTGCTCGAACCCCTCGGCGCCCCAGTCGGCCCGGCGCTTCTGGATCTGCGTCGGGGCGAAGAAGAACGTGGGGCGGGGATCCGGCCAGCGCACCCCCGTGGCCTCGCCGCTGGGGTTCGCCGAGCCGACCACGCAGTCGTACACCAGCGCCGGCCCGAAGTGCTCGCGCACCTGCGCGCGCACATCCGGGCTGCCGGCGAAATCGAGGTAGAGCGTGGGCGTGGTGGCCGGCAGGCTGGCCAGCTCGTCGTAGCCGAGCACGCGGTCGTAACAGCCGAGCGAGCGCAGAAAGTCCTGGTGGCGCGGCGAGGTCAGGGCGATGCGCGTGATGCCCGGGTGCGCGCCCAGGCAATGGGCGGTGCCATAGGCCGTCTTGCTCGACGCGCTGGAAATGACCACCTGCTGCGCGCCGAAAAACGCCTGATCGGCCAGGAAATCCGCGCAGACAAAGGACGTGGTGAACAAGGGGCGCACCACCAGCAGCGGGTGCTCCAGCCCGGGCTGGTGGGCCGGGTCGGCGCTGCAGCGCTGGTAATGGTTGTACACCGGCGCCAGGAGCTGGCGGTGCTCGGCAGCGTCGGAAAAGCCGTGCGGTTTCACCCGGGTGGCCCGCACCTTGAGGTGGCTGGCGATGGGGAAGAACCCATAGAAGCGTTCACCCACCGCGATGCCCTCGGCGCTGGACAGCACGACATCGCCAAACCCCCACACCGGTATCTGCCCCCAGCCGGCCTCGCCGGTGGGAAACAGGTCCCAGTAGTGCATGCTGTCGCCGAACGCGGCGTAGGTGAGGTTGTTGGTGGTGAGCGCGAAGCAGTCCAGCCGGAAGACGACTTCGCCGGCCTGCAGCGGAAGGGGCATGGACACGGTGTCCAGGCGGGAGGTGGCGACCGCGTCCTTGCGCGTGCGCAGGCTCGTGACCGAGAGGGCATCGCGCATGGCGCGTCTCCTGGGAATGGTGGAAGGGCGAGTCTCCCCGCGACGGGCGGGCGGCGCTGAAACCTGGGTGACAGCGGCGGGCCGTCGGCCCCTGCGACGGCGCGGCTGGAGCGCCGGGAGGGCTCAGTCGGCCGGCGTGAAATGCGCCACCAGCGCCTCGCCCCATTCCCAGGGCCCGGTGATCGTCAGCGTCACCGTGGTCCAGCCGCCATCGGTCTGCGCCTGCTGGTCGGCGTCCCAGGTGCCGCCCTCGTCCAGCGGGCCACGCAGGCCGGGGCTGTGGCGCTCGGCCCAGTCCAGCACGGTCCGCACCTCGGCCATCACCGCGGGCAGCTCAGCCGCGCGCACGCTGGCCATGGCGTCCCAGGTGCCAGTGCCTTCGCCATCGTCGCTGGCGTCGAAGATCAGGTATTGAAGCGTCATGCCGCGATTGTCTTCGTGGCTTCTCTGCGCCATGCAAAACGGCGCCCGAAGGTGCCGTTTGAACGAAGGGTTGGCTCGGGGAGAGCCCTCACCCCCAGCCCTCTCCCAGAGGGAGAGGGGGCAAGAGGGGACGCCTCTCCCGGAATGTGCATGCGGGATCAGGCCGCCTTCACTTTCAAGCGCCAGGCATGCAGCAGCGGCTCGGTGTAGCCGCTCGGCTGGGCCAGGCCCTTGAACACCAGGTCGCAGGCGGCCTGGTAGGCCATGCTGGTGGTGAAGTTGCCGGCCATCTTCTTGTAGAACGGGTCGCTGGCGTTCTGCTGGTCCACCACGGCGGCCATGCGCTCGAAGGTTTCCTTCACTTGAGGCAAGGTCACCACGCCATGTTTGAGCCAGTTGGCCATGTGCTGGCTGGAAATGCGCAGCGTGGCGCGGTCTTCCATCAGGCCCACGTTGTGGATGTCGGGCACCTTGGAACAGCCCACGCCCTGGTCGACCCAGCGCACCACGTAGCCCAGGATGCCCTGGGCGTTGTTGTCCAGCTCCTGCTGCTTCTCGGCGGCGCTCCAGCTGGGGCTGGCGGCCACGGGGATGGTCAGCAGGCCGGTGAGCAGGTTGTCGCGCTCCTTGGTGGCGTCGATCTTCTCCAGCTCCTTCTGCACGTCGGACACCAGCACCTGGTGGTAGTGCAGGGCGTGCAGCGTGGCGCCGGTGGGGCTGGGCACCCAGGCGGTGTTGGCACCGGCCTTGGGATGGGCGATCTTCTGCTCCATCATGGCCTTCATCAGGTCGGGCATGGCCCACATGCCCTTGCCGATCTGGGCCTTGCCGCGCAGGCCACAGGCCAGGCCCACCAGCACGTTGTTGCGCTCGTAGGCCTGGATCCAGGCGCTGGTCTTCATGTCGCCCTTGCGCACCATCGGGCCGGCCAGCATGGCGCTGTGCATCTCGTCGCCGGTGCGGTCCAGGAAGCCGGTGTTGATGAAGGCCACGCGGCTGGCGGCGGCGGCGATGCAGGCTTTGAGGTTGACGCTGGTGCGGCGCTCTTCGTCCATGATGCCGAGCTTGACCGTGCTCTCTTTCAGACCCAGCACCTGCTCGACGCGGCCGAACAGCTCGCCGGCAAAGGCCACTTCCTTGGGACCGTGCATCTTGGGTTTGACGATGTAGACCGAGCCCTTGCGCGAGTTGCGGATCGGATCTTTCTTGGTGCGCTTGAGGTCGTGCATGGCGATGGTGGTGGTGACCATCGCGTCCAGGATGCCTTCGGGAATCTCTTGGCCTTCCGGTCCCCACAGCACGGCGGGGTTGGTCATGAGGTGGCCGACGTTGCGCACGAACATGAGCGAGCGGCCGTGCAGGCGCACGCCCTTCTTGCCGGTCGGGGCCGTGTATTCGCGGTCGGCGTTCAGGCCGCGGGTCAGCGTCTTGCCGCCCTTTTCGAACGATTCGGTCAATGTGCCCTGCAGGATGCCGAGCCAGTTGCGGTAGGCCAGCACCTTGTCTTGTGCGTCCACCGCGGCCACGGAGTCTTCCAGGTCGAGGATGGTGGAGAGCGCGGCTTCCACCACGAGGTCGCTCACGCCGGCGGCGTCGCTCGCGCCGATGGGCGTGGCGCGGTTGATCTGGATCTCCAGGTGCAGGCCGTTGTGCTTGAGCAGCACGGCGGTCGGGGCCTTGGCCTCGCCCTGGTAGCCGATAAACTGGCTCTTGTCGGTCAGTTTGCTGGTGCCGCCTTCGGCCAGGCCGACCACGAGTTCACCGTCCTTGTTGACCTTGTAGCCGGTGGAGCCGACGTGCGAACCCTTCTTCAGCGGGGCGCAACGGTCGAGCACGTGGCGCGCGTATTCGATGACCTTGGCGCCGCGCTTGGGGTTGTAGCCACCCTTCTTGCCGACTTTCTCGCAGCCCTTGTCTTCGCTCAGCACGTCGGTGCCGTAGAGCGCGTCGTACAGGCTGCCCCAGCGGGCGTTGGCGGCGTTGAGCGCGTAGCGCGCGTTCAGGATCGGCACCACCAGCTGGGGCCCGGCCTGAACGGCCAGCTCGTCGTCCACATGGCGGGTCGTGGCCTTGACCTTTTTGGGCTCGGGCACCAGGTAGCCGATGGATTCGAGGAACTGGCGGTAGGCCGCCATGTCGGTGATCGGGCCGGGGTGGGCGCTGTGCCAGGTGTCCAGTTCGGTCTGCAGGCGGTCGCGTTCGGCCAGCAGGGCGGCGTTCTTCGGGGCCAGGTCGGCCACGATGGCGTCAAAGCCTTTCCAGAAAGTGGCGCTGGCCACGCCGGTGCCGGGCAGCACGCTGTTGTTGATGAACTCGTAGAGCTCGGTGGCGACCTGCAGGCCGTGGACGGGGGTGCGCGGGGTGGATGCGGACATGGCGGACCTCGAAAAAAGAAAACAGAAAAAGGGCAAGGGCTTCCAACCGGGCCGGCGGCGTCTGGCGCGGGCGGGCCAGCGCGGGGCGCACCGACCGTGGGCCACGACAGCATGTTATTTGATACCTCGTTTGGTATTAAACAACTCGATGCCGAAGAATAAGTGACATTTATGGGGGTAATGGTGGTGTCGGCTGATTTCAGACCTGCCCGCTCAGACGGCGGGCGGCGGCCAGCACCGGCTTGACGTGCCGCTCTTCAAAACGGTGGGCCGGCATGGTCAGCGTCAGGGCGGCAGCGATGCGGCCATCGGCGTGGAACACCGGCGCGGAGATGCCCGCCACCTCGGCCAGGCGGTCCCCTTCGGCGATCCAGTAGCCCTGTTCGCGGATGGTCGCGCTGATGCGTTTTTCGCCCTGCGTCGGGCGGTGGCTGTCGTCGCACGCGCCGAAGGCCGTGAGCACGCGCCCGCCGCTGCCCCGGTTCAGCGGCAGCACCTCGCCGGCCCGGATGTGGTCGCGCACGGGCTGCGGCGAATCCACCCGGTACAGGCACAGCCGGGTCTGGTTCGGGGCCTGGCCTTGCCGCACGTGGTAGGCCGCGCTTTCGCCGGTCTGGCGCACCAGCTCGCGCAACACCGGCAGCACGACGCGGTCGAGCGAAAACGAGGCGGCGTAGATGCCGTGCAGCCGCGCCACCTCGCCGCCGAGCGCGTAGCGGCCGTCGTCGAGCCGCTGCAGCAGCCGCGCGTGCTCCAGCGAGGCCAGCAGCCGCAGTGCCGTGCTTTTGTAGAGCCGCGTGCGCTCGGCCAGCTCGGCCAGGGGCAGCGCGTTGTCGCCAGCGCGGAACGCGCCCAGCAGCGAGAGCGCTCGGTCGACCGCCGCGGCGCCACCGGGGGCGGCGTTGTCGTCGGCCATGGAATGGGTCTGGGCTTTGCGGGGCATGGGGCTGGATTGACACGGGGGCAGGGCTCTGCCATCATTTCTTCAGAAAGAATACTGTTCTAACTGACAGAACGCAAGTTCATTCATGAATTTTTCCAAACACGGCCCCGCTGGGCCCCAGGTGCTGATCAGCGAGGTCGGCCCGCGCGACGGTCTGCAGTCGGTCGGCGCCACCATGGCCACGGCCGACAAATGCCGCTGGATCGACGCGCTGGCCGCCGCCGGTCTGCGCGAGATCGAGGTCGGTTCTTTCGTGCCGGCCAAGCTGCTGCCCCAGATGGCCGACGTGGCCGAGGTGGTGCGCCACGCGCTCACCCTCACCGCCCGCTACCCCGGCCTCAGCGTGATGGCCCTGGTGCCCAACCGGCGCGGTGCCGAGGCGGCGCTGGCCTCGGGCGTGCACAAGCTCACCCTGCCGGTGTCGGCCAGCGAGGCGCATTCGCTGGCCAATGTGCGCAAGACGCGCGAACAGATGCTGGACGAGCTGCGCGAGGTGCTCGCGCTGCGGCGCGAGCGCGCGCCGGGCGTGGCGGTCGAGGTGGGGCTGTCCACCGCGTTCGGCTGCACGCTGCAGGGCGCGGTGGACGAAGACGACGTGATCCGCCTGGCAGTGGCCTGCGCGCAGGCGGGCGTGGACGAGGTCGGCCTGTCCGACACCACGGGCATGGCCCACCCGGCCCAGGTGCGCCGCCTGTTCACACGGCTGCGCGCCGAACTGGGCGGGCACGCCGGAGCGGCCCACATGCACAACACCCGTGGCCTGGGCCTGGCCAACTGCCTGGCCGCGTTCGACGTGGGCGTGCGCACCTTTGACGCCTCGCTCGGTGGCCTCGGCGGCTGCCCCTACGCCCCCGGCGCCTCGGGCAACGTGGTCACCGAAGACCTGGTGTTCATGTTCGAGGCCATGGGCTTGCGCACCGGCGTCGATCTGGAAAAGCTCATCGCCGCGCGCGCGCCGCTGCAGGCCGGCCTGCCCGGCGAGCCGGTCTACGGCATGATCCCCGAGGCCGGCCTGCCCAAGGGCTGGCACGTCGCCTGAAGCTTTCTGATTCAACCCCATGCAAGACAACACCGCCACCACCGAGTTGCCCCGCCACCTCCCCTACGAAGGCATCCGCGTCGTTGAATTCACCCACATGGTGATGGGCCCCACCTGCGGCATGGTGCTGGCCGACCTGGGTGCCGAAGTCATCAAGGTGGAGCCGCCCGCGGGCGACAACACGCGCCGCCTGCTCGGCTCGGGCGCGGGCTTCTACCCGCTGTTCAACCGCAACAAGAAGAGCCTGGTGCTCGACCTGCAGTCGCCCGAGGGCAGGGAAGCCGCGCTCAGGCTCATCGCCACCGCCGACGTGGTGAGCGAGAACTTCAAGCCCGGCACCATGAAGAAGCTCGGGCTCGACCACGAGAGCCTGAAGGCGCTCAACCCGCGCCTCATCTATGTGAGCCACAAAGGCTTCCTGCCCGGCCCCTACGACCACCGCACCGCGCTCGACGAGGTGGTGCAGATGATGGGCGGCCTGGCCTACATGACCGGGCGCCCCGGCGACCCGCTGCGCGCGGGCTCCAGCGTGAACGACATCATGGGCGGCCTGTTTGGCGCCATCGGCGTCATGGCCGCGCTCAGCGCGCGCGAGAAGACCGGTCGGGGCTGCGAGGTGCAGAGCGCGCTGTTCGAGAACAACGTGTTCCTGGTGGCGCAGCACATGATGCAGTACGCCGTGACCGGCCAGCCCGCCGCGCCCATGCCCGAGCGCATCTCGTCCTGGGGCATCTACGACGTGTTCAAGGTGCAGGGCGGCGAGCAGATCTTCCTGGCGGTGGTGAGCGACACGCAGTGGGCCATCTTCTGCGACGCCTTCGGCTACGCCGACCTGCGCGACGACCCGCGCCTGCAGACCAACAACCACCGCGTGCGCGAGCGCGACTGGCTGATTCCGCTGCTGCGCGAGCGCCTGGGTGCGCGGGCCGCGAGCGAGCTGGCCGAGGTGTTCGAGGCCCATGGCCTGCCGTTCGCCCCCATCACACGGCCGCACGACCTGCTGGACGACCCCCACCTCAAGGCCACCGGCGGCCTGGCGCCCATCACCCTGACCGACGGTGCGGCCGCGGGCCGGCAGGCGCAGACCGTGCTGCTGCCGTTCACGCTCGACGGCGAGCGCCCCGGCGTGCGCATGAGCCCACCCCGGCTGGGCGAGCACAACGAGGAACTGCTGCGGGCGCTGGGCTACGACACGCAGGCCATAGACCGTCTCAGCGGGCGCTGACGGGACGACCCGCCGGGCATAAACTGCGCGCTGGCGGGTGATCCGTGTGGACGCCCTGTGTGGTCTTTGTGACTTTGCATCTTTTCAAGGAGGTTGGTATGACGGACTCTCAATCGCTGCGCTGGACCGCGGCACTGCTGGTGTCTCTGACGGTGGCCGCTTGCGGCGGGAATGACGACGGCTACGGCGCGGTTGCGGTGAGCACGTCCACGAACCGGGTGGCCATTTCCTCCGGGGAACTGACCCAGTCGGTCGCCAACGACGAGGCGCGCGACGAGTGCGACGCGAACGACTGCACGGTGGTGCTGCAGTTCGAGGACTGTGGGGCCGCGTCCGCCGGCACCATCGGCCAGACCCTGGTGATCGCGGCGGCGGCCGGCGGCTCGGCGTTCGACGCCCAGACGGCGGCCAACAACGCGTGCACCGCCCAGGGTGCGGTGGGCTGTGGCGAGATCCCCAATCTGCCGGCGCAGTGCAACTGAACGGTTGAGCGGATACGGCGGCGTGGCCGCCAATGTTGCGAATTTGGTAAAAAATGAACCAGGGGTGGCCGTTGATTACCCCGCTTTGATGCGGTAATCTGGCCCCCCATGGACAAGCTCAAGCAGCTCGAAACCTTTGTGGCCGTGGCCACGCGCGGCAGCCTCACCGCCGCGGCCAAGGCCGAGGGGGTCGCGCCGGCCATCATCGGCCGCCGGCTCGACGGGCTGGAGTCCCGTCTCGGCGTCAAGCTCATGGTGCGCACCACGCGCCGCATCACGCTCACGCACGAAGGCAGCGCCTTTCTGGAAGACTGCCAGCGCCTGCTGACCGACCTGGCCAATGCCGAAGCCAGTGTCAGCGCCGGCGGCGTCAAGGCCAGTGGGCATTTGCGCCTCACCGCGCCGGCCGGCTTCGGCCGCCGCCACGTGGCGCCGCTGGTGCCCCGCTTTCGAGAGCTGCACCCCGAGGTGACGATCTCGCTCAACCTGAGCGACCGCGTGGTGGACGTGGCCGGCGAGGCCTACGACTGCGCGGTGCGCGTGGGCGATCTGGCCGACTCTTCCCTGGTGAGCGTGCGCCTGGCCGACAACCGCCGCCTGTGCGTGGCCACGCCGAGATACCTGCAGCAGCACGGCCGCCCCGCGAACCCGGCCGATCTGGTGCGCTTTGACTGCCTCACGCTGTCCTCCGACGCGTCCCAGACGCGGGGCTGGGCATTTTCCGTGCCGGCGGCCGGCGGCGAGGGCGCCGAGATCGTGCACCTGCGCCCGGGCGGCCCGCTCGATTGTTCGGACGGGCAGGTGCTGCACGAGTGGTGTCTGGCGGGCTACGGCATCGCTTGGCGCAGCGCCTGGGAGGTCGAGGCCGACATCGCGGCCGGGCGGCTGCAGAGCGTGCTCGACGAATTCGCCGCCCCGCCCAATGGCATCTTTGCCCTGTTTCCACAGCGCAAACACCTGGCGTTGCGCGTGCGGCTGTGGATCGACTTCCTCAAGCACCACTACAGCCAGCCCGATTTCTGGTCGGCAGGACGCGCCTGAATTGGCGCTACAGTGATGCCCGGGCGCAAGCCCTCCGCGATGTGCGGAATCTGTTGAAAACCACCCACCAATGGAAAGAGGGAGCGATATGCGGCGATGGATTCAAGGTCTGGGGATGGCGCTGGCGCTGTTGCTGGCCGGCTGCGGCGGCGGCGATGGCGCATCGGTCGCCGAAACGCAATGTGGCAGCCTGGGCCTGTCGCCCAAGGTCCTCAATGGCACCAACTGCGCCACGCCCGAGCTCTCGCCCGTGGTGCTGCTGTACGTGGTGAATTCCGCGGGTGCGGTGTCCGCCTGCTCCGGCACCATGATCAGCAGCGACAAGATCCTCACCGCCGCCCATTGCGTACGCGGCAGCGTGCGCAGGGTGGTGACGCCGGTCTGGCGCGCCGACGGCAGCGCGGGCGAGATGAACGCCAGCCGCTGGGTGGCCCACCCGGGGTTCCAGTGGACGGCTGAGGGGTTTGTGAACGACGTGGCGGTGGTGTTCCTGCCCGCGGCGCTGCCCAACCCCACCATGCCGCTGCTGGTGAGCCAGCCGGCTGCGGTTGGGCAGTCGGTGTTCGTGGCGGGCTGGGGTGGTCCCGGGTTCCAGCTGGCCGTCGGCACGGTCACCCTTGAAATGGTCAAGACGGCGCAGCTGGGACACCATTACACGGGCGGCGCCGGCAGCAACACCTGCGGCGGCGATTCCGGTGGCCCCATGTACCGCCAGACCGGTGCGGGCAATGGCCTGATCGGCATCACCTCGTTTGGCACGGCCACCAGTTGTGGCGCTGACGATTATTCGTACTACACCAACCTGCAGAGCCCGGCGGTGCAGAGCTTCATCCGGGCCCAGGTGCCTGAGGCGGCCACGATCTAAACAGGGGTCGACGGGGTTCCGATGAGTGGGCCGTACAGCCCGCTGCGCCGGCTCTCCAGATAGCTGTGCCCGCGAGCTGTGGCCAGAGCGCTCGGGTCCAGCGTCACCCACAACAGTTCCTCGCCGCGCCCGGCGCGCGCCAGCACCGCGCCCGTGGCGTCGGCCACGGTGCTCAGGCCACCATAGGCGGTGTCGTTTTCCTGGCCACAGGCGTTGGCGTAGGCCACGAACACCCGGTTTTCGCAGGCCCGCGCGGGCACCAGCAGCTGGGGTACCTCGTCGAACGCCGCCATGTTGGCCGTGGGCACCAGCACCGCGTCCACCCCTTGAAGCGCCAGCAGGCGCACGGTCTCGGGAAACTCCACGTCGTAGCAGATCAGCAGGCCCAGGCGCCAGCCGCGCCATACGAACACCTGCGAGGCCGTCTCGCCCGCGCTGAACTGCGCGCGGTCCATGGCGCCGTAGAGGTGGGTCTTGCGGTAGCGGGCCTGCGACCGGCCGTCGGGGCCGATGGCCTGCACGGCGTTGAAGGGTGGGCCCAGCGGGTTGTGTTCGGGGTAGCCGTAGACGATGGCGAGGCCGTGGCGCTGCGCGATGACGGCCACGGCCTGCGCCAGCGCGCCATCGGCCGGCTCGGCCAGATCCCGCACGCGCTCGGCGCCGATGGCGTAACCGGTGAGACCCATCTCGGGACACAGCAGCAGCTGCGCGCCTTGCGCGCGGGCCCGGGCGGCCGCGTCGTCGAGCCGCTGCAGCGCCTCGGCTGGGGTGGCGGCGTAAGGGGTTTGCCAGAGGGCGAGGGTGAGCGGTTCGGTGTTCATGGAGGTGCGCGGCGGGGGTGTTTCATCTACTCCGGCAAGGCCATCGGGCCGATCTGCGCGAACACATCGCCCGGCCCCGGGTTCGCGGCGTGGCACCGTCCGCCCAGGTGGCGCACGATGCCCCAGACCGCGTTCAGCGAGGTCTGTACCGCACCCTCGACCCAGGCCGGCGTCCACGACACGTCGTCGCCGGCGATGAAGATGCCGCGCTCGGCCTCGGGAAAGGCGTCTTGCATGAAGTGGCTGTACATGCGGTGGTTGTAGCGGTAGTGGCCGGGCAGGGCGCCCTTGAAGGCGCCGAGGAAATGCGGGTCGGCTTCCCACGACACGCTGATCGGGTCGCCCACGATGTGGCTGGCGATGTCCACGTCGGGGTAGATCTTCTGCAGCGCCGAAAGTGCGAGCTGCACGCGCTTGTGCGTGTCGTGCGGCAGCATCTTGAGCGCGTCGCCCATCCAGGCGTAACTCAAGCAGATCACGCCCGGCTGGTCCGGCCCGTTGTCGAACAGGTAGGTGCCGCGCGTGAGGCGGTCGGTGAGCGTCATGCCCAGCGTGGGCCAGCCGTTGGCCTTCAGGTCGTTCCAGAACGGGCGGTCCACCATGACGAAGGTCTTGCTCGACTGCATGTAGCGCGTGCGGTCCAGCGCCATCCAGTGCTTCTGCGAAAACAGCGTCTCTTCCACCGCGATCTGCGTGGTCAGCAGCCAGCTCTGGCAGGTGGTGAGCGCGGCCGGGTAGTGGCGCGTGTTGCCCCAGGTGTCGGTCAGCGCGAGCTGGCCGTCGGGCGCGCGCGCGATGGCCGTCACGCCCGGGCGCGGCGCGCCGTGGTGCAGGCCGGCCAGCGTGGTGCCCGCCGGCCAGTGGCGCAGCTCGTGCGCGGCGGGCGCGTGGTGCCACAGGCCCACGGGCACCTGCTGGGCGCCGCCCACGATCAGGTGCTGGTTTTCGTCGCAGCCCGTGAGCACCACACGCAGGATCTCCAGCATGGAGTTGGGGAAGTCCGAGTCCCAGCCGCCGGTGCCGAAGCCCACCTGGCCAAACACCTCGCGGTGGCGGAACGAGAGCGCGGCAAAGGCGGGGGACTGCGCCACGAAGTCGTAAAAGGTGCGGTCGTCCCACAGCGGCACCAGGCGGTCCCACAGGGCTTTGAGGCGCGGCACGTCGCGCTCGCGCAGCGCCTGCTGCAGGCCGCTGAAGCCGGCGCCGTCTTCCAGCGCGCTGGCCCAGGCTTCGGCCACCTCGGCAAACAGCGGCGGCAGATCGGCCAGGTCGCGCGCCCAGTGGGTCTGGCCTTCGAGGTCGATCACGGTGCAGCCCGCGGCGGGCGTGAGCGGGTTGGGGAAGGGCCGGGTCCGCAGGCCGAGCCGGTTCACGTAATGGAAAAACGCCGTGCTCGACGCCGGAAAGCGCATGCCGCCGAGCTCGGCCACCACGCCCTGGCCGCCCTCAAACGGCTGCGAGCGCAGCCGCCCGCCCATGCGCGAAGCCTCGTAGACCACCGGCTTCAAGCCCAGTTTCATCAGCTCGTAGGCCGCCACCATGCCGGCCATGCCCGCGCCCACGATGGCGACCTCGCTGCCCAGCCGCTCCGGCGGCAGCTCGCCCAGCCCCTGCGGGTGGGTGATCCAGTCGTCAAAGGCGAATGGGAAGTCCGGGCCGAAGATGGTGACGGGGGCGGTGGCGGGGCGGGTGGTGTTCATGGGGCGCAATCTGGAGAGGGGAGGTGCCGCGTTGATCCGGTTCAGGTGTGTGTGTGGCGACGGCCAGAAGGTCGGCGCGGGGGTTAGGTCAGGCTCATCATGAGCCAGCCCGCCGTGCCCCACATCATGAGCGCGACCAGGCCGTCGAGCGCGCGCCAGACCCGCAGCGAGTTGAGCCGGCGGCCGAGCCAGAACGCGGCCGCGCCCAGCGCGAAGAACCACACCACCGAGCCCGCCGCAGCGCCCAAGCCGAACACGGCGCTGCGCTGGCCATAGGCCAGGGAGGCCGAGCCGATCAACACGGCGGTGTCGAGCCAGGCGTGCGGGTTGAGCCAGGAAAAAGCCAGGGCCGACAGCACCGCCCGGCTGCGCGAGACCGGCTTCGCCACCGGGCCGGCGGCCTCAGTGGGCGCGTCGCCCATGGCGCCGGGCAGCGCGCCGGGGCGCAGAAAACGCTGGAACGCCTGCCAGCCGTACACCGAGAGGAACAGCATGCCGGCCCCCACCAGGGCGCCCTGCAGTTTGTCGGACAGGCCCCCGAGCTGGGCCAGACCGAGCACCCCCAGCGAGATCAGCACCACGTCGGACAGCGCGCACACCGCCACGGTAAGCCACAGGTGCTGGCGCTGCAGGCCCATGCGCAGCACATGGGCGTTTTGCGGGCCGATCGCCATGATCAGCGACATACTCAGCACCATGCCGGCGGTGAAGGCGGGCGAGAGAAAAGCGGGCAGGGGCGGCAGTGTGAAGGCCAGGGCGGACATGGTGGGTTCCTCGCAAGCGGGTTCGGTTCGGGCGTTGGCCCGGGTGTGTGACGCGAACCGAGTGTGCTTGAACCGCGCTTGAAGTTAATGGGTATTAACCAAAACTGAGTTTGGTTTAATTTTTATTAACTTAATGAGGTCAGCAGTACAGGGGAGAACCTCTCCGGAGCGCCGCACCCCAACCGAGAACGCGGCGGAACTGGCTTCGCCAGGCCGCACGCGTTGCCCCCTTTCAGGGGGTCGCGCGCAGCGCGGCGGGGGTGTTTCAAATCTGCTGGCGGGTCTGCGACGGTGTCTCGCCAAACAGGACCTTGTACTCCTGGGAGAAGTGGCCCATGTGCCAGAAGCCCCAGCGCGCGGCGGTGTCGGCGATGGTGGTCGCGGGCGGTCCTTCGCGCAGGGCGCGCCGCACCGCGTTGAGCCGCACGGTGCGCAGGTAGCTCGCCGGGCTCATGCCCAGCGCCTCCTGGAAACAGTTCTGCAGGGTCCGCCGCGTCACGTGCAGGCGGGTGCACAGCTCGGCCACGCTCAGCGGTTCGTCGGGCTGTTCGAACACCAGCTCCCGCACCCGGTGCACCAGCTCCTGGCGCCGCTGCTGCCGGGGGTTGACGGCCTCGCTCAGTGTCTGGGGCATCACGATGTCGCTGAGCACGGTCAGCAGGGCTTCGCGCAGCGTGCGGCGGCTGGCCGCGTGGAGCAGCACCTCGGGCTGGCTCTGCAGGCTGCGCAGCACCTCGCGCACCAGGCCCACCAGCCGGTAACGCTGCAGCGCCGTCAGCGCCTGCACCTGCGGCACACCGGCCCAGTCCTCGGGCCAGGGCCGGTGGTGCAGCGCCTGGGCGTGTTGCACCAGCTGTGCCTGGTCCAGCACCATGCCGTAGAGGCCGTGGCCGGCCGGCACCTGGAGGTCGAACGGGGTGTCGCCACAGGCCAGCATGAGCTGCAGGCCGCTGGTCGGGCGGCCCATGAAGCGCAGCCCGCCATCGGTCTCCGGCACGGCCAGGCCGATCCAGACGCCGCCGTGCCAGGGCCGGCAGCGCTGGTTGGTGGCGCAATTGGCCACCTCCTCGAACACCTGCAGGTCGTGGTCGACCAGCTCGCGCACCTCGCCGCTGAATGCGCCGGCGGACGTCTGCTCGTAGTGTTGCTCCCAGGCGTCCAGGTTGCGGGCGTGGATGTCCACATCCTGCGTGCGTTTGACGCGGAAGCAGGCGGCGGCGGTGTCGGACTGCACCAACATGGCGTGCTCCTTCGGACGGGGTTCTGGCCGGGCCTGAGTATCAAGTTTCATGCCACCGGGCGCTCTGCAGGAAAACCCGCCCCACGCTATCCCGAATCGGAAAAAATGCGGCCCGGGCCCCGACGCTTGCCCAAACGGGATACCACCGGGCGCACCGGATTGGACACACTGCGCCCCAGGCTGCCCGAGCCGTTTCGGGCGACTCTGGATGCGAGCAACAACATGTCAACCCCCCCCAAACAGGTATCGCGCGAGCTCAAGCCCGTGCTGGGCGTCTTCTCCCTCTGGGGCATCGCCGTCGGTCTGGTCATTTCCGGCGAATACTTCGGCTGGAGCTATGGCTGGGCCAGCGCGGGCACCCTGGGCTTTCTGCTGGCCACGGTGTTCGTGGCGCTGATGTACACCACCTTCATCTTCAGCTTCACCGAGCTGTCCACCGCCATCCCCCACGCCGGCGGTCCCTTCGCCTACGCCCGGCGCGCCTTCGGCCCCACCGGCGGTTTCATCGCGGGCTTCGCCACGCTGGTGGAGTTCGTCTTCGCGCCGCCGGCGATCTCGCTGGCCATCGGCGCCTACCTGGGGCTGCAGTTCCCCTCGCTCGACCCCAAGATGGCGGCGCTGGGCGCCTACGCCATCTTCATCACCCTCAACGCTCTGGGCGTGGGCATCGCCGCCATGTTCGAGCTGGTGGTGACCCTGCTGGCCGTGGCCGAGCTGCTGGTGTTCGCCGGCGTGGTCGCGCCCGGCTGGTCGCTGGCCAATTTCACCGCCAACGGCTGGGCCGGTTCCAGCGAATTCACCATGGGCACCTGGGCCGGCATCTTCGCCTCCATCCCCTTTGCCATCTGGTTCTTCCTGGCCATTGAAGGCGCCGCCATGGCCGCCGAAGAAGCCAAGGAACCGCGCCGCACCATCCCCGTGGCCTACATCACCGGCATCCTCACCCTGGTGGCGCTGGCCTTCCTGGTGATGGTCATGGCCGGTGGCGTGGGCGACTGGAAACAGCTCTCCAACATCAACGACCCGCTGCCCCAGGCCATGAAGATGGTGGTGGGTGAGTCCAGCACCTGGCTGCACATGCTGGTGTGGATCGGCCTGTTCGGCCTGGTGGCCTCGTTCCACGGCATCATCCTGGGCTACTCGCGCCAGATGTTCGCCCTGGCCCGCGCCGGCTACCTGCCCGCCTACTTCGCCAAGGTGCACCCGCGTTTCAAGACCCCGGTGCGCGCCCTGGTGGGCGGCGGCGTGATCGGCGTGATCGCCGTCTTCAGCGACGAATGGGTCAGCTTCGGCGGCCTGCCGCTCACCGCCAACATCGTGACCATGGCCGTGCTGGGCGCGCTGGTGATGTACATCATCTCCATGGCCGCGCTGTTCAAGCTGCGCGCCAGCGAACCGCTGCTGGAGCGTCCGTTCCGCGCACCGTTCTACCCGCTGTTTCCGGCGATTGCCCTGGTCTGTGGCCTGGTGTGCCTGCTCGCGGTGGTGTACTTCAACGCCATGCTCTCGGTGCTGTTCCTGGGCCTGATGGCACTGGCCTACGGCTACTTCCGGGTCACTTCCGCGCAGCGCGACGCCGCCCCGGTGGATGCCATGCTGGGCGTGGTGGAATGAGGCCCTGAACACCCCCGCCGCGCTGCGCGCGACCCCCTCCAGGGGGCGGCACTGGCCGTCCGGCAAAGCCGGCCCGGCGGTGCCCTGGGTTGGACCGTTTCATGCGTTGCGGGTGACGCCTCGACGCCATGGACAACTGGAAGGAAGGATGCATCCGTGAGTCTGGGCACCACCCTCGGGCAGCGCGCCTACCGTTTCGAGAACCTGCGCGAGGTCATGGCCAAGGCCACGCCCCTGCGCTCGGGCGACTGCCTGGCCGGCCTGGCCGCCGCCACCGAGCAGGAGCGCGTGGCCGCGCGCTGGGTGCTGGCCGACGTGCCGCTGCGGCGCTTTCTGGACGAAGCACTCATCCCCTACGAAGACGACGAGGTCACCCGGCTCATCATCGACAGCCACGACGCCGCCGCCTTCGCCCCGGTGGCCTCGCTCACCGTGGGCGGTTTTCGCGACTGGCTGCTCGGCGCGCAGGCCACGCCCGAGGCGCTGCGCCGGCTCGCGCCCGGCCTCACGCCCGAGATGGTGGCCGCCGTGAGCAAGCTCATGCGCAACCAGGACCTGATGCTGGTGGCGCGCCGCTGCGAGGTGATCACCCGCTTTCGCAACACCCAGGGCCTGCGGGGCCACCTCTCGGTGCGGCTGCAGCCCAACCACCCCACCGACGACCCCGCCGGCATCGTCGCCAGCATGATCGACGGCCTGATGCACGGCGCGGGCGACGCCGTGGTCGGCATCAACCCGGTGTCCGACAGCGTGCCCGACCTGGTGCGGCTGAACCACCTGCTGGCCGAGGTGCTGGCGCGCGGCGCCATCCCCACCCAGACCTGCGTGCTCACCCACGTCACCAACACCATGCAGGCCATGCAGCTGGGCGCGCCGGTGGACCTGGTGTTCCAGTCCATCGCCGGCACCCAGGCCGCCAACCAGTCCTTCGGCATCGACCTGGCCCTGCTCGACGAAGCCCACGCCATGGCCCAGGCGCTGGGCCGGGGCACGGTGGGCCACAACGTGATGTATTTCGAGACCGGCCAGGGCAGCGCCCTGTCGGCCAACGCCCACCACGGCGTGGACCAGCAGACCTGCGAGGCCCGTGCCTACGCCGTGGCGCGGCGCTACCAGCCGTTGCTGGTGAACACCGTGGTCGGCTTCATCGGCCCCGAGTACCTGTACGACGGCAAGCAGATCACCCGCGCCGGCCTGGAAGACCACTTCTGCGGCAAGCTGCTGGGCCTGCCCATGGGCTGCGACATCTGCTACACCAACCACGCCGAGGCCGACAGCGACGACATGGACAACCTCATGGTGCTGCTGGCCACCGCGGGGCTGAACTTCCTGATCGGCGTGCCCGGTGCCGACGACGTGATGCTGAACTACCAGAGCACCTCGTTCCACGACGCGCTGGTGCTGCGCGAGTTGCTGGGCCTGAAACGCGCGCCCGAGTTCGAGGCCTGGCTGCAGGGCGTGGGTGTGACCGGCGCGCAGGGGCAGCTGCTGCCAGCGCCGCGCCAGCCCGCCTTGCCCGCCACGCTGTGGGCGTTGCCAGAGACGCCATGACCCAACCCCCACCTCCCACGCTCCCCGTGCTCCTCGATGCGCCCGGCCCGGACCCCTGGGCCCACCTGCGCCGCCACACGCCCGCGCGCATCGCGCTCGGCCGCAGCGGGGTCAGCCTGCCCACGCGCGAGGTGCTGGACTTCGCACTCGCCCACGCCCAGGCGCGCGACGCGATCCACCTGCCGCTGGACACCGAGGCGCTGCAGGACGGCCTGCGCTCGGCCGGCTGGCCGGCCCCGCTGGTGCTGCAGAGCCAGGCGCACGACCGGCACGAATACCTCCTGCGGCCCGACCTGGGCCGGCGCCTGGACACCGACAGCGCCACCCGCCTGGCACAGAGCCGGGCCGACGCGGCGCCCGCCGGCGGCGCACCCGATCTGGTGCTGGTGCTGGGCGACGGCCTGTCGGCGCTGGGCATCCAGCAGCACGCCGTGCCCCTGCTCGGCGCCATCCGAGACGCGCTCGACCCGGCCCTGCGCCTGGGCCCGCTGGTGCTGGTGCGCCAGGCCCGTGTGGCGGTGGCCGACGAGGTGGGCCAGCTGCTGGGCGCGGCCATGGTGGCCATGATCGTGGGCGAACGCCCGGGCCTGAGCTCGCCCGACAGCGTGGGCATCTACCTCACCCACGCGCCCCGGCTGGGCTGCACCGACGCGCAACGCAACTGCATCTCCAACGTGCGGCCGGCCGGGCAGGACGTGGTCACCGCCGCGCGGCGCCTGGCCTGGCTGGTCGGCGAAGGCCGCCGTCTGGGCGTCACGGGCGTGGGGCTCAAGGACCACAGCGGCCTGCCCATGGTGAGCCCGGCGGCCATTGCTGGGGGTTGAGGGGCCTCTTCCGGGTTTTGCCGGATGCCGTGTGGGTGAACGGAAGGTCTCGTTCGTGGCACCTCGCGTGCCAAGGCGTGCGCGGACAGGCCGCAGCGCTTCAGTGAGGCGGTCGGCGCGATGCGCCGACTCCCCTGCGATGCTCGCCGCCTCACAAGGCGCGCTGCGGCCTGCCCACGCACGCCTTGGCGACAAAGGGGTGGGGTCGCCACCGGTGGAGAGCCACTTCACTTCTTGCTGCGGCAGGCGCTGCCCGGTGGGCGCAGCGGAGTCGGCGCAAAGCGCCGACCGTCCCAGTATGAGCCCCCGCCGGGCAGCGCCTGCCGCAGCGCGCGAGGTGCAACGAACGACACCGCCCGTTCAGCGACAGAGCATCTAGGCAGACGATGAAAAGGAGGGAGCGAGCAGCGCCCCTCGGCAGGCTACTGGCTGGCGAGGGAAAAGATGCGGTCCATGAATACCCACTTTTCCCCTGCCGGCGTCCAGGGCGTGGGTGCCTGGTAGGTCCACATCAGCGTCTCCCAACGCTGGATGACCGGATTGGCCAGCGAGGCCTCGGCCATGGCCTGCACGCTGTACACGGCGGGGTCCACCTCCATCACCATGAACAGGCGCGTGCCCAGGCGGTAGATCTCCATGTCCAGCACACCCTGCGCGCGCAGGTGGTCGCGCACCTCGGGCCAGATGCGTTCGTGGGCCTGTTCGTACTCGGCGATGCGTTGGGCGTCGTCCACCAGATCGAGTGCCAGGGCGTAGCGCATGCGGGCTCCTTCGGTGGCTTGCTCAGGACAGGGCGCGGTCCAGATGGGTGTAGCCCCCATCGACGAACAACCATTGCCCGGTGGTGTGGGACGAGGCGTCCGACAACAGGAACACGCAGGTGCGCGCGATCTCTTCCGAGGTGGTCATGCGCTGGCCGAGCGGGATCTTGCGCGTGATGCTGGCGAGCTTGTCTTCGGGGTTTTCGAAGCTCTCGATCCAGCGCGCGTACAGCGGTGTCATGACCTCGGCGGGCAGCACCGCGTTCACCCGCACGCCGTCGGCGAGCAGGGAGGCGGCCCACTCCCGGGTCAGGGACAGTTGCGCGCCCTTGGACGCGGTGTAGCCGCTGGTGTTGCCCTGGCCCGTGAGCGCGGTCTTGGACGACACGTTGACGATGGCGCCGCGCGTGGCCTTCAGGTGCGGCACGCAGTAATGCGCCATCACGTAGTAGTGGATCAGGTTGCGCTCCAGCGAACCGAGGAAGGCGTCGCGCCCGGCGTCCAGGCCCACGCTGTCGTTGACGCCTGCGTTGTTCACCAGGCCGTCGATGCGGCCGAACTCGCCCACCGTCTGCGCCACCGCGGCGGCGCAGGCGGCCTCGTCGGACAGCTCCAGCTGGATGAACCGGTGGCGCGCCCCCGTGGCCTGCAGCTGCTGCGTGAACGCCGCCGACATCGGGCTCTTGCCCAGGATCACGGGCACGGCGCCCTCCTGGGCCAGGGTGAGCGAGATGGCGGCGCCGATGCCGCTGGCGCCACCGGTGACGATGACCACTTTGTCTTTCAGATGCAGGTCCATGGAAACGTTTCTCTTTGGGGGTTGTCGGGGTCTTATGGAATGGCGGGCGGCGGCGGGCTCAGGTCGTAACAGCGCAGGGCGTTGCCGCTCCAGAAAGCCTCTTGCTCCGCGGCATTCAGGCGCGAGCGCGCCCACTGCTCGGCCAGGCCGTGCACCACGTCGTACGAGGATGACAACTGGCACACCGGCCAATCGGAGCCGAACATCAGGCGCTGCGGGCCGAACGCCTCCAGCGCCTGGTCGAAGCAGGCGAGGATGTTGCGGGTGTCTTGCAGCGTCAGGCCGTGGTTGTTCAGCCAGTCGGTTTCGGTCACCGCGCCGGAGAGCTTGCACATCACGTGCGGCATCGCCGCGAGCTCGCGCAGGGCGTGGCCCCAGCCGGGCGAGGCCTGCGCTCCTGCGTCAACCCAGTCGCGCAGCGCGGGTTTGCCCACATGGTCGAGCACCAGCCAGTGCGCGTCGTGGCGGGCGCACAGCGCCACCGCGGCGGGCAACTGGTGTTCAAACACCAGCACGTCGTACACGCGCTGCTGCCGTTGCAGCGTTTGCAGGCCGCGCTGGTGGGCCGGCGCGGCCACCCAGGCCGATGCATCGGCCTCGTCCTGCAGGATGTGGCGCAGGCCCTTGAAGGCCGGGTGTGCGCACCAGGCCCGCAGCCGGGGCTCCAGATCGGCGGCGCCCAGGTCGGCCCAGCCCACCACGCCCAGCACCTCGGGGCACTGGTCGGCCAGCCCCAGCAGGAAGTCGGTCTCGTCGGCCAGCGTGCGCGCCTGCACGGCCACCACACCGTCCACGCCGGCCGTGCGCATGGCCGCCGCGTTGTCGGACGGCAGGCAGTCGCGCCGCAGGGCCGGCATGGCCTCGCTGATCCAGGGAAACTCCGGCGCGCTGTAGCGCCAGAAGTGCTGGTGGGTGTCGATCTTCATGCGGCCCGGGGCTGGAATTCGTACTGCTTCAGGGACGCCGGCTTCATCTCGATCGAGAAGCCCGCGGCCCGCGGCGGCATGTAGGCCGCGCCCCGGATGACGCAAGGATCCCTGAAATGTTCGTGCAGGTGGTCCACGTACTCGATCACGCGACCCACGCGGGTGCCGGCGATGCACAGGTAGTCGATCATCGAGAGGTGTTGCACGTACTCGCACAAGCCCACGCCGCCCGCGTGCGGGCACACCGGCAGCTTGTACTTGGCGGCCATCAGCATCACGGCCAGGATCTCGTTCACACCGCCCAGGCGGCAGGCATCGATTTGCACCACGTCGATGGCGCCGCGCATGATGAGCTGCTTGAAGACGATGCGGTTCTGGCACATCTCGCCCGTGGCCACCTTCACCGGGGCCACGCCCTCGCGGATCACGCGGTGGCCTTCGATGTCGTCCGGGCTGGTGGGCTCTTCGATGAACCAGGGCTTGGCGAAAGCCAGTTCGCGCACCCAGTCCACGGCCTGGTTCACTTCCCACACCTGGTTGGCGTCGATCATGAGGTGGCGGTTCGGCCCGAGCACCTCGCGCGCGATGCGCAGGCGGCGGATGTCGTCGGCCTTGTCGCGGCCCACCTTGAGCTTGATGTGGTTGAAGCCGGCGTCGATGGCCTCCTGGCAGAGGCGGCGCAGTTTGTCGTCGTCGTAGCCCAGCCAGCCGGCCGAGGTGGTGTAGCAGGGGTAGCCTTCGCGCTCCAGCGTTTCCCAGCGCTCTTCCTTGCCCACGGCGCGCTCCTTGAGCAGGGCCAGGGCTTCTTCGGGTGTGATGCAGTCGGTGATGTAGCGGAAGTCGATCAGCTTGACGATTTCCTCGGGGCTCATGCGCGCCACCAGTTCCCACACCGGCACGCCTTCCTGCTTGGCCCACAGGTCCCACACGGCGTTGACCACCGCGCCCGTGGCCAGGTGGATCGCGCCCTTGTCGGGGCCGATCCAGCGCAGCTGGCTGTCCGACGTGATGTAGCGCCAGAAGCGGCCCATGTCCTCGGTCACCCAGGCCATGTCCAGGCCCACCACCAGGTGGCGCATGGCCTCGATGGCGGCGCAGCAGATTTCATTGCCGCGCCCGATGGTGAAGGTCAGGCCGTGGCCCTCCAGACCGGGCAGGTCGGTCTCCAGAATCACATAGGCCGCGGAATAGTCCGGGTCCGGATTCATGGCGTCCGAGCCATCCAGGTGTTGGGACGTGGGGAAGCGCACGTCTACGACGCGCATGGAAACGATGACGCTCATCTCGGTACCTGTGTCGGGGTCGGTCGGGCCTTTCAGGCCTGCACCGTGGTTTGTGTCTGGATGCCCAGGCCGTCGATGCCCAGGCGCATGGTCTGTCCGGCGCGCAGGTAGACCGGGGGTTTCTGCCCCAGGCCCACGCCCGGAGGGGTGCCGGTGGAGATCACGTCGCCCGGTTGCAGGCTCATGAAACGGCTCAGGTAACTGATCAGGAAGGCCACGCCGTAGACCATGGTGGCGGTGCTGCCGTCCTGGTAACGCTTGCCGTCCACCTCCAGCCACATCTTGAGCGCCTGCGGGTCGGGCACTTCGTCGGCGGTCACCAGCCAGGGGCCGGTGGGGCCGAAGGTGTCGCAGCCCTTGCCCTTGTCCCAGGTGCCGCTGCGGTCGAGCTGGTATTCGCGTTCGGACACGTCGTTCACCACGCAGTAGCCCGCCACGTGGGACAGCGCGTCGGCCGGCTCGATGTAGCGCCCGCCGCGGCCGATCACCACGCCCAGCTCCACTTCCCAGTCGGTCTTCACCGAGCCGCGTGGAATCTCCACCGCGTCGTCGGGGCCGACGATGGCGCTGGTCCATTTGTTGAACACCACCGGCTCGGGTGGCACCGGCATGCCACTCTCGGCGGCATGGTCGGAGTAGTTCAGGCCGATGCAGATGAACTTGCCCACCTGGCCCACGCAGGCACCCAGGCGCAGGTCCTGTTGCGGCGTGCCGGCCACCAGCGGCAGGCTGTCGATGTTGAGGCTTCGCAGGCGCGCCAGGCTCTCGGGCAGCAGGGCCGAGCCGGCCACGTCGGCGATCACGCCGGAGAGGTCGCGCACGCGACCCTGGGCGTCGAGCACGCCGGGTTTTTCCTGGCCGGGGGATCCGTAGCGCAAGAGTTTCACAGTGAGTCCTTAGATGACCCCCCGCGCCGCGCCAGGGCGCGTCACCCCCCAGGGGGCAACACGAGCGGCCCGGCGAAGCCGGTTCCGCCGTGTTCTGGAGCGGAGCGGGAGTGGGTTGGTAGGTCGTGGATCAGTCGTACAGAACCGCGGCGATCTTGGGATCGTTCATGTTCGACTTGTCGTAGTAGTAGAAACCGGTGTCGATGATTTTGGGCAGCTTCTCGCCCTTGAGCGCCTTCACGGCCGCTTCCACCGTCTTGTAGCCAATGCCGACCGGGTTCTGGGTGATCGCGCCGGCGATGGTGCCGTCGTTGATCATGTCCTTCTGGGCCTTGCCGGAGTCGAAGCCGATGATCACCACACCCGTCTTCTTGGCTTCCTTGACGCCCTTGCCCGCGCCGATGGCGCCGGGTTCATTGGTGCCGAAAATGCCCTTGAGCTTGGGGTGTGCCTGCATCAGCGCCTTGGCGATCTCGGCCGACTTCAGCTGGTCGCCACCGTACTGCACGTCCACCACCTTGATCTTGGGGTACTTGGCCTTGATCTGGTTCAGGAAACCATCGCGGCGGTCCACGCCGGTGCGGCTGGTCTGGTCGTGGGCGATCACCGCCACTTCGCCTTCGCCACCGATCTTCTCGGCCAGCTTGTCGGCGGCCAGGGCCGCGGCCGACACGTTGTTGGTGGTCGCCGTGGTCACGGGGATGTCGCTGTCCACACCCGAGTCAAAGGCGATCACCGGAATCTTGGCCGCTTGCGCCTTCTTCAGCAGGGGAATGGCGGCCTTGCTGTCGAGCGCGGCGAAGCCGATGGCCGCCGGTTTTTTCGCCATGGCGGCCGAGAGCATGTCGATCTGCTTGTCCACCTGCTGTTCGGTTTCCGGTCCTTCGAAAGTCACCTTCACCTTGTAGTCCTTGGCGGCCTGATCGGCTCCCTGCTTCACGGCCTGCCAGAACTGGTGCTGGAAGCCCTTGGACACCAGGGGGATGTACACCTCCTGGGCCGATGCGAAGCTGGTGAAGCCAGCCAGTGCCAGGCCGGCGGTCAAGGCCAGCAGTTTTCTCTTTGCGTTCATGTTTGTCTCCAGTTGAAAAAGTGCGTTTGAAACGGAATCACGGGAAGGAAAGCGGGGGCAGGTGAAGGGCTTGTGGCGTGGCGCGGTCTCCTTGTCTATTTCTTGTTGCGACGCAGGTTGTCGGTGTAGACGGCCAGGATGATGATCAGCCCGGTCAAGACCATTTGCCACTCCTGCGCCACCGACATGATGCGCAAGCCGTTGATCAGCACGCTCATGATGAAAGCGCCGATGATGGTTCCCAGAATCGTGCCCACGCCTCCGCTGAGCGAGGTGCCGCCGATCACCACGGCGGCGATGGCGTCGAGCTCGTAGCCCTGGCCCAGGGCCGGTTGGGCCGAGTTCAGGCGCGAGGCGATCAGCAGGCCCGAGATGCCGCAGATACCGCCCGCGAAGGTGTAGATGATGACCTTCCAGCGGTCCACGTTCACGCCCGACAGGCGCACCGCTTCCTCGTTGCTGCCCAGGGCGAAGGTGTAGCGGCCCAGGGCGGTCTTGTTCAGCACCACCGCGCACACCGCCGCCACCAGGAACAGGATCAGCACGCCATTGGGAATGGGCAGCGAGGGGAACACGTCGCCGATCAGCGAGCCCAGCGAAATCTGATCGAAGCCTTCCACGTCGCTGAAGTAGATCGGGCGTGTCTGCGTGATCAGCAGCGACAGGCCTTTGAGCAGCATCATCATGCCCAGCGTGGCGATGAAGGGCGGCACCTTGAGCTTGGTGATGACCAGCCCTGAAATGCAGCCCGACAGCGCGCCCATGGCCAGGGCACACGCGATGCCCAGCGGCAGCGGGAAGCCCAGGTTCACGATGAAGACGCCCGCCATCACGGCACAGAAGGTCATCAGCACGCCCACCGAGAGGTCGATGCCCGAGGTGATGATGACGAAGGTGCTGGCGATGGCGAGCACGCCGATCACCGTGGTGGACTGCAGGATGCCGATGATGTTGTCCTGCGTCATGAAGGCGTCGGGCTTGAGCACGCTGAACACCACGAGCAGCGCGATCAGGCTGGCGAAGGCCAGCAGCTTTTGTTTGGCCTGCGCCCCGAAAAAGCGGGCCAGCCAGGAGAAGGGGGAAGTTGCTTGTGTCATGGAATGCCTAGTTGGTCTGAATCAGTCGCGGCGGGTGGCCAGGGCCATCAGGTTTTCCTGCGTCGCCTCGCTGCCCGGCACCTCGCCGGTGATGCGGCCTTCGCACATCACCAGCACGCGGTGGCTCAGCTGCAGCACCTCGGGCAGCTCGGAGGAAATCACCACGATGGCGCGGCCCTGCGCGGCCAGGTCGATCAGCAGTTTGTAGATCTCGCTCTTGGCACCCACGTCGATGCCGCGCGTGGGTTCGTCGAAGAACAGGATCTCGCAGTCCTGCACCAGCCATTTGGCGATCACCACCTTCTGCTGGTTGCCGCCCGAGAGCAGACGCGCGGTCTGGGTGAGCGAGGGCGTCTTGATGCGCAGCTTGTCCACCATCTGTTGCGACACCTGGTGGATCGCCGCACGGTTCAGGAACATGCCCCACTTCAGCCAGCGCTTGAGGCTGGGCAGGGTGATGTTGGACTCCACGTCCATGCCCGTGGCCAGGCCAAAGTGTTTGCGGTCTTCCGAGAGGTAGCCCATGCCCGCGCGCACCGCGTCCTGCGGCGAGCCCATGCGCACGCGCTGGCCGCGCACATGGATCTCGCCCGAGTCCAGCGGGTCGGCGCCAAACACGGCGCGCGCCACCTCGGTGCGTCCCGCGCCCATGAGGCCGGCGAAGCCGACGATCTCGCCGCGGCGCACTGAAAAGCTCACGTCGCGGATCGTGCGACCCCGGTTCAGGCCACGCACCTCCAGCAGCACCTCGTTGGCCGAGGTGTCGGGGATGTGTTTGTCGGCATGCTCCAGGTAGCGCCCCACCATCATCGCGATCACCTGCGGCATGGGGGTGTCGGCCGGCACGGTGTCGATGGTGGTGCCGTCGCGCATCACGGTGACGCGGTCGGCGATGCGCTGGATCTCGTCCATCTTGTGCGAGATGTAGACGATGCCCACGCCCTCGCTCTTGAGCTTGCGGATGATGCGGAACAGCTCCTCGATCTCGGCGTTGTTCAGCGCGGCGGTGGGCTCGTCCATGATGAGCACGCGCGTCTTGAACGACAGCGCCTTGGCGATCTCCACCATCTGCTGGCGCGCCACCGTGAGCTCGCCCACGGGGGTGGTGGGTGCGAGCACCAGGTGCAGGCGGTCGAACAGCGCCTGGGTGTCGCGGTTGAGCTGGTCTTCGTCCAGCAGCAGGCCCGCGGCCTTGCGGGGTTCGCGCCCCAGAAAGATGTTCTGCGCCGCCGTGAGGTGCGCCATCAGGTGCAGCTCCTGGTGGATGATGCCGATGGCCAGCGACTGCGCGTGCGCCGGGCTTTGAATCTCCACCGGTTCGCCGTCGAGCCGCACCTCGCCGCTGTCCTTGCGGTAGACCCCCGCCAGGATCTTCATCAACGTGGACTTGCCCGCGCCGTTTTCGCCCATCAGGGCGTGGACCTCGCCGGCGCGCAGGTCGAATCGCACCCCGTCCAGCGCCTTGACGCCGGGGAAGGACTTGCTGAGGTTCTGGACCGAAATCAGAGGGGCCACGACGGGACCCTGGCTGGACAGGCTGTCCATGGTCAGATGGTCACGCCGCCGTCGACCAGCAGCGTCTGCCCGGTCACGAAGCGCGATTCGTCGCTGGCCAGGTACACCACCATGGGCGAGATGTCGTCCACCGTGGCCAGGCGGCCCATGGGCTGGCGGGCGATGAAGTCCTTTTCGGCCTGCACCGGGTCGGCCGCGGAGGCGATGCGCCCGCGCAGCGACGGCGTGTCCACCGTGCCCGGGCACAGCGCGTTGGCGCGCAGGCCCTGTTTCACGTAGTCGGCCGCGAGCGACTTGGTCAGCCCGATCACGGCCGCCTTGGTGGCCCCGTAGGCGCAGCGGTTGGCAAAACCCTTGATGCTCGACGCCATCGACGCCATGTTGATGACGGACACGCTGCCGTCCTGCGTGCGGGCCTTTTCCAGCATGGCCGGCATGAAGGCGCGTGTCATGCGGAACATGCTCTTCACGTTCAGGTCGAAGCTCAGGTCCCAGTCGGCCTCGGTGCAGTCGAGCACGCTGCCATTGGCCACCATGCCCGCGCAGTTGAACAGGGCATCGAGCGCGGGGGTGCGCTGCGCCAGTGCCTGCACGGCTTCGCTGTCGCGCACGTCCAGCCACACCGCCTCGATGCCCGGGTGTTCGGCGGCCAACTGGTCGAGCAGCGGCTGGTTGATGTCGGTGGCGATCACCCGGGCGCCTTCGGCGGCACAGGCCAGGGCGCTGGCGCGGCCAATGCCCTGCGCCGCCGCGGTGATGAGGATGGTTTTGCCTGCCAGACGACCTTCACGCATACGGGAAACCTCGGTTGAATAAATTCACAGATAAACAAACAATCCATGTATGAATAAAATCATAGGTGCAAATCGCCCACAACCGGCTCGGTAGTTTCCCTAGCCACGGCTGCGGTACAAAGCAGCTCGACCCGAGTCACCCCATTGAGAGACCCGCATGCCAGCCACCGCCCCCAAACCCCGCGGACGCCGCCCCAAGACCGACGCCGCACCCGACACCGCCGCCTCTGCCGACGACCGCTACCGCGCCCCCGCGCTGGACAAGGGGCTGGACATCCTGGAGCTGCTGGCCACCCAGCCGCACGGCCTCACGCGCGCCGAGATCGTGAAAGAGATGGACCGCAGCGCCAGCGAGATCTACCGCATGCTCGAACGCCTGGTGGCGCGCCAGTACGTGATGCGCACCCTCTCGGGCGACCGCTACGCGCTGAGCCTCAAGCTGTTCGCGCTGGCCCACATGCACCCCCCGCTCAGCCGCCTGATCAACCAGGCGCTGCCCATCATGGACGACTTCACGCGAAAAGCCGAACAGTCGTGCCACATGGGGGTGTACGACCGGGGCAACGTGCTGATCAGTGCGCAGATCAACAGCCCCAGCGGCTGGAGCTTTGCCGTGCAGCGCGGCGCGCGCGTGGGTCTGCTGGACACGGCCTCGGGCCACCTGTTGCTGGCCTATGCCGACGAGGGGCGCTTCAACCGCATGCTGGCCGAGCACACCCCGCTGGACGGGGAGGTGCCGATCACCCAGGACGAGCTGCGGGCCACGCTGGGCAGCATTCGTGAGCGCGGTTACCTGGAGCGCGAGAGCGCGCAGACCCTGGGCGTGGTGGACATCTCCTTCCCCATCCTCGGCCCCGACAACACCGCCCTGGCCACGCTCACCTGCCCCTACATCCGCCGCATCGACCGCCACGTGGGCCCCGACATGGTGCAGGTGCGCGAATACCTGCGCGACGCGGCCAACGCGTTGTCGCTGACCCAGGGCATGAACGCCGCGTGAATCCCGGACCGGGTGGCCCTCGTGTGGCCCGTGTGGGCGGCTGGCCGGATGGCATAGACTGGATCGGCATGCAACCCGGTTTGGTTAAATTTTTTTAAAACATGCTCGACGCCCGCCAACTGGAGGCCCTCACCGCCGTGATCGAGCACGGCAGCTTCAGCGCGGCCGCGGCCTCCCTGCACCTGACCCTGGCGGCGGTGTCCTTGCGCATCAAGGCGCTGGAAGACGCCCTGGGTCAGCGCCTGCTGGTGCGCGGCAAGCAGGTGCGCGCCACGCCGGCCGGGCAGGCCCTGCTCGGGCATGTGAAGCAGCTGCGGCTGATGGAGGCCGACCTGCTGGACGGCCTGCGCACCGGTGGCCCGGGCATCCGCGACGGCGCGCGCTGGCAGAGCCTGAGCGTGGCGATCAACGCCGACTCGGTGGCGAGCTGGTTCCTGCCCGGGGTGGCGGCCATGCTGCAGCGCCACCGCCTGCTGCTCGACATCATGATCGACGACCAGGACCACACGCACGACGCACTCAAGAGCGGCGACGTGATCGGCTGCGTGACCACGCTGGCCGAGCCCATGCGCGGCTGCGTGGCCGAACCGCTGGGCGTGATGCGCTACCGCTGCGTGGCCGCGCCCGAGGTGGTGCAGCGCTGCACCACGCCACAGGGCGAGGTCTCGCCGCACCAGCTGCTGGCCCTGCCGGCCATCATCTTCAACCGCAAGGACGCGCTGCAGGACAGCTTTCTGGAACAGCATTTCGGCCTGCGCCAGCCCAACTACCCGCGCCACTTCGCGCCCGCCGTGGACGCTTTCGAGACCGCCATCGAACTCGGGCTGGGCTGGGGCATGGTGCCCGAGCACCACCTCGCGGGCCGCCCGCGCCTGCAGGAAGTGCTGCCCGGATCGACGGTGGACGTGGCGCTGTATTGGCAGCACTGGGCGCGCGAACCGCTCAGCGCGCAGCGCCTGACCGAGGCGGTCAAGGCGGCGGCGCGGACCAGCCTGTCGCCGCTGGCGGCGGCGCCTCCGCCCGCCCCGTAAAATCCCGCCCCATGCTCTCTGTCAAACACGAACTGCTGGGTGGCCTCGCCGCCGAGCTGGAACTGCTCTCTCCTGGTGCGGGCAGCCGCGCCGCCTTCGAATCGCCCAAGGTGGCCGCGCACGGCGACTTCGCCTGCACCGCCGCCATGCAACTGGCCAAACCGCTCAAGCTCAACCCGCGCCAGCTCGCCGACACCCTGCGCACGGCCCTGTTGGCGCAGCCGGTGTACCAGCAGTGGGTGTCCGACATCGACATCGCCGGACCCGGTTTCATCAACATCCGCCTCAAGCCCGCGGCCAAGCAGCAGATCGTGCGCGAGGTGCTGCGGGCCGGCGAGGGCTTCGGGGTGGTTCCGCCCAACGGCCAGCGCCTGATGGTCGAATTCGTCTCGGCCAACCCCACCGGCCCGCTGCACGTGGGCCACGGCCGCCAGGCCGCGCTGGGTGACGCGATCTGCAGCCTGTACCAGACGCAGGGCTGGGACGTGCACCGCGAGTTCTATTACAACGACGCCGGCGTGCAGATCGGCACGCTCGCCAACAGCACCCAGCTGCGCGCCAAGGGCTTCAAGCCGGGCGATCCCGAATGGCCCGAGGCCGCCTACAACGGCGACTACATCCAGGACATCGCCAACGACTACCTGGCGAAGAAGACCGTGCACGCCGACGACCGCGACTTCACCGCCAGCGGCGACGTGAACGCGCTCGACGACATCCGCCTCTTCGCCGTGGCCTACCTGCGCCACGAGCAGGACCTCGACCTGCAGGCCTTCGCCGTCAAGTTCGACCACTACTACCTCGAATCCAGCCTCTACACCAGCGGCAAGGTGGACGCCACGGTGCAGAAACTGCGCGAGGCCGGCAAGACCTACGAGCAGGACGGCGCGCTGTGGCTCAAGTCCACCGAGTACGGGGACGACAAGGACCGCGTCATGCGCAAGGGCGACGGCTCCTACACCTACTTCGTGCCCGACGTGGCCTACCACATCAGCAAGTGGGAGCGGGGCTTCACCAAGGTGATCAACATCCAGGGCACCGACCACCACGGCACCATCGCCCGCGTGCGCGCCGGCCTGCAGGCCGCGAACGTCGGCATTCCACAGGGCTACCCCGACTACGTGCTGCACACCATGGTGCGCGTGGTCAAGGGCGGTGAAGAGGTCAAGATCAGCAAGCGCGCCGGCAGCTACGTGACCCTGCGCGACCTGATCGAATGGACCAGCAAGGACGCGGTGCGCTTCTTCCTGCTCTCCCGCAAGCCCGACACCGAGTACACGTTTGACGTGGACCTGGCGGTGCAGAAGAACAACGACAACCCGGTCTATTACGTGCAGTACGCCCATGCGCGCATCTGCTCGGTGCTGGCGGCCTGGGGTGGCGACGCGGCTTCGCTGAAAGACGTGGACCTCTCGGCGCTGGACAGCCCGGCCGCCCAGGCGCTGATGCTGCTGCTGGCGAAATACCCCGCCATGCTGGCCGACGCCGCGCGCGACTTCGCGCCGCACGATGTCACTTTCTACTTGCGCGAGCTGGCCGCCTGCTACCACAGCTACTACGACGCCGAGCGCATCCTGGTGGACGACGAGGCGGTGAAAAAGGCCCGTCTGGCCCTCGTCGCGGCCACCGCGCAGGTGTTGCACAATGGTTTGAAGGTGCTGGGCGTGAGTGCCCCGCAGAAGATGTGATGACGAAAGCCCGTATGAAAACCCGTTCTCCTTCCGCCCGTTCGCACGTGGGCGGAACCCTCATTGGCTTCGTGATCGGGGTGCTGGTGGGGCTGGCTGGCGCGCTGGCGGTGGCGATCTACGTCACCAAGGTGCCCATGCCCTTCGTGGACCGCGGGGTGTCGCGCAAACCGGCGCAGGATGCGGCGGAAGCCGAGCGCAACAAGGGCTGGAATCCGAACGCGGTGCTGGGCGGCAAACCCGCCCCGGTGCCCGGTACTGGCAACGAAGCCGGGGCCATCGTGGTGCCCCCGGCCGATGGCAAGCCGCTGCCGCCGGCCGCCGCTCCGAAGGCGCCCCCCGCGTCTGCCGCGCAACCGCAGGGCGACCCCATCGAGGATCTGCTGCGTTCGCGCCCGAAGGCCGACAGTGCGCCCGCCGCGCCCACCGCAGAGGCTCCCGCCAGCGGTGCCCCGAACCCGGCCACGGCCGACCCCTTCACGTATTTCGTGCAGGCCGGGGCGTTCAGAAACCCCGACGAGGCCGATGCGCAGCGCGCCAGGCTGGCCATGCTGGGCATGGCCGCCGAGGTCAGTGAGCGCGAGCAGTCCGGGCAGAAGGTGTACCGGGTGCGCGTGGGGCCGTTCGCGCAGAAGGCCATGGCCGACGCCACGCGCGAGCAGCTCGAAGCCAATGGTGTGGCCGCTGCGCTGGTGCGCGTGCAACGTTGAGCGCGCTGAACGCCTGAGCCGAGGCGGTGCCGCGGAACTTTTTTCCGCAGGGCCGGCCCCAACCAAGCCCATACAAGGAGTCCGATTTCATGCAACGCCGAGTTTTTTCCCGCACCCTGTTGAGCGCTGGCGCCTTGAGTGCCGCTGGGGCCCTGCGTCCCGCGCTGGCCCAGCGCATCGGTTTCAAAGAAGGCACCGACTACCAGCGCCTGAGCAAGCCCGCGCCGGTGGTCAGCCCGCCGGGGCAGGTCGAAGTGGTGGAGTTCTTCGCCTACAGCTGCATCCACTGCTTCAACTTTGAACCCGTGTTCAACGACTGGATCGGCAAGAAGCCGGCCCACGTGACAGTGCGGCGCATGCCGGTGGCGTTCAGTCCGGACTTTGTCCCCATGCAGCGCCTGTATTTCACGCTGGAGGCCATGGGGCTGGTGGACAAGCTGCACCGCAAGGTGTTCCAGGCGATGCACGAGGAGCGCCTGCCCCTGACCACGCCTCCGGCGATCGCCGCCTGGATCGAAAAGCAGGGTGTCGACAAGGCCAAGTTCGCGGCCATCTACAACGGCGCGGCGATCCAGCAGTCCAGGGAAGCCACGGCCTTGCAGGAAGCCTATATGGTGGAGGGCACGCCCGCGCTGGGTGTGGCGGGCCGTTTCTACATCGGTGGCCAGGGTCCGCGCACCCTGTTGATCGCGGACAACCTGATCGCCCAGGCGCGCAAGTCCTGAAGAACCGGGCGCCGGCACGACCAAGGCCCGCCCTCTGGCGGGCCTTGTGTTTTCCGGGCCGCGACAAAGTCCGGTGAGGTGCCTGCGGGCGGGGTTTGCGCCGCTACAATGAATGCAAGATTTGTGCCCCTGAAAAGCCATGCCTCAAAACACCTTTGCCCCCAGATTGCTTTCGCGCTTCATCATCGCGGCCCTTGGCCTGACGTTGGTCGCCGCTGCTCACGCAGAGCTGGCCGACAAGGACAAGCCGATGAACATCGAGGCGGATGCGCTGCGCTACGACGACGCCCGACAGAGCAGCGTGTTCACCGGCAACGTGGTCGTCACCAAGGGCACCATCGTGATGCGGGGCACGAAGATGGATGTCCGCCAGGACCCGCAGGGCAACCAGTTCGGCAACCTGTACGGCTCCGCGGCCAAGCCCGGTTTCTTCCGCCAGAAGCGCGAGGCGCTGGAGGAGTGGATCGAGGGTGAAGGCGAACACATCGAATACAACAGCCAGGCCGAGACGGTGGTTTTCACCGGCAGCGCCGTGCTGCGCCGCTACCGCGGGACCCTGATCAACGACGAGAGCCTGGGCAACGAGATCACCTACAACAGCCGCACCGAGGTCTTCACCGTCAAGGGCGGTGTGAGCAACCGCACGGCGGCCAATCCCTCGGGCCGGGTGCGCGCCATGCTCACGCCCATCCCCGACGAAGAGAAGGCGCCCGCGAAGCCCGCAGCGCCGGCCGATCCGGCCAAATTGCGCCCCAGCGAACAGCTCAACGAGAAAAACAAGTGACCGCAGCAGGTTTGGGCAGCGTGCCCGCTCCCATGGCCGTGCGCAGTCAACTGGAGGTGCACGGACTGCAGAAGGCCTACGGCAGCCGCAAGGTGGTCAAGAGCGTTTCACTCACGGTGGACAAGGGTGAGGTGGTGGGTCTGCTGGGCCCCAACGGCGCGGGCAAGACCACCTCGTTCTACATGATCGTGGGGCTGTTGCGCGCCGACGGCGGCGAGATCCTGCTGGACGGGCAGCGCATCGAGGCGCTGCCCATTCACCGGCGGGCCCGGCTGGGCCTGGGCTACCTGCCGCAGGAAGCCTCCATCTTTCGCAAGCTCACGGTGGAGCAGAACGTGCGAGCCGTGCTGGAGTTGCAGCGCGACGAGGACGGCAAACCCCTGTCCGCCACCGAGATCACGCACCGGTTGGACGAGCTGCTCAAGGACCTGCGGGTGGACCATCTGCGCGACTCGCCCGCGCCCTCGCTCTCCGGCGGGGAGCGGCGCCGGGTGGAGATTGCCCGCGCGCTGGCCACCCGGCCGCGCTTCATTCTGCTGGACGAACCGTTTGCCGGTATTGATCCGATCGCCGTGATCGAGATCCAGCACATCATTGGCTTCCTGAAATCGCGTGGCATCGGGGTACTGATCACCGACCACAACGTGCGCGAGACCCTGGGTATCTGCGATCACGCCTACATCATCAGCGACGGACAGGTGCTCGCCAGCGGCACCACGGCCGAGATCGTGGAGAACGCCGAAGTGCGCCGGGTGTACCTCGGCGAGCATTTCAGGATGTGATGCATGGGGCGCTTGTGTGTCTCATGCCCGCCGGCCCGACCCGGCTCCCGCACCGCTGCGCGACCCGCGCGCCGGGTCGCTGTCCCTCCGTTTTGCCGGCCTGACGCATGAAACAAGGCCTGTCGCTGCGCGTCTCCCAGCATCTGGCGCTCACGCCCCAGCTGCAGCAGTCGATCCGTCTGCTGCAGCTGTCCACGCTGGAGATGGCGCAGGAGGTCGAGCAGATGCTCGACGAGAACCCGTTTCTGGAGCGCACCGAGGAGCTCGCCGAACGCGAGGCGTTTGGTCTGGAGCAGATCGACGCGCCGGTGAGCGCGGGCGAGCAGATCGCCGAAGCCACGGTGGCGGCTGCCAGCGACCTGGCCCCGGCCGCCGAATTCGACGGCCCGTTGCCGCCTGCGTCGTCCACCGTGTCGCCGGTCGACGGCGGCGAAGGCGGTGAGGGCGAGGCGCTGGAGAGCCGGCTCGATGGCGCCGCGCCGATGGAAGAGAGCTGGGAAGGCGACGGCACGGTCGAGATGGCGCCCGATGACAGCGAGTGGGGCGGCGACGCGCCGCCGCGCAACAACAACTCGTCGGGCGACGACGACGAAACCGCCAGCGCCGCCGACCTCGCGCGCGTGCCCGTCAGCCTGCAGGACCACCTGCACGACCAGGCCCGCTGCCTGCGCCTGAGCGACGAGGACAGCGCCGCGCTGTATTTCCTGATCGAGTCGCTCAACGACGACGGTTACCTCGAAGAGCGCCTGTCCGAGCTGGCTGGCGCCTGGTTGCGGCTCTCGGCCCCGCCGGGCAAGCCGGTCGATCCGCAGGAGCACCTGGAGGAACTCGAAGCGCTCGAACAGCGCCTGGGCGTGGCGCTGCAGCTGCTGCAACACATGGAGCCTTCGGGTGTGGGCGCGCGCGACCTGGGCGAATGCCTGCGCCTGCAGATCCTGGAGCTGCGCAACAGCCCCGAGGCGCGGGCCGCGCTGGCCATCTGCAGCCAGCCGCTGGAGCTCATGGCCAAGCGCGACATCAAGCGCCTGTGCAACCTGTGTGGCCTGGACGACGCCACCGTGCGCGCCGCCCTGGCCTTGATCGCCCGGCTCGAACCCAAGCCCGGGCGCCGCTTCGTCGATGTCGAGCGCAACGTGGTCGTGCCCGACGTCATCGTCACCCGCGCCGGGCGCGGCTTCAAGGTCCAGCTCAACGCCGAGGTCATGCCGCGCCTGCGCGTGCACGACGTGTACGCCAATGCCATGCGGCAGAACCGGGGCGGACGCGACAACGGCGGCGAAGCCGGCCACGCCGCCATGCAGCAGCGGCTGCAGGAAGCCCGCTGGTTCATCAAGAACATCCAGCAGCGCTTCGACACCATCCTGCGCGTCTCCAGCGCCATCGTCGAGCGCCAGCGCAACTTCTTCATGCACGGCGAACTCGCCATGCGCCCGCTGGTGCTGCGCGAGATCGCCGACGAACTCGGCCTGCACGAGTCCACCATCAGCCGCGTGACCACCGCCAAATACATGGCCACGCCCTTCGGCACCTACGAACTGAAGTATTTCTTCGGCTCCAGCCTGGGCACCGAAACCGGCGGCAACGCATCGAGCACTGCGGTGCGCGCGCTGCTCAAGCAATTCATCGCCTCCGAAGAGCCGGGCAAGCCGCTGTCGGACAACCAGCTCTCCGACCTGCTGCGCGAGCAGGGCATCGAGTGCGCGCGCCGCACCGTGGCCAAGTACCGTGAGGCCTTGCGCATCGCGCCAGCGAACCTGCGCAAAGCGCTCTGAACACCCCCTGCCGTGAACCAACTCCAACTCTTTCTTCCCTGCGCCGCCGGCGTCGAGGACTTCCTCGCCGCCGAGGTGCAGCGCATCACCAACGAGCCGCTGGCTTTCAAGGCGCGTGGCGGCGTGGGGGTGCGGGCATCGTGGCGCGACGCCATGCGCCTGAACCTGCACAGCCGCCTGACGCAGCGCGTGCTGGTGCAGCTCTGGCACGGCGAGTACCGCAACGAGAACGACCTGTACAACGCCGCGGGCGACGTGGCCTGGGAAATCTGGTTCACCCCGGCGCAGACCATCAAGGTCGAGATCACCGCGCAGCACAGCCCGCTGACCTCGCTCAACTTTGCCGCGCTCAAGATCAAGGACGCCATCTGCGACCGCTTCCGTGCCAAGCGCGGCGAGCGCCCCAGCGTGGACACCACCTGGCCCGACGTGCGCATCTACGCCCACCTCACCACCGACAGCGTCACGCTCTACATCGACACCTCGGGTGAGCCGCTGTTCAAGCGCGGCTGGCGCGAAGACAAGGGCGACGCGCCGCTGAAGGAAACCCTGGCCGCCGCCATGATCGCCGCCACCGGCTGGGACGCCTGCGCCGACCAGCCGCTCGACGACATTCCCCCGCTCTACGACCCCTGCTGCGGCAGTGGCACGGTGGTGATCGAAGCCGCGCAGATCGCACTGAACATTCCGCCCGGCCTGCTGCGCCGTTTCGCGTTTGAAAAGATGCTGCCGTTCCAGGCCCACGTGTGGCAGGCCATCCGGGACGATGCCGTGCGCCAGCAGCGCGAGTGGCCGGCGGGCCACGCGCCCATCGTCTTCGGCAGCGACGTGTCGTTCCGCATGGTCGACTTCGCGCAGCGCAACGCCGAGCGCGCCGGCGTGGCCCACGCCATCCAGCTGCGCGGCGGTGACGCCCTGCAGCGCATGCCACCCTGCCAGACGCCCGGCGTGATGCTGCTCAACCCGCCGTATGGCGAGCGCATCGCCGCCGCCGGTGTGGCCGGTGAAAACGCCAGCGCGCGTGCGCTGCGCCAGGCGCCGCGCACACCGCGCACTTTCAGCGTGGGGCAGGCCGCGCCGCCCGCGCCCGGCCAGGGCCGCGGGGAGCCGGAGGTTTCGCGGCTGGGCCGCGAGAGTGCGCAGATGGCCGATGGCGGCGACGGCAGTGAGTTTTTCCAGCAGCTCGCGGCCCACTGGAAGAGCCACTACGCCGGCTGGAGCGCCTGGCTGCTCACGCCCGACCTCAAGCTGCCCGGCAAGATGCGTTTCAAGGAATCGCGCCGCGTGCCGCTGTGGAACGGCCCCATCGAGTGCCGGCTGTTCCGCTTCGACCTCGTGGCGCGCAGGACGTGAATCCCCCCCGCCGCGCGACGCGCCCAAGGCACTTCGCTCCGGTGGCGCTGGACGCGAGACGCTGAGCGATGCCCATGGACATGCTGGTGCTCGACACCAACATCGTGCTCGACCTGTTTGTCTATGAAGACCCGGCCACCGAGCCCCTGCGCGCCGCGCTCGCCGAGCCACAGACGGCCTGGCTGGCGACGGACGCGATGCGCGAAGAACTCGCGCGCGTGCTGGCCTATCCGCAGATCGTCAAACGCCTGGCCGCCCGCGCCTTGCCCGCCAGCGACGTGCTGGCCGCGTTCGAGCTGCGCGTGCGCATCGTGTCCGACGCGCCCAAGGCGCCCTACACCTGCAAAGACGCCGACGACCAGAAATTCATCGACCTGGCCGTGGCCCATGGCGCAGCGCTGCTGAGCAAGGACGCCCACGTGCTCTCCATGGCCCGGCGGTTGGACAAACTCGGCGTGCGCGTGAGCCGTCAGTGGCCAGGCGCTCTCAGCCCGGCCGCAGTTTCGCGCTGATCTCCGCGGCGTCCGGCGGATCGGCGAACACCGTGTTGTGCCGCCCGGTCAGCGGCCCGCCACCGGGGACCCATTCGCCCCGCTCCGTGTAGCCCACGGCCTTGAATTTCCACACCGCGCCGATGCGTTTGAGGTTGCCCACATGCCGGCCCTGCGCGTCCAGCACCGCGCAGGCGGTGTCGTTGATGGGCTGGAGCGTGAAGGTGTCGTGGGTCATGGGGGCATGGTAGCGGGCCAGGCAAGGCGCGGGTCCATACTCGCGTTGTTGCCGCCGCCGTCGGCCACACCATCATCACCATGCACCGTCTGACGAAATTCGGGTTGGGCGCCGTTGTCGGCAGCTCGCTGGTTCTTGCCTGGGGGTATTGGCACGCGCTCGGCCACGCCCATCTTCATCTGCGGGTGGACGACCACGCGCTGAAGTCGGCCCATGTCCTGTACGGTAGTCCGCACGACGTGCACCTGACGCTGCGCGACCGCGCCGGTGGCCTGCTCGCGGTTGCGCAGTCGGTCGAGCCACAGGGCTACATCCTGGCGGTCCACCCGGACGCTTCCATCGGCAACTGCGAGCGCCGTGATGGCCCCGGGGCTGCGGTTCAGGCCCCGCCGGGCGGCTACGCGGCGTGCTACCAGCGGTATTCGGCCTGGTTTGCAGAATGGGTGCCCCGCGTTCACAGCGCGGACGTGGTGGTGGGGGCCTGCGCGCTGCGGGGGGTCCCGGTGGTGGTTCACCGGTCCAACAGCGAATGGCTGCTCTGGTGGGTGCCGCTCCCCCACGTGGGCGGTCTGCCGCGACAGTACTTCGAACTCTCGCTGGCCATCGACAGCCGCGCGTGCACCCCCTTGACCTGATCCCCCGCAGCGCTTCGCGCTACCCCAAGGGGCGGCACCGTTTCAGGCGTCGGTATGGGTGTCTACGTCCCCGGGGAGCGCGGGCTTGTGGACAGGTCCACCAGCCGGGCGAGTTCGGGTGTGTTGATCGGGAAGCGTTTGACCACCTCGATCGCCGCGGCCCACAGATCGGCGTCGTGCTGGTGGGACTTCTGGTCGGACTCGCGCCAGTCGAACGGCTGCCAGCCGTTGTGGCGTGACACGCGGTCGCCTGCCTGCGCCAGCGCTTCGAGCAAGGCCTTCATGAACGCCGCGCCGTGCAGGCGAGTGCCTTCGAGCACGGGTCGGCCATCGGCGTAGCGCATGGCCTGCAGGGTGTCGGGCACCGGCATCTGGCCGGCCGGGTCCAGCAAACGCGTCAACCGGTTCCAGAACGCCCCGGCCTGGTAGGACGAGGCCCACAGGGCGCTGAGCGCCGCGGGCGTGGCCGGCAGGGTGCTGGCGGTGTCGGTGCCCGGGCCGAGCGCCGACTCGGCCCAGCGCGCCGTGCCTTCGGTGAACCAGGCCGCCTTGAACGGCGTGTAGCCGTTCTGGAACAGGTGAAACAGTTCGTGGGCCGGCGTCTGATTGGGGGGGCTCCAGCGGGTGTCCAGGTCGATCCGCAGCGCGCAGCGCGCCGAGGGAGCACCCGCGCCATGGGCGTACCGCCGGACCTCGTCGTAGGCCCGGCCGTGCGACACCGCGTTCTCCGGCCCGAGGGCGAGCAGGTGGATGTCGATGCCTTGCGCGCGGGCGTGGTAGCGGGGCTGCTGCAGGGGATGTGTGAGGCCGATCACCTCGACGAACAGGCGCCGTGCCGCGATCAGCTGGCGGGCGGCGTCCTCCACCCCGTCGGGCACGCCATTGCCGTCCGCGTCCTGGGTGTGGCGCAGGGCATGGGGCCCGCGCAGGGTGTAGAAGAGCCGGAATTCCTCGACGTGATGAACGCGGTCCAGCGCGGCGAGATCGGCCGGCCGACGCACCGGGCAGGCGCCCGGCTCCGCGGCGCGGGCGGGCGTTCCGCTCCCCAGCATCAGCCCCACCATGAGAGTCCCCAGGCCCAGCCCGACGCGCGCTGGCCTGTTGCGCGCTTGCGCAGCCGGTCCGAGGCCGTTTGACGCCCGGGCCGCCCGGTGGATCGGCGTGGCCAGGGGGTGAGCCGTTGCAATGACCTTGAGCATGTGCGTCCCATCGCTTCGGAACGTGTTCGCGTGCTCCCCGGGGCTCCGGGAGTTTGCGAACGTCCGTGGATGGAACGATAGCGGATCAGGCCCCGCTGCGGGGAGTGGTCAGAGCGGCCGGGCCACCCCGGGCAATCCGGTGTGGGCCGCCCATGGGCGCGGGGGCTCGGCGGCCATCAGGCGGGGGTGTGTGCCAAACACCTGTTGCAGTGTTTTCTGTTCCGGCAACACGTAGATCACCGCGCGCCGGGTGGCGAAGGTGGGGGCGATGTGCGCGTCGAAAAACGCCGCCGGCACGTTGATGCAGCCGTAGGAAATGCGCTTGTCGGCCACCGAAGGGGAGGCCAGACGCTGCAGCCGGCGCTCCCGGGGCTGCGTGGTGCGCACCCGGTGCATGGAGACGGCGGCGTCGTGGTCCACCCACACCACGTCTTCACCGGTGTGGTTGCGCCCGCGAATGCCCAGGAAGCGCCCTGCGGGCGTGGTGCGCTCTTCGGGTCGCACCTCTTCGATGGGCCGCAGGCCGATGCCGGGCACCGTGTCGTCGCCCTGCGCCGAGCCCAGCAGCACCGGCGTCGAGGCGCTCAGGCGCGCAGCCGCGTCGAACAAGTGGAGCTGGGCCGCCTTCTTGTCGATCACGACGAAGGCCATGCCGGCGTTGTCGCCGGTCTCGACCACCCAGTGGGCGAGCAGGCGGGTGTCGTCGGAGGTGGCGGCGCTGCCCAGATCGGGGAGGCGAGGGGGCTGGCCGCTGGCCGCACTGGCCACGGCCGGTCCTTGCCGCGGCGCCAGCTGGTGCGGCGGCAGCAGCAACGCCAGCACGGCGATGCCGAGCAGCGCGCCGCGCCGGATGTCTTCGGTCCGACCCAGGCGGGTTGCCTCCGGTGGGTCGGACAGGGGATTGGTATGGGCGTTCATGGTGTCACCCGGAGAGCCGCAGGACATGGACCTGGTGGACATGCAACGCCGCCCCGAGCGCGGTGACCGGGGCGGCGCCGGGCCGGAGCGGGCCGACGTGGATCGGCCCGCGGACCCCGGGGGCATCAGTTGCGGTCGGCGCGCACCATGGGTTCGGTCATGCCGGTTTCGGGTGCGGTGGTGCCCGGTGCCGCGGGGGTGGCGGCCGGTGTGGTGGTGTCCGCTGGCGGCGTCGTGGGCTGCTGTGCTTCGGTCGCGGGTGGCTGTGCCTCAGCCGGGCCCGGGGTGGACTGGGCGTACGCCAGACCGACCGCGCCAACGATGGCCAGGGCGGACAAGGAGGTGGTGACGAATTGCGTGGCTTTCATGAGAGGTTCCTTCAACGTGACTGCACAGGGCAGGAGGTGGATGAATCCAGCCGGGAAATGCCGACCGGATTGCAGACTAGGGTTGGCTGCACGAAGCGTCTGTGCGAAAACACACACAAACGAAGCTCGCTGCCCAAGCCCGTTCACCGTTCACACCTCGCGGACGGGCCCCGTGCCCGGCCCGGAACGGGCCGTGTCTTGGGGCCGTTGTGTGCGGCAGCGCACCGACCGGACAGGGCCGGGTGGTGATGCTGAGTGCGTCACCCCGGAGGAACCTCATGACACAGACCGCACGCATTGTTGGCACGGTGGAATACCGCGAAGGCGATGGCCCGAACATCGTGATCCGCCGCGGCCCGGTGGCGGTGGAGATGGGGGACAACGACGTCACCCTGAGCTGGGTCGACGAAGACACCCACGGCGCTGCGGCCATGCCCCTGGTCGACTTCAGGCGCTACGTGGCCGAAGGGACGATCGTGCTCGACGCCTGAGCCGTTGAGGGCAGTTGGGCGGCCGCCTCGCGCAGCAGGTCGCGCAGCCAGATCAGGCCTGGGTCGCGGGTGCGGTACTTGTGCCACTGCATGGCCTGGTGAAGGGTTTTCATCGGCATCGGCACCGGCCGGATCTCGATCGGCAGCAGGCTTTGAAGCTTGCTGGCGAGCCGCGAATGCACGGTGCCGATCAGGTCGGTGCCGACCACCAGGTAGGGCATCACGCTGAAGCTGTAGGTGGTGAGGCCGATCTCGCGGGTCAGGCCATGGTCGTTCGCCAGCCAGGTGTCGAACACCGGCAGGCTGCCATCGGGTGGGCGCATGGACACATGGCGTGCCTTCATGTAGCGCTCCATCGTCAGCTCGCCCTGCGCCAGCGGGCTGTCCCGCCACACCACGCACACAAAGCGGTCCTCGAACAACTGATCCAGCGGATGGTCCGGTGAACAGAAGTTCTCCGGAATGATCAGCAGGTCGGTCTCGCCGCGCTCCAGGTGGCGGTAGGGCTGGTTCACCTGGGGTTTGAGGTTGAAGCCCACCCGGCTGCCGCGCTGGTGGGCCAGTGCCAGCATGCCCGGGATCAGCACCTCCATCGAGTAGTCCGAAACGAACAGCGTGAACTCGCGTTCCGATGCCATCGGGTCGAACGCGGGCCGCGCGGCCACCGTGGTGTCGATGCGCACCAGCACGTCGCGCACCGCCTCTTGCAACAGCTCGGCCCGTGGCGTGAGTTCCATGCGGCCCCCCACCGTGACCAGCAGTTCGTCGTCGAAATACTGGCGCAGCCGCGAGAGCGCGTTGCTCATGGTGGACTGGCTCAGGAACACGCGCTCGCCGGCCCGTGTGACGTTCTTTTCGGTCAGCAGGGCGTCCAGCGCGACGAGCAGGTTGAGGTCGAGTTTCTTGAATCGCATGGCGGGGGTTGTGCAGAGCATCCCCAGTGTGCATCAGCCCTGAGTGCGCGGCGGGCCGTGCGCGCAGGGGTCTAGGGTTTGCCCTGATATTTCAGAAACCGATGGAAAGGATTCGCACAACCCATTTCCCAGGGGCTGCCCTTCTCCCTAAAGTCGCGACTCGTTTGATCTGGATCAAGTGGTCCGGATCGACGAGGACCCCACACCTACAAGGAGACAAGCCATGCCCGTTCGAGCACATGCCCGAAAAGCCCCTGCGCGCAGGTCCGCCGCACGTCCCGCGTTTTCCTGCCTCTTTCTGGCGCTGTTGACGGCCCAGTCGGCCTCGGCGATCGAGATCGACACCGGCAACCCCGACTGGACCCTGCGGTGGGACAACACCGTGAAGGTCAGCCTGATGCAGCGCCTGAAGGACGCTTCGCCCACGCTCTCGGCGCAGGTGCCGTTGACGGTCAATCAGGACGATGGCGACAACAATTTCAAGAAGGGCCTGGTGTCCAACCGCCTGGATCTGCTGACCGAGCTGGACCTCGCCGGCCCGGGTTATGGCGCCCGGATCAGCGGCGCCACCTGGTACGACAGCGTCTACAACGGCAAGACCGACAACACGGGCTTCACCGCCAACCACCGGCCGGGCAGCGCATTCGCCACGGAAACCCGCGACCTGATGGGTCGCAAGGCCGAGCTGCTCGATGCCTTCGTCTATGGCAAGTTCGACCTGGGTGAGCGCCCAGCCTCGGCCCGCCTGGGCCGCCACACCCTGCTCTGGGGCGAGAGCCTGTTCTTCGGCGCCAACGGCATCGCGGGCGGCCAGGCGCCGCTGGACCTGATCAAGCTGCTCTCGGTGCCCAACGCGACCTTCAAGGAAGTCGCCATGCCCACCGGCAAGCTCTCGGGCCAGGTGCAGCTCACGCCCGAGGTCTCGCTGGGGGCCTACCTGGCTTATGAGTGGGAGAAGACCCGGCTGATGCCGGCGGGCGCCTACCTCTCCAGCAGCGACTCGCTGGGCCCGGGTGCCGAACGCATCCTGGCCGGGCCCACCGCCGCTTTCGAGCGCCAGCCCGATCTGGACGCCAAGGACAGCGGGCAGGGCGGTGTGCAGCTGCGTTTCCGTGCGCCGTCCATCGACACCGACTTCGGCCTCTACGCCATCCGCTACCACGCCACCACGCCGAGCAACATCAACACCGTGCTCACGGGTGTGCCGCCCGCCGTGGCACCCAGCAGCTACCGCTGGATGTACCACGAGGGCGTGCGCGCCTTCGGCGCCAGCTTCGCCAAGTCGGTCGGCGAATGGGGCTGGGCCGGCGAGGTCTCGCTGCGCCAGAACACGCCGCTGGCCAGCTCGGGGCAGTCCACGCTCTCGACCATCGGTGTCAACGCCGGCCTGAACAACAACAGCAACCCTGGCTACGCCGTGGGTGAGACGGCGCATGCGCAGGTCTCGTGGATCGCCTCGCTCGGGCCGTCCTTCCTCGCCAGAGAGTCGTCGTTCGTGGGCGAAGTGGCGTGGAACACGCGGCTGAAAGTCACCCGCAATCAACACATGCTCAACCCCAACGCGGACAAATCGGCGGTGGGCACGCGCATGGTGTTCTCGCCCAGCTACCGCCAGGTGCTGCCGGGCCTGGACCTCTCGCCCAGCATCGGCCTGGGCTACACCAAGGGCAAGTCCTCGGCCGTCGGGCCGGGCTTCGGCGTCGACAGTGGCGGCGACATCAGCCTGGGCCTGAACGCGGTCTACCTCGGGTCGTGGAACCTGGGCGTGAACGTCGTGCACTTCCTGGGCAAGGCCGCGCCCACGCTCGACGCCAACAACAACGCCGTGTACCAGCAGGCGCTGAAAGACCGGAACTACCTGACCGTGTCGCTGCGCACCACCTTCTGATCGAGGAGACATTCATGAAACCCATTTCCCATTGGGCCCCGGCGCTGTTGTGCGCCCTGGTGGCCACGACCGCGGCACACGCTGGCGTCACCGCGCAAGAGGCCGCGCGCCTCAAGACCGAGCTCACCCCGCTGGGTGGCGAGCGCGCCGGCAACAAGGACGGCAGCATCCCGGCCTGGACCGGTGGCTACACCACGCCCATTCCCGGCTTCAAGAACGGTGGCCGCCGGGGCGACCCGTTCGCCAACGAGAAGCCGCTGTACAGCATCATCGCCGACAACCTGGCGCAGCACGCCGACAAGCTGAGCGACGGCACCCAGGCGATGTTCAAGAAGTACCCCAAGACCTTCCGCGTCGACGTCTACAAGACCCACCGCACCGCGGCTGCGCCGCAATGGGTCTACGACAACACGCTCAAGAACGCCACCAGCGCCAAGATCGAAGGCGGGGTCGTCACCGGCGCCTTCGGTGGCATTCCGTTCCCGATCCCCAAGACCGGTGAAGAGGTGATCGCGAACCACATGCTGCGCTGGCGCGGCGAGGCCTGGCAGGCCGACTTCGAGGGCTACCTGACCACCGCCAATGGGCAGAGGGTGCTGACGGTGAAAGCCACTGGCGACTTTCAGATGCCCTACTACGCCGAGAACGAGCGCGACAAGTTCCAGGGGGACTACTGGCTGACCCGCATTGTCAATTCGGGCCCTCCGGTGCGCGCGGGCGAGGCGATCACGGGGCGAGAGAACCTGGACCCGTCGCGGACGTCCGCCTGGGTGTACCTGACCGGCCAACGCCGCGTGCGCAAGCTGCCCAACGCCTGCTGCGACACCCCCACGCCAGCGACCAGTGGCGTGATGAGCTTTGACGAGATCGATGTCTTTGGCGGTCGCACAGACCGCTTTGACTGGAAGCTGGTGGGCAAGCAGGAGATGCTGATCCCCTACAACACCAACCGCCTGCACACCCCCAAGAATGTCGGCGACGTGTTGCTGGCCAACCACCTCAACCCCGATCACGTGCGCTGGGAATTGCACCGCGTCTACGTGGTCGAGGCCACGCTGAAAGCCGGGCAGCGCCACCAGGCGCCCAAGAGCCGCTACTACGTGGACGAGGACACCTGGGTGGCTGTGCTGGGCGACCGCTGGGACGCCAACGGGCAGCTCTGGAAGACGCTGTGGTCCCACCCTGTCGCCATGCCGGATCTGCCGGCCACCACGCCTCAGCAGCAGTTCGGCTTCAACGACCTGATCTCGGGCGCCTGGTATGCCAACGGCGTGGTCAACGAGCGCAACCAGCACTACAAGATCGTGCCGCGCCGCCCGGACAGCTTCTTCACCCCCGACGCCATGGCCGGCGACGGCGTGCGCTGAGCGGGTCGCACCATGCGTCTGTCACTTCTCCTGGCCGTGGTGTGCGCGGCAGCCGGCGCGGGCCCCGCGCTGGCCCGCTCGCCGGTGGTCGATGCGCTGCAACGTCCTGCCCTGGTGGTGAAGGCGCCGCAGCGGGCCGTGCTGCTCGCGGCGGCCCAGGCCGGTGCGCGCCTCGTGGCGGTGGGCGAGCGCGGCATCGTGGCCCTGAGCGACGACCGCGGCGCCACCTGGCGCCAGGCGCCCAGCCCGGTGAGCGTGACACTGACCATGGTGCGTTTCGCCGACGACCAACACGGCGTGGCCGTGGGGCACGGTGGCACGGTGCTGACCACCGAAGACGCGGGTGCCAGCTGGCGTCTGCGCCTCGATGGCCGGCGCCTGGCCGAACTGGCCAAGGTCGCCGCCACCACACCCGAGGCCCAGCGGGACGCCGAACGGCTGCTCGCCGACGGACCCGACAAGCCCTTCCTCGACGTGCTGCAGTGGGACGCCAAGCGCCTGCTCGCGGTGGGCGCCTATGGGCTCGCCTTCTACAGCGCCGACGGTGGTGAGACCTGGGGCCCCTGGATGGACCGTCTGCCCAACCCCAGGGCTCTGCACTGGTACGTGGCGCGGCGCGCGGGCAACACCTTGCTGCTGGCCGGCGAGCAGGGCCTGCTGGCCCGTTCGCTCGACGGCGGCCAGAGCTTTCAAACGATGAACTCACCTTACAAAGGCAGCTGGTTCGCTGGTGAGATCCGCCCCGACGGGCAGACCGTGCTGGCCGGGCTGCGCGGCAATGTGTGGCGCTCCACCGATGGCGGCGCCCAGTGGACACAGCTGGCCTCGCCGGTGCCGGCCACCATCACCGCCATGGCGGTCGACGCCGAGGGCGGGCTGCTGCTCGCCAGCCAGGCCGGCGTGGTGCTGCGCCTGCAGGGCGATGCCCTGGTGCCGCTGAAGGCGCCCCCGGCGCCCATGCCCTCGGCCCTGCTGCCGCTGCAGGGCGGCCCGCTGCTCACGCTCGGTGTGGCCGGTGTGGTTCCGGTCGACGCAGGAGCGCGCCAATGAACGCATCCGCATTCGATCCCCGCTCGGGTTCGCTGGTCGAGCGCGCGCTGTTCAACCACCGCGCCGTCGTGGTGCTGCTGTGCGCGCTGGTCACGCTGCTGCTGGGCTGGCAGGCCACGCGCCTGCAGCTCAACGCCAGCTTTGAAAAGACCATTCCGACCAGCCACCCCTACATCCAGAACTTCCTGGCGCACCAGAGCGAGCTGAGTGGCCTGGGCAACGCGGTGCGCATCGCCGTGGCGAAACCCGAAGGGAGCATCTACGACGCGAAATACCTCGACACCCTGCGGCGCCTGTCCGACGAAGTGTTCCTGCTGCCCGGTGTGGACCGGTTGCGCATGAAATCGCTGTGGACACCGAGCACGCGCTGGGTCGGCGTGACCGAAGACGGCCTGGAAGGCGGGCCGGTGATCCCCGATGGCTTCGACGACTCGCCAGCCAAGCTGCAGCAGCTCGCCGCCAACGTGGCGCGCTCGGGCGAGATCGGCCAGACCGTGGCGCGCGATGCGAAGTCTTCGGTGATCTTCTTGCCGCTGCTCGCCAAGGACGCCGAGGGCCAGGCCATCGACTACGCCCGGCTCTCCAACGAGCTCGACGCGCTGCGCACCAAGTACGAGGCCGAAGGCGTCACGGTGCACGTCACCGGCTTCGCCAAGATCGTGGGCGACCTGATCGACGGCGTGCGGGCGGTGCTGGTGTTCTTCGCCATCGCCGTGGCCATCGCCACCGCCATGGTGTTCTGGTACACGCGCTGCGTGCGCTCCACGCTGCTGGTGGTGCTGGCCTCGCTGATCGCGGTGGTCTGGCAGCTGGGCCTGCTGCCGCTGCTGGGCTACGCGCTGGACCCGTACTCCATCCTCGTGCCCTTCCTCGTGTTCGCCATCGGCATGAGCCACGGCGCGCAGAAGATGAACGGCATCATGCAGGACGTGGGGCGCGGCGTGGACCAGCTGGTGGCCGCGCGCTTCACCTTCCGCCGCCTGTTCCTCGCCGGGCTCACCGCGCTGCTGGCCGATGCGGTGGGCTTCGCGGTGCTGCTGGTGATCGACATCCAGGTGATCCGCGAGCTGGCGATTGCGGCCTCCATCGGCGTGGCGGTGCTGATCTTCACCAACCTGATCCTGCTGCCCATCGGGCTGAGCTACACCGGCGTCAGCGCCAGCGCCGCCGCGCGCAGCCTGCGCGCCGAGCAGGCCGATGCCACCGGCGCGGCCAAACACCCCATGTGGGCCCTGCTCGACCGCTTCACCCAGCGCCCCTGGGCCACGGTGGCGGTGGCCGGGGGCCTGCTGATGGGCGCGGGTGGCTTCGTCGCCAGCACCCAGCTCAAGATCGGCGACCTCGACCCCGGAGCGCCCGAACTTCGGGCCGACAGCCGCTACAACCGCGACGTGACCTTCATGAACGCGGCCTACGGCGCGGGCAGCGACGTGCTGGCGGTGATGGTGAAGACGCCCGACGGACAGTGTTCGGCCTACGACACCTTGAACAAGATCGACGCGCTCGAATGGGAGCTGCGCCAGATCGACGGCGTGGAAAACACCAACACGCTGGCGCTGCTGAACCGCCGCGTGCTCTCCGGCCTGAACGAAGGCAACCCGCGCTGGTACGAGTTCCTGCCCAACCAGGACATGCTCAACACCGTGACCGCCAGCGCGCCGCGCGGCCTCTACAACGACGCCTGCGGCCTGCTGACCCTCTACGTCTTCTTGCGCGACCACAAGGCCGACACGCTCTCCCGCGTGGTGGACCACGTCGAGGCCTTCGCCCGGATCAACAACACCGCCGACACACAGTTCCTGCTGGCCGCCGGTTCGGCCGGCATCGAGGCCGCGACCAACATCGTGGTGAAGGACGCCTGGCGCACCATGCTGCTCATGGTCTACGGCGCCGTGGTGCTGCTGTGCTTCGTCACCTTCCGCTCCTGGCGCGCGGTGGTCGTGGCGGTGCTGCCGCTGGTGGTGACCTCGTTCCTGGCCGAGGCGCTGATGGTGGCGCTGGGCATGGGCGTGAAGGTGGCCACGCTGCCGGTGATCGCGCTGGGTGTGGGCATCGGCGTGGACTACGCGCTCTACATCCTGTCCATCACCCTGGCCCAGCTGCGCGAAGGCAAGAGCCTGTCCGAGGCCTATTACCGCGCCCTGCTGTTCACCGGCAAGGTGGTGATGCTGACCGGCGTCACGCTGGCCGTGGGCGTGATCACCTGGGTCGCCAGCCCGATCAAGTTCCAGGCCGACATGGGCCTGCTGCTGGCCTTCATGTTCCTCTGGAACATGCTCGGCGCCCTCGTGCTGCTGCCCGCGCTCGCGCACTTCCTGCTGCCGGCATCGTTGTTCCGCGTCACCGCATCGTCGGTCCAGCCCCCAGCCAGCGCGGGTGCGGCAGCGCCGGTCGGCTTGCGGGCAGGGGCGCGTTGAACCCCAAAAGCAATCATGGAGAACCTCTTGAACAACCCCTCCGCACATACAAGCCCTGCGCCCCGACGCCGCGTGGCCGTCATTGGCGCGGGCCCGGGCGGCCTGTCGACCGCGCTGGCGTTTCACCGCGCCGGCCATGACGTCCGGCTGTTCGAGCGCCAGGACGCCGTGCGTCCCATCGGCGGTGCGGTGCTGCTGTCCCTGCCGGTGCTGTCCATCCTGCGCGACATGGGGGTGGACATTCATCGGTTGGGCGCCTACGCGGTCACCGAGTTTCGCAACCACCGGGGCAGGCTGCGCACGCGCCTGCCGTTCAACAAGAAGGCCGAAGCACGCGCCGGTATTCCGGGATGGCACTACGGCATGCTGCGTTCTGCAGCGCTGGAGCGCATGCTGGACGTGATCCCTCCCGAGCTGATCCAGCCCAACAAGCGGTTCCTGCGCTACGAGGAGTCGGCCCAGGCGGTCACGGTTCACTTCGAGGACGGCAGCCAATGGGAGGCCGATCTGCTGGTCGGCGCCGACGGCATCCGTTCGCAGGTCGCACAGCAGACGTTTGGAGACCTTGGCCTGTTCCACTGCGGCATCCAGGTCTGGCTGGCCTGGTGCCATTGCGAGAACATGCCCCCCGACGTTGGGTGGATCTCGCATTCGCGCACCGTGCAGGCCAGCTTTTTCCCGATCCTGCACGAGGGAAAGCCCGCAGTCGAATGGTGGGTTGTGGAGCCCTGGAACGAGGGCCAGACACCGCCCAGCGACACCAAGGCCCATCTGCTCAAGCACCTGGACGGCTGGGCCGATCCGCTGCCACGGCTGGCGGCCGCCACCGATTTCGAGCGCAACTGCTTTCGCTGGGAGATCTACAACCGCCCGGCCCTGAAAAGCTGGTCGCGTGGTCGCGTGTCCTTCGTTGGGGATGCTGTGCATCCGGTGTCGCCGTATGCCGCCTATGGCATGGGCATGGCCATCGAGGATGGCTGGTGGCTCGCCAAGTGCCTCGAAGGGGTGGATCTGGCCGAGCCCGCGGCGCTCGCCAAGGGTCTGGCGAGCTACGACCGCCAGCGCGTGGCCTTCACCAACAAGAACGCTGCGATGGCGCGCTACATGGGCTACCTGTTTCACCGCACGCCCTGGCCGTTGACGGTGCTGCGCGACGTGGTGTTCGACCACACGGGATTTCTGGAAAAGGCCCTGACCGAGCAGTACCTCAAGGACGCGGAGCTGCAGATGGAATCCCTTCCCATTCAAACACCGTCCCTCCTGAGGGCCTCGATATGAACCACGCCTGGTTGTACCGTTTCCTGTTGTCCCCCTCCCTGGTCATGTGCGTGGTGTCCACCGCCCTCGCCGCAGAGTCGCCCGACGCCGTGTTCGACCGCTACGTCGCCGCCGTGCACGCGGGCGACATGGCAACGGTGCGCGCCCTGATCGCGCCCGACGTCGAGCGCTCCGACTACGTCGGGTGCCGCCCGGAGATGGACAACCCGGCGTGCCTGGCGCACTACGTCGAGACCACCGTCGTGCAGCCGAAGGCGCGGTTCACCGTCCTGCGCCGCCAGCTCGATGGCGACACCGTCAGCGCCAGGCTGGAGGTGCGCAGCCCCTGGCATTCCAAGGCCGGCATCGAGCGCATCGTGGGCACCGACATCGTGCGCGTGCGCAACGGCCTGATCCACGGCTTCCGCTTTGTGCCCGACTTCGGCGACGAGTCCACCGCCATCTTCTTCGGCTCGCTGGGCATCGGCCCGCGCGCCGCCAAAACCCCTTCCAAGTGAGCACCATGTTCAAGTACTTTCCCACCAACTACGTCTGGAACCTCTCGGTCGATCTCGCGATCGAGATGGGCGCGCGCATCGGCGAGATCGAGCAGATGTGTGCCCCCTTGCAGGAGGCCGCCAAGGCGCCCGACGCTGCGGGCACCGCGGCCTTCCGCGAGACCTGGGTGAGCATGGCCGACCGGCTCTGCGGCCTGGCCGAAGAGGACGAGGCCAAGGGCCGTTTGTTGTCCGCTGGCGAAAAATACCGCCGCGCGGCCAGCTACCTGATCACCGCCGAGCGCCTGCAGGCGCACAACGCACCCGGCCGCATGGCGATCTACCGCCGCGAACTCGACCTGTTCCTCAAAGGTTCCCAGCTGATGGGCGACCCGGTCCAGCGGGTCGAGATCCCGTATGAGGGTCAGCACCTCTCGGCCCTCTACACCCCCGCTGACAACCTCCAGCCCGGCGAACGCGCTCCGGTCCTGGTGCAGCTCAACGGCCTCGATTCGACCAAGGAGATGAAGCACCTGGTCGGCCTGCCGCTGTGGCTGGCCAAGCGCGGCATCTCGTCGCTGGTGGTGGACCAGCCCGGCACCGGCGAGGCGCTGCGCCTGCAGGGACTGACCGCGCGCTTCGACACCGAACACTGGGCCAGCCGCGTGGTCGACTGGCTGGAGCAGCACCCCGCCGTGGACCCCAAGCGCATCGGCTGCGAAGGCGTGTCGCTGGGCGGCTACTACTGCCCACGCGCCGTGGCCATGGAGCCGCGTTTTGCCTGCGGCGTGGCCTGGGGCGCCAACCACGACTGGCGCGACGTGCAGAAGCGCCGGCTGGAGAAAGAGGGCGACTTCCCGGTGCCGCATTACTGGGCCCACGTGTGCTGGGTCTGGGGCGCCAAGGACGTGGACGATTTCATGCGCATCGCCGAAGACGTGCACCTGGACGGCATGGTCGAAAAGATCAAGGTGCCGTTCCTGGTGACGCACGGTGAGAAGGACTCGCAGATCCCGCTGAAGTGGGCGCACCGCACCTACGAGCAACTGGTCAACAGCCCGAAGCGCGAACTCAAGGTCTTCACCGAGCGCGAAGGTGGCGCGCAGCACGCCAGCTTCGACAACAGCATCAACGCCGGCCACTACATCGCCGACTGGGTGGCCGAAGCCCTGGGCGGCCGCACGGCCTGCAACACGGTATGAACCATCACACAGCAAGAAGGGAAACCCACATGAACATCATCGGACTCGACGCCCTGGTCTTTGGCGTGGACGATCTCGCCGCCTGCCGCCAGTACCTCATCGACTACGGCCTGCGCGATGCCGGCCACGGCCGCTTCGAAGCCCTCGACGGCACAGCCGTGGTCATCCGCGCCAAGGACGACCCGACCCTGCCGCCCAGCCTGGGCACCGCCAGCCTGCTGCGCGAAACCGTCTACGGCGTGGCCGATGAGGCCACGCTGCAGGCAATCGCCACCGAGCTGTCGCGCGACCGCGCGGTGATGCACGAGGACGGTGTGGTGCGCTCGCACGACGACATGGGCTTTGCGCTGGCCTTTCAGGTCAGCGTGCGCCGCCCGCTGGACCTGCCCGCCGAAACCGTGAACGCGCCGGGGGCACCGGTGCAGCGGCCGGCCAACGCCGTCGGCGTGGACCCCAACGCGCCTGCCCTGCCGCGCACGCTGTCGCACGTGGTCTATTTCGTGCCGGACGTGGCCCAGGCGGAAGCGTTCTACGTCAAGCGCCTGGGCTTCGTCTGCACCGACCGCTTCACCGGCGTCGGCCCCTTCCTGCGCCCCGCCGGCACGCTGGAACACCACACCTTCTTCATGATCCAGACCCCGCCCTTCATGAAAGGCTGCGAACACTTCACCTTCCACATGGGCGGCCCCACCGAGCTGATGCTGGCCGGCGCGCGTTTCGTCGAGAAGGGTTACCAGAGCTTCTGGGGGCCGGGGCGCCACAAGTTCGGCAGCAACTGGTTCTGGTACTTCAACTCGCCGCTGGGCTGCCACATCGAGTACGACGCCGACATGGATCTGCACGACGACAGCTGGGCCGAACGCGAAGTGCCCATGAGCGCCGACGCCTCGCAGCTGTTCCTGTTCCAGCACCGCGAAAACTGGGCGCCGTCGGGCCCGCCGCCTGGTGTTGGCAAGCCCGCGGTCGGCGCGGAGCACTGAGGCGATGGCCACCATGCGGCTGTGCCACCTGAGCGAGCTGCCCGAGGGCGCGGCGCGGGGCTTTGACCCGCAGCGCAGCGGGCAGGACTCGCTGTTCATCGTGCGCCAGGGCGAACGGCTGTTCGCCTGGGCCGACCGCTGCCCGCACCACGGCACGCACATGGCCTGGCGCAAGGACGCCTACCTCAACGCCGCGGGCGACCGCATCGTCTGTGGCGCGCACGGCGCGCAATTTGCCATCGACACCGGACTGTGCACACTGGGTCCCTGCCTGGGGGATTCGCTCACGCCGGCCCCTTTGCTGATTCACAACAACGGCGAGGTGCACCTCGCCCACAACCCCCGTCAGGAGACAACAACATGAACCCCTCGCGCATCCTCATCATCGGCGGCGGCTTTTCCGGCATGTCGGCCGCCATCCAGTTGCGCCGGCAAGGCCATGAGGTCGACCTCGTCGAGATCGATCCTGGCTGGCGCAGCTACGGCGCCGGCATCAGCCTGGGCGGCGCGACCCTGCGCGCCTTTCGCACGCTCGGCATCCTGGAAGCCTTCCTGGAGCAGGGCAGCGCCACCGACGGCGTGCACCTGTGCCTGCCCCACGGCCCCAAGGTGGCCGAGCTGCCCACGCCGCGCATCGCCGGGGCCGATGTGCCCGGTGGCGGTGGCATCATGCGGCCGGTGCTGGCGCGCATCCTGGCTGAGGCCACGCGGGCCTCGGGCGCGAATGTGTTTCTGGGTTGCAGCTTCACCACCATCGATCAGGACGCCGACGGTGTGGACGTCGGCTTCACCGACGGCCAGCGGCGCCGCTACGACCTGGTGATCGGTGCCGATGGCCTGTATTCGAAAGTGCGCGAGACCCTGTTCCCGCAGGCGCCCCAGCCGCGGTACAGCGGGCAGGCCGTGTGGCGCGCCGTGCTGCCGCGCCCGCCCGAAATCGAAACCGCCACCATGTGGATGGGCCCGCGCATCAAACCCGGTGTGAACCCGGTGTCGAAGACGGAGATGTACCTCTTCGTCACCGAGCCGCGCCCCACCAACGACCACGTCGACCCCGCCAGCTTCGCCGAGCACCTGCGCGGCCTGCTGGCCGACTTCCCCGCGCCCGTGCTGCAGGCCATTCGCGAGCAGATCGGCCCCGACTCGCAGATCGTCTACCGCCCGCTCGAAGGCCTGCTGATGCCGCGCCCCTGGTTCAGCGGCCGCGTGGTGCTGATCGGCGACACGGTGCACGCCACCACGCCCCACCTGGCCTCGGGCGCCTGCATCGGCATCGAAGACGCGCTGGTGCTGGCCGAAGAGCTGGGCCGGGCAGCCGAGGTGGGCGAGGCCCTGGCCGCGTTCGAGGCCCGGCGCTGGGAGCGCTGCCGCATGGTGGTGCAGAACTCGGCCCGCCTGGGCGAGATCGAGGTCGCCGGTGGCGACAAGGAAGAACACGCCCGCATCATGCGCGAGTCGCTGATGGCGCTGGCGCAACCCATCTGACCAGGAGATGCCATGAACCCCCGTTCCACAAGCACGTTCGGCCATGTGGCCCTGATCGTGGCGCACTGTGCCGGCATGGTCGATCTGGTGGCGCTGCCGGTCTGGGTCGGCACACTCATCCAGCACTACCAGCTCGACCCGCAGCAGGCCGGCGGCCTGGCCACGCTGTTCCTGATCGGCGCGGTGGTATCCAGCGTCTTCCTGGCCTCGCGTTTCCAGCGCGTGAAGGGGCGCTGGGTGGCGGCCGGCGGTTATGCGCTGGCGGCCGCCTGCTTCGGCACGCTGTCGCAGCCGCAGGACACCACCACCATGGCGGTGTTGCACGCGGTCGGTGGCCTGGCCGCCGGGGCCGCGCTGAGCGTCACCCACGGCACCATCGCGCGCAGTGTCAACCCACACCTGAAGTTCGCCATCGTGGGCATCGGCCTGGGGGTGTTCGCGGTGCTGTTCCTCGGCGCCTCACCCAAGGTGATCGAGGCGGCCGGTGGCTTCATGCTGTTCGCCATCTTTGGTGCGGTGATGCTGCTGGCTTCGTTGGTCTGCGCGGCAGGCTTTCCCGAGCCCGAGCGCGAGGCCACGGCGGTGGACGCACCGGTCGCGCACATTCCCCGCGCGGTCTGGTTCGGCATCGTGGGCATCAGCGCCATGGCCCTGGTGCAGTCGATGACCTTCAGTTTCCTGGAGCGTGTCGGGTCGGACCGTGGCTACAGCCTGACCCTGATCACGGGCGTGCTGGTGGTGTTGGGCATGGTCAACCTGCTGCCCGCGGCGCTGGCGGCGATGCTGGAAAAACGCTGGCATGCGCGCCGCGTGCTGCTGGCCGGCCCGGTGATCCAGGCGCTGCTGGCGGCGGTGATCATGAACGCGCCCAGCTTCTACGCCTACGCCGCATCGGCCTCGGTGTTCGCCGCCGTGATGATCTTCACCCACACCTTCGCCTTCGGCCTGATGGCGCGGCTCGAACCCAGTGGGCGCGCGATGGCCGCCACGCCCGCGATGCTGATGGTCGGCGCGGCCATCGGGCCGGTGCTGGGGGGCACGCTGGTGAAGTCGGCCGGCTACGGCAGCCTGGGTCTGGCGGCGGTGTTGATTGGTGGTCTGGCCGTTTACTGCATGTCCCGCCTGCCGGGGCAGGCACCTGCGGTCCTGACCGGGGCTGCCGCATGAAGCCGCAACGCCGTTTCGTCGACCTCTCCATCTACCTGGAGAACGACGTGCTGTCGGACCCGCCGCCGCTGGCGCCGAAGATCACCTACCAGAAGCACGCCGACACGTTGCCCGAGTTCATGGCCATGATCCCGGGCACCCAGCCCGAGGACTACCCCGATGGCGAGGCCGCGGCCGCCGAGTGGGTGACGCTCACCACACACAACGGCACCCACCTCGATGCGCCCTGGCACTTCCATTCCACGCAGGACGCGAAGAACGGCGGTGCGCGGCCCAGCATCACCATCGACGAAGTGCCGCTGGCGTGGTGCTTTCAGCCAGGTGTGAAGCTGGACTTTCGCCACTTCCCCGACGGCTACGTGGCCACCGCGGCCGACGTGGCCGCCGAACTGCAGCGCATCGGCCACACGCTGGAGCCGCTGGACATCGTGGTGGTCAACACCCGCGCCGGCAGCCGCTACGGCCACAGCGACTACCTGGGCGCCGGCTGCGGCATGGGCTACGAGGCCACCATGTACCTGCTGGAGCGCGGCGTGCGCCTGACCGGCACCGACGCCTGGAGCTGGGACGCGCCGTTCTCGTACACCGCCCAGCGCGTGGCCGAGACCGGCAACAAGGCCCTGATCTGGGAAGGCCACAAGGCGGGCCGCGACATCGGCTACTGCCATCTGGAGAAGCTGCACAACCTTGAAGCCTTGCCGGCCACGGGTTTCACCATCAGCTGTTTTCCACACAAGATCCGCGGCGCCTCGGCCGGCTGGACGCGTGCGGTCGCCATCTTTGAGGACGGAACCCCATGAGCTTTCCCCCGATCCACCGCGTCGTCACCGGCCACGATGCCGACGGCAAGGCCATCGTCGCGAGCAGCGGCCCGCTGCCCACCGTGGTCGAGATCGCCGCGATCCCGGGCACGGTGTTCCACGAGGTCTGGAGCACCGCCGCCACCCCGGCCCCGGTGGACAACGGCGCCGACCCGACGTTGGGCCCGCTGATGCTGCCGCCGCCCAAGCAAGGCACCCGCATGCGCTTCGTCGACATCCCGCCCGACACGGCCGAGTTCCTGGCACAGGGCGCCGGGAAGATGAAGGACGCCTTCAGCCAGATCGGCGACGAGAAAGCTTCGACCGTGAAGGCCCATTCGCCGCACCCGCTGATGCACCGCACCGAGAGCGTGGACTACGGCGTCGTGATCGAGGGCGAATTGACCCTGGTGCTCGACGACAGCGAAGTGCAGCTCAGGCCCGGCAGCGTGGTCGTGCAGCGCGGCAGCAACCACGCCTGGGCCAACCGCTCGGGCAAGCCCTGCCGCATGCTGTTCGTGTTGGTCGATGGCGCCTACGAGCCGTCCCTGGCCGCTGCGCTGGCCACGCGCTGACAGACCCTCCATTCCCGGGAACACCCCCCCCATGAAATTCGCCACCCTCAAAGACGGCTCGCTGGACGGCCGCCTCGTCCTGGTCTCGCGCGACGGGCAGCGCGCCGTGCGCGCCGACGCCGTCTCACCCAGCCTGATCGAAGCCCTGCGGCGCTGGGAACAAGTCCAGCAGCCGCTGTCCGATCTGTCCGAGTCGCTCAACGCCGGCAGCGCGCCCGGCGCTTTCGACTTCGACCCGGCCGCCTGCGCGGCACCCTTGCCGCGTTGCCCGCAGTGGCTCGACGCCTCGGCCTTCCTGAACCACGGCCGGCTGATGGAGCAGGCCTTCAACACGCCGCCCATCCCGCTGTTCGACAGCGTGCCGGTGATGTACCAGGGCGCCAGCGACGACTTCCTCGGGCCGATCGACGACGTGCCTTTGCCCAGCGAGGCCGACGGCATCGACTTCGAGGGTGAGTTCGGCGTGGTCACCGGGCCGGTGCCCATGGGTGTGTCGCCCGAGGCGGCGCTGGCCTGTGTGCGCCTGCTGGTGCAGATCAACGACTGGAGCCTGCGCGCGCTGGGCCCGCACGAAATGAAAACCGGCTTCGGCTTCCTGCAGGCCAAGCCCTCCACCGCCTTTGCGCCGGTGGCCGTCACGCCCGACGAACTGGGCAGCGCCTGGTGCGACGGCCGGGTGCAGATGCGGCTGCAGGTGCAATGGAACGGCGAGCGTTTTGGCGAGCCGCACGGCGGCGAGATGAATTTCCACTTCGGCCAGCTCATCGCCCACGCGGCGCGCACACGGCGGCTCACGGCCGGCAGCATCGTCGGCTCGGGCACGGTCTCCAACGTGTCGCGCGCGGCGGGTTCGGCCTGCATCGCGGAGCGGCGCGTGATCGAGAAGATCGACCAGGGCGAGATCCGCACCGGCTTCATGCGCTTCGGCGACCGCGTGCGCATGCAGGCCCGCTTCGACGGTGGTGCGGACGGGCCGTTTGGCGTGATCGACCAGCGCGTGGTCGCGATGGCCGACGCTGCCCACCCTGCCTGAGAACGGATGGGGACGCCATGCACGTGCTGATCACCGGCGCGGCCGGTTTCCTGGGGCGCGCCCTGACGCAGCGCCTGATGCCGGGCAGCCCGTTGGGCGGGCGCACCGTCGGCCAGCTCACGCTGATGGACCAGGCCTTCGCGCGCGCGGCGGGCGAGGGCGTGCGCCAGCTGGCGCTCGACATGGGTGACGCGACGGCGTTGCGTGCGGCGCTGGCCGAGCGGCCGCCCATCGACCTGCTGTTCCACCTCGCCAGCATTCCCGGTGGCACGGCCGAACAGCACCACGAGCTGGCGCGCCGCGTCAACCTGGACGCCACCCAGACCCTGCTGGAACAGGGGCGGCAGCAGGTGGTGCGGGGCGGGGCGGCCCCGGTGTTCGTGTTCGCCAGCTCCATCGCCGTCTTCGGCACCCTGCCCGCCGAGGTGGACGACGACACACCCGCGCGGCCACAGCTGAGCTACGGGGCGCACAAACTGGTGGGAGAGGTGCTGATCAACGACTTCAGCCGCCGCGGCTGGGTGGACGGGCGCGCCCTGCGCATCCCCGGCGTGCTGGCCCGCCCACCCGAACGCACCGGACAGCTCTCGGCCTTCCTGAGCGACCTGATCCGCGAGCTGGCAGCGGGCCGTCCCTTCGTCTGTCCCACCTCGCCCGGGGCCACCACCTGGGCCTCCTCGCTGCCTTGCGTGGTGGAACAGCTGCTGCACGCCGCCCGCTTCGACCCGGCCCTGACCGGCGGCGAGCGCGTGCTGACCCTGCCCACGCTGCGTTTTGCCATGGCCGAACTGGCGCAGGCGGTCGGCCGCGTGCACGGCACGCCCGCGGACGATCTTGTGCGCTGGGCGCCCGATGCCCGCATCGAGGCCCTGTTCGGCCGCTTTCCCCCGCTGCGCACGGCCCGCGCGGATGCCGCGGGCTTCCGCCGCGATGCCGACCTGGAGGCGCTGGTGCGTGGAGCGCTGGTTTCGGCCTGATCCTCAGTCCGGCAGCACGGCCGTGACCTCGATCTCCACCTGGGCCCGCGCTTCCACCAGGGCCGCGACCTGCACGCAGGTCATGGCCGGGAAGTGTTTGCCCATCACCTCGCGGTACACGCCGCCGAGTTCGCGCAGCCGTGCGTTGTATTCGACCCGGTCCACGATGTACCAGGTCATGCGCACCATGTGCTCGGGGCCGGCGCCAGCGCAGGCCAGCACCTCGCGGATGTTGAGCAGGGTCTGGCGGGTCTGTGCGATGAAGTCGTCGCTCTCGAACTGCTGGGCGCCGTTCCAGCCGATCTGGCCACCGACGAAGACCATCGTGCCGCGCGCGGCGACGCCGTTGGCGTAACCCTTGGGGGTGGCCCAGCCGGGAGGTTGCAGGTGTTTCATGTGAGAGTCGTCATTAAAAAAAAGCAAGGGTAGTGGCTTCCGCCAGCCAACCCGCGAGCGCCACAGCCCAATCCAGGGACGCCGAGGGTCCGGCTCCGCCGGCCCCAGGTGTCGCCCCCCTCCAAGCCGAAGGCGCCAGAGAGGGGGGTGGCGCCGTGAGGCGACGCGGGGGGTGTCATGTACTGGCTTGCTGGCGCAGCGCGAAGCGCTGCAGCTTGCCGGTTTCCGTGCGCGGCAGCTTGTCCACGAAGACCACGTCGCGCGGGTACTTGTAGGGCGCCAGGGTGTGTTTCACATGGTCCTGCAGGGCCTTGACCTGGGCGGCGTCGGCGGCCTCGCCGGGCTTGAGCACCACGTAGGCCACGATGACCATGCCGCGTTCGTCGTCCGGGCGGCCGACCACGCCGCACTCGGCCACCGCCGGGTGTAGCAGCAGCGAGGCTTCCACCTCCGGGCCGGCCACGTTGTAGCCGGCGGTGATGATCATGTCGTCGGTGCGCGCTTGGTAGAAGAAGTAGCCGTCGGCGTCCTGGCTGAAGGCGTCGCCGGGGAAGTTCCAGCCGTCCTTCACGTACTGCGCCTGGCGCGCGTCGTCCAGGTATTTGCAGCCGGTGGGACCGACCACGGCGAGCCGCCCGACCTGGCCCGGTGCAAGCGTCTGCCCGTTCTCGTCCACGATCTTCGCCCGGTAGCCGGGCACCACCTGGCCGATCGCACCGCGGCGCACCGCCTCGGGCGGCGAGGAGATGAAGATGTGGAACATCTCGGTGGCGCCGATGCCGTCGAGCATCTCCAGCCCGCTGGCCTCTTTCCAGAGCTGGCGGGTGGCGTCGGGCAGGCCCTCGCCCGCGCTCACGCTGATGCGCAGTTTCCCGACGCCGTGCTGCTTCGCGAACGCGGCCATCTGGCGGTAGAAGGTGGGCGCGGTGTAACAGATGGTGGCGCCCACCTGGCCAATGAGCTTGACCATGGCTTCGGGCGTGTAGGGAATGCTCGGGAAATACACCGAGGCCCCTGCCCACATGGGGAACACCAGCAGGCCGCCCAGGCCGAAGGTGAAGGCCAGCGGGGGTGAGCCCATCACGATGTCGTCCGGCGTGGCGCGCAGCACGTGGCGCGGCCAGGTCTCGCAGGCGGCGAGCACGTCGCGGTGGGTGTGCACGGCGGCCTTCGGGCGGCCGGTGGTGCCCGAGGTGAAGGCCAGCAGGGCGATGTCGTCGGCGCTGGTGGGGCAGGGCGTGGCCTGGTCGCTGGCGTGTTTGGCGAGTGCTTCGAGCGAGTCGGTGATCACCACAGCCGCGTCGCCGGTGTTGAACAGCCGCAGCGGCAGCCTTGCCGTTTCCGGACGCTGTGCCAGGGCCGCCTTGAGTTCGTCCTGCAGCTTCACGTCGCACAGCGCGGCGGAGGGGAGGGCTTTGTCGATGACGGCCTTGAGCTCGGTGGCGCGCAGCAACGGCATGGTGGCCACCGCGATCAGACCGCTTTGCACCACGGCCAGCCAGGCCAGCGCCATGGCGATGGAGTTGCCGCCGCGCAGCAGCACCCGGTTGCCGGGCACCAGACCCATGTCGCGCGTGAGCACGTTGGCGATACGGTTGACCTCGGCCCGGGCCTGCGCGTAGTTCAGCGTGCGCTCGTCGCTGCGCAGGAACGGCCGGTCGGCGTGGCCGCGGGTCACCGCGCGATCGAACAGCGCCTGCACCACGTTGAGCTGCGCGGGGATCTGTTGCAGCTCAGGCAGGTTGTAGCGCAGCTCGGGCCACTGTTCGGGTGGCGGCAAGCGGTCGTGGACGAACCGATCAAGTTGAGCGGATGGCATGGGGAACTCCTTCTCTCTCAGTCTGCATGGACGACCGGCGCGACATGCCCAAACCCGGGAATGCCACGGAACCGCCCTTCGACAAGCTCAGGACGGGCCGTAGGCATTGCCCCCTTGAGGGGGTCGCGCGCAGCGCGGCGGGGGTGTTTCATCTCAAAGCCTGTTTGCCAAGGATCAGCAGCTGCACCTCGCTCGCACCCTCGTAAATGCGCAGCGAGCGGATGTCGCGGTACAGGTGTTCGATGGGCTGGCCCACCTGCACGCCGCGCCCGCCGAACATCTGCAGCGCCATGTCGATCACGCGCTGCGCGTTTTCGGTGGCGGTGAGTTTGGCGCTGGCCGCGGCGGCCGTGTAGGCCGGTGTGCCCGCGCCGTGGGTGCTGCTGCGGTCGCGCATCCAGGCGGCGCGGTAGGTGAGCATGGCCGCAGCGTCGATCAGGGCGCTCATCTCGCCCAGCCGGGCCTGGGTGAGCTGGAAATCGGCCAGGGTCTGGCCGAACATCTTGCGCGTCTTGGCGTGGGCCACGGCCTCGGCGAAGGCGCGGCGCGCCATGCCCAGCGCGGCGGCGGCCACCGAGGCGCGGAAGATGTCCAGCGTCTGCATGGCGAGCTTGAAGCCGCCGTTGACGCTGCCCACCAGGGCATCGCTGCCGATGTGGCAGTCGGTGAACGTGAGCGTGGCCAGCGGGTGCGGCGCCATCACCTGGATGTGCGCGCTGCTGTCCAGGCCCGGGGCGTCGGCGTTGACGACGAAGGCGCTGATGCCGCGCGCGCCGGCGTCCGGCTCGGTCTTGGCGAACACCACGTAGAAGTCGGCCATGCCACCGTTGCTGATCCAGGTCTTCTGGCCGTTCAGCGTCCAGCCGGTGGGCGTTGGGGTGGCGCGCAACGCCATCGCCGCCACGTCCGAGCCGGCCTCGGGCTCGCTCAGCGCAAAGGCCGCGATCTGGTCGCCGCGGGCCACGGCCGGCAGGCGGTGCGCCTGCTGTGCGGCTGTGCCCGCAAGCGTGATGGCGCCGCTGCCCAGGCCCTGCATGGCGAAGGCGAAGTCGGCCAGCGGGGAGTGGTAGGCCAGGGTCTCGCGCAGGATCACGAGCGCGCGCGAGTCCAGCCCGGGCAGGGCGCCACCGTGGTCCTCGGGCACGCAGTAGCGCAGCCAGCCTGCGCCGCCCAGGCGCCGCACCCAGTCTTTGCAGGCGGCGCGGTCGTCGGACTCGTCCACCCGTTGTTCGCGCGCCCAGGCCACGAGGCCGTTGGCCAGCGCGCGGTGCGCGTCGTCGAAGAAGGGCAGTTCGAGGTGCGCGGTCGGCGCCAGCGCGCCGTGCGGGTGGGGGTGTTCGAAGGCGACCATTCAGGACTCCCGCCGGGCCGTCCCAAGGGAGGCCAGCGCCCCCTTGGGGGGCAGTGAGTACACGAAGTGATGAGCGTGGGGGTACATGGTTCAATCCCCTTCAAAGGCCGGGCGCTGCTTGGCCGCAAACGCCTCGTACGCGCGCCGGAAGTCCTGCGTCTGCATGCAGATGGCCTGGGCCTGGGCTTCGGCTTCGATGGCCTGGTCCAGCGTCATGGCCCATTCCTGGTGCAGCATGGTCTTGGTCATGCCGTGCGCGAAGGTGGGGCCTTGCGCGAGCTGGGCCGCGAGCTTGTGGGCCGCGGGCAGCAGCGTGGCGCTTTCGTGCAGCGCGTTGAAGAAGCCCCAGGCCTGCCCCTCTTGCGCCGTCATGGCGCGGCCGGTGAACAGCAGTTCGCTCGCGCGGCCCTGGCCGATCATGCGCGGCAGCAGGGCGCAGGCGCCCATGTCGGCACCGGCCAGGCCGACGCGGGTGAACAGGAAGGCCACGGTGGCGGCGGGTGTGCCCAGGCGCAGGTCCGAGGCCAGCGCCATCATGGCGCCGGCCCCCGCGCACACGCCGTCGAGCGCGGCCACGATGGGCTGCGGGCAGGCACGCATGGCGCTGACCAGCGCGCCCGTCATGCGGGTGAAGGCCAGCAGCTCGGGCATGCTCATCTTCGTGAGCGGCCCGATGATCTCGTGCACGTCACCGCCCGAGCAGAAGTTGTCGCCCGCGCCGGTGAGCACCACGGCCTTGATGTCGGTGGCGCGTTGCAGGGCCAGGAACCAGTCGCGCAGCTCGGCGTAGGAATCAAACGTCAGCGGGTTCTTGCGCTCGGGCCGGTTGAGCGTGACGGTGGCCACGCCGTCGGAAACGCTGAGGGCAAAGTGCTTGGGCGGGTTGCCGGCCATGGCGGCGTACTGGCCGCGCATGGGGTTGTGGTCGGGGATGGGGTGTTTCATGGTCTTTACTCGCTGGTTTCATCCACGCGTTGATTGATGTCGAGCTGGTGTTGTTTGACCTTGCCCAGCAATTTGTGCAACTGATCGAGATCGCGCGGCGAGAGGCCTTCAAAGGCCTCCACAATCCACTGCTCGTGCTGCGTGGCCATGTGCTCGAACGCACTGCGCCCCTCGGGCGTGAGCCGCACCAGGAAGGCGCGGCGGTCGCCTTCGACGCCGACGCGCTCCACCAGGCCCTCGGCCACCAGCTGGTCGGTGATGCCGGTGACGTTGCCGCCCGTGACCATGAGCCGGTGCGACAGCTCCTTCATCTTCAGGCCCTCGGGGTGGCGCTCCAGCTGGGCCATGAGGTCGAAGCGCGGCAGCGTGGTGTCGAACTGCTCGCGCAGCCCGGCGCGCACGCGCTTTTCGATCAGTTGCGAACAGGTCAGCAGCCGCAACCACAGGCGCAGCGACTGCGCGTGTTCGCTGTGGGCGCGGGCTTCGAGGTCGAGCGGAATGTTCATGCGGTTTCCTCGGGGGCGGCCTGGGCCACGGGGTTGGCCGCCTGCAGGCTTTGCTGGCGCGCGATCTCACGGTAGAGCTGGTCGCGCCCGCTTTCGTAGGGGCGCGGCCATTCGATGGCGCGGGTCTGCAGCTTGGCCGCTTCGTGCAGCGTCCAGGCCGGGTCGGCCAGGTGGGCCCGGGCCACGGCGCAGAGGTCGGCGCGGCCGGCGCCGATGATGCTGTTGGCGTGGTCTGCCTCGGTGATGGCGCCCACGGCCATGGTCAGGATGCCGGCCTCGTTGCGCACACGGTCGGCGAACGGCGTCTGGTACATGCGGCCGTAGACCGGCTTGGCCTGGCGCGTGGTCTGGCCCGAGGACACGTCGATCACGTCGCAGCCGGCGGCTTTGAACAGCCGCGCGATGGCCACGGCGTCGTCGGGCGTATTGCCTCCGGGCGCCCAGTCGTGTGCCGAGATGCGCACGCTCATGGGTTTGTCGGCGGGCCACGCGGCGCGCACGGCGCTGAACACTTCGAGTGGGTAGCGGCAGCGGTTGTCCAGCGAGCCGCCGTAGTCGTCGGTGCGCTGGTTGGTGAGCGGGCAGATGAAGGCCGAGAGCAGGTAGCCGTGCGCGCAGTGCAGCTCGAGCCAGTCGAAACCCACGGCGGCGGCGCGCCGGGTGGACTCGACGAAGGCCGCCGTCATGGCGTCCATGTCGGCGCGGGTCATGGCGCGCGGCACCTGGTTCTGTGGCCCGTAGGGCAGGGCGCTGGCCGAGAGCAGCGGCCAGTTGGGCGAGCTGTCGGGCCGCCCGCCGGGCGAGGGCAGCGGCTCGTCGATCTGATCCCAGCCGAGTTGCGTGGAGCCCTTGGGGCCGCTGTGGCCGAGCTGCAGGCCGATCCTGGCGCTGCTGCGGGTGTGCACGAAATCGACGATGCGGCGCAGCGCGGCCTCCTGCGCGTCGTTCCACAGGCCGGTGCAGCCCGGGGTGATGCGGCCTTCGGGCGTGGGGCTGGTCATCTCCACCATCACCAGCGCCGCGCCGCCCAGGGCGCGCGCGCCCAGATGCACCAGGTGGTAGTCGCCCGCCACACCGTCGGTGGCGCTGTACTGCGCCATGGGCGAGACGACGATGCGGTTCTTCAGCGTGAGGCCGCGCACGGTCAGCGGCAGCAGCATGGGTGGTGTAGGGTGCCGTGCCGCGCGATCCGGCGCCGGGCCGCCCCTGGCCGGACCAGTCCCCGGGACCGGCAAGGACAGGGTCCCTTCCCCGTCCTGGGGCAGCGACCCGCGCAGCGGCGGAGCGTGGGGGGTATGAGCCTCCAGCCAGGCCTCGTAACCTTCCAGCCACTGCGGGTCGCGCAGGCGCAGGTTTTCGTGGCTGATGCGCTGGCTTCGGGTGAGCAGCGAGTAGGCGAACTGCTGAATGTCCATGCCGGTGTAGCGGTCCACGTTCTCGAACCACTCGGTGGAGTTGCGCGCCGCGTTCTGGATCTTCAGCACCTCCACGCTGCGACGCGCTTCGTAGCCCCGCAGCACCTCGGCCATGTCGGCGTTGGCGTGGCGCGTGAATTCGTCGGCCAGGTCGATCGCGTCTTCCAGCGCGAGCTTGGTGCCGCTGCCGATGGAGAAGTGGGCCGTGTGGGCCGCGTCGCCCATCAGAACGATGGGCGTGAGCTTGCCTGAGATGTCTTGCCAATGCACCCATGTGTTGCAGATCACGCGCGGGAAGCGGATCCAGTTGGCCGAGCCGCGCAGGTGTTTGGCGTTGCTGATGAGCGCGTTGCCATCGAGGTATTTCGCGAACAGCTTTTCGCAAAAGGCCACGCCGTCTTCCTGGCTCATCTGTTCGATGCCGTGGGCCTGCCACACGTCCTCCGGGGTCTCGACGATGAAGGTCGAGGTTTCACCATCGAACTTGTAGGCGTGCGCCTGGAACCAGCCGTGTTCGGTCTGTTCGAAGGCGAAGGTGAAGGCGTCAAAGGTCTTCTGGGTGCCGAGCCAGACGAAGCGGCACTTGCGGGTGTCGATGTCGGGCTGGTAGGTGGCCTCGTAGCGCGTGCGAATGCGGCTGTTCAGGCCGTCGCTGGCGATCACCAGGTCGGCGTTGTACTGTGCGGCAAGCGCCTGGTCGTCGGTCACGTCGGTCTCGAACACCAGGTCCACGCCCAGCGCCAGGCAGCGCTCCTGCAGGATGTTGAGCAGGCGCTTGCGGCCGATGCCGATGAAGCCGTGGCCGCTGGAGCGCACGCGCCCGCCCTTGTAGAAGACCTCGATGTCGTCCCAGTGGTTGAAGGCGTCGGCCATCTGCCGGGCCGATTCCGGGTCGGCCACTTTCAGGTTCTGCAGCGTCTGGTCGGAGAACACCACGCCCCAGCCGAAGGTGTCGAACGGTCGGTTGCGCTCGACCACCGTGACGGTGAGCGAGGGGTCGCGCCGCTTCATGAGCAGGGCGAAATACAGGCCCGCGGGGCCACCACCGATGCACAGGATGCGCCGCAGCGCGGGAATGGAGGTGTTCATGTCTAATTAGTTTAGACATGAAATATATCGCGCCAACCGGGAAAACCCGTAGTCCGTTGCCCGGCGGTTTCGCTACAACCGAGGTGTGAGCACCGGCCCCGGGACCCCGCGCACGGGCTGGTGGTTCTACCGGATGCGGCGGCGGGGGTTTGGTGGAGAATGGGTTCACTGACACCAAGGAGAGCATCATGTCCCTGTACCGATTCAAATCCCGGGAAACCGGCGACCTGGTGATGCTGCAGCCGCACGGCAAGCGCATGCTCGAAATCCTGGGCAAGGACCCGGGCAACCCGGGCATCGTGTCGCCCGAGCAGATGTCGGGGGCCGTGCAGGCGCTGCGCGACGCCGTGGCGCACGAAGAGTCCGAACACAAGCGCCTGATCGAAGAGGCCGCGGCCCGGGGCGAGCCGCCCCCCGAATTCGACCCGGTGAGCCTGCGCATGCGCAGCGCGCCTTTCATCGAGATGCTGCAGCGCTGCGAGAAGGCGGGTGTCGAGGTGGTCTGGGGCGTCTGAGCGCCGGCACACAGGCCGAGTTCAAACCCCCGTGTGAACCGCTCAAAGCAATGCAGTCCGCGTCGGCGGGCTGCAGTTCGGTGATGGAATCCACCACCCGGATCGGGATCATGTCGCCCCTCGCCTCACCGGCGCGCGGGCCTTGACCCAGTGGATACCGTGGAACCGGCTCCGCCGGGCCACTGGCATCGTCCCCTTGAGGGGACGGCGCAGAGCGCCGCAAGGGTGGGTCGCGTTCAGTCCGCGAACTGGCCGGCCGCCTCGATGGCGGTCTTGAGCTTGGTGATCTCGCCGGCCACGTAGGCCTTGTGACCGGCCGGGGTCACCCGGTTGTCGTTCACCACCATGGCGCCCAGCGCTTCCTGGCGCTTGATGAACTCGGGGTCCTTCAGCGCGACGATCAGGGCGTCGTTGAGCTTCTTGGTCACGTCGGCCGGCGTGCCCTTGGGGGCGTACATGGCGTGCCAGATGGTCAGGTTGAAGCCCTTCAGGCCCATTTCCTGCAGCGAGGGGTAGTCCTTGAGCAGCTTGTGGTTGGACAGGGGCTTGGCCGTGGTCACGGCGAAGGCCTTGACGCGGCCGGCTTCGATCTGGCTGGTGGTGTTGGTGGTCTGGTCGCACATCACGTCCACCTGGCCGCCGATCAGGTCGTTCATGGCCGGGCCCGTGCCACGGTAGGCGATGGTGGTCATGGACTTGTCCAGCTTCACGGCCGACTGCCACATCAGCCCGCACAGGTGCGAAGCGGAACCCAGACCAGCGTGCGCCAGGTTGAGCTTGCCGCCGTTGGCGCGGATGTAGTTCTCGAAGTCGCGGTAGGTCTTGGCCGGCAGCTTGGGCGCGCCCAGCAGGGTCATGGGCACGTCGTTGATCATGCCCAGGTACTCGAAGTCTTCCAGCGGCTTGAACTGCTGCTTGCGGTACAGGCTGGTGGTGGCGGCCATGCCGATGTGCCAAACGAGCAGGGTGTGGCCGTCGGGCGTGGCGCGCGCGACCTTGGTGGCGCCGATGGTGCCGCCGGCACCGGCGGCGTTTTCCACCACCACGGTGGCGCCGCCCAGGGGCTTGCGCATGGCTTCGGCGAGCTGGCGGGCGACCAGATCGGTGGGACCGCCGGCAGCGAAGGGCACCACCAGGGTGATGGGCTTGCTGGGGAAGTCCTGGGCGAAGGCGCCCGACGAGACGGCAGCGGTCAAGGCAAAGGCCAGGATCTTGTTCATGCAAATGCTCCTATGGGTTGAATATTCGACGCTGAATCGTAGTCCCTGGGCGCGGGGCAGAAATCGCGGGAAGTACGTATCCAGCACTCGGGGGAAACCCTGTGTTTGAGCGATGTCATGGCCGGTCAGGCGGACTACCGATAACTGCGCGCGTCCTCGATCACCTTGCCATCGTTGGGCAGGCTGCCCGGGCTCACCACCTGGATCTCACCGCGCAGCTTGGTGACGTCGCGCACCACCGCTTCCAGCTGCTCCCGCAGACCGTCGGTGCTGTCCGTGGTCTCGACCAGCAGGCTCATCCGGTCGTTGGCCATTTCGCCGCTGACCACCAGCCGGGCTTTGCCCACCTGGGGGAAACGACGCACGATCTCGGCCACCTGCGAAGGGTGCACGAACATGCCCTTGATCTTGGTGGTCTGGTCGGCGCGCCCCATCCAGCCCTTGATGCGCGGCGCGGTGCGCCCGGTGGGGCAGGTGCCGCTCAAGATCGCGGACAGGTCGCCGGTGCCGAAGCGGATCAGCGGGTAGGCCGGGTTCAGGCTGGTGACCACGAGCTCGCCCACCTCGCCCTCGGGCACCGGGTCGCCCGTGCCCGGGCGCACGATCTCGACGATCACGCCTTCTTCCAGCACCAGGCCCTGGCGCGCGCTGGTCTCGTAGGCCACCAGGCCGAGGTCGGCGGTGGCGTAGGTCTGGTACACGTCCACACCCTGTTCCTTGAACCAGGCCGTCAGGCTCGGCGGGCAGGCCTCGCCACCGACCGAGGCCTTGTTCAGGCTGCGGATGTCGGCGCCGCTTTCGGCCGCTTTCTCCAGCAGGATGCGCAGGAAGCTGGGCGTGCCGGTGTAGCCGTCGGGCTTGAGCGCCAGCATGGCGTCGAGCTGCTGTTCGGTCTGGCCGGTGCCGGCCGGGAACACGGTGCAGCCCACCGCGTGCGCGCCCGACTCCAGGATGAAGGCGCCGGGCGTCATGTGGTAGCTGAAGCTGTTGTGCACCAACTCGCCCGCGCGAAAGCCGGCGGCAAACAGGGCGCGGCCGGCGCGCCAGTAGTCCTTGGTGGCGCCTTCGGGTTCGTAGATCGGGCCCGGCGAGGCAAACACCCGCGGCATCGCGGGGCCACGCAGCAGGGTCGAAAACCCCCCAAAGGCATCGCCGCCCGCGGCGCGCGATGCCTTTTGCATGTCCAGCAGTTCGTGCTTGCGGGTCACCGGCAGGCGCGCAAGCGCTTCCCGGCTGTTCACGCCGGCCGTGTCCACCCCCTTCAGCAGCTCGGCAAACGCGGTGCTGTTCGCCTGCGCATGCGCGACCTGCACCGGCAGCGCCGCCATCTGCGCCGCCTCACGCTCGTCGGGGGAGCGGGTTTCCAGAGCATCGAAGAATTTGGACATGGCAGTAGCGACAAAAGTTGGAGGGAGGTGTCTTCAATCGAGAACGCGGTGGAACCGGCTTCGCCGGGCCACTCGCGTTGCCCCCTTGAGGGGGTGACGCCGAAGGCGGCGCGGGGGTGCTCGCTACGCGAGCCACCTTTTTCTGCGCTTGTAGCTCTTCACATCCTTGAACGACTTGCGCTCGCCGCCGCCCATGCCGAGGTAGAACTCTTTCACGTCTTCGTTGTTGCGCAGGTCGGCCGCGGCGCCGTCCATCACGATGCGGCCCGATTCCATGATGTAGCCGTAGTCGGCGTAGCGCAGCGCCATGTTGGTGTTCTGCTCGGCCAGCAGGAAGGTGACCTTCTCCTTGGTGTTGAGGTCTTTCACGATCTCGAACACCTCTTCCACGATCTGCGGCGCCAGGCCCATCGAGGGCTCGTCGAGCAGCATCACGCTGGGGTTGGTCATGAGCGCGCGGCCGATGGCGCACATCTGCTGCTCGCCGCCCGAGGTGTAGGCCGCCTGCGATGTGCGGCGCGTTTTCAGGCGCGGGAAGTAGTTGTAGACCTTCTCCAGGTTCGCCGCGATCTCGCCCTTGTCGGTGCGGGTGTAGGAGCCGGTGAGCAGGTTTTCCTCGATGGTCAGGTGGGCAAAACAATGCCGCCCCTCCATCACCTGCACCACGCCGCGGTTCACCAGATCGGCCGGCGTGAGGTTTTCGATGCGGTCGCCGCGCAGCTCGATGCTGCCCTTGGTGACCTCGCCGCGCTCGGCCTTGAGCAGGTTGGAGATGGCGCGCAGCGTGGTCGTCTTGCCCGCGCCGTTGCCACCCAGCACGGCGGCGATCTTGCCTTCGGGCACGTTGAGCGAAACGCCCTTCAGCACCAGGATCACATGGTTGTAGATGACCTCGATGCCGTTGACGTTGAGAACGATGTTGGGAGTGGTGCTCATGGTGTGTTCCTCGTGAACCATTCACAAGACGCGGCGTGCCGGTCTTGTGGATGGCGGCTGGCGAACCAGCCGCGATCACTTTTCAACCTATCCGCCGCGAGTGAGGTGACCCATCCGAGGATGCCGCCGGGCCGGCTTTGCCGGACGGCTGGCATCGCCCCCTTGAGGGGGGCGCGCGAAGCGCGGCGAGGGTGGGTCAATTCATGCGGCGGGGGTGGGCTTAGCTCTGGCAGTCCTGACCCGTCCTGCGGGTCAGCTTCTTCTCGGCCGCGTACTTGTCGGCCGCGGCCTTGACCATGGGCTTGATGATCTGTTCATCGGCCTGGTACCAGTCGCTGCTGAACGCCCACTTGCTGCCGTCCCAGGTGTGGATGCGGGCCCAGGCCGCGCCCATGTGGTCCTGGCAGCTGGTGGAGATCGGGCGCATCACGCCCTTGAAGCCCAGCGCGTCGAGCTTGGCCTGCGTGAGGTTGAGGTTTTCATAGCCCCAGCGCGCCTGTTCGCCCGTCATCACCTTGCCCTTGCCATACTTCTCCTGCGCAGCACGAACACCCTCCACCGCGAACATGGCGCTCATGAGACCGCGCATGTAGAGCACCTGGCCCACTTCGTCCTTGGGCCCCGTGCCCTGGCCCTTGGCGTGCACCTTTTCCAGGATCTCCTTGACCACGGCCGAGCCGGTTTCGGTGCCGTGCTGCATGGTGATGGCGTTGTAGCCCTTGGCGCCCGCGCCCACGTCCTTCACGTCGGGCTCGGCGCCGGCCCACCACACGCCGTACATCTTCTCGCGCGGGTAGCCGGTGGCCTGCGCTTCCTTCAGCGCGGTGGAGTTCATCACGCCCCAGCCCCAGTTGAGCACGTAGTCGGGGCGGTTCTGGCGGATCTGCAGCCAGGTGGCCTTCTGTTCCACACCGGGGTGGGTCACGGGCAGCAGGCTCAGCGAAAAGCCGTGCATGGCGGCGCGTTCCTGCAGCAACGGGATCGGCTCCTTGCCGTAGGGGCTGTCGTGGTAGACCAGCGCGATCTTCTTGCCCTTGAGCTTGTCGTAGCCGCCTTCCTTCTTGGCGATGTGCTGGATCAGCACGTCGGCCGCCACCCAGTAGGTGCCGGCAATCGGGAAGTTCCACTTGAACACGCCGCCGTCGGCCGACTCGCTGCGGCCATAGCCGGCGGTGATCAGCGGGATCTTGTCGCTCGGGGCCTTTTCGGTCAGGGCAAAGGTGATGCCGGTGGACAGCGGCTGGAACACCGTGGCGCCGCCGTTCTTGCCCTTCAGGCGCTCGTAGCATTCCACGCCGCGGTCGGTGGCGTAGCCGGTTTCGCACTCCTCGAACGAGACCTTCACCCCGTTGACGCCGCCGCGGGCGTTGGTGAGCTTGAGGTAGTCGGCGTAGCCGTTGGCGAAGGGCACGCCGTTGGGCGCGTAGGCGCCGGTGCGGTACACCAGTGAGGGAAAGAACTGCTCCTTGGCCTGGGCCATGGCAGCCGTCGGGACCACGGCACCCGACAGGGCGGCACAGGCCAGTGACACGGAGAGAACCAGATTACGCATTTTCATCACTTGTCTCCTATAGGAACGTTCAAACACACACTGAAAAACCAACCGAAAAACAACCGCACCGCCGGAGCGCGTCTAGTGCGGGAAGGGCCAGAGGCGAAGTTTCTGTTTGCCGATGCTCCAGAGCTTGGCCAGCCCGTGCGGCTCCACGATCAGGAACCACACGATCAGGGCGCCGAACACCATGAACTCCGTGTGGGACACGGCGGCGGTGGAAATCTCCACGCCGAGCAGCGCGCCCAGGGCGGGCAGGAACTGGTTCAAGAAAATGGGCAGCACCACGATGAAGGCCGCGCCGAAGAAGCTGCCCATGATGGAACCCATGCCGCCGATGATCACCATGAAGAGCAGCTGGAACGAGCGGTCGATGGAGAAGGCCGCGGGCTCCCACGAGCCCAGGTGCACGAAGCCCCACAGGCCGCCGGCCACGCCCACGATGAACGAGCTGACCGCGAAGGCGCTGAGCTTGGCGTACATGGGGCGGATGCCGATCACCGCGGCGGCCACGTCCATGTCGCGGATCGCCATCCACTCGCGGCCGATGGCCGAGCGCACCAGGTTTTTCGCCAGCAGCGCGAACACCACCAGGAAGGCCAGGCAGAACAGGTACTTCTGCAGCGGCGTTTCGATGGACAGGCCGAACACCTGCAGGTTGGACACCGAGACCGAGCCCGAGGCGTTGTTGTTGGTGAACCAGCCGATGCGCAGGAACGCCCAGTCGCAGAAGAACTGCGCCGCCAGCGTGGCCACCGCGAGGTACAGCCCCTTCACCCGCAGGCTGGGGATGCCGAAGAACATGCCCACCAGCGTGGCGAAGAAACCGCCCGAGAGCAGGGCGATGATCAGTGGCATGCCCTCGATGCGGATGTAGGTGTTGTAGGCCATGTAGGCGCCCACCGCCATGAAGGCACCCGAGCCCAGCGAGATCTGCCCGCAGTAGCCCACCAGGATGTTCACGCCCAGCGCGGCCAGCGCCAGGATCAGGAACGGGATCAGGATGGCGCGGAACAGGTACTCGTCGGCCAGCATCGGCACGCCGATGAAGGCGAAGGCGATCAGCACGAGGATGGCCCAGCGGTCCTGCGCGATCGGGAAGATCTGCTGGTCGGCGCGGTAGGAGGTCTTGAATTGACCGTTTTCACGATAGAACATGGTGCGAGCCCTTTCTTTGTTTTCGTTGTGCGGTCACACGCGGTCAATAATTTTTTCGCCGAACAAGCCTTGCGGCCGGAACAGCAGGAACACCAGCGCCAGCACGTACGCAAACCAGATCTCGATGCCGCCGCCCACGTAGGGGCCGAGGTAGACCTCGGAGAGCTTCTCGCCCACGCCGATGATCAGGCCGCCGATGATGGCGCCGGGTACCGAGGTGAGGCCGCCCAGGATGATCACGGGCAGGGCGCGCAGCGCCACCGTGGTCAGCGAAAACTGCACACCCAGCTTGGAGCCCCAGATGATCCCGGCCACCAGCGCGGTGATGCCGGCCACGAACCACACGATCACCCAGATGCGGTTGAGCGGGATGCCGATGGACTGCGCCGCCTGGTGGTCGTCGGCCACCGCGCGCAGGGCGCGGCCGGTGCCGGTCTTCTGGAAGAACAGCGAGAGCACGGCCACCAGCAGCGCGGCCACGCAGGCGGCGTACACGTCCTCCAGGTTGACCAGCACGCCGCCTTCGAAGGTGCCCTCGAACAGGAACACCGGGTCCTTGGGCATGCCCACGTCGATCTGGTAGATGTCCGAGCCGAAGAGCGTCTGGCCCAGGCCGTCGATGAAGTAGGTGATGCCCAGCGTGGCCATGAGCAGGGTCACACCCTCCTGGTTCACCAGATGGCGCAACACCAGGCGCTCGATCAGCCAGGCCAGCGCGAACATGAGCACCGCCGCCAGCGCGAAGGCCAGCACGTTGCCGATCAGCTTGCTCTCCAGGCCCAGCCACTGCGGGATCCAGGCGGAGAAGCGGGCCATGGCCAGCGCCGCGAACAGCACCATCGCGCCTTGGGCGAAGTTGAACACGCCCGAGGCCTTGAAGATCAGTACGAAGCCCAGCGCCACCAGCGAATACAGCATGCCGGCCATGAGGCCGCCCAGCAATGTTTCAAGAAAAAAAGCCATGGCTTATCTCTCCCCCGTTGCTTGCTCGCTGCGCGTAGCCGCATCCCCCCTCAAGGGGGCGGCGCTGGCAGCCCGGCAGAGCCGGTTCTGCGGCGCCCTGGGTTGGCGCTCCTTCACATGGACTGGTGTGTTGTTCTGATACATGGTCTGTCCCATCAATGTGATGTGCCGAGGTACGCGCTGATGACTTCTTCGTTGTTGCGCACCTCGTCGGGTGTGCCGTCGCCGATCTTCTTGCCGTAGTCGAGCACCACCACGCGGTCGCTGATGTCCATCACCACGCCCATGTCGTGTTCGATCAGCACGATGGTGGTGCCGAACTCGTCGTTCACGTCGAGGATGAAGCGGCTCATGTCCTGCTTCTCTTCCAGGTTCATGCCGGCCATGGGTTCGTCCAGCAGCAGCACCTGCGGCTCCATCGCCAGCGCGCGGCCCAGGTCCACGCGCTTTTGCAGGCCGTAGGGCAACTGGCCCACGGGTGTCTTGCGGTGCGCCTGGATTTCCAGGAAGTCGATGATGTGTTCGACGAACTCGCGGTGCTGCTCTTCTTCGCGCTGGGCCGGCCCCAGGCGCAGCGCCTGCAGGAAGAGGTTGCTCTTGATGCGCAGGTTGCGCCCGGTCATGATGTTGTCGATCACGCTCATGCCCTTGAACAGCGCCAGGTTCTGGAAGGTGCGGGCGATGCCCATCTCGGCGACCTGGCGGCTGTTCATGTGCTTGAAGGTCTGGCCGCGAAAGCTGATGCTGCCGTCCTGCGGCTGGTACACGCCGTTGATGCAGTTGAGCATGGAGCTCTTGCCCGCGCCGTTGGGGCCGATGATGGCGCGCACCTCGTGCTCCTTCACGTTGAAGGAGATGTCGGTGAGGGCCTTCACGCCGCCAAAGCGCAGGCTGATGTTTTGCACGTCGAGGATGACGTCGCCAATCTTTTTGGTCATGCCGCAGCTTTCACGGGTGCAAAGGTCCTGGCGTCGTCCACCTTCAGCGTGGCGCTCACGCTGCCGGTGCGGCCGTCTTCGAACTTCACCTGGGTTTCAATGAACTGCTCGGTCTTGCCGCTGTACAGGGCGTCGACCAGCACGCTGTATTTGTCGGCGATGAAGCCGCGGCGGACCTTGTTGGTGCGCGTGAGTTCGCCGTCGTCGGCGTCCAGTTCCTTGTGCAGCACCAGGAAGCGGCTGATCTGGCTGCCGGCCAGCAGCTCGTCGCGGCTCAGGTCGGCGTTGACCTTCTCCACGCACTCGCGGATCAGCTCGTAGACCTCGGGCTTCTGCGCCAGGTCGGTGTAGCCGGCGTAGGGCAGGTTGCGGCGCTCGGCCCAGTTGCCCACGGCCTCGAAGTCGATGTTGATCATCGCGCAGACCTTCTCGCGCTGGTCGCCGTAGGCCACGGCTTCCTTGATGTGCGAGAAGAACTTGAGCTTGTTCTCCACGTACTTGGGCGCGAACATGGCGCCGTCGTTGGCACCGCCCTTGATGCGGCCCACGTCTTTCACGCGGTCGATGATCTTCAGGTGGCCCGAGGCGTCGATGAAGCCCGCATCGCTGGTGTGGTACCAGCCGTCGGCCGTCAACACCTCGGCCGTGGCCTCGGGGTTCTTGTAGTAGCCCTTGAGCAGGCCGGGCGATTTCACCAGGATCTCGCCGGTCTCGCTCAGCTTGATCTCCACGCCCTCGCAGGGAACGCCCACGGTGTCGGCGCGCGCTTCGTTGTCGGGCTGCAGGCAGACGAACACGGCCGTCTCGGTCGAGCCGTAGAGCTGCTTGAGGTTGATGCCGATGGAGCGGTAGAAACTGAACAGATCAGGCCCGATGGCCTCGCCCGCGGTATAGGCCACACGCACGCGGGAGAGCCCCAGGCTGTTGCGCAGCGGGCCATAGACGAACACATTGCCCAGCGCGTACTTGATCGAGTCCAGCAGGCCCACCGGCTTGCCGTCAAGCTTGTCCGGGCCGACGCGTCGCGCCACGTCCATGAAGCCGTGGAACATCTTGCGCTTGATCGCGCCCGCGTCTTCCATGCGGATCATCACCGTGGTGAGCAGGCCCTCGAACACGCGCGGCGGCGCGAAGTAATAGGTGGGCCCGACTTCCTTCAGGTCGATGGTGACGGTGGCGCCCGACTCCGGGCAGTTCACCACGTAGCCGGCCACCAGCCACTGCGCGTAGCTGAAGATGTTCTGCCCGATCCAGGCGGGCGGCAGGTAGGCCAGCACCTCGTCGTTTTCGGTCAGCTTGTCAAAGCGCGCGCCCACGGCCGCGCGGTCGATCAGCGTGTTGTGCGTGTGCACCACGCCCTTGGGGTTGCCGGTGGTGCCGCTGGTGAAGAACATCGCGGCCACGTCGTCGGGCTGGGCCATGTCCACCTGCTGCTGGAACAGCTGGGTGTGGATCTTCGCGAAGGCCTGGCCAGCGCCGATCAGTTCTTCCAGCGCGCCCAGGCCGGGTTGGTCGTAGTTGCGCAGGCCGCGCGGGTCGTCGTAGTAGATGTGCAAGAGCTGCGGGCAGCGGTCGCGGATTTCGAGCATCTTGTCCACCTGCTCCTGGTCTTCCACCACCGCGAAACGCACCTCGGCGTTGTTGATCGGGAACACGCATTCGGCGCCCACCGCGTCCTGGTACAGCGGCACGGGAATGGCGCCCAGCGACTGCGCGGCCAGCATGGTGGCGTACAGGCGGGGCCGGTTGGCGCCGATCACCACCATGTGTTCACCGCGCTGCAGGCCGGCCTGGTGCAGGCCGCAGGCGATCGCCTCGACCAGCTGCGCCATGGCGGCCCAGGTGGTGGTCTGCCAGATGCCGTATTCCTTTTCACGCATCGCCGCCGCGCCCGGGCGGCGTTTCGCGTGGTCCAGCAAGAGCCGGGGGAAAGTGTTTTGCATTGCCGAAGTCTCCTGAGTCCGAGGGTCGTGGCAGACCGCTTCCGGGGTCTGTGGGCACCCCAGGTTTGAATCATTCTGGGCGCGATGTTAGGCAGATGTTTGACGTTGTGTTGTCGGTACGACGACAATTGAAGGGTCTGCCCTCCTAGGACTTTCCCTAGGGAAGTCCCACAAAAACCGCCTCCCGAAGGGCATGCATGCTGTTTTTCCTCTCTCTGCTGTTGACGGTCTGGGTCTCGCTGCGCTGGGCCTCGTGCTTCGCCCGTTCACCGGCCGACGGCTATTGGATCTTTGTCGCCAGCGTGATGCTGCAGGTCGGTGCGATCACCAGCCTGACTTCATTGGTTCACCAGTTGACCCCGTCGATGTGGGTGCTGGTTCAGGTGCTCGTTGGCGCCGTCACGGTGCTGTTGACGGGCGGTCCGCGCCGGCCAACGGGGATGGCGTGGAGCCGGTGGTATTCAAGACTCGCAGCGTTCGTGTCGGGGCTCTCGCTCTGGGGGGGCTTGGCGCTGAGTGCCATCTGCGGTATGTCGCTGGTGTCGATGGTGGTGCAGGTGGCGACCCCCCTTCAGGGTTACGACGAGAGGATGTACCACGCCTCACGGGTCATCTACTGGATTCAGCACCAGACGGTCTTTCCCTTTGACACGCACAACATCCGGCAAACGATCGTTCCTTTCGGAAGTGAACTGTTCTTCTTGTGGCCGGTGCTGCTGACGAAAACCGAGGCAGTGGGCCGTCTGGTCTTCTGGTTGGCGCTCCCGTTGGCATCGGTCGGCCAGTACGTTCTCTTGCGCACGCTGAAGCTGAGCCAGACGGTGGCCCTGGTCGGTGTGCTGATCCTGATCTCGACCCCTCTCATTGCGTCCAGTACGGTGGGACTCAAGCCGGAAATCTGGTCCATCGTTGCCTTGCTGGGGCTTGCCTATTGGGCCGTTTCCATTGGCGCGGGAGCTGAGGAGGCAAAGGCGAAATTTTTCTTTCTGGGGGTGTTCGCGGTCCTGAGCATCAACGTCAGGTCCTTTCCCCTGTCGCTGCTTCCCAGCCTGTTGCTGATCGTGTGGTGGGCGCCCGGTCCGTTTTCGTTCGCCACGCGGTTGAAACCTTTCGCTGCCGGTCTGGTGGGCGCGGGTCTTTTGAGTTCGCTGCTCATTCCACTGGCATTCAACACCGCCCTCTACCACCACCCGCTGGGGCCGGGTGAGGTTCGGCGCATCATCCAGGCCGATGTCTCGCCAAGGGTGATGTACACGCACGCCGTCCGCTTTGCATCCTTGCTGTGGGAGCTGCCCGACGTGCCTGCTTCGGCCGAAACGCGAAGCCACTTCAGTGGCGCCGCCAACCGATTCATCTCGGCCATGGGCGCTGGCGTGCCCTTGGCCGACGAAAACGATCGCCCCTGGCCCGGCCGGTTCGCGTATTCATTGCCGGAGCATTCCACCCGGTTTTCACTGTGGGGGCTGCTGTGGATTCCCGTGCTGTTGACGGCGGTGCCACTCTTGATCCGCAACGTGTTGACCACCTGGCCCCGGGTGAGGCTGACGGCTGTTTCGGCACACGCGTTGCTGGCCATTCCATTGCTGGGAGCCATCCTCTTCGGCGCGCGGTGGATGGTCCAGTCCGAGGTGCCGGGGCGGTTTCTCGTGGGGCCCTATGCCTTGGCGTTGCCCATGGGCATCGCACTGATCGCGCCGTACCTCTCCAGCAGGAGAAAGCTCGCGCAGCTGCTCATCGCGGGGGTGGTCGCGTATGGCGTGTACCAGCCTATCCGGGGGCGGGCTGACGCTGCCGTGCAGGCCATTGCCGTGCCTGTTTCGGAAAGGGTGGTCAACGAACCCTTTGACGAAGTGGTGGGGGCGCTCATGCCACCCGGCTCTCGTGTGCTTTTTGTGGGGCATCAGCACGCCCGCGACTATCCGCTCTTCCTGCCCGAGGCCCACTATGCCAACGCCGTGATCCCCTGGGGCACAGGGTCTTTCGATCCGGCAAGAATGCGCCGGTTGATCGCATCGGAACAAGTGAGCCACGTGCTGATCCAGGACGAAAAGCGGGTGGTGTTCAAGTGGTTTCCCGCCCTCGATACCCGCGAAATGGTGACGTGGCTGACCGCGCAAGCAGGGCTGAAGGCCGTCCATCTCAAGACACCCCACATGCGACTGTTTGAGGTGAGTGGCGCCGCGGCAATGGATGAGTGGCCGTTCAGTACCACGGAAGCCCCGCCCGCTGCGCCCTTGATCAAAGTCGACGACACCCTCAAAACCCAGGTGGGCATCGATCCGACCCTGCTGGAGACAGCTTGGCCGGTCGAGAACCCAGGGGGCAGCGAGGGCGGATACCTGTGGATGGGGCAGGGGTCTGCCGAAGGCCTGGGGTTCGCGCTGTGGTCGCGGCAGGATCGCGACGTGGACTTCCGGTTCCAGGTGTCCCCCGGCCCCGGGCTGGACGCGCCCGGCAGGAGGGTCATGGTGCTCCACGACGGCATACCCGTTGGGGACGAGCACCGCTTCCAGGGCGAGGCGGCCATCGTGTTGCGCACCCGTCTCCATGCGGGGCGAAACCTCATCGACCTCTTTGCCGTGGATGCCGCCACGATCCGTCCGCTGCCCAATGGCGACCCCAGGGGCCTGGTGGTCGGTCTTCACGAGGTTCGCATCGAAGCGGTGCCCGTGGCCGCGGTGGACGACATTCGCCCCGATTCGCCGGGCCAGGTCGGCGAAAACGCCCGCAGCACTGGGAGCGATGACCTGGCCCGCAGCGCACGCCAGGCGGTGGGCCTGATCAACCGCCGGCAGCAGGCCGATGGCTATTGGCTCACCTCGCACACCAGCGAGGCGCAGTTTGACGAGCCGACGGAGGAAATGAACACCTACGTCACGTCGATGATGGTCGACCTGCTGGGATCCAGGCGTGACCCCGTGGGGCTTGGCGGAGGCCTGGAGCGGGCCCGCACCCATCTGCGCAGCCAGATCGAAGCCGGCGGACTCGTTCGATACCACGGCCGGCCAGGCACCCGTGCCATGGCCGCGCACGGGCTGTGCACGATCACGCCCGATGCCGACGACACCGCACTGGTCTGGCGGATCGCCCCCGGTGCCGATGCGTTGCGATCGCCGGCCTTGGAGACGCTGCGGCGGTACCGCACGGCCGAAGGCCTGTACAAGACCTGGCTGGGGCAGCGGCGTGAGTACCAATGCATCGACCCCGGTGCCAACCCGAATCCCACCGACGTGGGCATCCAGATGCATGTGCTCATGTGGCTGGCCCAGGCCGACCCACCGGCGGCCCGTGCGCTCTGCACGGCGCTTCGCCAAACCATCGACCAGGACCGCCTCTGGGTCTACTACGACAGGGCGCCGCTGGTGCCCGTCATGCGCCAGGCCGACCTGAAAGCCGCGGGCTGCGAGGTGCCACTGCCGCCATCGCGTTCACAAACGACCGTGGAAGGACAGGCGATCTGGTTGGCTGCGAGCCAGATGCTGCAGCAGCTGGAGGGCGGCCGGGACCACGCGCCCACCTCGGCGCAGGTGGTCCATCTGCTGCAAGCACTGTCGAGGGATGGCTTTGCGCCGGTGAGGCAGAACCCGCCCTTGCTGTACCACAACGATCTCACGGCCTCGGTGCGCAGGTTCTATTGGTCGGAAGACGTGGGCCATGCCCTCTGGTTGAGGCTGTATCTGGACAGCGTGCGTCTCGGCCTTCTGGCGGCCCCCGACAACGACAGCGACAAAGACCGTGTCGCCGACGGTGGTCGAATCCTTCGGAAATCACCATGACGGATCGTCCCAAAGGCGCCCGGTGGCTGCTGCGTCTGTTGTCGTGCATCCGGTTCGACGAGGTCCTGGTTCTTCAGGGCACGCCCCTGCTGGGCGCGGTGTTTGCGATGAACCACCTCACGATGCAGAGCGCCGCGGCGCTGTTGCTGCTGGCGGTGGGAAACGCCTTTCTGGTGGCCCACGTCTTTTTGCTCAACGATTGGGCCGGCATCCACCAGGATCTCCGTGATCCCGCCCGATCGGCCGGCGTGTTCCTGAACCGCGGCGTTCGGCGCCAAGAGATCGCGGCTTTGCTGCTGATCCTGCTGCTGCTGAGCCTGGTGGCTTTCGGCCAGCTGGGTCCGGCGACGCTGGGCATCGGTCTGATGATCGCCGTCGCGAGTGCCCTCTACTCCGTCCCGCATGTGTACATGAAGGGTGTCCCGCTGGCCAGCTCACTGCTGCATCTGGTCAGTGGGGTGCTGCACTTCTTGCTGGGCTATTCGGTGTTTCAAAGTCCCGACGTCCATGGCTTGCAGATTGGGCTGTTCTTTGCCGTGATCTTCGGCGCGGGGCACCTGACACAGGAGGTTCGCGATTGCGAGGCCGACCAGGCCAACGGCATTCAAACCAATGCCGTGACATTCGGCAAGAGGCGGAGCTTCATCGCCGGTTTCGTGCTCTTCACGTTCGCCGACGCCCTGTTGATCGTGCTGGCCATGGGCGGAGCCGTGCCGCAAGAGCTGGCCTTTTTCGTCGCCGCGCTCTACCCGTTGCATTTCCATTGGACGCTGCAGGCGATGCGTGAGGGCCTGCCGTTCGAGAGCGTGCGCCGGCTGCAGATACGGTACCGCGCCTTGTATGCGGGCATTGGCGCCGTCATGATCGTTTCCGTGCTTTTGACGTGAAACCGCCGACATTGAAACCACGAGTGACAGGATCCCTGCCATGGCTCCACTGACCCCCCTGCGCCCCGGCTCCGCGTTGCGCGAACGCGCCCGCCCACCCACCGCCCAGGAGCTGGCGGAAATCCCCTGGCTGCACAGCCTCACCGCGAGCGAGAGCGAGCGCGCGCGTGCTGCGCTGGTGGTCAGCGAAGTGCTGGCCGGCGAATACATCTGCCGCATCGGGCGGCCCGTCACCTACTGGTTTGGTCTGGTCGATGGCCTGCTCAAGATGAGCAACGACGACTCCATGGGGCCGGTCATCACCTTCACCGGCGTGGCGCCCGGCGGCTGGTTCGGCGAAGGCACCGTGCTCAAGCACGAGCACTACCGCTACAACATCCAGGCGCTGCGCAAGAGCCGTGTGGCCGGCCTGCCGGTGGACACCTTCGACTGGCTGCTCGACCACTCGCTCGGCTTCAACCGCTTCGTCATGCACCAGCTCAACGAACGGCTGGGTCAGTTCATCGCCGCGCGCGAGATCGACCGCATCAACAACCCCGACCTGCGCGTGGCGCGCAACCTCGCCGCCCTGTTCCACCCGCTGCTTTCGCCCAACGTGGGCGACATCCTGCGCATCACCCAGCAGGAGCTGGCCTACCTGGTGGGGCTGTCGCGCCAGCGGGTGAACGAGGCGCTGTCCACGCTGTCGGACAAAGGCTGGATACGGGTGGAATACGGCGGCCTGCGCGTGCTCGATCTGCCAGCGCTGCGCAGCGGCGAGTTATGAGGCTCTGTGCCTCGGTTCTCCGTGGCGCCGCGGGCCACCCGCATCGGGGTGTTTCCTCATCAGCGGATGAAGCGCCCGTTGCGCCCCACCAGTGTCAGTTCCACGAAACGCGAGGCGTTGCGTTCGGGCGTGCTGGCGTTGATCTCGAAGCCACCCAGGTCCCACTTCTTGAGGTTCCAGGTCGCGTCGATGAAGGCCGCGCGCGTGGGGTTGCGCCCGGCGCGCGCCAGGGCCTCGGCGAACACGCGGGCGTTGATGTAGCCCTCCAGCGCCAGGTGCGAGGGCTCCGCCGAAGCGCCCGATGCTTTCCAGTCGGCCTGGAAGTCGCGCACCACCGGCATGACCGCATTGGTGGGCAGGGGCACCACCTGCGAGATCGCCATGCCCGTGGCGTCGGCGCCCAGCGCCTTCACGGTGGCGGATGAGCCCATCACCGACAGCGCATACAGCGTCACGCCGCGCTGGAGCGCTCGGAAGGCCTTGACGAACTCCAGCGTGGGCTTGCCCGCCAGGCCGATCACGATGGCATCCAGGTTGCCCTGCGCGAGCTTGTCGGCGGCGGCGCCCGCGTCCGAGGCGTTGTTCTCCACCGTGACGGAAATGGCCTCGGGCAACTGGAGCTGGCCCATGGACTGCCTGGCGGCGTTGAACACCTCTTTGCCGAACGCATTGTTCTGGTAGACGACACCCAGGCGCCGGATGCCGATGGTGGACAGGTGCTGCACCAGCTTCTCGGTCTCGTCGGCATAGCTGGCGCGGATGTTGAACACGTTGCGGGCGGTTTTCACGCGGCTGAGCTGCGCGCCCGTGAACGGTGCGAAGAAGGGAATGCCGCTGTCGATCACCTTGGGCAGCATGGCCTCGATCATGGGCGTGCCCATGCAGTTGAACAGGGCGAAGGTGTCGCGCTCGGCCAGGAAACGATCCACGTTGGCCAGGGCCTTGGGCGTGTCGTAGGCGTCGTCCTGCGTGACCAGTTCGATGGCGCGGCCGTGCACGCCGCCGCGCGCATTGAGGGCCCCGAACGCGGCCTTGGCGCCCAAGTGCATGGCCGAGCCCAGATCGCCCAGCGGACCGGTGAGCGCGATGGACTGCGCGATCCTGAGCGCGCCTTCCTGTGCCTGGGCGTGGCCGATGCCCAACCAGGGCAGGCCGACGGCGGCGGCCAGGAGCTGGCGCCGGGCGATGCGGGATGGGGGGTGTTGCATGTTGTCTCCTCGATGGCTGGAGGCCGTGGGGCCCAGGGAGGCCGCATCATCCCGTATTAATTGGCGTTATTTTGTCGTTCTGACGACAATTGGAGTCGTGGTATTCCCGCATTCGCGCTCGGCTCGCCGCCTGGCGCCGAGCCTGCGGACACCGGAGTCAATCTGGGATGATCCCCCCATGACCACCGACAAAAAGCCCAGCACGCTCAAGCTCAACCCGGGCGCTGCGAAGAAGACCCCGGCCGACCCCTTCGCGCCGCGCCGCGCGCCCGTGCGCCCGCCCGGCCCGGCCCGTGCCAAATCGGTTTCCGCCTCCGCGCCCAAGCCGCCGCGTGAGCCCTCGCCGGGCTTCGGCGCCAAGCGCGCCGGCACCGAAAGCGAGCGCAACGAGCGCCCGCGCTATGGCGCAGACCGCCCGGGCAGCGACCGGCCCGCTGGCCCGCGCCCCACCGGCGACCGCCCGCGTTCCGGCCCAGCCGCCGGCCCGCGCGGCGACGACCGCGGCTGGAGCGAGCGCCCGGCCCCGCGCCGCACCGACCCGCGCGACCCACAACCCCATGGGGCGGGAGACCGTCCGCAGCGCGGCCCGTCCGCTGCACCGCGCTTGCCGCAGCCCCACCGGCCCGATCTCGCCCGCGTCGGCAACGTGCGCGGCGAGATCCGCCTCAACAAACGCATGGCCGACCTCGGCCTGTGTTCGCGCCGCGAGGCCGACGAATGGATCGCGCGCGGCTGGGTGCTGGTCAACGGCGAACCCGCCGTCATGGGCATGCCCGTGGCGCCCGACGCCCAGGTGGAGGTGCTGCCCCAGGCGCGCCACCAGCAGGCCGGGCAGGTCACCATCCTGCTGCACAAGCCCATGGGTTACGTGAGCGGCCAGCCCGAAGACGGCCACGAAGCCGCCGCCACGCTGATCGGCGCGCCCAGCCAGTGGCGGGGCGACGCCCGCCACCCGGCCGATGGCCGCCGTTTCGCCCCCGAACACACCCGCGGCCTCGCGCCCTGCGGCCGGCTCGACATCGACTCCGTCGGCCTGCTCGTGCTCACGCAAGACGGCCGCATCGCGCGCCAGCTCATCGGCGAGAGCAGCGGCATCGAAAAGGAATACCTGGTGCGCGTGCACTACGCACCCAACGGCCCGCAAGGCGCAGGCGTGGTCACGCAGAACGTGCAGGCCGTCTTCCCCGCCGACAAGCTGGCCCTGCTGCGCCACGGCCTGAGCCTGGACGAGCAGCCATTGAAGCCTGCGCAGGTCGACTGGATGAACCCCGAGCAATTGCGGTTCATATTGAAGGAAGGCAAGAAGCGCCAGATCCGCCGCATGTGCGAACAGGTGGGTCTGCACGTGGTGGGCTTGAAGCGCATCCGCATCGGCAACGTGGTGCTGGGCAATCTGCCGGTGGGGCAGTGGCGGTATCTGGGGGCGGGGGAGAGTTTTTGATCGCTTTCAAACAATGGCTCCGATTCGATCAAGGTACTTGACTCATCTGACGACCACCGGCGACTTCATCGTTCATCCAAAGAATGCCACCACGCCACCGCATCTTTGTCCGCTCCCACGCCATCCAGCAAGCCCAACGCAAACTGGAGGCTGAGTCCTACCCTCGTTTGCAGATGACCTTGATCGCGACATTGACAGGTGCTTTCGGGTTGCTCTCGTCTTTCCTGCTGTTGCGTCAAGGCGTGGAGAGCATGGCCATTCGATATCCGACGGCGGTACTGTCGGCCTACGTCATGTTTCTGTTCCTGATCTGGTTGTGGCTCAGGACCAATCGTGATGACTACGTCGATGTCCCGGACTTTTCGTCTCCGTCTGGTTCGGGCTCGGGATGCGGCAGTGGTGCGGAGTCCGCCGCACCGATCCGAAGTGGAAGCGGTGGCGATTTTGGCGGTGGCGGTGCGAATGCCAGCTTTGATGGAGCCGGCTCCTCGGTGGACGACGGCCCAGGTCTGGGGTCGGAGATGGGCGATGCGGCTGGGGCCATCGCGGAAGCCGACGAGCTGGCGATTCCGCTGCTGGCGGTTGTGATGGCGGTGGGGCTGGCCTTCGCCTCGCTGTACGTGATCTACATTGCGCCGACGCTGCTGGCCGAGGTACTGGTGGACGGTGCGCTGTCGTATGCCTTGTACCGCTACGTTCGTGGGGACGATTCAGAACACTGGTTGCCCACAGCTGTGCGGCGCACGGTGCTTCCTTTCCTCGCCACCGCGATTTTCCTGGCAGCTGCGGGAGCGGGCATGGCAGCTTACGCGCCGGGCGCGCGTTCTATTGGCGAGGTGGTGCGAAGCGGGGTTTCCGCGCCATAGGCTTGCAGGCGACGCTAGGCGTGCTCAACGTCATCGATAGGGTGGGCCAGTCGGTGCGGCGGCCTGGGTTCACGCATGCGCAGAAGCCATAAGTTGTAGTTTCGGCATTGTGTAACAAGGCTGGCAGGAGGATACTGCGACTGTAAAAAAATGAAACGGTGTGCATCAGCGCCGCCCAGGTGAGGACCCGAGCTTTTTCCAGGTGGATGCCGACCCAACCGTACCGAGGAGACCGATCGTGCTTGAGATGAAGGCACTCCTGCTCGTGAAGGGCCTCGCCAAGAATGACAAACGAATGATCGAACGCCTGGCGCGTGGTACCGACGGCTTGTCCGGCCCGGGGGTGTCCAGACGTGGTGCGCGCGCGGCGGTTGCGGTCGTTTTGACGCCGGGCTTGTTGCTGTGGCCGCTGCCAGATGCCATGGCGACCAGCGCCGTCCGGCTCGCATCGGCGGGGAGCCCGGCGATGGACGTGGCCGGCATGGACATCGGGGAGCTGGTCAACGTCAGGGTTTCACCCTTCGAGGTTTCCACGCATCTGGACCAAGGCTACCGGGCCTCGAATTCGGTGTCCGGTTCGCGTTTCGACGCGCCGATCCGGGACCTGCCGTTCGCCATCCAGGCGTTCACCGAGTCCTTCATTCAGGACCAGAATCCGCAAAACCTCTTCGACATCGCGCGCTATTCGCCGGGCGTGACGTACCGCAGCAACGACTTCAACGAGGGCAACGCCAACCTCGCCATCCGCGGCTTCGCCGTCAGTGCCACGCCCGGCAACGTTCAGGTGTTGCGCGACGGCTTCCACGGTCCTTCGATCTTCGACTTCACCAACATCTCGCGCGTGGAAGTGGTCAAGGGCCCATCCTCGTTTCTCTACGGGCAAGTGGCTCCCGGCGGCATCGTCAACGTCATCACCAAGACCCCGCAGCCGACGTTCGCCGCCACCGCCGATGCGCGCTACGGCTCCTATGGCCAGTACCGATTCGATGCCGACGTGACCGGGCCGGCGTCGAAAACGCTTTTCTACCGGATCGCGGCTTCCCACGACCAGGACATGCACTACTGGAAGCCCTACGACGCCCATTCCCGGAACATCTCGCCCTCCCTGCTCTGGCAGCCCAACGACCGCGTCAGTGTATCGGTCAAGTACGAGCACTTCCTCAAGGTCGAGAGTCCGCAGGTCATGCAGAAGCCCGGCTACAACACCCAGGCCGGCATCGTGCCGACCGCCTCCGACCCCAACCGTTCCGGCGTCGACGTGCCCGGCCTGCCGGACAACTGGAACAGCATGTCCAACGCGGACCATCGCCGCAGCGAAACCAACGGCCTGAGCACATGGATCGATGTCAAGGCCAACGATCACTGGAACCTGCGCGCGGGCTACGCCCGCCAGTCCTACGAGGTTGACGCGCTGTTCTCCGGCAACCTCGGCATGGCCAACAACGCCACCCTCATGCAGGGTCGCCGCGTCAGGTTCCAGACGTACACCAACCTCGACGACACCTACGAGGCCCAGGCCGTCGGCAAATACACCTTCGGCGACACCAGCCTGCGCCTGCTGGTCGGCACGCAGTACAGCCGCCGCCGTTTCGACAACCGGGCCGCGCAGGCGCCCAACGACCCGGCGCTCGGCAGCGATCCCACCGCGTCGCCGCTGCCGCTCTGGGACTTGAGCAACCCCGCCACCTGGAACCGCGATGGCGCGATTCCACTCTCCGCGCTGACGGCAAACGCGACCGACACGACCACCGACTATGTCGACAAGTCGGTCCATGGCGGTTCGACCTTCGGCTTCTTCGGCGACCGCTTGCTCGTGCTCGCGGGCTGGCGCAAGACCGCGACGGAAAGCCAGCTGGTCAACCACCTGACCGGTCTGTCCCAGGCCAAGATCACCGCCAGCGCGGTCACGCCCCAGTACGGCGTGCTGTACAAGTTCACCCCCGGGCTCTCCGCATTCGCCTCCTACGCCGAGTCCTTCGTTCCCGGCACGCAAATCCTCCGCAACCCCGACGGAACGAGTCGAGCGGCCGAACCCACCCGGGGGCGCGGCCACGACATCGGTCTCAAGGCCGACCTGTTGGACGGCCGACTCTCCGGCACGCTCACGTTCTTCGACATCCGCAACAAGAACATCGTCAACGATCTGGCCGTCACGGATGCACAAGGCAACGTGGCCATCTACAACGTGCAAAGCGGCGAACAGCGTTCGCGCGGTTTCGAGCTGGACACGACGGCCGCGCTGACCGACAACTGGCAGCTGTATGTTTCCTACAGCCGCATGAACGCCCGCATCACCGAGTTCAGCGGCCACGACGCCGCCATCCTCGCCCAGGACCCGGCGACGCTCGACGCCTCCGGGCTGGCGAACTACAAGAACGTGCTGCGCTTCCACAACGCGCCCTTGCAGATGAGCGCGCCCCACCTCGCCAACCTCTGGACGCGCTACAACTTCACACAGAGCGGACTGCAGGGGCTCTACGTCGTCGGCGGCGCCAACTTCGTGCGCGACCAGACCATCCTGCCCGACGGGCCGGCGTCGGCACGCCAGACCTACACGCTCGTCAACGCCGGCATCGGTTATGGGTGGCAATCCAACGGCCGGCGGATGAGCATTGATCTCATGGGCAAAAACCTCACCAACGAAAAGTACCGGCCTTCGCAGAGCACGCGCGGACGCCCTCGGGAGTTCCAGCTTACCTACGTGGCCAGGTTCTGATGCCGACCAAATCCATGAGAACCGTTCTCAAACTGTGGGTCATCGCACTGCTGTGGATGCTGCATCTGCCGGGTCTGGTCGCCAGCCAGGAACTGGCGCTGGCCAACCCGAACCGGGTCAAGGCCGCCTTCCTGCGCAATTTCGCCCACTACGTTGGTTGGCCGGCCGATGCGTTTCCCAACAGCAGCACGCCCTGGCACATCTGCGTCCTGGGGCCGGATCCTTTTGGCGACATTCTGGAAACGAGCTTGAAGGGGCGCACGGAGCAGGGGCGCTCATTCGAGGTCTTCCGCGCCGAGACGCTGGACCAATTGCCGTCGTGCCAGATGGTTTTTCTCGCCTACAAAGACGACACCCGGCGCCGTGCCGTGCTCGACAAGTTGAAGAACAAGCCGGTGCTGACCGTCGGCGACGCGCCGGAATTCCTGCGCGAAGGGGGAACCATCCGTTTTGAGGTCGATGACCGGGTGCGCCTGAGCATCAACCTGGACCAGGCCCGGATCGCGGCGCTGACCATCCAGACCCGCATGCTGGAGGTCTCCAGCGAGGTGCTCGACAACGGCGTGGTCCGGCGGATGAGGTAGCCCATGTTCGGCCACCTGAGCATCCACAAGCGGCTCACGCTGGTCCTCTGGGGGACGGCCCTGTTGGCGTTCGTCGCGGCGGGCGCCGGGTTGCTGCTCTACCAGGCCCTGACCCTGGAGTCTCGCGCCCGGCAGATCATGGAGCCCTATGCGCAAATGGTCGCCGTCGGCACCGACGCGGCCGTGGCCTTCGCCGACCCCGTTCGGGCGCAGGAGATTCTCGACACCCTGCGAACGAACCCACAGATCCGGGAGGCGGAAATCGTCCTGGACGACGGGCGTCGCCTGGCCGGCTTCAGCAGCACGCCGGACGCCATGCTGCGGTCGCTGCCAGACAAGCCGGACGGCATCTACCTCGGCTCCGATGCCGCGCAACTGCTGCAAGGTCTGCCGAAAGGAGGGCGCCTGCGCATCAGCATGGGGCTGGAGCAACTCAGCGAGCAGACGCATCAGGCCATGTGGATCTTTGGCGCCGGCATGCTCGTGCTGCTGGCCGCCACGCTGGTCCAGATGGCGGTGCTGCGCCGAACGATTGTGCGGCCCATCGCTTCGCTGACCGAAGCGACCGAACGGGTTCGCGCCGGGGCGGACTACACGCACCGCATCCCGGTCTCCGGTGCCGACGAGCTGGCCCGGCTCGGCCAGAGCTACAACGCCATGCTCGATGGCATCCAGCAGCGGGAAGACGACCTGCGCCGGCTGGCGGCCTTCCAGCGCGCGATTCTGGCCAACGCGGCCTACGGCATCATCTCGGTCACGCCCGAGGGAACCGTCACTAGCTTCAACCCGGCCGCCGAGCGCCTGCTGGGTTACACCGCCGACGAGGTCGCCGGAAAGCACACGCCCGCGCTTTGGCACGACCCCCAAGAGGTGGCGCAGCATGCCCGGTACCTGTCCTCGGATCTGGGCGAGACGATCGCGCCGGGATTCGAGGCGTTCGCGGCCCGCCCGCGCCACGGCCTGCCCGAGGAAAGGGAATGGACCGTCACCCGCAAGGACGGGGCCCGCGTACCGGCGAATCTGTCCGTCACCGCCTTGCGGGACGAGGGCGGCGGCATCACCGGATTCGTGGGTTTGATCTACGACCTCACCGAGCGCAAACAGGTGGAAGCAGAAATCCACCAGCTCAACCTGGAACTTGAACAGCGCGTCGCCGAACGCACCGCCCAGCTGACCGAGGCCAACAAGGAGCTGGAAGCCTTCGCCTACTCCGTTTCGCACGATCTGCGCTCGCCGCTGCGGCACATCGACGGATTTCTCGGCCTGCTCAAGGAGGAGTTGGCCGCCACACTCGATGCGCAGAGCCAGCACTACATGGACACCATCTCCCGGGCGGTCAAACGCATGGGGACGTTGATCGACGACCTGCTGTCCTTCTCGCGCATGGGCCGCCAGGAAATGACCAAAGGGCCGGTCGATCTGGGTGCCCTGGTGAAGGACGTCATCCACGAGTTCGAGCCGGAGGCCAAGGACCGGACCATCCACTGGCGCATCGGGGAGCTGCCGGTGGTCGTCGGCGACCGCGCCATGCTGCGGGTCGTGCTGGCCAATCTGATTTCAAACGCCCTGAAATTCACCCAGACGCGCGAGCAGACGGCCATCGAGATCGGTTGTCTGCCCGACCAGTCCGGCCACGAGAACGAAACGGTCGTCTTTGTGCGCGACAACGGCGTCGGCTTCGACATGCGGTACGCCAACAAACTGTTCGGCGTCTTCGAACGCCTGCACAGCTTCAAGGAATTCGAAGGCACGGGGATCGGCCTGGCCAACGTGCACCGCGTCGTTTCCCGGAACGGCGGCACGACCTGGGCCGAAGGCAAGGTGGACGTCGGCGCGACCTTCTTCTTCTCGCTCCCGCGGGAAAAACCGATGGCGGCCGCACCGATCGCGCCGAGCAAGGCGGCGGTGTCACAACCCTGTCCCACGCGCGAGGGCCTGATGGCACCCGTCGAAAGCGAGACCAGATGACCGCTCTCACCCCACCCGACACCCCCAAACGCGCCGTGCTGCGCCACATCCGCCCGTCCGACCTGAAGGCCGCGGTGCAGCTGGCCGCGCAGGCGGCGCAGGGTGTGATCAACATGGCCGAGGGGGTGCACCAGTCGGTGCGCCATCGCCTGGGCTTGGCCAGCGGGGCGGAGCCAGAGCAGACCGGGGGGGTGACCGGGCGCGTGTACCAGGGCGTGCGCGGTGCGACGCGGTTGGTGGGCCACGCCACCGACGCGTTGTTGGGCGCGCTGCTGCCGCTGCTGGACGACCCGGCCACGCACCCCGAGGCCTCGCCCCAGCGCGAGGCGGTGCTGGCGGCGTTGAATGGGGTGCTGGGCGACAGGTTGCAGGCCGCGCACAACCCGCTGGCCTGGCCCATGGCGCTGCGCCGGGGCGGCGAGACGCTGGCGCTGGACCCGTCGGCGGTGCTGGCGGCGCAGCTCGGCACCCACGCGAGCCCGCACCTCGTGCTGCTGATCCACGGCCTGTGCATGAACGACACGCAGTGGCGCCGCGCCGGGCACGACCACGGTGAACATCTGGCTCAGGCGCTGGGCTGCACCCCGGTTTACCTGCGCTACAACAGCGGTCTGCACACCTCGGTCAACGGGCGCGAACTGGCGCTGATGCTGGAGCAACTGGTGGCGGCCTGGCCGGTGCCGCTGCAGCGCATCACCCTCCTGGGCCACAGCATGGGGGGGCTGGTGGCGCGGTCCGCGGTGCAGGTGGCGCGCAGGGCGGGCCTGCACTGGCCGGGGCTGTTGCGTGAGCTGGTGTTCCTGGGCACGCCGCACCACGGCGCGCCGCTGGAGCGCGCGGGCCATGGGGTGGACCTGCTGCTGGCCGCCACGCCGTTCACCGCGCCCTTTGCCCGGCTGGGCAAATTGCGCAGCGCCGGCATTACCGATCTGCGGCACGGCCACGTGCAGGACGCCGACTGGCAGGGGCGCGACCGCTTTGCTTCGCCGGAGGACCACCGCCTTGTGTTGCCACTGCCCGAAGGCGTGGCCTGCTTCGCCGTCGCGGCGACCCTGGCCGGCCAGCGTGGGCTGCTCGCGGACCGGCTGACCGGCGACGGGCTGGTGCCCTTGCGCAGCGCGCTGGGCCAGCACGACGATCCGGCGCGCCGGCTGGTGTTTGCGAAGGACAGCCAGCGCATCGTCTACCGCACCGGCCACCTGGATCTGCTTTCCAGCCCGGCGGTGGCGCAGCAGCTCCTGCACTGGCTGGTACCCACGGCCTGAGAGGCTGAGTTTTTCCCGGCGAAGTTGGCACGGGACTGGCTTTGGTGTGTGCATGGACCAGAGTCATCAAATGTCAGTGCAACGGGATCAGCAACTGTTCGAGGATTTGGTGCGGCCCTGCACCGAGATCGATGCGGCAACGGCAGGCCGGCCCGCGTGCAGCAGGCCAGTCGATTGCAGGTGGGTTTGTCACGTGTTGAAAGATCGGCCGCTGGGCTCGTCCTCGTCGGGGCGTGACAACATTTCCCACTCGCGTGCCCAGGTGCCGTATGAACGCCTGGAGTTGGCCAAGTTTCTGAACTATCCTCCCCAGACATGATCAAGGTCGCCCTGCTGTTGATGTCTGCCTGCCTGTTGGTCGGCTGTGCGTCTTACGACCCCCTCGTCGCGCGTGACCTGGAACCGGGTCGCCTACCGCCGCCCGACGTCACGCTCAGCATTGCCGGCCTGGGCCCCTGCACCGACAACCCGGACCGCCGCCTGCACCTGAAAGCGGGCGAGCCGGTCACCGTGCTGGTCCACGGCTGTTTCGGATCTTCGGGCCAGTTCCGCGCGCTGGCACAGGTGCTGGCCTTCCAGGGCCAGCAATCGGCCTGCTTCACCTACGACGACCGCGCGGCGCTCGACGACAGCGCGGGTGCCCTGCGCAGCGCCGCCACGCAACTCGCCGCGCTGTCTGGCGGCCCACCCGTCACCATCGTCGGTCACAGCCAGGGCGCACTGATCGCGCGCAGAGCGCTGACCGATGCACTGGAGCCGGCACCGTCATTGCCAGCCCCCCAGGCTGTGAACTGGCGGCTGGTGACCATCTCCGGTCCGTTCTCCGGCATCGACGCGGCCAGCACCTGTGGCAAGAACTGGCTCTACCCTCTGACGCTGGGCCTGTTGCCGCTAAGCTGCCACATCTTCACCGGCCCAAAGTGGAAAGACATCACGTTTTCGTCAGACTTCATCACCGAGCCCGGCCAGCTGCTGGCGGGGGTCAACTACCTGAAGATAGACACCGATGAAGAGGGCACTTGCCGCCGAGAAGCCGACGGCCGTTGCCTGGAAAGCGATGATATTTTTTCGTTGACCGAGCAACGCAATGCACGGGTCGAAACCGGCGCCGCAGTGGACCGCGTGCAGGTGCAGGCCGGCCATGTGGAGATCGTGGGCGACAAGCTGCAGGCGCCGACCAAGCTGATCACGGTGCTGCAAGACAAGGGGGTGCTACGCCCCCTGGCCGCCAGCCGCCGGGCTGCGTTTGAGCGGATGTTGGCGGTGGCGTATGGCCTGCAGTCGGACGCCTTGCGCAGGCCGGCGGTCTCCCGTTGACACTCTGTTGGCAAAGCATGGGCTGCCGCGCCGCACCGATCCATTCGTTGTTGACCTGAACCACGGGCTTGCTGCGCATCGGAATTTCAATCCCCTTGGACCCGGCCAGGCACGGCCGGGGAACAATCTGCCGTAGGCTGAGAGTTTTTCCCGGCGAAGTTGGCACGGGACTGGCTTTGGTGTGTGCATGGACCAGAGTCGTCAAACGTCAGTGCAACGGGATCAGCAACTGTTAGGCGCGCGGCTCGGCCCCCGGGCGCCGGCAGATCGACGCAGTGGCGGACAAGACCTGTATGCGCTGGCGCTAGAAAAGCGAAAACTCCTCAGCCTCTGAGCGCTGGCCGGGTGGGGGCGGGCTGAAAAGCCCGGCGCCCGAGCCCGCCGCCTCAGAACGTGACCACCACCTTGCCGAAGGCGCCACGGGCCAGGTGGTCCAGCGCGGCGGGCAGATCGCTGGCCACGTAGCTGGCGGCGATGGTGGGCGTGAGCCTGTTCACGTCGATGGCGCGCACCAGGTCTTCCAGGGCCCGGCGGTGCCCCACGCCGATGCCCTGCAGCACGGCCTTCTGGCGGATGACGGGGTAGGCCGATGTGGAGATCCGGTCGCCGTCGAGCACGCCGATGACCGACAGCCGCCCGCCCGGCGCCAGGGCCTGCAGCGAGCGTTCCATGTTGGCACCGCCCACCAGCTCCAGCACGTGGTCGGCGCCGTGGCCCTGGGTCAGCGCGTGCAGCTCGGCCACCCAGTCGGCATCGCGCGCCAGCGCGTGCGTGGCGCCCATCGCCAGCACCTGCGCGCGCTTGGCCGGGTCGCCCGAGACCACCACCGTGCGCGCCCCGTGCAGTCGCGCCAGTTGCAGGCCGAACAGCGCGACACCGCCGGTGCCGTGGATCAGCACGGTCTGGCCAGCGCGCAGTGCGCCCTGTTCGATCAGCGCAAACCAGGCCGTCAGCGCCGCGCAGGGCAGGGTGCTGGCCTGGGCGGGGCTCAGGGTGGCGGGCGCGGCCGCGACCCATTGGGCGTCGAGCAGCACGTGCGTGGCCAGCATGCCCGGGCCGGGGCCGCCCAGCGGGAAGACCTCGGGCGTGGGCCTGCCGTCGAGCCAGCCCGCATAAAAAGTGCTGATCACTTCGTCGCCCGCTTGCCAGCGCGTGACGCCGTCGCCCACGGCCAGCACGCGGCCGGCCATGTCGGAGCCCGGTGTCCAGGGGGCGGTGAAGGGCGTGCCCATGCCGTTGTCGATCATCAGCAGATCGCGGTAGTTGAGCGACGCGGCGGCCACCCGCACCAGGATCTGGCCCGGCCCGGGGGTGGGCATGGGCGCTTCGACGCAGCTGAGGTGCTGGCGGCCGTAGGCGCCGAGTTGCCAGCGGGAAAGGGTGGGGGGTGCATCGGTCATGGCTGTGATTTCGGAGGGAGGGTTGGAGAGAGCGACCGATGCTATTGGTTCCTTGGTTGATCGTGTGGTGGATAATTTTCAACATACTGGTGATCTGGAGTCGTCAATGAGCGAGCGTTTTCGGGGGGTGGAGGAGTTCGTGGCGGCGGTGGAGGCCGGCAGCTTTGCCCAGGCGGCGCAGCGCCTGCACATCACGCGTTCGGCGGTGGCCAAGAGCATCGCGTTGATGGAGTCGCGCCTGGGCGTGCGGCTGTTCCACCGCACCACGCGCAGCCAGAGCCTGACCGACGAAGGCGCCGCCTGCTACGAACGCTGCCGCCGCGCGCTGCAGGAACTGGAGGCCGCGCGGCAGGAGATCGACGCGGGCCGGCTGGTGCCCACCGGGCGGGTGCGCGTGTCCCTGCCCGACGTGGTGGGGCGCCGCTGCGTGGTGCCTTTGCTGCTGGAGCTGGCGCAGCAGCACCCCGAGCTGGTGCTGGAGGTGTCGCTGAACGACCGGCGCGTCGATCTGGTGGAAGACGGGGTGGACGTGGCGCTGCGCAGCGGCGCGCTGCCCGACAGCGCGGTGCTGTCGGCGCGCCCGGTGGGCCACCAGTGGATGGGGCTGTACGCCGCGCCGGCCTACCTGGCGGCCCGGGGCCGGCCCACTGGCCTGGCCGACCTGCGCGCCCACCAGGCGGCGCACCGCTTCATCGTCTATGGCCGTGCCGGGGCCTCCGGCCTGTGGCGGTTCGGTCAGGGCGAGCGGCCCGAAGACACCCTGCCCATTCCCGCGCCGGCGCTGGTGTTTGACAGCATCGAAGCCATGAGCGCCGCGGCCGTAGCCGGGCTGGGCCTGGTGCGGCTGCCGAAGTGGCTGGTGGCGCCGGCCGTGGCCGCCGGGGAGTTGGTGCCGGTGTTCGACGAGCCGGTGCCGTTCGGCTTCCCCATGCACCTGCTGTGGCCGCACAGCCGGCGCCTGCCCCTGAAGACCCGGGTGGTGCTGGACCTGCTCGGGCAACGGCTGCCCGGTCTGTTGGCGGCCTCTTGAAACCGCGCCGGCCACCCCGGAGATTTCAGAATGTCCGGGTCAGTACACCAGCGAGCACCTCCAGAAGCTGCTGGACGAACAAGGCATCACATGCAGCATGAGCAGGACTGGCGAGGGTTGGGACAACTCGGCAATGGGGAGCTTCTTCAGTTCGCTCAAGACCGAACACACGGCCAGGAAGGTGTACCGACTCAGACGTGTTCGACGACATCGAGTGCTTCTACAACCCAATGCGCGCGCATTCGACGCTCAGCTATCTCAGTCCCGTGCAGTTCGAGCAAGCTCAAGAAGCTTAGGTCGGTGTCAACGGAACCGGCAGCAGCCCATTCCAGGCAAAGCCCGCGAGGCTACCCACATCGGGTGGATGAATTTGCGCAACACCGCCAAGGTGGCACACGGCATCGTTCCGGCATCGTGAGCGCTCATTCCGGTCACCCCGCAAATCGGTCACGTTGCTCCGGAATATCCTGCTGTTTTCCCGGCTTAGCCAAAGAAGTCCTGACCGAGTGTTCCTGCGAGCCGCTCCTTGAGGCCCGATGAGAACTCACGAACGACGGGAAACGGGCTTTGGAAGAGCTTGATGTTGTTGATGAGGCCAGACTCATTCCGAGTGAGGATGGTGACGCCGGCGATCGGCTTGCCACCGTGGACGCCACCCCACTCAAGGTACGTCTTCGCACCGTCAACAGTCTCCGCAGTGAACACGAAGTCTTCGTACATCGTGCTCGTCGCGGCAAAGAACGCCCCGATGAGTGTCGGGCCGATCACGGCCTTGCTGAGGGCTGAGGTCTGAAGGCTGACGTCAGCGGTGAACGCCGCCGCAAAGTCGCTCGTTCCCTTCTTCTTGACGATTTGCATCCATGCCGTTCCCGGTGGGTTGGTGCCAGTAGTCATTGTTATCTCCCAGCTCGTGTCTGCGTCTTCGCAGAGGGGTGCGCCCGTTGGCGCGGACTGAAAAGCGCTGCTGCGCTTTGTCGGATGTGCGCGGTAGTCGCTACCGCGCAAGTGATGCTTCAGCTCACTTCAGGTTGACGAAGGTCGCTGGCACCCAGTCGTACCCAGTGCCGGCGTCGGCCTTGCGAACACGGCCCAGGCCAGGGAACGGCATGTGGGCGGCGGCGATCATCGTCTTGTCCGCAGCGAGCTTCACCAGAAGGTCTTCACGCGTCTTGATGGCCATCTCGCCGTCTGAGTCGAAGGCGATGCCGATTTCCGGGTGCGGCATCTGGACGGCGATGACGTGAGTGACGTCGCCCCAGGCCAGCAGCGACTGACCCTTGGAGGAAATCATGTAGCCGGTGTGACCGGGCGTATGGCCGGGAATGGCATAGGGAGCAATGCCGGGGACGATTTCGCTCATGCCTTCGAACGGCTTCCATTTGCCGGCAGCGATGTAAGGCGCGGCGCCATCCTGTGCCATCTTGAAGAAGATTTTTGCTTCTTCCGGGGCCTTGGCGGCGATGTCCTTCGACAGCCAGAAGTCGGCGTCGGCCTTCTTCATCACCACGGTCGCGTTCGGGAAGACGCGTTTCCCGTTCTTGTAGATCCCACCAACATGGTCAGAGTGAAGATGTGTCAGCAACACCTGATCAACCTGCTCCGGCTTGTAGCCGGAGGCCTTCAAGTTCTGCACGAGCTTGCCCAGCGTGGGGCCACCCCAGTGGCCGCCTGCACCCGTATCGATGAGAACGAGCTTGGAGCCGGTGTTGACGAGGTAGCCTTGGACGGTGGCCGGGACATTCTTGGGATCGTTCTGGAAGGAGCGCGCCAGAAGGGACTGGATGAGCGCTGGATCGCCATGCAGGAGGCTGGAGTCGATGGCGCCGCCGCCGTCAAGGAGCGCGGTGACTTCATAGTCGCCAATCATCGTGCGATAGAAGCCCGCAACCTGCTTGTGCTGCATCGGCGCTTCAGCTTGGGCCGGTGCGACAGCAACGAAGGTGCTGGCGAATGCCAACGATACCGCGAGCACGGTGCGCGAAGTGAAATTGGAGAGTTTCATAGTGTTTCCTATCCGTTGGATGTGGTGGGGTACGTACGCAATGATCTTCAGCGGACCGCCAGCGCGTCGTGCCATGTCGTTGTTGCCATCTCTTTGGTCGCCCGCACGACCGAGTCGCCGCTGTAACCAGAGATGAAAGCCGCGCGCATGTTCGATTCCTCTGTCGATTTGCCAAGACCTCTTTTGTGATTGCATTATGCAAGTGGTCGAATGATATTCGAACATCTTGCATAATGCAAGTAGAAATTCAAGGAGAGTGGCTGTGCCGCAAACAAGACGATCGGGCTGCCCGATCAACCTGACGCTTGAGCAGATCGGCGACCGCTGGAGCCTGATCGTTATCCGCGATGTCATGTTCGAGAACAGGCGCAGCTATGGCGCCCTGCTGGAGCAAAACGAGGAAGGCATCGCCTCGAACATCCTCGCAAGCCGGCTCAAGCACTTGATCGCCTCTGGCCTGCTGACACGAAGTCCGGATCCGAATCATCAGCAGAAGGGGATCTACAGCCTCACGGAAGCGGCCATACAGCTTGTACCTCTGCTGGCCCATGTGGCTGCGTGGGGCATTCGGCATACGCATCCGAGCAAGGAGGCGTCTTTGCGCTCGCAGCGGCTGGAAAAGGGCGGCCCATCGCTATGGAGCGCCCTTATGGATGAACTGCGTTACCTGCATCTCGGTGCACCGCGTCCGGCGCGCTCAGTATTGGGCGAGCTCGGGGCCGACAGCGAGAAGGAAATGGCTAACTAGCTGCATGCAGGGTTAAACAAGGGCGAGGCCCGCAATGCGCGGGCCAGTGTGAACCTATACCCGATTCAGTACCGCCCTGAAGTAGAAACTGCCGGCTCCTCTGATATCGCTGTTGCTGCCTGCAGGCAGCAACAGCGCGCGAATTCGGCAGGTGTCGCCCACTCCAGCGCCGACAAGTTCTGGAAGCAGCTCAACCGCGAAGGCCTTGCCATTGCCCGCTGCACGGTCGAGCGGCCAATGTGGCGCCTGGGTTTGCAGGGCCTGCGCCGTGGCACTCCCCGAACGAAGAACGGTCCTGCCCTGGCGGGTTACGGAGCCATCACCATGGCCAACGCACTCAAGAAAACAGCGATGAAGCTACCTACCCAGCTATGGCAGTCATTGACTTGGGGTCGTGGCAAGGAGCTGTTCGGCCATGCACGGTTCACCATCGAGTCCGGGGTCAAGGTCCTCTTTGCCGATCCTCGCAGTCCATGGCAGCGCTGTACGAGCGAGAACACGAATGGGCTGCTGCGCCAATACTTCCCCAACGGCACCGACCTTGAATAACAGGGGGCGCAAGACGTTGGGTTGGAAGACACCGGCTGAAGCGCGGAATGACTACCTAAAATCCGCTGAACACCCCGGTGTTGCGACGGCCGGTTGAATCCACCCTGCGTGCCAGTGCCAGAATGCCGGTCCGCGCGATGCGCTATTCGATCCGGTGTCCCCCGGTCGGTCGTTTTCCAGCCAATTCACATCATGAGCAAACAAACCCTGTCGTTTCAGGCCGAGGTGGCGCAACTGCTGCACCTCGTCACCCATTCGCTGTATTCCAACCCCGAGATCTTCCTGCGCGAGCTGGTGTCCAACGCGTCGGACGCCTGCGACAAGCTGCGTTTTGAAGGCCTGAACAATGCCGCGCTGTTTGAGGATGCGCCCAACCTCGACGTGCGCGTGGCCTTCGACAAGGACGCCAAGACCATCACCATCACCGACAACGGCATCGGCATGAGCCAGGCCGAAGCGGTGGAGCACCTGGGCACCATCGCCAAGAGCGGCACCAAGGACTTCATGAGCCACCTGAGCGGTGACCAGAAGAAAGACGCTCAGCTGATCGGCCAGTTCGGCGTGGGCTTCTACTCGGGCTTCATCGTGGCCGACAAAATCACGGTCGAATCGCGTCGCGCTGGCCTGCCGGCGGCCGAGGGCGTGCGCTGGACCAGCGGTGGAACCGGCGACTTCGAGGTGGAGGCCATCGAACGCGCCGCGCGCGGCACCACCATCACCCTGCATGTGCGCGAGGACAAGACCGAGTTCCTGAGCCACTGGAAGCTCAAGTCGCTGATCACCAAGTACTCCGACCACATCAGCCTGCCGATCCTGATGCAGAAGGAAGAGTGGGACGCCGAGAAGAGCGAGTACGTGCAGCAGGACGCGTGGGAGGCGGTGAACTCGGCCAACGCACTGTGGGCCCGCAGCAAGAAGGAGATCTCCGACGAGCAGTACGCCGAGTTCTACAAGAACCTCAGCTACGACCAGGAGGCGCCGCTGGCCTGGAGCCACAACCGGGTGGAAGGCAGCACCGAATACACGCAGCTGCTCTACATCCCGGCCAAGGCGCCGATGGACCTGTGGAACCGCGACCGCAAGGCCGGCATCAAGCTCTACGTCAAACGCGTCTTCATCATGGACGAGGCCGAGGCGCTGATGCCTTCGTTCCTGCGCTGGGTCAAGGGCGTGGTCGATTCGGCCGACCTGCCGCTCAACGTGAGCCGCGAACTGCTGCAGGAAAGCCGCGACGTCAAGGCGATCCGCGAAGGCAACACCCGCCGCGTGCTGGCCATGCTGGAAGACCTGGCGAAGAAGGACGTGGCGCCCAAGGCCGAGGAGGGCGTGGACGGTGTGACCGACGTGGTCAGCGCCGAGGACAAGGCCGCGGCCGAGAAGGACGTGGGCAAGTACTCGGCCTTCTACGCCGAGTTCGGCTCGGTGCTGAAGGAAGGCCTGGGCGAAGACTTTGCCAACCGCGAGAAGATCGCCAAGCTGCTGCGCTTTGCCTCGACCACCACCGACATGGTGAGCGTGAGCCTGGCGGACTACAAGGCGCGCATGAAAGAAGGCCAGGCCGCCATCTACTACATCACCGCCGACAGCCTCGCCGCCGCCAAGAACAGCCCGCAGCTCGAGGTGTTCAAGAAGAAGGGCATCGAGGTGCTGCTGATGGCCGACCGCGTGGACGAGTGGGCCGTGTCGCACCTGCACGAGTTCGACGGCACGCCGCTGCAGAGCGTGGCCAAGGGCGCGGTCGATCTGGGCACTTTGCAGGACGAAGAAGAAAAGAAAGCCGCCGAGGCCGCGGCCGAGAGCTTCAAGCCGGTGCTGGACAAGCTCAAGGAAGCGCTCAAGGACAAGGCGCAGGACGTGCGCGTGACCACCCGTCTGGTGGATTCGGCGGCCTGTCTGGTGGTGGGCGAGGGCGACCTCTCCAACCAGCTCGCCCGCATGCTCAAGGCCGCCGGCCAGCAGGCGCCCGCCAGCAAGCCCATCCTGGAGGTGAACGCCGAGCACCCGCTGGTGAAGAAGCTGGACGGCAGCGCGCATTTCGACGACCTGGCGCACATCCTGTTTGACCAGGCGCTGCTGGCCGAAGGCGGCCTGCCGGACGACCCGGCCGCCTACGTCAAGCGCGTCAACGCCCTGCTGGTGTGACGCTGGTCGGCAACGGATGATCCAGAGGCACTTCGGTGCCTCTTGTCTTTTGGGGCCATGGCGGATCGGGCGTGCCAGGCGGCGGTGACCGGTCGCTTACCATCGGCAGGCCGGCGGCGCAGAGGCCCTTGCGTCTGGCTGGCGCCCGGCACCCCGGCACGCGATCCGCGCCCGGTGGGCTCCCGTTTCCCGATCATCTGACCGAAACCCCGCGAATGAAGCACGCAAAAACACTGTTCAAGGCACTCATGTACGCGGCCGTGCTGGCCTCGTGCGTGTATTTCGTGCTGGCCATCAAGACCCATGTCGCGAACCTGCCGCCCATCGCGTTCAACGTCCAGACCCTGGCCGTGACCGTGCTGAGCACGGTGGCGGTGGTGGTGACGCACTTTCTGGGCACCCACGTCTGGCGCCTGCTGATGTCCGACCAGGGCTACCGGGTTCCCATGCGGCTGGCGGTGCAGGTGTTCTTCATTTCGCAGCTGGGCAAGTACCTGCCGGGCAACGTCGGCCAGTTTCTGGGGCGCGGCGTGCTGGCCAAGTCCACCGGGATTCCGGTCGGGGTGGCGGTGGGCACGGCGGTGTTCGAAGGCATCTGGAACCTGGTGATCAGCCTGTCGCTGGCCTTGCTGTCGACCTGGGTGCTGTGGGACCTGGTCACCGTGCATTCGGTGAACCCCCGGTTTGGCCAGCAGGCCGGCTGGCTGCTCCTGCTGGCGCTGGTGCTGCCCTGGCTGAGCATCAAGGTCCTGAACGCCGTGTTGCCGCAGTTGAGCCGCAAGGTCGGCGGCGGGCAACTGCTGCGGCCACCCCGCCTGAAAACCTCCCTCCTGGTGTCCTTGCTGATCCTGGTCAACTTCATGCTGCTCGGGTACGTGCTGAAACTGCAGTCGGAAGTGTTCTTTTCCACGCCGCCGGTGGAGTGGCTCAGCATCACCTTGCTGTTCAGCAGCGCCTGGGTGGCCGGGTACGTCGTGCCCGGCGCGCCCGGTGGCCTGGGGGTGCGCGAGGCCATGATGGTGGTCCTGCTCACCCCGCTCACGGGCGCCCCCGTGGCGACGGGGCTGGCGGTCAGCATGCGGCTCACCTCGCTGCTGGGCGATGGTCTGACCGTGCTGGTCGGGGTCCTGGGGCGTTACATGCGGGGCCAGGCCGAAGTCAGCCGGCTGACCTGACCTGACCTGACCTGACCTGACCTGACCTGATAGGTCGAGCGCCGGCTGACAGCGGCGCGGCTCCATGCCCATGCATGCCCCAGGCGGGCTGCATGGGTTTTTTCATGGGATCGAAGGGGTTGGCGCGGTGGCGCGCGGCATGTCCGGGCCCATCGGTGGCCATTGGAGGGGGGTAACACATAGCGTCGTGTGAGATGACTACACTGGGCATCGGGGAGTCCTTTCAGGGACGGGGTTCCGGCGCCGTCTCTCCACCTGATCAAACGGTCTCAACGTGTACCTACAGCGCCCCTTCGATAACGTCGTCACCTTCCGCAACAGCCAGGGCGAGAGCGCGCGCGGTTCCCTGACCAGCCTGCAGCGGCGTTCGCTGGTGATGGAGATCTACAACCCTTACTCCATCGTGCAGGTCAGTGAGGTGTTGTCGGCACTGACCATCCGGTCGGGTGAACGCATCATTTACGACGGCAAGGCGGTCGTGGTCAGCCTGCTCAACACCGGTCTGATGGCGGTGGTGTCGGTGGCGTTGATCGATGAATGGTCCGACCTCAACGCCATTCGCGGCGACATTCACCAAGTGCGCGGCGAGGCGGAGCGTTTCGTGTCCGACTGGGAGGGACGCTTCAGGATCAGGCAGAGCTACCAGGTCATGATCAGCGAATTTCGTGCCTTTCTGGCTGACACCGCACGCTGGGCGGATCAGGCCGACTTGTCATCCTTCCTGCCCCGCGAGGCCGATGGCCGTATCCGCGCGGATGTGTTCGACGAGCTGTCCGCGCCCATCATGGAGAAGAGCGCGGAGTACCTGGTCTGGCTCGAAGACGAAGGCCCGCGCGTGCCACTGGAGGACTCCGTGGCACACCGCAACTTCGCACAGACCTCGCTGCACCCCTTGATGCTGCGTGCGCCCTTCGTCTACCGCACCTTCACCAAGCCGCTGGGTTATGCGGGCGACTACGAAATGGTCAATCAGATCCTGGGTGACCCGCGCCAGGGCCCCAACACCTACTTCCAGATCGTCAACGCCGCATTTCTAAAGGCAGGTGTCGCCCAGGCACATCGCAACCGCATCGATATTCTGGTCGAGTCGCTGTTGCGAGTCGCCCAGCAAGCGCGGCGCGAAGGCCGCCAGGCACGCGTGCTGAATGTGGGTTGCGGCCCGGCCGTGGAGATTCGACGCTTCATCGCCCAGGACGAAAATCCGGACAGCATTGCCTTCACGCTGATGGACTTCAGCGAACCGACGATCGAGTACACGCGGAGCAAGATCGCCGAGGCTGCTCGCGAGACTGGCCGACGGGTGCAGGTCGAGTTCGTCAAAGAGTCCGTGCACGACCTGCTGAAGCGCACCAGCCGGCAGGCGCCTGTTCCCGAAAGCGAATCCCTCGATTTCGTGTACTGCGCGGGCCTGTTTGACTATCTTTCGGACAAGGTCTGCTCTCGACTGCTGCGGTATTTCGTTTCGCGCGCGCAAGCCGGAGGGCGGGTTCTCGTGACCAACGTGCATTCGAACAATTTGCAGAAGACTCTCATGGAGCATCTGCTGGAATGGCACTTGATCTACCGCGACGAGGTGGGGCTGGAGTCTGTCCTGCCGCCGGAGCGGCAGGACACTTCGATCTACACAGACGCCACGGGTCTCAACGTCTTCGCCGAGTTCCGCGTCCCAACGATATGAGGGCCCGATGATGCTCAGCTTTTCGCAGTTCCAGGTACCTGGATTGTCGCCCTACCACGCGGAGCAAAACGAGTATCGTCGGGCGTATTCCAAGGGCACCGCGCTGGTGGCCTCGCTGCTGATCGTGCTCGGCTTGGGACTCGATTTCTCGCTATACAACGAGTTATTTGTGGTGCTGGCGCCGGTGCGTATCGGGACTGCGCTGGCAATCCTTCTAGTCTACTTGGTATTGCGGTCGCGCGTAGGCGCTGCCTGGGTCAGTCCGCTCACAATGCTCTGGCTTTCGATGCCGCAGTTGATGATCAGCTGGATGATCTGGCGCACGGAAGGTGATCGGTCGATCTACTTCGTGGGTCTGCACCTGGCGCTCTATGCCACAGGCATCATCCTGCCAGTGCGTTTTTTCGAAAGCCTGGCTTTCGGACTTGGCACGCTGGCGATATACGTTGCCGCCTGCGTGTTGCATCCGGGCGGCATCCAGGACGCATACCGATTTATCGGTTACTCGTTGTTTCTCCTCACAGCGGCTGTCCTGAGTTCCTTCTGCACGTATTTCAACGAGCGCGGTCGATTCAGCCTGTTCGCGCTGCGCCGCGAGGTCGCCGACCAGAACAAGGTCTTGATGGAGACCAATCGCACCTTGGCCGAACTCAAGGGCCAGTTGATCCAGCGCGAAAAAATGGCCGCCATCGGCACGCTCTCGGCCGGTCTGCTGCACGAGCTGAACAACCCGGTGAACTACAGCCTCATGGCGATCAACATGGGGCTGGCCATGCCGGTCGCCGCCGCCGATGCCATGCTCAAGGAAAGCTTGCAGGACGCCCGCGAGGGCATGCAGCGCATCCAGAACATCGTCTCCGACTTGAAGACCTTCGCCTACCAGAAACCCGGTGAAAACAGCCAGCGCCCCTTCCTGCTGGAAAACGCCATCCGCTCGGCGCTGCGCCTGGCCGGCTACGAGCTCAAGGGCATCGACGTGTCGGTCGAGATGCCGCAGGACACGCACGTGCTGGGGGACGAGCCGGCCATCATTGGAGTGCTGATCAACCTGCTGAGCAACGCCGCGCACGCGGTGCAGAAGGCCCAGCGCGAGCAACCGCAGATCGCGCTGCGCGTGCAGGCGCGCGAGGGGCGCCTGTGGGTGTCGGTGCGCGACAACGGCCTGGGCATCGAACCGGCCAACATCGGACGCGTGTTCGAGCCCTTCTTCACCACCCGCGACGTGGGCGCCGGCCTGGGGTTGGGCCTGAGCATGAGCTACGGCATCGTGCAGCGCCATGGAGGCACCCTGATGGTCGAGAGCGAGCCGGGTGCCTGGACCGAATTTGTCTTTGATTTACCGAGGCCACCCGCATGAACTCCAACCCCGCAGGCAGTTCGCCCGCACAGATGGGCACGTACGCCATCCTGATGGTGGACGACGAGCCGCAGGCCTGCAAATGGTTTGCGCGCATGTACGGCGACGAGTTCTCCGTCCTCACGGCCGGCAGCGTGGACGAAGCGCTGGCCCTGCTGGAGCAGCGCGGGCACGAGGTGGCCGTGCTGCTCACCGACTACGCCATGCCGGTGCGCGACGGCGTGACCCTGCTCAGCGAGGTTCGGCAGCGCTTTCCCCACGTGGCGCGGCTGCTGGTGTCGGCCTACGCGGACAAGGACGTTGCCATGTCCGCGGTCAACCAGGGGCATGTGGAGGCGATCCTGGAAAAGCCGCTGGACGAGGCCCTGACGCGCCAGGTGCTGCGCGAGGCGCTGGCCTCCAGCGTGCGGCGCGCGCGCGAGCACGCGCTGATCGAGCGCCGCGCGGCCACCCTGCGCGAGACCCTGGGCTTCCTGGCGCACGAAGTCACCACGCCGCTGGCGACGGTGCGCGGCTACCTCGCGGCGATGCGCGAGCGCCACCGCGACCTGCCCGAGGGCGAGGCCGGCATGGCGCACATCGCGCAGCAAAAGCCCGGTGAAGTGCTCAAGATGATCGAGGCGGCGCAGCGCCGTGCCGATTACGCGCAGTCCCTGGTGTCCACCTTTGTGCTGACCGCGCGCGACGCCTACCGCCGAGAGGCCTCCGAGAGCCTGCTTGCCAGCGATCTGGTGGGGGCCGTGCGCGACGAATACCCGTTCGACGGCGACGAGGCGCAGTGGCTGACCTGCGACCTGGCGGCCGATTTCCGCCTGCCGGGCCGTCGTGACCTGCTCTACCTGGTGCTGTGCACCCTGGTGAAGAACGCGCTGCTGGCGCTGCGCTCGGACTTGCCCGCGCAGCCCGGGGTGCTCATCGCGCTGCTGCGGGCGGTGCCCGCGCCGGGCCTGCCCGAGCAGGCCGCCATCTGCGTGAGCGACAACGGCCCGGGCGTGCCGCCCGATGTGTTGCAGCGCCTGACCCGGGAGCCCGTGACCACGCGGGCCGATGCGGGCGGCAGCGGCATGGGCCTGCTGTTCTGCCGGCGTGTGATGACCACCCTGGGTGGCTCCATCGACGTGCGGTCCGAACCGGGTCAGGGCACGGCGGTGACGCTGTATTTCCCATCCACCGACGACTTCAAACCCGAGGAGGCTCCATGAAGCCCACCAAGATCCTGTATGTCGACGACGAGGCGATGGCCTTGAAGTATTTCGAGCGCCTGGTCGGCCCGCTCGCACCGGTGCTCACCGCCGGCTCGGTGGAAGAGGGGCGCGCGATGTTGCGCGACCACGGCGACGAGATCGCCGTGCTGGTGTGCGACCAACGCATGCCGGGCGAGCGGGGCAACGAACTGCTGCGCCACGCCCGCGAGTACTACCCCGGCATCGTGCGCATGTTGACCACCGCGTACTCCGAGCTGGGCGAGGCCATCGAGGCGATCAACACCGGCGAGATCTACCGCTACATCAACAAACCCTGGGAACTGGACAGCCTGCGGGCCGACCTGCGCAACGCGCTGGAGCTGGCGGACTTGCGCGGCGAGCGCGACGGCCTGCTGCGCGACAAGCTGCTCGCGCAGCAAGGCCAGCTGCTGGGCAACCGCCTAGCCGCGCTGCTGATGGTGGGCGCGGCCGTGCACGGCGAGGGGGCCGAGCCGGCCCTGTACCGCTTTGCCCAGACCGCGCTGGCCGCGGGCTGCACGGCACCCGCACTCGACTGGAACCACTGGGACCACGCCGACCTGTTGCAGGCCGAGGCGCGGCGCGGCGCGTCGATCGCCGCGCAGTTGCGGCTGTGGCAGGAGCGTTTCGGTCCACGGAGTGACGGCGCCACGGCGCTGTCCGCGCTGGCGCAGGCGGTGGGGGGGGAGGTGCAGGACGACAGCGTGCGGCTGAACGACGCGGTGCCCTTGACGGCACTGCTGTCGGCACCGGCCGGCGCTGCCGCCAGCGAGGCGCAATGTGCCTGGCTGGCCTGGTTGCTCTGGCAGGGCGGGGGCGCGCAGATCGAAGCGGTGGACGGCGCCTGGCGCGTGAAACCCGCGAGCGCCGAGACGCCGCCTGTTGACTGGCTGGCCGATGCGATGGAGCGCGTGGGCGGTCATGCCTGAGTTCCGGGCCGCAGCGGGCGGGTGACCCCCAAAGGGCGCCACCCGCTGCCATGACCCGGGGAGGCGATCAGGCGGCCAGAGCGATCGTCACGTCGATGTTGCCGCGCGTGGCGTTGGAGTACGGGCACACCTGGTGCGCGGTGTCCAGCAGGTCTTGCGCCACGGCGCGGTCCATGCCGGGCAGGCTCACGGTCAGGCGCGCGGCGATGCCGAAGCCGGCCGGGATCGGGCCAATGTCCACTTCGGCGTCGATCGACGCGTCGGCCGGAACGGCCACTTTCTTCATGCCCGCCACGTGCTTGAGCGCGCCCATGAAGCAGGCCGAATAACCCGCGGCGAACAGCTGTTCGGGGTTGGTCGCATTGCCGGCTCCACCCATGGCCTTGGGCGGGGACAGCTTGATGTCGAGCAGGCCGTCGTCGGTGCGCGAGCTGCCTTCGCGGCCGCCGGTGGTGTGGGCGCGGGCGGTGTAGATCACTTTGTCGAGGGAGGTTGCCATGGTGGTTCCTTTGAGGGTGGTTGCTTCAGCGAAGCGGGGTGAAAAAGAGGTGTTTAGGCGACGAGCCGGTTGCGCAGCGCCTGGATCTGGTGGGTCAATGCCATGGCGTCGGCCACTTCGCATTGCGTGGCCTGCAGCACGCAGCCCGGCAGGCGGGCGGCGCGGGCCTTGAGCTTGCGGCCGGCGGCGGTGAGGCGGATCAGCACCCGGCGCTCGTCCTGCGCATCGCGCAGCCGGGAGACCAGACCGGCCGACTCCATGCGCTTGAGCAGCGGGGTGAGGGTGCCCGAGTCGAGGTAGAGCCGCTCGCCGAGCTCGGAGACGGTCGGACCATCCTGTTCCCACAGCGCCAGCAGGGCGAGGTACTGCGGGTAGGTCAGGCCCAGCTCGTCGAGCAGGGGCTTGTACAGCTTGGTCATGGCCAGCGACGCGGAGTACAGCGCAAAGCAGAGCTGGTTGTCCAGCCGCAAGGCCTGATCGGTGTTGAGAGTGGGTGTTGCCATGGGGTGAACTGTAGATGGCAATTAAATTGTGTGCAATTGAATTGCTAAAAACCTTTTTAAATACAGGGTCATCGCGGAGCGCGACACGTGACGCGCGAAGTGGTCCAGCCGGGGCCAGCGCGGAACCGACTTTGCCGGGCCGCTGCTGGCGCCCCTTGAGGGGGGGCGCGAAGCGCCGCGGGGTGGGCACTCCTCTACACCATCAAGGGCGCGCCCTGCATTTCCTCGATCTGCTCGACCAGCATGTCGACCTGGCTTTGCCAGTAGTCGCGGCTGCCGAACCAGGGGAAGTTGACCGGGAAGGCCGGGTCCTGCCAGCGGCGCGCCAGCCAGGCGCTGTAGTGGATCAGGCGCAGGGTGCGCAGCGGTTCGATCAGCGCGAGTTCGCGCCGGTCGAAAGGGCGGAACTGTTCGTAGCCGTCGATCAGCGCGCCGAGTTGCTGCGTCTGCTGGCGCCGGTCGCCGCTGAGCAGCATCCACAGGTCCTGCACCGCCGGGCCGGTGCGCGCGTCGTCCAGGTCCACGAAATGCGGGCCGGCGCCGGGCTGGCCTTCGGGGGTCCAGAGGATGTTGCCGGGGTGGCAGTCGCCGTGCAGCCGGATGCGGGCGATGCCGCCGTCGTTTGCTTCCTCCGTGGCCGCGCCGGGCGCCTGCGGAAGCAGCGCCGGGTGCGCCTCGATCAGCGCCAAGGCTTCTTGCAGGGCCTCGGTCCAGGCGGTGCGCACCTCGGGCGCGATGGCGTCGTGTTGCAGCAGCCAGTCGCGCGGCTCGTGCGCGAAGGTGGTGGCGTCGAGCGCCGGGCGGCAGACGAACGGGCGCGATGCGCCCACCGTGTGGATGCGCGCCAGAAAGCGGCCGATCCATTCGAGCACCTCGAAGTCGTCCAGCTCGGGCCGGCGCCCGCCGCGGCGCGGGCTCACGGCAAAGGCGAAGCCGCCGAAGTGGTGCAGCGTGGCCCCCTGGACCACCAGCGGCGGCACCACGGGGATTTCGGCCGCCACCAGTTCGGCCGCAAAGGCGTGCTCTTCGGCGATCTGTTCGTCGCTCCAGCGCTCGGGGCGGTAGAACTTGGCGACCACCTGCTCGTGCCCCTCGTGCGGCGTTTCCAGATGGATCTGGTAGACCCGGTTCTCGAAGCTGTTGAGCGCGGCCATGCGCCCGTCGCCCCACAGGCCGATCTGGCCCAGCGCGTCCTGCACCACGTCGGGGGTGAGGGCGGTGTAGGGGTGGAGGTGGGGGGCATCGGAGGTCATGGGCGATTGTCGCCGCGCCGGGTGGGCGCCGCCATAGCCCTCGCCTATGATCGGCGCATGTCCAAAGCCGCCCTGAAAAAACGCCCGCCCCAGACCCTGGAGGAGCAACTGCCCGAGCTGCGGCCGGGCCAGTCGGTGGAGCTGCTCAAGGAGCTGCACATCCTCACTCGCGAGGGCAAGCTCAACCAGGACACCCGGCGCAAGCTCAAGCAGGTCTACCACCTGGTGCAGTTCATCGAACCGCTGCTGGCCGAGGTGCTGAAAGAGCGCGGCGACGTGACCCTGGCCGACCACGGCGCGGGCAAGTCCTACCTGGGTTTCATCCTCTACGACCTGTTCTTCAAGGACAAGCCGGTGGGCCACGTGTATGGCGTGGAATCGCGCGCCGAGCTGGTGGAAAAGTCGCAGGCGCTCGCGACCCGGCTGGGCTTCGAGCGCATGGCCTTCCTGGCCACCACGGTGCAGCAGGCGCTGAGCCACCTCGAGCTGCCGCCGCGCATCGACGTGGTGACCGCGCTGCACGCCTGTGACACCGCCACCGACGATGCAATTCGCTTCGGTCTGGCCAAGCAGGCGCGCTTCATGGTGCTGGTGCCGTGTTGCCAGGCCGAGGTGGCGGGCGTGATGCGCAGCAACAAGGCGCTGAACCTGGCACGCACGCCGCTGGCCGAACTCTGGCGCCACCCGCTGCACACGCGCGAGTTCGGCAGCCAGATCACCAATGTGCTGCGCTGCCTGCAGCTCGAAGCCCATGGCTACGGCGTCACCGTGACCGAGCTGGTGGGCTGGGAGCACTCCATGAAGAACGAGCTGATCCTGGCCCGCAAGGCCGGGCCGGACCACACCGCGCAACAGGCCCGGGCCCGCGCGCGTCTGCAGCAGGTGCTCGAAGAACTCGGCCTGCAGGCCCTGAGCGAACGGTTCCTGGGCGGCTTGCAGGCTTGACTATTTCCCGGCGGGTTTGGCGGGGACGGAGGCCGCCGGCGTGGCGGGGCCCCCCAGGCGTTTGCTGATCGATTGTTCGAGCTGCTTGAGCTTGGGTTCGACGGTGCCGCGCGTGTCGGCCAGCAGCTTTTCCTGCAGGGCCTTTTGCATGCTGCCCGTGAGCTGCATGTATTTGGCGTAGACCGGCGACTCCAGCAAGGTCACGATCTGGAGCAGTTCGGCTTCGCTGAACTTCTCTTCCAGCAGACTGCCGACCGTGGTGGGCGCGAGCTTGACGGCGCGGGTGGTCACCAGCGGCACGGTCTCGTTCAGGTATTTGGCGGTGTCGGCCTGGATTTCCTTGGCCACGGTCTCGCGCCGGTCGGCGCTCACCGCGTTGGGCAGGATGACGTCGGCGCGGTCGAGCAACTGGGCCGCGGGCTGTTCGGCCATGGCGCGCGCCAGGGCTTCGATGCCCGGTTGTTGCAGCTTGAGCAGGCGGGCCACCAGCTCTTTCTTGGCGGCCGGGGCCGGGGTCTGGGCGCTGGCGCCGGTGGCGGCGATCAACAGGGCCAGGGTGAGGGTCAGGGTGTGCAAGGGTTTTTTCAGCATGGCGGATGGTACCCACATCGCCGAAGCGCGGATGTAACCAGCCATGTGCACCGCCGCTGGCCCCCGGGCTACCATGGCGCCATGCTTGCTCTGCCTGTCTTGTGGTTGCCCGCCCGCCTGAGCCGCTTCGCCGTGGGGCTGGCGATGTCGTTGGGGCTGGGGGGCTGTGCGGTGATGGACGGCGCCGGGCCACCGGTGTTGTTGCCCTCGGACCCTGCCACGCAGCAGTGCCTGCAATGGTTCGAGCGCCTGGACGCGGTGACCGATGCCCACCATGTGCGCGACGGTGGCGCGGCGCGCATCGCGGGCTTCCCGTTTTTGCGCACCGACCGCCTGCTTGCCTCGTTTCGTGACGAAGCCACGCGCAGCGACGCGGCTTTCCAGGCCTGGGGCGCGCGCCTGCGGGCGCTGGACGCGCAGGCGCGGGCGTTCGAGCGCGCCCACCTGCCCGCCGCGGCGCTGGCCGAATTGGGCGTGCCGGACGTGGCCAGCGCCGGCGCGCGCGCGCAGCGTTGCGCCGACACGCTGTGGGCCGAGGTGGTGGCCCACCCGGCGCTCAGGAGCACCCTGGCGCAGCGCGCGCAGGTGCCCGACGACTACAGCGATTGGCGGCGGGCACTGGGGCTGTACCCGCTGACCCGGGGGCCGTTTTTTGCCGGCGTCGAGCGCTGGCAGCAGCGCTGGAGCGCTACCTTTGCTCACACACCCGCGCGAATCGATACCACTGCGGGCTGGCAGCGCCATGTGCCGGCCACCGCATCGGGGTCGCCCGGTGGCGCCGAGCTTGCGGCCCTGCTCGGCGCCGTGCCCCGCGACGCGCTGGGCATCCCGACGCCCGACGCGGCCACCACGCAGCGCCTGCTGCAGGCCCATGCCCCGGTGCTGGTGATCCAGAACCGGGGCGCGCACGACCGGTTGGGCCGCCTGCACTGGGGCGAAGGCCCGGCGCCCCAGGTGGACGCCAGCCAGCCCGTGGTCTACCAGCGCCTGGCCCACACGCGGTTCGGCGAGCAGACCCTGCTGCAACTGGTCTACAGCGTGTGGTTTCCGCAGCGCCCGCCTGAGGGCGCGCTGGACCTGCTCGCCGGCGCCGTGGACGCGGTGGTGATGCGCCTGACCCTGGCACCGGACGGCCGCGTGTGGCTGTTCGACAGCATTCACGCCTGCGGTTGTTACCACCTGTTCGTGCCCACGCCCGCGCTCGTGCCCCGGCCGGCGCCCGATGCGCGCAGCGAGTGGGCCTTCGTGCCCACCACGCTGCCGGCGATGCGCGTGGGCGAACGGCTGCGGGTGGTGATCGAGTCGGGCAGCCACATGGTGGTGGGCGTCGCGCCCGAACCCGCGGCCAACGCAGCGGCCGATGGCACGGCCCCGGCCCAGACCTACACCTTGTCCGATGAAGATGGCCTGCGCAGCCTGCCCGGCGCCGACGGCCGGCGCCGCAGCGCGTTCTGGCCGCATGGCATCATGCCCGGCACCGAGCGCGGCGAACGCCTCCTGTTCTGGCCCATGGGTATCGAGAGTCCGGGTGCGATGCGACAATGGGGCCGCCAGCCGACGGCCTTTGTCGGACGGCGGCATTTTGACGATGCACGGCTGCTGCAAGAGCGGTTCCGGTTGCAACCGTCACTCGGCGCTCCCTGAGGCCCGGTTCCCGGGCGTTCTTTCAGGCGGCGAACTGTTTCAACCGTCGCACGCTGCTGCGACCCACTCGCCCGATGGCCGACGGGGTGTGTTACACCCGCCATCCGGAACGTTGTCCCCATCCAGGAGAACCTGCCCATGGTCACCGATTTTCCGTTTCTGTTGCAGTCCATGGCCTGGCCGCTGGTGCTGCTGATCGCCTGGTTTCTGGGGGAGCGGCTGCACGAAACCTGGCAGGTGCCGCGCGTGTCGAGCTACGTGGCGGTGGGCCTGCTGGGCAGCCTGATCAATCTGCCCGGCCTGACCGACGCCGTGCCCGGCCTGCCGTTCCTGGCCAACGTGGCGCTGTCGCTGGTGCTGTTCGAACTCGGCTATCGCATCAACCTGCGCTGGTTCCGCCACAACCCCTGGGTGATGGCGCTCGGCCTGGTGGAATCGGCCCTGACCTTCGCCGCGGTCTACCTGGCCAGCGGTTGGTTCGACATGGGCACCGACACCCGCCTCATCTTCGCCTCGCTGTCCATCTCGGCCTCGCCGGCGGGCATCGTGCGCGTGGCCAACGACCTGCGCAGCGCGGGCCAGGTGACCGAGCGTGTGCTGCACCTGTGCGCCATCAACTGCCTGGTGTCGGTGCTGGCCTTCAATCTGGTGGTGGGCTACTGGCACCTGAGCACCTCGGGCGACCTGGTGCTGGCGGCGTTCGGCAGCGTGCACGTGCTGGTCACCTCGGTGGCGGTGGGCGCGCTGCTCGGTGTGGCCGCTCCGTGGCTGCTGCGCGCCCAGCGCGTGCAGGCGCGCGACGTGACCGTGGTGTTCGCGCTGGCGGTGGTGCTGCTCACCACCATGGCCTATGGCCTGAAGCTCTCGCCCCTGCTGGCCGCGCTCACCTTCGGCATCGTGGCGCGCGAGCGCCGCGTGCACCTGACCAACGCGCAGCGCGGTTTCGGCACCGCCGGCGACCTGCTCACCGTGTTCCTGTTCGTCTACATCGCCTCGCTGCTGAACTGGGCCGATGTCGGGACCGGCATGCTGTTCGGGCTGGTGCTGATCGTGGTGCGCACCGCCACCAAGGTGGGCTGCAGCGTGGCGGCGGCGCGCCTGTCGGGCAGCACGGAGCGCAAGGGCCTGCTCACGGGCCTGGCGCTCACCCCCATGTCGGCCTTCGCCATCCTGTTGCTCGAACAGAGCCGCCTCTACGGCTTCGAGCCCGCCGCGCACGTGCTCTCGTCCATGGCCGGGATGATGCTGGTGCTGGAACTGTTCGGCCCCGTGGTCACCCAGCGCGCGCTGCTGGCCGCCCACGAAACCCACGTGACCAAAGAATAGGAGTTCTCTCATGCCATTGGAAACTTTCAAGGCCTCCGACTCGCTGACCATGGGTGTGGAGCTGGAACTGCAGCTCGTCAACACCTACGACATGGACCTCTCCAGCAGCGCCAACGACCTACTCGAACTGCTGCGCCGCAAGCCCTTCCCCGGCGTGGTCACGCCCGAGATGACGCAGAGCATGATCGAGATCGCCACCGACGTGCAGCGCGAACACGGCCCGCTGCTGGCGCAGTTGCAGCAGATCCGCGACACGCTGGTGCACGCCGGCGACCGGCTCAACATCGAGATCGCCGGCGGCGGCACGCACCCCTTCCAGCGCTGGTTCGAGCAGCGCATTTTTTCCAAGCCCCGCTTCCAGCAGCTCTCGGGCCTGTACGGCTACCTCGCCAAGCAGTTCACCGTGTTTGGCCAACACGTGCACATCGGCTGCGCGTCGCCCGACGAGGCGCTGTTCCTGCTGCATTCGCTCAACCGCTACGTGCCGCACTTCATCGCGCTGTCGGCCTCGTCGCCGTTCTCGCAGGGGGTGGACACGCTGTTCGATTCGGCGCGCCTGAACTCGGTGTTCGCCTTCCCTTTGAGTGGCCGCGCCCCGTTCACGCTGAGCTGGGACGAGTTCGCCAACGTGTACTTCACCAAGATGGAGAGCACCGGCGTGGTCAAGTCCATGAAGGACTTCTATTGGGACATCCGGCCCAAGCCCGAGTACGGCACCATCGAGCTGCGCGTGTGCGACACGCCGCTCACCGTGGAGCGCGCCGCCGGTCTGGCCTGCTACCTGCAGGCGCTGTGCCGCCATCTGCTGGAGCGCAGCGAGCCGCCGCCCGAAGAAGACGACTACCTCGTCTACACCTACAACCGCTTCCAGGCCTGCCGCTTCGGGCTGGACGGCATGATGGTCAACCCCAAGACGCGCGAGCAGATCAGCATCCGAGAGGACATCCTGGCCACGCTGCGCCACCTGGGGCCGCATGCCGATGCGCTGAACTCGCAGGCCGCGCTCGACGAGATCGAACGCACCGCCGCGCGCGACGGCAACCACGCCATCTACCTGCGCAAGCAGTACGCCGAGAGCGGCAGCGTGCAGGGCGTGGTGCGCGCCAGCGTGGACGCGCTGCGCTTCGGACCGAAGGCCTGAGCGGCTGAGGGTTTTGAGGCCGGGTGGCGGTTGCCCGGCTGAGAACTGGGGGGTGAAACCAGGCCAGTTCCGGGCTTGTCAGGCAACTTCCTACAGCCCGAATGGCGGTGCGCCGACTTAACCAATTGATACAGGCTGAATACAGTTTGTCACACCGACAAACGTTTCATCACCAACCCCTTTTCAGCCCAGGACACCGCCATGAACTCCATCCACCGCCGCCTCAATCCCTTTGTCCTCATGCTCGATCCGGAAGCCGTGATCACCGCCATGGAGAGCAGCATGAACCTGCGCGGCCTGCGCCAGCGCGTCTGCCGCCCGCTGGACAAACCACTGATTCCCAAGACCCACGGCCAGACGTTCGAGTACGACAGCGTGATCGACACCGAGGATTTCATGGACAGCGGCATCGACAGCTACGTCGAAGCCCAGCCTGCGCTGCAGGCGGTGCATTGACCCACCCCCGCCGCGCTGCGCGCGACCCCCTCAAGGGGGCAACGCGAGCGGCCTGGCAAAGCCAGTTCCGCCGCGTTCTTGGTTGGGACACGTGCTCCGGAGAGGGGCGTCAGCCCAGGACATCCTGAGCCGGCTTGTATGGTTGAGGTGTTGCCCCTTGAGCCGGTTCCGCCGCGTTCTGAGGGGGAGCCCGCCCAGAACACCGCGGAACCGGCTTCGCCGGGCCGCAGGTGTTGCCCCTTGAGGGGGTGACGGGCGAAGCCCGGCGCGGGGGTGGGCCTATTTCGCGAACCGTTTTCGCGTGAGCGCCAGCGCCAGCCAGAAGGCGGCCACGGTGTAGACCAGCAGCACGGCGGCGTGCAGCCAGGCTTGTTCGGGCCATTGGTCCATGAACAGGGGGCGCACCAGCTCCACCGCGTTGGTCAGCGGCAGCCAGTCGGAAATGGCGCGCACCACCCCGGGCAGTTGCTCCCTCGGGAAGAACACCCCGGAGAGAAACATCATCGGGGTCAGGAACAGGGTGAAGTAGTAGGTGAAGAAGTCGTAGCCTTGGGCCAGGGCGTTGAACACCAGGGCGATGCACGAAAACGTGATGCCCACACCCAGCAGCACCGGCCAGGCCAGCAGCAGTTTCGGCGAATGGCTGATGCCCAGGCCCAGCATGACGACCATGATGGCCGTGACCGAAAACAGCGCCTTGAAACCGGCCCACAACATCTCGGCCAGCACCACGTCGTCCAGGCTCACCGGCGCGTTCATGATGCCGTCCCAGGTCTTTTGCACGTGCATGCGCGAGAACGCCGAATACAGCGCCTCGAAGCTGGCCGCGTTCATCGCGCTCATGCAGATGCTGCCGCTGGCCAGGAACAGGATGTAGGGCACCGCCGTGTCGCCCCGCGGCGTGCTGATGGTCACCTGGCCCACCAGCGCGCCCATGCCGTAGCCGAACGCCACCAGCCACATCAGCGGCTCGGCGATGTTGCCCACCAGGCTCGGAATCGCGAGCTTCTTCCAGACCAGCAGGTTGCGCAGAAACACCGGCCACCAGCGGCCCGAAAGCCTGGGGACGGCAAAGTGAGCACCCCCCGCCGCGCTGCGCGCGACCCCCCTGGAGGGGGGCGCACCCTGCGGCCCGGCCAAGCCGGTTCCGTGGGTGCTCTGGGTTCGCTCCTCTCGTCCTCCTGCAGGTGTTTTGGGGTTGTTTTTCATGTCATCCATCTTCTCGGATCTGGCGCCCCGTCAGCTTCAAGAACAGATCTTCCAGATTCGCCGGCCGGTGCAAGGTGCGCAGCTGGTGGTGTTGGCCCAGCGCGGCCAGCAGCGGCAGGGCCTGCGCGGTGTAGAAAAACACCGTCTCGCCGCTCACTTCCACGCGCGCGGCCAGCGCCCGCAAGGCAGCGTGCTCCTCGGCCTGGGCCAGCGCCAGCGCGCCGTTGCCGTAGACCTCCACCACGTCGGGCTCCAGGTGCTGCGCGATCAGTTCGCGCGGGCGGCCCTCGGCGATCTTGCGGCCGTGGTCCAGCACCAGCAGGCGCGAGCACAGGCGCTCGGCCTCGTCCATGAAGTGCGTGGTCAGCAGGATGCTCTTGCCCTGTTGCAGCAGCTGCTGCAGGCGCTCCCACATCAGGTGGCGCGCCTGGGGGTCCAGCCCGGTGGTGGGTTCGTCGAGCATCAGCAACTGCGGGTCGTTCACCAGGGCGCGCGCCAGCGACAGGCGCCGCTTCATGCCGCCCGAGAGTTCACCGGGTTTGGCGTCGGCCTTGTGCGAGAGGGCAGCGAACTCCAGCAGCTGCGGAATGCGGGGGCGGATCTGCGCGGCGCTCATGCCGAAGTAGCGGCCATAGACGAGCAGGTTCTCGGCGCAATTGAAGTCCGGGTCCAGCGTGTCGATCTGGCTCACCACGCCCAGCTGCGCCTTGATGGCCAGGGCGTCGCGCGGCATGTCCAGGCCGAAGGCGGTGATGCTGCCCGCATCCGGGGCGGTCAGGCCCAGGCACATGCGGATGGTGGTGGTCTTGCCCGCGCCGTTGGGTCCGATCACGCCCAGGCATTCGCCCGGCGCGATGCGGAACGACAGGTCGTCCACCACGGTGTTCTCGCCATAGCGCTTGGCGAGGTGCTGGCATTCGAAGAGGGGTGTGTTCACGGAAGTACCTTCGCCCTGCGGGCTGCGGTGCGCACTGGCCGGGGAACGGCCCAGCGCTGTGCTCATGGATTGGCATTGTGCCCGCTTGCCCCCACCTACAATGTCGGCCAGCCTGACCAGCGGTCACCCAGCAGCCCACGCGAGCCACCAGACGTGTCCTTATCCCCAGCCGTTGTTCTGCAATACCTGTTGCCCAAGCGGGCGATCACCGAGTTCGCCGGCTGGTGCGCCGGTTCCCGCGCCACCTGGTGGACCCACAACGTGATCCCCTGGTTCATCCGCCGCTACGGGGTCAACATGGACGAGGCCGCCAACCCCGATCCGCGCAGCTACGAGACCTTCAACGCCTTCTTTACCCGCGCGCTCAGGCCCGGCGCGCGGCCGCTGGCGCGCTCGGCCTTCGTCTGCCCGGTGGACGGCGCGATCAGCCAGCACGGCGCCATCGAACGCGACCAGATCTTCCAGGCCAAGGGCCACCACTACAGCACGCGCGCCCTGGTGGGCGGCGACGTCGCACTGGCCGCGCAGTTCGACGACGGCGCTTTCGCGACCATCTACCTCAGCCCCAAGGACTACCACCGCATCCACATGCCCAGCGCCGCGCGCCTGCGCCGCATGATCCACGTGCCGGGCGAGCTGTTCTCGGTCAACCCGACCACGGCGCGCGGTGTGCCCGGTCTGTTCGCGCGCAACGAGCGCGTGGTCTGCGTGTTCGACGTGCCGCACGGCGACAGCGGTGAGACGCGCCCCTTCGTGCAGGTGCTGGTGGGTGCCACCATCGTCGGCAGCATGGCCACCGCGTGGCACGGCGTGGTGAACCCGCCGCGCCCGGGCCAGGTGCGCGAGTGGCGCTACGACGACCAGCCGGTCGTGCTGCGCCAGGGCGAAGAAATGGGCCGCTTTCTGCTCGGCTCCACCGTGGTGCTGCTCTGGCCCAAGGACACCATTCACTTCAACCCGCAGTGGCTGGCCGGGCAGGGCGTTCGCATGGGCGAGGCCATGGGCGAAGCCGTGTGAACGAGCGCCGCGCCCGCCCCTGAACCCCTTGAACCGACCACCCCTCCAGGACACACCATGACCACCCTCGGCACCCCCCTGTCTCCCTCGGCCACCAAAGTGATGCTGCTCGGCTCCGGCGAGCTCGGCAAGGAGGTGCTGATCGCGCTGCAGCGCCTGGGCGTGGAAACCATCGCGGTGGACCGTTACGACAACGCGCCGGGCCAGCAGGTGGCGCACCACGCCCGCACCATCACCATGAGCGACCCGGCGCAGCTCAAGGCGCTGATCGAGGCCGAACGCCCGCACCTGGTGGTGCCCGAGATCGAAGCCATTGCCACGCCCATGCTGGAGCAGCTGGAGGCCGCGGGTGTGGTGCGCGTGATTCCCACCGCGCGCGCCGCGCGCCTGACCATGGACCGTGAAGGCATCCGCCGCCTGGCCGCCGAGACCCTGGGCCTGCCGACCAGCCCGTATCAGTTCTGCGACTCGCTCGACGAGCTGCAGGCCGCCATCGACGCCGGTATCGGCTATCCCTGCATCGTCAAGCCGGTGATGAGCAGCTCGGGCAAGGGCCAGAGCAAGATCGACGGTCCGGCCGATGTGCAGAAGGCCTGGGACTACGCGATGGCCGGTGGCCGGGTTGGCCCGGGCCGCGTGATCGTGGAAGGCTTCATCGCCTTCGACTACGAGATCACCCAGCTCACCGTGCGCGCGCTGAATGCCCAGGGCCAGGTGCAGACCCATTTCTGCGACCCGATCGGCCATGTGCAGGTGAGCGGCGACTACGTGGAGAGCTGGCAGCCGCACCCGATGACGCCCGCCGCGCTGGCCGAGTCGCGCCGCATCGCGAAGACCGTGACCGACAACCTCGGTGGCCAGGGCCTGTTCGGCGTGGAACTGTTCGTCAAGGGCGACCAGGTCTGGTTCAGCGAAGTCAGCCCGCGCCCGCACGACACCGGCATGGTGACCATGATCACGCAGTGGCAGAACGAGTTCGAACTGCACGCCCGCGCCATCCTGGGCCTGCCGGTGGACACCACGCTCAAGAGCCCGGGCGCCAGCGCCGTGATCTACGGCGGCGTGGAAGCCCAGGGCATCGTGTTCGACGGCGTGGACGAGGCCCTGCGCGTGCCCCACAGCGAAATCCGCCTGTTCGGCAAACCCGAGAGCTTCGTGAAGCGCCGCATGGGCGTGGCGCTGGTGTTTGATGCCGACGTGGAAGTGGCCCGCACGCAGGCCAAGCTGGCCGCGTCCAGGGTCAAGCCCCGGGTGGCTTGAGCGCCAGGCGCGCGAGCTGCGCGTCGTGCCAGCGCGCCAGCAGCCACTGCGCCGCCATGGCGCCGATGAAGGCCAGCGCCATGTCTTTCTGCGTGTCCCAGGGGTCGCCCTGCGTGCCCAGGAAGGCCTCGGCGCCCGCGCCGATCGCGACGGCCGCGCCCCATTCGATGAGTTCGTAGAGCGCGCTGATGGCGCCACAGACCGCCACCACCAGGGTGAACAGCCAGACGCCCGGGCGCAGCGGGGTGTGGCGCAGCAACAGCTCGCGCGCCACCATGGCGGGCACGAAACCCTGGGCCAGGTGGCCGACGCCGTCGTAGGGGTTGCGCGCCAGGCCCATCAGCTCCTGCATCCAGAAGCCCAGCGGCACCTGGGCATAGGTGTAGTGGCCGCCCAGCATCAGGACCAGGGCGTGCACGAAGATCAGTGCGTAGACCAGCGGCGTGAGGGGAAAGCGCCGCCAGCTGAGCCAGAGCAGGGGCAGGGCGATGAACACCGGCGCCACCTCCATGGCCCAGGTGTCCAGCTCCAGCGGCCGGACGCCCGAGAGGGCCAGCAAGGCCAGCAGGGCCACGGAATAGACGGCCAGGCCGCGCGCGCTCAGGGATGGGGATGTGGTCGGCATGCGCGCATGTTAGCGGGGCAAAGGCCCTCGTCGTCGGCCTGGCCGGTGCATCCCGGCCTCACTCGTGCCGCAGCGCGTCGATCGGGTTCAGCCGCGCCGCGCGCCGCGCCGGGAAGTAGCCGAACAACACGCCGATCGCCGCTGAAAACACGAAGCTCAGCACGTTCACGCTCAGGTTGAACTGGTAGGGCACGTTCATCAGCGCCGACAGGCCGAGCGAGGCGCCGGTGGCCAGCACGATGCCGAGGAGTCCGCCGAGGGCGGCCAGCACCACGGCCTCGATCAGGAACTGCAGCAGCACCTCGCGCTCCAGCGCGCCGATGGCCAGGCGCAGGCCGATCTCGCGGGTGCGCTCGGTCACGCTCACCAGCATGATGTTCATGATGCCGATGCCGCCCACCAGCAGGCTCACCGCGGCCACCGCGCCGAGCAGCATGGTCATGATCTTGGTGGTGCCCGAGAGCGTTTCGGCCAGCTGTTTGGTGTCGAGCACGTTGAAGTTGTCTTCGTCGCTCTCGGCCAGCTTGCGCCGCTCGCGCAGCAGCTCGGTGATGGTCGCGGTGATGCGGGTGGCGTCCGCGCCGTCGCTCATGGACACCAGCAAGGTGTTCACCCGGGTGTGGCCGACGATGCGGCGTTGCAGGGTCTGGATCGGCATGAGCACCAGGTCGTCCTGGTCGTTGCCGAAAGCGCCCTGGCCCTTGGAGGCCAGCGTGCCGATGACCTCGCAGCTCATCGCCTTGACGCGCAGTTGCGCGCCCACCGCGCTGGTGCTGCCGAAGAGCTCGCGCTGCACCGTCTGACCGATCAGGCAGACCGCGCCGCCCGCGCGCAATTCGTCGTTGCTGAACGCGCGGCCGTCGGCCAGTTTCCAGTTGCCGGTGGTGAGCCAGTCGTTGGTGCTGCCGATCACGCTGCTGCTCCAGTTGCGGCCGTTGGCCACGAGCACGGAGCCGGTGCGCGCTTCGGGCGCCACCGCGGCGATGCCGCCGATCTGCGCGGCGATGGCCTCGCCGTCGCTTTCCTTGAAGGCGGGCGCACCACCACCGCCACCGCCCGGTCCCATGCGCTGGCCGGGGCGCACCTGCAGCAGGTTGGTGCCCAGGCCCGAAATCTGGTTCTGCACCGCGGCCGTGGCACCGTTGCCGACCGTGACCATGGTGATCACCGCGCTCACGCCGATCACGATGCCGAGGATGGTGAGGAAGGAGCGCAGCAGGTTGCGCCGGATGGAGCGCAGCGCGAGCAGCAGGGTGTTAAGCCACATGGGGGGCCTCCTCGCCGGAGATGCCCGAGACTTCCGCGTCGCTCACGGTCGCGTGCGCGGCGCCCGCCTGCAGCGCCACCGGGTGCGGGTTGCGCTCATCGCTCTCGACCACGCCGTCCACGAAGTGCACGATGCGTTTCGCATACGCCGCCATGTCGGGCTCGTGCGTGACCATCAGCACGGTGATGCCCTGTTCGGCGTTCAGGCGCCAGAGCAGTTCCATGATCTCCTGGCTGCGGTGGGTGTCGAGGTTGCCGGTGGGTTCGTCGGCCAGCAGCACCTGCGGCTCGGTGACGATGGCGCGCGCGATCGCCACGCGCTGTTGTTGCCCGCCCGAGAGTTCGCCCGGCGTGTGGTGCTCCCAACCCTTGAGGCCGACTTTTTCCAGCGCGCGCCGGGCCAGGCTGTGCCGCGAAGCCGCGGGCTCGCCGCGGTAGATCAGGGGCAGCTCCACGTTCTCCTGCGCCGAGGTGCGCGCCAGCAGGTGGAAGCCCTGGAACACGAAGCCGAAATAGCGCCGCCGCAGGCGCGCACGCTCGTCGCGCGCAAGCGCCTCCACGTGCACGCCGCGAAACAGGTAGTCGCCGGTGGTGGGCACGTCCAGGCAGCCCAGTGTGTTCATCGCCGTGGACTTGCCCGAGCCGCTGGGCCCCATGATGGCGACGAATTCACCCTGGTGGATGTCCAGGTCCACGCCCTTCAAGGCCTGGAAGGCGGTGTTGCCTTCGCCGTAGGTCTTGGTGATGCCGCGCAGGCGGATGAGCGGTGTCTCGCTCACGGCGCCGTCCCTGAGCGCTGTTCGGTGATCACGGCCATGCCTTCGGAGAGCGCTTCGCCGATGACTTCGGTGTTGCGGCCATCGCTGATGCCGGTCTTGACCGACACCGACACCGGCTGGCCGTCCTGCAACACCCAGATCTGGCGCGGGCCGCTGCCACGGCGGTCGGTGCCGGCGGTCTTGGTGCCCGAGCGTGGCGGGCGCGGCATCAGCTTGGACAGGATGCTGGTGTCGGTCGCAGCCGCCGCGCCGTTGCCGCTGGCGGGGGAAAAGCGCAGCGCGGTGTTGGGCACCAGCAGCACGCCCTTCGCTTCCTTGGCCACGATGGTGGCGGCCGCCGTCATGCCCGGGCGCAGGCTCAGGTCGCTGTTGTCCACGTTGAGCGTGGTGGTGTAGGTGACCACGTTGTCGGTCTTGGTGGAGCCAAAGGCCACGCGGTGGATGGTGGCCGGGTAGCGGCGCGCCGGGAAGGCGCTCACGGTGAAGGTGGCCTTCTGGTCCACCTTGACGGCGCCCACGTCGGCCTCGTCCACCGCCACGTCGAGCTTGAGCTGTGCAAGGTCTTCGGCCACGGAAAACAGCGTCACAGCCTGCAGCGAGGCGGCCACGGCGTTGCCCGGGTCCACCGAGCGGCTGAGCACCACGCCGTTGATGGGCGAGCGGATCGAGGCCTTGGACAGATTGGTTTCGGTGGTGGCGAGGGCCGCGCGCGATTCGGTGACCGAGGCCCGTGCGGCGGCCTCGCTGGCCACGGCGCGCTCCACGGCCGCCCTCGCGCTGTCCAGTTCGGTGGCCGAGGGCACCTTGCCGCCCGAGAGACGCGCCACTTCCTCAAAACGCGCCAGCGTGGCCCGCGCTTCCTTGGTCGTGGCGACGGCCTGAGCCAGCTGCGCCTGGGCCGAGGCCAGACCGGCGCGCGACTGCGTCACCTGGTCCACCAGCTTGGCGGTGTCCAGTTCCACCAGCACCTGGCCGGTCTTGATGCGGTCGTTCACGTCCACGTGCACCCGCTTGACGGTGCCCGAAAGCTCGCTGCCGATGTTGACCGAGCGCGTGGGCTGCAGCGTGCCGTTGGCGGCCACGGTGAGCGTGATGTCGCCCTTCTTCAGGGGTTCGGTCACATAGACCGGCGCGGCCTTGGCCTTCTGCTGCGCCTGCCAGTAGGTGAGGCCGCCGGCCACGACGATGATCGCTGCGATGCCGATCCACAGCGAGCTGCGCTGCCACCAGCGCGGGGGGTGGTCGCTGCCCAGAAGGTCCTGCAGGTCGGCGGGGGGTGCGTCTTTTTTGGGGCTCATGGCGGTTCGGGTTCTGTGGTCGGGGTTCAGCGGGTGGTGGTTTCAACCGGCTGCGCATCGGGCGACCAGCCGCCGCCCAGGGATTTGTACAGGCGCACCAGGTCCGCGCTCAGGCTGGCCTGGGTGCTGGCCACGCTGTCCTGGGTGGAGAGCAGGGTGCGCTGGGTGTCGAGCACCGAGCGGAAATCGATCAGGCCGCTTTCGTAGCGCTGGCGCGCCAGCAGCTCGGCGTTGGCCGCCGCGCTGCTGGCGGCTTGCAGCCGTTCCAGGCGCTCGCGGTTGCCCTGCAGCGACACCAACGCGTCTTCCACATCTTTCAAGGCGGTCAGCACGGTGGCCTCGTAGTCCACGCGCGCCGATTCCAGTGCGGCTTCCTGGGCCCGCACCTGGGCGCGCGCGGCCCCGCCGTCGAACAGCGGCGCCGACACGCTGGCCAGCAGCGAATTGACGACCGAGGCGCCGTTGGTCAGCGTGCCCAGGGTCAGCGCGGAGAGGCCCAGCGAGCCGCTGAGGCGAAAGCTTGGGTAACGCGCGGCCTCGGCCTGCGAGACCCGGGCCAGCGCGGCGCTGATGCGCAGCTCGGCGGTGCGCACGTCGGGGCGCTGGCGCAGCGTCTCGGCGGGAAAGGCCAGCGCGAGATCGGCCGGCCCTTGCGGGATCGCCGCGGCCTGTCCAAGCGGGGTCTGCAGCGCCCCAGGGGCCTGGCCGGTCAACACCGCCAGGCTGCTGATGGCCTGGGCGATGCTGGTCTGCAGCGCCGGGATCTGGGCCGCGGTCTGTTCGCTGGAGGCCGTGGCCTGCTCCAGATCGAGCGACGAGGCCAGGCCGGCCTGGACGCGCCAGCGGGTGATCTGCAGGGTTTCGGTCTGCGCGGCCAGGTTGCTTCGCGCGATCGCCAGCCGCGCCTGCAGGCCACGCAGTTCGACATAGGTCACCGCGACCTCGGCCGCCAGCGACACCCGCACGTCCGCCAGGCTGGTTTCGGAGGCCTGGGCGTCGGCCTCGCTGGCGTTGAGCGCGCTGCGGTTGCCGCCGAACACGTCGGGCTCCCAGCTGGCGTCAAAGCCGGCCTGGAAACGGTTGTTGCTGCCGCTGCTGCCCGACTTGCTGCGCTGGGCCGAACCCGAGGCGTCCACCGTGGGGCCCAGGCCGGCCTGTTGCACGTCGCGCTGCGCGCGTGCCTGCAGCAGCGCGGCCTGGGCGCTGCGCACGCTGGTGTTGACCTGCAGGGCCTGCGTGACCAGAGCGGTGAGGGTGGGGTCGTTGAACCGCTGCCACCAGTCGGCCAGCGCGGTGGCCGACCGGCCCGACGCCGCCTGGCCACCGGGGCCGGACCAGGCGGCGGGCACCGGGGTGTCGGGCAGCGCGGTGCCGGTAGGCGTCAGGCTGGCGCAGGCGCTGAGCAGCAGCGCGGCGGCGAGGGCGGTCAGGGCAGCCGGGTGGCGGGCCGGGCGGGCGAGCGGTGGGGATGGGTTCATGGTGTTCATTCAGCATACTGTGTATGCCGGTGGTCCATTGTGCGCAAACCCATGCGGCCGAACCAGCGCGCGGAGGTGAAGTTTCCGTAAAGAAATTTGTCAGGCCGCGTTCAGCCGTTGTTCGGCCTCGGCCAGCTGCGCCATCAGATTGGCAAACGGCGGCGGCTCGCTCATGAACATGGGACGCATCGTCGCGTAGTCCCGTGCCAGATCGGCCTGCCGTTGCGGGGCTGGTGTCAGGCGGAACGTCCCATGGCTCGCCAGGTCGTAGCGCGCCCAGCTGCGGGAAAACACCCGGCTTTTCCAGTCCACCACGCGCTGGCACTGCGCCTGGTCGGCCAGGAACTGTTCCGCCAGTGGGTGCGCCAGCAGCTTGGCCATGTCGAAGTAGTGCCGGGCATATCGCGTGGGCGTGGGCGAACCCTCCGGACGGTGAAACTCCGCGTGCAAGATCGTCGCTTTCTCCCAGAACGTGCGTTTCAGCTCCAGCGCCGTCACCTTGCAGGCCCATCCGTTGAACAACTCGGGAAAGGCATTGGCCAGCAAAGGCCTCACCTCGTAGCGGCCCGTGGGCTGCTGGTCCGTCAGCGTGCCCAACTCCAGCTTCACCTCGCGCCGCAGGTAGTCAAAACCACTGACCTGGCTGCTGGGGTAGGCGAAGTACACGTTGGGTGACTTCGCGTCCGCATCCACCTCAAAGCGCAGCCAGCCACCTGCGGTGGATGTGCCCAAGGCGCTCGCAATGGCGGCCTCCAGCGCAGGCATCAACATCGTCTGGGCCCTGGCGCTGCACAGCGCCTGCATCTCCATCACTGCGGCATCCCGTTTGCCTCGGCTGGTGAGTGCATCAAAAGCCGCCGCGTCGGCCCCCACAAATTCCGGGACCAGGCACAGGTCGATGTCTTCCGAGAACCGGTCGATCACCCCGAACACCTTGGACAAGGATGTGCCGCCCTTGAACACCAGATGCGGCGCCACCTCGGGCAGCGTGAACAACACACCCAATAGCCAGCTCACCCAAAAGTCCTTTTCCAGGATCACGGCTTCGGTGCGCAGCGTCAGCGCGGCATCCGAGAATGCGGTCTTCCGGTCTGCGGACGAGAGGGTCAGCAAGGGGTTGTTCATGGTCGCGCCAGCTCCTTCAAATGGGCATGCATCCACGCGGGGGCCAGGGCCAGATCGGCCAGCACCCGGGCCCGCTCTTCGGCTGGGATGTGGCTGCGCAAACGCTCGATGTGCCGGGGCGTGACGTGCTTTGCCCCCATGCTGCGAAACGCCTGAATCACCAGCCCGCTCAGCCGCCCCGCCGCCGCCATCTGGCGCGGCGTGGTGCGTTTGAACACGATCTCGGTTGGCCCCACCTTTACCGTGCGCGAGGCGCCATCGGTCAGGTACACCACCTGCGCCGGCACCTGCTCCGAGAGGCCCAGCAGATTGGCCGCATGCACGCCAACCGGCTGCAGGCGCAAACCGTCTTTTCGCGCCACGGCCTCGGCCACCTGCTCGATCGGCGGCCAGAGCGTGCCCAGCAGAGCGTGCTGGCGCGGCACGTCGTACAGTCCCCGTCCCAGCGGCCGGATCGTGCCCGCCGCCTTGTGCCGCTTGAGCGCTGTGGCCACCGCATCGCGGCTGCCCAGGTCCACAAAGTCGGCCGGCGTGAACACCCAGCCCGCCCCGTGTGACTGGATGCGCTGCAGAACCTGCGTGTCGGTGGATTCGGTGTGTTTGCCCATTTGTGCCACGAAAAATAACATTTATTTGTGGCAAAAACAAGTGAATTGGGGCCGAGATCGAAATCTCGCCACAAAAAGATTGTATTTTTCGTGGCAGACAGGCGCTTTTGCTTTGTAGCAGGCCGGCAAAGGCATGCTGCTGAGGCGAGGCGAAAAGCGTGTCCGTGTCCGGCTCGGCGCGCCCGCAGGCTCAGGCCTGAGTCGGGTCAGGCACGGGTGGCGTCGACTCGGGGGCCGATTCGAGGCGCAGCGTCTGCGTGGGAAAGGCGATCCCGGCGCCGTGGCTGGCCACGATGCGACTGATGGCCAGCAGCAGCTCCTGCTTGAGCGCCAGGTAGTCCACCCAGGCGCGGGTGAGGGTGTGGCGCCAACTGATGTACTCGACCGTGCCCTCGATGCTCTTGTCGGGCGAGCGGATCCAGTCGCCGACGCTGAACGGGCGGTCGAGGTAGATGGTGAGGCCGCCGAAGAAGTTGGCCAGCAGGTCTTTGGCGGCCAGGCCGACCGCGATGCCGCCCACGCCGCCGAGCGCGAGCAGGCCGCCGATCTGGAAGCCCAGGGTGTGGGCCACGGTGATGACGGTGACCACGATCACCAGCAGGCGCAGCAGCTTGCCCAGGGCGAGCGCGGTGGTGAGGTCGAAGGGTTCACCGCTGTCGGTGCGGCGCCGGATGCTGGTCTGGGTGACGAGCCCGATGAGTTTCCACAGGAACCAGGCCAGGCTGATCACGAGGCCGACGTCGTGCCATTGCAGCGCGCCCATCAGCAGGGTGGGCTCGGGCCAATGTGCATTCAGCGCGTGCGCCACCCAGCCCAGGCCGATGAGCCAGATCAGCAGTTGCGCGGGTCTGCGTGCAGCGCCCAGCAGGGCTTCGTCCCAGGGATTGGCCGTGCGCTCTGTCCAGCGATTGGCCTGCAGGAACGCCACCCGAACGGCCTGCCCGACCAGCAGGGTGAGCAGGAGGATCGCCAGCGCGGAGGCCAGCCAGAGTTCGACGCCGATGGATTGTTGAAGGGTTTCGGAGAGTCGGTTCATAGCGCGGTTTACTGGAACGCCACTTCGGCAAAGCTGCGCAGCTTGCGGCTGTGCAACTGGTCGGGACCGCCTTCGCGCAGGCGGTCGATGGCGCGGATGCCGATGCGCAGGTGCTGGTCCACGCGCTCGCGGTAGAAGTGGTTGGCCATGCCGGGCAGCTTGATCTCGCCGTGCAGCGGCTTGTCGCTCACGCACAGCAGGGTGCCGTAGGGCACGCGGAAGCGGAAGCCGTTGGCGGCGATGGTGGCGCTTTCCATGTCCAGCGCGACCGCGCGCGATTGCGAGAAGCGGCGCTGGGGCTTGTTGTCGGGCAGCAGTTCCCAGTTGCGGTTGTCGGTGCTGGCCACGGTGCCGGTGCGCATGATGCGCTTGACTTCGGCCGGCGGCACGCCGGTCACGTCGGCCACGGCGGCTTCGAGCGCGAGCTGGATCTCGGCCAGCGCGGGGATCGGCACCCACAGCGGCAGTTCTTCGTCCAGCACATGGTCTTCGCGCACGTAGGCGTGGGCCAGCACGTAGTCGCCGAGCTGCTGGGAACTGCGCAGGCCGGCGCAGTGGCCGATCATGAGCCAGGCGTGCGGGCGCAGCACGGCGATGTGGTCGGTGATGGTCTTGGCGTTGGCCGGGCCGACACCGATGTTGACCATGGTGATGCCGCTGCGGTCGGCGCGGATCAGGTGGTAGCCCGGCATCTGCGGCAGCCGCGGCGGGGCGGTGCCCAGTTCGTCGTTGGGCTCGGCCGGCAGGCCGGCGCGGCGCATCACCACGTTGCCCGGCTCCACGAAGGCGATGTACTCGCTGTCGGGCCGGGCCATCTCGGCGTGGCCCAGGCGGATGAACTCGTCGATGTAGAACTGGTAGTTGGTGAACAGCACGAAGTTCTGGAACCACTCGGGCGCGGTGCCGGTGTAGTGGCGCAGGCGCTGCAACGAGTAGTCCACACGCGGCGCGGTGAACAGCGAGAGCGGGTGCGCTTCACCGGGGCGCGGCTCGTGCGTGCCGTTGGCGATGCCGTCGTCCATCACGGTCAGGTCGGGCAGGTCGAACACGTCGCGCATGAGCGCGCGGCGCTCCGGGCCCATGCTGCCTTCCACGTGGTCGTGCTCGGCGAAGGAGAAGTGGATCGGGATGGGCTGCGCGCTGGTGCCCACCTCCAACTCGCCGCCGTGGTTGGCCAGCAGCAGGCGGAACTGCTCCAGGTAGTAGTCGCCGTACAGGTCGGGCCGGGTGAGCGTGGTCTCGAAGCGGCCGGGGCCGGCCACGAAGCCGTAGCTCAGTCGGTTCACCGGCGGGCTGTGGGGCGCGCTGTTCTTGCGCGAGACGCTGTGGGTGTGCAGCCGGACGTAGGGGTAGCAGGCCCGCACGTGGGCGTGCGCGAAGTCGCCACCGGAGACGAAATCGCGCATGGTCTGGCGCAGAAAGTCCACGCTGTCCTGGTAGATGCGCTGCACCTGGGCCAGCGCCTGGGCCGGGTCGCGGTAGAACATCGGGGCGGTAAAGTCGGGTGTCTTGTGCATGGCGCTATTGTGGCGCCGCACCGTGTCGGCCCGCCGGGCCGGCACCATGCCCCTACCGATCCGGAGCCTTGATGACCGATACCGCCGCAACGGCGCTGCTGAATGGCAACGGGTGGTCCAGCGCTGCGGCCACACTGGCCGCGGCGCTGGGCTGCTGATCGGCATCGAGCGCGAGCGCAGAAAAGGCGAGGGACCGGGTCGTGCGCTGGCCGGGCTGCGCACCTTCGCGCTGGTCTGCGTCACCGGTGCGGCGGCGGCGCTCACGCAGACCAGCGGTCTGGTGGTGGCTGGCGCGTTTTCGTGGCGGCGCTGGGGGTGGTGGCCTACTGGCGCGACCGCCGCGACGACCCGGGCGTGACCACCGAGGTGGCGCTGCTGCTGACCTACCTGATCGGCGTGCTGTGTGTCTGGAGCCTGCCGCTGGCGGCCGCGCTGGCCACCGGGTTGACCGCGTTGCTGGCCGGGCGCGAGCGTCTGCACAGCTTCGCGCGCCACTGGCTGCGCCCGGCCGAGGTGCGCGACGGCATCGTGCTGGCCGCGCTGGTGCTGATGGCGCTGCCCTGGATGCCCGACCGGCCGCTGTGGGGCCCGGTGCTCAACCCGCACACCCTGGTCCAGCTGCTGGCGCTGCTGCTGGCGGTGCAGGCACTGGCCCACCTGAGCCGCCGGCTGTTGCAGGCCCGTGACGCGGTGACGCTGTCGGCGCTGGCCTCGGTCTTTGTATCGAGCACGGCCACCATCGCCACACCGCGGTGCGCCGGAGGCGGCCGGCGCCGCCGAACCCGCGGCGCCGGCCGACGGCGCGCCGCGACCCGACGATGAAGAGCGAATGTTCAGCCTGAAGGGGGCGGCCGCGGTGGCCGCGCTGCTCTCGGGTGTTCAGGCGATGGTGCACGGGCTCAGCCTCTGGCTGGGTTCTGCCGGGCTGCTGGCCGGTACCGTGTTGGGCGCGCTGGTCGAGCTGCATTCGACGCTGGCGGCGGTGTTCGCCACCACCCTGCCCACGTCCGACGGCGCCGCGATACGGGCCGTGATGCTGGCGCTGGCGGTGCATGCGCTGAGCAAGAGCGTCACCGCGGGCCTGGTGGGCGGTGTGCGCTACCTGGCCTGGCTGGCACCGGGGCTGTGGGCGCACACCGCGCTGGGCATCGCCTTTCTGTACGGGATGTGAGCGATTCGAAGGCTACGCGGCCCCCTCGGGGGGCAGCGACCCGCGCAGCGGTGGAGCGTGGGGGTCAGCAGATTCGCCGCCGGGCCGCCCCAAGGCGAAGCGGCCCCCTCGGGGGCAGCGACCCGCGCAGCGGTGGAGCGTGGGGGTCAGTTCTTCACGGGCTCGCGCATGGTCACGAACTCTTCTGCCGCCGTGGGGTGGATGCCGATGGTGCTGTCGAACACGGCCTTGGTGGCGCCGGCCTTCATGGCCACGGCAAAGCCTTGCACGATCTCGCCGGCCTCCGCGCCCACCATGTGCAGGCCCACCACGCGGTCGCTTGCGCTGTCCACCACCAGCTTCATGAGCGTGCGCTCGCTGCTGCCGGAGAGCGTGTGCCTGAGCGCCTTGAACTCGCTGCGGAACACCGTGATCTGGCCGAATGTCTCGCGCGCGGCGGCCTCGGTGTAGCCCACGGTGCCGATGTTGGGGTGGGTGAAGACGGCGGTGGGGACGAACTCGTAGCTCATCTCGCGCGCGGGCTTGCCGGCCACCGGGCCGAGCACCTGGTCCACCACCACCATGGCCTCGCCCAGCGCCACCGGCGTGAGCTGCATCCGGTTGGTCACGTCACCCACGGCGTAGATCGAGGGCACGTTGGTCCGGTAGTGCGCATCGACCACGATCTCACCTTGCGCGCCCTGGGCCAGACCCACGGTCTCCAGCCCCAGCCCCGCCACGTTGGGCACGCGGCCGGTGGCGTAGAGCACGGCGTCGGCCAGCACCTCGCCGCCACCCTCGAGTTCCACGCGCAGGCCGTCGGCCGTGCGGTGGATGTCCACCACGCCAGCGTTCAGGCGCAGGTCCACGCCGGACTTGAGCATTTCGGCCGCGACGAAATGGCGGATCTCGTCGTCAAAACCGCGCAGCACCTGCTCGCCCCGGTAGAGCTGGGTCACGTGCGAGCCCAGGCCGTTGAAGATGGAGGCGAACTCGCAGGCGATGTAGCCCCCGCCCACCACCAGCAGGCGCTTCGGGAACGGCTCCAGGTCGAAGATGTCGTTGGATGTGATGACGTGTTCGCGACCCACGAAGTGCGGCACGTGGGGCGTGCCACCGGTGGCGATCAGGATGTTCTTGGCGGTGAAATTCTGGTGACCGGGGCTGCCGTCGGCGTTGATCGTGGCCAGGCCCACGCCGTGTTCGCCCTGCACGCGCGCAAAGCCGTCGAACACCGTCACGCCCGCGCCGCGCAGCAGGTTGCTGTAGACGCCGTTGAGGCGGCCGATTTCCTGCGCCCGGTTGGCCTTGAGCGTGGCCCAGTTCAGCGTCGGCAGGGCGGGCTTGCCGCTCGGGTCGAGGGCGCCGAATTCCCAGCCGAAGCCCAGGGACTCGTGGAAAGCGTCGGCGTAGTGCGCGGCGTAGCTGTAGAGCTTCTTCGGGATGCAGCCCACGTTCACGCAGGTGCCGCCCAGGCCGTCGGTGCCCAGGGTCTCGGCCAGGGCCACACGGGCACCGCGCTGCGCGGCCATGCGCGCGGCGCGCACGCCACCACTGCCACCGCCGATCACGAAAAGGTCAAAGTCGAACGCGCTCATGGGTCAAACATCCCGTCTCAACACGGCCCGGGCGCCCCGGGCCTGGGGCCATCTTACGCGGCGGATGGCGGCCGTGGAGCCCCGGGGACATGCCGGTGGCCCGCCGGTGCCAAGGGGGCGGCTGCGGAGCCGGCTGCTTCGGAACGGCCGGGCGGGGCCTCATGCCCTGGCCAGCACCTCGGGGCGCAGCAGCGTGCGGCGACGCGCCATCTCGCGGCCCATGCCTGCGGTGTCGTAAGCGGCCAGCCGTTTTTTGGCTTCCGGGTAGGCGATGGCCTCCTCCAGCACGATGTGGTCGAGGTACAGGGCCTCGAACACGTCGAGTGCATGGCGCAGCTCCTGGGTGTCGAACCAGAGGTTGCCGTTGGCGGCGGCCTCCAGCGAGGGCGCGATCTGCAGCCAGTTTTCCTCCAGCCAGCCGTGGTCCTGCGTCAGGTGCTCGGCGGCTTGCACCACCTCGGGGTTCGGGCTGGTCCGCAGCGAGGGAAAGATGTGCTTTTCCTCGTCCAGGTGGTGCTGCCGGGCCTCGCCGTTGAAGTAGGTCAGCACCCGGCGCGCCTTCTCGCGGGTGGCCTGGTTCAGGCCCCCGCTCTCGATCGCGTCCACCAGCTGGTGCAACTGCCGCAGCTGCTGCTGGATCTCCCGGTGGGTGCTGTCGAGGAACTCGAAGACGGCGGTGGCGGCGATGACGGCGGACGTGGAAGCGGCGCACATGTGGAACTCCCCAAAAAGGTGGTTCCATTATGAAAACGCCACGCTGCCGCCACTTGATTTGGCGCAAACAAAAAGCCCGCCGAAGCGGGCTTCCGATGAGCTGCAAAACGCAAACCAGGCCTCCGGCGCACATGCCCGACAACCGAACCTACGGCGCACCTGCCCGACAACCAAGCCTCTGGCGCACGTGCCCGAACCCAGGATGCCGCGGAACCGGCTTCGCTGGGCCGCAGGCATCGCCCCCTTGGGGGGTGACGCCGCAGGCGGCGCAGGGGGGCAAGTCCTGCGCGGGGGGGTCAATACGTGTACACGCCCCGCCCGGTCTTGCGGCCCAGCCAGCCGGCGGCCACCATTTCCTTCAGCAGCGGCGCCGGGCGGTACTTGCTGTCGTTGAACTCGGCCATGTAGACGTTCATCACCGCCAGGCACACGTCCAGCCCGATCATGTCGGCCAGGGCCAGCGGGCCGATGGGCTGGTTGCAGCCCAGCTTCATGCCGGCGTCGATGTCTTCCGGCGTGGCCAGGCCTTCGGCGAGCACGAAGAAGGCCTCGTTGATCATGGGCACCAGGATGCGGTTGACCACGAAACCGGGCGCGTTCTTCACCGTGATGGGCGACTTGCCCAGCGCCTCGGCCAGCGCCTTGACGGCGTCGTGCGTGGCGTCGCTGGTCTGCAGGCCGCGGATGATCTCCACCAGCGCCATCATGGGCACGGGGTTGAAGAAGTGCATGCCGATGAAACGGTCGGGGCGCTGGGTGGCGGCGGCCAGCTTGGTGATACTGATCGAGCTGGTGTTGGTGGCCACGATCACCTCGGGTGCCAGCAGGCCGTCGAGCTGCTGCAGGATCTTGACCTTGAGGCCTTCGTTTTCGGTCGCGGCCTCGATCACCAGTTGCGCGCCCTTGAGGTCGTCGTAGTTCGTCGAACCCTGGATCAGCGCGAGCGCCGCGTCCTTGTCGGCGGCGGTCATCTTGTCCTTCTTGATCAGGCGGTCCAGGCTGCCGGCGATGGTGGCCAGGCCCTTGTCGACCGCGGCCTGGGCGATGTCGACCATGACCACGCGGATGCCGCTGACGGCGCAAGCCTGGGCGATGCCGTTGCCCATGGTGCCCGAGCCGATGATGCCCACGGTTTGGATGCTGCTCATGTGGTGTTCACTCCTGAAATGGCGAAAAAAGCCATTGTCGGTCCTTCGCCGCCCGGGTCCTGGGGCGCGTCGGTCCCGCAGGCGTCATGAATGCCATCTCTAGGCTGGCGCGCCTACCCGCGCGCCCGGGCCCTGTGCTACCTTGCCGCCAGTCGCTGGGCGCGGCGGTCCGGGTGACCCGCCATTGCCGCACCAGCCCCAGGAGACCCAACAACATGTACGACTACCTCATCGTGGGCGGCGGTTCCGCCGGCTGTGTGCTGGCCTCGCGCCTGAGCGAAGACCCACAGGTCCGCGTGGCCCTGCTCGAAGCCGGCCCCGCCGACAAGAGCGTGCTCATCCACTGCCCGGCCGGGCTGGCCGTGATGGCCAAGTACGAACTCAACGGCTGGGGCCTGGCCACCGTGCCGCAACCGGGCCTCAACGGCCGGCGCGGTTACCAGCCCCGAGGCAAGGTGCTGGGCGGTTCCAGCTCCATCAACGCCATGATCTACGCGCGCGGCCACGCGCAGGACTACGACGCCTGGGCCGCCGAAGGCAACCCAGGCTGGTCTTTCGCCGACGTGCTGCCGTACTTCAAGCGCGCCGAGCACAACGAGCGCGGCGCCGACGCCTGGCATGGCCAGGGCGGGCCGCTCAACGTGATGGACCTGCGTTCGCCCAATCCGTTTCTGCCCGCCTTCATCGAAGCCGGCCAGCAGGCGGGCCACCGGCTCAACACCGACTTCAACGGCCCCGAGCAGGAGGGCATTGGCCCCTACCAGGTGACGCACAAGAACGGCGAACGTTTCAGCGCGGCTAAGGCCTACCTGACGCCGCACCGGAACCGCCCGAACCTGAACGTGATCACGGACGCGCTGACCACGCGGGTGCTCACCGAGGTGGTGGACGGCCGGCCCTGCGCCGTGGGTATCGAGTACCGGCCCGATGCCGGGCGCGGCGCCTTGCAGAGCCTGCGCCTGAAGCCCGGTGGCGAGGTGGTGCTGAGCGCTGGCGCTTTCGGTTCCCCCCAGCTGCTCATGCTCTCGGGCATCGGCCCGGCGCATCACCTGCGCGAACACGGCATCGGCGTGGTGCACGACCTGCCGGGCGTGGGCGCCAACCTGCACGACCACGTGGACGTGGTGATGGTGGTCAACGCGCCCAAGGTCACCGACCTGTTCGGCCTGTCCTGGCTGGGCGTGGCGAAGATGGTCAAGGGCCTCTTTGAGTGGCGGCGCCAGCGCAGCGGCCCGCTCACCACCAACTTCGCCGAAGCCGGCGGTTTCATCAAGAGCCGTCCCGAGGAGGCGATCCCCGACCTGCAGCTGCACTTCGTGGTGGGCAAGCTGGTGGACCATGGCCGCAAGACGGTGCTGGGCCACGGGTATTCCTGCCACGTCTGCCTGCTGCGCCCCAGGAGCCGCGGCACGCTGCGCCTGGCCAGCGCCGACCCGCAGGTGGCGCCGCTGATCGACCCGGCCTTTCTGCAGGACGCGGACGACACGGCGCGCCTGGTGCGCGGCTTCAAGCGCATGCGCGAGTTGCTGCAGCAACCCGCGCTCGCGTGCCACGGCGGCGTCGAGTCCCGCGCTTCCGCCCAGGCCCAGAGCGATGCGCAGATCGAACAGTTCATCCGCAACCACGCCGACACCATCTACCACCCAGTGGGCACCTGCCGCATGGGCCCGGACGCCGGGGCGGTGGTGGACGCGCGCCTGCGGGTGCACGGCGTGGACGGTCTGCGGGTGGTGGACGCCTCGGTCATGCCCAGCGTGGTGGGTGGCAACACGAACGCGCCGGTGATCATGATGGCCGAGAAGGCGGTGGACATGATCAGAGAGGAGCACCCTCAGCGCAGCTTCGCGTCACCTCCCTGAGGGGGCAACACCTGCAGTCCGGCAAAGCCGGCCCTGCGGTGTTCTGGGTTACGCTCATCCTCCCATGTTTTCAAACCTCTTTCCCGGCGCGCGTGCCTGAACCGAGGATGCCGTGGACCGGCTTTGCCGGGCCACAGGCATCGCCCCCTGGGGGGTGACGCGAAGCGGCGCAGGGGGAGCCTCCAGATGATTCTTGAACACGCCGACATCCGCATCGACCCTGCCCGGGCCACCGACTTTGAAGCCGCCATCACCCGCGCCGCCAGCACCGTGATTGCCCTGGCCAAGGGCTTCCAGGGCTACAAGGTCAACCGCAGCATCGAGAGCCCGGGGCGCTACATCCTCACCATCTACTGGGACACGCTGGAAGACCACATGGTGGGCTTCCGCCAGTCGCCTGCGTTCGCCGAATGGCGCGCCATCGTCGGCCCATTTTTCGTTCAGTCGCCCGTGGTCGAGCATCTGGAGCTGGTCAGCAAAAGCTGACGCAGCGGGGCATTTCCGGCGAGCGTGTCTGAGCCCGGAATGCCGCGGAGCTGGCTTTGCCAGGCCGCAGGCATTGCCCCCTTGGGGGGGGTGACGCGCGCAGCGCGGCGCAGGGGGATTATCTTCGTAGTCCGGCCAGCACGACGCCGAAACCGATGAACACGCTGCCGGCCACGCGGTTGATCCACCGCGCGGCGCGCGGCCGTTGCAGCCAGCGCCGGGCATGGCTGGCCAGCCACACGTAGGTGAGCAGGCACGACACCGAGGCGCACATGCTGAGCGACACCAGCGTGGCGAACTGGGGCAGCAGGGGCTGTTCGGGCTGCACGAACTGTGGGAACAGTGCGCCAAAAAACAGGATGGCCTTGGGGTTGGTGAGCGAGACCCACAGGCCCAGGCGGAACATCTGCGCGTCGCTCGCCGGCGGCGCGTCGCCCTGGGCCGCGCTGCCCAGATCCAGCCCGTCGCGCGAGCGCAGCATGCGCACGCCCAGGTACACGAGGTAGGCCGCGCCCACCCACTTCACCAGCGTGAACAGCCAGGCCGAGGTGTGCAGGATCACGCCCAGGCCGAGGATGGAGGCGCCGGCCAGCAGCAAAAGCCCGATCTGGTTGCCCAAAGTGGAGTACAGCCCGGCGCGAAAGCCGCGCGTGGCACCGTTGCGCAGCGCCAGCAGCACGGCCGGCCCCGGGGTGGCGGCGGTGAGCCAGGTGATGAGGCTGTAGGCCAGCAGCAGTTGCAGGGTCATGGTGGTCGCGGCTGCGCCGTCAGGCGCGGGGAGCGGTCTTGCGCATCAGCGTCGATTTGCCGAACAGGCTTTCGATCAGATCGACCGCGAGCTCGGCGGTGCGGTTGCGCACATCCAGCGCCGGGTTGAGCTCCATCACGTCCAGCGAAGCCAGGCGCCCGGTGTCGGCGATCATCTCCATGCACAGCTGCGCTTCGCGGTAGGTCGGGCCGCCGGGCACGGTGGTGCCCACGCCGGGCGCGATCTCGGGGTCGAGGAAGTCCACGTCGAAACTCACGTGCAGGTGGGTGTTGTCGTCCACACCCATGAGCGCCTGCTCCATGGTGTGGCGCATGCCCATCTCGTCGATGTAGCGCATGTCGAACACCTCCAGGCCGGCTTCGTGGACCAGGCGTTTCTCGCCCGCGTCCACGCTGCGGATGCCGATCTGGCGCACCGCGCTCGCGCCGATGGCCGGGGTGGTGCCACCGATGCCGGTGAGCGGCGCCGGGCCATGCCCGCACAGCAGCGCCACCGGCATGCCGTGGATGTTGCCGCTGGGGGTGAGCGCGGCGGTGTTGAAGTCGGCGTGCGCGTCGAGCCAGAGCACACGCAGTTGGCGGCCGGTTTCGCGGCAATGCCGCGCCACCGCACTGATCGAGCCCAGACCCAGGCAGTGGTCGCCACCGAGCACGATGGGCATGCGGGCCTGTGCCAGTTCCGCCCGCACGGCCTCGTGCAGGGTCTGGTTCCACTCGACCACCTCGGCCAGGTGCCGGTAGCCCTCGGTGGGGGCCAGCCAGGGGTTGGGTGGGCCGCTCAGGTTGCCCCGGTCGAGCACGTCCAGGCCGTGGCTCTCCAGCACGCTGCGGATGCCCGCCACCCGCAGGGCTTCGGGCCCCATGGAGGCGCCGCGCGCTCCCGCACCGATGTCGGTGGGCACGCCGATGAGGCTGATGTGGTGTTGCATGGCGCTATTCTGCCGCCAACAGGCCAGTCCCCGCACGCGCGGGGGCGCCCGAGCCGAGGTGCGCGTCAGCGCATCGAGGACACGTAGGCCACGATCGCGCGCAGGTCGGCGTCCGTCATCTGCCGGGTGTTGGCCGCCATAAGCGGGTTGACGCGCGATCCGGTGCCGCTGCGGTAGTGCTGCAGGGTCTGGGTCAGGTAGGCCGTCTGTTGTCCGGCCACGCGGGCGAAGGACTCGCTGCCCCGGCCCTGTTCACCGTGGCAGCGCCAGCAGACCTTGTCGTAGTACTTCTTGCCCTCAGCCACCAGCGCCGCATCGCGCACCGGCTGTGGGTTGACGGGCTGGCGCGCGTAGTACACCGCCACGCCCAGCCGCTCGTCCACCGACATCGCCTTGATCAGCCGTTCCATGAATTCGAAACGGCGGCTGCCATCGGCGAACTGGCGCACCTGGGTCAGCAGGTAGGTCGGGTTCTGGCCGGCCAGGTTGGGCACATCGCTCTTGACGCTGTTGCCCCCATCGCCGTGGCAGTTGGCGCAGAACAGCGACACCTTCTGCCCCATGCGGGCGTAGGTTTCCAGTTGCTGCGGGTCCTGCAGGATGACGCTCAGGCGCTCTTCGATCGTGCCGGTGGGCTGGGCACCAGGGCTGGCCTGAGCGGCCGCCGCGCCGCAGACCACAGCGAGCAGCATGCCGAGCGCGGCGTGGAGGGATGGATGGATGTTCATGTATTGATAATGCTATCCACCCGGCTGGCGGGCCACTTGATACCGATCAAGCAAGCCGCTGAAAGCGGCGCGGCTTCACATATTGCGCCGGTACTGCCCGCCCACGGCGAACAGCGCGCCGGTGATCTGGCCGAGCGAGCAGCAGCGCACCGCGTCCATCAACACCTCGAACACGTTGCGGTTTTCGATCACCGCCTGCTGCAGGCGCTGCAGCATGGCCGGGGCCTCGGCCGCGTGGCGGGCGTGGAAGTCGGCCAGGCGCTGGAGCTGGCTCTGCTTTTCTGCGTCGGTGGAGCGCGCGAGTTCCAGCTTGTCCATCACCGCGTCGCCGTGCGGGTTGCGGAAGGTGTTGACGCCGATGATGGGGTATTCGCCGGTGTGCTTGAGCATCTCGTAGTGCATGCTCTCGTCCTGGATCTTGCCGCGCTGGTAACCGGTTTCCATCGCCCCCAGCACGCCGCCGCGCTCGGCGATCTTTTCGAACTCGGCCAGCACGGCTTCCTCCACCAGCTCGGTGAGCTGCTCGATGATGAAGCTGCCCTGGTTCGGGTTCTCGTTCTTCGCCAGACCCCATTCGCGGTTGATGATCAGCTGGATCGCCATCGCGCGGCGTACCGAGTCTTCGGTGGGCGTGGTGATGGCTTCGTCGAACGCGTTGGTGTGCAACGAGTTGCAGTTGTCGTAGATCGCGATCAGCGCCTGCAGCGTGGTGCGGATGTCGTTGAACTGGATCTCCTGCGCGTGCAGCGATCTGCCCGAGGTCTGCACGTGGTACTTGAGCTTCTGGCTGCGCTCGTTGGCGCCGTACTTCTCTTTCATGGCCACGGCCCAGATGCGGCGCGCCACGCGGCCCAGCACGGTGTACTCCGGGTCCATGCCGTTGCTGAAGAAGAAGCTCAGGTTGGGCGCGAAGTCGTCGATGTGCATGCCCCTCGCGAGATAGGCTTCGACGAAGGTGAAGCCGTTGCTCAGCGTGAAAGCCAACTGGCTGATCGGGTTCGCTCCAGCTTCGGCGATGTGATAGCCCGAGATCGACACCGAGTAGAAGTTGCGCACGTCGTGGTGCACGAAGTACTCGGCGATGTCGCCCATGACCTTCAATGAGAACTCGGTCGAGAAGATGCAGGTGTTCTGCCCCTGGTCTTCTTTCAATATGTCGGCCTGCACCGTGCCGCGCACGTTGGCCAGCACCCACTCGCGGATCTTCTGCGCTTCGGTGTCGGTCGGCTCGCGGCCGTTGTCGGCCTTGAACTTCTCGATGTTCTGGTCGATCGCGGTGTTCATGAACATCGCCAGGATGCTCGGCGCCGGGCCGTTGATGGTCATGGAGACCGAGGTGGCCGGGTGGCACAGGTCGAAGCCGCCGTAGAGCACCTTCATGTCGTCCAGCGTGGCGATGGATACGCCCGAATTGCCCACCTTGCCGTAGATGTCGGGCCGCGGGGCCGGGTCGGCGCCGTAGAGCGTGACCGAGTCGAAGGCGGTGGACAGGCGCTTGGCCGGCGTGCCCTCGGAGAGCAGCTTGAAGCGGCGGTTGGTGCGGAAGGCGTCGCCTTCGCCCGCGAACATGCGGGTCGGGTCCTCGCCCTCGCGCTTGAAGGCGAAGGTGCCCGCGGTGTAGGGGTAGCTGCCGGGCACGTTGTCCAGCATCAGCCATTGGAGGATCTCGCCGTGGTCCTCGTACCGCGGCAGGGCCACCTTGCGGATGGTGGTGCCCGAGAGGCTTTTGGTGGTGAGCGCGGTGCGGATTTCCTTGTCGCGGATCTTCACCACGTATTCGTCACCGGCGTAGGCCTTCTGCATGTCGGGCCACTGGGCCAGCAGCTTGCGCGCGGCCGGATCCTGCAGCAGCTCGCGTTCCTGGGCCAGGTCGATCGCGGCCTCGGCGGCCTTGGGCCGGTGGGGCTTGGCCACGCTGAGCATGCGCGCGGCCTCGCGCAGCTGCTGGATCTCGCGCGCGAGCCTGGCCTGTTCGCGCGCCTTCTTCTTGTAGCCCCGCAGCGTGTCGCTGATCTCGGCCAGGTAACGCGTGCGCGCGGCCGGCACGATGGGGCTCTGGTTGGTGCTGTGGCGCACCGCCACCTGTGGCAATCGGCCTTCGTGCAGCGGCAGGCCCAGCGCCGTCAGGCGGGTCTTGAGCGCCTGGTAGAGCGCGGTCACTCCGTCGTCGTTGAAGCGCGCGGCCATGGTGCCGAACACCGGCATCTGCTCGGCCGGGGTGGTCCAGGCCTCGCGGTTGCGTTGCACTTGCTTGGCCACGTCGCGCAGCGCGTCGCTGGCGCCCTTGCGGTCGAACTTGTTGATGGCCACGAACTCGGCGAAGTCGAGCATGTCGATCTTTTCGAGCTGGCTGGCGGCGCCGAACTCGGGGGTCATCACGTACATCGGAATGTCCACGTGCGGCACGATGGCCGCGTCGCCCTGGCCGATGCCGGAGGTCTCGACGATGATCAGGTCGAAGCCGGCCACCTTGCAGGCGGCCACCGCGTCGGGCAGGGCCGCGCTGATCTCGCTGCCGAAATCGCGCGTGGCCAGCGAACGCATGAACACGCGCTGGCCGTTGTCCGGGCAGCCATCGGGCAGCGCGGCGCGCGAAGCGCCCGGCGTGGTGGCCCAGGGAGAGATCGCGTTCATGCGGATGCGGTCGCCCAGCAGGGCGCCACCGCTCTTGCGGCGCGAGGGGTCGATGCTGATGAGGGCCACGCGCAGGCGGTCTTCCTGGTCCAGACGCAGGCGGCGGATCAGCTCGTCGGTCAGGCTGGACTTGCCCGCGCCGCCGGTGCCGGTGATGCCGAGCACCGGCACCTTTTTGCGGGCGGCCTCGGTGCGGATGGCCTCGACCAGCGCCGGGTCGAGGGGGCCGTCGCCCTGCGGTGCCGGCTTGCCTTCGTCCACCGCTGGCCGGTTCTCCAGCGCCGTGATCAGCTGCGCCAGCGCGCGCCAGTGCATTTCGCCGTGACCCTGGATGGCGCCGAGCGTGGTGGGCGCGTAGGGCGTGAGGTCCCGGTCGCAGCGCATCACCATCTCGCCGATCATGCCGGCCAGGCCCATGCGCTGGCCATCCTCGGGGCTGTAGATGCGCGCCACGCCATAGTCCTGCAGCTCCCGGATTTCGCTCGGCACGATCACCCCGCCGCCGCCGCCGAACACCTGGATGTGTTCGCCGCCGCGGCTCTTGAGCAGGTCCACCATGTACTTGAAGTACTCCACGTGGCCGCCCTGGTAGGAGCTGATGGCGATGCCCTGGGCGTCTTCCTGCAGCGCGGCGGTGACCACCTCGTCCACCGAGCGGTTGTGCCCCAGGTGGATCACTTCGGCGCCCATGCCCTGCAGGATGCGGCGCATGATGTTGATGGCCGCGTCGTGCCCGTCGAACAGGCTCGCGGCGGTGACGAAGCGCACCTTGTTCGTGGGGCGGTAGTTGGCCAGGGCCTGGTAGTCGGCGCTGAGTTGGGTCATGGCTTGTCTCTTGTATTTGGGGGGAATGAAGGCCTACTGGATGCGCAGTCCGGCCAGGGCCGGATCTTCGGGGGGGTAGCGCAGGTCCAGCGCTTTGAGGGTGTCGCGCACCAGGGTCGCGATCATCAGGTTGCGGTGGGTCTTGGAGTCGGCCGGCACCACCGTCCAGGGCGCCCAGGGTGTGCTGGTCTCGTGCAGCAGCGATTCGTAGGCCTGCTGGTAGTCGCCCCACTGCTTGCGCACCTCCAGGTCGCCCAGGCTGAATTTCCAGTGTTTGGTGGGGTCGTCCACCCGGTCCTGCAGGCGCTGGCGCTGCTCTTCAAAACCGATGTGCAGCATGCACTTGAGGATCACGGTGCCGGTCTCGGCCAGCAGGCGCTCGAAATCGTTGATCTGGCGGTAGCGCTGGCGGGTCTGTTCGGGCGTGATCCATCCGTTGACCACCGGCACCAGCACGTCTTCGTAGTGGCTGCGGTTGAACACCATGATCTCGCCCGCGCCGGGCACCTTCTGGTGGATGCGCCAGAGGTAGTCGTGATCGCGTTCGGCTTCGGTGGGCGCTTTCCAGCCCACGGTGTGCACGCCCAGCGGGCTGGTGCGTTCGAACACGCCGCGCACGGTGCCGTCCTTGCCGGAGGTGTCCGTGCCCTGCAGGACCAGCAGCAACTTGTAGCGGCCGTCGGCGAAAAACAGGTTCTGCAGCACGTCGAGTTCCTGCGTGAGCACATCGAGCGCGGCCCGGTCGGTGGCCTTGTTGCCCCCCGAGTAGGGCTTGGCGCCCGTGTCCAGGGCGTCGAGCGCCTTGGGCCGGCCGTTCTTGCCGTTTTTGCCTGGGGTCTGGGGCTCGATCTGCCAGTCTTGCCAGCGGCTGCCCCGGGTGGCCCGGATCGCGGCGGCTGGAAAGGGCAACGGGGCATCGCTCGGGCTGGGCATGGCGTCTCCGGTGGGTGGGCAGGCAGGGTGCAACAGGCGCGACCCCACGTCAATCGTTTTGATTGACGTTTACGTAAACGTCATATTAACCCGATTTGCCGGAGAGAGGACGAAGCGGGCAGGGGTATCACCCGCCGGGAGCTGGCTTACTACAATACTTGTTGGGGTATGTCAGCGACCGTTTCGCCCGTGCGGCCGGTCGTGGAGCAGGAGCCCTGTTTCATTCACAGGAAGACCCGATGTCCACCGTCCACGATCCCGAACGCAAGCGAGCCCTGGTCCTGCGCCTCAAGCGCGTGGAAGGTCAGTTGCGGGGTATTCAAAAGTTGATCGAAACCGACGCCGACTGCGAAAAAGTGGCGCAGCAACTCGCCGCCGCCCGCAAGGCGCTGGACAAGACCTTCTTCACCATGGTGGGCTGCGTCATCGCCCAGGGCGATGTCCCCGCGGACGACGTGGCCGACATGCTGGCCCGTTTTTCCTGAGCGGCGCTTGCCCGGATATCCAGAGGGGAAAACCATGAAACCGATACAGCTGTTCGATCCCGATTCCAGCACCTACACCTATGTGCTGTTTGACCAGGTCACGCGCGACGCGATCATCATCGATCCGGTGGACGAGCAGATCGAGCGCGATCTGGCGATCCTGCGCGAGTACGGCCTGAAACTGGTCTGGGCGGTGGAAACCCATGCCCACGCCGACCACATCACCAGCGCGGGCAAGCTCGCCGAGCTGGCCGGAGCCCGAACCGCCGCACCGCAGGGCTGTGGGATCGGCACCGCCGCGGTGCAGCTGCGGCACGGCGACACGCTGCCGTTCGGGCAGGAAGTGCTGCAGGTCCTGCACACCCCGGGCCACACCGCCGGCGGCATGAGCTATGTGTGGCGCAACCACGTCTTCACGGGCGACACCCTGCTCATCAACGGCTGCGGCCGCACCGACTTCCAGTCCGGCAGTGCCGTCGATCTGTACCGCAGCCTGACCCAGGTGCTGTTTGCCCTGCCCGATGACACCATCGTGTGGCCCGGGCACGATTACCAGGGGCGCAAGCATTCCAGCATTGGCCACGAGAAGAAGGGCAATGCCCGCGTGGCGGGCAAGACCGAGGCCGAGTTCGTGGCCCTCATGGACGCGCTCCATCTGCCCAAGCCACGTCGCATCGACGAAGCCGTGCCGGCCAACCTCAGTTCCGGCATTCGCCACGACGCGGACGGCGCGTTGCTCATGCGCCCGCGCCCGGCGCAGGCGGGCTATGCCGGTGACGTGTCGCCTCAGCTGGCCTGGCAGTGGGTGCAGGCGGGCGAGGCGGTGCTGGTGGACGTGCGAACCGATGCCGAGCGCGAATGGGTCGGGTTCGTGCCCGGTGCGGTGGCCGCGGCCTGGAAGCAGTGGCCGGGCATGGCGATGAACCCGGCATTTGACCAACTGGTGAGCCAGGCGGCCAACGGCAGGAAGCTGGTGTTTTTGTGCCGCAGCGGGGTGCGCTCCATTGCCGCGGCCAAGCGCGCCACCGAACTGGGGCTGGAGTCCTACAACGTGCTGGAGGGGTTTGAGGGCGACCCCGACGAGAACGCGCACCGGGGCCGCAAGGGCGGTTGGCGCTACCACGGCCTGCCTTGGCGCCAGAATTGACGACGTCGTGAGTTGACGACGGGGTGAGCACCCCGCCGGGGCGCCGGAGGTTCGTCTTTGCCAACTGTCGGCAGAACGTCACGAAACGCGAGGATAAAGCGTAACAAGACCTGTCAGGGTTAGCAGGTATGTTGTGAATTCCTAACAGATTTCTTTTTTCAATGAGATTTCCCACTCTCAAAGGAGATCTCGATGGAAACGCTTCAACCCGTCCGCGAAAAGTCCCCGGTCGACCCGCCGCTGTCCACTGCGTTGCAGGCCCGCATCGGGCGCGAATTCGCCCCCCGATGGCGAGACACCTGGGGTGGACGTTTCGTTCTCCATGGACGCCCGCCCGGGCCCAACGCCGTGCGTCTGGATGGCAACGACTACCTGAACGTCACCGGGCATCCGGCCATCGTCGCGGCGCAGGTCGAGGCGGTGACGCGCAGCACGGAGTTCGTGGTCCAGTCGGGGGTCTTCCTGCTCCAGCAGCACCCGACGCGCGCGCTGGAAATGGCGCTGGCCGACTGGGTCGGGAAAGAGGACGGCTTCGTCTGCCAGTCGGGCTACGCCGCCAATGTGGGTCTGCTGCAGTCCATCGCGGACGCCAGCACGCCGGTCTACCTTGACACCCTGGCCCACACCTCGCTCTGGGAGGGCGCGCATGCGGCCCGCGCGCCCGCGCACGCGTTCCGGCACAACGATCCGGATCACCTGGACCGGATGCTGGAGAAGAAGGGCGCGGGCATCGTGGTGGTGGACTCGGTCTACAGCACGACGGGCGCGCTCTGCCCTTTGAAGGACATGGTGGAGGTTGCGGAAAAACACGGCAGCATGATCCTGGTGGACGAATCGCATTCGCTGGGAACCCATGGGCCGGGAGGCGCGGGCCTGTGCGCCGAGCTGGGGCTGACGGACCGGGTGCATTTCATCACCGCCAGCCTGGCCAAGGCGGTCGCGGGCCGGGCCGGCTTCTTCAGCGCGCCCGCCAGCATGCGCTACTACATCCTGAGCTCCAGCTACCCCAACATCTTCAGCTCCTGCCTGCTGCCGCCCGAGGTGGCCGGGCTGCAGGCCACGGTGGCGGTGCTGCGCGCGGCCGACGCCGAGCGCGGCCGGCTGCGCTCGGTGACCCGCCGGCTGAGGGACGCGTTCACCCGTCTGGGGTATCCCATTCACCAGGGCACGGAGCAGATCATTTCCCTGGAGGCGGGCACCGAACCCGAGACCATGAAGCTGCGCGACGCCCTGGAGGAACGCGGGGTGTTCGGCGCCATCTTCTGTGCGCCCGCGACGAGCCGCAACCGCGCCATGGTCAGGCTCACGCTCAACGCGTCCCTGACCGACGCCGAGCTGGATCATGTGGTCGACGTGGCGCGGGAAATCGCGCCGCTGGTCAAGCCCTGGGACTGGCCGATCGCGCGCCGCGCCCGAGCCGTCGCCGCGGGCGCTCAGGCGTCCTGAATCACCCGGGCCCCCTGCGCCTCCAGGAAGTTGCGGTAGGGGTAGATGGGCTGCGGCAGGTCGGCCTCGGTCAAGGGGAAGAGGGCAGCGGTCAGCACCGCGTCGTCTCCCATCGACAAGGTCCGCGCCGTGCGAATGGGGCCGGGCAGGTTCAGCTGTTGGTGCAGTTCCACCGCGGGCAGCAACTGCCCGGCCTGCACCGCGCGCACCAGGTCAAAACCCAGACCGGCGGAGTTCGCCAGTTCCGCCAGGTCCGTCAGGCCGGTGGTGGGCTCCAGCTGCAACCATTCGCAACCCCCCGTGGCGTTCAGCCCCAACAGGCCGAAGGGTTCACCCAGCACCACGTATTCCACCCAGCGCTTCTGGGTGTGCGCCTGCAGCGCGTGCGCCACCGAAGGCATCTGCAGTATGGATTGCTGGGTGGGCCGCAGGGCCGCGCGCCAGAGGGTGTTCAGGCGGGGGTGTGGCGCATGGGCGAGCTTGGCCAGGGCCGTCAGCAGACGACCTGAAATGTCCGCGGTCTGCTTGGGGATGAACTGGTCGATCAGTCCGTGGTTGAACGCCTGGATGGCGATCTGTTCGTCGGCGGCGCCCGTCAGCAGCACCCGCGAGCCCGGCCAGTCCAGCAGGGTGTTGAGCACCTTCAGACCGTCGGTGCCGGGCATGGCGTAGTCCACCACGCAGATCTGCGCCAACCGGTAGCGCGACGGGTTGTTGGCCCAGTACCGCAGGACCTGGGGCATCAATGGCTGCCCCTGCCGCCAGCGCTCGATCATCTGGATGTGCAGTCCGGCGTCGGCCTCCCAGCGCGCGGGCTCCTCCCGCATGCGTTCGACAAACCCGGCTGGCCGCGAGTACAGCTCCATCTGCAGGTGGGCGGGAACGACCATGCCGAGCATTTCGAGATAGTCGATGTCGTCGTCGAGAAACAGGATGTTGCCCGGACGCTGAAAGAGGGGAATTTTGATGGCCATATGGGGTTGCTGGTGTGAGCCGATTCAGGCGTCTTTGGGTGTGTCGAGCGGGAGGTCGATCATGAAAACCGCTCCCTCGTTGGGTTCGGAGTGCACGCTGATCTGGCCGTGGGCGGCCTCGACCACGTTCTTGCAGAACGTCAGGCCCAGCCCACTGCCCGCGCCCACCTGGGTGGAGAAAAAGGGTTCAAAAATGCGGTGCAGCTTCTCGTAGGGAATGCCCACGCCGGTATCGGAGACGGCGATGCGCCCCTTGCCATGGTGCAGGCCCACCTGGATGCGCAGGTCGCCGGGTTGGGGGGCTGCGCCCGCCGACGCCAGGGAATGCAGGGCGTTCTTCAGCAGATTGGTGAGCACCTGGGCAAACAGGGGGCGTGAACCCTGAAAGCAGAAATCCTGCTGAATGTGCACCTGCACGCAATCGCGCTCGCGGAATGAGCGGAACGGGTAGTGGCTGACCAGCTCGTTCACCAGCTCGGCGGCCATGATGGCGGACTGCTCGCGCGGCAGGCGCAGCAGCTGGGCGTTGGAGATCTGGGTGTCGATCTGGCGGTTCATGCTGCGCACCAGGTTCTGCAGCCGCCCGGAGAGTTCTTCGATCTTCTTGCGCTTGCTCTCAGGGACGTCGTGCTGCACCAGATTGCGCAACACGTCGCCCATCAGATTGACGGTGGCCAGCGGCGTGCGCAGTTCGTGCGCCATCACGCCCATGGTGCTCAGCGTGTTGAACAGGCGCGCGCGGCGCAGGTTGGCGCTGGAAAAACCCAGCATCACACCCATCACACTGCCAAAGGCGATCACGACGATGTTCGCGAGGGGCTCGCGCCAGGGGGCGCTGTTCACATGCATGAGACCCGCTGTGGCCCAGCCTGCCAGTCCGCCCGTGATCAGGCCCAGCGAAGCCAGGCGCCAGTCGGTTGCGTGGTAGTAGATCAGGATCATGGCGGTCAGGCTGGCCAGCCAGACCTGATTGCCGTCGTTCATGCAGTACATCCAGGTGAAGAACCAGGGCAGCTGGACCCAGGTCGCCACAGTGAACAGCCAACCGCTTTGCTGCGAGGCCGGCTCTTTGTAGACGGCCGGCAACAGGTACAGCAGCGCCAGCAGGGCCATGGCGGCGCGCACGCCAGGGTTTTCGTACGGCTGGGGCAGCCACCGCCCCCACACCCAGGCAAAAATGATGTGCCCGAAAAAGGTAAACGCGCCAATCCAGATCAGCCGATTGCTGGATGGGTGCAAAATAGGCTCCAGCGGGGCGCGGATGATCTCGTCCAGCACCCAATGCCAGAGTCGGGCTCCGGCACTTTGAACCCACAAACGGTCCATCGGCAACATGTACTCCTTCAACAAAGACAGCCAACGGGCCGTGACATCCCCCCCACTGTCACTGTTGCAATGCATTGTCCGTGCAACAGTGTGCAACGCAACATGACTTTGCCTGTCAACTTTGACAGTGTGGGCGTAGACGCCATTCTGGCCGATTGGGTCTGCGCGCTGCAGGAGCAGGGCGTGGAAGCCGTGGTGGTGCTGGGCCCCAATCCGATGGCGGGGAGCGACGAACGCGATGTGCTGGCGGTGCACCCCCCGCGGCTGCTCGGGCCGGCCTCGGCGCTGGCCGAGAGCCGGGACTTTGGCGCCAGCTGGCGCGAAAGCGACGCACCACTGGTGGCCTGGCAGGACATCTCCAAATCGGCCTTTGAACAAAGTGGTCGCTGGCGCCGCCTCTGGCTGGCCCACGGATACCAGACCCTGGTGCGGGTGGCCTTCACCTTGCCAGCCGGGCGGGCCTTCGAGTGCTTCATGTTCAGCCCACGCGCTTTTGCCGATCGTTCGGAGGCCGCGGTGCTGGCCTGGTCGGCCTACAACGTCTGGCCCATGCTCAGGCGCGCCATCGCCGAGCAGCGGGTCAACCTGAGTCCGCGTGAGCAGGAAAGCCTGAACCTGGCGTTCGAGGGGCTCACCGCGCGCGAAACCGCGCAGCGGATGGATTGTTCCGAACGCACCGTGAACTACCACCTGGCCAACGCCATGGCCAAGCTGCAGACCGACAACAAGCTCGCGGCCGTGCAGCGCGCCTGCTGGATCGGCCTGATCTGAGCGCCTGGCACCGGCCGGGTCAGACGATGCTGCACCGCCGCAACTTCACGGTGGTCGCGTGGTGATAATGCGCCCATGACTTTTCTGGCCCTGGACGTTGGAAACACCCGCCTGAAGTGGGCCCTCTACGATGCGCCCCGTGTGGGCGCGAGGCTGTTGGCCCATGGCGCGCAGTTCCTGGAAAACATCGAGAAGCTGGCCGAAGGCGACTGGAACGCCCTTCCCGCCCCGCAATGGGTGGTGGGCTGCATCGTGGCGGGAGACGCGGTGAAAGGCCGGGTGCAGGAGCAACTGGAACTGTGGGACGTGACGCCGCAGTGGGTGGTCTCCAGCCTCAGCGAAGCGGGCGTGATCAACGGATACGACCATCCTGCGCGTCTGGGATCGGACCGCTGGGTCGCCATGATCGGCGCGCGCCAGCGGCTGCTGGCCCGGGGGCCGGCGCGTCCCTGTGTGGTGGTGATGGTGGGCACGGCGGTCACGGTCGAGGCCATCGACGCCGAGGGCCGCTTCCTGGGCGGCATCATCCTGCCGGGCCACGGCATCATGCTGCGCGCGCTGGAGTCGGGCACGGCCGGTCTGCATGTGCCCACCGGCGACGTGCGCGACTTCCCCACCAACACCAGCGACGCGCTCACCAGTGGCGGCACCTTCGCCATCGCGGGCGCCGTGCAGCGCATGGTGGAGAACCTGCAGCGCCACTGCGGCGAACCGCCGGTGGTGTTCATGACCGGTGGTGCGGGCTGGAAAATGGCACCCAGCATGTCCACCCCCTGCGAACTGGTGGACAGCCTGATCTTTGACGGCCTGTTGGAAATCGCCAGTAGAAGAGTGGGGTAGTCACGCTCCCCCCGCGCCGCGCCTAAGGGCGCGTCACCCCCCAGGGGGCGGCACTGGCGGCCCGGCAAAGCCGGTTCCGCGGTGCCCTGGCACCAACTCCCCCTCCGGCGCGGCATGTCTTCCACCCAGGATGCGGTGGAACCGGCTTCGCCGGGCCACTCGCATCGCCCCCTGGGGGGTGACGCGCCCTTAGGCGCGGCGCGGGGGGGTCAATCCCGTCCCCAGGGCAACATCAGCGTCAGGGTGAGCAGCCGGGCGAACTCCGGTGTGAACTGGTCGATGATGCGCTGTGGGTCGGGGCACAGGGTGGTGTCGGCGATCACGCCGAATTGCACGCCGCCGCCATAGCTGAGGATCGACACGCCCAGACCCACCGTGCCGGATTGCGGTACCCAGAACATGGTCTGCTCCAGCGTGGCACCACACAGTTTCATCTTGTGGGCCGGGCCGGGCACGTTGGTCATGACGGCCGTGGTCTTGCGACCGAACAGGCTGAGCATCGCGTCCTGCGCGGGCTTGACCAGCAGCCCGGCCACCGACAGCAGGCCAAAGGTCAGCAAGGGTTGCAGACTGCCCTTGAGGTCGTTCATGCGCGCCCGCACCGCGAACACACGTTCGATCGGGTTGTCGATGCCGATGGGCAGCACCAGCGGCACCAGTCCAAAACGGTTGCCCAGCTTCCAGGCGTCCGCCATCGGGCGCAGGTTGATCGGCACCATGGCGCGGATTTCCTGGCCCTGGGGGTTGTCGCCGTGGGCGCGCAGATAGGCGCCGATGGCGCCGGCCACGCAGCTGAGCAGCACGTCGTTGACCGAGCAGTTCAAGGCCTTGCCGATGGCTTTGACCTCGTCCAGCGGGATGGGCTCGCACCAGGCGACGCGCTTGGCGCGTCCGGGCTGACCCTTGAGCCGGGTCGGTGAGTCGTCGGGCATGAGCGCCAGAGCAGCCAGATCGCTGGCGAGCTGGCCGCCCATGCGGGCCACTTCCATCGCCTGCCCCAGGGTATCGTTCAGGCCCTGCTGGGGCGCCGCCAGCAGGGCCAATGATTTGGCCGCGCCACCGCCCGCGACTTCCAGCGCCCGCGCGGTCAGGTCGCCCAAGGGGCGGATCAGCGTGTCGGCCACCCAGTCCTCGGCCGCGTCCAGACCGGTCTTGGCCGGTTTGGACGCCTTGCGCTGCGGCGGCAGCGCGCCGCCATCGACCAGGCTCATCATCACGCTGATCAGGGCAATGCCGTCGGCGATGCAGTGGTGGATGCGCGCGATCAGCGCCGAGCCACCGTCGTACCGCTCGATCAGGTCAAACCGCCACAGCGGGTGCCGGTGGTCCAGTGGCTGCATCGCGAGTTCGGCCACACGGTCCTGCAGCGCGTCCTGTTCGCTCTGGCCGCGCTGGCGCGTGAGGGTGTGGGTGACCACGTGGCGTTCCAGGCGAAAGTCGGGGTCGTCCATCCAGTGCGCGCCCGCTGCGTCTTCGCGGGCCGCCTGCACAAAGCGGCGGTAGGGCAGCAGGCGCTCGCGCACGCGCTCGGCCAGCGCCGCATGGGTGATGCCAGGGCGCAGGATCCAGACCCCGACGATCATCATCAGGTTGGACGGCGAGTCCATGCGCAGCCAGGCGGTGTCGACCTTGCTCATGCGTTCGCCCTCCAGCCCCAGTGTGCTGGCCAGCGTCTGCACGGCGCCGCGGGCGGTGGTCGGAGGTGTTTTCTTTCGGGGGCTCTTCCGTGCCGCGGACGGTGGGACCGCCGCCGAGGCAGTGGCGGCTGGGGCAACGCGCTGGACCATGTCATCTCCGGTGGCCTGGGGCCTCACGGCACCACCCGAGGGGCGGCGTGTGGGCTCGGCATGTTGTGGGTGTTTGCGTCTATTTTGCCGTCAGGGCAGCCCGTAAGATACCGGGCCAGCCCTGATGCCGTGCGGTATGTGCAACGCATCGGGCGCCTTCAGCCCCACCAGGAGACCCTGCATGTCCGACCTCAAGACCCGTTTCGATGCCGCCGTGGCCAACTCCAAGAACCTCAGCGAGCGTCCCGACAACGCCACGCTGCTGAAGATCTACGCGCTGTACAAGCAGGCCACCGCGGGTGACAACGCCGAGAAGAAGCCGGGCTTCGGCGACATGGTGGGCCGTGCCAAATGGGACGCTTGGAACGGCCTCAAGGGCACGTCGGGCGACGACGCGATGCAGCAGTACGTCGACCTGATCGAATCACTGAGCTGAAAAACCACCCCCGCCGGGCAGCGCGCGACGCCTTCAAGGGGGCAACGTGATGCGGTCCGGCAAAGCCGGGATCAACGCGTTCTGGGTCATGCACTGCACTCCGGCGGAGTGGGTGTTTGACCGCTGGACGGTGAACGCTTGAAGAAGGCCTGCGCGCGCTCAGGCCTTTTTCTTTTTGGCCGCTGATTTGCTGGCGGGTTTTTGGGTCGTCAGCAACTCGTCGAGGTTCTTCACGATCTCGCCTTCAATGCGGTCCTTGAAGGCGCCGAGCAGAAACCCCAGCTTGGCGTCGAGTTCGAAGTGATCGTCCGACACCCGAAGCGTGCCGTTCACGCCGGTGCGGCTGAATTGCACTTCGTCGCAGTCGCCGCCTTCTTCGTAGGTGCAGCTCATGTCGAAGTCGGCTTCGGCCTGTTCGGCCCATTTCCAGGCCACTTTGCGCGCGCCGGCCAGGCCCAGGTGGTGATTGCGTCGGATGTGGATGTCGGCCATGGGATGTTTCGTGGAGGTGAATCGTCAAGGGTGAGCCGTCGGGGTGGGGGCCGGTTGTCCGGCCGCCACCGTCGCCTCGCTCGGGAGGGACAGTCGCCGCAGCGCCGCATGCCGCTCTTCCTGCGGTTGTTGCGCCAGCGCGCGCACCGCATCATAAAACCGGCGGAAATCCCGGCCCTCGCGTTCGAACAGGGCCTCAAAGCCCGGCACCAGCGTGTCGTAGGCGGCCTGGGCGCCGAAGCTGGCGTTGTTGGCGCGAGCGACCCAGGCGTCGTAGCCGGCGTAACCGTTCCAGCGCTGCCTGAGCGTCTGGTAGGTCTGGTGGAAGTCGGCCATCGCCGCAGACTTGCGGCGGGTTTTTTCGGCGTCGTCGATGGCGGTGTCGGCAAAGATGCCTTCCAGCCGCTGCCGCACCGCGTAGGTGAGGGCGCGGAACTCGTGCCGACGCGCATCGAAAGCCGCGTATTCGCGGCGCGCCGTTTCGCTGGCGTGGTGCGCCAACCAGCGCTCGCCGCCCAGGCGTTCGACCGCGGTGGCGAACGACTCGTTGAACACCATGTCGCCTTTGGCGTAGAGCACCTGGTGGGCCAGTTCGTGGAACACGATGCGCGCCAGTTCGCCCTCGGGGTAGCCAATGAAGGTGTTGAGCAGCGGATCGCCGCCGGCCCAGTTCATCCAGCCCAGCGTGGAGTAGGCCGGCACCGGGTACACCACGGACTCCAGCTCCTCGGGCAGGCTTCGGGCGAAGGCCTGGGCCTGGGTTTCGTCGAAATAGCCGCGGTAGCCCACACAGCCCACCACGGGGAAGCACCAGCTCTGCAGCGTGAGCGACAGCGCGGGGGCGGCCACGACGTTGTAGACCGCGGCCTTGCGGTGCAGATCGGCGTAGCGGTGGTAGCTGGCGTTGTCGGGCAGGGCCAGTTCGGCCGCGGCGAAGCGCCGGATGCGCTGGGCCAGGGCCAGCCGCTGCCGCAGCGCGGGCGGGGTCTGTGCGTCGTCAAGCCAGTCCTGCAGCGGGCGGGCGGCCTGCATGATCCGCAGATGGCCGGAGACCGATTGCCAGTAATAGCCCACCCCGGTGCCGGGGCTCGCGCAGCCCGACAGGCCCGGCGCCAGCACGACCAGCAGGCCGGTGATGCTGAACAAGGCGCGCACGGACGACATGGGCGCCGCCTTCAGGTGCCGGTTGCGACGCCGGCCACTTCCACCAGGCAGTCGTAGAACACCGGGCCGCGTCCCAGGTCGGTCAGCCGCTGGCTGGTCACCTGGTTGACGTTGGTGCCGGACGGGCCGAGCTTGCGCCACCAGATGCCCAGGCCATTGACCACGCCGGGGCGCGCGCGCGGCGACACCTTGGCCTTGCAGCGGTATTCGCCCCGGTCGTTGAAGATGCGCACCATCTGGCCGCTGGCGATGCCGCGCGCCTGGGCGTCGTCGGCGTGGATCTCCAGCACCGGTTCGCCCTCGATGTCGCGCAGGCTTTTCACGTTGACAAAACTGGAGTTGAGGAAATTGCGCGCGGGCGGCGAGATCATGGCCAGCGGGTAGTGCGCGCTGCTGCCGGCGGGTTCGTGGTTGGGCAGGTGGTCGGGCAGACCGTCCAGGCCCTGAGCCGCCAGCCGCGCGCTGAAAAACTCGCAGCGACCCGACGGCGTGGGAAAGCCGCCGTGGGCAAACGGTGCCTCGGGCAAGGGCAGGGTGGCGAAGCCGTGTTCCAGCAATTGATCGAAGTCCACCGCGTCGCCGAACACGGTGCGGCACAGGGTTTCATCGCTGTCTTGAAAGCAGGGTTCGTCAAAACCCAGGCGCGCGGCCAGGGCGCGAAAGACGTCGGTGTTGCTGCGCGCCTGCCCCAGCGGCGCGATGGCGGGCCGGTTGAGCAGCACGTCGGTGTGGCCGTAGCTGGTATGGATGTCCCAGTGTTCCAGCTGGGTGGTGGCGGGCAGGATGTAGTCCGCCAGGTCGGCGGTGTCGGTCTGGAAATGCTCCAGCACCACGGTGAAGAGGTCTTCGCGCGCGAACCCCTGCACCACCTTGCCCGACTCGGGCGCCACCGCCACCGGGTTGCTGTTGTAGACGATCAGCGCTTCGATCTTCGGGCCGAAGGCCGACGACGTCTCGCGCAGCAGGTCGTCGCCGATGGTGACCATGTTGATGGTGCGCGGGGTGCGCCCGGCCAGCAGGTCGGGCCGGTGCAGCGCCGCGCGTTTCACCGGGAACTGGCCCGAGGACGACAGCAGCAGGCCGCCGGCCCGGTGCCGCCAGGCGCCCACCAGCGCTGGCAGGCAGGCGATGGCGCGCACCGCGTTGCCGCCGCCGCGCACCCGCTGCATGCCGTAGTTCAGCCGGATCGCCGCGGGTTGGGTGTTGCCATAGGCGCGCGCCAGCTCGGTGATCTGCTGAACGGGAATGCCGCAGACCTCGGCGGCGCGCTCGGGCGGCCACTGCAGGGCACGCTCGCGCAGGCCTTCCCAGCCCAGGGTGTGGTGTTCGATGTAGTCGTGGTCCAGCCAGTCGTGCACGATCAGCTCGTGCATCAGCGCCAGCGCCAGCGCGGCGTCGGTGCCCGGGCGCAGGGCGATGTGTTCGTGGCACTTGTCGGCGGTCTCGGTGCGGCGCGGGTCGATGCAGACCAGTCGCGCACCGTCGCGTTTGGCCTGCTGGGCCAGACGCCAGAAATGCAGGTTGCTGGCGATGGAGTTGCTGCCCCAGATCAGGATCAGTTTGGCCTCGGCGAAGAACTCGACCTTCATGCCCACTTTGCCGCCCAGGGTGTGGGTCAGGCCCTCGCCGCCCGCGGTGGCGCAGATGGTGCGGTCCAGGTGCGAGGCGCCGAGCCGGTGGAAAAAGCGCGCCGCCATGCCTTCGCCCTGTACCTGGCCCATGGTGCCGGCGTAGCTGTAGGGCAGGATGGCCTGCGGGTCGCGCGCGGCGATGGCTTTGAGCCGGGTGGCGATGTCGTCCAGCGCGTCGTCCCAGCCCACGGGTTCAAACCGGCCACTGCCCTTGGGGCCCACGCGCTTGAGCGGTTGCAGGATGCGCTCGGGGTGGTAGCTGCGCTCGGTGTAGCGCGATACCTTGGTGCACAGCGCACCATCGGTGTGCCGGTGCGCCGGATTGCCCTGCACCCGCAGGGCCACGCCGTGGTTGACCGTGGTCAGCAGGGCGCAAGTGTCGGGGCAGTCGTGCGGACAGGCGCCACGCACCACGGTGTCCATCGGGTCGCCGCCGCCGGGGGTCGGGGTGTCGATCATGGGTGTAAAAAAATGTTGTACGCTGGGCATCCTGTTGAGCATGGTTTTTGCTGTGCACAAACCGGTCCCAAATCAGCATAGCAGGAGATTCAGTATGCAACGTCGCCAGGCACTTTCAACCGTGTGCAAGCTCGTGGGTTCCTCTGCCTTGGGGGTATGGGGAGGGGCGGCACAGGCGCAAAGTCAGGGTGTGAGCGACAGTGCCATCGTGCTGGGGCAGTCGGGGCCCTTCACCGGCCCTTCGGCCCAGTTGGGCCTCCAGTTCCATATCGGGGCTCAGCTGTACCTGGAGCAGGTCAACGCTCAGGGCGGTGTTCATGGGCGGCGCATCGAGATCAAGCGCCTGGACGACGGCTACGAGCCCGAGCGCTGCGTGGCGAACACGAAGCAGTTCATTGCTGACGGCGTGTTTGCCCTGTTCGGCTATGTGGGCACACCCACCAGCCTCGCGGCCCTGCCGGTGGCGACCGCGGCCAAACTGCCCCTTTTTGCGCCTTTCACCGGTGCGCAGGCGCTGCGCGAACCGTTCAACCGCTACGTCATCCACGTGCGAGCCTCGTATTTCGAAGAGACAGCCGCCATCGTGCGCCAGATCACTTCGGTAGGCATCAAGAGGGTGGCGGTCTTCTACCAGAACGACGCTTATGGCGCGGCAGGCCTCGAGGGCGTGCAACGTGCGCTCAAGACGCTGGACCTGGAGCCCGCCGTGGTCGGCACCGTGGAGCGCAACAGCACCGACGTGACCCAGGCGCTGAAGGACATCTTGGCCGTCAAGCCCGAAGCCGTCGTGCAGGTCGGTGCCTACAAGGCCTGCGCGACCTTCATTCGGTTGGCGCGGCAGCAAGGGTACTCCGGCAATTTCTACAACGTCTCCTTCGTCGGCACCCAGGCCTTGCTCGATGAACTGGGTTCCGTGGCGAAAGGGGTGTCGGTCAGCCAGGTGATGCCCTTCCCCTATTCGCCGGCCACCCCGGTGTCGGGCGAGTACCTGACGGCGCTCAAGGACAAGCGGGGCCTGTCGCCGAACTACTCGGGCATGGAGGGCTTCGTCGCGGCCAAGGTGCTGGTCGAGGCGCTCAAGCGCGCGGGGCGCGGCGTCACCCGCGAGGGCTTCATCGACGCCATCGACGGCATGAAGAACGTGAACCTAGGTGGTTTCCCGGTCGATTTTGGCCCTCAGAAGCACACCGGCTCGCGCTTCGTTGAGCTCACCCTGCTGACCGAAGACGGTCGCGTGCGGCGCTAAAGCGGCTGCCCCGCCGGGCAGCAGGGTTGTCGCCTGGCGGACCACCCGGTTGTGTTGCTTGGGTACCATGGGCGCTTGATTTTCAGCCCTCCAAGGTCCCCATGAAACTGATCGATTCCATCCTCACACAGGCCGCCGGCATCGCCGCCCTGCGGCGCGACATCCACGCCCATCCCGAGCTCTGTTTTGAAGAGGTGCGCACCGCCGACGTGGTGGCGCAACAGCTCACCGACTGGGGCATTCCGGTGCACCGCGGCATGGGCACCACCGGGGTGGTGGGCATCGTGCACGGCCGCGATGGCGGGGCCTGTGGCCGGGCGATCGGCCTGCGCGCGGACATGGACGCCCTGCCCATGCAGGAGCACAACCACTTCGCCCATGCGAGCCAGCATGCCGGCAAGATGCACGCCTGCGGCCACGACGGGCATACCGCCATGCTGCTGGCCGCGGGCCAGCATTTCGCGAAACACCGCCACTTTGACGGCACGGTCTACCTGATTTTCCAGCCGGCCGAGGAGGGTGGGGGCGGTGCGCGCGAGATGATCAAGGACGGCCTGTTCGAGCAGTTTCCGGTGGAGGCGGTGTTCGGCATGCACAACTGGCCGGGCCTGCCGGTGGGCAGTTTCGCCGCCAGCACGGGGCCGGTGATGGCGTCGAGCAACGACTTTCGCATCGAAATCCGTGGCAAGGGCGCACACGCCGCGTTGCCGCACAACGGCATCGACCCGGTGCCCGTGGCCTGCCAGATGGTGATGGCCTTCCAGACCATCATCACGCGCAACAAGAAGCCGTTGGACGCGGGCGTGATCTCCGTGACCATGATCCACACCGGCGAGGCCAACAACGTGGTGCCCGACCACTGTGTGATCCAGGGCACGGTGCGCACCTTCACCTACGAGGTGCTGGACCTGATCGAGCGCCGCATGCGGGAGATCGCCGAACACACTTGCGCGGCCTTTGGTGCGGGCTGCGAGTTCCACTTTCACCGCAACTACCCGCCCACCGTCAACCACGCAGAGCAGACCGCGTTCGCGCGCGGCGTCATGGCCGACATCGTGGGGCCCGACCGGGTGCTGGACCAGGAGCCCACCATGGGCGCGGAGGACTTCGCCTACATGCTGCAGGCGCGGCCGGGCTGCTACGCCTTCATCGCCAACGGCGACGGCGTGCACCGCGACATGGGCCACGGCGACGGGCCCTGCATGCTGCACAACCCGAGCTACGACTTCAACGACGACCTGATTCCGCTGGGAGCGACCTACTGGGTGCGGCTGGCCGAACAATGGCTGGGCCAGCCGCGCACCGGGGGCGCGGCGTGATCGGCCCGCAGCGCGCTTTTTCGTCCTCTTACGCCCGCGCACGGGTGCAGTTCCTGGAAGGCGCCGCCGCGGCCGGCATGGCCATCCGCAGCCACAACCACCCCCTCCTGGGCCGGGACGGCGAAACGCTGGCGATGGACGTGGCGCTCGACGGTCCGGCCGACGCCCGGCAACTGCTGATCGTCAGCAGCGCCTGCCACGGGGTCGAGGGCTACTGCGGCTCCGGCGTGCAGGTGTTCGCCGCCCACGACGCCGAGTGGCGCGAGCACGCGCGTGCGGCCGGCGTGGCCGTGCTCTACATCCATGCGCTCAACCCCCATGGTTTTTCCTTCGTGCGCCGCGTGACGCACGAGAACGTGGACCTGAACCGCAACTTCCAGGATTTCTCGCAACCCTTGCCCGCCAACCCGGCCTATGCGGATCTGCACGCGCTGTTGTTGCCCGACACCTGGCCGCCCGGGCCCGACAACCAGGCCGCCGTCGACGCCACCATCGAGGCGCACGGACTGGCGGCCTACCAGGCGGCGGTGACGCAAGGGCAGCACCGGTTTCCCGACGGGCTGTTCTTCGGCGGCACCTCGCCCACCTGGAGCAACCGGACCCTGCGCCAGGTGCTGCGCCAATACGGTGGCCAGGCCCGGCAGATCGCCTGGATCGATCTGCACACCGGCCTGGGGCCCAGCGGCGTGGGCGAGCGCATCTTCGCCTGCCGCGATGACGCGGTCGCGTTGGCGCGCGCGCGGGCCTGGTGGGGCGGTGACGGGCAGACGCCGGTGACGTCCATCTACGACGGCACCTCCACCTCGGCCCGGCTCAGCGGCCTGATGTGGGGCGCGGTCTACGAAGAGTGCGCGCAGGCCGAGTACACCGGCATCGCCATGGAGTACGGCACGGTGCCGATCCTGGACGTGATCGACGCCCTGCGGGGCGACCACTGGCTGCACCTGCACCCCGATGCCCCGGCCGAGCTGCGGCGGGCCATTCAGCAGCGCATGATGGATGCGTTTTACGTGGACACCGACCTCTGGCGCGCCCAGATCGTGGCGCAGGCGCGGCAGGCGCTGTTCCAGGCGGTGGACGGCTTGAAGGCATCTGTCCTGGGTTGATGTGCGTGGGGCCAGGGCTCCGCGTCGCCCCGGCGCAGCCGGCCCCAGTGGGGTGTCAGGCTCGCGCTGTCGACCGGTATTCACCGGCGTGGCGGCCGCGGGTTCCTTGGGCCGAGGTCACGCGGGGCTGTTGTAGGGGCCGCTGAGCTGCAGCAGGTGCTGTCGTTGGTCGGCCCCGAGGTAGGGGGCCAGCAGGTTGAGCACGTGGTGGGCGCCGCGCATGAGCGCCTGCTGGGCCTGCTCGGGTTCCAGGGCGTGGCGTGGATCGCGCACGTATTCGAAGCTCAGCCAGTAGGTGAGCACCACCACCATGCAATTGGCCGTGGGCTCCAGCTCGCGGGCGTCGATGTCCAGCCCGCCATGCCGGCCCATGCCGGCGAGCAGGGTGCGCACCGCGCGGGTCTTGTTTTTCAGCACGGTCTGGAAATGGGTTTCAAGCAGCCGGTTCTTGGACAGCAGGTCGTTGAGGTCCCGGTACAGGAAACGGTATTCCCAGATGAGCTCGAACAGCGAGTGCATGAAGAACCAGGCGTCCTCCACGTTGCGCACGCCATCGGAGGCGCCCAGCAGATCGCCGAGTGCGCGCTCGTAGCGCTCGAACAGCGAGTTGATCAGCTCGTCCTTGGCCGGGTAGTGGTAGTACAGGTTGCCGGGGCTGATGCCAAGTTCGGCCGAGATGAGCGTGGTCGAGACATTGGGCTCGCCAAAGCGGTTGAACAGCTCCAGCGTGACCTCCAGGATGCGTTCGGCGGTGCGGCGGGGGGCTTTCTTCACCATGGGTCAGGCCCGCTTGGGCAGGGTCTGCAGATGCTGCTGCAGGCGGTCGAGGGTGGCATGGAGTTGGTCCACGGCGCTCGGGGTTGGGGCGGCCTCGGGCATGGCGGGGATCAGGTGGCGTTCGGTGTCGTTGAGCGCCACCGGGTCCAGGGTCACGCCATGCCGAAGCAGGCGCGGTGCCAGTTCGGCCTGGCGCTCGCGCAGCATTTGCCGGGTCTGCTGGTAGGCGTGTTCGGCCAGCTCGCGGCGCTGGCGGTAGCTGAAGGTGTTGGCGAAAAACAGTTCGGCGTCGCGCTGGTCGGGCTCGATGAGCACGATGTCGGTGTGCGGATACGCGCGTTCGTAGTGCTTCATGCCCAGCGCCAGCCGCGAATGGATCATGGAGCGGAAGGTCTGGCTCATCACCGTGGGCAGGCCGCCTTCGACCAGCGACGGGATGCGGCGCGAGCGACCTTCCTGGGGCGCCGCATGGAAAGGCACCAGCGGGTTCAGGCACAGCAGCAGGTCCACCCCTTCGTCGAGTGCCACGGTGGCGTGCAGGGTCTTTTTGAGGGCGCCGTCCACGTAGTGCTTGCCGTCGATGTTCACCGGTGGAAACAGCCCGGGCAGGGCGGCGCTGGCCTGAATGGCGCGCGAGATCGGCACGTGGTCCCAGCCGGGCCGCCCGAACGGCGCTGCTTCGCCGGTGTCGAGCTGGGTGGCCACCAGGGTCAGGCGCGCGCGCAACTGGCGAAAGTCGTTGCTGCGGCCGGGCTTGTTGAACAGGTGCTCGATCTGGCGGTGGATGTCCTCGTTGTCGAGCACGCCCGTGGGCAACAGCGCGCCCAGCCGTTCAAAGGCATTGGTCAGCGGGCGACCCTGCACGCCCCAGGCCCACAGGGCCTCGCCCAGCAGACCGGGCAGTCGGCGCAGACGGCCCCCCATCTCGGCCCAGGCGGGTTTCAGGAGCAGCGAGGGGTCGAAGCTTTCTTCCGTGGGGCGGTCTTCGATGAAGGCGTGGCAGAGCTGGTGCGGCGTGAAGCCGTTGGCCAGTCCGGCGGCGATGAAGCCGCCCGCCGACACGCCCACGTAGTGATCGAAGCCGTTGAAGTCGATCCCCTGCAGGCAGTCGTCGAGGGCGCACAGGGCGCCGATTTCATAGATCGCGCCGAGCGGGCCACCGCCCGCGAGCGCCAGCGCGGTGCGCGGGCGGGCGGGTTTTGACGCGTGGGGGTGCGCCGCTTGCGCGGCAGATCGGCCAGTGGCTTTGCGGGGGGGCGTCATGCGTTCGAGTGTAGACCGCAGGGGTGGGTGGGATTGCTGCGTCGCAGCAAATGGGACGGGCATGAAAAAGGGGCGCCTGGCGCCCCTCTCGTCGCGGCGCAGTGCGCCGCTCGCTCAGATCTCAAGCGTTCAGGCGGCCTTGGCGCGGCTGGGGGTCTTGCGTGTGGCGGGCTTGGCCACTTTGGCCGGAGCCGCCTTGGCCGCAGGCTTCGCCGCAGCCTTGGGGGCCGCGGCCGCCTTGGGGTTCAGGCGGTGCACCTGCTGGCTCAGCGCGTCGATGCGCTCCATCAGGGCCTCGATGTCGCGCGCCGATGGCACGCCCAGCTTGTTCAGCGCCTTGGCGACGCGGTCTTCGAAGATGTTCTCCAGCTTGTCCCATTGGCCCGCCGCCTTGGCGGAAATGTCGGTCGCCATGCTGCTCATGCGGTTGGAGGCTTCGGAGATGCGCTCTTCGGCCACGGCCTGGGTCTTGCGCTGGATCGACAGACCTTCCTTGACCAGGGATTCAAAGGCCTTGCCGCCTTCGGCCTGTGCCTTGGAGAACGCGCCCAGACCGGCCAGCCAGATCTGCTGGGCCGAGTCCTTGATCGCGCCCGACAGCGGCGAGTTGGCGGGGGCGCCGGCCTTGGCGGCGCTGCTGGACTTCTGGATTTTCTTGACCATGTGGGACTCCGTTGGTGGAAAAAATGGGGGTGTGGGCATCGGCCCACAGCGTGCAGGCACTTTACGGGCTGCGCGCGGGGCCTGTGTAGGGGCGCGCGACTAATCCCCGAGGGGCCAAACACGGGTTTCTGCGGAATCGTTTGCACCTGCCGTTGGGGAAGAATGGCGGGTTGTTGAATAACCCGAACCACACGCTCAGGAGAACCTCGATGCATTATTTCGTCACCGGTGCCACCGGTTTCATCGGCAAACGCCTTGTCAAAAAACTGCTGGAGCGCAAGGGCTCGGTGGTGCACTTCCTCATCCGCCAGGAGAGTGCGGGCAAGGTGGCCGGGCTGCGCGAATACTGGGGCGTGAGCACCGCGCGCGCGGTGCCGGTGTACGGTGACCTGACCGCGAAGAAGCTGGGGGTGAGCGCCGACGCGGTGAAAGCCCTCAAGGGGCAGATCGACCACTTCTACCACCTCGCCGCCGTGTACGACCTGGAGGCCGACGCCGAGAGCCAGATCGCCGTCAACATCGACGGCACGCGCAACACGGTGGAGTTCGCCCGGGCCATCGGCGCCGGTCATTTCCACCACGTGTCGTCCATCGCCGCCGCGGGCCTGTACGAAGGCGTGTTCCGCGAGGACATGTTCGACGAAGCGGAGAACTACGAGCACCCATACTTCATGACCAAGCACGAGAGCGAGAAGATCGTGCGCACCGAATGCAAGCTGCCCTGGACGGTGTACCGGCCGGCGGCGGTGGTGGGCGACAGCCGCACCGGCGAGATGGACAAGATCGACGGCCCGTACTACTTCTTCAAACTGATCCAGCGCATGCGCCAGATCCTGCCGCCGTGGATGCCCAGTGTGGGGCTGGAGGGCGGGCGCATCAACATCGTGCCGGTCGACTTCGTGGTCGATGCGCTGGACCACATCAGCCACCAGAGTCGCAATGCCGGTGCCTGCTTCCACCTGGTCGATCCCATGGGTTACCGCGTGGGCGACGTGCTCGACATCCTGAGCAAGGCCGCGCACGCGCCCAAGATGAACCTGTTCATCAACGCCGCGCTGATGGGCTTCATCCCCAAGAGCGTGAAGAAGGGCCTGATGGCGCTGGCGCCGGTGCGCCGCGTCTACCGCGCGGTGATGCAGGACCTCGGCTTGCCCGAGGACATGATGACTTTCGTCAACTACCCCACGCGCTTCGACTGCCGCGACACGCTGGCCGCGCTCAAGGGCAGTGGCATCGCGTGCCCCAACCTGAAGGACTACGCATGGCGGCTGTGGGACTACTGGGAGCGCCACCTCGACCCCGACCTGCACATCGATCGCAGCTTGAAGGGCACGGTCGCGGGCAAGGTGGTGCTGGTCACCGGCGGCAGCTCGGGCATTGGCCTCGCGGCGGCGCACAAGTTCGCCGAGGCCGGCGCGGTGACGATCATCTGCGGGCGCGACCAGGACAAGCTGGACGAAGCCTGCAAGGAAGCAAAAGACAAGGGTTACCAGTTCATCGCCTACCCGGCCGACATCGCCGACATGGCCGACGCGGACCGCTTCGTGAAGCTGCTGATCGACAACCACGGCGGCGTGGATTTCCTGATCAACAACGCCGGCCGTTCGATCCGCCGCGCCATCGAAGGCAGCTACGACCGTTTCCACGACTTCGAACGCACCATGCAGCTCAACTACTTCGGCTGCCTGCGCGTGACCATGGGCCTGCTGCCCGGCATGGTGGCCAAGAAGAAGGGCCACATCGTCAACATCAGCTCCATCGGCGTGCTGACCAATGCACCGCGCTTCTCGGCCTACGTGGCCAGCAAGGCCGCGCTGGACGCCTGGACGCGCTGCGCCAGCAGCGAGTTCGCCGACCAGGGCGTGACCTTCACCACCATCAACATGCCGCTGGTGCGCACGCCCATGATCGCGCCCACGCAGATCTACAAGAACGTGCCCACGCTGGCGCCCGAAGAAGCGGCCGACATGATCGCGCAGGCCTGCATCTTCAAGCCGGTGCGCATCGCCACGCGCCTGGGGGTCACCGGCCAGGTGCTGCACGCCTTCGTGCCGCGCATCGCGCAGATCGTGATGAACACCAGTTTCCGCATGTTCCCGGATTCGTCGGCGGCGAAAGGGGAGAAGGGGGCGAAGTCGCAGCTGTCGCCGGAGGCGGTGGCCATGCAGCAGATGATGCGCGGGATTCACTTCTGACGGCCTTCGCCCACCCCCGGGGCGCTGCGCGCCACCCCCTCAAGGGGGCAACACCAGCGGACCGGCAGAGCCGGATCCGCGGTGTTTCTAAACAGAGGGGTTGGTGGGCGGTGCGACCTACAATTTGGTGGCCATCGTTTTTCATCTGCCCACCCGCCATGACCAGCACCCACCACACCCCCATTGACCTCTCCCACGTGAAGCCCCGCGAAAAGGCCGAGATCCTGGCCGAGGCCCTGCCTTACATCCGCAAGTACCACGGCAAGACCATGGTCATCAAGTACGGCGGCAACGCCATGACCGACCCTGCCCTGCAGCAGGATTTCGCCGAGGACGTGGTGCTCCTGAAGCTGGTGGGCATCAACCCGGTGGTGGTGCACGGCGGTGGCCCGCAGATCGAGACCTTGCTGCAGCGCCTGGGCAAGAAGGGGCAGTTCATCCAGGGCATGCGCGTGACCGACGCCGAGACCATGGAGGTGGTGGAGTGGGTGCTGGCCGGTGAGGTGCAGCAGGACATCGTGGGCATGATCAACGCCGCGGGCGGCAAGGCCGTGGGCCTGACCGGGCGCGACGGCGCCATGATCCGCGCGCGCAAGCTGCGCCTGGCCGACCCGAAGGACCCGAGCCTGGAACACGACGTGGGCCAGGTGGGCGACATCGTGAGCATCGACCCCAGCGTGGTCAAGGCACTGCAGGACGACGCCTTCATCCCGGTCGTCAGTCCGATCGGGTTTGGCGAGAACAACGAGAGCTACAACATCAACGCCGACGTGGTGGCGGCCAAGCTGGCCACGGTGCTGCAGGCCGAAAAGCTGCTCATGCTCACCAACATCCCCGGCGTGCTCGACAAGGCCGGACAGCTCCTGGCCGAGCTCACCCCGCGCCGCATCGACGAGCTCGTCGAGGATGGCACCATCTCCGGCGGCATGCTGCCCAAGATCGCGGGTGCGCTGGACGCGGCCAAGAGCGGCGTCAACGCGGTGCACATCATCGACGGCCGCGTGCCGCACGCGCTGCTGCTCGAAGTGCTGGGCGACCAGCCTTTCGGCACGATGATCAAAAGCCACTGAAATGGAAGCGCACACGCTCTTTTCCGGGGCCTGGCACCGGTTCCAGGGCGCCCGAGGATCCGGCTTCGCCGGTCCCAGGGTGCGTCCCCCTCGGGGGGAACGCGCGAAGCGCGGCAGGGGGGGGCGATGAGACTCTTGCTGGTCGAAGACGACGTGATGGTTGCCAGCGGCATCAAGCTGGGGCTGTGCAACGCCGGTTACACGGTGGACTGGGTGGGCAGCGCCGAGCGGGCCGAGCAGGCGCTGGAGAGCGACAGCTTCGACCTGGCCATCGTCGACATCGGCCTGCCGCTGATGGACGGGCTGGAGCTCACGCGGCGCTTGCGCACGCGTGGCCTGGCCATGCCGGTGCTGATCCTGACCGCGCGCGATGCGCTGCAGGACAGGGTGCACGGGCTGGACCTGGGCGCCGACGACTACATGCTCAAACCCTTCGAGCTGCCCGAACTGCTGGCACGGCTGCGTGCCTTGCTGCGGCGCTCGCAGGCCGCCACCTCGGCGGTGCTGGGCTTCGGCCCGCTGGAGATGGACACCGCGCACCGGCGCGTGACCCTGGCCGGGCAGCCCATGGAGCTGGGTCCGCGCGAGTGGACGGTGCTGGAATACCTGTTGCTGCAGGCGCCCAAGCCTGCGGCCAAAGACAAGCTGCTGCAGGCCCTGACCGGTTGGGACAAGGAGATCACGCCCAACGCGATCGAGGTCTACGTCTCGCGCCTGCGCGCCAAGCTCGACCCCGCCGGGGTCGCCCTGCGTTCGATCCGCGGTTTCGGCTACCGGCTGGAACTGGCCAAGCAGCCCGACCATGCGCCACGGGCCTGAAGGCCGCACCACCGAGGGCATGATCTGGGGCCTGCAGCGCCGCCTGCTGGTGCTGCTGATGCTGCCGCTCGGGCTGGTGGGCATGGTCAGCGTGTTCTTTCACTACCAGAGCGCGGGCACCGCCGCCTTGCAACAAGACCAGCAGCTGCTGCGGCTGGTGCCCCTGCTGGCCGACTCGGTGGTGGTCACGCGCGCTGGCGAACAACACCGGGCCCCCGACTCCCCCATGGCGGCGCCCGGCGTGGCGGGGCTGGACGGTGGGCCGGGGCTGGCTCTGTTGCTGGCGCCGCCGGTGGAGGAGTTCCTCAAGGAGCGCGAGGGCTTTTCCGCCTACGGCCTGCAGGATGCCAACGGCCGACCTCTGCTGGGCGAAGGCTGGCTGCCCACCGTGCTGCCGGCGACCGATGGCGCGGAGTTCCTGAGCGTGGTCGAAGGGGGGGTCACCTACCGCGTGGTGGCGCAGCGCTACCACACCGCCGCTGGCGAGCTCATCGTCATGCTGGCCGACGGGTCGGACGCGCGCCAGAACTGGTTCGAGTCGGTGCTCACGCGGGTGCTGCTGCCCAACCTGCTGCTGCTGGTGCTGGCCGGCATGGCGGTGACCTGGGCCGTGGCGCGCGCGCTGCGCCCCCTGATCGATCTCAAGCAGGCCGTGGAGCGGCGCTCGCCGCGCGACCTCAGCCCCATCGACACCGACAGCGCCCCCACCGAGGTGCGCCCCCTGGTGTCCGCGCTCAACCGGCTGTTCTCGCTCGTCAACGCCCAGACCGAGGCCCAGCGCCGCTTTGTGGCCGACGCGGCGCACCAGCTGCGCACGCCGCTGGCCGGCCTGCAGGCGCAGGTCGAGGCCTGGGCGCAGGCCGCGCGCCGCATGGACGCTGGCGAGCAGATCAGCTTGCGCGTGGACCAGGTGCGGCGTCTGCGCGATGCCACGCGCCGCACCTCGCAGCTGGCCAACCAGTTGCTGGCGCTGTCGCGGGCCGATACCGTGAGCGCCGACAGCCAGCCGCTGCAGCAGGTCGACCTGAAAGAACTGTGCGAGACCATCCTGTCGCTGTTCCTGGACGCGGCGGGCGACAAACACATCGACCTGGGCCTGGAGAGCCAACCGGCCCAGACCCAGGGCCACGCCTGGTTGCTGCGCGAACTGCTCATCAACCTGGTGGACAACGCCGTGCGGTACACCCCCGAGGGTGGGCGCATCACGCTGCGCTGCGGCCAGGAAGACACGGCATCGGGCCCCTGCGCGTGGATTGAGGTGGAAGACGATGGCCCGGGCATCCCCGTCGAGGAACAGGCGCACGTGCTGCAGCGCTTCTACCGGGTGCCCGGCACCGAGGGCGAGGGCAACGGCCTGGGCCTGGCGATCGCCGACGAAATCGCCCGTGCGCACCACACGCACTTGCAACTGGGCGCGGGCGCCCTGGGCCGCGGTCTGCGTGTGCGTGTGGCATTCGTGGCGATCGCGCCGACGCAGGGTCCGCATCCGGCGCCCTCGGCCCGGGCCGAGGTGTAACGGGCTGTGTCGCTGTGCGAGAATCAAAAGAGGGATGACAACCAACGGGCTCCGAACGGTGCCCACCCGCTGACCACCGACGGACCGACTGCCCATGACCTCCAGCGCACCCGAGCCCTTGCCCATGGCGGGCCCTTCTGCCGACGCCACCCACGACGATGGGGGCCACGTGGAGGGCAACGGTCGCAAACGTCCCAAACCCGGTGAGCGCCGGGTGCAGATCCTGCAGGCCCTGGCCACCATGCTGGAACAGCCCGGCGCCGAACGGGTCACCACCGCCGCGCTTGCCGCGCGGCTGGAGGTGAGCGAGGCCGCCCTCTACCGCCATTTCGCCAGCAAGGCCCAGATGTTCGAGGGCCTGATCGAGTTCATCGAACAGGCGGTGTTCGGCCTGGTCAACCAGCTGGGCGAGCGCGAGCCCGACGCCATGGTCCGCTCGCGCAAACTGGTTACCCTGCTGCTGCAGTTCGGGGAAAAGAACCCCGGCATGACGCGGGTGATGGTGGGCGACGCCCTGGTGTACGAAAACGAGCGCCTGCAGCAGCGCATGAATCTGTTCTTCGACAAGATCGAATCGGCCCTGCGGCAGAACCTGCGCGAGGCCGCCGTGGTGGTCGGCGCGGCCACGCCCACGGTGGACGCGCAGGCCGACGCCTCGGTGGTCACGGCCTTCTGCGTGGGCCGGCTGCAGCGCTTCGCGCGCAGCGGCTTCAAGCGCTCGCCCAGCGAAAGCCTGGAGCACAGCCTGGCGCTGCTGCTGCCCGGCGCGCATCTTTAAACACCCCCGCAGCGCTTCACGCTACCCCCTCAAGGGGGCAACGCGGTGCGGCCTGGCGAAGCCAGGACCAAAGCGTTCTGGGCGGTGCCCCTCGGCTGGGCTGTTTCATGCGTTGCGGGTTAACCCGCTGAGCGATTAGGGCCACGGCCCTAATAAATTTCTGGAAATTTGGGTGCCAACCGATCACGGGCTGGCTTTTGCGGTAAAAATAGCACGACCGTTCGATTTATCGAGCGGTTTGCTTTTGGACCCAACCCTGTCCGGTGCCGCCGGACCCCGCCGCATGAGCCCTACCCCTCCGATCAAGCGCCAGCGCAGCGACGCCGCCCGACCGCTGCAAAAAGGCCAGCAGACCAAAGCCGCCATCGTCGATGCCGCGCTCGGGCTGGCCACGCAGATCGGCCTGGAGGGCCTGTCCATCGGCGCGCTGGCCGAGGTCATGCAGATGAGCAAGTCGGGCGTGTTCGCCCACTTCGGCTCGCGCGAAGAGCTGCAGATTTCGGTGGTGCGCGAGTACCACGCCCGGTTCGAGGAAGAGGTGTTCTACCCGGCCATGAGCGCGCCGCGTGGCCTGCCGCGCCTGCGCATGCTGTTCGACAACTGGATGAAGCGCACCTCGGTCGAGATCGACTCGGGCTGCATCTACATCAGCGGCGCGGTGCAGTTCGAAGACCGCCCCGGTCCGGTGCGCGACGCGCTGGCCAGCTCGGTCAACACCTGGCTCAGCGCGGTGCGCCGCGCGGTGGAGATCGCGGTGGAAGAAGGTCATTTGCGTGCCGACACCGACGCGGCCCAGATGGGCTTCGAGATCCACGCCCTCATCCTGGCGCTGCACTACGAAGCGCGTTTCCTGCGCAGTCCCGATTCGTTGCACCGCGCGCTGCAGGCGTTCGAAGGCATCGTCCAGCGCTTCAGCAGCGCCGCCACGCCCGGCCTGCCCCCCACCCCGCAGCCCGCGCGCCCTGCGCGGGCGCGCAAACCCGCCAGCACCATCGCCCGGCGCTGACTTCCTTCGTTTTCACCCATCCCACCACCGGAGACCGACCCATGCCCGTCTACAACCCGCCCCTGCGCGACATGCAGTTCGTGATGCACGAAGTGCTCAATGTGAGCGCCGAATTCCAGAGCATGCCCCAGCACGCCGAGGTGGACGCCGAGACCATCAACGCGGTGCTCGAAGAGGCGGGCAAGTTCGCCAGCCAGGTGATCTTCCCGCTCAACATCAGCGGCGACACCGAAGGCTGCACGCTCGACAAGACCACCCACGAGGTCAAGACGCCGACCGGTTTCAAGGCGGCCTACAAGACCTACGTGGAAGGTGGCTGGGCCGCGCTCAGCTGCGACCCGGCCTATGGCGGCCAGGGCCTGCCGCTGGTGGTGAACCAGTGCCTGTACGAGATGATGAACTCGGCCAACCAGGCCTGGACCATGTACCCCGGCCTCACGCACGGCGCCTACGCCGCGCTGCACACCTACGGCACCGACGCGCAGAAAGACACCTACCTGCCCAAGATGACCAGCGGCGAGTGGACCGGCACCATGTGCCTGACCGAACCGCACTGCGGCACCGACCTGGGCCTGATGCGCACCAAGGCCGAACCGCTGGCCGACGGCACCTACAAGATCACCGGCAACAAGATCTTCATCAGCGCCGGTGAACACGACATGGCCGACAACATCATCCACCTGGTGCTGGCCCGCCTGCCCGACGCGCCTCCCGGCATCAAGGGCGTGAGCCTGTTCATCGTGCCGAAATTCCACGTCAAGGCCGACGGCTCGCTGGGCGAGCGCAATGGCATCTACTGCGGAGGCCTGGAACACAAGATGGGCATCCACGGCAACGCCACCGCGCAGATCGTGATCGACGGCGCCATCGGCACCATGGTCGGCCAGCCCAACAAGGGCATGCAGGCCATGTTCGTGATGATGAACGCCGCGCGCCTGGGCGTGGGCAACCAGTCGCTCGGCCTGACCGAAGTGGCTTACCAGAATGCCCTGGCCTACGCCAAGGACCGCATCCAGATGCGCAGCCTGACCGGCCCCAAGGCGAAAGACAAGCCGGCCGATCCGATCATCGTGCACCCCGACGTGCGCCGCATGCTGCTCACCGCCAAGGCCTACGCCGAAGGCGGCCGCGCACTGGCCATCTACAGCTCGGTGCTGCTGGAGAAGGCCCACAACCACCCGGACGAAAAAGTGCGCAAGGAGAGCGACGAGATGCTCTCGCTGCTCACCCCCATCACCAAGGCCTTCCTGACCGACAACGGCTACAACGCCGCCACGATGTGCCAGCAGGTGTTCGGCGGCCACGGCTACATCAAGGAATGGGGCATGGAGCAGTTCGTGCGCGATGCCCGCATCAACATGATCTACGAAGGCACCAACACCATCCAGAGCCTGGACCTGCTGGGCCGCAAGGTGCTGGGCAACAACGGCGCCACGCTCAAGAAATTCGGCAAGCTGGTCGGCGCGCTGGTGATGGAAGAAGGCGTCAACGAGAAGATGGCCGAGTTCATCAACCCGCTGGCCGTGCTCGGTGAGCAGATCACCAAGTTCACCACCGAGATCGGCTTCAAGGGCCTGCAGAACGCCGACGAAGTGGGCGCCGCCGCGGTGGACTACCTGCGCGTGGCCGGTCACCTGGTGTTCGGCTACTTCTGGGCCCGCATGGCGCAGGTGGCGCTGCGCGAGATCGCCGCCGGCAACACCGACCCGTTCTACACCGCCAAGCTGCAGACCGCGCGTTTCTATTTCGCGAAGCTCTTCCCCGAGACCGCGACGCTGATGCGCACGGCACGCGCGGGCAGCAAGGTCCTCATGGACACGGACGCGGCACTGGCATGACCGCCATGAAGAAGACGGCCCTGACCGCGATGCTGAGCCTTGCCGCCGTGTCCGCCTTCGCGCAGACGACGCCGGTGGGCCTGTGGAAGACCATCGACGACGACACCAAGAAAGAGAAGTCGCTGGTGCGCATCACCGAGAGCAACGGCGTCTTCTCCGGTCGCATCGAGAAGCTCCTGGACCCCGAGGCCAAGCAGGATTCGGTCTGCGAAGACTGCACCGACGACCGCAAGGACAAACCCGTGCTGGGCATGACCATCCTGCGCAACCTCAAGCAGAACGCCGACGACAAGGTGGTCTTTGATGGCGGTGACGTGCTCGATCCAAAGAACGGCAAGCTCTACCGCGCCCGCCTCAAGCCGGTGGACGGCGGCAAGAAACTGGAGATGCGCGGCTACATCGGCCCGTTCTACCGAACCCAGGTCTGGTTGCGAGTCGAGTGACCGCGAGCCTTTCCCTATTCATGGAAAACCAATGAACCGATTTCAAGTGAAAAAAGTCGCCGTGCTCGGCGCGGGCGTGATGGGCGCGCAGATCGCTGCGCACCTGGTCAACGTCAAGGTGCCTGTTGTTCTCTTTGACCTACCGGCCAAGGAAGGTCCGAAGAACGGCATCGTCACGCGCGCCATCGAGAACCTCAAAAAGCTCAAGCCCTCGCCGCTGGGTGTGGCGGCCGATGCCGATCTGATCGGCCAGGCCAACTACGAAGAGCACATGGAGCAGTTGAAAGACTGCGACCTGATCATCGAGGCCATCGCCGAGCGCATGGACTGGAAGCTCGATCTGTACACCAAGATCGCGCCCTTCATCGCCGAGCACGCCATCGTCGCGTCCAACACCTCGGGCCTGTCGATCACCAAGCTCAGCGACGTGCTGCCCGAGGCGATCAAGCCGCGCTTCTGCGGTATCCACTTCTTCAACCCGCCGCGCTATATGACGCTGGTGGAGCTGATCGCCACGCCGACCACCGAGCCGCAGATCCTCAACGACCTGGAGAGCTTCGTCACCAGCGGCCTGGGCAAGGGTGTGGTGCGCGCCAAGGACACGCCCAACTTCATCGCCAACCGCATCGGCATCGCCGGCATGCTGGCCACGATGAAAGAGGTGGAGAACTTCGGCCTGACCTACGACGTGGTCGACGACCTCACGGGCAAGCGCCTGGGCCGCGCCAGCAGCGGCACCTTCCGCACCGCCGACGTGGTGGGCCTGGACACCATGGCCCACGTGGTCAAGACGCTGCAGGACAACCTGAACGAACAGACCGACCCGTTCTACGGCAGCTTCGGCACACCGCCCGTGTTGGCCAAGCTGATCGAGATGGGGAATCTGGGCCAGAAGGCCAAGGCCGGCTTTTTCAAGAAGGTGGGCCGCGACATCCAACGCTTCGATCTGGAGAGCGGTGAGTACGTACCCGCTGGCGAGAAAGCCGACGAGGTGTATGGCCGCATGCTCAAGCGCCCGGCGGCCGAGCGCCTGAAGCTCTTGCGCAACGCCGAAGGCCCGCAAGGCCAGTTCCTCTGGGCGATCCTGCGCAACAGCTTCCACTACGCCGCCGTGCACCTGGCCACCATTGCGGACACCGCCCGCGACGTGGACCAGGCCATGCGCTGGGGCTTCGGCATGAAGCAGGGCCCGTTCGAGCTCTGGCAGGAAGCCGGCTGGCTCGAGGTGGCGAAGATGGTCCAGGAAGACATCGATGCCGGCAAGGCGCTGAGCACAGCGCCGCTGCCCGAGTGGGTGTTCAAGGGCCCGGTGGCCGAGGCCGGTGGCGTGCACACCGCGCAGGGTTCGTGGAACCCGTCCAAGGGCGTGTTCGAAACCCGCCGCAGCCTGTCGGTCTATGGGCGCCAGCACTTTCCCGAGCTGCTGCTGGGCGAAGCCGGTCCGAAGTTCGAGACCGCGGGCACCACCATCGAAGAGAACGACGCCATCCGCGTCTGGACGCTCGATGGTGAGGTGCTGATCGCCAGCATCAAGACCAAGATGCACGCCATCAGCCCCGACGTGTGCGAAGGCCTGATGGCCGCCATCGATCTGGCGGAAAAGGAATACCAGGGTCTGGTGGTCTGGTCGGGCGACGAGCCCTTCAGCGCCGGCGCCGACCTGCAGGCCATGCTGCCGGCCTTCATGGCGGTGGGCGTGAGCGCCATCGAAGACGCCGAAGGTTTCATGCAGCAGACCATGCTGCGCCTGCGATACGCCAACGTGCCGGTGGTCAGCGCCGTGCGCGGTCTGGCGCTGGGCGGCGGCTGCGAACTGGCCGTGTACAGCGCGCGCCGTGTGGTGCACATGGAGAGCTACATCGGCCTGGTGGAAGTGGGCGTGGGCCTGGTGCCCGGCGCTGGCGGCCTGACCTACATCGCCCGCCGTGCGGCCGAAAACGCGGAGACCTCCACCGGCAAGGACCTGCTGCCTTTCCTGACCGAAGGCTTCACCGCAGCGGCCATGGCCAAGGTCGGCACCAGCGCGCTGGAGTCCCGCAAGCTGGGCTACGTGCTGCACTCCGACGTGATCGTGCCGCACAAGGACGAGTTGCTGTTCGTCGCCATCAACGAAGCGAAGGCCTTGTTCAATGGCGGCTACCGCGCACCGCACAAGCGCCTGTTCCCGGTGGCCGGTCGCGACGGCAAGGCCACCATCCTGGGCAGCCTGGTCAACATGCGCGATGGCGGTTTCATCAGCCAGCACGACTTCCACATCGCTTCGCTGATCGCGGGTGTGGTGACGGGTGGCGACGTGGAGCCGGGCACGCTGGTGAACGAGGACTATCTGATGACGCTGGAGCGCCGCGCGTTCTGCTCGCTGATCGTGCATGCGAAGACGCAGGAGCGGATTCTGGGGATGTTGAACACCGGGAAACCGGTGCGGAACTGATGATGCTGTTGGTGCGCAGGCCCCCATCCCAGCGTTCCCCCAGAGGGGGAAGGAGCGAGACACCTCTCCGGAGCGCGTGTCTAGCCCCTTCCCCCACTGGGGGAAGGTAGGGATGGGGCTCGCCGCCAACCGGACAACCATGCAAAACCAGGCCACCCCCAAAGCCAGAGTCAACGCCCGCGCCTTGCGGCGGGACATGACCGACGCCGAGCGAAAGCTCTGGTCGGGGCTTCGGGGTGAGCAACTGGGTTTCAAGTTCCGCCGGCAACACCCGCTGGGCGCCTACATCGCCGACTTCGCCTGCCTCGAACCGAAGCTCATCGTTGAGCTTGATGGCTCGCAGCATGCGGACAACCAGGCCTATGACATGGCCCGGGATGCGTTCTTCATCAGCCAAGGTTTTGAGGTCTTGCGCTACGCGTCCAACGCACCGTTTCAGAACCTCGATGGCGTGCTGAGCGCCATCCTTCATCAACTCAACATGTTGGCGGGCGTTGCCCCCATCCCCGCCTTCCCCCAGAGGGGGAAGGAGCCAGACACCGCACAAGGAGCGAACCCATGAGCAAACAAATCCAAGACGCCTACATCGTCGCCGCCACCCGCACCCCCATCGGCCGTTCGCACAAGGGCTCGTTCAAGCACCTCCGTCCGGACGACCTGCTGGCCCATGCCCTGCGTTCGGCCATGGCCCAGGTGCCGGGCCTGGACCCGAAAGCCATTGAAGACGTGATCTGCGGCTGTGCCATCCCCGAAGGGCAACAGGGCCTGAACGTGGCGCGCATCGGCGCCATCCTGGCCGGCCTGCCCAACAGCGTGGGTGGCATCACCGTCAACCGCTTCTGCGCCTCCGGTCTGTCGGCCGTGCAGATGGCGGCCGACCGCATCCGCGTCGGCGAGGCCGAGGTGATGATCGCGGCCGGTGTGGAGAGCATGAGCATGGTGCCCATGATGGGCAATTCGCCCAGCCTCTCGCCCACCATCTTCACCAACACCGACGACGTGGAGAGCTACGGCATCGCCTACGGCATGGGCCTGACGGCCGAGAAAGTGGCGCAGCAGTGGAAAGTGTCGCGCGACGCGCAGGACGCGTTTGCGGTGCAGTCGCACCAGCGCGCCGTGCTGGCCATGAAGAACGGCGAGTTCAGCGACGAGATCTCGCCGGTGGAAGTGATCGAGCGCAGCGTCAATCTGGAGACCGCCGAGGTCAGCACCCGCAGCCGCATCGTCAGCCTGGACGAAGGTGCGCGCCCCGACACCTCGCTCGAAGGCTTGGCCAAGCTGCGCACCGTGTTCGCCGCGCGCGGCTCGGTGACGGCGGGCAACAGCTCGCAGACCAGCGACGGCGCCGGTGCGCTGGTTCTGGCCAGCGAGGCGGCCGTGAAACGCTACAACCTGCAGCCGCTGGCGCGCTTCGTGAGCTACGCCAGCCGTGGTGTGCCGCCCCACCTCATGGGCATCGGCCCGATCGAGGCCATCCCGGCCGCGCTGCGTTATGCGGGCCTGAAGCAGGACGACATCGACTGGTTCGAGCTCAACGAAGCCTTCGCGGCCCAGTCGCTTGCGGTGATGAACACGCTGGGTCTGGACCCGGCCAAGGTCAACCCCATGGGCGGCGCCATCGCCCTGGGCCACCCGCTGGGCGCCACCGGTGCCATCCGTTCGGCCACGGTGGTGCACGCGCTGCGTCGCCACAACAAGAAGTACGGCATGGTCACGATGTGCGTGGGCATGGGGCAGGGCGCCGCGGGCATTTTCGAACGCGTGTGACCACGCGCCCCCCCCGCGCCGCTTCGCGTCACCCCCCGAAGGGGGGCGGACACCAGCGGCCCGGCGAAGCCGGTTCCGCGGTGTCCCTGCGGTTGGGGCACTGCGCGCCGCTGCTGAGCGAACCCTACGGCCTCCCCAGCAGTAGGTACAGACCCGTGTAGCCGCGCGCGGCGTGCACCAGGCTCAGGTAGAACGGGCCGACGCCGGTGTCCGCGCCCACGAACAGGCTGGAGCCGGTGCGCAGGCCCTTCAGGCCGATATCGTGCCGGTCGGCCCAGGCGTTGCCCACTTCCAGTGAGCCGCCCGCGAACAGCGCGCGCGCCACCCCGACGCTCCAGGGCATGCGGCGGTAATAGGTCAGGCGGCCGAACAGCAGGTAGTTGCCCGTCACCTGGCCCACGCGGTAGCCCGAGAGTTGCTGGAAGCCGCCGAGCGAATACTCGTCGAGCGCGCCCAGCGGGATCTGGTTGGCGTAGGCCAGCCGCGCGCCGGCGTTCAGGGTGTGTGGTCCCCACGAGCCCACCGCGTTGAAGTTGCTGTCGAGCCGGATGAAGTCGGTGCCGACGGCACCTTCGGCGTTGCGCCGGCCCACCACCAGGTCGCTCTTGATCCGGTGGCCGGCCGAGGGGAAGTTGGCGTGGTCCAGCTGGTCGGAGATCAGCGCCATGCGAACGCCCCCCTCGCGCCAGCGCTGCGTGCTCAGGCCGGCGGTCTGGTCCACCACGCTGGCGCTCACCAGCTCCGGTTCGGCGCGCCGTGCACTGCCCGTCAGCCCCAGCCGGAACTCGCCCAGGTGGCCCTGCAGACCGATCGGCCAGCCCACGTCGACGCCGGCCTGCACCCCGCGGCGTTTGCCGGTGGCCACCGCGTCGCCCTGGGTGTCGTAGAGCTCGATGCGCTTCAGACTGGCGTCGGCCCAGGTCGCCACGAACCAGTTGGCCCGGCGGTCCAGCGGCTGGTAGAACTCGGTGAACGCGCCCAGCGTCTCGCCGAGCTGGAAGCGGTTGCGCCACTCGGCGCCGCCGCTGTTGACCCAGTGGCGGTTGTGGCTCAGGCGCAGGTTGAACGCGCCCTGGCCGTCGAAATCGGTGCGCAGGTCCAGACCGAGCCGCACGTAGTTCGGGCCCCAGCTGTTCTCGCGCAGCTGGAGCACCAGCGCCTCGTCCGAGCGGCTGCCGATGCGCTCCAGCCGGTAGTCCACCTGCTCGTAGTCGCCGGTGGCCGCGAGCTGCTGCAGGTCGCTTTCGATCCGCGGCAGGTCGATGCCCTGGTCCGGCCGGCTCTGCACCAATTGGTTCAGGCGCTGGGCGCGCGTGGCGTCCACGCCCTCGAAGCGCACGGCGCCCACATGGCCGCCGCGGGTCAGGCCGGTGTCGGCGATGGCCTGGCGCTGGGCGGCCCAGGCGGCGTACTGCGCCGGGGGCACGGCGAAACGCGCCAGCGCTTCGCGCACCGACTGCGCGTAGTCGTGGCCGATCTTCACCAGCTCGGGCGCCCGGTTGAAATCGGCCGAGGTGATCTTGCCCAGGGGCGGCGTGAGCAGCAGGTCTTCCTTGGTCAGCGTGGCGATGCTGGCCTGCACGTTCTGTTCGGTCAGGATGTTGACCATCTGGGTGGTGATGCCCAGCAGGTTGCCCAGCGTCTCGCGCCCGGCCAGCGGCGTGCCGATGTTCACGGCGATCACCACCTCGGCGCCCATGCGCCGCGCCACGTCCACCGGCAGGTTGTTCACCAGCCCGCCGTCGCCCAGGATGCGGCCGTCGAGCTCCAGCGGCGCGAACACCCCGGGAACCGACATACTGGCGCGCAGCGCGGCGGCGAGGTCACCGTGTTCCATCACCACGGCCTGGCCGGTCTCCATGTCGGTGGCCACCGCGCGAAACGGGATCGGCAGGCCGTCGAAGCTGGCCTTGTGGCGCGTGGGCAGGGTGTAGCGGCGCAGCATGGCCTCCAGCGCGCGGGTGGACACCGCGCCGCTGGGCAGGCGGAACTCGCCGTCGCGAAAACCCAGCCGCAGCACCGGCGAGAACTCGAAGTCTTCCTCTTTGCGGCGCTGCGACAGCAGTTGCCGCGGCTCGCGCGGGTCGAACAGGTCGCCCCACTCCAGCGCCAGGATCTCGTGCTCCAGCTCGTCGGCGCTCATGCCGCTGGCATACAGCCCGCCGATGATCGCGCCCATCGAGGTGCCCACGATCAGGTCCACCGGCACCTGCGCCTGTTCCAGCACCTTGAGCACCCCCACGTGCGACAGCCCACGCGCGCCACCGCCCGAAAGCACCAGGCCAACCGTGGGCCGTTTCGTCGTGGGCGCGGCGGTGGCCACGGGCGGTGCGGTGGGCTGCGGATCGGCCGCGTGCGACAGCGCGGGCAGCCACAGGCCCAGGGCCAGCAGGCCGGCGCTCAGGCAGCGGAACACGGAGGGAAAACGAGGGGGAGGCATGGGTGGAACCTATCGTGAAAGGCGCGGCCTGCGAGAGGCCCGGGCAGCGGCGTGGGCCCGCTTGCGCGAAGTGTAGGCCGCGGCCACGGGCCTTGTCGCGCAGTGGGCAGCGCACTCCAGACAATGCGGGCGGATCGTGGTAATTTGGCGGCCCTGCGCACCTGCCCGCACCGTCGGCCCACCGAAGGGCGCCGGGCCCGCGATTCCCCGCACAACCCACACGGACCCCTCCATGAGCGACATCCTCGTCCACACCGAAGACGGCGTCACCACGCTGACCTTCAACCGCCCCGACAAGAAGAACTCCATCACCGCCGCCATGTACGCTGCGCTGGCCGATGCGCTGGCCGCCGCCGAAGCCGACCCCGCCGTGCGCTGCGTGGTGTTCCAGGGCCACGAGGCCATCTTCAGCGCCGGCAACGACATCGCCGACTTCCTCAACGCCCCACCGGCCACGCAGGACTCGCCGGTGTTCCGCTTCCTGCGCGGCATCGCGCTGTTTCCAAAGCCCGTCATCGCCGCCGTCTGCGGCCCGGCCGTGGGCATCGGCACCACCCTGCTGTTCCACTGCGACCTGGTCTACGCCGGCGACAACGCCGCGTTTTCCATGCCCTTCGCGAACCTGGGCCTGTGCCCCGAAGCGGCCTCCAGCCTGCTGGTGCCGCAGATGCTGGGTTACCACCGGGCCGCCGAAGCCCTGCTGCTGGGCGAGCCCTTCATGGCCGAGGCCGCGCTCGAAGTGGGCCTGGTCAACCGCGTGCTGCCGCCGCTGGAAGCCGCGGGCTACGCCCAGTCCGTGGCGCGCAAGCTCGCCGCCAAGCCCCTGAGCTCGCTCATCGAAACCAAACGGCTCATGAAAAAAGGCCAGACCGAGCAGGTGCTGGCACAGATGGCCGAAGAGGGCGCCAGCTTTGGCCGCATGCTGCGCGAGCCCGCGGCCAAGGAAGCCTTCACCGCCTTCATGGAACGCCGCAAGCCGGACTTCTCGAAGGTCTGAGGTCGCCTAAGCGGGCGTTGATGCCACGATGTGCAGCGCGAGCTGCCACAGCGCCAGCCGGTGCGCGGCGGCCAGTGCGTCGACCGAGGCATCGGCCAGCGGGATGTGGATGTCGGCCTGACCGAGCGCGGGCGCGGTGCCGCCCGGGCGGGAGTCGGTCAGCCACCAGCGCGCCTGCAGGCGCAGCGTGTGGCGCCCGGCGTCGGCTATCAGGGTGACGATCTCCACCCGCAAGCGCCGCGCGGGGTTCACCCCGGGCGGCACGGGGGCCCGCCAGACCAGGCCCGGCCCGCGCAACACCGCCAGGTCGGCCACCAGCAGGCGTGGGATGGCGTCGCGCAGCGGCTCCACCCAGCGGTGGCCGGTCAGCGGTTCCAGTCCGGCCGCGCCGCTGGCGACCACCAGGGTTTCGCGGTCCAGAGCGCCCGGCAGGCCCACCGTGCTGGCCACTTCCCACAGCACCCCGTCGCCCGCCCGCGCCGCGGGCACCGGCCCCGGTGGCTGGCTGCGCAGTTCGTACCAGCGCGTGGCCGCCGGCGGGCGGGCGCATGCCGTCAACAGCCAGGGCGCCGCCCCCAGGCCCACCAGGCCGGCCAGTGCGAGCCGGCGCTTCATGGCTTCACCTCCTCACGGCCGCGCAGCAGCGCGTCGGGCTGTTGCTCCAGCGTCTCGGCCAGGTCGCGCAGCGCGCGGGCCGCGCGGGACAAGTCCTCCAGGGCCCGGTCGGCCCCGACCATGAGCCCCGAGTCGCCCGCGGTGGCTTCGCGCAGCGCCGCCGCGGTGCGCCCCACCTCGTCGGCGGCGCGCTGCAGGTTGCTCACCAGCGGCGCGTCAGGCGCCAGCAGCTCGGACACGCGATCCGAGGTGTGGCCCACCCTGGCGGCGTTCTGGTTCACCGATCGCGCGGACGCACCCACGGCGTCCATGGCCTGGCGCGTGGCGGCCAGCGAGCGCTGCAGTTCGTCGGCCAGCGGGTCCATGCGCTGGTCCAGGCGCGACGACATGCGCTTGAGCGACGCGGTGATGGCGGCCAGATCGTCCAGGGCCTGCTTGAGCTGCGGGCCCGACACGATGGTCCGGGCCGAGGACGCGATGGCCGCCAGGTCGTCGGCAATGGCGCGGAAGTCCATGCCTTCGAGCTGCTCCCGCAGGTTCTGGATGGCGGTGACCGTGGTGGGGATTTCGGTGACGCCCTGGTAGGTGCCGCGCACGCTGCTCTCGCGCTGCGGGCGCAGATCGAGGTCCACGTACAGCAGGCCGGTGAGCAGGCTCTGCGTGGCCAGCTGCGCGCTCAGCCCCCGCTTGATCAGGGCGGGCAGCGCCAGGCCCACGTCCACGTCGGCGCGCTTGCCGTCGAGCCCGCCGACGGCGTTGCTGTCGAGCGCGGCGACCACGGGGATGGAAAAGCTGTCGGTGGCGCGGTCGTAGAACACGTCGATCGACTCGACACTGCCGACCCGCACGCCCCGAAACACCACGGGCGCCCCCACCTGCAAGCCATAGACCGATCCACTGAAATGCATGACGACGCGCTCCTGGCTGGTGAAAAAGCGGTTGCCCGCGAGGGCAATGATGGCGGTGGCGATCAGGGCCAGGCCGGCCACCACGAAGCCGCCGATCAGCGCGGCGTTGGCCTTGCGTTTCATGCGCGTTCCTCCGCAGCGCCGCGGCGCAGGAACTGCTGAACGCCTTCCGGGCCTTCGCGCATGAGATCGCGCGGCGGCCCCAGCGCGGTCATGGTGCGCGTCTGGGCGTCGAGAAACAACAGGCGGTCGGCCAGGGCAAAGATGCTGTCCAGCTCATGGCTGACCATCACGACCGTGGTGCCCAGGTCGTCGCGCAGGTGCCGGATGAGTTCGTCCAGGTTTGCCGAGGTCAGCGGGTCCAGGCCCGCGGAGGGTTCGTCCAGAAACAGCAAGGGCGGGTTCAGGGCCAGCGCCCGCGCGATGGCGGCGCGCTTCTTCATGCCGCCGCTGAGCGCGGCGGGCTCCACGTCGAAGCTGCCGGCCAGCCCCACGAGCGCCAGCTTGAAGCGCGCTTCCTGTTCGCATTCGGCCGCGCCCATGTCGGTGAACACCTGCATCGGCAACATCACGTTTTCGCCCACGGTCATGCTGCTCCACAAGGCGCCGGCCTGGAAGGTGACGCCGAACGCCTGCATCAGCGTGCGCTGGGTCGCGGTGTCCGCCGCGTACAGGTCGCGCTCGCCGTAGAGCACCTGGCCCGCCGCCGGCACCTGCAGGCCGATGAGGTGGCGCATCAGCGTGCTCTTGCCGCAGCCACTGCCGCCGGCGATGGCCAGCACCTCGCCGGGCAGCACGTCGAACGTGAGGTCGTGCTGAACCACGTTGTCGCCGAAGGCCATGGTGAGTTCGCGCGCCCGCACCAGAGGGGCCTGCGCGCCGGCCTGGGCGGCGCGGGCTGGTTCTGTTGCGGAAGGCGGGTGGGCGAATTCGGTCATCAGACATCCAGACGTTGAAACACCACGGTGAGCACGGAGGCCGCCACGACGATCCAGACGATCGCTTGTACCACCGACGCGGTGGTGGCGTCGCCCACGGCCTGCGCGCTGCGCCCGGCCGCCATGCCCTGGCGGCAGCCGGCCAGCGCCACCAGCGCGGCGTACACCGTGCCCTTGATCAGCCCCACCAGCACGTGGGGCAGCGTCAGCGACTCCACGCTGGCATACACGTATTCCAACGGCGTGACGCCATAGATGACCACGGCCACCAGCCAGCCCACCGCCATGCCCACCACGGCACCAAAGGCCGTGAGCATGGGGCCCACGATGAGCAGCGCCAGCACACGCGGCAACACCAGAAAGTCGAACGGGTTCACACCCAGGGTGGTCAGCGCGTCGATCTCTTCGTTGGCGCGCATGCTGCCGATCTGCGCCGCGAAAGCCGCACCCACGCGACCGGCCAGCACGATGCCCACCAGCAGGGCCGCCACCTCGCGCACCACGCCCACCGTGACCAGGTCGGCAATGTAGGTCTGGGCGCCGAAGCGTTGCAGCTGCGCGGCGCCCATGTAGGCCACGATCAGGCCCACGAGAAAACTCACCAGCGCCACGATGGGCAGGCTGCGCGGCCCGGTCTGTTCGATCTGCCACATCAGGTCCGACGCGCGCATGTCGCTGGCCCCGCGCAGCCAGCGGCCCAGCGAGAACAGCACCTCGCCCACGAAGGTGAGCGACTGACGGCGCGTGTCCCAGGAGCCCATGGCGCGCGCACCCACACGGGTCACGAGCCCGGGCGGCGGGTTGTCGTCCGCGGCCTCTTGCGCCGGTGGCGCGGCATTCAGGGCCAGCGCCAGGATCTCCTGCAGGCCCTGGGGCAGGCCCTGCAGATCCACCGACACCTCGCGGCGCACCAGGGGCTCCAGCTGCTGCCACAAGCGCCCGGCGAGCACGGCGTCCCACGAGTGCAGCGCCGGGGCCGTCACCGCCACCGGGCCCGCGAGGTCTGGAGCGGGCAGGTCGGGCAAGGCACCGCGGTGCCCGCGCCATTCACCGCTGAGCTCCAGCACCCACGCCTCGCCCTTCGAGAGCCAGCGTGCCCCGGGAGGCTGCGTCTCGTCGTTCACCGCCATCGTGTCCGACGAGGCGTTTCCACTGGGGGCATGGCGCATGAAAAAAACCGCCTCTTTGTTGGAGTTTCGAGTTCGCCCGACCGCGCCGTCTGTGCGTTGGCGAACGAAGGATGACAGGCCCGGCTCCTATGATCAAGTCGCAACCATCCCGTCGGAACCCCGCGCCGTTGGCGCGGTTCCAAACGCATGTGAACACATCACCTCACGCTCCCCCTGCGCCGCCCCCGGCTCCCGAGCGGAACCGGGCGGTCTGGGCCCGTCGGCCCGCCCTGTGGGCTTCGGCGGGTGTGGCCGGCCTGCTGGTGGCCCTGGTCGTGGTGGGCGAGGTGGCCGGCTGGCCGTTCTTGCGGCAGCCGCTGGAGCGCGCCATGGCGCGCGGGGCCAACGTGCCCGTGCAGTTGCAGGGCGCGGTGAAACTGCACCTCATCTGGCGGCCGCGGCTGGAAGTCGAACACCTGCACATCGCCTCCGATCCCCGCTTCAAGGCCCCGCACCTGCTGGACGCGCAACGCGTCACCCTGGCCTGGCGCTGGGGCGATGTGTGGCGCTGGCGGCGGGGCGACACCCTGCACCTGCAAGCCCTGCGCGCGGACGTGCTCGACGCGCATCTGGTGCGCAGCGCCGACGGCGCGGCCAACTGGCGGTTGGGTGCCAAAGAAGCACCGCCGGAAAAAGCCGACGCTTCGGCCGAGGCGGCGTTGCCGAGTTTCGGAAACCTGACCGTGGGCCAGGGCCAGATCGCCTGGGTCGATGCCCTGCAGGACGCGGACGTGGCCGTGCGGGTGCGGGGCAGCGAAGGCAGCGCCGCGAGCGGCCCCGGCACGGGCTACACAGCCTCACTCACCGGGCGCTACCGCGCCTTGCCGCTCAAGCTGGACGTGCGCGCTGGCAGCACGCTGCCCCTGCTGCAGGACCCAGACAGCGCTGCCAGCGCCCCCTGGGTGCCGGTCATGATCAAGGGCACGGTCGCGTCCACCCGCGTGCTGTTCGACGGCCAGGCCGCTTCGCTGCTGGGCACGCCGCGCATGCAGGGCAGGGTGGAAGTGGCCGGCCCCTCGCTGGCGGACGTGGCCAAACCCCTGGGGCTGACCCTGCCGCGAACACCGGCCTTCGATCTGCGCGGCGAACTGCAGCAGGACGCCGGCGTCTGGCGGCTGAAGACGACGCGCGCCCACATCGGCAGCAGCCGCCTCCAGGGCGATCTGCAATACCAACAGCGCACCCAGCCGCCGCGCCTTACCGGCACGCTCACCGGCCCCAAGCTCGCCCTGGCCGATCTGGGACCGGCCATCGGCGGTGGCGGCAAGGCGGCGCCTGCCGGCACGCCAACAGGCCGCGCCTTGCCGCAACGCCGCTTCGACCTGCCCTCGCTCAAAGCCATGGACGCCGATGTGCAAGTGGCGATCCAGGAGCTGGACTTCGGCACCCAGGCCATGGCGCCCCTGCGGCAGCTCAAAACCCGCGTGCTCCTGGACGATGGCGTGTTGCGGCTGGAGGACTTGCAGGCCGCGGTGTCGGGCGGACAGGTCAAGGGCATGACGGCGCTGGACAGCAACGCCAACCCCGCGAAATGGGAGGCCCGCCTGGCGTTCGAAGGCATCGACATGGCGGGCTGGATCCGGGGGCTGCGCGCCGATTCGGCCGAAGGCAAAGCCCCGCCCGCCACCGCAACGGCCGCGCTCAAGCGCGAGCGTCAAGCGGCCCGCCAGGGCGGAGAGCAGCCGGTGCAGGCCTACCTCACGGGCGAGCTCTTTGGCAACCTGCACCTGCGGGGAGCCGGCAACTCGACGGCGGACATCCTGGGCTCGGCCGACGGCCCGCTTAAGCTCGCGCTGCGCGAAGGCACCCTGTCGCACCTGATCACCGAAGCCATGGGCCTCGACCTCGCCCAGGCCCTGCAAGTGGTGATCACCGGGGACCGGCCGCTGCCCCTGCGCTGCGCCCGGTTCGATCTGGTGGCGCGCAACGGCGTCGTCCGGCCCACCCTGGCCGTGATGGACAACCGGGACAGCACGGTGTGGATCACCGGCCAGGTCAGCCTTCGCGACGAATCGCTGGACTTGCACGTGGTCACGCGGCCCAAGGACTGGTCTTTGCTGTCGCTGAGAACGCCCGTCACCGTGACCGGCACGCTGGCCGACCCGGTCGTGGGCATCGAGCCCAAACGGCTCGCCGGGCGCGTGCTCGGTGCGCTGGCCCTGGGGGCGGCGGCAGGCCCCGCGGCGGCCATCCTGCCGCTGCTCGAAACCGGCAGCGCCCGCGCCAAGGACCCGTGCAACCCGCCCGCCGCGGCGGGCGCGCCCCGTTCGCCTTCGACCCCGGCCCCGGCCCAAAAGCCGCGTTGATCGGGCGCCGCGTTCGCGCCCGGTTTCACTGGCGCTGAAACATCACCAGCGCGTCGGTGTCGCCGGTGGGCCAGACACTTCTACTTAGTTGTTTTCGTTATAAACAACTGAGAACGTATTCGTTCCAGTTTCGTTGCTGGCGTTTCATGATCCGCTCCGTTGTCAACAGATCCCCGGAGAAAACCCATGAAAACCCGCCGCAACTTCACCACGGCCTTGATCACCGCTACCCTGGCCGTCGCCGCCTGGCCCGCGCTCGCGCAGCCAGCCCCCATCACCCTGCTCAACGTGTCCTACGACCCGACGCGCGAGCTCTACGGGGAATACAACGCCGCGTTCACCAAACACTGGAAGGCCAAGACGGGCCAGGACGTGACCATCAAGCAGAGCCACGGTGGCTCCGGCAAACAGGCCCGTTCCATCATCGACGGCCTGGACGCCGACGTGGCCACCCTGGCCCTGGCCGGCGACACCGACGCGCTGCACAGCAACGGCGGCTGGATCCCCAAGGACTGGCAGAAACGCCTGCCGCTCAACAGCTCGCCCTACACCTCCACCATCGTGTTGGTGACCCGCGCGGGCAACCCGAAAAACATCAAGGACTGGGACGATCTGATCCGTCCGGACGTGAAGGTCATCACCCCCAACCCCAAGACCTCGGGCGGCGCGCGCTGGAACTACCTGGCCGCCTGGGAATTCGCCAAGCGCAAGTACGGCAGCGAGGCCAAGGCCCAGGAGTTCGTGGCCAAGCTCTACGCCAACGTGCCCGTGCTCGACTCGGGCGCGCGCGGCTCGTCCATCACCTTCGCCCAGCGCGCCCAGGGCGACGTGTTCATCTCCTGGGAAAACGAGGCCTACCTGCTGGAGAAAGAGTTCGGCAACAAGGTGGACTTCGTCTACCCCTCGCTGTCCGTTCTGGCCGAGCCGGCCGTGACCGTGGTCGACAAGAACGTGGACAAGAAGGGCACACGCGCCGTGGCCGAGGCCTATCTGCAGTTCCTCTACACCGAAGAGGCGCAGGACATCATCGGCAAGCACTTCTACCGCCCGACCTCGGCCAAGGCCCAGGCGAAGTACGCCAAGCAGCTGCCCACGCTCAAGCTGTTCAAGATCGAAGAGGCGTTCGGCGGCTGGGAGCAGGCGGCCAAGGTGCATTTCGTCGATGGCGGTACGTTCGACCAGATCTACTCACGCGCCAAATGAGGGCCGCCCGCATTCTCATCGTGCCGGGTTGGCGCAACTCCGAGCCCGCGCACTGGCAAAGCCTCTGGGCTGATCGACTGCCCAACGCCCGCCGGGTGGAGCAGGGCGACTGGCTGTTCCCACGCCGGCAGGACTGGGTGGGTCGGCTCGCCGATGACATCCTCGCTTGCCGGGGCGAACGGGTCGTGCTGGTGGCGCACAGCCTGGGCTGCATGGCGGTGGCCCATCTGCCGCCAGAGGCCGCGGCGCGCACGAGCGCTGCGCTGCTGGTGGCGCCGGCCGACCCCGAGCGGCGGGCCCAACTGACCGACTTTGCACCGGTGCCGTACCAGCGTCTGCCTTACCGCAGCATCCTGGTGGCCAGCAGCAACGACCCGTATTGCCCGGTGCGGCTGGCCGGCGCTTATGCCCGGGCCTGGGGCAGCGAGTTCGTGCGGCTGGAGAACGCGGGCCACATCAACGTCGCGTCCGGCTTCGGTGAATGGCCGCAGGGCCTGCAACTGCTGGCGCAGCTGGGCGTGGACGTGGACCCGGCCGAATGGTTGCGGCGCGCGGCATGACATGACACCCCACCCCCCGCGCCGCTTCGCGTCACCCCCCTCAAGGGGGGCGGCACTGGCGGCCCGGCAAAGCCGGTTCCGCGGTGCCCTTGGCTTGGGGCACGTCGCGCCGGGTTGGTTTCGCTTTATTGGATCTCCCATGACTTCTGCTGTGCTGCCCCCAGGGGCAGCTTCTTCTTCCGCTTCGCCGCGCCGCACGCCGGTGCGCGTGCTGCCCGGCTTCAACCTCACGCTGGGCTTCACGGTGTTTTACCTGTGCCTGATCGTGCTGATCCCGCTCTCGGCGCTGATCTTCAAGACCTTCACGCTGACCGGGCCGCAGTTCTGGGAGGCGGTCACCGGGCCGCGCGTGCTGGCCTCGTACCGGCTCACGTTCGGCGCGTCGTTCATCGCGGCGCTGGTCAACGTGGTGTTCGGCCTGCTGGTGGCCTGGGTGCTGGTGCGCTACAGCTTCCCCGGCAAGAAGATCGTGGACGCGCTGGTGGACCTGCCGTTCGCGCTGCCCACCGCCGTGGCCGGCATTTCGCTCACCGCGCTGCTGGCCGGCAACGGCTGGATCGGCTCGCTGCTGGAGCCGCACGGCATCCAGCTCGCCTTCAACCCCAACGGCATCGTGATCGCGCTGATCTTCATCGGCCTGCCGTTTGTGGTGCGCACCGTGCAGCCGGTGCTGGAAGACGCCGAGAAGGAGCTGGAAGAGGCCGCCACCTGCCTGGGCGCCACGCGCTGGCAGACCTTCAGCCGCGTGATCTTCCCGAGCATCGCGCCCGCGTTGCTGACCGGTTTTGCCATGGCCTTCGCCCGCGCCGTGGGTGAATACGGCTCGGTCATCTTCATCGCCGGCAACATGCCCATGGTGTCCGAGATCACGCCGCTGATCATCATCAGCAAGCTGGAGCAGTACGACTACGCCGGCGCCACCGCGGTGGCCACGGTGATGCTGGTGATCTCGTTTGTGCTCCTGCTCGTGATCAATGGATTACAGGGCTGGCAGCGCAAGCGCTCTGCGGGGAATTCGCAATGAACTCGCAGAACAACATCCGCACCTGCAAACGCGGCACCACCGAAGCGCCCTGGGTGCGCTACACGCTCACCGGCGTCGCGCTGGTCTTCATGTTCCTGTTTCTTGTGCTGCCGCTGGCGGCCGTGGCCACCGAGGCCCTGCGCAAGGGCTGGGGCGCCTACGCCGAAGCGCTCCGGGAGCCCGACGCCTGGTCCGCCATCCGCCTGACCTTCATCACCGCCCTGGTGGCCGTGCCGCTGAACCTGGTGTTCGGCGTGGCGGCGGCCTGGTGCATCGCGAAGTACGAGTTCAAGGGCAAGTCCTTCCTGACCACGCTGATCGACCTGCCGTTCTCGGTGTCGCCCGTGGTGGCCGGTTTGATCTACGTGCTGGTGTTCGGCGCGCAGGGCTGGTTCGGTCCCTGGCTGGCCGAGCACGACATCAAGATCGTGTTCGCCGTGCCCGGCATCATCCTGGCCACCATCTTCGTCACCTTCCCCTTCATCGCGCGCGAGCTGATCCCGCTGATGCAGGCGCAGGGCAACGACGAGGAGCAGGCGGCCCAGGTGCTCGGCGCCACCGGCTGGCAGACCTTCTGGTACGTGACTCTGCCCAACATCCGGTGGGGCCTGATCTACGGCGTGATCCTGTGCAACGCGCGGGCCATGGGCGAGTTCGGCGCGGTCTCGGTGGTGTCGGGCCACATCCGCGGCCAGACCAACACCATGCCGCTGCACGTGGAGATCCTCTACAACGAATACCAGTCGGTGGCCGCGTTCGCCGTGGCCTCTCTGCTGGCCTTGCTGGCGCTGGTCACGCTGGCCATCAAGTCGGTGGCCGAGTGGCGCATGGAGCGCTCCCTCTTGCTCCCTATCCCGCTGGGAGAGGGCTGGGGTGAGGGCTCTCCCCCTGGCCATTTCCCTTCACGCGAGCCCCTCACCCCCACCCTCTCCCCAGAGGGGCGAGGGGGTAAGAAGGCTCCATCCCTCTCCCCAAAGGGGCGAGGGAGTCAAACCCCGGCCATCTCATGAGCATTGAAATCCGCAACGTCAACAAGCACTTCGGCAGCTTCCAAGCCCTGCGCGACGTCAACCTCGACATCGCCTCGGGCGAGCTGCTCGCGCTGCTCGGCCCCTCGGGCTGCGGCAAGACCACGCTGCTGCGCATCATCGCCGGGTTGGAAACGCCCGACACCGGCAGCATCCTGTTTGCAGGCGAAGACACCACCGACGTGCACGTGCGCGAGCGCAACGTGGGCTTCGTGTTCCAGCACTACGCGTTGTTCCGCCACATGAGCGTGTTCGAGAACGTGGCCTTCGGCCTGCGCGTGAAGCCGCGCGGCGAGCGCCCGAGCGAGGCTCAGATCAAGGCGAAGGTGACCGACCTGCTCAAGCTGGTGCAGCTCGACTGGCTGGCCGACCGCTACCCCTCGCAGCTCTCGGGCGGCCAGCGCCAGCGCATCGCGCTCGCGCGCGCCCTCGCGGTCGAACCCCAGGTGCTGCTGCTCGACGAGCCCTTCGGCGCGCTCGATGCCAAGGTGCGCAAGGAACTGCGCCGCTGGTTGCGCCGCCTGCACGACGAACTGCACGTCACCAGCATCTTCGTCACCCACGACCAGGAAGAGGCGCTGGAGGTGGCCGACCGCGTGGTGCTGATGAACCGGGGCGTGGTGGAGCAGAGCGGTTCGCCGCAGGACGTGTGGGACCACCCGGCCAGCCCGTTCGTCTACGGCTTCCTGGGCGACGTGAATCTGTTCCATGGCCGTGCGCACGAGGGCCTGTTGCACCTGGACGGTGTGGCGATCGACACGCCCGAACACGCCGGGGCACAGAACGCGCAGGCCTTCGCCTACGTGCGCCCGCACGACCTGGACGTGCAGCGCCACACGCCGGGCGCCAGCGGCATCGTGGCCACGCTCAGCCGCGCCGTCGTGGTCGGCCCCATCGCGCGGCTGGAGCTGTTGCCGGTGGAGAGCAACCAGCCCGCCGGCCACGACCCGCTGATCGAGGCGCAGATTCCCGCGCAGCAGTTTCGCGAACTGGGCCTGCAGGAAGGCGAGACGCTGGTCGTGTCACCGCGCAAGGCGCGCGTGTTTTTGCAACCGCAGGTCGATCTTTGACGGGCCGTGCCCGGTTTTACAGGCGCTGAAACATCACCAGCGCGTCGGTGTAGCCGTGCACGGGGTGCAGAAACGCGCCGGGCAGGCGGCCCACGGTCTCGAAGCCCATGCCGGTCCACAGCTTCACGGCCCGGTGGTTGCTCGCGATCACGAAGTTGAACTGCATCGCCCGAAAACCCTGCGCCCGCGCCGTGTCCAGCGAGTGCGCGCACATGGCGCGCGCCACCCCTTGGCCCGTGGCATCGGACGCCGTCATGTAGCCGCAGTTCGCCACATGCGACCCGCCGCCCTGGCGGTTCGGGTGCAGCACATAGGTGCCCAGCACCCGCTGCCCGTCGGCGGCCACAAAACACTGGAAACCCGGCGCCAGCCAAGCGGCCAGCGCGGCGGCCCGGGTGGTGTCGCGCGGGAAGTCGTAGGTTTCCCCCGCGCGGATGATCGGCTCCATGATCTGCCAGAGGTTGTCGTCGTCGGCAGGGGTGGCTGGGCGGATCGTCAGCATGGGGAGCGGCTCCTGGTGGGGCGTTGAAGGAGGGGGCATTTTCTCTTGCAACCCTCACGCTTGCGCCGCCTCGGTTTTGGATTGAAACGATGGTTGGTGATATGGCCGCAGTTGTCAGTTGTGTCTGACAGATGGCGGCCTGTACAGGCCAACTTTCTGCGGCCTGAAAGGCAGATTCAGGCTGGCTGCTGCCGATCAGATCTTGGCGCCGAATGTCGGCTGCGCCCAAAGACCTGACGTTGAACGTCCCGCGGTACGGCTGTGCGCTAAGGGGCGTTGAAATTCTTAGTTAGGGGTCGATCACTTCATCGTGAAGTGATCATCAGCACTGAGGACGTGATCGACCGTCGCCGGGCCGATGTACTTGAACAAAATCCAGGCATGTCCTCCCCTTCGACTGCTGCCGGTGGTCCTACTCGTTGATCTTCTGAGGAACTCTGCTCGTAAAGACGCCTGCTTGTCGCGCCCACACGCGAAACAGGGTCCCTGCCTTCGCCGTCGTCGATGGCGCCCAAGGCAAGCCGTACGCGCCGCGCAGGGCTTCGCCGACTACTTCTGGCCGTACGTCGGATTGGGCCTCGATCAGCGAAAGAGCTGATTGGCCACCGGGTACTTGCCCTAGCAATCTCTTTAGGGTCGATGTATCCAGTGCGTCGGAGATCAAAAGGTCAATGCATGGCATCGCACTTGATAAGAGACTCCCATCTGCACCGATCAGGCCGAGGACATAGAGGTCGTTGTGGGCCTTCTGGGCAGCGGAACTATTCATAGGACGAGCCGCCCCGCGCACCTTTGCACGGAGGTACTCAATGGCCATTTCCGGGCCGCCTTGCGGGAAGGTCTTGCGCAGGCGCTCTCTCGTGCTTAGCAGTGTTGCCTTGCCAGTAGCTGCACTTGCCTCAAAGAGCATCTGACCACGCCAGTGAATCAACCCCGCATAGTCCAGCCATGAACTGAACGAGACGGCATATATACGCCACGTATGCGGAGTTGCCTCCACCGCAGGGAAAAGACTGGGCATCTCGGTTGCGAGCGTGTCGAGCGACACCCCATGCTCGTTGGCACTAGCAAGGAGATGCTGTAGTCGCGCGAAAACGGTGTGCCGTCGCAGCGATTTGGCTACTCGCTCACGAATCAGGTTCTCGCTGGGCGGCCCTGAGCGCAACTGTTCCGACAACAAGAGGCCACCTGACTTTGGAACCAGTACCCCAAGCTGACGGAGGTCACGTGCCGCGTTAAACACCACGTGCTGCGACGTAGCCAACTCCCGTGCCGCCTCAGCAGTGCCGACTTCGCCGCCCTTTTGCACCACAAACTGCAGCAGCTTTGACGTGGAGGCCGCGCGCTGGCGAAGAATGTAGGTGTCCTCGACAGCCACCTTGCCCGTCAACAAGAATTCACGAAAGGTATCCCAGTAAACGTCAATGCGCTCGCCAACGCGAACTACAAGGCGCTGGTCAACAAGTGATTGAATGACGGGGGGGTTAACGCGCTCGACGATCTCCGTCACCAGCACGGGAGCTTCGCGAGCAATGGCCCTAAGCGCTTCAACTTCAGGGGCATCAAGGACTGCCAGGTCCTGCTCGAAAAGGCCCTCAATATTGAGCGACTCGGCTAGCAATGTCTCCTCTGTCGTGCCAGCCTGCAACTGCTTGAGGATGTGGCTTGCGAGCTTCTTCAGCAGCCAGGGAAGGCCTTGAGAATACTCACGAAGCCGCTGCTTTAGATCGGCCGAAAGGCTAGCGCCGGCTGCTTTCGCGAGTCGTCCCAGAAGTGTTCCGACTTCTGCAGGACCGAACGGTTCAACATTGATCACGAGGGAGGCGCCGCGGATCTCATCCCTCAGGCGGTACGGGTAGTTCTCAGTCAAGCCGACGAGATCGGTTTTCCACGAGAACCCAAGCAGGATCGGTGCTGAAAGTTCCCGAACCGCGAGTGCTAGGTCGCGAAATTCCTGAGTTAGGCGAGGTTCGCGGAATACGTTTTCGAACTGGTCAAAGAAAATCAATAGCGGTGCGGCCGACGTCCACTTTGAAGACTGCAGTGTTTTCAGTGTGCTTTGAAGAGACGCGAAGGACGCGTCAGAAGGCAGCGTCAACTTGCCCTTTGCCTCAGCCTCAGTCATTGCCTTTCTGAGAGCAGCTGACACGTACTGCGGCACTACCGCCGTACGAGTGTCCATGACGGTGGCCGCGCCACCACCAGTTTCAACTTGATCTGCAATCCGTAACGCCAACGAGCTCTTGCCCCAGCCAGATTGGGCATTTAGGACGATCACACGCCCTTTGGCACCAGCCTCTTCAGAAATCTTCTTGACCATCGCAAGGAGATTCTCTCGACCTACAAAGAATGCGGGTGCTGCAGGGAACTGGTACTCGAAATCGGCAGCACTTCCGACGACTGATACCAGGGTAGGCACATCGGCCGAGGCTGCATGCCGGTCCAGAGCTAGGCCTGCGGCCATGTCCTGCACTGGGAGGCCGCTCGCGTACTCGTCAGCCGCTACAAGCGCAACTTCCGCCGCACTCATCCTGCCGGATGTTCGTTGAACTAGTACGCGTACAGGAAGGCGGGAGCCAGGATCCAGTTCTTTGGCTAGCGCAGCTATACCGTTGGCTGTGAGCAAGAGAGCATGGTCCGACAGCACCGCCCCGCTTGACGGTTCGATCTGCCGAATCCATCCCTTCTGTTTCACGAGGTCATAGATCTGCGTGGCGGTCACTAGCTTGAATCGCTTGTCCTTTGCTTCCAGCTTCCGCACGAACTCGTTTCCTTCGGCGGTAAGGCCGGGCACAGCAACGAACCATCCATGCATTGATGGTTCATCCAAACGTTCAGCGCCGAGCTTTCCATAGAAATTGCTAACGGCAGACAGCGGGAGAAATGAGCTGTATGCCTTGCACTCCGCGATGGCTGCTTCACGGGTAAGAGTAAGGCGTGCGGCAATGTCTACTTCATAGCCGCTCTGTCGGACGTTTACGGTACTCTTTGTCGGAGGCTCACATCCGAACGCTTCAAACACGCGGGCGATGAACCGCTCGAATAAGTGCCCACGGGCGTGGGCTTGGACACCAGCGTTGTCGCCCTCAGCGATGATGACTATTTGCGGCGCCGCGATGTCGAGCAATGGTTGAGCTTCGTTCATTTTGGGTAACTTGCCTCCTGCATTCACAGTATGGCTGATAGGAGGGGGATGGGAGCAAGCTGACCTCGACTTCAACGTGGCGCGGCCGTCGCCGCAGCGTGCCGATTTGGTCCCATGGTCTTCGCTACTGTCGTTCACGGTGGATGATCGATAAGGGTCGCTCTTCGGTGACGAGCCATACAGAGCGTACGACAGGTCAGGGCCTATGCAGCAGCACCGGAAAGTAGAAGCGCCGCAGGAAGGCGGTGGTAGCTGCGGCACGGGTGTCGTCTGCCCGCAGCGTCTAGTAGCAGTCATTCGCGCGATCTCTGATCTCGGAGGTCGAACGACCGGTACATGGCGGTACTCGTGAGTTGGCTGCACGACGGCCACCGACCGCACTCGCTGCGTATCGGACATTTGCCACAAGAATTTGGGTGATCGCAATCGCCGGGCGATGGAGCATTTTGATCTCACGGTTCGCCCCAGTCGATTGCTCGGCAACGCGCGTGCAAGCTGAGCATCGGCGCTGTGCTTTTCCTAGTCGTCTTCGCGCACCCGGTACCGCCCCATCAACGTCTGTTGGACGGCCGGCGGAACGGCCTCGTAGTGCGACAACGCGACGGTGTAGCGCCCCTGGCCGCTGGTCATCGCATTGAGCCGCGACTGGTAGTCGGCCAGCTCGGCCTCTGGCACCTGACCGCCGATGGCCACGGTGCCGGCCCCCAGGCCCGATGTGCCTGTGACCAGGCCGCGCCGCAACGACAGGTCGCTCGTGACGTCGCCCACGGAATGCTCGGGCACGGCGATCTCGATCTGGACAATCGGCTCGAGCACAACCGGCCGGGCCTCGCGAATCGCCGCCATGAAGGCCTTGCGGCCGGCGGTCGCGAAGGCGATGTCCTTGCTGTCCACGCTGTGGTGCTTGCCGTCGTACACGACGACGCGCACGTCGGCCACGGGGAAGCCGGCGATCGCGCCGTACGCCAAAACCTCGCGCACGCCTTTCTCGACCGCGGGGATGAACTGGCCCGGGATCGCACCGCCCCTGACTTCGTCGGCGAACTCGAAGCCCGCGCCTCGCGCGAGCGGCTCGATGCGCAGGAAGACTTCGGCGAACTGGCCGGCACCGCCGCTCTGCTTCTTGTGGCGGTAGTGGCCCTCGGCCGGCGCGGTCACGGTCTCGCGGTAGGCGATGCGCGGTGGCCGAGTCTGGACATCGAAGCGGTAAACCTCGCGCAGGCGTTCGAGCACGATGCGCAGGTGCAGCTCGCCGAGCCCGTAGAGGACCGTCTCGTTGGTCGCGGCCACATGCTCGATGCGCAGGCACGGGTCCTCGGCCGCGAGCTTGCCGAGGATTTCCCAGGCGCGCTGCTCGTCGCCATGCCGCTTGGGCTCCACGGCCAGGCCGTACACCGGCACCGGGAACGGCAGCGGAGCGAGGTGCACATGGCTGTCTTCGGCCGCATCGTGCAACACGGCATCGAAATGGATCTCGTCGACCTTGGCCACCGCCACGATGTCTCCGGGCAGCGCGTGCGACACCTCGACGTGGTCCTTGCCCTGGAGCATGAACAGGTGCCCGACCTTGAACGGCTTGCGGCCGTCGCCGATGTAGAGCTGGCTGTCGCGCGTGACCGTGCCCTGGTGCACACGAAAGATGCCCATCTTGCCGACATAGGGGTCGATCGTGACCTTGAACACATGCGCCAGCACGTGCAGCGTCGAGTCAGGCTTGGCCTCCATGGGCATGGCCTCAGCGCCTTCGCCAACGATGAAGCTCGGCGGGTTGGCTTCGGTCGGATCGGGCAGGAGTTTGACGATCACGTCAAGCAACTCGGCCACGCCGGCGCCGCTGCGCGACGAGGCGAAACACACCGGGATCAGGTGGCCTTCGCGCAGCGCCTGCTCCAGCGGCGCGTGCAGCTCCGACGGGTCGACGTCGCCTTTCTCGAGGTAGCGGTCGACGAAGGCCGCGTCGACCTCGACCACCTGCTCCACCAGCGCGCGGTGCGCCGCTTCGACGGGGCCGAAGTCGGAGCGTCCGAAGCGGTTGAAGAAGCAGTCGATCACCTGCCGGTTGACCCCGTCGGGCACGTTCAGCGGCAGGCATTCGCGGCCGAAGGTGGCCTGGATGTCGGCCAGCAGCCCCGACAGCGAGACACCCTGCGCGTCGATCTTGTTGACGATGATCATGCGGGCGAGGCGGCGCGAGGCTGCGTATTCCATCATGCGCACCGCCATCGGCTCGATGCCGGTGGCGGCATTGATGACCACCGCCACCGTCTCGACCGCCTCCAGCGCCGGCAGGCTCTGGCCGAGGAAGTCGGGTCCGCCGGGCGTGTCGATGAGGTAGATGCGCGTGCCGGCATGCGTGAGGTGCATCACCGAGGCGTTGAGCGAATGCAGCATGCGGCGCTCGAGCGGGTCGTGGTCGCTAACGGTGCTGCCGCGCTCGACGCTGCCCCACGCGCCGATGGCGCCCGCCTTGTACAGCAAGGCCTCGGCCAGCGAGGTCTTGCCGGCGACTGCGGCGCCTACGAGCGCCAATGTTCGCACGGCTCTTATTTCGGCCGTGAGGCCGTTCGATCGGCTTGGCATGGTTGGACTCCTTTGCACGTCCGGAAGGCCGGCCCGGCGGCCCGCATGGGCTCGGGCGTTGCGTGTGGACGTCGGGGCAGCGTACGGGATTGACCGCGCTAACGCAAATTGATTGCGCCGCCGATTTCCAATACCTGACCGGCATGCATGCCGCGTTGACCTCCCCCTTGTTGCCAGCGTGCTGAGACATGGGCTCACACATCAAGATGTCTTAACAACAACTCTCTGAGCCCGTCATGACCACTGTCACCGTCGACTCTGCATGCCGTTGCCGGCGACAGGTCATCGCGCTCGACATGTGTCGAGCGCTTTCAACGACTGCACTGCGGCCGTCACCGTGAATTGACGGAGCGCACATCACCGGCGGTAATCGCTGCAAAGCTGCACTAGGAACTTCGAAGGTCGCTTCTAAACGGGCAGCAGCCCACATGCCTCTACCGCCACGGCACCCCGCCTGCGCCTCCAAACGCAGGAATGTTTGAAAACACGTCGGTCATGAAGTCCATGAACACGATGGCCCGTTTGGATAGCAGCCTGTTGGCAACGTAGATGATCTGAATCGGCACAAGTGGGACAGCGTATTCCGACAGCACCAACTGCAAGCTGCCGTCTTCGAGCCCTTCGGCGAACAGCCATGCCGGTCCGTGTGCAACCCCCAGCCCTGCGCTGACAGATGCGCGGACGGCTTCGGGTGAGTTGACCCTCAGCCTGCCGGAAACCGGAACATCGACGTCTCGAAAACGCCATGTCGCACCGGAGGACAGCAGGGTGTAGACCAGGCAATCGTGCCCGCGCAGGTCATTGGGGACGAGGGGGACCCCTCGCTTGGCCAGATAGGTTTTGCTGGCGACGCACACCCGCTCGAACATACCGATGCGCCGGGCGCGCAGCGCACTGTCCTCCAGGTGTCCGATGCGGATCGCCAACTCGGTCCCTTCATCCACCAGGTTCACGTAGCGGTCGTTGATCTGGAGATCCAGCGTCAATCTGGGATAACGCTCCAGAAAAGTCGGCACCTGTGGCATCACGAAGGCATGGGCCAGCGCGGTCGGACAGGCCACGCGCAAGAGTCCCGATGGATCGACGTTGTCCCTGAATGAGGATTCGGATTCGTCCACGGCATCCAGAATTCGCCGCACGTCGGCGTAGTAGCGCTCGCCCTCTGGCGTCAAGGAAAGCTTGCGGGTGGATCGGTGCAGCAGCCGCGTTTGCAGGTGATCTTCCAGCGCAGCCACGTAGCGGCTGACGTTGGGCTGCCCGAGGCCCAAGTCGCGCCCCGCGGCAGAAAAACTCCCCATCTCTACGGCTCGGGCGAAGCATGTCATCCAGAGAAATCGGTCCATGCCTTCCTTTCTATTCATGCTTCCAATGCATGAAACATATTCAAAAATGGCATCTTATATGTTTGATTGCATGGGTGCACATTACTCCCAGTCGACCGCAGTTGGTCGTCAATCAAAGGAGCTTCCTATGTCCCGCCTGCAAGGCAAACGCACTCTCATCACCGGCGGCACCAGCGGCATCGGCCTGGAAACCGCCAAGCAGTTTCTGACCGAAGGTGCCCGCGTCATCGTGACGGGTGTGAATCCCGATTCGATCGCGAAGGCCCAGGCCGAACTCGGATCGGAGGTCCCGGTTCTGCGCGCGGACTCGTCCAGCGTCGCCGCACAGAAAGAACTGGCACAGACCGTCAAGGACCATTACGGCCAGTTGGACGTCGCCTTCCTCAACGCTGGTGTGTCCGTCTGGTTGCCCATCGAGGAATGGACGGAAGACATGTTCGACCGCTCGTTCGCCATCAACGTCAAGGGACCTTACTTCCTGCTCCAGGCCCTGTTGCCGGTGTTCGCGAATCCCGCTTCCGTGGTGCTCAACACGTCCGTCAGCGCCCATACCGGCGCGGACCGCTCGTCCGTCTATGCCGCCACCAAGGCGGCATTCCTGAACATGTCGAAGACGCTGTCGACCGAATTGCTCGGGCGCGGCATCCGGGTCAACGCGGTCAGCCCCGGCCCGGTCGAGACGCCGCTGTACGACAAGGCCGGCATCCCCGAGGCCTACCGCGAGCAGGTCAACAAGGCGATTGTGTCGACCATCCCGCTCGGCCGCTTCGGCACGCCCGAGGAGGTGGCCAAGGCCGTGCTGTACCTGGCCTCCGACGAGTCCCGCTGGACTGTGGGTTCGGAACTGGTGGTGGACGGCGGCCGCTTGCTGAACGGCTGACCGTGGCGGCCCCCGCGGAGCCCAGGCAAAGGTCTACGGCTCCGTGGCCCGCAGCTCGTCGTGCAGCCAATCCACCAGCTTCACCACATCGGCTCGGCGGCTGAGGTGCGGAGCGGTCCAGATCGACAGCCGGTTGGGGCCGCGCACAAAGCCCATGGGCGCCACCAGGGTGCCACTCATCAAATCATCCCGCACCAGCATGCGGGGCACATTGGCCATGCCCAGACCGCAGCGGGCGCCCTGGATCAGCAGGTAGAAGTGGTCGAATGACTGGTCGACCCGCAAATCCTGATCCGCTTGCCCACTGCAGCGGGCCCAGTCGGCCCAGGCCGTGGGTCGGGTGCGCGAGACCATCAGCCGTGCTCGAACGAGATCTTCGAACGACTCGATGCGTTGCTGCCGCAGGTACTCGGGCGAGCAAACCGGCCCAATCCACTCATGCGCCACATCCGCGCGCACGGCGTCTTTGGGCGGATCGATCGATGACAGACGAATGGCCACGCTGACGTTGTCATGGGCGAAGTCGATCGGCCCATGGCTCATGTTGAAGCGCAGTTCCACCTCGGGGTTGTCTTCCTTGAAGCGACCCAGCCGGGGAATGAGCCAGTACATCATGATCGACTCGGAACACGCCAGGGTGAGCGGGCCCGGCTTCAGTTGCTCAACGCTGGACTGGATCAACCCGAAGGCGGTCGAGAGGCCCTCTGCCAGGCGCAGCCCTTCGCTGGTCGGCGTCGCCCCCTGCGCCGTGCGCTGCAGCAGCGCCAGACCCAGCGTGTCTTCCAGCATCCGGATGTGACGACTGACCGCGCCATGCGTCACCGACAGTTCTTCAGCCGCAGCGCTGAAGCTGCGCAGACGTGCCGTGGCCTCAAAGGCTCGCAATGCGTTGAGCGAAAGTCTGTGGGACGTGGTCATGGGGGCACTCTCCGACCTAGGGTCAACCCGGATATGTTGTGAGTTTATGTCACAGGACGGAAAAATTATATCGTTTTACATAGAGTGAAACGTCATTTATCTTTCGCTCCAGTTCATAAATTAACTCACAGCCAGATGGCCAAACATCCTCCCCGCGCCGAGTTCACCGCGCGCTACTTCGTCGAAAGTTCGGTCGCCTCCGAGAAGATTGCTCAGGTCATCGCCGGTGAGCAATCCAGTGGCACATTCATCTCGCTGCCCGGCGAGACGGACGAACTGAAAGAGCGCTCACGTGCCCGTGTCACCCGCATTGAGCCGCTCGCACCGGCTCTGCAGGCCACGCTGCCCAGCGCCTACGTCGATCGCCACCCGCACGGGGGTGTGTTCCACCGGGCCGAGATCGACATCGCGTTCCCGGTGGCGAACGTCGGCGCCAGCCTGTCCAGCCTGCTGGCCACGGTGGCCGGCAACCTGTACGAGTTGGGCGAGGTCACCGGTCTGCGCCTGTTGGACCTGGACCTGTCGCCGGAGCACGCCGCCCAGTTCGCCGGCCCGGCCTTCGGGGTGCCCGGCACCCGGCAGCTGGCCGGTGTCCACGACCGGCCGCTGATCGGCACCATCATCAAGCCCAGCATCGGCCTCACGCCCGGCCAGACCGCCGAACTGGTCGACAAGCTGTGTGCGGCCGACATCGACTTCATCAAGGACGATGAGCTGATCGCCGATCCGCCGTATGCGCCGTTCGACGAGCGCCTGCGGGCCGTCATGCCGGTGCTGCAGCGCCACGCCGACCGCCTGGGCCGCATGCCGATGTACGCGATCAACATCTCCGGTTCGATCGACGAGATGCTGCGCCGCCACGACGCGGTGCTCGCCGCGGGCGGCACCTGCGTGATGGTCAGCGTCAACTGGGTGGGCTTCGCCGGTGTGGAGCATCTGCGCCGCCACGCGCAGCTGCCGATCCACGGCCACCGCAACGGCTGGGGAGCGCTCACGCGGCACCCGGGGTTGGGCTTCTCGTTCCAGGCCTACCAGAAGCTGTGGCGCCTGGCCGGCGTGGACCACCTGCACGTCAACGGCATCCGCAGCAAGTTCTGGGAGCCCGACGAGTCGGTGATCGCCTCGGCCCGCGCCTGCCTGGCGCCCTGGGCGGGGGTGCAGGCACTGATGCCGGTGTCCTCATCGGGCCAGTGGGCGGGTCAGGCGCCGGACCTGTACGCGGCCCTGGGCTCGGTGGACCTCATGCACCTGGCCGGCGGCGGCATCATCGGTCACCCCGACGGCATCGCCGCGGGCATGGCCAGCATGCGCGAAGGCTGGGAGGCCGCGGTGGCCGGCATTGGCCTGGACACCTATGCCAAAACGCACCCCGCACTCCAGCGGGCCATGGTGCACTTCTCCGGGCGGTGAGCGATGACCTCGACCCACACGCCTCGCGCCTTGAAGCTCGCCTTCTACGGCGACGACTTCACCGGTTCCACCGACGCCCTGGAGGTCCTGGCCTTTGGCGGGCTGCGCTGCGCGCTCTTCCTGTCGGTGCCCACGCCGGTGCAGATGGCCGCGCTGGGTGGCTTCGACGCCATCGGCGTGGCCGGCGCCAGCCGGGCGATGTCGCCGGAGGAGATGGATGCGGAGCTGCCCGACGTGCTGAGCGGGCTCGCCGCCCTGGCGCCACAGATCGTGCACTACAAGGTGTGCTCCACCTTCGACAGCGCGCCGACGGTGGGCAACATCGGCCGGGTCATCGAACTGTCGCGGCCGGCCTTCCCGCAGCCCGTGGTGCCCATCGTCGCCAGCACGCCGGCGCTGGGCCGCTACTGCCTGTTTGGTCACCTGTTCGCGCGTTCGGGCACCGACGGCGAGGTCTACCGCATCGACCGCCACCCGATCATGAGCGTGCACCCGGTCACGCCGATGCAGGAATCCGACATAGCTCGTCACCTGCAGAAGCAGGCGCCGCTGGCCATCGGCAACGTGCCGCTGACCCGGCTCGACGCCCAGTCGCCGGCCGAACTGGCGGAACACATCCGCGACATGGCGCCGTCCCGGCAAGCCGTGGTGATCGATGGCCTGAGCCCCGAACACCTGACCACGACGGGCGACTGCCTTCAGCACATGGCCTCTGCGCAGGGCGCGCCGCTCTTTGTCGTCGGATCGTCGGGGGTCGAGTACGCGTTGACGCAGTCCTGGCAAGGTGAAGGCGCCGCGGCGACGGCCGACCCCTATGGGAGCTTCAGCGCCGTCGACCAGGTGCTGGTCGTGTCGGGCAGCGCCTCGAAGCTCAGCGCGATGCAGATCGAGGCGGCGCTGGACGCCGGCTTCCGCGAGGTGGCGATCGATGTGGAGGCGCTGACTATCGGCCCGGAAACGGCCGCAGCGGAGAAGCGTCTCGTGAGTGAGGTCGTCAGCGCGCTGGCCAGTGGCGCCAGCGTGGTGATGCACACCGCCCGGGGCCCGTCCGACCTGCGGGTGGACCGCTTGATCCAGGGCCTGCAAGTCCGGGGCTGCAGCCTGGAGCAGGCCCGCCACCAGAGCGGGCGCTTGGTCAGTGAACGGCTGGGGATCGTGGTCGACGCCATCGTGCGCCGCCACCGGCTGCGCCGCCTCGTGCTGTCGGGGGGCGACACGTCCAGCCGCATCACGCAGGCCCTCGGCCCCGACGCACTGGAGATTCGCGCCCGCCTGGCGCCCGGCGCACCGCTGTGTGCCGCGCTGTCTTCGGCGCCCCACCTGAGCGGGCTTGAGCTGGCCCTGAAGGGCGGCCAGATGGGCGCTCCCGACTACTTCGTCCGTGCGCTGCGGGGCAGCGCAGCGGCTGCCTGACGCATGGACCCCTTCACACGGAACCAACTAGGAGACGTTCTCTTGCCATCCACGAACACACCACAGCGCGTCGCGGTCGTCACCGGCGGCGCCATGGGCATCGGCGCCGAAGTCTGCCGGCGCCTGGGCGCAGCGGGCTTCACCGTCGTCGTCGCCGACCGCGACCAGACCGCCGCCGAGACCACCGCGGCCCAGCTGCGCGCCGAGGGCGCGGTCGCCGAAGCGCAGGCCATCGACGTGGGCGATGCCGCATCGGTCGACAGCGCCTTTGCCGCCATCGAACAGCGACACGGCCGCTGCGACGTCCTGGTCAATTCGGCCGGCATCGCCAAGGTCTATCCCTTCCTGGAGTTTCCGGACGACAACTTCGCGGCCACGATGGCCGTCAACGTCACCGGCACCTTCCTGTGCAGCCAGCGCGCGGCGCGCCTGATGGTGCGCAACCAGTGGGGCCGCATCGTCAACATCGCCTCGGTGGCGGGCATGCGGGCCGTCGGCTCCGGACGCACGGCCTACGGCACGTCCAAAGGCGCGGTGATCGCGCTGACCCGCCAGATGGCGGTCGAGCTGGCCGAGCAGGGCGTGACCTCCAACGCGGTGGCGCCCGGTCCGGTGGACACACCGATGACGCGTGCGCTGCACACCGAGCAATTCCGTCGGGAGTACGAGAACGCGATCCCGATGAACCGTTACGGCACGGTGGGCGAGATCGCCGCGGCCGTGATGTACCTGGTGTCCGACGACGCCGGGTTCGTGACCGGCGTCACCCTGCCGGTCGATGGCGGCTTCCTGGCCTCTGGCGCCAGGGGCATCTGAACCTCTATTTATTCACCACAAGAGGAGACTCATGAACAAGCGCAACTTCATCGCGGGCGCCGCGCTCGCACTCGCCACCCTGGCCGCCGCACCGGCCATGGCACAGGAAGTCAAGGCCAGGATGGGACACGTCTTTGCCGCCAACAGCCCCATGGACCAGGCGGCGCAGGAGTTCGCCAAGCTGGTGGGTGAGCGCACCAAGGGCAAGATCGCCATCACGATTTTCCCGGCGAGCCAGCTGGGTGGCGAAATGGCCCAAGCCCGCGAGCTCTCGCGCGGTTCGCTCGAAATGGCGCTGCTGAACCCGGGCTCGCTGGCCGGTCTGAACCCGCTGCTCGACATCCACTACCTGCCCTACATCGCCACCGACTTCAAGGCGGTCGATGCGATCTTCTACAACCCCAAGGGCGTGCTGCAGACTACGCTGCGCGAGACGCTGAACAAGCAGGGCATCGAGACCCTCGGCTTCTTCGAACTGGAATTTCGCGCGGTGACCAACTCCAGCCGCCCGGTCGAAAAGCCGGCGGACCTGAAGGGCCTGAAGCTCCGTGTCCCGGGATCGGCCGCGATCAAGACCTTCTTTGAGGACGCCGGCACGCAGGTGGTTGTGATGCCGTTCCCGGAGCTGTTCACCGCGCTGCAGCAGAAGACCGTCGACGGGCAGGACAACGGCGCCAGCATCACCTACGAATCGCGCCTGTTCGAGACGCAGAAGTACATGACGCTGACCAACCACGTCTACGCGATGGGCACGGTGGCATCGAGCTCGAAGTTCTGGTCCAAGCTGTCGGACGCCGACAAGAAGGTCCTGACCGACACGGCCGCTGAGGTGACGAAGAAGCAGATCAAGAAGAACCGCCAGATGAACGCGGAGTTCCTGCAGAAGATCGAGAGCGGTGGCATCAAGCTGATCCGCCCGTCGGCCCAGGCCATGGCCGAGTTCGAGAAGGTGGGCCAGGGTGTGTGGGAGAAGCTGTCGACCACCTACGGTGCCGATCGCATCGCCGCGCTGCGCCAAGAGGCCGCGGCCGCACGCAAGTAAGTGTTGGAGTTGAACATGTCAGCCAGCGCACGCGCCAGCAGTTGGATCTTCTCGGTGGAACGCCAGGCGTTCCGCGCCGAGAAGTGGATCTGCATCGTCTCGCTCGTCGCCATGCTGGTGGGCATTGCCTTCAGCGTGGCCGTGCGGTACTTCAACCTCCACCTGCCAGACACCGGCGAGATCGCCATCTTCGCGATGGCGCCACTCACCTTCGTGGGCGCGGCGATGTGCACCTACACGGGTACGCACATTGCCGTGGACATCATCCAGCAGGTCGAGAGCCAGTGGGTCCGCCGGATCGGCCGGGTGATCACCGCACTGGCCATGACCGTCTTCGGCGCGGTGTACTTCTGGACTGCGCTGGAGTTCTTTCAGACCGCACTCAGTTCCGGCGAGCGGGGTCTGGACCTTGGAACGCCCATCGCGATTCCGACCTTCTTCTTTCCCCTCGGCATGGCGCTGGTGGTGCTGCACTCCGTCGCCGAACTGATCCGCGCCGCGACCCATGAACCGTCGGTTGGCGAGGAACACCCATGATCATCGGACCTGCTCTCATCCTCATTCTTTTGCTGGGCGTTCCCGTCGGCGTGGCTTTCACCTTGCTGGTGATGGTCAACGCCGAACGGTGGAACATCGACTGGTCGGTGCTGCCCTCCATCACCTACGACACAGTCACCGTCTTCCCGCTGCTGGCGATCCCGCTGTTCCTGCTGGGTGGGCAGTTGATGAGCCAAGGTGGTCTGATCCGCCAGCTCACCGCCGTGTGTGACGTGCTGATCGGGCGGCTGCATGCCCACCTGGGTCATGTCATGGTGCTGGCCAGCGCCCTGATGGGTGCCATCACCGGCTCCTCGGTGGCCACCGTGGCGGCCATGGGCAGCACCGTGGGCAAGGAGATGATCGAACGCGGTTACTCGCCCGGCTACACGGCGGCGCTCAATGCGTCCGCGGGGCTGCTCGGCGTTCTCATCCCACCGTCGATCCCGCTGATTCTGTACGGGTCGATCGTCGGCGTCTCGATCACGCAGCTCTTCATGGCATCGCTCGGTCCCGGCATCGTCATGATGCTGGCCTTCATGATCGTGCACGCCTCGCTCGCACGGCGCGTGCTGCCCGGCGGCCGCGAGAAAACTGTGGCTGTTGCAGGTGATGCAAGGCCGGCCCCGGACGTTGCGGCTGCGCCGCGCGCGAGCATCTTCGTCCGGGCGCTACCTGCGTTGATGCTGCCCGTGCTGGTTCTTGGCGGCATCTACTCGGGCGTCTTCACGCCGACCGAGGCGGCAGCGATTGCGGCGCTCTATGCGCTGCTGATCACGCTGGTCAGCCGTGCTGTCGGATTGCGTGACCTGGAGAAGATTTTCCTGAGCGCCGCTCTGTCCGCCGCGGCGATTCTGGTCATCATCGGCTTCACCAGCATCTTCAACCGAGCCATGGTGCTGGAACAGGTTCCACAGTCGATCGCCACGTGGGCGGTCACCGTGACCGACAGCCCGATCGTGTTCCTGCTGGTGGTCAACCTCATCCTGCTGGTTGTCGGCATGTTCATGGAGACCAACGCGGCAACACTGCTGATGGGCCCTCTGCTGGCGCCAACCGCTGCGAAGTTTGGCATCGATCCGATTCACTTTGCGATCATCCTGGTGACCAACATCGAGCTCGGGTTGCTCACGCCGCCGCTGGCAGCGAACCTCTATGTGGCGGCGCGGACCAACCGGGTGCCGATCATCGATCTGCTTCGCAACCTCGGGTGGTTCCTGCTGGCGAGCCTGGTCGTCATGGCCTTGATCACCTACGTGCCCCACTTGGCACTCTGGTACCGCATGTTCTGATCAACACGATCCTCATACTGATCGGCAAGAACACGATGTGTCTCTGCCCCGACGCCACCTCAGCCGTGGATCAATGACCGGGCGGTCGCCGCAAGGCGCAGGCTCTTTGGCGGTCCCATCAGCCATGGTTCGAGCGCTGGCTGCACGTTGCGTGCCCAAACGCCGCTGCGGGAAAACGCCTCGAATGCCGCGGGCGTGGCGAACATCGCGAAGCCCACGAGCACCTGTTCGCCTTGGCGCACAGGCAGGCGCGGGAAGTTGTTGGGCGCGTTCTCCGAGACATACCAGCCCAATACCTCGGCCCCGCCTTGGGTCAGTGTCTGCGTCATGGGCCCTTGGCAGTACCGCAGCAGCGCCGCGGACGCCGGCTCGTGCAGCTGAAAGACGCTCACGTCGAGCAGGCCGGGCAGGGGTGTGCCCAGCGGTCCTGTCGCCCGCTCACGCCCGCGCATGGCAATGCCTGCGCCAGGCCATGCGGGTCGCAGCAAGAGCACGTCGTCGGAGTCGATCATGGTGGCGTTGGCCGCGTCGCGGTGCTGCCGCCACACCGGGCCATCGTAGAAGGCGCTGAGGCCGCGTGCGCGGCTGTCCATGGTGGGAAAGCCGCGCAGCCAGACGAAACGGTCGGGGGCGTCCAGGTCGCGGAACTGGCCCATGACGGCCATGCCCACGGCTTCCTGCGTTTCCACGAACGCCCGGTCGAACAGATCGATCAGCACATCGCGCTGACCGGGGTGCAGGGTGTACTGGCGCAGCTCGACCACGTTGCAGTCGAGGTCAATCGCTGGCGGTGCGTCGACTTGCGCCGGACGGGCTGCGCTGGGCGCCAGGGTGGGTGAGGGCTTCATGATGGGGGATCCTTGATGGTCGTCGAGGCGTGCATCCTGGCATGCATAAAGTGACACCTGACGTCATGATTGGGCCCCCTGTCCGAAGAAAAGAGGCCGTCTGGCGAGACCCGGGCGGTCTGTGTAGCATCGCCTTTTTCGCTCACCGAAAGGCTCCGCCATGTCCTACATGCTCCTGATCCACGAACCGGTCGGCCAGCGCGCCACCCGCACCGAGGCCGAGGGCCGCGCCGCCTATGCCGCCATGCAGGCTTTTGGCGAGGGGCTTGCGGCCGTCGGCAAGCTCAAGGCGGTGGAGTCGCTGGCCGGCCTGTCCAGCGCGGTGCGGGTGAGCCAGGCCGGGGGGCGCCCGCAGGTGCTGGACGGCCCTTTTGCCGAAGCCAAGGAAATGATTGGCGGCTTCTTTCTGTTGCAAAACGTGGACCGCGAAGAGGCCATCGCCATCGCCCAGCGCTGCCCCGCCGCTCAGTGGGCCACCGTCGAAGTGCGCCCGCTCGCGCCCTGTTTCGACGAGAGTCAGGCATAAGCGGGTCCTAGGGTTTCTACCTAGTCGGGCGCTGTCGAAAACGCCCGGCCTGTTCCGTCGTACCCATAGAAGCCGCTGAACCGGCTTCATGCCATCGGCATTGCGGCTTTGCGGGCCGCTGACGACGCCCACTGAACCCAAGGAACCTCGCCATGAAAACCCAACATTTCGACATCCTCATCCGGGCCCCGCGCGAACACGTGTGGGCCACCATGCTGCAGTCGCCCACCTACGAGCGCTGGACGGCGACCTTCTGCGAAGGCTCGCGCTTCGAGGGCTCGTGGGACCAAGGCCAGAAGATCCGTTTCGTCGATCCCAAGGGCATGGGCATGGTGTCCGAGATCGCCGAGCACCGCCCGGCGGAGTTCGTGTCCATCCGGCACCTGGGCATGGTCGACAAGGGCATCGAAGACACCACCAGCGAAGCCGTGCGGGCCTGGGCGCCTTGCTTCGAGAACTACAGCTTCACCGACGAGGCCGGCGGCACCCGCGTGCGCGTCGATTGCGACGTGTTCGGCACCTACGAGGACTGGATGGCGCAGACCTGGCCCAAGGCGCTGCAGTCCCTCAAGACCCTTTGTGAAACCCCAGCCTGACGGCTTTCAGGAGAACACCATGCGATTCATGATCATCGTCAAGTCCTGCCCCGAGTTCGAAGCCGAACTCACACCCGAGGCGCCCGAAGAACTCATGGCCGAGATGGCGGCCTACCACGAGGAGCTGGCGCGCGCCGGCGTGCTGCTCGACGCCAGTGGCCTGCACCCCAGCCGCGCCGGCTGGCGCGTGCACTACGGCCCCGAGGGCAGACGCGTCGTGGACGGCCCGTTCGCCGAGGCCAAGGAGCTCATCGCCGGCTACACCCTGATCCAGGTGCGCAACCGCGAAGAAGCCCTGGAATGGAGCCGCCGTTTCCCCAACCCCGCCGGCAAAGGCAAGGAGGCCGTGATCGAGCTGCGCCAGCTCATCGAGCTCGACGAGTTCCCGCCCAGCGAGGCGCTGGACAGGTTCAAGCAGATGGAAGCCCGCCAGAAGGCCTGATCACCGCCCACCGATCGAACAAACCAGCCAACCATCCAACAAGGAGAACCCACCATGTTCCGCCAGATCTTCGTCAACCTGCCCATCAAGGACATGGCCCGTTCGCAGGCCTTCTTCAAGGCCCTGGGCCTCACCTTCAACAAGCGCTTCACCAACGAGCAGGGCGCCTGCCTGGAAATCGGTGAAAACTTCTTCGCCATGCTGCTGGTCGAGCCCTTCTTCCAGGGCTTCACCAAGAAGCCCCTGAGCGACGCGCACAAGAGCACCGAGGTGCTGATCGCCCTGTCGGTGGACAGCCGCGCCGAGGCCGAGGAGGTGGTGCGCAAGGCCGTGGCCGCCGGCGCCACCACCCCCAACCCGCCGCAGGACCACGGCTTCATGTACCAGCACGGCTTCGCCGACCTCGACGGCCACCAGTGGGAGGTGTTCTGGATGGACGAAGCCGCCGCACCCGCGCAGATGTGAGGGCCAATTCCCCTCTCCCGCGCGCGGGAGAGGGGCGGGGGTGAGGGGCGCCCGGCGTCCCAACCCGTAAGCTCCAGCCCGTGCACTCCGCCGTCCACCAAACCATCGCCACCGTCTGGCGCCTCGAATCCGCCCGCATCGTCGCCGCTGTGGCGCGGCGCGTGCGCGACCTCGGCGTGGCCGAGGAACTGGCGCAGGACGCGCTGGTGGCCGCGCTGGAGCACTGGCCGAAAGACGGCGTGCCGAACAACCCCGGCGCCTGGCTCATGACCACCGCGAAGAACCGCTCGCTGGACTGGCTGCGCCACCGCCAGATGGCCGACGCGCGGCACGAAGACATCGCGCGCGACCTCGAAGCGCTGGACGCGCTCACCGTGCCCGATTTCGTGGACGCGCTCGACGCCGCGCGGCAGGACGACATCGGAGACGACCTGCTGCGCCTCATCTTCACCGCCTGCCACCCGGTGCTCTCCACCGACGCGCGCGTGGCGCTTACGCTCAAGCTGCTCGGCGGCCTGAGCACCTTCGAGATCGCGCGCGCCTACCTGGTGCCCGAGGCCACCATCGCCCAGCGCATCGTGCGCGCCAAGCGCACGCTGGCCGACGCGAGCGTGCCTTTTGAAGTGCCGCGTGGCGGGCAACTGGCCGAGCGCCTGGGCTCGGTGCTCGAAGTGGTCTACCTGGTGTTCAACGAGGGCTACACCGCCAGCACCGGCGGCGACTGGATGCGCCCGGCGCTGTGCGACGAGGCCCTGCGCCTGGGGCGCATGTTGGCCGAGCTGGCGCCCGACCAGGCCGAGGCGCACGGCCTGGTGGCGTTGATGGAGATCCAGGCCTCGCGCACCGCCGCGCGCACCGATGCCCTGGGCAACCCGGTGCTGCTGACCGAGCAGGACCGCAGCCGCTGGGACCCGCTGTTGATCCGCCGTGGCCTGGCCGCGCTGGCGCGCGCCGAGGCGCTGGGCCAGCCCGTCGGCAGCTACCGGTTGCAGGCCAGCATCGCCGCCTGCCACGCCCGCGCGCCCACCGCCGAAGCCACCGACTGGGCGCGCATCGCCGCGCTCTACGGCGTGCTGATGCGCGTGGCGCCCTCGCCCGTGGTCGAGCTCAACCGCGCGGTGGCCGTGTCCATGCACGAAGGCCCGGCCGCGGGGCTGGCCATCGTCGAGACCCTGCTGCAGGACAAGGCCTTGCAGCGTTACCACTGGCTGCACGCCGTGCAGGGCGATCTGCTGCAGAAACTGGGGCGCCAGCAGGAGGCTCGGGCCGCGTTGCACCAGGCCGCGGCGCTGGCGGGAAACGAGAAGGAGCGGGCCCTGCTGGAGCGGCGCGCGCAGGGGTAGGGCGGGTCAGCCCTGGGCCTGCGGCAGCGCGAAATAGAAGGTCGCGCCGCCGTCGACCTGGCCTTGCGCCCAGGTCCGGCCGCCGTGTCGGGCAATGATCCGAAAGACATTGGCCAGCCCGATGCCGATGCCATCGAACTCGTCGACGCGGTGCAGGCGCTGGAAGACGCCGAAGAGCTTGTCCTGGAACCGCATGTCGAAGCCGGCGCCGTTGTCGCGCACGAAGACCACCGTCTCGCCCGGTTCGCCGGGCTGCGCGCCGATCTCGATCCGGGCTCGCGGGCGTTTGCTGCTGTACTTCAGGGCGTTCGAGATGAGATTGACCAGCACGACGCGCAGCATGGAGCGGTCGGCCGCCACCACCGGCAGGGGCGCGATGTGCCAGTCGATGTCCCGGCCCTCGGTTTCCGGCTCGAACCCGCGGATCACCTCGGCCACCAGGGCGCTCAGGTCCACCGGGGTCTTGTGCATCTCCTGGCGCCCCATGCGCGAGAAGGCCAGCAGGTCGTCGATCAGCACGCTCATGCGGCGGGCCGCGTGGGTGATGTTGCTCAGGTATTGCAGGTTCTCCGCATCGAGCGCCGGCCCGGCGCTTTCCTGGAGCAGTTCCAGGTAGCCGTCGATGTGGCGCAGCGGGGCGCGCAGATCGTGCGAGACGGAATACGAAAAAGCCTCCAGCTCCTTGTTCGCCGCCTCCAGTTGCGCGGTGCGTTCGGTCACGCGCTGCTCCAGCGTTTCGAAGGATTGGTGGAGCTGTTCGGTCATGAGCTTGAACGCGGTGGTCAGTTGCCCCACCTCGTCGCCCGCGCCGATGTTGATTTCGGCCAGCCGCTCAGGGGCCATGGGCTTGCCGGTGGATGGCATGCCCGCGCCCTCGGGGTGCAGGACGGTGCGGGCGACCGCCGTGGTCAGTGTCTTGATGGGCGCCGTGAGCCGCGCGATCAACACGTAGCCCAAGGCCCCGCCCACGAGGAGGATCAGCACCGACACCCCAACGATGCCGGCCACGGTCTGCTGGATGGTCCTGGTGGTGCTTTCCCGCGACAGCGCCAGGCTCAGCGTCAGCGGGGGGGCCCGTGCTTCCATCTTCCAGGGCATGAAGGCCTGGTAGTACGAGGCCGACCCGCTCGTCTCGGTCTGCAGCCGGATGGCGTTGCCGGTCGGCGGGAGTTGCGGCACGGTGGGGTTGCCCATGCCGACCAGTTGCACACGGTGTTGCCCGTCGGGGGAAAAGAAGGCCGGAATCACGCCGCTCCTGGAGGCCGTTTCCTCCAGGAAGGACTGGTCGAACACCCGGCTGAAGACGAACATGCCGATCACCTCCGGTGGTGCCTCGCCCGCCCCAGGGGGTGTCTCCGCCGGCGTGGCGATGCCCAGGTTTTCGACGATCGTCTCGCCAAACGATTCGCGGGGCGTGCCCTGGATCGGCACCCTCACCTGCATCACCATCGTGTGTTCGGCGGGGAAGTCCACGTGGCCCGCGACCTGATTCGCCAGCGGCAGGCTGCGCGCGATGTGGACCGGCAGCGGGGTTTGCTGCCAGCTCCACCAGTCGGTCAGTTGAACCCGGCCGTCTTCCTTGCGCCGGGTGCCGCGCAGCACGGGCTGGCCGCCGTGCCGCGTCACCATGCCGGCCCCGTCTGGCGTCACGTAGTGGGACAGGTCGCCGCCCAGGTAAACGGCCACACTGGAGAAGCGGGCCGACAGCAGGATCAGCTGCAAGCGGTTCAACGAGGTGATCTTGTTGTGGCCCAGGGTGAAGTCCAGGGTCTCGCCGGGCGCCCGGTCCAGCCTGAGCGTCTGGCTGTACAGGATCGCCATGTCGCTGAGGTTTTTTTCGTCGCGCGCGGCGTCCACCGCCACCGCCACCTGGGCCTCGCGCGAGGCCTGCAGATCACTCCTGAAGGACACCAACTGCTGCGAAAGCCGGGTGAAGGCGTCCGCTTCGCCCTGGCTGTTGATCAGGAACGAGGTCAGGCCAGCACTGAGCGCGGTCACCACCAGCAGAAACGCCGCAAACGCCAGAAGCAGCTTGTGTTCGATGCTGGTGAATTTCATCGTCAAGGGGGCGCATGGCCGTCGCTTCGTTGGGACAACCGCTACCGGGCGGGGTAACCATTGTGCGCTTGAATGTCCTGGTCAATCTTCGTGGCGGCCTGGCTCAGTTCGGTCTGCACGTCCGCGCCTTGGATGATGTGGTCCACCGCTTCGGCGAAGGCCTTCGTGATGGCGCCGTAGGCCGGTGTGGGCGGGCGGGGGACCGCCCAGCCCTTTTCGATCTGCTGCACATAGAGGTGCAAGGGGCCGGCGGGCCGGTAGAGCTTTGACTGGGCCAGGGCCGATTTTCGAGCCGGCACACCGCCATGGATGTCGGTCCAGCGCGCGACATTGTCCGGCTGCAGGAGGGATTCCAGAAAGGCCCAGCTGCCTCTGGGGTCCTGGCAGGAGCTGGGGATGCCGAAGTTCCAGGTGCCCAGCCCGGTCTTGGGGCCGTGGCCGAAGTCGGGCATGGGGATGACGACCAGGTCCTGGCCCAGCGCTTCGGCGTATTTGTTGTAGAGCCAGTGGCCAACCCAGGAGAGCGCGGCCTTGCCGGAGGGGAAGTCGGTATCGCCCGCCGGTTTGGGGTTGGCCCAGCCCTTTTGAAACCAGCTCTGGAAGCGCTTCATCGCCGCGACGGACTGAGGGCCGTCCAGCACCCCTTTGGCGGACCGGTAGCTCTGGCGATCGATCAGGTCGCCGCCAAAGGACTGCAGGATGGGCGAAAAACCGTAGGTGAAGAATTCGCCCCGCCCGTAGTTGATCTTCATGTCCAGCGGGTACGCCACGCCCGGCACGGCGGCCAGCTTCTCCAGCGCGGTCTCGAACTCGGCCAGGTTCCATGGCTGTGCCACCGTGGGGATGCGCACGCCCGCGGCCCGCAGGTATTTGCGGTTGGCGTACATCGCCAGGCCCGAGTCGTAAATGCCCAGCGTGTAGAGTTTTTCCTGGTAGGTTCCCTGCGCAATGACCGAGGACAAAAAGTCGGCCTTCAGCTGTTTCGACACGAAGCGGTCGATGGGTTGCAGGTAACCGAGCCAGGCCAGGTTGGCGACCAGCGGGCCGTCAAAGAACAGCAGGCAAGGCAGATCGCCCGTCTTCCCGGCGGCCAGGATCCGGTCGGTGTAGGTGCCCTCGGGCACCAACGTCATCTCGATCTGGTACCTGTCCTGGCTCTTCTGGAAATCCTGGATGTTGGCCTCCATGACCTTCATCAGGGTGTTGCCCACGCCGGCGTGGAACCACACCGTCACGGTCTGCTTCTTCGCGGCGGGCGGCTCCTGGGGCGTGGCGATGCCCGCCGCCCCACAGGTCGTCAGCAGGGCCAGCGCCCAGGCGCGCAGCGCTTTAAGTCCCACCACGGTGTGTCTGGGCATTCATGTCTCCTGACGGGGGGATGGGCGAAGCGAGAAATAGAAGGTCGCACCCTGGTCGATCTGGCCCTGTGCCCAGACCCTGCCGCCGTGGCGCGCGATGATCCGGGCGACATTGGCCAGCCCGATGCCGGTGCCCTCGAATTCGTCCACGCGGTGCAGCCGCTGGAAGACGCCGAAGAGCTTGTCCTTGAATCGCATGTCGAATCCGGCGCCGTTGTCCCGCACGAACACCACGGTCTCGCCTTCTTCACTGGGCAGCGTGCCGATCTCGATCCGGGCCTGCGGGCGCTTGCTGCTGTACTTCAGGGCGTTCGAGATCAGGTTGAACAGCACCACGCGCAGCATGGCGAGATCGCCGGTGACCACCGGCAGATCGGCGATGCGCCAGTCGATGTTCCGACCTGCGGCCTCCGGCGCCAGCCCCCGGATCACGTCGGCCACCAGGGCGTTCAGGTCCACCGAGGTCTTGCTCATCTCCTGGCGCCCCATGCGCGAGAAGGCCAGCAGGTCGTCGATCAGCGTGCTCATGCGCCGGGCCGCGTCGGCGATGGTGCTCATGTAGTGCAGGCTCTGGTCGTCGAGCGCCGGCTCGACGCTTTCCTTGAGCAGTGCCAGAAAACCGTCGATGTGGCGCAGCGGGGCGCGCAGATCGTGCGAGACGGAATAGGCAAAAGATTCCAGTTCCTTGTTCGCCTGTTCCAGCGCGCTGGTGCGCTCGGCCACGCGCTGTTCGAGCGCCTGGTTGAGCGCGCGCACCTGCTCCTCGGAGCGATGCCGCTGCACCACCGCGATGACCAGCGACACGCTCACGCCGAGCAGCAGCACGAACGACACCCCGGCGATCCAGGCCGTCTCTTGCGAGATGCTGAGCGTGCTCTGCGGCGAAAAACGGACCACGGCGCCTGAAGGCAACTGAGACGCCGGGATGTCGAAGCGCACCAACTGCCGGTGGTCAAAGAGCAGGGTCTTGCCCGCCCCGCGACGCACCGGGATGGCCTCCGGGCTCACGCCGTGCATCACCTGCACCGCGATCTCGGCTGCCAGGCGCCCCTGCTCGACGCCGCTGATGACGCTGCCCCCCACGGCACCGTGGCCGACCAGGAAGTCCCAGCTCGTGAACAGCGGAACGTTGGCCGTCGATGACATCAGTTCGGCGGCGCGCTGGCTGCTGATGCCCTGGCCGTCGTGCGTGCGCATGTTGCCGATGGTGAAGATGGCGGAGTCGGGTGGAAGGGTCTTGAGGTCCTGCAGGAGAGCGTCCACGTCGGGGTATTCGCGGAACTCGGCCTTGACCTGCGTGGGGAGTGTCGCCAGGTCCTTGGTGACGGTGGCCCGGATGCCACGGTAGGTGAGGTCGTCGGCCATTCCGGGGAACACGATGCGTCGGGTCCGTGGTGCGAGCTGCAGCATCACCTGCAGTGTGCCGAACATGTCGCCGTCTTCGGCCACCCCGGTGATGCCGCTCTCGCCCTGCAGCATCGCATCGTTGTAGCCGTTCAGGCCCATGAACACGATGGGCACCCCGGGGAACAGCTCGGCGCGGTGCGCGCGGGCGAAGTCGAACGCGGCGTTGTCCGAGGTCAGCACGACTTTGAATTTCTGCGCCGAGAGCTTGGCTCGGAGCAGGTCGAGCAGCAGCGGCCCCTTGAGCAGGCCCGGGTTGTGCACCGCGTCCAGGTACTCGATCCGCAGGTCGTACTCGGCGGCCAGAGGGCTGAAGACGGCATCGACGCCTTCCTGCTGCGAACGGGTCCAGACGAAGTCCGGGCCGTAGGAATGGAGCACGAGGACGTTGTCGTGGCCGTTGATGTGGGTGTCGGCATGGCCGGTGGTCGGCGTCAGCACCAACAGAACCGCCCACACCAGCAGCGTGACCCACACGGCGGTGGAGCGGCGCGGGAACGGACGGTGTGGGCTTTCCTGCTGCCTGAAAGTCATCGCGTGCCTCGGTCTTGGTGCCTGGACGGGAAAGATGGGGGAGTGCAACAAACTACTTACAAGTATCGGCGAGCCCCGCTGGCACGGTCAATCGCGGAACGGGCGTTGTGTGCCGGAACGCACGGAAAAGCCGTCCGGGCGGGTGCCCAAGGCAGCCGCCACCACCGCAAAAAAAAGCCCCGGTGCGGGTGCACCGGGGCCTGGGGTCTGCGAACCGGCGTTGCGCCGGTGGTGGGGGCGGGCTCAGCCGCTCAGTTCATCTGCTGAATGCCCGAGAGCACCCAGCCGCTGGCGCCCTGGCGTGGTTTGGTCAGGTGCCAGATTTCGTCAAACGCCTCGTTGGCGGGTTCGCCGCTGTCGCGGGTTTCGCCGGTGAAGCGCACGCTCACCAGGTAACGGTCGGCGTCTTCTTCCACCTCGATCACCTCGGCGTCGATCTGGACCACGTCGGTGTGCTGTTCGGCCGCGCCACGCTCGGACAGGTCCATCTTCAGCTCGGCGAACATCTCGGGCGTGGTGAAGGCGCGGATGTCGTCGAGGTTGCCGGCGTCGTTGGCGGCCTGCAGGCGGATGAAGTTGACCTTGGCGTTGCGCACGAAGCTGGCCACGTCAAAGTCGGCCGGGATGCGGCTTGGGGCCGGCTGCAGGTTGGCGCCGATGCCGGAGCCGATCATGGAGCCGCCCGCGCCCGCCTGGGACGGGGTGGCCGCCTTGTAGGCCTGCGTCTGCGGCGAGCCACCGGCGGCGCCCGCGCCTGCGTAGGCCATGCCGCCCGCTGATCCACCCTGTGCGGCGGCGCGCTTGCGCATGACGAAGCCGATGGCGGCGAGCGCGGCCATGACCAGCAGGCCGATCATGAGCATGTTGGCCAGGCCCTCGCCAAAGCCCAGGTGCGAGGCCAGCGCGGCCAGGCCCAGACCGGCGGCGAGGCCGGCGATCGGGCCCAGCCACTTGCTGCGGGTGGACGCGGCGGCGGGGGCGGCCGCGGCGCTGGCGGGCGTCTGGGTGGGCGTGGCGGTGGGGGCCTTGGCCGGCGGCGTGGCCTGGCGCTGCATGCCGATGGACTTGCCGCCACCCAGGCGGCGCGCGGCTTCGGCGTCCATGGCCACGGAAGACAGGCCGATAGCAAACACCATGGCCAGCAGGGAAAGAATCTTTTTCATGAGGTCTCCGCAAAAGGAATGGGGGAGCGCGCAGGGTAGGGCCTTCTTCATTCAAGAAAAAGCAGCGTTATCGGGATGTTTCGTTCGGTTAAAAGGGAGGGTTCGAGGTCGGTCCCACCCGCGGGCGCTTCCCTGCACACCGCCGTTGGCGCTATCGTGCGGTTTTTGGGGAGTGCCCATGATCCACCTCCGCGAAATCGACCACCTCGTGCTGCGCGTCGTCGATCTCGACGCCATGCTGCGCTTCTACTGCGATGTGCTGGGCTGCCACGTCGAGCGCCGGCAGGATGGCATCGGGCTGGTGCAGTTGCGCGCCGGGCGCTCGCTGCTCGACCTCGTGCCGGTGAGCGGGCCGCTCGGTCGCGCCGGTGGGGCGCCGCCGGGTGCGCAGGGGCGCAACCTCGACCATTTCTGCTTCCGGGTGGAGCCGTTCGACGAGGTGGCGATCCGCGCCCAGCTCCAGGCGCACGGCGTCGAGGCCGGCGCGCTGGCCTCGCGTTATGGCGCCGAGGGCGAGGGGCCCTCGATTTACGTCACCGACCCCGAGGGCAATGTGGTGGAGCTCAAGGGGCCACCGGATGGCGTGGCTGTGGGCCAGACGGGCGCGGTACAGTGAGGGCGCCCGCCATGCGGTCCGTGCCCGACGGCCGCGCGGGCTCGGCGTTTGGAGGCGCCTGGACATGAAACAACAGATCGCGCGTTTGTCCCCCCACCAGAACGGCAAGGTTTTCGCGGTGCTCATGGCCGTGAGCTCGCTGCTCTTCCTGATCCCGTTCTTGCTGTTCATGGCCACGGTCGTGCCCGCGGGCCAGCGCCCGCCCATGTTCATGATGGTGATCGTGATGCCGGTGATGTACCTCGTGATCGGCTACGTCGGCGTGGTTGTCGGTTGTTTCCTGTACAACTTCCTGTTCAGGTTCATCGGCGGCATCGAGTTCGAGTCCGAGTCCACGTCCGACCCGGCCTCTTGAGGCCCCGGCGCCCGTCTGTGCGCTAAAAGACAGACAGCGGCCTGTGTGGGGCGCACACTGGAACGATCCCGGGCCTGTGTTGCGCTCACTGGACCACCCTCCGTGCTGCGCACTGCGGGGCTGAGCGCCTTCGGAACGGCCGGGCGGCGCTCACGCGGTCGTGGCCAGGTTCCGGGCAAAGGACTTGCCATGACCCAGCTTCCCGTGTCGCCCCCCCTCCCCCCGCCACCGGCTTCTGCTCCCGTGCGGGGTTATCTGCGGCCCATGGTGTTGTTCGTCTTCCTGGGCGTGCTGCTGTCGCTGGCGTTTCGCCTGTCGGACCTGCTGCCGCTCTTGTTCGGGGCGGTGATCGTCGCGGTGGCGCTGCACGCCCTGGCCGCGCCCCTGGAACAGTTCCTGCGCCTGCCGCCCCGGCTGGCGGTGGGGGCGGCGGTGGCGCTCGTGCTGGTGGTGGTGGCGCTGGTGGTCTGGCTGATCGGCGACCGCCTGGTCACGCAGCTGGACGACCTGGGGCAGAAGCTGCCCGCCGCGCTGAACGCGCTGGTGCGCTGGGCGCGTGGCCACACACTGGGGGTCACGCTGCTCAAGGTGTGGGGCAGCGCGGACGCGGGCGATCTGCCGCTGGCCAGTGTGGCCATCGCCGCGACCCAGGCCCTGAGCGCCGTGGGCGGCATCGGCCTGATGCTGGTGGTGGGGGTGTACATCGCCGCCGACCCCGCGATGTACCGCGACGGGCTGGTCCGGCTGATCCCCCCAACCTACCGCGAGCGCGTGGGCGAGGCGATGCGCGCCAGCGGCCACGCGCTGTCGCGCTGGCTGATGGGGCAGGGCATCTCGATGCTGTTCGTGGGGCTGTCCACCACTGTGGGGCTGGCGCTGCTGGGCATGCCGCTGGCGCCCACGCTGGGCCTGCTCGCCGGCGCGCTGGCCTTCATTCCGTTCTTCGGCCCCATCGCCTCGGGCGTGCTGGCGGTGCTGATCGCCTTCATGGAAGGGCCCACGCTGGCGCTGTCGGTGGCCGGCCTGTGCGTGGCGATCCAGGTGATCGAAGGCAACCTGCTGATGCCCCTGGTGCAGCGCTGGGCGGTGGAGCTGCCGCCGGTGCTGGGCATCACGGCGGCCATCATCTTCGGTCTGCTGTTCGGCCTGCCGGGCGTGATCCTCGCGTCGCCACTGATGGTGGTGGCGATGGTGCTGGTGCGCAAGCTCTACGTGGAAGGCGTGCTGGAGACGTAGGTGGGTTCTGCCTTTCGTGGGACGTGCGTTGCTGCACAGACCCGGGCCCTGGAGGACCGGCTTTCCCAGGCGCCGGAGCACCCTCCTCGCTTCAGGCCGCGCGCGCCAGAAAGGCGAGCAGGTCACCGCTCAGACGAGCCTTGTCGGTGGCGAACAGGCCATGCGGTGCGCTGTCGTATTCGATCAGGGTGCTGTGTGCGATGCCCTGCGCGGCAACCCGGCTGGAGGCGGCGATCGGTACCGTCTTGTCGGCGGTGCCGTGGATGATCAGGGTGGGCACGGTGAAGGCTGCGAGGTCGCCCCGGAAGTCGGTCGACGAGAACGAACGCATGCATTCGATGGTGGCCTTCAGGCTGGCCTGCAGGGCGATGCCGCGTGCCCATTCCAGCAGCTCGGCGCTGACGGGGCGCTCCGCCGAATCGTCACCGAAGAAAGTCTTGAAGAAGCCGGTGAAAAACAGCGCCCGGTCGGCCTTCAGGCCCTCGGCCGTCTGGTCGAAGGCCGCCTGCTCGGTGCCGGCTGGGTTGTCGCCGGTCTTCAGGCGGTAGGGCAGGATGGACGACAGCAGCGCACATTTCGCCACCGATTTCCCGCCATATCGTGCCATGTAGCGCGCCACTTCGCCGCCGCCCATGGAGAAGCCGACCAGGGTCGCGTCCTGCGCGCCGGTCTGCTGGATCACGGCGGCCAGGTCGTCGGCCAGGGTGTCGTAGTCGTAGCCGCTCCAGGGCTGGGTGGAACGGCCAAAACCGCGCCGGTCGTAGGCGATCACGCGGTGGCCCGCCGCGGCAATGGCCATGGCCTGGTCGTCCCAGCTGTCGGCCGACAGCGGCCAGCCGTGGATCAGGATCACGGGTGGGCCTTCGCCCCAGTCCTTGACGTAGAGGCGGGTCTTGTCGGGGGTCTCGATGGTGTTCATGGCGTGACCTTTCACAGGGGTTCAGAGCGGCAGTGTTGCCAGCCGTGAGAGCGGTGTCTGTGTGCTGTCGAACATTTCGCATCGCCGCGTGTTCGATAGCGCACCGACGTGCCGTACCCCGGGTGGGAGATTGCTGGTTTGATGGCGCCGCCCCGCCGCCAGCCAACCAGAGGGCTCCCCCATGTCCCGGCCGTCATCCCCTGTTGTCCCCCAAACCACCCCAGTGAAGACGCTGGCCGCCAGGCCCACGGCGACCCGCCGCAGGACGTGCCGCTCTTCAGCGTGCCGCTTGGCCTGGGTCGCGGCCGGCACCGCCGTGCTGCTGGCGCTGGGCGCCTGCGCCGAGCCGGCCCGCTTTACCGTCGCCGAGGGCTCCGGCAACAACCCAGCCTTGCCCGCGCCCAGCCGGGCGCTGATCCCCACGGTGAACATTGCGCCGGCGCGGGGCTGGCCCGCTGGCGCCATGCCCACCCCGGCACCGGGCCTGCGGGTGCAGGCCTTTGCCCACGACCTGGACCACCCGCGCTGGCTGCAGGTGCTGCCCAACGGCGACGTGCTGGTGGCCGAAACCAACGCGCCGCCCAAGGCGGATCCACCCACGGGCATCAAGGCCTGGGTGATGGGGCGGGTGATGAAGCGCGCGGGCGCCGCTGTGCCGAGCGCCAACCGCATCACCCTGCTGCGCGACACCGATGGCGATGGCGTGGCCGACATGCGTTCGGTGTTGCTCAGCGGTTTGAACTCGCCCTTCGGCATGGCGCTGGTGGGCGAGCGCCTGTTCGTCGCCAACGCCGACGCGGTGCTGGTCTTTCCCTACCGCCGGGGTGACACCCGTCTCAGCGCAGCGGGCACGAAGCTGCTGGACCTGCCCGGCGGGCCGATCAACCACCACTGGACCAAGAGCCTGCTCGCCAGCCCGGATGGCCGGCGCCTGTACGTCGGGGTCGGGTCCAACAGCAACGTGGGCGAGAACGGCATGGTGGCCGAAGAAGGCCGGGCGGCGATCTGGGAGGTGGACATCGGCACCGGCGCGCACCGCGTCTTCGCCTCGGGCCTGCGCAACCCGGTCGGCCTGGCCTGGGACGCCAGCGGCCGCACGCTCTGGGCGGTGGTCAACGAACGCGATGAACTCGGCAGCGACCTGGTGCCCGACTACCTCACCTCGGTGCGCGACGGGGCCTTCTACGGCTGGCCCTACAGCTACTACGGCCAGCATGTGGATGCGCGCGTGAGCCCGCCGGACCCCGAGCGGGTGGCCAAGGCCGTGGTGCCGGATTTCGCGCTGGGCGCGCACGTCGCGCCGCTCGGCCTGGCATCCGCCGTCGGCAGCCGCCTGCCCGCGCCGTTCACGAACGGGATGTTCATCGGTCAGCACGGCTCGTGGAACCGGCGTCCGCACAGCGGCTACAAGGTGGTCTTCGTGCCCTTTAACGGCGGGCAGCCATCCGGTCCGGCCCGGGACGTGCTGAGCGGCTTCCTGACCGCCGGCGGCGAAGCCCAGGGGCGGCCGGTGGGTGTGGCGATGGACGCGCGGGGTGCGCTGCTGGTGGCCGACGACGTGGGCAACGCGGTCTGGCGCGTCAGCGCCTTGCCTTGACGCAGCGGCTGGGCCGTGGCGCTCAGGACCCGAGCAGCGCGCGCCAGGCCTGGCGCGTGGGGGACGACACCGAGTCCAGCACCTGTTCGTAGGGCGTCTTGTGCCGGGTCAGCAGCCGGGCCGAGGCCACCATCTTGGAGCGGCAGAACCAGTGGCAGGTGTGCTGGAACAGGAACAGCTCGGCCGACAGCATGTAGGCCTTGTCCTTGGGGCTGAGGTCTTGCGTGTTCTGCGCCACGAAGGCGATGCCCTTGGCGTGGATGGCCAGCGCCTCGCGCAGGTCGAAGGTGGCGCCCACGAACAGCCGGGTGGCCCAGGGCAGCGCCAGCGGCCAGGTGCTCACGCGGGTCTGCGCCTCGCCCAGGCGCGCCACGTCGGCGGCCAGGCGGTCGAACTGTCGGCACAGTGTCTGTTCAGTGGTGGCCAGCAGGTTCCAGATCTGTTGCCGCCGCTCGGGGTCGGCTTCGCCCAGGGCCCGCAGGTAGCCCTCGGTCAGCTGCTCCATGAGTTTTTCCAGCTGGTAGGGCTGCAGGCAGTGCGCCAGCAGCGCGATGCGCTGGCGTTGTTCACGGTTCTTCGCGGCGTACACGCCCAGGCCGATCAGGATCAGCGTCACATAAATATCCATGCCGCTATTGTCCGGCCCTTTTGTGGGCCCGCTGGAACTGGGGAGAGTGCGGTTGATATTTATACAGAGCAAATGCTTGCTATAAATAGGCCGGCCTGCTAAGGTTCCGTGCCATGAGCACCGCCAGCCCGCCTTTGCCCACCCCCGCCGCGCCGCGCCGCGCCCGGGGCCGCCCGCCCAAGACCGCCGACGAACGCGACGACGGCAACCGCCGACAGGCCCTGCTGCGCGCGGCGGCGCGCCTGTTTCGCCAGCAGGGCTTCGCCGCCACCAGCACGCGCGACATCGCCGCCGCGGCCGGCATGCGCTCGGGCTCGCCGTTCTACCACTTCGACAGCAAGGAGGCCCTGCTCGCGGCCGTGATGCAAGAGGGCATGCAGAGCGCGCTGCGCCGCCAGACCGAGGCCATGTCCGCCGCCGCGGGCGCGCAGCCGCTGAGCGCGCGCGACTGCCTGCGGGTGCTGGTGCGCAACCACTACGAAGTGCTGCTCGGGCCCGACAGCGACTTCATCCCGGTGATGCTGTACGAATGGCGTTCGTTGTCCGAGGCGCAGCGCAGCGAGGTCAACCACCAGAAGGCCGACTACGAAGCGGCCTGGGTGCCGGTGCTGCAGGCCCTGCACGCCAGCGGCGAGCTGCGCGGCGACCCGGGGCTGGCGCGGCTGATGCTGTTTGGCGCGCTGAACTGGTCCGTGCAGTGGTACGACCCGGCGCGGCAGGCCTCGCTGGACGACCTGACCCAGACCACGCTGCAGCTGTTTCTGAAGGACCCGGAGGTGCCGAAGGGGGCTCGCACCGCAGCGCGCCGCACGGAGGTGCCCGAATGAGCGCGCTGACGCAAAAACCGCCGGGCTACCGGTCGGTGTTCGCGCCGGGCCTGCTGGCCCGGCGGGTGGTGGTGGTCACGGGCGGGGGCTCGGGCATCGGGCGCTGCACCGCGCACGAGCTCGCCAGCCTGGGCGCGCAGGTGGTGCTGATCGGGCGCGATTCGGCCAAGCTGCAGGACACGGCGGGCGAGATCCTGCTGGACTGCGCCGGGGCCGGTGGGCACGCCAGCTTCCACGCCTGCGACATCCGCCAGGAAGCGGCGGTGCGCAGCGTGGTCACGGCCATCGTCGCCGCGCACGGCCGCATCGACGCCCTGGTGAACAACGCGGGCGGCCAGTACATCTCGCCGCTGGAAAACATCAGCGCCAAGGGCTGGCAGGCGGTGCTCGACACCAACCTCACCGGCGGCTTCCTGATGGCGCGCGAGTGTTATGTGCAGAGCATGCAGGCACACGGCGGCGCCATCGTCAACATCGTGGCCGACATCTGGGGCTCCATGCCCGGCATGGGCCACAGCGGCGCGGCGCGCGCGGGCATGGTGAGCTTCACCGAAACCGCGGCAGTCGAATGGGCGCGCAGCGGCGTGCGCGTGAACGCCGTGGCGCCGGGCTACATCGCCTCCAGCGGCATGGACCATTACCCGCTCGAGGCCGGCCCCATGCTGCGCGAGATGCGCGACACCGTGCCGGCGGGCCGCTTCGGCAACGAGGCCGAAACGTCCGCCGCCATCGTGTTCCTGCTCTCGCCCGCGGCCAGCTTCATCAGCGGCACGGTGCTGCGCGTGGACGGCGCACGGCCGCAGGTGCGCATGGGCTGGGGCCAGGTGGCCGCGCCGGTGGCGGCGCAGGGGCGTGATGCGGTGAAGCCGTTTGAGGGGTTTCACCGGTATGTGACGCCGCGTGTTTTTGCGGGGGATGGCCCCCACCCCAACCCTCTCCCGCACGCGGGAGAGGGGGCATGACACGGCGCTCGGGAGGGGGCATGTCATGGCGCTCCGGAGCGTGCAGGACTCAGTGGGGCGGAGGGGAAGTCCACTCCCTCTCCCGCGTGCGGGAGAGGGTTGGTGTGAGGGCCGCCGTATGAACTACCAGATCAGTTTTAACCCCCACAGCGAGCAAGCCCGACAACGCCGCGAAGCCATGCTCGCGCGCATCGCGCAACTGCGTGCCCTCGAAGACCGCGCGGCCCAGGCCTCGGCGAAATCGAAACCGGTGTTCGACAAACGCGGCCAGTTGTTGCCACGCGAACGCATCGGCCTGCTGCTGGACCCGGGCGCGCCGTTCCTGCCGCTGTGTTCGCTCGCCGGGTTTCTGCAGGACAGTAAAGACCCGGAAAAGTCCGTGCCCGGCGGTGGCGTCGTGGCCGGCATCGGCTTCATCAGCGGTGTGCGCTGCATGGTGGTGGCCAGCGATTCGGGCATCGAGGCCGGCGCGATCCAGCCGCGTGGGCTGGAGAAAATTTTGCGCGTGCAGGCGATCGCGCTGGAACAGAAGCTGCCCTTCGTGCACCTGGTGGAAAGCGCGGGCGCCAACCTCACCAAATACCAGGTCGAAGGTTTCGTGCTCGGTGGCGGCCTGTTCCGCAACCTCGCGCGCCTCTCGGCTGCAGGCCTGCCGGTCATCACCGTGCAGCACGGCTCGGGCACGGCGGGTGGCGCCTACATGCCGGGCCTCTCCGACGTGGTGATCATGGTGCGCGGGCGTTCTCGCGCTTTTCTCGCAGGCCCGCCGCTGCTCATGGCCGCGACCGGCGAGGTGGCGACCGAAGAAGAGCTGGGTGGGGCGGAGATGCACACGGCGGTGTCCGGGCTGGGGGAGTACCTGGCGGAGGACGATCGGGAGGCTTTGGGGATGGCTCGTTGGGTGGTGGGGCAGTTGGGTTGGGATGCGAAGGCCCTCACCCCAATCCTCTCCCGCAGGCGGGAGAGGGGGCAAGACACGCACGCCGGAGAAGCTGCTTTACTCCCTCTCCCGCCTGCGGGAGAGGGCCGGGGTGAGGGTGCCCCCGATCCCATCTTCCCCGCCGAAGACCTGCTCGCCCTCATGCCCCCCCACCACCGCGAACCGGTGGACATGCGCGAGGTGATGCTGCGCATCACCGACGCCTCCGACATCCTCGAATTCAAACCCCTCTACGGCGCCGCCACCGTCTGCGCCCAGGCCCGCATCGGCGGCCACGCGGTGGGCCTCATCAGCAACAACGGCCCCATCGACGTGGCCGGTGCCAACAAGGCCACGCACTTCATCCAGTGGATGTGCCAGCTCGGCCACCCGCTCATCTACCTGCAGAACACCACCGGCTACATGGTCGGCAAGGAGAGCGAACAGGGCGGCATGATCAAACACGGCAGCAAGATGATCCAGGCCGTGACCAACGCCACCGTGCCGCAGATCACCATCCAGTGCGGCGCCTCGTTTGGCGCCGGCAACTACGGCATGTGCGGCCGGGGTTACGCGCCGCGTTTCCTGTTCAGCTGGCCCAACGCGCGCACCGCGGTGATGGGCGGCGAGCAGGCCGCGCGCACCATGCAGATCGTGGCCGAGGCCAGCATGGCGCGCAAAGGCATCACGCCCGACCCGGCACAGATGCAGGCCCAGTTTGACCAGATCGTGAACGTGTTCGAAAGCCAGGCCGATGCGTTTTACACCAGTGGCCTGGTGCTCGACGATGGCGTGATCGACCCGCGCTACACGCGCGCCGTGCTCGCCTTCTGCCTCGACACCTGCGCCGAAGCGGCGGCGCGCGAGCCCCGGCCCATGCAGTTCGGCGTGGCGCGTATGTAAGACCTTGTGGGACAGACCCAGGGACGCGCGCAGCGCCCCCTGACTCTGTCCCCAACCGAATAGGAGATCCAAATGCAGTTCACCCACGAACACCGCGAAATCCAGGCCACGCTCAAGCGCTACATCGACGAACACATCAACCCGCACGTGGACGAGTGGGAGGCGGCCGAAATCTTTCCGGCGCACGAGGTGTTCAAGGGCCTGGGCCGGCTGGGCCTGCTGGGCCTGACCAAGCCCGAGGCCTACGGCGGCGCGGGGCTGGACTATTCGTACAGCCTGGCCATGGCCGAGACCCTGGGCCACATCCATTGCGGCGGCGTGCCCATGGCCATCGGCGTGCAGACCGATATGGCCACGCCCGCGCTGGCGCGCTTCGGCAGCGACGAGCTGCGTGCCCAGTTCCTCGCGCCGGCCATCGCGGGCGACGCGGTGGGCTGCATCGGCGTGAGCGAACCCGGCGCGGGCAGCGACGTGGCCGCCATCAAGACCACGGCGCGCAAGGACGGCGACGATTACGTCATCACCGGCCAGAAGATGTGGATCACCAACAGCCTGCAAGCCGACTGGATGTGCATGCTGGTCAACACCAGCGATGGCCCGGCGCACAAGAACAAGAGCCTGGTGATGGTGCCCTTGCGCGAGGACGGCAAGCTCGTCCAAGGCATCGAGGTGGCGCAGAAGATCAAGAAGATCGGCATGAACAGCAGCGACACCGGCCTGATCTATTTCGACGAGGTGCGTGTGCCGCAGCGCTACCGCATCGGCGCCGAGGGCGCGGGCTTCGTCTACCAGATGCAGCAGTTCCAGGAAGAGCGCCTGTGGTGCGCCGCGAGCACGCTGCAGAGCCTGTCCAACTGCATCGAATGGACCATCGAGTGGGCGCAGGAACGCAAGCTCTTCGGCGCCACGCTGGCCGACCAGCAGTGGGTGCAGTTCAAGCTGGCCGAGCTCAAGACCGAGGTGGAAAGCCTGCGCGCGCTCACCTATTTGTCTTGCGAACACTATGTGGCCGGTGAAGACGTGACCGAGTGGGCCACCATGGCCAAGCTGAAAGCCGGCCGGCTCAACAGGCTGGTGCCCGACACCTGTTTGCAGTTCTGGGGCGGCATGGGCTTCACTTGGGAGAACAAGGTTTCGCGCATGTTCCGCGACGGGCGGCTGGCGTCGATCGGTGGTGGGGCCGATGAGGTGATGTTGGGGATCTTGGCCAAGACCATGGGGATTGCGAAGAGGGCGGTGAAATGAAGCTGCTTTTCGCGGGCCCCCACCCCAACCCTCCCCCAGAGGGGGAGGGCGCAAAGTCCAGAGTCCCCTTCTTTTCCCCTCCCATGCAGAGCGAGGGAGTCAGAGCAGAACTATCCCTCTTTCTCCCTCCCCCTCTGGGGGAGGGCAGGGGTGGGGGCTCCCCCGCCAACACCTCACAGGACAGCCAACCATGACCCCCTTCCACACCACCCGCCACCAAGACGTCGAACACTGGACGCTCAACGACCCGAGCACCCGCAATGCCCTCAGCGACGCCATGGTGCTCGGCCTGTTCGAAGCCTGCCTGCGCGCCAAGCAAGACACCACCTTGCGCGGCATCGTGCTCACCGGCGCCAGCGGGGCCTTCAGCGCCGGCGGCAGCCTGGGCGGTCTCGCCAGCGCCATCGGCCAAGCCTTGCAGCCCGGTGAAGACGACCCGTTGATCGCCATGAACCGTGGCTTTGGCGACGTGCTGCACGCGCTCACCGAACTGCCGCAGTGGCTGGTGATCGCGGTGGACGGCCCGGCCATGGGCGGGGGCTTCGGCCTGGTGTGCTGCGCCGATCTCGTGATTGCCACCGAGCGCTCGGTGTTCGCCACACCCGAGGTCACGCTGGGCCTGCCGCCGGCGCAGATCGCGCCCTTCGTCTGGCAGCGCCTGGGCGACGCGGTGGCGCGTCAGTGCCTGCTGAGTGGTGCGCGCTGGAGCGCCGCCCAGGCGCAGACGGCCGGCCTGGTGAACACCGTGGTGGCCGACGACGCGCTCGACGCCGCCGTGGCCGACGCCGTGCGGGCCTTGCGCACCGCGGCCCCGGGCGCGGTGGCCGCCACCAAACAGCTCCTGCACCGCCTGCGCGCCAAGGCGCCCGACCTGCGCACCGAAGCCGCGATCGCCTTCGCCGCCGCGCTGCGCGGTCCCGAAGCCGCGGCCGGCCTGAGCGCCTTCGCGAAGAAGCAGCCCGCGCCGTGGTTGGATGTACCCCCACGCTCCACCGCTGCGCGGGTCGCTGCCCCCCAAGGGGGCGGATCCGGCTTGGGGCGGCCCGGCGCCGGATCGAAGGACGGCGCTGCATGAAAAAACTGCTGATCGGGAACCGGGGAGAGATCGCCCGCCGCATCATCCGCAGCGCGCACGCCATGGGCATCGCCACGGTGGCCGTGTATTCCGACGCCGACCGCGACGCTCTGCACGTGCGCGAAGCGGGTAGTTCGTTCGCGCTCGGCGGCCTGGCCTCGGCCGACTCCTACCTGCGCGTGGACAAGCTGCTCGAAGCCGCGCGCGCCACCGGCGCCGACGCCGTGCACCCGGGCTACGGCTTCCTAAGCGAAAACGCCGACTTCGCCCAGGCCGTGATCGACGCCGGTTTCACCTGGGTCGGCCCGCCGCCGGCGGCCATCCGCGCGCTGGGCAGCAAGTCGGCGGCCAAGGCGCTGGCCCACGCGCACGGCGTGCCCTGCCTGCTGGGCTACAGCGGTGACGACCAGCGCGACGAGACCTTCATCGCCGAAGCGCAGTGCATCGGCTTCCCGCTCATGGTCAAGGCCGTGGCGGGCGGCGGCGGGCGCGGCATGCGGCTGGTGCACGGGGCGGCGCAGCTGCTGCCGGCCTTGCACAGCGCGCGCTCGGAAGCCTTGTCCGGCTTCGGCAACGCCGAGCTGCTGATCGAGCGCGCCCTGCTGGCGCCGCGCCACGTGGAGGTGCAGGTGTTTGCCGATGCGCACGGCCACTGCATCCACCTGGGCGAGCGCGACTGTTCGGTGCAGCGCCGCCACCAGAAGATCATCGAAGAAGCGCCCAGCCCGGCGGTGTCGCCCGCGCTGCGCGCCGAGCTCGGCCGCTGTGCCGTGGCGCTGGCGCAGGCGGCGGGGTATGTGGGGGCGGGCACGGTGGAGTTTCTGCTGGACGACGGGTGGGGGGAGAGCCCTCACCCCAACCCTCTCCCGCAGGCGGGAGAGGGGGCCATGCCCTTTTTCCTGATGGAGATGAACACCCGCCTGCAGGTCGAACACCCGGTCACCGAGATGATCACCGGGCTCGATCTGGTCGAGTGGCAGATCCGCGTCGCGCGCGGCGAACCGCTGCCGCTGACCCAGGAGCAGGTGCGGTTCAGCGGACACGCCATCGAGGTGCGCCTGTGCGCCGAAGACGAGCACCACACGCCGCACACCGGCCGTGTGCGCCACTTCGCCGAACCGCCGATGGCGCCCGGCCTGCGCTTCGACCACGCGCTGGAAACCGGTGCCGAAGTCACGCCGCACTACGACGCCATGCTCGGCAAGCTCATCGCCCACGCGCCCACGCGCGCCGAGGCCGTGCACCGGCTCGCCCACGCGCTGGACCACACCCGCGTGCTCGGCTTGCCCACCAACCGCGCTTTCCTCGCCGCCTGTCTGCGCCACCCGGTGTTCGGCGCGGGCGGGGCGCGCATCCCGTTCCTGGCCGAACACGGCGACGCGCTGCGCGAAGGCCTGCGGCCCGCGGCCGATGCACAGCGGGTGGCGGCGCTGGCGCTGCTGTACGCGCAGCGGCCACCGGCCAGCGCCCTGGCCTGTCCGTTCCCGCGCGGCCTGCGGCTGGGCCTGGGCGCCGAGCTGCTGGAACTGGCCGTGCAGGAAACCGCGGGCGGCCAACTGGTGGTGACGCAGGGCGATCGGACCTGGCGCGCCAGGCTGCGGCCCGACGCGGGCGGCCTGCGCATCACACTCGACGGTGTGGGCTGGGTGGCGCACGCCGTGCCCGTGGTCGGTGCCGGCGGCGCTGCGCCGCGCTGGCAGGTGCAGCTCAGCGGCGGTGGGGCGGGCGATGCCACCCGCGCCGAACTCTGGCTCGACGACCTGAGCCACACGCCGCGCGAGCGCGCCGGCGGCGCGGGCGCCACGCGCGAGTTGCGCGCCCCTTTCAACGGCAAGCTCGTCGCCCTGCACGCGCAGGAAGGCCAGGCGGTGCTGCGCGGTGCGCCGCTGCTGGTGATCGAGTCCATGAAGCTGGAGCACACCCTGGCCGCACCGCGCGACGCGGTGATCGAAAGCCTGAACGTGGCGCCCGGCCAGCAGGTGTCTCCCGGCCAGTTGCTCGCAACATTCGAATGAAGCACCCCCGCAGCGCTTCGCGCTACCCCCTCAAGGGGGCGGCACTGGCCGTCCGGCAAAGCCGGCCCGGCGGTGCCCTGGGATGGGCCTCTTCATTCGTCGCGGTTCGCGCTCGGCGTAAGGGAGCCACTAGATGAACAGTCCTCAGCCTGACAGCCTCACCCCCAAAGACCGCCGCGCGCTGCTCGACACCGTGCAACGTTTCGCCACCCAGGCCATCGCGCCGCACGTGAGCGCCTGGGACGAGGCGGGCGAGTTCCCGCGCGCGCTTTACACGCAGGCGGCCGATCTGGGCCTGCTTGGCCTGGGCTACCCCGAGCACCTGGGCGGCACGCCCGCGCCCTGGGCCGTGCGCAACGCCGTGTCGCAGGCGCTGGCGCGCCATGGCGGCAGCGGCGGCGTGATGGCCGGCCTGTTTTCACACAACATCGGTCTGCCTCCGGTGCTGGCGCACGGCACGGCGGCGCAGCAGGCACAGATCGTTCCGCCGGTGCTGCGCGGCGAGCGGATCGCGGCGCTGGGCATCACCGAGCCCGGTGGCGGCTCCGACGTGGCGAGCCTGCGCACCACCGCGCGGCTCGACGGCGGCGACTACGTGATCGATGGCGAAAAAGTGTTCATCACCTCGGGCATGCGCTGCGACTGGATCACGCTCGCCGTCCGGACAGACGCCAGGAGCAAGGGCGCCAGTGGCCTTTCCATGATCGTCGTGCCGTGCGACGCGAAAGGCCTCTCGCGCACACCGCTGCAGAAGATGGGCTGGCTCTGCTCCGACACCGCGCACCTGCGCTTCGACGGCCTGCGGGTGCCGGCGCGCTACCGCCTGGGCGAAGAGGGCGCGGGCTTTCGCATGGTCATGGGCAACTTCAACGGCGAGCGCCTGGCGCTGGCCGCGATGGCGCTCGGTTTTGCCGAGGCCTGCTACGACGAGGCCCTGGCCTGGGCGCGCCAGCGCCAGACCTTTGGCGCGCCGCTGATCGAGCGCCAGGTGATCCGCCACAGGCTCATGGACATGCGGATGCGCATCGCGTCCACCCTGGCCTGGGTCGATGCGGTGGGCGCCTGGGCCGACGCGGGCGACACCGGGCCGGAATGGGTGGCCCAGGTGTGTCTGCTGAAAAACCACGCCACCCAGGCGATGCAGTTCTGCGCCGACGCCGCCGTGCAGATCCTCGGCGGCATGGGTTTCATGCGCGGCACCGTGAGCGAACGCCTTTATCGCGAAGTCAAGGTCCTGATGATCGGCGGCGGCGCCGAAGAGATCATGAAAGAGCTGGCCGCGCGGCAACTCGGCCTTTGAAAACAACAAAGCCCCGCTCAGTAGGAGCGGGGCCGTGGATCGGGAGCCTGCGCACAGCGCAGGGGCTCGGGTTCAGCGCGTGGCGGTGAAGCTGCCGCCCATGGTGGGGGCGGGGTAGCGGCTGGGGTACAGCTCCTTCAGCTTCTTGCCCGACTCGCCGTCGGCCACCACGTCGCCGGTGCGAATGGCTTCGGCCAGTTCGGCTTTCACCTGTTCACGGGTCTTGCCGGCCGACTGCTCTTTGGCGGGGTACAGGTCGGGGCGGGCCTGGTTGAGCATGAGGCCGCTTTCGTTGTTGGCGATCATGTTGCCGGTGCGGATGGCTTCGGCCAGCTCGGCCTTCACTTGTTCGCGGGTCAAGGGGCCGTCGGCGGCGAACACCTGGCTGGCGGACAGGGTGAGGAGGGCGACGGCGATGGCGGAGAGGTGCTTGCGGTTCATGGTGAAACTCCTTGGAGGGCTGTGAAACGGTGGGTCGAATCCTGTTGGAGGGCTTCGATGGGAAAGCCGTTGTGCCTTCCCTGGGGATGAATTCTTGACAACCAAAACCACGTTTTCCGAACCGCCAGATTACAAATATGTCATCACGCGCTGGCACGGCATATGCGACCATTCCAGCCTGATCGGTCAACCCCTTTGTGAGCCCAGCGATGCGTGTCCTTGTCGTCGAAGACGAACCCAAACTGGCGCAGTACCTGCACCAGGGCCTCAGTGAAAACGGCTACGTCGTGGACGTGGCGCGCGACGGCATCGAAGGCCGCCGCCTGGCCACCGGCGGCAGCTACGACCTGATGCTGCTCGACGTGATGCTGCCCGGCGTGGACGGCTACGGCGTGCTCGCCGCCCTGCGCGCCGAAGACAGCAAGACGCCCGTGCTCATGCTGACCGCGCGCGACAAGATCGAAGACCGCGTCAAGGGGCTGGAGGGCGGGGCCGACGACTACCTCGTCAAACCCTTCGCCTTCTCCGAACTGCTCGCGCGCATGGGCGCGCTGCTGCGCCGCGGCGCCTTCGCCAGCCCGCAGGCCGCCACCGTGCTGCGACTGGCCGACCTGGAGGTGGACCTCGTCTCGCGCCGCTGCTCCCGTGGCGCACAGCGGCTGGACCTCACCGCCAAAGAATTCAACCTGCTCGCGCTGCTCACGCGCCGGCGCGGCCAGATCCTGTCGCGCACCACGCTGGCCGAGCAGGTGTGGGACATGCATTTCGACTCCGACACCAACGTGGTGGAGGTGGCGGTGCGCCGCCTGCGCGCCAAGCTCGACGACCCCTTCCCCACCCGGTTGCTGCACACCGTGCGCGGCATGGGTTATGTGCTGGAGGAGCGCGCCGAATGAACCCCGCCACCGGGCTCGCCCAGCCCACTCCCCAGCCAGCCACAGAGCCCACCGGGCTGTGCCTGCCCCTGCCTTGTGGGCCGTCCATCGCACGGCGCCTCTCGCGCGCCATGGCCCTGCTCATGTTCGTGGCCCTGGGTGTGCTCAGCGTGGCCAAGTATTCGGCCATCGCCATGCGCATGGAGGTGGACCAGCAGACAACGCTGGACGACAAACGCGAGTACCTGTCTCATGCGATCGGGGTTGCCTGCGAAAGCGGCGAGGCCGGCCTGCTCCAGCGCATGACCCTGTTCGACCCCGTGCGCTCGTCCACCCGCATGCAGCTGTGGCGCGGCGACGGCACCGAACTCTTCCGCGACGAGGTGGCTCCGTTCGCGTCCAGCCGCAGTCTGGAATTCGACGTGCCGGCCGAACGCCTGCCCGGCGGCAAGGTGCGCGTCCGGCTGGAAATGGACACCACGCACGACCACCGCATCCAGCGCGAGGCCGCCATCACCCTGTTCATGACCACGCTGTTCGGCTCGGCCGCGGCCGGCTTTGCGATCCAGTGGCTGGTGCGCCGCGAGCTGCGTCCGCTGCTCTCGCTGGCCCGGCAGATGAACGGCATCTCGCCGCGGCGGCTCGACCAGCGCCTGGTGGTGGAACGCTCGTCCGAAGAGCTCGACCCCTGGGTGGCCCAGTTCAACGCCCTCATGGAGCGGCTGCAGAAAGCCTACGAACAGCTCGAAGCCTTCAACGCCGACGTGGCGCACGAACTGCGCACGCCCCTGACCGCCCTGATCGGCCAGACCGAGGTGACCCTCTCGCGCGAGCGCAACGTCGAGTCGCTGCGCGACACGCTGGCGTCCAACCTGGAAGAAATGCAGCGCCTCTCGGCCATCGTCAACGACATGCTCTTCCTCTCGCAGGCCGACCGCGGCGCCACCGCCCGGCGCAGCGAGCCGGTGAGCCTGGCCGAGCTTGCTCACCAGGTGGCCGAGTTCCACGAAGGCGTGCTCGACGAAGCCGGCCTGCACTTCACGGTGGAGGGCGACGCCCGCGTCGCGGTGGACGCGGCCCTCGTCAAGCGCGCCATGTCCAACCTCATGGGCAACGCCTCGCGCTTCGCCGAGCCCGGCTCCACCGTGCGGGTGAAGATCGAGCCGCGCACCGACGGGGCCGCCAGCAGCGAGGTGCAGGTCGTGGTGGAAAACCAGGGCCCCGCCATCGAACCGCAGCACCTGCCCCACCTGTTCGACCGCTTCTTCCGCGCCGACGCTGCGCGCTGTTGCCCCAATGAAACCCACCACGGCCTGGGCCTGGCCATCGTCGCGGCCATCGCCCGCATGCACGCCGGCAACACCTTCGCCCGATCGCAAGACCGCGTGACGCAGATCGGCTTCACGCTCGGCCCGCAGACCGCTTAGGACGAAACACCCCCGCCGCGCTTCGCGCGACCCCCTCAAGGGGGCGGCACTGGCCGTCCGGCAAAGCCGGCCCGGCGGTGCCCTGGGCTGGACCGCTTCCTGCGTTGCGGGGGGCGCTCCGGCTGACCTGTGCGCGACACCCGGGCCCGCTCGCCGCGCGGCCGGAGTGTGTGGCCGCGAGCCGCATCGGCCACAATGGCCCGATGCGCACCCCACCCCCGACACCTACCGAATTCGAGCCCGAATTCGTGGCCGGCCTGCGAGCCATCTTTGAAGAAAAAATCGTCTTCAACCAGGTGCTCGGCCTGAAGATCACCAGCCTCAAACCCGAACGCGTCGCCGCGCGCATCGACATGCGGCATGAGCTCGTGGGCCACTACAGCTACAACCGCATCCACGGCGGCGTGATCAGCGCCGGGCTCGACGCCATGGGCGGCCTGGCCTGTATGGCCGCCATCGGCGCGCGCCACATGGACGAAGCGCCCGAGCAGCGCCTGCACCGCTTCGCCAAACTCGGCACCATCGACCTGCGCATCGACTACCTGCGCCCCGGCATCGGCGAGTTCTTTGAACTGCGCGCCGAAGTCATGCGCCTGGGCTCGCGCGTGGCGAGCACGCGCATGGAGTTTCTGGGGGCCGACGGGAAGCTGCTGTCTTGTGGCTCGGGCGCGTACATCGTGTCGTGAGGCCGGACGCGCATTCAACTGCCGCCATGCCGTTCGGGCTGAGCCTGTCGAAGCCGCAGCGAAGCCGTCGTCTGTTGCACTGGGCCCGCGTGCTCTGGGCCTCGCCCAACACCTTCATCGGCCTCGTGCTCGGCCTGCTGCTGCTCCCGCTGGGCGCGCGCTTTCGGCGGGTGGACGGTGTGCTCGAAATCGCCGCCCTGCGCAGACAGCCCAGGCACCGCTGGCCCTTCGCCGCCATCACCTTCGGCCACGTGATCCTGGGCACCCACGTGCAGGAACTGGAACACCTGCGCGCCCACGAGCGGGTGCACGTGCGGCAGTGCGAGCGCTGGGGGCCGCTGTTCCTGCCGGCGTATTTGCTGGCTGGGGCTTGGCAGTGGGTGCGCGGGCGGCGCGCCTATTGGGACAACCCGTTTGAGGTGGAGGCTCGGCGGGCTGGGGCGGTTGAGTAGGAGATTTCGACCCTGAAGGGTCATCCACAGTCCTGATCTCGTCCCCGCGAAGCTGACGATCGGCCCCCGCACGCATGCGCCCGTTGGTGCCCCCTCAGCAGCGGGCACACATTGGCGGACAGCACTCATGGCGATTCGTTGCTGTCACCGACGCGCCGACGTTTCCCCGGCACGGGCGTGGCTGAATGGCACGCGGGCGGCAGCCTCCGTGTTGCTAAACTCGGCCTGGAGCGGACGCTGCAATCGGTAAGTCTCACCCTCGCCCGCGTGGCCCTGGCCGGTACTCTGGCCACGCGCCGCCGCCGCACCCCTGGCGGCTGATCCAGAATCGAGGCCCCCCGGCCTCGCCCTGACGCATGAACAACGACCTCAGTCTCTGGGACAGCGCACTGCTGCTGCCCGCCAGCTTCGATCAGGCCTGCCTGGGCCTTGAGCGGTTGGAGGCCCAGCGGCCGGGGCCCAACCCCAAGTTCCTCGCCTTGGCGCAGGCGCTGCAGGCCCAGCCTCGCGTGGAGTCCGGCTGGTCGGCCCCGCTGGCCGAACGGGTGCGGCGTGCGCCGGAAGCGGTCTGGAACCTCAGCCTGCCTGCCGACGATCTGGTCTCCGCACTGCAGGCCGTCGTCAACCAGGCCACGGCGCTGGGCCTGGTCGTCTTCTCCGAGCCGCTGGCCATGGTGTTCCTGCCGGGCGGTGGCGTGCTGCCGCCCGAGATGCAGCCGCAATGGGCGGAGCTGACGGCCCAGTTGCAGGACTCGCCGCCGCTCACCAAGACCGAGGTGGCGCAACTCACCGCAACGCTGCTGCGCGAGCGGCTGGCGCCCCATGGTTTCGTGCCTCGCATGATCGGCACGGGCTGGGATGCCGGGTTCGTGCGGCCCACGCTCGACGGCTATCAGAGCGTGCAGATGCGCGTGACGGGCAGTGGCCCCGATTTCAAGTGCATGCTGCGGTGCGGCCATCGCAGCGACGAGGTCGAAACGATCTTCGAGCAGATCTTCGGCAATGAGGTCCGGATACCGGAGACCTTCTGGTTCCATCCGACCGCGTTTGTCGGCGCCAAGTCCGGGTCGGTGCCCATCGAGAACTCTGGCGAAATCCGCGCACTGCTCGACCTCTTCGACCGCCACGCCCTGCCGGTGCTCGAACTGGCGCGTCAGCCTGGAGGCCTGGACCAGGTCATGAACGAGCCGCAGCGGTTCCCGTTCGACTACCCAGGCCTGCATCCGCTCGCGTCGCAGAACCTGGCCGATGAATATGTCTCCTATGGCCGCAACCTGAGCCTGAAGCCACTGATCGTCGCCTGGCTGGCCAGGAACCCGGCGTTCAAGAACCGTGTCGCTGATCTGCGCAAGTTCGTCGAGCAGCGTGTCGACGTCTCGCAAAAGGATCTCGCCCGCGTGGTCGACCATCTGCGCGCCATGCCGGCCTGACGCTTGTGTGCCTGCGGCAGCGTCGACCGGCGCGCGGCGCCCGCTCCAACCGCTGAACGGCTTCGCCAGGCCATGGCGGACCGCGAGGCCGCCTCGGTCGCGCTGGCCAGCGCCGAGCTGCAGGGCGCCTAAGGCCAGATGACGCTCGCGGAGACCAAGCTGGCGCGCGCGCCTGGTCGCGCCGATGGACGGCCTGGTCGTCACCGCCGACGGGGTGCAGCAGCTGGGCAGCCCGTGGAACTGGGCAAGGAGATGTTCAAGGTCGCCTCCGAAGGCTACCGCGTCGTCAGAAGGTTGGAGCGGCCGACGAATCGCGACCCGGCCCAACTACTTTGTCGACCTGCCGACTGCGGGTCACTGCGAAGGTCTTCCACAGGGAGGGGCAAGTTCACGAGGCTGGTGGTTGATTTCGGTGGGGAGGCTGTTGGCCTGACCGAAAGCTTCCGGCCCCGACTGGCGACTCCTGGCCGACTGCAGGCATCCGCCCAGCGCTCCCTCACAGCGGTCGCGAGCGCCCGTGTTCGATGAATTTCTAGCCAGTAGTGCCTTGTCTGGCCAGGGGCCGCAGGTCCCGTCCTGGCCATAATGACTGCGCCGAAAAGTGGGGGAGGCCATCCACTCCCAGCGTTTTGCCAACCCAATCCGATCACACCACCGCCACCTAGGCGGTTCAGCTCAACATGGTTCATCTTCCGCGCACTCGCCTTGCCTCGCTTCGGTGGCGTCTTGTCGCGGTGGACAAATGCTGATGGTTATGTCTCACAAGATGCGCTTCATCGTGGCTGTTTTCGTTGCCGTCGGCATCGCCGTGGCCGGCTTCTTCGCTGGCAGGGCCTATGAGGCCCGACAAATACCACCAGACGGCCGGATCGAAGACTACGCGCTGCAAAACGTCCTCGCCGACCTTGCGTACGCCGGCTACGCAGAGAAGGGCAACTTGACGGCGATACGCAGCTTTTCTGACATGAACCTCAATCTGAATCTCACCCTCGTTCGGCAGCATGCCGGAAGCATCCAAGACGCTGGATTTACCGAGGCGAAAATCCGCACGCTGAATGCCGTGGCGCTGCGTTGGCAGGCCGAAGCGCCATTCACGGGGGCGGACTACCAGCCGACACCCACGAACGCTTTCTGGTTGCCCGAATGGACCCAGAACCATGAGAAGAACCTGCAGATGCTGGCGTGGGCGCAGAGCCAGTGCGCGTCCAGTCCCTCGCTTCAATGTAAAAAGAGCCTGCGTTCAAACGACGGTGACACCTCGTCCAAGCCATGAAAACCGCACCAGCGAAAGCCAAGGCCCTGTTCTCGAATCGCCGGTTCTATCTGGCTTGGGCCTTGGTGTCGGCCGCCGGGCTCACCGTGGCGCGGTACGTCGACCCGTATGTGTTCGGCTTCTCCGCTTTCGGTGCGGCCTTTCTGTCGGGTTTTCTCATCCTGGGCGCCGTTGTTCTGAGCTGGCGTCTTTGGCCTTGGGCCGTTTTGAGCGCCATTCCCACGGTGTTGGCGTTCATGCTGCTGTCCACCTACAAGTGGGCGTAGCCTGGCGCGGGCGGCTGGCCGCCTCAATCCAGCGCCAAGCTGGCCGCCAGATGCCCATACACCGCTGCCACGCGCCGCAGGTGCCGTGATTCCGGGTGCGTCAGCAGCCAGAGCTCGGTCTGGGCGTCGTCGAGCGGCTCGGTGAGTCGCACGAGGTCCGTCCGCGTCTCGGCCAGAAACAGGGGCAGGATGCCCACGCCCAGCCCGAGCGCCACCAGCTCCGCCACGGTCAGGATGCTGTTGACCCGGTAGGCCGGCACGGCCTTGGGGTAGTGGCGCTTGCGCCAGACCACGGAAGGGTGGTCGGGCAGGGCCTCGTCTGGTGCGATCCAGGCTGCATGGCCGGCCTCCACGTCGGCGAGCCGCTTGATGCCGCCCCTCTTCGCCGTGTACAGCGCCACCCGGATGGGGCCAATGCGCTTGCCCACCAGATGCTGTGGCGGCCGCTTCGTCGCCCGCACCGCAATGTCGGCGTCGCGCCGGGTCAGGCTGGCGAGTTCGTTGCCCGTCTGGAGCTCGTAGTCCAGCCGCGGGTGCGCGGTTTTCAGGGCCTTGAGGGCCGGGGCGACCAGGCCGTGCAGCACGGTGTCGGTGGTGGTGATGCGCACCCGGCCGGACACTTGTTCTGGCCGCTGCTGTGCGGCCGTGCGGGCCGCTTCGATCGAGGCCTCCATCTGCTCGGCATGTTCCACCAGCGTCTGGGCAAGCTCCGAGGGCAGGTAGCCGGAGCGTGTGCGCTCAAAGACGCGTTGCCCCAGGCCGCGTTCGAGCCGCTGCAGCGTGCGGAAGACCGTGGACGAATCCACCCCGAGCCGCTCGCCAGCGTCGGCCAGCGTGCCGGCCCGGGCCAGCGCGAGCACGGTCTGCAGGTCGGCGGCGCTCAGGTTGTATTGCATTTGTGCATGCATGGTTTGTCCGTTTGCCATTGCTGATGCGATGCCGCAATCCTACAGTGCAGCCTTCCTGGCTTCACCTCCTTCATCACATGCACACCACGACCCCCCACGAGCCCGGCGCCCACCGTGTCACCACACAGCCCACCGGCCTCGTGCTGGTGTCCCACGCGCTCTGCCCGTATGTGCAGCGCGTTGCCATCGTCCTGGCGGAGAAGGGCATTCCCGTCGAGCGCCGCGACATCGATCTCGCCAACAAGCCGGCCTGGTTTCTGGACATCTCTCCGCTGGGCAAGACGCCGGTGCTGCTGGTGGATGGCGAGCCGGTGTTCGAGTCCGCCGTGATCTGCGAATACCTCGACGACACGCTTCCGCCCAGGCTGCACCCCGAAGACCCGTTGCAGCGGGCGCGCGACAGGGCCTGGATGGAGTTCGGCTCCGCCGTGTTGAACAGCATCGCCGGCTTCTACAACGCCGCCGACGAAGCCGCGCTCCAGGGCCGGGCCCGCGAGATCCGTGGGCGGTTCGAGCAACTGGAGCATGCGCTGGGGGCCGGGCCGTTCTTCCGCGGCGAGGCGTTCTCTGTGGTGGACGCCGTTTTCGGCCCGGTGTTTCGCTACTTCGATACCTTCGACACCATCGCCGAATTCGGCTTCATGGAAGGGCTCCCGCGCGTGATGCGCTGGCGCGGCGCGCTGGCGGCCCGGGCGTCCGTCCGCGATGCCGTGCACCCGGACTACCCCGAGCGGCTGATGGCGTTTCTCCGGCGGCGCCCGTCGGCGCTGGCCGCGCGGGCGGCGGCCTGCGCCCTCTGAATCAGCGCCGAGGCCGCACCCACCACCAGGCCACCGCCACCAGCACCGCAAACGACGTGTAGGCCACCTCGAACACCCACCAAGGCGCATCCCAGTACAGCAGGCGCGAGAGCCAGTGTTCGATGAAGCCTTCCCGGTAGCCGCCTTGTCCGGCCAGGCGCCGCAGGTCCTGTTCCCACACGGTCAGCGGGCAGAGCTGGCCGAGCCAGGTCTGCGCGGCGATGTACAGGATCAGCCCCAGGTGCGTGAACCGCAGGCCGCGGTGGTGCACCCAGCGCCAGCCCAGCGCGCCGCCGATGAGCACCAGCGGCAGCAGGCCGACCACAAACACCACCACGCCCACGTGCAGTGTGAGCAGGGCGTCGGCCAGCAGGGCGGCCCACCTGGGGCTGATGGGGTTCATGCGGCCATGGTACGAGGACGCAAAAAAACCGCCAGCACACAAGGCACTGGCGGCTGCTGCGCATGGCCTACCGAGGCAGGCGGCGCGACATCAAAACCGGGCTTTATTTGGCGTCGATCTGCATGTATTCCGAGACCACTTTCCAGCGGTTCTCCTGCAGTTGCGACAGGCGCGTGGCGTTGCTGCCCAGGCGCTTGGTGGGGCTGAAGGTCATCTCGGCGCTGCCGAAGATGTCGGGCGGGATCTTCATGGTGTCCATGGCCTTGATGAAGCTCTCGGTGCTGAGGTTGGGGCCGGCCTTGCCAGCGGCTTTCAGGAAGGTGTCGACCAGGCTGTAGCCATAGACGGAGAACACGGTCGGGTCTTCGTTGAACTTGGTCTTGTACTTGTTGGCCCAGAAGCGGATCGGCTGCGAAGCTTCGTCGGTGTAGGGGTTCTGCACCGTCATGGTGGCGTACAGGCCGTTCATGGCCGGGCCGCCGAGCTTGTGGATCAGGTCGGTGTAGGCCGCGCTGGAGCCGACGAAGGTGGGGTTGAAGCCCAGGCGCTTGGCGGTGGCGATGCCGCCGATGGTCTCTCGGATGATGGTGCCCAGCACGACCATGTCGCACTGGCTGGCCTGCAGCTTCTGCATCTGCGAGGCGAAGTCGGTGGCGCCGCGTTTGTAGCTGGTTTCTTCGGCCAGGGTCATGCCGATGGACTTCAGGCCTTCTTCGGCGCCGCGTTTCACTTCCAGGCCGAACTCGTCGTCCTGGTACATGGTGCAGACCTTCTTGGCGCCCTTGTCTTTCACCAGCTTGGGCACGGCGATCTTCATCTGGTCGAAGTAGGGGGCGGCGAAGCTGTACTTGAGCTTGTGGAAGGGCTCGTACATCTCGCGCGCGGCGGTCACGGGGAAGAAGTTGACCACGTTCTTCTGGAACTGCACCGGCATGGCGGCCATGTTCTGCGCGGTGCCGATGTGGCCCACCATGGCGAAGATCTTGTCCTGGTTCACCAGCTTCTGCGCGGCCAGCACGGCGCGGCGCGGGTCGTAGGCGGAGTCTTCCACCAGCAGCTTGATCTTGCGGCCGTTGACGCCGCCCTGCTCGTTGACCTCGTCCACGCGCAGCATCATGCCCAGGCGCACCTGCTTGCCAAAGCCGGCGATGGGGCCGGACAAGTCCTGGATCGAGCCCAGCACGATTTCGTCTTTGCTCACGCCCTGCGACTGGGCCAACGCGGTGCCGCCGGTCAGCGCCAGCGCGGCGCCGATCAAAGAGAGTCTGGCTTTCATGGGGGTGGTCTCCTGGGGTTGTTTCGGGCGGTTGTTGTGGGGTGACAGGCTGGGTCGGTCTGCAGGGCGCTCTAGCGGTACATGGCGTCGATCTGCGGGGCGTATTTCTGTTGCACGAGTTTGCGCTTGAGTTTCATGGTGGGGGTGAGTTCTTCGTCTTCGGCGCTGAGCTGGGTGTCGAGCAGGAAGAACTTCTTGATCTGTTCCACGCGGGCAAATTTCTTGTTCACGCGGTCGATCTCGGTCTGGATCAAGGCCTGCACCTCGGGCGCGCGGGTGAGGCTGGCGTAGTTCGAGAACGGCACGTCGTGGTCCTGCGCATACTTTTCCACGTTCTCCTGGTCGATCATGATGATCACGGTGAGGTAGGCCCGCTGGTCGCCGATCACCACCGCGTCGGTCACGTAGGGCGAGAACTTCAGTTCGTTTTCGAGCTCGCTCGGGGTGATGTTCTTGCCGCCTGCGGTGATGATGATGTCTTTCATGCGGTCGGTGATGCGGAAAAACCCTTCCTCGTCGACCGTGCCCACGTCGCCGGTGCGCAGCCAGCCGTCTTTGTCGAAGGTCTCGGTGGTCTTTTCCGGCTGGTTCAGGTAGCCCATGAACACGTTGGGGCCGCGCACCAGGATCTCGCTGGTGAGCGCGTCCAGCCGCACCTCGTTGTACGACGCGGCCGGCCCGATGGAGCCGGGCTTGATGCGGCTGGCGGGGATCCCGGTGGCGGCGCCGCAGGTCTCCGTCATGCCCCACACCTCCAGCATGGGCACGCCCAGCGCCAGGTACCAGCGCACCAGCTCGGGCGAGATAGGCGCGGCGCCCGTGACGAGAAAGCGTGCGCGGTGGATGCCGATGATCTTGCGCACGTTGTCCAGCACCAGCAGGCGCGCCAGCCGGAACTGCAGGCGCAAGCCACCGGGCACTTCCTGCCCCGCCATCACGTGTTCGGCCACGCGCTGGCCCACGCCGATGGCCCAGGCGTAGGCGGCCTGCTGCAGCGCGCTGGCCTCCTTGAGCGCGATCATCACGCCCGAATAGAACTTTTCCCACACGCGGGGCACGGCGGTGAACACCGTGGGCGCGATCTCGCGCACGTTCTCGGGCACGGTCTCGGGGTTCTCCACGAAGTTGAGCTTCGCGCCGGTGTAGAGCGAAAAATACTCGCCACCCAGGCGCTCGGCGATGTGGCACAGCGGCAGGAAACACATGCACTCGTCGCGCTCGTCGCGCGCGATCAGCGTGTTGTAGCCGCGCACGGTGTAGACCAGGCCCTGGTGGCTGTGCATGGCGCCTTTCGGCTTGCCCGTGGTGCCCGAGGTGTAGACCAGGACCGCGAGGTCGGCGGGGTGGCAGCCGGCCACGCGCTCTTGCAGCAGGCCGGGGTGGGCTTGGGCATGTTCGCGGCCCAGGGCGCGCAGGGCTTCGAGGCTGATCACCTGCGGGTCGTTCAGTTCGCGCAGGCCCTCCATGTCGAACACCACGATCTTCTTCAGGCGGGGCAGCCGCTCGCGCACTTCCAGCGCCTTGTCGAGCTGTTCGTCGTCTTCCACGAACAGCACGGTGGTGCCCGAGTCTTCGCAAAGGAACTGCACCTGCTCGGCTGCGTCGGTGGGGTAGACGCCGTTGGACACTCCGCCCGCGCTCAGCACGGCCAGATCGGCCAGCACCCATTCCACGGTGGTGTTGGAGAGCACGGAGGCCGTCTCGTGCGGCGCAAAGCCCAGCGCCATCAGCCCGTGGGCGATCTCGCGCACGGCTTCGCCGGTCTGGTCCCAGGTCCAGCTGCGCCAGATGCCGAACTCTTTCTGCCGCATCCACACATGGGGGCCGCGCCGCTGCACCGCGTTCCAGAACAGCGTGGGAATGGTGTCGCCGGGCAGCACGACCTCGGTCTGCGGGCGGATGTGGGAGAGGTCCCAGAGGTAGCTCATCGTCATCTCCAGTTCTTCTTCTTTTTCCAGCGCCGGTCGGCGCGCACGCCCGCTTCCTTCATCCCCAGGTAGAACTCCTTGATGTCGTCCTTCTCGCGCAGGCGCGCACAGGTGTCTTCCATCACGATGCGGCCGTTTTCCAGTACGTAGCCGTAGTCGGACGCGTTGAGCGCCATGTTGGCGTTCTGCTCGACCAGCAGGATGGTGGTGCCGCGCTCGCGGTTGATGCGCACCACGATCTCGAAGATCTCCTTGGTGAGCTTCGGGCTCAGGCCCAGGCTGGGTTCGTCCAGCAGGATCAGGTCGGGGTTGGCCATCAGCGCGCGGCTGATCGCCAGCATCTGCTGCTGCCCGCCCGAGAGCAGGCCGGCGTCCTGCACGGCGCGCTCGCGCAGGATGGGGAAGTAGGTGAATACCGCCTCCATGTCGCGCGCCACGCCATCGCGGTCTTTGCGGGTGTAGGCGCCCATGAGCAGGTTGTCGCGCACCGAGAGCAGCGGGAACACCTCGCGCCCCTCGGGCACGTGGCTCAGGCCCAGCTGCACGATGGCGGCCGGGTCCTGCGCGGTGATGTTCTCGCCCTTGAACTCGATGCTGCCCTTGCGCGGGTCGATGATGCCGCTGATGGTCTTGAGGATGGTGGTCTTGCCCGCGCCGTTGGAGCCCAGCACGGTGGCGATCTCGCCACGGCGCACCTGCAGGCTCACACCGCGGATCGCCTTGATGGGGCCGTAGGCGCTCTCGACGTTGAGCAGCTTGAGCACCGCGTTGTCGGTCACGGGCGCGGTCATAGGGCCCCCACGCTTGTCGCTGCGCGTACTGCGCTGCCCCCCAGGGGGGCGTTCGAACCTTGGGGCGGCCCGGCGGTTCTCATGCTGTCGTCCTCACGTGGTTCTCCCGGCGCAGGCTGGACACGTCGTCCACCGTGCCCAGGTAGGCCTCGATCACGCCGGGGTCGTTCTGCACCTCGGCCGGCGTGCCGGTGGCCAGCTCTTCGCCCATGCTCATGGCCAGCACGCGGTCGGACACCTTGGACACCAGCGTCATGTCGTGTTCGACCATCAGCACCGTGATGCCGAGCTCGTTCTTGATGTCGGTGATCCAGAACGCCATGTCTTCGGTCTCCTCCACGTTCAGGCCCGAAGACGGCTCGTCCAGCAGCAGCAGCTTCGGCTCGGTGCACAGCGCCCGCGCCAGCTCCACCACCTTGCGCACGCCGTAGGGCAGGCCGGCGATCATCGACTCGCGGTGGTGCTGCAGGTTCAGGAAGTCGATCACCTGCTCGACCTTGGCGCGCGCCTCGATCTCGGCGGCGCGCGTCTTGCCGGTGAAGAAGATTTCGCTCCACAGGCCGGTGCGGCGGTGCGTGTGGCGGCCGATCAGCAGGTTCTGCAGAACCGTTGCATGCTCGAACAGCTCGATGTTCTGGAACGTGCGCGCGATGCCCAGGCCGGCGATCTTGTGCGGTGGCTGCTCGGTGAGCCGCAACGTACCGTTCGGGCCCGCGAAATCGATGTGGCCGGTGGTGGGCGTGTAGATGCGGCTGATGAGGTTGAACACCGTCGTCTTGCCCGCGCCGTTGGGCCCGATCAGGGTGAACACCTCGCCCTTCTTCACGTCGAAGCTCACGTTGTTCACCGCGAGCACGCCACCGAAGCGCACGCTGAGGTTTTTCGCTGAAAGAAGGATGTCGTCGTTCATTTCAACCGGTCCGATTTCTGGAACGTCTTCTGGCGTTTGAACAGGCCACGCCGGTAGAACGGAAACAGCTGGAACCAGGTGCGCACCTTGAGCCAACGGCCGTACAGGCCCATGGGCTCGAACAGCACGAAGGCGATCAGCACCAGGCCATACACGGTGCCCTGCAGGCCGGCGGCCTGACCGATGGCGTCGGGCAGGTGGTCCTTGCCCAGGGCGATCAGCTGCGGCATCACGATGAGGAAGATGGCGCCGAGGAAGGCGCCGTGGATCGAGCCCAGTCCGCCGATCACCACCATGAGCAGCAGGTCGATCGACTGGATGATGCTGAACTGCTCGGGCGAGAGGAACTGGATCTTGTGCGCGTAGAGCGCGCCGCCGATGCCCGCGAGCGCGGCCGAGAGCGCGAACGACAGCGTCTTGTAGCGCGCGAGGTGGATGCCCATGCTCTGCGCCGAAATCTCCGAATCGCGGATCGCCACGAAGGCGCGCCCGGTGCTGGAGCGCATGAGGTTGACGATGGCCAGCGTGGCGCCCACCGTGACCACGAGGCAGAGGAAATAGAACTCGTTGGTGCTCTCCAGCTCCCAGCCGAACAGCGCGGGCGGGTTCACCGACAGGCCCGAGTTGCCGCCGGTCACGCTTTCCCAGCGCGCCAGCGCCTCCTCCACGATGAAGCCGAACGCCAGCGTGGCCATGCCGAGGTAGATGCCCTTGACGCGCAGCGCCGGCAGCCCCACCACCATGCCCACGGCCGCGGACAACAGGCCAGCGCAGGCCAGCGCCAGCGGAAACGGCAGCCCGGCGTTGACCATCACGGCCTGGGTGTACGCGCCCACGCCGAGGAACGCCGCATGGCCCAGCGAAAACAGGCCGGTGAAGCCGGCCAGCAGCATCAGCCCCAGGCCCACCACGGCGTAGATCAGCACAAAGGTGAGCTGCGCCAGCCAGTACTCCTCGATCAGCCAGGGCGCGGCCAGCAGGAACAGGCCCAGCAGGCTGTACCAGAACACGTGCCCGCCGTGTTTGGCGAGCTGGATGTCCTGGTTGTAGTCCGTTTTAAAAATGAAGCGCATGTTCTTGATCGGTTGGGGGCAGAGCACATCGCTTCGCGAGTGGTCTGACCCGCAAGGTCTAGACCTTTTTCCTGAGTTTCTCGCCAAAGAGGCCGTTGGGCTTGAGCACCAGCATGATCAGCACCACGATGTAGGGCGCGATGTCCTTGAAGCCTTCGGGCAGATAGAAGCCCGAGAACGCTTCGACGATGCCGATCACCAGCCCGCCCACGATGGCGCCGGGCAGGCTGCTGAAGCCGCCCACCACGGCAGCGGGGAAGGCCTTGAGGCCGATGAAGCCCATGTTGGCGTGCACGAAGGTGATGGGCGCGAGCAGCAGGCCGGCGATGGCCGCCACGCCCGCGGCCAGGCCCCACACCAGGCCGTTGAGCCGCTTGACCGGAATGCCCATGTAGTAGGCCGCGAGCTGGTTTTGCGACGAGGCCTGCATGGCCAGACCGAGCCGGGAGTAGCGGAACATGGCGAACAGCCCGGCGCACAACACGCCGGTGACCCCGATCACCACGATCTGCTCGGCCGAGACCACCAGCGTGCCCAGGCGCAGCACCTCACCCGCGTAGGGAACGGCCAGGGTGTGGGTGTCGGTGCCGATGTTGGGAATCATGGTGATCGCGCCGCGCAGCACGTAGCCCACACCGATGGTGAGCATGACGATGGAGAAGGCGGGCTGGCCGAGGATGGGGCGGATCACCAGGCGCTCCAGCGCGACACCGAACGCGCCCATGCCGACGATGGCGGCCGGCACCGACAGCCAGAACGGAAAGCCCAGCACGGTCATGGCGGCCAGACCACCGAACGCGCCCACCATCATCAGGTCGCCCTGGGCGAAGCTCACCGTTTCGGTGGCCTTGTAGATCAGCACGAACCCCAGGGCGATCAGGCCGTAGATGCAGCCCTGGGCCACACCGCTGATGAGCAGTTGCAGCAGTTGCACGCTTGTCTCCTGTGGAGCCCGGACACGCTGGCCGCTGCTGCTGGCAGGGTGGCGGGACGTCCTGTTGTTGTGGGCTGTTTATAGCTGGCCGACCCCACTCTGGCGCTAGGGGTTGACCCCCATCCGCAGTCGCCCAGGTTCCAGCGCCGGGCGGGTTGGCTCATATTTATGAAAAGCAAATGCTTGGCAAAAATAGGCCGGGGCCGTATCCTGTCGCTTCCACTTTGTTTGGCATGCCATGAAGTCCATCCGCATCGGTGCCGGCCTCGGTTTTTACGGCGACAACTGGGAGCCCGTGGCCGCGAGCATCGAGCGCGGCGGCGTGCGGTTCATCGCCAGCGACCACCTGGCCGAACTCACCCTCGCCATCCTGCAGAAAGACCGCCAGCGCGACCCGGCGCTGGGCTACGCGCGCGACGTGGTGCCCATGCTGCTGCGCCTGTGGCCGCTGATGCGCGAGCGCGGTGTGCGCTTCGTCTGCAACGCGGGTGGCCTGAACCCGATGGGCGCGGCGCAGGCGGTGCTGGCCGCGTTCGCCGCCAAGGGCTGGCAGGCGCGCATCGCGGTGGTGAGCGGCGACGACGTGTTGCCGCGTTTGCTGGACGCTTCGACCCCGTCGGACGAACTGACCCATCTGTTCACCGGCGAGTCGGTTTCGCAGGTGCGCGAGCGGCTGGTGTTCGGCAACGCCTACCTGGGCGCGGCGCCCATCGTGCAGGCGCTGGACGCCGGGGCCGACATCGTGATCACCGGCCGCGTGGCCGACGCGGCGCTCTTTCTCGGGCCACTGGTGCACGGCCTGGGCTGGACGCTCGGCGGCGCCACCGAGCCGCAAGACCTGAACCGCCTCGCGCAGGGTCTCACCGTGGGGCACCTGCTCGAATGTTCGGGCCAGGGCAGCGGCGGCAACTTCGGCAGCCAGGGCGCGTGGCAGGCCATCCCCGATCTGGCGCACATCGGCTATCCCATCGCCGAGGTCTGGGAAGACGGCACGGCGCTGATCACCAAGGCGCCCGGCACCGGCGGGCGGGTGAACTTCGACACCGTGCGCCAGCAACTGCTCTACGAGGTGCACAACCCGCACGCCTACCACTCGCCCGACGTGGTGCTGGACATGGGCGGCATCGTGCTGCACGACGAGGGCCACGACCGCGTGCGCCTGACCGGCGCGCGCGGCCAGGCGCCGGGGCCGATGCTCAAGGTGGTGGCGGGTTACCGCGATGGCTACAAGGCCGAGGTGACCTGGGGCTTCTCGTGGCCCGACGCCTGGGACAAGGCGCAGGCCGCCACCGCCACCATCCGCCAGTTGCTGCAGGACAAGTGCATCCCGCACGACGAGTTGTTCGTGGAGTACCCGGGCCTGAATTCGGCCCACGGCGCGCTGGCGCCGCTGCCCGACGCGGCCGCGCTCAACGCCATGAACGAGGTCTGGACGCGGCTGGTGCTGCGCACGCCGGCGAAGTCCGCCGCCGACGGCTTTGGCCGCCTGTTTCCCTGGCTGGCCTTGAGCGGCCCCGCCTACACCTGCGGCTTCAACGGTCTGCACAACACCAGCGAGCTGCTGGGCATCTGGCCCACGCTGATTGCGCGCGCGCTGGTGGAGCCGAACATCCAGGTAGACCTGTTGGGAGGTGCCCCATGAGCAAGACCTTGCGCATTCCCCTGGCCCGCATCGCCCACGCACGCAGCGGCGACAAGGCCGACTGGGTGGACTTCGGCCTGTTCGCCTGGAACCTGGCGGGCTACCGGCTGCTGGAGCGCGAGGTCACGGCCGCTCGCGTGCGCGCGCACTTCGCGCCCTGGCTGCCGGGCGAGGTGGACGCCTGGGCGCTGCCGAACATCCTGGCGCTGAAATTCGTGCTGCGCGGCGCGCTGCAGGGCGGCGGCGCGCGCAACCTGCGGCTGGACAACCTCGGCAAGGCCATGGCGGGTGCGCTGCTGCGGCTGGAGATCGAGGTGACGGAGGCCGAGTTGGCCGAGGCACTGGACACGCCGCGCGTGGGCTGGTGGGGCGATGTTCCTCCCTCTCCCTCTGGGAGAGGGTTGGGGTGAGGGCCCGTCCGCCCGCCCGTCCGTTCGAAAGACTGAAATGAAGTCCTCCGCCGTCACCACCGAAAAACAGGGCGACATCTGGGTCGTCACCCTGAACCGCCCCGAAGCGCGCAACGCCGTCGACAGCCCGACCGCGTTGGCCCTGCACGCCGCCTTCCTGGCCTTCGAAGACGACCCCGACGCGAAAGTCGCGGTGTTCCACGGTGCCAATGGCCACTTCTGCGCCGGCTGGGACTTGCAATACGGCGCCCGGCTGGCCGCATCGGGCGGGTCCGGCGGGCTGGACCAGCTGGACTTCGATGCGGAAGACCCGCGCGCCCTAGGCCCCATGGGCCCGTCGCGCCTGCGCCTGTCCAAACCGGTGATCGCCGCGGTGAGCGGCGCGGCCGTGGCCGGCGGCATGGAACTCGCGCTCTGGTGCGACCTGCGCGTGATGGAAGAAGACGCCTACTTTGGCGTCTATTGCCGGCGCTTCGGCGTGCCGCTGATCGACGGTGGCACGGTGCGCCTGCCGCGCCTGATCGGCATGGGCCACGCCATGGACCTGATCCTCACCGGTCGCCAGATCGAAGCGGACGAAGCGCTGCGGATCGGCCTGGCCAACCGCGTGGTGCCCACCGGCACGGCGCGCGCAGCGGCGATCGCACTCGCGCAACAGCTGGCGGCCTTCCCACAGGCCACGATGCGCGCCGACCGCGAGAGCGCTTTCGCCCAGTGGGACCTGCCGCTGGGCGAGGCCCTGCAGCAGGAGTGGCAACGCGGCAAGGCCCGCATCCCCGATGCGCTGGAAGGGGCCACGCGCTTCGCGCAAGGGCAGGGCCGCCACGGCCGGTTCTGAACCGGTCGGGAGCCCCAGGCTCTGCGCTATGAGGCCGATCAGAACCGATAGATGTATCCGACGCTGACCCTCGACTGGCTGGACTTCTCAACCAGCGGGCTGTCCTTGATGGCGTCGCCATATCCCGTGACGCCGAGGTCGAGGAACACGGTGTGTTGGCGCGCAGGGCTGTAGTCGACGCGAAGTCCTGCCTCCACGCCGGTGCTGGAGTCGCCCTGGTAGGCGCTGCGCGTCGCGGTCGCCTCCGAAGCCTTCACGCCGTAGTAGTACTCGACATACTTGCGGTCGTAGAACTCCGCGCCCAGGCGGGGGGTGATCCCGAACGATCCCATCCCAAAGCGGTGATCCACCTGGAGCTTGAAGCGCGAACCCTTGCTGTTGCCCGAAGCGTCGCCCAGCAGTTCGGCGGAGACGTTCGCGATGTCGTTTTTCCAGATCGCCGCGCCACCGGCCCAGACGCTGCCCTTGCGTTCATCCATGCCAGCGAGATAAGGGGAGTCTTCGCTCTCGTATCCGTCGCCCGCGTAGCGCGCCCTCAGCCGGAAGGACAGGGCGGGGGAGGTGTACAGCTTGACATCCACCCGGGGGACACCAACGCTGACCCACTTGTTTTCAAAGTTGAGAATGGGCAGGGGAGTGTTGTCCCTGTCGATGTCGCGATAGGCCTTCTGCACGCTGGCGGCACCCAGGCCCAGCGACCACTGCGACTCGGAGCCGCTTGCGCTTGGGGTGCTCTGGGCCATGGCCACGGACGACCCGCACAGGATGACGCCCAGCGTTGTCGCCGCTGCGCGCGTGGTGCGCACGGTCGCCGTGGTGTGGAAGAAGCGATTCATGATGTGCCTTTTCATTCAAGAGTGGTGGTAAAAGCAGCCGCCGTTCAGGCGGCCGAAGGGGATCGATAGGCCCGAAGAAAGACGTCCACCGCGCGGTCGACGACCTCTGCGATGTGTGCTTCTTCCAATGTGGTTCTGACGTTGAACAGGCCGGCTTCATGCACCTCGGACTGCAGCAGTCCACGGAAATGGCGCGCGACCACGACGGGGTCTGCCTGGCGGAGCTGACCGGAGGCGATGAGGCTGCCGAAGTAGCCCTCCGTGAGCTTCATGGCCCGCACCGGTCCTTGTTCGTAGAACATCCGGCCGATGTCGGGCTTGGCCGCCGCTGCGATCACCATGCGGGCAGCCGCGAAGCGCTGGGGGGTGTGGAAGTGCGTCAGGGCATGCCGCCCGAATGCCTTGAGGGTCTGCTCGATGTCGCGGGTGGGGTCGAGCAGCGAGATGACGTCCATGGCCTCTTTGGGCAGCTCCGCTCCCGCGCTCGCGCCGATGCTCTTGTACAGAAAAGACATCGCGTCGCCACCAAACTCATTGGCCATCCGGCTGATGAGTTCCTGGAACAAGGCTTCCTTGGTGTCGAAGTAGCGATACAGCGTCGCCTTTGAACTCCCGACGCGCGCAGCGATTTCGTCCATCGACGCGCGGTCAAAGCTGACTTCCTGGAAGACTTCCTTCGCCGCGGCCAGGATGGCCTCGCGGCGGGCTTCTGTTTTCACTCTGACCATTTCAATGCTCCTGCTGCTGTGTGGGTCCGCACTGCAAAAGGCTCTTTGCAATGCGGCTTGATTCAATACGATACTTTGAGGTATCGTTATGTTTTTCGAAACTATACCGTTTCGTTTTGTCATGGTCAAGATTCTTTTCCTTCATCCCGAGATGTCTGAGAATCACCGATCCCGTTGCGGGCCCCCGCCTTTGGCGCTGTTCCTGGCCACCGCAGTCCTCGCATCCAGTGGCTGCGCGCTTCAGGGGGCGTACAAGTCACCGAACCGGCACGGCGTGGCGCCCGCGGCGTGGTCTGTTGGAGCGGGGACCGTGGATGTCCCCGGACGCTCGCCGACCGAACGGTGGTGGTCCGAATTGCACGACCCCGCGATCGACCGTCTCGTGGAGGTGGCGCTTGCCGATGGTCCGACGCTGGCAGAGGCCGTCGCCCGCGTTGACGAAGCACAAGCCCTGTTGCGTGCGAATGCGGCGCAATCCACGCCGACGGTTGGCGCGAGTGCAGACGTCATCCGTGCCCGGCAACAGAACACCTCCAGCGCGGCGACGGAACCGACGCTGCTGGTCACGGCGGTCTCGCCGGGCCTGAGCTTCAGCTGGGAGGTCGATCTCTTCGGGCGAATACGCCAGTCGGTCGAGGCCGCCCGCAGCCGGATCGACGCCCGCACGCTCGACGCGGCGGCGATTCGCCTGAGTCTTGCGGCCGACGTCGCCAGTGGAGTGCTCGCCTTGCGCGCCTGTCAAAGCGCTCAGTCCGTGTTGACCGCGGACATCGCATCCCGAGAGCGCAGCCTGGCGCTGACGCGACGCCGATGGGCCGCAGGGTTCGCCACGGCGGCTGACGAGACGCGCGAGCGCATCGGGTTGGCGTCGGCACGCACCACCTGGTTCAGCCGGCAGGAGCAGTGCGCGCTCCAAACGAATGCCCTGGTCGCGCTGGCGGGCCAGGACAGCAGCACCATCCGGGCCCTCACCGCACCCAGCGACGAAAAGACGCTGACCGACCCGACGCTGGGATTCGTGCCCACGGTGCCGGGCGCTGCGGCCGAGCTTCCCGCTGAAGTCCTCAGCCGGCATCCGGCGATCCTCTCTGCCCAGCGGGAGGCGCAGGCCGCCTGGGCGGACATCGGTGTGGCCCGGGCCGAACGCCTGCCCCGTCTGGATGTCGCGGCACTGCTGACCGGCCAGTGGTTGCGTGTGGGCGGTGTCGGCCAGCATCTGACCACCTGGTCGGTCGGACCCACGCTGTCCGGCACTTTGTTCGACGGTGGCGCCGGCGCGGCCAACGTGAGCGCCGCCGAGGCCCGTTACCGCCGTGCGCACGCAGTGCTCCAGCGCACCTTGCGCACCACCGTGCAGGAAGTGGAGAACGCGCTGGCCGAGCAAGTCTCGGCCGAGGCACGCGCCAGTTCGGCCGGCGAAGGCGTTGCGGGCGCGCAAGCCCTCCTGGCCACCTCGCAGGCGCGGTGGCGCGCCGGTGCCATCAGCCAGCTCGAACTCGAAGACAACCGACGGCAACTGACTTCTATGCAGGACGCCCTCATCACCGCACGGCGCGACCAGGCGCACTCATGGGTGGCATTGGTCAAGGCCACCGGCGGAGCCGTCACCCTATCTGTCCAGGAACCACCCCATGAATGAACCCCGATCCGAAACGTCGAGCAGCACCCGGCGAAGCCGCATGATCGCAGCCATTCTGGCCACCGCGGTTGTCGCTGGCGGTCTCACCTTCTTCTCTGCTCATACCGCAACCAAACCCGAAGCAACCCAGGCGCCACCGCCTGCAACCGCGATGGTGGCCAACGTGGCCCCGGCCGCGGAAGTCCGCTGGCCGGTTGCGTTGCAGGCGATGGGACCCATCGCTCCCTGGCAGGAGGCGTCGATCGGCGCCCAGGTCGCAGGCCTGCGACTGGCCGAGATCAAGGCCGATATCGGCGACCGTGTCCGGCGTGGCCAACTCCTGGCACGCTTTGACCGCGCAGCGCTGGAAATCGAACAGGCTCGGCTACAGGCCCAGTGGCGACAGGCCGAGGCCAACCGCGGGCGCGCCCTTCAACTCGAAGGAACCGGTGGCATCAGCGAGCAGGAGCTCCTGCAGCATGTGACGCAAGCGGACGTTGCCAAGGCGCAGCTGCAATCCGTTCAGCTGCAGATTCGCCAGGCCGACGTGGTCGCGCCGGACAACGGCGTCGTCAGCGCGCGCAGCGCCACCCTCGGTTCTGTGGCCACGTCCGGGCAGGAACTCTTTCGCCTCATCAGGAAAGACCGCCTGGAGTGGCGAGGCGAGCTGACCGCGGAGCAGCTGGGGCACGTCCGGCAGGGTCAGCGGGTCCGGCTCGCCTTGCCGGGCAGCGGTTCCGCCACGGCCACCGTTCGCCAGGTGGCGCCGACGCTGCAAGCGCAAAACCGTTTGGGGATCGTGCTGGCCGACATCGATGCCGGTAGCCACGCGCGCGCCGGCATGTATGCCCAAGGCGTCGTGGAATTGGCGGAGAGTCGCGCGGTCATCGTCCCGGCCAACAGCATCGTGCTTCGCGACGGTCGCAGCTACGTGATGACCCTGACCGATGACAGCCGGGTGCAGGAGCGCCGTGTCGAGGTCGGGCGCCGTCGTGGTGTCATGGCTGAGATCCTGTCCGGTCTGGAGGCTGGTGAACGGGTGATCACGCAAGGGGCCGGCTTCTTCAATGAGGGGGACACCGTCCGTGCCGTTCCGGCGGCGGGCGAATCGGCCAAGGGGAAGGGCCGGTCATGAACTTCGCCACGTGGTCCATTCGAAACCCGGCACCCGCCATTCTGTTGTTCATCTTCCTGACACTGGTCGGGCTCCACAGCTTTCAGCAACTCCCGGTCGCCAATCTGCCGGACATGGACGTGCCGACCGTCACGGTCAGTCTGAGTCAGCCCGGCGCGGCACCCGTCCAACTCGAAACGGAGGTCGCACGCAAGGTCGAAAACTCCCTGGCGACGCTCTCCGGCCTCAAGCACATCAAGACCTCGATCACCGACGGTCAGGTCCAGATCCGGGTTGAATTCGTTCTTGACAAAGGCGTCTCGGACGCCCTGATCGAGACCAAGGACGCGGTCGACCGCGTGCGCTCCGATCTGCCGAGTGATCTGTTGCAGCCCACGGTCAGTGCCGTGCGCGCGGGGAGCGATCCTCTGTTGATCTATGCCGTGTCGTCCCCCCGAATGGATGAGGAGGCGCTGTCGTGGTTCGTCGACGACGTTGTCAGCAAGGCCGTGATGAGTGTGCCCGGCATCGGGCGGTTCGAGAGAACGGGCGGGGTGCAGCGACAGGTGCGCGTGGAAGTGGATCCGGTCCGGCTCACGTCCCTGGGGACCACGGCCGTCGATGTGTCGAAGGCCCTGCGCGCGGTCCAGCAGGAGGCCTCGGGAGGGCGCGCCCAGCTGGGCAAAGGTGAACAGGCGCTGCGCACGACCGCCACAGTCGCACAGGCCGACGCGCTGCGCAGCCTGCCCATCGTGACCAGCGATGGGCGGCGTGTCGGCCTGGACCAAGTCGGGGAGGTGGTGGACACCCATGCCGAACGCATGCAGATCGCCCTGCTCGACGGGAAACCGGTCGTCGGGTTCAGGATCTACCGTGCGGCCGGATTCGATGAGGTGCAAGTCGCCGAGAGCGTGGAGGCCGCAGTGAGTCGACTCCATGCCACCCATGGCTCGCTGGCATTCACCAAGGTCGCCGGCTCGATCGAGGGCACACGTGAGCAGTTCGATGGTTCCATGCGCATGTTGTACGAAGGCGCGCTGCTGGCGATGCTGGTCGTCTGGTGGTTTCTGAGGGACTGGCGTGCCACGGTGATCTCGGCATCGGCGCTGCCTTTGTCGATCCTTCCGACGTTCGCCGCCATGCACTTTCTGGGCTACTCGCTCAACACGCTCACGCTGCTGGCGCTGGCCGTGATCGTCGGCATCCTGGTCGATGATGCGATCGTCGAGATCGAGAACATCGAGCGGCATCGGCGCATGAGCAAGCCCATCATGCAGGCGGTGCGCGATGCGGTGACCGAGATCGCCACGGCCGTCATCGCCACCACCATGACGCTGGTCGTGGTCTTTCTTCCCACCGCCATGATGGGCGGCATCACAGGCAGGTTCTTCCAGCAATTCGGTTGGACATCTGTGGTGGCCGTGCTGTCTTCCTTGCTGGTCGCGCGGCTTCTGACGCCCATGATGGCGGCATACCTGCTCAAGGATGGCCAACCAGGCCACGAGGAAGCGGCGCCCGCGCGCGACTCGCGACTGATGCGCACCTACCTGTCGTGGGCCAGATGGTGCCTGGCCCACCGTCGCACCACGCTCGTGGCCTGCATGGCGATCTTTGCGGCGTCGCTCGCGCTGATTCCGCTGATGGACAAGGGTCTGATTCCTCCGCCCAACAGTGGGTACAGCAATGTCAGCATCGAGTTGCCTCCTGGCAGCGGCATCGACGGCACTGTTGCGGTGGCGGAAACGGCACGCGTGGCCTTGCTGGACATCCCGGGCATCAAGCGGGTGATGACCAGCGTGGGCGGAGGGGCGGAACAAGCCGCGAACGTGCGTCGCGCCACCCTGACGCTGGTCCTGGGACCACGTGGCGAGCGACCCGATCAGACGGTCATCGAGACCCGCGTGCGCGAGGCGCTGGCCGATGTTCCCGGTGCCCGCTTTTCGCTCGGTGCCGGGGGACCTGGCAAGAAGATGTCCTTGATCCTGGCCAGCGACGCTCCTGAGGCGCTGAAAACCACCGCCAGAGCGTTGGAGCGCCAATTGAGAACCATCCACGGGCTGGGCAACGTGACGTCCACGGCGACGCTGGAGCGACCGGAGATTGTGGTTCGTCCGGACGTTCAGCAAGCGGCGATGCACGGTGTGACCACATCAGCCATCGCAGAAACGGCGCGCATCGCCACCACCGGTGATTTCGATGCCCGACTGGCGAAGCTCGATCTGGATCGCCGCCAACTGGGCATCCTCGTGCGCGTTGCGGACGCCGATCGCCAGGACCTGGACGCCATCAACGCTTTGCGCGTGCCTGGACGAGACGGCCTCGTGCCGCTGGCCAGCGTCGCGCAGCTGTCCGTGGAAAGCGGTCCGTCCGAGATCGAGCGCTACGACCGGCGGCGTTACGCCACGGTCACCGCCGATCTCGGCGGCATGTCGCTGGGCGCGGCGCTCGAAGCGGCCAAGGCCTTGCCCGCCGTGGCCTTGATGCCCGCCAGTGTCGAGTTGGTCGAGACGGGGGATGCGGAGATCATGGCGGAGCTGATGGGCGGGTTCGGCCTGGCGATTGTCGTGGGCTTGTTCTGCGTCTATGGAGTGCTCGTGCTGCTGTTCCACGATTTCTTTCAACCGCTGACCATCCTCTCGGCAGTGCCGCTGTCGCTCGGTGGCGCGTTCGTCGCGCTGCTGGCGACCGGCAGCATGTTGAGTCTTCCCTCACTCATCGGTCTGGTCATGCTGATGGGCATCGTCACGAAGAACTCCATCCTGCTGGTGGAGTACGCCGTTCTTGGCATTCGAGAACGTGGACTGTCCGTGCAGGATGCGCTGCTGGACGCTTGCCACAAACGCGCCAGGCCGATCGTGATGACCACCATCGCCATGGTGGCCGGCATGGCCCCGATCGCGATAGGGCTGGGGGCCGATGCGAGCTTTCGCCAGCCGATGGCGGTGGCGGTCATCGGCGGGCTCGTCACATCGATGGCGCTGAGTCTGCTGGTGGTGCCTGTTGCATTCACCTATGTGGCCGGCGTGGAACGCCGTGTGCGGGGCTGGTTCGGGCGCAAAGGGAATCGGCAAACCTTCGTCCCTCGCAGCCCATGAACGGGCTTGGTCGGGAGCGGCACAACGATCCATCCGTCGGCGGCCCCCGCCATTCACACCCAATTGGTCCCCCACACAAGCCCTTGCCAGCCCATCATCGGCACCATGAACGCTCCCCCGAACGACGGCACCGAGGTGCTGGTGCTGCAGCACCTGGACGAAGACGGCCCAGGTTATCTTGGCCAGTGGCTCGACGGGCAGGGCGTGCGCTGGCAGGTGCGCTGTGCCGAAGCCGGCGAGGCCTATCCGGCGTCGGTGCGGGGGTTGAAGGGGCTGGCGGTGCTGGGCGGCGCCTGGAGCGCCAACGATGAACGCCCCTCGCTGCGCCAGGCCGAAGCCCTGATCCGCGAGGCCGATGCGCTGGGCATTCCGGTGATCGGCCATTGCCTGGGTGGCCAGCTCATGGCGCGGGCGTTCGGTGGCCGCGTCGAGCCGCTGAAGCAGCCCGAGATCGGCTGGCTGCCGATCCGGCACAACGGCAGTGCGACCGCGCGTGAATGGTTCGGCGACACACCCGAGGCCACGGTCTACCAGTGGCACCACGACGGCTTCGTCGAGCTGCCGCCCGGGGCCGAACTGATCGCCGGTTCACCCGCCTGCGCCCACCAGGCTTTTGCCCTGCGGCAACACCTGGCGATGCAGTTCCACATCGAGATCACGCCGGCCAAGATCGCCGACTGGCTGGAACGCCCGGGCCAGGCCTATCCGGTCCAGGTGCTGCTGCACCGCGACAGCGTGCAGGACCCTGCCGGCATGCACGCCGCCACCGACCGGCACCAGGCGGGCAGCGAGGCGCTGGCCCGGCGCATCTATGAAACCTGGCGTGCGCGCTGGCGGGGCTGATTTGGAAATGGCTGCTGGCGGCGGATCTTCACTCGTGCGCCAGCGATTGCAGCAGCTCGCTCGCGCCCATCCAGTAGCAGAGCAAGGGGGCGGGGATGCGCATGATCTGGGTGACGGCCTGTTCATTCGATGGCCCTGACTTCATGACACCAAAGTCGTCCAGCGATTTGGTGACCACGTAGCCGCGGGCGATGTTCTTTTGCTCGCACAGTTCGAACAAACCCTTGAGTTCGCGCGCGCCGGTGTGCTGGGCGCGGTACTTCACTTCAAAGGGAATGATCTGACCGTCCACCTCGGCCACGAGGTCGACCTCGCGGTCCCGTCTGCCACGCCAGTAGGTGAAGCGCACGTTCTGAGCGTAGTAGCGCGCAAACAGGTGTTTGAACACGGCGGTCTCAGTGGCCACGCCGAGTGCGGCCGGGTCTTCCAGAATGGCCTTGCCTTTGAGCATGACGGCGGGCGCGATGGCGGCGTCGGCCAGGTACACCTTGAAGCGGGCGCGCAGCACGTCTTTGCCATAGCCATAGGGCGGCAACCTGTAGATCAGGTGCGTGGCTTCCAGCAATTCGATGAAGTGTTGTGCCGTGGGGCGTTTCACTTCCAGGTTGGCGCACAGGTCACCCATGTCGAGCAGACCCCCGTCGTGCATGCACAGGTAGAGGAAGGTGTGCTCCAGGTCGAGCACGCGGCGCACGCCGAAGAGCGCGGTCATGTCGCGCTTCAGGACCTTGTCGATGATGTCTTCGCGCAGCAGGCGCTGGGCCTGGGTGATGCTCTCGACCTGCGCGGTCTGCGGGAAACCACCCCGCACCAGGTATTCGTGGAAGTGCCCCACGTAGGGCGCGGCGGCTTCGCCGGTGCGGTAGAAGTCGGCCGCGTTCCAGTCGAACAGATCGCGCAGCGACTTGAGCGGCGGCAGCGCCGGCAGTTGCAGGTTCTTGATCTGCAGGTATTCGTAAAACGAGAGCGTGGTCAGACGAATCGTGTGCCAGCGGCCCACGCCAGACTCCTGGCCCGCTTCCACCAGCGGCATGGCCGAGCCCGTGAACGCAATGCGGCGGTCTTTGCGAAAGTCCACCTGGTGCTTGACCCAGGTGCCCCAGTCGCGAATGAACTGGGCTTCGTCCAGGAACAGGTATTCCAGGCCATCGGCTTTGGGTTCGCGTTCGCGCCATGCGTCCAGCACGGCGTCGATACCCGCCAGTTTCAGGAGTGGGTGGTCAAAGGTCGCATACAGGATGTTCGAGGCGGGTACACCGGATTTCAGCAGGGCATCCGCGGCCTGCAGCATCAAGGTGGTCTTGCCGATCTGGCGTGCGCCGGAGAGCAGCACCGCGCGTGGCGCGGGTGGGTTGTTCATCCAGACACTGAGTTCCCGGTAGGCGGCGCGGCGCCAGCCCGGCAGGTCGGCAATGCTTTCATCGCGCCACCAGGGGTTGAACTGGGACAGGACCGCAATGAGCTCTTCTTTAGATACCTTCATGCACTGAATGCTAACAAAAATAGGCTATCAGTGTATGTATAGTTTATTTAAATGGTAGTTTTAAAGAAGAAATGACGGTTTTCGGTGGGGCTTGCAGATCGCGCCGACCGGGGTGTGGTCAGCCCACCAGCCCCGGGATGTTCAGCCCATCCCTGGGAATCGGCCGCGGCCGGCCGTCGTTGTCGATCGCCACATAGGTCAGGCTGGCCTCGGTCACTTTCACGTACTGGCCCTGGGCCGAGAAACGTTCGGCGAACACCTCCACCTGCACCGTGATGGACGTGTTGCCCACGCGCGTGACGTGCGAGAAGAAGCTCAGGATGTCGCCCACGCGCACCGGCTGCTTGAAGATGAACTGGTTCACCGCGACGGTCGCCATGCGGCCACGCACGTAGCGCGCCGGCAGCACGGCGCCGGCCAGGTCGACCTGGGCCATGACCCAGCCGCCGAAGATGTCGCCGTTGCCATTGGTGTCGGCCGGCATGGGAATCACCTTGAGCACCAGTTCGCGGTCTTGGGGCAGGGGGGTTTGTGGGCGGGGGCTTGATTCGCTGGACATGGGCACAATCTCCGGATAGTTGTCCGATTGTCCCGCATGCGCCACGCCCATTCCTCCCAAGCCACCATTCCCCTGCCGGCCAGCGCGCCCCCTGCGGGCGCGCCCGCAGCGCGCCGTTCCGATTGGGCCACGCTGGCGCGCCTGCTGCCCTATCTGTGGCAGTACAAATGGCGCGTCGTGCTGGCGCTGGGCTTCATGGTGGGCGCCAAGGTGGCCAACGTGAGCGTGCCGCTGCTGCTCAAGGAGCTGGTGGACGCGATGACCATCCGGCCGGGCAGCGTGGAGTCGATGCTGGTGGTGCCGCTGGGCCTGCTGTTGGCCTACGGCGGGCTGCGCCTGTCCACCACGCTGTTCACCGAACTGCGCGAGCTGGTGTTCGCCAAGGCCACCGAAGGCGCCACGCGCAGCATCGCGCTGCAGGTGTTCGGCCACCTGCATGCGCTGTCCCTGCGCTTTCACCTGGAGCGCCAGACCGGCGGCATGACGCGCGACATCGAGCGCGGCACGCGCGGCGTGCAGTCGCTCATTTCGTACTCGCTCTACAGCATCTTTCCCACGCTGATCGAGGTGGTGATGGTGCTCGCGCTGCTGGGCACCAAGTTCGACATGGGTTATGTCTGGATCACCCTGGTGGCGCTGGTGCTGTATGTCACCTTCACCGTGACCGTGACCGAGTGGCGCACGAAGTTCCGGCGCCAGATGAACGAGCTGGAGTCGGTGAGCCAGACGCGCGCCATCGACTCGCTGCTGAACTACGAGACCGTCAAATACTTCAACAACGAGGCTTTCGAGGCGAGCCGCTACGACGAGGCGCTGGAGAAGCTGCGCCGCGCCCGCATCAAGAGCCAGACCACGCTGTCGCTGCTCAACGCTGGGCAGCAGTTGGTGATCGCCATCGCGCTGGTGCTCATGCTCTGGCGCGCCACCCAGGGCGTGGCCGAAGGGCACATGACGCTGGGCGATCTGGTCATGGTCAACGCTTTCATGATCCAGCTCTACATCCCGCTGGGTTTCCTGGGCGTGCTCTACCGCGAGATCAAGCAGAGCCTGACCGACCTGGACAAGATGTTCGTGCTGCTGGAGAAAGAGCGCGAGATCGCCGACGAGCCGGACGCCCAGGCGTTGCAGCTCGCCGGTGCGCCGTCGGTGAAGTTCGAGAACGTGCGCTTCTCGTACGAGCCGGCGCGCGAGATCCTGCACGGCATCAGCTTCGAGATCCCGGCCGGCAAGACGGTGGCCGTGGTCGGGCCGTCGGGCTCGGGCAAGAGCACGCTGGCGCGGCTGTTGTACCGCTTCTACGACGTGACGAACCACGAGGCGGGGGGGCCGCACGGCGGTGGCCGCATCACCATCGACGGTCAGGACATCCGGCAGGTGACGCAGTCCAGCGTGCGCCAGGCCATCGGCATCGTGCCGCAGGACACGGTGCTGTTCAACGACACCATCGAATACAACATCCTCTACGGCCGGCCCGACGCGGGCCACGACGCGGCGGTGGCGGCCGCCCAGGCCGCGCACATCCACAGCTTCATCCAGCGCCTGCCGCTGGGTTACGCCACCATGGTCGGCGAGCGTGGCCTGAAGCTCTCGGGCGGCGAAAAGCAGCGCGTGGCGATTGCGCGCACGCTGCTGAAGAACCCGCCCATCGTGATTTTCGACGAGGCCACCTCGGCACTGGACTCGGCCAACGAGCGTGCGATCCAGGCCGAACTGAAGAGCGCCGCGCGCAACAAGACCACGCTGGTGATCGCGCACCGGCTGTCCACGGTGGTGGACGCGCACGAGATCCTGGTGCTGGTGAACGGCGAGATCGTGGAGCGCGGCACGCACGCCCGGCTCATCGCCCTCGGCGGGGTCTATGCGGGGATGTGGGCGTTGCAGCAGTCCGGGACGGACTGATCCCGCGTCGCCATTGGTTTGTGGGCTTTCGTGACGCGCCGGGTCCGGCGCGGCAGCCGTGCTTTCACTCCCTCTCCCGCTGGCGGGAGAGGATTGGGGTGAGGGGGGCTCTCAGACCGCCAGCATCTTCCCCGTCCGCTCATACCGGCTGTGCCAGGACAGCGCCTCGTCCAGCAGATGCGGCGTGTGCAGGCCGCCGTGCCCGGCGCGGGCGTTGGCCTCGCTGCGTTCCACGTAGTCCAGCAACGCGGGCCTGAAGTCCGGGTGGGCGCAGCGCTCGATGATCAGGCGTGAGCGCTGGCGCGGCGAAAGGCCGCGCAGGTCGGCCAGGCCTTGTTCGGTCACGATGATCTGCACGTCGTGTTCGGTGTGGTCCACGTGGCTGACCATGGGCACGATGCAGCTGATGCTGCCGCCCTTGGCGGTGGACGGCGTCATGAACACCGAGAGGTAGGCGTTGCGCGCGAAGTCGCCCGAGCCGCCAATGCCGTTCATGATGCGCGTGCCCATCACGTGGGTGGAGTTCACGTTGCCGTAGAGGTCGGCCTCGATCATGCCGTTCATGGCGATCAGCCCCAGGCGGCGGATCACCTCGGGGTGGTTGCTGATCTCCTGTGGCCGCAGCACGATGCGCTCGCGGTAAAAGTCCAGGTTCTCCACGAATTCCTGCATCACCGGCGCCGAGAGCGAGATGGCGGTGGACGAGGCCATGCGCATCTTGCCGGACTTGAGCAGGGCCAGCATGCCGTCCTGCAGCACCTCGGTGTAGCCCTGCAGGTCGTTGAACGGGCCCTCGTTCAGGCTCTCCATCACCGCATTGGCGATGTTGCCCACGCCCGACTGCAGCGGCAGCAGCTCGGGCGGCAGCCGGCCTTGCTTCACTTCGTCCTGCAGGAAGGCCATCAGGTGGCCGGCGATGCGCTTCGAAGCCTCGTCGGGCGCCGAGAAGCGGGTGTCGCGGTCGGGCAGATGCGTCTCGACGATGGCGACGATCTTGCCCGGGTCGCAGCGCAGGTAGGGCTCGCCGATGCGCTCGCCCGCGTGCGTCATCGGGATCGGCTTGCGGTGCGGCGGGCGCTCGGTGCCGTAGTAGATGTCGTGCATGCCTTCCAGGCCGAGCGAGTGGCCGTGGTTGACTTCCAGAATCACCTTGTCGGCCTGGTCCAGCCAGGTCTTGTTGTTGCCCACCGAGGTGGCCGGGATCAGGCGGCCGTCTTCCAGGATGCCCGCGACCTCGATCACCGCCACGTTGAGCTGGCCGAGAAAACCGAACCACACGTACTGCGCCACGTGCGAGAGGTGAATGTCGATGTAGGCCATCTCACCGTCGTTGATGCGCGCGCGGCAGGTCGGGTCGGACTGGTAGGGCAGGCGCATGTCCATGCCGCCGACCTTGGCGAGCGCGCCGTCCAGCTCGGGCGCGGTGGAGGCGCCGGTCCAGACGCCGATGCGGAAGGCTTTGCCGGCGTCGTGGTGCGCCTGGATGTGGCGGGCCAGCGCCAGCGGAATCGCTTTCGGGTAGCCGGCGCCGGTGAAACCGCTCATGCCGACGTGGTCGCCGTGCTGGATGAGGGCGGCGGCCGCCTCGGCCGACATGATCTTCTGGCGCAGGCCGGCGTGGGCGATGCGGGACGGGCTGATGGGGGGCGGATTCTGGGTCATGGGGTGGTGTTAGGGTTAACCCTAGGTTTTGCTATCGTAACGGATGCCCGTGTCGGCAAAGCGCCAAAAAGCACCGTTTTTGACGGGCGCGCATAATCCGCCGCCATGGAAACCAAGTGGCTGGAAGACTTTGTGAGCCTGGCTGAAACCCGCAGCTTCAGCCGTTCGGCGCAGCTGCGCCACGTCACCCAGCCCGCGTTCTCGCGCCGTATCCAGTCGCTCGAGGCCTGGGCCGGCACCGATCTGGTGGACCGCTCCTCGTACCCCACGCGCCTCACGCCCGCGGGCAAGACCCTGTACGAGCAGTCGCTGGAGATGTTGCAGGCGCTGCAGAGCACGCGCGCCATGCTGCGCGCCCACACCGCGGCGGCGCAGGACGTGATCGAGTTCGCCGTGCCGCACACCCTGGCCTTCACCTTCTTCCCCTCCTGGCTGTCGGGCCTGCGCGAAACCTGCGGGCCGATCAAGAGCCGCCTGATCGCGCTCAACGTGCACGACGCGGTGATGCGCCTGGTGGAGGGCAGCTGCGACCTGCTGATCGCCTACGACCACCTGGCGCAGCCGCTCCAGCTCGACGCCGAGCGCTACGAAATGCTGCCCCTGGGGCGCGAACTGCTCGCGCCCTACGTGCGGCCCAACGAACAGGGCGGGCCGCTCTATGCCCTGCCGGGCACCGTGGGGCAGCCCCAGCCCTACCTGGCCTACGCGCCGGGCGCCTACCTCGGCCGGGCGGTGGACCAGATGCTCAAGCAGAGCAAGACCCCGGTGCACCTGGACCGGGTCTATGAAACCGACATGGCCGAGGGCCTCAAGGCGATGGCGCTGGAAGGCCACGGCATCGCCTTTCTACCCTCCAGCGCGGTGCGCAAGGAAGTGCGGGCGAAAAAACTGGTGTCCGCCGGCGGCGGGCTGGAGACCGAGCTGGACATCCGCCTCTACCGCGCCCGCACGCTCGACCCGCAGAAGGGCAAACGGGCGGTGCAGCAGTTCTGGAACCGCCTGAGCGAAACCCTGGTCCGCCCCTCGGTTTGAGACAATCGGGGCATGAACGCCACAGCCCCCACCGCCACCCTGACCCTCACCCGCCCGGACGACTGGCACCTGCACGTGCGCGACGGTGAGGCGCTGCGCACCGTGGTGCCGCACACGGCGGCCCAGTTCGGCCGCGCGATCATCATGCCCAACCTCAAGCCGCCGGTGACCACCGCGGCGCAGGCCCTGGCCTATGCCGAGCGCATCCGCGCCGCTGTGCCCGAGGGCATGGCCTTCGAGCCACTGATGACGCTGTACCTCACCGACAAGCTGCCGCCCGACGAAATCGCCCGCGCCAAAGACGCCGGCGTGGTCGCCGTCAAGCTCTACCCGGCCGGCGCCACCACCAACAGCGACGCCGGCGTGACCGACATCCGCAAGACCTACCCCACGCTGGAAGCCATGCAGCGCGCCGGCATGCCGCTGCTGGTGCACGGCGAAGTCACCAGCCCCGAGATCGATCTGTTCGACCGCGAAGCCGTGTTCATCGACCAGCAACTGATCCCGCTGCGCCGCGACTTCCCCGAACTCAAGATCGTGATGGAACACATCACCACGAAGGAAGCCGCGCAGTACGTGGCCGAAGCCGGCCGCTTCACCGCCGCCACGCTCACCGCGCACCACCTGCTGTTCAACCGCAACGCCATCTTCACCGGCGGCATCCGCCCGCACTACTACTGCCTGCCGGTCCTGAAGCGCGAAACCCACCGCCTGGCCCTGCTGGCCGCGGCCACCAGCGGCAGCGACCGCTTCTTCCTGGGCACCGACAGCGCCCCCCACCCGGCCCACCTGAAAGAACACGCCACCGGCTGCGCCGGCTGTTACACCGCGCACGCCGCCATCGAGATGTACGCCGAAGCCTTCGACAACGCCGGTGCGCTCCACCAGCTCGAAGCCTTCGCCAGCTTCCACGGCCCGGCGTTCTACGGCCTGCCGCGCAACACAGGCACCATCACCCTGAAGCGCGAGAACTGGACGCCGCCCGAGAGCTTCGCCTTCGGCGAAGCCGAGCTCAAGCCGCTGCGCTCGGGCGAGGCCCTGCCCTGGAGGCTGGTGTGAGCGCGCGCGAGGCGCTGCGCGCCGAACCGCACATCGCCTTGCTGATCGATGCCGACAACTCGCCCGCGGCCAAGATCGACGTGATCCTGACCGAGCTCTCCACCTTCGGCGTGACCAATGTGCGGCGCGCCTACGGCAACTGGAAGAAGAGCGAACTCAAAGGCTGGGAAGAGAAGCTGCACGAACACGCGATCCGGCCCATGCAGCAGTTCGACTACTCCAAGGGCAAGAACGCCAGCGACATGGCGATGGTGATCGACGCGCTGGAACTGCTCTACACCGACCGCCCCGACGCCTTTGGCATCGTGTCCTCGGACGCCGACTTCACCCCGCTGGTGATGCACTTGCGTGCCAAAGGCGCCGCGGTGTACGGGTTCGGTGCGCAAAAGACGCCCGAGCCCTTCGTGAACGCCTGCTCGCGTTTCCTCTACCTCGACAAACTCGGCACCGACGTGGCCGCCGAGACGGACGAGGCGGTGCCGGTGGCGCCGCTGCGGGTGCCCACGGCCCAGCTCAAGCAGGACGCCCGGCTGGTCGGGCTGCTGCGCAACGCGGTGCAGGCGGCGGCCGACGAAACCGGCTGGGCGCGCGTGGGCGCGGTGGGGCAGCAGATCGGCAACCAGGCCTCGTTCGACTCCCGCAACTACGGCTACTCCACGTTGACCAAACTGCTGGCGGCTTCGCAGCTGTTCGAGCTGGCCCACGAAGGCACCTCCCAGGTCGCGGTGCGCGACAAGCGGCAAGGCAAGGCGGCCCGCGCCGGATGAACCCCGGGCTGGCCCACATCGACTGGCGGGCGCCCTGGCTGGCGCCGTGCCGGGCGCTGGGCGAACCCCTGGCGCAGCAGGTGGTCACCGGGCACTGTGGCCGCGCGGCGCTCAACGTGGCCGGTACGGCTCCGGTGCGTTTCGTGCCCCAGGCCGATCTGCCCCCCGGCATGGCCTACGAGCAGTTCATCCACGACACCGGCTGCGTGCCCACGCGCGACGGCCTGCACGACTTCTTCAACGGCCTGTGCTGGATGCGTTTCCCGCGCACCAAGCGCCTGCTCAACCGCCTGCAGGCGGCCGAAATTCAGGCCGCTGGCGTAGGCCCGGTGCGCGGGCCGGTGCGCGACGCTCTCACCCTGTTCGACGAAAACGCCGCGCTGCTGCAGGCACCCGATGCGCTCTGGGACGCGCTGCTGGCGCGCGACTGGCAGCGCCTGTTCGTCGACCTGCGGCCGCTCTGGGCGCAGGCGCGGCTGGACCTGTTCGGCCACGCCCTGCTGGAGAAACTGGTGGCGCCCTACAAGTCCATCACCGCCCACGTCTACCGTGCGCCCGTGCCCACCGGGCTGGGCGGCGACACGGCCGGCTGGGACGCCTGGCTGGAGGGCCGCCTGAGCGCCGCCGAACTGGGCACCAAGCCCTTCACGCCGCTGCCGGTGCTGGGCGTGCCCGGCTGGTGGCCCGCGAACGAAGACCCCGCGTTCTACACCGATGCCGCCGTGTTCCGGCCCGCGCGCGTGAGCGCCTGACCTGACCCCCTTCGCTGACACCCCTTCACCGTCCGGCGACGGTCTCGCAACACCATCCCTTGCAGCAACCCCATGACCTTGCCCGCTTCGCCCTCGTGGTCCCATCTGAACCTGGCGCAGGACGCCGATCGCGCCCAGCTCGCCGCGCATTTCAAGGCCGCCGGTGTGCGCGACGTGGAGTGCCTGTTCGCCGACGTCACGGGCTACCCGCGCGGCAAGCTCATGCCCGCGGCCAGCTTCGCGGCGGGTGGCGAGCTGCGCATCTGCCAGGCCATTCCCATGCAGTGCGTGACGGGCGAATACAGCTACGACCCGATCTTCCCGGACAGCGACCCGGACGTGCGCCTGGTCCCCGATCTGGCCACGCTCAAGCCCGCGCCCTGGGCCAGCGTGCCGCGTTATCTGGCGGTGCACGACTGTTATGAGCTCGACGGCAGCCTGTGCGAGTTCGCGCCGCGCTCGGTGCTCCAGCAGGTGGTGGCGCGGTACCAGGCGCGTGGCCTCAGGCCGGTGATCGCACCCGAGATCGAGTTCTACCTGACCGCCGCGATGACCGACCCGGCCCAGCCCCTGACCTACCCGGTGGGCCGGGGCGGCCGGCCCGAAGTGGGGCAGTCGGCCTTCAGCTTGAACCAGCTCAACGAGCTGGCGCCGTTCTGGGACGCCTTGCACGCCGCCATCGACGGCCTGGGCATCCGCGCCGACACCTGGCTGCACGAGGTGGGCCAGAGCCAGTACGAGATCAACCTGCTGCACGGCGACCCGGTGGCCGTGGCCGACCAGGCCTTTCTGTTCAAGACGGCGGCGCGCGAGATCGCGCTGCAGCACGGTCTGAACGCCGTCTTCATGGCCAAGCCCATCAGCGGCCAGGCCGGCAGCTCCATGCACCTGCACCAGAGCGTGGTGGACGCACAGGGCCGCAACATCTTCAGCCAGGCCGACGGTTCGGCCAGCGAGGCCTTTTTCCACTACCTCGGCGGCCTGCAGGCCTACACGCCCGACCTGGCGCTGATCTACGCGCCGTCGGTCAATGCCTACCGCCGCTACGTGGCGGGCAGCCAGGCGCCGATCAACGTGGCCTGGGGCCACGACAACCGCACCACCGGCCTGCGGGTGCCCGACAGCCCGCCCGCGGCCCGCCGGGTGGAAAACCGCCTGGCCGGTGCCGACGCCAACCCCTACCTGGCGATGGCCGCCACGCTGGCCGCCGGGCTGGCGGGGATCGACGAGCGCCTGCCGCCCAGCGAGCCGGTGCAGGGCAACGGCTACGACCTCGCGCGCGGCCTGCCGCGAACTTTTTCCACCGCCCACGACCAAATGGCGCACAGTGAGCACGCGCCGCGCCTGCTGGGCGAGCGCTTCGTCCGGGGCTATCTGGCGGTGAAAGCGCTGGAGCACGACCACTACCTGAACGAAGTGAGTGCCTGGGAACGGCGTTACCTGCTGCCACAGGCTTGAAATACACCCCGTTCACCCTCACCATGATCTGGCCGTTTTTCCTACCTTCGGAGACTTCATGAAACGCATCCTGCTGTTCGTCCTGACCAACTTTGCCGTCATGGCGGTGCTGTTGATCACCACCCGCATCCTGGGCGTGGACCGTTTCCTCACGGCCAACGGGCTGAACATGACGGCGCTGGCCGGGTTCTCGCTGGTGATCGGTTTTGGCGGCGCCATCATTTCGCTGCTCATCAGCAAGCCCATGGCCAAGTTCAGCACCGGCGCGCGGGTCATCAACCAGCCCCAGACCGCCGACGAGGCCTGGATCGTGCAGACGGTGCAGAACTTTGCCAGCAAGGCCGGCATCGGCATGCCCGAGGTGGCCATCTACGAGGGCGCGCCCAACGCCTTCGCCACCGGCGCCTTCAAGAACTCGGCCCTGGTGGCCGTGTCCACCGGCCTGCTGCAGAACATGACCAAGGAGGAAGTCGAGGCCGTGATCGGCCACGAGGTGGCCCACGTGGCCAACGGCGACATGGTCACCATGACGCTGATCCAGGGTGTGATGAACACCTTCGTGGTGTTCCTGAGCCGTGTGATCGGCTATGCGGTGGACGCCTTCCTGCGCCGCGGCAGCGACAGCCACTCCGGCCCCGGCATCGGCTACATGGTCACCACCATCGTGATGGACATCGTGCTGGGTTTCCTGGCCGCCATCATCGTGGCCTGGTTCAGCCGCCAGCGCGAGTTCCGCGCCGACGCCGGTGCCGCCAACCTGATGGGCCGCAAGCAGCCCATGATCAACGCCCTGGCCCGCCTGGGTGGCCTCACCCCCGGTGAGCTGCCCAAGACCATGCAGGCCATGGGCATCACCGGTGGCCTGGGCAAACTGTTCTCGACCCACCCGCCGATGGAAGAGCGCATCGACGCGCTGCAAAAACTCTGAAACCGAACCGTTGAAAGCATGCAAAAAGGGCGACCCGAGGGTCGCCCTTTTTGTGGCCCGATGCCCGGGCGCTCAGCGCCACTCACGGTCCCAGTGGTCGTCCGCCGAGCGGCGGGGGTAGTCTTCTTCATAGGCGATCTGCGCCTCGACCGGTTCGGCCTGGTAGGCGCGGGAGCCGCTCACCACACGCGTCATTACGGGCTGCAGGTCTTGCCGCTGCTGATAGCGGCCGTATCCGTCGTGGCGCGGATACGGGCTGGCCATGGCCGGCGTCACGTTCACCCGCACGAAGCGACCCGGCTCTTCCGGCATCTGCACCTTGTATGTGACGCCGGCGTATCGGTAGACCACGTCGTAGCCCACGGTGCGGCTCTGGTAGTGGGTCTGGGTCTGGCACTGGCGCACCACCTGCGTGCTGGGTTGTCCATGGCCTTCGATGCGGTTGCCCACCACGGCACCGCCCACCAGGCCGATCACGGTGGCCAGGGCGCGGCCGTTGCCGTCACCGATCGCGTTGCCCATGGCGCCGCCAGCGATGCCGCCGATCACCGCGCCAGCGCCCGTCTTGCGCCCGGGCACCACGACGGTCTCGTCGCGGCAGACTTCGCGCGGCACGGCAATGCGCTCGACCACGGGTGTGCTGCTGAGCACACGGGCCTTTTCCATCCGGGCTTGTGCCAGGCCGCTGGCGCTCACGCCGATCAGGCCGGCAAGGACGGGAATCAGGACGGGCTTGTTCAGAGTCATGGAGAGCTCCTGTGTTGAGGTGCCTCCATGGTGCGCAGCCTGTGTCAAGCCCACTTGGGGCCTGTGTAAAGCTGCCCGGCCAGTTGTAACGGCCGGTGTCTGCCCCGGCCCTGGTCTCAGGCGGCTGGTTGCAGGCCGAGCAGGTCGTGTGCCAGTGCCTCGGCCACCTTGAGGCCGTCCACCCCGGCCGAGAGGATGCCACCGGCGTAGCCCGCGCCTTCGCCCGCGGGGTACAGGCCGCGCGTGTTCAGGCTCTGGAGGTCGGGGCCGCGTGTGATGCGCAGCGGCGAACTGGTGCGCGTCTCCACACCGGTGAGCACGGCGTCGGCCATGTCGTAGCCCTTGATCTTGCGGCCGAACACGGGAATGGCTTCGCGCATGGCCTCGATGGCGTAGGCGGGCAGGGCGGGGACGAGGTTGCCCAGTTTCACACCCGGCTTGTACGAGGGCACCACGCCGCCCAGCGCCGTGGACGGCCGCTGCGTCACGAAGTCGCCCACCAGCTGGCCGGGCGCCTCGTAGGTGGCGCCACCCAGCTCGTAGGCCCGGGCTTCGAGCTGGCGCTGCAGCACGATGCCGGCCAGCGGATGCGTCTGGCCCTGCGCCGCCAGCGCCTGGGCCTGCTGGGCGTAGCGCGCGCCGTCGGCATCGCCGAAGGCGGCGGTCCACAGCGGGGTGTCTTGCGGAAACTGTTGCGGGAAGTCGGCCGGCTCGATGCCCACCACCAGGCCCGCGTTGGCGTTGCGCTCGTTGCGCGAATACTGGCTCATGCCGTTGGTGACCACACGGCCCGGTTCGCTGGTGGCGGCCACCACGGTGCCGCCCGGGCACATGCAGAAGCTGTAGACCGCGCGGCCGTTCTTCGCGTGGTGCACCAGCTTGTAGTCGGCCGCGCCCAGCAGCGGGTGGCCGGCGTGGCGGCCCCAGCGCGCGCGGTCGATCACGCTTTGCGGGTGCTCGATGCGAAAGCCGACCGAGAACGGCTTGGCTTCGAGGAACACGCCCGCGTCCAACAGCAGCGCGAAGGTGTCGCGCGAGCTGTGGCCCAGGGCCAGCACCACGCGCCGCACCGGCATCTCCAGCGTGTCACCGCTGTCGAGCCGGCGCACCCGCAGCGCCGCGATGCGCTGGCCGTCGCCGTCGGGCGCCAGCGTGAGGCCGCAGACCTGGTGCTGGAAACGGATCTCGCCCCCGAGCGCGACGATCTTGTCGCGCATGGCCTCGACCACCTTCACCAGCTTGAAGGTGCCGATGTGCGGGTGGGCCTGGTAGAGGATCTCGGGCGGCGCGCCGGCCTCCACGAACTCCTGCATCACCTTGCGGCCGAGGAAACGCGGGTCCTTGATCTGGCTGTAGAGCTTGCCGTCGGAGAACAGGCCGGCGCCGCCCTCGCCGTACTGCACGTTGCTCTCGGGGTTGAGCTGGCGCTTGCGCCACAGGCCCCAGGTGTCCTTGGTGCGCTCGCGCACCGGTTTGCCACGCTCCAGCACGATCGGCCTCAGGCCCATCTGCGCCAGCGCCAGCGCCGTGAACAGGCCGCAAGGCCCCAGGCCCACCACCACCGGCCGGTCGGACTCGTCCGCGGGCCAGCCGGCGGGCGCGTGGCCGGGCGGCTGCCAGGCCATGTCGGGCGTGGGCTGGATGTGCGGGTTGGCGGCGTGTTGCGCGAGCAGGGCCGCTTCCTGCGCCGGGTCCGCCAGCGTCAGGTCCACGATGTAGACGGCGAGCAGGTCGGCCTTGCGGGCGTCGAAGCTGCGCTTGAAGATCTGCAGGTGGGCGATGGCGGCGGTGTCCACACCCAGGGCCTGCGCGGCCAGCCGCGTCAGGGCTTCGGTCGGGTGGGGCGGCGGCTCGCGGTCGGCGTCGGTTTCGGTGGGCGCGTCGGCGGCGCGGCGGTGTTCGGCCGGCACCTCGGCCAGGGGCAGTTTGAGTTCGGCAATGCGGATCATGGCGGTGGCTTGTGTTTATCAAGCAGCGGGGGCGTTATTGTCGCCGTTCCACCGGCGCGCTTGCGCTGGACAATATATCCGGGTAAAATGATTTCATCCGGGTAAAATAAAACCATGCCGCCTTCTCAATCCTCTTCGCTGTCCGCCGTGCCACCACGGGTCCCCGCGCTGTGGCGCGTCTACCTGGTGTTCCTGGCGCCCATGGTGCTGTCCAACATCTTGCAGGGCCTCTCGGGCACGCTCAACGGCATCTTCATCGGGCAGATGCTCGGCACCCACGCGCTGGCGGCGGTCTCGGGCATGTTTCCCATCGTGTTCTTCTTCATCTCGCTGGTGATCGGGCTGGGCGCGGGCGCCTCGGTGCTGATCGGCCAGGCCTGGGGCGCGCGCGAACCGCACAAGGCGAAAGCCATCGCGGGCACCGCCATCACGCTGGGCGCGCTCATCGGGCTCGTGGCCGCGGTGCTGGGCACCGCCTTCGCCCGCGAAGCCATGCTGGCGCTGGGCACCCCGGCCGACGTGCTGGCCGACGCCGTGGCCTACGCGCGGATGATGATGCTCTTCATGCCGCTGCTGCTGGTGTTCATCCTGCTCACCCAGCTGCTGCGCGGTGTGAGCGATACCGTCTCGCCCCTGCTGGCGCTGCTGCTGTCCACCACCGTGGGGCTGGTGTTGACGCCGGCGCTCATCCAGGGCTGGCTGGGCCTGCCCCGGCTGGGCATCCAGAGCGCGGCGGTGGCCGGCTTCGTCTCCACCGCCGCCGCACTGGTGTTTCTGGCGCTGCGCCTGCGCCGCCTGGGCCATGTGCTGGCGCCCGACCGCGAGCTGCTCAAGGTCCTGCGGCTGGACCGCGCCATCCTGGGCAAGGTGCTGCGCATTGGCCTGCCCACGGGTCTGCAGATGGTGGTGATCTCGCTGTCGGAGCTGGTGATCCTGGCGCTGGTCAACGGCCACGGTTCGCAGGCCACCGCGGCCTATGGCGCGGTCACGCAGATCGTCAACTACGTGCAGTTTCCCGCGCTCTCGATCGCGATCACGGCCTCGATCCTGGCGGCGCAGACCATCGGCGCGGGCCGGGTCGAGCGGCTGGGTGCGATCCTGGGCACGGGCCTGTGGCTCAACGCCGTGCTCATCGGCGGCCTGGTGCTGCTGGGCTACGCCCTCTCGCACACGGTGTTGGGCCTGTTCCTCACGCAGGCGCCGGTGCTGGAGCAGGCCGAGCACCTGCTGCACCTGATGCTCTGGAGCATCCTGGTGTTCGGCTTCCAGGCCGTGATCGGTGGCGTCATGCGCGCCAGCGGAGACGTCCTGGTGCCCATGGCCATTTCGGTGTTCTGCATCCTGGGCGTGCAGCTGCCGGTGGCCTACGCGCTGAACGCCCGCCTGGGGCTGGAAGGCATCTGGATCGCGTTCCCGGTGGCCTATGTGGCCATGCTGGGCCTGCAGACGGCGTACTACCGGGGCGTCTGGCGCCACCGCAAGATCCGCCGCCTGGTCTGAGTGGCTGAGTGCGGGATAATCCGCCGGTGAAGCGCGCCAGGCCGTCGCTGGCACAGCCCGCAAGGGAACCCGAAAGGGAGTGCTGGAGGAACGTCCGGACTGCACAGGACAGCGTAGGAGGTAACACCTCTCCACCGACAAGCCAGAAGGGTTCGCCCGGATGACCCTAAGGTGAGGATCAGAGCAACAGAGACGAGTCACCTGGGGTGCCGCAGCGTAGGCGAAAGCCGAAGCTACGAGCAACCAAGGTGGGTGAAACGGGCAATCTCTACGCGCAGCAATACCAAATAGGCCAGCGTTGACGTGGTTCCGCGGAGCTGGCGGGTAGGTAGCACCGAGCCGATTGGGCGACCATCGGCCCAGATGAATGGCGGTCACACCGGGGGAAACCCCGGTGCACAGAATCCGGCGTAACGGCGCGCTTCACACTATTTTTCTTCGATCAACCGCGTGGCATGTGGCCCGTGCGCAGGGCGTATGCCCAGTCGGGGCGGTCCCGTTGATCGGCCAACAAGGCCATGGACTCGTGGTCGTACGGCACGCTGATCAGGTCGCAGATCCAGCGCCCGTTGTGTTTCTCGACCACCGCATACCGTGCGTGCGGGCTGCCGGTTTCGATGCGGTGGTAACGCGACAGCGGGTACGGGTGGTCGTCGTCGTAGGCGGGCAGGCCCACGCTGCCGGGGTTGACGATCAACAAGCCGGCGAGCTCCACGGACCGGGGCACATGGGTGTGCCCGCAGGCGAGCAGACCGATGTGCGGCGGAATGCGCCCATCGAGCCGTTCCTCTATTTCGGCCGGCGTGGCCAAGCGGGCCTCTTCCCCCACCGGCGTTTCCAGCAGGTACTCGATGTCGCTGCGCGGGCTGCCGTGGCACAGGGCCACATCGCTGCCCAGCCGGTCGGGCCACATCGTCGCTTGATGCAGTCGGGGGTCGCAGGGGTCCGCGTGGCTGGCCAGCCAGGCCTTGTCAGTCTCGGCCAGTTGGCCGCTGGTGTAGGCGTCCGACGGGTTCTGGCGCGGCAAGGGCAGGTGCAGGACCTGCCGCTCGTGGTTGCCCGCGACATGCAGCCAGGGCAGCGTGCTCAGGCGCTGGGCGGTCTCCATGGGCAGCAAAGGGCCGCTGAGGGTGTCGCCCAGGTTGACGACCTGATGCACCTGGCGGCGTTCGATGTCTTGCATGACGGCCTCCAGGGCGGCCAGATTGCCGTGGATGTCGGATACCAGTGCCAGGCGCATACGTCCTCCTGTTTGTGTTCAGAGATTGAAACCACCCAGGCTCTGGAGGCGCTCCACGTGGGCCAGCAGCGAGCGCTTGGCCACCGGCCACAGGCGTTCGGGCACGTCGTCGTAGGCCAGCTTCACCCAGTCGTCCATGGTGCCTTCGGGTTGGTGTTGCATGGCGCGCACCACCTTGGCTTCGCGCGCCAGGCGGTGGGCTTTCAGGTGGGCGATCGCCGCGCGGGCGCCGCCGTGTTCCGGTGCGCTCGGACTGTCCGCGGTTCGCCTCAGGTCGCCCAGCACGTAGCCGTGCGCGGGCAGGATGAATTCGACCCCGTGTTGCGCGCACAGCCGGTCCAGCTTGTCCAGCGAATCGAGGTAGTCGCCCATGTGGCCGTCGGGCGGGTCGATCACGGTGGTGCTGCCGTTGAGGATGTGGTCGCCGCTGAACAGCAGGCCGTCTTCTTCGAGCAGCAGGCAGAGGTGGTTGGCCGCGTGGCCGGGGGTGTGCACCACCTGCAGCGTGTGGGTGGCGCCGTCCTGGCCCTGCAAGACGAGGCGTTCGCCGTCGGCCAGCGCGCGTTCGGGCGTGAAGCGGCTGTTCTCGCGCGAGGTGGGCGCGCTGGGCAGACCGAGGATGGGCGGCTTCTCGGCACACAGGGCCTGCAGCCGCGCGGCGCCGGGCGAATGGTCGGGGTGGGAGTGGGTGCAGACGATGGCGCGGATGTCGCCACCCGCGGCGCGCCACAGGCGTTCGATGTGTTCTGGAATGTCCGGTCCGGGGTCGATGGCGATGTGGCCGCTCATCGGGTCGCCCACCAGGTAGCTGTTGGTGCCCGGGCCGGTCATGAAGCCGGGGTTGGGCGCGGTGAGCCGTTGCACGTTTTTCAGCAGCGGCACCGGGCGCTGTGTCTGCCAGGCCAGCTCGTGCACGATCTGCCCGTGGGGGCTGACGAGCGCCAGTTCGCCAAACGGGGCCTCGTGTTCCATATGGCGCGATTCGTGGCCGTTCAGCAGGCCGGCACGCGGGCAACTGGTGAACAGCGGCTCATCGCTGACCGCACAAGCGTTCAACAGCTCATCGACCGAGGCAAAGGCCTGCAACCGCTCCAACGTGCGGGCGGTCGGGAAGATGATGAAGAAGTCGCCCGCCGCGTGGCGCGCCAGGGCGTCGGCCGGGCGCACCCAGACCGGTTCGAACTGCTCGGTCTCATCGGCCACCGGCTCCTGACCCTCGGGCATGCGCGCGACGAGGAAGGGCACGTCGAAGCGGCGTGGCAGGTCGCGGTCGGTGATCCAGTGGGCGAGCACGAAGACCTCGGCGCCGGACAGCGTGAGGCCCTGCGTCGCGCATTGGGCGGCGAACGGCGCCTGGCGATCCAGCGCCGCGATCTGCGCCGTGCCCAGGTGCGAGCCGTCGGCGCGGCGCGCGAGCAGGATGCCGAGCTCCTCGAAGCTCTCGCGGATGGCGGCGATGGCCTGCGTCAGGTGCAGGTCGCTTTGTGTCGCGCGGCGGGTGGACTGGCCATGCGATTGCGCATCGGCGGCGTCGATGCCGCCGCCCGGAAACACGTAGGCGCCGGGCGCGAAACTCGCCGTCATGGAGCGGCGTGTCATCAGCACTTCGATGCCCGGGTTGGCGGGCTCGGCGCTGTCGCGCAGCAGCAGCACGGTGGCGGCGGGGCGCACGGCGGCGGGCGTGCGGACGGGGTGCAGGCGTTGGGATGAGCGGACCATGCCGCATTGTGCTGCGCCCTGCCCATGGGCGCTGTCGCCCCGGTGGATGCACTTTCGCCAGCGTCAGAATCCGTTCACCTGTCGAAGCCTCGCGTGGTGCGAGCACTTCGACACGGATGGCGCGCAAAGCGCTGTCAGGCGGTCCCGAGCGCCGCCATCTCGGGCGACAGGCCCTGCCAGGCGATGTCGAAACCTGGGGTGTGGCGAGCGGGGGGCAGCGGCGGCGTGCGCAGCGCCCAGTGGGTGCCGGCGGTGACGCTGTCGATCACCGGCACAGGCACATCGCTCTGGATGGCCGCAGCCATGCCGGCCAGGCCCGCGCCGCCGAGGATGACGGCCTGCACGCCGAGCTGGTGCGCCGCATCGCGGCAGGCCTGGGCCAGCAGGCGGTGGGCGCCGGCCGGGTCGGCGGCAAGCTGCGCGCCCGTGGGTACCACGGTGTGGATGCCCGCGAGCTGCTGCGCCTGACCGAGCGCCTGCGCGAGGCGCTGCAGCATCGGTCCCCAGCGCTCGCCGCCGGTGACGATGGCGTAACGGCCGTGGCGCGCGGCTTCGATGAAGGCGGCCTCGGCCAGACCGGTGACCGGCGCGGGGCTGGACTCGCGCAAGGCCATCAGGCCCGGGTCGCCGAAGCAGCCGATCAACACCGCGTCGGGTGGGGCTTCTGCGCTCGCCAGCGCAGAAGCCCAGGCGTCGAGCGCGGCGTGGGCGGCCACGGCGTAGCTGGCTTCGTCGGCGATGTAAGGCGCGCCGAAGCGCGCGGTCACGGTGCGGACCTGCACGTGCAGACCGGCGGCGGCCTGTACATGGGTCTGCAGCAGCGCGCTCACGCGCTCCGAGGTGTTGGGGTTGATGACCAGCAGCTGTTTCATGTTCAACCGAACAGTTGCATCAGGTCCGGCGCGCCGTCGCGTGTGGGCTGAAAGCTCAGTTGCGACTCCAGCCGCTCCAGGTGCTCGCGCATCAAGCGCGAGGCCTCGCGTGCATCGCGCAGCTTGATCGCCGAAAGCAGGGCGCGGTGCTCCTGGCAGCCGCAGGCGGTGGCGTCTTCGCGCGCCTGGTTGTGCGGCGCGCTGTAGGTCATGAGGATCAGCGAGGTGCGCGAGACCAGCTCGCGCAGGATGCGGCCGAGCGTGTCGTGTCCGGCGTGGTCGGCGATGTGCAGGTGGAAGTCGCCCGAGAGCCGGATCGCGCGCCGCATGTCGCCCGCGGCGCGCGCCGCCTCTTCGTCGCGGATGCAGCGGGTGAGGGTCTGGATGTCGGCCGTGGTGGCCGAGGCAATGAAGCGCTCCACCAGCGTGGGCTCGATCATGCGCCGCACCTCGAACACCTCGCGCGCCTCCTGTTCGCTGGGCTGGGCGATGGACGCGCCGCGGTTGGGCGTGAGCGTCACCACCTGTTCGTTGGCGAGGCGCACCAGCACCGGGCGGATGCGCGTGCGGGAAACGCCGAAGGCCTCGGCCAGCCGGTCCTCCACCAGCTTGGTGCCGGGCGGCAGCCGGTGGTCGAGGATGGCCGAGACCATGCGCTCGTAGATATCCTGATCGGACAGCGGCGTCATGGTCGTGGCGGGTGGAGCCTTCGGCTTCGTCATAGGGGGCATTCTCCGGCGCCACGGTCCAGCACACACCGTGGAACGGGCTTTGCCCGGCCACGGGTGTGGTCCCCCCTCCTGAGGGGGGAAGATGCGAAGCGGCGCAGGGGGGTCATCGCTTTTTCAGGAGCATGGCCACACCCACGGTGACGCCGATCACCACGAACGACACCACGGTGGTCACGGTGCCCAGCGCGTAGATGGCTGGCGTGGTGACGGTGGAGGTGAGGCCCTGCAGCTCCAGCGGCAGGGTGTTGACGTCGCCGATGGCCTGTGAGGTGCGGGCAATCTCGTCCCAGCTGAGCGTGAAGCCGAACATGCCGATGCCGACCACCGAGGGGCCGATCAGGGGCAGTACCACGTGGCGGAAGGTCTGCCAGGGCGTGGCGCCCAGGTCGCGCGCCGCTTCTTCATAGGCCGGGTTGAAGCGGTTGAACACCGCGAACATGATCAGCAGGCCAAACGGCAGGGTCCAGGTGAGGTGGGCACCGAGCGCCGAGGTGAACAGGCCGAGTGCGGTGCCGTATGCCTCCAGCGTGCCGGTCGCGCCCACCGCTTCGAGCAGCCACTTGAGGCCACCGTCGAGCAGGCGGAACTGCAGGCCGATGCCCAGCGACACGATGATGGACGGCATGATCAGGCTGGCCACCGTCACATAGAACAGCGCGTTGCCACCGCTGAGCTTCTTGCGGAACGCCAGCCCCGCCAGCACCGAGAACAGCACGGTCAGCAGCATCACCACGCCACCCAGCATGAGCGAGCGCAGGAAGGCCGCGCCGATGTCCACCGTGCCCAGGCCCTCGGCGAGCTGGCGGAACCAGTGCAGCGACAGACCCCGCAGCGGGAAGGTCAGGCCGCCCTCCGGCCCTTGGAACGAGAGCACGAAGATGACGAACATCGGGCCGTACATGAACAGCACGAAGAGCGCGAAGACCAAAGCCAGTGGCCAGAAGCCGGGGGCGCGGGATTCGGTGGTGTGGGACATGGTCAGAGTTCCTTCCTGATATCAACCAGGCGGGTCAGGCACCAGATGATCATCAGCACCACCGCGAGCAGGATCACGGCGTTGGCGGCGGCCAGCGGGAATTGCAGGTAGCTGGTCTGTACCTGGATGATCTTGCCGACCGAGGCAATCTGTTGTCCGCCCATGACGCCGATGGTCACGAAGTCGCCCATGACGATGGTGATGACGAAGATCGAGCCGATGATGATGCCGGTCTTGCACAGCGGCACGACCACGTTCCACAGCGTCTGCCAGGCGCTGGCACCGGCGTCGCTGGCGGCCTCGAGCAGGCTGCGGTCGATGCGCATCATGCTGTTGAAGATGGGCACGATCATGAACATGGTGTAGAGGTGCACGAAGGCCAGCACCACCGAGAAGTCGGAGAACAGCAGCCACTCGATGGGGGTCTCGATCAACCCCATGCCCTGCAGGCCCTGGTTCACCAGGCCGTTGCGCCCGAGCAGCGGCACCCACGAGATCATGCGGATCACGTTCGAGGTCCAGAACGGCACGGTGCACAGAATGAACAGCGCCGTCTGCATGCCGGAAGAGCGCACATGAAACGCCAGGAAATACGCCACCGCAAAACCCAGCACCAGCGTGATGCCCCAGACCAGCAGGCTGAACTTCAGCGTGGACAGATACGTGGATAGCGAGACGCAGAAATCGCCGTGTTCGGTGAGTGTCGAGCAGCCTTCAAAAATAGCGAAGTAGTTGCGCAGCGTGAATGCCGGCAACAGCTCGTACTCGTTGAAATCCCAGAAACTGACCATCACGATCAGCCCCAGCGGAATCAGGAAGAACAGCACAAACACCAGCGTGAACGGCGCCGCCTGCCACCAGGCGTGCAGCGTGCGGTTCGGGCTGTCGGCGACAGGCGCCGCGATCGAAGTGGATGTGCTGCTCATGGAGAGAACCAATCAAGGGAAGAAAGCGAGCGTGGAGCGAGACTTCGCGGCGAGCGCAGCGAAGCCCCCTCCAGGCCACCGCGGAACCGGCTTTGCCGGGCCACCAGTGGCGCCCCCCTCCGGGGGGTGACGCCGCAGGCGGCGCGGGGGGCAGAGTTCGTCACGCAGCGACGAACTCGTTCCACTTCCTCACCATGTACTCGTTCTCATCCATCACCGCGTTCCAGCAGGCGATGCCGCCCATGCGCGCTTCGTAGCTGCCGCCGTCGCGCACCGCGCCGGCCTTGGCCAGCACGTCGCCATTCGGGCTCTTGATGTCCTGCGCGGCGGGTTTGCCTTCCATCCAGTAGGCCCACTCGTAGGCTTCCATCTTGGCCTTGGCAGTCTCCAGCACGGCGCTGTAGTAGCCCTGGCGGTTGAGGTAGGCGCCGGCCCAGCCGTCGAGGAACCAGTTGATGAACTCGTAGGCGCCGTCGAGCTTGCGGCCGCTCAGCGTGGCGGGCAGGCCGAAACCGGCGGCCCAGGCGCGATAGCCTTCCTTGAGTGGCTGGAAGTTGCAGGCGATGCCCTTGGTGCGCACGGCGGTCACGGCCGGGCTCCACATGGACTGGATCACCACCTCGCCCGAGGCCATCAGGTTCACCGACTCGTTGAAGTCTTTCCACAGCGCGCGGAACTGACCGGCCTTCTTGGCTTCGATCAGGGTCTTGATCGTCAGGTCGATCTCGGCCTTGGTCATGTTGCCCTTGTCCGGGTACTTGTGGATGCCCATGGCCTCCACCACCATCGCCGCGTCCATGATGCCGATGCTGGGGATGTTCAGGATGGCGGCCTTGCCCTTGAACTCTGGGTTCAGCAGCTCTGCCCAGGAGCTGATGGGGCGCTTGATCAGGTCGGGGCGGATGCCCAGCGTGTCGGCGTTGTAGACCGTGGGAATCAGGCTCATGAACTGGGTCGGGCTCTTGGCGAAGACCTTGCTCTTTTCGCCTTCGAGGTAGATCACCTTCTTGGGCGCCGTGCCCTGGTCGCCCACGGCCTTGCCGGCCACGGTGCCGGTGGTGAACAGCGGGGTGATCTTGTCGGCGTTCTTGATCTTCTTGACGTCGATGCCCTTCAAGTTGCCGGTGGGCACGATCTTCTTGAGCGAGAAGTACTCGGTGTCGATCAGGTCGAAGCTGTTGGGTGCGGTCACGGCGCGTTTGGTCACGTCGTCGGTGGTCACGGCCACGTACTGGATCTTGATGCCGGTGTCCTTCTCGAACTTCTCGGCAATCGTCTTGTCCTGGTTCACCGCGGTGCCCAGGTACCGCAGGGTGATCTTGTCCTGGGCGTGCACGGCCGGGGCCAGGCCGCTGGCCAGGATGCCGGCCATGCCGGCGGTGCCCTGCAGCAGGCTGCGGCGCGAGAGGCCCGTGGCGGGCGTGGCGGAAATGGGGTCGATCGGATCGGACATGGTGAAGCTCCTGTGGCTGGGGTTGGAACGGGGAAGGGAAGCGGAAAAGAAGGATCAGGCGCTGCCGAAGCTGTGGGCCTGTTCGGGTGCCCAGGTCAGGCCGACGCGGTCGCCCGGGTGGTAGGGGGCCTGCACGAAAGCGGCCTCGGACAACATCACCGACACCTTGTCGCTGGCCTCGGCCTGATCCAGTTGCAGGCCCAGCAGCACGTAGCTGCCCTGATACTCGACATCGCTCACGGTGGCGGGCCAGCCCGCGCCCTCGGCCGGTGCGAGGCGGATGTGGTCGTTGCGCACGGCAACCTTGCCCACGGTGGTGTTCAGCACGTTGTGGCCGCCCATGAAGCGCGCCACGAACTCGCTGGCCGGGCGGTTGTAGACCTCGTGCGGCGAGCCGACCTGTTCGATGCGGCCGTGGTTCATCACCACCATGGTGTCGGCCAGGGCCATGGCCTCTTCCTGTGAGTGGGTGACGTGGATGAAGGTCAGGCCCAGTTCCTTTTGCCAGTGGCGCAGCTCGGCGCGCATCTGGATGCGCAGGAAGGGGTCGAGCGCGGACAGCGGCTCGTCGAGCAGCAACACGCGCGGCTGGGTGATGAGCGCGCGCGCCAGCGCCACGCGCTGCTGCTGGCCGCCCGAGAGTTCGCCCGGTTTGCGCTGCGCCAGGTGGCCCATGGCCACACGTTCCAGCAGGTCCTGCGCCTGGCGCTGGCGGGTGGCCTTGTCCACGCCTTTCATCTTGAGGCTGAAGGCCACGTTGTCCAGCGCCGAGAGGTGCGGGAACAGCGCGAAGCTCTGGAACATCATGGCCGTGCCGCGCGCGGCCGCGGGCAGGCCGGTGATGTTGCGGTTCTCCAGCAGGATGTCGCCGCTGGTGGTGCTTTCGTGCCCGGCGATCATGCGCAGCGTGGTGCTCTTGCCGCAGCCCGAGGGCCCGAGCAGGCAGCAGTAGCTGTTGGCGGCGATGCGCAGGTCGATCGCGTCCACCGCCACGCTGCCCTGGGCGTAGCGTTTGGTCAGGGCGATGAGTTCGATGGCGTTGGGCGTGGGGGTGGAGGCGTCCATGCCAGCCGTTGATGCACAAGGCGTGCCAGGCGTTTTGTACGCAATGCGCACAGGATTGTGTACAAAATGGCACTCTTGTTGTGCGCAAAACGGTGGCGCGAGGCGACTCATGGACCGCGCCGGTGCATGCGCACCGCTGTGAGGCGCGCCCCGGCGTGCGACCCACGCACCGCCGGGCGGCGTGATGGGCGGATAATTCCGCCCATGCACATCCGCTTCACCAAAATGCAGGGCGCGGGCAACGATTTCGTCGTGCTCGACGAGACGCGCGGCCTCCTGGGGCTCAGCCATGCGCAGTACCGCTGGCTGGCCGACCGCCACTTCGGCGTCGGCGCCGACCAGATCCTCAGCGTGCGGCCCTCGCCCGGACCGGGGCTGGACTTTGAATACGTGATCCACAACGCCGATGGCGGCGAGGTCGAACACTGCGGCAACGGCGCGCGCTGCTTCGTGAGCTATGTGCGCGACAAAGGCATGACCGACGCCAACCCGGTGCGCGTGAAAGTGAAGCACGGCGAGATCAGCCTGGCGCTGAACCCCGACGGCCGGGTCACCGTGGACATGGGCGCGCCCGTGTTCGCGCTGGAGCGCGTGCCGTTTGATGCGAGCGACCTGCAGGCCCAGGCCATGGGCAACTTCGAGCGCTGGCCGCTGGCCTTGCCGGGTGGCGGCGAGGCGCTGGTGTCGGTGCTGTCCATGGGCAACCCGCACGCGGTGCAACTGGTGGACAACGTGGACAGCGCGCCCGTGTTGGCCCAAGGGCCGCTGATCGAGCTCCACGCCCGATTTCCCGCCCGCGTCAACGCCGGCTTTTTGCAGATCGTCAACCGCGGCCAGGTGCGCCTGCGGGTGTACGAGCGCGGCGCCGGCGAGACGCTGGCCTGCGGCACCGGTGCCTGCGCCGCCGTGGTGGCCGGCATTCGCCTGGGTCTGCTGGATGCGAAGGTCGACGTGCAGACGCACGGCGGCGTGCTCACCATCGAATGGGCCGACACACCGGCCCACGACGCCCCGGTTTTCATGACCGGCCCGGCCACCACCGTGTTCGAGGGCGAGATCAATGTGCCCGACCTCGCTTGATCGCGCGCCGTTCGCGCTCGGCTGAACCCTTTACCGCCCGACCATGACCCCCAACACCATCCCCCCGATCACCGAAGACGACATCGCCAACTACCTGGCCAACACCCCCGACTTCTTCGTGCGCCACGCCGGCCTGCTGGGCACGGTGCAACTGACCAGCCCGCATGGCAGCCGCGCGGTGAGCCTGCAGGAGCGCCAGGCCGAGCTGCTGCGCGACAAGATCAAGGGCCTGGAGCAGAAGGCGGTCGAGATGATCCGCCACGGCAGTGAAAACTCGGCCATTGCCGACAAGCTGCAGCGCTGGACCAGCGAGTTGCTGCTCACGCGCGACCCGCGTGAGCTGCCCTGGGTCGTGGTGCGCGAGATCGCCGCGCAGTTCCAGGTGCCGCAGGTGGCCGTCAAGGTCTGGGGGGTGTCGCCCGAGTTCGCCGCAGAGCCGTACGCGCAGGGCGCCAGCGAGGACGTGATGGCGTTTGCCGCGTCGCTCACGCTGCCCTACTGCGGGGGCAACCCCGGGCTGGAGGCCGCGCAGTGGCTGGACGACCCCAAGGCCGTGGCCTCGCTGGCGCTGATTCCCCTGCGCAGCGTTGCCGTGCCCCAGGCCTTTGGCCTGCTGGTGCTGGCCTCGAACGACGCGCAGCGTTTCGCGGCCGACATGGGCACCAGTTTCCTGGAGCGCATCGGCGAGCTCACCAGCGCCGCGCTCTCGCGGCTGCGCCCCGAGGTCTGAACCCAGACCCGAGCACCGAATGACCGGCCCGCTGTCGCGCACGGATGTGGCCCTGGGGCAGGCCGACGATGCGGCCCTGGTGCAGGCCTATCTGGCACACGTGCGGGTCGAAAAGCGGCTCGCGGAGCGCACCGTGGTGCTCTACACCGGGGATCTTGAAAAACTGGCCCATCAGGCCGCTGCCGCGGGCGTTGCCCTGCGCCGCGTGCAGAACGCCCACATCCGCCGCTGGGTTGCGCAGATGCACAGCGGCGGACGCAGCGCGCGTGGCATCGCCCTGATCCTGTCGGGCTGGCGCGGTTTCTACGTGTGGCTGGGCCGTCAGGGCCTGGTGGAACACAACCCGGTGCAGGACGTGCGCGCGCCCAAGGCGGGCAAGCCGCTGCCCAAGGCGCTGGGCGTGGACGAATCGGTGCAGCTCGCTTCGCACGTGGAAGCGGCCGACGACCCGGCGCTGGAGGCGCGCGACGCCTGCATCACCGAGCTGCTCTACGGCTGCGGTCTGCGCATCGGCGAGCTGGTGGGGCTGGACGTGGTCGCCAGCGCCAGTGCGCGCGGCTGGATCGACGCGCAGGCCGGCGAAGCCCATGTGCTGGGCAAAGGGTCCAAGCGGCGCAGCGTGCCGGTGGGCCGCGCGGCGCTGGCGGCCTTGGCCCGGTGGCTGGAGCTGCGCACCGCCTGGGTGGGCCACAAGATCGACGCTTCCGCCGCCCTGTTCGTGGGGGCCGGTGGCCAGCGCCTCACGCCGCAGCACATCCGCGTGCGGCTCAGGCGCCGCTCGCTGCTGGCCGGCCTGGCCACGCCGGTGCACCCGCACATGCTGCGCCACTCGTTCGCCAGCCACGTGCTGCAGTCCAGCGGCGATCTGCGCGCGGTGCAGGAGCTGCTGGGTCACGCCAGCATCAGCACCACGCAGGTCTACACCCGGCTCGATTTCCAGCACCTGGCGCAGGTGTACGACGCGGCCCACCCGCGGGCGCAGGCGCGTGCCGGGGATGCGGGTGGCAATGGCCCGGCACGCCCGCCCGCGGCGGTGCCGGCGCGCAAGCCCGGGCGCTGACCGGCCCGGGACGCCGGGCCAGGATGCCTGGGCGATGGGGCCGGGTTATCCCTGTAGGATTTGCCGGCCCAGCCCCGACAATCGTTCCATAAGCAATCACTACTTAATCCCAGGAGACCCTCCATGCTCAAGTTCCTCATGGCCCTCAAGTCGCTGCTGCTCGCCGGGCTCATGGCCACCTCGCTGTCGGCGCAGGCGGCCGACGACGCGATCAAGGTCGTCTATCACATGAGCGAAGGCATCCCCCAGGCTTCGCGCGCCATCAACAACATCCGCAACCACCTGGCGGCCGACCCCAAGGCCAAGATCGTGGTGGTGACCCATGGCCTGGGCATCGACTTCCTGCTCGATGGCGCCACCAACCAGATGGAGCAGCCCTTCGCGGGCGCCATCGGTGAACTGGCGGCCAGGGGCGTGGAATTCCGCGTCTGCAACAACACCCTGGTCTCGCGCAAGATCGACCCGGCGAGGGTGGCAATGGAAGCCAAGATCGTGCCCTCGGGCGTGGCCGAGGTGGCCCGGCTGCAGGCGCGCGAGGGTTTTGTTTACCTACGCCCTTGACTTGGCCCACCCCCGCCGCGCTGCGCGCGACCCCCTGAAAGGGGCAACGCGAGCGGCCCGGCGGAGCCGGTTCCACCGCATCCTGGGTTTGTGCACTTCGCGCCGGAAGGGGCCACCTCCCCGCACCGAGGGGGAGCCCCCAAGGGCACCGCCGGGCCGGCTTCGCCGGACGGCCGGTGCCGCCCCCTGGGGGGTGACGCCGCAGGCGGCGCGGGGGGTGACAATCCCCCCCCATGAAAACCATTCGACTGAGAGCCGGCAAAGAGCGTTCGCTGCTGCGCCGCCACCCCTGGGTGTTTGACGGCGCCGTCGCCAAGGGCGGCGGGGACGCGGGCGAAACCGTGCGTGTCGAAAGCGACGAAGGCCAGTTCCTGGCCTGGGGTGCGTTCTCTCCGGCCTCGCGCATCCGCGTGCGCGCCTGGAGTTTTGACGAGGCCCAGCGCATCGACGCCGCCTTTTTCCGCGACACGCTGGCGCGCGCCATCGCCCTGCGCGAGCGCCTGGGCATCGAAAGCAACGGCATCCGCCTGGTGCACGGCGAGTCCGACGGCCTGCCGGGCCTGATCGTGGACCGCTACGGCGACACGCTGGTGGCCCAGTTCACCGCCTGTGGCGTGGAGCGCTGGAAGGCGGTGATCGCCGATGCGCTGATCGAACTCACCGGCTGCCCGCGCCTGTACGAGCGTTCCGACACCAGCAGCCGCAAGCTCGAAGGCCTGCCCGATGCCACTGGCTGGCTGCGTGGCAGTGGCGACACCTCTCTGGAACTGCTGGAGCACGGCTGGCGCCTGGGGCTGGACATCGCGCACGGCCACAAGACCGGTTATTACCTGGACCAGCGCGACAGCCGCCTGGCCCTGTACCAATACACGAAGCGCCTGGGTTTTGCCCAGGTGCTCAACTGCTTCAGCTACACCGGCGGCTTCAGCGTGGCCGCGCTGGCGGGCGGGGCAGGGCACGTGACCAGCATCGACTCGTCCGGCCCGGCGCTGGAGCAGGCGCGAGCCAACTTGTTGCTCAACAGGCTGAATCTGGACCAGGCCAGCTTCATGGACGCCGACGTGAACGCCTCGCTGCGCCAGTTTGTGGTTGAGGGGCGCACGTTCGACGCCATCGTGCTCGACCCGCCCAAATTCGCACCCACGGCGGCCCACGCCGAGCGCGCGGCCCGCGCCTACAAAGACCTCAACCGCCAGGCCTTCAAGCTGCTCACACCCGGCGGCGTGCTGTTCACCTTCTCCTGCTCGGGCGGCATCGGGGTGGAACTGTTCCACAAGATCGTGGCCTCGGCCGGACTGGACGCGGGTGTGGACGGCGCCATCCTGCAGCGCCTGGGCGGCGCCTGCGACCACCCGATGACCATCAACTTCCCCGAAGGCGAATACCTCAAAGGCCTGGTGGTGATGAAAAAGGCGTAGAACCCGTGGGTCGCATACACTCCCCCGCTGTTTCGTCCCCCGCCACCCCGTTGCCGGAGTTTTTCCCGCCATGTCCCTGATCCCTGCCACCATCCTCACCGGCTTCCTCGGTTCGGGCAAGACCACGCTGCTCAAGCGCGTGCTGACCGAGGCGCATGGGCAGAAGATCGCGGTGATCGAGAACGAGTTCGGCGAGGAGAACATTGACAACGAGATCCTGGTGGCCGACACGCAGGAAAACATCATCCAGATGAGCAACGGCTGCATCTGCTGCACCATCCGCGACGACCTGCGCGCCACGCTGCACGACCTGGCCGAGAAAAAGCGCAAGGGTGAACTCGACTTCGAACGCGTGGTGATCGAAACCACCGGCCTGGCCGACCCCGGCCCGGTGGCTCAGACCTTCTTCATGGACGACGAGGTCGCCGAGCAGTATTTGCTCGACTCCATCCTGACCCTGGTGGACGCCAAACACGCGGCCGACCAGCTCAACGACCGCCAGGAGGCGCGCCGCCAGGTGGGCTTTGCCGACCAGATCTTCATCAGCAAGGCCGACCTGGTGAGCCAGGAAGAGCTCGACGCGCTGATCCATCGCCTGAAACACATGAACCCGCGCGCGCCCATGCGCCCGGTGCATTTCGGCGAAGTGGCGCTCAGCGAGGTGTTCGACCTGCGCGGCTTCAACCTCAACGCCAAGCTCGACATCGACCCGGATTTCCTCAAGGTCGAAGACGAGCACGACCATGATCACGACCACCACGATCATGAGCACGGCGAGCACTGCAACCACGCCTCGCACCAGCACGGTCACGAAGGCCACGGTCATCACCACCATCACGACGACGATGTGAAGAGCTTCGTCTACCGCGCCACCCGGCCGTTCGACCCGGCCAAACTGGAAGATTTCCTGGGCGCCATCGTGCAGGTCTATGGCCCGCGCATGTTGCGTTACAAGGGCGTGCTCGACATGCAGGGCACCGACCGCAAAGTCATCTTCCAGGGCGTGCACCAGCTCATGGGCAGCGACCTCGGCCCTCCCTGGGCCGCGGGTGAAGCCCGCGAAAGCAAAATGGTGTTCATCGGCCTGGACCTGCCGCGTGACATCCTGGTCCAGGGCCTGGACCAGTCGCTGGTTTGACCAGCGCCACCAGCACGCGATGGCATGACGATCGAATGAACAGGATCTGATCGTGCTCTTTGTCTCGCTTCTCCAACGATTGGGATTTCGATCAAACCCGGCGGCGGTTGCCGCGGAGCCACCCTCGTTACAATCGCGGCCCAAGTCGGCCGCCCGACGACCCGCCGCGAAAGCGGATCGCGGCGCTCAGAAGCGGGGCCGTATTGGGGGTATAACAACGAATCCGCTGGCGCAGCCGGCGCAAGATGGCGCACCATTGGCCCCGGCCGGCGGCAGCGCTGCGCCCCTAGACCACGCATTGTCAGGTACTGAGAGGAGTCCCGTTGTGAAAGCCCCGGCCACCAGGACAGCGAAAAAAGGCAAGCCCGCCGCAACGGGTGTCAAGGCCAGCTCGTCCGCCACCGCCTCCAGGGTGTCCTCAACCAGCAAGTCCGCCGCCAAGGTGGCACCGAAGCCCTCCGCCAAGGCCGTGGCCAAACCTGCGGCCAAGACCGCGAAGACGTCCTCCGCCCCCAAATCCGTGGCGCCGGTGAAATCCGGCCCATCCAGCAAGCCCAGCAGGGCCGCGGCAAAAACCGCCGCGGTCAGCGCCACACGACCGGTCAAGCCGGTCAGCAAAACCATGGCAAAAACTGCTGTCAAACCCGCCGCAAAACCTGTCACCCCGGCACCGGCCAAACCGGTCGCGAAGTCCGCCACGGCCAAGCCGGCGGCCAAAGCAGCGGTAAAGTCCGCGTCAGTGCCTGTTTCAAAAGTCTCCCCCAAAACCGCACCGGCCGCCGCCTCAGCGTCTGCTTCCAAAACCTCCAGCGCCCGTTCGCCCGCCGCCCCGGCCAAGGCCGCGATGTCCATGCCCGTCGTCGAGCCCACGCCAAGGCCTCTGGGCAAGCGGGCCGCGAAGAAGGTCATGATGGAGCAGATGACCCAGGCGGCGGTGATTCCCACCCACGCACCCGATGCCGCCAAGGCGACTTTTTCCACCATGAACGAACGTGCCGTAATGACCCCTCCTGTGCCATCCTCCATCCAGAAGGACCCCAAGCGGGCCAACAACTGGAAAACCGTGCCGGTTGAGCAGCTGACCGACCAGGATATTCAGGCCATGCCGGACAGTGAGTACATGAGTGAACTGCAGCTCAGCTACTTCCGCCGCAAGCTGTCCCAGCTCAAGGCCGACATGCTGGCCAACGCCGGCGAAACCACCGAGCATCTGCGCGAAGACACCGTGGTGGTGCCCGACCCGGCCGACCGCGCCACCATCGAGGAAGAACACGCCCTCGAGTTGCGTACCCGTGACCGCGAGCGCAAGTTGCTCAAGAAGATCGAACAGGCCATTGCCCGCATCGATTCGGGTGACTACGGTTATTGCGAGGAAACCGGCGAAGCCATTGGCGTCGGTCGCCTCATGGCTCGGCCGACCGCCAGCCTCTCGCTCGAAGCGCAACAGCGCCGCGAACTCAAGCAGAAAATGTTCGGGGATTGAGTCTTCGCCGTCCATCCCATCTGTAGCCCATCCCCCCGACAACGACCCGACATGTCCAAGGACGAATCCAACGGCGGTTTTCTGTCCAAAGTGGTGAAGTTCGTGCGCCATCCGACCACCAGCTGGTCGGATCTGGACACACGATCCGCCGATCGCGAAAGCGAGTACAGCAAGGCGGCGCTCAAGGAAATGATCGAGCGCAAGCGGCGCAACGACTTCGTGCGCAAGCGCGAGTTCGACATGCTGCGCAAGATCCGCAGTCGGGAAGCTTCCGGGGGCGAGGGGCAGGGGGTGCGGCCTTCGTTCTTCCAGAGCAGCCTGCCGTCGAAACCCGACGACCGGGCGATGACGCTGAAGAAGATCGATGAGATCGAAGCCCAGATGTCGATGCAGTGGTGGAAGACCAAGGGGCCCGACTCCCAGGCCACCGCGAGCTCCAGCCTGAGTTCGGGGGCCCATTCCACGGGGGGCACGCCTCTGGACCGCAAAGCCGAGGCCCACGACAAGTCGGTGGCCGGGGCCGAAGCCAAGCGGCGCACCGCCCAGTACACCGAAACCGAAGCCTCTCCCTTGCCCGAAAACACGGCGCCCGCGCCCAAACCCGCGCCAGCGGCATCCCCGGCGCCGGCCGTCGCCCCGGTTGCCGCTGCCGCGAGTCCGAAGGAGAAGGGGGGCAAGCTGTGGGGACCCTCTCGTGAGCAGGAACTGTCGCGCGACTCGCACCAGCCCTCGTCGTCTCCGGCCCGCACCGGCTTGATGGCGCCCTCTGGAAACAGTGTGCAGCCGAGTGCCGGTTCCGGGTTTTCGGCCTCGCACTTTTTTGCACTGGATGTGCAGGAAATCGCGCAGGATCCTGAGGTCGAGGAGGCTTCCATCCGGTTCGCCAACGGCGACGATGCCGGTGCCGAGCAGGGGCTGATGGAAGGCCTGACCGATGGAGGTGCGCGGGCCCAGCAGGTGGACGACTGGCTGGCCCTGTTCGATCTGTACCGCGCCACCGGTCAGCTCGCGCCCTTCGAGAGCCGGGCGGTCGATTTCGTCAACCGCTTCAACCGTTCGGCGCCGCAGTGGTACGACATGCCTGAGATCGTGTCCAGCATGAGCGGAAAGACCTTCACGCCCTCGTCCGGACCGAACCGGGCGGTCTGGGTCTGTGAACCCGATCTGGACGCGCACGCGGTGGGCACGCTGCAGAACGTGTTGCTGCGCGCCAGCAAGCCCTGGGTGCTGGACTGGTCGCCGGTCGAGAGCATCGATGTGAAGGCCGCGCGTGCGCTGCTGGGGGTCTTCACCCTCTGGGGCGATCAGGATGTGGAGCTGCGCTTTTATGGTTCTTCGAACCTGCGAGAGCTGCTCAAGACATTGACGCCGTCGGGTCGGCGCGATGTGGAGCAGCTCTGGTGGGAGTTGCGCATGGCCGTGCTGCGGGTCATGAACCTGGTGGATGAATTTGAACTGGCCGCGCTCGACTTCTGCGTGACCTACGAGGTGTCTCCTCCAGGCTGGGAGAAGCCCCGCTGCCACTTCCTTGGACTGTCGTTGGATGCCTCGGGCGAGGTCGGCCAGTCGGTGCTGGGCGAGGTGGTGCTGGAGCAGGTGCCCTCGACCTACCCGGGCGAGTCGGTGCTGGAAGGCCAGAGTTCCGAATTCAACCAGTTGGGCCTGGTGGAGCTGTCGGGCGAGATTCGCGGCGACCCGCAGGCCACGCTGGAGACGCTGGAACGCCGTCTTCAGGGGGCGGACGTGATGATCATTTCCTGCCGCAACCTGATCCGTGTCGATTTTTCGGCCGCGGGTACCCTGCTCAACTGGGTTTCGGGCCACCATGCGCAAGGCCGCCTGATCCAGTTCGTTGACGCCCACCGTCTGGTGTCGGCCTTCTTTCACGTCATCGGGATCACCGAATACGCCAAGGTGGTGGTGCGGAACGATTGAGGCTGGGTTCCTACCGCGCCGCCTGCAGTGTCACCCTCCCAGGGGGCGGCACTGGCGGCCCGGCAGAGCCGGTTTCGCGGTGCCCTCGGAATTGCGCCGACGGGCTTGTGAACCTTCTGCTCATCCCCATCTCTTCCCCTTATGGAAACTTTTCACGGAACCACCATCGTCTGCGTGCGTCGAGAGACGCCGCAAGGCGTGCAGGTCGCCATCGGCGGCGACGGCCAGGTAACCCTGGGCAACATCGTTGTGAAGGGCACGGCGCGCAAGGTGCGCAAGCTGCACCACGATCAGGTGCTGGCCGGTTTTGCCGGTGCCACCGCCGATGCCTTCACTTTGTTCGAGCGCTTTGAGGCCAAGCTGGAAAAACACCAGGGGCACCTGGTGCGCGCCGCGATCGAGCTCACCCGCGACTGGCGCACCGACCGCGTGCTGCGTCGGCTCGAAGCCATGCTGGCCGTGGCCGACCGCAGCGCCGCGCTGATCATCACAGGCAATGGCGACGTGCTGGAGCCCGAGCACGGTGTGGTGGCCATCGGCTCGGGAGGGGCCTATGCCCAGGCCGCCGCCCGCGCCCTGATCCAGCACACGGCCCTGAATGCCGAAGAGGTGGTGCGGCAGTCGCTCACGATCGCGGGCGAGATCTGCATCTACACCAACATGAACCACACGATCGAAACCCTGGAGTGAGCGAAACCATGTCTTCCATGACGCCCCAGGAGATCGTCTCCGAACTCGACCGCTTCATCATCGGCCAGAAAGGCGCCAAGCGCGCCGTGGCCATTGCCTTGCGCAACCGCTGGCGTCGCCAGCAGGTGGACGAAAAACTGCGGCCCGAGATCACGCCCAAGAACATTCTCATGATTGGCCCCACCGGCGTGGGCAAGACCGAGATCGCGCGCCGCCTGGCGCGGCTGGCCGACGCGCCCTTCATCAAGGTCGAGGCCACCAAGTTCACCGAGGTGGGCTATGTGGGCAAGGACGTCGACAGCATCATCCGCGATCTGGCCGACATCGCGATCAAGCAGACGCGCGAGATCGAGATGCGCAAGCAGCGCGCACGTGCCGAGGACGCGGCCGAGGAGCGCATCCTGGACATCCTGATTCCGCCGCCGCGCGGCTTGGGCGCCGAACCGGCCACCGTGCTGAGCACCGAAAGCACCGCACGCCAGGCGTTTCGCAAGAAGCTGCGCGAGGGCCAGCTCGATGACCGTGAGATCGAGATCGATCTGGCCGAGCCCCGCCCGACCATGGAGATCATGGGACCGGCCGGCATGGAGGACATGGCCGAACAGCTGCGAGGCATGTTCAGCCAGCTCGGACAGGACAAGCGCCGCACCCGCAAGCTCAAGATCGCCGAAGCCATGAAGCTGCTGATCGAAGAGGAGGCGGGCAAGCTGGTCAATGAAGAAGAGATCAAGATCCGTGCGCTGCAGAACGCCGAGCAGAACGGCATCGTGTTCATCGACGAGATCGACAAGGTGACCTCGCGCAGCGACTCGGGCGGCGCCGAGGTGTCGCGCCAGGGGGTGCAGCGCGACCTGCTGCCGCTGGTCGAAGGGACCAACGTGTCCACCAAGTACGGCGTGATCAAGACCGATCACATCCTGTTCATCGCCAGCGGCGCGTTCCATCTGGCCAAGCCCAGCGACCTGATCCCCGAGCTGCAGGGGCGTTTCCCCATCCGGGTGGAGCTGCAGTCGCTGTCGGTGGACGATTTCGAGGCCATCCTGACCCAGACCCACGCCTCGCTGGTGCGCCAGTACCAGGCGCTGCTGGCCACGGAGGGGGTGACGCTGGTGTTCACGCCCGAAGGCATCCGGCATCTGGCGCAGATCGCCTGCGATGTGAACGAACGCACGGAAAACATCGGCGCGCGCCGACTGGCCACGGTGATGGAGCACTTGCTTGACGAAGTCAGTTTTGCCGCCACCGGTCTACAGGGGCAGACCATTACGGTGGACGCAGCCTATGTGGACGGTCGGCTCACCGAGCTCAGCCGCAACGAGGATCTGTCGCGCTACATCCTCTGAACCCCGCCGGGGGCTGGTGAAGCCGCGTGCCGCCCTTGGGCGGACGCGGCTTTTCGCTTGACTGGGCCCGGGGGGTGTGGGCCATCCCTCGGGACCGTTCGATCCACAGACCAGGACATAAACGTAACAAAGCGCTCAAGCATCACTTTCAGAGGCTGTTGTAAGTGCTTGCTTTTGCTGAATTTTTAAGCGCCAAATTGTTTCAAAGTATGTTCTAAGTGCTTGATTTCATTGAAAAAATAAGTGGCCACGAGTTGCAGACTCTGATTTTCCTGATAAAGTGGGAAAATGTGCAATTAAGTGGTGAAAAGTGTTTTTCAAGGAATGACAGCGGTGTTTCAGGGTGCTTCTTCTCTCAGTCTCGATGCCAAGGGTCGGCTCTCCATGCCGACCCGGCACCGTGACGCCCTGATCGCCGCCGCCAGCCAGCTCACCATCACCAAGCACCCACACGGTTGTCTCATGGTCTTTCCGCGCAACGAGTGGGAGTTGTTCCGCGAGCGCATCGCGGCCTTGCCCATGCAGGCGCAGTGGTGGAAGCGCATTTTCCTGGGCAATGCCATGGACGTGGACATGGACGGGGCTGGCCGCGTGCTGATCTCGCCGGAGCTGCGCACGGCCGCCGGCATCACCAAGGACGCGGTCCTGCTGGGCATGGGGGGCTACTTCGAACTCTGGGATGCGCAGGTGTACGCCGCCAAGGAGGCCGAAGCCATGCAGGCCGAGATGCCCGATGTCTTCAAGGACTTTTCTTTCTAAGGGCGGCGGTGCAAAGCGCATGGAACCACCAAACCGTCCTGTTGAGCGAAGCCGTGGCAGCACTGGCGATCAACCCGGACGGACACTATGTCGACGCGACCTTCGGGCGCGGCGGGCATTCGCGCCTCATTCTGGAGAGGCTGTCTGCGAGCGGGCGCCTCACGGCGTTCGACAAGGACCCGCAGGCCGTGGCGGCCGCGCAGGAACTGGCGGCCAGCGATGGCCGCTTTTCCATCCGGCACCAGGGGTTCTGCCACCTGGGCGAACTGGGGGCGGCGAGCGCGGATGGGGTGCTGATGGACCTGGGTGTGAGTTCGCCCCAGATCGACGACCCCGAGAGGGGTTTTTCTTTTCGCCACGATGGGCCCCTGGACATGCGCATGGACACCACGCGCGGCCAGAGCGTGGCGCAGTGGCTGGAAACGGCCGAAGTCTCCACCCTCGCGGAGGTGATACGTGAATATGGCGAAGAACGGTTTGCTCAACCGGTTGCAAAGGCGATTGATCGTCGCCGACAGGAACGGGGCCCTATTCGAACCACCCGCGAGCTGGCCGAAGTCGTGGCTGGCGCGGTCAAAACCCGCGAGCCGGGCAAGGACCCTGCAACGCGCACATTTCAGGCTTTTCGGATTTTCATCAACGCCGAGCTTGAAGAGCTGCAACAAGCGCTAGAGGCCAGTCTGCATGTCTTGCGTCCCGGAGGGCAACTGGTGGTGATCAGCTTCCATTCGCTGGAAGACCGCATGGTCAAACAGTTCATGGCGCGCCATTCGCGCGCCGTGGTGGATCGCCGCGTGCCCTTCGCCGAGCCTGCGCCCATGCAACTGATCCACGTGCGCCGCGTCATGCCCTCGGATGCCGAAGTGCAGGGCAACCCGCGTTCGCGCAGCGCGGTGATGCGCGTGGCCGAGCGCACGGAGGCGCACGCATGATCCGCCTCAACCTGGTCCTGCTGATGGCGGTGCTGGCCAGTGCCTTCTATCTGGTGCACACGCAGTACGAGTCGCGGCGCCTGTACACCGCGCTGGACCGCGCGCAGGCGCAGTCGCGCAAGATCGAGGCGGAACACGAGCAGCTGCAGGTGCAGAAGCAGGCCCAGGCCACCTCGGCGCGTGTGCAACTGCTCGCCACCCGGCGGCTGCAGATGCGTCCGGTCAACCCCGCCATCACCGAATACGTGACGCTGTACGAGCCGCAGGTGCCCGGGCTGGCGCCCGACCAGGGAGGCCGACCATGAGCCGGCGGGCCAGTCGCAGTGTGAACTACAGCGCCAGCCCGCTGCTGGCGAGCAAGACGCCGGTCTGGCGCAGCAAATTCATCGTGGCGGCGCTGGCGCTGGCCTTTGCCGGGCTGGGCGCCCGCGCGGCCTATGTGCAGGTGGTTGGCAACGACTTCTTCCAGCGCCAGGGCGAGGTACGCTTCGCGCGCACGCTGGAGCTGCCCGCCAACCGCGGCCGGGTGCTGGACCGCAACGGCCTGATCCTCGCCTCCAGCGTGGTGGCGCAGAGCATCTGGGCGATTCCGGAGGACGTGGACAAGAGCGAGCCGAAGCTGCGCGACGTGGCCAAGCTGCTGGACATGCCCTTGTCCACGCTGAAGAAGCGCCTGGCCAACGAGGACAAGACCTTTGTCTGGGTCAAGCGCCAGGTGGACGAGCCGGTGGCCAACGAGATCGCCGCGCTCGGCATCAAGGGCATTTACCTGCGTCGCGAGTACAAGCGCAAGTACCCCGAGGGCGAGGCCGCGGCCCACGTGGTGGGCTTCACCAACGTGGAGGATCGCGGGCAGGAAGGTGTCGAACTGGCCTTCAACAAGGAGCTCTCGGGCCGCAGCGGCTCGCGCCGCGTGATCAAGGACCGGCTCGGCCGTGTGGTCGAAGACGTGCGCGACGTCGTGCCGCCGGTGGACGGCCCGGATCTGCAACTCTCCATCGACAGCAAGGTGCAGTACTTCGCCTACCAGAAGCTGCGCGAAGCGGTGCAGATGCACAAGGCGCGCGCGGGCAGCGTGGTGGTGCTCGACACCCGGACCGGCGAGGTGCTGGCGCTGGCCAACTACCCGAGCTACAACCCCAACCTGCGGCTGAACCTCAGTGGAGAACAGCTGCGCAACCGGGTGCTGACCGACAGTTTCGAGCCGGGCTCGACCATGAAGCCCTTCATCGCGGCGCTGGCGCTGGACAAGGGGCTGGTCACCCCGACCACGCAGATCCAGACCGCGCCGGGGCACATGTCCATTGGCGGCTCCACCATCAACGATGCGCATCCGAACGGCCTGCTCACGGTCAACGAGATCATCCAGAAGTCGAGCAACGTGGGCGCGGTCAAGATGGCCATGCAGATGTCGCCGCGCGAAATGTGGGAGACCTTCGCCCAGGCCGGGTTCGGCCAGAAGCCCCAGGTGCCGTTCCCGGGCGCGGTCAGCGGTCGCCTGCGGCCCTACAAGACCTGGCGCCCGATCGAACAGGCCACCATGAGCTACGGCTATGGACTGTCGGTCTCGCTGTTTCAGCTGGCCCAGGCTTACACCATCTTCGCGCGCGACGGCGAACTGATTCCGGTGAGCATGGTCAAAACCGATGGGCCCACGGACGGCGTTCGGGTGTTCAGCGAAAAGAACGCGCTGGCGGTGCGCAAGATGCTGGAGATGGCCACCGGCCCGGGGGGCACAGGCCAGCGCGCGCAGACCATGGGCTATTCGGTGGGCGGCAAGTCGGGCACCGCGCGCATGCAGGAAGGCAAGGGCTACGCCGAAAAAAAATACCGCGGCTTCTTCGTGGGGCTGGCGCCGGTGGAGCAGCCGCGCATCGTGGTGGCGGTGATGATCGATCAGCCGAACAACGGGGCCTATTACGGCGGGGTGGTGGCCGGCCCGGTGTTCAGCGAGACGGTGCAGCAGACCTTGCGCATCCTGGGGGTGCAGCCCGACATGAGCGTGAAGCCACAGATCATCAGCGAAGTGGTGGAGGAGCCGTTTTGAACTGCTTGACACCCACCCCCGCCGAGACCCGCTGCGCGGGCCCCGACCCCCTCAAGGGGGCAACACCAGCGGCCCGGCAGAGCCGGTTCCGCGGTGTTCCCGGACAAGGCCGCCTCCCCGCGCCTCGGCTGGGTTTGTTCGAGGTGGCGACCGCATGAAGACGCTTCTTCATCCTCACGCCGTGGCCGACTGGCTGCGCGAGCGTGTGCGCGGGCAACTGCATTGCGACAGCCGCCGCGTGCGCGAAGGCGATGGTTTCGTGGCCTGGCCGGGCGCCGCCACGGACGGGCGCCGCTATGTGGCCGGCGCGCTGCAGGCCGGTGCGGCCGCGGCGCTGGTGGAGCGCGACGGCGCCGAAGCCTTCGGTTTCAGCGACGACCGCGTGGCCGCCGTGCCGGGGCTCAAGGTGCAGGCCGGTCCGATCGCCAGCGCGTTCTACGCCGACCCCAGTGCGGCGCTGGACCTGATCGCCATCACTGGCACCAATGGCAAGACCTCCAGCGCCTGGTGGGTCGCTCAGCTGCTCTCGGCCGCAGACCGACCCTGCGCGGTGGTGGGCACGCTGGGCATCGGACAGCCGCCGCTGGCGGGCGACCAGGGCCATGCGTTGGTGCCGACCGGCCTGACGACGCCCGACCCGGTGCTGCTGCAGGCGCGCCTGCGCGGCATGGTGGACGCCGGCCTGAAGGCCTGCGCGATCGAGGCCTCGTCCATCGGCCTGATCGAAGGCCGGCTCAACGCCTGCCGCATCCGGGTGGCGGTGTTCACCAATTTCACCCAGGACCACCTGGACTTCCACGGCAGCATGGCCGACTACTGGGCGGCCAAGGCCGCGCTGTTCGACTGGCCCGGTCTGGCCAGCGCGGTGCTCAATCTGGACGATCCCCAGGGCGCGGCACTGGCGCAGACTCTGGACGGGCGCGGCCTCGACCTGTGGACCGTGGCATTGGAAGACGGCACGCCAGCGCGCCTGTGCGCGCGCGACATCGCGTTCACCCACAACGGCATGCGCCTGACCGTGGTGGAGCGCGAAGCCTCGGGCGCCGAGGCGCAGCACCACACCCTGAGCCTGCCCATGGTGGGGCGCTACAACGTGTCCAACCTGCTGTGCGTGCTGGCCACGGCGCGCGCGCTCGGTGTGCCGCTGGCCGACGCCGTGCGGGCCTGCCAGGCCCTCACCCCCGTGCCCGGCCGCATGGAACAGGTGCCCGCGGTGGCGGGCCAGCCGCTGGTGCTGGTGGATTACGCCCACACCCCCGACGCGCTGGAGAAGGCCTTGCAGGCCCTGCAGCCGCTGGCGCGGCAACGCGGCGGCGCGCTCTGGGCGGTGGTGGGCTGTGGCGGCGACCGCGACGCGAGCAAACGCCCCCTCATGGCCGCCGTGGCCGAGCGGGAGGCCCAGCACGCCGTGCTGACCAGCGACAACCCGCGCAGCGAAGACCCGCTGGCGATCCTGGCGCAGATGCGGGCCGGCCTGTCGATGCCCGCCCGCGCCGTGGTCGAGGCCGATCGGGCGCTGGCGATCGCGCAGGCGGTGCAGCGCGCTGGCGCCGACGACGTGGTGCTGATCGCCGGCAAGGGACACGAGGACTACCAGGAAGTGATGGGCGTGAAAAAACCGTTTTCCGATCTGGCGCAGGCCCAGGCCGCGCTGCAGCAGCGCGCCGCCGCGCAGGGAGTGCAGGCATGAAGACCATCGCCGAGTTGTTGACCCGGCTCAGTGGCGCACGGGCTGTGGGCACGATGGACGCCCCCATCGGCCGTGTGCACTCCGACACCCGCAGCCTGCAGCCGGGCGATCTGTTCGTGGCGCTCAAGGGCGAGCGCTTCGACGCACACGACTTTCTGCCGCAGGCGCGCGCGCAGGGCGCCGTGGCCGCCATCGCCCACACCGGGTTGGTGCAGGCCGGCCTGCCCGGCGTGGAAGTGCCCGACACGCGGCTCGCCCTGGGGGAACTGGCGCGCCTGTGGCGCGAGCAGTTCAGCCTGCCGCTGATCGCCGTGACCGGCAGCAACGGCAAGACCACGGTGACGCAGATGGTGGCGGCCATCCTGCGCGCGGCCGCGGGCGACGCCGCCCATGCCACGCAGGGCAATCTGAACAACGACATCGGCGTACCGCTCACGCTGCTGCGCCTGCGCCCGGACCACCGCCTCGCGGTGATCGAGCTGGGCATGAACCACCCCGGCGAAATCGCCTACCTCGCCGCGCTCACCCGGCCCACCGTGGCGCTGGTGAACAACGCCCAGCGCGAACACCAGGAATTCATGGCCACGGTGGAAGCGGTGGCGCGCGAAAACGGCCAAGTGATCGCGGCCCTGTCGGGGGACGGCGTGGCGGTGTTCCCCAGCGACGACGACCACACCGGGGTCTGGCGCGAACTGGCCGCGGGCCGGCGCGTGATGACCTTCAGCGACGGCGACGCGTCGGCCGACGTGCATGCCCTGCAGGCCGACTGGCGCGACGGCGCCTGGGCCCTGCGCCTGGCCTCCCCCGCCGGGGAGCTGGCCTGCCGCCTGCGCATCGCCGGGCGGCACAACGTGCGCAACGCGCTCGCGGCCACCGCGTGCGCCCTGGCTGCGGGCGTGGCGCTGGCCGACATCGGTCGTGGGCTCGACGCCTTCGAGCCGGTGGGCGGACGCTCGCGCGCGCTCTCGTTGCCGCTGGCCGACCGCGCCGTGACCCTGATCGACGACACCTACAACGCCAACCCGGACTCGGTGGTCGCGGCCATCAACGTGCTGGCCGAGCTGCCCGGCCCGCGCCTGCTGGTGCTGGGGGACATGGGCGAGGTCGGAGAGCAGGGCCTTGCGTTTCACCTCGAAGTGTTGCGCCATGCGCAGGCCTGCGGCATCGAGACCGTGCACTGCGCCGGCGACTGGATGCACAAGGCCTGCGCCGCGCTGCGCGCCGCGGGCGAGCCCGTGCCCACGCACTGGGACGACGTTGCCGCCCTGGCCGGCCATGTGAGCGCGGCCGTGGTTGCGCCCGGCGCATCGGCGCTGCGCAGCGTGCTCGTCAAAGGCTCGCGCTTCATGCGCATGGAGCGCGTGGTCCAGGCCCTGCAGGCGCTGGCCAGCGCACCCCCAACACAAGAACAAAAGGACGCATCGCATGCTGCTTAGCCTGGCCCTGTGGCTGCAAAGCCTGGGACCCGAGTTCGGGTTCCTGCGGGTATTCCAGTACCTCACCTTCCGTGCGGTCATGGCCGCCATGACGGCGCTCATCGTCGGTCTGGTGGCGGGTCCGTATTTCATCCGCCGCCTGGCCGCGCTCAAGATCGGCCAGCCGATCCGTGAGTACGCGATGCAGACCCACCTGAGCAAGGGGGGCACGCCCACCATGGGCGGGGTGCTGATCCTGTTCTCGATCGCGCTGTCCACCCTGCTGTGGTTCGACCTGTCCAACCGCTTCGTCTGGATCGTGCTGCTGGTCACCCTGGGCTTTGGCGCCATCGGCTGGGTGGACGACTGGCGCAAGGTGGTGCGCAAGGACCCGGAAGGCATGCGCTCGCGCGAAAAGTACCTCTGGCAATCCGTCATCGGGCTGGTGGCGGCGTTCTACCTCGTGTTCAGCGTGTCCGAAACCAGCAACCTGCGTGTGCTGGGCCTGTTCATCGACTGGGTGGCCTCGGGGTTCACCGTGGACCTGCCGCCCCAGGCCGGCCTGATGGTGCCGTTCTTCAAGGAAATCAGCTACCCGCTGGGGGTGTTCGGCTTCGTGCTCATGACCTACCTGGTGATCGTGGGTTCGAGCAACGCGGTCAACCTCACCGACGGCCTGGATGGCCTGGCCATCATGCCGGTGGTGATGGTGGGCTCGGCGCTGGGCGTGTTCGCCTACGCCACCGGCAGCGCCGTGTTCTCGCGCTACCTGCTGCTGCCGCACATCCCCGGGGCGGGGGAACTGCTGATCTTCTGCGCGGCCATGGCCGGCGCGGGCCTAGCCTTTTTGTGGTTCAACACCCACCCGGCCCAGGTCTTCATGGGCGACGTGGGCGCCCTCGCATTGGGCGGCGCGCTCGGCACCATCGCCGTGATCGTGCGCCAGGAAATCGTGCTCGCCATCATGGGCGGCATCTTCGTGGTCGAAGCCCTGTCGGTGATGCTGCAGGTGACGTATTTCAAGTACACCAAGCGCCGTTTCGGCCAGGGCCGCCGGCTGTTCCAGATGGCACCGCTGCACCACCACTTCGAGAAAAAGGGCTGGAAGGAAACGCAGGTCGTGGTGCGCTTCTGGATCATCACCATGCTGCTGTGCCTGATCGGCCTGTCGACCCTCAAGCTTCGTTGACCCCATGTTGAACCTGAAAGACCAACACGTTCTCATCCTGGGCCTGGGCATCTCCGGCCTGGCGATGGCGCGTTGGTGCGTGCGCCACGGCGCTCACGTGACCGTGGCCGACACGCGCGACAACCCGCCGCATCTGGCAGCGCTGGGCATCGAGTGTCCGCAGGCCAGCTTCGTGGCCGGCCCGTTCGACGAAGCGCTGATCGCGCGTGGCGCCTGGAACCTGATCGCCCGCAGCCCGGGGCTGGCCCCCGTTCAACTGACCACGCTGCGCGAATGGGCCCAGTCGCAGGCGGTGCCGTTCGTGGGCGAACTCGATCTGTTTGCCCGGGCGCTGCGCGACCTGTCGGTGCGCGAACCACGGCCCTACCAGCCCAAGGTGCTGGCAATCACCGGCACCAACGGCAAGACCACCGTGACCTCGCTCACCGGCCTGCTGCTGCAGCGCTGCGGCCTGCGCGTGGCCGTGGCCGGCAACATCGGCCCGGCCCTGCTGGACGTGCTGGCCGCGGCGCTGGAAGCCGAAGCAAAGGCCCAAGCCGAGGCTGCGGCGGCGGAGGAACCGCAGTCCATCGCCGTCGCGGCCGAGCCGGCGCCCGCGCCGGACGGGAGCGACGGGTCGACCGCCGAGGTCCAGGCTGAGCTGCAGCCCGCCGACGAAGACGAGCCGCTGCCGGTCGCCGAAGAGGACGACGCGCCTACCCAGCTGGTGCCACCACCCCCCGAGCCGCCCCAGCCACCGCATCTGCCGGCGGTGTGGGTGCTCGAACTCTCCAGCTTCCAGCTCGACGGCACGGCCGGTGGCGCCTGGGACGCCGTGCCCACGGCCGCCACGGTGCTCAACATCACCGAAGACCACCTGGACTGGCACGGTTCCCTCGCCGCCTACAGCCAGGCCAAGGCCGCCGTGTTCGGCAACCGTGCGCTGATGCTGCTCAACCGCGACGATGCCCAGGTTATGGGCATGAAGCCGGGCGACGTGACGGTGAAGATCGGTGGCCGCAACCGCCAGCAGCCGGCCCGGCCCTACGCCACGTTTGGGCTGGATGCGCCCACGCGCGCGGGCGACTGGGGCATCGAGTCGGTCAACGGCATGACCTGGCTGGTGCGCGCGCTCGCGCTCGACGAGACCCGCAAGCCGCGGCGCCGCGTCGCCGGGCCGCCCCAAGGCGCGGCAGCCCCCTCGGGGGGCAGCGCCGTACGCGAAGCGACCAGCGTGGGGGCCGGAGTCTCTGCCCAGGAAGAGGACGAGATCTATTACCAGCGCTTGATGCCGGTCGATGCGCTGCGCATCCGGGGCCGCCACAACGCGGCCAACGCGCTGGCCGCGCTGGCCCTGGCCACCTCCACCGGGGCCGCGCTGGCGCCCATGCTGCACGGGCTGCGCGAGTACCGCGGCGAGCCGCACCGGGTGGAGCCGGTGGCCATCATCGACGAGGTCGAGTATTTCGACGACAGCAAGGGCACCAACGTGGGTGCCACGCTGGCCGCCGTGCTCGGGCTCGGCGCCGAGCGGCGCCTGGTGGTGATCCTCGGGGGCGACGGCAAGGGGCAGGACTTTGCGCCACTGGCCGAGCCGCTGGCGCGCCACGCGCGCGCCGTGGTCTACATCGGCCGCGACGCGGCCCGCATCCGCGAAGCGGTGAGCGATGCGCTGGAGCAGGCCCAGGTGGCGCAGCTGGACGCGACCACCCTGCCCGAGGCGGTGGGCCTGGCTTGCGCGCAGGCCCGCCCGGGCGACGCGGTGCTGATGTCGCCCGCCTGCGCCAGCCTGGACATGTTCGACAACTACGTGCACCGCGCCCGGGTGTTTGTCGAAGCGGTGGCGCAGCTGGCCAGCGAACGCGGCATGAGCCTGGAGGGGGGCGTATGAAGGCGACATCGCTCACGCCCTGGCAGCGCCTGCGTGCCGGCCTGGTCTCGGCCATGCCGCGCCTGATCGGCCGCGACCTGGCCGGCGCCCTGGCTGGTGGGTCGGCGCGCGACGGCCTGCCGGTGCGCCTGTCCAACCGCACCTATGCCGGCACGCGCAACGTGGCGGTGCGCGAACTCGGTTTCGACCAGCCGCTGCTGTGGGTGGTGATGGCCCTGATGGCCTGGGGTCTGGTGATGGTGTATTCGGCCTCGATCGCCTTGCCCGACAACCCGCGCTTTGCCAACTACGCCCACACCCACTTCGTGTTGCGCCACGGCCTGTTCATCCTGATCGGGCTGGTGGCCTCATTGATCGTGTTCCAGGTGCCCATGCAGAGCTGGGAGCGGTTCGCGCCCTGGCTCTTTGCCCTGTCGCTGCTGCTGCTGGTGCTGGTGCTGCTGCCTTTCATCGGCAAGGGCGTCAACGGCGCCCGGCGGTGGTTCTCGCTCGGGCTCATCAGCTTCCAGCCCTCCGAGCTGGCCAAGCTCACCGTGTTGCTCTACGCCGCCAATTACATGGTGCGCAAGATGGAGGTCAAGGAGCGCTTCTTCCGCGCCGTGGCGCCGATGGCGGTGGCCCTGGGCGTGGTCGGCATGCTGCTGCTGGCCGAGCCCGACATGGGGGCTTTCATGGTGATCGTGGTGATCGCCATGGGCATCCTGTTCCTGGGCGGTGTGAACGCGCGCATGTTCTTCCTGATCGCGCTGGTGGTGGTGGGCGCGTTCGCGCTCATGGTCATGATGAGCGAGTGGCGCCGCGAGCGCATCTTCGCCTACCTCGATCCCTGGAGCGAGGCCTATGCGCTCGGCAAGGGCTACCAGCTTTCCCACTCGCTGATCGCCTTTGGCCGTGGCGAAATCTTCGGTGTCGGCCTGGGCGGCAGCGTGGAAAAGCTGCACTGGCTGCCCGAGGCCCACACCGACTTCCTGCTCGCGGTGATCGGTGAAGAGTTCGGCCTGATCGGGGTGCTGATCGTGATCGGTCTCTTCCTCTGGCTCACGCGCCGCATCATGCACATCGGCCGCCAGGCCATTGCCCTGGACCAGGTGTTCGCCGGCCTCGTGGCCCAGGGGGTCGGGCTGTGGATCGGCTTTCAGGCCTTCATCAACATCGGCGTGAACCTGGGTGCCCTGCCCACCAAGGGCCTGACCCTGCCCCTGATGAGCTACGGCGGCTCAGCCATCCTGCTCGAACTCGTCGCCCTGGCCATCGTGCTGCGCGTGGACTATGAAAACCGCCAGATGATGAAAGGGGGCCGTGCATGAAGCAGCGGTTTCACCAAAACCGCCAGGCAGACGCGCAGCGGCTGCAGATGCGGAACGCATCGATGATGAAAGGGGGCCGTGCATGAAGCAGCGGTTTCACCAAAACCGCCAGGCAGACGCGCAGCGGCTGCAGATGCGGAACGCATCGATGATGAAAGGGGGCCGCGCATGAGCAAGACTCCCTGTGCCCTCATCATGGCCGGCGGCACCGGCGGCCACATCTTTCCCGGTCTGGCCGTGGCCGAAGCGCTGCGTGAGCGCGGCTGGCGCGTGCACTGGCTGGGCGCGCCCGACAGCATGGAGAGCCGGCTCGTGCCACCGCGTGGCTTCACGCTGGAGACCATCGCCTTCGGTGGCGTGCGCGGCAAGGGCGTGCTCACGCTGGCCCTGCTGCCGTTGCGCCTGCTGCGCGCGTTCTGGCAGGCGCTGCAGGTGGTGCGCCGCGTGAAGCCCGATGTGCTGGTGGGCCTGGGGGGCTACATCAGCTTCCCGGGCGGCATGATGGGCGTGCTCGCGGGCAAGGCCCTGGTGCTGCACGAGCAGAACTCGGTGGCGGGCATGGCCAACAAGGTGCTCGCGGGGGTGGCCGATCGCGTGTTCACCGCTTTCCCCAAGGTGTTCAGGAAAGCCGAGTGGGTGGGCAACCCGCTGCGCGCGCCGTTCCTGCGGCAGCCGCCACCCGAAGCGCGGTTCGCCGGGCGCAGCGGGCCGCTGCGCCTGCTGGTCGTGGGCGGCAGCCTGGGCGCACGGGCGCTCAACGACACCGTGCCGCAGGCGCTGGCCCTGATCCCCTCGGCGCAGCGCCCGCAGGTGATCCACCAGAGCGGGGAAAAGCAGATCGAAGCGCTGCGCGCGAATTACGCCGCGGCCGGGGTGCGGGCCGAGCTCACGCCCTTCATCGACGACACGGCCCAGGCCTTCGCCGACGCCGACCTGATCGTCTGCCGCGCCGGCGCCAGCACCGTGACCGAGATCGCCGCCGTGGGCGCGGCCGCGCTGTTCGTGCCCTTTCCGTCGGCGGTGGACGACCACCAGACCACCAACGCGCGCTTTCTGGTCGACGCGGGCGCGGCCTGGCTGGTGCCGCAAAACGAACTCACACCGCTGCAGCTGGCGCAGACGCTGCAGACCGTGCGGCGAGAAACCTTGATGGAGATGGCGAACAAGGCCAAGACGATGGAAAAAACAGAAGCCGTGGCGGCCGTGGTGTCCGCCTGCGAAACCCTGGCAAAGGTGGGTCAACCATGAAACACGCCATTCGCCACATCCATTTCGTCGGCATCGGTGGCAGCGGCATGAGCGGCATCGCCGAGGTGCTGCTCAACCAGGGCTTCCGCATCTCGGGCAGCGACCTGGGCGAGAGCACGGTCACGCGCCGGCTGGTGGCGCTGGGAGCCGAGGTCTTCATCGGCCACGATGCGGCCCACATCGAAGGCGCCGACGCCATCGTCACCTCCACCGCGGTGAAGGACGACAACCCCGAAGTGATCGCCGCGCACGCCAGGCTGGTGCCGGTGGTGCCGCGCGCGGTGATGTTGGCCGAGCTGATGCGCATGAAAAAGGGCGTGGCGATCGCCGGCACACACGGCAAGACCACGACCACCAGCCTGGTGGCCAGCGTGCTGGCCGCGGCCAACCTGGACCCGACCTTCGTGATCGGCGGGCGCCTCAACAGCGCGGGCGCCAACGCGCAGCTGGGTTCGGGCGAGTACATCGTGGTCGAGGCCGACGAGTCCGACGCCTCGTTCCTGAACCTGCTGCCGGTGCTCTCGGTCGTGACCAACATCGACGCCGACCACATGGACACCTACGGCCACGACTTCGGCCGCCTCAAGGCCGCCTTCGTGGAGTTCCTGCACCGCATGCCGTTCTACGGCGCTGCGGTGGTCTGCGTGGACGATGCCTCGATCCGCGAGATCCTGCCGCAGATCGCGCGCCCCATCACCAGCTACGGCTTTGCCGAAGACGCGCAGGTGCGCGCCACCCAGGTGCGCGCGGTGGGCGGGCAGATGCACTTCACCGTGCAGCGCCGCAACGGCGTGCAGTTGCCCGACCTGGACGTGGTGCTGAACCTGCCGGGCGAACACAACGTGCTCAACGCGCTGGCGGCCATCGGCATCGCGGTGGAGCTGGGCGTGCCGGACGCGGCCGTGCTGCAGGCGCTGGCCGAGTTCAAGGGCGTGGGCCGGCGCTTCCAGCGCTACGGCGAGGCCGCGCTGCCCGGTGGCGGGCACTGCACCGTGGTGGACGACTACGGCCACCACCCGGTGGAGATGGCGGCCACGCTGGCCGCGGCGCGTGGGGCCTTCCCGGGCCGCCGGCTGGTGCTGGCCTTCCAGCCCCACCGCTACAGCCGCACCCGCGACTGTTTCGAGGATTTCGTGAAGGTGATCAACCAGGCCGACGCCGTGCTGCTGGCCGAGGTGTACGCCGCGGGCGAGGCGCCGATCGTGGCGGCCGACGGGCGTTCTCTGGCCCGTGCGCTGCGCGTGTCGGGCAAGCTCGAACCGGTGTTCGTGGACGACATCGCCGCCATGCCGCAGGCGATTCTGGACAACGCGCGCGACGGCGATGTGGTGCTGTGCATGGGCGCGGGGTCCATCGGCGCGGTGGCGGGGCGGGTGGTGGAAATGGCTCAGGAGGTTCGGACATGAATGCGATGGTGAACACGGCCCTGGCGGCGCAGGCCCTGGGCAAGGTGGCGGTGCTGATGGGCGGGCGCTCGGCCGAGCGCGAGGTCTCGCTGATGTCGGGCACCGGCGTGCTGGCCGCGCTGCGCTCCAAGGGCGTCGACGCGCACGCCTTCGACCCGGCCGAGCGCGACCTGGACGAGCTCAAGCGCGAAGGCTTCGCGCGCTGCTTCATCGCGTTGCACGGCCGCTTTGGCGAAGACGGCACGGTGCAGGGCGCGCTGGAGTTGCTGGGCATTCCCTACACCGGGCCGGGCGTGATGGCCTCGGCGGTGGCCATGGACAAGCTCATGACCAAGCGCATCTGGATGGCCGAAGGCCTGTCCACCCCGGCCTGGCGCCAGGTGCACAGCGTGGAAGAAACGCAGGCGGCGTTTGCCACGCTGGGCTCGCCCATGATCGTCAAACCCGTGCGAGAGGGCTCCACCATCGGCCTGACCAAGGTGACCGAGCTCGCCCAATGCGCCGCCGCCTACGAACTGGCCGCGCGGCAGGACCCGCTGGTGATGTGCGAGCAGTTCATCGCGGGCGACGAGGTCACGATCCCGGTGCTCGGCACCGGTGCCGAGGCGCGGGCGCTGCCGGTGATCCGCATCGTGGCGCCCGACGGCAACTACGACTACCAGCACAAATACTTCACCGACGACACCCAGTACCTGGTGCCCTGCGGTCTGCCCGCGGGCGAGGAAGAGCGCATCCAGGCCCTGGTGCTCAAGGCCTACCTCACGCTGGGCTGCCGCGGCTGGGCCCGCGCCGACGTGATGATCGACGCGACCACGCGCCGGCCCTACCTGCTGGAGATCAACACCTCGCCGGGCATGACCGGGCACTCGCTGGTGCCCATGTCGGCCCGCGCCACCGGTCTCTCGTACGAAGACCTGTGCGTGACCGTGCTCGCCAGCGCCGCGCTGGACAACCCGGCCGGGAAAGCCTGAGCGCCTCACCATGCCGCACACCGACCTGCCCCTGGACGTCAAGCTCATGACCGTGGTCACCCACGTCCTGGTCGTGCTGTTTGCCGCCCTGTGCCTGGGCGCGCTCGGAACCTGGCTGGTGCGCCACCCGGTGTGGACGGTCCGGGCGATCACGGTGCACGGTGACGTGGCGCACCAGAACGCGGTGACCTACCGTGCGCAGCTCGCTTCGCAGATGAAGAGCAGTCTCTCGGGCAGTTTCCTCACACTGGACCTGCAGCAGGTGCGCCGCCTGTTCGAGTCCGTGCCCTGGGTGCGCCAGGCGGTGGTGCAGCGCGAGTTCCCCAACCGCCTGCGCGTCACGATCGAGGAGCACCAGCCCGTGGCCTGGTGGGGGCCTTCAGGTTCGGGGCAGCTGGTCAGCCGGCTGGGCGAGGTGTTCGAGGCCAGCCCGGACGACAGCGATGGGCTGCCCGAGCTGATCGGCCCGGCGGACCACGCGCCCCAGGTCTGGGCGCTGTACCAGTTGCTCAGCGCCGAGTTCTCGCGTCTGGAGCTGGTGGTGGAGCGGCTCGAACTCAACGAGCGCGGCAGCTGGCGCGCGGTGCTCGACAGCGGTGCGCGCATCGAGCTCGGGCGCGGCAGCCCGGACGAACTGCTGGAGCGCGCGCGGCGTTTCACCGGCACCCTGAGCCAGCTCACCGAGCGCTACCCCGGCGCGCTGCAGTCCGTGGACCTGCGCTACCCCAACGGCTACGCGCTGCGCATGCGGGGCGTGACCACGCTCTCCGAAGACAGCCCCGGCACAGTCACCAACACAAGGTAATCAAGAAGCAATCATGGCCAAGGAATACAAGGATTTGGTGGTCGGACTCGACATTGGCACCGCCAAGATCATGGTGGTGGTGGCCGAGGTCCAAGCCAACGGCGAACTCAAGCTCGCGGGCCTGGGCGTGTCGGCCAGCCACGGCCTCAAGCGCGGCGTGGTGGTCAACATCGACGCCACCGTGCAGAGCATCCAGCAGGCGTTGAAAGAAGCCGAGCTGATGGCCGATTGCCGCATCGCCCGCGTCTACACCGGCATCACCGGCAGCCACATCCGCGGCATCAATTCCAGCGGCATGGTGGCCATCAAGGACCGTGAGGTCACGCCGGCCGACGTGGCGCGTGTGATCGAAACCGCCAAGGCCATCAACATCTCGACCGACCAGCGCCTGCTGCTGGTCGAGCCGCAGGAATTCGTGATCGACGGCCAGGAAGTGAAAGAGCCGATCGGCATGAGCGGCATCCGGCTCGAAGCCAAGGTGCACATCGTTACCGGCGCGCAGAGCGCGGCCGAAAACATCATCAAGTGCGTGCGCCGCTGCGGCCTGGAGGTGGACCAGCTCATGCTCAACCCGCTGGCGTCGAGCCAGGCGGTGCTGACCGACGACGAAAAGGAGCTGGGCGTGGCGCTGGTGGACATCGGCGCGGGCACCACCGACGTGGCGATCTTCGCTGGCGGCGCGATCCGCCACACGGCGGTGATCCCGATCGCGGGCGACCTGATCACCAGCGACATCGCCATGGCGCTGCGCACGCCGACCAAGGACGCCGAGGACATCAAGGTCGAACACGGCTGCGCCAAGCAGCTGCTGGCCGACCCGGACCAGCAGGTCGAGGTGCCCGGTCTGGGCGATCGTGGCCCACGCATGCTCAGCCGCCAGGCGCTGGCTGGCGTGATCGAACCGCGGGTGGAGGAGATCTTTGCGCTGGTGCAGCAGGTGGTGCGCGACTCCGGCCACGAGGAGGTGTTGTCCTCGGGCATCGTGCTCACCGGTGGCAGCGCCGTCATGCCCGGCATGGTGGAACTGGGGGAAGACATCTTCCTGAAACCGGTGCGCCGGGGCATTCCGAACTACGCCAGCGCGCTCTCGGACATGGTGGCGCAGACGCGCGCCGCCACGGTCATGGGTCTGCTGGAGGAGGCGCGCATGGCGCGTGTGCGTGGCCACAAGGTGGCCCAGAAAGCGGGTTCCATGCAAAGCGCACTGGAACGCATCAAAAACTGGTTTGTGGGGACCTTCTGATGAAGCCATTGATCACCCCTGCACCGCGCCTTCGGCGCGTCTCCACCCCAGAGGGGCGCCAGCTGTCGCTTGGCGGAGCCAGTTCGCTGGTGCCCTTGACCCCGCGCACCCGGCCCAGACCGCGGTCCCGATGTCGGGTCTGCACCGGACCGCCTGGCTGAGGCACCTCACAGCGCAACGAACCGAATCTGATTTTTTGAATGAAAACCGCCCCGAACCTCGGGTTCAAGGGCAACAACAGGAGAGAGCCATGAGCATCGAAATGATTGAAGTGGAAGAATTCAACCAGGGCACCCAGATCAAGGTCATCGGCGTTGGCGGTGGCGGCAGCAACGCGGTGGAACACATGATCTCGCGTGCCGTGCAAGGCGTGGAGTTCATCTGCGCCAACACCGACGCGCAGTCCCTCGCCCGCAGCGCGGCCACCCGCACCATTCAGCTCGGCACCACCGGCCTGGGCGCTGGCAGCAAGCCTGAAAAGGGGCGCGAGGCCGCCGAGCTCGCCGTCGACGAGATCCGCACCGCCATCGACGGCGCGCACATGCTCTTCATCACCGCCGGCATGGGTGGCGGCACCGGCACCGGCGCGGCGCCCGTGATCGCCCGCGTGGCCAAGGAGATGGGCATTCTCACCGTGGGCGTGGTCACCAAACCCTTCGACTGGGAAGGTGGCCGCCGCATGACCAACGCCGACAACGGCCTGGCCGAGCTTGAAGCCAACGTGGACTCGCTGATCGTGGTGCTCAACGAGAAGCTGCTCGAAGTGCTGGGCGACGACGTGACGCAGGACGAGGCCTTTGCCCACGCCAACGACGTGTTGAAGAACGCCGTGGGCGGCATCGCCGAGATCATCAACGAGTACGGCAACGTCAACGTCGACTTCGAAGACGTGCGCACCGTGATGGGCGAACCCGGCAAGGCCATGATGGGCACCGCGGTCGCCGCCGGCCCGGACCGCGCGCGCATCGCCGCCGAGCAGGCCGTGGCCTGCCCGCTGCTTGAAGGCATCGACCTCTCCGGTGCCAAGGGCGTGCTGGTGCTGGTGACCGCGGCCAAGGGATCGCTCAAGCTGTCCGAATCGAAGCTGGCCATGAACACCATCCGCGCCTACGCTTCGCCGGACGCGCACGTGATCTACGGCGCCGCCTACGACGACAGCCTGGGCGACGAGATGCGCGTCACGGTGGTGGCCACGGGTCTGAGCCGCCAGGGCGTGCGCCGCACCGCGCCGCCGCTGCAGGTGCTGCGCACCGGCACCGACAACGTGCCGTTCAACGTGCCCACCGTCAACGCCGCCGTGGGTGGCCCGGGCGCGGGCATGGCCCAGCCCGACTACAACTCCATGGCCGTGCCCAGCGTCTGGCGCACCAACCGCACCCAGGCCGCGGCCAAGGTGGATGCGTTGGCCTCGGGCGGCATGGACGATTTCGAGATCCCGGCCTTTCTGCGCAAACAGGCGGATTGACTCCCCCCGCGCCGCCTGCGGCGTCACCCCCCAGGGGGCAACACCTGCGGCCCGGCGAAGCCGGTTCCGCGGTGTTCCCGACGGGGGGCACTTCTCGCGTGGGGCGTCGTGGCTCGCGGGTGGATCTTGTTTTCGGATATCGCCGGGATAGTTTTCCTGGTCAGCACGAAATCGCCCGGAAAATTAAAATCGACCCATGCTTGCGCAACGTACCCTCAAATCCCTGACCAAAGCCGTCGGCGTGGGCCTGCACAGCGGTCAGCGGGTGGAGCTGACGCTGCGCCCGGCCGCGCCGGACACGGGCATCGTGTTCCGCCGCGTCGACCTGCCCGAACCGGTGGACATCGCCGTGACGGCCGAGTCGGTGTCGGACACCCGGCTTGCTTCCACCATCTCCAACGGCGGCGTCAAGGTGCACACGGTGGAGCACCTGATGAGCGCCTGCGCCGGCCTGGGGCTGGACAACCTGTACGTTGACATCACCGCCGAAGAGGTGCCCATTCTCGACGGCTCGTCGGCCTCGTTCGTCTACCTGCTGCAAAGCGCCGGCATCGTGATGCAGAAGGCGCCCAAGCGCTTCATCCGGGTGATCAAACCGGTGGAGGTGCGCGAAGGCGAGGGGCGCAGCCTGAAGTGGGCGCGGCTGGAGCCGTACCACGGCTACAAGCTCAGCTTCGAGATCGAGTTCGACCACCCCGCCGTGAGCTCCACCGGCCAGCGGGTCGAATTCGATTTCGGCAGTGGCCAGTACGCGCGCGAGATCGCGCGTGCACGCACCTTCGGCTTCACCCGCGACGTGGAGATGATGCGTTCGCACGGGCTGGCCATGGGCGGCGGGCTGGACAACGCCATCGTGATGGACGATGTGAAGGTGCTCAACGCCGACGGCCTGCGCTACCAGGACGAATTCGTCAAACACAAGATCCTTGACGCCATCGGCGACCTGTACATCGTGGGCAAACCGCTGCTGGCGGCCTACACCGCGTTTCGCAGCGGCCACGCCTTGAACAACCAGCTGCTGCGGGCCCTGCTGGCCCGACCCGATGCCTACGAGGTGGTGAGCTTTGAGCACGAGCGCGAGGCCCCGAAAGGCTTCGCCCAGCTCGCCCCGGCCTGGTAGGCGCGCGCCCATGCTGTTGTTCCGCTTCGCCGTCTTCTTTCTCTTGCTCGCGGCCGGCGTGTGTTTCGCCTTCTACATCGGCACCGGCCAGCAACGCTACAGAACCTGGGGCATCAAGATCCTCAAATGGACCCTGATCGCCGCACTGGGCTTCTTTGGCGTCCTGATCCTTGAACGCATTCTTTAGCAGTTCCCCTCCGCCCAGCGCAGCCGAGGCGCGTGACTTCACCGAGGATGCCGTGGAACCGGCTTCGCCGGGCCACTCGCATCGCCCCCTGAGGGGTGACGCCGCAGGCGGCGCGGGGGGGTCAATAACTCCTGCCGCTCTTGTACGCAGCGTGTGTGCGCGCCTGCAGCGGACTCACTTTGTTGATGGCCGCCACCGAGCGTGCCACCTGCGCATGGGTGATGGCCAGGCCCAGGGCGTCGGCGGCGTCCTTGCCGGGCAGGCCCGGCAGCTGCAGCAGCCGCTTCACCATCTCCTGCATCTGGGCCTTGTCGGCCCGACCGTAGCCGACCACGGCCTTCTTCAACTGCAGCGCGGTGTATTCGGCCACGGGCAGCCCGTTGGCCACCAGCGCGGTCAGGCAGCAACCACGCGCCTGGCCCAGCAGCAGCGTGGCCTGCGGGTTGACGTTGACGAACACGATCTCGCAGGCCGAGGTCTCGGGCTGGTAGCGCTTGACCACCGCGGAGATGCCGTCGAACAGGATCTTCAGCCGCTCGGGCAGCAGGGCGCCGTCTTTCGGGCTGGTCTGGATGGTGCCGCTGGCCACATAGTGCAGCGCCGCGCCGTCGGTGTCGATCACGCCAAAGCCGGTGCATTGCAGGCCGGGGTCGATGCCGAGGATTCTCATAGGTTGAAGGTCCAGCGCACCGAATGGAAGAACACCGGCGCGGCGAAACACAGCGCGTCCACGCGGTCGAGCAGGCCGCTGGCCCCGGTGACCGAGCGGCTGGCCGATCCCCAGTGGGTCACGCCGCGGTCGCGTTTGATGGCCTTCATGACCAGGTGCCCGAACGAGCCGGCCGCGCAGGCCACCAGCGCCATGGCCATGGCCGGCAGAGGCTTGAACGGTGTCAGGCCCGCCAGCGCCGCCCCCAGCAGACCGCCGGCGGCGAGCCCCAGGGCCCAGCTGCGCCAATGAAAGCTGCCGCTGATGGCCGGGGCCACGGGCCGGTGCGGGCGCCGCGCCGTCAGGTGCTGCACCAGCATGCAGGTCTGCACCACCAGCACCAGGAAGAACACGAGGAACGCGGTCTTGCCGGCGAAGCGCGGGAAATTCAGCAGCAGCAGGGCCGGCACATGGCTCATGCCGTAGACGCAGACCATGATGCCCCACTGCAGCTTGGCGTTGCGCTCCAGGAAGCGCTGCGGGTCGTTGCCCAGTGCACTCACCACCGGGATCGCCAGGAAGACATAGACCGGGATGAACACGGTGAAGAGGTTGAAGCGTTCGGTCCACACCAGCGCGTATTGCAGGGGCAGCACGGTGAAGAAGGCCAGCACCAGGCTGCGATGGTCGCCGCGGCGCGTGGGCGAGAGGCTGATGAACTCGCGCAGGATGAAAAACGACACCAGGCCGAACAACACGATGGCCACGCCTTCGCCCATGACCCAGCCGACCCAGAACACCAGCGCCATCACCCACGAACTGCGCAGCAGCGCCTGGTTGTCCCGCAACCGCAGGGCGCGCGCGGTCTGGGTGTCGTCATCGCCCGCGCGGCGTTCGCGCAGCGACAGCAGCACCCCCACACCGCTGGCGATCAGCAGCAGGCCAAACAGCAGCACGAACACCAGGCTGACCTGCTGATCGGCGCTGAGGCTGCGCAGGAAAGACGTCATCCGCGTGCCCTCCGGGACACGAACCGTGGGCGGGTGCAGGCGGCGGCGTGGCGGTTCATACGTCCCTCAGCGCCATGACGGCGTCGCGCGCGCGGGTCAGGAAGGCGGTGCGCGGTTCGTCCACCCCCAGCGCCAAGGGGGCGCCAAAGGTGACGGAGCACAGCACCGGCACCGGCACCACCTCGCCCTTGGGCATCACGCGCTGCACGTTGTGGATCCAGGCCGGCACCAGCACCACGCCGGGAAAGCGTTGGGCCAGGTTGTACAGGCCCGACTTGAACGGTTGCGGGTCTTCGTCGTGGCCGCGCGTGCCTTCGGGGAACAGGATCAGCGAGTCGCCGCTGTCCAACGCGTTGATGAGCGGCTGCAGCGGGTCCTCGTCGCCCTTGCGCTCGCGTTCCACATACACCGCGTTGAACACCTCGGTGGTGATCCAGCGTTTGAACGGCGAGGCGGTCCAGTAATCGCGCGCGGCGATCGGGCGGGTGATGCTGCGCAGCTCCTGGGGCAGCGCGGCCCAGATCAGCACCAGATCGGCGTGGCTCTGGTGGTTGGCGAAATAGATGCGCTGTTCGGCCTTGGGCGGGCAGCCGTACCAGCGTGCCTGGGCGCCGGTGAGCAGACGCACCAGCCAGAGCAGGAAGGTGCTCATGGCTTGGGCACGCCAGTTCATGGAAACCTCATGGAGCGCTCACGGCGCCCATGCGTGCAACGATGGTGCCGGCACGCCGCGCGAGATAGGCCGAACCCTGACGAGTCTCGAAAAACTTCGGCGACGGCAGCATCACCGCCAGCCGGGCCGCTTCATAGGCGCTGAGTTTGGCGGCGGGCTTCTTGAAGTAACGCTGCGCCGCGGCCTCCGCGCCGAACACGCCTTCGCCCCACTCCACGCTGTTGAGATAGATCTCCAGGATGCGTTCCTTGCTCAGCAGGGCTTCGAGCGTGAGCGTGAGCACCAGTTCCTGCCCCTTGCGCATCAGATTGCGTTCGCCCGAGAGCAGCAGGTTTTTGGCCAGCTGCTGGGTGATGGTGGAGCCACCGATGATCTTGGGGGGCTTGACGGCCTTGAGCGCGGCTTCGGCCACCTCGGGCTTTTTGGCCAGACGGCGTTCGAGCTCTTCGATGCGCTTTTCGGCCAGTTGCTGGCGGCGTTCGTTCTTGGTCCAGGCCGACTCGATGGCCTCCCAGTCGACACCGCCGTGGTCGGCGAACCCTGCGTCCTCGGACGCCATCACCGCGCGCTTGAGGTGCGGGCTGATCTGGTCGTAGTCCACCCACTGGGCCGACCAGCGCCAGTTCTTGTCCGTGGTCAGGCTCCCGCGGGCGACCTGCCAGGCCTCGGAGCGCATGAACGCCGTGCTCTGGGGATCGATCACCACCATGAGCGCGATGCGCAGCACGAAAAACAGCTGCAGCGCCAGACCGGCGAGCAGCACCCACAACAACCAACGACCGATGGATTTCATGCCAGGAACCGATCCAGTGCAGAGGGGGAGCTCAGCCAGAACACCGCGGAACCGGCTTCGCCGGGCCGCAGGTGTTGCCCGCTTGAGGGGGTGGCGCGAAGCGACGCGGGGGTGGTCATTTACTGACTGGTCATTTGTGTCTGCAAGGTCGCGTCGCGCGTGAAGCGAAAACGCGACACCACCACGATCTGGTCGGCCCGGCGGCGCATGGCCTCGTTGAAGCGCCCGAAGCCCAGGCTGCGCACGATGGCCTGGGCCCGGCGGTCCAGCGTCGGGGTGCCCGAGGACTGCACCACCTCGGTGTCGAGCACGGCGCCGGTGTGGTTGACGGTGATGACCATGGTCAGATCTCCGTAGAGTTTGCGCCCGCCGGACTCGGGAAAGTTGCTGGTGCCCCGGTCCTCGATCTTGCGGCGCAGCTCGTCGTAATAGATCGCGTACACCTCTTCGCGCGTGGCCGGGCTGATGTAGCGCTTCTTGGGCCGGTTGTTCTCTTCGTTGATGCGCTTTTCGATCTCGGCCAGGATCTTCACCAGGGCCTGGCGCTTCTGTTCGCGCTCGATCGCCGCCTGGCTGGGGTTGAGCGCCTCCAGATCGGGCGGGGGCAGGTTGGCCAGCTGCTGCCGCACCTGGGCCAGGATCTGTTGTTGTTTTTCTTTGAGCGCCTCGATCCGTCGCTCGTCTTCCTCGGGCGTGTCGCCCACGCGCGCCACCATGTTGGGGGGCAATGGCGAGGTGGCGCGGATTTTCTTGTCGGATTCGCCGCCACCGGCCAGCGAGGCCTGGGCGATCGCCAGCGCCTTGTCGGGACGCTGGTCGCTGCGGGCGTTGACCAGGATGACCTCCAGCGGCGAATCCTGGAACACCCGGTCAAAGCTCTGCGGGTCGACGAAGCGCACGGTCAGCAGCGCCGCGTGCACGGCCACCGACACGCCCAGCGCCAGCTGCAGCGTGCTCAGGTTCTTGAAGAAGGTCAGGGCGGTTTTCACGCGCGCATTATCCGGGCTGTGCGGCTCATGCCGCCGGAGCGGTCCCGGCCGGCTCGGCGCTCTCGGCGGCCGGCCCCCCGGGCGCGTCCGCACCGTCGTCCAGATCGATCGCCAGAGCCAGCGGTGCCACCAGGTCGCCCTCGTCGCCATCGCCCTCGTCCGCGCTGTCGTCGCTCACTTCGTCCACCGGCAGGTCCAGCCGCTCGATCACCGTGCCGCCCACCTCCAGCGTCATTTCGTCGATGTCACCCAGGCGCACCCGCACGTGCGCACCGCGCGGCAGGCCCTCGGTGCCCAGCACCGGCAGCACCAGCGGCAGGCTGTCGGCGCGCACCAGGTTGTCCTTGATCAGGGTGGCGGTCAACTCGGAGATTCCCGCTTGCTGCAGGTGCTTGAGCGTCCAGTAGCGTTCCATGCCGTTCTGGAAACCGTTGTAGGCGGTGTAGGCGGCGTCGAAGCTGCTGATGATGGCAAACAGGTTGGCGTCCTTGGGCTTGAACGGCGCGGCGAGCGCGGCGGTCTTGCCGTGGCGCGCGCAGGCGATGATCTGCCACTGGTTGACCATGTCCACGTAGCGGCGCAGGGGCGAGGTGCTCCAGGCGTAGCTCTTGACGCCGATGCCCGCGTGCGGCTGCGCCTTGGTGCCCATGCGCACCTTCACGCCGGGCGCCAGGCTGGCCTGGCTGCGGTAGATGCCGGGCACGCCGCATTCGGCCAGCCACTGGCCCCAGCTGCTGTTGGCCAGGATCATGGCCTCGGCCACCATCAGGTCCAGCGGCGCGCCGCGCGAACGCGTGCCGATCACCACGGTTTCGCTGCCGTCGGGCTCGCTGCCAGTCACACCGGTGAGCTTGAAGGTGTAGTCGGGCCGGTTGAAGTTCTCCGGCTTGCCGCGCACCACCTCGCGCTGCGCCTTCAGGTGGCGCGCCAGGCGGAAGATGAAGGCCAGTGTGGGCTGCAGCGCGGCAATCTCGGGGGCCGCATCGCCAGCGGTGGCACCGTCGCTCAGCCAGTCTTCGGTGATCACGGTGTCGAGCTGGTCGTGGCGCAGGTTCAGCGCGATCGGCACACGCTCCAGCACGGTGCGGCTGTCCTTGGGTTCGAGCGTGGCTTCGTCGAACGTGACGTAGAGCGACACGGCCGGGCAGTCGCGCCCGGCCATCAGGGTGTAGGTCTGCACCACCTCGTCGGGCAACATGGTGATCTTGTGGCCCGGCATGTAGACCGTGGACAGGCGGTGGCGCGCCACCTGGTCGATGGCGCTGTCGGGCACGATGGCCAGGCCGGGCGCGGCGATGTGCACGCCCAGCGTGACGGTGCCGCTGCCCAGGCCCTGCAGCGAGAGCGCGTCGTCGATCTCGGTGGTGTGCGAGTCGTCGATGGAAAAGGCCTGCACGGTGGCCAGCGGCAGCTCGTCGGCGATGGCGGGCGCCTGCAGCGCCGGGAAGCCCGTGCCTTTGGGGAACTGGTCGAACAGGAAACGCTGCCAGTGGAACTGGTAGGCGCTGGTGATGGCACCGGCGTTGCGCAGCAGCGCCAGCGGCGCGGTGTGGCTGTTGCGCGCGGCCTCCACCACGGCCTTGTATTCGGGACCGTTCTTGTCGGGCTTGAACAGGATCTTGTAGAGCTGCTCGCGCACGGGTTGCGGGCACTGGCCGCTGGCCAGCTCGGCGGCCCAGGCCTCGATCTGCGCCTGCACCTGCTTTTTCTTTTCGATCGCGGCCAGCGCCTGCGCCAGGATCTCGGGCGGCGCTTTCTTGTAGCGCCCCTTGCCGGCGCGGCGGAAATAGTGCGGTGCACCCTGCAGGCAGAGCAGGGCGGCGACCTGTTCGGCGGTGCCCGCGCTGGTGCTGAAGTACTCGCGCGCCAGCTCGGCAAAGCCGAACTCGTCCTCGGGCGCGAACTCGTAGGCCAACTCCAACTCCATGCTCTCGGCCAGCGCGCTGGCGGCGGGCATGAGCTGGGCGGGGGCGGGTTTGTCAAAGCGCAGCAAGGCGTTGGTGGCCTTGACCTTCACGCGTTTGCCCGATTCGAGCTCCACCTGCAGGGAACTTTCGGCTTCGGACAGCAGGCGGCCGGTCATCAATTTGCCGGCTTCATCGAACAGAATGTGCATGGGCGCGATTGTCCCATGCGCACGGATGGGCGCCGCCAGGTTCAGGTCGCCAGGGCCAGGAAGTCGAAGAGCGCGTCGATGTGCGCATCGAAGTCGCTGATGGCGTGGTCGCTCCCGGGCAACAGGCGAAGCTCGCCACCGGCGCAGAAAGCCCGCATCTCGCGCCAGTCCAGCACCTCGTCGCCCTGCGCCACGATGGCGAACTGCCGCCCGGGCGAGGCCGGGTGCGGCGGCGACAGGCGCGCGATGTCGGCTTCCAGCGTGCGGAGTTCGTTCACGAAACCGGGCTGGAAGAAAAAGCGCTCCTGCGGGTCGTGCCAGGCGGTCTGTTCGCCGATGTATTTCGCCAGATCGCGCGCCGGGAACACCGCCGGGTTCAGCAGCGCGGCGCGGCAACCGGTTTGCAGTGCCAGCCAGCGGGCGTAAAACCCGCCCAGCGAAGACCCCACCACGGCCATGGTGGTCCGGGGCCAGTCGGCGGTGCCCTCGGTCACCAGGGCCATGGCTTCGCGCGGCGAGGGCGGCAACTGGGGGCACCACCAGGTCACGCCCGGGTGCCGCTGCCGCACGCGCGCCGCCACTTTCTGCGCCTTCATGGATCGGGGCGACGAACGGAAGCCGTGCAGGTAGAGCAGGTGGGTGGTGGCAGCAGGGGGAATCATGGGGCGAAGGATAATCGGGCTTCATGGCCGCGACTTTCGACAAACCCACCCTGCTGCAACGCATCGCCCCGATTTTTCAGGGTTTTGACGGCCCGCTCGCGCTGGCCGTGCTGCTCATGGCCGCGGCCGGCCTCGTGACCATGTATTCGGTGGGCTTCGACCACGGAACCCGTTTTGCCAACCACGGCCGCAACATGCTGCTGGCCGCGGGCGTGCTGTTCCTCGTGGCCCAGGTGCCTCCGCAGCGGCTGATGGCGCTGGCCGTGCCGCTGTACACGGTGGGCGTGTTGCTGCTGCTGGCGGTGTTTCTGTTCGGCATTGAAAAGAAGGGCGCGCAGCGCTGGCTCAACGTGGGTGTCGTCATCCAGCCCAGCGAACTCATGAAGATCGCCATGCCGCTGATGCTGGCCTGGTGGTTCCAGCGCCGCGAGGGCCTGCTCAAACCATTGGACTTCGTGGTGGCCGTGGTGCTGCTGGCGGTGCCCGCCGCGCTCATCCTCAAGCAACCCGATCTGGGCACCGCCCTGCTGGTGCTGGCCTCAGGCGTTTTCGTCATCTTCTTTGCCGGCCTGAGCTGGAAGCTGATCCTGCCCCCGGTGGTCGTTGGCGTCATCGGCATCGTCACGCTGATCGCGATGGAGCCGCAATGGTGCGCCCCCGGGGTGGACTGGCAGGTGTTGCACGAGTACCAGCGCCAGCGGATCTGCACCCTGCTGGACCCGTCCAAGGACCCGCTGGGCAAGGGTTTTCACATCATCCAGGGCATGATCGCCATCGGCTCGGGCGGGGTCTGGGGCAAGGGTTTCATGCAGGGCACACAGACCCACCTGGAATTCATCCCCGAGCGCACCACGGACTTCATCTACGCGGCGTTCTCGGAAGAGTTCGGCCTGGTCGGCACCTTGGGCCTGATGGCGGGCTTCATTTTCCTGGTCGTGCGCGGGCTGCTGATCGCGGTGGAGGCGCCCACGCTGTTCGCCCGGCTGCTGGCCGGGGCCATCACGCTCAACATCTTCGTCTACGCCTTCGTCAACATGGGCATGGTCAGCGGCATCCTGCCGGTGGTGGGCGTGCCGCTGCCGTTCGTGAGCTATGGAGGTACCGCCATGGTGACGCTGGGGGTGGGGCTGGGCATTCTGATGTCGATCGCCAAGTCCAAGCGCTTGATGCAATCATGAGTGCGAGTACGGGCCCCCACGCTCCGCCACTGCGCGGGTCGCTGCCCCCCGAGGGGGCTGATCCGGCTGGGGGCGGCCCGGCGCCGGATCGTCAGAGCTCCCACGCTCCGCCGCTGCGCGGGTCGCTGCCCCTGGTTCAGGTGGCCGTGGTCGGTGCTGGGAACATGGGCGGCGCCATGGCGGCGCGGCTGTGTGAACAGGGTTGGACCGTGGTGGTGTGCGACATCGACCCGTTGCGGCAGCAACAAGCGCTGGATGCCGGCGCCCACCTGGCCGACACGCCCGAGACCGCCGCTCGCGCGTTGGCGCCCGACGGCGTGCTGATCGTCTGCGTGGTCGATGCCGGGCAGTCGTCCGAGGTGCTGCTGGGTGCGCAGGGGGCTGCGCCGGCGTTGCGCGCGGGTCAGGCCGTGATGCTGTGCCCGACCATCGCCCCGCAGGACGCCGAAAGCCTGGCCTCGGCGCTTTCCGCACGGGGAGTGGACTGCATCGACGCCCCCATGTCCGGCGGCCCGGCGCGGGCGCGCGACGGCGGCATGAGCCTGATGCTGGCCGCGCCGGACGCCGTGCTCGCGCGCCACGCCGGCCTGCTCGACGCCCTGTCATCGAAGCAGTTTCGCGTCAGCGAGCGGGTGGGCGATGGCGCGCGCACCAAGCTGGTCAACAACCTGCTGGCGGGCATCAACCTGGTGGGCGCGGCCGAGGTGCTGGCGCTGGCCGAGCGCCTGGGGCTGGACCTGGGCACCACCTTGTCGGTGATCGAGCAGTCCAGCGGCCAGAGCTGGATCGGTTCGGACCGCATGCGCCGGGCCCTGGCGGACGACTTCGCGCCGCGCGCCCACGTGACGCTGCTGGAAAAAGACACCCGGCTGGCGGTGGAAGCCGCCACGGCGGCCGGCTTCACGGGCCCCTTGGGCGCGCGCGCCGCCACCGTGTTCGCCCAGGCCCATGCGGCCGGGCTGGCCGAGCAGGACGATGCGGCGCTGTTGACCCTGCTGCGCCGGCCGGCCAGCGCCTGACGCAGCCGCCCACGCCGAGGGGGCGCCGACCACCGGTCGCTTGCCGCGGGCCCATGACCTTGCCGCCAGCGCGCGGACCCGCTCCTTCTTACAATGTCCTCATGATTGCTCGCGAACCCACCCTGGCCCGTCTGGCCACCGCACAGACCCTGCTGCTCGAACCCTTTGGTCTGAGTCCGTCCCACCTGCAGCGTGCGCTCGGCGAGATCATGTCGCACGGCGTGGACGACGCCGACCTGTATTTCCAGACCACCCGCAGCGAGGGCTGGAGCCTGGAAGAGGGCATCGTCAAGACCGGCAGTTTCAGCATCGACCAAGGCGTGGGCGTGCGCGCCGTCAGCGGCGAAAAGACCGCGTTTGCCTATTCGGACGACCTGTCCTGGGACTCGTTGATCGACGCCGCCCACACGGTGCGCTCCATCTCGGCGCAAGGGCAGGGCCGCAAGGTGCGGGTGCCCGCGGTCAAGGTGTCGAAATCGCGCTCGCTCTACCCGGGCCTGGACCCCATCGGCACCATGGACAGCACCGCCAAAGTCGCGTTGCTGGAAAAGGTGGAGCGCCTGGCCAAGGCCAAGGACCCCCGCGTGGTGCAGGTCATGGCCGGTCTGGCGGCCGAACACGATGTGGTGCTGGTGGCCCGCGCCGACGGCACCCTGGCCGCCGATGTGCGCCCCCTGATCCGCTTGTCGGTCACCGTCATCGCTGAGCAGAAAGGTCGGCGCGAAATCGGCTCCTCCGGCGGTGGTGGCCGTTTCGGGCTGGCGTATTTCGACGACGCCATGGTGCAGTCCTATGTGGACGAAGCGGTGTCCGCGGCACTCACCAACCTCGATGCGCGCCCGGCACCCGCGGGCGAGATGACGGTGGTGCTCGGCCCCGGCTGGCCCGGTGTGCTGCTGCACGAGGCCGTGGGCCATGGCCTTGAAGGTGATTTCAACCGCAAGGGCTCGAGCGCGTTCGCGGGCCGCATCGGCCAGCGCGTGGCCGCCAAGGGCGTGACCGTGCTCGACGATGGCACCATTGCCGACCGCCGCGGCTCGCTCAACGTGGACGACGAAGGCCATACCTCGCAGAAGAACGTGCTGATCGAAGACGGCATCCTGCGTGGCTACATCCAGGACGCCATGAACGCCCGTCTGATGGGGGTGAAGCCCACCGGCAACGGCCGGCGCGAGAGTTATGCCCACGTGCCCATGCCGCGCATGACCAACACCTACATGCTCGGTGGCGACAAGAGCGCGGACGAGATCGTGGCCAGCATCAAGAAGGGCCTGTACGCCACCAACTTCGGTGGCGGCCAGGTGGACATCACCAGTGGCAAGTTCGTCTTCTCCGCCAGCCAGGCCTACTGGGTGGAAAACGGCCAGATCCAGTACCCCGTGAAGGGCGCCACGCTGGTGGGCAGTGGTCCAGAGTCGCTCAAGAAGGTGAGCATGATCGGCAACGACATGCGCCTGGACAGCGGCGTGGGCACCTGCGGCAAGGAAGGCCAGAGCGTGCCGGTGGGTGTGGGCCAGCCCACGCTGCGCATCGACGGTCTGACCGTCGGCGGCACGGCTTGAAGTGCGGCACCCTCGCCGCCCTGTGCTACATTTCGATCCCATGTCTTCGCGCTTCGCCTTCTTTGCCTTTTATTTTTGGTTCTCTGTCCCTGGCGGACGAGAGGCGAGGCTGTAAGCGCATCACCGAATCTCGAACAAACCGCCGGAGCCCAAAGCCCGGCGGTTTTTTTTGGCCCTGTCGTTCCACTGCAACCCACTTCCGAGGAGCCCCGCGATGAATGCCCAGACCCACCCCGCCAGCAGCGATGCCTGGCATGCGCGTCCTGTCGACAAAACCAGCCAGACCGACGACGAACGCATCAAGGACATCACCGTGCTCCCGCCTCCCGAACACCTGATCCGTTTTTTCCCCATCGGCGGCACGCCGGTGGAAGCCCTGATCACCCAGACCCGCCAGCGCATTCACAACATCCTGCGCGGGCAGGACGACCGCCTGCTGGTGGTGATCGGTCCCTGCTCCATCCACGACCCGGCCGCGGCCGTGGACTACGCACGGCGCCTGCAGCCCATGCGCGAACGCTACGCCGACACGCTGGAGATCGTCATGCGCGTGTATTTCGAGAAGCCGCGCACCACGGTGGGCTGGAAGGGGCTGATCAACGACCCCTACCTCGATGAAAGCTACCGCATCGACGAGGGGCTGCGCATCGCGCGCCAGCTGCTGATCGAGATCAACCGCCTGGGCATGCCCGCCGGCAGCGAGTTCCTGGACGTGATCTCGCCGCAATACATCGGGGACCTGATCGCCTGGGGCGCGATCGGCGCACGCACCACCGAGAGCCAGGTGCACCGCGAACTGGCCTCGGGGCTGTCGGCACCGATCGGTTTCAAGAACGGTACCGATGGCAACATCCGCATCGCCACCGACGCCATCCAGGCCGCCGCGCGCGGCCACCATTTCCTCTCGGTGCACAAGAACGGCCAGGTCGCCATCGTGCAGACCAACGGCAACAAGGACTGCCACGTGATCCTGCGCGGGGGCAAGGCGCCCAATTACGACGCCACCCATGTGGCCGCGGCCGTGAAAGACCTGGAGGCGGCCGGGCTGGTCCCCCGTTTGATGGTGGACTGCAGCCACGCCAACAGCAGCAAGCAGCACGAAAAGCAGCTGGAGGTGGCGCGCGACATCGCCGCACAGATCGCGGGCGGATCCCGCAGTGTGTTTGGCGTGATGATCGAAAGCCACATCGAGGCCGGCGCCCAGAAGTTCACGCCGGGCAAGGACCGGGTGGACCAGCTCGCTTACGGCAAGAGCATCACCGATGCCTGCCTGGGCTGGACCGATTCGTTGCAGGCACTGGAAGTGCTGTCCCAGGCGGTGCAGGCTGCACGCCAGCGCGGCAAATAGGGCTCTGCGGCTGCGGCCCGCTCCGCAAATCGGTGCTTCATAATCTGTAACAGAGGCCGATACCACTGCGGTGGCGGTCTGGCGTGTCCACGGTCGTCGTGGGCACGGTGCACTGGATTGGTCGCTGACCGCTGGAGTGTGTGTGGAGCAACCTGTATTGCGTTTGGGTTTGCTGGGTTTTTCCGAGCCGGATCAATCGCGCCTGCTGGCCTGGGCCGGGCAGGTCCAAGCCGGCTGGCCCGAGTGGCGCGGCTGCGACCCCCATCTGGCCGATGCCTGGATGATCTGCGGGGAGTCGGTCGAGGTGCTGGGGCGGGATGCGGTGGTGATCCGCCATCCGCACGGCGGTGACGAGCGTCTGGCGCTCAACCGCGCCGAGGTGGATCGTCCGCTGGCGTTTGCCACACCGCTGCCTGAGGGGTTTGCGTCGGCCGAGTTTTTCGAATCGGACGACGAGAACAGTGTGCGCCAGCGGCTGCAGCGGTTTGAGGCCTGGCTGCGCCCGCTGCGCAGCCAGTTTGCGCTGGGCTCGCTGCTGCTGGAGCGCGTGGGGCAGTTCAAGGGGGGCGTGATCCATGTGACCCACGAGGGGCGTTTGCTGGCCGTGATTGACCTGGACCGCTGGCAGTCCGGCCTGTTCATCCCCGCGCGCCCCGTGGACCTGGCGATGGCCGAATGGGTGCGCCGCCCGCCGGGCGCGGCCGACATCCCGTCCTCGTTCATGCGCCTGCCCCTGCACCGGGTCATGTGGACCTACGCCGTGCGCACCCTGCGCGACGTGCTGCCCGCGCGCTACCGCGAACGCACGGTGTATCTGCGGCGTGTCCCGCGCGTGCCCGCTCGCTGGTTCGACGAAGTGCACCTGAGCCTGATGCGCGAATTGATGGTGCGTCCCGCCGTCTTCGACAGCCTGTGTCGCCGCACCGGCATTGCCGAAAGCGAGTTGGCGCACCACCTGGCCTCGCTGTACCACGCCGGCGGCCTGACCACCGATGCCGACAGCGCCCGGCGCGCCGAGCCCGCGGTCAGGCGCGCGCTGGTGGCGCTGCATTTTGACCAGGCCGACCCGAACCCCGACGCCCTGTTGCGCACCGGTCACTCCGATCAGTCCGACCCGATGGTGCCGCCGTCGAGCATCCTGCGCGAAATGCCGCACTCGCCGCTGCGCACGGTTGCGGGGAAATCCGCCGGGCCGTCGGTGGTCGACGAAGGATGACGCGGGGGGCGGCACTGGCAACCGCGCAGGGCCCGATGCACAATGGTCAGGTACCCACTACCGTATCCAAGGAGTCCGCAAGATGCGCAGCCATGTCACCGTGAGTTGGGGTGAACCGTCCATCTACCGCTTTGACCTGGAGGAGGTGCAGCCCATGCCGCACGAGCTGGCGCGCTCCTGGCTGGACGAGCAGTTCACGTTCTTCGGCTGTGAGCCCATCCGCCTGACCGGCAAGGTGCTTACCGCGGACAAGATTCTCGGGGTTGCGCAGGCCGCGGGCGAAGAGCGTTTCCGCGACCCGGCCCACCGCGCCTGGGCGTTGGCGTTTGCCCGCGCCACCAGCGCCGCACTGGCCAAGCCCGTGGTCACGGTGGACATTCCCACGCAGACCCTGGGCTACTGAAGCGACCCGGCGCGCCGCGTCTGCGGCCGTCAGGCGCGGTCAATCGTTGGGGGACCGCAGTTCCAGAGCGGCCAGCAGCCGCGCGTGCACGCCGCCGAACCCGCCGTTGCTCATGCAGACAATATGGTCACCGCCGCGAGCGGCCGCGCTGACCTGTGCCACCAGCTCGTCGATGGAGCGGGCCACGCTGGCCCGTTCACCCATGGGTCGCAGAGCCTCGACCGCGTCCCAGTCGAGCCCCCCGGTGTGGCAGAACGCCAGATCGGCCGCTTCCAGGCTCCAGGGCAGTTGCGATTTCATGGTGCCCAGTTTCATTGTGTTGCTGCGGGGTTCGAACACCGCCAGGATGCGCCCGCCCTTGCCGGTGGAGGGAGCGCCCAGACGCCGGCGCAGACCATCCAGCGTGGTGCGGATGGCGGTCGGGTGGTGGGCGAAATCGTCGTAGACCGTGATCGGTTCTCCGTTGCGCTGTACCGTGCCCCGGACCTCCATGCGGCGGCGCACGTTCTCGAACCGTGCCAGCGCCCGCGCCGCGTCGGCGGGTGAAACCCCCACGTGCTCGGCCGCCGCGATGGCGGCCAGGGCGTTCAGCTGGTTGTGCACGCCGGTGAGCGCCCACTCCACGCGCGCGACCGGCTGACCGCGCTCCAGCACATCAAAGGCATGGGGTTCGCCCACGGCGGTGAAATCGCTGACGGCCGCGCCGAAGCTGCGCAGCTCGCTCCACAGGCCCTGGTGCAGCACGCGCTCCAGGCTCTCCTCCAGGCCGTTGACCACCACCCGGCCGGTGCCGGGCACGGTGCGGATCAGGTGGTGGAACTGGCGTTCGATGGCCTTGAGGTCGTCGAAGATGTCTGCGTGGTCGAACTCGAGGTTGTTGAGGACGGCGGTGCGGGGTCGGTAGTGGACGAACTTGCTGCGTTTGTCGAAAAACGCCGTGTCGTATTCATCCGCTTCAATCACGAAGAGTGGTGGGCTGCGGGGCGGCTGCGCGCCCTGCTCCGTGTCCCCCGCCCGCTGCGCGGGCTCCTCCTTGACCTGCGCAGAGCGCGCAGCCGCCCCGCAGCCCAGTCTTGCCGACACCCCGAAGTTCATGGGCACACCGCCGACCAGAAAACCCGGGTTCAGGCCGTTGGCTTCCAGGATCCAGGTCAGCATGGCGGTGGTGGTGGTCTTGCCGTGGGTGCCGGCCACGGCCAGCACATGGCGACCCAGCAGCACGTGTTCGGCCAGCCATTGCGGGCCGCTGGTGTAAGCGGCGCCCGCGTCCAGAATGGCCTCCATCAACGGAAACTTGGGTGTGCCGTCGGTCAGCCGGGCGCGGCTGACCACATTGCCGACCACGAACACGTCGGGCTTCAGCGCCATCTGGTCGGCGCCGTAGCCTTCGATCAGATCGATGCCCAGGGCGCGCAACTGGTCGCTCATCGGAGGGTAGACGCCGGCATCGCAGCCGGTGACGCGGTGGCCGGCCTCGCGGGCGAGCGCGGCCAGACCGCCCATGAAGGTGCCGCAAATGCCCAGAATGTGTATATGCATCGGGTGATTTTAGGCGGGGCTCCGGTCCTCAGCCCTGTGCCCATGGCGGACTCTGACCGGACGGGCGAATGGCCCGGTGCACAATCGCCCGATGGATGTCTTACGAGCGAACCAGAGCGCCGAGATCGCTGCCACCGCCGCCCGTTTCGTGGTGGAGGAGGGGTTGGAATACGCCGCGGCCAAGCGACGGGCCGGCCGCCAGCTGGGCCTGTCGGCGCGCGTTTCCTGGCCCGACAACGCCGCCATGGACGAGGCGGTGCGTGAATACATCGACATCTTCTGCCCCGATACCCAGGCCGTGGAATTGCGTGCCTTGCGCGAAGTGGCCTTGCTGTGGTTGGAGCGGCTGGCGGATTTCCACCCACACCTGGGCGGCGCGGTCTGGCACGGCACGGCCACCCGCCACAGCGACATCTATATCCAGTTGTTCTGCGAGGACCCCAAGGCGGCGGAGTGGGCCTTGCTGGACCGCAAGGTGGATTACCACCCGGGCACGGTGACTGGCTGGCGTGGCGACCCGGTGGATGCACTGAGCTTGCGGGTGCGTTGCGAGGCCTTGAACGGCTGGGTGCTGGTGCACTTGATGGTGCACGACCTGGACGATCTGCGCGGTGCCCTCAAACCCGACAGCCAAGGCCGCAGGCCGCGTGGGGACGCCCAGGCCCTGCGGACCTTGCTGAGCGCCGACAGCACACACCCGGACGACCGAGCATGAAACGACGCACGCTGTGGATGGGAGGCGTCGCGGCGGCGGCGGGTGTTGCCGGTGCCGGCGTGGCCTGGTGGCGGCTGCGGCCCGGCGACCTTGCCAGCGAAGCCGAGGCGGCGTTCTGGGCGGGCCGGTACCAAGGGCCCGGTGGGGAGCCCGTGGCGCTGGAACCGTTTCGGGGCCGGCCGCTGCTGGTCAACTTCTGGGCCACCTGGTGCCCTCCCTGTGTGGAGGAACTGCCGCTGCTCAACGCTTTTTACCAGGCCCATGCCAGCGAAGGCTGGCAGGTGCTGGGGATGGCGGTGGACCAGCCGGGTGCGGTGCAGGACTTTCTGCGCAAGCTGCCCCTGGCGTTTCCGGTGGCCATGGCCGGATTCGCGGGCATCGAAATCAGTCGGTCACTGGGCAACCTCGGTGGTGGGCTGCCGTTCACGGTGGTTTTTGGCCGCGACGGGACGGTGCTGCATCGAAAAATCGGGCAATTGTCCGACGCCGATCTGTCCCAGTGGTCCGGGCTCGGATGAATCTGCAGGGGTGTCTCTCAGCGATTTTGGGTTAGGAATGTGGCGTCCAGCGCCGTTGATCCCATCGCAGGGAACAACGTGAAAAACCGGGTAAAGTTCGCCCATCTTGCGTCAGGTGGCGGGTTTTTAGCCGCAGAGCGACTGCTCACGGGGCGGGCCATTTCAACGCACAAAACGCCCGCGCCATCGTGTACACTGCGCACCCCGGCGGGTTGGCGCGCCTCGACTTCAATGAAGTTGTCTGCATTTGAGTCAATTTGACCGATATTCGTTGGAGAAATCATGGATTTGAGAAAACTGAAGACCCTGATCGACCTGGTATCCGAGTCGAACGTGTCCGAGCTGGAAATCACCGAGGCCGAGGGCAAGGTTCGCATCGTCAAGAGCGCACCCGTGGGCATGGCCGCTCCGGTGACCTACACGATGGCGCCGAGCCCGGCACCCATGGCCGCGCCCGCCGCGGTGCCTGCGGTGGAAACCACGCCGGTGGCGGCCGCTCCTGCCGGCCCGGTCGGGCACACCGTCAAATCGCCCATGGTGGGCACCTTCTACCGCGCGGCCAGTCCCGGCGCCAAGCCGTTCGTGGAGGTGGGTGACACCATCAAGGAAGGGGAGACCATCTGCATCGTCGAGGCGATGAAGATCCTCAACGAGATCGAGGCCGACAAGTCCGGCACGGTGACCCAGATCCTGGTGCAGAACGGCCAGGCGGTGGAATACGGCCAGCCTCTCTACGTCATCGAATAACCAGCACAGTCCTCCATGTTCAAAAAAATCCTGATCGCCAACCGGGGGGAGATCGCGTTGCGTGTGCAGCGCGCCTGCCGCGAAATGGGCATCAAGGCGGTGATGGTGTATTCCGAAGCCGACCGCGACGCCAAATACGTGCGGCTGGCCGACGAGTCGGTCTGCATCGGGCCGGCGCAGTCGTCCCTCAGTTACCTCAACATGCCGGCCATCATTTCGGCGGCCGAGGTGACCGATGCCGAGGCGATCCACCCGGGGTACGGATTTCTGTCGGAGAACGCCGACTTTGCCGAGCGGGTGGAAAAGAGCGGGTTCACCTTTATTGGTCCCACGCCCGAGTCGATCCGCCTCATGGGCGACAAGGTTTCGGCCAAGCAGGCCATGATCCGCGCGGGCGTGCCGTGCGTGCCCGGCTCCGAGGGGGCGCTGCCGGACGATCCGGCGCTCATCAAACGCACCGCCAAGGCCGTGGGGTATCCGGTGATCATCAAGGCCGCGGGTGGTGGCGGCGGGCGTGGCATGCGCGTGGTGCACACCGAAGCGGCTTTGCTGCACGCGGTGCAGACCACCAAGGCGGAGGCGGGCGCTGCGTTCGGCAACCCCGAGGTGTACATGGAGAAGTTTCTCCAGAACCCGCGCCACATCGAGATCCAGATCCTCGCCGACACCCACCGCAACGCGGTCTACCTGGGCGAGCGCGACTGCTCCATGCAGCGTCGCCACCAGAAGGTGATCGAGGAAGCGCCGGCGCCGGGTATCCCGCGTCGCCTGATCGAGAAGATCGGCGAGCGCTGCGCCACCGCCTGCAAGAAGATCGGCTACCGGGGTGCCGGCACCTTCGAGTTCCTGTTTGAGAACGGCGAGTTCTATTTCATCGAGATGAACACCCGTGTGCAGGTGGAGCACCCGGTGACGGAATGGATCTCGGGCGTGGACATCGTGCGCACCCAGATCGCGGTGGCGGCGGGCGAAAAACTGCCGTTCACGCAACGCCAGATCCAGCTGCGTGGCCATGCCATCGAGTGCCGCATCAACGCGGAAGACGCCTACAAGTTCACGCCTTCGCCCGGGCGCATCACCACCTGGCACGCGCCAGGCGGTCCCGGGGTGCGCGTGGACTCGCACGCCTACGCCAACTATTTCGTGCCGCCCCACTACGACTCGATGATCGGGAAGATCATCGTGCACGGCGACACGCGCGAACAGGCGCTGGCCCGCATGCGCACCGCGCTCGCCGAGACGGTGATCGAGGGCATCAAGACCAACATCCCGCTGCACCGCGAGTTGATGGTGGATGCCAGCTTTGTCGCCGGTGGCACCAACATCCACTACCTTGAAGAGTGGCTTTCCCAACGTGAACGCTGATCTTGCCTCCCAGACCCAGCCGCCGGCTGGGTCTCTTTTTGAGCTGGTGCTGCTGGTGCCCGAAGTGGCCGTGGAGCCGGTGAGCGACGCCCTGGACGCGCTCGATGCGCTGAGCACCTCGGTCGAAGACGCCGATGCCCTGACGCCGGCCGAGCAGGCGCTGTTTGGCGAGCCCGGCATGCCGCCGCCCAAAGAGGGCTGGCAGCGTTCGCGGGTGGTGGCGCTGTTTTCTGCCGAGGCGGCCGCGCGCGAAGCGGCCAATCTGTTGGCGGCGCAGGATTTCTTCGAAGGCTGTGAGGTGCTGGGCGTGCAGGCTGTGCCCGAGCAGGACTGGGTGCGGCTGACACAGTCGCAGTTTGCGCCGGTGGAGATCACGCCCAGTTTCTGGATCGTGCCGAGCTGGCACGAGCCGCCCCCGGCTGCTCGGCAAGTGATACGGCTCGACCCGGGGCTGGCCTTTGGCACCGGAACCCACCCGACCACCCGCATGTGCCTGCGCTGGACCGCTTCCCACCCCGTGGCCGGCCAGCGCGTGCTGGACTACGGCTGCGGATCGGGCATCCTGGCCATCGGCGCGGCCAAGTTCGGCGCGGGCGAGATCGTCGCGGTGGACATCGATCCCGCCGCGGTGGAGTCGACCCGGCTCAACGCCGCGGCCAACCACGTGGACCTGCAGACCGGCCTGCCGGAGCTGGCCCAGGGTGTTTTCGACCTGGTGCTGGCCAACATCCTGGCCACGCCGCTCAAGGTGCTGGCGCCCTTGCTCTGCGCCCATGTCGGCCAGGGGGGGCATCTGGTGATGGCGGGCATCCTGGCGCGTCAGGCGGACGAGCTGCGCGAGGCCTATGCGCCCTGGCTGGCGCTGGAGGTCAGCGATGAAGAAGACGGCTGGATCCTGATGACCGCCGCCCGGGTCTGAGCGGCTGTTCGACCCGTGGGCGATGCCGTATCGCTGTCTCTGTTGCCATGGGCTGAGCGTCCTGCGGGCCGCCTGGGGGCGGCCCGACGGCCTGCAATAATCGCCGCATGAGTTTCACCACCCGCTGTCCAGCCTGCGGAACGATGTTCAAGGTCGTTCCCGACCAGCTCAAGATTTCCGATGGCTGGGTGCGTTGTGGTCACTGCGCCGACGTGTTCGACGCCACCTTGTACCTGGACACCTGGAAACCCCCGGTGTCCACGCCGCAGCAGGCGAATGGTGAGCCATCGGATCTGCGGGCGCCAGCGCCTGGAGCGGCCTCGGTCGGTACCGGCGCATCGTTTGAGGATGCCGTCCGCCCGCCACTGGCCGGCCCGGACCGTGCCGTGCAAACGTCGGCCATCCGCGACCCAAAGCGACCCGCGGGTGGCGCAGCGCCGGCGGCCACCGATGCGCGTCGTGCCGCTGAACCGCCGGCCCTGCCTGCGGAAGATCGGGCTGAGGACGATGAGAAGGGTGACTGGCTCTCGGGCCCGGCGCCTTCGGAGGAACCGATGGGCGAGGAGGTGCGCGGCCCAGGGCCGGGCGAGGGGCTGCCAACGCCGGCCATCGCTTCCGCCGGGCGCACGATCCGGACGGATCGGGTGGTTGCTCCACGGCCCAGAGGCGGTCTGGTGGCCGGTTCGCATTCCTTGTTGCTCAACACGGAGGAGGACGAAGAGGCCGATTTTCATGCCGAGTTGCGGCGCTTTGCCGCCGCATCCGCTGCGGCCGCGGTTGAGTCGGCGGTGGCACCGGCACCTGCTCAAGCGCCTGCGTCGGAGGCGATGCCAAAGCCGAAACCCGCCCGTGTCCCAACGCGCCCCGCGGTGCCTGCCCCACCACCGGTCAGCAAACCGCTCGCGCCCAAACCGGAAGCCTCGGCCGACGAGGACGAGGACGAGGAGGTTGCGGAGGTGCCTCTCGAGCCCGGTTTCATGCGGCAGGCGCGGCGGCGCGCGTTCTGGCACACGCCGGGCATGCGCGCCCTACTGGCGACGCTGGTCGTGCTGCTGGCGACGGCCCTGGTGGTGCAATGGTCCTTGCACAACCGGGACCAGTTGGCCGCGCGGCAGCCGGCATTGGCGCCGCTGCTGTCCCTGCTGTGCGAGCCGCTCGGCTGCGAGGTGGGGCCGGTGCGGCAGATCGATGCCGTGGTGATCGACAGCTCGACCCTGGTGCGCCGGCTCGGCAACTTCTATTCCTTTGATCTGGTGCTCAAGAACAACGCGTCCATGCCCGTGGCCGTGCCGGCGCTGGAGCTCAGTCTCACCGACGCGCGCGATGCCGTGTTGTCCCGGCGGGTGTTCCTGCCCGAAGAACTGCCCGGCGGGCCCACACTGCTGCCCGCCCAGGGCTCCCTGCCGTTGAGCCTGCGCCTGTCCATCAACGACGCGGGCGCTTCCCCCATGGCCGGATACCGCGCGCTGGTTTTTTATCCTTGACTGTTTGAAACACACCCATGTCCATCCTCATTTGCGGTTCCCTGGCGTTTGACACCATCATGACCTTCGAGGGTCGCTTCGCCGAGCAGATCCTGCCCAGCCAGTTGCACATCCTCAATGTGTCGTTCCTGGTGCCGGGCCTGCGTCGCGAGTACGGGGGGTGTGCGGGCAACATCGCCTACGGCCTGCGTCAGCTGGGTGCTCAGGCCGTGCCACTGGCCACGCTGGGCAGCGATGGGCAGGAGTACCTTGCGCGGCTCCAGTCGCTGGGGGTGGACACCCGGCATGTGTCCACGTCGGCCGACAGCTACACCGCCCAGGCCATGATCATGACCGACCGCGACAACAACCAGATCACCGCGTTCCACCCGGGGGCCATGTCCCAGGCGCACGAGAACCCGGTACCCCAGCGCGAGGACATCGCCCTGGCCATCATCGCGCCCGATGGCCGCGAGGCCATGCTGTCCCATGCCCGGCAACTGCATGCGGCGGGCGTGCCGTTTGTGTTTGACCCGGGGCAGGGGCTGCCCATGTTCAATGGGGAAGAGCTGACCCAGTTCATCGAGCTGGCCAGCTGGGTCGCGGTCAACGACTACGAGGCGCGGATGCTGTCGGACCGCACCGGGCTCACGCTGCAAGCGGTGGCGGCCAAGGTGCGCGGCCTCATCGTCACCCTGGGCGAACAGGGTTGCGAAGTCTGGAGCGACGGGCAGAAGACCGTTGTCCCCGGGGTGTCCGCGACCGAGGTGCTGGATCCCACCGGCTGTGGGGATGCGTTTCGGGCGGCCCTGCTGCACGGCCTGGAACAAGGCTGGTCATTGCAGCGTTGCGCCGAGCTGGGCAACCGCATGGGTGCCACCAAGATCGCCAGCCGCGGGGGACAGAACTACACGCTGCCGGCGGCCAACAACTGAACGTACAGGGTCCGCTGCGGCTCGTCGGGCGCTGTCGAGAGCGGACGTAAAAAAGCCCGACGCTTGCGCGTCGGGCTTGCCAAGTCATCGCCGCGAGGGCGATTTCAGGGCTTGCTGGACGTCGGAAACGGCCAGGCAGCCTGTGGGTTGAGCTTGGTTTGGGCCGCAGGGGCAGCTGGGGCTGCCGGCGTTTTAGCCGGCTCAGCTTTTTTTGCGGGGGCTGCCTTCTTGGCCGGAGCTGCGGCTTTCTTGGCAGGAGCTGCCTTCTTCGCAGGAGCTGCCTTCTTCGCAGGAGCTGCCTTCTTCGCAGGAGCAGCCTTCTTCGCAGGTGCAGCCTTCTTCGCAGGAGCTGCCTTCTTCGCAGGAGCTGCCTTCTTCGCAGGCGCTGCCTTCTTCGCAGGCGCTGCCTTCTTCGCAGGCGCTGCCTTCTTCGCAGGTGCAGCCTTCTTCGCAGGTGCAGCCTTCTTCGCAGGTGCAGCCTTCTTCGCAGGTGCTGCCTTCTTCGCAGGCGCTGCCTTCTTCGCAGGTGCTGCCTTCTTCGCAGGTGCTGCCTTCTTCGCAGGTGCTGCCTTCTTCGCAGGTGCTGCCTTCTTCGCAGGTGCGGCGGCCTTCTTGGCCGGGGCGGCTTTTTTAGCCGGGGCTTTTTTCGCAGTTGCCATTGTTTTCTCCTTGATCAAGTTGCAAAGAGCACTTCATCCGATCTTGATGCCGGTGAAGTGATTCAGCGCCTTGGGGTCGTGTGGATGCATCCACGGCTGGCCCCAAGGAGTTGAATCCTGTGACAAAGTCCTCCCCGCGGTGCCGAGGCATCGGGAAGAGGACTTTGAATGCTTGAAACGCATGTGATGGTTTGTCGGTGTGCAACGCGTGGCCCCGGGCCTGGGAACATCAGTCCCAGGAGAGCGCCCCGCCGGACTGGTACTCGATCACGCGGGTCTCGAAGAAATTGCGCTCCTTCTTGAGGTCGATCATTTCGCTCATCCAGGGGAACGGGTTCTCTTCGTTCGGGAACATGGGCTCCAGGCCGATCTGCGTGGCGCGCCGGTTGGCGATGTAGCGCAGGTAGCCCTTGAACATGGAAGCGTTGAGGCCCAGCACGCCGCGCGGCATGGTGTCTTCGGCGTAGCGGTATTCGAGCTCCACGGCCTTGATGAACAAGGCCTTGATCTCGGCCTTGAATTCCGGCGTCCACAGCATCGGATTTTCCAGCTTGATCGCGTTGATCAGGTCGATGCCGAAATTGCAGTGCATGGACTCGTCGCGCAGGATGTACTGGTACTGCTCAGCGGCACCCGTCATCTTGTTCTGGCGACCGAGCGCGAGAATCTGTGTGAACCCGACGTAGAAGAACAGGCCTTCCATGAGACAGGCAAACACGATCAGGCTCTTGAGCAGGGTCTGGTCGTCCTTCTCTGTGCCGGTCTTGAACGCCGGGTCCATGATCGCTTCGATGAAGGGGATCAGGAACTCGTCCTTGTCTCGGATCGACTGGACCTCGTTGTAGGCGTTGAAGATCTCGGACTCGTCCAGACCCAGCGACTCCACGATGTACTGGTAGGCGTGGGTGTGGATGGCCTCTTCAAACGCCTGGCGCAGCAGGAATTGGCGGCACTCGGGCGCCGTGATGTGGCGGTAGGTGCCCAGCACGATGTTGTTGGCGGCCAGCGAATCGGCGGTCACGAAGAAGCCGAGGTTGCGCTTGACGATGCGGCGCTCGTCTTCGGTCAGACCATTGGGATCTTTCCAGAGCGCGATGTCGCGGCTCATGTTCACTTCCTGCGGCATCCAGTGGTTGGCGCAGGTGGCGAGGTATTTTTCCCAGGCCCACTTGTACTTGAACGGCACGAGCTGGTTGACGTCGGTCTTGCCGTTGATGATGCGCTTGTCGGCCACGTTGATGCGGCGCGCGCCTGGCGTGCCTGCGCTGGCGGAAGAAGAGAGGGGGGCGTCAGACAGTGACACTGGCACACCCGGCATGCTGGTTGCCAGGGGAAGAGGTGCGGGCTTCGATGAGGGAGTGACTTGTTCGTCCCAGGTCAACATATGTGTGTCCAATTCTGCGGATTATCGAAGTGTCGGCATGAAATGCAAAGGACTCATGCGCGACGGGTGTGCTTTGTGTTGCGGTGTCGCATCGAACGCGCGAGCTTCGACACCACAACACATTGGCACGGACGGGTTCACATCACTGACAGGCTTCACAACCGGGGTCGTCGATGGCGCAGAACTTGATGTCGGTGGCGGGCTCCACCATCGCTTCACTGGTCGCGACCGGCGCACCCAAAGCGGTGTCGTTGCTGGTCATCGAAACGGCGTTGAGTTGACCCGTGCGACCGGTCGATTTTTCGACCTGGGTCGCCGATGTGGTGCGCAGGTAGTAGGTGGTCTTGAGACCACGCAGCCATGCGAGCTTGTAGGTGTCATCGAGCTTCTTGCCCGAGGCGCCGGCCATGTAGATGTTCAGGCTCTGTGCCTGGTCGATCCATTTCTGGCGCCGCGCGGCGGCTTCCACCAGCCACAGCGGTTCCACTTCGAACGCGGTGGCGTAGAGCGCCTTCACTTCTTGTGGCACGCGGTCGATGGGGCGCAAGGAACCGTCGAAGTGCTTGAGGTCCATGACCATCACGTCGTCCCACAGGCCCAGGCGCTTGAGGTCTTTCACAAGGTAGCTGTTGATGACGGTGAACTCGCCCGAGAGGTTGGACTTCACCGAGAGGTTGCCGAAGCAGGGTTCGATGGAGGCGTCCACACCGATGATGTTGGAGATGGTCGCGGTCGGTGCGATGGCCACACAGTTGGAGTTGCGCATGCCGTCCTGCGCGATCTTCTGGCGCAGCGCGTCCCAGTCCAGGCTGCTGGAGCGGTCCACGTCCACATAGCCACCGCGCTCGCACGCCAGCAGGTCCAGCGTGTCGGGAGGCAGGATGCCCTGGTCCCACAGCGATCCCTTGAAGCTGCTGTAGCGACCGCGTTCGCGGGCGAGTTCGGTGGAGGCCCAGTACGCGTAGTAGCAAACGGCTTCCATGGATCGATCGGCGAACTCCACCGCCTCGTTGGAGGCGTACGGGATGCGCAGCTCGTACAGGGCGTCCTGGAAGCCCATGACACCCAGGCCCACCGGGCGATGGCGCATGTTGGAGTCGCGTGCCTTCTTGACCGCGTAGTAGTTGATGTCGATCACGTTGTCGAGCATGCGCATCGCGGTCTTGATCGTGCGCTGCAGCTTGTCGTGGTCCAGCTGACGGGAGCCTTCGGTGGACCCGCTCTTGACGTGGTTGAGCAGGTTGACCGAACCCAGGTTGCAGACGGCGGTTTCGGTGTCGCTGGTGTTGAGCGTGATCTCGGTGCAGAGGTTGGAGCTGTGCACCACGCCGGTCTGCTGCTGTGGCGAGCGCACATTGCAGGCGTCCTTGAAGGTGATCCAGGGGTGGCCGGTTTCGAACAGCATCGAGAGCATCTTGCGCCACAGGTCGGTGGCGGGCAGCTTGCGGTAGGGCTTGATCTCGCCGCGCGCGGCCTTCTCTTCGTAGGCCACATAGGCGCGCTCGAAGTCGGCGCCAAAGCGGTCGTGCAGGTCGGGCACGTCGTTGGGCGAGAACAGGCTCCACTCGCCCTTTTCCATCACGCGCTTCATGAACAGATCGGGGATCCAGTTCGCCGTGTTCATGTCGTGCGTGCGGCGGCGGTCGTCGCCGGTGTTCTTGCGCAGCTCCAGAAATTCTTCGATATCCAGGTGCCAGGTTTCCAGGTAGGTGCAGACCGCGCCCTTGCGCTTGCCACCCTGGTTCACCGCGACGGCGGTGTCGTTGACGACCTTGAGGAAGGGCACGACCCCCTGGGATTCGCCGTTGGTGCCCTTGATGTGGCTGCCCAGGGCGCGCACGCGGGTCCAGTCGTTGCCCAGGCCGCCGGCGAACTTGGAGAGCAGCGCGTTTTCCTTGATGGATTCGTAGATGCCATCGAGGTCGTCGGGCACGGTGGTCAGGTAGCAGCTGGAGAGCTGCGAGCGCAGCGTACCGCTGTTGAACAGGGTGGGCGTGGACGACATGAAGTCGAACGAGGACAGCACCTCGTAGAACTCGATGGCGCGCGCTTCGCGGTCGATCTCATTGAGCGACAGACCCATGGCCACGCGCATGAAGAAAGCCTGTGGCAGTTCGATACGGCTCTTGCGCACATGCAGGAAGTAGCGGTCGTACAGGGTCTGCAGGCCGAGGTAGTCGAACTGCAGATCGCGCTCGGGCTTGAGCGCGGCACCCAGGCGGGCCAGGTCGAACTGCTGCAGCCGCTCGTCGAGCAGTTCGTTCTGCACACCTTTCTTGATGAACTGCGGGAAGTAGTCGGCGTAGCGTGCGCCCATGTCGCTGGAGGGCACTTCTTCGCCGATCACTTCCTTCACGATGGTGTGCAGCAGCAGGCGCGCGGTGGCGTAGGTGTAGTCGGGGTCTTTTTCGATCAGGGTGCGCGCGGCCAGGATGGAGGCCTTGTAGACCTCTTCGATCGGCACGCCGTCGTACAGGTTGCGCTTGGTCTCGGCGACGATGGGGTCGGCCTTGACGTCTTTGCCCAGGCCCTTGCACGCGTCTTCGATCAGGTGTTGCAGGCGGTTCAGGTCTAGGGGGACCCGCTGGCCGCCATCCATCACGTGCAGCAGGGCTTCGGCGGGTTTGGCTTCCTCGGCCTGGTGGGCACGTTCCTGGGTGCGGCGCTCTCGGTACAGCACGTAGGCGCGGGCGACTTCGTGGTGACCGCTGCGCATCAGGCCGAGCTCCACGTGGTCTTGCACGTCTTCGATGTGGAAGGTGCCGCCGCCCGGGCGCGAACGCATCAGCGCGCGCACCACCGTCTGCGTCAGCGCGTCCACGGTTTCGCGCACGCTGGCCGATGCAGCGCCCTGGGTGCCGTGCACCGCCAGGAAAGCTTTCATCAGGGCCACGGCGATCTTGCTGGGCTCGAAGGGGACGACCGCGCCATTGCGGCGAATGATCTGGTAGTTGGCGAAAACCGGGCTGGCGGTGGCATGCGCCGCGGTGCCGAAGGCGCCAGCGGCGGGTGCGGCAGAAGCGGTGCTCAAAGGGGAGTGGGATTGGGCTGTCAGCATGGGTCCTCTTTCATTTGTTGTTGGTGGCCTGCCCCGGTGCCGTGCGGCTGGGCAGGTGTTGGGCGGGCCGGTTTCAGGGCCGTGTCGGGCGGTGTGCGGAGGCTGCGGACCGGGGTCGGCGTGCCACGGCAGAAGGCCGTCAGCGTGAAATGCGCTGGTGCCGCGAAAGCACAGGGCACACTATATCTGGTGTGTCGGTGCCATTCAAGCCACTACCGGTAGCGTTTGAAAAAAAATATGGGTGCACCCGATTGGGGCTTTTCGGTGGGCGAAAAAACGCCCGAGAGCCCACTTGCCTGTCGCCGGTTCCATGGTCCGGAACGCCCCGGATTTTCTGGAACCTTGTTGGGAGAACCCAGTGATTTCGAACCCTCTGGGCGGATTCGGGTCTGAAAGCCGCGTCGATGCGGGCGGTGAAGAATCGGCTGCGGTTGCCGATGCGCGGGCGGCTCAATCGTCGGCGGTGAAAACCCGGTCTGTGTCTTCGGGAAAACACCGACGTGGCCAACCCAGGCCCCGCCGCAGCTGCGACCAGTCAAAGCCCGGCCCCGGGTCCTGCTTGCGTCCGGGCGCAATGTGCTCGTGGCCCGCCACATGGGCCACCGGATAACGTGTGCGCAGGCTGGCACACAAGCGGATCAGCGCGAGGTACTGCGCCGTCTCGAAGCGGTCGCCCTCCAGGCCCTCGAGCTCGATGCCGATGGAGTCGTCGTTGCAGTTGTCGCGTCCCCGCCAGCACGACGCGCCGGCGTGCCAGGCGCGGGCGCCGGCGTCGACGAACTGCACCAGCTCGCCATCGCGCCGGATGAAGAAATGCGAGGACACTTCCATGCCCCGGATCTGTTCGAAGTAGGGATGGGCTTGCCAGTCGAGCTGGTTGGTGAAGAGCTGTTCCACCTCGGGGCCGCCATAGACGCCGGGGGGCAGGCTGATGGAGTGGATGACGATCAGGTCGATGTGTGCGCCGTGGGGGCGTGGCCCGAAATTGGGCGAGGGGCAATGCCGGGCCGCATCCAGCCAGCCGCCGTTCCAGTGCCAGCGGGGGGCTGCGTGCCTGGTTTCAGCCCGCATCGTTGTCGTCCGAGGGCATGGCAATGCCGAGCCGCTGGATGCGGTAGCGCATCTGGCGCAGGTTGAGCCCCAGCCGGGCCGCCGCGGCGGTGCGGTTGTAGTCGGTTTCCTTGAGGGCCTGGAGCAGCACCTGGCGCTCCTGCTGGTCCAGGTAGGTCTGCAGATCGGCCGGAATGCCGGGGCACGGCGGAGGGGCCGCTGTGTCGGCGTCGGTCGGTGGCAAGGGCTCGATGCTGGCCGGGATCGTGTCCAGTACGGTGTCGCCGAAGTCGTCGGGCTCGATGGTGTGGCCGCTGCTCAGCGCCAGGGCGCGCTGCAGCAGGTTTTCGAGCTCGCGCACATTGCCCGGCAGGTCCCGCGACTGAAGCCATTGCAGCGCCGCGCCGGACAATCCGGGCACGGCTTGCCCGGTCTCGTTGCAGATGCGTTGCAGCAGCGCGTGGGCCAGCTCGGGCAGGTCTTCGCGTCGGTCGCGCAGCGCGGGGGTGCGCAGTTCGATCACGTTGAGCCGGTAGAACAGGTCTTGCCGGAATTCCCCGGTCTTGACCAGCGCACCGAGATCGCGGTGGGTGGCACTGACCAGACGCACGTCCACCGCCTCGTCCTGCACGCCGCCGAGCGGGCGCACGCGCCGTTCCTGGATCACGCGCAGCAGCTTGGCCTGCATGGCCAGCGGGAGATCGCCGATCTCGTCGAGAAACAGGGTGCCGCCCTTGGCCGCCTGGAAGTAGCCTTCGCGGTCTTGCGTGGCGCCGGTGTAGGCGCCCTTGCGCACGCCGAAGAACTCGGCCTCGATCAGACTTTCCGGGATGGCGCCGCAGTTGACCGCGACGAGCGGGCCCGCGGCGCGGTGGCTGCATTCGTGCACCGCGCGCGCCACCAGTTCCTTGCCCGTGCCCGACTCGCCCAGGATCAATACCGGGGCCATGCTGGTGGCCACCTTTTCAATGCGGCCCTTGATCTGCGCGATGCTGGGCGCGTCGCCCACGATGCGCGTCAGGGCGCGCACGCCATCGGGCGGCGGTGGGGCGCTGCGCAGCTCGGCGATGGACGACGCGATCGCCGCGCGCGGACCGTCGGTTGGGGTGCGTTGCTGCAGCACCGCGGGCACATGGCGCTGGCTTTGCAGCGCGGCCAACACCGCGGCGCGCAGCTGCTTGAGATCAACCGGTTTGGTCAGGTAGTCGAACGCGCCGGTCTTGAGCGCTTCCACGGCGTTTTCGGCCGAACCGTAGGCGGTGATGACGATGCACCTTTCGGTGCGCTGGCTGGTGCTGAGTTCTCGCAGCAGCTCCAGGCCCAGGCCGTCGGGCAGGCGCATGTCGGTGATGAGCACATCAAACCGCTGCTGGGCCAGCCATTCGCGGGCCTGGGCCAGGTCCTGGGCCGAGACCACCTGGTGGCCTTCGCGCAGCAGTGTCAGCTCGTATAGCGTGCGCAGATCGGGCTCGTCGTCGACGACCAACACGGAGGCGGTGACGGGGGTGGGGGTGGGCATCTTGTGGCTCGGGCGTCAGCGGGGCGAACGGGGCAGATCACCCGGCAGGAGCGAGCCGGGGCGCGTGAGGCTGGGGATCGAGTCGCCTGGGGGGTACGAGAGGCTTTGCTGGACCGGTTGGCGTGGCGCGTTGGCCGACGACGCCATGAGCACGTAGAACTCGTTGCCTTCGCGCTGGTCCAGCCGGCTGCGCTGGTAGGCGATCTGGGCGCCATACCGTTCGCACAGCTCGCGGCAGATGTAGAGACCCAGACCGCTGGAACGGCTCTCGGAGGAGAAGAACGGTTCGAACAGGTGGCGCAGCACGCCGGCTTCCAGCGGTGCGCCATCGCTCCAGACCGACAGACGGATGCGGTCGTTTCCGCTGGGCTGGGTGATGACACGGATCGACGACGCGGTGCGGCTGGCGTGGTGCAGCGCGTTGTCGAGCAGGTTGATCAGCAGGCGGCGCAGGTGCTCGGGGTCGAAGCCGACGTGGGCCGTGGCTGCGTGGGTGTGTACCCCGAGCACGCGCTGGGCCTGGTTCTGCCGGATCCATTCGTGCGTGATCTGTCGCACCGTGTGGTCCAGCGGCAGCACCGGGGGGGCGCCATCGCCCCGGGTGGGCTGGACGCGTGCGACGTTGAGAATGTCGTCCACGATGCGCGAAAGCCGTTGCGCGTTCTGTTCGATCATGCGGGTGAGCCGTTTCTGTCCGGGTTCCTGCACTTCTTCGTCCAGCAGCGCGTTGGCTTGGGTGATGGCCGATAGCGGGTTGCGGATCTCGTGCGCCACGGCGGCCGACATGCGGCCCATGGAGGCCAGTTTTTCGGTGCGCACCTGGGCCTCGACCTCGCGCAGGTCTTCGAGAAACAGCACGCACAGCCCGGCGCGACGCCCGCCCTGCGCACTGGTCAACCGTGTGCGCGCGAACAGCCGGTGGGTGGTGAGCTCATCAAGGTCGATGCGGACTTCCGACTCCATCGGATGTCCGACCGCAAAGGTTTCGCTCACCAGGTTGGCCAGCCCTTCCCAAGCCGGCCGGGCCGAGAGCAGCAGCTTGGCGCCACGTGGGTAGTCCTCGCCCATCAGCATGAACTGGGCGGCCGGGTTGGCGTTGCGCACCACACTGTGCGGATCGACCACCAGCACACCTTCGCTCAGGCTCTCGATCACGAGTTCGTTGACCTGCGCCTGCGTGCGCGCAGCGGCCTGGCTGCTCAAGGCCAGGGCTTCCTCGCGCGCCAGGCGCAGCGCCAGCTGGTTGGCCAGCACCGCCACCAGGAAGAAGCCGGTGCCGGTCAGGCCCGACTGCAGGAAGCGCGAGGTGGACACCTCGCTGAGTACCGTGGCACTCAGGGCGGCCTCGCCCAGCATGTACAGCGTGATGCTGGCCGCGGTCGCCAGTGCCAGCGTCAAGGACCCGAGGATGGCGGCCAGCAGCACCGGCAGCGCAAACAGCGGCGTGTAGTTGATGCCGCCTTGCTGGAAGTGCTGCAGCAGGGCGAAGGCCAGCAGATCGACGCCGATGGTCAGCAGCCACTGGAACTGGAAGGGTTTGCCCAGCTCGGTCGGGTGCGACCAGATCAGCACCGCCAGGGTGGCGCTCAGGTGCACGGCGCAGACCAGGATGAGCCAGTCGGGGCCGCCTGAGCCGGTGACCACCACGAAGACCTGCAGCGCCAGCAGCACCACCGCGATGAACACCCGCGCCCGCATGAAGGCGCGCCAGAGCCGGAAGAAGGCGTGTTGCCGCTTTTCGCGGTTGTGCGCGCTGTTGCCCTCGAAGGCGGAAAACCAGGAGGGCGCAAACTGGGAGGTGACGTCCCTGGCCATGTCAGTGGACGGTGTGGGGCGTCACCGCGACGCCCCCTCGTGCTGCTGGCGGTGTTCGGGGCAGCAATACGCGCCCAATCGGCCGGTGAGCGCTTCGCTTTCGGGCAGGTGCGTGCCACAGTGCTGGCACGCCACCATGACCATCGGCGTGCGTGACGCACGGGGTTGGGGGGGCTTGGGCGAAGTGCCCTCGTCCGGCCCGATCTGGCGGTTGTTGCGCCAGATCCAGAAGGCCACGACCAGCACGGCCAGAACGAGCAGGAATTTCATGGACAGATACCCGTTCAGGTCCGTGACAACACGACTTCGAGCACGAAGCGCGATCCGACGTAGCCCAGCAGCAGAAAGCCCGCGGCCAGGTACAGCGTGCGCACGGCGACGCGCCCGCGCCAGCCCAAGCGCCAGCGGCCCCACAGCAGCACCCCCATGGTCAGCCAGGAAAGCACGGAAAACACGGTCTTGTGGTCCCAGGTCCAACGGTGGTTGAGCGTCTCGGAAAACCACCCGCCCGCCAGCAGCGTGGCGCTGAGCAGGGCAAAACCGGCGGCCACGAAACGGAACGTCAGCCGCTCCAGCGTCAGCAGCGGCACGGGGGTCTCGGTGGCGGCGCCACTGCGCATCGATTTTTCCGCCCGCTGCATCAACCAGGCGTGCACCACCGCGGCGCCGATCAGGCCGTAGGAGGCGATGCCCAGGGCCCAGTGCAGTGGCAACCAGTTCGAGCGCAGGGCCGGGTAGGGGGAGCCGGGAAACACCAGGGCGAGCAACACGGCGAGGGTTCCCAGCACGGCCAGCGTCCAGCGCGCCCGCAGTTCGGGGTACAGGCGGCTCTCGATCAGGTAGACCGTGAGCACCAGCCAGGCGGTGACGGAGAGTGCCGGCGCAAAGCCGAAACGCACCGGTTGTTCGAGCAGGCCCGAGGCCAGCACCAGCAGGTGCAGCAGCCAGGCCGTGGCCAGCACGAAACGGGTCTGCCCCGGCGTCATGCGGGGGTGCGCCCAGGCCAGGACGGCATACGACAGCGCCGCCACGGCCGAGAGCAGCGCAGCGGGGGGATTCGTCGCAAGGGCGGGCAGCAGGTTCATTGGGTCGGCGTCGGACGCAACGTGTGGGCGCAGGGCGCAGCTAAAATCAGCACCACAGTTTAACGGCCTTGCCCGCAGCAGCCCCGAGGGGCTGCGGCCCACCCCCCAGACACGCAGACCCCGCGGCCCGAGCCCGCAGCCTGCGCCACGGCGGCCTTTTTCACCACCCGAGCGCACCATGGCATCAGCCCTCTCCGACCGTCTCTCACGCATCGTCAAGGAAATGCGCGGCCAGGCCCGCATCACCGAGGCCAATGTCACCGACATGCTGCGCGAGGTGCGCATGGCCCTGCTGGAGGCCGACGTGGCCCTGCCCGTGGTGCGCGACTTCATCGCCCGCGTGAAGGAAAAAGCGCTGGGCCAGGAGGTGGTGGGCTCGCTCACGCCGGGCCAGGTGCTGGTGAGCGTGGTCAACCGCGAGCTCGCGGCCACCATGGGCGACGGCGTGGCTGACATCAACCTCGCGGCGCAGCCGCCCGCTGTCATCCTGATGGCCGGCCTGCAGGGTGCCGGTAAAACCACCACCACCGCCAAGCTGGCCAAGCACCTGATCGAGAAGCGCAAGAAGAAGGTGCTCACGGTCTCGGGCGACGTCTACCGCCCTGCCGCGATCGAGCAGCTCAAGACCGTGACCGCGCAGGCCGGGGCCGAGTGGTTTCCCAGCACGCCCGATCAGAAGCCGGTGGACATTGCGCGCGCCGCCATCGACTACGCGCGCAAGCACTATTTCGATGTGCTGCTGGTGGACACGGCCGGCCGCCTCGCCATCGACGAAGCGCTGATGCGCGAGATCCAGGAGCTGCACGCGGTGCTAAAGCCGGTGGAGACCCTGTTCGTGGTGGACGCGATGCAGGGCCAGGACGCGATCAACACCGCCAAGGCCTTCAGCGCCGCGCTGCCGCTGACCGGCATCGTGCTCACCAAGCTCGACGGCGACTCGCGCGGAGGCGCGGCGCTGTCGGTGCGGCAGGTGACGGGGGCGCCGATCAAGTTTGCCGGCGTGTCCGAAAAGCTCGATGGCCTGGAGGTGTTCGACGCCGAGCGCCACGCCGGGCGCATCCTGGGCATGGGCGACATCCTCGCGCTGGTGGAGCAGGTCACGGCTGGGGTCGACATGGCCGCGGCCCAGAAGCTGGCGGCCAAGGTCAAGAGCGGGGAAGGCTTCGATCTGAACGACTTCCTGGACCAGATCCGCCAGATGAAGCAGATGGGCGGACTCTCCAGTTTCATGGACAAGCTGCCCAGCGCGATGGCGGCCAAGGCCAGCGAGGCCGATCTGAGCCGTGCCGAAAAGGACATCAAGCGCAAGGAAGGCATCATCTGCAGCATGACGCTCAAGGAGCGCAGCCGCCCCGAGATCATCAAGGCCACGCGCAAGCGCCGCATCGCCGCCGGTGCGGGCGTGCATGTGCAGGAGGTCAACCGGCTGCTCAAGGAATTCGAGCAGATGCAGGGCATGATGAAAAAGATGAAGGGTGGCGGCCTCATGAAGATGATGAAGCGCATGGGCGGCATGAAAGGCATGCCCAAGTTGCCCGGCATGGGTTGATCGAAGTCAAACCCGATCATGGGGGCGCGGCCCATACTCGCGCCGCATGTTGTTTGCCCTAGAACTGTCGCTGGCCCTCCTGTCCCTGGGTGTGGCCCTGTGGCTGCGGCCCTGGCGCATGCTCCGCGGGCCCTTGCTGACACCTGCGCTGGCCGCGGTGGCGCTGTTGCCCTGGCTCTGGCTGCTGCCGCAGAAAATGCCTCAGGGTCTGCAGGTGCAGCTCTCGGGCGCCTGTCTGCTGGTGCTCATGCTGGGTTGGCCGTTGGCGGTGCTGGTGCTGGCGCTGGTGGCGCTGGCGGTGGGTCTGATCGGTCAGTCGGGTCTTGCCGCGACGCTCTCCCAGTGGGTCTGGATCGGGCTGGTGCCGGCCACGCTCGCGTTGGGCATTGGCGCGGTGCTGCGTCGCTGGTTGCCACCCAACCCCTTCGTCTACACCCTGGGCCGAGGTTTTCTGGGCACCGCCGCCGCCATGTTTCTGGCGGGCATGGTGCGGGAGTTCGGTTACCGCCTGGCCGGCGGTGTGGCGCTGGAGCAGGCGCTGGTCGCGCGCTGGCTCATGGCCTGGGGCGATGCCTTCCTCACCGGCATGTTCACCGCGATCTTCGTGGCCTTTGTGCCGAGCTGGCTGGCCACCTGGTCCGATGAGCGCTACCTGAAGCCGCCTCCTGAATGAAATGAAACACCCCGCAGCGCTTCACGCGGCGGGGTGTTTCATTCAAGCCGCGGCCAGCCGGCTGGCGTGGCGCCAGGCGCGGCGCAACACCGCTGGGGACCAGGACTCTTCCGGGATCAACAGCACGCCGCGCGAACGCATCCAGGTGCCCAGGTCCACGTGGCTGGTCGCCACGGTCAGCGGCACCGACAGCAGCAGCGGCAGGGCCACGGGGGCGAGCCAGATCAGCGCCTCGGCGTTGATGGCGGCGACACCCAGGGCCAGCAGGCCGATCACGGCGCTCATGGGGGCCAGACGCACCGTGGCGTCGCGCCAGGTCACGCCGGCCGCTTCGCGCGGGGGCGACTTCCATTCCAGCTTCAGGCCGGTGATCGCCACCAGCACGAACAGCGAATGCGCCAGCATGCGGATGGGCGCCTGCAGCAGGGCCAGCAGGGTTTCCACCGCGGCGCTGCCCAGCAGGCCGGCGGCCCCGCCAAAGGACCTCTGCTCGCCCTTGAGGAACACCGCCAGCAGGCCCAGCACACGCGGCAGGAACAGCATGGACAGGGTCCAGGCCCACAGGCCACGCAGTTCGGCCGGCACGGCGTGCCAGAGCGACGGCGCGCTGGAGTCCGACATCCACAGCGCGGTGCCGAAGGTCAGGAAGGCCAGCCACAGCGGCGCCGACAGGTAGGACATGGCGCCAATGGCGAACATGGTGCGGTGCACGCGGTGGATGCCGGGCTCGGCCATCAGGCGGGCGTTCTGCAGGTTGCCCTGGCACCAGCGACGGTCGCGCTGCAGCTCGCTCAGCAGGTCGGGCGGCTGCTGTTCGTAGCTGCCGGTGAGGTCGGAGACCAGCCAGACGTGGTAGCCGGCGCGGCGCATCAGCGCGGCTTCCACGAAGTCGTGGCTCATGATGCCGCCGGACATGCCGCCCGTGCCCTTGATCGGGGCCAGCGCGCAGTGCCGCATGAAGGGTTCGACGCGGATGATGGCGTTGTGGCCCCAGTAGTGGGACTCACCCAGTTGCCAGAACTGCATGCCCAGCGTGAACAGGCGGCCGGTCACGCGCGAGGCGAACTGCTGCGCCCGTGCGTGCAGGGTGGCGTGGCCGATGGCCTGCGTGGCCGTCTGCACGATGCCCGCGCGGGGGTTGGCTTCCATCAGCTTGACCATGGAGACCAGGCAGCTGCCGCTCATGACGCTGTCGGCGTCGAGCACCACCATGTAGCGGTAGTCCTTGCCCCAGCGGCGGCAGAAGTCGGCCACGTTGCCGGCCTTGCGGTGGGTGCGGCGCGTGCGCAGGCGGTAGTACACCTCGATCTGCGGCAGGTCGGGCTGGGCGGCGAGTGCGGCGCGCAGGTCTTCCCAGGCGCCGCGTTCGGCCGCGGCGATGGCCGGGTCGTAGCTGTCGGAGAGCACGAACACGTCGAACTGTCGCGCGTGGCCGGTGCCGGCGAGCGATTCGCAGGTGGCGCGCAGACCGGCGAACACGGTGGACACGTCTTCGTTACAGATCGGCATGATGATCGCCGTGCGCGCGTCGGGGTTCATGGGGTGGTGTCGCACCGTGGCGGCCGAGAGCGTGTGGGCGTCGCCGCGCAGCGAGACCCAGAAGCCCATCAGTGCGGTCACGAAGCCCGTGACCACCCAGGCCGAAAGCACCACGAACAACACCAGCTGGCCGGTCTGCAGCCAGGTGTTCTCGTGCACGGGCTGGGCGTCGGCGAACAGGCTGGCCGCCAGCGCCGTGCTCAGCACGGTGAGCAGCACGAACACGCCGCGGCGCAGGTTGGCGGCCCGTTCCCAGGCCATGGGGGCGGGGGCCTCCACGGCCGGCGTGGCGGGCGTGCGCGGGGGCAGCACGCTGCTGGCCGCGCTCAGCAGGGCCGTGCCGATGCTGTTCCAGAACCCCCGCCAGGGGCGCGGCACCATGGAGCCACGGTTGATCGGTGGCGCGGTGACGGCGTTCGGGTGGCGTTCCTCGCGCAGCAGGCTGCGCGCCGACGGTGTGGCGCTCATTCGGGAAGCAGTAGATGTGTCCATGTTTCGCTCACGGTGTCGTTGTTGTGTTGGAGAAAGGCGCGCAGCTCGACCGGCTGGGCCGGGTCGATGCGCTGCACGCGCAGGGTCACGCGCCAGCTGCGCGTGGCGGGGTTGGGGTAGGCCAGCTGTTCGAGCACCCGGCCGTTGGCGTTGCTGCTCACCACGGCGCGCACCGGCGCGTCGGCGGGCAGGGCGTCCAGGGCGGGGCCGGCGAAGTCGATCACGTACTGCGGCTGGCCGATCTGCTCGGCCGCGCTGAGCTTGGTGTAGCCGTAGCCGCGGCGGGTCTGCGTGACCCAGGACGAGGGTGGGCGCTGCTGCGTCTCGCCCTGCCAGTGCAGTTCGTAGGCCCATTCCAGCGGTTGCCCGGGCGCGGGCAGGCGGGCCGGCACCCAGTACGCCACGATGTTGTCGTGTGTCTCGTCGGGCGTGGGCAGTTGCATCAGTTCGACCCGGCCGGGGCCCCAGTCACCCAGGGGTTTGACCCAGGCGCTGGGGCGGCGCTCGTAGCGGGCCTCCACGTCCTGGAAGCTGGCGAAGTTGCGGTCGCGCTGCATCAGGCCGAAGCCGCGCGGGTTGCTCATGGTGAAGGAGCTCACCGCCGGCGACTTGGGGCGCTGCAGCGGGCGCCAGAGCCACTCGCCCTCGCCCGTGACCATCATCAGGCCGTCGGAGTCGTGCACCTCGGGGCGGAAGTCGCCGGGCATGGGCTGGTTTTCACCCGAGAGGAACATACTGGTCAGCGGCGCCAGACCCAGCGTGGCCACCGGGCCCGCACCCTGGCGCAGGAACACCCGGGCGGTCACGGTGGTGACGGTTTCCGTGCCCGGGCGCACCACGAAGCGGTAGGCACCGGTGCTGCGCGGCGATTCCAACAGCGCGTAGATCGTCAGTTCCTTGGCGTCTGGCGTCGGGCGCACCAGCCAGAACTCGGTGAAACGCGGGAACTCCTCGCCGCTGCCGCCCACCGTGTCGATGGCCAGGCCGCGGGCCGACAGGCCGTACTGCTGGTCCATACCCAGGGCGCGGAAGTAGCTCGCGCCCTGGAACACGATCAGTTCGTCCTTGTAGGCGGTCGAATTCAGCGGGTAGTGCACGCGAAAACCGGCGTGGCCGAGGTCGCCCCAGGCCTTGGTGTCGAGGGTGTTGTGGCCGAAGTGGAAGTCTTCGCTGCGGTAGGGCAGGTGACGCACCGTGCCGTCGGGCGCGATTTCGTGGATGCGCACCGGGGCGGTCTGGTACAGGCCGAGGTGGAAATACTGGGCCTCGAAGGGCAATGCTTCGGCGCGCCAGGTTCCTCGGTCGGGCCGGAACCGGATGTCGCGCACCTGGTCGTAGTCCAGGGCGGCGAGGTCGGCGGGCAGCTTGTCGCCATTTGACTGAAAGGGTTTCTGGGCGCGGGTCTGGGCCAACACGGTCAGGCTGTCCCAGTTGATGCGTTGGGCATGGGCGCAAGCCCCGGCCAGCATGAACAACAGGGCGCCCAGGGTGTTGCGCGCGCTCAGGCGTCGACGGGTGGGAATCGGGTGAATATCCAGGGGCATGCCTGAATAAGGGCAAACCCTGTGCCAGCCTGAGAAAATCCTTTTAAATCAAAGGCTTGTTCTCTGGGTGGTGATTTTTGGGGCCTGAACGGGTCTCCGAAGCGATCCAAACCCCGGGTTTTTGTCGCCGTTCGGCGACAGCTTCCCTCTGTTGATGGAAAAACTCCAGGGAAAACAAGGACTTGCAGCTGTCACTCATCGGCGACAGCATCACCGCCGGAACCCGCGGACCCGGGCGCCGCGTCGCTCTTGAACAGGCCGGGCGTGAGGGCGTGTTTCTGCAGCAGGCGGTAGAACTCGGTGCGGTTGCGTTGCGCCAGGCGGGCCGCGTCGGCCACGTTTCCGTCGGTCATCTTGAGCAGCCCCACCAGGTATTCGCGCTCGAAGCGCTGTTTGGCGTCGGCAAAACTCAGCACCTCCACCGAGGGCGTGCGCAGCGCGCGCTGCACCAGAGCCAGCGAGACCAGGGGCGTGGTGGACAGGGCACAGACCTGCTCGACCACGTTGTAGAGCTGGCGCACATTGCCGGGCCAGGCCGCCATGGTGAGCGCCTTGAGGGCCTCGGGCGCGAAGCCCGAGCTGCGCTTGCCGTATTTGGCGGCCAGCTTGGCCAGGAAATGGTTGGCCAGCAGGGCGATGTCCTCGCGCCGCTCGGCCAGCGTGGGCAGGGTCAGCGTCACCACGTTGAGGCGGTAATACAGGTCTTCGCGAAACTGGGCCGAGGCCATGGCGACTTCCAGGTCGCGGTGGGTGGCCGAAATGATGCGCACGTTCACCGGCACCGACTGGCTCGACCCCAGGGGGCGCACCGCGCGTTCCTGCAGCACGCGCAGCAGCTTGACCTGCAGGGCGGGAGGCATGTCCCCGATCTCGTCGAGCAGCAGGGTGCCGCCGTCGGCGGCCTGGAACAGGCCCTTGTGGTTGGCCACGGCGTCGGTGAAGGCGCCCTTGACGTGCCCGAACAGCTCGGATTCGAGCAGGGCCTCGGGAATGGCGCCGCAGTTGACCGCGATGAACGGCTTGTTCGCGCGTGGGCTGGCCCGGTGGATGGCGCGCGCCAGCATTTCCTTGCCGGTGCCCGAGTCGCCGCGCAGCAGCACGCTGGCGTCGGACTGCGCCACCATGCGGGCCTCGGCCAGCAGGTCGGCCATGCGGTTGGAGCGGCTCACGATCTCGCTGCGCCAGGCCTCGTCAGCGAGCGAACTCGGGCTGGCCGGGGCGCCCAGCGCCAGCGCCTGGGCGATCTTGTCCAGCAGCTCTTTCGCGTCGTAGGGTTTGGTGAGGTAGGTGAACACGCCGCGCGCGGTGGCTTCCACCGCGTCGGGAATGGTGCCGTGCGCGGTCAGCAGGATGACCGGCAGCGACGGGTGGCGGGCGCGGATTTCGTCGAACAGCGCCAGGCCGTCGCGCCCGGGCAGGCGCACGTCGGAGAGCACGAGCTGAGGGCGTTCGATGTCGAGCTGGGCGAGCGCGGCCTCGGCCGAGCCGACCGAGGTGACCTGGTAGCCCGCCGACCCCAGCCGCATGGCCAGCAGCCGCAGCATGTCGGCGTCGTCGTCCACCACGAGCAGCCGCGCGCGCGGTGTGGCATGGCGGCCAGGCTCCTGGCTCACTGGACCACCCTCCGTGCTGCGCACTGCGGGGCTGAGCGTATTCGGAACAGCCAGGCGGCGCTCATGGCGCGGCGGGGCGGCTGCCCGGAGGGGGTGGTGGGGGGCGCGTGGTCAGGCTGCGCTCGATCGCGCGCATGGCCTCCAGGCGTTCGTTGAGCTGCTCGATGCGGCGCTGGCTGTCGCGCAGATGCTGGCCCTGGCGCTCCACCGTGTCCTCCAGCCGGCGCAGGTCCTGCAGGCGTGCGGCGAGCAGGCGGGCCAGGGGCTTGAGCGGCGTGCTTTCGGGCGAGTTCTGGTTGACGACCCGTTGCAGCAGGCCCAGCGCACGGGCGGTGTCCACGGCTTGGTGCGTGTGCATCAGGGCCAGCGCCAGCTGCATCTGGCGCGGGGCCGATGCGCCCGGATCGGCCAGCGCGGCGATCTCGCCCGCCACTTCGGCGGCATTCATGGAGCGCAGGCGCTCGGTGTAGACCAGCAGCGAGGCCAGCGTGTCGGATTCGGCGGCGGTGCTGGTGCACAGCCCGGTCTGCGGAGCCGGTGGCGAATCCACCGTGGGCACCGCCGGCGCGGCGCAAACCCGCTCGGGCGCGCCGGTGCTCAGCGGGGGCGTGGTCGGCGCAGGCACCGCGCTGGGGGGCGGCGTCGTGCCGCAGGCTCCGAGGCCCAGTGCGAGGGCGAAAGGCAGCCCATGGCGGCCCGCACCCGCGAGAAAACGGGTGTGGCCATTCGTGGGGCGGAAACGATCAGGTGGCATGGGGAAGCTCGATGCGGAAGTGGGCGCCGTTGCGGTAAGGCAGCAATTCGATGCGACCACCGTGGGCCAGAATGTACTCGTGCACGATGGACAGGCCGATGCCGGTGCCGCGCACGGCGTCCAGCGGCTGACGCTCGCCCCGGTAGAAGGGCTCGAAGATGCGGTCGCGGTCCACCTCCGCCACGCCGGGGCCCTGGTCGGCGATGTCGATCGAGGCCCGGCCCGGCAGGTCCAGCAGCCGCAGCTGGATACGCCCGCCGTGGGGCGAATAGCGGATGGCGTTGGACAGCAGGTTGCCCACCGCGGAGGCGATCTTTTCGCGGTCGATGTGCAGGAACACCGGCTCGCCCTCCACCTCCACCGTGAGCTGGTGGGCTTGCCAGTGCAGGCGCTGGGCGTCGACCTGGTCCTCCAACAGCACCAGCAGATTGGTGTGTTCCCGTTTGAGCTGGCGCGCTTCGAAGGCCGCCGCGTTGAAGCGCAGCAGGGCCTCGATCTGGTGCTGCAGCAACTGCGTGTTGTGCTGCAGGATGTTCACAACCTCGGCCTGGCTGGTGTTCAGCGCGCCGGCCACGCCGTCGCCCAGCACCGCCACGCCCTCGTGCAGCGAGGCCAGCGGTGTCTTGAGTTCGTGGGAGATGTGGCGCAGAAAGCGCGCCTTGTCGGCGTCGAGTTCGGTCAGACGCAGGCGCAGCCAGTCGAGCTGCTGGCTCACGCGGCGCACGTCCGACGGCCCCTGGATGTCGATCGGCGTGTCCAGCCGGTTCTCCCCCAGGCCGACGATGGCCTTCTCCAGCCGCTGGAATGGCCGCGCCAGCCAGACGCCAAAGGCCAGCGCCATCACCGCCGCCAGGCCGATGGAGCCCACCACCTGCTGGGTGAGCTGTTGGCGGCTGGTTTCGAAGCCGGCCTGCAGCGCGTCGTTGCGGTTGCCGATGATGGTCTGCACCTTTTGTGCGATCACCGTGCTGTGGCCGTCGAGCTCCCGAAAGGCCAGTGCCACGTCGCGCTCGCGCTCCAGTGCGGTCTCGGGCTCACCATCGAGCAGCCCCGCGATGTGGGTGAGCTGTTCGCGCCAGGGGGTCGAGAACTCGGGCGGCAGCTCGTTGTCTTCCAGCCGGTGCAGGATGTCCCGGGCGTTGCCCGCGGCCTCGTCGAAACGCTTGCGCAGCTGGTTGTCGCGCAGCACCAGCGACTGGCGCGCCGCGCGCTCCATGGTCAGGCTGCGTTCGCTCAGCGACTGCGCCGCCGTGGACAGGGCGATCGCCTGCGCCGCGCTCTCGCGGCTCTGAGCCATCAGGCTTTCGAGCGAAAACAGGGCCCGAAGGGCGGCCGCACCCAGCAGGGCGCCAATCAGCAGAAAGGCCACCAGCAGCAGTTGCTGGAATGAGAAGCGCAGCGTTTTCACGGCTGTGCGTGACCCATCTTGACCGGGCGCCCTGGGCGCCGCGGGGTGGTCATGCCACCTCGCCGCGCAGCGAGTGCGGGAAGGCTTCGGTGATGCGCAGGTCGATCATCTGGCCCACCAGACGTGCGGCGTTCGGACCGGCGTCGAAGTTCACCACCCGGTTGCACTCGGTGCGGCCCATGAGCTCGGGCGCCTCGGGGGTGGATTTGCGCGACGGGCCTTCGACCAGGATGCGCTGCACCGTGCCCTGGCGGCTGGCGCTGATGCGGCGCACGTTGTCCTCGATCGTGGCCTGCAGGTGCTGCAGGCGCTTGAGCTTCACGTCGTGCGGTGTGTCGTCGGGCAGGTTGGCCGCAGGCGTGCCCGGGCGCGGGCTGAAGATGAAGCTGAAGCTGGTGTCGAACCCCACGTCGGTGATGAGCTTCATCATCTTCTGGAAGTCGTCTTCGGTTTCGCCGGGGAAGCCGACGATGAAGTCGCTGCTCATGGCGATGTCGGGCCGGATCGCGCGCAGCTTGCGCACCGTGCTCTTGTATTCCATGGCCGTGTAGCCGCGTTTCATGGCCATGAGGATGCGGTCGCTGCCGTGTTGCACCGGCAGGTGCAGGTGGTTGGCGAGCTTGGGGATCTTGCCGTAGGCCTCGATCAGGCGCGGCGTGAACTCGTTGGGGTGGCTGGTGGTGTAGCGGATGCGCTCGATGCCGGGGATGTCGGCCACGTATTCGAGCAGCAGGGCGAAGTCGGCGATCTCGGCGGTGTCGCCCATCTTGCCGCGGTAGGCGTTAACGTTCTGGCCCAGCAGGTTGACCTCGCGCACGCCCTGGTCGGCCAGGCCGGCGATCTCCACCAGCACGTCCTCGAACGGCCGGCTCACCTCTTCACCGCGCGTGTAGGGCACCACGCAGTAGCTGCAGTATTTGGAGCAGCCTTCCATGATGGAGACGAAGGCGGACGCGCCGTCCACGCGCGCGGGCGGCAGGTGGTCGAACTTCTCGATCTCGGGAAAGCTGATGTCCACCTGCGGCAGCGACTGGCGCTCGCGCTGGTTCAGCAGCTCGGGCAGGCGGTGCAGGGTCTGCGGGCCGAACACCACGTCCACATAGGGCGCGCGCTTGATGATCTCGGCGCCTTCCTGGCTGGCGACGCAGCCCCCCACGCCGATCAGAACGCCTTTTTTCTTCAGGTGCTGTACGCGGCCGAGGTCGGAAAACACCTTTTCCTGCGCCTTCTCGCGCACCGAGCAGGTGTTGAACAGGATCAGGTCGGCTTCTTCGACGTCCTGGGTCTGCTCGTAGCCCTGGGCCGCGCCCAGCACGTCGGCCATCTTGTCCGAGTCGTACTCGTTCATCTGGCAGCCGAAGGTTTTGATGAAGACTTTTTTGCTCATGGGAATCGGGGCTCCGAAAGGGGCGTGCGGGCTCTGGCACACCGGTCGGTGGGGAGCGGGGGTGTCGGTGTGACGGCGGCGCTGGCGCTGGGGCGGGTCCGGGCGCGGACCCACGGGCTTCAGTTCTTGAGGTCGGCGGCCGTGGGTCGTTTTTCCTCGGCCTCGGCGGCGGTCAGGATCCAGACCTCGTGCACCAGGCCATGGGGCTCACGCAGGTAGTTCACGGTCAGTTCCTGCTTCACCAGCGAACCCGACATCACCAGCATGTTGTTGGTGCCGCGGATGCGCGCGCCGGGCGAGAGTTGCGCGGGCTGGCCGTCGAGCGTGATGACGGGCGGTTGTGCCACCACCATGACGCCGCGCAGGGCCTGGGGTGGGAACGGGCGCTGTCCGGCGGTCTGTGCCTGGGCGGCGCCGGCCCACAGGCCGAGCGTGAGCAGGCACAGGGCCAGCACCGTGGGGCGCCGGCTGGGGGCTGAGAGGGCATTGCAGCGGTTCATGGTGTAGATCCAGAGGCTGTGGGGCTGAAGCGGGGGGGCCAACCGGGGTTGGAAGGGCCGCATTGTCTCATGCGGCCCGAGCCGCCGCGAGTCCCTGTCGCCTGGGCCGGAGCCGCTCAAAGCACCGGTTTGTACATCAGGGCCACGTTGGGCGCCGGGATCTCGCAGGCCCAGCCGTGGTGCTCGGCCAGCCAGCGCAGCGTGGCCTCGCGGTAGAACACCACGTGGGTCGGGTCGCGCCGGTAGTGCCATTGGGCAAAACGCGCGTCATCGGTCTGGAAACGCGTCATCAGCCCGAGCCAGCCGCCGGGCCTGAGCAGGCGGTTCAGGCGGAGGAATTCGTCGGCCGGGTGGTGGAAGTGCTCGGCCACCTCGGTGCAGGTGATGAAGTCGTAGCGCTGTGCCAGCGCCCCGGCGTCCGGCTGGAAAAACGGGTCGTACAAGGCCACCGCGTGGCCGGCCTCGCGCAACATGCCGGCCAGCGCCGGGCCGGGGCCACAGCCATAGTCCAGGCCGCTCTGCGCCGGCGGCAGGCGCTGCAGCAGCGGGGTGGCCAGCTGTGCCAGATGGCGCCGGTAGCCCGGGTCCTGCGCATCGTTGTGGTGCCGCCGGTATTCGGCCAGCTCGGCCTCGGCGCTGGGTCGCTGGTCCGGTCGCACGAAGGTGCAGTGGCAGTGCTCGCAGCGCCGGTAGTGCCGCCCGCCGACTTCCAGGAACGCTCGGCTGCCGGGGGCTGTGCACACCGGGCACGGCAGGCTGGCCGGTTCGGTGTCGACCGGGGCCGGGCGTGTCGCGCGTTGGCCGGCGGGCGTCACTTCCAGCGCAGCGGCTCGATGTGCACGCTGCCCAGCGTGCTGCTGAGGGTGAGCGCGCCCTCCTGCACCGTGGCCTGCAGCTGCATGCTGCGCTCGGCCATGCCCGCCAGGGCGGGCGCCACTTCGGTGGGCAGGCGCCAGACCTGCAGCTTGTCCAGCCGGGTCAGCTTGGTTTCGATGCCGCGCCACCACACGTCGGCCGCCGGGCCGAAGGCGTAGACGAACACCGCGTCGGCCTTGCTGCAGGCCTTGGCCATGGGTTTGTCTTCGGGCTGGCCCACTTCGATCCAGATGCGCTTGCGGCCGGTGAAATCGGTCAGTGACACGTCCGGGTCGTCCGGGTCCGACAGACCGGCGCCGAAAGTCAGGGTGCCGTCGCCGTGGCAGGTGTCCTGCAGTTCGTGGGCGTGGATGGCCAGCGCCACCAGCCGCACCATCATGCGTTCGTCGGTCTCGCTCGGGTGGCGGGCCAGGGTGAGCGCATGGTCGGCGTAGTAGCCGTGGTCGATGTCGGCGATCTGCAGGTGCGCCTTGAAGATGGTGGATTTGATGGCCATGGGTGAGAAGGGTAACCCCGCGCTGCGCCTCCGCGCGGGTGGCGGCCCGGCAACGAAAAAAGCGGGTTCCGTTGCCGGAACCCGCTTCTGAAATGCTGGTGGCGATAGGTGGACTTGAACCACCGACATCAGCATTATGAATGCTGCGCTCTAACCAACTGAGCTATATCGCCAACGAGGTCGGCATTGTAGCCCAATTCGGAGCCCGAAAAATCGCCGGGGCGGGCCGCGTGCGCGGTCAGGCCGGTTTTTTCACATAGGACGAGCACCAGCCCTGGGCGGCGACCTGTTTGCCCGGGAACAGCGGGCAAGGTCCGGCGTCCGCGCCGGCCGTGCCCTGGTACAGCGCGCAGTTGGAGCAGGTCTGGTCGGCGGCGTGTTTGGGGTACTTGGTCTTGTCGGCACGGGCGGTGTCCACGACGTAGCCCAGTGCCACGGCCGCGGCGTCGGCCTCGTCGAGCATCGGGCCGGCCCCGGCTTCGGGCGGGGTGGCTGGTACGGGCTCCTCCTGGGGCGCCATCGGCGCTGCGGGAGGGGCGGCTGGCGCCGCCTCGGGCGTGGCGGCGGGTGGCGGCGTGGCCTGGTCCGAACAGGCCGCGGCCAGCACGGCTCCTGAAGCGGGAATCATGAACATGAATCGGCGGCGCGTGGTCATGGGGCATCTCCTTGTTGGGATCGGCCGGGATGCACGCCCCATGCTCAGACCCCATCGGTCATCGCTTGCCAAGGGCGTGGAGCCGAAGCTTCTTATAAGTCCATGCCGCCGGGCGGCTTGTTACAGCCTGTGTGATGCCCGACAAGACGCTCACTGGTGCCGGAACGCCGCCTTGCGCTTGTTCACGAACGCGTCCATGCCTTCCTTCTGGTCGTCGGTGGCGAACAGCGCGTGGAACATCCGGCGTTCGAACATCACGCCGTCGGCCAAGCCGCCCTCGAAGGCGCGGTTCACGCATTCCTTGGCGGCCATCACGCTGGGCTGCGAGAACTCGCAGATCATGAGCGCGGCGCCCAGGGCTTCGTCCATCAGCTTGTCCAGCGGCACCACGCGGCTCACCAGCCCGGCGCGCTCGGCTTCGGTGGCGTCCATCATGCGGCCGGTCAGGGCCATGTCCATGGCCTTGCTCTTGCCCACCGCGCGCGGCAGGCGCTGCGTGCCGCCGGCGCCGGGGATGATGCCCAGCTTGATCTCGGGCTGGCCGAATTTCGCGTTGTCGGCGGCGATGATGAAGTCGCACATCATGGCCAGCTCGCAGCCGCCGCCCAGCGCGAAGCCGCTCACCGCCGCGATCACCGGCTTGCGGATGCTGCGGATGGTTTCCCAGTTGCGGGTGATGTAGTCGCCCTTGTAGACGTCGGCGAAGCTGTACTTGGCCATGGCGCCGATGTCGGCACCGGCGGCGAAGGCCTTTTCGCTGCCGGTCACGATCATGCAGCCGATGGCTTCGTCGCCGTCAAACGCCTTGAGCGCGGCGCCCAGTTCGTTCATCAGCTGGTCGTTGAGCGCGTTGAGCTGCTTGGGGCGGTTCAGCGTGACGATGCCCACGCGGCCTTGCGTGCTTACGGTGATCAGTTCGGGGGTTGTGGTGTCGCTCATGGTGTTTCCTCGGGTGGTGTGTGATGATTGACGTAAACGTCAACTATAGCGGGCCGTCCGATGCCGGGCCATCCAAGGGAAAACATTAACCGACCGATGGGTCGGTTAATGGTAGATTGCCGTTCCAGGCCAACCACGAGCGCTGCGGAACGACGGCGCCAGGAGACAGACACCCATGAACATCCCCGCCGCGGGCAGCACCGTGCTCTATGAAGAGCGTGGCGCCGTCGCTCTGATCACCCTGAACCGCCCCGACGCTCTCAACAGCTTCACGCGCCAGATGCACCACGATCTGTGGGCCGCGCTGGACCGGGCGGAGGCCCATCCGCTCGTGCGCGCGCTGGTGCTCACCGGCGCCGGCCGCGGCTTCTGTGCCGGGGCCGACCTGGCCGAGTTCGATTTCGAGCCGGGGCCGGACCTCGTGAAACGCGCCGACCCCGGCCCGGTGATCGATCAGGCCTTCAACCCCACGGCGCGGCGCATCCAGTCGCTGCGCATGCCGGTGATCGCGGCGGTGAACGGCGTGGCTGCAGGGGCCGGCGCCTCGCTGGCCATGACCTGCGACATCGCCATCGCCGCGCCGGGCGCGAGCTTCATCCAGGCGTTCAGCAAGATCGGCCTGATCCCGGACGCGGGCGGCAGCTGGTTCCTGGTGGAGCGGCTGGGCCTGGCGCGCGCCATGGCGCTGGCCATGACGGGCGACAAGCTGCCCGCCGCCCAGGCGAAAGAGTGGGGAATGATCTGGGACGTGCAGGACGACCCGCTGGCCGCCGCCATGGCCCTGGCCGAAAAACTGGCCACGATGCCGACCAAGGCCCTCGTCGCCACCCGCGCCCTGTTGCGCGACGCCGGCACCCGCACACTGAACCAGCAGCTCGACGTGGAGCGCGACACCCAGTCGGCCCTGGGCGCCACGCACGACTACATCGAAGGCGTGATGGCGTTTCGCCAGAAGCGCCCGGCGCAATTCAAGGGGGAGTGAATGCGCATGACGCCGCAAGAACGCGCCGCCAAGGTCGGTGAAACCATGTTCGCGGCCGACGTGGCGACGCGCGAAACCATGGGCATCGAGATCCTGAGCGTGATGCCCGGCCGCGCCGTGCTGCGCATGGCCGTCAAGCCGCTGCACCTCAATGGCCACCGGATCTGCCACGGCGGCTTCATTTTCACCCTGGCCGACACCACCTTCGCCTACGCCTGCAACAGCCACAACCGGAACGCGGTGGCGGCGGGCTGCAGCATCGAGTTCCTCAGGCCAGGCCACGAGGGCGACGTGCTGACCTGCGAGGGCGTGGAGCAGACGCTGCAGGGCCGGCACGGCATCTACGACATGAAGGTCCGCAACCAGAAGGGTGAGGTGATCGCGATGTTCAGAGGCAAGAGCGCCGTCATCCCCGGCGCCATCTTTCCGGAAGAGGAGGGTGCATGAACCACTTCCCGCTCGAACCCATCGAAAAGGCCAGCATTGACGAACTGCGCGCGCTGCAGCTCAAGCGCCTTCAGGCCACGCTGCGCCACGCCTACGCAAACTCGGCTGTTTACAAGGCCAAGTTCGACGCCGCCGGGGTGCACCCGGACGATTGCCGCACGCTGGCCGACCTCGCGAAGTTTCCGTTCACCACCAAGAAGGACCTGCGCGACAGCTACCCCTTCGGCATGTTCGCCGTGCCGCGCGAGCAGTGCGCGCGCATCCATGCGTCCAGCGGCACCACCGGCAAACCGACCGTGGTGGGCTACACACTGAAAGACATCGACACCTGGTCTGGTGTGGTGGCGCGCAGCATCCGCGCCAGCGGCGCGCGGCCGGGCGACATGGTGCACGTGAGCTACGGCTACGGCCTGTTCACCGGGGGCCTGGGCGCGCACTACGGCGCCGAGAAGCTGGGCCTGACGGTGGTGCCCTTCGGCGGCGGCCAGACCGAGCGCCAGGTGCAGCTGATGCAGGACTTCCGGCCCGACATCATCATGGTCACGCCCAGCTACATGCTGGCCATCGCCGACGAGTTCGAGCGCCAGGGACTGAACCCGCGCGAGAGCAGCCTGCGCATCGGCATCTTCGGCGCCGAACCCTGGACCAACGACATGCGGGTGGCGATCGAGGCCCGCATGGGCATCGACGCGGTGGACATCTACGGCCTGTCGGAAGTGATGGGGCCGGGCGTGGCCAACGAATGCGTGGAAACCAAGGACGGCCCGACGATCTGGGAAGACCACTTCTACCCCGAGATCATCCACCCCGAGACCGGCGAACCCGTGGCCGACGGCGAGATGGGCGAGCTGGTCTTCACCAGCCTGACCAAGGAAGCGCTGCCCATCATCCGCTACCGCACGCGCGACCTCACCCGCCTGCTGCCGGGCACGGCACGCACCATGCGCCGCATGGAGAAGATCACCGGCCGCAGCGACGACATGATGATCGTGCGCGGTGTCAACGTGTTCCCGACCCAGATCGAGGAACTGATCCTCAAACGGCCCGAGCTCAGCGCGCACTACCAGTGCGTGCTGACCCGCGAAGGCCCTATGGACAGCCTGACCGTGCTGGTGGAGACGCAACCCGGCCTGGACCCGGCGAGCATCGAGGCGAGAGCGGCCGCCAAACGGCTGCAGCACGAGGTGAAGGTGTTCGTGGGCAGCCATGTGGAGGTCGAGTTGCGGCCCGAGGGTGGCGTGGAGCGCAGCCAGGGCAAGGCCAAGCGGGTGCTGGACCTGCGCGGGCGGTAGGACGAAATACCTCCCGCCGTGCCCGGCGCGGCGTGTCCGCAACAATTCCCTTCAAAAGTCCGGCCGCTCGGGGCTAACCCGGTTGGCAGCGCGCGCCTGCGGGCCTACATTGCGCAGGCAATCAATGGGAATCCATGGACAACAACACCCTGCTCGCCAAGACAGACAAGGGCCGTGAGGCCCTGGCTGCGCGCTCGCCCGAACTCGGGCCGAAGCTGCGCACGGTGCTGATCATGGTCGATGGCAAGAAGAGCGTGGCCGAACTGGGCAAGTTCGGCGGCGCGCTGGCCGTGCTCGAGCAGCTGGAGGCGGGTGGCTGGGTGCTCGAGGTGGATGCCAGCGGTCAACCGGTGGAGCGCGCCTCGGCCTCGGCCGAGGCGGTTACGGAGCCGGCCGCAGCGGCCACGGCCGAGGAGGTGGCGCCCGCCGTGGCGTCGGCACCCGCGGCCCCGGCCCCGCAGACCCTGCCGTATTCCGAGGCTCGGCGCATGGTGGTGCGTTACATCAACGACCAGCTCGGCCCCATGGGCGAGCTCACCGCCATCCGTGTCGAGGGTTGCAAGAGCCCGGCCGATCTGCAGGCCCTGCTGCCACGCATCCGGGACGCGCTGAGCAACTACCGCAACGCGGCCGCGGTGCAGCGTTTCGACCAGGAACTCGTGCCCCTGTTGCCCAAGCACTGAGTGCTTGATCAGCGCCCGAGCAAGCCGGCCACGGGCGCCAGCCATTGCGCCAGACGCGCCGCGTCGCCCACGCCCAGCCGCACGGCCTGGGTCGGGGCGGGCCATTCCAGCGGGCAGCGCAGCAGGCGTTTGTCGCGCGAGACCAGCGCCACCAGCTGCGTCCGCTGACCCCGCAACAGGTTGACCTCGTCGAGCTTGTGGACGCGCCAGGCTTCGGCGGCGGCACCGCGGCGGGGTGCCGCGAATTCCACGCCCAGCCATTCGTCTCCGGCGGCCATGCCCGCGGTTTCGGCGGCGCCACCGCGCAGCACGGTCTTGAGGGTGAGGCCGCCGGCCTCGCTCACACGCAGGCCCAGCTGTTGCGCCAGCGGGGCTTTGTCCTGCGTCGCTTTGGCGCCCTGGGCCTGCAGCAGGTCGACCGTGGGCAGGTCATCCGTGCCGTGCACCCAGTGGGCGATCTCTTCTTTGAAGCTGCGCCGCCCCAGTTGCTGCAGCACCCGCAGCACGTCGGCTTCGCGCAGCGGGCCACCTTTGCAACGCGCCCAGAGCGCGCGCATCACCGCGTCCAGCGTGGTGTGGCCCTCGGCGCGCAGGGTCAGGTCCAGGCAGAGCGCCACGAGCGAGCCCTTGGTGTAGTAGCTCACCGTGGCGTTGGCGGTGTTTTCGTTGACCCGGTAGTACTTCACCCAGGCGTCGAAGCTGGCCTGGGCCACGCTTTGCACCAGGCGTCCGGGCGTCTGCTGGACCTGGTTGATGGTCTTGGTCAGCAGCTGCAGGTAGGTGTTGTCGTCGATCAGGCCCGCGCGGCGCAGGATCAGGTCGTCGTAATAGCTGGTGAAGCCTTCGAAAAACCACAACAGCTCGGTGTAGTTCTCGCCGGTGTAGTCGTAGCGCTTGAACTCGGCCGGGCGCAGGCGCTTGACGTTCCAGGTGTGGAAATACTCGTGGCTGATCAGGCCCAGCAGCGTGGTGTAGCCATCGGTGGCTTTCAGCGGCGCGGGTTTGTCGGTGGGGGGCGCAGGCGTTTCGCCGCCGGGTCGCCCCGAGGCGGCGCGTGGCGGTTCGCTGACTTTGGGGAGATCGGCCCGCTGGCAGATCAGCGCGGTGGAGTTGCGGTGTTCCAGCCCGCCGTACCCGTCGTCGCTGGCGTACAGCATGAACACGTAGCTCTGGAACGGTGGCGTGGGGGCATCGCCGTGCCAGAACGCCATCTGTTCCTCACAGATCCGGCGTGTGTCGCGCAGCAGGCGATCGCCGTCCATCCAGGCGCCGGCGCCGCTGACGACGAAGCGGTGGGGCACGCCGTGGGCGGTGAACTCGCCGCTCCAGAAATGACCCAGCGTCACCGGGCAGTCGGCCAGCTCGTCGTAGTTTTGCGCGCGGTAGTGGCCAAAGCCGTCGCCGTCCACGCTGTGGGGGGGCAGCCCGGTGGCCACCTGCCAGCCGGGCGTGGCCGGGCTGCACACCAGCTCCAGCGCCTGCGGCTGGTCTTCCTGGCCGAGCACCCGCAGGCACAGGCTGGTGGCGTTGAAAAAGCCCCGGGTACTGTCCAGAAAGGCGGTGCGCACCGAGTGGTCGAAAGCGTAGACCTGGTAGCGCAGCACCAGCGCCTCGTCGGGGCGGGCCTCGACCTGCCAGGTGTGTTTGTCGAGCTGGCGCATGGGCACCGGCTCACCGCCCTGGGTCGCTTCCAGGCTCTGCAGGTGTTGTGCGAACTCGCGCACCAGATAGCTGCCCGGTATCCACACCGGCAGGCTCAGCCGCTGCTTGGGCGCGGGGCGGTCGATATTGAGCGTGACTGCGAACAGGTGGGCCTGGGTGCTGTGCACTTCCACCCGGTGGTGCACCCCGGGGCTGGGCTGGGCCGGTGCGCTCGCGCGGGAAGAGCGAGAGGCGCTTGTTGGGTTGGTTTTTTTGCTCACAGGGCTCCTGCGCCAATGAAACAGCCGAGGGAGGCCACGGCCGAGAGCCGGAACCTCAGGGTGAGCCAGCGCTGCAGACCGGCCCGGGCGTACAGCCGGCGGTCCACCAGATAACACAGCACGAACAGCAAACCGAGCCAGGCCAGACCGGCGAACGGGGGCATCAGCAGGCCCGGCCAGGCCAGCAGCGAGGGCACGATGCCCCATAGGAAATGGTGGCGCTGGGCATGGTACGGGCGCTCGGCAGCCGCGGGCTGGCCTGCCCGGAGGCCGGCCAGCCAGCCCATGCCCCAGTGAATCCCGCCCAGAAACGAGACGATCAGCCCCGCATACGCGGCCAGTGCGATGGCGACCCAGGTTTGCAGTTCCGGCGTCACCAGCCAGAGCAGGGCCGCCAGCAGCACAAAGGGGATCAGCCCCGCGTGGCCCAGGGTCCGGACGAGCGCGGTGTCATGCGGGTCGTCCAGTCCGGCGCGGTCGGTCATGGGGCGGCGGCGTGGGATCAGGGTTTGGCTTCGGCCAGGAGCTTCTCGATGCGGTCGGCTCCGATGGCGCCGGGCACCCGCGAGCCGTCGGCAAAGATGATGGTGGGCGTGCCGGTGACGCGGGCCTTTTTGCCGAACTCGAAGTTGCGCGCCACGGCGGAGGCGTCGCACTTGGCCGTGGGCGGGGTCACGTCGTTCACCATCCAGTCGATGAAGGTCTTGCCCTTGTCCTTGGCGCACCAGATGTTGCGCGACTTCTCGCCCGAGTCCGCGCTCAGGATGGGGTACAGCAGCACGTGCACGGTCACGTTGTCGATCTTGATCAGGTCGCGCTCGAAGCGTTTGCAGTAGCCGCAGTTGGGGTCTTCGAACACGGCCATCTGGCGCTTGCCGTTGCCGCGCACGATGGTGAAGGCGTCTTTCAGCGGCAGGTCCTTGAAGGCGATCGCGGTGAGTTTTTCCACGCGTTGCTCGGTCAGGTCCACGCGGGCCTTGGTGTCGATCATGGTGCCCTGGAGCACGAAGTTGCCTTCGGCGTCGGTGTAGAACAGTTCGCTGTGGTTGATGCGCACTTCGTACAGGCCCTCCATCGGCGTCTTGCGGACCTCGTCGATCTTCGGCAGGTTGGGCAGGCGCTCGGCCAGGTTCTTGCGGATGGTGGCTTCCTGCGCCAGCGCGCCCAGCGAGAGGGTGGTGATGAGCGCGAGCAGGAGGGTTTTGAGGGGTTTCATGGTGTGGCCCGTGGGCGTTGAAGGGTCAAAAAAAGTGGTGGGGCAGGCTTTCAGCCCGCCTGCCCCATGGCCTGGCGGGCCAGCCAGTGCTTCAGCGGGCCCAGGCGGTCCACGCCCTGCATGCCCCAGTTGCGCAGGGACTGGATGCGGCTGTCGGTCTGGGCGAACAGGCCAAACAGACCGTCGGTCACCCAGGCCATGGCGTTCACATCGGCCTGCCGCGCGCGCTCGTAGCGCCGCAGCAGCTTCAGGTCGCCCAGCTCGCGCCAGTACTCGCGCTCGTGCAGCACGCGGGCCAACTCGGCGGCGTCGGCCAGGCCGACGTTGAGTCCTTGTCCGGCCAGCGGGTGCATGGCGTGGGCCGCGTCACCGGCCAACGCCACACCGCCTTGGGCGGTGCGGGCGATCCAGCGGGTGGCGCGGGCCAACTCCAATGGCCAGGCCTGGGCCGGGCTTTCCAGCTGCATCTCGCCCAGGGCCTGCCCACAACGTTCCTGCACCGCCTGCGCCAGGGCGTCCGGGGCAGCCGCCAGCCAGGCATCGGCCTGCTGTGTTTCCAATGACCAGACCAGCGCCACGGAGTTCCCCTGCGCGCCACCCAGCGGCAACAAAGCCATGATTTCGCCGTTGCGGAACCACTGGCGGGCCACGCCGCCGTGCGGTCGGGCGCAGCGCAGCCGGGTGGCCAGGGCCTTGTGGGGGTAGGGTCGCACCTCGAATTCCATGCCGAGCTCGGCGCGGGTCGCGCTGCGTTTGCCTTCGCAGATCACCGTGAGCGCGGCGGGCGGGGCCTCGCTCAGGCATTCGATGCCACCCTGGAAATGCACCGCGTGGGCCAGCCGCTGCTCCAGCGCCGGCACGTCCACGATCCAGGTCAGGGCGTCCGTGCCCTGGTCGGCGGCGCCAAAGCGCAGTTCGCCGTGGCCGTCGCCAAACACCTCCATGCCGGTCACCGGCGTGATCGCGGGCGGGGCGTCGGCCACGCTGGCGCCAGCGGGCGCGAGCGCATCCTCGGGCCATGCGCGCACCGAGCGCAGCAGATCGCGCGCGGCGGCGTTGAGCGCATAGGCCCGCACGTCGCCGCCGCCGGTGGCCGGGCGCGACGGGGCACCGACCAGCGCCACCCGCAGGCGGTCGCGCGCCAGCAACAGGGCCAGGGTGTGTCCGACCACGCCACCGCCTCGGATGGTCACGTCAAAACGCCGGTGCGTGGAACGGGGGGAAGCTTGCGACATGGCTGGATTTTAGGAGCAGGGCACAATCTGGCCCCGCGATGGCGGCGCAATGCCCTTGCCGCCCCGACAACCCTGGGTCCCGCCATGATCGACACCTCTCCACCGGCCGATGTCCAGGCCACCATCGAACAGCTCTGGATCTACCCGATCAAGTCCTGTGCCGGGATTTCGCTCACCGAGGCCGAACTCACCGAGACCGGGCTGGCCTACGACCGCTCCTGGATGGTGGTGGACGCCCAGGGCGATTTCGTCACCCAGCGCGAACTGCCGCGCATGGCGCTGATCCAGCCGGCCTTCAAGCTGGGCCAACTGGTGCTGCGCGCGCCCGGCATGCTGGCGTTGCACCTGGCGCTGGACGCGGCCGAGTCGCCGTTGCGCGTGCGGGTGTGGGGCGACACGGTGGACGCCTACGACATGGGCGAGGTGGCAGCGCAGTGGTTCAGCGACTTCCTGGGGCCGGACGCGCCGGCCGGTCTGAAACGCCTGCGCCTGGCGCGTTTCGACCCCGAGGTGCGCCGCCTGTGCAGCCTGAAATGGACCGGCGGGCGCGAGGCCGTCACGCAGTTCGCCGATGGTTTTGGTCTGCTGGTGACCAGCAGCGCCTCGCTGGTCGAGCTCAATGCCCGGCTGGCGCAGGCCGGCCACGCGACGGTGGACGGGCGGCGCTTCCGGCCCAACATCGTGCTCGGTGGCCTGGAGGCGCACGACGAAGACCGGGTCGGCCCGATGCACATCACCACCGCCGAGGGTGTGGCGGTGATCGAAACCGTGAAGCCCTGCGCGCGTTGTCCGATCCCCAACATCGATCCCGCCACCGCCGTCTCCAGCCCGGCGGTGGGCGACGCGCTGCAGACCTACCGCCAGGACCCGCGCATGGACGGCGCCATCACCTTCGGCATGAACGCCATTCCGCTCGAAGGCCACGGCCAATGGCTGCGCGTGGGGCAGGCGGTGCGGGCCGACTGGCGCTTCGACTGAGGTTTTTGCCGGCCAGCGCGCCGCGCTCCGGTCGGGTGCGCAACGGGGCTCCACCACCGGGCCGCTTCTGGCCGGCGAGGCGCGCGACGGCCCGCCCTTTAAAATCCTGGGTTTCCCCCAGAATCTGAAAGCCCCGCCATGAGCCTCCAATGCGGCATCGTGGGCCTGCCCAACGTCGGCAAGTCCACCCTTTTCAACGCGCTGACCAAAGCCGGCATCGCCGCCGAGAACTACCCCTTCTGCACCATCGAGCCCAACACCGGCGTGGTGGAGGTGCCCGATCCGCGGCTGGCGCAGCTGTCGGAGATCGTCAAGCCCGAGCGCGTGGTGCCGGCCATCGTCGAGTTCGTGGACATCGCCGGCCTGGTGGCCGGGGCCAGCACGGGTGAAGGCCTGGGCAACAAGTTTCTCGCGCACATCCGCGAAACCGACGCCATCGTCAACGTGGTGCGCTGCTTCGAAGACGACAACGTGATCCACGTCGCCAACAAGGTGGACCCGATCGCCGACATCGAGGTGATCCAGACCGAACTCTGTCTGGCCGATCTGGCCTCGGTGGAAAAAGCCATCCACCGCGTGAGCAAGACCGCGCGGTCGGGCGACAAGGAGTCGATCAAGCAGCTCGCCATTCTGGAAAAATGCCAGACCGCGCTGAACGACACCCAGCCGGTGCGCACCATCGACTTCAGCAAGGAAGAGCAGGCGCAGCTCAAGCAGTTCTTCCTGATCACGGCCAAACCCGCCATGTTCGTGGCCAACGTGTCGGAAGACGGTTTCGAGAACAACCCGTTCCTGGACCGCCTGCGCGCCTTCGCCGAGAAACAGAACGCGCCCGTGGTGGCCATCTGCGCCAAGATTGAGGCCGAACTCTCCGAGATGGACGACGCCGACCGGCTGGAATTCCTCAAGGAGCTGGGTCAGGACGAACCTGGCCTGAACCGCCTGATCCGCGCGGCCTACAAGCTGCTGGGTCTGCAGACCTACTTCACCGCCGGTGTGAAGGAAGTGCGCGCCTGGACCATCCACGTCGGCGACACCGGCCCGCAGGCGGCCGGCGTGATCCACACCGATTTCGAGAAGGGCTACATCCGCGCCCAGACCATCGCCTTCGACGACTTCATCGCCTACAAGGGCGAGCAGGGCGCGAAGGATGCCGGCAAGATGCGCGCCGAAGGCAAGGACTACGTTGTCAAGGATGGCGACGTGATGAACTTCCTGTTCTCGTCCTGAACGCGCCCATGTCCGACACCGGCCGGTCCGAACCCCAACGCCTGGCCAAACGCCTGGCCGCCCAACTGCCCTGTTCGCGCAGCGACGCCGAGCGCTACATCGCCGGGGGCTGGGTGCGCGTGGACGGCGTGGTGGTCGAAGAGCCCATGGCGCGGGTGCACGACGGCCAGACCGTGGCGCTGGACCCCAAGGCCAAGCTGGAATCGCTCGACTCCGTGACGCTGATCTGGCACAAGCCCGCGGGCCGGGCGCTGCCGGATGGCTCGCCGCTGCCCGATGCGCTGGCGGCCGAGCTGTTCACCAGCCAGAACCGGTTCAAGGGCGACCGGTCGGGCGTGCGCCCGCTCAAGGCCCACCGCCACAAGCTGCTACCGGTGGCGCCCTTGTCCACCCCCATGAGCGGCCTGATGGTGTTCACCCAGAACCCTGGCGTGGCGCGCAAGATCTCGGACGAATCGGCGCAACTCGAACACGAGTGGCTGGTCGAGGTCGCGGCCGATCCCGAACTCGACGACGAAGCCCGGCGCGAGGCGGTGTTGAAGTCGATCGGCAAGGCCCTGTTTTTCGACGGCTGGAGCCTGCCTTCGGCGCGCGCGAGCTGGCAGAGCGAACACCGCCTGCGCCTGGCCATCAAGGGCACGCGGCCGGGCCAGGTGGAGCACCTGTGTGAACGGGCGGGCCTGCAACTGGTGGCGGTTCGGCGCCTGCGCATGGGCCGGGTCGCGCTCGCGGGGTTGCCTGTGGGCGAGTGGCGCTACCTGCTGGGTTACGAACGTTTTTGAAATCGGCTGGCCCAGACGCTCAGGGCCATCGCGAGGATCAGCACCACCAGCCCCACCTGGTGCAGGCGCAGCATGTGCCCTTGCGCGATCAGGAGGCCGCCCAGCGCGGCGCCCAGCGCCTGTCCACCGTACATGGCGGAGGTGTTGAGCGCGACCGTGGCCGGGGCCAGTGCCGGCGAGAGGTGGACCAGTCGGGCCTGCTGCGCCGAGTTGCAGGCGAAACAGCCCAGCGCCCAGGGCACCAGCACCAGCGCCTGTTGCCAGACGCCCGCTCGACCCAGCGGCCAGAACAGCAGGCTCAGCACCATGGCACCGAGCGTGAGCAACACGGCGCGCGCTGCGCCGATGCGGTCGATCCAGCGCGAAAGACCCACGTTGCCGGCCAGGCCAAAGGCGCCGAACCACAGGAACATCAGCGAGAGCGCTGCGCCGCCCAGGCCGAGGGTCTGGAGGAAATACGGTGCGAAGTAGGAAAACAACGCGAACTGGCCAAAGGCCGAGAGCAGCGTGACACCCACGGCGAGCATGAGCGACGCCGAGCCCAGGGCCTGCCCCCAGGCCTGGCGCGACAGCGCCGCCGGGCGGATGCCGTCGGGCATTTCGCGCCACACCCATGTGGCGCTGACCAGCGACATCAGGGCCACCAGACCAAAGGCCCAGCGCCAGCCCAGCGTGCCGCCGATCCAGGCCGACAGCGGCATGCCCATGACGGACGCCACCGACCAGCCGAGGAAGACAAAGGTGATGGCGCGCCCGCGCTGGTGGGGCGGCACCAGCAGACCCACGCTGGCGGCGGCCTGTGGGGTGAAGACGGCGGGCGCGATCACCGCGAGCACCCGCAGCGGCAACAGCGTGGCGTAGTTCGGGGCCAGCGCGCAGATGCCGGTCAGCAGGGCGTACCAGAGCAGCGAGAGCGTGAGCAGGCGCCGGCGGTCCCAGCCCGCCACGAGGGTGGCGAAGGCGGGTGCGCCCAGACCCATGAGGATGGCGGCTGCGGTGATGAGTTGACCGGCCTGCGGAATCGACACATTCAACGAGGCGCTGATGTCGTTGAGCGTGCCCGGCACCACCATGACGCCGGTGCCGATCACGAAGTTGCCCAGCATCAGGGCCCACAGGGCGCGGGGCAGGGGGGCTTCGGTGGGCGGACGGGTCATGGGTGTGGTGCGGCAGGGACAGGCGCAGTATCGACGCGATCGCGCCGGGAGCGCACGGCTCAGAGTCCCCCGGGGAACACCCAGACCAGGGCGACGGTCATGGTCAGGTAGCGCGCGAACTTGCCCACCGCCATCCAGGCCAGGCACGGCCAGAACGGCAGCTTGAGCCAGCCCGCAACGGCGCACAGCGGGTCGCCGACGCCGGGCAGCCACGACAGCAGGCAGGCCTTGGGGCCGAAGCGTTCCAGCCAGTCCACGGCGCGCAGGTGGGTGGGCGTGCCGTGGCGTGCTCTGTCCACCGCCTTGTGCGCGCCGTAACCCATCCACCAGCTCACCGCGCCACCCAGGGTATTGCCCGCTGTGGCCACCACAATGGCGGGCCAGAACAACTCCGGGTTGAGTTTGATGAGGGCGAACACCGCGGGTTCGGACCCCAGCGGCAGCAGCGTGGCCGAGACGAACGCCACCACGAAAATCGTGCCCAGACCGACTTCGGGCAGGGCCAGCAGGTGCAGCAGGGACAGGAGCCAGTCGGGCATGAAGCGGGTGTGAAAGCGGCCGGCGCCGCGGTGGGGCGAGAGGATATCGCCTGCTGAAAAAACAGGCAGATACAATGCCCTTCCTTCCTGCCCGGAAAAGTCCGGCGCGCGGGCTTCCACCGCAGTTCCACCCGATTCTCCCACCGCCATGCAACTGGGTCCGTACACCCTGCCCAATGCCCTGTTCGTCGCGCCCATGGCGGGGGTGACGGACCGGCCGTTTCGCAAGCTCTGCAAACGGCTCGGGGCGGGCTACGCGGTGAGCGAAATGGTGACTTCGCGCCCGGACCTGCAGGACAGTCTGAAGACCTCGCGCCGCGCCGACCACAGCGGCGAGCCCGGGCCCATCGCGGTGCAGATCGCCGGCACCGACGCGGCCATGATGGCCGACGCCGCGCGCTACAACATCGACCGCGGCGCGCAGATCATCGACATCAACATGGGCTGCCCGGCCAAGAAGGTCTGCAACAAATGGGCCGGTTCTGCGTTGATGCAGGACGAGACCCTGGCGCTGGAGATCGTGCAAGCCGTGGTGGCCGCCGCCGCGCCGCACGGTGTGCCGGTCACCCTCAAGATGCGCACCGGCTGGTGTGTCAACGGCCGGAACGCGCCGACCATCGCGCTGGCCGCTGAAGCCGCCGGGGTGCAGATGCTCACCGTGCATGGCCGCACCCGCGAACAGGGCTACAAGGGCGAAGCCGAACACGACACCGTGGCCCACATCAAGAGCCGGGTGCGCATCCCGGTGGTGGCCAACGGCGACATCACCAACCCGCAGAAGGCGCGCGAGGTGCTGCAGCGCACCGGCGCCGACGCGATCATGATCGGCCGTGCCGCGCAGGGCCGGCCCTGGATCTTCCGCGAGATCGCGCACTATCTGGCCACCGGTGAAGAACTGCCGCCGCCCGACCTGCTGGAGGTCAAGGCCTGGCTGCTCGATCACCTGGAAGACCACTACAGCCTGTACGGCGAATTCACCGGCGTGCGCAGCGCGCGCAAGCACCTGGGCTGGTACGCGCAGGCGCTGCCCTTGCCCAGCGGCGCGGCCGCGCTGTTCCGCGGGCACATCAACACCCTGGCGAGCGCGCAGGCACAACTGGCCTGCGTGCGCGACAGCTTCGATGCCTGGGCCGCCGCCGGAACCGACGAGACAACCCCCCAAGAAGAAAACTGGAAACTGGCCGCATGAGCAACCACAACCTGCACGACTGTGTTCGTGCCAGCCTGGAAGACTATTTCCGCGATCTCAACGGCACTGACCCGGCCGGCCTGCACGACATGCTGGTCAAGGCGGTCGAAAAGCCCTTGCTCGAAGTCGTGATGCAGCAGTCGCAGAACAACCAGTCGCGCGCCGCGCAATGGCTGGGCCTGAACCGCAACACCCTGCGCAAGAAGCTGCTGGAGCACAAGCTGATTGATTGATTGCGAAACACCCCCGCAGCGCTTTGCGCTACCCCCTCAAGGGGGCAACACCAGCGGCCCGGCGAAGCCGGTTCCGCGGTGTTCCCCGGTTGGGGCTGTTGCAAGCGGTGCGGGGCACGCTCCGGTGTGATGTAAAACCGATTTGAAACTTCCCCCACCCAAAGCTCCCTATGCGCGCACTCATCTCCGTCTCCGACAAGACCGGCATCGTCGAACTGGCCCAGACCCTGCACGGCCTGGGCGTGTCCCTCATCTCCACCGGCGGTACCGCCAAGCTGCTGGCCGACAAGGGCCTGCCGGTCACCGAAGTGGCCGAAGTCACGGCCTTTCCCGAGATGCTGGACGGCCGCGTCAAGACCCTGCACCCCAAGGTGCACGGCGGCCTGCTGGCGCGCCGCGATGTGCCCGAGCACATGGCGGCCTTGAAGACGCACGGCATCGACACCATCGACCTGCTGATCGTCAACCTCTACCCGTTCGAGGCCACCGTGGCCAAGCCAGGCTGCACGCTGGAAGACGCGATCGAGAACATCGACATCGGCGGCCCGGCCATGGTGCGCAGCGCGGCCAAGAACTGGAAGGACGTGGGCGTGGTGACCGACGCCAGCCAATACGCCGCCGTGGTGGCCGAACTCAAGGCCAGCGGAAAACTCAGCGACAAGCTGCGTTTTGAACTGTCCGTGGCCGCGTTCAACCGGATCGCCCAATACGACGGCGCGATCAGCGACTACCTCTCCAGCGTGAAGTTCGAAGAAGACAAGCTGGGCGAGTCCTACGTGCCCGAGCGTGCCCTGTTCGCCGGCCAGTCCAACGGCCATTTCATCAAGGTGCAGGACCTGCGCTACGGTGAAAACAGCCACCAGCAGGCCGCGCTGTACCGCGACCTCTACCCCGCGCCCGGCTCGCTGGTGACGGGCGTGCAACTGCAGGGCAAGGAACTGAGCTACAACAACATCGCCGACGCCGATGCGGCCTGGGAATGCGTCAAGAGCTTTGACACCCCGGCCTGCGTGATCGTCAAGCACGCGAACCCCTGCGGCGTGGCCGTGGGAGCCAACGCTTTTGAAGCCTATTCCAAGGCCTTCCAGACCGACCCCACCAGCGCCTTCGGCGGCATCATCGCCTTCAACCGCCCGGTGGACAAAGCCGCGGCCGAGGCCGTGAGCAAGCAGTTCGTGGAGGTGCTGATGGCGCCCGACTTCAGTGCCGACGCACTGGAGATCTTCAAGGCCAAGGTCAATGTGCGTCTGATGAAGATCGCCTTGCCCGCCGGCGGCAAGACCGACTGGGAGCAGGGCCGCAACGCCATCGAGTCCAAGCGTGTGGGGTCGGGCCTGCTGCTGCAGACCGCCGACAACCACGAACTGGCACTGGCCGATCTGAAGGTGGTGACCGTCAAACAACCGACGCCCGAAGAACTGCAGGACCTGATGTTCGCGTGGAAGGTGGCGAAATTCGTGAAGTCCAATGCCATCGTGTTCTGCAAGAACGGCATGACCATGGGCGTGGGCGCCGGCCAGATGAGCCGCCTGGATTCGGCCCGCATCGCCAGCATCAAGGCCGAACACGCCCAGCTGAGCCTGCAGGGCACGGCCGTGGCGAGCGACGCCTTCTTCCCGTTCCGCGACGGTCTGGACGTGGTGGTGGACGCGGGCGCGACCTGCGTCATCCAGCCCGGCGGCTCGATGCGCGATCAGGAAGTGATCGACGCGGCCAACGAGCGTGGTGTGGTGATGGTCTATTCGGGCGTGCGCCACTTCCGTCATTGAACCATCGGGCGCTTCGTGAGAAGTGCCTTGCTCCCTCTCCCCCTGGGAGAGGGTTGGGGTGAGGGCTCTTCGGAGTCCTTTTCTTTTTCTGCGGCGGTTTCTCAAGTGTGGGGCTTCTCGCCTGCACGGTGGGAGGGCAGGGGGTCGGGGCATCCGCTCTCCGGCTCACCTCGCGGGCGACTGTTCCGGTCTGCTTCTGTTTCTTCGTGAACGCCGGAGGGGCGCTCGATGTCTGGGGCAACCGCGAATGGAGCCTGCGACCGGACTGCCCCAACCCCCTGCCCCGCTGACGGGTGGGTGCGTCAACAGAAAATACCTTGGGGTGCCGGGACGGGTGTTTGCGGGAGTGCCCACGCGCATTTGAAGGTGGGTGGTGCGGGCTGACGGGCGCAGGCTCCATTCGCGGTTGCCACTGAGCCGGCGTGCCGGCGGCGCCGTTGACGAACCCATGTTGGCGCACCAGAAGCCGCCGCCCGCGAGGTGAGCCGGAGAACGGCAGCTCCACCATCCACCTGGCGCTAGGTATTGGCGAGAAACGCAACGATTCCAAAGAAAACGGCCGGACAAAGCCGGCCGTTTGGAGGCAGCGCAAAAGCGCTTATTTCCCCAGCAGCTTGAACACGTCCCGCGCCGCCGCCACGGTGTCCGCAATGTCCTGCGCGGTGTGCGCCGCGCTCACGAACCCGGCTTCGTACAGCGCCGGGGCGATGTACACGCCGCGGTCCAGCAGGCCGTGGAACAGGGTGTTGAAACGCGGGCCGTCGGTGGTCATGACCTTGGCGTAGTTCTGCGGCAGTTGATCGAACAGGAAGAAGCCGAACATGCCGCCCTGACTGTCGCCGCACAGGGTCACGCCTTCGGCCGCAGCGGCGGAGGTCAGGCCACTCACCAGCGACTGCGTGGTCGCTGAGAGCGCCTCATAGAAGCCCGGTTTCTGGATTTCCTTCAGCGTGGCCAGACCGCAGGCCGTGGCCACCGGGTTGCCGCTCAGCGTGCCGGCCTGGTAGACACCGCCCAGCGGAGCGAGCTGTTCCATCACCGCGCGCTTGGCGCCAAAGGCGGCCAGCGGCATGCCGCCACCGATCACCTTGCCCATCACCGTCATGTCGGGCTCGAAGCCGGGGATCAGTTGGGCGTACACGCTCTGTGCGCCACCGAGCGCGACGCGAAAGCCCGTCATCACCTCGTCGAACGCCAGCAGCGCGCCGTGCTGCGTGCAGAGTTCGCGGCAACGCTTCATGAAGGGCACGCTCGCGCGCACGAAATTCATGTTGCCGGCGATCGGTTCGATGATCAGGCAGGCCACATCAGGGCCGTGTTCGGTGAACGCGGCTTCGAGTTGTTCGACGTTGTTGTATTCGAGAACGATGGTGTGCTGCACCACCTCGGGCGGCACGCCGGCGCTGGTCGGGTTGCCAAACGTGGCGAGGCCCGAACCGGCTTTCACCAGCAGCGCGTCGGCATGGCCGTGGTAGCAGCCTTCGAACTTGATGATCTTCTTGCGGCCGGTGGCACCGCGCGCCAGGCGGATCGTGCTCATGCCGGCTTCGGTGCCCGAACTCACCAGTCGCACCATGTCGATGCTGGGCACGAGTTTGATGATCTCTTCGGCCAGCTCCACCTCGCGCTCGGTCGGCGCGCCGTAGGAGAAACCTTCCAGCACGGCCTTCTGCACCGCTTCCAGCACGGCCGGGTGGCCATGGCCCAGGATCATCGGGCCCCAGGAGCCGATGTAGTCGATGTACTTCTGGCCGTTGGCGTCCCAGAAATACGCGCCCTGGGCGCGCTGCACGAAGCGGGGCGTGCCGCCCACGGCGCGGAAGGCGCGCACGGGCGAGTTCACGCCGCCGGGGATCAGCGCTTTGGCGCGGTCAAACAGTTCTTGGTTGCGGTCGGTCATGGTTGGGGGAGATTCAATGTCTGGTGGTGTCCAGCGGAAAATCATCGACGTCGAGCGTGCTGTCGGGGGAGGGGTCTCCCGCCTGGCCTTCGCCCTCTTCGTCGTCTTCGTGGGCCCAGAACAGACGATCGGGCACGGCGTGGCCCATGCCGGGCTGGAAGCCCGCGTCCAGGCACTGATCGAGGTAGGTCAGCGCCTCGGCGCAGGCCGCCTGCAGGTCGGCCCCCCCGGCGATCAGGGCGCACAGCGCGGCGGACAAGGTGTCGCCAGCGCCACTGAAGGTGGCTTCAAAGCGTTCGTAACGGGCCGAGGCCAGCACCGTTTCCGGTGAGGCCAGGTGGCTCTCCAGATACTGGTCGGCGGCGTTGAAGCCGGTCACCAGCGTGTAGGGCACGCCGTGCACGGCGGCCGCACGGGCGACCTCGCGGGCATTGGGCGGGCGGTCGCCTTCCCACTCCGGCAGCAGCCATCGGCACAGCGTGCTGTGGTTGCCAACCAACACGGTGGTCTGCGGCAGCAACAGTTCAACGCAGGCGTCCAGGTAGGTTTCGATGGCCAGTTCGTCCCACCACGACAGGTCGGGCATGTAAGCCACCACGGGCACTTCCGCATAGTCGGTGGTGATGCCGGCGATCGCGCTGAGGTTCTCCGGACTGCCCACGAAGCCGACCTTGAACGCCTGCACCGGCACATCTTCCAGCGAGCAGCGTGCCTGGTCGGTGACGGCCTCCTCATCGAGGGCGATGTGGTCGTGGATTTCGCTGGTGTCGCGCACATAGACACCCGTCACCACGGGAAGCACATGGGCCGATGCGCTGGACATGGCCGTGATGTCGGCGCTCAGGCCGCCTGCCCCGCTGGGATCGTTGGCGTTGAACACCATCACGCAGGGCAGGCTGGTTTCGCCCAGGGCCTCAAGCGAGGTGGGCGTGGAGGTGTCAGGGGTGTCGGGCATGAGGGTGGTGTGGGGTCAGGGCCGGGTGCTGATGCAGGATCGGCGGTCCGCGCACATGGGGAAAACCAGCGGCTGATGGCCTGAGGAGGCCTCATGGGGCTCGATACAATGATTGCATTCTATGACAATGGCCCCTATAACCATGAGCGAAACCAAGACTTGGATGTGCCTGATCTGCGGCTGGATCTACGACGAAGCTGCTGGCGCTCCCGAGCATGGTGTCGCACCGGGAACGCCCTGGTCGCAGGTGCCCATGAACTGGACCTGCCCGGAGTGTGGCGCACGCAAGGAAGATTTTGAAATGGTGCAGATCTGAGGTCGACCATGCCGTGGCACAACAGTTGCGTGTGCCCAAGCCCTGACACCCTAACTGGAGCGACACAACCGTGAGCACGACACCCGCGCTGAAAGTCCTGGTGGTGGATGACAGCAATACCATTCGCCGCAGTGCGGAGATCTTCCTCAAGCAGGGCGGGCATGAAGTCCTGCTGGCTGATGACGGCTTCGACGCACTGGCCAAAATCAACGATTACCAGCCCGATCTGGTGTTCTGCGACATCCTCATGCCGCGGCTGGATGGCTACCAGACCTGTGCCATCATCAAGCGCAACGCCCGCTTCGCGAGCATTCCTGTGGTGATGCTGTCTTCCAAAGACGGCGTGTTCGACAAGGCTCGCGGACGCATGGTCGGTTCCCAGGACTACCTCACCAAACCCTTCACCAAAGACCAGTTGCTGCACGCGGTGCAGCAGTTCGGCGCCCACCTCACCGGAGCTGCATGATGCCCATACATAAAGTGCTTGTTGTTGATGATTCCAAGACCGAGTTGATGGTTTTGTCGGACCTGTTGATCAAAAACGGCTACAGCGTGCGCACCGCCGAGAATGCCGAAGAGGCCTTTCGTCGGCTCGGCGAGGAAAAGCCGGAACTGATTCTGATGGACGTGGTGATGCCCGGTCAGAATGGTTTTCAGTTGACCCGGGCGATCGCGCGGGACCCGCAGTATTCCCACATCCCCATCATCATGTGCACCAGCAAGAACCAGGAGACCGATCGTGTCTGGGGCATGCGTCAGGGTGCTCGTGACTACGTCACCAAGCCGGTGAATACCGAAGAGCTGATTTCCAAGATTCGGGCGCTGGGTTAAGCGCCAGGCTCGACACCACCGCACGCGCCCCGAACCTTACCCAGCATGGCCACCAACCGACAGTCACTCAAGGATCTGCAGGAACGACTGGCGCAACGTCTGTCTGCCGCGAAAACCGAAGCTGCGACAGCCTCCTGGCTGGCCGTGGAAGCGGGCGGGCAGCGCTACCTGATACCGCTGGTCCAGGCGGGCGAGATTTTCCCCTGGTCCCCCATTCAGTCCGTGCCTTACACCAAGCCCTGGTACGCCGGGGTGGCCAGCCTGCGGGGTGGCCTGCACGGTGTGGTGGATCTGGCGCGTTTGCTGAACCGGTCGCTCGCGCCTGCCACCAGTGGGGACCGCGTGTCTTCCGAATCGCGGCTGGTCAGTCTGCATGCTGCGCTGGGTGTCAATGCCGTGCTCTGGATCGATCGCCTGCTGGGCCTGCGCAACCCGGCCATGTTCAGTGCGCTGGGGTCCAACCCCGAGAATGCTCCCGCTTATTTCACCCGTTGTCTGATCGACCACCAGGGCCAGCTGTGGCAGGAGCTTGATCTTCAGGCCTTGGCGGGTGAGTCCGAATTTTTGGCCATCGCCGCCTGATGGCCGAACGCCGTCGGCCAATACCGGTTTCCCGTATGTTGTTTTCTGTTGGAAGGTTTTCTCATGGCCATGCTTGATCGATTCCAGGGACTGTTCAAGAAAAAAGCTGGTGATGAACCCGAACCCGACCTGGGCGATTCCATCGACCAGGACATCGCCGATCTGGCCGCCGCACGGCTCGCGCCGGACTCTGCGGCGGGTGACCTCCCAGAAAGCCGGCTTCCGGACGACGACAACCCTTCCGATGCGGGGATGGTGTCGCTGCCCTTGCTGGGCCGTCGCCTGGCCGAACAGCACCAGCGAACCCTGGCCACCTTGCTGGCGTTTGGCCTGGTGGTGTTGGGCGCGGTGACATTCTTTGTGCTGAATCAAACCCAGAACCTGAGTGTGCAGGTGGCTGCCACCGGTGACGCGCTGATGCAGTCGCAACGATTGGCCAAAAGCGCGTCACAGGCCTTGATCGGCAGTGCATCGGCTTTCCCGGAAGTGGATCAAAGTGCCGAGGTGCTGTTTGACAACGTTGCTGCGCTTCGTTTGGGTGCCAGCGGAGAACATGGCGCAGGCGACAGTCATGCCCATGGCGCGGATCTTGTCCCGCTGGCGGCCGAACTCCAGCCGCAGTTGAGTGAACTCACCCCGGTGGTGCAGCGTGCGCACGACAACGCCGCCGCCATTCTCGCGCAGCAGAAGATCCTGACCCAGGTGGGCGACGCCCTGCGCACGATCAACCGGCAGTCTTCCGACCTGCTGGAAATCGCCGAAACCGTCTCGTCCCTCAAGCTGCAGCAAAACGCGCCAGCGGCCGAAATTTCGGCGTCTGGCCAGCTGGTGATGTTGACCCAGCGTATCGGCAAGTCGGCCAACGAATTCCTGACCATGGAGGGTGTGAGCCCTGAGGCGGTGTTCCTGTTGGGCAAGGACTTGAACACCTTCAAGGAAATCGCCGACGGCTTGCTCAAGGGCAGTGAGGAGTTGCGCCTTGCCGCCGCCAAGGACGAACAGGTGCGTGAACGGCTGGAAGCCCTGCTGGCCATGTACGAACAGACCCGCACCGAAGCCGGCGCGATTCTGGGCAACCTGCAGGGCCTGGTGTCGGCCCGGGAGGCGCAGGCCGGCATCATTGCCGATAGCGAACCTTTGCGATTGGCATTGGGCAAGCTCCAGGCGAGCCTGTCTTCCCGCTCCGGTTTGGGCGGCGCAGAAATCGCCGTCTTGCTGCTGTCTGCGGTCTTTGCGCTGGGTTGTGCGGGTGGTCTGGCCTATGTGCAGCTGCAGGACAGCCGTCAGCGCCAACGGGTGGCTGAGCGTCAGCGCCAGGCGGCCGAGTCGCTGGAGCAGGATGCCAAGCGCGTGAACGACGCCAACCAGGCGGCCATTCTCCGGTTGATGAACGAACTGCAGACGGTGGCCGAAGGCGACCTGACGCAGGAAGCGACCGTGACCGAGGACATCACCGGCGCCATCGCCGACTCGGTGAACTACACGGTGGAAGAGCTGCGTTCGCTGGTGGGCAACGTACAGGCCACGGCCACCCGGGTGGCGCAGACCACGTCCGCGGTGGAAAGCACCTCGACCGAGCTGCTGGCTGCGTCCACCGAGCAACTGCGTGAGATTCGTGAAACCGGCCAGTCCGTGCTGGACATGGCACAACGCATCAACCAGGTGTCGGGACAGGCGCAGGAATCGGCCTCGGTGGCGCGGACTTCTCTGCAAGCCGCTGAATCGGGTCTGCAGGCCGTGCAGGACGCGATCGGCGGTATGAACGCCATCCGCGACCAGATCCAGGAAACCTCCAAGCGCATCAAGCGGCTGGGTGAGTCTTCGCAGGAGATTGGTGAAATCACCGAACTGATCTCGGACATTACCGAACAGACCAACGTGCTGGCCCTGAACGCCGCCATCCAGGCGGCTTCCGCCGGTGAAGCCGGTCGGGGCTTCTCGGTGGTGGCCGAGGAAGTGCAGCGACTGGCCGAACGGTCGGCCGACGCCACGCGCCAGATCGCGGCGCTGGTGAAGGCGATTCAGACCGACACCCAGGACGCGGTGGCCGCCATGGAGCGCTCCACCCAGGGTGTGGTCGAAGGAGCCAAGCTGTCCGACAACGCCGGTACCGCGCTGTCCGAAATCGACCGCGTGTCTCGGCGATTGGCCGAACTGATTGAGCAGATCTCCAGTGCCACGTCACGCGAAGCCGAGTCGGCCAACGAGGTGGCCGGCAACATCCAGCACATTTTTGCCGTGACCGAGCAGACCGGTGAAGGCACGCGTTCGACGGCCCAGCAGGTGCGTGAACTCTCCGCCATGGCCGAAGAACTGCGTCAGTCCGTGTCGCGGTTCAAGATCGCCTGAGAGCCCTCCCGCGTCTGTGCACCAACCTGACTGATGATCATGCTCGACACCACCGCCGACAGTTTGCAGACGGATGCCCCGCTCGCCGACCTCGGTCCGCTGGCCTGGGTGTTCGACGAGTTGCGCAAGTCGCTCGACGCGGCCAACAAGGCCATCAAGCGCTTCGTGCGCGAGACGGAACGATCCCGCAGCGACGACCTGGAGGCGGTGGACCCGGGTTCGCTGCGGATCGCCCGCCAGCAGCTGCACCAGGCGGTCGGTGCCCTGGAAATGGTGGGCCTGCTTGCGCCGGCCCAGGTGTTGCGGGCGATGGAAGCCGCGGTGCAACGTTTCGTGCAGCGTCCCCAGGTGTGCAACGATGAGGCCGCGGGCAAGGTCGAACGGGCCAGTTTCGCCCTGATCGAATACCTGGAGGCGGTGCTCAACAACAAACCGGTCCAGCCTGTGGCGCTGTTTGCACAGTACCGGGAGGTTCAGGAACTGGCTGGCGCAGAGCGTGTGCACCCTGCCGATCTGTGGCCTTTCGATCAGCGTAGTGTGGTGGTCGAGGCCCCGAAGGGCGCGTCCGCGTCGCAGTGCGATGCCCCCCAGCGCCTGTTGTTCGACCGGCTGGTGTTGCTGGTGGTCAAGACCCAGAGCCCCGCCGCCGCACAGCAACTGGCCAGACTCAGCGGGGGGCTGTCCGCCGGCGCCACCGAGGCCCGGGTGCGGACTTTCTGGAGCGTGGCCGCGGCCTATTTCGAGGCCCTGTCCCAGCGCCTGTTGCCGGTGGATGTGTATGTCAAGCGGGCGGCTTCGCGCATCCTGCTGCAGTTCGCCACGCTCGCCCGGGGTCAGAACCAGGTGTCCGAGACCCTGTTGCACGACCTGCTGTTTTTCTGTGCCCAGGCTGATGGCGCCACGCCAGGCAAAGCGCCTCACCTCGTGGCGGTGCGTGAGGCATTTGATCTGGGCGCGACCAAGCCGGTGGACTACCACCTGGCGACGCTGGGGCGTTTTGACCCGGCGCTGTTGACCCAGGCACGCAAGCGCATCCATGCCGCGAAAGAAGCCTGGTCGCTCTTTTCGGGTGGGGATGCGAGCCGGGCCCGCCAGGTGGCCGACCAGTTTGGTCTGGTGGGCGATTCCCTGCTCAAGCTCCATCCGGCCAGCACCGTGCTGGCGCAGGCCTTGTTCAAGACGGCCGAACAGTCGGCGCGCGATGCCGGCGGCGTCAGGCCCGAACTGGCCATGGAGGTGGCGACCACCACCCTGTACCTGGAAGCTGCTTTTGAGGATTTCGACCCCAACGACAGCGAAATGACCGAGCGCACCCAGGCACTGGCCGCGCGTCTGGAGAGCGTGTTGGCGGGTGCGCCCGCGCAACCGCTGGACGCCTGGATGGAGCAACTCTACCGCCGCGTGAGCGATCGCCAGACCATGGGCAGTGTGGTGGGCGAGCTCAAGGTGTCGCTGGGCGAGGCTGAAAAGTCGTTGGACCAGTTCTTCCGCACCCCCCACGAAAAGGGCGGGTTGCACGTGGCGGTGTCGCAGCTCGCGCAGATGCGTGGCGTGCTTTCGGTGCTCGGGTTGGAGCAGGCGGTGCAGACGGTGGCGCGGATGCGGGCCACGGTGGACCAGATCCTGGACACCGAGGTGGACGAGACCATGGCCCGCGAAGCCGGAACCTTCCAGCAGTTGGGCAACAACCTCAGCGCGTTGAGCTTCCTGGTGGACATGCTCAACTACCAGCCAGCGCTGGCCAAGAAGCTGTTTGTGTTTGACGAGGCCAAGGGCGAGCTGTTGCCGCTCATGGGTCGTACGCTCAGTTCCGAGGCTTCCAAGCCACCGGCCCATCAAGATGCCCAGGCCATCAATGCCGAGGTGCAGCGGGTGGTCGACGGTGTGCAGGAGGGGGTGGCCCTGGTCGATCTCAGCCAGCAGCTCGACACGCTGGCCACGCAAGCCTCGCTGGCCGAACAGCCCGGGGTGGCACGCGCCGCGCGCGACGCGGCCCAGGCGGTGGTCAGTGACAGCGCCAGCGCCGGCGCACAGGCGCTGGTGGACCTGTCGCAGGCATCCGCTCCCGTGGCAGCTCCGGTGCCCAACGCCCTGATGGCCGAGGACAACGAAGAAGACGATCTGCTCGACATCTTCCTGGAAGAAGCCCGCGAGGTCGTGTCCAACGGACTCGATGCGGTGAGACATCTGCAGGTGGATCCCGCCGATCTGGAGCACCTCACCACGCTGCGGCGCGCATTCCACACGCTCAAGGGCAGCTCACGCATGGTGGGCCTGAACGAGTTCGGCGAAGCGGCGTGGGCCATGGAACAGATGCTCAATGCCGTGCTGGCCGAGCAGCGTGGAGCCCATGCCGACATGCTCCGGCTGGCGGGTGAGGCGATGGCCGCGTTCTCCCGTTGGGTGCAGGACATCGCGGACCGGCGCGACACCCATTGGAGCGCAGGGCCGTTCCGTGCCAGCGCCGAAACCTGGCGCAACCAGGCGCAATACCTGGCACTGGCGTTGCCGCAGGCCGTGCAACGCGTCGAATCCGACGGGATGGCCGAACCTGCCTCCGCAGCGACCGTGGTCGAGACCGCTTCCGCCATCGACGAGATCGCACTGCCCGAGCTGGCTCAAGCCGAAACCCTGGCTGAGGCGATGAACCTGGATGGCACGTCGCACCAACCCTCCGAGGGGCAGACGCCCGCGGGTGTTGAAGGCTTGGTGCCCGCGTCTGCGGAAGTCGATTTTGCCGACGCCGCGCCGTTCGCGGATGCCCCCACGCTGGATGCCGATCGACCGAACGCCGACGCGTCAGGTGACGCCCCTCTGCCATCCATGTTCGAAGAGATCGACTTCGACAGTCTGATGGCCGCGTCGTCCAGCGCGCAAGCCGAGGCCGCCCCTGTGGTGGTCACGGACGACCCGGATCTTGAGGTGGAGCCGGCCCCGGTTGATCCTGCTCCCCTCCCGTCACCCTCGTCCGATGAGGTGTCGGCCCTGTTTGACGGTCTCTCTCTGGATCTGGACACCGAAACCGGCCCTTCGCAAGAGGTCGAGTCCATCACGCTCGACGCCGACTTCGATCTGGACACCCGCGACGCGCCGCAAGCACAGGCCGAGCCGGTGTCTGATGATGCCGGGCTGGCTGTCGTTCAGGAGGAGGCTCCCCCGATGCCCGAGGCTGAAGCCCATGCGGAAATGCCGCCCGATGGCCTGCAGCCACCGGTGGTGGATGAGGGCGCGGAACCCCAGGTCGTCGAGACGGTTGAGGAGTCCTTTCCGGGTGCTTCAGACGAACAGATCCGGGTCATTGGGGACCTGCGCATCGGTATCAAGCTGTACAACGTCTACCTCAATGAGGCCGACGAGTGGTCGCGCCGCCTGTGCACCGAACTGGCCGAGTGGGCGCTGGAGCGCCACCAGCCGGTGCCGGACCAGGCCGAGGCACTGGCGCATTCGCTGGCCGGCAGTTCGGCCACCGTGGGCTTCCAGTCGCTGTCCGACATCGCCCGCGCGCTGGAGCACGCGATCGAGTCGATCGGCCTGCACCAGCAAGCAGGCTGGGCCGCCAGCGCCGAACAGGCGCAGCTGTTCGTTGACGCTTCCGAAGACATTCGCCGGCTGTTGCACCAGTTCGCGGCCGGTTTCCTCAAGGAGCCCACCCCCGAGCTGATGGCAGCGCTCTACCGCGTCGTGCACGAGCCTGTACCTGAGGGATTGCCCCCCGAAGTGCCCGAGGCGCAGTCCGATCCGCTTTTTGAGGCCCCGCCGACGAACACACCCACCCCGATGCAGGCGCCTGCCGGCGTTGAAGTGGCCGCGTTCAGCGAACCCAGCACCGGTTTCGGTGGCCTGCACGAATCGACCGGTCCCGCTGCGGGCCCGGTGCAGGACATCGACGACGATATCGATGCCCTGGACACGATCGACGTCGATCTTTTTCCGATCTTTGCCGACGAGGCGCTCGAACTGTTGCCTCGGCTCGGCGGCGCCTTGCGCCAGTGGGTGGCGCGCCCCGACAACGGCAGCGCACGCTCCGAAGTGTTGCGCAATCTGCACACCCTCAAAGGCAGCGCCCGCCTGGCCGGTGCGCTGCGCCTGGGAGAGATGGCGCACCGCATGGAGACGGCGGCCGAGCGTTTGGGGTCCGACGTCGAACGCAGTGCCGACCTTGAGCCGCTGCAGAGCGCGTTCGACGCGATCAGCGCCCGTTTTGACGTGCTGCGTCGCACCGACGCCGAACCGCAGGATGTGATTCAGCGGGCGCCCGAACAGGCGCCGCCCGATGAGACGGGTGACGCGGTGCCCGAAGCCGCTCCGATGGCGTTGCCCATTGACGCCGCGCCCACGGGTCCCGCGGAGGGACTGGCCGGGATGACCCTGCCGCAGGTGCCGGCGCTGTTGCAGGCGCGGGCCGGAGCTGCCGTGCGTGTGCGGCCGGAGCTGCTCGACCGGCTGGTCAACCAGACCGGCGAGGTCATGATCACCCGCTCGCGCATGGAGTCCGAACTCGTGACCTTGCGCGGCTCGCTCAAGGACCTCACGGGCAACCTGGACCGTCTGCGCGGTCAGCTGCGCGACATCGAACTGCAGGCCGAGACCCAGATGCAGTCGCGCCTGGCTCAAGCACGCGACGCCGACCAGTCCTTCGACCCGCTCGAATTCGACCGTTTCACCCGGGTTCAGGAACTCACGCGCATGATGGCCGAGTCGGTCAACGACGTGGCCACCGTGCAGCGCAACCTGCAACGCGCGGTGGAGGCCACCGAAGACAGCCTGGTGGCCCAGGCGCGCCAGACCCGCGAACTGCAGCGCGACTTGCTGCGCACCCGCATGGTGGAGTTCGAAGGCATTTCCGAGCGCCTGTACCGCGTGGTGCGACAGGCGTCCAAGGAGACCGGCAAGCAGGTGCGGCTGGACATCGTGGGCGGCAACATCGAAATGGACCGCGGCGTGCTCGACCGGATGACCGCCGCGTTTGAGCACTTGCTGCGCAACAGCGTGGTGCACGGCATCGAACCGACCGAAACCCGGTTGGCGCTGGGCAAAGCGGCCGAAGGCCACATCGAGATTCACCTGGCCCAGGAACTCAACGACGTGTCGGTGGTGTTCCGTGACGACGGCGCCGGGCTTGACCTGGCCCGCCTGCGCGAAAAAGGCGTGGCCCAGGGGCTGGTGCCTGCCGGCACGCAGCTCAGCGACGACGAAGCCGCCCACCTGGTCTTCACACCCGGCCTGAGCACGGCGAGCGAGATCACATCGCTGGCGGGCCGGGGTGTCGGCATGGACGTGGTGCGCAACGACGTGGTGGCGCTCGGCGGCCGCATCGAGACCAGCACCCGCGCCGGCCAGGGCACCAGCTTCAAGCTGGTGCTGCCCCTGACCACCGCGGTGACGCAGGTGGTGATGGTGCGCGCTGGCGGGCTCACCTTTGGCGTGCCCTCCAACCTGGTGCAGGTGGTGCGCCGTCTCTCCAGCACCGAGCTGGGCGAGGCTTATGCCAAGGGCAGCCTGACGGTGGCGGGCGAAGAGGTGCCGTTCTACTGGGCCGGTGCCCTGTTGCAGTCTTCCGCGCAGTCGCAGGAGACCAAGGGTCGCACGCTGCCGGTGGTGATCTTCCGAAGCGCGGCGCAGCGCGTGGCCATGCACGTGGACCAGGTGCTGGGCAACCAGGAAGTGGTGGTCAAGAACCTCGGGCCGCAGCTCTCGCGTCTGCCCGGTCTGGCCGGCATGTCGGTGCTGGCCTCGGGCGCCGTGGCACTGATCTACAACCCGGTGGCCCTGGCGACGGTGTACGGCACCCAGGTCCATGAGTGGATCGCCCAGCAGCAGCGCCAGACCCCACAGGTGGTGGGCGAGACCTCGACCCCCGTGGACGCGGCGCTCAGCGCCGTGCCGCTGGTGCTGGTGGTGGACGACTCGATCACCGTGCGTCGGGTGACCCAGCGTTTGCTGCAGCGCGAAGGCTACCGCGTCTCGATGGCCGCCGATGGTCTGCAGGCATTGGAACGCCTGCAGCAGGAACGCCCCACCGTGGTGTTGTCCGACATCGAAATGCCGCGCATGGACGGTTTCGACCTCGTGCGCAACATCCGCAGCGACCCGCGCCTGTCCGATCTGCCGGTGATCATGATCACCTCGCGCATTGCGGAGAAACACCGCGAACACGCGCGCGAACTGGGTGTGGATCACTACCTGGGCAAGCCATACTCCGAAGACGAGCTGCTGGCGCTGATCGCGCACTACACGCAGATCGCTGCCGAAGCCTGATGGGCTGATCCTCCCAAGGTGGATCAGCCCCCTCAGGGGGCCGCGACCCGCGCAGCGGCGGAGCGTGGGGGGCCGACGATCCACCGCCGGGCCGCCCCAAGGTGGATCAGCCCCCTCGGGGGGCAGCGACCCGCGCAGCGGCAGAGCGTGGGGGTTCTTTTTTCTTCACCACCGCATACCGCAGCAGCGTGCGCTCGCGCGCCTCGGCGTGATCGACCACCGGCAGCGGATAGGTCTTGCCCAGCTCCACGCCCGCGGCGGACAACTCCAGCTCGCGGGCCTGCCAGGGCGCGTGGATGGCCGCATCGGGCAGTTCGGTGAGCTGCGGCAGATAGCGCCGGATGAACTTGCCCTGGGGATCAAAACGCTCGCTCTGCGTGACGGGGTTGAAGATGCGGAACCAGGGTTGCGCGTCGCAGCCGCTGGAGCTGGCCCACTGCCAGCCGCCGTTGTTGGCGGCGAGGTCGAAGTCGATCAGGTGTTCGGCGAAATAGCGCTCGCCCCAGCGCCAGTCCAGCCCCAAGTCCTTCACCAGAAAACTCGCGACCACCATGCGCAGCCGGTTGTGCATGTAGCCGGTCTGGTTGATCTGCGCCATGGCCGCATCCACCAGGGGGTAACCGGTGCGGCCCTCGCACCAGGTGGCGAACAGTTCCTTCGCATGTTTGCCACGCTCAAACCGGATGTGGTCGTATTCGGGTTTGAACGCCCGGTCCGCCACCTGCGGGAAATTGGCCAGCAGCTGGTGGTAGAAGTCGCGCCATATCAGCTCCGAGAGCCAGGTGCTCGCCCCGGCGATCCCCTGCAGATGCATCCGGTGGGCCACCGAAACCACCCGCCGCACGGAGAGGGTGCCAAAGCGCAGGTGCACGCTCAGGTAGCTGGGCCCTTTGACGGCGGGGAAGTCGCGCGCCTGGTCGTAGCGGTCGATGCGCTGCAGGAAATCGCTGAACAGCTGACGCGCACCGCTGGACCCGGTGGGCACGGGCAGTTGCGCGAGGTTGGTGGTCTCGAAGTCCAGGTCCGACAGGCGCGGCACCGGCACCGCCCACTCGGGCGGCACGGGCGCGAGCGCCCCGGCGTAGCGCGCCACCGGGTAGGCCTTGAGGTGGAACGGATCAAGCTGCTTGAGCCACGCATTCTTGTAGGGCGTGAACACGCCAAACGGGTGGCCGGCCTGGGTCAGCAGCTCGCGCCGCTCGAAGATCACGTGGTCCTTGTGGCTGTGCAACAGGATGCCGGCGTGGGCCAGATCGCCAAACACCTGGGCGTCGCGCGCCAGCGCCGCCGGATCGTCGTCGTGGTTGCCGAACACGGCCTGGACCTGCAGCCGCCAGGCCAGCGCGGGGATGGCCTGGCGGGCCTGGCCGTGCAGCACGATCAGGCCGACGCCTTGCGCGCCGTTGGCCTGCCCTAGGGTGCGCAGGTCCGCGTCGAGCTCGACCAGCGACTCGCGGATGAACTCGACGCGCCGGTCGGCCCGGGGCAGGGTGTCCAGAATGTCGGTGTCGAAGACGAAGACACACCAGACCTGGCGGCACACCTTGAGCGCGTGGTACAGCGCCGCGTTGTCCTCGCAGCGCAGATCGCGACGGAACCACATCAGGCCTTTGTCGTAGGTGTTCATGGCGGTGGACGGGGGCGGGCCTGCACGACCGGGCGCTGCGGGGGCAGCGGCTTAAAATCAACGCATGTCCGCTGATTTTGCCCCCATCAACCTGACCAATCATTTCCTGATTGCGATGCCAAGCCTCAGCGACGAGCTTTTTGCCCGCAGCGTGGTGTTCATGTGCGAGCACAGCGAACGAGGGGCCCTGGGGCTGGTGATCAACAAACCCAGCGACATCCTGCTGCCCAGGCTGTTTGAAAAAGTCGACCTGCCCATGGGGCGCGACGACCTGGCCCTGCTGCCGGTGTTCCAGGGCGGTCCGGTGCAGACCGAGCGGGGCTTCGTGCTGCACGAAGCCGTGGAAGGCGGGGCCGGCGAATCGGTCTACGCCTCCACGCTGTCCATTCCCGGGGGGCTGGAGATGACCACCTCCAAGGACGTGCTCGAAGCCATGTCCTCGGGTGCCGGTCCGCGCAAGGTGTTCGTCACGCTGGGTTATGCGTCCTGGGGGCAGGGTCAGCTCGAATCCGAGATCACCGAAAACAGCTGGCTCACGGTCGAAGCCGACCCGAGCCTGATTTTTGACGTGCCGGTCTCCGAGCGTTACGTGCGCGCCATGGCCCTGCTGGGCCTGCAGCCCTGGATGCTCTCGCCCGACGCGGGCCACGCATGACGGACGACGCCTCCGCTTGCCAGACCTTCATGGCGTTTGACTATGGCCTCAAGCGCACGGGCGTGGCCAGCGGCAACCGCCTCACACGCACCGCCACGCCGCAGGCCACGATCGCTGCCGAGGGCGATGCCCGTTTCGCGCAGATCAGCCTGCGGCTCAAGGAGTGGGAGCCCGACGCCCTGGTGGTGGGCGTGCCTTTTCATCCCGATGGTGCCGCGCACGAGAACACCGCGCGGGCACGGAAATTCGCGCGCCAGCTGCGAGGTCGTTATGGCCTGCCGGTGTTCGAGGTGGACGAGCGTTACAGCACGACCGAAGCACACGCCCTGGGCGCCAAAGACGCCGACGCCGCGTCGGCCTGCATCATCCTGGAACAGTTTTTGAGGAGCCTGCCTTGAGTGCATTGCAACTGGACGCCGAACTACTCTACAAAACCCTGCTTCAGGGCGTCAAAGGCCTGATCGCGGTGACTCCGCAGCCGCTGCACCTCGCCGGCGTCACCTCCGGCGGCGCCTGGCTGGCCGAGCGTCTGCAGCGCGACCTGGGCCTGCCCGGGAGCGTCGGCGTGATCTCGTCCAGCATGCACCGCGACGACTTCGCGCAGCGTGGCCTGGCCATCAGCGCTCAGACCGTGCTGCCGTTCGAAGTCGATGGCGCCCACGTGGTGCTGGTCGACGACGTGCTCTACACCGGGCGCACGCTGCGCGCCGTGATCAACGAACTGTTCGACTACGGCCGCCCGGCCAGCGTGCAACTCGCGGTGCTGGTGGACCGGGGCGGGCGCGAACTGCCGATCGAAGCCAAGGTCTGCGCGGCCACCGTCGCATTGCCCGTGACGCAGACGCTCGAACTCGCGCGCAGCGACGACGGGCGTCTGAGCTTCGTGGTGGAAAACAAGAAGGAAGCCTGAACGTGGCACGCAACCCCCAACTCAACAAAAACGGCGAACTCATCCATCTGCTCTCCACCGAGGGCCTCTCGCGCGACATCCTCACCCAGATCCTGGACACCGCGGCCAACTTCGTCAGCGTCAGCAGCCGCGACGTGAAGAAGGTGCCGCTGCTGCGGGGCAAGAGCGTGTTCAACCTGTTCTTCGAGAACAGCACCCGCACCCGCACCACCTTCGAGATCGCGGCCACGCGCCTGTCGGCCGACGTGATCAACCTCGACATCGCGCGCAGCTCCACCGCCAAGGGCGAGTCGCTGCTCGACACCATCGCCAACCTCTCCGCGATGGCGGCCGACATCTTCGTGGTGCGCCACAGCGAGTCGGGCGCGCCCTACCTGATCGCGCAACACGTGGCACCGCACGTGCACGTGGTCAACGCTGGCGACGGCCGCCACGCCCACCCCACCCAGGGCCTGCTGGACATGTACACCATCCGGCACTACAAGAAAGACTTCACCCAGCTCTCGGTGGCCATCGTGGGCGACGTGCTGCACTCGCGCGTGGCGCGCTCCGACATCCACGCCCTCACCACGCTGGGTTGCCCCGACGTGCGCGTGGTGGGCCCACGCACCCTGGTGCCCGGCGATCTTTCGCAGATGGGCGTGCGCGTGTGCCACACGCTGGAAGAGGGCATCAAGGACTGCGACGTGGTGATCACCCTGCGGCTGCAGAACGAGCGCATGAGCGGCGCCCTGCTGCCGTCGAGCCAGGAGTATTTCAAGAGCTTCGGCCTGACCACCGAGCGCCTGCGCTGGGCCAAGCCCGACGCCATCGTGATGCACCCGGGCCCGATCAACCGCGGCGTCGAGATCGACTCCGCCGTGGTCGACGGGCCACAGAGCGTGATCCTGCCCCAGGTCACTTTTGGCATCGCGGTGCGCATGGCGGTGATGGGCATCGTGGCCAGCCACGACGCATGAGGACACACACATGAAAATCCTGATTCAGAACGGCCGTGTCATGGACCCGGCCACCGGCCGCGACGAGATGGCCGACGTGGCGATCGCCGCCGGTCGCATCATCGCCATCGGCAACGTGGCCGCCGACTTCCACCCCAACCGCACGATCGACGCCACCGGTTGCGTGGTCGCGCCCGGTCTGGTGGACCTGGCGGTGCGCCTGCGCGAACCCGGGCAGGAGCACGCGGGCATGCTGGAGAGCGAGATGGCCGCGGCGGTGACCGGGGGCGTGACCTCGCTGGTCTGCCCACCCGATACCGAACCCGTGCTCGACGAACCCGGCCTGGTGGACATGCTCAAGTTCCGCGCCGAGAAGCTGCACCAGTCGCGCGTGTTCCCGCTGGGCGCGCTCACGCGCGGCCTGCAGGGTGAGGTGCTCACCGAGATGGCCGAGCTCACCGAGTCGGGCTGCATCGGCTTTGGCCAGGCCGAGGTGCCCATCGTCAACCACCAGGTGCTGCAGCGTGCGCTGCAGTACGCCGCCACCTTCGGTTTCACGGTGTGGCTGCGTCCGCAGGATTTCTGGCTCGGCAAGGGCGTGGCCGCCAGCGGCCCGCTGGCCACGCGCATGGGCCTGGCCGGCGTGCCGGTGATGGCCGAGACGATTGCGCTGCACACGCTGTTCGAGCTGCTGCGCGCGGTGCACGGCAAAGGCAGCGAAGCGCGTGTGCACCTGTGCCGCATCAGCAGCGCCGCCGGTCTGGCCCTGGTGCGCCAGGCCAAGGCCGAGGGGTTGCCGGTGAGCTGCGACGTGAGCGTGCACAACCTGCACCTGACCGACGTGGACATCGGCTACTACGACAGCCGGCTGCGCTTGCAGCCGCCGGTGCGCCAGCAGCGCGACCGCGATGCCCTGCGCGCCGGTCTGGCCGACGGCACCATCGACGCCCTGGTGTCCGACCACAACCCGGTCGACAGCGACGCCAAGACGCTGCCGTTCGCCGAGGCCGAACCCGGCGCCACCGCCGTGGAACTGCTGCTCGGCCTGGCCTGCAAGTGGGCGCAGCAGGACGGCCTGGGCCTGATGCAGGCGCTCGCCGTGCTCACCACCGGCCCGCAGGCGGTGCTGGGCAGCAGCCTGGGCACGCTGGCGCACAGCGTGGGCCGGTTGGCGGTGGGTGGCCAGGCCGACCTCTGCGTCTTCGACCCCAACGCCAGCTGGCGCGTGGAGCCCACGGGCCTGCGCAGCCAGGGCAAACACACGCCGTTCGAAGGCCATGAAATGCCGGTGCGCGTGCGCGCCACCCTGGTGGGTGGGCAGGTGGCCCACGAGGCGGCCCGCGCCGCCGCGGTCCACGCGCTGGCGTGAGCGTCGCCCGCGTGTCCCCGCTGGTGGCCGCGTGGCGCGCGGTGCGGGCGCTGGTGCACGTATTGGGCGGGTTGTGGACCATCCGCAGCGAGTTCGGGCGGCTCACGCCCGCGCAGTGCGAGTTGCTGGTGCGCGAATGGTCGCGCCAGATGCTGCGCATCATGGGCGTGGAGCTGGTGGTGCGCGGCACGCCGCCCGCGCGCGGCCCGGTGCTGCTGGTGGCCAACCACGTCTCCTGGCTCGACATCCTGGTGATGAACGCGGCCCAGCCCGCGCGCTTCATCTCCAAGGCCGACGTGAAACACTGGCCGGTGCTGGGTGCGCTCATCACCGGGGTGGGCACGCTCTACATCGAGCGCGAGAGCCGGCGCGACGCCATGCGCGTGGTGCACCAGATGGCCGAACGCCTGCGTGCCCAAGACACCATCGCCGTGTTTCCCGAAGGCACCACGGGCGACGGCCGTGCGCTGTTGCCGTTCCATGCCAACCTGTTCCAGGCGGCGATCTCGGCCAATGCGCCGGTGCTGCCGGTGGCGCTGGCTTTTGTCGACGGCGCCAGCGGACAACGCAGCGACGCCCCCCTGTTCATCGGCGACACCACCTTGCTGGCCTCCCTCTGGAGCACCTTGCGCGCCAGCGGCCTGCAGGCGGTGGTGCACTACGGCGAACCCCAGCGTTTTCAGGGGCGCGACCGGCGCACCTGGGCGCAGGACATGCGCGCCGAGGTGGCTCGCCTGCTCGGCCTCTGAGCCGCCACCGGAGCTCGAAGCGGTTCAGGCTTTGGCGGCGCGGGCGCGCTGCAGCATCAGCTCGGTGCTGGTCTTGCGATCGGCGTTCACCCGCTGCACCGCAGGCCGTTCACCGAGGCGCTTGAGGTAGTCGCGCACCGGCAGATCGGCCAGGTGGTCGCGGCCGTAGATGATCCTGGTGGCGCTGCTGACCAGCGGCAGGTGGACCGCGGCGGCGACGTCGGCCAGGGTGAACTTCTCTCCGGCGATGAAGGGCGAGAACATGGCCAGCTTGGCGAACGCGGCGACGTTCTTCTCCAGTTGCTGGCCCACCTTTTCCTTGGCCGCGTCGCTCACCTGGCCGCCAAAGAAGGCCTCGGGGTAGAGGTTGCGCGCCACGAGTTCCAGGTGCAGCTCGATGAAGCGCAGCAGCTCGCGCACCTTGGCCGCCGCGAAGGCGTCGCCGGGCAGGAGCGGGTGCTGGGGGTAGGTGTCTTCCAGGTATTCCAGGATCACCGTGGACTCGCACATCGGGCCCCGCTCGGTGAGCAGGTAGGGCACCTTGCCCAGCGGGCTGGCGGCCTTGTCGGTCTCGCCCACCCAGGCCAGCACCTCTTCAAACGGCACACCCTTTTCGAGCAGGGCGAGCTTGACCTTGTTGTAATAGTTGCTGGCGGCGAAGCCACAAAGCTTGAGCATGGGTTGTCTCCGGGTGGGGCCTGTTGGCAGCGGGTTTTGAGGCCCTGCATGGTATCGGCCGCCGGTGGCCACCGGGCGTCGCGCAGGCAACAGCGATTTGCCGAGCCGGGGCGTGGCGTGGCGGGCTGCTAAACTGCGCCGATGCCGTTCGCCCGCGCCCACCGCCGTTTCACCGCCTGGCTGGCCATGCTCGCCATGGTGCTGGGCGCGCTGGCGCCCACCGTGGCGCAGGCGGTCGTGGCCTCTTCGGCGCACGACGGCTGGGTGCAGGTGTGCAGCGTCAGCGGCATGGTGTGGGTCCAGACCGATGCCGACCCGGCTTCCGGTGACGACAACCCCATGGCGTCCGGCACCATGGATTGCCCCTGGTGCAGCCTGCATGGCGGCGCAGCCGGGCTGCCGCCGGTGTCGGCGCACGCCGAGCCGCTGCGGCCGCAGGCCCAGCCGCTCCCGGTCTATTTCCACGCCGCCGCGCTGCGCGGCACCTGGGCCCCCGGCCTGGCCCGCGCGCCCCCGCTCTCCGCCTGAACCCACCACGGTTGCACACCCCGTTCGTGGGTGCTGCGTGTGTTCCCTGATGTTCAGGAGGCCCCATGCCTCGTTTTCCTGTCTCTCGTGCGGGTGCGCCCGCCGACCCCCGCCGCCGTGCGGCCACCCTGTGGCTGGGCGGGTTGGCCCTGGGCACGGGCGGCCTGCTCGCCGGTTGTGACCAGACACCCCTGGGCGCGCCGGCCCCGGTGTTCAAGGGCATCGACATCACCGGCGCCGCCTATGGGCGCCAGTTCGCGCTGACCGATTTCAACGGCCAACCGCGCACCCTGGCCGACTACCGCGGCCAGGTGGTGATGCTGTATTTCGGCTTCGTGCAGTGCCCCGATGTGTGCCCCACGGCACTCACGCGGGCCGCCGCCGTGAAGCAGCAACTCGGCGCCGACGCCGCGCAGCTGCAGGTGATCTTCGTCACCGTGGACCCGGAGCGCGACACGCCCGAGCTGCTGCGCGACTACATGGCCGCGTTCGACCCCTCGTTCATGGCGCTCACGGGCAGCCCGGCGCAGATCAAGGCCGTGGCCGACGAATTCCGGGTCTATTACAAGAAGGTCCCGACCGGCAGCACCTACACCATGGACCACACCGCGCTGAGCTACCTGTTCGACCGCGAAGGCCGCATCCGCGTGGTGCTGCGCCACGAACAGACGGCCGACGACTACACCGCCGACATCCGGCAACTGCTGGCCCAGACGCCGGCCTGAAGCTTGCCCTTCTTTCCTTTTCTCTCAACCTTTCTCAACACAACAGGAGTTCCCCATGAAAAAACTGCTCATCGCTTCGCTGCTCGCCGTCACCGCCGGTGCCTGGGCACAGACCACGGTCAAGGTCGAAGACGCCTGGGTGCGCGGCACCGTGGCCACGCAAAAGGCCTCGGGCGCCTTCATGCGCCTCACGCCCTCGGCCAACGCCCGTCTGGTGGCGGTCGAGTCGCCCGTGGCCGGTGTGGTGGAAATCCACGAAATGGCGATGGACAACGACGTCATGAAGATGCGCCAGGTCCCCGGTCTGGAGCTGGCCGCTGGCCGCACCACGGAGCTCAAGCCCGGGGGCCTTCACGTGATGCTGATGGACCTGAAACAGCCGCTCAAGGGCGGCGAGAGCGTGCCCCTCACCCTGGTGTTCGAAGACGCCGCCAAGCAGCGCTTCACGCAGGACATCAAGGCGCCCGTGACCGCGCTGGGCGGCGGCAATGCGGCCATGCCCATGAAGCCGGGCATGGAGCACAAGCACTGAGCCTCGACGGTCTGCGCCGAGTCGCCTTCGTCTGATCCGAAAAACCCATGCCGGTCCGCCCGATGCGCCTGCTTGCGCGCGCCCTGCTGGGCGCGATGCTGCTGGCCGCGCTCGCGCCGGCCATCTCGCGCACGCTGGCCTTCACGCGCGGGGTGGGCGACTGGGTGGAAATCTGCACCCCCAGCGGGATGCGCTGGGTGCAGCTGCGGGCCCCCACCCCGCAAGGCGCCGCGGCCGATGCCGACGATCTGGCCCACGCGCTGGATTTCTGTGGCCATTGCAGCCTGGCGGCCGAACGGTTTGCGCCGCTGATCCCGAGTCTACCGGCCGTGGCGGTCCTGCCCGGCCAGCGTTCCCCACCCGGGTACATCGCCCGTGCCGCGCTGTCCTGCGCAGCGCCTCACCCCGCCGCGCGCGGTCCCCCGCTCCTGGTCTGACCCACCGGCCTCCCGTTGTGGAGGCCCCCGTCTTGCCGCCGCTGCACGCCATCGGCGGCCGGTTCGTCAGTTTCAGGAGCCCCTCATGACCCCCTCCGTCCGTCCGGACGCGCGCGCCTTTGCGAAGGCCGAGTCCGTTTTTCTCGCCGGTGAAACCGGCCCCGTGTGGCGCGTGGTTGAAGGCGTCGTTCGCCTCGACCGCGACAGCGGTCCGATCCGCCAGCCGGTGCAGCTTGCCCTGCCGGGCGATCTGATCGGCATCGATGCCCTGTGCGAGCGGCGCTACCAGTTCAGCGCCACCGCCTTCACCGCCTGCCGTCTGGTGCCCGTGCCGCTGGGCGCCAGCGGTCCGCGCGTGCCGCTGCTGCAGCAAGCCCTGCTGCAGCACCAGGACCGCAGCGAAGACATGACCGCCCTGCGCACCGGCAGCGTGCCGCAGCGCATCACCCACCTGCTGTGCCTGATGGGCCTGGAGTGGCGGCCCGACGGGAGGGCGTTGGGTGGTGAGGCCGATGCCATCCGCGACGCCTTGCCCACCCTGCGCGAGGTGGCGCAGGTGGTCGATGCGAAGACCGAGACCGTGTGCCGTGCGTTGGCGCAACTGTTGCCCCCGCGCAGCCGCAAGAGCGGACCGGTGCGCGCCGTGCGCGACTGGTCGAGCACCGCCCCCGGGCGCCTGGCCACGGCCTGGGCGGCCCACGCGGCACCGCCCATCTGCTGCAGGACATCCCCGGCGTGAGCCTCGACGGCGCCGGGGGCGTGTCCAGCCTGCCCTCGGCGGCGGCATCCTGGCCGAGGCGCGCGCCAAACATGGGTGAAAGCGACCGCCTGCGCGCGGGCACGGATCTGCAGCGCTACCGCATCAACGACTGGTGGACGCCCACGGGCGGCGCCTGCGTCGGCCAGGGCACCACGATGAGCAAACCCATGCTGCCCAACCACCCGCAGTGGGGCACGGCCGTGCCGGGCATGGGCCGCACGGTGTACGCGGGCGTGAACCTGAAGTTCTGAGCTTGCCGTGCGGTTGAGGAGGGCGCCGCGAGTGCGCCGTCCTCAACGTGCCACCCGGGTGGGTGCTGCCCGCAGCCGCAGCGGACCGCCGAACCCGATCAGAGGAGGGTGTCGGCGACCGGCCTCTTGGCGCCCGGCGCGGGTGGCGAGGTGGCGCCGGCGCCGCGCGCGAACGTGACCACGTGGTCCACCTCGGCGCGGATGCCGATCCACTCGCCCACCGCGTGGTTGTGGTGCGAGGGCACGTGGGTCATCAGCACCTCGCCACTGGCCAGGCGCAGGGTGTAGAGAAATTCGGAGCCGCGAAACGCCTTGCGGATGATCTGCGCCTTGGCCGGCGCGCCGTCGTCGTGCACGATGTCGTCGGCGCGCAGCAGCACGTCGCACAGCCCCGCCTCGTAGGCGCTGGGCAGCGGGCATTCGTCCACGTCGTGCAGCGCGCCCAGCGGCGTCTGCACCGACACCTCGGTGCCCACCAGCTGGATCTGCGCCGGCGCGAACACCCCGTGGCCGATGAACTCGGCCACAAAGCGCGTGGCCGGGCGGTGGTAGAGCGCGTAGGCGTCGTCCCACTGGTGCAGATGGCCCTCGTGCATGACGCCGATCACGTCGCCAATGGCAAAGGCTTCGAGCTGGTCGTGCGTGACGAACAGGGCGGTGGCGCCCGCGGCCTTCAGGATGCCGCGCACCTCGTGCGCCAGGCGCTCGCGCAGGTCCACGTCGAGGTTGGAAAACGGCTCGTCCAGCAGCAGCAGGCGCGGGCGCGGCGCCAGCGCGCGGGCCAGCGCCACACGCTGCTGCTGCCCGCCCGAGAGTTCGTGCGGAAAGCGGCGCTGCAGGCCGTCCAGCCCCACCAGCTGGAGCACCTCGGCCACGCGGGCCTCGCGTTCGGCGCGTGGCAGGCGGTCGATGCCGAAGGCCACGTTGCGGCCCACGTCCAGGTGCGGAAACAGCGCGTAGTCCTGGAACACCATGCCAATGCGGCGCTGCTCGGCCGGCATGTGGCGCTGGCCGTCGCTCACGGTCTCGCCTTCGAGCGTGATGCTGCCGCTGCTGGCGCGCTCCAGCCCGGCCACGGCGCGCAGCAGCGTGGTCTTGCCGCAGCCCGAAGGGCCGATCAGCACGCCGATGTCGCCGGCACGCAGGCCCAGCGACACGCCGTCCACCGCCGCTTGCGGCTGGTCGGCGTAGTGCACACGCAGTTGCGAGACGTTCAGGAACATGGCACTGATTGTAGATAACTACAATTCTCATTTGTGTTGATGCGCGTCAATGTCCGACCCTGGTCCTGTGGCGTGTGGGCCGTGCCATCATCCACGCGTTGTTTGCGCCCATTACCCCCGTCCGTTTCCTCACCCACCTCCATTGCCCTTCATGCTGCGCTGGCTGGCCCCGACCCTGTTGCTCCTGCTGGCCCTGGCGCTGACGCTGCCCGTGCTCGCGCTCGGGGCGTCCTGGCTGCAGTTCGACGCCGTGGCGCGCGATGTGCTCAGCCAGATGGCGCAGACCGTGCTGCCGGAGTACGCGCTCACCACGCTGCTGCTGTGCGTGAGCGTCGCGGTGGGCGTGGCCGTGGTGGGCATGACCACCGCCAGCGCGGTCACCCTGTTCGACTTCCCCGGCCGGCGCTTCTTTGAATGGGCGCTGCTGCTGCCCCTGGCCATGCCGGCCTACGTGGTCGCTTACGCCTACACCGACTTCCTCCAGTTCAGCGGCCCGCTGCAGGTGGGCCTGCGCGAAGGTTTCGGCCTGAGCGGGCGGGTGTTCCCCGAAATCCGCAACACGCCCGGTGCGGTCTGGGTGTTCACCTTTTCGCTCTACCCCTATGTGTACCTGCTGGCGCGTACCGCGCTGGCCGAACGCGCTGCCCAGCTGATGGAAGCGGCGCGCCTGCTCGGCGCACCGCTGGCCCGGCGCATCCGCGAGGTGGCGCTGCCGCTGGCGCGCCCGGCCGTGGCCGCTGGCGTGGCGCTCGCGCTCATGGAAACCCTGGCCGACTTCGGCGTGGCCAGCTACTTCGGCATCCAGACCTTCACCGCCGGCATCTACAAAGCCTGGCTCTCCATGGACAACCGCCTGGCCGCCGCGCAGCTGGCCACCGTGCTGCTCGCCACCGTGGCCCTGCTGCTCTGGCTGGAGCGCCGCGCCCAGCACCGCATGCGCTTTGCCTCGCTGCGCGGCCAGCGCGCAGGCAGCGCCGAGGCGCAGCCGGTGCGCCTGCGCGGCGGTCGCGCGGTGCTGGCCGTGGTGGCCTGCGGCCTGCCCATCCTGTTCGGGTTCGTCCTGCCCGTGCTCTTCATGCTGCGCCCGCTCATCGGCGGCTGGGACGAACTGCCCTGGACCATGTTCGTGCAGTGGTCGCGCAACAGCGTCTGGCTCGCCGGCCTGAGCGCCGCGCTGGCCACCTTCATCGCGCTGGCGCTGGCGTTCGCGCTGCGCGCGCGACCCGGCGTGGTCACGCGCGGCGTGGTGCAGCTCGCCAGCCTGGGCTACGCGGTGCCGGGCGCGGTGATCGTGGTCGGCATCCTGCTGCCGGTGGGTTGGGTGCAGATGGTCCGGCCCGAGACCAGCGTGGGCTACTTCGTCACCGCCACCGTGCTGGGCATCGTCTGGGCCTACCTGGTGCGTTTCACCGCGGTGGCGCTGCAGTCGGTGCAGAGCGGCTACGCCCGCATCCCCGGCAGCCTGGACGACTCGGCCCGCATGCTCGGCACCACCGGCGCCGGCCTGGCCGCGCGCGTGCACTGGCCGCTGCTCAAGCGCTCCACCGCCGCCGCCCTGCTGCTGGTGTTCGTGGACGTCATGAAGGAACTGCCCGCCACGCTGGTGCTGCGCCCCTTCAACAGCGACACCCTGGCCGTGGTGACCTACCAGCTCGCACGCGACGAGCGCCTGGGCGAAGCCGCCTTGCCCGCGCTCACGCTGGTGCTGGTGGGGCTGGTGCCCGTGATTCTGTTGAGCCGGACGCTGCGGGCGCGGTAGGGCGCTTCGGCGCCAGGGATCGGTCCGCAGGATCCCATCGCCGTCAGGTCGGCCGCATCTCCTTCGGCCCCCCGTTCACCGCCCAGGCCGTGCCAAACCGGTCGGTCAGCATGCCGAAGGTGGCGGCCCAGAAGGTGGCGGCCAGGGGCATCTGTACGGTGCCGCCTTGGGCGAGGGCGTTGAACACGCGTTCGGCGTCGGCCACGCCGGGGTAGGTCAGCGCCATCATCACGCCCTTCATGCCATCGAAGGGCATGCCGGGCGGTGTGTCGCCGGCCATCAGGGCGAAGTCGGGGTGCGCCAGGTAGGCGTGCATGATCTTGTCGGCGTGTTCGGGCGGCACCGGGTCGCCGTCGGGCATCTGCCCGAACGTGATCAGGGCTTCGAGCTTGGCGTCGAGCACCTTGGCGTAGAACGCCATGGCTTCGGCGCAGTCGCCGTCGAAGGACAGGTAGGCACACAGCTGTGGCATGGGTTTCCTTTCAAGGGTGGTTTCGGGGTCGTGCATGGGAACGACGGACCAGACCCGCGGTTTTCGACACGAGCCCGGTGCGCGCCGACGAGCGGTCGGCCGGGTTCGGCGGTGCACCGGGTGGCCGTACTGGGGCCATCGCCGATTTTTCTGGCCGCGCGTGGAGTGCTCGCCACATCGCGGTGGTCGGTGCGGACACAATCTCCCCGACAGCAGGCGTTTCGTTTTCAACCCACGACCCAGGAAGGACAGAAGACATGGACCCGTTTCTGCAAGCCGCGATCGACGAAGCCCAGGCCGGCCGGGATGAGGGCGGCATTCCCATCGGCTCGGTCATCGTGCACCAGGGCAAGATCATCGGGCGCGGTCACAACCGCCGCGTGCAGCAGGGCAGCGCGATCCTGCACGGCGAGATGGACGCCTTTGAAAACGCGGGCCGCCAGAGCGCGCAGGTCTACCGCGAGTCGGTGCTCTACACCACGCTCTCGCCGTGCCCCATGTGCAGCGGCGCCATCCTGCTGTATGGCATTCCAAAGGTGGTGATCGGCGAAAACCAGACCTTCATGGGCGACGAGGACCTGCTGCGCAGCCGGGGAGTGGCGGTGGAGGTCCGTCAGGACCCGACCTGCGTGGGCCTGATGCGCGATTTCATCGCCGCCCAGCCGCAGCTCTGGAACGAGGACATCGGCGAGCCCTGAGCGGGCCGGTGGGCGCCCATCGCCGCCGACCGGGTGCGGCGCTTGGCGAATGGCGGCTCTGGGGTGGTGGTGCGGCCAGTAGGAATCGAACCTACATCTGGCCCTTAGGAGGGGCCCGTTCTATCCATTGAACTATGGCCGCAGGGAACGGCGCATTGTAAAGGGGGTCCGCGCGGGCCTCTGGCTCACGGCACCTGCCCGGGGGTTTCGCTGCCCAGCAGGCTGCTGTGGGTGGGCACGTGTTCGCCCAGAAAATCGAGGAAGCAGCGCACGGCGGGGGTGAGGCCGCGGCGCGAGGGGAACACCGCGTGCACCAGGCCGCGCGGCGTCTGCCAGTCGGGCAGCAGCCGGACCAGCCGGCCCTGGCGCAGATCGTCTTCGCACATGTAGCTGGGCAGCCAGCACATGCCGGTGCCGGCGAGCGCGGCCACGTGCAGCGTGAGCAGATCGTCGGCCACGTAGCGCGGGGTGTGCTGCAGGATGGTCTGGCGCCCGTCCGGCCCCGTCAGGGGGATGCTGGCGCGGCCGTCGGTGGTGGACATGGCCATGCTGTCGAGCCGGCTCAGTTCGTCCAGCGTGGTGGGCGTGCCCTGGCGGGCCAGCAGGGCGGGGCTGGCCACCAGCAAGGGTTCGTCGTCGCCCAGGCGCTTGATCACCAGGCTGCCGCTGTCGTCCAGCGAGGTGCGCACGCGCAGCGCCACGTCCACGCCTTCTTCCACCAGATTCACCACGCGGTTGCTCACCAGCATTTCCACGCGTACCAGCGGGTAACGCGCCAGGAAGTCGGGCATCAGCTCGGCCAGCACCGTCTGCGCCAGCGTGACCGGGCAGGCCACGCGGAGGGTGCCGCACGGTTCGGTCTGCACCTGGGCCACGGTGTCGGCCGCGGCCTGGGCCGATTCGCGCAGCGCCTGGCAGTGGCGCAGGTAGGCCTCGCCGACCTCGGTGAGCGAGAGCTTGCGCGTGGTGCGCTGCAGCAGTCGCACACCCAGCTGCGCCTCCAGACCGGCCACGCGGCGCGACAGCCGCGACTTGGGCAGGCCCAGCGCCCGCCCGGCCGCCGCGAAGCCACCGCGCTCCACGACTTCGGCGAAATACAGCATGTCGTTCAGGTCCTGCATGGCGCTCTTTCCGATTGATTGTCCTGATTATGGAACGATGAATCTCATAAACACCGACTTATCAGTGAATCGATACAAAAAGACAATCTATCCACCGCCACGTCACGTGGTTCCTCTTTCCGCTTTCAGGAGATCACCATGCAACTGCTGCACATCGATTCCGCCATCACCGGCGAACAGTCCGTTTCCCGCCAGCTCAGCGCCCGCACCGTGGCCGCCTGGGTCGCCACCCACCCCGGCACGCGGGTGCAGCACCTGGACCTGGCCGCCGACGTGGTGCCCCACCTGGGTGCCGACGCGCTGGGCTTCCGCACCGGTCAGGCTGCCGAAACCGCGATCCAGCGTGAAGAAAACGCGCTGTCCGAAGCGCTGGTGAGCCAGTTCCTGGCCGCCGACGTGATCGTGATCGGCGCGCCGCTCTACAACTTCTCGGTGCCCAGCCAGCTCAAGGCCTGGATCGACCGCGTGGCCCAGATCGGCCGCACCTTCAAGTACACCGAAACCGGCCCGGTGGGCCTGGCCGGCGGCAAGACGGTGATCGTGGCCATCACGCGCGGCGGCGTGTATTCGACCAGCGAAGCCGGTCGCGCCATGGAACACCAGGAGAGCTACCTGCAGACCGTGTTCGGCTTCCTGGGCATCACCGATGTGCGCTTTGTGCGCGCCGAAGGCGTGGCCATGGGCCCGGACGCCAAGGCCCAAGCCCTGGCCACGGCCGAGAGCGAGATCCAGAGCCACACCGCGGTGGCGGCCAACCAGGCCGCCTTGGCCGAAGCGGCCTGATGGGGTCAATCGAATCTTTGGGTGAAGATCAGATCCAGCGCGTTTTCTTCGCCCGCGCGGGCGCGCAGCGTCAGGCGGCGTGACAGGTCGTAGAACATGGACACCGTGCCCATGGCGCCGGCCAGGCTGCGTTCGTAGGTCAGGTACAGCTGGCTCGACAGGCGCTTGCCCATCGTGACTGCGGACGCGGTGGTGCTGCCGTTGCTGGCCGTGCCTTCGCCCCGGTAGCTCAGTTCGTCCAGCCCGAGGGCGCTGGCCAGGCGGCTGTCGAGCCCGCCTTCGTTGCCCGCTAGCAGGGCCAGCGCGGCCTGCTGCAGCACGGCGGCTTCGGCGCCGGCGCCGCTGGCCGGGCGGCCCAGCACCAGCCAGGCGAGTTTTTCGCTGTCCGGCAGTTCCGGCGTGCTGATCAGGCGCACGCGCGGCGTCTGCGCGCTGCCGCTGATCTGCACGCCCACGCGCTGGCTGTCGTCGCGCGCCTGCGGGCGCACCGCGACGATGTCGAGCGTGGGGTTGTCGTAGGGCCCGGTGAAGCGCAGCACGCCGGTTTCGATGGCGAGCCGCTGGCCGTAGGCGCGGTAGGTGCCGTTGACGGCGCGCACTTCGCCCAGCACGCGCGGCTCGGGCTGCGTGGGCGTGGCGCGCACCTGCAGCTGGCCGCTCAGGCGGGACTGCAGGCCGCGGCCGCGCACCTCGAACTGCTCGCCCAGATCCAGATCGACCAGCACATCGGGCTGCACGCGCTGAGCGTCGTCGGTCGTCGGTGGGGGCAGGTTGCGCCCGCCGCGCACCACCACGTCGGCGCCCAGCGAGGGGGTGAGTTCGTCGGGCAGGATGAAGAGCGCCGAATCGGCGGTGAGCCGGCCGCGGATGTTGAGCAGCGGGCCGGCGAGCTGGGCCGTGATCTGGCCCGAGAGGGTGAGCCGGCGGTCGGCCCGGGTGGATACGCGCAGTTTGGTGGCGGTGGCCTGCAGGTCGATGAAGGTCTGGCGGCGCCCGCCGGGCTCCACCGCGCGCCACTGGGCCACGCCGGTGGCGTCCAGCGCGCCACCCACTTCGGCGCCGCGCGGGCCCTGCAGGTGGAAGCGTTCGATGGTGACGCGGTCGCCCGTGAGCGTGGCGCGCAGCTGGCCGTTGGAGAACGAGAACCCGTCCACCACCGAGCGCAGCGCCAACTGGTCGGCCTGCAGCGTGCCGTTCCACTGCGGCACAGCGCGCGTGCCGCCGATCGTGGCGCTGGCCTGCAGGGTGCCGCGCATGCGCCAGCCCGGTGGCGCCAGCGCCGACCACACGCCCACCTCAGGCAGTTGCGCGCTGAGCGTGCCGCGCAGGGGCGCGCCGGCGGGCCACCAGCGGTCGAGCGCGCTGACGCCCGGGGTGGCGTCGGGGTTGGCGGCGAGTTCGGTGTCAAGGCTTGCGCTGGCCTGGCCCAGGCGCTCGCTGTCCCAGCGCAGGCGGGCCTGCACCGTGCGGCCCTGGGCGCTCAGGCTCAGACTCGCCTCGCGCACGCCGGCCTGCACCCGCTGGGCAGCGCTCCGGCCGGTGCCTGTGGGGGCACTGGCGTTGTTGTTGCCGCTGGTCTGCACCGAGAGGTCGCCGCCGGTGCGCTGCAGCCGGGCCGACAGACGCAGTGGCGTGCCGGCCTGGGCGGGCAGCAGCAGGTCCCAGTCGCCGTCGAACAGCAGGTCGCCCGCCACGCCGGCCTGGGTGATCGGGCCGCTGCTCTGGCCCTCGGCGGTGGCCAGCGCGTCCACCCAGGACAGCGGCAGACCGCGCAATTGCCCCTTGCTCTGGAACGCGCCGGCCTGCCAGCTCAGGCTGTCCCAGGCGAGCGTGAGCGGACGGGGGGCGATGGGCGCGGCGGCGCGGGCGCTGGCCGTGGTGGGCGCACCCGCCACCGCGCGCACGCTGGGCAACAGCTGCAACTGGCCGGCAGCGGCCTGCAGGGCCAGGTCGGCGGCGCCGGTCTGCATGGCCAGCGACAGGGGGGCGCTGCTGTCGAGCGTCCAGTCCACCACGCGGTCGGGCCGTGAGGCGTCGCTGGCCTTCAGCCGCAGCGTGCGCAGGTCGAGCAGGGTGGACGCGGGGGCGCTCGCCGTGGCCCGGGTGTGGCGCAGGCGGCCCTGGGTGTCGAGCACCCCGCGCCACGGCGCCTGCGCCGCTTCGCCCCGGAGCTGCAGCGCCAGATCGGTCAGGGGGCCGCTGGCCTGTAGGCGCAGCTGGCGCACCTGCCAGGGGGTGTCGCCCGCCGCATCGAGCTGGGGCAGGTCCAGCGAGGCCTCCAGCTTCAGCGGCACCGGGCGGCTGGCGCTTGCGCCGCCAGTCGAGGCCGGTGGGACCGGGTAGCCGAGCTCGGCCAGGCCGCCTTGCCAGCGCGCCGCGAGCCGGGCCTGGCCGCTCAGCGCCAGCTCGCGCAGCGTGGGCTGTTGCGCCAGCCACTCGGCCACACGCGGGCCGATCACCGGCAGCGTGTCCAGCCCGCGCAGCCAGGCCAGCAACTGGCGGGCTTCATCGACCCGCAGGGCCAGATCGCCCCGGCCATCGGCGTGCGCCAGGGCGCCGTCGAAGCGACCGCTGGCGCCCGGCAGCCGCAGCGTGGCCTGGCCGGTGAAGGCCTTGGCCGTGAGGTCCACCCGGCCCTGGGCGCTGGCGCGGGCCTGCGCGGCGTCGAGCACGGCTTCGGTGAATTCGAATACGCCGCCCGTGCCGCCCGGGCTGGTCGGCGCGGCGGGGGTCCAGCGGCCTTTCAGTTTCGCTTCGTTCAGGCGCAGGCCGGGTGGGGCCTTGGCGGGTCGGCCGGGCGAGGACAGGACGCGCGCGTCCAGATCGATCGCCGCCGGGGCCGGGCCGCCAGTGCCGCCAGCTGCGGCGGGCGCGGCGGTGCGGGCGCTGAGCGTGGCGTCGAGCGCGGTGGTGGCCAGCGTGCTCCACAGCTGCGCCGGGTCCAGGTTGCGGGCCTGCAGCTCGCCTTGCCATTGCGCTGGCCCGGCGGCGCCCGCGGGCTGGAATGTGCCGCTGGCCTGCACCCGGGCACGCCCGATCTGTGCCACCAGCTCGGGCAGCAGCCAGCGCTCGCCGCGCTGTTCCAGGCGGGCCTGCAGGCTTTGCAACGGCAGGCGCTGCTGGTCCCAGGGGCCGCTGTTGGCGTTGCTCAGGTCCACCCGGGCCAGCCAGGCCTGGCCGTCGGGTTGTGCGTGCACCGTGCCGCTGAGCGCCGTGGCCGGGGCCTGCGGCCAGAGCGTGGCCAGGTCGAGCCGGTGGGCGGTGGCGTCTAGGGCCTGCAGCGGTTGGGTGGCCCAGGGCATCACGCGGGCGGTGGCGGCGAGGGTGGGCGTGTCGCCGGGGGCGGGGCTGGAGGGCGCTGGTGGCGTGGCACCGGGTGCGGCGGGCGGCCCGGGCCGCACGTCCGCCGTCACGTCCAGGGTGGCGTCGCGGCCGGCCAGCGTGCCTGTGGCGGCGGCGGTGGCCTGCAGCGCCAGGCGGGCCGAGCCGCCGGGCAGCTCGGTCAGCACCGTGCCCTGGGCGCTCAACACCAGTGGCATCGGGGCCTGCGCGCCGAGCAGGGCCTGCAGGCGGTAGCGGCCCTGCGCCAGTTGCAGCGAATCGACGCTGAGCTGGTGGGTCTGCCGCACGCCGGGCCGCTCACCCAGCGCGGTCCGGTCGCCGGCCTGGGCGTCGCCGTAGCGGTAGCGGCCCTGGAGGGTGTCGAGCGCGAGCGGGGTCGCGCCTTCATAGGTGAAGCGGCCGACCGACCAGGCCAGCGACACCGGCAGGGGCAGCGCGAGCGACTGCACCGGTTCGCCCGGGGGCGTGGGCGCGCGCTGGTCGCGCACTTCCAGCCGTTCGATGGCGAGTTCCTGCAGATGCACGCCGCGCCCGAGCAGGGCGTCGGTCCACAGGCGCGGGTTCCAGTGCAGGCGCACGCCGTGGGCCTGCACCTCCAGGCCGTTGAACGTCCAGCGCAGGCGCCCGATGGCGCCGCCATGGTGCAGGCTGCCCACGGCGCCTTCGGTTTCGAGTTGCCCCAGGGTGTCGGCGCGCTCGGCCAGCCAGTCCTGCGCCCAGCCCAGGGTCTGGCCGAGCGAGCCGGGGCTGGCGGCCCAGAGCCACAGCGCCAGCACCGCGGCCGCCAGCAGCGCGACCGGTGCGCCCAGCAACCACAGCAGCAGCCAGCGCAGGCCGCGCCAGCGCCTGGGTGCCGTCGCGCGCGGGGCTTCGCCGGGCGGGGCGGGGGGCGGGGTCTGGTCGCTGTCCATCGGTGGGCTCGGGGGCTCAGAACGTGAAGCCGACGTTGAAGTGCAGGCGCAGGGCCTTGGGCTTCACGCCGTAGGCCAGGTCCAGCTGCAGCGGGCCGACCGGGCTGTTGTAGCGCACGCCGGCGCCCACGCCCCATTGCGGCGGGCGCAGCTCGCCCGGCTCGTTGGCCACGGCACCGGCGTCCACGAACACCACGCTTTCCCAGGGGGTGCGCACGCCGTCGCGCCAGATCGGGCGCTGCCACTCGACGCTGGCCACCGCCAAATAGCGCCCGGGCGAGACCCCGCCGTCGGCCTGGGGGATGCCGATGTCGCGCAGGCCGTAGCCGCGCACGCTGGTGTCGCCGCCGGTGAGGTAGAGCAGGGTTTCCGGTATGCCGGCGTCCTTGCGCGCCCACAGTGCGCCGCCTTCCAGGCGCAGCGCCAGCCGGCCGGCCTGGCCGGTCTCGTCGTCGCTGGGGCGGGCCACGCCCAGCGGCGGCGCACCGCGGCGCACCAGGCCCTCCAGCGAATTGGCCAGGGCGGACACGCCCGAGTCGATGGGCCAGTAGCTCAGCCAGCGGGTGTGCAGCCGCACGAAGGGGCGGCGCGGGCTCTCCAGCGTGGTGCCCACGCCGATCTCCATGCCCAGGCCGTTGCCGGTCTTGGGCAGGGGCATGCTGTCGAAGCGGCGGCGCGTCCAGGCGTAGTTGACGCTGAGGGCCGATTCCGCGTGGGTGGTTTCCGGGCTGCCGAGCACGGCGTTTTCCGCGCGTGCGCGCTCGAACTGCAGGAAGTAACTGCGGTCCAGCGGGGTGCTGTCCTGCGAGCGGCCCGCGCGCAGGCGCTGGCTGGTGGTGGTGTCGAAGCCGTCGATCTGGCGCGCCATCTGGGCGCTGGCGATCCAGCGCCAGCCCTGGCTGTCCACCGGCGCGCTCCACTGGCTGCTGAGCAACTGGTCTTCGCGCTCCAGCTGCAGCTTGTTCACCGACTGCCAGCCCAGGCCGGGCACGCGGTGGTGGGTGTACTCGGCCGAGAGGCGCGCGCCGTTGTCGGTGCTGCCGCCCACACCGAGCACCAGCTTTTGCCGCGGGCTCTCGCGCAGTTGCACCACCACCGGCGCGGTGCCGTCCTGCAGGTGGTCGGTGTCGACGAACACGAACACCGAGTCGTAGGAGCCGGCCGCGGCGATGCGCTGCTGCGCGTCCTGCAGCTGGTCCAGGTCGTAGTCGCTGCCGGGCCTGAGGCCGGAGAGGTGCACCAGGTGTTCGACCGTGGCGGCCTCGTAGCGCTCGGCGCCTTCCACGCGCACCTCGCCCACCCGCAGGGGCGCGCCCGAGTCCAGCTCCACGCTCAGGCGCGCGCTGTGGGTCTTGGGGTCGATGTCGGCCAGGCTGTTGGCCACGCGCCCCGTGGGGTAGCGGCGGGCGGTGAGCGCGCGCAGCACGTTCGTCTTGGCGCTGCTCCAATCGGCCTGGGTGAAGCTCTGGCCGGGTTTGAGCGTCCAGGCGCGGGTGACGGCCTCGCGCTGCGCCGTGGCCTGCGGGTTGTTGGCGATGTCGCCCAGGAAATAGAGGTCGGCCGACTCGACCCGGGTGATCGGGCCCGGGTCGACCCGGATGCGCACCGTGCCCAGCGGGGTGGGGCCGGTGGCGGCAGGCTCGTCGATGTGGATCTCTGGCGCGAAATGGCCCAGCGTGCCCAGCAGGTTGCCCAGGTCGTCGGGCGTCTTGCCCAGCAACCGGTCCAGCTCGCTGGCGTCCAGGTCGCGCAGCGTGCGAAAGCGCATCAGCTCCATGTGGCGCAGCAGAAAGTCGCGCAGCTCGTCGTTGCCGGCCTGCAGGTCGACGTCGAAGCGCGGCGGCGCCGGGGCACGCGTGCGCGGGGTGCGGCGGATCGACGAGGGCGCGAGTGTCTCCACGGCAGCGTCGTCGGTGGCCTCCTGGGCGGCCTCGGGGGTGGGGGTGCCGTTGGCGGGCGCGGGCTCCGGCGGGGGGGTGGCCTGGGCCAGCGCCCAGAGGGGAAGCAGGACCACCGTGCCCACCAGCCACAGGGGCGGTCGCGCCCATCCTGCGCGGCGCAGGAATGGAGATTTCATGCGGTGTTTATTTCGACAACAGTCTCATGGCATCTTCCAGGCCCTTCAAGGTCAGCGGGTACATGCGCTGGCCCATCAGTTGCTGGACAACGCTGATGCTCTGTCGATACTGCCACACGCCCTGCGGTTCGGGGTTGATCCAGGCGAATTTCGGGAAAGCATTTGTGAGCCGCTGCAACCACTCCGCGCCGGCCTCTTCGTTGTTGTATTCCACGCTGCCGCCGGGCTGCAGGATCTCGTAGGGGCTCATGGTCGCGTCGCCCACGAAGATCAGCTTGTAGTCCTTGTTGTACTTGCGGATGATGTCCCAGGTCGGGAATTTCTCGGCGTAGCGGCGCCGGTTGTTTTTCCACATGAAGTCGTACACGCAGTTGTGGAAGTAATAGAACTCCAGGTGCTTGAACTCGCTCTTGACGGCGCTGAACAGCTCCTCCACCCGCTGGATGTGTTCGTCCATCGTGCCGCCCACGTCCATCAGCAGCAGCACCTTCACGTTGTTGTGCCGCTCCGGGATCATCTTGATGTCGAGCCAGCCCGCGTTGGCGGCGGTGGCGCGGATCGTGTCGGGCAGGTCCAGCTCGAAGTCGTTGCCCTCGCGCGCGAACTTGCGCAGGCGGCGCAGCGCGACCTTGATGTTGCGCGTGCCGAGCTCCTGCGTGTCGTCGTAGTCGCGGTAGGCGCGCTGGTCCCAGACCTTCACGGCCGTCTTGTTGCCGCCCTTGCCACCGATGCGGATGCCCTGGGGGTTGGACCCGCCGTGGCCAAACGGCGAGGTGCCGCCGGTGCCGATCCACTTGCTGCCGCCCTCGTGGCGCTCCTTCTGTTCTTCGAGCCGCTTCTTGAGCGTCTCCATCAGCTCGTCCCAGTCCATCTTGGGCGCGTTCGCCTTCTGCTCGTCGGACAGCAGCCGCTCGATCTCCTGGCGCAGCCAGTCGGCGGGAATGGGCTTGGTGAAGTCCGCGATCAGCTCCACGCCCTTGAAGTAGGCGGCAAAGGCGCGGTCGAACTTGTCGTAGTGCTTCTCGTCCTTCACCAGCGCGGTGCGCGCCAGGTAATAGAAGTCGTCCATGGAACACGCATCGGGATTGCGCGGCCCCACCACATCGGCCTGCAGCGCTTCGAGCAGGGTCAGGTATTCCTTGACCGAGACCGGCAGCTTGGCCGAACGCAGGGTGTAGAAGAAGTCGATCAGCATGGCAAGACCTCCGGATGGGGGGCGCAAGGACTGTCGTTCAACGGTTCCTCTGGTTCATGAACACCAGCTTCTCGAACAGCGTGGTGTCCTGTTCGTTCTTGAGCAATGCGCCCACCAGCGGCGGGATGCTGACCTTGTTGTCGGCGCTTTGCAGCGCTTCGAGCGGAATGTCTTCGGCCATCAGGAGCTTGAGCCAGTCCAGCAGTTCGCTGGTGGACGGCTTCTTCTTCAGGCCGGGCAGGTTGCGCACGTCGAAGAAGGTCTTCATCGCGGCGGTGAGCAGTTCCTTTTTCAGCTCGGGGAAATGCACGTCCACGATCTTGTGCATGGTCTCGGCGTCGGGGAACTTGATGTAGTGGAAGAAGCAGCGGCGCAGGAAGGCGTCGGGCAGTTCCTTTTCGTTGTTGGAGGTGATGAACACCAGTGGGCGGTGTTTGGCGCGCACCAGCTCGCGCGTCTCGTAGCAGTAGAACTCCATGCGGTCGAGTTCGCGCAGCAGGTCGTTGGGAAATTCGATGTCGGCCTTGTCGATCTCGTCGATCAGCAGCGCCACCGGCTGGTCGGCGGTGAAGGCCTGCCAGAGCACGCCCTTGACGATGTAGTTGTGGATGTCCTTGACCTTCTCGTCGCCCAGCTGCGAGTCGCGCAGGCGGCTCACCGCGTCGTATTCGTACAGACCCTGCTGCGCCTTGGTGGTGCTCTTGATGTGCCACTGCAGCAGCGGCAGCTTGAGCGCCTGCGCCACTTCCTCGGCCAGCATGGTCTTGCCGGTGCCGGGCTCGCCCTTGACGAGCAGCGGGCGCTTGAGCGTGATGGCGGCGTTGACGGCCAGCATCAGGTCTTGCGTGGCGACGTAGTTTTCGGAGCCTTGGAATTTCATGGACGGGGTCGGGTGTGGTGGAGGTGGCGGGAGGGCCTTGGGGCCGGCCGATGCGGCATTCTGTGCGCGACTCGGGGGTGCGAAAGCCGGCGGCGTCAGGGTTATCAATAAGTCGGGGGTGATAGACCAGTCTATATAATCGAGCGTTGATTTTTATCAATCATCCATCTCATTGTGCTTGCAAAATGAACCAACTGTTGCCCATGATCGTCCGTTCCGTTGTCGCCGCTGCGACGTTTTCCGCAGCAGCACTGAGCGCTCAGGCTCAGGGTGTCACCGGCAGCGCCGAAGCCGGCCAGAAGAAGGCTGAAATGTGCATCGGTTGCCACGGCATTCCGGGCTACCAGAACAGTTTTCCCGAGATCCACAAGGTGCCCAAGATCTCCGGGCAGTCCGACAAGTACATCGTTTCCGCCCTGACCGCCTACAAGAAGGGCGACCGCAAGCACCCGTCCATGCGCGGCATCGCGGGCTCGCTGTCCGAGCAGGACATGGCCGATCTCGCAGCGTTCTACACCGCGCAGGGCGACCAGCCCGCCGACGAAGCCCCCAAGGCGGCCAACGTGGCCGCTGCGGCGCTGATCGAAAAAGGGGCCTGCGCGTCCTGCCACGGTGCCAACTTCAGCAAGCCGATCGACCCGAGCTACCCCAAGATCGGTGGCCAGCACGCCGACTACCTGTTTGTCGCGCTCAAGGCCTACACCGTCGAAGGCAACAAGGTCGTGGGCCGCTCCAACCCCATCATGGCCGGCGTCGCCAAGCAGTTCAAACCCGCCGAAATGCGCGAGATCGCCAAGTACCTGGCCTCGCTGGACGGTGAGCTCAAGACCGTGCCGCAGTCGCGTTTCCGCTGATCGGTGACCGCCCATGAAAAAGCCGCTCGATGAGCGGTTTTTTTTATTTCAGTCCTGCGTCGCTCGGCGGCGCACCTGGTCGATATAGGCCTGGCCGTCGGGCGGCCGGCCGGCGCGCTGGCTTTCCCAGAGCATGGTGCCCAGGCACTCCATCACCTCGTGGTGCGCGGCGTGCAGGTCGCCGCGCCGCGCCGCCAGCAGCTCCACCGCCTGGCGGATGCCCGGCGGCTGGTCGATGCTGCACTGTTCGCTGATGGACAGGTGCATGGACAGGTGCAGGAACGGGTTCTCGCGGGTGGCGCTGCCCGGTTCGCCCAGGCGAGCCAGGGCGGCGTCCACGTCGGCCAGCTCGGCGTGGTACTCGGGGTGCTCGGCGATCCACTGGCCCGCCAGCATCTCGATGGCCTCCATGGGCTGCTGTTGCAGGCTCTTGGCATAGACCGCGCAGAAGAAGCGGCGCACATCGGTTTGGGACGGACTGAACATGGGGGGATTGTCCCGCAAGCGGCCCGGCCCCTGGGTGGGCTTGGGTACAGTCGCTTGCCACCTTCAGGAGACACCCCATGACCCAGGCCTACATCTGCGACGCGATCCGCACCCCCTTCGGCCGCTATGGCGGCGCCCTCAGCAGCGTGCGCACCGACGACCTCGGCGCCATCCCGCTGCGCGCCCTGATGGCGCGCAACCCGGGCGTGGACTGGGCCGCCATCACCGACGTGCTCTACGGCTGCGCCAACCAGGCCGGTGAGGACAACCGCAACGTCGCCCGCATGAGCAGCCTGCTCGCCGGCCTGCCGCTGGACGTGCCCGGCGCCACCATCAACCGCCTGTGCGGCTCCGGCCTGGACGCCGTGGGCACGGCCGCCCGCGCCATCAAGGCCGGTGAGGCCGGCCTCATGATCGCCGGCGGCGTGGAAAGCATGAGCCGCGCCCCCTTCGTCATGCCCAAAGCCGAGAGCGCCTTCAGCCGCAACAACGCCGTCTACGACACCACCATCGGCTGGCGCTTCGTCAACAAACTCATGAAAGCCCAGTACGGCGTCGATTCCATGCCCGAAACGGCAGAGAACGTGGCGACCGAGTTCAAGATCGAGCGCGAAGCGCAGGACCGCATGGCCCTGGCCAGCCAGATGAAAGCCGTGGCGGCCATCAAAGCCGGCCACCTGGCGCGCGAGATCTGCCCGGTCAGCCTCCCGCAGAAGAAGGGCGACGCCCTCATCGTGGACACCGACGAACACCCGCGCGAGACCAGCCTCGAAGCCCTGGCCAGGCTCAAGGGCGTGGTCAAACCGGACGGCTCGGTGACGGCCGGCAACGCCAGCGGCGTGAACGACGGCGCCTGCGCCCTGCTGCTGGCCGACGAAGCCACGGCGGCGAAGAACGGTCTGACCCCCAAGGCCCGCATCGTCGGCATGGCCACGGCCGGCGTGGCCCCGCGCATCATGGGCATGGGCCCGGCCCCGGCCACGCAGAAGGTGCTGGCCCTCACCGGCCTCACGCTGGAGCAGCTCGACGTGATCGAACTCAACGAAGCCTTCGCCGCCCAGGGCCTGGCCGTTTTGCGCACCCTGGGCCTGCAGGACGACGATGAGCGCGTCAACGCCTGGGGCGGCGCCATCGCGCTGGGCCACCCGCTGGGCGCCAGCGGCGCACGCCTGGCCACCACGGCGGTCAACCGCCTGCACGCCACGGGCGGGCGCTACGCGCTGTGCACCATGTGCATCGGGGTGGGGCAGGGGATTGCGTTGGTCATCGAAAAAGTCTGATCCTTGATCACCGATCCGTATTTCTATCTGGTGGCGATCCCCGCCGTGCTGCTGCTGGGGGTGAGCAAGAGCGGCTTTGGCGCCGGCTTCGGCTCGCTTGCCGTGCCCATGATGGCGTTGGCGGTCACGGTGCCGCAGGCCGCGGCTATCCTGATGCCGGTGTTGCTGGTGATGGACCTGCTCGGCATGGCGGCGTTTCGCAAGAACGTGGATCGCCGGTTGCTGCGTTTCCTGCTGCCCTTCGGCCTGCTCGGCATCGTGGTCGGCGCGCTGTTGTTCAAACTGCTGGACGCCAAGGTGGTGGCCGGCATCGTGGGCGGTTTCACCCTGCTGTTTCTGGCCCAGCGCCTGCTGTTCCCGCCGAAGGCCGACAGCCCGCCGCCGCCGAAATGGGTGGGCGCCATCCTGACGGCGACCTCCGGGTTCACCAGCTTCATCGCCCACGCGGGCGGCCCGCCGATCAACGCCTACGTGATCCCGCTGCGGCTCTCGCCGGTGCTGTTCACCGGCACCATGGCCTTCTTCTTTTTCTTCATCAACATCGCGAAGTGGATTCCCTACGCCTGGCTGGGCCTGCTGGACCTGCGCAACATGTTGACCTCGCTGGCGCTGCTGCCGTTTGCGCCGATCGGGGTCTGGGTGGGGGTGCGCATCGCGCACCGCATCCAGCCGCGGTTGTTTTACCGGATGGTCTACGCCGGCATGTTTCTCACGGGCGTCAAGCTGGTGTGGGACGCGTGGCGCTGAGGGGCTGGCGATACCATAGGGCCTGTTTTCAGACAACGAGGAGGTCGGTATGCCTATCGTGGTGGTTGCGAATCCCAAGGGCGGGGTGGGGAAGTCCACCCTGTCCACCCATGTGGCGGGCTATTTCGCCGCCCAGGGCCATGCCGTCATGCTCGGAGACGCCGACCGCCAGCAGTCGGCGCGACTGTGGCTGCAACTGCGCCCTGCGGCCGCGCGCCCGATTCGCACCTGGGAGGTGTCCCACGACCTGATCGCGCGTCCTCCGCGCGGCACCTCCCACGTGGTGCTGGACACCCCCGCCGGTCTGCACGGCTGGCGCTTCAAGGACGTGATGCGCATGGCCGACAAGGTGCTGGTGCCGCTGCAGCCCAGCATCTTCGACATCTACGCCACGCGCGCCTTTCTCGACGAAATCGCCGAGTTCCGCAACGCCGACAAGCTCAAGATCGGCATCGTGGGCATGCGGGTGGATGCGCGCACCATCGCGGCCGACAAGCTGCAGGAGTTCGTCTCGGGCCTGGGCCTGCCGGTGCTGGGCTATCTGCGCGACACGCAGAACTACATCCACCTGGCCGCGCGTGGGCTCACGCTGTTCGACGTGGCGCCGGGGCGGGTGGAGAAAGACCTGCAGCAGTGGCAGGGCATCTGCGACTGGCTGGATCGGTAGGGCCCCCACGCTCCGCCGCTGCGCGGGTTGCTGCCCCCCGAGGGGGCTGTTTCGCCTTGGGGCGGCCCGGCGGCGAAACATGGCCCTCACATTCCGCCGTTGAGCGGATCGCTGTCCCGAGCGGGCTGATCCGGCTTGTCGCGAGGCCGACACCCGCCACCCGGCCGGCGGGCTAGAGTCGCATCCCATGAAAACCTTTGAAACCCTGGCCGATCTGGCGGCCTGCGTGGGTCAGGAAGTCGCGCTCAGCGACTGGGTCACGATCACCCAGGAACGTGTCAACCAGTTTGCCCAGGCCACCGGTGATCACCAGTGGATCCATGTGGACGTGGAGAAAGCGAAGCAGGGGCCGTTTGGCGGGACGATCGCGCACGGTTTCCTGACGCTGTCGCTGCTGCCGGTGTTTCTGGAGTCGGCGTTCGCGGTGCGCCAGTCCGGCATGGGCCTGAACTACGGGCTCAATCGGGTGCGCTTCACGGCGCCGGTGCCGGTGGGCAGCCGCCTGCGTGCGCGCCTGACCCTGCTGGCCGCCGAACCGATCGAACACCAGGGCCTGCAGCTGACGTGGTCGGTGGTGGTTGAGCGCGACGGGGCCGACAAGCCGGTGTGCGTGGCCGAGTCGCTGGTGCGGCTCTACCCCTGAGCCTTCGGCTGGCGCAATCAGCGGATCTTGACGAGCTGTTTGCGCTCCAGGCTGCCTTCAAACGCCCGGATCAGGTCGTTGATGCGTTCGGCGGCGATGGACTGGTTGTGGCGTTGGGAGATCAGCTGGTAGGCGTCGTTGCGCAGCATCCAGAGTTCCTGGGGTGTTTTGGCATTGTCGATTTTCAGGCGCAGGCGCTGCGCGGGCAGGCTGATGCAGTCTTCGATGCACGACAGCAGGGCCTGCCGGATGGTGGCCAGGTCTTTCACGCTGACCGGCTTTTTTGCGCCTTGGCGCGGTGTCAGGGCCGCCTGAACGATGCGGGCAATGGTGGGGATCAATGCGGTCTCCAGGCGGCCGGTGGGGTCGCGTGTGTCGGATGGGCCGCCGGCGTTCGTGACGGGCAGCGCGTGTCGGGAAGTGTGAGCATTGTGCGGCCGCTAGAGGGAATGGGGTGGGGCGTGCAGCTCACGAAAGAGTGAACTGCGTCACGCTGACGGGGCGCCAAAGCCCTGCTGCCGCCAGGCCTCGAAGACCACCACCGCCACCGCGTTGGACAGGTTGAGGCTGCGCTGGCCTTCGATCATGGGCAGGCGCAGGCGCTGCGTCGGGGCGAAGCGCTCGCGCAGGTCGGCGGGCAGTCCCCGGGTCTCGGAACCAAAGACCAGCCAGTCCCCCGGCTGGAAGCGGTTGTCGTACACCGACAGCGTGCCCCGGGTGGTGAGCGCGAACATGCGTTGTGGGTCGGGCTGTTCGGCGTGCAGGAAGCTGACCCAGTCGGCGTGGCGGCGCACGTCGGCGTATTCGTGGTAGTCCAGCCCGGCGCGACGCATCTGCTTGTCGTCCATCGAAAAGCCCAGGGGCTCGATGAGGTGCAGGGTGCAGCCGGTGTTGGCGCTGAGCCTGATCACGTTGCCGGTGTTGGGCGGGATTTCGGGCGCAACAAGGACGATGTGGAACATGGTTGCGCGGCAGGTACCGGTGGGCGTGGCAGAAATTGGAGCGGGCCAGTGGTCTGGTCTGTGGGCTCTCCCTGCAAGCTCGCGATGATAACGTTGGAATCGCGCTCCGCCTGACGGTGGCCCGCGGTTGCCGGGTGGCGGTCGTTCAGTGCGGCGGCGTGCGGGCCAGCACCAGCGCTTCGACCCGGTGAGCGCCCGCCTGCAGCAGGGCCTGGGCGGCGGTCTGCAGGGTGGCGCCGGTGGTGGTCACGTCGTCCACCAGCAGCACATGGGCCCGGGCCAACCGCTGCCGATGAAGCGGGTGGGCGGCGAACGCACCGCGCAGGTTGTGCAGGCGCTGCTCGCGCGGCAGGCTGTGCTGGTCCGGGGCTTCGCCGATGCGCAGCAGGGCATCGGCCAGCGCGGGGGGCATGGGGGTCGCCGTTGCGGCGGCTTGCCGGCGCAGCGCCTTCACCAGTTCCCAGGCCTGGTTGTAGCCACGGCTGGCCAGGCGCGGCGGGGTGAGCGGCACCGGCACCACCAGATCGTAGGGGCTGGACGGTGGCTGGGCCTGGTGCGCCCGCCACATCAGGGCGGCCAGGGTTCCGGCCCAACCGGGTTCGTTCCTGAATTTGAAGCGGGCGATCAGGGTGTCCCAGGGGTAGCTGTAGTCCACCGCCGCCACGCAGCGCTGCAGCGCTGCGGGCGCCGTTCGGGTCTGGCAGGCGCCACAGAGCGCCGGGCCAGTGGCCGCCAGAGGGGCGGCGCAGGCACCGCAGCGAGGCGTGGGTGCGGCAAAGCGCTGCTCGCAGGCCGTGCACACGGCCTGCGCTGGCCAGCCGCCGCACACCTGGCAGGTGGCGGGCAGGTGGCGCGTGAGCCGGGTCCACGTGTTGAACATGGGGCCAATATACTGGGCGGTCGGGCTGTGTCCCGTTTTCCGGGCCCGTTTCTGGCGCCCCTGTCCGGCGATGTCGCCCGCACACCACCCGCTCTGGTTTTCCCTTGAACAACACGCCCGAAGCCGAAACCCCCGTTCCGGGTCTGGACCCGGTCGCCGCGCAGCGCTGGCTGCGGCAACCCCGCACCCAGAGCCCCTGGCTGCACGAAGAGGTGGCCTCGCGCATGGCTGAGCGGCTGCAGTGGTTTCGCGACAAGCCCTCGAGCTGGCTGCACTGGGAGCCGGTGCTGGGCGGCCTTCAGGCTCACCAGCGCGTGCGGTCCTTGTTGCCGCAGGCGCGTTGTCATGTCGCCGCGCGGCAGTTGCCACAGGCCTTGCTGGCCACGCGCGAGCCGCTGTCGGCGTCGTGGAACCCCCTGAACTGGGTGCGGGGCAAGACACCCGCGGCCGCGCAGGACGAAACCCGCGTGGCCATGCTGTGGGCCAACATGGCGCTGCATCTGGAGCCACAACCCCAGGCCTTGCTGCGGCGCTGGCACGCGCACATCGAGACCAATGGTTTCCTGATGTTCTCCTGCCTGGGGCCGGACACCCTGCGCGAGCTCCGGCAGATCTACCAGCGCGCGGGCTGGCCCGAGCCCACCCATGCGTTCACGGACATGCACGACTGGGGCGACATGCTGGTGCACAGCGGTTTTGCCGAGCCGGTGATGGACATGGAGCGCATCACCTTGTCGTACAGCGCTGTGCCGCTCCTGCTCCAGGACCTGCGCGAGCTTGGCCGCAATCTGCACGCGGACCGGTTCGAGGGTTGGCGCTCGCGCGCCTGGCACGAGCGCTTGTGCCAGGCGCTGGAAGATGGGCTGCCCCGTTCGGAAGACGGGCGTCTGCTGCTGACCGTGGAGGTGATCTACGGTCATGCCTTCAAACCCGTTGCGCGGGCGCCACTGGGGTCCAGCACTGCGGTTTCGGTGGACGACATGCGGGCCATGCTGCGCTCCGGCCGCCGCTGAACCGGGCATTGCATCGCCGGCCGATGAGGTCGGCGAGGGGGTGGATGGGGCGCCCCGACAGGAAAGCCCCCCGTTTCTCGCCGCTACAATTGACATAAATCAAAGCCTTCGGGGTGCTTTCCCTGCAAGTACGCGCGGATTCTCGGATCGGTCGCGGATATGGCCAGCAATTGGTGCGTCAAACCTGCAACGCTTCCCCCGTGGGCAACCCTGTTCGCTGATGGACTGCGCTGGAGCTTGCGGTGCAGCGGTTCGGTCACGCCCGCGCAGCCCATGGCTGCGCTGGTCTTGCGGGGTTGCGGGGGTTGGGTATTCCCTGAGTGGGCGGCCCTATGAAAGTTTGTTCTAATCGGCATTGATATAAATCAATACTTATATTTGAGGCGCTTAAAGTGAGTACGACGAAGAAAACAGTTGATTCCATGCGTAAACGGCTGGTCACGGTGCGCGCGGCCGCCTCCACACTGGCGCTGAGCGCGGGTGTCTGGGCGACGCAGGCCGCCCATGCGGTGAACGACCTGCCCGGTGGTCCCGCTGTGAACCAGCTCAATTTCGCCCCGCCGGTCACCCGGATTGCCGAGGAGCAGCACTGGCTGCACTGGTTCATGATGGGCATCTGCGCGGTCATCTTCGTCGTGGTCTTCGGCGTGATGTTCTATTCCATCATCAAGCACCGCAAGTCGGTGGGCCACAAGTCGCAGGTGCTGGCCGAGCCGATCTGGGTGGAGCTGGGCTGGACCATCGTGCCGCTGCTGATCGTGATCGGCATGGCCCTGCCGGCCACCAAGGTGCTGGTGGCCCAGAAGGACACCACCAACAGCGACCTGACCATCAAGGCCACGGGCATGCAGTGGAAGTGGGGTTACGACTACATCAAGGGCGAGGGCGAGGGCATCGGTTTCCTCTCCACGCTGGACACCACCCAGCGCGAGATGTCCAGCCAGGGCAAGCCCGGGGGCGACGACTACCTGCTCAAGGTGGACCACCCGCTGGTGGTGCCCGTGGGCAAGAAGATCCGCATCATCACCACCGCCAACGACGTGATTCACGCCTGGATGGTGCCGGCCTTCGGCGTCAAGCAGGACGCCATCCCCGGCTTCGTGCGCGACACCTGGTTCCGTGCCGAAAAGACCGGTGATTTCTACGGCCAGTGTGCCGAACTGTGTGGCAAGGAGCACGCCTACATGCCCATCCACGTCAAGGTGGTCACGGCCGAGCAATACACCGCCTGGGTGACCGAGCAGCAAAAGGCCATGGCCGCGGCCGCCGACGACCCGAGCAAGGTCTGGGCCCTGGCCGACATGGTCAAGCGTGGTGAGTCCGTTTACGCGGCCAACTGCGTCGCCTGCCACCAGGCCAACGGCAAGGGCGCTGGCCCGATCAAGCCGCTGGACGGTTCGGCCATCGTGAACGATGCCGACAAAGGCAAGATGATGGCCGTGCTGCTCAATGGCGTCAAAGGCCCGGAGGCGGAGATGCCGGCCTGGAAACAGCTGTCGGACACCGAGCTGGCCGCCGTCATGACCTACGCCAAGAACAACTGGTCCAACAAAACCGAGCAGGTTGTGCAGCCTGCCGATGTGGTCGCTGCCCGCAAGTGATCCGGTTACAGAAAATCATTGAGTCTCAAAGGAATCGATCATGAGTGCAGTTCTCGACCACCACGATGCGCACGGTCACGACCACGACCACCACGCCCCGTCGGGCTGGCGCCGCTGGGTCTACGCCACCAACCACAAAGACATCGGCACGCTGTACCTGCTGTTCGCTTTCACCATGCTCATGGTGGGCGGCGTGCTTGCGCTGCTGATCCGCGCCGAGCTGTTCCAGCCCGGCCTGCAACTGGTCAATCCCGAGCTGTTCAACCAGCTCACCACCATGCACGGCCTGATCATGGTGTTCGGCGCCATCATGCCGGCCTTCGTGGGTTTCGCGAACTGGATGATCCCGCTGCAGATCGGCGCCGGTGACATGGCGTTCGCGCGCATGAACAACTTCAGCTTCTGGCTGATGATCCCCGCTGCGATCATGCTGGTGTCGTCGTTCTTCATGCCAGGCGGCGCCCCCGCCGCCGGCTGGACGCTCTACGCCCCGCTGACGCTGCAGATGGGCCCTTCGATGGATGCCGGCATTTTCGCGATGCACATCCTGGGTGCCTCGTCGATCATGGGTTCGATCAACATCATCGTGACCATCCTCAACATGCGCGCCCCCGGCATGACGCTGATGAAGATGCCCATGTTCTGCTGGACCTGGCTGATCACCGCCTACCTGCTGATCGCCGTGATGCCCGTGCTGGCTGGCGCCATCACCATGACGCTGACGGACCGCCACTTCGGCACCAGCTTCTTCAACCCCGCCGGCGGCGGCGACCCGGTGATGTACCAGCACATCTTCTGGTTCTTCGGCCACCCCGAGGTCTACATCATGATCCTGCCGGCCTTCGGCATCGTGAGCCAGGTCGTGCCCGCCTTCGCGCGCAAGAAGCTGTTCGGCTACGCCTCCATGGTGTACGCCACCGGCTCCATCGCCATCCTGTCCTTCGTCGTGTGGGCGCACCACATGTTCACCACCGGCATGCCGGTGACGGGCCAGCTGTTCTTCATGTACTCGACCATGCTGATCGCCGTGCCCACGGGCGTGAAGATCTTCAACTGGATCGCGACCATGTGGAAGGGTTCGATGACCTTCGAGACCCCGATGATGTGGGCCGTTGGCTTCATCTTCGTGTTCACCATCGGTGGCTTCACCGGGCTGATCCTGTCGGTCGCACCGATCGACATCCAGATGCAGGACACCTACTACGTGGTGGCCCACTTCCACTACGTGCTGGTGGCCGGTTCGCTGTTCGCCATGTTCGCCGGCATCTACTACTGGTTGCCCAAGTGGACCGGCGTGATGTACAGCGAAACCCGCGGCAAGATCCACTTCTGGTGGTCGATGATCTCGTTCAACGTCACCTTCTTCCCGATGCACTTCCTGGGCCTGGCCGGCATGCCGCGCCGCTACGCCGACTACCCGATGCAGTTCGCCGACTTCAACGCCATCGCCTCGGTGGGTGGTTTTGCCTTCGGTCTTGCACAGGTCTTCTTCTTCTTCGCCGTCGCGCTGCCTGCCATGCGTGGCAAGGGCGCCAAGGCGCCACAGAAGCCCTGGGAAGGCGCCGAGGGTCTGGAGTGGGAAGTGCCTTCGCCGGCCCCGTTCCACACCTTCGAGAACCCGCCCAAGCTGGATGCCAGCGCCACCAAGGTGATCGGCTGAACCCCGGCGCAGCAACGGTTGAAACATGACGCCTGACCAAAAAAAGAGCAACCTGCGCCTGGGTCTGATCCTGGGTTCGGTGGCGCTCGTCTTTTTCCTCGGTTTCGTGGGCAAGCTGGTGCTGTTCGGCGGCTGATGCCCGCCGACACGCCCGCACTTCCGAACCGGACACGCCCCATGGGACTTCGTCGCGAAAACCTCAAGATGGTGGGCAAGCTCGGCGTGATCACGCTGGGCATGTTCGGGTTCGGCTACGCCCTGGTCCCGGTCTACAACGCCATCTGCGAGATGACCGGCATCAACGTGCTGGCGCTCGCCGAGCGTGAGGTGCCGGGTGCCCGGCCCACCCTGCCGGTGAACACGCAGGTGGACCGCACGCGCAGCATCACGGTGGAGTTCGACGCGAATGCCCGCGGGCCCTGGCAGTTCAAGCCCGCGGTGCGTTCGCTTCAGGTGCATCCGGGCGAACTCACCACGGTGATGTACGAGTTCCAGAACGTCCAGAACCGCACCATGGCGGCGCAGGCGATCCCGAGTTACGCCCCCAAGCAGTCGGCGGCGCACTTCAACAAGCTGGAGTGTTTCTGTTTCAACCAGTACACGCTGGCGGCGGGCGAGAAAAAGGCCTGGCCGGTGGCGTTCGTGATCGATCCGAAGCTGCCCAAGGACGTGACCACCATCACGCTGTCCTACACCTTCTTCGAGGTGGGCGGCAAGGTGCCGGCGGCGCCCGAGGGCCATCTGCCTCAGGCCAGCGCCGTGCCGGCCGCCTCCTTGCCGGGGGCCGTATGACGCAGCCTGTGCACCAGCGCAAAGGTTCGCTCGTGGGCACGGTCAAGGCCGTGCTCTGGGGTTTTCTCGGTGTGCGGCGCAATGCCGACTACCAGGACGACATCGCCAAGCTCAATCCGATCCACATTCTGGTGGTGGGGGTGGTCATGGCCCTGCTGTTCGTGCTGGGCCTGATCCTGCTGGTGAACTGGGTCGTCGCCTGAGGCGGTGCCGTCGACAGCACAAGTTTTTTTCTTTCAGACATTCATACAAGCGCTTAGCAATTAGGAGTGAGCATGTCAGCAGCAACACACGGCACGACGCCTTATTACTTCGTCCCCGGGCCTTCGCGGCACCCGGTGATGGCGGCCATCGGGCTGTTTTTCGTCATCCTGGGCGCGGGCCAGTGGGTCAATGGCGCGGGCTGGGGCGCGTATTCGCTGGCCTTCGGTCTGGCCTTCTGGCTGATCGTGCTGTTCCAGTGGTTTAGCCAGTCGGTGGGTGAGAGCGAAAGCGGCCTGTACGGCCGCAAGATCGACCTGTCCTTCCGCTGGAGCATGAGCTGGTTCATCTTCTCGGAGGTGATGTTCTTCGGCGCCTTTTTCACCGCGCTGTGGTGGGCCCGTGTGCACTCGGTGCCTGCGCTGGGCAACATCGAGAACGCGCTGATCTGGCCCGACTTCACCGCGGTGTGGCCGAGTCTGCAGGCCGGCGCCACCGCCTCGCCGGCCGGCATCGTCGAGCCGTTCCAGACCATGGGCCCGTTCTGGTTGCCCACCATCAACACCGCGCTGCTGCTGTCCTCGGGCGTGACGCTGACCATCGCCCACCACGCCCTGCAGTCCGGTGAACGTGCCAAGACCATCGCGTTCATGTGGGTCACGGTGCTGCTCGGCATCACCTTCCTGTGCGTGCAGGGCTATGAATACGCTCACGCCTACAGCGAGCTGAACCTCAAGCTGTCTTCGGGTGTGTTTGGTTCGACCTTCTTCCTGCTCACGGGCTTCCACGGCTTCCACGTGCTGGTGGGCATGTTGATGCTGCTCTTCATCACCCTGCGCCTGCAGAAGGGCCACTTCACGGCACAGCGCCACTTCGGTTTCGAAGGCGCGGCCTGGTACTGGCACTTCGTGGACGTGGTGTGGCTGGGTCTGTACATCCTCGTGTACTGGATGTGATCGGCCGCCTGGGGTGGCATGCCACCCCATCCCCGCCAGCAACAAAAAAGCGCCCGCAGGCGCTTTTTTGTTGGTGGGCAATGGGATAGTGAGCCGGATCAGCGCTGCAATGGCAGCCCGGTGGGCTGGATCCAACCCATCAGGTAGCTGACCAGCACCACCACGAACAGCAGGATGGAAAAACCGACGCGAAACGCCAGTGCCCGTGCCATGTGGTTCTTGCGCGGCTTGTCGCTGCTGTCGGGCGATCCCTCGTCACCCCCCCGCATCATGAAAACCAGCGCGGCCGCCAGGCTGCCAATGATGGCGACGAAGGCCGCGATGACGAGTGTTTTCATGCGTGCGATTATCGGTTTCTTTTTTCCCCACCCGGGTGTTCCCGCATGAGTTCCCGCCACCTGCGTTTCTGGCTCGTCACGGCCGCCACCGTCTTCACCACGGCGACGACGGCGGCCCTGGGCGTGTGGCAGCTCGGACGCGCGGCGCAGAAGCAGGCGCTGCACGATCTGATCGACCAGCGCGGCCAGCTGGCGGCCTGGCGCGGGCCGGAGCTGCTGCGGGCGCCCGACCCGCAGGCCGGCCTGCACCGCCCGGTGACCCTGAGCGGGCGCTGGGTGCCCGAGGCCAGTGTGTTTCTGGACAACCGGCAGATGGGCGGTCGCACCGGTTTTTTCCTGGTCACGCCGTTGCGCATCGCGGGCAGCGAGCGGGCGGTGCTGGTGCAGCGCGGCTGGGTGCCTCGCGATTTCAACGACCGCAGCCGCCTGCCGGTCATCGACACCCCCACGGGCGAGGTCCGCGTCGAAGGGCGTTTGGCCCCGCCGCCGGGCCAGCTATATCAACTGGGCGAGGCGGGCACGGGGACGATCCGGCAAAATGTCGAACTCGCAGCGTTTGCGCAGGAGACCGGGCTGTCCCTGCTGAACGTTTCCGTCCTGCAGACCGGCGACACCGCCGACGGTCTGCAACGCGACTGGCCCCGCACCGGAGCCGACGTCTCCAGACACCACGGTTATGCATTGCAGTGGTTTGGCCTGTGTGCCCTTGCGGGTTTCCTGTATGTCTGGTTCCAATTCCTTTCCCCCCGCCGATCGCGCAAACCCCATGGCACAGACCCCCGATGAACCGCTGACCCTGACCGTGCACAGCCTGCCGCAGCTCGACCAGGCCAGCGCGCGCGACGCAGCGAGCACGCGCGCCGGGCGCTGGAAGATGCTGGCCCTGTTGCTGGTGAGCGCCGCGCCGGTGATCGCTTCGTATTTCACGTATTACGTGATCCGGCCCGAGGGCCGGCGCAACTACGGTGAACTGATCGACCCGCAGCGCCCGCTGCCCGTGTTCAGTGGCCGGGACGCGCAGGGTCGGCCCGTGCCCCTCACCGCGCTGAAAGACCAGTGGCTGCTCATCAGCGTGGCCGACAGCACCTGCGGCGAGGCCTGCCAGCAGCACCTGTACCTGCAGCGCCAGTTGCGGGAAACCCTGGGCAAGGAAAAAGACCGGTTGGACTGGGTGTGGCTGCGCACCGGCGACGCCGCGTTGCCCGAGCCGCTGCGCCAGGCCACGGCGGCGGCCCGGGTGTTGCAGGTGGACGCAGAGCAACTCGCGACCTGGCTGGTGCCCGCGCCGGGCCATCGCATCGAAGACCACCTGTACCTGGTGGACCCGCTGGGCAACTGGATGATGCGTTTCCCCGCCCCGCTCGACCCCAAACAGGCCAAGCGCGACCTGGACCGCCTGATGCGCGCCGCCGCGTTCTGGGACCATCCGGGTCGGCCGAACGACGCTGCGCCGGCGCCAACCCGCTGACCCTGGCCATGCAGACCCAGACCCTGTACGACCTCGCGCCTGTGGCCCGCATCATGCTTCTGGGCGTGGTGATCGCGCTTGGGCCGCTGGCCTGGGTGTGGCTGCGCAACCGGCGCGCCGAACCCACGCAACGCCTGCGGGTGCTGACACTGGTCACCCTGTTCCTCACCTTCGACCTGGTGCTGTTTGGCGCCTTCACCCGCCTGACCGACTCGGGCCTGGGTTGCCCGGACTGGCCGGGCTGCTACGGCAGCGTGAGCCCGGTGGGGGCGGGGGCTTCCATCGCCGCGGCGCAGGAGGCCATGCCCGGCGGCCCGGTCACTTTCTCCAAGGCCTGGGTCGAAATGATCCACCGTTACCTGGCCACGGCCGTGGGCGTGCTGATCCTGGTGCTGGTCATCGTGAGCTGGGTCGAGCGGCGGCGTCTGGCCGTGTCCTTCGCCTGGCCGTTGCTGACCCTGTTCTGGGTCTGCCTGCAGGGCGCGTTTGGCGCGCTGACGGTGACGATGAAGCTGTTCCCCGCCATCGTGACCCTGCACCTGCTGGGGGGGCTGGTGCTGCTCGCGCTGTTGCGCGCCCAGGCCGCCGGTTACGCCCACGCAACCCCAGGCGCTGCCGCTCCGGTGCCGCTGAGCGCGGGCCTGCGCGCCGCCCTGGGTCTGGTGTTTGCGCTGCTGTGGCTGCAGATTGCGCTGGGCGGCTGGGTCAGCACCAACTACGCCGTGCTCGCCTGCAGCGAGTTCCCCACCTGCCAGGGCAGCTGGTGGCCTGAGATGGATTTCCAGCGCGGCTTCGCACTGTGGCGTGCGCTGGGCCTGGACACGTTGGGTGAGGCGATCCCTTTTGCCGCGCTCACCGCCATCCACTACATACACCGGCTCAGCGCCTATGTGGTGCTGGCGGCCCTGTTCTGGCTCGCCTGGCGGCTGTGGCCGGTGGCGGGCATGCGCGCCACGGCGCGGCTGCTGATCGCCCTGGCCCTGTGGCAGTTCGCCAGCGGTCTGACCAACGTGGTGCTCGACTGGCCCCTGCTCGCGGCGGTGGGCCACACCGGTGGCGCCGCGGCGCTGGTCATCGTTCTGACGGGCGCGCTCTGCGGCACCCGAACCAACGCCGACACCGTGCGTTCCGTCCCCTTCAACACCTCCCAGGCGATCCGATGAGCTCCGCGTCCTCCACCCCCGCCGCCGTTGCCCTGCCGCCCACCTGGCGGCAGTTCTACGCGCTGACCAAGCCGCGCGTGATCCAGCTCATCGTGTTCTGCGCGCTCATCGGCATGGTGCTGGCCGTGCCCGGCGTGCCCACCTGGGCTGAGCTGCGGCTGGCCGCCATCGCGTCGCTGGGCATCTGGCTGGTGGCCGGCGCGGCCGCCGCGTTCAACTGCGTGGTGGAACAGCAGATCGACGCCAAGATGAAGCGCACCGCCTGGCGACCGACCGCCAAAGGCCAGCTCACCAACGCCAGGACGCTCAGCTTCTCCGCCGTGTTGTGTGGCGCCGGTTCGGCCGTGTTGTACTTCTGGGTGAATCCGCTCACCATGTGGCTGACCTTTGCCACCTTCGTCGGCTACGCGGTGGTCTACACCGTCATCCTCAAACCGCTCACGCCGCAGAACATCGTGATCGGCGGCGCATCGGGCGCCATGCCGCCGGTGCTGGGCTGGGCCGCCATGACCGGCGTGGTCTCGCCCGAGGCGCTGATCCTGTTCCTCATCATCTTCCTCTGGACGCCGCCGCACTTCTGGGCATTGGCGCTGTACCGCGTGGAGGACTACCGCAAGTCGGGCCTGCCCATGCTGCCCGTGACGCACGGTTCCGAATTCACGCGGCTGCAGATCTTCCTCTACACCCTGGTGCTGTTCGCCGCCTGCCTCATGCCCTTCATCATGCGCATGAGCGGCTGGTTCTACCTGGTGGCCGCGGTGGCCCTGAGCATCGGCTTCTGTGGCTACGCGTTCGTGCTCTGGCGCCACTACTCCGATGCGTTCGCCCGCAAGACCTTCCGTTTTTCGCTGATCCACCTCTCGCTGCTGTTCGCGGCGCTGCTCATCGATCATTACTTGTGAAACACCCCCGCCGCGCTTCGCGCGACCCCCTCAAGGGGGCGACACCAGCGGCCCGGCAGAGCCGGTTCCGCAGTGTCCTGGGTAGCATGCCTGCCGTACTGCCATGAAACCGACATCTCTTCTCCGCCGTGGTTGCCTTGTGCTGGCTCTGAGTGGTTTGCTGCTTGCGGCCTGCACCGACAAACCCGCCGACGCCACGGCCTCGGGCTTCTCCAGCATCGACATCACCGGCGCCGACTATGCCACCGGCTTCTCGCTGACCGACCACGACGGCAAGCCGCGCACCCTGGCCGACTTCCAGGGCAAGGTCGTGGTGATCTTCTTCGGCTACACCCAGTGCCCCGACGTGTGCCCCACCTCGATGAGCGAGCTGGCCGAGGCCAAGCGCCTGCTGGGCCCCGATGGCGAGCGCTTGCAAGGCCTGTTCGTGAGCGTGGACCCGGAGCGCGACACGCCCGAGGTGATGAAGGCCTACATGGCCAGCTTCGATCCCGGCTTTCTGGCGCTGTATGCCGCGCCCGACGCGCTGCCCGCGCTGACCAAGAGCTTCCGGATCTACTACAAGAAGGTCGAGGGCAAGACCCCCACCAGCTACACCATGGACCACTCCGCGGGCAGCTACGTCTACGACACGCAGGGACGCGTCCGCCTGTACACCCGCTACGGCAGCGGCGCGCAGGCGCTGGCCGGCGACGTGAAGAAGCTGCTGGACGAGGCGCGCTGAACCGCCAGAGAGGCCGCTGGCGCCATCACTAGAATCCCTGCGGGCTCTCATGTGGAGGAGCCCTTTTTCAGGAAACTATTGATGTCTCTTTCGACCATTCGTGCCGCTGCTTTGCTTTTGACGGCGGTGGCGCTGACCGCCTGTGGCTCCAGCCCCGAGAAATCCGCGGCACCGGAACTGCCCGGCAAATACACGCAGGCCTATGTTTCGACGGTCTCGGTCACCTTGCTGGACAAGGACCCGGACAACAACCGTGTGCAGGACAAACAGACTTTTGAAAAGAAGCTGCCCGGTGTGATCCAGGCGGCTCTGAAAGAGAGCGGCCTGGAGGTGTTGAGCGAACAACCCGGTCAGCGCGAAGGCGTGGTCGTGGTTCAGGCCAAGGTCAGCTACGACCCGGGGAACCAGGCTTTGCGCTGGGTGGGCGGCATTGTGGGCGCGGGCAAGGCCTCGGCCGATTTTTCCCTTGAAGCCATCGATGCCCGCACGGGCCAGGTGGTTGCGACGAAACAGGAAAGCGACACCAAACGCGGTGGCGCATTCGGTGGCAACTTCTACGAAGACGCGGCCGAAAAGCTGGGGGACGTGACCGAAGAGCTGGCCGAGACGCTGGCGCTCATCAAGCGCTGAGAGCGGCGCGGGCCGGCCCCCGTTGCCCGGCCCAGTCTCAGTCGACCTTCGCGCCGCTGAGTTGGACCATGCGCTGGTACTTGGTGCGCTCGCGGGTCATGAATTCGCCGAAGGCCTCGGGCGTGCTGGGCGCGGGCTCGGCCATCAGGCTTGCGAAGCGGGTCTTCACCTCGGAAGACTTCAAGGCCTCGCCGAAGGCCATGTTGAGCTTGCGCACCATCTCGGCCGGCGTGCCGGCGGGCACGACCAGGCCCCACCAGGTGTCGATCTCGAAACCCTTCAGCGTCTCTGCCACGGTGGGGACGTCGGGCATCACCGCGCTGCGCTGACCGGTGGTCACGGCCAGGGCCTTGAGCTTGCCCGAGCGGATGTTGGCCGCGGCGGTGGCGAGGTTGTCGAAGTTGAAATCGACCTGACCCGAGAGCAGGCCCAGTTGTGCGGGGTTGCCGCCGTTGTAGGGGATGTGCACGGCGAACACGCCGGCCTGGTTCTTGAACAGCTCGCCCGCGAGGTGGCCGGCGCTGCCGTTGCCGCCCGAGCCATAGTTGAGCTTGCCTGGGTTGGCCTTGCCGTAGGCGATCAGATCGGCCAGGCTGTGGATGCGCAGGCGCGCGGCGGCGTCGGCGTTCATCACCAGCACGTTGGGCACGCGCAGCATCTGCGTGACGGGCGCGAAGTCCTTGGCTGGGTCGTAGGGCAGCTTGCTGAACAGCCAGGGGTTGATGCCGTGCGAGGCGGTGGTCGCGATGCCCAGCGTGAGGCCATCGGGCGCGGCCTTGGCCACGGCGCTCACGCCGATGTTGCCGCCCGCACCCGGCTTGTTTTCCACGATCACGGTGCCCAGCGATCCCTTGACGGCATCGGCCAGGATGCGCGCCGTCACGTCGATCGGGCCGCCGGGGGCGAAGGGCACGATGATGCGCGTGGTGCCGCCGGCTTGGGCCTGAGCCAGCGTGGGCAAGGCCAGCGCCGAGGTGGCCAGGGCCATGGAGGTGATGAGGCGACGGCGGTTCAGCATGGTGGCGTGGTCTCCAGTCGGGGTGGGTGGACGGGCGGTCACACTTTGTCCGCGGCGCTGGTGAACGCGTCGGCGAAGAAGGCTTCTTCGGGCAGTCCGGCCCGCGCCACGTAGTCGCGCTTGGCCGACTCCACCACGATGGGCGCGCCGCAGGCATAGACCTGGTGGCCCGAGAGATCGGGGAAGTCCTGCAGCACGGCCTGGTGCACGAAGCCGGTGCGCCCGCTCCAGCCGTCTTCGGGCAGGGCATCGGAGACCACCGGCACGTAGCGCAGGTTCGGCATGCTGGCCAGCTGCGCCTCGATCCAGGCGCTCTGGTACAGATCGGCCGGGCGGCGGCCGCCCCAGTACAGGGTGGCGGGGCGCGTGATGCCCTTGAATTGCATGTGCTCGATGATGGCCTTGATGGGGGCGAAACCGGTGCCCGAGGCCAGCAGGATCAGCGGCAGCTCGCTGTCTTCGCGCAGGAAGAAGCCGCCGTAGGGGCCCTCGATGCGCAGGATGTCCTTTTCCTTCATGGTGCTGAACACGTGGTCGGTGAACTTGCCGCCCGGCATGTGGCGCAGGTGCAGTTCGAGGCCGGGCTGCGTGGCCTGGGTGTGGGGCGCGTTGGCCATGGAATAGCTGCGGCGCTCGCCGTCGCGCAGCAGGAATTCCACGTACTGGCCCGCGTGGTACTGGAAGGTGTCACTGGCGGGCAGCTGCAGGCGCATCACGATCACATCGGGCGAGACGCGCTCCAGCGCGTTCACGCGCACCGGCATCTTCTTGATGGGGAAGGCACCGGCCTCGGTCACCTGGCGCGATTCGAGCACCACGTCGTTCTGTGCCACGCCGCAGCAGGTCAACACGTAGCCGGCGGCCTCTTCCTCGGCGCTCAGGGCCTTGGCCTGGTGCGCGCCATGGACCACCTTGCCGCTGACCAGCTTGCATTTGCAGGAGCCGCAGGCGCCGTCCTTGCAGCCGTAGGGCAGACCGATGCCCTGACGGATGCCGGCGGCGAGGATGGTTTCTTCGGGGAGGGATTCGAACGCGCGTCCACTGGGCTGGACGGTGATGGTGAATGTCATACTGGCAGATCTGGGTGAGGTGGCGCACAAGCGGGCGCCACAGCGCGCCAGCAAACAAAGATTGTCGCAAATTCGGAACTCGCATGAGCCTCATCGGCGCTTTGCCCGCACGCTTCCGGCGTGAACGGGTCTTGATCATTGGCTGCGGCGACGTGGGGCTGCGCGCCGCGCGTGCGCTGGGCGGCGGTCGGCGGGCGCGCCTGTTCGCCCTCAGTTCCACGCCCGGGCGCCAGGCGGCGTTGCGGGCGCAGGGCATCACGCCCTTGTCGGGCGATCTGGACGACGCGCGCAGCCTGAGCCGCCTGGCCGGGCTGGGCACGCGGGTGCTGCATCTGGCCCCGCCGCCCTCGGGCGAACTGGCCGACTGGCGGCTGGACCCGCGCACCCGCGCCCTGGTGCGGGCGCTGGCGCAACGCTCCTTGCCCGCCGCGCTGGTGTATGGCTCGACCAGCGGGGTCTATGGCGACCGGCAGGGCCGCTGGGTGAGCGAAGCCACCCCCGCCCAGCCGCTCACGCCGCGCGCCTGGCGCCGGGTGGACGCCGAAGCCGCGGTGCACTGGCTGGGCCGCGCCACCGGCGTGCGCACCACGGCGCTGCGCATCCCCGGCATCTACGCGCCCGACCGCGAAGGCGGCACGCCGCGCGAGCGCCTGCTGCGCGGCACGCCGGTGCTGCGGGCCGAGGACGACGTGCACACCAACCACATCCACGCCGACGACCTGGCGCGCGCCTGCGTGCTGGCGCTCTGGCGCGGGCGGCCGCAGCGCAACGTCAACGTCTGCGACGACACCGAACTGAAGATGGGCGACTACTTCGATCTCGCGGCCGATCTCTACGGCCTGCCCCGGCCGCCCCGCGTGGCGCGCGATGCGGCGGGCGACCAGCTGCCGCTGGTGCTGCTGAGCTTCATGAGCGAGTCGCGCCGCCTGCACAACCAGCGCATGAAGACCGAGCTGGGCCTGCGTTTGCGGTACCCCACGGTGGCCGAGGGGCTGCGCGGCTGAAGTGCCTTGGTGGGGTCGTGGACGGTCACGGACCCATGGACCGCAGCACCACAACGGTGTAGATCAGATACACCGTCAGCAGCACCCCGGCTTCCACGCGGTTGATGCGCCCCGGGCCCCGAAAGCCCCAGCCCATCGCAAACAGCAGCACCGTGAGACCGGCCATCACGGGCAGGTCGCGGGTGAACACTTCGGTGTCCACGTCGATCGGTGCAATCACACCGGCCAGTCCCACCACGGCCAGGGTGTTGAACAGGCAGGAACCCAGGATGTTGCCCAGGGCAATGTCGTCTTCCCCTTTGCGGGCCGCCGTCACGCAGGCCGCCAGCTCGGGCAGCGAGGTGCCCACGGCCACCACCGTCAGGCCAATCACGAGGTCGCTCACGCCCAGCGACTGCGCGATGTCCACCGCGCCCCACACCAGTATGCGCGAGCTGCCCACCAGCACCAGCAACCCCACCACAAGCAGCAGCAGCGCGCGCCGCAAGGGCAGGGCGTGCGCGCGCAGCTCGGTGGCCGTCTCCCTGGCCAGCGTGTCGCCCTTGTTGCGGCGGGCCTCGACGATGGACCAGCTCACCAGTCCGGCGAACACCAGCAGCAGCACGGCCGCGTCGAGCCGCGACAACACCCCGTTCCACACCAGGAGGGCGGTGAGCGCGGTCACCGCCATCAGGATCGGCAGCTCCTTGCGCAGGACCACCGACTGCACCAGCACCGGTGCGAGCAGTGCCGTGACGCCCAGGATCAGCGCCATGTTGACGATGTTGGAGCCCCAGGCATTGCCCAGCGCCAGCCCGGGGTTGCCCTGGGCCGCCGCCAGGACCGACACCACCATCTCGGGCGCCGAAGTCCCAAAACCGACCACCAGCATGCCCACCAGCAGCGGCGGGACCGCGAAATGTTGGGCGGTGGCCGAGGCCCCGGCCACGAAACGATCGGCGCTCCAGACCAGCAGCAACAGACCGGCAAGGATGGCAAGCGATGGCAGCAGCATGGCGGGTCGGTCGGGCGTTGTTGGACAATGCCCGGATTGTGTCAGCTGACCCACGCCCCGATCATGAAGAGCCCAGCACCCCGGCGGCCCGCCCACCGGGCTTCTGGGACTCGCCCCTGCGTTCGCGGCTGGCGCTCACCGCGGGCGCCGTCGTGCTCATGCTGCTGTTGCTGTGGTGGTGGCGTCCCCTGCTGCTGATTCCCGGCACGCAGCCGCTGGTCATGTCCGGTGGCGACCCCTACCTGCGTGCCCTGATGCGCACCATCTCCGCGAGCGAGTCCAACGTGCTGCGGCCCTACCACGTGCTGCATGGAAACGATTACGTGTGGACGCTGGATGTGCACCCCAACCGCTGCGAATCCATCGGCCGGGGCCCCAACCGCGGCAACTGCTCCACCGCGGCCGGCCGCTACCAGTTGCTCTACAGCACCTGGCTGGAACTGGCGGCCCGCCACCACCCGCAGCGCACCGACGACCCGATGGACGCGACCGGCCTGAGCTTTGCACCCGTGTACCAGGACGAGGTGGTGCACGCCTGGCTGTCCGACCCGCGCTGGGGCAACCTGTCGGCGCAACTGCGCGCGGGTCGGGTGCAGCCGGTGCTGCGTCGCCTCTCGGGCACCTGGACCAGCCTCGGCTATGGCATTGAGAACAACAGCATGAGCCGCGAGCTGCCGGGCATCTACCGGCAGTTGCTCAAGGAAGAACTGGCACAGGCCGCGGAAGACGAAGAGGTACCCGCGCCGAAAAACAAGAAGGCCGCGCAGCGTTGACTGTGCGGCCTTGTCCGTGGTGCCCGGGGCCGGAACCGAAACAAGGCATGGCTTGACGCCGAGCCATCGCTGGCCATGGCGGGTGAAACATGGGGTGGCTCCAGGCACGGCGAGGGTGCCACACATCCGCCAAACGGGGGATGCGTCTCCAGCGGGCAGAGCCGCAAGTGCCCCCGATTTTCCTGCGCTCGGCGCACCCGTTTTCCGCAGTGGAAAAGAGGTGGCTGAACAGCCTCCGCACCCCGTTCGCTCCTGAGATGCGCGGCCGCGCGGCATCCCCTGTTTTAGGGTTGTGAGGCGCATGGGCGGCTCGTAGCATCCGCCCACCTTCCAAGTCTCCATGCCTCATCGGCCTCGCCCTGAACGGTCGGGCACAGATCAGGTCCAGATGCGGAGCCCTCAATTGGAGCTGTTGCCATGCCCATCCATCGCCTTGTTGAACTGCAGCGCGCTGCGATGGCTCCGCAACTGGCGACCGCGGCCACACGCCGGTCGGTGCGTGTGATGCCGGCTGCCGCCGGTAACCCGGTGTCACCCGCGCTGGACGCCACGGTGGCCACGGTGATTGCACCAAGGCAGGCGGACGCCGGCGCGCTGCGCGCCGTGCGGCTCGATCCGGGCGTGGCGCGCATGCGCCTGGACCGCCTCCGTCCGGAGCTGTTCGACCCGGTCAAACCGCTCGGCTTTGAGCGCAAGGACTCGCCGCACGCCATCAGCCCGGTGGCCCAACCGAGCGACGCCACGCTGTTCGAAGACGCGCACAGCGACGTGCGTTATTTTCTGCCGCGCTACCGGCTGCGCACCACGGCCCCGGGCCGCTACGACGTGAACGTGGTAGCCGACCCGCAGGCCAGCGGCCTGTGGGTGGTGAGTCTGGGTCTGGAGGCCTACCCGGCTCCCGAACTGGGCGATGCCGCGCGCACGGCCCAGACGCTGCCGCACCCGCTCGACGCGGCGCTGAGCTACCGTCTGCCCGGCTCCACGATCGAGCGGCGGCTGCCCGCCACCGAGCTGCTCAGCGATGCGCGCGGACCGGTGGTGATCTTTCGTCTGGGCCTGGCCGAGCGCGACGAACTGCTTGGTGCTTTCATGGCCCAGAGCGCCGGCGCCAGCCTGTCGGTCATGCGCCCGTACACCGTGGCGGTGCCGCTGGCGGCACCCGCGCCCACACCCGGCCCTGTGCCCGGGCGGCGCCCGCCAGTGGCCGTGCCCGTGCCACCGGGCATGCCGCGACCCAGGTTTCCGGTGGCGGACACGCTGCCCAGGCACAGCCTCAACCTGGCGGCCAACCGGCAACTGATGCTCAAGCGCCGCTTCGAGATCGACCCGCGGTTGGTGGCCGGGACCGGCATCGCCGCCGCCCCCGCGGCGGCCGTGCCGCAGCGCTACCGTGCCCTGACGCAGAGCCCGGCGGTGACCATGCCCTTGTGGTTCGACAGCGCGCTGCACGCCTACGTCTACCCCGGCGGCAGCCCCAGCGCCGGCAGCGCCGTGGCCAGCCTGCAGATGCACAGCGTGCCCTACAGCGCGCCCGGTCGCAGCGCCCGCCACCACAGCTATCTGCAAAGCAGCAGCCAGCCCACACGTTTTTATTTTTTGCCCGACGCGTTTCGCCTGGCGCGTACCGAACACCCGCCTTTCAAACCCGCGCTGGCCTTCGTGGTGGACCAGTCGCCCAGCACCGACCCGGGCGCGACGCAGACCGCGGTGGAGCTGATCGCCGACGTGCGCCCCGTGACCGACGGCAAGCGCCTGCTGGCCGCGCGCGAAGCCCTGAAAAGCAAGCTGCCCACCACCGGCGTGGCCCCGGGCGAGATTTCGTTGGAACCGTTGCTCGCCCCCTCGGTGCTGCGCCTGGGCCTGCCGCGCGGTGGGCGCATGCAGACGATCGAGGTGGCGGCCCAGGTCGATCTGGCCAACGGTTTTCAGCTGAACGAAAGCTTTGCGCTCGACGATTTTCAGGACGTGTTCGCCGCACTCATGGCGCCGCGATCGGCCGCCCTGCTGCAAGGCCACGTGGCGGTGTCCACCGGCCTGGGGGGCGGTGAAATCCTGGTGCCGGTGGAGCTGAACTTCCGCGCCCTCGAGGGCGAGCTGTTCCAGTACACCGAGACCACCGACAGCGCCACCGGCACGGTGGCGGTCCAGCTGATCAACCAGACCGGTGGCGCACTGCACATACCGGCCCTGCCGGTCTGGCTGAGCCGCGATGGCGCCATGGTGCCCGCGCGCACCGAGGGTCTGGACCTGAGCCAGGCGATCGAACTGCCGGCCGAGGGCGTGCTCGGTTTCCAGGTGCTGCCGGTCGATCCCTGGCCCGATGCGCTGCCCACCGGCCCGCTGGACGCGGTGTTCGACACCTCGGCCATCACCGCCGTGCCCGACCCCGAGGCGCTGTTCGCGCAGACCTTCGACAACAGCGTGGACCAAGAGACCGCGCGCGCCATCACCGTGATGACCGACGCCGAGGTGCTGACCAGCGCGCAGGCGCCCGACAAGGCCATTCGGTTCGTGATCATAGAGTTTCGCGGCAACAAGAGCGTGCGCCTGAGTGACAGCAAGCTCGAAGAAGCGGTGGAGGTGCCGGTGCCCTTGATGGACGTGCTGCTGCGGCGCGACACCGAGGGCCAGTACGAGTACCGCCAGACCGTGGTGTACCGCTCGGGCACGCAGACCAGCTCGGGCTGGCGCAAGACCGACCTGGGCCTGCTTTTCGTGCCTTTTGAAGGCGGAGACTGAGATGTTCGCTGGCCGCCCCGACTGGCACGCCCCCACCCATGTGGCGGGGCGGCCGGCGTATGCGGCTTTTGAACAGCCCGGGCGTTTCATGGTGGCGCCGCAGCGGCTGCGCACCGCTTCGCTGGCGCTGGACATCTATGAACAGGACCGTGGCGACGCCGGTCTTGAAAACTTCTCGCTGCTGCAGCTGGGTTTTGAGGCCGAGTACGGGTTGGAAGCGCTGCGCCAGGCCGCGCTGGAATGGCCGGTGTCGGCCGTCTTGGGCCCGTTGCCGGCCGAAGCCGCGTGGTTGCGGCTGCACGCGGTCCAGGCGCTTTCGCTGCCCCCCGAGGTGACGGCCTTGTTGAGCCTGGACCGGGTTGGCCTGGGCACCATGGGCCTCACGCTGCGCCTCGATGGCGCGGCCACCGAGCTGTTTGTGGGCAGCCTGCAAAGCGGGCTGCTCACGGTGGGCGCGCAGGCCTGGGTGCGGGTGCGCGGCGTGGCCGAGCGCTGGCCGCTGGCCGTGAGCTTCGATCCTGCGGCCTTGCGCGCGGCGCTGCCTGCACTGGAGCTGCCCTTGCCATCGCTGCGCCAGCGCCTGTTGGACGCCCCCGAGAGCCTGGGTTTCGCGGCCTTGCTCGAGGTGCCGCTCTCGAACCGGCCGCAGGCCGCCGACGCGCTGCTCGACCGCCTGGTCGAACGTTTCTGTGCCCTGATGCCCGGCCCGGCCGACGGCCCGGCGGCGGACGTGCGCGTGGTCTTCGATGCGGCCCTGATGCCGGCCGGTCGTGTGTCGTGGGCGCTGGATGAAGTCTTGCTGTGCCCGCGCCTGCTGGTGATGGACGCCGACCCGCTGGCGCCACTGCGCGAACTGCCGCCGGCCTCGTGGCCCGGGCAACTGGTGCGCCGCCACAGCGTGCCGGCCCTGGGCAGCGGCTGGCACAGCCTCACGCTCTTGCCCAACCTGCCGGGCCCGCGCGTGGGCCTGCTGCGCGCGCAAGTGGAGGTGATCGCGCCGCCCCGGCCGCCGGCCCGGCCCTTCAGCAGCCGCGCCTCGGCCACGCTGCCGGCCAACGACGCGCCGGTGCTGGTGAACCTGCGGCTCGCGCCCGACGAGCCGCTGCACTACCAATGGAAGATCAGCAGCTTCGTGCGGCAAGACGGCCACGCGGAGCTGGTGGAGGGCCCGGTCCAGACAGCGAACCGGCGCCACCTGGTCATCGGCGCCGATGCGCTGGGCCTGCGTTTTGTGGGCGTGGAGGCCGAGGCCGCTTTTCTGCGCGAAGCCCGCATCACGCTGAGCTGCCAGGGCCAACGCGCCGGCAAGCCCTGGGCGACGGAAGGCGCCATCGACAGCGCCCACCCGCGGCTCGCACTGGCCCTGCCGCCGGGGGTGACCGACGCCACCCTCAGCGCCACCGCCACCGCCCTGGCCGACGGCCGCACTTGCGCCACGCAGGCGCAGGCGGTGACCGAAAACCTGTACCTGGACGCCTTCAGCTTCGAGGGCAGCGGCGCACGTAGCCTGGCGCTGGAGTGCGACTTCGACGACGCCGCGCCGCAGGTGCTGATCGAGCTCGTGCCCGAAGACCGGGTCGACCAGGCCGGTCGGCGCGCCTTGCTGCGGCTCGCGCCGGCCGCGCCAGCAGCCACCTGGGGCTGGACCGCGCTGTCGCCGTTTCGCAGCGGCTACCGCTGGCGCTGGGCCGGCCAGGCCGAGTGGTCCGCCGCCACCTCACCCACGGTGCCGCTGCAACTTCGCAGCAGCCAGGACCCGACACGGAGCACACCATGAGCCTTGATCTGCACGGTCTTGTACTGACCCCCTTGCCCGAGCCGAACAGCTTCGCCTACCGGCCCGCCCGGCCCACGCTGGCACGCAACGACGACGGATCGGCGCAGTTCAGCTTCATCAAGGCCGGCAGCGTGAGCCTGCTGTCGTTCACCGCGGTGTGGGCGGCCCCGCAAGCCGCGCTCGACCAGGCGCGCGTCGACCTGGCCGCGCAACGGCAGTGCGCGCCCGACAAGATCGATCTGTTGCCCGAACCCCTGATCGCCAGCCCGGCCGAGCTGCGTTTTGGCGACGGCGCCGGCCAGTGGGTCACCGCCATCAGCACCGCCTCGTCGGGCGTGGCGCCGTTCCAGGCCGCCTTCAGTGCCATGTTGAATCCCGAGCAGGCGGACAAGCTGCGCCAGGCCGCGGCCGGTGAGACCGGCTGGGTGGGCGTGGCCTACCGCTTGACGCTCGCGGATGCGCCGGTGCGCAGCAGCACGCTGGACGCCCAGGCCTCGTTTCTGGGCGAGGCCAGCCTGAACCGCGGCGACCCGCAAGACCCCACCGTCGGTCTGCGCACCGAAGCCAGCGCCAGCCTGTCCGCCACCCACAGCAGCAGCCCCGCCGCGCCCGCCCCGGACGAAAGCTTTGGCGACGCCGCGCTGTGGGGCCTGCCCAAACCCTGACCGCTCTTTCAACGCCCTCTTCAACACCCCACCACCCAAGGACTTTCACCATGATGCAACTCGACAACGTTCGCCAACTGCTGGGTTTCCAGGTGCACGGCGACCACCAGAACGACCACACCTTTTACGTCTACCCCAACCGCCCGACCTTTGCGCGCATGGAGAACGGCGGCCTGGCGCTGCGTTTCGTGGAGTACGGCCAACTGCGCGAAGACGGAGGCAAGAAGTTCGGCGGCTTCGTGGCGTTTGATGCCGAGCTCACCGTGCCCGACGACGCCCTGGCCAAGATCACGGTGGAACTGCAGAAAGAGGTGGACGCCAAATACAAGAAGCGCGGCGCGCAGCCGCCCAAGGTGAAGATCGCCCCGATCCTCTGGACCGGCGGCACGGTGGAACTGCTGCTCACCGAAGGCGGCGCGCTGGTGGAGAAGGTGCGCGGCGCGGGCAAGCCTTCGCTCTATGGCCGCAACGTGGCCGCGTTCATGATGGAGCTCTCCGAGCTCGGCACCGCGATCTTCAAGGAAACGCTGAGCACCGGATCGGCCAGCGCCGTGACCGTGGTCTACAAGCTGGACCACTACATCCGCCTGCCCGAGATGAGCGCCTGGGGCACCTGGAACGCCTCCGAGTTCTACAGCTTCTTCCAGGACATCAACACCGAAGACAACTTCTGGAGCGAGGACAGCTACACCGAGGTGGTGAACTCCAGCCGCTACAAGAACGACGTCACCAAGACCCACTTCGAGTTCACCCAGACGCCCAATCTCTCGCCCGAAGAAAACGCCAAGCTCGAAGGCGATGTGCGCGCGCTCATCAACAAGCAGCTCGAAGCGGCGGTGCAGCGCAACATGCTCAAGGAGATCGCCGACGTCGACCCCAACGTGAAGGCCCTGCAAGAGGGCCAGGACATCGAGGACATCCGCCGCACCATCAACAAGAGCCAGATCGCCAACGTGCGCGTGGAGTGGAGCGAGGCCAAGACCATCATCACCAACAAGGCGCCGCAAGGCCAGCTGCCCACGGTGACCTCGCTCAAGGGCGCCGACGGCAAACCGGTGAAGTGGGAGGACTACTACAGCAAGCTCAGCGTCGACGAATTCCTGAAGACGGTGCAGGTGAACATGCGCGTCAACGCCAGCTTCGCCGACCTGCCGATCCACAGCGTGGAAGTGAAGATCAGCTACCCGCACGGCCCCAACGCCAAGACGCAGGAGTTCACCTTCACCAGCCCCGACGCGGTGGCCAAGTTCGAGTGCTTCGTGCACCAGGGCATCCGCAAGTTCAAGTACGCCTACACCGTCAACTACAAGAACAGCGCCTTCGTTTTCAAGAGCCCCGAGGTCGAGACCGACGACACCAACCTCACCATCAACGTCGACGACCTGGGCATCCTGGCGCTTGACATCGCCCCGGGCGACATCAACTTCGGCCAGGTCGACCGCGCGCTGATCACCGTGAGCTACGCCGGCGGGGCGCGGCCTTTCGAGGCCAAGTTCAACATGACCAAGGACAGCAACACCTTCAGTGTGCGCCAGGTCATCGAGCAGCGCCGCAGCGGCCCGGTACAGGTGCAGGTGGTCTACCAGATGGCCGACGGGCGCGAGATCAAGGGCCCGGTGCGCGAGCAGACCGCCAGCCAGCTCTACATCGACGATCCGTTCAGCGCCATGAAGACCATCGGCTTTCGCGCCGTCGGCGACCTGGAAAACGAGGTCGCCAGCATCACGGTCGACGCGGTCTACGAGGACGCGGGCAACAACTACCGCCAGCGTGTCAACAAGAACCTCAACAAGGACAACCCGGCCGACGACTGGACCTTTCCCGTGATCGACGACGCCCTGGGCGAGGTGCGCTACACCGCCACCGTGCTCTTCAAGGACGGCAAGATGAAGGAGCTGCCCGAGACGGTGGCCAAGCGATCCACCATCACCCTGGGCAGCGGCACGGTGGAGTTCCTGACCGTGAGCGTGGTGCCCGACCTGATGGACTGGGACCGGGCCAAGCTGGTCAACGTGGCGCTGTCCTATCAAGACACGGCCAACGGCGTGAACAGCCGCAACGAGTTGCGCTTCAAGTCCGGCGACGCGGAAAAGAGCTGGAAGGTCGCGCTCAAGGACGCGGCCAAGACCGAGTACGAGACCACGGTCACCTATTTCCTCCAGGACGGCAGCAAGAAGGTGGTCGGCCCGACCCGCCAGTCCGATCTGTCGGTGTTCCTTGAAATCCCCGCCTGAGCACCAGGAGAAAAACCATGCTCTTGCTCGACTCCCGTTCGCGCATCATCAACGGCCTCTCGGTATTCCCCGACCACGCCGACCCGGAGCAGTGGTACTACATGCCCACCGCGCCCCATCTGACCACCGTGCGCGACAGCGCGCTCGGGCTCGACATCCCGCAGTTCATGCTGCTGGGTTTTCGTGGCGACGCCGGCAACGGCGGTTTCCTGAACTTCGACTGCAACGTGGGCGCGAGCCAGCGCCAGGTCGATGACCTGGCGCGCGAGATCGCCAACGCCGAGAACCTGCGCAACGCGCCTCGCATCGCGCCGATCCCGCTCGAGGGCGGCACGGTGCGGCTGATGATGCTGGGCAAGGACAGCGCCGCGCCCCCGCCGACCGGAACGCCGGCCACGCCGGCCGGGCCGCAGTTCGTGCTGAAGATGGACCACAGCGCCAACCCCTCGCTTTACGGCGACAACCAGGCGGCGTTTTCGGTGCAGCTCGACCAGGACGGCTTCACCGTCATGCAGCAGGTGCTGGATGGCGAGATCCTGCCGGTGGCGGTGGTCTATTCGCTCGAGTTCCTGGGCCTGCGCCCGGCCTACAACATCCGCCTGAAGGTGGACTGGGACCGGGTGCAGAAGCACATGGACGAAAGCTTCTCGGCCAGCTTCCTGGTCGTCTCCACCGAGATCGGCAAGGCGGTCGACGAGCTGATCGACAAACGCGCCATCGTGCTCGAGTCCGACACCTTCGTGGCCGAGGGCGACGACACCAAGGGCATCATCGACCGGCGCGACGCCGCGCTGGCCCAGGTGCGCTCGATGATCACTGAGGCCTTCTTCAACGTCAGCCTGCCGCCCTGGACGCCCGAGAAGAAACCCGACTGGGAGCGCGCCATGGACGCCGTGGGCCGCTTTGCCGCGAACCAGTCGGCGCAGGCCGCGGGCGGGCCCGCCATGGGTCTGTTGCCCAGCTTCAGCTACAAGCGCATGGACTACAAGCGCATGGACAAGAAGGCGCTCAACGTCAATTTCTCCGAGCGCGTGGCGGTGAAGAAGCACATCCACCCGCAAGGCCATCTGCAGTCGCTGTTCGCCACGCTGCGCGACGGCCGCGTGCCGATGGACCGTTTCGTCAAGCAGGTCTCGCTCGACAACGAGTGGTTCAAGAAACGCAAGCTGCGCGTGACCGCGCGCAACGACCTGGCCGCCGACGACATCGCCAGCATCAACGTGCGCGCGGCCTATGGCGACAAGCCGCAAAACGCGCTGCTGACGCCCGCCGCGCTGGAAACCAAGTTCGAGTGGTTCAGCCAGATCGACGCCGGCAAACCGCTGCGCGACGTGGCGATGGAATTTGAAGTGCTGTTCAAGAACGTCGACACCACCAAGCGCCCCGCCAAACTCAAAAGCAAGCCCTGGACGGTGGACATCGACAACGTGGAGATCGTGCCGCGCGAGCTCTACAGCCTGATCACGGTTCCGGTGATCGCGGAGAACTTCCCCTGGGATCGCTACAGCTCGGTCGAGGTGCAGCTGCGCTACAGCGACGAAGCGAACGACATCGCTCAGCACGACACGCTGCGCCTGACCCAGGAGGCGCCGAGTGCGAACTGGAAGATGTTCGTGCTCGACCCGGACAAGACCACATTCGAGGTGAAGAAGGTCTTTCGCGCACTCGACAACCGCGATGTCGAACATGGCTGGCAGGCCAGCGACGAGACCCAGGTCACGCTGCGCAACCCCTTTCCCACGCGGCGCGTGGTGCAGGTGGTGCCCAGCGTCGACTGGACGCAGGTGCAGGAGGCCTTCGTCGACTTCCGCTACGAAGACCCGGCCAACAACGTGCTGGTCGAAGAGTCGATGAGCTTCACCGAGGGGTCGAGTTCGAAGGCCTTTTCCGTGGACCTGCGCAATCCGGCACAGAAGTCGGTGTTCTACCGCATCAGCCTGCAATACAAGGACAGCCGCTTTGTCGAGTTGCCCGAGTCCATGACCAACGCCAGCCGCATCGCGATCAAGCCCGACGCCAAGGGCCGGCGCATCGTCACCGTGCGCGCGCCGGCCGATTTTGAGCGGCGCCACCTGCGCAGGGCCAGCGTGTCGTTGCGTTTCGAGGACTTCGCCGGTGGCCTGTCGTTCGCCGACGACCTGGTGTTCGAGAACGGCCAGAGCTCGGGCGAGTTCGAGTACGACTACCTCGACCCCAACCGCATGCGCTTCGAATACCGAGTGCACTGGCTGTTTGAAAACGGCCTGGGCAAGGTGAGCGACTGGACCGCCAGCGCGGCCACCGAGCTGGCGCTGCGCATTCCCAACTGAACTTCCGCGAGAGGCCCCCCATGCTGCAACTCGATTCACGCTCGATCTCGATCGAAGGCGTCACGGTGTTTCGCGACCACGCCGATGCGTCCCAGTTCTGGTACCTGCCCGGGCCGGTGACGCTGGCGCGGCGCGAGGCCGACCAACGCACCCAGTTCACCTACCTCAAGTACAAGAACCGCGCCGGCGTGGCGCGGCGCGGCGGTGGCTTTCTGATGATCGAGACCCAGCTCAAGCTGGACGCCGATCTGGAGCGCCGCGTGCTCGAGCGCCTGCGCTCCATCAGCCGTGGCCAGCCACGCCTGGCGCCGGTGCCGTTCGACGACGGCACCGTGGCCTGCGTGGCGCTCAACCTGCAGGGCGCGGGCGGCACACGGGCCAGCCCATCGGCCAACGCGCCCGAGGGTTCGTTCAACGCGGTGGAAAGCATCCTGGGTGCGGGCAAGCCCTCGCTGGCCGGCAACAACACGGCGGTGTTCAGCCTGGAACTGTCGGCCGAAGGTGCGACCATCCTGGAGAAAGCCCTCAAGGATGGCACGACGCCGATCGGCGTGATCTACGACCTGAAATACACCGGTCTGCGACCGGCCTTCAACGTGAAGATCACCGCCGACTTCAACCAGGTGTTCACCCACTTCAGCACCTCGGCCGACGGTCAGCGCGGCTTTGTGCGCGCCGGCATCGACACCGGCTTCGAGCGCCTGGTGCGCAGCGGCGCGATCAAGATCGAGGTCGCCGACATGACCGGCACGCCCGAGAACGAGGCCCGCATCAAGGACGCGCTCGACTTCTTCAAGGCGCAGGTGCTCAGCACCTGGTTCACGCCGGTGCTCACGCCCGGTACCTTGGCCGCGACGGCGGCCAGCGCGGCGTCGCTGGACCAGGTGCGCGCCCTGGGCGAACAACTGCGCCCGCCGCAACCGCCCGCGCCCGCGCGCCCGGACGCCACACCCGCGGCGCCGGCCGCCGCCGACCCCGGTCCCAGCCCCACCGAAGGCACCGGCCATGGCCCCAGCGCCACGGGGTTGGCCGCGCCCAGCGCGTCGGCCGGTGCCAGCGCCAGCGACAGCCCGACCGAAGGCTCGGGCGAGCCGGCCACCAGCACGCCGCCGCCCGGTGGCGCGGGTGCACGCAGCGGCGCGGCCCCGGTGGCCGCGGCCGCCGACCGCAACGCCGCGGGCACACCGCAGCGCGATGACGCGGTGGCCGCGTTCCGGCTGCGCTCGATCCGCCAGGAAGAGCGGCGCACCGCGACCTTCGAATACAACCGCGCCGAGGCCCAGCAGCGCTCCTACGCGCCGCAAGGCTTCATCGGCCTGATGGCGCGCGAGCTCAACCGTCCGCCGTATTTCGTGGAGATCGATCTCGACGATCCGTTTTTCCAGACCCTCAAGATCGAGGCCAAGGCGCCGTTCGCGTTCGAGACCCTGGGCCTGAAAGAGATCCACCTGCAGCTGGACTACGGGCCGGTCAATGACCCGAACAACCACCGCCGCCAGGATCTTGTTTTCAACGCCGACGACCACGCGGCCCGGGCGGTGGAGTTCATGGTCAACCTCCGCAAAGACCAGACCTATGCCTGGCAGGCGCAGTACCACTTCGACCCCAACAGTGCCTGGGAAGGCGAACGCTTCAGCTATGACGCGCCGCGCGTGGCCGCGAGCGAAGACCGTACCCTGGTGCTCAACCCCATGGACGCGATCGGCTTTTTGCACATTCGCGTCGAGCCCGGTCGCATCGACCCGGGCGTGATCGACCACATCGAGCTGGATCTGAGCTATGAAGACCCGAGCGGCTGGAAGCGCGAGAAGAGCGGTCGCATCAACGCCGCCGCGCCGGCCGCGCTGGAATGGAAGCTGCGCGTCTCGCCGGCTTCCACACGCAGCTGGCGTTATCGGGTGCGCCACCACCTGAAAGACGGCAGCGTGGTCGAGCTGCCCGCGGTCAGCACGCGCGCCACCTCCGTCGTGATCGACGACCCCTACCCGGGCTCGCTCGATGTCACCATCTTCCCGATCGTGGACTTCAGCAGCGTGCGCGCCGCGATGCTGGATGTGAGCTACGCCGATCCGGCCCACCACTACGCGCGCCGCGAGCGCGTGCGCCTCACCCCCGAGATGACCGAGGCGCGGGTGCGCTTCTCCACGCCCGACCCCTTGAAGAAGCGCTTCAGCCACCAGCTCACCGTGGTGCACAGCGACGGCCGCACCGAGCGCCCGGCGCCGGTCGAGACCGAGGACGACGTGATCACCGTGGTGATCTGAGACCGCTGCCCCCCACATCCCCCCATTCGCATTCCGAGGAGATTTCACATGACCACCAAACGAGCCGTCATCGTCGGCGTGAACGACTACTCCGTGCAGGGCTACAACAGCCTGCGTTTCTGCGTGGCCGATGCGGCCTCGATGTACCACATGCTGGTCGACGCCTTCGGCTTCGCACCGCAGGACATCTTCTATCTCACCGATGGCGCGGCCACCTCGACCCGCATCCGCCAGGCGCTGCGCTACTGCGTGACCCAGTCGCAGCCGGGCGATGTGATCTGCTTCTACTACTCTGGCCACGGCGGGCGTGTGCCGCACCCGGTGGTGCCGACCCAGATGTTCGAGACCATCATCCCGTTCTCCGGCCAGCACATCAGTGACCACGAGATCCAGAGCCTGGCCGACTCGCTGGAACCCTCGGTTGCCAACTTCACCATCATCCTCGACAGCTGCCACTCGGGTGGCATGCACGACGAGAGCGAGATCGCGCGGCGTGCGCGCTCGCCGCAGTTCAGCGCCGATCTGCTGCAGCGGCTGGCCCAGTGCCGCACCCTGCTGCCCTGCGGCATCTGCCTGCCGCCGGCCAGCCGCTCGGTGCTGGACAACAACATCCGCAGCGTGACCACCCGCAACACCGGCGTGGTGGTGGAGGAAGACAACACGCGCCGTCTGGTACAGCAGGCCAAGTCCACGCTGATCGCGGCCAGCTCGGCCGCCCAGGTCGCCATGGAGACCGAGGCCATCGGCCACGGCCTGCTGACCAAGTCGTTCCTCGACCTGGTCAACGCCAGCAACTTCAGCATCGACCACCACGGGCTGATCGATTCGCTCACCACCTCTGTGGCTGCGCTGATGACCCAGCACTTCCCGGGTCAGCAGCAGACGCCGCAGCTGCGCGGCCAGGCCAACCGCATGGAAGAGACCTTCCTCGACGGTTGGCGCGATTCGCGCTGAGCCGGCCGTTCCACCCACCGAGGAGTTTTTATGCTCAGCCTGGAAAAGCCGCTCACCGTCGATGGCATCACCGTCTACCGCGATCACGCCGATGTGAATCAGTTCTGGTATCTGCCGGGGCCGGTCGGCCTGGCACGCCGTGCGGGGCCCGACAACCTGGCCGAATTCACATTCCTGAAATACAAGGCCGCCAGCGTGGACGTGGGCAAGACCGGCGGCGGTTTCGTGATGTTCAAGACCACGCTCAAGCTCACGCCGCAGCTGGAGTCGCGCATCCTGGGCCGCATCAATGCCGAACCCGGCGTGACGCCGCCGGTGCGTCTGGCCGCGGCGCCGTTTGAAGAAGGCACGGTGCAATGTCTGGCGCTGAACCTGCAAGGCTCGGGTGGCACCGCGGCCAGCGCCGCGCCCGAGGGCGCGTTCAACGCGGTCGAGCTGATCCTGGGCGCGTCCGTGCCGTCCATGGACAGCGAAAACGGCGCCGCTTTCAGCCTGGCGCTGTCCAAGGAGGGCGCGACGATTCTGGAGCAGGCCTTCAGCGACGGCATGGCGCCGATCGGCGTGATCTACAACATGAAGTACCTGGCGATGCGGCCCTCGATCGACGTGGAGATCACGGCCGATTTCGAGCGCATCTTCAACCACTTCAGCGCCAGCCTCGAAGCCCAGTACCAGTTCCTGCGCGGTGGCATCGAGGCGGCGTTCGAGTCGCTGGTGCAAAGCGGCGCGATCCACATCAAGGTGCTGAATTTCACCGACGAGGCCGATGAGCGCGAGCAGGAGAAGTGGGCGCTGGACTTTTTCAAGGACGATCTGCTGTCGAAGTGGTTCGAGCCCACGTTGACCCCGGGCCAGCTCGCCGCACAGCAGGCCACCAGCGACCCGCTGAGCGAGGTGATCGCCACCGGCCGCGACCTGCTGCGCGACGCCAACAACAGCACCAACACCCCCAGCACCCTCACGAACCCGGGCGGCACCAACACCAACCCCGGCGGTGCCACTGGCGGCGTGCAGCCTGCGGCCTTGACCGTGGAACAGCAAAGCCCCACGCCCCTGCCCGCCGGTCAGGGCGTCACCCACACGCCCGCGACCAGCGGTCTGGCCGAGACGGTCAGCATCACCGGTGCGGGCGCCAGTGTGCGGGTGGACGGGGCCCCGGTCACGCCCGATTCGGCCGGTCGCATCACGGTCACGGTGAACCCCGCCACCCAGAAGACCATCGAGGTGGAATGGCCCGCGCAGACCACCGAAGAGACTTTCGGCCTGTTCTTCGACTTCGACAAACCGGCCGAGGCCGGCTGGCGGGTCAACCCGCCCTCGACCGAGTACCGCGCCTACGTGGACAACAGCACCGCCGACCCGCGCTTTCAAAGCGCTTCGGGGACGCTGCGCATCGAAGGCGACGGCAATTGGAGCGGGCCGGAGCGCGGCGCCGATCGGCTGCGCGCCTGGATCCAAAGCCAGCCCGCGCCGCGCAACGTGCGCGTGGAAGCCTACGCCAGCCACGAGCACGCCGCGGGTCTCGCCGAATCACAGCGCGAGGCCTACAACCAGCGCCTGTCCGCCCGGCGCCGCGACGTGGCCCTGGCCATCGTGCAGCGCGCGGGTGGCACGGTCAGCGGCGGCAGCGCCAACGGCGACCATCCCGCGTCCAGCCGCCCCGGCACCCACAGCCCGATGGGCGGCGACCCCGACAACCGCGTGGCCCACATCATCGGCCGCACCGCGGGCACCACACCCTCGCGCTGGCGTGGCGTGCTGCGGCGGCCCGCGTCGAGTGCGCCTCCGCCGCCGCCCCCACCACCGCCTCCTCCGCCACCACCACCACCGCCGCCGCCGCCTCCTCCTCCGGCCCAGGGCGGCAGCTCGCTCCCGGTGGTGGCCAGCCTCAAGCTGAAGTTCGTGCGCCAGGAGGAACGCAAGAAGCTCACCCTGCGCTACAACCGCGCCGAGGCCACGCGCCGCAGCTACGCGCCGCAAGGTTTTTTTGGCCTGATGCTGGGCGATCTGCGCGACAAAGCCAAATACTTCAAGGAGATCGATCTCGACGATCCGTTCTTCCGCGAGTTCAAGGTCGAGGCCAGCATGCCGATCGACTTCGCGCCCATCGGCCTGGCCTCGGCCCAGGTCGCGCTGGACTACGGCGATCCGGCCAAACCGCAGGACCACAAGCACGCCGACTTCGTGTTCCTGCCGGGTGAGAACAAGGTCGAGACCTTCAAGGTGTTTCTCAACAGCACGCGCGACATCGACTACCAGGCCGGTTTCCAGTTCCACTTCGACCCGCAGTCGGGCTGGGCCGCCGACCGCCACTCCTACGACATCCCGGCCAAGAGCACGCTGGACCGCACGCTGTTCGTGAACCCCTACGAACACATCGAGTTCCGCGAGATCAGCGCGATCGCCGGCGACATCGACTGGGAGGTGGTCGAGTCGATCGAGCTCAACCTGAAGGCGCGCGGCTACGCCAGCCCGGAACCCCGCACCGTGCTCACGCTGCGCCGCGACAGCGCCCCGCAGATCTGGCGCCTGCGCGGGGCCAAACCCGCACCGGCCGACCGCGGGGTCGAGATGGAGCTGGTGCAGCGGCTGAAAGATGGCAGCGTCACGCGCCTGCCCGCCACCGACCTGGCGGTGTCGCAGATCGTGGTGCACGACCTGTTCGTGGGGGCGCTGCGGATCGAGTTCGTGCCCGCTTTCGACCCCGCCGCGGTGAACCGGGTGCTGGTCGATGTGGAATACCGCGATCCCGCCAACCAGTACGAGCGCACCGAGCGTCTGGAGATCCCGGGCACGGCCACCGACTCGGTGAAGCTGCGCATGGCCCTGCGCGACAAGAACCAGCGCCGCTACCGCTTCCGCCTGACCTTCATCGGCCCGAATCTGTTTCAGCAACGGGCCTGGGTGGAGACGGAGGAAGAGATCCAGCCGGTGAGCTGATGCCAGCCATGGTCGTTCACCCCGCCGAGATCCACAGTGCGTTGCCCAGCGCGGTGGGCCGCACGATGGACCGCCTTGAGCCCCTGCTGCCCGAGGCGGTGACCCGTGCCCGCGCGGCGCTGGCGCACAGCCTGGGTGCGGTCGGCCACTCGGTCTGGCCCGAAGTGGCCTGGCGCTTCAGCCGGCTCACCAACACCGGCCTGCCGATCGAGTTCGCTTGGTCCTCGCGCGAGGCGGCGCTGCGCTGCACGGTGGAAGTGGCGCCGCCCGAAACGCCCGACCACGAGCGCCTGGGGCTGGCGGCACGGTGCCTGGGCTGGCCGAACGAACCCAAGCACACGTTGGCGCCGTGGCAGGCGCTGCAACAGGGCCGGGACCTGCGCTTTGGCGCCTGGCTGGGAGCGCGTTTTTCGCGCGCCGGCAGCGCCACCAAGCTGTACGTCGATCTGCCGCCCGGGGCGCCGCTGTCGCAGCCTTGCTCACTGCGCTGGCTGCGCAGCCCCGCGCTGCGCTGGCGCATGGCCGGCCTGAACGCCGACCAGAGCCTGGAGCTGTATGCGCAGTGCGCCGATCTGGACCGGGAGCGCCTGCTGGGTTGGTGCCAGCGCTTCCTGGGCGCGTCGGCACCGGGCGTGGCCCTGGACCAGCGCCTGGCGCTGCTCTGCGGCGATCGGGACCTGCCCCGGCCATCGGGCCTGAGCCTGCTGTTCGACCGCGAAATGCGGCCCCGCGCCCTGACCTGGTTCTGTTTCGCCAAGGCCTTGTTCCGCGACGACCAGCAGGTGAGCGAGGCCCTGCGGTCGGCCGTGGACGGTGAACCCGCCGCGGTCTATGCCGCCCTGGCCGGCGGCCCGCCCGACGGCCGCTGGCGCCACGGCATGGTGGGCGCCGGCGTGGACGCGGGCGGCACCTCCTGGCTGCAGTGCGGACTGCGCCCCACATGAGCGACGCCCGGCCGTTCCGAAGGCGCTCAGCCCCGCAGTGCGCAGCACGGAGGGTCGTCCAATGAGCGACGCCCGGCCGTTCCGAAGGCGCTCGGCCCCGCAGTGCGCAGCACGGAGGGTCGTCCAGTGAGCGACGCCCGGCCGTTCCGAAGGCGCTCGGCCCCGCAGTGCGCAGCACGGAGGGTCGTCCAGTGAGCGCCAGCCAGGAGCCCATGGAAGGTCTTGTCGAGAGCGAGATGCACAGCGGTGGGCAGTGCGTGCCCGACCGCAACGGCTTTGCCACCGCCCTGGCTGTGCGCGCCTTGCGGCACGAAGGTCGCAAGCCGGGCCGGCCCATGCTGCGGGTGCTGGAGCGCTGTCGCTCGGCGCAGGGTGGCTTCGGTTTCTGGCCGCAGGGCCTGCGCCCGGTCTGGGCACCCCCATTGCCGGACGATGCCGACGACACCGCCATCATGGCGCTGGAGCTCTACCTGGCCGGGCGGCTGGACCGGACCGAAGCGCGGCGCATCGCCTGTCGGTGCATCGGCGTGCGCCGCATCGCCCGGCTGCCCGTGCTTCGCCCGCCCTGGCTGCAAGTGGGCGTGTTCGCGACCTGGAGCCGTTCGGGTGCGGGCCTGGACATGGTCGACTGCACCGTGATCACCAACGTGCTGGCGCTGCTGGCCGCGACCGGTCTGGAGGGCATCCCGGGCGCGCGCGAATCGCTGGCCCTGCTCGACCGGGCGTTGGACTGGGCCGGCGACGACGAAGCCCGCGCCAGCAGTCTGTCACCGTTCTACCCCGACGCCGCGGAGTGGTTGCCGGCTTTGAACAACGCGGCCGCGCTGGGCGCCAAAGGCCTCACGCGGCTGCAGGAGCGCGTGCAAAGCACGCCTTGGGGCCAGTCCGCCCAGCGGTTGTATGCGTCGCCCGAGCATGCGATCTGCTCCAGTCCCTATGGCCTCGCTGTGTGGCGTTCGCCGGCGCTGTGCGCTTTCCGGGCGGCCATCGCGCGGTAGGCGCCACAGCTTTCAGAGCCAGCGACCCAGACGGCCGTCGCGCCAAACGGCCAGCGCATGACCGACCAGACGCCGGTGTTCATGTTTCGAGGCGATGGCCGATGGGGCAAGAAAAAACCCGCAACGCCGGAGAGCGTGCGGGTTCTTGCGACCGTGTGAGGTGGTCTGACCTTGTTTGTGGTGCCCGGGGCCGGAATCGAACCGGCACGCCATCTCTGGCGGGGGATTTTGAGTCCCCTGCGTCTACCAATTTCACCACCCGGGCTGGAATCTGGGAGACGGAAATTATGGCACAGTGCGGCGTATGAACTACCCAACGATCGAAGACGCCATCGGCAAAACGCCGCTGGTGGCGCTGCAGCGGATTGGCGCGACGGAAAATCAGGCCCGGGGCAATGTGGTGCTGGGCAAGCTCGAAGGCAACAACCCGGCCGGCTCCGTGAAAGACCGGCCCGCGGTGTCCATGATCCGGCGCGCCGAGGAGCGCGGTGAAATCAAACCCGGCGACACCCTGATCGAGGCCACCTCGGGCAACACCGGCATCGCGCTGGCCATGGCGGCGGCCATCAAGGGCTACCGCATGGTGCTGATCATGCCGGAGGACCTGTCGATCGAGCGCGCCCAGACCATGAAGGCGTTTGGCGCCGAGCTGCTGCTCACGCCCAAGAGCGGCGGCATGGAGTACGCGCGCGACCTGGCCGACAAGATGGAGAAAGAGGGCAAGGGCCGGGTGCTCGACCAGTTCGCCAACGCCGACAATCCGCGCGTGCACTACGAGACCACCGGCCCCGAGCTGTGGGAGCAGACCGGCGGGCGCATCACGCACTTCGTCAGCGCCATGGGCACCACCGGCACCATCACCGGCGTCTCGCGTTTCCTGAAGGAAAAGAACCCCGCCATCCGCATCGTCGGCGCGCAGCCCAGTGAGGGTTCGCGCATCCCCGGCATCCGCAAGTGGCCGACCGAATACCTGCCCAAGATCTACGACCCGAGCGCGGTGGACGAGCTGGTCTACGTGAGCCAGTCCGATGCCGAAGAAATGTGCCGCCGCCTGGCGCGCGAAGAGGGCATCTTCGGTGGCATTTCCGCCGCCGGCGCCTGCTGGGTGGCCCAGCAGATCGCGCAGCAGGTGGAGCACGCCACCATCGTTTTCGTGGTCTGTGACCGGGGCGACCGCTACCTGTCCACCGGCGTGTTCCCCGCATAACATGACGCTCGCTCCGAAGTGCTTGCGGCGCCTTCCCCTGGGGCGACACCAGCCGTCCGTCCTGAGCTTGTCGAAGGGCGGCCCGGCGGTGTCCACGGTTGGGGGCCTTGGCTATCCGGGGAGGGGCCTGATCGCATGACGACAGACTTCCGCTTTTGCCCGGCTTGTGCCACCCCGCTGCGGCTCACGGGCGCCGAGGAGGATGGCGGTTTCAAGGAGCGGCTGCGTTGCCCCGCCTGCGACTTCACGCACTGGAACAACCCCACGCCGGTGCTGGCGGCCATTGTTGAGCTGCAAGGCCGTGTCCTGCTGGCGCGCAACGCCGCCTGGCAACACCGCATGTTTGGCCTGATCACCGGGTTCATGGAAGCCGGCGAGACGCCCGAGGAAGGGATACGGCGCGAGATCGCCGAAGAAACCAGCCTGGACGTGACCGAGCTGCGGCTGGTGGGGGTGCACGATTTCCAGCGCATGAACCAGATCATCATCACCTACCACGCCGTGGCCCAGGGCGAGGTCCGGCTTTCGCCCGAGCTGGTGGAGTACCGGCTGCTGGCACCCGAGCAGGTCAAATGCTGGCACGCCGGTACCGGTCTGGCGCTGGCCGACTGGCTGCGCAGCCGGGGCATCGAGCCAGCGTTCATGGATTGGCCACCGCCCGACACCACCACCGCGCCGGTCGATCGGGCCGACTGAAACACCGCGGGCCACGCGCCCGCGCCGTCCCGGCGGGCCGTGGCGCGGCTTAGAATCAGCGATCCAGAGGAACCCCCCATGCACGCCGACAAAGAACTTGATGCCCGTGGCCTGAATTGCCCGTTGCCCATTCTGAAGGCCAAGAAGGCCCTGGCCGACATGCACAGCGGTCAGGTGCTGCGCGTGATTTCCACCGACGCTGGATCGGTGCGCGATTTCCAGGCCTTCGCCAAGCAGACCGGCAACGAGCTGCTGGAGCAGCAGACGGTGGGTGGTGATCACTTCACCCTGATCAAACGCCGCTGAGCCGCCCGCGGCTCCCCCGGACCGCACCCCACGCACCGCCCTGCGCCATGGACGTCCTGCTGGTTGATCCCCTGGTCCCCGAAGCGCTGACCTGGCTGCAGGAGCGCCACGACGTCAGCTACCGGCCCGAGCTGGGCGACGACCCGATCAAGCTGCGCACGCACACCTACAAAACGCGTGCCATCGTGCTGCCGCCGCACGTGGTGGTGTCCCGCGAGTTCCTCGATTTTTCACCCAAGCTGCTGCTGATCGCGCGCATGCAGATCTCCAGCGACAACACCGACCTCGAAGCCTGCGCCCGGCGCCAGGTGCGGGTGGTCCAGGCGCGCAGCGCCACGGTGCGCTCCAACGCCGAATACCTGCTCTACGGCCTGCTCATGCTCTACCGCCGCGGCATGATCAGCGCGCTGCTGGGCCGCCAGCTCGCGCAGGTGCGCATGGGGCGCGAGCTCGCCGGCAGCACGGTGGGCCTGCTGGGGCTGGCGCCGGTGGCGCACGTCCTGGCGCCCATGCTCAAGGCGATGGGCGTGCGCCTGCTGGGCTACGACCCGGCCGTGCACCACGCCGCGCCGATCTGGGACAAGATCGGCGTGGAGCCGGTCACCCTGCCCGAGCTGTTGTCGCGCTCGGACGCGGTGTCCTTGCAGGTGGTGTACGCCGTGCGCTTTCGGGGCTGGCTCAATGACCATGTGCTGAACCATTGCAAGCCCGGCCAGCTCTGGGTGGGCGTGAGCCGCAGTTCCCTGTTCGACCCCGCGGCGCTGGCCCACGCCCTGACCGATGGCCGCATCGATGCCTGCCTGCTCGATGGGGCGAACCCGAACTTCGCCGCCGAAGGCTCGCCGCTGTTCGGCATTCCCAACCTGCACCTCACGCCGCGCCTGGGCTCACACACACGCGAGGCCAAGCTGCGCTCCAGCTGGTACGTGGCCCACCGCGTGCATGAAACGCTCACGCCTTCGACCACCCGTGGCGACCCCGGCATCCGGGCCAGCGACTTCGGCCTGCTGGACAGCCTGGACATCGCGGGAAACGACGATCCCCATTCGGTCTCGCCCTCGCAGTGGGGCTCATTCGAACCGCCCCGGCGATGAAGTCGCGCCGCCGGGCGGCGGCGCAGACTGTCCCGTTTTTCAGGCCCCGAGCCGCGCCAGTTGCTCGCGCACCTTGGCCAACGTGGCGCCGAAGTCGGCCACGCGCTTCTTCTCCTGCTCCAGCACCGCGGCCGGCGCCTTGGCCACGAAGGCTTCGTTGGCGAGCTTGGCCGTCGCCTTCGCGATCTCGCCTTCCAGCCGGGTGGCTTCCTTGGTCAGACGGGCCTTCTCGGCGGCCACGTCGATCTCCATGAACAGGCACAGGCGCGCCTCGCCCACCACGGCCACGGGTGCAGCCTGAGCCGCCGCGGCCCAGGCGGCCTCGTCGGTGAAGACCTTGACTTCGCTCAGCTTGGCCAGGCCCTGGAGCACCGCAGCGTTGGCCTGCATGAAGGCGGTGTCGCCCAGCACGTACAGCGGCAGTCGCGTGGCGGGTGACACGTTCATCTCGCCGCGCAGGGTGCGGCAGGCGTCCACCAGGCCTTTGAGCTTGGCCACGGCCGCTTCGGCGGCCTCGTCGATGCGCTCGGGCTGGCTCACCGGGTAGGCCGCCACGCTCACCGACTCACCGGCGCGGCCTGCCACAGGCGCGACCTTCTGCCACAGCTCTTCGGTGATGAACGGGATGACCGGGTGCGCCAGGCGCAGGATGGTCTCCAGCGTGCGGATCAGGGTGCGGCGCGTGGCGCGTTGCTGCGCCTCATTGCCGGTGTTGATCTGCACCTTGGCGATCTCCAGGTACCAGTCGCAGAACTCGTTCCAGACGAAGTCGTAGACCGTGTTGGCCACGTTGTCCAGCCGGTACTCGGCGAAGCCCTGGGCCACCTCGGCCTCCACGCGCTGCAGCTTGGAGACGATCCAGCGGTCGGCGGGGCTGAAGCTCAGGTAGCCGTGTGCCTTGCCGCCCACGTCGCAGTCGGCCTGGGTGTGCTCCAGCAGGCCGCAGTCCTGGCCCTCGCAGTTCATCAGCGTGAAGCGCGTGGCGTTCCAGAGCTTGTTGCAGAAGTTGCGGTAGCCCTCGCAGCGCTTGCTGTCGAAGTTGATGCTGCGGCCCAGCGAGGCCAGCGCGGCGAAGGTGAAGCGCAGCGCGTCGGCGCCGTAGGCCGGGATGCCGTCGGGGAACTCCTTTTCGGTCTGCTTGCGCACCTTGGGTGCGGTCTCGGGCTTGCGCAGGCCGGTCGTGCGTTTGTCCAGCAGGGGCGCGAGCGCGATGCCGTCGATCAGATCGACCGGGTCGAGCACGTTGCCTTCGCTCTTGCTCATCTTCTGGCCCTGCGCGTCGCGCACCAGGCCGTGGATGTAGACGTGCTTGAACGGCACGCGGCCGGTGAAGTGCGTCGTCATCATGATCATCCGGGCCACCCAGAAGAAGATGATGTCGTAGCCCGTGACCAGCACGGTGCTGGGCAGGTAGAGGTTGTAGTCGTCGGTGGCGCTGTTGCCTTGTTCTGGCCAGCCCATGGTCGAGAACGGCACAAGGGCGCTGGAGTACCAAGTATCGAGCACGTCTTCGTCGCGTCGTAGGCCGTGCTTATCGAATTGAGCAAGACGCTCTGCTGTGCTGCTTGTACCTTTGTGTGTCAGTTCTTCATAGTCGTCATCGGCTAGGACGTTTCTGAATTCCAAGAACTGCTCCTCGGCCTCCTCTTGGTTTCGGGCCACATAGACATTTCCTTCAGCGTCGTACCACGCCGGGATCTGGTGGCCCCACCAGAGCTGGCGGCTGATGCACCAGTCCTGGATGTTGTTCATCCACTGGTTGTAGGTGTTGACCCAGTTCTCGGGCACGAAGGTCACCTCGCCAGACTGCACGGCGGCAATCGCCTTGTCGGCGATGGAGGTGCCGCTGGTGTTGTGTTCATTGCCTTTGCTGGTCATGGCCACGAACCACTGGTCGGTCAGCATGGGTTCGATCACCTGGCCGGTGCGCGCGCAGCGCGGCACCATGAGCTTGTGTTTCTTGGTCTCGACCAGCAGGCCGGCGGCTTCGAGGTCGGCCACCACGGCCTTGCGCGCCACGAAGCGGTCCAGGCCGCGGTACTTCTCGGGCGCGTTGTCGTTGATGGTGGCGTTGAGCGCCAGCACGCCGATGATGGGCAACTGGTGGCGCTGGCCGACCGCGTAGTCGTTGGCGTCGTGCGCGGGGGTGACCTTGACCACGCCGGTGCCGAATTCGCGGTCCACATAGGCGTCGGCGATCACCGGGATCTCACGGTCGCACAGTGGCAGCTTCACGTACTGGCCGATCAGCGCGCTGTAGCGCTCGTCCTCGGGGTGAACCATCACGGCCACGTCACCCAGCAGGGTTTCGGGGCGGGTGGTGGCCACGGTCAGGTGACCGCTGCCGTTGACCAGCGGGTAGGCAATGTGCCAGAGCGAGCCGTCTTCCTCTTCACTTTCCACTTCCAGATCGGACACGGCCGACATCAGCACCGGGTCCCAGTTCACCAGGCGCTTGCCACGGTAGATCAGGCCCTGCTGGTACAGCTTCACGAAGGTGTCGGTGACGACCTTGCTGAGCTTCTCGTCCATGGTGAAGTACTCGCGGCTCCAGTCCACGGAATCGCCCATGCGGCGCATCTGCGTGGTGATGGTGTTGCCGCTTTCTTCCTTCCACTCCCAGACCTTGGCGACGAAGTTCTTGCGCGCTTCGGCGGGCGTGGGGCCCATGTCGTGGCGGCTGATGCCTTTTTCCTGCAGCTGGCGCTCCACCACGATCTGGGTGGCGATGCCGGCGTGGTCGGTGCCCGGCACCCAGACCGTGTTGGCGCCGCTCATGCGGTGGTAGCGCGTGAGGCTGTCCATGATGGTCTGGTTGAAGGCGTGGCCCATGTGCAGCGTGCCGGTCACGTTGGGCGGCGGCAGCTGGATGGCGAAGGACGGCGCGCCTTCCCTGGGCGCGCCCGTGCCACGGTAGCCCGCCACGCCGTGGCCCTGCTGTTCCCAGAACGGCCCCCAGTGGGCCTCGATGGCCGTGGGTTCAAAGGATTTGGACAGGCTGTTGAGGCCGGGTTGATCGGGGGTGTTTGACATGCTGGTTCCGGGGAGGGTTGCCGCGCCGAGCATGGCCCATGGAGGGCAGGGCCAGGCGGCGGAACCCCCGATTTTACGGGCCCGCCCGCGCCGCCGCCGGGCACGCGCCGGCGCTGTCAGACCTGACCGCGCCGGTCCGGGCGGGGCACCGCCATCGGGCAGAATGGCCCGCTTGTGGCGCCGGCCCGCTGGCCGCGCCGCGCACACCCGGGGGGACACACGATGAAGAAGGCTGGAATCGCTCTGTTGCTGCTGCTGGCGCTGCTGGTGGTGTATCTGCTGGTCTGGCCGGTGCCGATCGCTGCGGCGAGCTGGGCGCCCCTGGCGCCTCCGGGTTACCAGGGCGCGCATGCGGCGAACACCCGGCTGGCCGGTCTGCGCCTGATCGACCTGGGGGGCGAGGAAGGCCCCGAGCACGTGCGGATCGGCCCCGACGGTCGGCTCTACACCACGGTGGTCAGTGGCAAGGTGCTGCGCATGGCCCCCGATGGCTCGGACCTGCAGACGCACGTGAACACCGGCGGCCGGGTGCTGGGCTTCGATTTCGACCGCGAGGGCCGCCTGATCGCGGCCGATGCCATGCGCGGGCTGCTGCGCATCGGCGCCGGTGGCGAGGTCCAGGTGTTGAGCGACCGGCTGGGCGATGACCCGATCCGCTACGCCGACGCGGTGGTGGTCAGCCGCGACCCGGCCGCACCGCAGCAGATGTTCTTCACCGACGCCTCCACCCGCTTTGGCGCGCGCGAGTGGGGCGGCACCTTCGAGGCCAGCGTGCTCGACATCCTGGAGCAGTCGGCCACCGGCCGGGTGCTGGTCTACGGCGACGCCGATGGCCGCACCGCGCTGGTGGCCAAGGGCCTGTCGTTCGCCAACGGCATCGCGCTCTCGGCCGATGAGCAGACCCTGTTCGTCGCCGAAACCGGGCGCTACCGCATCTGGGCCATTCCCGCCTCGGCGCGCGGTCTGGACCTCAGCGGCGGCCCCACGGGCGGCGCACGCATCCTGCTCGACAACCTGCCGGGCTACCCCGACAACCTGATGCGCGGCGACGCCGGCCGCCTCTGGGTGGGCCTGGTCAAACCCCGCAACCCGGTGATCGACAACATGGCGGCCAAGCCCTGGCTGCGCGAGATGACGCTGCGCCTGCCGCGCTCGCTGTGGCCCGTGCCCAAGGCCTACGGCCACGTGGCAGCATTCACCGAGGACGGTCGCATCGTGGCCGACTGGCAGGACCCCTCGGGCCAGTACCCGGACACCACGGCCGTGACCGAAACGGCCGACCGGGTCTACATCCAGAGCCTGCACGCCCACAGCCTGGGCTGGATGCCGCGCCCGTCCACGCTGCCCTGAAGGCCCTGCCGCTTGGCGCTCAGGCGGTGGCCGGGGGCAGCTGGCGCGCCGCTTCGATGCACTCGCGCAGCACGCGCGCTTCGCCCACCTGGTTGGCCAGCAGCAGGATGAGCCGGGCGTTGAACAGCTCGGCCTCTTCGCGGCTCAGGCCCGCGTGGGCATCGAGCAGCTGTTCGTAGAACGCGTCGGCGTCCTGGAAATGGGGGTTCTGTTTCATGGAGTGTCTCCGCGCAGGCCCAGGGAGCGCTCAATGGCCGACACCAGGTGGCTGTCGACCGATTCGCCGGTGGCGGCCAGGTAGCCGTCGGGCCGCACCAGCGCCCAGGCGTGGCCGAACACGTGGCAGGCCCCCTGCAGGTGGCCCTGCGGGTCGCGCACATGTTCGAGCACCTGGGCCGGGGCGTCGGGGCCGAGCACCTGCACGCTGCGCACGGGGGAGTCGAAACACAGGCGGCGCAGGCGTTGCAGGGCCGCCGCCGACACATCGCCAAACACCAGCACCAGCAGATCGCCCACGGCCCAGTCGAGCAGGTCGTTCACGCAGCCGTGGCCGCCGTCGGCCCAGGCAAAACGCACGTTCTGCACCGACAGGCCGGCCCCGCCCCCGGGCGCGTAGGTGCAGGCGCTGGAATGGCTGTAGGGGTTGGCCACCGCCATGCGGCCGGTGTTGATGAGCGAGCGGGCAAACGGGAACTGCCGGGCCAGACCGATCGCGGCCTGGCGGAACAGGCGCTCGGCGCCGTCGGCCGGGCGCAGGAACCGCGCGGTGCGGTTGGTCACGCAGACGTTCTGCTGTGCGGCTTCCAGCCGTTCGTCGTTGTAGCTCGTCAGCAGCGAGGCGTCGGCCTTGCCGCGCAGGACGGCGGCGAGTTTCCAGGCCAGGTTGTCCGCATCGGCCACGCCGGTGTTGCCGCCGCGTGCGCCAAACGGGCTCACCACCTTGGCCGAATCGCCCATCAGGAAGACCCGGCCGTGGCGCATGGCGTGCACGCATTCGCTGCGGTAGGCGTAGGGGCCGACCCAGACGATCTCCACCGCCGCGTCGGGACCGAACTGGCGCGCCAGCCGCTCGCGCACGGCCGATTCGCGGCTCACCACCTCGGGGTCGCTGTCGGGCGCCATCTGGTAGTCGATGCGCCAGACGTCGTCGGCCATCAGGTGCTGCCAGACCGCGCGGTTCTCGTTGAACGGCGCTTCAATCCAGGTGTGGCGCTCCACCGGCGGGTGCCTGGAAAAGCGCACGTCGGCGATGCACCAGCGGTCGTCGCCCCGGCGCGAATCGAACGGCACCTGCAGCCACTGGCGCAGCGGGCTGTGCGAGCCCGTGGCGTCGATCACGTGTTCGGCTTCGATGCGGTAGCTGCCGGCGGGGGTTTCCACCGTGAGCGTGGCGCAGTCCTCGTTCTGCTCGAACCCCACCAGCCGGTTCTTCCAGCGCAGCTCCACGTGGCCGAGCTCCTGGATGCGCTCGACCAGGAAGCCCTCGATGTAGAACTGCTGGATGTTGATGAACGGCGGCTGGCGCGAGAGGTGGAAGCTGCCTTGCTGGCGCAGGTCGAAGCTGTAGACCTCGTCGGCGCCGGCGAAGGTGCGGCCCACGCTCCACTGCACGCCCTTGGCCGCGATGCGCTCGTAGATGCCCAGGCGCTCGAAGATCTCCAGCGACTTCTGCGTGTAGCAGATGCCGCGCGATGAAGCGCCCTTGACGCCCACCGTGTTGTCCTCGTCGATCAGCACCGCGCGCACGCCCAGGCGCGCCAGCGCACACGCCATGGTCAGCCCGGTGATGCCGCCCCCGGCGATCACCAACGGGTGGCGCACCGTGGTGCCGCTGTGCAGCTCGGGCGGCGGCACGAACGGGTACTCCGGCAGCTCGTACCCGGTGCCGCTGGTGTACTGATAACCGTTGGTGTGGGCCGCTTCCCGGTAGGCCAGGGTCGTGCTGTTCATGGGTGGGCTCCGGCCTCAGTTGGGGGTGTGGGCGCGCGCCGCCACCTCGGGGCGGTCGTTCTGCTGCGGCTTGAGCGGTGCGCTGGTCTTGCCCTCGGCGCGCTCGCGGCGCCACTGTTCCTTGCGCGCGTTCCATGCGGCCAGTCGGGCGTGGGCGGTCTTGCTGTCTTCCAGCATCTCGAACGCGTTGGCCAGCTGGGCAGTGAGTTCCAGCCGGATGCCGTTGGGGTCGAAGAAGTAGATGCTCTTGAAGATGTGGTGGTCGGTCACGCCCAGCACCTCGATGCCGCTGGCCTCCAGGCGGGTCTTGGTGTTCTCCAGCTCTTCGACCGTATCGACGCGAAAGCTGATGTGGTTGACCCACTTGGGCGTGTTCGGGCTGGGCAGGGCGGCCTCGTCGTCGCCGAGGTCGAAGAAGGCGATGAACGAACCGTCCTGCAGGCGGAAGAAGAAGTGCGTGTAGGGGCAGTACTCGCCGGTGCTGGGCACGAAGTCGCTCTGGATGATGTGGTAGAGCGGCAGGCCCAGGATGTCTTCGTAGAAGTGGCGCGTTTCTTCGGCGTCGCGCGCGCGGTAGGCGTAGTGGTGAAGCTGCTGGATGGGGGCCGGCGGGGGCAAGGGGGTGACGGTGGTCATGGCGGTCTCCTGATATTCACCTATGTGTAATTGATTTAACCCATCGAAATTCTAGAGGGGTGGTGAAGTGCTGTCAGTTTGAGGGTTTCCGGTGGCGCTGTCGATGATGTTGAGAATTGTTATCAAAGCTATCGCCTTCATAGATGCAAACAATATGTCACATAGCCCAGAACAATTAGACGGTCTCTTGCAAGGGGCGTAAGGTTTGCCGGTCCCATCGGGCCTGGCCTGATCCTGGCCTTCCGCTGGGCGTTTCTTCAACCACGACCAGGAGATACCCCATGGCTGCATTGAAAGGTTCAAAAACCGAGCAGTGCCTGAAAGACGCCTTCGCCGGCGAATCCCAGGCCAACCGCCGTTACCTGTACTTCGCGAACAAGGCCGACGTGGAAGGCCAGAACGACGTGGCGGCCCTGTTCCGCTCGACCGCCGAAGGCGAAACCGGCCACGCGCACGGCCACCTGGAGTTTCTGGAGCAGTCGGGCGACCCGGCCACCGGACTGCCCATCGGCCCCACACGCCAGAACCTGGAATCGGCCGTGGCCGGCGAAACCCACGAGTACACCGACATGTACCCGGGCATGGCCAAGACCGCGCGCGAAGAAGGTTTCGACGAAATCGCCGACTGGTTCGAGACCCTGGCCAAGGCGGAGCGCTCGCACGCGAACCGCTACACCAAGGCGCTGAATGAATTGGTGGATTGACGGTCTGAAACACCCCCGCCGCGCTGCGCGCGACCCCCTCAAGGGGGCAACGCTGGCGGCCCGGCGGAGCCGGTTCCGCGGCGTTCTGGGACTTCTCTCCGGACGCCGTTTTTGAAAGCGTTTTTAATTTTTCGAGCGCTTTCAAAAACCCACGATCCAACCCGCACAGACGAGGAGAAGAGACATGGCGACCGAAGGCAACCTGCAGGCACCGACGCGGCATGCGCTCGACTGGACGGGGCCCGACTTTTACGATGAAGGAAAGTGCTTTGTCGAGTTGGAGCGCATCTTCGACATCTGCCACGGTTGCCGGCGCTGTGTGAGTCTGTGCGGCGCGTTTCCCACCCTGTTCGATCTGGTCGACGAGAGTTCGACCCAGGAGGTGGACGGTGTCGCCAAGTCCGATTACTGGAAGGTGGTGGACCAGTGCTACATGTGCGACCTGTGCTACATGACCAAGTGCCCGTACACGCCGCCGCACGAATGGAACGTGGACTTCCCGCACACCATGCTGCGCGCCAAGGCCATCAAGTTCAAGCAGGGTGGGGTGAAGCTGGCCGAGCGTTTCCTCGCCTCCACCGACGTGCACGGTCAGTTCGCCGGCATTCCCGTCGTGGTGCAGGTGGCCAACGCGGTGAACAAGACCAAGGCCATGCGCAGCGTCATGGAAAGCGTGGCCGGGGTGGACAAGAACGCCTGGCTGCCCGAGCTGGCCACGAAAAAATTCCGCTCCGGCACGCCGCAGGCCACTTCGTCCAACGTGGTGGATGGCGAAAAGACACCGGGCAAGGTGGCGATCTTTTCCACCTGCTACATCAACTACAACGAACCCGGCATTGGGCTTGATCTGCTCAAGATCCTGAACCACAACGACATCCCGTACGTGATCGTCGAAAAGGAAAAATGCTGCGGCATGCCCAAGCTGGAGCTGGGCGATCTGGACTCGGTGCAGGCCAGCAAGGAAGCCAACATTCCGGTGCTGGCGAAGTACGCGAAAGACGGCTACGCCATCCTCGCCGCGGTGCCGAGCTGCGCGCTGATGTTCAAGCAGGAGATCCCGCTCATGTTCCCGGGCGACGCCGACGTGCAGCTCGTGAAGGAGCACCTGTGGGACCCGTTCGAATACCTCATGGCGCGCAAGCGCGACGGTCTCTTGAAGACCGAATTCCCGCAGCCGCTGGGCAACGTGAGCTACCAGATCCCCTGCCACGGCCGGGTGCAGAACATCGGCCGCAAGACCGAGGAGATGTTCAAGATGATTCCCGGCACCACGCTCAACACCATCGAGCGCTGCTCGGGCCACGCCGGCACCTTCGGCGTGAAGAAGGCCCACCACCACCAGGCCATGAAGATCGGCAAGCCGGTGTTCAAGGCCATGGCCACCATGAAGGACGGCGCCAAACCCGACTTCATCAGCTCCGACTGCCCGCTCGGCGGTCACCACATCGCCCAGGGGTTTGAAGTCAACGGCCTGGGCGCGCCGGAGCTGCAGCACCCGCTGTCGCTGGTCGCGCGCGCCTACGGCCTGAAGTAAGTGAAACGGGGTCAGATCCCCATTCAGGACAACGGCGCCATCGGAGAAAAAAGACATGCAACTCACCGGACACATCACCACCGACAGCCTCATGAGCCTGGAGGCCTACAGCAAGTGGCGCAAGGCGCACAAGCCCGAGGTCATCGCCCACCGCAAGCTGCGCAGCGTGCAGCTGGGCGAGCACATCAACCTGCAGTTCGAGAGCGAGACCACCATCCGCTACCAGATCCAGGAGATGCTGCGCATCGAAAAGATCTTCGAGGAAGAGGGCATCCAGCAGGAGATCGAGGCCTATGCGCCGCTGGTGCCCGATGGCAGCAACTGGAAGGCCACGGTGATGATCGAGTACACCGACGTCAACGAGCGCAAGCGCGAGCTGGCCCGCCTGATCGGCGTGGAAGACCGCTTGTTCGTCGAGGTCGACGGCCAGGCCCGTGTCTACGCCATCGCCGACGAAGACCTGGACCGCGAGAACGACGAAAAGACCTCGGCCGTGCACTTCGTGCGCTTCGAGCTCACGCCCTCCATGTGCGCCTCGGTCAAGGCCGGTGGTGCGGTCAAACTGGGCTGCGACCACACCAACTACCCCGCCCACACGCAGATCCCCATGGAAACCCTGGCCAGCCTGGCGGGGGATTTGAAGTGACTCAACCGGACCAGCTAGAAGTCCCTTCAGCGGCGGAACAACAGCTGGCAGAAGCGGCTGCCTGGTTCGAGAGTTGGCGCGAGCGGGCTCAAGGGGAACTGCTGCCGCCTGCGCGCGGCCTCAGCGACGAAGAAGTGAACGCTCTGGTGCACGAGCTGCGCTGAGGCCCTGCTGCACAATGCCCCGAACGATTCAAGGGGCGGCAGGATGGCAGACGACACCGAGAAAGACAACGGCGACTACCTGGGCTACGGCGTTTATGCGCGGACGCTGTGGGCGCGGATTCAGGCTGCGCTGGACAAAGACCTCGCCACAGGAAAAGCGCCGGGCGACGACCCCTTGGTCGTTGGCATCTTTGGCGAATGGGGGGCAGGGAAGTCCACGCTCTTAAAGCAAACCTTTGACCTTGCTGCGGATTTCCAAGCTCAACGGTCGCGCAGTCGCAGCGGCGCAGAAGGTGGATTCGGTGACCCAGGCTTTGGTTTGACGGTCCCGGTGCTATTTCAGCCCTGGAAATACGAACACGAGCCGCACCTGCTGGTTCCCCTGTTGTTGCACATCATTCAAGCCTTGCGCGACAGCATTCCCAAGGCGCAGACGATGCCGGAGAAGGCTGAGCAGGCGGCTGAAAAAGTCTGGGCTGCAAGCGTCGGTGCATTGCCCAATTTGGTGAAGGGGTTTGAGCAAATTTACAAGGCCACGGTGGCGGACTTTGCGATGGTCGATCCGGCCACGGCGGCAGGCGCCTCGGTGGGTTTCAAAACGGCGGGATGGCTAGCCAAGTGGCTCAAGAGGCCAGACGACGCTGACTGGTTGCGTGATTTCAAGTTCAGTTCCGAAGGCCGCTTCTATTACAACTTCCACAACGTCATGCTCACCTTGACTCGGCCTGGAAAGCGGGCTGAAGCCATTGGGGCATTGAAGTTTGACCCTACCGCCAGGATCAACTTCGTCATCTTCATCGACGACCTCGACCGCTGCCTGCCCGAAAAAGCCGTCGAAACCCTGGAACTCATCAAGACCGTCTTCAACCTGGAGAGCTTCGCCTTCGTGCTCGCGCTGGACGAGGAAGTGGTCGAGCGGGGCATCGGGCACCGCTACAAAGACTACGCACTGGTCAACAAGAAGCCCGAAATGCCCATCACCGGGTTTGAGTATCTGGAGAAGATCGTTCACCTGCCGTTTCGGTTGCCTCCGCTCACGGCGCGGCAGGCAATGTTGTTCGTGCGTCGACACGAAGCCGCTATTCAGCCAGACGCACAGCGTCGCTGGTTCGACGCGCCTTCCGTGGTCACCAAAACGGGGTCAAAAGAAGACGGCGAGGAAGTCCTTCGTGTTCGGGGGATAGACGCAGGGCAGCAACTCGATCTTCTGCCCTTGGTGCTGAGCTGCTTTGACCACTTTGTCCCGCGCAAGCTGATACGGCTTGTGGAGTTGATGAAGCAACTCACCGACGTCACCGATACCGTCGGGCGGCGTGCCATTGATCGGCGCTACGGTGGTCAGCTCGATCCGCGCGTGGTGATTGCCTTGGTTCTGCTGCAACTGTTTGCGCCCGAGCTGTACCGCTTCCTGCGCCGCCGACCCGAGGCGTTCTCCACTTTCCTGTCCGCGTTTGCGCCAAACGCCTCTCAGCCCTTGGGGCACCACGTGTCGGATGCCGATCTGTGCGACTGGGTGGTGCCACCAGTGGCCAAGCGGCGCGCCGCCCTGATCCAGAACGAGCGCGGCCTGACTGGGCTCATGGAACGCTTGTCCAGCGACATTGCCACGCACTGGGACAAGCCGCGCGAGCGGGCCAACGCACAGAACATCCGCCTGCCGCTGGTGCGGCTGCTGCTGGAACACCGTGCCTTGCACCGCAACGTGTTTGACCCGGTCAAGCTGTTTCAGGTCCTGGCAGCGGAGTTGCAGCACACCGGCCAGAACCCGGCGGCCGTGGTGTTGCGGCCCTACCTGAGCCTGTTGACCGAAAAGGTCGAGCGTAAAGCCGACGAACCCCGCGCTTACCGCCACCGGGTCCACCAATTGGAAGCCTTCTTTGACGACATGGTGTTTGACGAGGCGCCAGTTCGCGCCAACATCCTCGCGCGGCACGACGTGCCCGAAGATGCGTTCCTCAGTCGCCAGACGGTGCAGGGGCTGATGGAGCTGATCAGCAAGCGGTTCTACATTGTTTCAGAGGTGACCACTGCTTTTGAGGGTGAGGGCATAAGCCGGGCGCTGGCAACGGAACGCGCCAACATATTGCATGCACTCCTTCAACTGGACGAAGCCATTGCGGGAGGCGACAGACTGGTATGGGCTGAGATTCTGGAGTTGTTCCAGGGGTCGTATGAGACACCCTCGCCAGCCGTGGGTCTGGACAATCCCAGTGCCTCAGCCCACTTTTGGGAGCTTCAAAGCCGTTGGGGCTTTGACAAGCGGTTCGACAAGGACGCTCCGGGTTTGCCCACCGAGCGATGGCCCGCCAACGAAGATGCCACCAGCCAGGAGCCGATCAAGGGTTTCGTGAGGGTCGAACCTGAAAAAGACTTTGGCATCGGTTCAGAACACGATTCGGACAACCCGCCGAACACCGCCACGCTCAAGAACCCTTTCTACATGGCGCGCTTTCTTACCACTGTCGGCCAATACAAGCACTTTGTAGACGACGGCGGCTACACCAACAAGGACTGGTGGGATGAGCAGGGCCGGGCCTGGAAGGCCATGCAATGGGCGTCTGAAACCAACGAGCCCGACTTGCGCCAATGGCTGGACGAGCGCACCCAGGAGCAACGCACACAGCCCACGCGGTGGAAAGAACAGTTGCGCTCTCCCAGCCAGCCGGTGTGGGGCGTCAATTGGTTCGAGGCGCGCGCCTACGCGCGCTGGCTCACGGCACAGCTGCAACCCAGGTTGACGGGCGATCTCAGGGGGTTTGTAGCCTGCTTGCCCACCGAATGGCAGTGGGAGCGGGTGGCGCGCTTTGGGGACGAGGATCACACCAGCGATCATCACCAGTACCCCGGTGGTCTTGCCGAAGACGACGATGTTCACCGCTTGGCCAACATTCATGGCTCCGGCATTGGCTCGTGCAGCGTTGTGGGCTGCTTTGCGCCAAATGCGCTGGGCATCCACGACCTGCACGGCAACTTGTTGGAATGGCAGGACAACCTGTACACGTCCGAGCCCCTGCATCTGGGTTGTCAGCGCTTGGCCCGCAGCGAAAATCCGGCGACCCACACCGAGCCCGGCCAGGACTGGCTAAAAACCCATGAAAAATGGACCGAGTCGGATCGTCCGGCGCTGCGCGGTGGCTCGTGGGGCGACGCAGCCGGCTTCGCGCGCGCTTCGTTTCGCAGCTGGAATCCTCCCGATGTCTGGGACGACAGCATTGGGTTTCGGGTGGTGTTGTCCCTGGCAAATTTGAATTCTGAAACCTGACCCGGCGGTGTGCCAACTGAGCCGATTCAAGGCCCGGGCTTTTCGCGTTCAGGGTTGTTCAGCGCGGGCGCGGGCCGTTTTGAGCCAGGCGCCCAGCAGGCGGCCCACTTCTTCCATCAGGCGAATGCCGTGCCCCGGCTGACCGCTGTGGGGCAGCACCCATTCAAGAATGCGCTGCCAACCGAGGGTGATCTCGGCCTTGCCGAAAACAGCGTGGTGGCACGTGCCAGAATTCAGCCCATGCTGTTCCTCATTTCCCCCGCCAAGGCCCTCGACTACGAGACGCCGGCCCACGTTGCCACGCACACCCAGCCGCTGTTCGTGAAGCAGTCGTCCGAGCTCATCGACGTGTTGCGCGACAAGTCGCCGCAGCAGATCGCCGATCTCATGAGCCTGTCGGACCAGCTCTCGGGCCTGAACGCGGCGCGTTACCAGGCCTGGGTGCCGAAATTCACCGCGAAAAATTCCAAACAGGCGGTGCTGGCGTTTGACGGCGACGTGTACGGGGGCCTGGACGCCAAGAGCCTGGGCGAGGCCGAACTCGACTGGCTGCAGCAGCACCTGTGCATCCTCAGTGGCCTCTACGGCGTGTTGCGCCCGCTGGACCGCATGCAACCCTACCGGCTGGAGATGGGCACGCGCCTCGTCACACCCCGGGGCAAGAACCTCTACCAGTTCTGGGGCAGCCAGATCGCCGACTACCTGAACCAGCGCGCCCGGGCCGACAAGAGCCCGGTGGTGATCAACCTGGCGAGCGAAGAGTATTTCAAGGCGGTGGACCGCCGCGCGCTGCAGCCGCGCGTGGTCAGCTGCGTGTTCGAGGAGCGCAAGGTCGACGGCTACCAGATCGTCAGTTTCTTCGCCAAGCGCGCACGCGGCCTGATGGTGCGCTACGCGGTGAAGCACCGCCTGAGCACGCCCGAGCAGCTCAAGGCGTTTGATCTGGAGGGGTACCGTTTCGTGCCCGCCGCGTCCGAGGCCGACCGGCTGGTGTTCCGCCGCGACCAGAAGGCATGAGCGTCCGAGCGCTCGAAGCAACGCCATGAGCCAGCAGTCCATCACCCCCGAGTTGCGCCAGTGGGTCGCCGAGCAGATCCGCCTCGGTCACCTGCCCGAAGCGGTGATCGAGGCCATGGTCCAGGCCGGTTGGAAAGAGGACCTGGCCACGTCGGCGCTGGACGGCGCGCTGCAGACCCGGCGCGCGCGGGCCCCGAACTCTGCCGCGCTGGCAGCGGGCCCGGCGAGCGGCGCGGGCGAACGCATGCCCGGGCTGGACCTCACGCAGTCGCCGCGCCGCATCGACGCCGGCGACCGCTGGGTGGATGTGATTGCGACGTTGGGCCTGCCGCGCGTGGTGCTGCTCGGCGGTCTGCTGAGCGCCGAGGAGTGCGATGCGCTGGTGGAGGCCGCGCGGCCCCGTCTGGCGCGCTCGCTCACCGTGGAGACGCGCACCGGCGGCGAAGAGCTCAACCCCGACCGCACCAGCCACGGCATGTTCTTCAACCGGGGCGAGGGCGAATTGGTGACCCGCATCGAGCAGCGCATCGCGCGCCTGCTGCGCTGGCCGCTGGAAAACGGCGAAGGCATCCAGGTGCTGCAGTACCGCCCCGGGGCCGAATACAAGCCGCACTACGACTATTTCGACCCCGTCGAACCGGGCACGCCGACCATCCTCAAACGGGGCGGGCAGCGCGTGGCCACGCTGCTGATGTACCTCAACGAGCCCACGCGGGGCGGTGGCACCATCTTTCCGGACGTGGGCCTGGAGGTGGCGCCGGTGCGTGGCAACGCGGTGTTTTTCAGCTACGACCGGCCGCACCCGGCCACCCGCACCCTGCACGGTGGCGCACCGGTGATCGAGGGCGAGAAGTGGGTGGCCACCAAATGGCTGCGCGAGCGCGAGTTCGTGTGAAACACCCCCGCAGCGCCTGCGGCGCTTCTCCCCTCAAGGGGGCAACACCAGCGGCCCGGCAAAGCCGGTTCCGCGGTGTTCCCGGGTTGGCGCCGCTTCGTGCGTCGCCGATCGGCTTCAATATGGAAGACATTTGAAATGAACCAGAACTCCCCCGAACACTCCCAACTCGGCAAGGCCTCGGCCTACATTGACCAGTACGACGCTTCGCTGCTGTTCCCCCTGCCGCGCGAACCCAAGCGGCGCGAGATTGGTATCAGCGGCAGCGTGCCTTTTCTCGGCGCCGATCTCTGGACCGCGTTCGAGCTGAGCTGGCTCAACCCCAAGGGCAAGCCGCAGGTGGCGCTGGCGCACATCACCGTGCCCTGCGAGAGCACGCACATCGTCGAGAGCAAGTCGTTCAAGCTTTACCTCAACAGCTTCAACAACACGGTGTTTGCCAGCGCCGACGCGGTGCGCGACCGCATCCGCGCGGACGTGAGCGCGGCCATCTGGCACGGCGGTCCGGTGCAGGCCAGCGCCGGTGTGCGGGTGCTGCTGCCCGAGCTGTTCGATTGCGAACCGGTGCACGAACTCGACGGCCTGTGCATCGACCGGCTGGACGTGGAGTGCAGCCGGTACCAGCCCGCGCCCGAGCTGCTCACGGCCGCGTTCGACGAAAAACCGGTGGAAGAGACCCTGGTCAGCGACCTGCTCAAGAGCAACTGCCTGGTCACGGGCCAGCCCGACTGGGGCAGCGTGCAGATCCGCTACAGCGGTCCGCAGATCGACCAGGCTGGCCTGCTGCAGTACATCGTGAGTTTCCGCAACCACAACGAATTCCACGAGCAGTGCGTCGAGCGCATTTACATGGACATCATGGCGCGCTGCAAACCCGCCAAGCTCCTGGTGTACGCGCGCTACACACGCCGCGGCGGGCTCGACATCAACCCCTGGCGCGCCAGCCATCCGCAACTGCCGCCGGCCAACGTGCGCACCGCGCGGCAGTGAGGCCGGTCAGATCCGCCGCCGGGCCGTCCCAAGGCGGATCAGCCCCCTCGGGGGGCAGCGACCCGCGCAGCGGCGGAGCGTGGGGGCTCATCAGGCGCGGTTGAAGCCTTCGAGCAGGTTCATCGCGTTGGTGCCCACCGCGTCCACCGCGTAGCCGCCTTCGAAGGTGAACACCGTGGGCAGACCGGCGCCGGCCAGCGCCTCACCCACGGCGAAGTAATCGCCGCTTTGCAGCGTGAAGCCCGAGATCGGGTCGCCTTCGAAAGTGTCCAGGCCCATGGGCACCACCAGCGCGTTGGCATTGAAGGCTTTCACCGCGTCCAGCGCCTGGCCCAGCGCGGCGCGCCAGGTGGCGAAGTGGGTGCCGCGCGGCAGCGGCAGGTTGAGGTTGAAGCCTTCACCGGTCCCGGCGCCACGCTCGTCCGCATGGCCCAGGAAGAACGGGTACTCGGTCACCGGGTCGCCGTGGATCGAGACCGTGAGCACGTCGGCACGTTCGTAGAAGATGGTCTGCGTGCCGTTGCCGTGGTGGTAGTCCACGTCCAGCACCGCCACGCGCTGCTGGCCGCCATCCCGCAGCGCCTGAGCGGCAATGGCCGCGTTGTTCAGGAAACAGTAGCCGCCCAGGAAGTCCGGCCCGGCGTGGTGGCCCGGCGGGCGCGTGAGCGCGAACGCCGCACGTGCACCGCCCAGCACCTCGTGCGCCGCGGCCAGCGCGCAGGCCGCGCCGCCACGCGCCGCGGCCCAGGTGCCGGCCATCAGCGGCGAGCCCGAGTCGAAGGCAAACAGGCCCAGGCGCGCCGCGAAGTTTTGCGGCAGCACGTCGTTGCGAAAACCGTGGCGATTGCCCAGCGGCCACACCGAGGGCAGGGCGTCGCGCTGCGCGTTCGCCGGGTCCATGGCCACCCACTCGTCCCAGGCGCTGGCGAGGAACCGTGTGTAGCGCGCGCTGTGCACGCGGGCAATGGCGGCGTCCAGCGTGGCCTCGTCAACCAATGGGGTGTCCAGCGCACCCAGCGGGCGGCGCTGCAGTTCGGCCAACACGAAGTCCAGCCGTGCGGGCACTTCGTGACAAGGCACCATGCGGCCGCGGAACATCTCCTGCTGGCCCTGGTGCAGGGCGTGGTGGGGGTTGTGGAAGGTCTTCATGGGGGATGTGGCGGGGTGTGGAGGGCGGCGCAGTGCTTCTGGTGGCGCGGTCGGGCGTGTCGCAAGTGGCGATGGCAATGTACATCGACCCGTGTGCCCGCCGGGTGTCGCGGTAAGGGTTTGTCCTGAGCGGTTGGACAGCGAAGTGACAGCTTGCGGCCAGATCATTCCCCTGTCCAATCACTCCCCAAGGAGACAAGCATGCGTCGCGACACCTTCCTGAAGTCCCTGGCCGCCATGGCCGCCGCTGGAGCCCTGCCCAACCTGGCCTGGGCCAACGCCAACATCAAGATGATGATCCCCGCCAACCCGGGCGGTGGCTGGGACGGCACCGGCCGCGCCCTGGGCGAAGCCCTGCGCGACGCCGGCGTGGCCTCCTCGGTCACCTTCGAAAACAAGGGCGGCGCGGCCGGCGCCATCGGCCTGGCCCAGTTCTACAACGCCAGCAAGGGCGACCCCAACGCCCTCATGGTCATGGGCGCGGTCATGCTCGGCGGCCTGATCACCGGCAAACCCCCGGTGTCGATCACCCAGCTCACGCCCATCGCGCGCCTGACCACCGAATACAACGTGTTCGTGCTGCCGGCCAACTCGCCCTTCAAGAGCATGAAAGACGTGGTCGAACAGCTCAAGAAAGACCCCGGCAGCGTCAAATGGGGCGGCGGCTCGCGCGGCTCCACCGAACACATCGCGGCCGCGCAGATCGCGCAGTCGGTGGGCGTGCCCGCGGCCAAGATCAACTACGTGCCCTTCCGTGGGGGTGGTGAGGCCACGGCGGCCATCCTGGGCGGCAACGTCACGGTGGGCGGCAGCGGCTACAGCGAATTCCAGCAATACATCGACAGCGGCAAGATGAAGGCCGTGGGCATCACCTCGGGCCAGCGCGTGGCGGGCATCAACGTGCCCACGCTCAAGGAGCAGGGCATCGACGTGGAGATCGGCAACTGGCGCGGCGTGTACGGCGCACCGGACATCACGCCGGCGCAGCGCGACGCGCTCACCGAGATGATCGTCAAGGCCACCAAGAGCAAGGCCTGGGCCGAAGCGCTGAAGAAGAACAACTGGACGCCCGCGCTGCTCACGGGCAAGGCCTTCGACGAGTTCGTGGACCGCGACTTCTCCGCGCTGCGGGCCACCATGGTGCGCGCCGGCATGGTCTGACCCGGGTTCAACGCCACGGTTTGAAAGCCGCGCCCCGCCAGGGTCGCGGCTTTCTGGTTTTTTGGGGCGCGCGTTGCACCTGGGCCGCACCGCCTGCCCGCCGGGCTTCAAGGCGATGCCTGGGCGCTCGGGGTTTCCTTTTCCAGAACGCAGACGATGCTCTTGCCCAGCCTGTGCAGGGTCAGGGCGTCCACCACCCAGCGCGAAGCCCTCACCATCACCGAGTCCCAGAGCCGGATCTGGCCGGCGCTGGGGGAGTCCGATTTCAGGACCAGCCGGTTGGCCAGGCTCGCGAGCATGCCCACGCTGTCGAGGTAGTGCATCTTCCGAATGCGCAATGGCGCCGGCACGGCAGCACGCAGCAGCGCCTTGTTGTAGCGCCGGTGGTGGCCAATCTTGCGGTCGAACTCGGTGTACAGGAAGTTGTGCGCCGGGGCCACGATGACGATGTGGCCCCCGTCCACCAGATGGCGGGCCACCCGCTGCAACTCCTCGCGGTCGTGTTCGATGTGTTCGAGCACGTCGATGTACAGAATGGTGTCGAAGACCTCGTCGGCCCCGAGATCGCAGGACGTGCCATTGCGGATGGCGTACCCGGCGGGCAGCTCGCCCTGGCCCAGCATGCGCTCGACCTGCTGGCACATCCCCACGTCGGGCTCCAGCCCCACCCATTTGCGGTACGGCCGGTGGTTCAAGGCCCTGGCGGTGGCGCCCAGCCCGGCGCCGAGTTCGAGCACCTCGTCACCCAGGAACGGTGCAATCTCGCTGCCCCAGTAGGCCTTCCAGTGCACCGCCGCGGCAAAATTCTCCAGCTCGTTGCCGGAGTAGGAAAACGCGTCGGAAGACATGGGCATGTGGGCGTTCGGCGTGCGGGTTTCGGGGGCGAGAGCGCACATCGTACGCTCCCGTTCGGCCCATCGGATCGTGGGGTATCCGGCGCGGGTCGCGGGCCGCAGCGTGCTGGGCTATATTGGCCGTCGATGCCTCGGCATTGGCGCACGGCGCCATTTTTCTCTCGACGAAGCCATCGAAGGAGCAGACCCATGCCATCCGGAAAAATCCTCGTTGCCCAGGGCGGCGGCCCCACCGCCGTCATCAACCAGTCGCTGGTGGGCGTGGCGCTGGAAGCACGGCGCTTCCAGAACGTGAAGCTGGTCTACGGCGCGCGCCACGGCGTGCGCGGCATTGTGGACGAAGAGTTCGTGGACCTCACCCAGGAGACCAGCCACAACCTCGAAGCGGTGGCTTGTACCCCGGCCTCGGCGCTGGGCTCCACACGCGACAAGCCCGACCTGAAGTACTGCCAGGAAATTTTCAAGGTGCTCAAGGCGCACGAGATCGAGCACTTCTTCTACATCGGCGGCAACGACTCGTCCGACACGGTGCGCATCGTGAGCGAAGAGGCGCGCAAGGCCAACTACCCGCTGCGCTCGATCCACATCCCGAAGACGATCGACAACGACCTGGTTGGCAACGACCACACGCCGGGCTTCCCCTCGGCGGCGCGCTTCGTGGCCCAGGCCTTTGCCGGCGCCAACCTCGACAACGCCTCGCTGCCCGGTGTGTACGTGGGCGTGGTGATGGGGCGGCACGCGGGCTTCCTTACCGCCGCGTCGGCCCTGGGCAAGAAGTTTCCAGACGATGGCCCGCACCTGATCTACGTGCCCGAGCGGGTGTTCGAGATCCCGCGGTTCCTGGCCGACGTGAAGACCATGGTCGAACGCCATGGCCGCTGCGTGATCGCGGTGAGCGAGGGCATCCACGACGCCTCGGGCCAGCCCATCATCACCCAGCTGGCGAAAGACGTGGAGAAGGACGCGCATGGCAACGTGCAGCTCTCGGGCACCGGCGCGCTGGCCGATCTGTTGTGCGAAGAGATCAAGGCCAAGCTTGGCATCAAGCGCGTGCGCGGCGACACCTTTGGCTACCTGCAGCGCAGCTTCATCGGCTGCGTGAGCGACGTGGACCAGCGCGAGGCGCGCGAGGTGGGCGAAAAAGCGGTGCAGTTCGCCATGTGGGGCCAGGTCGACGGCTCGGTGGCGATCAAGCGCACCGGTTTCTATTCGGCCGACTACGAGCTGCTGCCGCTGGATGCCGTGGCCGGCAAGACCCGCACCATGGAAGACGAGTTCATCGCCCCCAGCGGTACCGACGTGACCGACGCTTTCCGCCTTTACCTGCGGCCCCTGCTCGGCTCTGGCATGCCCGACGCCTTCCGCCTGCGGCACAACCCCGTGGCCAAGGTGCTCAAACGGAACTGATGCGACAGGCGGGCGCGACGCGTCTGCCTACAATGCCGGAGCCCGGCCGCCGTGCCGGGCGACAAGCGTTCTCAGGGCGGGGTGAAAGTCCCCACCGGCGGTGATGGCGGCGTGGTGTTCCACCACGACCGCACGAGTGCCGCGAGCGCCTGCGCATCTCGGTGCGCAGGGTCAGCAGACCTGGTGAGATCCCGGGACCGACGGTCACAGTCCGGATGCAAGAGAGCGCGAGCATGCTGCCCGGGCGGTGCTGTTGCGCCGCCGTGGGCGCGTGTGCTTGTGCGCCCTGATTCTGTGCCACCCTCTTTGCCATGAGGCCACCATGAATCAGACAGTTTTCATCGCTGCTTCCGTTCCTTCTTCCCCCGCTGCGCCACTGCCCGCCTTGCCGCCGGGTCTGCGCTTCGCTTTTGTCGAGGCCTCGTGGCACGCCGACATCGTGCACCAGGCCCGCGACGCCTTCTTCGAGACCATGGCCAGCGCCGGTTTCGGGTCGGCCAGCATCGACGTGTTCGACGTGCCCGGCGCGTTTGAAATCCCGCTGCACGCCCAGCGCCTGGCGCGCTCGGGCCGCTACGCCGCCGTGGTGGGCAGCGCGCTGGTGGTGGACGGTGGCATCTACCGCCACGATTTCGTTTCGCAGACCGTGGTGCAGGCGCTGATGGACGTGCAGCTCGACACCGGCGTGCCCATGATCTCGGCCGTGCTCACGCCGCACCACTTCCACGAACATGCCGAGCACCGCAAGTACTTCCTGCGCCACTTCGCCGTCAAGGGCACCGAGGCGGCCGAGGCCTGTCTGCAGGTGGTGGCCGGGCTGCAGCGGCTGGAGGCGCTGTTGGCGGCGTGAGTGCGGGATGCCATCTGGCCCTCGCGGCCGGTCATCGGTAGACTCGCCTTTTTGCAGACCGGGCGCGGGCCCCGAATCCGATGTTGAAACGTTCCTTCCCTGTCTTTGCGGCCCTGCTCGCCAGCGGTGCCGCTTGGGCCGACAACTGCGAGCCGCTGCGCGCGAAGATCGAGACCCAGATCAGCGCCACCGGCGTGACGAACTTTTCGGTGACCACGGTGGACGCGGGCGCGGCCGTGGTGGGTGAGGTGGTGGGCTCGTGTGGCAACGGCACGAAGCAGATCGTGTACGCCAGGGGGCCGGCGTCCGCCCGCGTGACGCCGCCGTCGGTGCAGCCCGCGGCCAAGCCGCGTCCGTCGCGCGACGATGACATCCTGACCGAATGCAAGGACGGCACGGTGTCCCGAGGCGGCAACTGCGCCCCGTGAACATGCCGCGGTCGTTCAGCCCAGCGCCTTGAACGACTGCAGCGGCGAGAGCGGCGTGAAGTCGCCGGCGCGCTTTTCCTTCATGGCCATGATGGACTCGCGCACATGCGCATTGCTCCAGATCGCGCCCTGCAGCCAGCCCATCTGGCGCAGGCTGTCTTCCACCGAGTGGTCGCGCGCGTAGCCCACCGCCTGCTTGGTGCCCCAGATCGCGATCGGCGGTTTGCCCGCAATCTCTTTCGCGCATTGCAGCGCCGCGGCCAGCATGGCCTCGGGTGTGTCGAACACCTCGTTCACCAGCCCATACGCCAGCGCCCGGGCAGCCGGCAGGCGCCGCCCGGTGTAGGCCATTTCCTTCACCACCGCGAACGGGATCAGCTTGGGCAGGCGCTGCAGCGTGCCCACGTCGGCCACCATGCCGATGTTGATTTCCTGGATGCAGAAAAACGCGTCGACCGTGGCGTAGCGGATGCAGGCGGCCGTGACCATGTCCACCGCGCCGCCGATGCAGCCGCCCTGGATGGCGCAGATCACCGGGATGCGCAGGTTCTCGATCTTCGTGAACGTGGCCTGCATGTCGGTCAGCAGGTCGAAGATGGCGGCGCGGCCTTCGGGGCTCTGGTCGTCCATGGCGATGGCGCCGCTGAAGGTTTCCAGCGCCATGCCGGCGCTGAAGTGTTTGCCGGTGCTGCTGATCACCAGCGCGCGCGCCGTGCCCTCGGTGTGGATGCGGGTCAGCACCTCGTCCAGCTCACGCCAGAAGGTGGGGTGCATGGTGTTGAGCGTGTCGGGCCGGTTGAGCACCAGGTGGGCCACTTGGTCGTCAGTCGAGCTCAGGGAAAAGCAGGTCGGTGTGTTCATCGGTGGCCTTGTCTTTGGCGGTTCGGGGTTTGGCGATGGTGTTTTCACTGTAGCCCGCGTGTGGCCCGTCTTCTGTCCCGGGTTTGACCAGCTTGCCCACGCGCACGCCCAGCAGGCGGATGCGGCGCGAGAGGTCCACGCGCTTGAGGCACAGCCCCGCCTGGCGGCGGATGGTGGCGGCGTCGGCGGTGAAGTGGTCGATGGTCACGTCGCGCGTCACGCTCTGGAAGTTGTCGTAGCGCAGCTTGATGCCGATGGTCTTGCCGGCGTAGCCTTTGCGTTGCAGGTCATCGGCCACCTGCTCGCACAGCCGCGTGAACACCGCGCCCAACTCGGCGCGGTCGCGCACGGCGTGCAGATCGCGGTCGAACGTGGTCTCGCGGCTCATGCTCACCGGCTCGCTCTCGGTCACCACCGGGCGGTCGTCGCGGCCCCAGCTCACGGCGTGCAGCCAGCGGCCGTAGCTCTTGCCGAAGTGCTCGATCAGCCAGCCGGGCTCGCGCGCGGCCAGATCGCCGATGGTGTGGATGCCATGCCCCTGCAGCTTCTCGTCGGCCTTGGGCCCCACGCCGTTGACCTTGCGGCAGGGCAGCGGCCAGATCTTGTCCTGCAGGTCCTCGGGCCAGACGATGCTGATGCCGTTGGGCTTGTTGAATTCGCTCGCCATCTTGGCGATGAGCTTGTTGGGCGCCACGCCGATGGAGCAGGTGATGCCGGTGGCCTGGAAGATGCTCTTCTGAATGAGCCGCGCCAGCACGCGCCCGCCCTCGCGCTGGCCGCCGGGCACGTGGGTGAAGTCGATGTAGACCTCGTCCACGCCGCGGTCCTCCATCACCGGCGCGATCTCCAGGATGGTGCTCTTGAACAGGCGTGAGATGCGGCGCACCTCGTCAAAGTCCACCGGCAGCAGGATGGCCTGCGGGCAGAGCTTGGCCGCTTTCATGAGCCCCATGGCCGAGCCCACGCCGAACTGGCGCGCCGCGTAGGTGGCGGTGGTGATGACGCCGCGCCCGGTGTAGCTGGCCAGGCGGGGGAAGAAGTCGAGCGGGATGCGGCTCAGGTCGCCGTCGGACCAATCGCGCTCCGGGTAGGCCTCGCGCAGGCGGGCGAGCACGTCGTCTTCGCGCCGCCGCCCGCCACCGATCACCACCGGCAGGCCCTTGAGCTGCGGGTAGCGCAGCAGCTCCACCGACGCGAAAAACGCGTCCATGTCCAGGTGCGCGATGCGCCGGGGCAGGGGGTCGGTCGGGTGGGCGGGTCGGGTCACGGCGCCAAGCATAGCGCTGTGGATGCGCCGCGCCGCCGTCTAAGATGGCCGACCAGAGCGGCGCCGTCGCACCGCCTTTTTTCCGGGAGTTGAAACATGAACACACTGTCCCGCCTGATCGCCGCCCTGCTCGTGGGCGCGGGCATCGCCGCCGCCGGCTTCGCGGTGAGCCAGGGCCTGGAGCGCTTTCGCATGTCGGACCGCTCGGTCACCGTCAAGGGCCTGGCCGAGAAGGACGTGGAGAGCGACTTCGCCATCTGGACACTGAGCTTTCGGCGCGCCGGCAACGAGTTCGGCAGCGTGCAACAGGCGCTCGCGGCCGACCGCGACAAAGTGCTGGCCTTCCTGCAACAGCGCGGTTTCACCGAGGCCGAGGTGGAAGCCCGGCCGCTGCAGGTGCAGGACCTGTTTGCGCGCGAATACGCGCAGGGCAACCAGCCGCTGCGCTTCAACGGCACGGGCCAGGTGCTGGTGAAATCGGCGCGGGTGGGCGAGGTCGAAAAAGCGGCGCTGGCGGTGGACCCGCTGATCCAGAGCGGCATGCAGCTCGGCGGCGAGGGCGAGGGCGCCAGCGGTCCGCGCTACCAGTTGCGCGGCTTCAACGACATCAAGGCACCGCTGCTGGCCGAAGCCACGCGCAACGCACGCGAGCAGGCCGACAAGTTCGCTGCCGAAGCCGGCGCCCGCCTCGGCCCCCTGAAAAACGCCAACCAGGGCGCGATCCGCATCACCGGCGACGACGGCAACGACTTTGACGATGGCAGCTCACGCACCAAGCGGCTGCGGGTGGTGAGCACGTTCGAGTATGAATTGAGGTAAGGCACCCCCCGCAGCGCTTCGCGCTACCCCCCAGGGGGCGGCACTGGCCGTCCGGCAAAGCCGGCCCGGCGGTGCCCTGGGTGGCACCGCTTCGTGCGTCGGGGGGGCTCCGGAAGCTGGAAAACTGAGGTGATCGGTCGCAGGCAGGCCACGCCGGGCTGGATGGGTTCAGCCGGTGGCGCGGGCATCGGCGGCAGGCGCCTCTGCCGCAGGCGTGTCGTCTTCCATGTCCCCGGGAATGCCTGACCAGCTTTCCCAGCCCGGGCCGAAGGTTTCGATCGGGTGTTGGGTGCGCTCCGAGCCGTTGCCACACAGCAGGGCATCGGCCGCGCAGAAGCGGTCGCAGCCCCAGCAGTTGCGCTCGGGGTGGGCTGGGTTGATGGGGAAGCGTTTGGCCAAGTCGCGGTTCAGATCGACTTCTGCACCAGCCAGCCCTTGAACAGCCAGGGCAGGCTGGGGCCGGTGCCGGCGGGCACGCCGCCCTTGTTCTCGGCGCTGACGGCCAGCTCGGTCACGCCTTGCAGATCGGCCTCTTTCACCGGCATCTGCAGCGTCTTGTATTTGCTTTCGATCACGCCCAGCGAGCGCGGCGCGGCGTCGCCGGCGATGGCCCAGAGCTGCATGCTGTCTTCGCGGCCCTCTTTCACGTCGTTGAGCCGTTGCAGCAGCAGCGCGCCGTCTTTGGGGTTGTGGGTCGCGAGCATGGCGGGCTTTTGCTGGTCGTCCAGCAGCACGGCCACCTGGCGGATCTGCGGCACTTCGGTCAGCCGGGCCTGGGCGTGCTGGATCTGCGCCTGCAGCTGCGTCATCATGCTGCTGCTCGCCGCCCAGCCCACCAGCAACACCAGCAGCAGAAAGATGGCCAGCGCGCGCCACCAGGGGCTGACGCGGCGCGAGGCGGGGCTGGCGATGGGTTCGGTGCTGGCGGGGGGCTGGGTGTCGGTCATGGTCGGATCAGGTGGGAAAGGTACCGGGGAGGAGTATGCCCTTGTCCACCGTCTCGATCTTGGTGTGGCCGCAGAAGGCCATGGTCAGGTCCAGCTCGCGGTGGATGATCTCCAGGCACTTGGTGACGCCGGCCTCGCCCATGGCGCCCAGGCCGTAGAGGAAGGGGCGGCCGATGTAGACGCCGCGCGCCCCCAGCGCTCGGGCCTTGAGCACGTCCTGCCCGCTGCGGATGCCGCCGTCCATGTGCACCTCGATCTGGCTGCCCACCGCGTCCACCACGGCCGGCAGGGCTTCGATGCTGGATTGCGCGCCGTCGAGCTGGCGCCCGCCGTGGTTGCTGACGATGAGCGCGTCGGCGCCCGAGGCCACGGCCAGCTTGGCGTCTTCCACGTCCTGGATGCCTTTCAGGATGAGCTTGCCACCCCAGCGCTGCTTGATCCACTCCACGTCGCCCCAGTTGAGCGCGGGGTCGAACTGCTTGGCCGTCCATTCGCTCAGGGAACCCATGTTGTCCACGCCGCTCACGTGGCCGATGATGTTGCCGAAGCCGTGGCGCTTGGTGCCCAGCATGCCCAGGCCCCAGCGGGGTTTGGTCATCATGTTGAGGATGTTGGCGACGGTGAGCTTGGGCGGTGCCGACAGGCCGTTCTTCAGGTCCTTGTGGCGCTGGCCGAGGATCTGCAGGTCCAGAGTGAGCACCAGCGCCGAGCAGTTGGCGGCCTTGGCGCGGTCGATCAGGCGCTCGATGTAGGCGCGGTCCTTCATCACGTAGAGCTGGAACCAGAAGCCCTGGCCGGCGTGCTGCGCCACGTCTTCGATCGAGCAGATGCTCATGGTGGAGAGCGTGAACGGGATGCCGAAGCGGCGCGCGGCGCGCGCGGCCAGGATCTCGCCGTCGGCGTGCTGCATGCCGGTCAGGCCCGTGGGCGCGATCGCCACCGGCATGAACACCTCTTGCCCGACCATGGTGCTGGCGGTGCTGCGGTTTTCCATGTTGACCGCCACGCGCTGGCGCAGCTTGATCTTCTGGAAATCGCTGGCGTTGGCACGGTAGGTGCTCTCGGTCCAGGAGCCGGAATCGGCGTAGTCGTAGAACATGCGCGGCACGCGTTTTTCTGCCAGCACGCGCAGGTCTTCGATGTTGGTGATCACGGTCATGGGGCTTGTCTCCGGGAGTGTCGTTGGGTGAACTGCCCGCGATGTTAGCGAGGCGGACCGGAAAAGGCTTGTGAAACCCGGCCCTCTGGCTTTGAAAATTCTTCCGCGGTGTCGCGCAGGGGGCTGTCCAGCTCGCTTTTTGCAGGCGGCGGCGTAAGATCAAAAATCGGGGCCGGGAGCAGGGCCCCGCAGGCCCATGCCGTCCGCTGCCGGTGTTGCCTGCTGCCTGTTCTCCCCTGCGCCGTGGGGGAGTACCCATGTGCTGGCAGCGACACCGAACCCCGGAGGACCCGCATGAACCGCCCTTCCACCCCCGCCCGTCGCCTCGCCGCCTGCTCCGCGGGCCTGGCCACGGCACTCGCCGCACCGTTCGCCCTGGCGCAGACCGCCCCCACCCAGCTCTGGGTCGATGTGTCCACCTCCACCTTCGCCGGCATGCCCGAGTTCATGCAGTCCGGCAGCGGTTTTCTCGGTGGGCTCATGGGCAAGGTCACGGGCAGCAGCGCCGCGCTGCGCCAGTACGGCCACGCCAGCGGGCGCTTCATCCAGCAGGGGACGGACCAGAGCCGCATGGGCGGCGGCATGCCGCCCACGCGCGTGGTCGATGTGGCCCTGCTCAACCCGCGGCGGCCCGGTGTCGAGGCCGCGCTGGCCATCCCGCCGGGCATGCGCATGGGCGAGGCCCTGCCGCTGGTGCCCCCCAACCCGGGTGAGCGCGAAGCGGGCGACGCCGACCCCGGGAAACCGCCCGAGATCAAAGGCCGCATCCTGGTCTACTGGGGCTGCAGCCCCACCGTGCGCCCCGGCCAGCCGCGCATCGCCAATCTCGGCGGCGACCCGGCCAAATGGGCCCAGGTGCTGGCCGGGCGCCACGCGCCGGAGCGCGCGGCCCGCGTGGGGGCGCAGCACGCGCTGTACCCGAACGAGAAAAACCAGGTCAACCCCAGCGCTGAAAGCTCGCTGCAGGGCGAACACCGCGTGCAGGGCGAGGGCGTGCCCGAGTCCATGGGCTTCACGCTCGGCCCCGGCCAGGACCTGATGCCCTCGATCCAGCTGCAGAGCCAGGGCGCCGTGACCGACAGCATCCAGCTCCGCTGGGAGCCAGTGGACCGCGCCCACGCCTACCACCTGCACGCCATGGGCATGGTCGGGGACGACATGGTGCTCTGGTCCAGCTCGGAGATCGCCGACGCCGGCCTGGGCCTGTTCGACTACCTCGGCGAATCGACCACGGCCAAGTGGGTGCGCGACAAACTGCTGCTGCCTGCGAGTGCCGCCGAATGCGCGGTGCCCAAGGGCATCTTCGCGGGCGACGGGGCGGGCCGCTCGGGCGAGGCCGGCGCGGCCATGCTGCGCATGATCGCCTACGGCCCCGAGAGCCACTTCAGCCACCCGGTGCGCCCGGCCAAGCCGCCCGCGGGCTGGAAGCCCGAGTGGACGGTGCGCGTGCGCACCAAGAGCCAGACCATGGCCATGCTGGGGGTGGACATGGCCGGCATGGCCGCCGGCCAGCGGGCACCGGGCGGCAACGACCGCGAGGGCGACGAGTCCACGGGCCAGCGCCCCGAGCCCCAGGCGCCAGGGGCCATCAACATCCTGCGCGGTCTGTTCGGGCGCTGAGGCGGCGCCGCAGCGGCTCAGGGCGCGATCGGGTGCAGCTCGCGCAGGCCGTCCAGGAAAGCGTGCGTCACGCGCAGCGCCTCGGGCGAGCGCCGCACGATGGCGCTGTAGCCGCAGGTGTAGCGCAGCAGCGCCGGGTTGACGGCGCGCAGGCGACCGTCGGCCACAAAGCCCTGCGCGTAGTGATCGGGCAGAAAACCCAGGTAGTGGCCCGAGAGGATGAGCAGCGCCACGCCCTCCTGGTCGGACGCGGTGGCCGCGCGTTGCAGCCGCCGCTGGTGGGTCAGTTCCATGTTTTGCGAGTGGTAGCCCAGCGCGGCCAGGGGCTGCTGGCGCAGCGCGCGCCAGTCGGCCCGGGCCGGGGGCGACTCGAACCACGCGTGGCCCGCGCCCGCGTAGAGCAGCATGTTTTCGTCGAACAGCGGGGTGTAGTCCAGGCTGTCCGAGCGCCGGTGCTCGGGCACGATGCCGAGCTGGAACTGGCCGTCCATCACGCCGCGTTCGATCACCGCGATGCCGTTCACGTGCAGGTGCAGCTGGACCTGCGGCGCGCGTTCGCGCAGCAGCGCCAGCGCCTCGGGGATGCGCGCGGCCGGGTTGCTGGCGGTTTTTTCGAACACCGCCACGTGCAGGTCGCCGCCCAGGCGCTGGTGGATGTCGTGCAGGCTGCCGCGAAAACCTTCGGTGGCGGCCAGCAGGCGCTGGGTGGCCTCGTAGAGCTGCTGGCCCTCGGGCGTGAGCGCGAAACCGGCGCGCCCGCGCCGGCACAGCACCAGGCCCACGCGGGTTTCCAGGTCCTTGATGTGGCGGCTGATGGTGGACATGGCGATGTTGAGCTCCAGCTCGGCCGAGGCCATGCCGCCGCAGTCCACCACCGCCTTGAACACCCGCAACAGGCGGATGTCCACGTCGCCCAGCTGGCCGATCACGGCCCGGTGTTTCACTTGCATGTTTTGTAAAGTCAATGTGGATAGGTTGTCATTTATACGAGTAAACCGTGCGCCCCAGAATGCGCTCAACCCCAACCCCCCCGGAGAACCCCCATGGACCTGACCGACAGCCAGCGCCTGCAGAACGCGCCCCGCACCGACGCCGCCTGGCTGGCGGCGCACTGGATGCCCTACACCGGCAACCGCGAATTCCAGGCCAACCCCCGCCTGATCACCAGCGGCCAGGGCGCCTACTACACCAGCCACGACGGCCGCCAGATCTTCGACGGCCTCTCTGGACTGTGGTGCACCGGCCTGGGCCATGCGCGCCGGGAAATCGTCGACGCCGTGAGCCGCCAGGTGGCCACGCTCGACTATTCGCCCGCCTTCCAGTTCGGCCACCCGCTGGCGTTCGAGCTGGCCAACAAGATCGTTGAGCGCATGCCCGCCGGCCTCAATCGCGTGTTCTTCACAGGCTCGGGCTCGGAGTCGGCCGACACGGCGCTGAAGATGGCGCGCGCCTACTGGCGCACCAAGGGGCAGGCCAGCAAGACGCGGTTGATCGGTCGCGTCAAGGGCTACCACGGCGTGAACTTCGGCGGCATCTCGGTCGGCGGCATCGCGGCCAACCGCAAGCTGTTCGGCCAGGGCGTGGAGGCCGACCACCTGCCCCACACCCAGCCGCCCAACGGCAGCTTCCACCGCGGCATGCCACCCGAGGCCGGGCCGCATGGTGCCGCGCTGGCCGACGAGCTGCTGGCGCTGATCGCGCTGCACGACGCTTCGAACATCGCCGCCGTGATCGTCGAACCCTTCTCCGGCTCGGCCGGCGTGGTGATCCCGCCCGTGGGCTACCTGCAGCGCCTGCGCGAGATCTGCACCGCGAACAACATCCTGCTGATCTTCGACGAGGTCATCACCGGCTTTGGCCGCACCGGCAGCTGGACCGGCTCGGAAGCCTTCGGCGTCACGCCCGACATCCTCAACATCGCCAAGCAGGTCACCAACGGCGCGCAGCCGCTGGGCGCGGTGATCGTGCGCCAGGACATCTGCGACACCTTCATGGCCGCGGGCGGCCCCGAGTACATGCTGGAGTTCCCGCACGGCTACACCTACTCGGCCCACCCGGTGGCCTGCGCCGCCGGCATCGCCTCGCTCGACCTGCTGGAGAGCGACAACGCCCTGCAGCGCGTGCGCGAACTCTCGCCGCATTTCGAGAACGCCGTGCACGGCCTGCAGGGCGCGAAACACGTGGCCGACGTGCGCAACTTCGGCCTGGCCGCGGGCATCACCATCGCGCCCCTGCCGGGCGAGCCGGCCCGCCGGCCCTACGAGATCGCCATGGCCATGTACCAGAAGGGTTTTTACGTGCGCTACGGCGGCGACACGATCCAGCTCGCACCGCCTTTCATCAGCACGCCGGCCGAGATCGATCGCATGGTGAGTGCGCTGGGCGACACGCTGAATACCACGGCATGAGGTGAGCCCCGCAGCGCATCGTGCTGCGGGGCTGCACCGTTTCACGCGCCGGGTTGCCCCGGCGCCAGCCCGCTGGCCACCAGGTGCACGATCAGTTCTTCCGCGTTGTCGTAGTCGCGCGCGGTCAGCGCCGGCTTGCCCAGCAGCAGGGCGAACTGCGCCTGCTGTTCGGCGTAGGCCTGCGTGACCGACCAGATGATGAACATCAGGTGCGTGAAGTTCACGCGTGCGATGCGGCCCTCACGCGCCCAGCGCTCGAAGGTGCGCACCTCCTTGCGCAGCAGCGGCCCCACGCGCGCGGTGATGGCTTCGCCGTACCTTGGTGCACCGGCGATCACCTCTTTGGTGAACACCTTGACCCCATTGGGGCGTTCGCGCGAAAAGCGCAGCTTCAGACCGACGTAGGCGCGCAGCGCGAGCATGGGGTCGTCCCCGTGTGAGAGCTCGTCCATGCCGGCCAGCCACTGGTCGAGCACATCGTCGAGCACGCGCCGGTACAGCGCCTCCTTGCTGGCGAAGTAATAGAGCAGGTTGTGCCGGCTGATGCCGGCGGCGGCGCCGATGTTTTCGAGGGAAGCGCCCTCGAAACCGAACTGGGCGAACTGGTTTTCGGCCTCCTGCAGGATGGCCGCTTCCTTGCGCAGGCGCGAGGCCGTGGGGGCCTTCGAAGGTGCTGTGTCGGGCCCGGATGGGTTGGGTGTTTTTGCCATCGCACCATTGTGGCGCAAGCCCTGTGCCGTTTTCTGGCATGGCGTTTGCTATAGGGATTTCACCAATTGGTAAAACTTTACCAGTCGGTAAATTGCGACGAACCGCCGTGGTTGTGCGCAGGGTCAGGGTGCCGCAGAGCACACCGCCCGGCGCATGCCGTTTGTTGTTGCCCGAACCCGCCCCACAAGGAAAACCGATGGACACCCCCACGAGCCGCGCCTGCGGCGTCCACGCCGCCCGCCTCAACCTGGCGGACTATGCCGTCAACTTCAGCGACGCGCACCCGCCGCTGACCCGCCCCCAGGCGCTGATCGAAGCCGAGCGCTGCTACTACTGCCACGACGCGCCCTGCGCCACGGCCTGCCCCACGGGCATCGACATCCCCTCGTTCGTGCACCGCATCGCGCAGGGCAACAACCGCGGCGCGGCGCGCGCCATTCTGGAAGCCAACCCGCTGGGCGGCATGTGCGCCCGCGTCTGCCCCACCGAGGTGCTGTGCGAACAGGCCTGCGTGCGCAACACCCACGAAGACAAACCGGTGGAAATCGGCTTGCTGCAGCGCCACGCCACCGATGCCTTCTTTGCCCAGCCGGGTGCGCCCCTGTTCCAGCGCGCGGCGCCCACGGGCCAGCGCGTGGCGGTGGTGGGCGCGGGGCCGGCGGGGCTGGCTTGCGCCCATGGCTTGGCGCTGCGGGGGCATGACGTGGTGCTGTTCGAGGCGCGACCCAAGCTCGGTGGCCTCAACGAATACGGCCTGGCCAGCTACAAGACCACGGACGACTTCGCGCAGAAGGAAGTGGCGTGGCTCCTGTCGGTAGGTGGCATCGAGGTGCGCACCGGCCAACAGCTCGGGCGCGACATCACGCTCGACGGCCTGCTCGCCAGCTTCGACGCTGTGTTCCTGGGTCTGGGCCTGCAGGGCGTGAACGCGCTGGGCATCGCCGAGCCCACGGCCACGGGCCTGCGCAACGCGGTGGACTTCATCGCCGAACTGCGCCAGAGCACCGATCTCTCCACCCTGCCGGTGGGTCGCCGCGTGGTGGTGGTCGGTGGCGGCATGACGGCGGTGGACGCTGCCGTGCAGTCGCGCAAGCTGGGGGCTGAAGAAGTCACCATCGTCTACCGCCGGGGCGCGGAGAGCATGTCGGCGTCGCGCGTGGAGCAGCAGTGGGCGCAGACGAACGGCGTGCGCATCCGCCACTGGGCCGCGCCGCAGGAGCTGCTGTGCGAAGACGGCGCCGTCACGGGCATGCGCTTTGCCGCCACCGCGCTGCGCGACGGCCAACTGGTGGAGACCGGCGAGACCTTCACGCTGGAAGCCGACATGGTGCTCAAGGCCATCGGCCAGACCTATGTGACCGAGCCTGTGGGCAAAGCGATCGCGCTGCAGGGTGGACGCATCGCCACCGACGCCGTTGGCCGCACCAGCCTGGCGCGCGTGTGGGCCGGCGGCGACTGCCGCGCGGGCGGGCGCGACCTCACCGTTGAAGCCGTGGAGCACGGGAAAGTGGCTGCGCTATCCATCCACGAAGCGCTGAGCGTGCCGGTGGCAATAGCGGCCTGAGGCTCGCCTAGATACCGCCCACCACCCCACGAGCACCCCAGCACACAACGCATTTCACCGGAGCACCCCATGGCAGACATCCGCAGCAATTTCCTGGGCATCCACAGCCCCAATCCCTTCTGGCTCGCCTCCGCGCCGCCCACCGACAAAGAGATCAACGTCACCCGCGCTTTTGAAGCCGGCTGGGGTGGCGTGGTGTGGAAGACGCTGGGCGAAGACCCGGCCGTCGTCAACGTGAACGGCCCGCGCTATGCCACGCTCCTGTCGCAAGACCGCCGCGTGATCGGCCTGAACAACATCGAGCTGATCACCGACCGGCCGCTGCACACCAACCTGGAAGAGATCAAACGCGTGAAGCGCAACTGGCCCGACCGCGCCATGATCGTCTCGCTCATGGTGCCGTGCGAGGAGCAGAGCTGGAAGAACATCCTGCCGCTCGTGGAAGACACCGGCGCCGACGGCATTGAACTCAACTTCGGCTGCCCCCACGGCATGAGCGAGCGCGGCATGGGCGCCGCCGTGGGCCAGGTGCCCGAATACATCCAGATGGTCACGGCCTGGTGCAAGCACTACAGCCGCCTGCCCGTGATCGTGAAGCTCACGCCCAACATCACCGACGTGCGCCAGCCCGCGCGCGCGGCGAAGGCGGGCGGGGCGGATGCGGTCTCGCTCATCAACACCATCAACTCCATCATGGGCGTGGACCTGGACCGCATGGTGATGAGCCCGAGCACCGACGGCTGGGGCTCACACGGTGGCTACTGCGGCCCGGCCGTGAAACCCATCGCGCTCAACATGGTGGCCGAGATCGCGCGCGATGCGCAGACCGCCGGCCTGCCCATCAGTGGCATAGGCGGCATCACCACCTGGCGCGACGCGGCCGAATACATCGCCCTGGGCTGCGGCACGGTGCAGGTGTGCACGGCCGCCATGGTCTACGGCTTCAAGATCGTGCAGGACATGTGCGACGGGCTGTCCAACTTCATGGACGACCACGGCTACGCCACGCTGGGCGATTTCAAGGGCCAGGCCGTGCCCACGGTGAAGGACTGGAAGAACCTCAACCTCAACCACATCGAGAAAGCGGTGATCAACCAGGACGCCTGCATCCAGTGCGGCCGTTGCCACGTGGTGTGCGAAGACACCTCGCACCAGGCCATCACCTTCACCAAGGAAGGAGGCGTGCGCAGGTTCGAGATCAACGAGGCCGAGTGCGTGGGTTGCAACCTGTGCGTGTCGATCTGCCCGGTGCCCGAATGCATCACCATGCGCAGTCTCGCGCCCGGCGAGGTGGACGTGCGAACGGGCCAGACCGTCACGGGTGAATACGCCAACTGGACCACCCACCCCAACAACCCGCAGCGCGTGAGCGCATCCGCCTGACGGCGCCGGTGCGGTTCTTGCGTGGGCCGTCACCTGTTGTGTTTCCTTTTCCCCCGCATCTGCCAGCTCCGGGGCGCCGGCGCAGACCGCGGACTGTGTGTTAACCCACGAGGTCTTTGACAGGAGTACAGGCATGAACAACAGCATCGGCAGCACCGCCCAGGCGGCGGGGCCCATTCCCGCCAAGGCGACCAATCCGCTGGCCAACGAGGACTTGCTTCCCACCACCGCGGCGCAGCGCCACTGGGCCTGGAAGGACTACGCGGCCCTGTGGGTCGGCATGGTGGTGTGTGTGCCCACCTACACCATGGCCAGTTCCATGCTGGATCAGGGCTTTACCTGGCAGATGGCGGTGTGGCTGGTGTTCCTGGCCAACTGCATCGTGTTGGTGCCCATGCTGCTGATCGGCCGCGTGGGGCCCAAATATGGGGTGCCGTTCCCGGTGCTGGCGCGGGCCTCGTTCGGTGTGAAAGGCGCCAACCTGCCGGCCGTGTTGCGCGGTCTGGTGGCCTGCGGCTGGTTCTCCATCAACTGCTACTTCGGCGCGCTCGCGCTGCATGGTTTCCTGAACATCCTGGGCATGGGGCTGGCGGGCCCGGCCGAGGGGCAGACCATCAGCACCTCGCAGTTCGTGTGCTTCCTGGCGTTCTGGGCGGTGCACCTCTGGTTCATCTGGAAAGGCCCCGAGTCGATCCGCGTGCTGGAGGTGATCGCCGCGCCGCTGATGATCGGCGCGTCCCTCCTGCTGGTGGTGGTGCTGATGATGAAGGTGCCCTCAGGCCAGCTCTTCAACCTGCCCGCCAAGGTGGTCGAAGGGGGCCCCAAGACCTGGGCCGCGCTCACCGGGCTGGTGGGCTTCTGGGCCACGCTGGCGCTCAACATCCCGGACTTCACGCGCTTCGCCAAGTCGCAGAAAGACCAGATCGTGGGCCAGGCCATCGGCCTGCCGATTCCCATGGCGCTGTTCTCCATGGTGGGCATCATCGGCTTCTCGGCCTCGTCCATCCTGTACGGCAAGGCCCAGCTGTTCCCCGACGGCCTGCTCACCCAGATGGGCAGCGTGGCCGCGGGCGTCGGCCTGCTGGTGATCCTGCTGGCCAACCTGACCACCAACGTCGCCGCCAACCTGGTGTCGCCCTCGTACGACTTCAGCCAGGTTGCACCGTCCAAGATCAGCTTTCGCACCGGCGGCCTGATCGCCGCCGTCATCGGCCTGCTGTTCATGCCCTGGAAGCTGCTGGCCACCTCGGGCGGCTACCTGTTCACCTGGCTGGGCGGCTACGGCACGCTGCTGGGCGCCATCGCCGGCATCCTGCTGGTGGACTACTACCTGGTGCGCAAGAGCGTGCTCAAGGTGGACGACCTTTACCGCCGGGGCGGCGACTACGAGTACAGCAACGGCTGGAACCTGAACGCGCTCATCGCGTTTGCCCTGGGTGTGCTGCCCTGCCTGCCGGGTTACCTGGCGGTGTCTGGCGTGATCGACAAAGCCGCCGTGCCCGGCCTGCTGCTGGGCCTGTTCGATTTCGGCTGGTTCTTCAGCCTGGCCGTGGCCGGCGGTTACTACTACCTGACGGCCAAGAAAAAGTGAGCCCATGACAACCCCGCCGTGGCCCCTGGCCACCGGCGGGGTTTCCCGTTCCGAACGCACGCACCCTGAAGGAGACCCCCATGACCCAAGCCCTTGTGATCCGCGGTGGCACCGTGGTCAACGCCGACCGCGAACAACTGGCCGATGTGCTGTGCGTGGACGGCCGCATCGTGGCCGTGGGCGAACGCGCGGCCGAGCTGGCACCGGCCGGGGCGCAGACCCTGGACGCCAGCGGCCAGTACGTGCTGCCCGGCGGCATCGACCCGCACACCCACATGCAGCTGCCGTTCATGGGCACGGTGACCATGGACGACTTCTTCACCGGCACGGCCGCTGGCCTGGCCGGTGGTACCACCAGCATCATCGACTTCGTGATCCCCGACCCGCAGGAGCCCATCCTGGACGCCTACCGCAAGTGGCGCGGCTGGGCCGAGAAGTCGGCGGCCGACTATTCCTTCCACGTCGCCATCACCTGGTGGAGCGAACAGGTGCGCGCCGACATGGGCACTCTGGTGCAGGAAGAGGGCGTGAACAGCTTCAAGCACTTCATGGCCTACAAGAACGCCATCATGTGCGACGACGAAACCCTGGTGAACAGCTTCAAGCGCGCGCTGGAGCTGGGCGCCATGCCCACGGTGCATGCCGAGAACGGCGAGCTGGTCTACCTGCTGCAGCAGGAGGTCGCCAAGATGGGCATCACCGGCCCCGAGGGCCACCCGCTCTCGCGCCCGCCCATGGTCGAGGCCGAAGCCGCCAACCGCGCGATTGCGATTGCCGACGTGCTGGGCGTGCCCATCTACGTGGTGCACGTGAGCTGCCTGGAGTCGGCCGACGCCATCGCCCGCGCCCGGGCACGTGGCCAGCGCGTGTACGGCGAGGTGCTGGCCGGCCACCTGCTCATCGACGACAGCGTCTACCGCGACCCGGACTTTGCCCGCGCCGCCGCCCACGTGATGAGCCCGCCGTTTCGCCCCAAGGCCCACCAGGAGGCGCTGTGGCGCGGCCTGCAGTCGGGCCAGTTGCACACCACCGCCACCGACCACTGCACCTTCTGCGCCGCGCAAAAGGCGGCGGGCAAGGACAACTTCGCCAAGATCCCCAACGGCACCGGCGGCGTGGAAGAGCGCATGGCCGCCATCTGGGACGGCGGCGTCAACACCGGCCGCCTCACGCCCAGCGAGTTCGTGGCCATCACCTCGGCCAACGCGGCCAAGCTGTTCAACATCTACCCGCGCAAGGGCTTCGTGGGCGAGGGCGCCGACGCCGACCTGGTGCTGTGGGACCCGCAAGGCACCAAGACCTTTTCAGCCAAGACCCAGCACAGCAAGGGCGACTTCAACATCTTCGAAGGCCGCACCGTGCGCGGCATCCCCAGCCACACCATCAGCCAGGGACGCGTGGTGTTTGCCCACGGCGAGCTGCGCGCTGAGCCCGGCACAGGCCGTTACGTCAAACGCCCCGCGTTTGGGGTCAACTTCCAGGCGGTGCAAAAGCGCGCGCAGGACCTGGCACCCACCGCCGTTGCGCGCTGACTGCTGATACGCATCTGGAGAACACCATGGACACCAAAGTCAAACCCAATATTGAAAACCTGCGCATCAACGGCGAGCGCCTCTGGGCTTCGCTCATGGAGCTGGCGCAGATCGGCGCCACGCCCAAGGGCGGCGTGTGTCGCCTCACGCTCACGGACCTGGACAAGCAAGGCCGCGACCTGGTCACGCGCTGGGCGCGCGAGGCGGGCATGACGGTCACCATCGACAAGATCGGCAACGGCTTCATGCGCCGCCCCGGCCGCAACAACAGCCTGCCGCCGATCATGACCGGCAGCCACATCGACACCCAGCCCACCGGCGGCAAGTTCGACGGCAATTACGGCGTGCTGGCCGGCATCGAGGTGGTGCGCACGCTCAACGACCACGGCATCGAGACCGAGGCGCCCATCGAAGTGGCGTTCTGGACCAACGAAGAAGGCTCGCGCTTCGTGCCCGTGATGATGGGCTCGGGCGTGTTCGCCAAGGCCTTCACGCTCGAGCACGCCTACGCCGCCACCGACACCGAAGGCAAGACGGTGAAGGGCGAGCTGGAGCGCATCGGCTACGTCGGCGAGCAGGAGCCGGGCGACCACCCCATCGGCGCCTACTTCGAAACCCACATCGAACAAGGGCCGGTGCTTGAAGACAACCACAAGACCATCGGCGTCGTCACCGGCGTGCTCGGCATCCGCTGGTACGACTGCACCGTGACCGGCATGGAGGCCCACGCCGGCCCCACGCCCATGGCATTGCGCCGCGACGCGCTGCAGGTCGCCGCCCACCTGATGCAGGAAGTGGTGGCCTGCGCCCACCGCCACCCACCGCACGGGCGCGGCACGGTGGGCATGGTGCAGGTGCACCCCAACAGCCGCAACGTGATCCCGGGCCAGGTGAAGTTCAGCATCGACCTGCGCAACGCCACCGACGCCGACTGCGAGCGCATGGACCAGGACATCCGCGCCGTGGCCGCGAAGCTCAGCGCGGACACGGGCCTGCCCATCAATATCGAACTGGTGTCCAACTACCCGGCCCAGGTCTTCCACCCCGACTGCGTGGACGCCGTGGGCCGCGCCGCCGCCAAGCTCGGCTACAGCCACATGCCCGCCGTCTCGGGCGCCGGGCACGATGCCGTGTACATGGCGCGCCTGGCGCCCGCGGGCATGGTGTTCATCCCCTGCAAGGACGGCATCAGCCACAACGAGATCGAAAGCGCCGAGCCCGAGCACATCACCGCGGGCTGCAACGTGCTGCTGCACGCGATGCTGGAGCGCGCGGGTAGGTGAACACCTTCGCACCGTTTCATGGCTGTTCGCACCGCACGCGAAACTTCCAGAAGTAGTACCCCAACAGCTGTTGGGATTGGCCGTCTTCGGCCAGCGTGTACAGGGCGAAGTCGGCGTTCAGGACCCTCGATTTCAGGGCGATGAATCTTGCGTTCAGGCTGCTGAAATTCGTTTCGACATGAAGGGGCGGTATTCCCCCGTTGCTCGAATCGGGGTCGGGCTGTACCGCCTCTTCCCGCGTCACCACGACCGGCTTGAAGCTTTTTGAGACCCGGTTTTCTTCCCCGTTCCGGGTGTCGACCGCGTAAACAATCACGGCGTCGTCCGAGTTGTTGGAGATGGAAACCCCCCTCAGCGCGACCCGGCTTCCATGGCCGATGTTGACGCATGGCTCGTCCGTCTCCTGTTCAGGGGCATCGTCGCGCCATCCCGGGCAGATCATGAACACCCCGCCGGGGCCGATTTCTGTCGGATGTTTGGCGTCCTGGCTCGGGTCGGGGCAGGTCGATTTCACATGGCCGGTGTCGATGACGGCGAGCAGATTGATCCATGCAGCGCCAATTTCTGGTTCCATAAGAGCCACCTAATAAAAAAGCACAGTGCCGCTGGGGCGGCACTGTGCTTGTGTGACCGCGATGCCGGTACCGATCAACCCTGCACGGTGATGGTGGGGTCCCAGTAGAAGTACCCGAACAGGTTCTGGGTCTGGCCGTCCGACCCCAGCGTGTAGAGGCCGAAGTAGACGTAGAAGTTTTCCGTGCCCGATTTGCCCACCTTCGAGTCCAGGCTGCTGAAGTTCTGCACCGTCTGGAGGGGCGGAATGCCGCCGTTCGCGACCTGCTCCGGATTGGGTTGCACGGCACGGTTGCGGGTGATCACGTTGGGCGTGAAGCTGTTGAACACCTGGGTGCCGCTCCAGTACTTGATGCCGTAGACGATCACGGCGTCGTCCGAATTGGCGTAGACGGAGGTGCCGGTGAACGACGCGTAGTCACCGACGTTGAGCTTGAACGACAGATCCGCCGTTCCTTGGCCGCTGATGATCCCGCGCGTTCCGGTGGCGATCATGAACTGGCTGTTGTGATTGATGCCGGTGGGCTTGGTCGGGTCCTTGCTGGGGTTGGAATAGGTGGACTTGACGTACTCCGTATCAATGACGACAAGGATGTTGGCGGTCTGACCCGATGCGGTGAGTGCTGTCATTGCAATAGCCTTTTAAATGAACGTTGAATACCCACAAGGCCTTTCGGACTTGCTCCAGAATCATCCGTGAATGCCCGATCAATCCTCCCTCTGCCGGGGCGCTGTCAATCAATGTGCCTTGATTTTTGGATCGCTCTGGAAAGCCCTGGATGAGACGCTGCAAACGTTAACGGCACGGGCGGTTGCAGATAAGTAACGTTACGGTAAAGGCCAACCGTTGTTACGGTAACTTCGTGGGACTGCGCGATTGGAATCTATGGGAAAAAGCGCTTCAGGGAAGCGCAAATGGAAGAAGCGAGGTCTTCCTGAAGTGCGATGGTCAGGGAGCCATTTCGATTGAATTGCTCCGACAGCGTGATATGGCATGTGGACGCATCGATCAGGCGAATGGACGCTTTGACGACGCCTGCGGCGATCTGGATGCTGCCTTCAAGGCGGTGTTTGATCGGTTGGTGGAGGGCGTCGTAAGACGCATGGGGTTCGCGCACGGCGTTTTTGGGCGCGAAATCGGCACCCGCGACAACGATTTCCCCGAACGTCTTGTACAGCTGGTGCACCAGTTCGTCGTGCAAGCCGTGCGCGAAGGACTTCCCGCTGCTTTGGTGCGAAAGGCATTTGAAGGGGTACACCGCGAATCTGGATGGCGGCTTGAAAGAACCGCTTGCGGCGTTGGTGCGCTGGATGGACGGCATGTAGCTGCCTACGGGAATGCATATCCTGCAATCGTTGTTGGCGCCCGGCATCGCATAGTACGCCTTGAGCTTGGCCCGCAGGCGCCCGACCTGAACCCGCACAATCGGGTCTTCGCTGGTGTAGTACTTGGAGGGATCGCGGTTGAAAACGGCAATACCAATGGCGTATTCCGTGGTGTCCTGAATCGTGCCGGAGATGGCTTTTTCAACCAGAAAACGCAGCAAACGACTTATGCGCGGCGATTGACGAAACAGGTCACTGGCCAAAATCGAATCGCAGGCTGCTCGAACATCATTGGCCTGGAAAGGCGCAGCGCCATTTGAGTCGGTTTCCATGTCGTTCATCGTGTTTGTTTCAAGCACGGCAAGGACGCTGATGGCCAGGCATTACAGGGTTTTCTGAATCATCGTTCCATTCATGAAGTGTTCCGTCGGGTGAAGGGTGCATGTCTGGCTTGCTCGGTTGGTCAGCGGGCCGCCCCTCCGTTCGGCTGCAACGCCGTGTCACGGAATTCGGGGGCGATTTGAGATGGATGAAATGATTTCGGGAAATGGTGGCCATTTGTCCACCATTTTCCGTTCGCCCTCCTTGTGCGAAAAAAATGTACCTGAAAACGCCGACGCTGAAACCTGTCAGACATGACAGGATGGGCGCTCAGATCAGGCGTGCCCGCTCGCCCGCATCCAGCGGCTCCAGCCAGCCCAGTTGCTGCTCCAGCACCGACACCGTGGCCTCGGACGCGTCGGCCCCGCGCGCCTGCCGCTCGGTGATGCGCTGGCGCAGCAGGTCCACCGGCGCCTCGCAGGCGAGGATGTGGAACGGCACGCGCTGTTCATCGGCCAGTGCGGCAAACGCGGCGCGTTCGGCCGCGCGCAGAAAGGCCGCGTCCACCAGCACCGTCCAGCGCTCGGCGAGCAGCCGGCGCGCGCGCGCCAGCAGCGAGGTGTAGGTGTCCGTGTGGGCCTGCGGGCTGTAGAGCCCGGCGTTCAGGCCCGAGCCGCTGGGCGCCAGCGCGCTCAGGCCGTGCATGCGCTTGCGTTCCACGTCGGAGCGCAGGCGGATCGCGCGCCCGCTGGCTTCGGCGGCGAGCCAGCGGCTGGAGGCCCAGGTCTTGCCACTGCCGGAGAGGCCGTGGGTGATGATCAGTTGCGGTGAGGGCGGGTGGGCGATGTCGCGCGCCAGCGCGAGGTAGCGCCGCGCCTCGGAGAGCAAGTGCTCACGCTCGTCTTCTGCCGCCGTGCCCAGCACATCCGGCCGCCCCGAGCCGGTCGAAGGGCGCGCCGGATTTCCACCCAACTGCCCCAGGCGGATCGCAGCCACCTTGGCGCGCACGCCGGCGCGGTAGCTGGCGAAAAAGCTCCACACGGTGGGCGCCGACACGTCGCCGCTGGCGTCGAGCCAGGCGCTCAGCAGCACGTTGGCCAGGCCGGGGCACCCGTGGCCCAGCAGGTCCATCCAGGCGAAGGCCATGTCGTTGGCCACGTCGATCCAGCGCAGCGAGTCGTTGAACTCAATGGCGTCGAAGGGCAGGACCTCGTCCTCGCCGTTCCCCTGGATCAGCACCAGGTTGGCCAGGTGCAGATCGCCATGGCCTTCGCGCACGCGGCCCTTCTGGCGCCGCCGGGAGAGCAGCGGTTCGATGGCGTTGAAGCGCTGCTCGGTCCAGTCGCTCAGCTCGCGCACCAGGGCGGCGTCGGCGGGTGCGGTCAAGGCCGTGCGCAGGGTGCTGAAGTTGTCGCGCGGCCAGCGCATGGCTGCGGTCGGGTGGCCCCAGGCCTGGCCGGTGCCGGCCACGGCGGCCCGGGCCTGAAACGCCGCCATGCGCCGCGCCAGGCCGATCAGGTGCTCGGGGCTCAGGGCACCGCGCTCGCACAGGTGGTCCAGCCGGCAGGCCTCGTCAAAGCGGCGCATCAGCACCGCGAATTCGATGGCCTGCGCCTCGTCGCCCGTGCCGGGCTTGCCCCAGCGCGGCTGCGCCGGCGTGCCGACGATGGGCAGCACGCCCAGGTACAGCTGCGTGGCGGGTCGGTCGTGCTGCTGGAAACGCCGGTTGACCCGGATCTCGGTCTCGCAGGCGTGGCGGCGCAGGGCCAGGGTGCTGAAATCCATGAAGGGAAAACGCACCGGCTTCTTGATCTTGTAGGCGTGCTCCCCCGCCAGCAGCACCCAGGCGCCATGCGTTTCCATCAGTTCGACGCGCTCCACCGGGTGCGGGTAGCGGGCTGGGTCCAGCAGGGCCGCAATCAGGGGAGGGGTTCGATCGGTCATGCGGGCACTGTATCGAATCGGCACGCAAGACGCTGAGGGTGGTCCGTGAAAGAGGTGGCGGCAGTGAGCAGCCCAGTCGCACCAGGGCTTCAACAAATTAGTGTTGACTAATCAATTAGAGGCTACTAATATGACCCCATGATTGAAGCCGCCCCCATCAATGCCGTCATGCGCACGCTGGCCGACCCGACACGCCGGGCCGTGTTCGAGCGGGTCGCCAGCTGCGACGAGATCACCGTGGCCGAGCTCACCCGGGGCAGTGGCGTGACCCAGGGTGCCATCTCGCAGCACCTCAAGTCGCTGAAGCAGGCCGGCCTGGTCGCCGAACGCCCCGAGGGGCGCAACGTCTATTACCGCGCCGAACCCAACGGCCTCGCACCGCTTGTCGACTGGATGAGCCACTACGGCGTGTTCTGGCGCGAGCAATTCACCAACCTCCGCACGCTTCTGAAGGAGATCGACCCATGAAACAGGACATCGTGGTTGACGAAGTCTTCCCGCACGCCCCAGAGACGCTCTGGAAAACGCTGACCACCGGCGAGCTGATCGGCCGCTGGATGATGGCGCCGACCGGGTTCGAAGCGGTGAAAGGCAAGCGTTTCACCTTTCAGACCAAGCCCGCCGGTGCGTGGGACGGGACCATCCACTGCCAGGTGCTGGAGGTCGTGCCGTGCGAGCGGCTCGTCTACGAGTGGAAAGGCGGACACGAGTCCAACGTGGGGTACGGCTCGCGGCTGGACACCGTGGTCAGCTGGCACCTTTCCAGGGTGGACAACGGGACACGGCTGCGCCTGGTCCATTCCGGCTTCGTCACCCCGAAGAACGACAGCGCCCTGAAGAGCATGGGCGAAGGCTGGAAAAAAGTGGTGCAAAACATCGGCGCCGTCGCCGGCGAGGAGAAAAAGGCATGAACAACGCATACACCGGCGGGTGCGCCTGCGGCGCGATCCGATATGAAATCGCCGACGAACCGATGGTGATGAGCGACTGCCAGTGCCGCGACTGCCAGCGCAAGAGCGGCACCGGGCACGGCTCCTACCTCACCTTCCCGAGCAGGGCGCGCGTGACGCTCCAGGGCGAAGCCAAGCAGTGGGACATGGTCGGCGACAGCGGCAACGTGAAGACCCGCGCCTTCTGCCCCCACTGCGGATCGCCCGTGTACCTCACGTTCGCGGCCATGCCCGAGCTCTTCACCGTGCACGCCGCCAGCCTGGACGACCCGAGCCGCTACCGGCCGCAGATGGTGACCTACGGCGTGCGTGGCCACGCCTGGGACCACCTCGACCCGACCGTGCCCGTGTTCGACAGGATGCCGCCGGGGGTGTGAGCCGTCTGGCGACGGGGCGCGGGTGCTGCTGGCGCTGGGCCGGGCTGCCGCTTCGGCGAATGCCGCAGAATGCCACCATCCCCACCCGGCGCCTGGTCGCCCGCCCGCTTGTGAACACCTCCAACACCCGCCGCCACGGCTTCTCGCTGATCGAATTGATGGTCGTGGTGGCCATCATCGCCATCCTCGCGCTCATGGCCGTGCCCAACCTGGCCAGCAAATACATCCGCGAAAACATCGTCGAGGCCATGCCGCTGGCCAAGATCGCCAAAGACCCGGTGGCCGCCGCCTGGGCCGCCACCAAGACCATGCCCGACGACAACGCCAGCGCCGGGCTGCCGGCGGCCGACAAGATCGTCAACAACGTGGTGAAGTCGGTCACGGTGGACGGCGGCGCGATCCACATCCTGTTCGGCAACCGCGCCAATGGCGCCCTGCAGGGCAAGACGCTGACCCTGCGCCCGGCCGTGGTGGAAGACGCGCCCATCGTGCCCGTGGTCTGGGTCTGCGGCCACGCGAAGGCGCCCGACAAGATGAAGGCGCTGGGCACCGACAAGACCGACATTCTTCCCGCCCACCTGCCTGTGAACTGCGTTTAGGAGCGCGGAAGTGACGACCCATTGATGTCGCTCAACTGCGCTGGCTTCTGGCTGCCTATAACGAAAGCTGTGCGCGTGCCACGCGCAGCATTCAGGAAGGACCCACCATGCAGACCAATGCACTCCCCCACTACGACATGTCGGTCAACACCACCGGCTGTTGCCCCAAGTTCAACCCCGAGGGTTGGGACGCGCAGGAGCTCCATTTCCGCGACAAACCGTTCGTGCGCGCCAAGACGCACAGCCTCATGCATGTGCCCGTTGACATGGGCCGGGTTTTCTCGCGCGTGCAGAAACACATGGAAGCCGCGGGCGCCATCGACGAGTCGGACACCATCGTGCTCTCGCGCGACACCTCATCTTTCGCTGGTGAGCACTTGTTCGCGGTGCCCAAGGCGGTACCGGAAGAAGAGATGACCACGCTCTCGGGCGACTTCGTCACCAAGGTCTTTGAAGGCCCCTACCAAGAGACCCGCCATTGGCACGAGCAGATGGAAAACCTGGTTCGCGCCCGCGGCAGCGAGCCGAAATCGATCTGGTTTTTCTACACCACCTGCCCCAAATGCGCGAAGGCCTATGGGAAGAACTACGTGGTGGGTGTCGCCGAGGTTTGACGGGTCGGCTTGCGGTGGGCGGCAGTATTACGGTTTGTTACGAATGAGGCGGGCGCGCTTTAACCCCGTTCGGGCTGCTGCGTCGTTTCAGTCGGGGCATCCCTTTCATTCATTCACAGGAGCCCCCCACCATGTCCCCTACCGGTCCCCATTTGCTGCTGGTTGTTCTGATCGCGGCCCAGCTGGCCGCCTGTTCCAGCGGCGCCCCCGTGCCTGCAACTGCACCGGCCGAGCCGCTGGCGGAGCGGGCCGACGCCGCGCCCGCCCCCCCGGCGCTGACCATGCCCGCATCAGCGCCGGCCGCCGCTGGGTCCCCACAGGCGGTGGGCAAGGTGGCGCGCATGCGGGTGATGCCGATGCACATGCCGGTCCCCATGCCCGTACCCGACCAGCCGTCGAACGAGCGCTACGGCCAGATCAGCGACAACCCGATCCACCGCGTGGCAGAGGCGCCGGTGTCCACATTCAGCGTCGATGTGGACACGGGCAGCTACAGCAATGTGCGGCGCCTGCTCAACGGCGGCGCGCTGCCTCCGGCCGATGCGGTGCGGGTGGAGGAGCTGATCAACTACTTCCCCTACGACTACGCGCTGCCGCGCGACGGCCGGCCGTTTGCGGTGCACACCGCACTGGCGCCCGCGCCATGGAATGCGCAGCGGGTGCTGCTGCGGGTGGCGATCAAGGGGCAGGACGTGGCGAAGCAGAGCCTGCCGCCGGCCAACCTGGTGTTCCTGGTGGATGTGTCGGGCTCAATGGAGAGCGCGGACAAGTTGCCGTTGCTGCGGTCGTCGCTGAAGCTGCTGGTGGATCAGATGCGGCCGGTGGACCGCATTTCGCTGGTGACCTACGCCGGGGGCACGCGGGTGGTGCTGCCGCCGACCTCGGGCGCCGACAAGGCGGCCATCAAGGCCGCCATTGACGCGCTGCGCGCGGGCGGCGGCACGGCCGGCGCGTCGGGCATCGCACTGGCCTACAGCACCGCGCAGACGGGCTTCATCCCGGACGGCATCAACCGCATCCTGCTGGCTACCGACGGCGACTTCAACATCGGCATGACCGACACCGAGCAGCTCAAGAAAATGGTCGAGCAGAAGCGCCGTTCCGGCATTTCGCTCTCGACCCTGGGCTTTGGCACGGGCAACTACAACGAGGCCCTGATGGAGCAGATCGCCGACGTGGGCGACGGCGCCTACTCGTACGTGGACAACCTGATGGAAGGCCACAAGGTGCTGGTCAGCGAGATGAGCTCGACGCTGGCGACCATCGCCAAGGACGTGAAGGTGCAGATCGAGTTCAACCCGGCGCTGGTGCAGGAGTACCGCCAGATCGGTTACGAGAACCGGCAGCTGCGGCGCGAGGACTTCCACAACGACAAGGTGGACGCGGGCGACATCGGCGCCGGCCACACGGTGACGGCGCTGTACGAGCTGACGCTCACCGGCGCGCGCGGCGCCATCGACCCGCTGCGTTACGGGGCGGCGGTCACGGCGGGTGATGCGCGTTCGGGCGAGCTGGCGCAAGAACTGGCCCATCTGCGCTTGCGCTACAAGCAGCCGGGCCAGAGCAGCAGCGAACTGACCGAGACGCCGATCCGGCGCGAGGCGATGCGGCCGCTGGACCAGGCGGATGCGGAGTTCCGCTTCGCGACGGCGGTGGCCGGCTTCGGGCAGGTGCTGCGCGGCGGCCGCTACACGGGCGACTGGACCTATGCGGACGCACGGGCACTGGCGGCGGGCAGTCTGGGCAATGACCGGTTCGGCTACCGCGGCGAGTTCCTGCGCCTGGCCGGGCTGGCGCAGGCGCTGGCCAAGTGAGGCGGGCACCAGTCAGCAACCCCGACGGGTAACAACAGCTGCGTGTGGCGACGCAGCTCGCATTCAGTTCAGGGAGCCGACCCAGTTGTCCAGCAGCAGGTCGGTTTTGGGGCAAAAGGCAAGAGCTGATTCTGGGCCGCCAGACCCTAAGCACCGCCCCGAACCCGCATCAGCGCAAAGCCCAAGAGATTCAGCCCAGGCCATAGGTTCGGGTTGTTCACCTTCTCGTCGTCCTGAGCGAGGCCAATCCCCCAAACGCTGTCCACTGGACTGGCCTCGACGAGTATGCGGCCCCCGGTTTTCTGGAGAAACTCACCCAGCTCCGGGTTTTGCGCGAACTTGGCCACATTGGCGCGAACAACGATGGAGAACCTGCTGTTCAACCAGACAGCCTCATCGAAGCCACGGACCTGACGACCCAGTGCCTTGGCTGCGCCCGGATTCGGCGCTTGAAGCACCTGTGCCCTCGTTTCTTGATCCCCAAACAGGGTCGCCTTCTCGGCCATCATGAAGTGCTCCGCGGTGGGGTAGCGCTGGCCATCCACGACGAATGGAGCGCCGTACCACTGGCTGAAGCACGAGGCCGTGACCCCGCCCTTGCTGTGCTGGTGGCCCCAGAAGAAGACGTACTTCAGCCGCTCACCGCGGTTGAAGCGAGCGCGGAGGTCTTCAAGAAGCTGCGTGTCGTGCATTGGTGTTCTGCTGATGCTTGGCGTTGAAATTAGACCGTACGGCTTGAAGCCTCCGAGAGCAGTTGCAGAAAACTCTCTCCAGATAGCCCGTGACCTGCCCTCAAGAACCGCCAAAGCCTGACCCAATTGCCCCCGTTGCCCCTTCATCCGCTCAGGGGAGGTCGAGAATGCTCGCGACGGACTGCTCCAGCATCTCGACCAACTCCGGGTCCATGTACTTGTACTCGTCCGGAATGTCGAGCACGTGCAAGGGCTTGCCGGCCAGCAGCCCGGTGAACTCGGCGGCCAGCCGGGACTTGTGTTTCTGCTCCATCACGAAGATGACGTCGGCCCAGAGCACGTCGTCGACAGACACCGTGTGGCGGGCGTTGGGGCTCGTGCCCCCCGAGCGCGCCTGAACCCCGGGGCGCTTGCGCCAGATCTGCTCGGCCGTCGGGCTGCGCCACTGGTTGCGGCTGCACACGAACAGCAGCTTCAGCCGCCTTCCAGCGCCTGCGCCGCCTGACAACCGCTTGCTCATCGGTTGGCCTTCCATGCCGGCGAAGGTGGTGGCCGGCCCGCTGGCTTTGAAACCATGGCGTTCGTAGAACGGCAGTGCCGTTTTCGTGCTCTCCAGCCGCAACCCGGTCAACCCGGCGGCCACGGCCCAGCGCTCCATCGCTTGCAGCAACGCCTTGCCGACACCTTGAAAGCGAACCGACGGCGCGGCGTAGCACAGCAACAGCTCCCCCACAGCCGACGCCATAGCAAAGCCGACCACACCGGCTTCGCCCTCCGCCACAACGCAGCAGAGGTCGTCACGTTGAATCCATGCGAGGAAGTTGTCGGGCGTCTTGTTGCTGAGCCAAGCGTCCAGGCGCATCGGGTCGCCTTCGTGGTCTTCTGCACAGCACTGCTCGATGGAGTCGCGAACAACCCGGCACGCGGCTGCCGCATCTTCAGGCCTGGTTCGACGCACGCTGATGGTCATTGATGGTGATTGTTTAAGGTGGAAAGAGGTGATCGGGGCGGAGCTGGCCTTTTGCTTGAAGGATATGACGCTGGGCAAAAACAGGATCTGACCCCATTCCCACATGACCCCATTCCCCACACTCCGCCTTGTCCTCTTGAGGCTTGGCATTCTTTCGACTCAATGTACGACATGAGCACCGTCTCACGGCTTTCCAGAAGATGCCCGCTTGGTGGAGTGGCTGGGTATCACACGCCGACGAATCAGCGACACCATCACGCCGCCAAAGATCAGGTAGATAACGCCCACCGTTTGATTGAGCAACGACACTCCCAGGCAGCCCAAGAGAAAGCCAATCGACAAGTACAACGTTTCTTCTTTCCGCGACTCAGCCCACAACGCGACGCCGATCGCCCAAGAGCCGAGCCACCACACGTGCAGACGTAGAAATTCAATGGCGTTCGAATCGTTGATGGACGTCACGTAGGCGGGACTCAGTACAACCGCCGCTTGCATATCCGGCGCATTGACAAGACCCATGCGATCCAGCAGACCGAGAATGATCGCTGGGGCATTTGGATCAAAGTCGATGAATCTGTCTATTTGAAATAGTACCGCCGCTCCTGTAAGAGAAAGTGCTCCCAAAACGAGCGAGACAACCCCTAGGCGGCATTTGCTGTGCATGACTTGGTGCTTAATGTGCTATCGACATGTGATGGCTTTCGCATATGGGTGTCAGACCCTTGCGAGTGTGGCGACATGCAAAGACAAGACATAGACGCAGAGCAGCACAACCGAGAAAGCGACTGCTTTGAGCATTGCAATGCCTGCAGCAAGCAGGGAAAGGGTGCGCAAGAAATATAGCGGTATGCCAATTGGCGCCCAGAACGCTGCAATCACCGACGAACCGTAGGGCGGCTCTATGCCTTGTGCAGCGGCGTGGGCGTGGCACCAACGATAGATGAGAGCAGCTATGGCAAAACCATAGGGCAGGGCGAAAGGACTGATCGACTGTGGGGCCAAGGTCAAGTGCGCGTCGATGAGGCCCATTGTTGCCCATGTGGCGACCATCAATATGAGCAGGCGGTTTGGCTTTGACATTGGGACGGGTCGAAAGATGGGGTGATGGAATTTTTCCACCTATTTTATGGATATGACTCGTGGGCAAAACGCAAGACCTGACCCCGATGCATGCTCTGACCCCGATGCATGCGAAGTACATGTGCGGGGAAAAGGCAAGACCTTATTGTGGCGCCGTTGTCCGAGTTGGTCTGTTTATTTGTGTAGCCAGGAGTATTAGGTGATGAGTGGCTCGTATTTAATTGATGGCGCCAGTGCCATATCTGAACCAAAGACCACATCCCAAACCTCTGCAGTGGTCAAGGGTGTGTCGTTACGTGTAGCGTCGGATGTAAGTGCATGTAGGCGATACTTCTCCCAAGTCGTAAGGTATTGAAGAATGCCATCGATATTTTGTCGTTCGGTGGATATGGAGGCGACCTTCTGAATCGATTTTATTAGTGTGTCGAGATAAACGTGTAGATTTTCAACTAGCGTCGGCAAATAAGGAAGTGCGCTTGCTGTATGCATAATTGAATTTCGAGTGTGATAAATTCTGGATAGATGCCATCTCACCTTTTGGCGATGATGTCTTAGTGTTTGTTGTGTTTCGGCGCGACTTTTGAAAAGTTCTGATAATCGCCAAACCCTGTTTAATAAAAGTGGGTGCATCACCAATAGCGCGGAAACGCTATCCTGTACAGCCTTGTGCTCAGGGCACAATACAAGTTGAACAAACTTCGAAAAAATAGATGCTTCTCCTGGTATTGAACTTATTAGGTCTTTGGTTTCGGGTGAAATTTTACTTACGTCACAATATGCAGAAACAAATATCTTTTGTGGATAGGTGAGGGTTAGCGCGGGAAGCAAACAGTCTGAGAAATACTCTAGTCTTTGATTTTCTTTTCCAGGACGCGATACTAATCCTTCGAGGCCGGCCCAGAGATCGATCAATTGATTTTCTGCTGAGTTGGAAAGAAGGGCTGATCTATGTAAGCGCAGAGTTCTCCGGATTCTGCTGGCTGACTCAGTTGTTAGATGGTCGCCATGAGTGACTGCCCCCATTTCAAGCATTTCATTTTCGGTTGCACTGGTATGGCTAACCCAGCAATGCATTGGGTCCGGAGCTTCGTGAAGACGGTATATTTTGTTTGTTTTCTTGTCTTTTACTAGTGCAAGCTTAGACGACGAAAAATCGTCCTTGTGCTCGTAGAATCTAACCAATCCAACAAATTCTTCAATTATGGTTGCGGAGGTTTTCTGCGCTTGTGCTGGACTTCGCCTCTTTTTGACTTCAATTGTTACGTAGAATTGATTGGGTTCGATCGAGTCAAGAAAACTATGTTGATCTGATGTAATTTCATTCCATTTTGGTTTTTTGTTTGATATTTGAATATTGAATTTTTCCAGTAATTTTGGGTATTTTTGAAAACTATTTGAGCCGATAAAAAGGCATTCATAGTCGGTTTCGATGCCTATGAAGTGGGCGAAGAATTCGTTTAGAAGTTCGGCGGGCTCAATCTGCCCACCTTTTTTTAGACCATTTATGAGTGTGTTTTGCGTAACGTGAAACGTATGCCGTCTTGGAAATCCTAATGTTTCTGCTTGTACAATAAATGAGGATGCGAGATTCAGGAGCTTCTTCTTTTCATTTGGTCTGTTGAGAATTGTGTCGATAATCGAATTAATGATGGATGAAAAGTAGTCCCCCATTGCAATTCTTAGGCCAGAAGCGCCTCGCGCGATTCGATCAGCCTCTGTTAGACTTTCATTTATGCTGTCAATGTGAAATTTTCCCAGTTTCTTTTGACGGTTTGTAAGTGCTGCGTCTTGCCCGATGCTTGCAGACAACTCTTCGATAAATGGTTTTAATGCATCCTTTGATATTCCAGCTGAATGGTTGGCTTGGGCTACATTTTGAAGCTCCAGAGTTCTTGTGAAAGAATTCAATGCCGGAGCCTTGAAGCTATCGTCTGTTAAATCATATAGTTGCTCATCAAGTGTCAATGCAAAGAATACAAGCGCAGTGTGGCTCTGTGAAGGTGTGTCAGTGTTTATTTTGATTTTGCGCATAATAATTCAATGACCTCAAGATATATTTAATTGAAGCTATCTATTTTGGAATTAAGGATGGCTAGAAGTTTCTTAGGTGCTTTGATCGCGCTAGTAGGTGCTCTTTTAAGCCCGGTCTACGGTCCAAGTCATAAACCGACTAAACGGATCCTCCCGATAATCCGCAAACGGCCCACATTCCACAAACCCGAATTGCCGGTACATCGCAACCGCCGCCTCAAACCCCGGCGTGCTGCCGGTTTCCAGGCTCACGCGGGCGTAGCCGCGCTGCCGTGCGGTGGCGAGGATTTCGGTGAGGATGGCGCGGGCTGCGCCCTGGCGCAGGTGGCGGGCGCTGGTGCGCATGGACTTGATTTCGCCGTGGGTGGCGTCCAGCTCTTTGAGCGCGCCGCAGGCCAGCAGTTGTTCTTCTTCAGCGCCGCCGCTGGCGGGGTTGGCCGCTTTCCAGGCGGTCCAGAAGGTGATGGCGGGGTCGCGCAGGGCGCTCACGTCGAGCGCGTGCACGCTCTCGGGGGGTGACTCGGCGTGCATGCCGGCCATGTGCTCTTGCAGCAGGGCGATCACCTGTGGGTGGGTGAGTTCGCGGTCGATGCGGATGTCCACAGGGCTCCCTGATGTGGTTTTTCTGGGAGCCATTCTGTACGTCTTGTTACCCGTACGGCAAGGGGTATGGGCCCGGGTGTGCGTGATTTGGCACACGCCGCGCTGGCGTTTGTGCCTTGTGGGTGCCTTCTTTCTTCTTCGCGTTGGCTTGGGCCTTTACGGCGCGATCTTGCGTTTGAGCGCCTGCGCCAGCGGCTGGGGCAGGCTGGGCAGGGAGCGCAGCAGCCAGGGCAGCAGCCTGCGTTTGGCGCCGCTGAGCGATTCGGGCACCACCGCTTCAATCAGGTGCGGCCCGGGGTGGGCGAGCGCGTATTCCAGTGCTTTCAAGAAGTCTTCGGTGGTGGTGGCGCGCACGGCGTGCACGCCCATGCCCTGGCCGAGCTGGGCGAAGTTGAGCACCGGGCCGTGCAGGTCCAACTGCGACTTGGCCTTGGGCCCGGCTTCGCTGGCGCCCACGCGCTCCAGCTCCACGTTGAGCACCGAGTACGAGGCGTTGTTGAAGATGATGGAGGTGACGTTGAGCTGTTCGCGCGCCATGGTCCAGAGCGCTTGCAGGGTGTACATGGCGGTGCCGTCGCCAATGAGGGCGATCACGGGCCGGGTGGGGCAGGCGATGGCGGCGCCCACGGCGTTGGGCAGGCCCTGGCCGATGGCGCCGCCGGTGAGGGTGATGAGGTCGTGGCGCGGTGCGCCGGCGGTGAGCGCCGAGAGCATGAGGCCCGAGGTGATGGCTTCGTCGATGACGATGGCGTGTTCGGGCAGCAGGTGGCCCACGGCTTTGCAGACCTTGGCGGCGTTGAGCTTGCCGCGCGGGCGGCCGGGGCGCTGCGCGGTTTGCAGCGCGGGGTGGGCCTGGGTCGCGCCCAGGGCGGCGGCGAGTTTGTGCAGGCTGGCCACGGCGTCTTGCTCGGGGCTGGCCAGGGTGTGCACGGTGCAGCTGTCGGGCACCAGATAGCTTTGTTTGCCGGGGTAGGCAAAAAAGGACACGGGGGCTTTGGCGTCCACCAAGACCAGGTGTTCAAGGTCGGCCAGCTGCACGCCGGCCATTTCGGCCAGGTAGGCGATGCGCTCCACCGGCGGCAGGCCGGCGCCGCGCTCCAGCCGGGTGGGGAACACCTCGGCCAGCAGCTTCACGCCGCTGTGGGCGGCCACGCGCGCGGCGGCCAGCAGGCCGGGCTCGCGCAGCGCCTGCCCGCCGAGCAGAAAGGCGGTCTTGCGGCCCGAGCGTGCGGCGTCCGCAATGGCCTGGGCGATGGTGGCTACGGTGGCGTCGCTGGCGGCTTCGGGCTGGGGCAGCGGGGGCGGCGGGCAGGGCTCGCCGCCTTCGCCCCAGGACACGTCGGCCGGCAAGATGAGCGTGGCCACCTGCCCGGGCAGGCCGCGCGCGGCGGTGATGGCGTCGGCCGCATCGCGGCACAAGGCGGCGGTGGTTTGCGAGGTGCGCACGAAGCCGGGCGAGACGTTGCGGGCCACGGTTTCGATGTCGGACTGCAGCTGGGCGTCGTAGCGGGTGTGGTGGGTGGCGTGGTCGCCCACGATGTTGAGCACCGGCACCTTGCCTTTGCGGGCGTTGTGCAGGTTGGCCAGGCCGTTGCCCAGGCCGCAGCCCAGGTGCAGCAGGGTGGCGGCGGGTTTGCCGGTCATGCGGGCGTAGCCGTCGGCCGCGCCGGTGGCCACGCCTTCAAACAGGGCCAGCACGGCGCGCATGCGCGGCTCGTGGTCGAGCGCGGCCACGAAGTGCATTTCGCTGGTGCCGGGGTTGGTGAAGCAGACGTCGATGCCGGCGTCCACCAGCGTTTTCATGAGGGCTTGTGCGCCGTTGGGCATGGGGGTCTCCTGGGCGGGGTGGAAGCGAAAAGGGAGGAGCGGCGCAAGGCCTCAGCCGAGCGCGCGCCCGTTGGCGATGGAGCGCGCCGCGGCCCGCGCGGTGAGGATGCAGCCGGGCAGAAACGTGCCTTCCAGCGAGCGCTTGCCGTTGGCCCCGCCGCCGCCAAAGCCGGCCGCCTCGCCCACGCAGTACAGGCCGGCAATGGGCTGGCCAGCCGCGTCGAGCACGCGGCTTTGCAGGTCGGTGCGCAGGCCGCCCAGGCTCTTGCGGGTGATGAGCTGCATCTGAATGGCGATGTACGGCCCGGCCCCGCGCTGCTGCAACGGGGCGGGCTTGCAGGTGCGCAGCTTGTCGGGCCCCCACTGGCGGGCGTGCTGGATGCGGCGGATCTGGTCGTCGTTGTGCAGGCGGTTGCCGTGGGCGAAGTTGGCGTCGAAGCTGTCGGCGGTGGCCTGCAGCGTGGCGGGGTCGACGTCGTGCGAGCAGGTCAGCGCGTTCATCTTCGCGGCCAGCCCGCCGAGCGTGTCGTCCACCAGAAAGTGGCGGCTCTCGCGCTGCATCTGGCGCACCAGGCGGTGGTTGCCGAGCAGCGTTTCTTTCAGGAACGGCAGGAACTGCTGGTCGCGGATGCGCTGGTTGTGTTCGGCGCCCGAGATGGCGAACTCCTTGGCCGCGATGCGCCAGTTCAGCAGGTGCCAGGTCCAGGGCTTTTCCTGCGCGGCCACGCGCTGGCACAGCCAGTGGGTGTCGAAGCCGGTCACCAGCGGCTCGGGGCCGATGCGCTCGCCCCGGTGGTTGAGCCACAGGGCCGATTTGCAGGGGATGCCGGACAGGCCATGCCCCTCGAAATGCGGGAAGGGGTGGGGGAAGCCGGCGGCGTAGTTCCACATCTCGCCGGCGTGGGCGATGTGCCCGCCCAGGTGGTCGGCCACCCAGTGGTGCAACTGGCCGTCGGCGAACGGGTGGGCGCCGTTGAGCATGGCCGCGGGCATGGGGCGGTCTTTCGGCCAGTTGGCGCGGGTCTGCGCGTGGCCGCCGTTGAGGCCGCCCATGGCCAGCACCACCACCGGCGCCCGCAGGTGCAGCTCGGCCCCGCTGGCTTCGTCCACCGCCACCGCCCCGGCCACCTGGCCGGCCTGCCGCTCCAGCGCGGTGACGCGGTGGCCGTGCAGCACGGTCAGGCGCCCGCCCTGGCCGGCCTGGCGCAGGGCGTCCACCAGGCGGCGGGTGAGTTCGCGCGCGGTGCCCCAGACGATGTGGTAGCGCGGCAGGCTGTTGCCGTCGCCGTGCAGGCCGCGTTCCACCCAGTTCACCGCGGGCATGAACTTCACGCCTTCGCCCAGCAGCCAGTCGTGCACCAGCGGGCGCGAGTGCTCCACGTAGTGGCGTGCCCACTGCAGGGGGTGTTCGTCGTCGGGGTCCAGCTCGCCAAAGCGCAGCCAGTCGCGCAGCGCCCGCTCAGGCGTGTCGGGAATCTTCATGCGCGCCTGCAGCGGCGTGCCCACCAGTGCCATGCCACCAAAGGCCCACAGGGCCAGTCCGCCGAAGCGCTCGGGCGTGTCGCGGTCCACCAGCGTCACGCTCTGGCCCGCGCGCAGCGCCTCCAGCGCCGTGACGATGCCGGCCAGCCCGCCCCCGGCCACCACCACATCGGAAAACCAATGCTCTGCCATGTCTTGTCTCCTTGCGCCGTTGTGCCGGCACCTTTGGGGTGCCCGGTTGCTGGAGCACACGTTAGCCGTCTATCATCGCCAGCGATTGACTTTGCAGGACAAGCAGATTGACTTTACAGGCCACAGTCTCCATGAGCTGGGTGAACACGGTGCTGGACGCGGCGCAGCGCCAGGGCGTGTCGCGCGAGGCGGTGCTGGCCGCCGCCGGCATCGCCACGGCCGAGCTGCAGGCCGAGCGCTGGCCCATCGACCACATCACCCGCCTGTGGCGCGCGGCGGTGCGGTGCACGCAAGACCCGGGCTTCGGTCTCAAGGCCGGCGCGGTGGTGGGGCCGGCCAGCTTCAACGTGGTCAGCTACCTGCTGCAGTCGTCGCCCACGCTGCGCGAGTCGATCGCGGTGGTGCAGAAATACCAGCGCCTCATCAGCGACGGCGGGCGGTTCCAGGTGATCGCGGGCCCGCAGGCCAGCTGGGTGGTGTACCACCCGCGCCAGGGCGAGCTGGCCTTCAGCCCGCACCAGATCGAGGCGGTGCTGGCCGCCGTGGTGGCGTTTTCGCGCTGGGTCACCGGCCGCGCCGTGCGGCCACTGAAGGTGCAGTTCAGCCAGGCGGCGCTGGGCCCGCTGGGCGGCTACCGCGAGGTGTTTCAGTGCCCGGTGGCGTTCGACCAGGCCTTCAGCGGCGTGCTGCTGGACAACGCCGTGCTGGACACCCCGCTGCCCCAGGCCGACGCCCAACTGGCCCACCTGCACCACGAATACGCCGCCGCCAGGCTGGCGGCGCTGACGCCACCCGAGAGCGACACCCTGGCGCAAGAGCTGCGCCGCTGGCTCGACGCGCAACTGCAAAGCCCCAGCGGCCAGGCCAGCCCGGTGCCCAGCCGCGAACGCGCCGCCCAGATGCTGGGCCTGGGCCCGCGCACCCTGGCGCGGCGCATGCAGGCGCAAGGGCTGGACTTTTCCACCCTGCTGGACCAAGCCCGCCGCGACGCCGCCCTGCACGCCGTGGCCCACACCCAGCGCGCACTGGCCGACATCGGCCACAGCCTCGGCTTCGCCGAACCCAGCACCTTCTGGCGCGCCTTCAAACGCTGGACGGGCAAGACGCCCGCGCAGTGGCGGGGGCGGTAGGGGGCGAGGCGGCGCTGTGTCGCCAAAAGACGTCAATACCCGCCACCAACGTTTCCATTTCGCGCGCCAGCCGCTACAGTTCGTGCCCTGCGGTTGGGCCGTGGTCTTCAACGATCACCTGAGCGCAGCAACCCCCACCCATCAACCCCCTCAACAGGAGAGCAACATGCAAAAAAACACGACCTCCCTGTGGGCTGGGTCAGCGGTGGCGGGGCTTTCGGTTTAACCGTCGGTTAAGCCTCCCCCACTTTTTGTTCCGCGCCCCACGGCGCTGTCTGACGCGAAAGCGTTGGCGGCGTGGTCGTGGTGCGCGCGTGTCTGTCCCGGTCCGGTTTCAACGTTTTTTGAATCTGGATTTTTCATGGGCAATTTTGTCAAGAAGCTGTCGGACCGCGCCTGCGTGCTCGTGTCCGACTCGACGTGGATGGAAGACGCGGCCATCGCGCAGCTCATCACCACGTCACAACTCGAGGGCATGCAGCGCGTGGCTGGCATGCCCGATCTGCACCCCGGTCGCGGCTACCCGGTCGGGGCCGCGTTTTTCTCGACGCAGCGGTTCTACCCCGCCCTGGTGGGCAACGACATCGGCTGCGGCATGGGGCTGTGGCAGACCGACTTGCAGGCGAGCGCGACCCGGCTGGACAAGCTGGAGAAGCGCGTGGGCAACATCGACGGTCCGATGGACGACGGGGACGCGCGGGCGCAGGCCATGCAGGACGCCGGTGTGCAAGCCAACGGCCACGAGGCCTCGTTGGGCACCCTGGGCGGCGGCAACCACTTCGCGGAGTTTCAGCAGGTGGACACGGTGTATGTGCCCGAAGCGCTCGCTGCGCTGGGCATCGACAAGCAGCGTCTGCTGCTGTTGGTGCACAGCGGCTCGCGGGGCTTGGGCGAGCGCATCCTGCGCCAGCATGTCGATGCCTTTGGCCACCGCGGTCTGGAGGCCGACACGCCCGAGGCCGCGGCCTATCTGGCGCAGCACGACGCGGCCATGCGCTATGCGCGCTGCAACCGCACGCTGGTGGCGCACCGGCTGCTGGCGAATGTGCGGGCCGAGGGCCGCAGCGTGCTGGACGTGCACCACAACTTCGTGGCGCCGTCCGTCATCGACGGGCAGGCCGGCTGGCTGCACCGCAAGGGCGCGACACCGTCGGACGCCGGGTCGGTGCTGATCCCCGGCTCGCGCGGGGACCACAGCTACCTGGTGCGCCCCATCCGCGAATGCCACGACAGTTTGTTGTCGCTGGCGCACGGCGCCGGGCGCAAGTGGGTTCGTTCGGCCTGCAAGGACCGCCTGTTCACGCTGATGACGCCCACGCAGATGGGGCGCACCGCGCTGGGCAGCCGCGTGATCTGCAACGACCGCCAGCTGATCTACGAGGAAGCGCCACAGGCCTACAAAAGCATCGACAGTGTGGTGCAGGTGCTGGTGGGCTCGGGACTGATCGAGTTGCTGGCGCGGACCAGGCCGGTGCTGACCTACAAGACACGTGGGGAGTGCTGCGAATGATCTTGCTGCAATTGACGGCCAACACGGGCCCTGAAGAATGCTGCCTGGCCGTGCGCAAGGCGCTGGCGCAGCTGCTGCGCGAATGCGAGGGTGCGGGCGTCAGCGCCGAGTTGCTGGAGCAGGTGCCCAGCGAGGTGCCGGGCAACTTTCGTTCGGTGCTGCTGGCGCTGGAAGGTGCCGCCGCCGAAGCGCTGGCCAAACGCTGGCGCGGCAGTGTGCTGTGGATGTGTCCGAGCCCGTACCGGCCGGGGCACAAGCGCAAGAACTGGTTCATCGGTGTGGAGGTCTTTGAGACCGATGCACCGATGGGCGGCGCGCAAGCGCTGGAAGACAAGGACCTGCGTTTCGAAACCCTGCGCGCCAGCGGCCCGGGCGGCCAGCACGTCAACAAGACCGATTCGGCCGTGCGCGCCACGCACGTCCCCAGCGGTTTGAGCGTGAAGGTGCAGACCGAGCGCAGCCAGCACGCCAACAAGCGCCTCGCCCGCGCCCTGCTGGCGCACAAACTGGCGGCCCAGGCGGATGACGCCGCCAGCGCGGCCCGCAACCAACGCTGGCGGCAGCACCACGGCGTGGAGCGCGGGAACGCGGCACGCGCGTTTCGGGGGGAGGGGTTTGTGGAGGTGTAGGCACCCTGTCTTGGGCCGCTCGCTCCTGTGTGGAGGGAGCGGCTCAACCCGCTGGCGGGATGCCAGCGCCCCCGCTACCGCCGTCTCAGCATGCGCGCCGCCAGCACGCTGGCCAGCAGCATCAGCGCGCTGCCGGTGAGCGCGGTGAATTGCAGTGCGTCGGTGAAGGCGGCGCGGGCCATGAATATCAGCGCTTGCGCCGCTTCGGCGGGCAGGCGTTCGGCCACCGCGAGGGCGCCGCCCAGGGTGGCCAGCGCTTCCGGGGGCAGGCCCTGGCCGCTGGCCTGCGTGAGCTGCTGGCGGTAGATCAGCGTGCCCGCGCTGCCAAACAGCGCGATGCCCAAAGCGCCGCAGAACTCCGAACTGGTTTCGGCGATGGCCGAGGCGGCGCCGGCGCGTTCGGGTGGCGCCGAGGTGATGATCTGCTCGGTGCCGATGGCGAACACCGGCGCCATGCCCAGGCTGACCACGACCATGCCGGCCACCAGCACCCACAACGCCCAGGGGCCGTCGGCCCACACCATCATCAGCATGCCGGCCGCCGCCGCAGCGAGGCACCACACCATCACCGGCCCGGGCCCGAAACGCCGCGCCAGCCAGGGCGCCAGCACCATGGAGCCGAACACGAAACCGCCCGCCCACGGCACCGTGGCCCAGCCGGCCTGCAGCGGCGAAAGCGCCAGCACCATCTGCAGGTGTTGGGCAATGAAGATGTAGATGCCGAACATGGCCAGGCACGACAGGCCGTAGGCCATGATGGCCGTGCGGAAGCTGGGGATGGCGAACAGCCGCAGTTCGAGCAGCGGGTAGTCGATGCGCTTCTGGCGCCGCACGAACGCCACGCCAATGGCCAGCCCGGCGAGCAGCAAGGCCAGTCGTCCCGGGCTCGGCCCGTATTCGGCCATGGCCTTGACGGCGTAGATCAGGCTGAGCACCGCGGTCAGCGAGAGCAGCACGCTGGCCGGGTCGATGCGGCCGGCGTGTTCGTCGCGGTATTCGGGCAGCAGGCGCGGCCCGAGCACCAGCAGCAGGGCCATCACCGGCACGGCGGGCAGGAACACCGAGCCCCACCAGAAGTGCTCCAGCAGCCAGCCGCCCACCAACGGGCCGATGGCGCTGCCGACCGAAAACGCGGTGATCCACACGCCGATGGCGAACTGGCGCTGCGTGTCGTCGTGGAACATGTTGCGGATCAACGAGAGCGTGGACGGCGCCAGGGTGGCGCCGGCAATGCCCAGCAGCGCGCGCAGCGCGATCAGCTCAGCGGGGGTGCGCGCGAACGCGGCCAGCACCGAGGCCACGGCGAAGAAGGCCGCGCCGATCAGCAGCAGGCGGCGGCGCCCGATGCGGTCCCCCAGCGTGCCCATGGTGATCAGGAAACCGGCGACGAGAAAGCCGTAGATGTCGATGATCCACAGCAGTTGCGAGGCGCTGGGTACCAGCGCCCGGCTGAGCGCCGGTACGGCCAGGTTGAGCACCGTCAGGTCCATGGCGTAGACCAGACAGGGCAGGGCGATCACGGCCAGCCCCCACCATTCGCGGGGGGTGGCTTTCGTGGGCGGAGCGGGTGAAGCGTCGGGCAGGGTGGGCGAGGAATGGCTCATGGGGTCGGCTGTCTGCCCCCGGCTTGGTCCGGCCAGGACGACGGCAGGCGGTCTGCGGGGATGATCGGGGCGGCGGAAGGCTGGCGCCCCCCAGGCTCAGAGGCTCTTGCCGTCGAAATGGTGCACAGGAATGGCCGCGAGGTCGATGCCGTCGATGCAGCGCAGGTTGATCGCCGCGATGGCGTTGCCCTTGGGGTCGGTGCCTTCGCCGTAGGGGTGGATGCCGCAGACGGGGCAGAAGCGGTGCCGGATCGCGTGTTTGTTGAACAGGTAGGTCGAGGCCGCGTCCTCGGGCGTTTTCAGGACCAGGCTGGCGCGCGGCGCGAACCAGAGCAGCGAGCCCTTGCGCGAGCAGATCGAGCAGTTGCAGGCGAGCGCGCTGTCGATTGCGCCGTGGACTTCAAATACGATGCGGCCGCAATGGCAGCTGCCGGTGTGGGTCGGGGTGGGGGTTGATTCAGAGGGCATGGTGGGTGCAGTGTGGTGGATCTGAAGAGGGCCTTCAAGATCCACGACGAACGACCCGCCCTGTTTTCGACAGCGGGGGCTCCTTTTGAGGACCCACCATGGTCATGTCTCCCGCCGTGCCCGTGGTCGCTCGTGCCGACCTCGCGCCTTCCCCACAAGCGATCACCAGCTCACTTCCCGGTCCGGCGTGGCGCTGATGCGGTGGATGCTCAGGTCCGCGCCGTCGTATTCCTCTTCCTGGCTCAGCCGCAGGCCCATGACCGCCTTGAGCGTGCCATAGACCACCGCGCCGCCCAGCAGCGCCCAGACCACGCCCAGGCCGGTGCCGATGACTTGCGCGCCGAAGCTCACGCCGCCCAGCCCGCCCAGCGCCTGTTGGCCGAAGATGCCGGCGGCGATGCCGCCCCAGGTGCCGCACAGGCCATGCAGCGGCCAGACGCCGAGCACGTCGTCGATCTTCCAGCGGTTCTGCGTCAGCGTGAACATGCCCACGAAGAGCGCGCCCGCCACGGCGCCGACCACCAGCGCGCCCAGTGGGTGCATGAGGTCGGAGCCCGCGCACACGGCCACCAGGCCGGCCAGCGGGCCGTTGTGCACGAAACCGGGGTCGTTCTTGCCGGCCAGCAGCGCGGCCAGCGTGCCGCCCACCATGGCCATGAGCGAGTTCACCGCCACCAGGCCCGAGATGTTTTCCAGCCGCTGCGCGCTCATCACGTTGAAGCCGAACCAGCCCACGCAGAGAATCCACGCGCCCAGTGCGAGGAAGGGGATGCTCGACGGCGGGTGGGCCGACATGCCGCCGTCCTTGCGGTAGCGGTTGGCGCGCGCGCCCAGGAAGATGACGGCGGGCAACGCGATCCAGCCGCCCACGGCGTGCACCACCACCGAGCCGGCGAAGTCGTGGAAGACCGCGCCGGTGGTGGCCTCGATCCAGGCCTGCACGCCGAAGTGGCCGTTCCAGGCGATGCCCTCGAAGAAGGGGTAGACCAGGCCGACGATGACGGCCGTTGCGATCAGTTGTGGCCAGAACTTGGCGCGTTCGGCAATGCCGCCGGAGATGATGGCGGGGATGGCGGCCGCGAAGGTGAGCAGGAAGAAGAACTTCACCAGCTCGTAGCCGTTTTTCTGGGCCAGCGTCTCGGCGCCGACGAAGAACGAGGCGCCGTAGGCCACGCCGTAGCCGACGACGAAGTAGGCGATGGTCGAGACCGAAAAGTCCACCAGGATCTTGACCAGGGCGTTGACCTGGTTCTTCTTGCGAACCGTGCCCAGCTCCAGAAAGGCGAAACCCGCGTGCATGGCCAGGACCATGATGCCGCCGAGCAGGATGAACAGGGCATCAGCGCCCTGTTTGAGTGCGTCCATGTGAATCTCCGTGCAGAAATAACTTGTTTTGGTGCGTTGAAAGCGCCAAAACAGGGTCTGCATGGCGAATCGCACCATTCGCAAGCAAAAAACAAGCCAGATACTTCATGGTGGTGCGGTAGGCACCGAATGGGTGCCTTGGGCCCGATGTTCAGGCCGTGCGGCGCCGGCGCCGCGCGCACCGGTGGTGTGCGGTCAGACGCAGGGGATGCATTCCGGTGTGCTTCAGCCAATCGCCCGCAACGTCGCGGGCACGATCAACCGGTGCATGGGCGTGACCGGCAGCATGTACAGCCTGCCCAGCGCGTTCTTGGTGTGGACCACAGTGGTGACGGTTACACGGGCCCGGTCGTTGGCGGCGGGTGCGCGGTGCACGGAGATCACCACGCTCAGGTGCTTGTCGTTGTCACCGAGCAGCACCTCGTCGGGCGTGTTTTCGATCAGGGTGAAGATGCCCACGCGGTCGCCAGGGCGGTAGTCGGCGTCGGGGCGGGCGGGGTCGATCTGCGAGAGCGCACCCAGGTTCTTGATGCCGAAGACCTGCACGATGCGGTTGCGCAGCGCCATGCAGGCGTTGACCCAGCCGGGCGTGGCCTGTGCGGCCTTGAGAAACTGGCCGAGCGCGCTGCGCTGGGGGTCGGCGGCGTCGATGGCCCAGGCGTCGAAGAAGTCGGCACCCTCCAGACGGGGAGCGATGCGGCTGTCGGCGGGCGGGCTGGTTTCGGAGGGGATGTTCATGGGGGGCTTCTTTCGCTGGGCATCAGCCGCACGACCCGCGTCCACGCCCCTGGCCCGACTATAGCCAGCGGCCACAGCGCGCCCACAAAAAAGCCACCCGGCGGGTGGCTTGGTCGTGGCGTTCGGCCGTTCAGCTGCAGCTCACGCTGCCGCAGCCGCTCATGGAGGCGGGCCGCACCTTGCTCGGGTCGGCCAGGGTTTCGGTGCGGGAGTCGAAGCCCACATCTTTCATGTGCAGCGCCAGGCCGGCGTCCATGCTGGCGGCGTGCTGCGGAAACCACTCGACCAGCGCCTCGGCCAGGCGCGAGATGATTTCCGTGTCGCCCTGCTCGTAGTGCTCGACCACGGCGCGCAGGGTGTCCAGGATGGTGGCGTGGTGCGAGGCGTGGCAGTTGTCGGCGGCGAAGCCGGTGGCCAGCATCCAGCGCTCTTCCTGCGCGAAATGCTCCACCGTGTGCGCCACGAATGTGCGGTACAGCGGCAGTTGCTGGTCGTGCGGCGTGGCCAGCAGCTCGTTGAGCATGACCACGAACTCTTCGTGCGTGTCGTCCATGCGGGCGTCGCCCGTCTGCAGTTGGGGGGACCAGTCCAGCCCAGCCGTGGCTGGCGTGGGCGTGTGGGGGGCGGTGGAGGTTGCAGTGGTGTCCATGGTCCGGAAATGTAGCCGCAGTGGCGGCGACGGGGCTTGATGGAGGTCAAGCGGGCCCCGGCTATCATGCCGCCACCAACTACCTTCTGGAGGATGAGATGAACTTTGTCGATGCCGTCAAGACCTGTTTCACCAAGTACGTGGGGTTCGAGGGGCGCGCGACGCGCTCGGAGTATTGGTGGTGGGTGCTGTTCCTGATCGTTGTGGGGGTGGTGCTGGGCATGCTCCGCATGGGGATGGTGCACAACCTGTTTTCGCTCGCCACGCTGCTGCCGTCGATCGCGGTGGGCGCGCGCCGTCTGCACGACATCGGCAAGAGCGGTTGGTGGCAGCTCATCGGCCTGATCCCGGTGATCGGTTGGTTGGTGTTGATCTACTGGGCCGTGCAGCCCAGCCAGGGCAGCAACGCTTACAGCGGGGCACCGTCCCAGTAACAACGGCCTTGTCGGGCGGCGGGCCGGCCCGTTCTCAGGCCCGCGGGTCGTCCAGCATCTGCAGCACGGCGGCCTGCACGTCGGGCGATGCCAGGGCCTGCTCCAGCCGCGCGAGCGCCGGGTGGGAGAGGCTGGCGCGCAGATGGTGGGTGTCCGCGCCCTGGTCCTGCCGCAGCTCGTAGCCTTCCAGGCCGCGCATCTGGCCGAGTGCCAGCCGTTCGCCCAGGCGGGCGCAGAGGTAACCCAGCGCCAGCCGGGGTGCGCGAGCGGGGTCGGTTGCCAGGTACGGGGTGACGAGTTGCCGCCCCATGGCGCTGACCTCGCCGACGAGGCTGGTGGGCAGTTCCCAGGTCTTCATCAGCAGGGCACCGATCTCGCAGGCGTTCAGCCCCAGCAGGTCCTGCTCCAGCCGGGCGCGCTCCAGGCGGCCGCTGGCGAGCCACCGGCCCAGTTCCGAAGGCGGGATGAGCGAGGCGGTCGCCAACTGGCCGACGAAGCTCAGCACCACCTGGGTGGAGAGCGAGCCCTGCTCGGGCAGGTTGAGGGCCTTGCCCAGGCGCACGGCCAGTTCGCTGGCGATGGCGCTGGCCTTCCAGATCACGTCAAACGCCTTTTGCGTGTTCGCCAGCGTGGGCTTGAAGGCCTCGGCCAGCATGTATTGCAGGCAGATGCCGCGCACCGAGTTCATGCCCAGAAAGGTGACCGCCTGGCCGATGTTGGTCACCGGTCTGTGCAGACCGTAGAAGGGCGCGTTGACGGTGGAGATCACCCGCGCGGCGATCAGTGGCTCGCCCATCACGAGATCGCTGAGTTCGGCCGAGCCGGCCGTGGCAACGAATTCGGGCGACAGCAGTTGCTGCATGGAGCGCGGCGGGCGCGGGATGCCGCGCACGGCGGCGATCATGGTGGCGCGGTGCTCGGCGTCGAGCTCGGTTTCGGCGCGCCAGCGGAAGTTCGCCAGCTCGGGCGGCAACGGTTGTTCGGGTGGGGCGGCGGCGGGCGCCTGGGCGGGCGAGGCGGTTGTGGCTGCGCTGCGTTCGGTGCTTGCCCTGGGCGGCCGGGTGGTCTGGGCGGTGGTGGGGGTACGCCCTGCCGGGCGGAGGAACCACCACGAGGCCACGGCGAAGGCCAATGCGGCGGCGATCCACAAAGAGAGTGAAGACACGGGGCTCCTCCGATTCGGGGTTGTGGCCACGCAGAACGCGGACCTTGTTTTTCCCCTTTATCGGCGTCCCAGCGGTGATCTTGAGCCCAAGAGTCGGCCGATGCCTGGCCCTCTGGCGGCCAGAGGCGGGCTTCAGGCCAGGCGGGTGCGGTGGCGCGCAATCTGCGTCAACACCTGGGCCGGCGCGGTGCCGCCCAGGGTGTTGCGGGCGTTGAGGCTGCCACGCAGGCTCAGGCACTCGTACACGTCTTTTTCGATGGACGCGTTGAAGCCCTGCAGCACAGCCAGCGGCAGCTCGGACAGGTCGCAGGCGTGGCTGGTGGCGGCCTTCACGGCGTGGGCCACGGTTTCGTGCGCGTCGCGGAAGGGCAGGCCCTTCTTCACCAGGTAGTCGGCCAGGTCGGTGGCGGTGGCGTAGCCCTTCTTGGCCGCGTCTTCCATGGCCTGGGCGTTGACGGTGATGCCGCCTTCCTTCTGGCCGTTGGCCGGGTTGAGCTGGCCACCCACCATCTCGCAGAAGATGCGCAACGTGTCTTTCAGCGTGTCCACGGTGTCGAACAGCGGCTCTTTGTCTTCCTGGTTGTCCTTGTTGTAGGCCAGCGGCTGGCCCTTCATGAGCGTGAGCAGACCCATGAGGTGCCCGAACACCCGGCCGGTCTTGCCGCGGGCCAGCTCGGGCACGTCGGGGTTCTTCTTCTGCGGCATGATGGAACTGCCGGTGGTGAAGCGGTCGGCGATCTTCACGAAGCCGAAGTTCTGGCTCATCCACAAGATCAGCTCCTCGCTGAAGCGGCTGATGTGCACCATGCACAACGAGGCGGCGGCGGTGAATTCGATCGCGAAGTCGCGGTCGGACACACCGTCCAGGCTGTTCTGGCAGACCTGGGCCACGCCCTTGTCATCGACCATGCCCAGCGTGACGGCCACGCGTTCGCGGTCCAGCGGGTAGGTGGTGCCGGCCAGCGCGGCGCTGCCCAGCGGCAGGCGGTTGGTGCGGCGGCGCACGTCGGCCATGCGCTCGGCGTCGCGGGCGAACATTTCCACATAGGCCAACAGATGGTGGGCGAAGCTCACCGGCTGCGCCACCTGCAGGTGGGTGAAGCCGGGCAGGATCACTTCCACGTTCTTCTCGGCCACGTCCACCAGCGCGGTTTGCAGCTCTTTCAGCAGATCGGAAATCAAATCGATCTCGCCGCGCAGCCACAGGCGCACGTCGGTGGCGACCTGGTCATTGCGGCTGCGGCCGGTGTGCAGGCGCTTGCCGGCGTCGCCCACCAGTTGGGTCAGGCGCGCTTCGATGTTCAGGTGCACGTCTTCCAGATCGAGCTTCCACTCAAACGTGCCGGCTTCGATCTCGCTGCGGATCTGCGCCATGCCGCGCTCGATGGCGGCGCGGTCGTCGGCGCCGATGATGCCCTGGGCGGCCAGCATTTCAGCGTGGGCCAGACTGCCGGTGATGTCGGCCAGCCAGAGGCGTTTGTCGAAGAAGACGCTGGCGGTGTAGCGCTTGACCAACTCGCTCATGGGCTCCGAGAATAGGGCGGACCAGGCTTGGGATTTCTTGTCGAGTTGGTTGGTGGACATGGTGGAGCCAGCGGCGTGTGGGTGAAGAAGGCGGCGCACAGGCCGCGGGCAAGGATGCTCAAGGGCTTGAGCCGGGTGCTGCTCGCCGGGGTTGGGGAAGGAAGGACGGCCTGTGCGCCTGTCCGTGGTTCCCGTGCCGGCCTATAGTGCGACCCATGAAAGATTCCCGAATTTTATCGACCTTCCAGGAGCTGGCCCCGGCGAAGGGCACGCGCCCCTTGCTCAAGATGCCCGAGCATGGCCAGGCCCATGAGCTGGTGTTCGACACCTGCCAGGTCGGGGTGGTGCTGCGCGCGGTGCTGTTCGTGCAGGCCATCGTGCTGGTGGCCTCGCTGTTTGAGTCCCAGTCCCTGTGGGGCTGGATGTCGCAGATGGCCATGCTCACCGGCGCGGCGCTGCCGGCCGTGCTGGCGTGGCTGCTGGTGGTGTGCATGCTCAAGCGGCCGCTCTGGTGTCTGCCGATGCCGCTCCAATGGACCGTGGGTGTTGGGCTGGGCGCGCTGGCGGCACTCTACGGTTGTGGTCTGTTGAACTGGATGGGCCTGCTGGAGCCCGCCCCCTGGCTGGGCAGTGCCGCGTCGGGGGCCCTGGTGGCCGCGGTGCTGGTGGCCGGGCTGGTGTGGCGCGCCAAGGCGCGCACCCCTGCCGGCACCACGGCGCAGCTGGCCGAGCTGCAGGCGCGCATCCGGCCGCACTTTCTTTTCAACACGCTCAACAGCGCGATCGCGCTGGTGCGCGCCGAACCGGCCAAGGCCGAGCGACTGCTGGAAGACCTGAGCGAGCTGTTTCGCCACGCGCTGGCCGACGCCAAGGAGGCGGTTCCGCTGGGGCAGGAACTGGAACTGGCCCGGCACTACCTGGCCATCGAGCAGGTGCGGTTCGGCGATCGTCTGCGGGTGGAGTGGAGCATCGACGAAAACGCCTCGCGGGCGAAGCTGCCGCCCCTGATCCTGCAGCCGCTGGTGGAAAATGCCGTGAAGCACGGCGTGGAGCCCAGCCCCATGGGGGCGGTGGTGCGCATCAGCACGAAGCGCCGCGGTTCGGTGGTGGTGATCAAGGTGACCAACACGGTGCCGGCCGGCAGCGGCGTGCCCGGCCATGGTCTGGCGCTGGACAATGTGCGCCAGCGGCTGAACCTGTTGCACGACGTGCAGGGGCGTTTCCAGAGCGCACTGGTTGATGGGGTGTTTCAGGTGCGACTCGAAATACCGGTATAAGGTCTGTTTCTGAAGCCACAAGCAACGGAGCGTGACATGGCACTGAAGGTACTCATCGTTGACGACGAACTGCTGGCCCGCTCGCGGCTGCGCACGCTGCTGGGCGACTGCACCGATCCACACGCGGAGGTGGTGGGCGAGGCGAGCAATGCGGTGCAGGCCATGGAGCAGATCCGGCGCCTGCCCTGCGACCTGGTGCTGCTCGACATTCACATGCCCGGTGTGGACGGCATGGCGCTGGCGGCCACGTTGCGGGAATTGGCGGTACGGCCCATGGTCGTGTTCGTGACGGCGCACGCCGAACACGCGGTGCATGCCTTTGAACTCGAAGCCGCCGACTACCTGACCAAGCCCGTGCGGCTGGAGCGCCTGCAGCAGGCACTTCAGAAGGTGCAGCGCCTGCGCGCCGCCAGCGAGGCGGGCGCGGCCGACGACACGGGCGCAGGCGAGTGCCTCATCATCCAGGAGCGCGGGCGCAGCGAGCGCGTGGCGCTGGCCGACGTGATCTACCTCAAGGCCGAGCTGAAGTACATCACCGTGCGCACGGCCGAGAAGGAACACATCTACGACGGCGCTCTGAGCGATCTGGAGCAGAAGTACGCGCATCTGTTTGTGCGGGTGCACCGCAATGCGCTGGTGGCGCGGCGCCGGGTGCGGGCGGTGGAGAAGCACAACGACCCGGTGGACGGCGAGGGCTGGACGGTGCGGCTCGATGGGGTGGACGAGCGTCTGGCCGTTTCCCGCCGGCAACTGGCGGCGGTTCGTGAAGCGCTGATGACTTGAGGTTTTTTGATGGGCTTGCTCCGGTCATCGGCAACCGGGGCGACCGATTCCGCTCATGTCCCCCGGGCCGTTCCGGCCCTCCTCCTTTACTTCGCTGCATCGGTCACCCCGGTTGCCGATGACCTCCCTGGTGCTCGGACGGCTCAATGCTTGAGTGCCCGCCCGGCTGTTGCTGGCGGGAACATGGCGTTCTGCATAGCGAAGTAAAGGAGGAGGGCCGGCGCAGCCGGGCCGGGGGACATGAGCGGCGCAGAGCGCCATGGTCTCGCCAGCGTGCGAGGTTCAAGAACGAAACAGAATCTCAGACCTCAGCAGCTTCGATAAGGAAGCGCACCCTCCGCTGACCCTGCCACTCATCCGCATCCAACCGGAACGCCAGCTTGACCCGCTCGGGCAAAGGCTCGGTGTGGCCAAACCAGATGCCGTCCACCGGCTCGCCCTGGTGCTTCATCTTCAGCGCCAGGTGCTTCTCGCCCACAAGACGCTGCGACACGATCTGCACTTCCTCGCAGAACACCGGCGGCGCAAAACCCTGGCCCCACACCTCCTTGTGCAGCGTGTCCACCAGGTCGGTGCGGCGGTACTGCTTGTCCAGCACGCCATCGGCCTCCATGCGGCGCTGCAGGGTGGCCGCGTCCAGCCACTCGTGGGCCACCTGCTGCAGCGCGGCCTCGAACACGTCCAGGTGCTCTTCGTCGATGGTGCAGCCCGCGGCCATGGCGTGGCCGCCGAAGCGCATCAACACGCCCGGGTGGCGCTTGGCCACCAGGTCCAGCGCGTCGCGCAGGTGAAAACCGGGGATGGAGCGGCCCGAGCCCTTGAGCTCGTTTTCCTTGCCCTCGGCGCCACTGGTGGCGAACACGAAGGTGGGGCGGTGCAGCTTGTCCTTCAGGCGCGAGGCCACGATGCCGACCACGCCCTCGTGGAAGTCCGGGTCGAACACGATCAGCGCGGGCGGGGGCTCTTCGGATTCGTCGAACATCTCTTCGGCCAGCGCCAGTGCCTGGTCGCGCATTTCGCCTTCGATGTTTTTGCGCTCGCGGTTGATGCCGTCCAGCGTGCGCGCGAGTTCGTCGGCACGCAGGCCGTCGTCGGTGGTCAGGCATTCGATGCCCAGGGTCATGTCGGCCAGGCGGCCGGCGGCGTTCAGGCGCGGGCCGAGGGCGAATCCGAAGTCGAAGCTGGTGGCCGCCTCGGGCTTGCGCGCCGCCACGTTGAACAGCGCCGTCATGCCCGGCGGCATAGCGCCGGCGCGCACCCGCTTCAGGCCCTGGGCCACGAGGCGGCGGTTGTTGGCGTCGAGCTTGACCACGTCGGCCACGGTGCCCAAGGCCACCAGGGGCAACAGCGTGTCGATCTTGGGTTGTGATTTCGCATCAAACACCCCCCGTTCGCGCAATTCGGCGCGCAGCGCCAGCAGCACGTAGAACATCACACCCACGCCGGCGATCGACTTGCTTTCGAAGTCGCAGCCCGGCTGGTTGGGGTTCACGATCACGCAGTCGGTGGGGACGACCACCTCGCCGCCCTTGAGCGCGGGGAGGTGGTGGTCGGTCACGATCACCTGCAGGCCCAGCTCGCGTGCGGCGCGCACGCCGTCGATGCTGGCGATGCCGTTGTCCACCGTCACCAGCACGTCGGCGCCCTGCGCCTTCACGCGTTTGGCGATCGCGGGCGTGAGGCCGTAGCCGTCGGTCACGCGGTCGGGCACCAGGTAGCTGACGCGGTCATGGCCCATCGGCGCGCCCAGCAGGCGCAGGCCACGCAGGCCCACGGCGCAGGCGGTGGCGCCGTCGCAATCGTAGTCGGCCACGATGCAGATGGCCTGGTTGGCGGCCATGGCGTCGGCCAGGGCGCGGGCGGCATCCGCTGCGCCTTTCATGGTGGACGGGGGCAGCAGCAGCGAGAGCGCGTCGTCCAGCTGTTCCTTGGCGGTGATGCCGCGGGCGGCAAAGAGGCGGGCCAGCAGGGGGTGCAGGCCGGCCTGTTCCAGCGCCCAGGCGGCGCGGGGCGGGACATCGCGGGTGATGATCTTCATAGGGGTTCGAGGGCTTTCCAGGCCGGGGGTGTGCCCAGCAGGTTTTTGAACAGGCGGCCAAGGCGGGCTGCGCCGCCGCGAGGGGCGCTGACCCTGGTTTGCGCACTGCGCTCGCCGCACAGCGTGAGTGTGACCGCTTCGCCGCGCCGCGCGCGCTCCAGCAGGGCGGGGATGTGTGTGGCGTCGAGTTCGGCCCAGGCCTGCGCCCAGGCGGCCCAGTCGGCGCGCAGCGCGGCCTGGCGCAGCGTGTCCGGCAGGGTGGGTGGCGGCTGCAGGGGGGTGGGGGATGCCACCGCGCCCGCGCCGCTGAGCCACAGGCCGTTCACCGGAAACAGGCCACGGGCCGTGCGCGCGTCGTGCACCGGGTGGGTATAGAACAGCATCTGTGCCTCGCTTTGCAGGCGCTTGAGCACCTGGGCGCCGCCCGGGTTGCGCGGGCTCTCGGCCATCCACGCATCCACCTGGCGGCCGCTCACGCGGTCCAGGCTGGCGCAGGCGATGTCTCGCAGAGGCTCGCCGCTGGCGTGCCAGCGCGTGGCCGAGTCAAAACGCAGGGTCACGCCGTCTTCGGCACAGAAGGGCGCCAGGGCGTCGAACAGGGCGCGCGACTCCGGCTCGTCCAGCACCAGTTGCTCCAGCGGCAGCAGGCTGACCCGCTCCATGCCGACCTGGAAGTGGCAGGGGCTGAGCCAGGCCTGCGGCGTCGCGGGCTGCGCGCTGTGCGCGGCGGCCCAGGGAATCAGGCCGTCTTCGCAGGGGCTGCCGTCGGCCTGCGTCAGGCCCAGCGCCCGCGCCAGCGCGCGCTCGTGCGGCAGGCTCAGGCTGTGGTCGTCGCCCGCGTCCAGGGCCGCCGGCACCAGTTCGCCCAGCAGGGCCTCCAGCTGGGGCAGGCGCAGGCCTTTGAGCGTGGCCTGGCAGTCCGGCGCGCTGGCGCTGGCAAACGGGATCAGCAGGTGGCTGGGCAGCGGGGGCGGGGCGGGTGGGGCCATGGGGGCGACGGGCATGGGGGCGATTGTCGGGGATGCCACAATCCACCGCTGGACTCCAACGATGCAAACCCCTTACGAACTCATCATCGGCTGGCGCTACACGCGCGCTGGCCGCGCCACGCGGCGCAACGGTTTCATTTCCTTCATCTCGGGCGTGTCCATGCTGGGTATCTCGCTGGGCGTGGCCGCGCTCATCATCGTGCTCTCGGTGATGAACGGTTTCCAGAAAGAGGTGCGCGACCGCATGCTCGGCGTGTTGTCCCACATCGAGGTGTTCGAGCCCGGCGGGCAGGCCATTCCAAACCTGACGGACACGCTGGCCGCCATCGAACGCCACCCCGAGGTGCTGGGCGCGGCACCGTTCGTGGGCGCGCAGGCGCTGATCGCGCGCGGCGAAGACATGAAGGGCGCGCTGGTGCGTGGCATCGACCCGGCGCTGGAGCCCAAGGTGACCGACCTCGTGGCCGACCTCGCCGACACCGTGCTGCCGCGGCTGGTGCCGGGCGAATTCGGCGTCATTCTCGGCGGCGAGCTGGCGCGCAGCCTGGGCGTGGGCATCGGCGACTCAGTAACCCTGATCGCGCCCAGCGGCCAGGTGACGCCCGCGGGTGTGGTGCCGCGCATCCGCCAGATGACGGTGGTGGGCACTTTCGATTCGGGCCACTTCGAATACGACTCGGCGCTGGCCCTGCTGCACCAGGACGACGCCGCGCGCATCTTCCGCGTGGAAGGCCCCACCGGCGTGCGCGTGAAGATCAAGAACCTGCACGAAGCGCGCGAGGTGGCGATTGACATCGCGAGCAGCCTCGACCCGGGCCTGCTGGTGCGCGACTGGACGCGCCAGAACCGCAGCTGGTTCGCCGCTGTGCAGCTGGAAAAACGCATGATGTTCATCATCCTCACGCTGATCGTGGCGGTGGCGGCGTTCAACCTCGTGTCCACGCTGGTGATGACGGTGACCGACAAGCGCGCCGACATCGCCATCCTGCGCACCCTGGGCGCGAGCCCGCGCAGCATCATGGGCGTCTTCATGGTGCAGGGCGCGATGGTGGGCGTGATCGGCACCGGCGTGGGCCTGCTGCTGGGCCTGGGTATCGCATTCAACATCGACACCCTCGTGCCCGCGCTGGAGCGCGCGCTGGGCGCGAGTTTCCTGCCGCAGGACGTCTACCTCATCAGCCGCATGCCCAGCGACCCGCAGCAGAGCGACATCATGCCGATCGCGCTGATCTCGCTGGCGCTGTCGTTCGTGGCCACGATCTACCCGAGCTGGCGTGCCAGCCGGGTGAACCCTGCCGAGGCGTTGCGCTATGAATGACATCAAGAACCCCGTTCGCCCCGAGCCTGTCGACGGGCTCAGGACAGGCTCTGTCGAAGCCTCCGCCAAGGGGTTGGCGAGCCCATCAACAGGCTCGGCCCGCACGGAGGTGGTGCTGAGCGCCACCGGCCTCACCAAACGTTTCACCGAAGGCCGGCTCGACGTGACCGTGCTCACCGGCGTGGACTTGGCGGTGCGCGCGGGCGAGACGGTGGCCATCGTTGGCGCGTCCGGCTCGGGCAAGAGCACCTTGCTGCACCTGCTCGGTGGGCTGGACGCGCCCACCAGCGGCCGTGTGCAGCTGATGGGGCAGACGATGTCGGGCCTGAGCGCGGCGCAGCAGGGCGATCTGCGCAACCGGTACCTGGGCTTTGTGTACCAGTTCCACCACCTGCTGCCCGAGTTCAGCGCGCGCGACAACGTGGCCATGCCCTTGTGGATCCGCCGCATGCCGCGCGCCGAGGCCGCGCAGCGCGCCGCGCAGATGCTCACCCGCGTGGGCCTGGGCGAGCGCCTGCACCACCGGCCGGCCGAACTCTCGGGCGGCGAGCGCCAGCGCGTGGCGATCGCGCGGGCGCTGGTGACGCAGCCGGCCTGCGTGCTGGCCGACGAGCCCACCGGCAACCTGGACCGCGGCACCGCCGAGAGCGTGTTCCAGCTCATGCTGGAGCTGGCACGCGATCAGGGCACGGCCTTCATCGTCGTGACGCACGACGAGACCCTGGCCGAGCGCTGCGCCCGCGTGCTGCGCCTGACCACCGGCGTGCTGACCTGACGGGGGCCGCTCAGGGCTTGGTGCGGACGAAGCGCAGCGGTTTGTCCAGCCCCTGGCTGTGGAGCCACATCGTCGTGCCCTGCACCTCGACCCGTTCGGCCTTGCGCAGCGCATCCAGGTAGCGGGTTTCCTGCTCGGACACCCCCTCGCCACAGGCCATGCGGGTCGAGCCGATCTGCCCGAGCGCGATGCGGTCATGGATCAGCGTGTAGGTGCTGAAAAAGCCGTTGCACGAGCCACTGCCCGTCACGCGACCGGCCTCGGGAAAGGCCAGCGTGGCCTTCACCTGGCCGAGCACGGGGCGACCCCCCAGGTCCTGCAGCAGCCATTCGCTGCCCACCAGCGGCGCGCTGGCCGGTGCGGCGGCCGGTGCTGCGGGTGCGGCACAGGCCACGAGCGACGCCAGCACGGGCAGGGCCAGCCAGAGCGGGGAGCGCGGGCCTGCGAGGCGGCGGGTGGCGTTGAGCGGCATGGTGAGGTCCTTTCGGGGGTGTTGCAAAGGGGAAAATGGTGCGCCGGGCTTACCGTCACAATGGCCCTTTTATACCGCCATGTGGATCGACACACACTGCCATCTTGACGCCCCTTCGCTCGGCGACACCCCAGCCCTCGTGCAGGCCATGCGCGAGCGCGCCGCCCGGCTGGGCGTGCGGTGCTGCGTGATTCCGGCGGTGGAGCGGTCCAACTTCGACACCGTGCGCGAGCTGGCCCACCGGCTGGGCGACGCCTACGCGCTGGGCATCCACCCGCTGTACGTGCCGCAGGCGCGCGACGACGACCTGCAGGTGCTCGACGCCCTGCTGGCGCAGCACCGAGACGACCCGCGCCTGGTGGCCGTGGGCGAGATCGGGCTGGACTTTTTCGTGCCCGCGCTGTGCGAGCCGGCCATGCGCGAGCGTCAGCAGGGCTTCTACCGTGCGCAGCTTCAGTTGGCCCGCAAACACCGTCTGCCCGTGATCCTGCACGTGCGCCGCAGTGCAGACGCCCTGCTCAAACAGCTGCGCGAGTTGCCCACCGGTGGCGGCATCGCGCACGCCTTCAACGGCAGCGCCCAGCAGGCGCAGGCCTTCATCGAGCTGGGTTTCAAGCTCGGCTTCGGGGGCGCGCTGACCTTCGAGCCGGCCCAGCGCCTGCGCCGGCTCGCGGCCGAGCTGCCGCTGGAGGCCCTGGTGCTGGAGACCGACGCGCCCGACATCCCGCCGCAGTGGCTGTACGCCACCGCCGCCGAGCGCGCCGCCGGCCGGGCGCAAGGCGTGAACACGCCCGCCGAGCTGCCGCGCATCGCCGCCGAGCTGGCGCGGCTGCGTGGCATGCCGCTGGATGCGCTGGCCCGGGCGAGCACGGCCAATGCCCTGGCCGCGCTGCCCCGGCTCGCGGGCCTGCGCAGTGGAGCCGCCGCGTGAGCCGTCTGCTGGGGCTGGCGCCGGTGCTGGATGAGAACACCCGGCTGCTGGTGCTGGGCAGTTTTCCGGGCGTGGCCTCGCTGCGCGCGCAGCAGTACTACGGGCACCCGCAAAACCACTTCTGGAAGATCCTGGGCGCCCTGTGGCAGCAGCCGCTGACCGAGATGCCCTACCCGGAACGCGTGGCCGCGCTGCGCGCGCATGGCCTGGGCCTGTGGGACGTGTACCAGGCCTGCGAGCGCGAGGGCAGTCTGGACGCGGACATCCGCGCCGCCGAACTCAACGACCTGGCAAGCCTGCGCCAGCGCTGCCCCCGGCTGCTGGCCATTGCCCACAACGGCGGTGAGAGTTTCCGCCACGCGAAACACACCCAGGCGCTGGGCCTGCCGGTCTACCAGCTGCCCTCGACCAGCCCGGCCAACGCCAGCTGGAGCTTCGAGCGCAAGCGCGCGGCCTGGGCCGAGGTGCTGCGCCGCCACGGCCTGGCGCCCTGAACACCGCCTTGGCGCTGCCGCGGTCGGGCGCCCCGAAGTGGATACATTCCGTACATATTTGCTGCTCATAATGAGCTTTCCGGACCGATTCCAGACCCCCCCATGCCAGTCTCCCGAGAACCCCGCCTTTCCTGTCTTTCCTCAGCCCGAGCCGACCTGGCCGGCTACCCGCCCGCGTTGGCAACGCCGTTCGCCGTGCGCACGGGAGCCTCCGCATGAGGGCCGGCGCCAACGCCACCGCCCGCCGCCGCACCGGCCCCCAGACCTTACCCGAGGTCACGCTGTCGGAAGACGGCGAGGTGCGCTTCCTGCACCTGGGCACGGAGTGGATCCAGGGTTCCATGATCATCGACGCGCCGTTCGACATCGAGCTTGATTACGTCCAGCGCATGATGGCCTGGCTGCTCTTCGTGGAGCCCGACACCGTGAGCAAGCGCCGCGCCCTGCAGCTCGGTCTGGGCTCGGCCGCGCTCACCAAGTTCCATTTCAAGGCGCTGCGCATGGACACCACCGCCATCGAGATCAACCCCCAAGTGCTCGCCGCCTGCCGGGGCTGGTTCAAGCTGCCGGCCGACGGGCCGCGCCTGCGCGTGGTGCTGGCCGATGCGGGGCAGGAAATCCGAAACCCCGCTTACACCGGCGCCATCGACGCGCTGCAGGTCGATCTGTACGACCACGAGGCCGCGGCCCCGGTGCTCGACAGCCCCGACTTCTACGCCGACTGCCACTCGGTGCTGACCGACGAGGGCGTGATGACGGTCAACCTGTTTGGCCGCGACGCCAGCTACGAGCGCTCGCTGCAGAGCATCAGCGCCGCGTTTGGCGCGGACGCGGTCTGGGCCTTCAAACCCACGCGTGAGGGCAACACCATCGTGCTGGCGCAGCGCACGGCGGACCGGCCCACGCGCATGCAGCTGCTGGCGCGCGCGGAAGAGATCCAGTCGCGCTGGGGGCTGCCCGCCGTGAAGTGGTTGCGCATTTTCAAACCGGTCGCCTGACCCGAACTCCGCATGAAAACCTCCGCCAGAACCCCGCTTCCCACGTCCCCGCAGGCCACCCCGGAGGCCCCGCTCGACTGGCGCCTGCTGGTGGGCTGGCTGCGCGATGACGGTGTCATCTCCGCCGACGAGGCCGCGCGCACCGTGGCGCGTTGCGCCTCGGCCCACAGCGCGCAGCACCCGCTGCAGCGCCTGGCGGTGGTGGGCATGGCGCGCCAGTCCGACGGCCATGTGCTGGACGTGGAGCTGCTGACCCAGTGGCTGGCCACGCGCAGCGGACTGAGCTATTTCCGCATCGACCCGCTGAAGGTGGACGTGGGCAAGGTGGCCGACGTGATGAGCGCGGCCTACGCCGAGCGCCACAAGGTGTTGCCGGTGCAGGTGGGGCTGGCCGAGGTGGTGGTGGCCACGGCCGAGCCCTTCATCCGCGACTGGGTGACCGAGGTGGAGCGCCAGACGCGCAAGAGCGTGCGCCTGGTGCTGGCCAGCCCGCTGGACATCGCGCGCTACACCGCCGAATTCTTCGCACTGGCCAAGTCGGTGCGGGCGGCCAACAAGCTGGGCGGCCAGGCCGGCTTTGGCAGCTTTGAACAGCTGGTGGAACTGGGCAAGGCCAACAAGCAGCTCGATGCCAACGACCAGCACGTGGTGCAGGTGGTGGACTGGCTCTGGCAGTACGCGTTTGACCAGCGCGCCAGCGACATCCACCTGGAGCCGCGGCGCGAGCAGGGCGTGATCCGTTTCCGCATCGATGGCGTGCTGCACCCGGTCTACCAGATGCCCATGGGCGTGATGAACGCCATGACCGCGCGCATCAAGCTGCTCGGGCGCATGGATGTGGTGGAAAAGCGCCGCCCGCAGGACGGCCGCATCAAGACCGTGCGCCCCGGTGTGGGCGCGGTGCGGGGCGACGAGGTGGAAATGCGTTTGTCCACCTTGCCCACCGCGTTCGGTGAAAAAATGGTGATGCGCATCTTCGACCCCGAGGCCACGGTGAAAGACCTGAGCGCGCTGGGCTTCGCCGCGCACGACGCGCAGCGCTGGGAAACGCTCACGCACCGGCCGCACGGCATCATCCTCGTGACCGGTCCCACCGGCTCGGGCAAGACCACCACGCTCTACGCCACGCTCAAGCGCCTGGCGACCGAAGAGGTCAACGTGAGCACGGTGGAGGACCCGATCGAAATGATCGAACCCGCCTTCAACCAGGTCCAGGTGCAACCCCATCTGGACCTGGACTTCGCCCAGGGCCTGCGCGCCCTCATGCGGCAGGACCCGGACATCATCATGGTGGGCGAGGTGCGCGACCTGCCCACGGCCGAGATGGCGGTGCAGGCCGCGCTCACCGGCCACCTGGTGTTCACCACGCTGCACACCAACGACGCGCCCTCGGCCATCATGCGGCTGATGGAACTGGGCATCCCGCCCTACCTGATCAACGCCACCGTGCTCGGCGTACTGGCGCAGCGCCTGGTGCGCACCCTGTGCCCGGCCTGCCGCACACGCGAGGACGACGCCACGGCCAAGGCCTCGCGCGAGGCCATGGAAGAGATCGTCAAGCCCTGGCAGGTCAGCGGCAAGTACCGGCCCTACCAACCCGTGGGCTGCGTGGATTGCCGCATGACCGGCTACCGCGGGCGCACCGGCCTGTACGAGCTGCTGGTGGTGACCGAGGCGTTCAAGGACAAGGTCAGCCACGAGCCGCGCATGGAGGTGCTGCAGAAGCAGGCCGTGGCCGATGGCATGCGTCCGCTGCGGCTGGCGGGCACGGTGCGCGTGGCCGAGGGGCTGACCACGCTCGACGAGGTGCTGGCCTGCACCCCCCCTTTGCACTGACCACGACCGTGGCGCGGGCCCGCCGCGCCACGGGTTGGGTGTTTTTTCAGCAAAGGCTTATATTGCGGGTCTGTGACAGATATGGTCTCCCCCGTCCCCATGATCCCCATCAAAACCGAATCGGCCTGGCGCGGCACGGCCGACTGCCGCAGCTGCGGCATCCGCGACATGGTGCTGTTCGCCGATCTGCATGAGGACGATTTCAAGCTCATCCACGCGCCCATCGACGATCTGGAGTTGAACGCGGGCCAGCCGCTGGTGCGCATGGGCGAAACGGCCACCTCGCTCTACACCCTGCGCGCCGGCCTCATCAAGCTGGTGCGCAACACGGTGGATGGCCGCCAGCGCATCGTGCGCGTGCTGCGCGCGGGAGACGTGGTGGGGCTGGAAGCGCTCATGGGGCCGACCTACGACTCCGACGCCATCGCGCTGACCAGCATCAAGGTCTGCCGCCTGCCGCTGCAGGTGATCCAGCGCCTGAACCGCGAAACACCGCGGCTGCACCAGCGCCTGCTGGAGAAATGGCACCGCAGCCTCAAGGAGGCCGACGACTGGCTGGCCGAGCTCAATTTCGGCAATGCGCGCCAGCGCGTCGCCGGCCTGATCCTGAAGATGCGTTCCGACCACGACGCGGCCCTGGCCACCCTGTTCTCGCGCGAAGACATGGGCGCCATGCTCGACCTGAAACTGGAGACCGTGAGCCGCACGCTCAGCGCATTCATGCGCGAGGGTCTGGTCGAGGCGCTGGACAAACAGGGCCGTGTCTACCGCGTGCTGGACGCGCAGCGGCTGGCCAATCCGAAGGGCTGAGCGGCTGAGCGTTCCCATGGCGCCTGGGGGCATGGCACCGGCCCGCCACCCGGCGCGGGCCGTCTGCCGATAATCGGACCGATGTCCGTTGCCACCGCCCGACCCCACCCCCACCTCGCCACCGGCCTGCTGCTCGCCAGCGCCGGCTCCATCGCCTTCAGCGGCAAGGCCATCATCGTCAAACTGGCCTACCGACACGGCGTGGACGCGGTCACGCTCATCATGTACCGCATGTTGTTCGCGCTGCCGCTGTTCCTGGCGCTGGCCTGGTGGGCCAGCCGGGGCAAGGCGGCGCTCACCGGCAAGGATTGGCTCGGCATTGTCGGCCTGGGGTTCACCGGCTACTACCTCGCGAGCTTTCTCGACTTCTGGGGTTTGCAATACGTCAGCGCCAGCCTGGAGCGGCTGATCCTCTACCTCAACCCCACGCTGGTGCTGGTGCTCGGCTGGTTGATCTACCAGCGCCGCATCAGCGGCCTGCAGGCGCTGGCCATGGCGGTGAGCTACGCCGGCGTGTTGCTGGTGTTCGGCCACGAGGCCGGTTTCCAGGGGCCGAACGCGGTGCTCGGCGCGCTGCTGGTGTTCGGCAGCGCCATCAGCTACGCGATCTACCTGGTCTACAGCGGCGAGCTGGTCAAGCGCCTGGGCTCGTTGCGCCTGGTGGGCCTGGCCACCAGCGTGGCCTGCGGCCTGTGCTTGCTGCAGTTCGTGGTTCTGCGCCCCCTGAGTGCGGCCGAGGTGGCGCCCGAGGTGATCTGGCTCTCGCTGCTCAACGCCACCTTGTGCACGTTTGCGCCGGTGCTGATGGTGATGATGGCGATCGAGCGCATCGGCGCGGGGCTGGCGGCGCAGACCGGCATGATCGGCCCCATGTCCACCATCGCCATGGGCGTGCTGATCCTGGGCGAGCCGTTCAATGGCTGGATCGTGGTGGGCACGGTGCTGGTGCTCTCGGGCGTGTTCCTGGTGACGCGCTTTGGTAAGCCCGCGGCGGGCCAGTGATTTTTTTGACAAGGAGACACGGACATGGATCTGGGCATCAACGGCAAATGGGCGCTGGTGTGCGGCGCGAGCAAAGGTCTGGGCCTGGGCTGCGCGCAGGCGCTGGCGGGCGAGGGCGTGAACGTGGTGATGGTGGCGCGCGGTCGTGAAGCGCTGGAGGCCTCGGCCGCGGGCATCCGCGCCGCGTCGCCCGGCGTGCAGGTGATCGCGGTGGCGGCCGACATCACCACGCCCGAAGGCCGCACCGCCGCTTTCGCCGCGGCCGGCGGGCCCGGCACGGCGTTCGACATCGTGGTCACCAACGCGGGAGGCCCGCCGCCCGGCGACTTCCGCCAATGGGACCGTGAAGCGTGGCTGAAGGCGGTGGACGCCAACATGCTCACGCCCATCGAGCTCATCAAGGCCACGGTGGACGGCATGGCGGCGCGCGGCTTCGGCCGCATCGTCAACATCACCAGCAGCGCGGTGAAGGCGCCCATCGACATCCTGGGTCTTTCCAACGGCGCGCGCAGCGGATTGACGGGCTTCGTGGCCGGTGTGGCGCGCAGCGGCATCGCGGCGCAGGGCGTGACCATCAACAACCTGCTGCCCGGCAAGTTCGACACCGACCGCATCGCCGCCACGCTCCAGGGCGCGTCGGCAAAGACCGGCAAGCCGGTGGAAGAACTGCGCCGTCAGCAGCAGGCGCAGATCCCCGCAGGCCGCTACGGCCACCCGCAGGAGTTCGGCGCCATCTGCGCCTTCCTCTGCAGCCAGCAAGCGGCGTACATGACGGGCCAGAACGTGCTGGCCGACGGCGGGGCGTATCCGGGGACGTATTGACCGGACGCGGTTGATCAACCAGCCGGTTTGCGGCGGGTGGTGGTGCGCTGGGTTTTCGTCTTGACCTGCAGTTCCGCGCAGAGCGCGTAGAACTGCTGCGCCGCAGGGGAAAGCACCGTTGATCGGCGCCTGATCAGCCCCATTTTCCGTTTGATCACCGGGTCAATCAGCGGCACGCTCATCAGCAGCGGGTGGTCGGATCCGGGCATCGCCATGGAGGGCACCACCGCCACGCCCAGGCCCGCTTCGACCAAGCCGATCATGGTCGTGCCATGCTGGGTCTCGTACATGCTCTGGGGTTGACCTGGCAGGCCGGCCAGTGCTTGGTCGATCAGCAGCCGGTTGCCCGAGGTCTTGCCGGCCGAGATGTAGTCGTATTGCGCCAGTTCCGTCCAGCGCACCTGCTTCTTTTTCGCCAGTGGGTGATCGCGCCGGCAGGCTGCAACGAATTGCTCTTCCAGCAAAGGCTCGAACTCCACGTCGGCTTCCTGTGATCCGATGAAGTTCAGGCCGAAGTCCACCTCGCCACGCGCCACGGCCAGCAGCACGTCGTTGGCGCTGCCATCGATGATCTTCACCCGAATCTTGGGATAGCGTTCGTGGTAGACCGCAATCACGCGCGACAGGAAGTAGTTGACGGCCGAGGGCACCGACGCGATCGTGACCTCGCCCATTCGGGTGGCCGCCACGCCGCGAATGCCCAGCAGCGTGGTGTCCAACGCGTCCAGGATATGCCGCAACTGGCGATCGAAGTCCCGGCCTACCGCGGTCAGGCTGACGCGTCGCGTGGTGCGTTCCAGCAAGCGCGTGCCCAACGCGCTTTCCAGCTTGTCGATGCGCCGGCTGAATGCCGGCTGCGAGATGTGGACCGACTCCGCCGCCTTGCGAAAACTGCCCAGCTCCGCCACGGCCCGAAAGGCCAGCAGGTCGTTGAGATCGAAGTTGATGGCCATGAAAACCCCCGAATCTGATTGATGTGAATTGTGGATCAATCCATCTCAAATATGCAATTCACAGCAGCATCGACTCGGAACATCATTCGCTTGCGGTTGTGGATGGGGCCCCTCAAGGCCTTCTGCACCGGTTCACCGACACCGACCCGTACAGGAGACAAGACATGAACAAGCTGCTCGCCACCATGATCGTGGGCACGGCCATCACCCTCACGCCGCTGGCCATGGCATTCCCCACCAAGACCATCACCATCGTGGTGCCGACAGCAGCCGGTGGCGGCAACGACCTGATGGCGCGCACCATTGCCCAGAAACTGGGGCCCATGCTCGGGCAGAGCATCGTGGTGGAGAACCGGGCAGGCGCCAACGGCTCCATTGCCAGCGAGTTTGTGGCGCGCGCTGCGCCCGATGGTCACACGCTCATGCTGGGCTACATCGCGACCCACGCCATGAACCCGGCCTTGCAGAAGCTGCGCTACGACCCTGTCACCGATTTCGAGCCGGTGGGCCTGGTGGGCTACTCGGCCACGCTGATGGTGGCAAATGCCAACACGCCCGTGAAGGACGTCAAGGACCTGGTGGCCCAGCTCAAGGCGAAACCCGACAAGTACACCTATGCCACGGCAGGCAATGGCACAGCGCCTCACTTCGCCGGCGAGCTGTTCAAGCTGAATGCGGGCGTCGTGATGCTGGGCGTGCCGTACAAGGGCGCAGCCCCGGCTGTGAACGACACCATCGGCGGTCAGACCCAGTTCATGTTTCCCAGTCTGTTCACGGCGCTGCCGCACGTGAAGGGCGGCAAGCTCAAGGCGCTGGCCGTGGCCGGACCGAAGCGCTCGGCCTTGCTCCCCGATGTGCCGACCCTGAAGGAGGCCGGTGTGGAGGGGGTGGAGGTTCAGCAGTGGTACGCCCTGTTTGCGCCCGGCAAGACGCCCAAGGCGGTGGTGGACCAAATCAACAAGGCTTTGAACCAGGTGCTGAGCGACAAGGAAGTCGTCAAGCGAATGGAAGATCACGGCGCCGATGTCGAGACCAGCACGCCTGAGCAACTGGGTGCCATGGTCAAGACCGAACTGGTCAAGTGGAAAGACGTGGTGACGAAAGCCAAGCTCACTGCGGAATGATTCAGCGCCAGCGTGGAAGAGCCCCTAACCATGGAAAACCTCTCGGACTGGATCGGTCGCCAGGAATCGGTGCGCGACACCATCGGTGCCACACCGGTGAAGGCGCTGAACGCCACCCTCGACCACCCCGCCATGGCGGTGGTGCCTGGCACACCGCTGCCCCCGCTGTGGCATTGGCTGTATTTCCTGCCGCTGCACCGGCAGAGCGAGATCGGTGCCGACGGTCACGCCAGGCGAGGCGGCTTCCTGCCCCCGGTGCCGCTGCCGCGGCGCATGTGGGCCGGCAGCCAGTTCGAGTTCCGTTCCCCGGTCCGTGTGGGCGACGACGTGGAGCGCACCTCGACCATCGCCAACGTCACCCAGAAGGAGGGACGGACGGGAACGCTGGTGTTTGTGAAGGTGCGCCACGAGCTGCGATGCAACGGAGTGCCTGATCCGGCCATCGTCGAGTTCCACGACATCGTCTACCGGGAGGCCAAACAGGCGACCGATGTGGAGCCCCCTCCGGTGGCCGCGCCCACTGGGGCCCCCTGGCAGCTGGAGATCGTTCCGGACGACGTGCTGCTGTTCCGCTACAGCGCGCTCACCTTCAACGGCCACCGCATTCATTACGACCGCAAGTACGTGACCGAGGTCGAAGGCTACCCCGGCCTGATCGTGCATGGCCCGCTGATCGCCACGCTGCTGATGGACCAGATCCGCCGCCACCTGCCGAGTGCCGATGTGGCGAGCTTCAGCTTCAAGGCGGTGCGGCCCACGTTCGACCTGCACCCGTTCCGTGTCAATGGAGCTCCGCAGGCCGATGGCAAGACGGTGAAGCTCTGGGCGCAGGACCACGAGGGCTGGCTGACCATGGACGCCGTGGCCACGTTGCGCTGAAGGACACCCCATGCAACCGCTTCACGGCATCACCGTTGTCACGCTTGAACACGCCATTGCGGCGCCGTTCGCCACCCGCCAGCTCGCCGACCTGGGTGCGCGCGTCATCAAGATCGAGCGCCCCGGTGTGGGCGATTTCGCGCGCGGCTACGACACCCGCGTTCGGGGCATCGCCTCGCACTTCGTCTGGACCAACCGCAGCAAGGAGAGCCTGACGCTGGACGTCAAGCACCCCGAGGCGCAGGCGATTCTCAAACGGATCATTGAAGAAGAAGCCGACGTGGTGGTGCAGAACCTGGCACCCGGCGCCGCAGCGCGCCTGGGTCTGTCGTACGGGGTCCTGAGTGCCGCCAAGCCCGGCATCATCGTCTGCGACATCTCGGGCTATGGCGACAGCGGCCCCTACCGCGACAAGAAGGCCTACGACCTGCTGATCCAGAGCGAGGCCGGGTTCGTGTCGGTCACCGGGACCGAGGACACGCCGTCCAAGGCCGGGCCTTCCATCGCCGACATTGCCGCCGGCATGTACGCGTACACCAACATCCTGGCCGCGCTGCTGCACCGCCAACGGACCGGTGAGGGCCAGCACATCGACATCTCGATGCTGGAGGCCCTGACCGAATGGATGGGCTACCCGCTGTACTACAGCATCGATGGCGCGGCGCCCCCGAAGCGCACCGGCGCCAGCCACGCCACCATCTACCCGTACGGCCCGTTCCCCGCCGGGGATGGCAAGACCGTGATGCTGGGCTTGCAGAACGAGCGCGAGTGGAAAGCCTTCTGCGAGCAGGTGCTGTTGCAGCCCGCGCTGGCCGTTGACGAGCGCTTCGCGAGCAATCCGCTGCGCGTGGCCGCGCGTGCATCGCTCGACGAGATCATCGTGAACGCCTTTGCCGGGCTCAGCGCCGCCGAGGTGGTGCAGCGTCTGGAAACGGCACAGATCGCCAACGCCCGGGTGAACACCATGGCCGAGGTCTGGGCGCACCCGCAGTTGCAGGCACGCCAGCGCTGGACCCAGGTGGACACCTCGGTGGGGACGGTCCCGGCCCTGCTGCCGCCGGGCTCCTGGAGCCGGGGTGCGCCGCGCATGGATGCCGTGCCCGCCCTCGGGCAGCACACCGACCGCATCTTGGGTGGTCTGGGGTACGGCGCCGAGCGGGTGCAGACCCTGCGCGCCGAGGGGGCGGTGTGATCCCGACCACCTACCTGTTCGTTCCAGGCAACCGGCCCGAGCGTTTTGCGAAGGCGCTGGCCAGTGGTGCGGACCGTGTCATCCTCGATCTGGAGGACGCGGTGTCGCCCGCCGACAAGCCTCAGGCCCGCCATGCCATCGGTGCCTGGCTCGACGCGCTGGGCAGTGCCGCGTGCGCCACCGTCCTCGTGCGCCTCAACGATGCCCGCAGCCCGTGGCACGCCGACGATCTGCAATGGCTGCCTGCCCAGCCCATTGGCGAGGTGATGCTGTCCAAATGCGAGTCAGCGGCCCAGGTCGCCGCCGTTCATGCGCGGATGGCACCCGATGCCCGGGTGTTGCCACTGATCGAAACCGTGCGCGGTGTGATGGCCCTGAACGACATCGCTCGTGCCGCCCACGTGTCGCGCCTGGCTTTCGGCGCTATCGACTACTTGCTGGACCTCGACCTGCCCGGTCCCGGCTTCGCGCTCGATGCGGCCGCCACCGCCATCGCCATGGCCTCGCGTGCCGCCGAGCTGCCGCCGCCGGTGGCTGGGGTCACCCCCGAACTGGCCACCGAGCGCGTGAATGCCGACTTCCTGCACGCCCGCGCCCTGGGGTTTGCCGCCAAGCTTTGCATCCACCCCACGCAAGTGCGCGTGGTGCGCGCAGCCATGCGGCCCGATGCGCAGACGCTGGCATGGGCATCGCGCGTGAACAGTGCCTGGCAGGCCGCGGGTGACCTGGGGGCGATCCAGGTCGACGGCCGCATGGTCGATAAGCCTGTGGCGCTGCGCGCGCAACGCATCCTGGCCCTGGCAAGCCTGACCACCTGAACCTCGCGCCCACTTCTCAGAGGATTTCCATGGCAGCCACCATCATCGACTCCCGCATCTTCGGCGACATGTTCAGCGACGCGCGCATGCGCCAGGTATGGTCGGATGAGAACCGCACCGCCAAATACCTGGACATCGAACGTGCGCTCGCCAAGGTGCAGGGAGAGCTGGGCCTCATTCCTCAGGAGGCCGCAGACGAAATCGTCAAGAACTGCGAGCTGTCCATGATCGACTGGGACCAGCTCAAGGCCAAGACCGAGCAGATTGGCTATCCCATCATCGCGGTGGTCAACCAGATCAACGCCAACTGTCGCGACCGTCTGGGGGAGTACTGCCACTGGGGTGCGACCACGCAGGACATCACCGACACCGCGGCGGTGCTGCAGATGCGCGAGGGCCTGGAACTGGTCGAGCAGGACCTCAAGGACATCTCGGATGCGCTGGCCGCGCTGGCGCAGAAGTACCGGGACACACCGGTCATCGGGCGCTCCAACCTGCAGCAGGCCACCCCGATCACCTTCGGCTACAAGATGGCCAGCATCCTGGCCGGCATGGATCGCCATCGCGAGCGCCTGCAACAGCTCAAGCCCCGTGTGCTCATGGGTGAGTTTGGTGGCGCCTCGGGCACGCTCTCGTCGCTGGAAAAGGGAGCGATGGAAACTCAGGCCGCGCTCATGAAAGAACTGGGTTTGGCCCAACCGCTGATCTCCTGGCACACGGTGCGCGACACCATCGCCGAAGTCGGTGCTTTCCTCGGTCTGGTGGGTGGTTCGCTGGGCAAGATCGCCATGGACGTGAAGCTGATGATGCAGACCGAGGTGGGGGAGGTGTTCGAGCCCTATGCCCCCGGCCGCGGTTCGTCGAGCACCATGCCGCAAAAGCGCAACCCGATCTCCTGCCTCTACATCCACGCCAACACCTCGGTGGCACGCCAGCACGTTGCCGCCTTGATGGATGCCATGGTCGCCGACCATGAACGGTCCACCGGCCCGTGGGAAATCGAATGGGTGTGTTTGCCCGAGATCTTCTGCCTCATGTCGGGCGCGCTGAAGCAGACGAAGTTCGTGTTGCAAGGCCTGGAGGTGGATGCCACCCGCATGCGCGCCAACATGGACATCACCAACGGGCTGGTCATGTCCGAGGCCGTCATGATGGGTTTGGGCCCGTACCTGGGCCGCGAGTACGCCCACGACCTCGTGTACGACCTGTGCCGCCAGGCGCGGGCCGAGAACCGTCCGTTGATCGACATCCTGGAAGCGCACCCGGAGATCAGCCAGTACCTGTCCCGCTCACAGCTCGAATCCTTGTGCGACCCGGTGAACCACCTGGGCCAGGCCGGGGTGATGGTGGACCGGGTGTTGGCTGCACATGCAGCCCTCGTCTGAAGTCCGCCACGGCGTTCCTTCCGTATTTCACTTTCCTCAACCTGCATTTCACTGGAGACAAACCAAGATGAAAAAACAAGCGCTTGCCGCGGCCACCCTGTCCGCACTGACCCTGGGAGGCGTGGCTCATGCCCAGTCGTCCGTGACGCTCTACGGCGTTGCGGACATGGCGCTGGCGAAGGTCACAGGTCAGTCTTTGCGACTGGCTGGCGCGTCCCCGCTGACCAACGGCAAGGGAAAAGCCGAGACCGATGTCAACTCGACACTGATCGGCATACGCCACAGCTTCTGATCCATCGGCTGTTCCAAGGTTTCAGGCCGCTTTCGGGTGGCCCTTTTTCGGTGTGCCACGTTGCGCCAACGTCGTTCCAAAAGTAGAGTGAGCCATGAAGCTGTCCATTCCCTGTGTTCTTATGCGTGCAGGCACTTCACGTGGCCCTTTCTTCCTGCGCGACTGGCTGCCCGAGGGTGACGAGGCGCGCGACCATGCGCTGATCGGCGCCATTGGTGCGTCGGACCCGCTGCAGCTCGACGGTCTGGGCGGCGGCAGCACGCTCAACAGCAAGGTGGCCATCGTGTCGCGCTCCACACGGACCGATTGTGATCTCGACTACCTGTTCGCCCAGGTGGGGGTGGGGCATCGGTCGGTGGACACCCGGCCCAACTGCGGCAACATGCTCGCGGGCGTGGCCCCGTTTGCGATCGAGCAAGGGCTGATCCCTGCGCAGGAGGGCACCACCACCGTGCGCATCCACAACGTCAACACCGGCTCGCAGATCGAGGTGACCGTGTGCACGCCTGGGGGCAAGGTGACCTACGAAGGCGATGCCCGCATCGACGGCGTGGCGGGCACCGCAGCGCCCGTGCTGCTGAACTTTCTGGATGCCTGGGGCGCGGTGACCGGACAGCTCTTTCCCACGGGACAGCGCATCGACATCATCGACGGCCTCGACGTGACCTGCATCGACGCGGCCATGCCGTTGATGATGCTGCGTGCCACCGACTTCGGGCTCACCGGTCGCGAGCGTCCAGCCGAGCTGGACGCCAATGCTGCGCTGCTGGCGCGCATCGAAGCGCTGCGGTTGCAGGCCGGACAGCGCATGGGTCTGGGCGATGTATCGGGCAGCGTGGTTCCCAAACCGGTGCTGGTCAGCGCCGGTGACGCACCCAACAGCATCACCTCGCGCTATTTCACGCCACACAAATGCCATGCCTCACACGCCGTCACCGGCGCCATTGGTGTGGCGACCGCCTTTGCCTTGCCCGGCACGGTGGCCAGCGGCGTGGCGCGGTCGCCCGGGCGCCATCCGTTGGTGGTGCTGCATCCCGCCGGACAGATCGATGTGGAGGTGGAAATCGATGGCTCGGGCGACGCCGCCACCGTGCAGAGCGCCGCCCTGGTTCGCACGGCGCGCAAGATCATGCAGGGCATGTTGCATCTGCCAGGTTATGTGTTTCCGCCCGCGCCGGAAGCGACCGACGCCGTGGCCGGTGTGATGGCACAGCGTCAGTTTCCGCAGCGCGAGGTGCACGTGATCGTGCCGACCAGTGCAGGCGGTGGCAACGACACCATGGCGCGAACCCTCATGCGCAAGCTCGGCCCCGTGCTCGGGCAGTCGATGGTGGTGGACAACCGTGCCGGTGCCAATGGCAGCATCGCCTGCGAGTACGTGGCCGCGGCCCAACCCGACGGTCACACGCTGATGTTTGGCTACATCGCCACACATGGCATCAACCCGGCGCTGCAAAAGCTGCGCTACGACCCAGTGGCCGACTTCGCGCCCATCGGTCTGATCGGCTATTCGCCCACGCTGCTCGTGGTCCCGGTCGCGTTGGGGGTGGACAGCGTGGCGGACCTGGTGCGTCTGCTGCGCGAGTCACCCGGGCGTATGAGCTATGCCTCGGCTGGTGAAGGCACGGTGCCGCATTTCGCCGCCGAACTGTTCCGCCTGCAGACCGGCTCCCAATTGCAGCGGGTGGACTTTTCCGGCGCCGCACCAGCCATTGCCGACGTGGCCAATGGCCTGGTGCAGGTGATGTTCCCCAGCTTGTTCACGGCCCAGCCCTATCTGCGCAGCGGGCGTCTGAAGGCGCTGGCGGTTGCCGGCCCGACACGCCTGCCCGCGCTGCCCGATGTGCCCACGCTGCAGGAAGCCGGTGTGTCGGGTGTCGAGATGACGCAGTGGTATGCCCTGTTTGCGCCGGCCAAGACACCGCCAGCGGTGGTGCGGCAGCTGAACACCGCGCTCAACGGCGTCTTGAAGGATCCCGAGATCGTGGCGCGCATGGAGGCCGACGGCGCCCGGGTGCAAACCTCCACACCAGGCCAGCTGCACGACCTGCTGATGGCCGAGGGCGAGCGCTGGCAGGGCGTGGTGCGCCAGGCGGGTCTTCGACCCGACCTCTCGTTCGACTGAACCTCAGCGTCGCGAAGAAACGAAAATCCCACCCACGATCAGCACGAAGCCGGCCGCGTGGTAGAGCTGTGGCAACTCGCCCAGCAGCGTGGCCGACATGAGCCCGGCAAACAACGGGGTGAGGTTGTTGAAGAAGCCGGCGATCGCCGGCCCCACGCGGGCCACGCCGGCGCCCCAGCAGCGGTAGGCCAGCAGCGAAGGCCCGATGGCCACGTAGGCCAGCGCGGCGGCCAGGGGCCAGCCCCAGGCGATGTGGGTGCTGCCCGCGGCGGCGGGCGGCAGGCTGAGCCATTCGCCGGTGGTCATGAGGCTGGACCAGCCCAGGCCAAACGCGATCTGCGCCAGCAGGAAGGCCGCCCAGTCGGCCTTGATGTGGGCCGGGTAGCCGCCTTCGGGTGGCCTCACCAGCAGCCAGCTGTACCAGGCCCAGGTGATGGAGGCGAGCACCATCCAGGCGTCGCCCGGCACGAACTGCACCGCCAGCAGCTGCGCCAGATCGCCCCGCGCGAGCACCACCGCCACGCCGGCCAGCGACAGCGTTGAGCCCAGCGCGGCACGGCGCGAAATGGGCACGCCATAGAGCAGCCGGCCCAGGATCAGCATCCAGACCGGGATGCTGGAGGCCACCAGGGTCACGTTCAGCGGGGTCGAGGTCTTGAGCGCCATGTACTGCAGCGCGTTGTACATGCCCACGCCCAGCAGGCCGAGCAGGGCGAAGCGCTTCTTGTGGGCCCACAGGCCGCTACCGGGCCGCAGCACCCAGCCGGCCAGCGGCAACAGCAGCGCACCAGCGAGCACCCAGCGCACGAAGTTGAAGGTGATGGGCGGAATGGCGCCCTGCATCATCCGGCCGACCACGGCGTTGCCGGCCCACAGCAGCGGCGGGATCAACAACAGGGCGATGGTGGACGGCGTGAGGCGGGCGGGTGCGGACATGCCGGCACTGTACCCATACGGGCATGCCCTGCGCTGGCGCGGGGCTGACGGCCTGCCTCACTGGCGACACGGTGGTTTCGTGGCAGCATGTGGGTCGTTCAGAACGAAGGAGATTCCCATGACCCAGACCAGCCGCGCCGTGCGCATCCACGCCAACGGCGGCCCCGAACAGCTTGTGATCGAAGCGCTGAGCGTGGGTGAACCCGGCCCGGGCGAGGTGCGCATCCGCCACCACGCGATCGGCCTGAACTTCATCGACGTCTACCAGCGCAGCGGCCTGTACCCCAACGCCATGCCCCTGTCGCTGGGCATGGAGGGCGCGGGCGTGATCGAGGCGGTGGGCGAAGGCGTGACGCACCTGAAGGTGGGCGACCGAGCCGCCTACGCCGCCAACCCGCCCGGCAGCTACTGCGACCTGCGCGTGATGCCGGCCATGAACGTGTGCCGGTTGCCCGATGCGATCGACTTCGAGACCGGCGCGGCCATGATGCTCAAGGGTCTGACCGCGATGTACCTGCTCAAGCGCTGCCCACCGGTGGAAGGGCTGCATCCGGGCGACTTCGTGCTGTTCCACGCCGCGGCCGGTGGTGTGGGGCTGATCGCCTGCCAGTGGGCCAAGGCCCTGGGCCTGCGCCTCATCGGCACCGCGGGTTCGGACGACAAATGCGCGCTGGCCCGGGAGCACGGCGCGGAATTCACCATCAATTACCGCAGCGAGGATTTCGCCGCGCGGGTGAAAGAGATCACCGGCGGCAAGGGCGTGAAGGTGGTCTACGACTCGGTGGGCAAGGACACCTTCGACAAGTCGCTCGACTGCCTGATGCCGTTTGGGTTGATGGTGAGCTTCGGCAACGCCAGCGGCCCGGTGGCGCCGTTCGCGCCCGGCATCCTTGGCGCCAAGGGGTCGCTGTACGTGACGCGCCAGACGCTCTTCACCCACATCACCAGCCGCGAGCGCACGCAGGCCATGGCCGACGAGCTGTTCGCGGTGGTGGCCAGCGGCGCCGTGAAGATCCGCATCGACCAGCGCTTTGCGCTGACCGACGTGCAGGCCGCGCACCGCAGCCTGGAGGCGCGGCAGACCACGGGCTGCACCATCCTGTTGCCGTAGTCGGGTTCGCCCGGTCGCCGTCAGCCACTCCGGTGGCGGGCCGCCTCGATCTTGTGAATCCACGCGGTCGTTCGCCCACAAAACAAAGCCCCCAGCAGGTGGGGGCTTTGTCGGTGCTTCAAGCCGCCTTGCGGGCGGGCTCAGCGTTGGGCCGGCGGACTCAGAACTTCATGCCGACGCCGATGTTGAGGCCGTCCACCTTGACGCCCTTGCGGTCGTAGTAGTTCATGTAGTCGGCGTTCAAGGAGGTGTTGCCGCCCAGCGCGAAGCTCATGCCCGCCCCGTAGGCGAAACTGCCTCCCGAGTCCGAAACGCTCAGGTTGCCCGAACGGGCGCTGACCTTGGTGCCGGCGACACCGGCCCGGGCGAACAGTTCCACGGACTCGCCCAGACGGATCTTGGGTTTGACGAAGGCGCCATACACGTGCTCAACCTTGCCCTTGACCGTGACCCCGCCGACGTTCACATCGTCGGAGCCCGCGCCCAGACCCAGCAAGCCTTCCACGGCCAGATTGGGGTTGAGCTCGTAGCCCGCGATGCCGCGGACCATGGAGGGGTTGACCTTGGCGGAGAAGCCGTCGTCCCGGTTGTCGAAATTGAGGCGGCTGTACCCCAGCTCTCCGTACGCTCCTTGTGCTTGGGCAGCGGTGGCGGTGAGCGCGACAGCGGCGATGGCGACAAATTTGCCGAGATGTTTCATGAAACCTCCAGTTCAGAATGGTGAAGAATGCCGCCCCCGTGAGGGCAACACTGTGCTGGAGTCCCTGGAGGAAAGCGTCGTTCCCGCTACATGGCGAAAGCAGGGGATACGTTTGTCTCATTCGGTAAGGCGTGCCGGCCCCACCGCTTGGAAAAAAAGAAAGCCACCCGAGGGTGGCCTGGTTGCCGGAGGTCAGCGGGTGTCAGAACTTCATGCCGGCGCCCAGCGTGAAACCGGTGTATTTCACACCGCTGCCGCTGTAGTAGGACATGTAGTCCGCGTTGATCGAGATCTTCCGGTGGTTGAACGAGGCCCAGTCGGTCAGGTAGCTGAAGCCCGCGCCATAGGACAGCCCGGCGCCGCCGTCGGTCCCGGTGTAGCCGCGGACGCTGGAGCTGGTGTTGACCAGGCCAAGGCGGCCAAACACCTCCATGTCGCCCAGCTGCAGCCGTGGTTTGGCATAGACGCCGATCATGGTGCCCGCGCTGACGTTGTAGGCCGAACCGAAGTAGCCGGTGGCGCTGCCACCGCGAAGACCCAGGCCCAGCATGGCTTCGGCGGCCAGTTGGGGGTGGTAGTCGTAGCCCACGATGCCGCGCAGCATGATGGGTTTGGCGGAAATGCCGTGGTTCGAGATCTTATAGCTCAGCAGGCTCAGGCCCAGCTCGCCGTACAGACCCTGGTTTTTCAGGCCTTGTGAGGCCAGGCCCTTGTCGAGCGCGCCCTCGGCCTTGGCCATGCCGCTGCTGGCTTTTTGCTTGACCACCTGGGCCTGGGCGCTGAGGCCCGTGAATGCCATGGTGGCGAACGTGATGAACGGAATCAGTTTTTTCATGAAAACTCCCTGGAACAAAACAGATGCGATACCCAGATCGGCACAACGGCCTGCGCTGGTGCGCAGGCCGTTGTGCTTCTTGAGTAATAAAAAAGGCGCAATTTTTAGAATTGCGCCGGGCATTATTGTAACTTTTGAATGCCTGATTTCACAGGCATGCTCCAAAGAGGAGTGGGCGAACCGCTGCGGCTCGGCAGCGTTCGCTCAAAGGGCCAGTCAGGCCGGCGTGGCCACCGGCTGTGGCGCCATGGTCCGCAGCGCGGCGTCCAGGTGGCTCAGCGTGCCGTTCACGTCGTGCCACTTGTCCAGGCCGAACAGGCCGATGCGGAAGCTGCGGAAGTCGGCCGGCTCGTCGCACTGCAGCGGCACGCCGGCGGCGGCCTGCAGACCCGCGGCGAGGAATTTCTTGCTCGACTGGATATCGGGGTCGGTGGTGTGGCTCACCACCACGCCCGGCGCCTGGAAGCCTTTGGCCGCGACGCTGGGGAAGCCGCTTTTTTCCAGCAAGGCACGCACGGCGCGGCCCAGGGCAAGCTGCTCGTCGCGTACCTTGGCAAAGCCGTAGGCCTCGGTTTCCCGCATGGTGTCGCGCAGCCGCAGCAGGGCGTCGGTCGGCAGCGTGGAGTGGTAGGCGTGGCCGCCGCCTTCGTAGGTTTCCATGATCTGCAGCCACTTCTTCAGGTCCATCGCGAAGGTGGTGCTCTGGGTGGTGTCGATCGCTTTACGCGCGCGTTCGCTCAGCATCACCATCGCGCAGCAGGGCGAGCTGCTCCAGCCTTTCTGCGGCGCCGAGATCAGGATGTCCACGCCGGTCGCCTTCATGTCCACCCACATCGCGCCCGAGGCGATGCAGTCCAGCACGAACAGGCCACCCACGGCGTGCACCGCGTCGGCAACGGCCTTGAGGTAGTCGTCGGGCAGCATCATGCCGGCGGCGGTTTCCACGTGGGGTGCGAACACCAGGGCGGGTTTTTCTGCCGCGATGGCGGCGGTCACTTCGTCGATCGGCGCGGGCGCCCAGGCGGCCTGCGGGCCATCGGCGATGCGGCGGGCCTTCATCACGGTGTGGCTGGCGGGGATGGACCCCATGTCGAAGATCTGCGTCCAGCGGTAGCTGAACCAGCCGTTGCGGATCACCATGACGTGTTTGCCGTGCGCGAACTGGCGTGCCACCGACTCCATGCCGAAAGTGCCGCTGCCGGGCACCAGCACGGCCGAATGCGCACCGTAGACGCGCTTGAGCATGGCCGAGATGTCGGTCATCACGCCCTGAAAGCGCTTGGACATGTGGTTGAGCGCGCGGTCGGTGTAGACCACCGAAAATTCGAGCAGGCCGTCGGGGTCGATGTGGGGCAGCAGTCCGGGCATGGGTGTCTCCTGGGGCGGGTCGCAAACGGTTTGCCAGCGTAGCACAGGGGTCGTGCCGCTGCGGTGCCACCACCCGGGGCCTTGCTCAGTGCCGCTCTGGCGCTGGTGGCGACGCGCGCAGCCGGCTGGGCGCGAGCACGCCGGCGCTGTCGAGGATGGGGTAGGCGATGGAGCAGATGTGGGAGTTGATGCGCTTGAGGTCGCTGATCATGTCCAGGTGCAGCGCGCTGGTGTCCATGCTCAGCATGCTCATGCCCGAGAGGCGCTGCAGGTGGGCGGCGGCGTACTCGCGCTCCAGGTCGCGAAAGCGCACCTTCTCTTCCAGCAGCCGCTGGGCATCGCGCACGTTGCCATTGAGAAACACGCTCATGCCCAGGCGCAGGTTGTCCAGCAGGCGCGCATGCAGTTCGACGATCTCGGCCATGCCCGCTTCGGAGAACTCGCGACCCTTGCGGATCTTCTTCTCCTCGATGTCGAGCAGTACCCGCTCGACCGTGTCGCCGATCTGCTCCATGTTGATGGTGAAGCTGATGATGTCGGTCCAGCGCCGGCTCTCTTCCTCGCTGAGCTGCTGGCGCGAGATCTTGGTCAGGTAGTACTTGATGGCGGAATACAGGCTGTCGACGGTGTCGTCCAGCTTGCGCAGGTCCTGGGCCAGCTTGAGGTCGTTGTTCCGGATCACGGTGACCACGCCACGCAACATGGTTTCGACCACGTCGGCCTGGTGCAGCGCCTCGCGCGCGGCGCACGAGATGGCCAACGACGGCGTGGCCAGCGCCGAGGGGTCGAGGTGGTTGGGCCGGTCCAGCGGGCCGTTGCCGTCCTGCAGTGGCAGCAGCCTTTCCACCAGCCGGGCCACCGGGTGGGTCAGGCCGATGAAGATCAGGCCCACCATGAGGTTGAAGCTCAGGTGGAACAGCACCGTGAGCGTGGCCGGGTCCTGCACCAGGGGTTGCACCCCCTGGAGCCAGAGTGGAATCAGCCAGGGCGCGATGGCCACGCCGAGCAGCTTGAACAGCAGGTTGCCCAAGGGCACCTGCCGGGTGCGGATGCCCGATCGGGCGGTGGTGACCACGGCCATCAGGCCGCTGCCCAGGTTGGCCCCCAGCACCAGGCCGAGTGCCACGTCCAGCCCCACCACCTGCAGCGCCAGGGTGGCGGCGAGCAGGACCACGGCCAGGCTGGAGTAGGCCAGCACCGCCAGCGTGGCGCCCACCAGGATCTCCAGCATGCGGTCGCTGCTGAGCGATTCCAGCATCAGCTGCACCGCCGGGTTCTGCGTCAGCAGGTTGGTGGAACCGGTCACCAGTTGCAGCGCCAGCAGCATCAGGCCCAGGCCGATGAGGATGCGCCCGACGTCGCCGGGCACGGAGCCCTGGCGCGAGATGAACAGCGCCACGCCGGTGAAGATGCACAGCGGCGAGAGCCAGGACAGGTCGAAGGAAAACACCACCGCCATCACGCTGGTGCCGATGTCCGCGCCCAGCATCACGGCCAGGGCGGCGGGCAGCGCGATCAGGCCCCGGCCCACGAAGGAGCCGGTGATCAGGGCGGTGGCGGTGCTGGACTGCACCAGGGCTGTGACCGCCAGGCCGGAGAGCGCGGCCGAGAAGCGGTTGCCCATGCTGGTGGCGAGCATCTGGCGCAGGTTGCTGCCGAAGACGCGCAGCACCCCGGTGCGCACCAGGTGCGTACCCCACACCAGCAAGGCCACGGCGGCCAGAAGATCCAGCAGATGTCTCATGAACCTCAAAACTATACGCGCCCGCCTGGCCGGGCGGCGGCGCGCGGCGGACCGGCCACACGGCCGGACACGCCGCGCGTCCGTTGCGACGGGCTCAGCGGCCGCGCCGCACGCGCAGGATCTCGTCGAGGATCAGACCCACGGCGCCGATGGTGATGCCCGCGTCGGCGATGTTGAAGGCCGGGAAATGTCCGCCGGGGAAGATGCCGGCCAGGAATCCCCAGTGGAAGTCCAGGAAGTCCACCACATAGCCGTGCAACAGGCGGTCGATCACGTTGCCGACGGCGCCACCCAGGATGCAGGCCAGCGCAAACGCGAACAGCTTCTGGCCCGGGTACGAACGCAGCATCCAGACGATGAACGCGGCCGCGGCCACACCGATGCCGGTGAAGAACCAGCGCTGCCAGCCACCGGCGTTGGAGAGGAAGTTGAAGGCCGCGCCGGTGTTGTGCGCTCGGATCACGTTGAAGAAGTCGGTGACGGTGGTGCTGTCGCCGAGCCGATAGTTGCCCAGGATCAGGGTCTTGGTGAACTGGTCCAGCAGCACGATGGCGACCGCCAGACCCAGCCAGGGCCACACGCTTGCGTTGCCTGTTTTCGCCATCTCAGGCCACCTCACGGGTTTCGCCGGCGCCCGTGCCCGCGGCTTCGGCCAGGTTGCTCACGCAGCGACCGCAGAGGCTGGGGTGGGCCGCATCGGCGCCCACGTCGTCGCGGTAGTGCCAGCAGCGCTCGCATTTCTGCGCTGCGCTGGGGGCCACCGTCACCTGCAGTTCGGCGCCGTCCAGCACCGTGGCGGCGGACGTGATGGTGACGAACTTCAGATCGTCACCCAGCGAGCGCAGCAGGGCCGCATCGTCGGCGCCCGCGGTGATCACCAGCGTGGCCTGCAGCGAGGCGCCCACGGCACCCGCGGTGCGCACGGCTTCGATTTCCTTGTTGGCCACGTCGCGGATCGCGCGCAGGCGGTTCCACTTCGCCAGCAGGGCTTCGTTGGCCGAGGGCAGCGGCGAGTAGGTCTCGAAGAAGATCGAACCCTGGTTCTTGTCACCCGCGAAATGGCCCCAGGCCTCTTCGGCGGTGAAGCTCAGGAACGGCGCCATCCAGCGCAGCATGGCGTCGGTGATCTGGTGCAGCGCGGTCTGGGCCGAGCGGCGTGCCAGGCTCTTGGGCGCCGTGGTGTACAGCCGGTCCTTGAGCACGTCGAGGTAGAACGCGCCCAGGTCTTCCGAGCAGTACACCTGCAGCTTGCTCACCACCGGGTGGAATTCGTACACATCGAAGTGCGCGAGGATCTGGGCCTGCAGCTCGCTGGCGCGGGCCAGGGCGTAGCGGTCGATCTCCAGCATCTGTTCCAGCGGCACGGCGTCGGTGGCGGGGTCGAAGTCCACCGTGTTGGCCATCAGGAAGCGCAGCGTGTTGCGGATGCGGCGGTAGGCGTCGACCACGCGGGCGAGGATCTTGTCGTCGATGTTGAGGTCGCCCGAGTAGTCGGTGCTGGCCACCCACAGGCGCACGATTTCGGCGCCGAGCTTGCTCGTCACCGACTGCGGCTCCACCGTGTTGCCCAGGCTCTTGCTCATCTTGCGGCCCTGGCCGTCGGTGGCGAAGCCGTGGGTCAGCAGGCCCTTGTAGGGCGCGCGGTCGTAGAGCGCGCAGCCCAGCAGCAGCGAGCTGTGGAACCAGCCGCGGTGCTGGTCGTGGCCTTCGAGGTACAGGTCGGCCTCGGGGCCTTGTGCGTGGCTGGCGCCATTGGGGTAGGCATGCGCGTGGCTGCCGCGGAGCACGTGCCAGAAGGTGGAGCCGGAGTCGAACCACACTTCCAGGATGTCGGTGCTCTTGGTGTAGTGCGGAGCGTCTTCGGTACCCAGGATCTCTTCGGCCGTCACGCGGCTCCAGGCCTCGATGCCGCCCTTTTCCACGATGTCGGCCGCCTGGTCCAGGATCTCCATCGTCCGCGGGTGCAGCTCACCCGAATTCTTGTGCAGGAAGAACGGCACGGGCACACCCCAGCTGCGCTGGCGCGAGATGCACCAGTCGGGCCGGTTGGCGATCATGTCGCGCAGGCGGGTCTTGCCGTTTTCGGGATAGAAGCTGGTGTGGTCGATCGCGTCCAGCGCGAGCTGGCGCAGGGTCTTGGGCGCCTTGTCCTTCGTGAACACGCCGTCGCCTTCGTCCATGCGCACGAACCACTGCGCGGCGGCGCGGTAGATCACCGGCGTCTTGTGGCGCCAGCAGTGCGGGTAGCTGTGGGTGATCTTCTGCGTGGCCATCAGGCGGCCGGCGTTCTTCAGCGCTTCGAGGATGACCGGCACGGCCTTCCAGATGTGCAGGCCACCGAACAGCGGGAAGTCGGCCGCGTAGGCGCCGTTGCCCTGCACGGGGTTCAGGATGTCGTCGTACGCCAGGCCGTTGGCCACGCAGGAGTTGAAGTCGTCCACGCCGTAGGCGGGCGCCGAGTGCACGATGCCGGTGCCGTCGCTGTCGCTCACGTAGTCGGCCACATAGACCGGCGAGAGGCGGCGGTAGCCCGCGTCCACGTCGTACAGCGGGTGGCGGAAGTTCAGGCCGCCGAGCTGGTCGCCTTTTGCCGTGGCGAGCACGGAGCCTTGCAGGCCGAAGCGTTCCAGGCAGTTGTCCACCAGCGTTTCGGCCAGCACCAGGCAGCCCATGGGCGTGTCCACCAGCGCGTAGGTGAGTTCGGGGTGGGCGTTGAGCGCCTGGTTGGCGGGAATCGTCCAGGCGGTGGTGGTCCAGATCACCACGAAGGCACTTTTGCCGGCGGGCAGCGCGGACAGGCCGAAGGCGGCGGCCAGCTTCGTGGCGTCATCGGTCTCGAACGCCACGTCCAGCGTGTCGCTCTGCTTGTCGGCGTATTCGATCTCGAACTCGGCCAGCGAACTGCCACAGTCGAAACACCAGTACACGGGCTTGAGGCCCCGGTAGACGAAGCCGCGCTCGATGACGCGCTTGAAGGCGCGGATCTCGCCCGCCTCGTTGGCCGGGTCCATGGTGCGGTAGGGGCGCTCCCAGTCGCCGAGCACGCCCAGGCGCTTGAAGTCTTCGCGCTGCTGATCGATCTGCTCGGTCGCGAAGGCGCGGCTCTTGGCCTGCATGTCGTCGCGGCCGAGGTTGCGGCCGTGCAGCTTTTCGATCGCGTTCTCGATCGGCAGGCCGTGGCAGTCCCAGCCCGGGATGTACTGCGCGTCAAAGCCGGCCAGCTGGCGCGACTTGACGATCATGTCTTTCAGCACCTTGTTCAGCGCATGGCCGATGTGCAGCTTGCCGTTGGCGTAGGGCGGACCATCGTGCAGCACGAACAGCGGGGCGCCTTGGCGCGCATCGCGCAGGCGCTTGTACAGGCCTCCCTCGTTCCATGCCCCGACCCAGGCCGGCTCGCGCTTGGGCAGGTCGCCGCGCATCGGGAACGGCGTGTCGGGCATGTTCAGCGTGGCGCGGTAGGCGCTGGCTTCGGGCTTGGCCTCGTTTTTCGGGGCGACGGGCTTCTCAGACATGGTGGTTCGACTTTCGAATTCGGGATCGGCGAGGGCAGGCTCGTTGGTGCGACAGGGTGCACGGGAATGGGGCGGGTCGCCCCGAGCCTGTCAGAGGGCGCGCGGCCCGGGGCTCGTCGCCCCGGCTGCGGCGTTAAATTCGATCGCGGGTGGTCTGGCGGTGCGTCTGCACGTACGCTTGGTTCGGCAGGGACGCAAAAAAAGCACGTGCATCGTCGCAGTCCCTGGCGATGCCCCGGGTCAGGGCGTCCAGACTGTCGTACTTCAACTCGTCGTGCAGTTTGTGCAGCAGTTCCACGCGGATGATTTTACCGTAGGCCTCCCCGCCGGGCAGGCTGGCGACCAGCGCCTCGGGCCATTCCAGGCAGTGCGTTTCCAGCAGCACCCGCCCGCCATTGGCGTCGTTCGGGTCCAGTGAGGGGCGTACCCCCAGGTTGGCGACGCCGGACAGAGGGGGGGAGTCCGCCTCGGGACCCAGGCCGTGCACATGCACCGCGAAAATGCCGCTGGCCGCCGGCTTCCAGTGCGCAAAGCGCAGGTTGAGCGTGCGAAAACCGTCGCCGCGTCCCGGGCTGCTTTCGGCCAGCTGGCGCCCGAGCTTGCGACCATGCACCACGTGGCCGCTGATGCTGAACGGTCGCCCCAGCAAGGCGGCCACACGGTCCATGTCGCCCGCGGCCAGCGCTTCGCGCACGGCCGAACTGGACACCCGCACGCCATGGACCTCGTAGCTCTGCATGCGCGCCACGTCAAAACCGAGCGATGCGCCGGCGGCATCCAGCATGGCGTAGTCGCCCGCGCGCTGGGCGCCGAAACGGAAGTCGTCGCCCACCAGCACGTACTTGACGCCCAGCGCGCGCACCAGCGTGTCTTCGATGAAAGCCTGTGGGGCCTGCGAGGCCAGCCGGGCGTTGAACGGCAGCACCACACAGCGGTCGACGCCGCAGCGGGCCAGTTCCTCGAGCTTGTCGCGCAGGGTGGCGATGCGCGCGGGGGCCAGATCGGGCTTGTGGTGCACGGCGGCGAAATAGTCGCGCGGGTGCGGCTCGAAGGTCATGACGCAGCTGGGCACGCCGCGGTGCCGGGCCTCGTTGTTCAGCAGGGCCAGCATGGCCTGGTGGCCTCGGTGCACCCCGTCAAAGTTGCCGATGGTCAGGGCGCAGCCCGCGATGGCCTCGTGGCGCAGGGCATGTTGCAGGTTCCAGAGGCCACGGATGATTTTCATGGGCGATGTCGGTCCACTCCCGGGAGTTGGACGCGGTTCAGGTGCTTGTCACAGAAGCACTGTATATTGACACACGTGCGGAACGCGACTCTGCGGTGGCGCCCCGCTCTGAAGACAGATTGTCCGGTTGTTTGTCAACATGGAGGTGGGTCTTGAAGGTCTTGAAGCTGTCTGCGCAGGGACTGCCCCAGTCCTGGATCAGCCTCGAAGAAGCCGTGCTGCATTACGCGGCGGATGAAGTGCGCTGGGAAATGGGCGCCGAGGTGGCGGTGTTTCACGGTGGACACAACGCGATCTCGGGTCGCCAGTCCATCATCGCCGTCAACTCCATCATCGGCACCCAGGGCGTTCCACGCATCAACCCCTTTGACCTGCGACCCACGCTCACCAACAGCAAACTGTTTGCGCGCGATCGCTGTCTGTGCGGCTACTGCGGCGGGCACTTCCACGAAGAAGAGCTGACGCGCGAGCACATCATTCCCTTGGGGCAGAACGGACGCGATCTGTGGATGAACGTGGTGACGGCCTGCCGCTCGTGCAACCACCGCAAGGGCAACCGCACGCCCGAGCAGGCCAACATGCCGCTGCTGTACGCGCCCTATGTGCCCAGCCTGTGGGAAGACTTCATCCTGCGCAACCGCCGCATCCTGGCGGACCAGATGGAGTTCCTGATGGCGCACCTGCCGAAGACATCCCGTCTTCACGCCTGACTCGGTTGTGCTTGCTTGTGCTTCTTCAATGGCCTGAGGGCGCTGGATGAGTAACTCCGCTCATGTCCCCCGCCAAGGGCTTCGCCCTTGTCTCCTCCTTTACTTCGCTGCGTCACTCACCCAGCGCCCTCAGGCCGCGACCGCCCGGGCGTGCCAGCGGTGGAGTGCCAATACATCGGCAGATCGGTGAGGCGTCGGGTCTTGCGCAGCGAAGTAAAGGAGGAGGTGCCGCGAAGCGGCGCCGGGGGACATGAGCGGAGTAAGGCCTGGCGCCTCATCGATCCCGCGACACCATTGAGCGAAAAGAAAAAGCCCCGCAAAGCGGGGCTTCAGGATCGTTGCCAACAGAAGACTCAGGCAAACACCCCTGCCGTGTCTTCCATGCGCGCCGACACCTCCCCCAGGTGGTGGAGGGTGTCGCCCCAGCTGATTTCCAGCTGGGTCAGTTTCTTGAAATAGTGGCTCACGATGTATTCGTCGGTCACGCCGATGCCGCCGTGCAGCTGCACCGCCTGCTGGCCGACGAAGCGCATGCTCTGGCCCAGTTGCACCTTGGCGCGCGCCATGGCGGTGCGGCGTTCGTTTGCCGGGGCGTTGAGTTTCAGACTGGCGTAGTAGCTCATGGAGCGGGCCAGTTCCAGCTGCATCTTCATGTCGGCCACGCGGTGGCGCAGGGCCTGGAAACTGGCGATCGCCACGCCGAATTGTTTGCGTGTGTTCAGGTACTCGACCGTGATCGCCAGGGTCTTGTCCATCACGCCCACGGCTTCGGCGCAGGCCGCGGCGATGCCGATGTCCACCGCGTGTTCCAGGGCCGCCAGCCCGTCGGTGGTGATCAGCCGGGCTGGTGCGTTCTGGAACACCACTTCGGCGGCGCGCCCGCCGTCTTGCGTGGCGTAGCCGCTGGCGCTGACGCCCCCGGCCGTGTGCGCCACGAGGAACAGGGCCAGCCGCCCGCCCGCCATGGCCGGGACGATGTAGGCGTCGGCCAAGTCACCCGCGGCCACGATGCTCTTGGTGCCGGACAGCGCCCAGGTGCCGCCCGCTTCGGTGGCGCTCGCCGCGCACACGTCCAGGCGGTAGCGCGCCCCGCGTTCCTGGTAGGCCAGGGTCACCAGGGTTTCGCCCGAGGCCACGCCGGGCAACCATTCGGTTTTCAAGGCCGCGGGCCCGTAGCCCGCCAGCACGGCGCCAGCGATCAGTGCCTGCGCCAGGGGTTCGAGCACGATGCCGCGCCCGAGTTCTTCCATGACCACCATGCCTTCGACGGGGCCCATGCCCATGCCGCCATCGACCTCCGGGACGTACAGGCCGGTCAGGCCCAGATCGGCCAGCTCACCGTAGGCCGCGCGGTTGAACCCGCCCGTGGCCACGATGCCCCGGCGGCGCTCGAAGTCGTAACCCTTGTCCACCCATTTGCGCACGGCGTCGCGCAGCTGTTCCTGGTCGTCGGAAAAATCGAAATCCATGTGGTTCTCCTAAGGTCCGTTCGCCCTGAGCTTGTCGACGGGCTCGTGCCATGTTCGTGTGAGGGCTTCGACAGGCTCAGCCCGAACGGTGAGTGGGTGTTCAGCCCAGAACGGTCTGTGCCACGATGTTGCGCTGCACTTCGTTGGAACCGCCGTAGATCGTGGTCTTGCGCAGGTTGAAGTAGGTCGATGCCAGCGGGGCGTTGCCCACCTCGCCGCCGGGGTAGTCGCCTTGCCAGCCGGCTTCCATGGCCTCTTCGATGAAGGGGAGCGCAAACGGGCCGGCGGCCAGCATCATCAGCTCGGCGTAGCGCTGCTGGATTTCACTGCCCTTGATCTTGAGCAGGCCGGCGATGTCCAGCGAGTTCTTGCCCGACTTCTCGGCCGAGAGCACGCGCAGCACCAGCATCTCCAGTGCCACCACGTCCACCTCCAGCAGCGCGATCTGGTCGCGGAAGCGTTGGTCGTCCCAGACCCCTTCGGCCTTGGCGATGCGCTTCAGGCGCTCCAGCTCGCGCTTGGCGCGGTTCACGTCGGCGATGTTGGTGCGCTCGTGGCTGAGCAGGTGCTTGGCATAGGTCCAGCCCTTGTTCTCTTCGCCGATCAGGTTTTCGGCGGGCACCTTGACGTTGTCGAAGAAGACCTCGTTGACCTCGCATTCGCCGTCGAGCAGTTTGATCGGGCGCACGCTCACGCCGGGCGATGTCATGTCGATCAGCAGGAAGCTGATGCCGGTCTGCGGCTTGCCTTCGGTGGATGTGCGCACCAGGCAGAAGATCCATTCGCCGTACTGGCCCAGCGTGGTCCAGGTCTTCTGGCCGTTGACGAGGTAATGGTCACCTTGGCGCTCGGCGCGGGTCTTGACCGAGGCCAGGTCCGAGCCCGAGCCCGGTTCGCTGTAGCCCTGGCTCCACCACACGTCGCCGCTGGCGATGCCGGGCAGGAAACGTTCCTGCTGCTGCCGGTTGCCGAAGGCCATGATCACCGGCGCCACCATCACGGGGCCGAAGGGCACGATGCGCGGCGCGCCGGCCAGTGCGCATTCCTCTTCAAACAGGTGTTTCTGCACGGCGGTCCAGCCCGGGCCGCCGAACTGCTGGGGCCAGCCGTAGCCCAGCCAGCCCTTTTTGCCGAGGATTTTGGCCCAGCGCTGCATGTCGTCCCGCGACAGGCGCAGCGCGTTGTGGACCTTGTGGGCGATGTCGGCGGGCAGGTTGTCCTTGACCCAGGCGCGAATCGTTTCGCGAAACGCCTGTTCTTCGGGCGTGAATGCCAAATCCATGTGTGTCTCCTGGTGCGGTTCGCCCGGGCATCGCATGGGGGAGCCCGAAGCAGCTCCGCAGTTTGGCACGACCGTTCGTTTTATCCCTGTCCGGGCTGCGACAGACCCAGCTGTTCGTGCAGGTTCTGCAACTGGGCCTGAAGCTGGGCGAGGCTGTCTTCCAGCGCCGAGACGCGGCGGGCCAGGGTGATCATCTCTTCCTCGGTGGCGCCCGGCGTCCCCGGGGCCGCGCTCGCGGCGAGGGCGGCGGCGTCCACCGGGCCGCAGAGCAGATGGGCCCAGCGCTGCTCGCGCGCGCCGGGCGCCCGGGGCAGCTTCACCACCAGCGGGCCGCCTTTGTCGGGCGAACGGTCCTGCAGTTCTTCCAGGAAGGCATCGACCGACGCGATGTCGAGGAACTTGTACCAGCGCTCGGTGTTCAGGCGCAGCTCCCCGGCGGTCTGCGGGCCGCGCAGCATCAGCAGGCCCAACAACACGGCGGACTGTTCGGGCACGCCCACCCCACGCAGGAAGTTGTGCTCGTAGCGCGTGACCCGCCCACCGCTGGTCTCGAACACCAGGCTGGACTGGCGCAGGCCGTCGATGGCTTCGCTGATCTCGCTTTCGGTGAGCTGCAGCACCGGGTCGCGGCTCGACTTCTGGTTGCAGCCCGACTGCAGGCTGTTGAGCGTGAGCGGGTAGCTGTCGGGCACGGTGCGCGCTTTTTCCATCAAGGTGCCCAGCACGCGGGCCTGTGCCGCCGTCAGCGGGCGCTGCTGAAAGTCGAGCACGCGCGGGCCGGTGGGGGCGGTGCTGGGGAACTGGGTCATTACACTTCCTCGTTATGTCTCAAGTGAGCAAGAACATCGTGATTCTGATCTCGGGCGGCGGCTCGAACATGGCCGCCATCGTCAACGCCGCGCACCAACAGCGCTGGCACGAGGTCTGTGGCGCCCGGGTGGCCGCCGTGATCAGCAACAAGCCCGACGCCAAGGGGCTGGATTTTGCGCGCTCCCGGCGCATCGCCGCCGACGTGGTGGACCACAAAGGCTTTTCAAGCCGCGAGGCGTTTGACGCGGCGCTGATGCAGTGCATCGACGGCCACGACCCCGCTGGCCACCCGGCGCTGGTCGTGCTGGCGGGCTTCATGCGCATCCTCACGCCGGGTTTTGTGCAGCACTACGCCGGGCGGCTGGTGAACATCCACCCCAGCCTGCTGCCGGCCTTCACCGGCCTGAACACCCACCAGCGCGCGATCGACGCCGGCTGCAAATTCGCCGGCGCCACGGTGCACCGCGTCACGTCCGAACTCGACGACGGCGACATCCTGGAGCAGGCCGTGGTGCCGGTGCTGCCAGACGACACCGCCGAATCGCTGGCCGCGCGTGTGCTGACCCAGGAACACCTGATCTATCCGCGGGCGGTGCGGCGCTTGCTCTGCGTTTGACCACCCGTCCAGAAACACAAAAACCCGCCGAAGCGGGTTTTTGTGTTTCTGGCGGCCTGCCGTCAGGATTTGCCGGACTCGGCCGATGGGGCGGCCGGCTTGCTGGCCTTCTTGTTGGCCGCGGGCGAGACGGGGGCCTTGAAGGTCTCGCCATTGACCGTCAGCCCCTCGTTGGAGAGCGCGCCTGCGCGCTTGGGGCCGATGCCGGGCACGCGGTCGATCAGATCGTTCCAGTCCTTGAATTTGGCCGCTTTGCGCGCGTCCAGGATCTTGGCCGACGTGCCGGGGCCGATGCCCTTGATGCTGTCGAGATCGGCCACGGTGGCGTTGTTCACGTCCACGGCAGCGAAGGCGGTGGCGCAAATGAGGGCCATGATCATGGCCAGTGCTTTTTTCAGCATGAATCCTCCTGAATTGAATTTGATGGAATGTGGACGAAACACCAGCGGGTCCATCGGCAAACGGTGTGACAGGCCCGTTGACGGGTGGCTTGTGACCACCAGTGCGCAATCTAATCGGTGGCGGCGAAAACAGGGCCCCTGAGCATCTAAAAATGTAGAAGATTGTTGTCATTTAACGTCGATATTCACCGTTTTGAATTGGTTTTTCCGGGATGTGAAATTTGAAAAGAGTTCTTTTAACTTATCTTTTCGAGCGTTCCGCAGTCCCTATCGCATGCCTGCTGTTGGGGGGCTGCGCGGCGGTCCCTGTCAACGAGGGTGTGCCCGGTGCCGCTGCCGACCCGGTTGAGCGGGCCTCCGCCCCGTCGCTGCTGGCCCCGCCAACCATGCAGGCACGGGCCCGGCACCTGTTGGTCACGCCAGCCCAACCGCCGTTCTGGGAAGCGCTGACCCTTCCGGGCAAGCCTATGGCGCGTTTCGAGCCCGACACGAAGGCGGGTCGGCTGGCGCTGCGGGTGAGTGCGCACCGGTCGGTCAGCATCCTGCGCCAGCACTTTCCCGCGGGGCTGGACGCGTCGGCCACCACGCTGTCTTTCTCCTGGATGGTGGAAGCCTTGCCCATGGGCGCCGATCTGCGCGATGCCCGGCGCGAAGATGCGCCGGTGCGCATCCTGCTGGCGTTCGATGGCGACCGCGCGCGGTGGCCGGCGAGTGCGCACCGGCTGTCGGAATGGAGCCGCTTGCTCACCGGTGAGGAGCTGCCTTACGCCACGCTGAGCTATGTCTGGAGCCCTACCGACGCGCCGGGCACCGTTGTGGTGAATCCGCGCACCGATCGCCTGCGCAAACTGGTGGTCGACGGCGGTGCGACCCACCTGGGGCAGTGGCGCGAACACCACCGCCACGTGCGGGACGATTTTGTCCAGGCGTTTGGCGAAGAGCCCGGACGCCTGAGGGCCATCGCCCTGATGACCGACACCGACAACACCCAGTCCTCGCTGGAGGCCTGGTATGGCGCCTTGAGGCTGCAGGAGCGTCTCCCCGGAGACACCCCCTGAAGGCATCACGGCCGAGCGTAGGGGTTATGCCCGATCAAGGGCGGGAACAGATGTTGCATAGTGACGCAGCCGAGCGGATGCGCGGGCCCACCGCCGCGCCCGGGGCCGCCAGCGACCCAGGTAAACTGGATTTGCCTGACAGCAGAGGGTCGCTCCCGGAGCGGTGAGCGACCCTCTCTTTATTCCTTCAATGATGTTTGCATTCATTCTCAGGCGATTGGCGCAGGCCGTGGTGGTGATGGTCAGCGTGGCGCTGATCGCGTTCATGCTGTTTCAGTACGTGGGAGACCCGGTGGTTTTCCTGCTCGGCCAGGACGCCACGCCGCAGCAGATCCGCGAGCTGCGCGCCGACCTGGGACTGGACCAGCCGTTTTTCGTGCAGTTCTGGCATTTCCTGGTCAATGCCGCGCAGGGCGAGTTCGGCCTGAGCCTGCGCCAGGGCGCGAAGGTCTCGCGCCTGATCGCCGAGCGTTTCCCCGCCACGCTGGAGCTCTCCATGGTGGCCGCCGTGATGGCGCTGGTGGTCGGCATTCCCATGGGGGTGTATGCCGCGCTCAAGCGGGGCACTCTCATCAGCCAGCTGTTCATGACGGTGTCGCTGCTGGGCGTTTCGCTGCCGACCTTCCTGATCGGCATCCTGCTGATCCTGGTGTTCGCGGTCAACCTGGGCTGGTTTCCGAGCTTTGGCCGGGGTGACGTGACGCAGATCGGCTGGTGGAGCACCGGTCTGCTCAACGCCAAGGGCTGGCACCACATCGTGCTGCCGGCGGTCACACTGGCCATCTTCCAGCTCACGCTCATCATGCGCCTGGTGCGGGCCGAGATGCTGGAGGTGCTGCGCACCGACTACATCAAGTTCGCGCGCGCCCGCGGCCTGACCAACCGCGCGGTGCATTTCGGCCACGCCCTGAAAAACACCCTGGTGCCGGTGATGACCATCACCGGTCTGCAGCTGGGCGGGCTGATCGCCTTTGCCATCATCACCGAGACGGTGTTCCAGTGGCCGGGCATGGGGCTGCTGTTCATCCAGGCGGTGACGTTTGCCGACATCCCCGTGATGGCGGCCTACCTGTGCCTGATCGCGCTCATCTTCGTGGTCATCAACCTGGTCGTCGATCTGCTGTATTTCGCGGTCGACCCACGCCTGCGCGTCGAAAAAGCGGGGAGCCACTGATGCCCACCCCCAACCACCACAAAAACATGCTGTCACCCCGCATCAAAGCCCACGGCCGCGCCTTCGCGCACATCGTGGCCCACCACCCCGAGCTGACCGCGCTGCGGCGCGACCTGCACGCCCACCCCGAGCTCGGGTTCGAAGAGCACTACACCGCGCAGCGCGTGGTGGAGTCGCTCAAGGTCTGCGGCGTGGACGAGATCCACACCGGCATCGGCAAGACCGGCGTGGTGGCCGTGATCCACGGTCGCACGCACCGGCGCGGCGCCGCACCGGGCCGCATGGTGGGGCTGCGCGCCGACATGGACGCGCTCCCCATGACCGAGCACAACGACTTTGCCTGGAAGTCCGCCCACCCCGGCCTCATGCACGGCTGTGGCCACGACGGCCACGTCGCCATGCTGGTGGGGGCGGCGCGTTACCTGGCCGAAACGCGGCAGTTCGACGGCTCGGCCGTGCTGATCTTCCAGCCCGGCGAAGAGGGGTTTGCCGGCGCCAAGGCCATGATCGAGGACGGCCTGTTCGAGCGTTTCCCGGTGCAGTCGGTCTACGGCATGCACAACTGGCCGCAGATGAAGCCCGGTACGGTGGGCGTGAACCCGGGGCCCATGATGGCGTCGGCCGACCGCATCACCATCGAGATCATCGGCAAGGGCGGCCACGGCGCGCACCCCTACCAGACGGTGGACCCGGTGCTGGTGTCGGCCCACATCATCACGGCCCTGCAGAGCATCGTCTCGCGCAACGTGCGCCCGATCGACAGCGCGGTCATCAGCGTGTGCGCCATGCAGGCCGGCGACCTGGGCGCGTTCAGCGTGGTGCCGGGCAAGGCCACGCTGGTGGGCACCGTGCGCACCTTCAACCCCGAGGTGCAGGGCCTGGTGGAGCGCCGTCTGCAGGAGGTCTGCTCCGGTGTGGCGCTCGGCCTGGGTGCCACCGCCAACGTGCACTACGAGCGCATCTACCCGGCCACCATCAACAGCCGCAGCGAAGCGCGGTTCGCCGCCGACGTGGCGCAAAAGCTGGTCGGCCACGATCACGTGGACCGCAACATGGAGCCCAGCATGGGCGCGGAGGATTTTTCCTTCATGCTGCAGGTCAAGCCGGGCGCCTATCTGCGGCTGGGGCAGGGCGCCGACAACGGGGTGGGCAGCTGCTTCCTGCACAACAGCCGTTACGACTTCAACGACGACGTGTTGCCGCTGGGCGCCGCCCTGCACGCCAGCCTGATCGAGCAGAGCATGCCGCTGGACGAAGCGGCATAGGGCTTTCTTTTCCATTCAACAACCACAGGAGCGACTCATGAAGTTCAAGCAAACGCTGGCGGCCAGTCTGATGGCGGCCGCACTGGCCACCCTGGGGGCGGCCCAGGCGCAGACGGTGCGCATCGGCAACCAGGGCGACGCGCTGTCGATGGACCCGCATTCGCTCAACGAGTCGCTGCAACTCAGCGTCACGGGCAACGTGTACGAACCGCTGGTGACCCGCGACAAGGACCTGAAGCTGGTGCCCGCGCTGGCCACGAGCTGGAAGCAGGTGTCGCCCACCGTGTGGCGCTTCGAGCTGCGCAAGGGCGTGAAATTCCACGACGGCAAGCCCTTCACCGCCGACGACGTGCTGTTCAGCCTGGCCCGCGGCGCGGGTGAAGGCTCGGACATGCGCTCCTACACCAACGACATCAAGGAAGCGCGCAAGGTTGGTGACTTCACGGTCGAGATCGAGACCAAGGCACCGTTCCCCATCCTGCCCGACCAGCTCTCGTTCTTCTACATCATGAGCAAGCCGTGGTGCGAGGAAAACCAGGCCACGCGCCCGGTGGACCGCCGCAAGGGCATCGAGAACGCGGCCTCGTTCCGCGCCAACGGCACCGGCCCGTTCCGCCTGCGCGAGCGCCAGCCGAACGTGAAAACCGCCTTCGTGCGCAACGGCAGCTACTGGGGCAAGATCGAAGGCAACGTGGTGAACGTCGAATACACGCCCATCGGCAACGACTCCACGCGCGTGGCGGCCCTGTTGTCGGGCCAGGTGGACGTGATCGAACCTGTGCCGGTGCAGGACGTGGCGCGCATCAACGCCAGCGGCAAGTCCAAGGTGCTGCAAGGCCCCGAGCTGCGCTGGATCTTCCTCGGCATGGACCAGAAACGCGACGAGCTGCTGTATTCGAGCGTCAAGGGCAAGAACCCGTTCAAGGACAAGCGCGTGCGCCAGGCCTTCTACCAGGCCATTGATATCGTGGGCATCCAGAAGACCGTGATGCGCGGCGCGGCCACGCCTGCGGCCTTGCTGGTGGGTCCCGGTGTCAACGGTTATGACCCGGCCATGGACAAGCGCCTGCCGTACGACCCGACCGCGGCCAAGAAGCTGCTGGCCGATGCCGGCTACCCCAACGGGTTCGAGGTGGGCATGAACTGCCCCAACGACCGCTACGTGAACGACGGCAACATCTGCCAGGCGGTGGCGGCCAACCTCGCGCGCATTGGCGTGAAGGTCAACCTGCAGGTCGAAACCAAGGGCACCTACTTCCCCAAGGTGCTCAAGCGCGACACCAGCTTCTACCTGCTGGGCTGGTCGCCCAGCACCTACGACTCGCACAACGTGCTCAACGCGCTGATCCGCTGCGTGGACGACAAGGGCTCGGGCCAGTTCAACCTGGGCGCCTACTGCAACCCGCAGGTGGATGCGCTCACGCTCAAGATCCAGTCGGAAACCGACAAGCCCAAGCGCGACGCCATGATCAAGGAAGCCTTCCAGCTGCACGCCGACGACATCGGCCATCTGCCGCTGCACCAGCAGGCCCTGGCCTGGGGCGTGGGCAGCAATGTGCAGCTGACGCAGCGCGCCGACAACCAGATGCCGTTCCGCTACATGAGTGTGAAGTAGCCCCCTGCGCCGCTGCGCGGCTTCCCCCCAGGGGGACGCCTGCAGCGGCCCGGCGGAGCCGGTTCCGCGCAGGCCCTGGGATGGGCTTCCCTTCTGTTCCGCCAACTGGCTGGTCCACACCCATCGAAAGCACCCCACTTGTTTGCCTTTGCTCGCCGCTGGCTCGACAGCGATGTCGGCCACAGTTTCCGCACCTCGCCCACGGCCATCGTGGCCGCGGTGATTGCCTTCGTCTGTGTGTTCTGCGCGGTGTTCGCGCCCTGGGTGGCGCCGCACAACCCGTTTGACCTCGCCACCCTGGAGCTGTCCAACGCGCGCCTGCCGCCGGCCTGGAGCGAGGGCGGCAGCCGCGACTTTCTGCTCGGCACCGACGACCAGGGGCGCGACATTCTTTCGGCCCTGATGTACGGCGCGCGCATTTCGCTGGCGGTGGGGCTGGCCTCGGTGCTGCTCTCGGTGGTGATCGGCGTGGCCCTGGGGCTGCTGGCGGGTTTCCTGGGCGGCTGGGTCGATGGCGTGCTCATGCGCCTGTGCGACGTGATGCTGTCGTTCCCGTCCATCCTGGTGGCGTTGCTGATCGCCGGCGTGGGCCGGGCGCTGTTTCCCGACGCGCACGACAGCCTGGCCTTCGGCGTGCTGGTCATCGCCATCACCCTGACCGGCTGGGTGCAGTACGCGCGCACCGTGCGCGGCTCTACGATGGTGGAGCGCCACAAGGAATACGTGCAGGCCGCGCGCGTGACCGGCGTGGCACCGCTGCGCATCATGCGCCGCCATGTGCTGCCCAACGTGATGGGCCCGGTGCTGGTGCTGGCCACCATCCAGGTCGCCACCGCCATCATCACCGAGGCCACCTTGTCGTTTCTCGGCGTGGGCGCGCCGCCCACCTCGCCCTCGCTGGGCACCCTGATCCGGGTGGGCAACGACTACCTGTTCTCCGGCGAATGGTGGATCACCATTTTTCCGGGCGCCATGCTGGTGTTGATCGCACTGAGCGTGAACCTGCTGGGCGACTGGCTGCGCGACGCGCTCAACCCAAGACTGAGATGAGCACACGATGAGCCTGCTGCAAGTCAACAACCTGGTCGTCGAATTTCCGCACCGGCGCGGCACGCTGCGCGCCCTGGACGACATTTCCTTCGACATCGCACCCGGCGAGATACTGGGCGTGGTGGGCGAGTCCGGGGCGGGAAAGTCGCTCACCGGGGCCTCGATCATCGGTTTGCTGGAGCCACCCGGGCGCGTGGCGTCCGGCGAGATACGGCTGGAGGGCCGACGCATCGACGACCTGCCCCATGAAGAGATGCGCAAGGTGCGCGGGCGCAAGATCGGCGCCATCTTCCAGGACCCGCTGACCTCGCTGAACCCGCTGTATTCCGTGGGCCGCCAGCTCATCGAAACCATCACCACCCACCTGCCGGTGAACCCTGCCGAGGCGCGCAAACGCGCCATTCAGCTGTTGCGCGACACCGGCATACCGGCGGCCGAGCAGCGCATCGACCACTTCCCGCACCAGTTCTCGGGCGGCATGCGCCAGCGGGTGGTGATCGCGCTGGCGCTGGCGGCCGAGCCGCAGCTGATCGTGGCCGATGAGCCGACCACCGCGCTGGACGTGTCGATCCAGGCCCAGATCATCACGCTGCTGAAGTCCATCTGCAAGGAGCGCGGCGCCGCCGTGATGCTGATCACGCACGACATGGGCGTGATCGCCGAGACCTGCGACCGCGTGGCCGTGATGTACGCCGGGCGCATCGCCGAGATCGGACCGGTGCACGAGGTGATCAACCACCCGGCCCACCCCTACACCGCCGGGCTCATGGCCTGCATTCCCGACATGGGCGTGGACCGCGAGCGGCTGCACCAGATCGACGGCGCCATGCCGCGCCTGAACGCCATCCCCCCGGGGTGCGCCTACAACCCGCGTTGCGAGCGGGCGTTCGACCGCTGCCACGCCGAGCGCCCGGATCTGATGCCCGCTGGCGTCACGCGGGCGGCCTGCTGGCTGCATGCCGGGGCGTCCGCGGCGCCGGGCCTTGCGCGGGAGGTCATCCAGTGAGCGCGGACCTGACCGAGCCCGGGGTGCTGCGCCACGTGCCACAAGAGAACCCGTCGCAGGGACACGCGCATTCTCAGGAGGCGCAGGCCGAGGCGCCGCTGGTGCGCGCCACCGACCTGGCCAAGACCTTCGACGTGTCCGCCCCCTGGCTCAACCGAGTGCTCGAACGCCAGCCGCGCCAGCTGCTGCGCGCGGTCGATGGCGTGTCGTTCGACATTCCGCGCGGCCAGACGCTGGCGCTGGTGGGTGAGTCCGGCTGCGGCAAGAGCACGGTCGCGCGCCTGCTGGTGGGGCTGTACGAACCGACCCGGGGCGGCTTCGAGTTCGACGGGCAGGACGCGCACGCCGCGTTCAAGACGCCCGAAGGGCGCCAACTGCGCCGCCGCATCCAGATGATCTTTCAGGACCCGTACGCCAGCCTGAACCCGCGCTGGGTGGTGGAGGACATCATTGCCGAGCCGCTGCGCGAGCACGGCATCGAGACCGAGCCGGTGGCCCTGCGGGCGCGGGTCGACGCGCTGCTGCATTCGGTCGGGCTGTCGCCGCACGACCGCGTGAAGTACCCGCACCAGTTCTCGGGCGGCCAGCGCCAGCGCATTTCGATCGCGCGCGCGCTGGCCACGCAACCGGAGTTCCTGGTGTGCGACGAGCCCACCAGCGCGCTGGACGTGAGCGTGCAGGCCCAGGTGCTCAACATCATGAAAGACCTGCAGCGCGAGCGCGGGCTGACCTACCTCTTCATCAGCCACAACCTGGCGGTGGTGCGCCACGTGAGCGACCAGGTGGGCGTGATGTACCTCGGCCGCCTGGTGGAGCTGGCACCCAAGCACACGCTGTTCGACACGCCGCGCCACCCCTATACGCGCATGCTGCTCGACGCCATTCCCAAGATGCACGACACCGGGCGGGCGCGCACGCCGGTCTCGGGCGAAGTGCCCAACCCGCTCAATCCACCCGAGGGCTGCGCGTTCAACCCGCGTTGCCCACACGCCAACGGGCGCTGCCGCAGCGAGCGGCCGGCGTTGTTGACCCTAGGCGGGGTGCGGGTGGCCTGCCACGCGGTGGAAGAGGGCCGCATTCCGTAGGCGGGTGTTCCCCTGGGCGGTCAGCGCATGCAAAGGGCTTTTCCAGAGGGCTTTGTGTAGGAAGCCGTGGCCGGCCCGGCGCCGGCATGGGTTTCATCGTTGTTGGGGCGGCGAGAGCAGGTGCTCGCGCAGGGTGGCCAGAATCTCGTCGGAAAGTGCCGGCCGTCCCGCCGCCGTGGCGCGCGCCAGCACCAGGCCGCCCACCATGGTGGCCAGCATCTGCGTGGCGCGCGCACGCCCTTCGGGGCTCGGCTCGCCCTGCTCTAGGCCTTCGATCACGCGCGCAAAGCGCTCGATGTTGCGCTCGATGCCCTGCGCAAAGACCTCGGAGAGGCCACCGCCCGCCCGCGCGGCATCCACCGCCAGCGCCGCCACGGGACAGCCCTCACCCGGGTGGTCGCGGTGCTGGGGCGAGAGGTAGCCCGCCACCCGTGCCGCCAGACCCTGGGGCGCGGCACCCGTGTCTGCGTCCGTGCCGCCGAGCGGGGGAATCGACCAGTCGAACGCCCTTGTGCAGGCCTCGCGCACCAGCGCGTCCTTGTTCTCGAAGTGCCGGTACAGCCCGCCATGGGTCAGGCCCGCATCGCGCGTGATGTCGGCCACGCCCACGCCCGAGAGCCCGTGCTCGCGGTACAGGCGCGACGCCGCATCCAGGATGCCCTGGCGGTTTTCCGCAGACTGGAGCTTGGAGACTTTCATGGTCACCTCTTTTGATGATGATCGTACGCAAAATGCGTTGGTGCGTTTATGATGATGGTCGCAATCATAAATGCGCGGCCCTTCGTCGCGCAGCAAGCAGAGGGTCAACGACGATGGATGGCAACAACGGTGCGCAGGCATCGGGCAACGGCGGCGGGCACCTGCGCCGTGTGGTGATCACGGGCATGGGGCTGGTGTCGCCCCTGGGATGCGGGGTGGAGCTGGCATGGCGCCGCCTCTTGCAGGGGGCCTCGGGCCTGCGCCTGCTGCCCGATGCGGTGGTGGACGGCATCGCCGCCAAGGTGGGCGGCGCGGTGCCCACGCTGGCCGACGACCCCGAGGGGGGCTGGGACCCCGACACCGTCGCCTCGTCCAAGGACCGGCGCAAGATGGACCGCTTCATTCCCTTTGCGCTGGGCACGGCGCAGCAGGCGCTGGCGCAGGCCGGCTGGGCACCCACCGAGGCACATGAGCAGCAGCGCACGGCCACCGTCATCGCATCCGGCATCGGCGGCTTTGGCGCCATTGCCGAGGCCGTGCGCACCACGGATGCGCGCGGGCCGCAGCGCCTGTCGCCGTTCACCGTGCCGTCCTTTCTGGTCAACCTGGCCGCCGGGCAGGTGTCCATCCGCCACGGGCTCAAGGGGCCTCTGGGTGCGCCCGTCACCGCGTGTGCGGCCAGCGTGCAGGCCATTGGCGACGCCGCGCGCCTGATCCGCTGCGGCGAGGCCGACGTGGCCGTCTGCGGCGGCACCGAGGCCACCATCGACCGCGTGAGCCTGGGCGGCTTCGCGGCGGCCAAGGCGCTCTCCACCGGTTTTTCGGACCACCCTTCGCAGGCCTCGCGCCCCTTCGACGCGGCACGCGACGGCTTCGTGATGGGCGAGGGGGCCGGCATGCTGGTGCTCGAATCGCTCGACCATGCGCTGGCCCGCGGCGCGACGCCGCTGGCCGAGGTGCTGGGCTACGGCACCTCGGCCGATGCGTACCACATCACCTCGGGGCCCGAGGACGGTGACGGCGCGCGCCGCAGCATGGAGATGGCGCTGGCCCAGGCCGGTCTGGTGGCCAGTCAGGTGCAGCACCTCAACGCCCATGCCACCTCCACCTTCGTGGGCGACCGGGGTGAGCTGGCGGCCATCCGCCGTGTGTTCGGCACCGGCAAGTCGGTGGCGATTGCGTCGACCAAGGCGGCCACGGGGCATCTGCTGGGGGCGGCGGGCGCGGTGGCGGCGATCTTCACCACCCTGGCGCTGCGCGATCAGGTGGTGCCCGGCACGCTGAATCTGGACCACCCCGACGAACTGGCCGAGGGCCTGGACATGGTGGCGCACCGCCCTCGCGCCATGGCGCTGGAGCACGCCATGCTCAACGGCTTCGGGTTTGGCGGGGTGAACGCCTCGCTGGTGCTCAAGCGCTGGGTGCCCGCCACCGCGTAGGCGGCGAGCGTCCCGCGGCGCTCAGGTGTAGCGCTTGCTCCGCAAGTTGTTCTTCATTTCCTTGAGCAGCGGTTGCAGCTTGCTGCCGCCGATGCGCAGCGCCACGCAGGTGGCCACCACGTCGATCACCATCAGGTGCATCAACCGCGAGGTCATGGGGCTGTAGCGGTCGTAGCCTTCGGGGTGGTCGGCCGAGAGGTGGATGTGGCCGGAGGTGGCCAAGGGCGAGCCGCTGGCGGTGATCACGATCACGGTGGCGCCGTGCTTGCGGGCGATGTCGGCCGCGTCCATCAGGTCGCGCGTGCGGCCCGAGTTGGAGATGATCACCACACAGTCGCCCGGCCCCAGCAGCGAGGCGCTCATCACCTGCATGTGGCCGTCGCTGTAGGCGATGGCGTTGATGCCCAGGCGGAAGAACTTGTGTTGCGCGTCCTGCGCCACGATGCCCGAATTGCCGGCGCCGTAGAACTCGATGCGGCCCCGGTTCTTGTAGGTGGCGAGCAGGGCGTCCACCGCCTTCTCGATCGAGTGGGTGGAGGCGTCGTTGCGGTATTTCAGGAACGCCGCCACGGTGTTGTCGATCACCTTCACCAGCACGTCGCCGACCTTGTCGTCCACGTCCACGCTGCGGTGGATGAAGGGCACGCCTTCGCTCACGGTGCCGGCCAGCTTGAGCTTGAAGTCCGACAGGCCGTCGTAGCCCATGCTGCGGCAGAAGCGCACCACGGTGGGCTTGCTCACATGGGCGCGGTCGGCCAGTTCGGACACCGGCAGGCTGGCGAAACTGCGCGGGTCGAGCAGCACGAGTTTGCCCACCCTTTGTTCGGCGGGGGCCAGCGAGGGCAGGGAGGCTTTGATGCGGTCGAGCATGGGGAACAAGCGGGTTACGAAACCAGTTACATGGCGGATATGAAACCTTATTACACCCGATAATGGCGAAATGAACCAGCTTGACGCACTCAAACAGCTCACCACCGTGGTTGCCGACACCGGCGACTTCAACCAGATCGCCGCCTTTTCGCCGCGCGACGCCACCACCAACCCGTCGCTCATCCTGAAGGCGGTGCAGAAGCCCGAATACGCCCACCTGCTGCAGGACGCGGTGTCCAAATACGGCTCGCAGGGGCTGGACGAAACCATGAACCGCCTGCTCGTGAGCTTCGGCTGCGAGATCCTCAAACACATCCCCGGCCGCGTGTCCACCGAAGTGGATGCCCGCCTGAGCTTCGACACCGAAGCCACCGTGACGCGGGCGCGCCGCATCATCGACCTGTACCAGGGCGAGGGCGTGCACATCGACCGGGTGCTGATCAAGATCGCTTCCACCTGGGAGGGCATTCAGGCCGCGGCGCGGCTGGAGCGCGAAGGCATCCACACCAACCTCACGCTGCTGTTCTCGTTTGCCCAGGCCGTGGCCTGCGGCCAGGCCAAGGTGCAGCTGATCTCCCCGTTTGTCGGTCGCATCTACGACTGGTACAAGAAAAGCGCGGGCGCCGGCTGGGACGAAGCCGCCAACGCCGGTGCCAACGATCCCGGCGTGAAGTCGGTGCGCGCGATCTACAACTTCTACAAAAAGCACGGCATCGCCACCGAGGTGATGGGCGCGAGCTTTCGCAACGTGGGCCAGATCACGGCCCTGGCCGGCTGCGACTTGCTGACCATCAGCCCCGACCTGCTGGCCCAGCTGGCCGCGAGCGAGGCCGCGCTGCCCAGGGCGCTGGACGCCGAAGCCGCGCGGGCGATGGACGTTCCCTTCGTGCAGTACGACGAGGCGGGTTTCCGCTTCGCGCTCAACGAAGACGCGATGGCCACGGAGAAGCTGGCCGAAGGCATCCGCGCGTTCGTGGCGGACACGATCAAGCTCGAAGCCCTGATGAAGTGAACGGCGGCCGCTGGAGACCGAAAAAAGCCCCGCGGGTCACCTCGCGGGGCTTTTTTTGTTTCTGGGTGGCGGGTGTGCACCCGTCGATATATAGTTCGATGAACAAACTATATCGGGTTTGTCCCTATTCGCTTTCACCTTGCGGTCCAGAACAATTAGTTCGTCGTCCTTACAAAATGCACTGTGCTGCATTGGGTGGAGCACGATGGCTCTGAGGGGCCTTTCCACAACCACGGGCCTGGCACAGGCCAAAACCACCGGAGACATTGATGAAACTGAAGACAACTCTGACCGCCTTTGCCCTGAGCATGGCCACCGCGGGCGCGTTCGCCCAGGTCGTGGGCGTGAGCTGGTCCAACTTCCAGGAAGAGCGCTGGAAGACCGATGAAGCCGCCATCAAGGCGCAACTGGCCAAAGCCGGTGCCAGTTACATCAGCGCCGATGCCGGTGGTTCACCGGAAAAGCAGTTGGCCGACATCGACAGCCTGATCTCCAAGGGCGCCAAGGCGCTGATCATCCTGGCCATGGACAAGGACGCCATCCTGCCCGCCGTGAACAAGGCCAACCAGCAGAAGATTCCCGTGGTGGCTTACGACCGCCTGATCGAAGCGCCCGGCGTGTTCTACATCACCTTCGACAACGCGGAAGTGGGCCGCATGCAGGCGCGCGCCATTTTTGCAGCCAAGCCCAAGGGCAACTACGTGATGATCAAGGGCTCGCCGACCGACCCCAACGCCGACTTCCTGCGCGGCGGCCAGCAAGAAATCATCGACGCCGCCGTGAAGAAGGGCGACATCAAGATCGTGGGCGAGGAATATACCGAGGGCTGGAAGCCCGAGGTTGCCCAGAAGAACATGGAGCAGATCCTCACCAAGACCGGTGGCAAGGTGGACGCCGTGGTGGCCTCCAACGACGGCACCGCCGGTGGCGTGGTCGCCGCGCTGAACGCCAAGGGCATCAAGGGCACGCCGGTGTCGGGCCAGGACGGCGACCACGCCGCGCTCAACCGCGTGGCCATGGGCTCGCAGACCGTGTCGGTGTGGAAAGACGCGCGCGACCTGGGTCGCGACGCCGCAGCCGCCGCCGTGGCGCTGGCCAAGGGCCAGAAGGTGGCGGGCGCCCAGACCTGGAACGGTGGCGAGAAGAAGGTGGCCCTGCAGGCCCAGTTCCTCAAGCCGGTGCCCATCACCTCCAAGAACCTGGACGTGGTGGTGAAGGCGGGCTGGATCAAGAAGGACGAGCTGTGCAAGGGCGTGGACGCCGCCAAGGGACCGGCCGCATGTAAGTAAAAAAGCACCCCCTGCGCCGCTGCGCGGCTCCCCCCTCAAGGGGGGCGCGCCCAGCGGCCTGGCAGAGCCAGTTCCGCGGGCGCCCTGGGGCAACATCCTTTGCGCATCGCTGACGAACTGGACGGAGAGGTCTCCAACCGCGGGCTGGGGTCGGCCCGCGGTTTTTTCTTTCTTTGTGTCCTGCGGAGAACGCATGTGAATCCGTTTTTGAATTCGCTCAGACAGGCGGCCATCGACTGGCGCCTGGTGATGATGGGCGCGGTGCTGGCGGCCATTGCCCTGGTGTTCAACGTGCTGTCCGACGGGCTGTTTCTGTCGCCCGAGAATCTGTACAACATTGCCCAGCAGACGGCGGTGGTGGGCATCGTGGCCACCGTGGTGGTGCTGATCATCGTGGCGCGCCACATCGACCTGTCGGTCGGCTCGGTCATGGGCTTCGTGGGGGTGCTGATCGCCACCCTGATGTACACCGCCGGCTGGCACTGGGTGTCGGCCTCGCTGGCGGGCCTGGCGGTGGCCATCGGGGTGTCGCTGTACCAGGGTGCGCTGACGGCCAAGCTGGGCGTGCCCTCGTTCGTGGTGACGCTGGGCGGCCTGATGTCGTTCCGCGGCGCGGCTTTTCTGGTGGCCGACGGCAAGACCCAGCCGGTGAACGACCCGTTTTTCCAGCGCCTGGGCGGCGGCTATGACGGCGCCATTGGCGTGGGCCCGAGCTGGTGGCTGGCAGCCGTGATCGTGCTGGCCCTGGTGGCGCTGACCTGGGTCCGGCGCCGGGCCCGGGCGTCCTACGGCGTGCCCAACAACCCGCTGTGGCTGGACGCGCTCATCGTGCTGGTGCCCGTGGCCATCGTACTGGGCTTCGTGGCGGCCATGAACGCCTACCAGATTCCCAGCAAGGACGCGCCGCAGGGCATTCCCATTCCGGTGCTGATCTGGGGTGTGGTGGCCGTGGTGCTGTCCTTCATCGTGCGCCGCACCCGTTTTGGCCGCTACGTGTTCGCCATGGGCGGGAACCCCGAGGCCGCCGCGCTGGTGGGCATTCCGGTGCGCAAGGTCACGCTGATGCTGTTCGCGCTGCTCGGGGTGCTCATCACCATCGCCGCCATCGTGTCGATCGCCCGGCTGAACGCCGGCACCAACTCGCTGGGCACCAGCATGGAGCTGTTCGTGATCGCGGCGGCCGTGATCGGCGGCACCGCGTTGGCGGGCGGCAGCGGTTCCATCCTGGGCTCGGTGCTGGGCGCGCTCATCATGCAGAGCATCGACAGCGGCATGCTGCTGCTCGACGTGTCCATCGGCGTGCGCTACGTGATCATCGGCCAGGTGCTGATCGTGGCGGTGGTGTTCGACGTGATCTACCGCCGTCTGACGGGAGACGCTGCATGAGCACTGTTGCAAGTACCACCCCAGCGCTGGTGGAGATGCGCCAGATCGGCAAGGCCTTTGGCGGCGTGCAGGCGGTGGACGACGTGAGCATCCAGCTCTACCCCGGCGAAGTGGTGGCCTTGCTGGGCCACAACGGCGCGGGCAAATCGACCCTGATGAAGATGCTGGCCGGGGCCTACCCGATCGACAGCGGCGAGGTGCTGATCAACGGCGAGAAGGCCCACATCCGAACCCCGGTGGACGCGCAGCGTTGCGGCATCGAGTCGATCTACCAGACCCTGGCGCTGGCCGACAACCTCGACGCCGTGGCCAACCTGTTCCTCGGCCGCGAGCTGCTGACGCGCTGGAACACGCTGGACGACCACCGCATGGACGCGGACGCGCGCAAGGTGTTCCACCGCCTGAACAAGAACTTCCAGAACGTGCGCACACCGGTGCGCCGCCTCTCGGGCGGGCAGCGCCAGGTGGTGGCCATCTCGCGCGCCATCTACTTCAACGCGCGCATTCTGATCATGGACGAGCCCACCGCGGCGCTCGGGCCGGAGGAAACCGCGATGGTGGGCAACCTGGTGCGCCAGCTCAAGGCCGAGGGCGTGGGCATCTTCCTGATCACCCACGACATGCCCGACGTGTTTGGCCTGAGCGACCGCCTGGCGGTGATGAAGAACGGCAAGCTGGTGGGTGCCTACCGCACGGCCGACGTCACCGAGGACGAGGTCCTGGGCATGATCATCGCGGGCAAACAACCGGAGGGCAAAACGCAGACCCACAGCCTGTGAATGCTGCGCCGCTTCAAGACCATGAAAACCACCGGCGACCAACAACTCGTCAAGCGCATCAACCGCAGCGTTGTGCTGCGCCTGCTGCGCCGCCAGAGCGGGCTCTCCCGCGCCCAGCTGGCGCAGGAGAGCGGGCTGACCAAGTCCACGGTGAGTCTGCTGGTGCGCGAACTGCTCGACGAGGGCTGGGTGACCGAGGGCGACGTGCCCGCCGCCCAGGGGCTGGGGCGGCCGTCCACCCCGCTGCGCATCGACGGCAGCCGCCGCGGCATGATCGGCGTGGAAGTGGCGGTGGAGGCGTTGCGGGTGGTCGGGGTGTCGCTCATCGGCGAGGTGCTGTGTGCGCGGGAAGAGCCGCTGGCCGGCAGCGAGCCCGAGGTGGTGTGCCGCCAGGCCGCCGGCCTGGTGGCGCAGACCCAGGCACAGCTCGCCGGGCAGGGCGTGCAGCTTCAGGGCGTGGGGGTGGGCCTGCCCGGTGCTTTTGACGAGGCCAGTGGCATGCTGCGCTTTGCGCCCAACCTGGGCTGGCGCAACGTGGATTTCGTGCCCCTGATCACCCAGGCGCTGGCCCAGGCGGGCGTGCCCCCGGCGGCCGTGCACGTGCAGAACGAAGCCGACACGGCGGCCCTGAGCGAATACGAGTTTTCCGAGGGCGACGCCCAGGACTCGCTGATCTTCGTGACCTGCGGCGCCGGTGTGGGCGCGGGCATTGTGCTCAACGACCGCTTGTTCACCGGCATGCAGGGCATGGCCGGCGAGATCGGCCACAGCATCCTGCAGATCGACGGGCCGTTGTGCTCCTGCGGCCGCCGGGGCTGTGCCGAAACCTTCTTCGGCGCCCGCGCGCTGGCCCGGCTGGCCGACCCGGCGCAGGGTGGGCAGTTTCTGGGCGTGGTGCTGCAAAACCTCTGGACCACCTTCAACCCCAGCGCGCTGGTGGTCGGTGGTCCCTCGTGTGAACGCTATCCCGGCATCGTGCCGGTGGCCCAGGCCACCTTGCAGGGCTATGCCGCCAGCGCCGGTGTGCCCGCGCCCCCGGTGCGCGCCGCGCGCTACGGGCTGCTGGCGTCGGCCGTGGGCGCGGCCGCGCTGGTGCTGTACCACGACCTGCGGCCCATGCATGCGCCGGCACCCGGTGGGGCCACTCGCGCCACGGACGCCCCGCAAACCCCTTCAACCCCCACAACGTAACCCGCATGTTCATCGGTATCGACATTGGCACCTCCGAGGTCAAGGCGCTGCTCCTGGCCCCCGACCACACCGTGCAGGGATCGGCCGGCGCCGCCCTCACCGTGTCGCGCCCCCTGCCCGGCCACAGCGAACAGAACCCCCACGACTGGTGGGCCGCCACGCAGGCCGCGCTGGCGCAGCTGCGCGCCGCTCACCCGCAGGCCTATGCGGCGGCGCAGGGCATCGGCCTGTCGGGCCAGATGCACGGCGCCGTGCTGCTGGACGCGCAAGACCAGGTGCTGCGCCCCGCCATTCTGTGGAACGACACCCGCTGCGCCGCCGAGTGCGCCGAGATGATGGCCGAGCTGCCCAGCCTGCCCGATCTGGCCGGCACCCTGGCCATGCCCGGCTTCACCGCGCCCAAGCTGCGCTGGGTGGCCCGGCACGAGCCGGACATCTTCAAGCGCGTGGCCAAGGTGCTGCTGCCCAAGGACTACGTGCGGCTGATGCTCACCGGCGAGTACGTGACCGACCTGTCGGACGCCAGCGGCACCCTGTGGCTGGACGTGCGGCAGCGCAGCTGGTCCGACGCGCTGCTGGCCCTCACCGGCCTGAGCCAGGCCCACATGCCGCGCCTGGTGGAAGGCAGCGCGCCCGGCGGATTCCTGAAGCCCGCCGTGGCGCAGGCCCTGGGCCTGCCGGCGGGCATCGTCGTGGCCGGTGGCGGCGGTGACAACGCGGCCAGCGCCGTGGGCATGGGCGCGGTGGACGCGGGCCAGGGCTTTCTCTCGCTGGGTACCAGCGGCGTGCTGTTTGTCGTCACGCCCAGCTACCAGCCCAACGCCGCCAGCGCCACGCACGCGTTTTGCCACGCCTTGCCGCAGCGTTGGCACCAGATGAGCGTGATGCTCTCGGCCGCCAGTGCGTTGCAATGGGTGACCGATCTGCTGGGCGCACCGAACGCCGGTGCGGTGGCGGGCAAGGCCGCAGCGCTGTCGCTGGCCGAGCGCGCGGCTTCACCCCTGTTCCTGCCCTACCTGGGTGGCGAGCGCACCCCGCACAACGATGCGAATGTGCGCGGCAGCTTTCACCAGCTGAGCTTTGACACCGACGCCGCCCGCCTGGGCTACGCCGTCATCGAGGGTGTGAGCTTCGGCCTGAAAGACGGCTTGGCGGCTCTGAACGCGGCGGGCTGCAGCCTCAACCGCCTGTCGCTGGTGGGTGGCGGCGCCCGCAGTGCCTTCTGGGCGCAGCAACTGGCCAGCGCGCTGAACACCGAGGTCGTGACCCACGGCAGCTCCGCCGTGGGGGGCGCCTTGGGTGCCGCGCGCCTGGCCTGGCTGGCCACCGGAGCGCCGCAGAGCGCCGTGTGCCAGAGCCCCGCCGTGGAGGCCCGCTACCACCCCGATGCCGCCGAGCAGGCCCTGCTCGAACCCCGTTACGCCCAGTTCCGTTCCCTGTACCGAACGGCGTGAAGTCTTTACATACCCAACCCCTGCCCACCGAGAACGCCATGAGCTCCTATTTCGCCGACATCGCCCCCATCGCCTACGAAGGCCCCCAATCCGCAAACCCCTTGGCCTTCAAGTGGTACGACAAAGACCGCCTGGTGCTGGGCAAGCGCATGCAGGACCACCTGCGCTTTGCCGTCTGCTACTGGCACAGCTTCTGCTGGAACGGCTCCGACCCGTTTGGCGGCGACAGCTTCCAGCGCCCCTGGCAGCTGATGGCCGACCCGATGGCGGCCGCCAAGGCCAAGGCCGACGTGGCGTTCGAGTTCTTCGCCAAACTGGGCGCGCCCTACTATTGCTTCCACGACCGCGACGTGGCCCCCGAAGGCGCCACGCCGCGCGAGAGCGTGAACCACCTGCACGAGATGGTGGACGTGCTGGCCGCCAAACAGCAGGCCACCGGCATGAAGCTGCTGTGGGGCACGGCCAACCTGTTCAGCCACCGCCGCTTCATGTCGGGCGCGGCCACCAACCCCAACCCCGAAATCTTTGCCCTGGCCGCCCTGCAGGTCAAGGAAGCCATGGACGCCACGCTCAAGCTCGGCGGCGAGAACTACGTGTTGTGGGGCGGCCGCGAGGGCTATGAGACCCTGCTCAACACCCGCATGGGCCAGGAGCTCGACCAGATGGGCCGCTTCCTCAACATGGTGGTGGACTACAAACACAAGATCGGCTTCAAGGGCACCATCCTGATCGAACCCAAGCCGCGCGAACCCTCCAAGCACCAGTACGACTTCGACACCGCCACGGTCTACGGCTTCCTGTGCCGCTACGGCCTGGACAAGGAGATCAAGGTCAACATCGAGGCCAACCACGCCACGCTCTCGGGCCACAGCTTCGAGCACGAGATCGCCACCGCTTTGGACCTGGGCATCTTCGGCTCCATCGACATGAACCGCGGCGACATGCAGTGCGGCTGGGACACCGACCAGTTCCCCAACAACATCCCTGAGACCGCGCTGGCGCTCTACCTCATCCTCAAGGGCGGCGGCTTCACCACCGGCGGCCTGAACTTCGACTCCAAGGTGCGCCGCCAGTCCATCGACCCCGAAGACATGTTCCACGGCCACATCGGCGGCATGGACGTCTCGGCCCGCGCCCTGCTGATCGCCGAAAAAATGCTGCAGGACGACCAGCTCGGCCAATTGGTGGAGCAGCGCTACGCCGGCTGGGCCACGCCCTTCGGCCAGGACATCCTCGCCGGCAAGATGGGCCTGGACGCCGTGGCCGCCCACGTGGTGGCCCGCAACACCGACACCCGCCCGGTCTCGGGTCGCCAGGAACGGCTGGAGAACCTGGTCAACAGCTATATCTGAGCGACGCGACCGCGACGACCGCCACCTGGAGAACGCCATGAAGCCAGTCGTGTGGGGCGTGCTGAGCACCGCGAAGATCGGGCTCGAGCACGTGATACCGGCGATGCTGTCCAGCCCGCTGGTCGAGTTGCGCGCCATCGCTTCGCGGTCCTTGCCCGCGGCGCAAGCCGCCGCGCAGTCGCTGGGCATCGCGCAGGCCTACGGCAGCTACGAGGCGCTGCTGGCCGACCCCGCCATCGAGGCGGTCTACAACCCGCTACCCAACCACCTGCACGTGCCCCTCACGCTCGCGGCCGCGGCGGCGGGCAAACACGTGCTGTGCGAAAAGCCCTTCGCGCTCAACGCCGAAGAGGCCCTGAGCGTGAAGGACGCCGCATCGCGGGTGCTCATTGAAGAGGCCTTCATGGTGCGCCACCACCCGCAATGGCTGCGCGCCCGCGAGCTGGTGCGGGCCGGGCGCATTGGCACGCCACGCGCGGTGCAGGTGTTCTTCTCGTACTTCAACGAAGACCCCAGCAACGTGCGCAACCAGCCCGGCATTGGCGGCGGTGCGCTGTACGACATTGGCTGCTACGCGGTGCTGGCGGGGCGTTACCTGTTTGAAGCCGAGCCCCTGCGCGCCATCTCGCTGGTGGACCGCGACCCGGTGCTGGGAACCGACCGGCTGACCAGCGCGCTGCTGGACTTTGGCGGCACCAGGCAACTCAGCTTCACGGTATCCACACAGAGCGTGCCGTTCCAGCGGGTGCAGGTGGTGGGCACCACGGGCCGCATCGAACTGTTCGTGCCCTTCAACGCCGCGCGCGACGCGCAGATGCGCCTGGCGCTGGACGAAGGCGGGCAGCGGGACGGCAGCAGCGTCACCGTGGAGACCCTGCCCCTGGCCGACCAATACCGGCTGGAGGTGGAAGCCTTCTCGCGCCGCCTGCGCGAGGGCGCAGACCCCGGCGCCAGCAACGGTCTGAACGACGCGGTGGCACAGGCGCGCGTGATCGACGCACTTTGGCAATCCGAGCGCAGCGGGCGCTGGGAGCCGGTGGCCTGAGCGGGCCGTGTGCCGTTGGCAGCGCACATGGCACGCATCAGCCCAAGACACGGCAGTCCACGAACGCCTTGGGCGCCAGCATTTCGGTCGGCAGCAGATCGAAGTAACGCCTGATGGCCCGCGACGCGTGCGAAGCGTCGTAGAACCCCCCGGCGCTCACCAGGTGGGTGGCGCTCTGGCTCTGCCCGCGCTGTTGCGCGTCACAGGCACTGGCGGTCACCTGGTACAGCCTGGCCCACGCCAGGTAGCTTGAAAGCGTCATGCCCACCTGCTGGCGAAACAGCTTGCGCACGTGTTCGGCAGACAGGCCCAATTGACTGGCCAAGGCCACCGGGTCTGCGCGCCCCTCGCTGTGCCGATGCAAACCGGCGCGCAGCCCGGTCAGCCGTGCATCGACCCGCGCCGCACCGCCCGAAAGCGCAGCCGCCTCGCCCAGCACGCTGGCCACCCACCGCCTGACATGGGCTGCACCCACATCACCTTGACACAAGGCGTCCAAAGCCATGCCGTGCCGCGCCATCAACTCGCCATCCGGCCAGACCACCACCCCTCCCTGAGCGCGCTGCTGCAGGCAGACGCCCACGTCAGACAGGGGGTCCACGTACAGGAAGGCCAGCGCGCGACGCCGGGACAGCCCGCTCCACACACCACTGGCATGCAGCAGCACCGTGCCGCAAACCTCCGTCTCATCGCGCAGCCCCAACGTGGCAGGGGCACCCACCGACCCAAACACCAGTGCCGGCGCAACGTTCTCGGAGAGATTGAACGCGAGATCGGGATCGGCGTACATCAGCCAATCGTTGCCCAGATAGACCACCCCGGATATGGCATGAAGCGCCGACATCGGTGTTTCCCCTCGGTTCCCCGTGGCGTACAAGACGCCGGATTTGCACCGTCCTAGCATGGCCCAAGCCCGCTGCACAGGGCTGGCTGCACAGGGCTGGCCAGCCGTGCATGAGCGGCAATTTCCTTGCAAGGAAGCACATTGATGAGCCCCTCATTCTGCACAACCCCGTTCTGGGCGTCCCAGTCCAGTCGCGTTCACACCGCCGCAAAGGCATTCCCCAAGACAGCCGCTCTGACGGGCTCCCTGGCCAGCGCCGTCATGCTTGGCGCCCACGCCAGCAACAAGACGCCCGCACCGCCTTCGGCCCGGCCATTGGCCGAGTCGTGCGCCAGCTTTGTGCCCCACCGGTTGCCTGTCAACGCGAAGTTCGTCAAGACCGAACTGCGGCCCGCGCAAACCGTGCCCGAAACACACTACGGTTCCCAGGAGCCCATTGCCATGCCTCGCGCTTGCATCGTGCGTGGGACCGTCGTGTCGTCGCCCGGCTCCACCATCCACTGGGCCGTGGAACTGCCCGAGGGCACCGACTGGAACGGCAAGGTACTGACCCTGGGCGGCGGCGGGTTTGACGGCTTCATGCCCACCGACGACCCCTGGCACGTGAAATACGTGCAGGGCAAGGCCGCGCTGCCGTTCGTGCGCATCAGTTCCGACTCCGGCCACCAGACGGAAGACTTTGCCTGGGGCAAAGACAAGACCGCATTGAAGAACCATGCCTACGAAGCCAACCACCTTGCCTTGCAAGTGGGCGCGCACATCGCCACCCAGTTCTATGGCAAAGCCCCCACCCGGCGCTACATGGTGGGGCACTCCAACGGCGGCCGTTCGGGCCTGATGGCGGCCAGCAGGTACCCCAACGACTACGACGGCGTGCTGGCCATGTCCCCCGCCATCAGCCAGCAAGCCCACCAGGTCAACCTGGGCAACTTCAACCGCTGGATCTACGGCCACAACGCGGACGGCAGCAAAAAGGCCAACCTGCCCGAGCAGGCCAACTGGATCAGCCCCGGCAAATCGACCCTGTACGCAGCCGCCGAAATCAAGGCCTGTGACAAGCTGGACGGTCTGGAAGACGGCATCATCGGCAACGTGGAAGCCTGCAACTACGTGCCCACCGACCTGCTGTGCAAGGACGACGTGGCCGGCGCCAAGGACGACAGCTGCCTGACCTCGGGCCAAGTCGAAGCCATCCGCCTCAACTACGCCAACAAGACCGTGCCCATCACCCTGGCCAACGGCATGACGGGCTACGAGCGCTACGGGCGCGGCGGTGCCGCCACCGGCGACTGGCAGGTTTATGCCTTTGGCTTTGAGTACGATGGCGACTTCCTGAAAAAAGGCTTCAGCTACATCGCGCCCACTGCGGTCATCCAGACCCTGACGGGCTCCACGGAAGCCGACTCCATCAGCCACGACCCGCGGACCCTGGCACCCAAGTGGCAGTCTCTGTCCAAGGTGATGGAGCCCAAGGCTTCACTGAAGGCGTTTGGCAAGCGCGGCAAGCTGCTGGTGTGGTATGGCCTGGCCGACACCTGCGTCTCGGTGTACCGCACCGCCGCCTACCTGGACCAGGTACGCAAGGACAGTGGCAGCGCCGCTTTCGACGGCTATGCCCGGTTTGTGACCTCGCCCGGCGTCGGGCACGACCTCACAGGCCCAGGTGCGGCCCATGCCGACTTGGTGACCGCGCTGGTGGACTGGGTGGAAAAAGGCATCGCGCCCAACCAGCTTGTGGCGACCGGCACCACCGCCGCCGGAGCCACGTTTGAGCGGCCGCTGTGCCCCTACCCCGGCTACCCCCAATACAAGGGCAGCGGCGACCCGTCCCAGGCCAGCAGCTTCAGCTGCGCGGCACCCTGACGACGAGGCACGCGAGCGCTGGTCAAAAAACGCCCGGCCTGGCCCGCCACGCCGCGCACGGGTTCCTCCGCTGAATGACCGAGCGAGCTTTCTCGCTATTTTTTCCCCCATTGAAAAAAAACCCCGCGAGGCGACTCGCGGGGTTTTTTTGGGGGGGCGTCAGCCTGCAGTGATGCATTCCGACGCAGCATGAGGCGCCAGGCCAAGGCGCAAGGGCGTAGACAGTGGCAGCGCCACGGCAAGCCCTTGCAACGCCGGCATGGCGTCTCAGGCAAGGAGAACTTACATGCCCATGCCGCCCATGTCGCCCATGCCACCCATACCGCCGCCCATGCCACCGGCAGGTGCGTCGTCCTTCGGGGACTCGGCCACCATGCACTCGGTCGTCAGCATCAGAGCGGACACCGAAGCGGCGTTCTGCAGCGCGGTGCGGGTCACCTTCGTCGGGTCCAGGATGCCCATTTCGATCATGTCGCCATAGGTGTCGTTGGCGGCGTTGAAGCCGTGGTTGCCCTGGCCAGCCAGCACGGCGTTGACCACCACGCTCGGCTCGCCACCGGCGTTGGCCACGATCTCGCGCAAGGGCGCTTCGACCGCTTTCAGCACCAGCTTGATGCCGGCGTCCTGGTCGGCGTTGTCACCCTTGATGGTGCCAGCCGCCTGACGGGCGCGCAGCAGGGCCACGCCGCCACCGGCCACGATGCCTTCTTCCACCGCAGCGCGCGTGGCGTGCAGGGCGTCTTCCACGCGGGCCTTCTTTTCCTTCATTTCGACTTCGGTGGCAGCGCCGACCTTGATCACGGCCACGCCGCCGGCCAGCTTGGCCACGCGCTCTTGCAGCTTTTCGCGGTCGTAATCGCTGGTGGCTTCTTCGATCTGCACGCGCACTTGTTTCACGCGGGCTTCGATGTCAGCGGCAGCGCCGGCGCCGTCGATGATGGTGGTGTTTTCTTTGCCCACTTCGATGCGCTTGGCCGAGCCCAGATCGGCCAGGGTCACTTTTTCCAGCGTCATGCCGACTTCTTCGGCGATCACTTTGCCGCCGGTCAGGATGGCGATGTCTTCCAGCATGGCCTTGCGGCGGTCGCCGAAGCCAGGGGCCTTCACAGCCACCACCTTCAGGATGCCGCGGATGGTGTTGACCACCAGCGTCGCCAGGGCTTCGCCTTCGACGTCTTCGGCAATGATCAGCAGCGGACGGCCGGCCTTGGCGACCTGCTCCAGCGTGGGCAGCAGGTCACGGATGTTGGAGACCTTTTTGTCGTACAGCAGCACGAAGGGGTTGTCCAGCAGGGCGGCTTGCTTCTCGGGGTTGTTGATGAAGTAGGGCGACAGGTAGCCGCGGTCGAACTGCATGCCTTCGACGACGTCGAGCTCGTTCTGCAGCGACTTGCCGTCTTCCACGGTGATCACGCCTTCTTTGCCCACTTTGTCCATGGCATTGGCGATGATGTCGCCGATGCTGGAGTCGCTGTTGGCGGAGATGGAGCCGACCTGGGCGATTTCCTTGCTGGTCGTGGTGGCCTTGGAGGCCTTCTTCAGCTCAGCGATCAGGGCTTCCACAGCCTTGTCGATGCCGCGCTTCAGGTCCATCGGGTTCATGCCGGCGGCCACGTACTTCATGCCTTCGCGCACGATGGCCTGGGCCAGCACGGTGGCGGTGGTGGTGCCGTCACCGGCGTTGTCCGAGGTCTTGGAAGCGACTTCCTTGACCATCTGGGCGCCCATGTTCTGGAGCTTGTCCTTCAGTTCGATTTCCTTGGCCACGGACACACCGTCCTTGGTCACGGTGGGGGCGCCGAAGGAGCGCTCGAGCACCACGTTGCGGCCCTTGGGGCCCAGGGTGACTTTGACGGCGTTGGCCAGGATGTTCACACCCTCGACCATGCGTGCGCGGGCTTCGCCGCCGAAAATGACGTCTTTTGCTGCCATGTTGATTTCTCCGGATTCAGTAATTGGGGATGGGTGAGAGAAGAATTACTTCTCGACGACGGCGAACAGGTCGTCTTCCTTCATGACCAGCAGTTCGTTGCCGTCGACCTTGACGGTCTGGCCGCTGTACTTGCCGAACAGAACGCGGTCACCGACCTTGATGTTCATGGCGGACAGTTCGCCTTTGTCGTTTTTCTTGCCGGGACCGACGGCCAAGATTTCACCTTGGTCGGGTTTTTCAGCAGCTGCGTCGGGGATGACGATGCCGGAAGCGGTCTTGGTTTCGCTGTCGATACGTTTGACGATCACGCGATCGGCGAGAGGACGAAGGTTCATTGCATCTCCTGAAATAGAACGGAAAAGGGGTGGTTCACACGGTCGGTGCCGGCCACCAGGGGCCGGCGGATGCCGTTGATCGACTTGAAGCAAAGTGTTAGCACTCAACTCCAGCGAGTGCTAATGATAAGGGCGGGGACCCCGGTTTTCAAGGGCGGGGGTCTTTTTTGCCTGTCCGCAGGTGCGCGATGCCTGTGAACGCGTGGTGAACGTCTCTTCCCGAGCAGGCCCACCAATGGCGGCAAAAGGTCAAGGACTGGTTGCCGCGTGGTACTCCAGCGTCACGCCTGGAGCGTAGGCGGCCAGCACGGCCGCACTCGCGCTTTGCTGGCTGGACAGCGTCTGCACTTCCACCAGGACGCAGCGGGTCACCTGGCGGGTGGCGCCTTGCACCTGATTCATGTTCATGAAGGCCAGCGCGGACTCCAGGGGCGAGAGGCTGGGGTTGTAGGCCGCGTTTTCGGCGTTGCGTCCAGCGTAGATGCTTCCATCCTCCAGTTGCACGGCAATGCCCGCGTAGCCGTATGCCGTGTCGGTGGGATAGGGGGCGTAGCAACGCTGCGCTGCGCCGAGCGCGGCGGCAACCACGGGATCGCTCGGCGTTCCACCGGGCAGGCTCACCGCATGTGTGCACAGTTTGGGGTCCATCAGACCACCGGTGATGCCAAGGTCCGTCGGCCCGAAAGCATCGGGCAGGAAGCGGGTGAGCGGCGTCATCGTGTAGGCATAGGGGTCGCCGGGCTGGGGCGGCACCGGGGGCAACAGGATGTTGAGTTGCTGGGCGGACACCAGCTCGTACAGGAATTGCCGGCAATACCCGCAGGGCGCCGCGCTGATGGCCAACGCCTGCAGACCCGCTTCGCCATGGAGCCAGGCGTTGTTGGTGGCGGCCTGCTCGGCATGAACGGTGAAGCTCAGAGCCGCATTGTTGAACTCGAAGTTCGCGCCCAGATACAGGCTGGCCCAGCCCGTGCCTGGGACCGGCATCCCTGCTGCCACCGCCCCGACCTGATAGTGCGAGACGGGTACCACCGCATAGCTTTGCGCCACAGGCAACAGCTGCATCATCAAGGTGCCGATCTCAGCCTGCGCGCCGAGCTTGCCAAGCATGCTGCCAACCTGTTCGGCCGACAGAAACCCGCCCTGGTCCCACATCAGGTCAACGTCCGGGCGGATATCGGCGGGCAGGGTGCTGATGGCTGCGGTCCATGCGGAACTGCGTTGAGAAGTGCTGGCCATGTGGTCTCCATGAGTGTTTGAAAGAATGCCTACCCCTGCGCGGCCTTCGAGGCATGGTCGCGTCGGGCCCTGACCGTAGCAAGACGGTCGCCGGTCAGGCGGGCCCACCTGTCAGGGTTGCCAGTGCGTTGCGGGGCGAACGCATGCGATGCACGAGCATGGCCGCACAACAGCAGAGGAGGCAACCATGGAGAGGTTTCCGGCGGAATTCGCCGACATGCTCAGCGCGCGAGGCCAGGTGATGCTGCGGCAGGGTTTCGCAGACACAGCGCGTTTCGCCGGCTGGACCGCGAACAAGGACACGGGCTCCGGCCAGACGCCACTGGCCTTCTTGCCGGGCATGCTCAACAAGACCTGGGCGAAGCAAGCGCGACGCCTGCTCGACGCCACCATGCCGGCCCATGTCCGCCGCATCGAGTCGCGCATTCCGCCCGAGACCATCACCGGCATGCGCCGCAACTACACCGAGCGCTTGCCCAAGAGCATGCGCATCCAGACGGCCTATTTCGACTCCCCCCGAACGGCCGCTTACCGGGCCGCCGCGGACATCGGCCTGCTGCAGATGCTTCGTTCGGAAAGCCTGGCCCTCTTCGCCGAGCGGATCACCGGATTATCGCTGGAGCGGCGGCGCGGCGTGCAACTCATCCTGTACGAGCCCGGCGACTATTCGGGACCGCACAACGACCACCACCCGGAGAACGCCCACGCACGCGACGGTTTTGTGGATCTGCACATCTCGCTGTGCAACGACAGCGTCCAGGACCAGTTCCTGGTCTGCGAAGAGCATGGCCATCTGGCGGGCGTCTATCCGGCCGCCAGTGACGGATCGGTGGCGCTGTACCGCCTGCCTTTTTGGCACTACACCACGCCGCTGCGCGCCAAGCCGGGCGTCGAGCACAAGGCCCGGCGCTGGCTGCTGCTGGCCACGTTCGACCTGCGCCAGCCATCCGCATCACGGCACCAGGCCACGGCCAGACGCATGCGCACGGCGTGACCCGCACACGGACTTCAAAGGAGGCATTTTCATGACCCAGCGGTATTCCAAGGTCCGATTCATCGGATACACCATCCCCACCACGCCGGCCAACATGGTCGCCATCGGCAACCCCAATGGCCCGGGTGCGGTGGCGGGCACCTATCTTGGGCTGGAGGACTTTCAGGCGGACGTGCGTGCACGCATCGCGGTGCTGAAGAACGCCGCGGAACAGGCGCGCACCGCCCTGCCATCGGGCGATGCGCCGGGCAGCGTGCTCAACCTGTTCGTGGCGCCGGAGTTCTATTTCCATGGCACCCAGGGCCCATACGTCTACGGGCATGTGGATGCGGACCCGACCGATTTCATCCTGAGCGAGCTGCGCCAGGCTTTTCCGGCCAGCCAGTACCCGGACTGGACCTTTGTCTGCGGTTCGGCGATCACCTCGCGTGTGCATGACGTGACCAACATCCTGGCCTCCAACAGCACCCAGGTTCGCAATGCCGTGGTGCAGGCGTTGTCCGAGCAGTGGCTGGCGGCCTACGGGCCGCTGAACGGCGTGGTGTTCGACATGTTGGTCAACTTCATCAAGAACTGCCACTCCTACCCCTGCATGGAGGTGCGCAACCGGGCCTTGATCGTGAGCAACGTCGCGCTGGACACGCCCACCCATTCGCTGGGCACGGACCAGATGACCTGTGAGAAGTACTTTGTCTCCAACGAAGACTTCGTGCTCTACGACACGACCGGTCGCAAAGACACCGTGACGGAGCAGATGACGGCCTACCCCTTCATCGATCTGAGCCATGGCGACCTCAAGGCCAGTGCCAAGGACAAATACGCCATCTTCCGGCAGAACTACGGCCCGGACAATTTCCCGCAGTACGTCGATTTCGGCGTGGAGATTTGCCTGGACCACAGCGACGTGCGCCTGCGCCGCAACATCGACAACGAGCCTTGGCCCCAGGCGGTCGATGCCCTGCATGTGCAGATCATCCCCTCGTGCGGCATGCAGATCGCTGCGCCCAGCGTGGCCGCCGATGCCATGGGGTTCGTCTTCAACTGCGACGGCCAGTACGCCTTGGATGCCAGCAACGGCACGGCCTGTCAGGGCGTGCAAAACAGCGTGCAATGCGTCTACGCCAACTACCTTGACGCGGGCAACGCCGCCTATGCCGGCCATACCCAGCTGGCCCGCGTGCAGCAGCCCGCCGTCGGCGGCGACCCCAACCGCAGCGGTGCGCGCAACGCCAGCTTCCAGACCCTGGGCACGCAGGACATCGCCATCCTCGCCGTTCCCGCGGTGCCCGAGTTGGCCCAATGCTTCGCCGGTGGCCCGGGCGCCGTGCACATCTACGGTCTGAAGTCTCCGTACGACTTCTACGCGTGAGACGGGCGCGCCCACGCCACCACCGGTCTGTCGGTGGTGGTTCGCCTGGGGAATACCCTGACCTGACGGTTATCTAAAATAAACGTCGACTCCCGCGCCACCGCTGGGCCGACCCAGCATGCACGAACCATGCGCGTTGGTGGTGGGGCACGGGGTCGGTTGCGGCGGCTGCGGGTGAATGCCCGGCCGGCCGTTGCCCGTCAACGCAGGGGGCTGTGACCGATTTCCTGGGAGGCTCCAGTGGCTCTTCTGCGTTCGCGTTTGCTCCAAGTCCTGCTGCCCGGCCTGCTGTCGGTGGGCCTCATCCTCGTCACCGCGCAGGCCTACCCGCTGCTCACGCTCGGTCTGGTGGCCGTTTCGGTGGCCATGTTCTGGGCCGCGTTGTGGTCTGCATCGGTGTTGCTGGGCCACCGCAGCACCCGGGTGTTGGCCGTGCTGGCGCTGGGGCTGGGCTGGTTCGCCGAGCAGATGGGCTCTTCTCGCGGCTGGTTCTTCGGCCGCTACACCTACACCGAGGTGCTGGGTCCCCGGCTGGGCGATGTGCCGCTGGCGATTCCGCTGATGTGGCTGGCCCTGTGCCTGGTGGGTTATGTGCTGGCCAGCCTCATCCTGTGGCGCACGCCGGTGCACGCGGCGCCCACGCTCAAGAGCGGCGCGCTCACCGCCTGGCTGGCCGCGATGATCGTGACCACCTTCGATCTCGGGGCCGACCCGTACTTCGTGTACGTGCTCAAGGCCTGGATCATGGAAAAGCCCGACGGGGGCTGGTTTGGCGAAACGCTGCAGGGTTTCGCGGGCTGGATGCTGGTGTCCTTCGTGATCGTCGCCGTGTTCCAGGCGCTGGCCGCACCGCGCCGTGTGCCGGCCATCGCGCGCCAGACCCGGCTCGCGGCCTGGGTGCCGATCGGGCTGTACGCCAGCGGCCTGGTGTTCCAGGTATTTCTGGGCCACCCGGTCGAAATCCGCGCCATCGCCTTTTTTGCCATGGGCATGCCCACGCTGATCGCTTGGGTGGCCTGGCGGCACTGGACCCTGGCGCACGCCGAGGCGCCCCAGGCGCAGCCCGCCCACAGCGTGCCGCTGGACCCGATGGGGCTGCAGGCCGACCCGCTGGCGGACCGGACCGTGGCGGCGCTCATCGGGCCGTGGTCCGACGCCGACGGCGCCACCGGCCCGGCCACGGACCGGCTCGCCGCCGCCACCCGCCTCATGGCGGGCTGGACCAGCAACGGCGCCCTGGCCGACTGGGGGCCGGGCGACCCCGCAGCGGTGGCGGTCGATCCGGCGGTGGTGGCCGCGTTGCGCGCCTATGTCGGCGAAGGGCGCGCGTTGCCCGCCTGGGCCGACGCGGCCAAGGTCGAGCGCGCCGAGGCCATCTTCATGGAACAGGGCCCGCTGTCGTGCACGCTGCTGTTCTGCGCCAGCCTGCCCGAGTGCTACGTGCTGCCCAACCTGGCCGAGGTACTGCACATCGCGGGCCAGCTGGAGCAGCACACCGAACACCGCATCCGCCAGACCGCGGCCATGGTGTTCCCGGTGATGATGAAGGGCGGGCTGATGGACGCCAGCGGCGCCGGTGTGGCCCAGGTGCTCAAGGTGCGGCTCATCCATGCCACCATCCGCCACCTGATCCTGCGCGGTGAGCCGCAGGCGGTGCGCGGCCAGGTCGCGCCGCTGCTGCGGGCCGGCGCATCCACCGGCATGCACGCGGCCCTGATGTCGCACGGCTGGGACGTGGACCGCCAGGGACTGCCCTGCAACCAGATCGAGCTGGCCTACACCCTGCTGACCTTCAGCTACAGCTTCCTCAAGGGCATGCGCACGCTGGGCCTGGGCCTGCCGCGCGCCGACGAAGAGGCCTACCTGCACGCCTGGAACGTGATGGGCCATGTGCTGGGGGTGCGGCGCGAGCTCATGGCCGACACCATGGAGGAAGCCGCCGCGCTGTTTGAGCGCATCCAGGCGCAGGCGCATGGACAGTCGGTGAGCCCGGACGCCCGGCCGGCCCTGGGACGCGCGCTCATGCACACCATGGAGCGCACGATCCGCCTGCCGGTGGTGCGGGGCATCCCGGTGCCGCTGACGCGCTGGCTGATCGGGCCGGACACCGCGTGCGAGATCGGCGTGGACGAGCGCGTCTCCTGGCCCACCCGGCTGCTGTTCCTCGCGGGCCGGCTGCTGGTGCGCCTGATCGACACCGTGGTGCGGGTGTTTTCGCCGGGCTTTTCGTTGTCCCGGCTGTTCACCCGCATCGTGGGCTACCACCTGCTGACCCGTTTCTTGCTGGACCAGACGCGCCCGCTGAACCTGCCCGACCACCTGCTCAACCCCCTGACCGAGACCGTATCGGCCTGGAGCGACGATCCCGCAGCCCCGGGCTGGCTCAACCGCCTGGAAGACCGCTGGACGACCACCGGCCACTGGCGGCCGGTGCACGGTGGCGGCACGGCACAGCGGCCCGTTCCCGAGCCCGACGCCGTCGTTTCCTGAAGAAATTTTTCCGCGCGCGTTACAAATGTTTACGATGCCGGTCATGGATCGATCCACCGCCCCCCCCAACCCGGCCCATTGCTGCGCCGCTGCCATGCGCCGGATGGTGGGGATGGTGGTTGTGCTGCTGGGTCTGGGGCTCGCCCTGTGGATCGGCCCTGCCCGGGCCACCGAGGGCGAAGGCGACGTCACCCTGCAGACGCATTTCTGGGTCGACGAGTCGGGCACGAAGGGCATCGCCGATGTGGTGGCGCTGCCGCCCAACAGCTTTCAGCCCATGGAGACATTCCGCGTCTTCCAGCTCGACGGCACCGCCCTCTGGATGCGCCTGGAGCCGCCCCGGCTGGACGCCGCTCAGCGCTGGTACCTGATGCTGAGCGCCGCGGCCTTCACCAACGAGGCCACCCTGTACAGCCGGGGGCCCAATGGCGCCTGGCGCGAACAGCGCTCCGGTGACCACCTGCCGGTGTCGCAATGGGACCACCCGGACCAGACCCCCGTGTTCGCCCTCGATCCCCAGGCCGCCGGTCCGGTCTGGCTGCGCGTGGTGAACGCGCCCGCGCCCACGAGCCCGCGCCTGCAGCTGTTGACCGAAAACAGCCTGCAGGAAAAGCGGTACTGGACCTTCCTCATGATCGGCGGCTACCTGGGCTTTGGCCTGCTGGTGTTCTTCCTGGGCTGGGTGCACGCGCGCCTCTACGCCGACCGCGTGTTCATCGCCTACTGCTGCTACGTGGCCTGCATGCTCGGCTTCCAGGCCGCGTTCACGGGCATCGGTGGTCTGTTCTTCTGGCGCGACTCGGCCTGGTGGAACGACGTGGCGCCGGCCGTGTTCATGCTCTGGCTGACGGCCTCGGGCATCTGGTTCGTGCGCGAGGTCTGCGCGGTGTCGCGTTACCACCGCGGTGTGGACCGCTTCGTGCTGGCCTGGTCGGTGTTTGGCCTGCTGTACGCGGTGGTCTATGTGGCGTGGATGAGCCCTACGGCCTTCCTGGTGCTCAACCTCTACGGCCTGCTGTCGGTGCTGCTGAGTTTTTCCCTGTGCATCTGGACCTGGCGCCTGGGCGAGACCTACGCCGGCTGGATGGCGCTGGGCTTCCTGCCGGTGCACCTGGGCTACCCCTTTCCCGCGCTGCGCAGCGCCGGCGTGTTGCCCGACAGCTGGGCCACGCAGTACGCGGTGCTGATCGGTTCGGCCATCGAGATTCCGCTGTTGCTGTACATCCTGCACCGCCGGGCCAAGGACTTCAACGAGAACCGGGCCCGCCTGCGCGCCATCGACAGCACCGACCCCCTGACCGGTCTGACCATCGCGCCCGTGCTCCACCTGCGCCTGCGCGACGCCATGCGCCGTTCCCGGCGCTATGGCCACCCCTGTGGCCTGGTGCTGGTGGAGCTGTCCAACCACGGCGAGATCGTTGCCCGCGAGGGCCGCGAGGCCGGCGACCGCGCGCTGGTGGTGGCCGCTTCGCGCTTGTCGGCGGTGGTGCGCGAGGTGGACACCGTGTCCCGCATCGCCGACACGCGCTTCGCGGTGCTGGTCGAAGGGCCGCTGCGGCCCGAAGAGCTCAAGCTGCTGGCCCAGCACATTGTGGCCAAGGGGCTGGAGCGGGTGCCCGCGCTGCCGGTTGAGCTGCCGCTGCGCTTTCGCCTGGTTTCGGCCACCTTGTCCGAAACGGCCAAAACGGCCGACGAGCCGGTCGACGAGATGCGGCTGCTGGAGCGCCTGAACCAGGCGCTGGACCGGATGGCGGTGGACCCGCGACGGGTCGTGCTGCATCTGCCGCAGAGCGTACCGGCCCGGTTGTAGGGCGATCGGACTGGGGGCGTGCGCGTCGTCCGGGCCCGCGTCAGCGGTGGGCCTGGGCCCAAGGTGCGCTCAGAAATGCGCCAGATAACCGCCGTCGACCACCAGCACTTGGCCGGTGACGTAGCTGGCGGCTGGGCTGGCCAGGAACACCGCCGCCCCGGCGATCTCGGCCGGCTCGCCCCAGCGGCCCAGCGCGCTGCGCTGGCGCAACCAGGCCAGGGTCTGGGCATCCTCCACCATGGCCGCGTTGGTCTCGGTGGCGAAGTAGCCCGGGGCGATGGCGTTGACGTTGATGCCCTGCGGGCCAAGCTCGGCCGCCAGCGCGCGCGTCATCGCCTCCAGCGCACCCTTGGTGGTGGTGTAGGCGGCGTCGCCCGCGCGGGCGATCGGCCCGGCGATCGACGTGACGTTGATGATGCGTCCGAAGCCCTGCGCGCGCATCGGGCGCGCGGCTTCGCGGCACAGGTGCCAGGCGCAGACCAGGTTGGTTTCGAGCAGCTCGCGCAGGGCCTGGGCCGGCAACTGGTCCAGCGGCTCGCGCCGGCGCTGGCCCACGTTGTTGAGCAGCACGTCCAGCCGCCCGCTGTGCGCCAGCAGCTGGGCCAGGGCGGCGCTGGCGGCGGCCTCGTCGGTCACGTCGAACGGCAGGGCATGGGCGCTGCCCCCCGCGGCCTGGCCGGCCGCCCGGGCCTGGGCCACGGCGTGTTCCAGGCTGGCGGCGTCGCGGCCGTTGAGCCAGACGGTGGCGCCGTGCGCGGCCAGTGCGCAGGCCATGGCCAGGCCCAGGCCCCGGCTCGCGCCGGTGACCAGCGCCACCCGGCCGTGCAGGGCAAAGAGGGCGGTGGGAACGGTGGATGCGCGGGTGGGAAGGCTGGGGTTCACGCCGCGATTATCCGGCGTGCCCGCGCGCCGTTCACGCGCTCAGTTCGACCAGCGACGACTTCGGAAAATCGAGCTCGGGCTCCAGGCCTTCGAACGGCAGGGTGAAGTAGAAGGTGCAGCCTTCGCCAGGTGCGGTTTCGGCCCAGATGCGGCCGTTGTGGCGCTCGATGATGCGCTGCGCCAGGGCCAGCCCGGTACCGGTGCCTTCGAAGTCCATGGAGTGGTGCTGGCGCTGAAACATCACGAACAGGTTGTGCGCTTTCTCCAGATCGAAGCCCACGCCGTTGTCGTGCACATAGAAGGTCCGCCCGCCCACCGGGTTGACCTTCCAGCCCACTTCGATACGGGCGTTTTCGCGCGGCCGGGTGTACTTGACCGAGTTGCCCAGCAAGTTGCTCCAGGCCTGGGCCAGCAGCATGGCGTCGCCACGCACCACCGGCAGATCGTCCTCGACCACCCACTCGATGGAGCGGCCCGGGTTTTCCTGCTTCAGGTGGGCGACGATGCCCTCGAGCAGGGGGGTCAGCGGCACGGGCTGCGACTCGATGGTCACCCGGCCCAGGCGGGCGTATTCGAGCAGGCCCTCGATCATGTGGCTCATGCGCTTGCTGGCCGTGGCGGTGGAGTTCAGGTATTGCTTCACCAGCTTGTCACCGGACTCTCCCAGCTGCTCCTGCAGCAGGCTTACGAAGCTGGCGATGTGGCGCAACGGCGCGCGCAGGTCGTGCGACACCATGTGCGAGAACACGTCCAGGTCCTTGTTGGCCGCCACCAGTTGCTGGGTGCGCTCGGCCACGCGTTTTTCCAGTTCCCGGTTGAGGTCGTTCATCACGTCTTCCAGGCTCTTCGAGGCGGTCATGTCGCGCGTGATGCTGGACAGGCCCTGCAGTTCACCGGCTTCGTTGCTCAGCGCGGTCAGCACGGTGTGGGCCCAGAAACGGGAACCGTCCTCGCGCAGGCGCCAACCCCGCGTTTCCCACTGGCCATGGGTCTTGGCCAGGCGCAGCACCTGGCCGGGATCGACCTCGTCCTCCCCCGCGTTTTCGGGCGCCAGCAGGGTCGTGTAGGGCTGACCGAGCATTTGCGAACGGCGGTGGCCGTGCATGCGCTGGGCACTTTCGGTCCATTCGGTCACGGCACCTTCTTCGTCCACGAAATAGATGCAGTAGTCCTGGATCGCATCGACCATGAGCCGGTAGCGCTGCTCACTCTGGAACAGCTCGGCGCTGCGCTCGCGCACGCGCTCTTCCAGATCGCGGTTGGCTTCGAGCACGAACTCTTCGGTGCGGCGCCGCTCGCTGATGTCGTGCAGTTCGATGAAGATGCCTTCCACGTTGCCGTTCTGGACGTCCGGGATGTAGTGGATCTCGTAGAAGCTGCGCGAGCCGTCGGCGGCCGAGCGCTCGGCCTCGAAGCTCTGCGCATGCCCACTGAGCGCTTCGGCCACGCGCGGCAGGATCTCGGGCAGCAGCTCGGGGCGAACCACCTGGGTCAGGTGCGAGCCCACCATTTCGCCAGCGAGTTTGCCGTAGCGGCTGGCATGGGCCGTGTTCGCGAAGCGGCAGATCAGGTCTTTGTCGTAGTAGGCCAGGCGCGCCGGAATGCGGTCGGTGATGGTCTGCAGGAAACCATCGTGGGCGGCAACGCGTTGTTCAGCGGCCTTGCGCTCGCTGATGTCGACCAGGGTGGTGTTGCTGTACAGGAACGTGCCTTGTTCGTCGTACACCGCGGTGGACGAGAACAAGGCATGGAAACGGCGGCCGTCCTTGTGCAGCACCTCGATTTCCAGCGGTTCGGTCTGCCCTTGCTGCAGCAGGGTCATCAGCCGGCCCTGGATCGCGGTGCGCCAGGTCGGGTCGATCAACTGGAAGATGTCCATTCCTTCCTGCACTTCCTCACGGCGGTAGCCCAGCCAGCTCAGGAGCGTCTGGTTGATGTTGACCAGGCGCAGTTGCGCATCGAGCGACAGGTAGCCACAAGGGGCGTGGTCGTACAGCGCTTGTGCGCGATCAAGGGCTTTCTGGAGTTCGTGGGTGCGCTGGGCCACCAGCGTTTCAAGGTCCGTTGGCGGGGCGTCGGTTCGTTCCGGGCTGTTGTTGGGGTGCATGGAAGGCTCCAGATCGTTGCGGTGCGCAGCGTGAGTAAGGTCTGTCCAGGTCTTATCGGACGGAAGGGGCGAAAATTCAGGTCAGGCTGAATCCTGCGCTCATTTGAAACCGTATGGCGGGAAAAAAAAAGCCCCTGGCGCATGCACAGGGGCTTGTTGGGGCGGTCATGCAAGCGCGGCCGCTGCCGACGTGGTATAGCGCTGCGCGACGGAGGCGTGCTCCCAGGCCGAGAGTGTGGCCTTACTTGAGGCCTGCGGCTTCCCGCAACGCCTGTGCCTTGTCCGTCTTCTCCCAGCTGAATTCGGGCTCTTCGCGACCGAAATGGCCGTAGGCGGCGGTCTTTTCGTAGATCGGGCGCAACAGGTCCAGCATCTGGATGATGCCCTTGGGGCGCAGGTCGAAGTGATCGCTGACCAGCGCGGCGATGGCTTCGTCCGGGATCACGCCGGTGCCCTCGGTGTAGACCGTCACGTTCATCGGCTTGGCCACACCGATGGCGTAGGCCACCTGGATCTGGCACTGGCGCGCGATGCCTGCGGCCACGATGTTCTTGGCCACGTAGCGTGCGGCATAAGCGGCCGAGCGGTCGACCTTGCTCGGGTCTTTGCCGCTGAAGGCGCCGCCGCCGTGCGGGCAGGCGCCGCCGTAGGTGTCGACGATGATCTTGCGGCCGGTCAGGCCGCAGTCGCCTTGCGGGCCGCCGATGACGAAGCGGCCGGTCGGGTTGATCAGGTAGCGGGTTTCCTTCAGCCACTCTTTCGGCAGCACCGGCTTGATGATCTCTTCAATGACGGCCTCAATGAACGAGGCCTTCATCTTGTGCGGTGTTTCGCTCTGGTCGGGGCTGTGCTGGGTGGAAAGCACCACGGTGTCGATGCTGTGCGGCTTGCCGTCCACATAACGCATGGTCACCTGGCTCTTGGCGTCGGGGCGCAGGAAGGGCAGGCGGCCGTCTTTGCGCAGCTGGGCCTGGCGCTCGACCAGGCGGTGGGCGTAATAGATGGGCGCTGGCATCAGCTCGGGCGTTTCGTCGCAGGCGTAGCCGAACATCAGGCCCTGGTCGCCGGCGCCGATGTTCAGGTGGTCGTCGCTTGCGTGGTCGACGCCCTGGGCGATGTCGTTGCTCTGCTTGTCATAGGCCACGAGCACGGCGCAGCCCTTGTAGTCGATGCCGTATTCGGTGTTGTCGTAGCCGATGCGCTTGATGGTGTCGCGCGCGACCTGGATGTAGTCGACGTGTGCGTTGGTGGTGATCTCACCGGCCAGCACCACGAGGCCGGTGTTGGTCAGCGTCTCGGCGGCCACGCGGGAGCGCGGGTCTTGCTTGAAGATCGCGTCGAGGATGGCGTCTGAGATCTGGTCGGCGACCTTGTCGGGGTGGCCTTCAGAGACGGATTCGGAAGTGAAGAGAAAGTCGTTCGCCATATAAACTCCGGTTAGGTTGATCGGCGTTGCCGGTCTTCAGAGTTCGGCGAACGCTTTAGCGGAATTTGTGAATCGCCCCGCAATTAGTTCAATAACTCGGCGATGGGCGTAGTTTAAATCAAGCGCCGTCGCCGATGCCGAAAACCCTTTTCGCCGAGGGCGACGCGCCACCCCGAAGAATACCGCCGTCGCCGGCCACGCCCGTCCATCCGAGCACTTCGTGACTGCTTTCGTACAACTGGTTTTCCGTTTCCTGTCCTGGATGCCCCTGCCCGTGCTGCACGCGCTGGGCTGGCTGCTGGGTTGGCTCAGCTTCCTGCTCTCGGGTCGCTACCGCCGCCAGCTGTTTGCCAACGTGAAGCAGGCGGGTTTTTCGCGGGCGGTGGCTTGGTCCTCGGTGGGCGAGGCGGGCAAGCTGGTGGCGGAGCTGCCCCGGTTGTGGCTGGGGCGCCCGGTCCGCGTCGGCTGGGAGGGTGCGGCCCACATCGAAGCCGCGCAGGCGCACGGGGCGGGGGTGTTGTTCCTCACGCCACACCTGGGCTGTTTCGAGATCACCGCGCAGGCCTATGCCCAGCGTTTCGGGCAGCAGCAGCCCGTCACCGTGTTGTTCCGTCCGGCCCGGCAGCCCTGGCTGCGCGAACTGGTGGCCAATGCGCGCAATCGCCCGGGGCTGAGCACCGCGCCGACCACGCTGGCCGGTGTGAAACAGCTCATCAAAGCGCTCAAAGCCGGGCAGGCGGTGGGCCTGTTGCCCGACCAGGTGCCTCCGGCCGGGCAGGGGCTCTGGGCGCCTTTTTTTGGCCGCGAGGCCTACACCATGACGCTGCCGGCGCGCCTGGCCCATTCGGGCGGGGCCCGGGTGGTGCTGATCTGGGGTGAGCGGCTGAGCTGGGGACGGGGCTATCTGGTGCGGGTGCGCCCCCTGGGACCGGCGGGCGCGGACACGCTGTCCACCGATGCGCACGAAGCGGCCCGACAGATCAACCGGGCCATGGAATCGCTGGTGCGAGAATGCCCGCCGCAGTACCTGTGGTCCTATGCCCGGTACAAGGTGCCACATGGCCAGGCCGGCGCGGACGTTGGCCCCGGCACGTCGCTCCCTTTGCGGTAAACCCTTTTCAAGGCCTCCTTCTTGTCCATGTCGAAAACCACCGAAACCGCTCAGCCGTCGGAGGCGCCCCAGCGCTGGAGCGACCGCCTGGGCCTGGGATTCATGCGCCTGCTGGCGCGCCTGCCGCTGTCCTGGGTGCGGGGCCTGGGCTGGCTGGTGGGGCAGGTGCTGCATCTGGTGGCCGCGCGGCGGCGGCGCATCGCGAGCACCAACTGGGCGCTGTGTTTTCCGCAGGACAGCGAGGCCCAGCGGCGCCGGGCCGTGCGCCAGCATTTCGTGCACTTTGCCCAGGCCTGGCTGGACCGCAGCTGGCTCTGGGAAGCGGACGAAGCCACGGTGCGCGCCCGGTTGCGGATGGTCGGCGCCACCCACGAGCTGCAGGTGGAGCAGCCCACGGTGATCCTCGCGCCGCATTTCGTGGGGCTGGATGCGGGGGGCATGGCGGTGTCGCTGAACGTGAAGCGCCCACTCATCAGCATTTATGCCGGGCAGCTCAACGAAGCGGTGGACCAATGGATCCGCGCGGGGCGGCTGCGTTTTGGCGACGTGAAGCTGGTGGAGAAGCACCAGGGGCTGCGCCCCGTGATCCATCTGGTGCGCGGCGGTGGCGCGTTGTACCTGCTGCCCGATATGGACATGGGGCCGCAGGAATCCGTGTTCGTGCCCTTCTTCGGCGTGTCCACCGCGACCGTGCCGACCCTGCCGCGCATCGCCCGCCTGGGCCATGCGCGGGTGGTGCCGGTGATCAGCCGCATGACGCGCGAGGGCTACGACGTGGAGGTGCTGCCCGCCTGGAGCGACTACCCGGGTGAGGATGCGGTGGCCGACACCGCCACGATGAACCAGAAGCTCGAAGCCATGATCGCGACCATGCCCGAGCAGTACTACTGGGTGCACAAGCGCTTCAAGACGCGCCCGCCGGGCGAGGCGTCGCTCTACAACGGCGACTGAGCAACCGCAGGCGCCAGCGGTGGCGCCGAGGATCAATCCAGCGCGGGCGGCTCGTCTTCCTCCTCAGCGCTGGCAGCGGCTGGGGCCACCGCGCCGGCGGGTTCGTGGGCCCACTGCCACAGCAGCAGGGCCACTTCGTCCAGTCCCTGCTTCTTCAAGGCGGAGAACAGCTTCGCTTCGCCACCACCGCTTTGCAGTCGCGCGATCGACAGCGCTTTGGCCGCTTCCGAACGGCTGAGCTTGTCGGCCTTGGTCAGCAGCACCAGGAACTTCAGGCCTTCCTCGACCCGCGGCCGGATCACTTCGAGCAGGATCTCGTCGAGTTCGGTCAGCCCCAGGCGTGGATCGATCAACAGCACCACGCCCTTGAGATTGGCCCGCGTCAGGAGGTAGTTGCCCATGACGCGTTGCCAGCGCAGCTTGGCCTCGCGCGGCACGGCGGCGTACCCGTAGCCGGGCAGATCGGCCAGCACCGCGTCGGTGACGCCCTGTTTGCCGAGCGCGAACAGGTTGATGCTCTGGGTACGCCCCGGGGTTTTGGACGCAAACGCCAGCCGCTTCTGTTGCGTCAGCGTGTTGATGCAGGTCGACTTGCCGGCGTTGGAGCGGCCAACGAACGCGATTTCCGGCATGCCCAGCTCGGGCAGGTGCTCCAGTTGGGGTGCGGTGGTGAGAAAGCGGGCGGTGTGCAGCCAGCCGTGCGCGATCTTGGCATCGACCTGGCCTGGGCCGGCGGTTTTTCCAGCGTGGGCGGCGGCTTGCGCCGCCGGGGCGCCCCGGGTTGGCGGGGCTTTGGGGGGGGCTGGAGTGTGGTGATGGGTCATTTGGGGTTTTCCCGGTGGGGCATTGTAAAATTGATTGGCTAAGTCCAGACACATTGCGAATTTCCTCAACCCGAACCCGTCGCCCCCGACGTCCGCCCAGTCATGAAATTGCCCGTTTCACTTCTTTGTGCCGCTGCCGCCGCAGCCTTGTCGTTCAGTGCCCATGCCCAGTCGGCCAAGCCCGATCTGGCCAAAGGTGCGGCCTTGTTCGGCCAGGTGTGCGTGGCTTGCCATGCTGCCGACGGCAACTCGACCACGCCGGCCAATCCCAGCCTGGCCCAGCAGCATCCGGAATACCTGGTCAAGCAGCTGAGCGAGTTCAAGTCCGGCAAGCGGGACAACGCGATCATGAAGGGTTTCGCCGGCAGCCTGTCCGATGATGACATGCGCAACGTCGCTTACTGGCTGACCGAGCAGAAAGCCAAGACCGGTTTTGCCCAGGACAAAGACCTGGTCCGTCTGGGCGAGCGCATTTACCGCGGTGGCATTGCCGACCGCCAGATCGCTGCCTGCGCCGGTTGCCACAGCCCCAACGGTGCCGGCATCCCCTCCCAGTACCCCCGTCTGTCGGGCCAGCACGCGGAATACACCGTCACCCAGCTCAAGGCCTTCCGCGATGGCACGCGCAACAACAACGCCCAGATGACCGGCGTGGCGGCCAAGTTGAACGACCGCGAGATCCAGGCGGTGTCCGACTACATCGCCGGCTTGCGCTGAGGCAAGCCCCCGGGGATGACCGGGGATATAAGTAATCGTTAATATTTGGCGGCACAATGCGTGAAATTCTCCTTTCGCATTGAACGGCCAGCCAGAATTCACATCACATCAGGGCGCGTTCTGGTTCCACCAGGACCGCCTTTTTTGTTGGACCGTTCCTTTTGAGCCCTTCATGACCGTCTCCACCCAAGGCCTGCAGATCCGCACCGGCTCCCGCATCACCAGCGAACTGGTGGAGTTGTTGTCATCCATGCGTTTTGCCATCTCACTGTTGACGGTGATCTGCATCGCGTCGGTGATCGGCACCCTGGTCAAGCAGCACGAGCCGCTGAACAACTACGTCAACCAGTTTGGCCCGTTCTGGGCCGACGTGTTTGCCAGCGCCGGCCTCTTCTCGGTGTACAGCGCCTGGTGGTTCCTGCTGATCCTGGCGTTCCTGGTGGCCAGCACCAGCCTGTGCATCGTGCGCAACACGCCCAAAATCTTCATCGATTTCAAGGCCTTCAAGGAAAACATCCGCGAGCAGAGCCTCAAGGCGTTCCCCAACCGGACCGAAGCGGCGCTGGACGAGTCGCCGGAGCTGGCGGCCAACCGCATCGGGCAACAACTGCTCGGCTCGGGCTGGAAGGTCAAGCTGCAATCGCGTGAAACCCCGGCCGGGGTGGGCTGGATGGTGGCGGCCAAGAAGGGTGTGGCCAACAAGATCGGTTATCTGGCGGCGCACAGCGCCATCGTGCTGGTCTGCGTGGGGGGGCTGCTGGACGGCGACTTGATCGTGCGGGCCCAGATGTGGTTCAACGGCAAGACGCCGTTCACGGGCGGTGGCCTCATCGCCGACGTGCCGGCACAGCACCGGCTGTCCGCCAGCAACCCCACTTTCCGGGGCAACCTGCTGGTCACCGAAGGCACCACGGCGGGCACGGCCATCCTGGCCCAGCCCAACGGGGTGCTGCTGCAGGACCTGCCGTTCTCCGTCGAGCTCAAGAAATTCATCATCGAGTACTACGACACCGGCATGCCCAAACTGTTCGCCAGCGACATCGTGATCCACGATCACGAAACCGGCGAGCAGAAACCGGCGCGTGTCGAGGTGAACCACCCGGCCAGTCACCGCGGTATCAACATCTACCAGTCCAGCTTTGACGACGGGGGCTCGCGCGTGACGCTGCAGGCCGTCCCGCTCAACGGGCAGGTCAAGCCGTTCGAGGTGGCGGGCGTGATCGGGGGAACGAGCGCGCTGACCAATGGCGACGACAAGCTCACGCTGGAGTACACCGGGCTGCGCGTCATCAACGTGGAGAACTTCGCCAACGTCAACGGCGGGTCGGACGTGGACGTGCGCAAGGTCGATCTGCGCAGTTCGATCGAAAGCCGCCTGGGCTCCGGGCACAAGACCAGCACCGAAAAAACGCTGCGCAACGTGGGACCGAGCGTCACCTACAAGCTGCGCGATGCCGCCGGGCAGGCGGTGGAGTACAACAACTACATGCTGCCTGTGGAGATCGACGGCGTGCGCATGTTCCTGCTGGGCGTGCGCGAAACCCCGTCCGAGCCCGTGCGTTACCTGCGCATCCCGGCCGATGCGCAAGACAGCATGGACGGTTTCGTGCGCCTGCGCACAGCCCTGGCCGATCCGGCCATGCGCGAACTGGCGGTGCGCCGCTACGCCCTGTCGGCCGTCGAGGGCAACCGACCGGAACTGGCCGAGGCGCTGCAGGTGTCCGCCTCGCGGGCCATTGGCCTGTTCGCCGGGGCCGAGCAGGTGAAGCTGGCGCCCGTGGACGCCACCGGGGCACCGACCCCGATTCGAGGGGGCCTGCAGGCGGTGTCGGCCTTCCTGGAGAGCAATGTGCCCGAGGCCGAGCGTGAACGCGCGAGCGACGTGCTGGTGCGCATCCTCAACGGCACCCTGTTCGAGTTGATGCAGCTCAGCCGCGAGCGCGCCGGTTTGCCGCCACTCGAACGTGGCGACACCACCCAGCAGTTCATGGCGGCCGCCGTGATGAGCCTGAGCGACGCCTTCTTTTACCCCGCGCCCATGACTTTCCAACTCAAGGACTTCAAGCATGTGCAGGCCAGCGTGTTCCAGGTGGCGCGCGCGCCGGGGCAGAACATCGTCTACCTGGGTTGCCTCTTGCTGATCCTGGGTGTTTTTGCCATGCTCTACGTGCGTGAGCGCCGGGTGTGGGTGTGGCTTTCGCCCACCGGAGAGCGGTCGTCACAGGCCAGCATGGCCTTGTCGTCCAACCGCAGGACCATGGAAGCCGACCGTGAGTTCAACGTCTTGAAAAGCCAATTGCTGAAGGTTTCGCCATGAACACCACCTCCGCCACCGTCACCCAGACCATTGAATTGAAGAAGGGCTCCGATGGCTCGGGCATGGAGCCCGGCTACTTTGCCCGCCGCAATGTGTGGGACTGGCTGTTCGCCGTGCTGATGGTGGCCGGGGGGCTGATTGCTTTCTCCCGGTACAACGCGGCCATGGACGTGTACGAGAAAGGCATCCTGATCGGGGCGGTGCCCTCGATGATCTGGCTGGGCTGGTTCTGGCGACCGCTGCGCGTCCTGGTGGTGGTGGTCGGCGCGCTCGCGCTGCTGGCGATCTGGCTGTACCAGATCCCGGCCGGCACGGCCGACCTGGCTCGGGCGGATCAGGTGTTCATGCTCAAGTACTTCATCTCCAGCCAGTCGGCCATCCTTTGGATGAGCATGCTGTTCTTCATGAGCACCGTGTTTTATTGGGTCGGCATGTTCAGCCGCGGTGGCCAGACCTTCGAGCTGCTGGGTTCGCGCCTGGCCTGGGTCGCGGTCACGCTGGCGCTGGTGGGCACCATGGTGCGCTGGTACGAAAGCCACCAGATCGGCCCGGACATCGGCCACATCCCGGTCAGCAACCTCTACGAAGTGTTCGTGCTGTTCTGCTGGATGACCGCGGCCTTCTACCTGTACTACGAAGACCACTACAAGACCCGCTCGATGGGCGCGTTCGTCATGCTGGTCGTCAGCGCGGCGGTGGGTTTCCTGCTCTGGTACACGGTGATTCGCGAAGCGCATGAAATCCAGCCCCTGGTGCCCGCCCTGCAGAGCTGGTGGATGAAGCTGCATGTGCCCGCCAACTTCATCGGTTACGGCACCTTTGCGATCGCCGCGATGCTGGCGTTCGCTTTCCTGATCAAGCAGAGCGCCAGCGAATCGCGCTGGTACAAGCTCGCTCCGTTGTGGCTGCTGGGTGTGGTGCTGTGTTTCGAGCCCATCGTGTTTCGCCAGTCGGCGGCCGAAAAGGGGGGCAGCTACTGGTTCGTTTATTTCGGTATTTCCGCGCTGATCGTGGCGACCATCATGTACGGACGCCACCGCATCGCCGCGCGTCTGCCCAGTTTCGAGGTGCTGGACGACGCGATGTACAAGGCCATCGCGGTCGGCTTCGCTTTCTTCACCATCGCCACGGTGCTGGGTGCGCTGTGGGCGGCCGAAGCCTGGGGCGGCTACTGGAGCTGGGACCCGAAGGAAACCTGGGCGCTGATCGTCTGGCTGAACTACGCGGCCTGGCTGCACATGCGCCTGATGAAGGGGTTGCGCGGCACCGTGGCGGCCTGGTGGGCGCTGGTGGGGCTGGTGGTCACGACCTTCGCGTTCCTCGGGGTGAACATGTTCCTTTCGGGCCTGCACAGCTACGGCGAACTCTGAGTGCGCCGACCCTGGCTCCAGGGTGAGGCCAGGAACTTTGTAAGAATGGACCGGTTCCCACGACCTACGGGAAACCAGGAGCCATTCATGATCATCCGCAGCACCGACAACGGGTTTCAGCACCCGGTTTCCAGCGACATCACACCGCCGTCCGCCTACCTGGGGCGCCGCGCCTGGCTGCAGCGGCTTGCCCTGGGCGTGGCCGGCCCGGCCATGGCCAGCTGGGCGGCGCGTGATGTTTTTGCCCAACCGGGTGTGCCAACGCGCCCGGGGCGCCTGGCTGCCCTGAGCGGGGCCCGCTCGACCGTGCCGGGCGCGACGACGGTCGAGACCGTGTCCACCTACGAACACGCGTCGGGCTACAACAACTATTACGAATTCGGCACCGACAAAACCGACCCCGCGGCGTACGCCAAAACCCTGAAGCCTCGGCCCTGGACGGTGGCGGTGGAAGGCCTGGTCAACAAGCCCGGCAGCTACGACATCGACAGCCTGCTCAAGCTGGCGCCGATGGAGGAGCGCATCTACCGCTTGCGCTGTGTCGAGGGCTGGTCCATGGTGATTCCGTGGGTCGGTTATTCCCTCTCGACGCTCATCCGCCAGGTCCAGCCGCAGGGCAGTGCGAAGTACGTGGAATTCGTCACCCTGGCCGACCCGCAACAGATGCCGGGTCTGCGCTCCCATGTGCTGGACTGGCCTTATGTGGAGGGCTTGCGGCTGGACGAGGCGCAGCACCCGCTGACCCTGCTGGCGTTTGGCATGTACGGCGAGGTGCTGCCGCATCAGAATGGCGCGCCGCTGCGCCTGGTGGTGCCCTGGAAATACGGGTTCAAGAGCGGCAAGTCGATCGTGAAAATCCGGTTCACCGAACAGCAGCCCGGCACCGCCTGGAACCGCGCAGCACCCCAGGAGTACGGCTTCTATTCCAACGTGAATCCCGAGGTGTCGCACCCACGCTGGAGCCAGGCCACCGAGCGCCGCATCGGGGACGAGGGTGGGTTGTTTGCCAAGCGCCGCAAGACGCTGATGTTCAACGGGTACGAACACCAGGTGGGGCAGTTGTACGCGGGCATGGACCTGCGCCGCTGGTTCTGACCCGGCGCATTTCAACCCCTTTTTTAAAGCCATTGATCCCGTATGCGCAGCGCCACGGCCTCCCGGACTCTGCCCCCCGGTTCACCCGCCACCGTTCGCGGCACGCCGTCCCGCGCGAATCGCTGGCTCGCGCACGGCATGGTCAAGCCGCTTGTGTTTGTGCTGGCCTGCCTTCCGGCCGCCTGGTTGTTCTGGGCTGCAATGAACGACCAGCTCGGCGCCAATCCGGCCGAGGCCTTGATCCGCTCGTTGGGTGATTGGAGTCTGCGGTTTCTGGTGTTGGTGCTGACCGTCACGCCTTTGCGTGAACTCACCGGCTGGTCGACGTTGGCCCGACTGCGCCGCATGATCGGCCTGTTTGTTTTCTTCTACGTGTGCCTGCACCTGCTGGCCTACGCCTGGTTCGACATGGGGTTCGAGCTGGGTGAGATCGTGGCGGATGTGGCCAAGCGTCCGTTCATCCTGGTTGGCATGATGTCTTGGGTGCTGCTGGCGGCACTGGCTGCCACGTCGTTCAACCGGGCCATCCGGCGCCTGGGGGCTCGGCGCTGGCAGGCTTTGCACCGAGGGGTGTACGTGGTGGCGGTGCTGGCGGTGCTGCACTTTTTCTGGATGCGCAGCGGCAAGAACGACTTCGCCGAAGTGGCGGTGTACGCCACCCTCCTGGGGGCGTTGTTGGCCTGGAGGCTGTGGCGGCGCTTTGGACCGGGGGCGCGTCGCTGAGGGGGCGTCGCGTCTGAGCCTCTGGCTGTTCGTTGCTCAGAGGGTCGGCAACAGGGTTTCCAGGCGGAACTGGTCCTCGGCCGTTTCGCGCGCCCGGATGAGCGTGGCGGCGTCGCCGTCCACCAACAGTTCGGCCGCTCTGCCGCGGGTGTTGTAGTTGCTGGCCATGCTCATGCAGTAAGCGCCCGCTGACAGCACGGCAAGCCAATCGCCGGCCTGCACGTTCAAGGCCCGATCACGGCCCAGCCAGTCGCCGCTTTCGCACACGGGGCCCACCACATCCCAGGTCGTGGTTTCGCCTGGGCGTTGGGAGAGCGGAACGATCTGGTGGAAGGCCTGGTACATGGCCGGCCGTGGCAGGTCGTTCATGGCGGCGTCCACGATCAGGAAATTCTTGTGCTCACCGGGTTTGAGGTAGATGACCTCGGTCAGGCAGACGCCCGCATTGCCGACCAGTGAGCGACCGGGTTCGATCAGAATCTTCCGGTCACCGAACCCGCGCGCGTCGAGCTTTTGCAGCAGCCGTTGCCACAGGGTGTCGGCAGCCGGAGGGGTGTCACCCCGGTAGTCGATGCCCAGGCCGCCGCCAAAGTCGATGTGGGCGATCGGCACGCCCGCAGCCTCAATGGTCTCGACCAGGTCCAGGATGCGGTCCATGGCGTCCAGGTAAGGGTCGGCTTCGGTGATCTGCGAGCCGATGTGGCAATCGATACCGACCACGCGAAGGCCACCGCAGGCCGCCGCATGGCGGTACGTGGCCACCACATCTTCATGGGCGATGCCGAATTTGTTGTCTTTCAGCCCGGTGGAAATGTAGGGGTGTGTTTTGGCGTCCACATTGGGATTGACGCGCACGCTGACCGGCGCACGCAGACCCATGCCTTGCGCGACCTCGTCCAGCACATCCAGCTCGGCGCGGCTCTCCACGTTGAAGCAGCCGATGCCGACCTCCAACGCGCGGCGCATCTCGCGGCGGGTTTTGCCCACGCCCGAAAAAATGACCTTGGCCGGATCGATCCCCGCAGCGAGCGCTCGCTCCAGTTCACCCCCGGAGACGATGTCCAGACCGCAACCCGCCTGCACCAGGGTCTGCAGAATGGCCAGCGTCGAGTTGGCCTTCATCGCATAACAAATCTGGTGATCGCGTCCGGCCAGCCCACGCTGGTATGCGGCCAGGGCCGAAAGCATGGCCGCGCGGCTGTAGACAAAGAGCGGCGTGCCATGCTGCTGGGCCAATGTGGACAGCGACACCCCCTCGACCATGAGCTGACCATCCTGGTACGCGAAAAATGGCGGAAGTGTGGAACTGGAAATGCCGGGCGTTGGAGCCATGGGGTGTTTGATGTCGGTGTTGGCGGCTCGCAGCCCCGCGGCTTGATCGAGACGCTGCAGGCCAGGGGGCTGGCCGGGATCAGGGCGTGGTTTCGGTGGCGGGCTCGGTGCTGGGTTCCGCCGCGTCGCTCTCTGCGGGAACGACTTCCGCAGGAACGACCTCGGTCGGGCTGACCACGGCCGGGCTGTTCTCCACGGGAAGGACCCGTTTCACCGCCGCAGGACGCTTGGCCGCCTGGGGGCTGGGCAGATACAGGGGGCCCTTCTGACCACAACCTGCGCCCAACAGGCCCAGCGCGATCAACATCGCGCCGCCCACGATGCGTGTGTGGGCAGGAATGGCACCTAGAATTCGGGATATCTTCATAGTGATTGCATTGTAATGACCGACACCGAGTATCTGGATCGCGCGGAAGCCTTGCTGGTCGCCATTGAGCTGGCCTGCGACCGCATCAACGAGCTGACCGATGCCGACATCGATAACCAGCGTGTGGGCGGCATGATCACCATCACCTTTGCGAACCACAGCCAGATCGTCGTGAACCTGCAAAAGCCGCTGCAGGAAGTGTGGATGGCCGCTCGTGCCGGTGGATTCCACTACCGGTACGACGGCCAGGCCTGGATGGACACCAAGGGGCAGGGTGAATTTTTCGCCCACCTTTCCCGCTATGCCAGTGAGCAGTCGGGGCAGTCGTTGACCTTCAGTTCCTGAACAAATCCAGGATGCTGCGACGGTCTTCTGACTGAGGCTTGGCCGCGGCATCGTCGCCGGTTGCGGGTTCGGTATCCCCACCACCGTTGGTGGCCGCGCCGGGCCAGGGGTCCTGCAGACCCAGCCCATGCACGCCGCGTCCAGGGCCATATTCTTCGTAGTACCACTCGCCGCCGACATTGATCAGGCCGGGGGGCGGGGTGTATTCCGTGACTGGCACTCCCTTGAGCGCTTCCGTCATGTACGTGATCCAGATGGGCAGGCTCAGACCGCCTCCGGTTTCGCGGCTGCCCAGGTTGCGCGGGTTGTCGTAGCCGACCCAGGCCGCCGCGACCACGGTCGGCTGGTAGCCGACGAACCACGCATCCACGGAATCGTTGGTGGTCCCGGTCTTGCCGTAGAGATCGGGCCGTTTGAGCGTGGCCTGGGCCCTGGCCGCGGTACCGGTCCGGGTGATTTCCTGCAATAGGCTGCTCATCAGATACGCGTTGCGCGCATCGATCGCACGATGCGAGTCGCTCAGGACGGGTTCGGGCGCTTCAAACAGCACCTTGCCTTTCTGCTCGACCACACGTGTGATCAGCGTGGGTGCGATCCGGTAGCCACCGTTGGCAAACACGGCGTAGCCGGTGGCCATCTGCATTGGCGTGACCGCGCCCGCGCCCAGTGCCATGGTGAGATAGGGCGGGTGTTTGTCTGCGTCGAATCCGAACCGCGTGACCCATGCCTGCGCACTCTGCGTGCCCACCAGTTGCAGCACGCGGATGGACACCATGTTCTTGGACTTGGCCAGAGCCCGACGCACCGACATCGGTCCTTCAAACTGGCCGTCGTAGTTTTTGGGTTCCCAGGGTTTGCCGCCGGTCTGACCCGCCGTGTAGAACAACGGGGCGTCGTTCACCACCGTCATGGGTGAGACCCCTTTTTCCAGCGCGGCGGAGTAGATGAAGGGCTTGAAACTGGAGCCGGGCTGTCGCCAGGCTTGCGTCACGTGGTTGAACTTGCTTTTCTGGAAATCGAATCCCCCCACCAGCGACCGCACTCTGCCGCTGCGGGGATCCAGTGCCACGAATGCCGACTCCACCTCGGGCAGTTGGGTGATGCGCCAGGCGCCTGAGCCTGTCTTGATCACGCGGATCACCGCCCCGGGGCGGATCTTGATGTTGGGGCCGGCCTTTTCGGACAGACCGGACTGCGCCGGCCTCAAACCCTCGCCGGTGATTTCGAACGGCTCCCCGTCCTGACGCACCGCCACGACCTTGCGTGCCGTCGCGGTCAGCACCACGGCCGACATCAGGTCGTCGTTGTCCGGTCGCTCGTTGAGCGCCTCGTCAATCGCGTCGTCGCGAGCCGCCTTCTCGCCAGGCAGATCGATGAACAGCTCCGGTCCACGGTAGATCTGCCGGCGCTCGTAATCCAGCACGCCCTGGCGCAGTGCGCGGTAAGCAGCCTCCTGTTCGGCCGCACGCAGGCTGGTGGTGACCGTCAATCCGCGGGTGTAGGCCTCATCTCCGTACTGCGAGACCATGACTTGTCTCACCATCTCCGCCACGTAGTCGGCATGCACCTGGCTGCGGACACTCCCCATTGATCGCAGCTTGAGCTCCTCGGCCTTGGCTTGCTCCGCCTGCTCATGGGTGATGAAGCCGTTCTCTTCCATGCGCTCGATGATGTACTGCTGGCGGGCGCGTGCACGTTTCGGGTTGGTGATCGGGTTGTATGCCGACGGGGCCTTGGGCAGACCCGCCAGCATCGCCGCCTCGGCAATGCTCACGTCCTTCAGGGGTTTGCCAAAGTAGGTTTGTGCCGCGGTCGAGAAGCCATAAGCACGTTGTCCCAGAAAAATCTGGTTCATGTAGATCTCAAGGATCTGCTCCTTGGACAGCTGGTGCTCCAGCTTGAACGTCAGCAAGACCTCATAGATCTTGCGTGTGTAGCTTTTTTCTGCAGAGAGGAACACATTGCGCGCCACCTGCATGGTGATGGTGGACGCACCCTGGCTTTTGGCTTCGCCCAGGTTGGCCAGCGCGGCGCGGAGCATGCCCCGGTAGTCCACGCCGTGATGCTCGAAGAAGCGCGAGTCTTCGATCGCCAGGACGGCGTTCTTCACCACTTCGGGGATCTCGTTGATGGTCAACAGATTGCGACGCTCTTCGCCGAACTCGCCGATCAGTTGCCCGTCCGCTGTGAGCACACGAAGAGGCAGCTTGGGTCGGTAGTCGGCCAGATCTGCCACATCGGGAAGATTGGGGTAGGCCACCGCCAGCGCGATGCCCACCGCGATCAGGATGGCCGTCACCCCGGCCACAGACACCCCCACCAGCCCTACCAACAGCCGGCCCAGCGAGATCAGAATGCCACGCCCGGAAAAGGCGGCAGAGGGACGGGCTCGCGGTGCAGAATTTTCGTCTTGTGGCATGGGGTTGGCCGAGGGGAGGGAGTCTGATTATAAAAATCGGGCTGTTGCGAGGACGCCCTAGGGTTGCGTCATATTGTGAGTTGTTGTGCGTTTCTGGCTGCCTCGGTCGTCGTTCATGGGGCTGGGGGCGTTTTTTGCGTATGCTTTTGACAACGTTTCCTTTTGTCTCAAAGACAAAAAATCTTTGCCGCACAAGGGGCTTGCTGCTAGCATTCAAGTGAATTCTTAAGTCTGGCGCCCTGCAGCGCTGCCATTTATGGGGGTCTCCTTGATCTCATTGGGTTCGTTATTCAGCCGGGAGCCGGCACCGTTGCTGGGCATAGACGTCAGTTCGTCGAGTGTCAAGCTGGTTGAGCTTGGCCGTAACCGCTCGGGAGACCTGGTCCTGGAGCGCTGCGCCATGGAGCCCCTGGAGCGGGGCTGGATCACCGACGGCAACATCGAAAAGTTCGATGAAGTGGTCGAGGCGGTTCGGCGTGTGGTCCGCAAGAGTGGCAGCAAAACCAAAAACGTTGCCTTTGCGTTGCCCGCGTCGGCGGTGATCACCAAAAAAATCATCCTACCAGGCGGGTTGTCTGACAAAGAGCTCGAAGCGCAGGTGGAGTCGGAAGCCAATCAATACATTCCCTTCTCTCTGGATGAAGTGAGTCTTGACTTCTGTGTCGTAGGCCCGAGCGCCACCTCGGTGGGAGACGTGGAGGTGTTGATCGCCGCGTCCCGCAAGGAAAAGGTGTCTGACCGGCAGGGCCTTGCTGAAGCGGTGGGTCTGAAGCCGGTTGTCATGGATGTGGAGTCATACGCCTCGCGCATGGCTGCGGGTCGGGTGATCGAAACGTTGCCCAACCAGGGGGTGGACTCCTTGGTCGCACTGTTTGAGGTGGGTGCGCTGACCACCAGCATGCAGGTCATGCGAAATGACGATGTGCTCTACGAGCGTGATCAGGCTTTTGGTGGTGCACAGCTGACGCAGTTGATCGTTCGGCAATATGGTTTTTCTTCGGATGAGGCCGAAGCGAAGAAACGTTCTGGGGATCTCCCGGAAGACTATCGGACGACGGTTCTTGATCCATTCATTGAAAGCATGGCGCAGGAAATCGGGCGCGCGTTGCAGTTCTTTTTCACCAGCACGCCTTACAACAAGGTCGATCACATCCTTTTGGCGGGAGGCAGTGCAGCACTGCCCGGCCTGACGGAGGCGGTCACCCATCAGACTTCTTTCGCCTGCATGGTGATCAATCCTTTTGATGGCATGGAAATGGCTTCCAATGTCCAGGCTCGCAAGATCACCAGAGAAGCTCCCTCCTACCTGACGTCAACCGGTCTGGCGCTTCGGAGGTTCTACCAATGATTCTGATCAATCTGCTGCCTCATCGGGAGGCGAGTCGCAAGAAGCGCAAAGAGCAGTTCTTCTCCCAACTGGGCTTGTCGGCATTGCTTGGTGGTGTGATCTGCGGGGCCATTTTTACGTGGTACCAGGGACAGATTGCTGTCCAACAAGGACGCAATACTTTTCTGCAGGGTGAAATTGCTCGACTGGATGATGAGATCAAGGATATCGCCAGCCTGCAGGCGCAAATTGCTTCTCTGCGTGCAAGACAGACGGCGGTGGAAGACCTTCAGGGAGATCGAAATCTGCCGGTCCATTTGTTGGATGAGCTGGTGGTGCAACTGCCGGATGGAATTTACCTGTCCAGCATGAAGCAAGAAAATCAGAGTGTTTTGTTGACCGGGATTGCTCAATCTCAGGAGCGGGTTTCCGATCTGTTGCGAAATCTTGCGAACAACAGCCCGTGGCTTGAAAAGCCCGACCTGGTTGAAATCGTTGCAGCGACAGAGGATCTGTCCAGCCGTGATAAGAGACGAGTCTCAAAATTCACGATCCGGGTCACGCTCAAACGACCTGCTGCAGCCGGTGCAACGCCAGCGGCGGGCGAAAAGATCAAGAATGTGGCTCCGGGCAAGGTCTGAACTGGGTATACAAGACAATGGCAAAAACACCCAAAATGAACCTGGACCTAAAACTGGTTCAGGACAAAATCCAGGGGCAGTTCAAAGGGCTCGACCCGAACGATCCATCCGAGTGGCCACTGCTGCCTCGCGGTTTGCTGTTTGTGGTGGTATGTGCGGCTGTTATTGCGGGCATGTGGTTTGCATGGCTCAAGTCGATTGACGAAGAGTTGCTTGCGGAAAAAACACGCGAAGAGCAGCTGCGCGAGGACTATCGGAAAAAACTGGTTCAAGCAGTCAATCTTGATGCGTTGAAGAAACAACTTGAGCAGGTGCAGCAATACGTAAGCCAGCTCGAGAAGCAGTTGCCAAGCAAGGCAGAGATGGATGCCTTGTTGTCGGACATCAACCAGGCTGGGTTGGGGCGGAGTCTGCAATTTGAATTGTTTCGCCCTGGTCAGGTGGTTGTCAAAGAATACTATGCCGAACTGCCCATTACGGTTCGTGTCACCGGACGCTACCATGATGTTGGACTTTTTGCTGCAGATATTGCCAATCTGTCGCGTATTGTCACGCTGAATAATTTGTCTTTGGTGCCCGTGAAAGATAGGGCAGGTGTGTTGACGATGGATGGCACAGCCAAAACCTTCCGCTATCTTGATCAGGAGGAGATTGCTTTGCAGCAGCAGTCGGTGAAAAAGAAGAAGGAGGCTGTCAAGTGAATTTCAAGTTTCCACTGAGTCTGGTATTGCTGTCATCCATGTTGGTGTTGTTGGGGTGTACCTCTTCTGAGCAGGAAGAGTTGCGACAGTGGATGCAGAGCGAGCGAAATTCCATTCGACCGCAGATCAAGCCGATCCCCGAGCCCAGTAAGTTTATTCCGCAAAGCTACGCTGGTGAAAGCTTGACGGACCCGTTCAGTGCCGAAAAGTTGGCCAGTGTGATGCGAGGAAATCAGGGGCCGTCGTTGGGCGGCTCTGCATTGATTGAGGCAGAGTTGAACAGGCGGAAGCAGCCACTTGAAGCGTTTCCTCTGGATACCATGTCGATGGTTGGAAGTCTGACACGTCAGGGGCAATTGGTTGCATTGGTTAAGGTTGATAATTTGCTCTACCAAGTGAAGGTGGGTAATTATCTGGGGCAGAATTATGGTCGGGTGCTTGATATCACCGAAACAGAAGTTGCTCTGCGTGAAATTGTTCAAGATGCTGCAGGTGAGTGGATTGAGCGCACTTCGGGGTTGCAGTTACAAGAGGATGTGAATAAATGATTAAACCTAAGATGGCGACTGACCAGAGTGCGTTGAATTTGAAAATGGTCAGGGCAATGGCTTTTGCCTGTTTGGCATTTACATCGTTCCTGGCGCAGGCCCAGAACGCAATCCAGTCCCTGACCGCCAGTGTCCAGGGTGGGGTGGAGGTTCTTCGCATCGATACAACCGAGCCGCTCTCCGGTGTTCCTGCAGGATTCGTCATACAATCGCCCGCGCGCATTGCGCTTGATTTTCCGGGGGTGATCAATGCGATAGGGCGTAGTGTAATTGAGCTTAATCATGGGAATGTTCGCTCAGCCAATGTGGTGCAGGTTGGAGATAGGACTCGAGTTGTTATTAACTTGAAGAATCCATCTGCTTACCAGGCAAAAATTGAAGGAAAATCATTGGTCGTTTTGCTGGAGAGGCCAGAATCTGGAACTCCTGCGCCAACAAGTGCACAGGCGGTCTTTGCGGAGAGTCAGAACCGAGATGTGGTAGCTCTGAAGGATATCGACTTCCGCCGTGGTGTCGGTAACGCCGGGCGAATTGTTGTGGATCTTGCAAACAATCAGGTCGGTGTGGATATTCGGCAGCAAGGGCAGAATCTGGTGGTCGAGTTTTTGAAGACCTCGTTGCCTGAAGGTTTGCGCCGCAAGCTGGATGTGAGCGACTTTGGCACGCCAGTGCAGACCGTGACCTCCAGTCAGAGTGGTGATCGTGTCCGTATGGTGGTCACACCTAGGGGCAACTGGGAGCATTCCGCCTATCAAAGTGATAACCAGTTTGTACTGGAGGTCCGAGAGCAGAAGGTTGATCCTTCCAAGCTCACTCAGGGCCCAGGATACAATGGCGAAAAGCTGTCTCTGAATTTCCAGAACATTGAAGTGCGGTCGCTGTTGCAGGTGATCGCGGACTTCACCAATTTCAACGTGGTGACCTCGGATTCCGTGACTGGCGCTGTCACGTTGCGCCTGAAGGATGTGCCTTGGGACCAGGCTTTGGACATCATTCTTCAAGCCAAAGGGCTTGGTATGCGCAAGTCTGGCAACGTGCTTTGGATTGCTCCGAAGGACGAAATTGTCGCTCGCGAAAAGCAGGAGCTTGAATCGAAGGTATCGATAGAGAGTCTGGAAACCTTGAGAACACAGAGTTTTCAGATGAATTATGCCAAGGCCAGCGATATTGCCGAACAGTTGGCCGCGGCAAGCAAGGGCGCCGCTGGAGAGGGCAGCGCAAGAATGCTGTCTACGCGGGGAAGTGTGATCGCCGAGCCCAGAACGAATCAGCTGTTTGTAACCGATATTCCTTCCAAGCTGGAGCAGGTGCAGCAACTTATCGCCAAACTTGACATACCTGTTCGACAAGTCCTTATCGAAGCGAGGATTGTCGAGGCGGATGATCGTTTTGGACGATCTTTGGGGGTGAGACTGGGCGGCAGTGATTTGCGTGGTGTTAGAGGTGGTGAGCCGGGATATAGCGTTGGTGGTGCGAATCGGATTGCGATTGGTGGCAGCTATAACGCGGTATCTAGCACAACAGTCGAGTCTGAGAATGTGCTCGATACACTCAACACCAGTTTCGTGAACCTGCCGTCCACTGGTGCTGGTGGTTTTCAGCCGGCCGCATTTGCGTTGTCTCTTTTCAGTTCTGCTGCCAATCGATTCTTGAATCTTGAAATATCGGCACTTGAGGCCGATGGACGAGGGAAAATTGTGTCGAGCCCGCGGGTGGTGACTGCTGATCAGGTCAAGGCCTTGATTGAACAGGGTACAGAATATCCATATCAGACGGCCACTTCGAGCGGTGCCACTGCAATCGCATTTCGAAAGGCCAATCTGAAGCTTGAGGTCACTCCTCAGATCACTCCTGAGGGGAGCATCATCTTGGATGTTGATATCAACAAGGACAGTCGTGGCGAAACCACGACCGCAGGTATTGCAATCAACACCAAGCACGTGCAAACGCAGGTATTGATTGAAAATGGTGGGACCGTGGTGATTGGTGGCATATTTGAGCAGATCGAAGTGGATGATGTGACCAAGGTGCCGTTGTTGGGGGATATTCCTTTCATGGGTCATTTGTTCAAGAATAAAAGCAAAACGGCGAATAAATCGGAGTTGTTGATCTTCATCACGCCGCGAACGATCACCGATCGTGGTGTGACTCGATGATGGCGTTATTTGCGTAAGGCAAAGGATATGGGTATGAACTGGTTGAAAGTGTCTGGATCTCTCTTGGTTGCTGGCGCACTGGCTTCTTGTGGGGGAGGGGGGGATGTGGCGGGCGACACAGATGAATTCTTCACGAATCCTTCGGAGATTAAATGGAGCACTCCAGCGGGAAGCTCTTCGTGTAAGGCGGGTGGCGGAGCCGGCGGTGAAACCTTGGTGACCATCGTTGGTGGGACTCCCCCATTTAGGATCCACAACCCTTCGCCTGACTCAATAGGACTCGATAGGACGGAGGTCACGGGGAAAGATCCAGTGTTTAAGATCACCACGTTGGGTGGCTGTATGGAAGGCGTCGGAGTGCTGGTGCTTGACTATCATTCGAGGTCTGCCGTTGTTGAGGTGACCGTTGAAGAGGCTGCGGCGGAAGAGGATGCGGCGGCAGAATAGTTAGCCTGTTTCCTTCAGCGGTTGATATAAATCATATTGAGTAAATTATTTGTTGCGGTGTTTGCCCAATTTGAATGATCGCGAGGTTTTGCTAGGTGTTATAAGGTCATTTTTATTGTGCAGGCCCATGCTCTGATCTCGTTGGTTGGTTTGCCCGGGTCTGGCAAATCGACCATCGGCCGGCAGCTCGCCCGCCGTCTGGCACTTCCCTTCTTTGATTCTGACCTCGTGATCGAACAGCGTCTGGGTTGTTCGATTCGTGAGTTTTTCGAACGAGAGGGCGAGGCTCGTTTTCGGGATGTGGAAGAGGGGGTGCTGGACGAGTTGACCCAAGGTCCGGCCTGCGTGTTGTCCACCGGTGGTGGTTCGGTTCTGAGGCCGACGAACCGGTTGCATCTTCGGGAAAGAGGGCAAGTCGTGTATTTGCGGTCAACTCCTGAAGAGGTTTATCGACGGCTGCGGCACGATCGAAACCGTCCATTGCTGCAGGTCGCGGACCCGTTGCAACGCTTGCGCGACTTGTATGACGTGCGTGATCCCTTGTATCGGGAAACGGCGCACTACGTGGTCGAAACTGGGCGTCCCTCAGTTTCGACACTGGTCAACATGATCATGATGCAGCTGGATATGGCGGGAATATCCGGTGGATCGCAGCCCGGCGGAAGCTAGGTAGGCAACGGGTGATCGGCTGCTCTTGGACTCTGCAGTGCCCCGTGGGTGGGGGGCTTTTGTCGCCCGCGTCGTCCGGGTTTTGCCCGGGCCAGGTTTTTGCTGTTGAGCAGGCTCTAAACTCGTGGGCTATGCAGCATCAGACATCCTCATCTTCAAGCGAGCACGTCCAGATTCATCTGGGTGATCGCAGCTACAGCATTGTGATTGGTGCCGGGCTGCTGGACCTTCCCTCAAGCTATGAGGGGCTGCCGTCGGCAGTCAGCGCTGTCATCGTGACGAATGAGACGGTGGCGCCGCTCTATCTGTCCCGCTTGCAGGCAGCGTTGGCTTCCCACTTCGACACCATACACGTGGTAACCCTGCCCGATGGGGAGGCCTTCAAGACCTGGGAGTCGCTCAACCTCATTTTTGATGCCCTGTTGCGCCATGGTTGTGATCGCAAGACTGTCCTGTTTGCGCTTGGAGGTGGTGTGATTGGCGACATGACCGGGTTCGCGGCAGCGAGCTATATGCGGGGTGTGCCATTCGTGCAGGTGCCGACCACCTTGTTGGCGCAGGTGGATTCGTCGGTGGGGGGCAAGACCGCCATCAACCACCCAATGGGCAAGAACATGATTGGGGCCTTCTACCAGCCACAACGGGTCATCTGCGATCTGGAGACGCTCAATACGCTGCCACCGCGTGAACTCAGCGCCGGGTTGGCCGAGGTCATCAAATACGGCCCGATCGCTGACATGGCCTTCCTGGAGTGGATGGAGGCCCATGTGGCCGAGCTGCTCGCCCGGGACCCTTCAACCATGGCTTACGCGGTGCGGCGCAGTTGCGAGATCAAGGCCGATGTGGTGGGTCAGGATGAGCGCGAATCGGGCCTGCGGGCCATTCTCAATTTCGGACACACCTTTGGACATGCCATCGAGGCGGGCATGGGCTATGGGCGGTGGCTGCATGGCGAGGCGGTGGGTTGCGGCATGGTGATGGCGGCCCGGCTTTCGCAGCGTCTGGGGCTGGTGGATGAAGGCTTCGTGCTGCGACTGACGCGCTTGATCGAACGCGTGGGTCTGCCGGTGGTGGCGCCGGTGCTGGATGCGGCCGACAACGCCGGCCGTTACCTGGCTTTGATGCGGGTGGACAAGAAGTCCGAGGCGGGGGAAATCAAGTTCGTTCTCATCAATGGGGCCGGGCAAGCCCTGGTGCAAAGCGCACCCGACCACGTGGTGGCCGAGGTGATTGAAACGAGCTGCCGCGCATGAGCTCCTGCACCGGGTCTTGTTCCGGCTGGACGGGCGGGATGGTGCGGTGTCGGCGAGGGGAACGGCGTTGATGGAGGTTGGCGCTTCCATAGGACTGGCTGCGTATGCCAGCCATCCGGAGCACAGCCGCGGCCGGCGGTTTCCCGAACCCGAGGCCCCCACGCGCACGGCCTTTCAGCGCGACCGGGACCGCATCATCCACAGCACCGCGTTTCGCCGTCTGGTCTACAAGACCCAGGTCTTTCTCAACCACGAAGGCGATCTGTTTCGCACGCGTTTGACCCACTCGCTGGAGGTCGCGCAACTCGGACGCAGCATCGCGCGTTCGTTGCGTCTGAACGAGGATCTGGTCGAGGCGATCGCACTCGCGCACGATCTGGGGCACACACCCTTTGGTCATGCCGGTCAGGATGCCCTGCATGCTTGCATGAAGGCGCTGACGCCGGTCGGGATGGCTGGGGATGGCGGCTCGGAAGAAGGCGCTTGGGGCTTCGAGCACAACCTGCAGAGCCTGCGCGTCGTGGACAAGCTGGAGGAGCGCTACCCGGCCTTCGACGGATTGAACCTGACGTTCGAGACCCGGGAAGGCATCCTCAAACACTGCTCGCGCGCGAACGCGCAACGGTTGCAGGCGCAGGACCCCAGTGGCGTGGCGCAGCGTTTTCTACAAGGTGGTTCGCCCTCGCTGGAGGCGCAGCTGTGCAATCTGGCCGATGAAATCGCCTACAACGCGCACGATATCGACGACGGTGTGCGCTCGGGGCTTCTCACCCTGGAGCAATTGGGCGAAGTGCCTTTGTTTGCGCAGTACCACCGGCAGGCCCTGGCCGCCCACCCCCACTTGGGTGGACGGCGCCTGTTGTTCGAATCGATCCGTCTCATGCTGAGCGACCAGGTCTATGACGTGATCGACACCACACGTGCGCGCATCGAGGTGTCCGGTGTGGACAGCGTGGATGCGGTGCGGGCTCGTGGGCCTCTGGTGGCGTTCTCGGCCGACATGGGGGGCCGTTCACAAGTGCTCAAGGGATTCTTGTTGCGCAACCTGTACCGCCATCCGCAGGTCATGGAGACCACCGATCGGGCGCGGCGTGTGGTGACCGAGCTGTTTGCCTTCTACATGCAGCGGCCCACCGAGTTGCCCGACGCTCATGCACGAAGTGGGCATCGGGCGCGGGCCGTGGCCGATTACATCGCCGGCATGACGGATCGTTTCGCCATCCGCGAGCACGAACGCCTGAGTGGTGCGTCGCTCTTCCCTTGAACACTTGATGCTTGTGGCCCCCACCGCCGACACGCCGCCGTCGCGCGCGTCCGGGCCCTTGGCGGCTGTGGTGGTGGGCGTGGGAGTGTGTTGCGCACTGCACGTGGGCAAGCTGCCGGTGGCCATTCCCGTGTTGCGCGACTCGCTGGGGCTGAGTCTGGTGCAGGCGGGATTTCTGCTGTCACTGGTGCAGTTGGCGGGCATGACGCTTGGGTTGATCGTCGGGCTGAGCGCTGATCGCCTGGGGCCCCGGCGGTTGATGCTCGCCGGCTTGCTGCTGCTTGCTCTGGGCAGCGCCCTGGGAGCATGGGCGCCGAACGTGTCGGTGCTGCTGGCCACGCGGGTCCTAGAGGGGCTGGGTTTCTTGCTGGCGGTGTTGCCAGCGCCCGGCCTGCTGCGCCTACACGTGCACCGCCACCATACGCTGTCGCGCGCGCTCGGTTGGTGGGGCGCCTACATGCCGCTGGGTACGGCGCTGGCGCTGTTGCTGGGTGCGCCGCTGTTGTCGGTGGTGGGGTGGCGCTGGGTCTGGCTGGGACTGGCGGTGCTCACGCTGATGGCGGCAGCGTTGCTGGCACTGCGGGTGCCCGCCGACGGGGTTGTCGCCGCCAGCAGCGGCGATGCAGCACAAACCCGCAGGCCCGCGGCCTGGTGGCCCAGGTTGCGACGGACGTTGGGCGCGCCAGGCCCCTGGCTGGTGGCCCTGGCGTTTTTTCTCTACTCTGGGCAATGGCTGGCGGTGGTGGGGTTTCTGCCCACCATCTACAGCCAGGCCGGCTACAGCGGCAACGTCGTCGGACTTCTCACGGCACTGGCGGCGGGCATCAATATGCTGGGCAACATCGGCGCCGGCCGCTGGATGTCGCACGGCACCCGGCCCGGCACGGTGTTGTCGCTCGGCTACCTCGCCATGGCGCTGGGCGCTGTCGTGGCATTCGGCGCAGTGGGCCACCCGGTCTGGCAATACCTGGCTGTCTTGCTGTTTTCCGGGTTGGGTGGCCTGATTCCCGGCACCCTCTTTGGGCTGGCGGTGGTGCTGGCGCCCGGCAAAGACACGGTGTCCACCACCGTGGGCTGGATGCAGCAGTTCTCTTCACTGGGGCAGTTTGTGGGGCCTCCGGTGGTGGCCTGGCTGGCGGTGCGGGCCGGCGGGTGGCAATGGACCTGGGTGGCTACCGGGGCTTGTTCATTGCTGGGCGTCGTGCTGGCGCACCAGCTGCAGCGCGCCTGGGAGCGGCGTCCCTCAGAGGTGGCCCTGTAGCCCGCGTGGGCGTTCGAGCGGCTAAACTTTCCCGCAATCCGCCAGTCCTCACCCGTGCCGTTCAACGCAAGGACCGGCTCTCACGCTCACAGGGAATCACGCATGAGCTTTCTCAACCAGCTCAAACAACAGGCGAAATCGCTGCAGTCGCAGCAGGAGGTAGACCTCCAGCATCTGGAGGCCAACGTTGCCGCCACCGAGGCCGCCTGCAAAACCACCTGGCATTACTTCACGGAGCTGCCGCGCCAACTCAATGTGATCGAGCCGGCCGCGGCACGGCTGAGCCTGGACGGCAAGACACCCTGGCCGGCCATGAAGCAGACCGACTTTCGCTTCGACGCCCGCAAGAAGCTCCTGCGCGACAAAGAAGTGTTTGACTACCTTGCCCTGGGCTGGCGCCTGGAACCGCGCGAAGGTGGTGCGGCCAAAGGCAGTGTGGCGGTGAACTTTCCACCCGACCTGGAGCGGGTCGAGCGCCGCCTGCGCGCGGGTCACGTGCCCCATGAGCGGCGGGAACAGCGCCACCCGGACACCCACCGGATACAGCTCATCGTGTTTGAACACGAGCTGGCCTCTCGGGCCAGCGTGTTGATCACGGCGGACCACGACAACGCGGTGCTCGACATTCGGTTGGCCTGCGTCAACGGGCTGGAGATCGTGACCACCCGCTACGCCGCCGATCAATGGACCACAGCGGTGTTGGACGAGCTGGCCAAGCTCATCGTTGGGGAACCCAGCCTGTTCCTGTGACGAACCGAGGGACGGGGGTTCCATAATCGGGGTCAGATTCACTGCTGGCTTCGTTCGACATGGCCCGTCTTCCTCGCCTGACCCTGCCGGGTTACCCGCACCACGTCATCCAGCGAGGCAACAACCGCCAGCCCATCGTGTTGAACGATGCGGACCGGCACATGTTGCTGGAACTGATCTGGGAAAACGCCCGCAAGCACCAAGTGGCGCTGCACGCCTGGGTGCTGATGGACAACCACTTCCACCTGCTGCTCACGCCCGAGACGCCGGATGGTGTGCCACTGATGATGCAGGCGATCGGACGGCGCTACGTGCGCTATTTCAATGCCCAGCATGGGCGCACCGGTACGCTGTGGGAAGGCCGGTACAAGTCCACCCTGGTGCAGACCGAGCGCTACCTGCTGGCCTGCATGGCCTATCTGGATCTGAATCCGGTGCGGGCGGGCATGGTGGCCGAGCCCGCCACCTACGCCTGGTCCAGCCACCGCCACTACATCGGCCAGGCGCACGACCGCCGCATCACGCCGCATCCTTTGTATTGGAGCCTGGGTAACACGCCGTTTGCCCGGGAGGCGGCGTACGCGGACATGGTGCACTCGGGTTTGACGACGCAGCAGCAGGAAGCCATCACCGGTGCGGCCTTGCACGGTTGGGCGCTCGGGGAGCCGGCGTTTGTGCAAGAACTGCAAAAACAGACCGATCGACGGGTCAGCAAGGCGAAACCCGGGCGACCGACATCGAAGCCGTCGCTGGGCGAATGAGGGAGGCGTAAATCCTGTCAACTCAGGCTTTTTTTACATGATATTGATATGTCCCCAATTATTTCGACACCATTGCCGTGGTGGTATTATTGGAATCTGACCCCAATTAAAATGCTTGGCATCGTTGTTGCAATGCACTATGCTTCGCATCCCACGCATTTTTGTCACGTCCTTGAACCGAGAAGGAAGCGCCATGACCACGGCAGCCGAGCAGCAGCAACTCCAGCAACAGGGTCTGTACGACCCGGCCCACGAACACGACGCTTGTGGTGTCGGCTTTGTGGCCCACATCAAGGGCGAAAAAAGCCACGCCATCGTGCAACAGGGTCTGAAGATCCTGGAAAACCTGGACCATCGGGGCGCGGTGGGGGCGGACAAGCTCATGGGCGACGGTGCCGGCATCCTGATCCAGTTGCCCGATGCCCTGTACCGCGAAGAAATGGCCGCCCAGGGCGTGACCCTGCCGGCCCCGGGCGAATACGGCGTCGGCATGATCTTCATGCCCAAGGAACACGCATCGCGGCTGGCCTGCGAGCAGGAGATGGAGCGTGCCATCGCCAACGAAGGCCAGGTCCTGCTGGGCTGGCGCGACGTGCCGGTGAACAAGGACATGCCGATGTCGCCGACCGTGCGCGAAAAGGAGCCCATCCTGCGCCAGGTGTTCATCGGTCGCGGCAACGACGTGATCGTGCAGGACGCGCTGGAGCGCAAGCTGTACGTGATTCGCAAGACAGCCAGCGCTCACATCCAGTCGCTCAAGCTCAAGCACAGCAAAGAGTATTACGTGGTGAGCATGAGCAGCCGCACCGTGATCTACAAGGGCCTGCTGCTGGCCGATCAGGTGGGCACCTATTACAAAGACCTGCAGGATCCACGCTGCGTCTCGGCCCTGGGTCTGGTGCACCAGCGCTTCTCCACCAACACCTTCCCCGAGTGGCCGCTGGCCCATCCGTACCGCTATGTGGCGCACAACGGTGAAATCAACACCGTCAAGGGCAACTACAACTGGATGAAGGCGCGCGAAGGCGTGATGTCTTCGCCGGTGCTGGGGGCCGACCTGCAGAAGCTGTACCCGATCAGCTTCGCGAACCAGTCGGACACCGCCACCTTCGACAACTGCCTGGAACTGCTCACCATGGCGGGTTACCCGCTGGCGCAGGCCGTGATGATGATGATCCCCGAGCCGTGGGAACAGCACACCACCATGGACGAGCGCCGCAAGGCCTTTTACGAATACCACGCCGCCATGATGGAGCCTTGGGACGGCCCGGCCTCCATCGTGTTCACCGACGGCCGCCAGATCGGCGCCACGCTGGACCGCAACGGCCTGCGCCCCTCGCGCTACTGCATCACCGACGACGACTTCGTGATCATGGGTTCCGAGTCCGGCGTGCTGCCGGTGCCGGAGAACAAGATCGTGCGCAAGTGGCGCCTGCAGCCCGGCAAGATGTTCCTGATCGACCTGGAACAGGGCCGCATGATCGACGACGAGGAGCTCAAGGCCAACCTCGCCAACAACAAGCCCTACAAGCAATGGATCGACAACCTGCGCATCCGCCTGGACGATGTGGACAACCCCGTGGCGGGTGAGGCGGCGCAAGAGCAGCGCATCGACGCGACCGAGCCGCAGACCGCGGGCATGGAATCCGTGACGCCCGAACTGCTGGACCGTCAGCAGGCCTTTGGCTACACCCAGGAAGACATCAAGTTCCTGATGAGCCCCATGGCCACCAATGGCGAAGAGGGCATCGGCTCCATGGGCAACGACAGCCCGCTGGCCGTGCTGTCCGACAAGGACAAGCCGCTCTACAACTACTTCAAGCAGCTGTTCGCCCAGGTGACGAACCCGCCGATCGACCCGATCCGCGAAGCCATCGTGATGTCGCTGGTGTCCTTCATCGGCCCCAAGCCCAACCTGCTGGACATCAACCATGTCAACCCGCCCATGCGCCTGGAGGTGAGCCAGCCCGTGCTGGACTTCGCCGACATGGCCAAGCTGCGCGACATCCATGTTGTGACGCAAGGCAAGTTCCGCAGCCATACGCTGGACATCACCTATCCGGTGTTTTGGGGACGTGCCGGGGTCGAGGCCAAGCTGGCCTCGCTGTGCGCTGAAGCGGTGGACGCGATCAAGGGCGGCAAGAACATCCTGATCGTGAGCGACCGCGCCATCAGTGCCACCCAGGTGGCCATCCCCGCGCTGCTGGCGCTGTCCGCCATCCACCAGCACCTGGTGCGCGAGGGCCTGCGCACCTCGGCCGGCCTGGTGGTGGAAACCGGCACGGCGCGCGAGGTGCATCACTTCGGCGTGCTGGCGGGCTACGGTGCCGAAGCCGTGCACCCCTACCTGGCCATGGAGACCCTGGCGGCCATCAGCAAAGACCTGCCAGGCGACCTGAGTGCCGACAAGGCGATCTATAACTACGTGAAGGCGATCGGCAAAGGGCTGTCCAAGATCATGTCCAAGATGGGCGTGTCCACCTACATGTCCTACTGCGGCGCCCAGCTGTTCGAAGCCATCGGCCTGTCCAGCGACACGGTCGACAAGTACTTCACCGGCACCGCCAGCCGGGTGCAGGGCATCGGCGTGTTCGAGATCGCCGAAGAAGCCCTGCGCATGCACAAGGCCGCCTTTGGCAACAACCCGGTGCTGGCCACCATGCTGGACACCGGTGGCGAATACGCCTGGCGCACGCGCGGTGAAGAGCACATGTGGACGCCCGACGCCATTGCCAAGCTGCAGCACAGCACGCGTTCCAACAACTGGAACACGTACAAGGAATACGCCCAGATCATCAACGACCAGAACCGTCGCCACATGACGCTGCGCGGTCTGTTCGAGTTCAGGATCGATCCGTCCAAGGCCATCTCCATCGACGAAGTCGAGCCCGCCAAGGAAATCGTCAAGCGCTTCGCCACCGGCGCCATGTCGCTGGGCTCGATTTCCACCGAGGCGCACGCCACGCTGGCCGTGGCCATGAACCGCATCGGCGGCAAGAGCAACACCGGCGAAGGCGGCGAAGACGCGCTGCGCTACCGCAACGAACTCAAGGGCATCCCGATCAAGCAGGGCCAGACCATGTCCGATCTGCTGGGCAAGGACACCTTCGAGGTGGACTACGTGTTGCAAGAGGGCGACTCGATGCGCTCGCGCATCAAGCAGGTGGCCTCGGGTCGTTTCGGTGTGACTGCCGAGTACCTGAACAGCGCCGACCAGATCCAGATCAAGATGGCGCAGGGCGCCAAGCCCGGCGAAGGCGGCCAACTGCCCGGCGGCAAGGTGTCGGACTACATCGGCAAACTGCGCCACAGCGTGCCGGGCGTGGGCCTGATCAGCCCGCCGCCGCACCACGACATCTACTCGATCGAAGACCTGGCGCAGCTGATCCACGACCTGAAGAACGTGGCACCGCACAGCTCCATCAGCGTCAAGCTGGTGTCGGAAATCGGCGTCGGCACCATCGCTGCGGGCGTGGCCAAGTGCAAGGCCGACCACGTGGTGATCGCCGGCCACGACGGCGGCACCGGCGCCTCGCCTTGGTCGTCCATCAAACACGCCGGATCGCCTTGGGAAATCGGCCTGGCCGAAACGCAGCAGACCCTGGTGCTCAACCGCCTGCGCAGCCGCATCCGCGTGCAGGCCGACGGCCAGATGAAGACCGGTCGCGACGTGGTCATCGGCGGCCTGCTGGGCGCCGACGAGTTCGGTTTCGCCACCGCTCCGCTGGTGGTCGAGGGCTGCATCATGATGCGCAAGTGCCACCTCAACACCTGCCCGGTGGGCGTGGCCACGCAAGACCCGGAGCTGCGCAAGAAATTCACCGGCAAGCCCGAGCACGTCGTCAACTACTTCTTCTTCATCGCCGAAGAAGCGCGCCAGATCATGGCGCAGCTGGGCATCCGCAAGTTCGACGAGCTGATCGGTCGCGCCGACCTGCTCGACATGAAGCAGGGCATCGAGCACTGGAAGGCCAAGGGCCTGGACTTCGGCCGCCTGCTGGCCATGCCGGCGGCTCCGGCCGACGTGCCGCGTCTGCACACGCAAAACCAGGAACATGGTCTGGAGAAGTCGCTCGACAACATCCTGATCGCGAAGTCGCGCCCCGCCATCGACAAGGGCGAGCGCGTGCAGTTCATCGAGGTGGCGCGCAACGTGAACCGCTCCGTGGGGGCCATGCTCTCGGGCGCGGTGACCCAGGTGCACCCCGAGGGCCTGCCGGACGACACCATCCGCATCCAGCTCGAAGGCACGGGCGGCCAGTCTTTCGGCGCCTTCCTCACGCGCGGCATCACGCTGTACCTGATCGGTGACGCCAACGACTACACCGGCAAAGGCCTCTCGGGTGGCCGCGTGGTGGTGCGCCCCAGCATCGACTTCCGCGGCGAAGCGGCGCGCAACATCATCGTGGGCAACACCGTGATGTATGGCGCCACCACCGGTGAAGCCTTCTTCAGCGGCGTGGCCGGCGAGCGCTTCGCGGTGCGCCTCTCCGGCGCCACCGCGGTGGTGGAAGGCACGGGCGACCACGGTTGTGAATACATGACCGGCGGCACCGTGGTGGTGCTGGGCAAGACCGGCCGCAACTTCGCCGCTGGCATGAGCGGCGGTGTGGCCTACGTGTACGACGAGGACGGCCAGTTCGCCAAGCGCTGCAACACCGCCATGGTCAGCCTGGAAAAGGTGCTGAGCACGGCGGAGCAGGAGGCCACGGTGGACAAGGCCATCTGGCACCGTGGGCTGGGTGACGAAGCGCAACTGAAGAAGCTGCTTGAGGAGCACAACCGCTGGACCGGCAGCAAGCGCGCGCGCGAACTGCTGGACACCTGGGCCGAGTCGCGCGGCAAGTTCGTGAAGGTCTTCCCGAACGAATACAAGCGCGCTCTGGGTGAGATCAACGCCCGCAAGACGGCCGCTGCCGTCACCACCAAGGCCCAGGGCACGGCGAAGCTGGCCACGGCCGCTGCCAAGTAAGCCCAGACACACGGATACGAAGGACCAACATCATGGGAAAAGTCACCGGCTTCATGGAATACGAGCGTCTGGAAGAGGGCTACAAGCCCGTTCCCGAGCGTCTGAAGCACTACAAGGAATTCGTGGTCGGCCTCGATGAGGGCCAGTCCAAGGTGCAGGCCGCGCGCTGCATGGACTGCGGCACACCGTTCTGCAACAGCGGCTGCCCGGTCAACAACATCATTCCGGACTTCAACGATCTGGTGTACCAGGGCGACTGGAAGAATGCGATCACCGTGCTGCACAGCACCAACAACTTCCCCGAGTTCACCGGCCGCATCTGCCCCGCCCCGTGCGAGGCCGCCTGCACGCTCAACGTGAACGACGACGCGGTGGGCATCAAGTCGATTGAACACGCCATCATCGACCGCGCCTGGGCCGAAGGCTGGGTGCAGCCGCAGCTGGCCAAGATCAAGACCAGCAAGAAGGTTGCCGTGGTGGGGTCCGGCCCGGCCGGCATGGCCGCCGCCCAGCAGCTGGCGCGCGCCGGTCACGACGTGACCCTGTTCGAGAAAAACGACCGCGTCGGTGGCCTGCTGCGCTACGGCATCCCCGACTTCAAGATGGAGAAGAGCCACATCGACCGCCGTGTCGAGCAGATGAAGGCCGAAGGCGTGGTGTTCCGCACCGGCGTGCTGGTCGGTGCGCTGCCCAAGGACAGCAAAGTGACCAACTGGGCCAAGGAAACCGTCTCGGCCGAACAGCTGCAAAAGGACTTCGACGCCGTGCTGCTGACCGGGGGCTCCGAGCAGAGCCGCGATCTGCCGGTGCCCGGCCGCGATCTCGACGGCATCCACTTCGCCATGGAGTTCCTGCCGCAGCAGAACAAGGTCAACGCGGGCGACAAGCTCAAGGGCCAGCTGCGTGCCGATGGAAAACACGTGATCGTGATCGGTGGTGGCGATACCGGCTCCGACTGCGTCGGCACCAGCAACCGCCACGGCGCCGCCAGCGTGACCCAGTTCGAGGTGATGCCCCAGCCGCCCGAGCAGGAAAACAAACCCCTGGTGTGGCCCTACTGGCCGCTCAAGCTGCGCACCAGTTCCAGCCACGAAGAGGGTTGCACCCGAGAGTTCGCCATCTCCACCAAGGCCTTCAAGGGCGAAAAGGGCAAGGTCACCGGCCTGACCACCGTGCACGTCGAAATGAAAGACGGCAAGCTGGTCGAGATTCCTGGCACCGAGAAGGAATACAAGGCCGACCTGGTGCTGCTGGCCATGGGTTTCGTCAACCCGGTGGCCACCGTGCTCGAAGCCTTTGGCGTGGACAAGGACGCGCGCGGCAACGCCAAGGCCACGACCGACTTTGACGGTGGCTACGCCACCAACGTGCCCAAGGTGTTTGCCGCTGGTGACATGCGCCGTGGGCAGAGCCTGGTGGTGTGGGCGATCCGCGAAGGCCGGCAAGCCGCGCGCTCGGTCGACGAATTCCTCATGGGGTTTTCCGATCTACCACGTTGAGCAATCTTGGTGTATTGCCGTGGGATAAGGGGGAGATGGGTTGGCGTGCGACAATGCGCCCTCATTTTTCTTGGGTCCCATGAGCGAATCCCCCTTCATCGAAATTGATCATGTGACGTTCGGTTACGACAGTCGCCGAACCATACTGAACGACGTCTCATTGCAATTCGCACGTGGCAAGGTCACGGCGGTGCTGGGGGGCTCCGGCTGTGGCAAGACCACCTTGCTGCGTCTGATCGGCGGCGTGCACGCCCCCAACAGCGGGCGCGTGGTGTTTGACGGTGAAGTCGTGGACGCGGGGAACAAGACCCAGTTGTTCCGTTTGCGCCGTCGCCTGGGCATGCTGTTCCAGTTCGGGGCCTTGTTCACCGACCTTTCCGTGTTTGACAACGTGGCGTTTCCGCTGCGTGAAATGACCGATCTGCCCGAGGCACTGATTCGCGACATCGTGCTGATGAAGCTCCACGCCGTGGGTCTGCGGGGCGCGGCGGGCCTGCGCATCAGCGAGGTGTCGGGCGGCATGGCGCGGCGCATCGCGCTGGCCCGTGCCATCGCGCTGGACCCCGAACTCATCATGTACGACGAGCCCTTCGCCGGGCTCGACCTGGTGTCCATGGGCGTGACGGCCAAGCTGATCCGCACCCTGACCGACGTCACCGGCACGACCACGCTGCTCATTTCGCACGACGTGCCCCAGTGCATGGCCATCAGCGACTGGGTGGTGCTCATGGCCACGGGCGGGCGCATCGTGGCCCAGGGCACACCCGCCGAACTGATGGCCAGCGCCGAACCCGAGGTGCGGCAGTTCGTGCGCGGGGAGCCAGACGGTCCGGTCAAGTTCCATTACCCGGCGCCACCGGTAGCGGTGGATTTCGGCCTGGAGGCTTCATGCTGAACGCGCTGCAACTGCTGGGCCGTCGAGCCCTGGACGTGTTCGCGGCCTGGGGCCATGGCACCGTGTTTTTCATCGAGCTGATCAGGGCGGTGCCGGCCGGACTGGCCCGCTTTGGTCTGGTGGTGACACAGATCCATGCCATTGGCAACCGTTCGCTGGTCATCATCCTGGCCTCGGGTCTGGCGGTGGGCTTCGTGCTGGCGCTGCAGCTCTACAACACGCTCACCAATTTCGGTGCGGCGGAGTCTCTGGGGCTGGTGGTCAACCTGTCGCTGGTGCGCGAACTCGGGCCTGTGGTCACGGCGCTGCTGTTCGCCGGCCGGGCTGGCACCTCGCTCACCGCGGAAATCGGTCTCATGAAGGCCGGCGAGCAGATCGCCGCCATGGAACTGATGGCCATCGATCCGCGCAAGCGGGTGCTGGCACCGCGGTTCATCGCTGGCGTCATCGCGATGCCTTTGCTGGCCGCGTTGTTTTCCGCCATCGGTATCCTGGGCGCCTGGGTCGTCGCGGTCGGTTTGATCGGCATTGACGCTGGCAATTTCTGGTCGATCCAGCAAAACGGCGTTGACGTCTGGCGCGACGTGGGCAACGGTGTGGTCAAAAGCGCGGTCTTCGGCGTCATCTGCACGGCGGTGGCGCTGTACCAGGGCTATGAAACCGAGGCCACGCCCGAAGGTGTGGCCTACGCCACCACCCGGACCGTGGTGACCGCCTCCCTGGGTGTGCTGGCGATGGACTTCATCCTCACCGCCCTGATGTTCTCGACCCCCTGATCATTGAGCAGCTTACGTATGAACAAAAGAAGCACTGAAATTTTTGTTGGCCTGTTTGTCGTGCTTGGCGCGCTGGGCCTGCTTTTCCTGGCCTTGAAAGCGGCCAACCTGGCCAGTTTTTCCAACGGTGGGGAAACCTACGTGGTGCAGGCACGTTTCGACAACATCGGTGGCCTGAAGGCGCGCGCTCCGGTGCGCTCGGCGGGCGTGAACGTCGGCCGGGTGACGAGCGTCGTGCTCGATACCCAGACCTACCAGGGCGTGGCCACGCTGGAGATCAAACAGAGCGTGGTGTTCCCCAAGGACTCCTCGGCCAAGATCCTCACGGCAGGCCTGCTGGGCGACCAGTACATCGGCATCGAGCCGGGCGGCGACACCAAGAACCTGGCGGCGGGCGACGTGATCACGCAGACCCAGTCGGCCGTGGTGCTTGAAAACCTGATCGGCCAGTTTCTGTTCGACAAGGCGGCCGACGGCGGCGAAAAGAAGGAACAGTGAGCGGGTCAGCTGCGCGTGACCGTGCCGCTGCTCGCAGCACATGGTGATGGCGGCCATGCCCATGCACGGGAGCAGGAACATGAACAACACATTCAACGATCGTCTGAACCGCCGCACGCGTTGCGTGGCCGTTGCCATGCTGCTGCTGGTCCTGGCGGGCTGCGCCACCCGGGAAGGTGGCAATCCGCGTGATCCCTGGGAGCCCTTCAACCGCAAGGTGACAGAGTTCAACGACGCGGTTGATGGTGCGGTGCTCAAGCCGGTGGCCACGGTTTACCGCGACGTGACCCCCGATCTGGTGCGTACCGGGGTGAGCAACTTCTTCGAGAACCTGCGCGACGCTTGGTCGTTCGTCAACGCGGCGCTGCAGTTGCGCCCGCGCGAGGCTTCGGAGAACTTCCTGCGCTTCAATGTGAACACCTTCTTTGGTCTGGCCGGTGTGCTCGACATCGCTTCCGAGATGGGTATCGAACGCACGCGGCTCGACTTTGGCCAGACCTTGGGGCGTTGGGGTGTTCCCTCCGGCCCTTATCTGGTGCTGCCGCTGTTCGGGCCGTCTTCGCTGCGGGACGCGGCCGGGTTCAGCATCGAGTCTCGCGGCGATCTGGTGATGGGCATTTCCGATGTGCCATTGCGTAACACGCTGTATGGATTGCGTGCGATCGAGACCCGGGCCAATCTGCTGCGAGCCAGCACCATGCTGGACGGTGCCGCGCTGGACAAATACAGCTTCACGCGGGACATCTACCTGCAACGGCGCGAGAGCCAGGTCGAGGATCTGATCGACAAGGGCATTGGCCTGAAGAATGGTTCCGGGGGCGAAAAGCCCGACTGACAGCATTTCGACACGAAACAATTACACACAGGACACATGCGCGGGGAACCGGTACCGTAGAGTCCTGTTCCAGCGGGTCGCTGCACATCGGTGTGCAAGCCCGTACCGAAAGGAAACCCAAATGATGCAACGACGCGAATGCCTTTCCCATCTGCTTGCCGCCGTGGCGCTGGTTGCCAGCCCCATGGCCTTTGCCGCCGACGAGGCGCCCGACGCCCTGGTCAAACGCATTTCCGGTGACGTGATGGCCGCTGTGAAGGCCGATCCGGCGATTCAGGGCGGTGATGTCAACCGCATCGTCGCCCTGGTCGACAGCAAGATCATGCCCAGCGTGAACTTCTCGCGCATGACCGCCTCCGCCGTGGGTCGCCACTGGCGGCAGGCCACGCCCGAGCAGCAAAAGCAGCTGCAGGACGAGTTCAAGACCTTGCTCGTGCGCACCTATTCCGGTGCCCTGGGCGAGGTCAAGGACCAGACGCTGAGTTTCCGTCCGCTGCGCGCCAAGCCCGAGGACACGGAGGTGGTGGTGCGTTCGGAAGTGCGTGGTCGGGGCGAGCCCATCCAGTTGGACTACCGCCTTGAAAAGACCGCCGACGGCTGGAAGATTTACGACCTCAACGTGCTCGGTGTGTGGTTGGTGGAAACTTACCGGACCCAGTTCGCACAGGAAATCAACGCCAAGGGCATCGACGGCCTGATCGCCACGCTGGTGCAGCGCAACAAGGCTGGAACCAAGGCGGGCTGACACGATGAACGACAGCAGTTCTGCACCGGTGGCCAGTTTGCCGCAGCGTCTGACCCTGGATGATGCGGTGGTGGCACTGGGGCAGCTCGAACGCGAGACGGCCTCGCAACCCGGCACCACCGCCTTGGTCGATGCGAGCACGTTGCAGGACTTCGACTCCTCGGCCGTCGCGGTGTTGCTGGAGCTGCGGCGCAGCCTCTTGGCGCAAGGCAAGACGCTGCAGGTCCGGCACTGGCCGCAGAGGCTGCGTGATCTGGTGGCGCTCTACGGTGTGGCCGAGCTGTTGCAGGCCTGAAGAGGTCGATCCCAGCCGTTTGCGGTGGCCCGGTTGGCGTTCGGACATGTCCCCCCATCGCGGTGGCGGGCAGGGCGGCGCTTAAAATAGCCCGTTCACCCGCCGTCATCAGATGTCCTGCGCGCGGTCGGTGATCCCAGCGATCCCGTAGCCGCAATGCCCGCAGTTTCCTTTCAGAACGTTTCCAAAGTCTATCTATCGGCGCACGGTGAATTGCACGCGCTCAAAGGGGTGTCGTTCGACATCGAACCGGGCGAGTTTTTCGGTCTGCTCGGACCGAACGGCGCAGGGAAAACGACCCTGATCAGTGTGCTGGCGGGTCTCACCCGCGCCAGTGCCGGTCGTGTGCTGGTGCACGGAAAAAACGTCCAGACCGACTACCAGGCCGCCCGCCGCCAACTGGGCGTGGTGCCTCAGGAGTTGGTGTTTGACCCGTTCTTCAACGTGCGCGAGGCGCTGAGATTCCAGTCGGGCTATTTCGGCGTGCGCCACAACGAAGCCTGGATCGACGAATTGCTCGAAGGTCTGGGTCTGGCCGACAAGGCCGGCGCTAATATGCGCCAGCTCTCGGGCGGAATGAAACGCCGCGTGCTGGTGGCGCAGGCGTTGGTGCACAAGCCTCCGGTGATCGTGCTCGACGAGCCCACCGCCGGTGTCGATGTGGATCTGCGCCAGACCCTGTGGCAGTTTGTCTCCGATCTCAACAAGCGCCAGGGCTGCACCGTGTTGTTGACCACGCACTACCTGGAAGAAGCGGAGGCGCTGTGTGGTCGCATCGCCATGCTCCGGCAGGGGCAGGTGGTGGCTCTGGAGTCCACCTCGGAGTTGTTGCACCGGGCCTCGTCCAACGTGCTGCGCTTCAAGACCGACCAGGTGCTGCCCGACGATCTGGCCGCCGTGGCCCGCGTCACCGGGCGTGTGGTGCAGCTGCCGGCGCACGATGCCCTGGAGGTCGAGCGCATCCTGGCGCGGGCGCGCGAGTCGGGCGTGCTGGCGCAGGACATCGAGATTCGCAAGGCCGATCTCGAGGACGTGTTCATCGATGTCATGGAAAACGCCGCCCATGCGCAGGGAGCCCTGGCATGACCGGATGGCAGACCCTGTTCTACAAAGAAATCCTGCGCTTTTGGAAGGTGGGTTTCCAGACGGTGGCGGCGCCGGTCATCACGGCCATTCTGTACATGATGATCTTCGGTCATGTGCTCGAAGGCCGTGTGCAGGTCTACGAGACGGTGAGCTACACGGCGTTTCTGCTGCCGGGCCTGGTCATGATGAGCGTGCTGCAGAACGCGTTCGCCAACAGCTCTTCGTCGCTGATCCAGAGCAAGATCATGGGTAACCTGGTGTTCCTGTTGCTCACGCCCCTGTCGCACCGCGCGTGGTTCGTGGCCTATGTGGGGTCCTCCGTGGTGCGTGGGCTGGCCGTGGGGATTGGGGTGATGCTGGTGACCTGGTGGTTTGCCCAGCCGCCTTTCGTGGCGCCGCTGTGGATCCTGGCCTTTGCCTTGCTGGGGGCAGCCCTGCTGGGGGCGCTGGGCCTGATCGCTGGGCTGTGGGCCGAAAAATTCGACCAGATGGCCGCGTTCCAGAACTTCATCATCATGCCCATGACCTTTCTGTCGGGCGTGTTCTACTCCATCCATTCCCTGCCCGACTTCTGGCAGCGCGTGAGCCATCTCAACCCGTTCTTCTACATGATCGACGGATTCCGGTACGGTTTTTTTGGGGTCAGCGACGTCTCGCCCTGGCTGAGTCTGGCCTTGGTGGTGGGGGCGCTGGCCGTGGTCAGTGCGGTGGCGCTGCACCTGCTGCGCATTGGCTACAAAATCCGGCATTGAGATGAAGACCAACCACGGTGCTTGCCCGCTTCGCATCGTCGCATGCCCCGTCCCGTTGCTTTCCGAAGTCCTTTTGCCCCGACACCGACATGACCGCTGACCAACTGCAACAACTCATCGCCGCAGGTCTGCCCTGTGAACACATCGAAGTCACGGGGGACGGCCGCCACTGGGCCGCCGTCATCGTGTCGCCCGAGTTCGAGGGCATGCGGGCCATTGCGCGCCACAAGCGCGTGTACGCCACCCTGGGTGCGCGCATCCAGAGCGATGAAGTGCATGCGCTGTCGATGAAAACCTACACGCCCGCCGAGTGGGCTGGAAAATGACCCCCTCTGCGCCGGCGTCATCTGCGGCCCGGCAGAGCTGGTGCTTGGTGACCTTGGCGCGTGCGTCCCGTGCGCTTTCGGCGGCGCTGACCGTCGTTGACAACTGAAAGACAACTGTTCCATGGACAAACTGCGAATCACCGGTGGCCGTGCGCTGCACGGCGAAGTGAACATCTCCGGCGCCAAGAATGCCGCCCTGCCCGAGCTTTGCGCCACCCTGCTGACGGCCGACCCGGTGACCCTGTTCAACGTGCCGCGCCTGCGCGATGTGGCCACCATGCGCCACCTGCTGGACAACATGGGTGTTCGGACCGAGACCCACGGCGAGCGCGGTGGCATGACCCTGCAAGCCGCCGATCCCATCCAGCCGGAGGCGCCCTACGAGCTGGTCAAGACCATGCGCGCGTCGGTGCTGGTGCTCGGGCCCCTGCTGGCGCGTTTCGGCCATGCCCGCGTGTCCTTGCCCGGTGGCTGCGCCATCGGTTCGCGACCGGTGGACCAGCACATCAAGGGCATGCAGGCCATGGGGGCCGACATCGAGGTGGAACACGGCTACATGGTGGCCAAGCTGGGCGCCGGCCGCAGCCGGCTGCGTGGTGCCCGCATCACCACCGACATGGTGACGGTGACCGGAACCGAGAACTTCCTCATGGCCGCCACGCTGGCCGAGGGCGAGACCGTGCTGGAAAACGCCGCCCAGGAGCCGGAGATCGGTGATCTGGCCGAGATGCTGATCGCCATGGGCGCGCAGATCGAGGGCCATGGCACCAGCCGCATCCGCATCCAGGGTGTGGAGCGCCTGCATGGCTGCAACCACCAGGTGGTGGCCGACCGCATCGAAGCGGGAACCTTTTTGTGCGCGGTGGCCGCCACGGGGGGCGACGTGTTGCTGCGCCACGGCCGAGCCGATCACCTGGATGCGGTGATCGAGAAGCTGCGCGAGGCGGGCGCCTTCATCGAAGGGGGCCGGGACAGCGACGGCGACTTCATCCGCGTGCGGGCTTCCGGGCGGCTCAAGGCGCAGAGCTTCCGCACCACCGAATACCCGGGCTTCCCGACCGACATGCAGGCCCAGTTCATGGCGCTCAACTGCATTGCCCAGGGCACCAGCACGGTCACGGAAACCATTTTTGAAAACCGGTTCATGCACGTCAACGAGCTGGTTCGCCTGGGGGCTCACATCCAGACCGATGGCAAGGTGGCGGTGATCGAAGGCATCGATCGGCTGTCTGGCGCCACGGTGATGGCGACCGACCTGCGCGCTTCCGCCAGTCTGGTGATTGCCGGTCTGGTGGCCGAGGGCGAAACCATCGTCGATCGCATCTACCACCTGGACCGCGGCTACGACCAGATGGAAGCCAAGCTGCGCGGCATTGGCGCAGACATCGAGCGCATCAAATGAAATACACCCCCGCCGCGCTTCGCGCGACCCCCTCGAGGGGGCAACACCTGCGGTCTGGCGAAGCCAGTCCCGCGGTGTTCTGGGGTTGCGGGGTCACGTCTGTTGGAGTGAAGTTTTGATCACCTTAGCCCTGTCCAAAGGCCGCATCTTCGATGAAACCCTGCCGCTGCTCGCGGCCGCGGGCATCGAGGTGCTGGAAGACCCGGAAACCTCGCGCAAGCTCATCCTCGCGACCAACCAGCCCGGTGTGCGCGTGGTGCTGGTGCGCGCCACCGACGTGCCCACCTACGTGGAGTACGGCGGTGCCGACCTCGGCGTGACCGGCCGGGACACGCTGATTGAACACGGCGGCCAGGGCCTGTACCAGCCGCTGGACCTGAAGATCGCCCAGTGCCGCATGAGCGTGGCTGTGCCGTCGGACTTCGACTACGCCTCGGCCGTGCGCCAGGGCTCGCGCCTGAAAGTGGCCACGAAATACACCACGATCGCGCGCGACTTCTTCGCCAGCAAGGGCGTGCATGTGGACCTGATCAAACTGTACGGCAGCATGGAGCTGGCGCCCCTGACGGGCCTGGCCGATGCCATCGTCGATCTGGTGTCCACCGGCAAGACGCTCAAGGCCAACAACCTGGTCGAGGTCGAGCAGATCATGGACATCAGCTCGCGCCTGGTCGTCAACCAGGCCGCGCTCAAGCTCAAGCAGGCGGCGATCCGCCCCATCCTCGACGCCTTCTCCAACGCCATCGAAAAAAACGCCGTACCGTCATGAGCCTCACCGCCGCGCCCGTCCGCCTGTCTACCCAATCGTCCGATTTCGAGGCGCGGTTCGCGGCGCGTTTGCATTGGTCGGCCGAGACCGACAGTGCGATCGAACAGCGCGTGGCCGACATCCTGGCCGACGTGCAGCAGCGCGGCGATGCGGCGGTGATGGCGTACACGGCGCGTTTTGATGGCCTGACGGTGGACACGCTGCAGCAGCTGGAGCTGACCCAGGCCGAACTCAAGGCCGCGTTCGACAGCCTGCCGGCCGCGCAGCGCGACGCGCTGGAGTCCGCCGCGCGCCGTGTGCGCAGCTACCACGAGGCGCAGAAACGCGCCAGCGGCGAAAGCTGGAGCTACCGCGACGAAGACGGCACGCTGCTGGGGCAGAAGGTCACGCCGCTGGACCGCGTGGGCATCTACGTGCCCGGTGGCAAGGCGGCCTACCCAAGCAGCGTGTTGATGAACGCCATCCCGGCCCACGTGGCGGGTGTGGCGGAAATCATCATGGTGGTGCCCACGCCGCGCGGCGAGAAGAACCCGTTGGTGCTGGCCGCTGCCTACGTGGCCGGTGTCACGCGCGCCTTCACCATCGGTGGCGCACAGGCCGTGGCGGCGCTGGCCTATGGCACGGCCACCGTGCCCAAGGTCGACAAGATCACCGGCCCGGGCAACGCCTACGTGGCCAGCGCCAAGAAGCGCGTGTTCGGCACCGTGGGCATCGACATGATCGCCGGCCCGAGCGAAATCCTGGTGCTGGCCGACGGCAGCACACCGGCCGACTGGGTGGCGATGGACCTGTTCAGCCAGGCCGAACACGACGAGCTCGCGCAGAGCATCCTGCTGTGCCCCGACGCCGCCTACATCGCCGCCGTGCAGGCCGCCATCGACCGCCTGCTGCCCACCATGCCGCGCGCGGCCATCATCGCCAAGAGCCTGAACGACCGCGGTGCGCTGATCCTCACGCGCGACATGGAAGAGGCCTGCGCCATCAGCAACCGCATCGCGCCCGAGCACCTGGAGGTGTCGAGCCGCGAGCCACACCGCTGGGAACCGCTGCTCAGGCACGCCGGCGCCATCTTCCTGGGCGCCTACACCAGCGAAAGCCTGGGCGACTACTGCGCGGGCCCCAACCATGTGCTGCCCACCAGCGGCACGGCGCGCTTCTCGTCCCCGCTGGGCGTGTACGACTTCCAGAAGCGCAGCAGCCTGATCGAGGTCAGCGCCGCGGGCGCCCAGACCCTGGGCACCATCGCCGCCGAGCTGGCGTATGGCGAAGGCCTGCAGGCCCACGCCCGCGCTGCCGAATTGCGCCTGACCAACGTCCCCCCGATGCGTGCATCCCCATGAACGCCATGAACACCCCGAACCCGCTGCGCTTCATTCGGCAGGACATCCAGTCCATGCACGCCTACGCCATCCAGGACTCGGCCGGCATGGTCAAGCTCGACGCCATGGAGAACCCGTTCGTGCTGCCGCCCGAGTTGCAGGCGGCGTTGGGTGCCCGCCTCGGGGCGGTGGCCATCAACCGCTACCCCGGCGCGCGCATCGAAGACCTGAAGCAGGCACTGGCCCGCTATGTGGACCTGCCCGCCGGCTGCGGCCTGATGCTGGGCAACGGCTCGGACGAACTGATCTCCTTGCTGGCCATGGCCTGCGACGTGCCCGGTACGTCCATCCTCGCGCCCTTGCCCGGTTTCGTGATGTACGCCATGAGCGCACAGCTGCAGGGCCTGGCTTTCCACGGCGTGCCGCTCACGGCCGAGTTCGAGCTGGACGAGGCCGCCATGCTGGCCGCGATGCGCGCGCACCAGCCCGCCATCACCTACATCGCCTACCCGAACAACCCCACCGCCAACCTGTGGGACGCGGCCGTGATCCGTCGCCTGATTGCCGAAGCGGCCACGTTTGGCGGGCTGGTGGTGATGGACGAGGCGTATCAGCCGTTTTCCAGCAAGACCTGGCTCGATGAGATTCGCGCCGACCCGGTGGCCAACGCCAACGTGCTGCTCATGCGCACGCTCTCCAAGTTCGGCCTGGCCGGTGTGCGCCTGGGCTACATGCTGGGGCCGCAGGCGTTGGTGCACGAGGTGGACAAGCTGCGCCCGCCCTACAACGTGAGTGTGCTCAATGCCGAGTGCGCCTTGTTTGCGCTGGAACACGCCGAGGTGTTCGCACAGCAGGCGGCGCAGATCCGCGAACAGCGGGCCGTGCTGACCGAGGCGCTGGCCCGGATGCCGGGTGTCACGCCCTTCCCGAGCGACGCCAACATGGTGCTGGCGCGTGTGCCCGATGCACAACGCAGCTTCGATGGCCTGAAGGCTCACGGCGTTCTGGTCAAGAATGTTTCTAAAATGCACCCATCGCTGACCAACTGCCTGCGCCTGACCGTCGGAACCCCCACGGAAAACGCGCAACTGATTGGCGCCCTGCAACAAGTTCTATGACCCCCATGTCCTCCGTTTCCCCCGCTGCCGCCGACCGCGTGGCCGACGTCCAGCGCAACACCGCGGAAACGCAGATCACCGTTCGTGTCAATCTGGATGGCACGGGAACGGCGAACCTGTCCACCGGCATCGGTTTCTTCGACCACATGCTCGACCAGATCGCGCGTCACGGCCTGATCGACCTCGACATCCAGGCCAAGGGCGACCTGCACATCGACGGTCACCACACGGTGGAAGACGTGGGCATCACGCTCGGCCAGGCCTTTGCCAAGGCCGTGGGCGACAAGAAAGGCATCCGCCGCTACGGCCATGCCTATGTGCCGCTGGACGAAGCCCTGTCGCGCGTGGTGGTCGATTTTTCGGGCCGCCCCGGCCTGCACATGCACGTGCCGTTCAAGAGCGGCATGGTGGGCGCCTTCGACACCCAGCTGGCGTTCGAGTTTTTCCAGGGTTTTGTGAACCATGCCGGGGTCACGCTGCACATCGACAACCTGAAGGGCGAGAATGCCCACCACCAGGCCGAGACCGTGTTCAAGGCATTTGCCCGCGCGCTGCGCATGGCGCTCGAACGCGATCCGCGCATGGGCGATGTGATCCCCTCGACCAAAGGCTCGCTCTGAGCATTCCTGTCCGATGAACCGCAAGACTGTCGCCGTGGTCGACTACGGCAGTGGGAATCTGCGTTCCGTCTCGCAGGCCGTGGCCCATGTGGCCGCCGCCAGCGGGGTGGACGTGAGTGTCACCTCCGATCCGAAGGCGGTGCTGGATGCCGAACGCGTGGTCCTGCCCGGGCAGGGCCACATGGGCGACTGCATGCGCGAACTCGCCGCCTCCGGCCTGCTGGACGCCGTGTTGCATGCGGCGGCCCACAAGCCCTTGTTCGGGGTTTGCGTGGGCATGCAGATGCTGCTGGACCGCAGCGAAGAGGGGCCCACGGAAGGTCTGGGCCTGATTCCCGGCGAGGTGGTGAGGTTCCGCCTGGAAGGGCGCTTGCAGGCCGATGGCAGCCGCTTCAAGGTGCCGCAGATGGGCTGGAACCAGGTGTTCCACGAGCTTGGCCATGGGCCAGCGCATCCCCTGTGGGCTGGCATCGAAGAGGGCGCCTACTTTTATTTCGTGCACAGTTACTACGCCCGTCCCTCCCATGTTCAACACTGTGTGGGCGAAGCCGACTACGGTGGCCGCTTCGCGGCAGCGATCGCACGTGACAATATCTTCGCGACCCAGTTTCACCCTGAAAAGAGTGCCGATCAGGGGCTCGCGCTCTACCGCAATTTCCTTCACTGGAACCCTTAAGTCCATCCGCCCTTCACTTAGACCATCATGTTGCTGATTCCTGCCATTGATCTGAAAGACGGCCAGTGTGTTCGCCTCAAACAGGGCGACATGGACCAATCCACGGTGTTTGGCGAAGACCCGGCCGCCATGGCGCGCGCCTGGGTCGACAAGGGTGCCCGCCGTGTGCATCTGGTGGACCTGAATGGGGCATTTGCCGGCAAACCCAAGAACGAGCAGGCCATCCGCGCCATCCTCAAGGAAGTGGGGTCCGAGGTGGACGTGCAGCTCGGTGGCGGGATTCGCGACCTCGACACCATCGAACGCTACCTGGACGCCGGTCTGCGCTACGTGATCATCGGCACCGCGGCGGTGAAGAACCCCGGTTTCCTGCAAGACGCCTGCACCGCGTTCGGCGGCCACATCATCGTGGGCCTGGACGCCAAAGACGGCAAGGTGGCCACCGACGGCTGGAGCAAGCTCACCGGCCACGAGGTGGTCGATCTGGGCAAGAAGTTCGAGGACTACGGCGTCGAAGGCATCATCTACACCGACATCGGCCGCGACGGCATGCTCAGCGGCATCAACATCGACGCCACGGTCAGGCTCGCGCAGGCCTTGTCGGTGCCGGTCATCGCCTCCGGCGGCCTGTCCAATCTGGACGACATTCGCGCCTTGTGCGATGTGGAAGACGAGGGCATCGAGGGCGTGATCTGCGGCCGCTCGATCTACAGCGGTGATCTGGACTTCGAGGCCGCGCAAAAGCTGGCCGACGACCTGAACGGTTGAACGCATGACCCAACTGTCCGTCGCCTCGTGCACGATGCCTTCCTGTGCGGGCCTGGGGTTGCCACGGCGCGCTTGGGGAACGGTTTGTCCGATCCATGGCGCAGGAGCGGTCCATGCTCGCTAAACGCATCATTCCCTGTCTCGACGTGACCGGTGGCCGTGTGGTCAAGGGCGTCAACTTTGTCGAACTGCGCGACGCGGGCGATCCGGTGGAGATCGCGGCCCGTTACAACGAGCAGGGTGCGGACGAACTCACGTTTCTGGACATCACCGCCACCAGCGACGGACGCGACCTGATCCTGCACATCATCGAGGCGGTGGCCTCACAGGTGTTCATTCCGCTCACGGTGGGCGGTGGGGTTCGCACCGTGGAGGACGTGCGCCGCCTGCTCAACGCCGGTGCCGACAAGACCAGTTTCAATTCTGCGGCCATCGCCAATCCGCAGGTGATCCGCGATGCGTCCGACAAATACGGCGCCCAGTGCATCGTGGTGGCCATCGATGCGAAGCGCCGCCATGGGGATGACCTGCTCCACCGGGGTGAAGGCTGGGACGTCTACAGCCACGGGGGCCGCAAGAACACCGGTCTGGACGCGGTGGCCTGGGCCAGGCAGATGGCCGACTTCGGCGCTGGCGAAATCCTGCTCACCAGCATGGACCGCGACGGCACCAAGGCCGGGTTTGATCTGGCGTTGACCCGCGCGGTGGCCGATGCCGTGGACGTGCCCGTGATCGCGTCGGGTGGCGTGGGCAACCTGGACCACCTGGCCGATGGCGTGCAACAGGGCGGTGCGGATGCGGTGCTGGCCGCCAGCATCTTCCACTACGGTGAATACACCGTGGCGCAGGCCAAGGCGCGCATGGCCGAGCGGGGCATTCCGGTCCGGCTCTGATCCGACCGGCGCTGATTCAGTTGGGCGTCTGCCGGATCGGCAACTGCCGCTCCAGTCGGTCCTCCAGTTCGCCGATGCTGGCCTCCAGACCGTTGCCAGACTGCTCGATCACCCGGGTCAGAATGGTCTGCAGCAGGTCGATTTTCTGGTGCATCTTGTCCGACAAGTCCCGCTCGCGCGCTGCCGTGGCCTGCATTTCCGTCTGCAGGTACTGCCGCAGTTCGGTGAATCGGGAGGCCTCGGCCTGATCGGCCAGGCGGCGCTGTTCGGCCACCTCGCGCGTGATGCGGCGCACCTCCATCAGGTGCATGGTCTGGTAGTACACCAGCGCGAGCAGGAACACCACCAACACCAGGGCCAGCATGCCCAGCAGCACCAAGCCCATGGGCGCTTGCACCTCGGAGAACCCGAAATGGAGCGTCGAAGGTTGCAGGATCTGTTCGAAATTGAGGGCCACGAACCCGGCAATCAGCAGGATGAACAGGATCAGGAGGAGTGTTCGAATTTTCATGGCGGTCTCTCTCGGGTAAGCCCGGTCCCGGAGTGGGGCTGGGGCGAAAACCATCGTACCGCCGTTCGGCCACAGACACTGTAAGGAGTCGCACACATGGTAGATTCCCTCCATGAACTGGTTGGATGACGTGAAATGGGATGCCCAAGGGCTGGTCCCGGTGATTGCGCAGGAAGCCGCGAGTGGTGACGTGCTGATGTTTGCGTGGATGAACCGCGAGGCCTTGCAGAAGACCGCCGAACTCGGGCGGGCGGTCTATTTCAGCCGTTCGCGCAACAGGCTCTGGTTCAAGGGCGAAGAATCCGGCCATGTGCAGACGGTGCACGACATCCGGCTGGATTGCGACAACGACGTGGTGTTGCTCAAGGTCACCCAACTGGGCCACGAGCCCGGCATTGCCTGCCACACGGGCCGCCACAGCTGCTTCTACCAGCGCCACGAAAATGGCCAGTGGCATGCGGTGGACCCGGTGCTGAAAGACCCCGAATCCATCTACAAATAGAACACCGCATGTCTTCCATTGATGCCCTGGCGCGCCTGGCCGCCGTGATCGAAAGTCGCAAACCCGTGAATGGCGGCGACCCCGAGAAGAGCTATGTGGCCCGGCTGCTGCACAAGGGGCCGGACGCCTTTCTGAAGAAGATCGGAGAGGAAGCCACCGAAACCGTCATGGCCGCCAAAGATATCGACCACGGGGGCGACAGTCAGAAGCTGGTCAATGAGGTGGCCGATCTCTGGTTCCACTGCATGATCGCGCTGGCGCACTACGGAAAGACGCCTGCGGATGTGGTGGGTGAACTGGTGCGCCGCGAAGGCCTGAGCGGGCTGGAAGAGAAAGCACTGCGCAAGGCGGTCGCGCGCGAGTCCGATCCCGCAAGCCCTGGAGGCGAGTCATGAGCGACATTGTCGATGTGGAAGCCGTGGACAGCGAGAAAGCGCAATCGCTCAAAAGCGTGGGCTGGCTCAGTTACATCCTGCATCTGATAGTCGCCGTGGCGGCGGTCGTGCCCGGTGCCCAGGTGGGCGCTGGCCTGTTGCTGGTGGCGCTGGTGATCGACCTGGTCAAAAAGGATGATGCGGAAGGGACTTGGCAGGTCAGTCATTTCCGATGGCGCATCCGCACCGTGATCTGGGCCGGCGTGCTTTACATCGTCACGCTCCCGCTGTGGTTTTTGCTGCTGCTGCCGGGAATGATCGCCTGGGCCGTGATCTCTATCTGGTTCCTCTACCGCATCGTCAAGGGCATGGTGCGCATGAATGCCAATCAACCCATGCCCGACTGATCAGATTCCCGAACCATGAGCGCACACGACCCGAACTGCATCTTCTGCAAGATCATTGCCGGACAGATTCCGTCAAAAAAAGTCTATGAAGACGAAGATATTTACGTTTTTCACGACATCCACCCTTGGGCCCCCGTGCATTTCCTCATGGTGCCCAGGCAACACATCCCGTCGCTGGCGCAGCTCACACCCGAGCACGAACGCCTGATGGGGCGCATGATGGTGCTGGCCCCCCGGCTGGCTGCGGAGCAGGGCTGCAACCCGTATCCCGATGGCGGGTTTCGCATGGTCTGCAACACCGGCGTTGAGGGGGGGCAAGAGGTGCACCACCTGCACCTGCATGTGATGGGAGGACCGCGCCCCTGGTTGCGCGGTTGACTGCGGTTCCGGCGTCCTTCTGCCCGTCCGGAAATTCCCGCTGGACGGGCTGCTGAACTCTTGCCCGGGCTTAGAATCCCACCCACAGCGTCAGGCGCACCACTTCTATATGTTTGGAGAAAATCATGGGTTCTTTCTCGATTTGGCACTGGTTGATCGTGCTGCTGATCGTTGTGATGGTTTTTGGCACCAAAAAGCTCAAAAACATCGGTTCGGATCTGGGCGGCGCCGTCAAGGGCTTCAAGGATGGCATGAAGGAAGGTGGTCAAAGCGCGGCGGATGCCACGTCCGCGCCTGCCGGTCAGGTGACGCAGGACACCCGCACCGACAAAAACACCATCGACGTTGAAGCCAAGCAGAAAAGCTGAGCTTCTGAGCCCGCCGGCGCAGCCCGTGCGCATTGCCCGGCGACCACTGGGCTTGATTCCAATGCCCGACCTTGCCCGCAGGATGGCTGATACATGATTGATCTGGGCATTTCGAAGCTCGCTCTGATCGGGGCGGTGGCGTTGATCGTCATCGGCCCGGAAAAATTGCCGCGCGTGGCGCGCACCGTGGGCGCCTTGCTGGGCAAGGCGCAGCGCTACGTGTCCGACGTGAAGGCCGAGGTCAGCCGGTCCATGGAGCTCGAAGAGCTCAAGAAAATGAAGGACTCGGTGGAGAGCGCTGCCCGCGATGTGGAAACTTCGGTGCAGAGCGGCGCCAGCGACTTCGAAAAATCCTGGTCCGAAGCCACCGCCGGCCTGGACGGCACGTCCTACGGTTCGGACAGCCATGACGCCATGGGCTCCATCGGGTCTTCGCTGTACCCGGTTTACAAACATCCGAAAAAGAACTGGCGCATCAAACAGAACGCCATGCCCCAATGGTTCAAGGCGCGCACCGGCGTGCGTACCCGAACCCAGTCCGGAGCGGCCCGTGTGGCCCGTTTCCGGCCCCGCTCTTCCTCCGCTCCCCGCTGATGTCCGATCCCAAAGATTCCACCGACGAACTCGCCGGTACCGAGCAGCCGTTTGTCCAGCACCTCATGGAGTTGCGAGATCGCCTGCTCTACGGGATGGCGGGGCTGGGTATCTGCATGGCCTTGCTGGCGATCTGGCCCGGCCCCAGTGGTTTGATCGATCTGATCGCGGTGCCCATCCGGGCACACATGCCCCCCGATGCCAAGTTGATCGCAGTGGGTGTTTTCTCTCCTTTTTTCGTGCCCATCAAGGTCTTGGCCATGGCCGCCCTGCTGCTGTCGCTGCCATGGTGGATGTACCAGATCTGGGCCTTTGTGGCGCCTGGCCTATACAGTCATGAGAAGCGGTTTGCCGTGCCGCTGATCGTTCTGGGCAGCTTGCTGGCCTATGTCGGTATTGCGTTCGTGCAGTTTTTCGTGCTCGACAAGATGTTTGGCTTCATCCAGCAGTTCACGCCCGCCAGTGTGGCCGCGACCCCCGACATTGCGTCGTATGTCGAAGCCATTCTTTCGCTTTACCTGGCGTTCGGTCTGGCGTTCCAGGTGCCTATCGTGGTGGTGCTGCTGGTCAAGATGAACATGGTCTCGGTGAAGCAGCTCAAGGAATTCCGGGGCTATTTCATCGTCGTGGCGTTCATCATCGCGGCTGTGGTCACGCCGCCCGATGTGATCTCTCAACTCGCCTTGGCCGGCCCCATGTGCCTGCTGTATGAGGTGGGCATCTGGGGGGCGCAATGGTTCATCAAGAGCACAGCGGCCCCTGAGCAGACGGCCGAGGACGCCGCCAAATAAGGCGAGCCCGCCGCGCACAAGGCTCGGCGGGTCCTATCCAATCGCGGCGCACGTGAATTTCAGCGCTGTTCCTGCACGGTGGGTTGTTGCGTTCGCTTGCCTGGTATGACGTCGATCCGGGTCTTGCCATCCTTGCGCACCACATCCAGTGTCGCGGCCTGCCCCGGTGTCAGGGCGGCCACGGCGGACAACAGCTGTGCCACGTTCCCCACGCTGCGTCCGGCCACGCTGGTGATCACGTCTCCCGGGCGGATGCCGGCCTTGGCGGCCGGACCGTTTTGCAGCACGCCGGTGATGATGACGCCAACGCCCGACTCGATGCCAAAGCTTTCGGCCAATTCGGCGGTGAGGTCCTGGGGTTCCACGCCGATCCAGCCGCGAGTGACCTGACCGTCCTTCACGATGGCGTCCAGCACGCTGCGCGCGGTGGAGGTGGGGATCGCGAAGCCGATGCCCATGGACCCCCCCGAGCGCGAGTAGATGGCGGTGTTGATCCCCATCAGATGCCCATTCACGTCCACCAGCGCCCCACCCGAATTGCCGGGGTTGATGGCCGCATCGGTCTGGATGAAGTTCTCGAAGGTGTTGATGCCCAACTGGGTGCGTCCCAGGGCGCTGACGATGCCGCTGGTCACCGTCTGGCCCACCCCGAAGGGGTTGCCGATGGCCAACACCTGGTCGCCGATGGACAGCGCGTCCGAGTCGCCCAGCGTGATGACGGGCAGGTCCTTCAGGTCGACCTTGAGAATGGCCAGGTCGGTTTCGGGGTCGGTGCCAATGACCTGTGCGGCGCTCTTGCGACCGTCGTTGAGAATCACCTCGATTTCATCGGCTTCTTCGATCACATGGTTGTTGGTGAGGATGTAGCCAGCGGGGCTGACGATCACCCCCGAGCCCAGCCCCGCCTGGGGCTGTGATGGATTCTGGTCACCAAAGAAAAAGCGGAACCATGGATCGGCGGCTTGCGGGTTGTTCTCAGGCGCCTTGCTGGTGTTGATGCTGACCACCGCGGGCGACGCGGCGCGCGCGGCCGCTCTGAAGCCGTTCGCTGCGATGTTCTCGTTGGCCGTGGCCGGGGTGGCGGACTCCAGCACCGGGACCACCGACGTGGTGAGCGCGCGCCGATCCAGCCAGTCGGGTTTGAGCGTGGCGATCACGAAAAATGCGGCCAGCAGCACGGTCACGGATTGGGCAAAAACCAGCCAGAGTCGTTTCATGTCAGATAGAGGTTGAGGGTTCTTGAGTGCTCGGGATGCCGGGCTCACAGCGGAAGATTCCTCGTCATTGTCCCGCATATGCCTCCCATATACCTCCGGATCTGCGGAGTTCAAGTGAATTGACGCAGGTCAATGCACCGGTGATGCCGCCGCAGTGCAATGGGCGCTCCTCAATGAAGAAATGGAGCAAGCGATGAAAGCCTTGGTGGACCTGTTTTCAACCGACTATGGTTTGTTCAGCATTGCAGGCATCGTCTTCATGATTGGCATGGTGATCTGGTTCTACCGGTTTTTCATGCGCAAGATGGACGAAGGCGAGCGCGCCCAACACTGAGGGTGCGACGACCCCATAGTCCGGTGGACAACCACCACCGGCTGTGTGGGGGGAGGCTGGGGGCGGCCCAAGGGGGCGGGTGTCAAAATGGGGTTCTGTGCCAGAGCCACGTCGGGCCTATGGGTTCGATGCCATTTGCCTCCAAAGGCTGTTTTTCCCCATGAGTTTTTCCGCACCCAAAGACCCTCAGAGCCCGCTGCCACCGCCCGCCGTCACGCGGGAAATGTTGCTGGGTGCGCTGGACGCACTGCTGCAACCAGCGCTGTACCGCGATTACGGCCCCAACGGGCTGCAGGTGGAAGGGCGTGGCCACATCCGCAAGTTGGTCACTGGTGTGACCGCCAGTCGGGCGCTGATCGACGCGGCCGTGAGTTCGGGGGCCGATGCCATCCTGGTGCACCACGGGCTGTTCTGGCGTGGGCAAGATGGCCGGGTGACAGGCTGGATGAAGCAACGTCTATCGCGCCTGCTGGCGAATGACATCAACCTGTATGCCTATCACCTGCCGCTGGACGGCCATGCGGCGTTGGGCAACAACGCGCAGCTGGCGCGGCAGCTGGGCATTGACTTGTATGAGGGGGAGCGTGGCCGTTTCGGTGAACAGTCGCTGGGCTTCATCGGGCGGTGGTCCGCACCCTCTGCGGGCGCCTTGGCGGCCCATGTCGGGCGCGTGCTGGGGCGGTCCGTGACGTTGGTGGCCGAGCCTGATCGCCCCATCGAACATGTGGCTTTGTGCACGGGTGGCGCACAAGGCTATTTCGAAAGCGCCATTGCGGCGGGTGCTGATGTGTTCATCACCGGCGAAATATCCGAACCCCAGGCGCACTACGCTCGCGAATGCGGCGTGGCTTACCTGGCCTGTGGACACCACGCGTCCGAACGTTACGGCGTACCCACGGTCGGTGCCCATGTGGCGGCCCAGCTGGGACTGGCGCATGAATTCATCGACATTGACAACCCTGCCTGAACGGTTCCATGAGCACGTTTCCCACATCGGCCGACTTGGTCGGCGCGCCAACCACTGTCGAATCACCGGTGATTCTGACCATGGGCGACCCGGCGGGCATCGGTCCGGAAATCGTCGTCAAAGCATTTCACGAGCGTCCCGAGTTGCTGCGGCAGGTCGTGGTGGCGGGTGACGTTGCGACGCTCAGGCGCGCAGCTCGTCTGGTGCAGGCGGATTCGGAGTCGGTTGCCGGGCGGTTGATGGTGGCGCAACTCGCCGTGGTGTCTGACTTTGGCCAGCTGCCACCGGGTTGCATGGCGGTGGTGCAGGCATGTGATCTGCCGCTGCCGGTGCCGCTGGGATGCATCAGCGCAGCCGCTGGGCGGGCGGCGGCAGATTGCATTCTTTATGGCGCTCAAGCCGCGCTGGATGGCCGAGCCCGCGCCTTGGTGACCGCGCCGATTCACAAGGAGGCGCTGGCCGCGGCCGGTGTGACACATCCTGGGCATACCGAGATGCTGCAGGCCTTGGCGGCTGAGCACCTGGGGCTGGGTGTGACGGAGCTTCCCGTTCGCATGATGTTGAGTTGCCCGGGCCTGCGCACGGTGCTGGTCAGCATCCATGTGTCGCTGCGGCAGGCGCTGCAGGCCGTGACACTGGATCAGGTGTTGCAAACGCTTCGGATCACCCATCGTCATTTCAACGCGGTGGGCTGGCCCCATCCACGGATCGCCGTCGCGGGGTTGAACCCGCATGCCGGCGAGGGCGGTTTGTTTGGCCTTGAAGAAATCGAGGTGATCGAGCCGGCGGTGCGCCAGGCGCGGGAAGAGGGCATCGATGCGAGTGGCCCACATGCGCCCGACACGGTCTTCATGCGCGCACGCCAGGGCGCATTCGATGTGGTGCTGGCGATGTACCACGACCAGGGTCTGATTCCCGTCAAGCTGCTGGGGCTGGAGCATGGTGTGAACACCACGCTGGGGCTGCCTTTCGTGCGCACCAGCCCCGATCACGGCACCGCGTTCGACCTGGCCGGCACGGGCCGAGCCAGCGCCGCGAGTCTGCTGGCCGCTGTCGACGCGGCGCTGTCGGCCACGCGGCGCTGAATCTGCGCTCAACGGCGCCCCCGATTCGCAAAAGTGGATGCGGCCGTTCGGACGGCGGCCGAGCTACTTTTTCAGGCTGTCGCGGATTTCACGCAGCAGCAACACATCTTCGGGCGGTGCTGCGGGGGCCGCCGGTGCGGGCGCTTCGGTCTTCTTCAGGCGATTGATCTGTTTGACCATCATGAAGATGATGAACGCCAGGATGAGGAAGTTGAGCGCAACGCTGATAAAGCTGCCATAGGCCAGCGTAGGGATGCCGGCGGCTTTCATGGCGGCCAGCGTCGGTGCCGTGCCCTCGGGAACCTTGCCGAGAGCCAGGTACAGGTTGGAGAAATCGAGGCTGCCGAAGATCGATCCGACGATGGGCATGATCACATCATCGACCAGCGATCCCACGATCTTGCCGAAGGCGCCACCGATGATCACACCGACCGCCAGGTCGATCACATTGCCCTTGACGGCAAACTCCTTGAACTCTTGCATCATGCCCATGGGGGTCCTCCGGATCGTATTGGGTTGGTTGTCATGAAGTCGGCTTGAGCGCAAAGGCCTGTATTGCCGGTGCCAACAGCGATTCTCACGCACGCGACCGGAGTATTTTGGTTGGCTGACGAAAGTCAAATGCGCGCGCGGCATGGCTTGTGACAATGTCTGGTGGGCCGCCTCGGCAAGCCAAAGTGGGGGCCATGAGCTCCAGTACAATGCCGGGTTGTCCCTAGTATCCCCCTCGAAACTGATTGAAAGATCCCCATGAGTGAAGCAACCGTCGATGCGACCGTCGATAGCAGCCGCCGAACCTGGCTGATCACATCCTGCGCCATGGGTGGCGTGGGTGCAGCCGCGGTCGCCGTTCCCTTCGTGAGCAGTTTTCAGCCGTCCGAGCGGGCCAAAGCGGCCGGCGCCGCGATCGAGGTGGATATCTCCACTCTGCAGCCTGGTGAAAAGCGGGTGGTCGAGTGGCGCGGCAAGCCGGTGTGGATCATGCGGCGTACCCCCGAGCAACTGGCGGCACTGGAAAAGCAGGAAGATCAATTGGCTGATCCGAACTCGGATCGCAAGACCTACCCCACGCCTGAGTACGCGAAAAACCGCCATCGCTCCATCAAACCCGAAGTGCTGGTTGCCGTGGGCATCTGCACCCACCTGGGCTGTTCCCCTGGTGACAAGTTCACCCCCGGTCCCCAGCCTTCTCTGCCGGATAACTGGCAGGGCGGTTTCCTTTGTGCCTGCCACGGTTCCACGTTCGATGTGGCCGGGCGTGTTTTCAAGAACAAGCCAGCGCCGGACAACCTCGAAGTTCCCCCGCACTACTACCTGTCCGACACCACCCTGTTGGTCGGCGAAGAGAAAAAAGCCTGACCCGCTGCACCGCACAGTGCACGCAGTCTACTGACCACAGAGGCATTCCATGGCTGAATTCAAAGAAATCTCCCCCGACGCACCCCTGGGCCAAAAGGCACTGAATTGGGTTGACAACCGGTTCCCGCTCTCCAAGCTCTTCAATGAGCACATGGCCGAGTACTACGCGCCGAAAAACTTCAACTGGTGGTACATCTTCGGTTCGCTGGCGCTGCTGGTGCTGGTGATCCAGATCGTGACGGGCATCTTCCTTGTGATGCACTACAAGCCCGACGCGACCACGGCGTTCGCTTCGGTCGAGTACATCATGCGCGATGTGCCGTGGGGCTGGCTGATCCGCTACATGCACTCCACCGGGGCTTCGGCCTTTTTTGTGGTGGTGTACCTCCACATGTACCGTGGCCTGATCTACGGCTCGTATCGCAAGCCGCGCGAACTGGTTTGGGTCTTCGGTTGTGCCATCTTCCTGGTATTGATGGCGGAGGCTTTCATGGGCTATCTGCTGCCGTGGGGTCAGATGTCGTACTGGGGCGCCCAGGTGATCGTCAACCTGTTCTCGGCCATTCCCTTCGTTGGCCCCGATCTGGCGTTGTTGATCCGTGGCGATTTCGTGGTGGGCGACGCCACCCTCAACCGCTTCTTCAGCTTCCACGTGATTGCCGTGCCGTTGGTCTTGCTGGGTCTCGTGGTGGCTCACATCATTGCGCTGCACGAAGTGGGCTCCAACAACCCTGATGGTGTTGAGATCAAGGCCACCAAGGATGACAAGGGCATTCCGTTGGACGGCATTCCGTTCCATCCGTACTACAGCGTGCACGACATCTTCGGCGTGTCGCTGTTCCTGATGGTGTTTTCCGCCATCGTGTTCTTTGCTCCCGAGTTTGGTGGCTACTTCTTGGAGTACAACAACTTCATTCCGGCCGACCCGCTGGTCACGCCGCTGCACATCGCGCCAGTCTGGTACTTCACGCCGTTCTACTCCATGCTGCGTGCCATCACCAGCGAGATGATGTACGCCCTGATCGCCTGCGTGTTGCTGGGTGCTCTGCTGGGCGTGGTCAAGGCCCGGCTCAACATGGTCATGAAGGGCGCGGTTGTGGGGAGTGCGGTGGTGCTGGTGGCCCTGATGCTGGCCATCGATGCCAAGTTCTGGGGTGTGGTCGCCATGGGTGGCGCCGTCGTGATTCTGTTTTTCCTGCCCTGGCTGGACAACAGCCCTGTCAAGTCGATTCGCTACCGTCCAAGCTGGAACAAGTGGCTCTACCTGGTGTTCGTGATCAACTTCCTGATCCTGGGCTACCTGGGCGTGCAGCCGCCGTCGCCCGTCGGCGAACGTGTCTCGCAAGTGGGCACGCTGTTCTATTTCGGCTTTTTCCTGCTGATGCCCTGGTGGAGCCGCCTGGGCGAATTCAAGCCGGTACCCAGCCGTGTCACCTTCCACCCCCATTGAGCCCATACGAGCCATTCCGGAGAGTCAAGCAAATGAAAAAAATCCTTATGGGCTTTGCGCTGGCCCTGGGCCTGTCGGGTTCGGTCCTGGCCGCTGGCGGTGGGTTCCCGCTGGACAAGGCGCCCAATCGCACCAACGACATGGCCGCTCTTCAAAACGGCGCCAAGCTGTTTGTCAACTACTGCCTGAGCTGCCATTCGGCGGCCTTCATGCGCTACAACCGCCTGCGTGACATCGGTTTGAACGACAAGCAGATCGCGGAAAACCTGACTTTTGCCACCGACAAGATCGGTGACACCATGAAGTCGGCGATCGATCCGCGTCAGGCGAAAGCCTGGTTTGGCGCCAATCCTCCCGATCTGACGGTGATCGCCCGTTCGCGCTCCAGCCACGCCGGGACCGGCGCCGATTACATCTACACGCTGCTGCGCACTTATTACCGCGATGAATCCAAGCCCACCGGCTGGAACAACATGGTGTTCCCGAACATCGGCATGCCCAACCCTTTGTGGCAACTGCAGGGTGAACGCAAACCGGTTCACGAAAAAGTGGAAAGCCACGGCCATGAGGTGGAGCTGCTCAAAGGCTGGGAACAAGTCAAGCCGGGCACGCTCAGCGAGGCTGAATACGACCAGAATGTCGGCGATCTGGTGGCTTATCTGCAGTGGATGAGCGAACCAGCCCAGAACAGCCGCGTGCGCATTGGCGTGTGGGTGTTGTTGTTCCTCTCCGTCTTCACGCTGGTCGCCTGGCGCCTGAACGCGTCTTACTGGAAAGACGTCAAATAATTCGATTCGGGTTGAGGTATGCCAGCGTTGCTGGCGTACCCATCCGTCCCACAGTGGATTGCAGCGCCGGCATGGTGTTTTGCAATCCACTGTTTTTTGCTTTAAGGAGACTCCCTCATGATGGTCTTGTACTCGGGCACCACCTGCCCCTATTCCCACCGTTGCCGTTTCGTCCTGTTCGAGAAGGGCATGGACTTTGAAATCCGGGACGTGGACCTGTACAACAAGCCCGAAGACATCAGTGTCATGAACCCGTATGGCCAGGTGCCGATCCTGGTCGAACGCGATCTGATCCTGTACGAGTCGAACATCATCAACGAATACATTGATGAGCGCTTCCCCCATCCTCAGCTCATGCCGGGCGACCCGGTGGACCGCGCTCGCGTGCGCCTGTTTCTGCTGAACTTCGAAAAGGAATTGTTCACGCATGTGTCCATGCTGGAATCGCGCAGCACCAAGGGCAATGAGAAGGCCCTGGAAAAGGCCCGCGCTCACATCCGCGACCGTCTGACACAGCTGGCCCCGGTGTTCCTCAAGAACAAGTTCATGCTGGGAGACAACTTCTCCATGCTGGATGTCGCCATTGCACCGCTGTTGTGGCGTCTGGACTTTTACGGCATTGAGCTGAGCAAGAATGCGGCCCCATTGCTCAAGTACGCCGAGCGCATTTTCTCGCGCCCGGCCTATATCGAGGCGCTGACGCCATCTGAAAAAGTGATGCGCAAGTGAGGACGTCGCAGTTCGAGCCCGGCTGGGTGACGGGGCATTGACGGGGTTTCAGATGAGTTCCATCGAGCAGGAGACCCCCTCCACCCGTCCGTACCTGATCCGCGCACTGCATGAGTGGTGTGTTGATCACGGGTTTTCGCCCTATATCGCCGTGCAGGTGGATGCTTCGGTGCAGGTGCCGATGGAGTTTGTCCAGCATGGGGAAATTGTGCTCAATGTCAGCTTTGATGCCACCAGCTCCTTGCGGCTGGGCAACGACTTCATCGAGTTCAAGGCGCGGTTTGGTGGCGTTGCCAGAGAGATCGTGGTGCCCGTGAGCCATGTGGTGGCGATCTATGCGCGCGAGAACGGGCAAGGCATGGCCTTTCCTCCGCCATCGCTGGCTGCAAGCCCTGCCGAGCTGGAGAGCGAAGCACTGAAGAGCGACGCTGTCACGCCGGATTCAACCCGCTCCCCGAATGTGCAAGACCGTGGGACGCTGCGTGCCGTTCCGAACGAGGGTGCTCCCACCGAGTCGACCGATCCCCTTGAGCCGCCACCAGACGGTCCATCGCGCGGAAGTGGGCGACCCCAGCTCAAGCGCGTCAAGTAAAATCCGGCTCCCGGTTTCAGTGCCGCTTTAGCTCAGTTGGTAGAGCAATCGCCTTGTAAGCGATAGGTCGTCTGTTCGAGTCAGACAAGCGGCACCATCGTCTGCTCCGTGTGGGCGGAGCTCCCCAAGCCTGGCTTCACTGCCCCGGGATTTGGACTTTGATGCGAATTGAGTTAACCTGCGCCCCATTTTGGGTCAGGGTTTGTTGCAGGCTGGGCAGCAACTGGCGGAGCTTGGTCGATGCGGCCGCGCTGCCAACCAGAAGGCACCATTCGGTGTCCTGAATGGGGCCAGCTTTGACATGCCGACGCAGACTGATCGGGATCAGGTGTTGCACCTGTTCCATGCACTGCTGGGATGCTCGAATCCGTTCCTGCAGTGCGGCGAGCGAGGGTGCTGCTCCGACCGCCTGCTCCAGGCTGAGCATGGTGTGAAATCGTGGGGCGGTGCTCATGCGATGTTGGGGCTTCGGGTTTGAAGCCGGTGCCATCACGAAAGGTTGGATTGTGCACATCATTATCACGGATGCCTGGCTGGCCAAGAGTCGGGCGCTGCATCTGGACAGCCTGAAACTGCTGGCGGCAGGGGTGGTGGCGTCGGTGTTGCTGATGCTGGGGTCCGTGGCCGCCTACCACTGGGTGTTTCTCGAAGGTGTGCGCCAGGGGTGGCCGGGTTTTGGACCGGTGGCCCGGTTGGTCAGCCAGGGTGAAGTGGATTCGAAAGATGTCTACATGCGCGAGAACCTGGACGCCATGGCGCGCAAACTCGGAGAAATGCAGGCGCGCATGCTGCAGATCGAGTCCCTGGGTGAGCGCGTAGCCGGTCTGGCCGGGCTCAATCCGCAGGAGTTCAGAACCCACCAAGGGGCGGGTGGGGCACTGATTTCGGGACGCGATCTGACGCTGGAAGAGTTGACACAGGCGTTGGATCAGCTGGATACGGCCAGTGGTTCGCGGGTCGACTGGCTGACGGTGGTGGAGTCTCGTCTCTTTGATCAGAAAATCCAGCGCACCATGGTGCCGACCGAACAACCGGTGACCGGTGGGCGTGTGGGGTCACCATTCGGTTTTCGCATTGATCCGATCAATGGGCGCTCTGCCTTGCACACCGGACTCGACTTTCCGGCCGACCCTGGAACGCCCATCCTGGCGGCGGCCGGCGGCATCGTGGTGGTGCAGGAATTTCACCCTGCGTACGGCAACATGGTTGAAGTCGATCACGGCAACGATCTGATCACCCGATACGCGCACTCATCAAAGGTGCTCGTGAAGAAGGGGGACATCGTCAAACGCGGGCAGAAGATTGCCGAAGTGGGCTCAACGGGTCGTTCGACCGGTCCTCATCTGCATTTTGAAGTCTGGGTGTCCGGGGTGCCTCAGGATCCCCAGCGGTTCCTTGCCGCAGGCGAGTCCATGGCGACTGCCAACCTGCAGACTGGCAAGACCCGCCTGCGCTGACCCGGCCTCGAGCGCCGGGTAAAATCAACACTTTGCTCTTGAAAGCACAGCGTTCGTCGGCAGATCACGGGTACCTTCCCCCGGCGTTTTGCCTCGATCCGTTGGCTGAGAGCCCACCGATTCCATTTAGCCCGGCCGGCACGCGCTAGTCGCATGTACGGTACAGGCCTGCACGTATGGCCACAAACTTCCTCACCAAAATATTTGGTAGCCGCAACGACCGCTTGCTCAAGACCTACCGCAAAACGGTGGAGCGCATCAACGGCCTTGAACCCCAGTTTGAAAAGCTCAGCGACGACGAGTTGAAGGCGCTGACCGACGTCTTCAAGCGCCGCATTGCCGACGGCGAAGCCCTTGAGGCCATCCTGCCCGAGGCATTTGCGGTGGTTCGCGAGGCCAGCAAGCGCGTCATGAAGATGCGCCACTTCGACGTACAGCTCGTCGGTGGCCTGGCGCTGCACCATGGCAAGGTGGCCGAAATGCGCACTGGCGAGGGCAAGACGCTGACCGCCACGTTGCCCGTGTACCTGAACGCGCTCACCGGCAAAGGTGTGCACGTGGTGACGGTGAACGACTACCTGGCGAGCCGTGACGCGCAGTGGATGGGTCGGCTGTACAACTTTCTCGGTCTCACGGTGGGCATCAACCTGCCACAAGCGCCGCGCGAAGAGAAGCAGGCTGCCTACCGGGCCGACATCACCTACGGCACCAACAACGAATACGGTTTTGACTATCTGCGCGACAACATGGTCTATGAGTCGGGTGACCGCGTGCAGCGGGGCCTGAACTACGCCATCGTCGATGAGGTGGACTCCATTCTGATCGACGAGGCGCGCACGCCGTTGATCATCAGCGGTCAGGCCGACGATCAGACCGAGGTGTACCTGGCGATCAAGCAGCTGGTGCCCCATCTGGTGCGACAGGAAGGCGAGGCCGATCCCCGCACGGGTGAGGGTGTCATCAAGCCCGGCGACTTCACCTTGGATGAGAAGGCGCACTCCATCCACATGACCGAGCAGGGGCATGAAAACGCCGAGCGCCTGCTGAGCCAGGCCGGTTTGCTGCCCGATGGCGCTTCGTTGTACGACCCGGCCAACATCGCCCTGCTGCACCACCTGGTGACGTCGCTCAAGGCCCACCATCTTTACCACCGCGACCAGCACTATGTGAACCAGAACGGCGAGATCGTCATCGTCGACGAGTTCACAGGTCGTCTGATGTCCGGGCGCCGCTGGAGCGATGGCCTGCACCAGGCCGTCGAGGCCAAGGAAGGCGTGGCGATCCAGCCGGAAAACCAGACCCTGGCATCGATCACGTTCCAGAACTATTTCCGTCTCTACGGCAAGCTCTCTGGCATGACCGGCACGGCCGATACCGAGGCCTACGAGTTCCAGGAGATCTACGGTCTGGAAACCGTGGTGATTCCGCCCAACCGGCCCAGCAAGCGCGAGGACCAGCTCGACCGCGTGTACAAGACCACCAACGAAAAGTACGTGGCCGCGATCGAAGACATCCGCGAATGCCATGAGCGTGGACAGCCGGTGCTGGTGGGCACCTCGTCGATCGAGAACTCGGAAATCATTGCCGGCCTGCTGACGAAAGAGAATCTGCCGCACGAGGTGCTCAACGCCAAACAGCACGCCCGCGAGGCCGACATCATCGTGCAGGCGGGCCGCCCCGGCGCCATCACCATCGCGACGAACATGGCCGGTCGTGGGACCGACATTGTGCTTGGTGGCAACCTGGAGAAGATGAGTGCCGCCATTGAGGCCGACGAGTCCCTGGACGCAGCGACCAAGGCAGCACGACTCGAAACCCTGCGCCAGCAGTGGCAGCTGGACCATGAGAAGGTCAAGGCCTTGGGTGGTTTGCGCATCATCGCCACCGAACGCCACGAATCGCGGCGCATCGACAACCAGTTGCGCGGCCGTTCGGGCCGCCAGGGCGACCCGGGTTCGTCTCGCTTCTATCTGAGTCTGGACGACTCCCTGATGCGCATCTTCGCGGGGGACCGCGTGCGCGCCATCATGGACCGGCTGAAGATGCCCGAAGGCGAAGCCATCGAGGCGGGCATTGTCACGCGCAGCATCGAAAGTGCGCAACGCAAGGTGGAGGCGCGCAACTTCGACATCCGCAAACAGCTGCTCGAATACGACGATGTCTCCAATGATCAGCGCAAGGTGATCTACCAGCAGCGCAACGACATCCTCGATGCGCAGAGCCTGCGTGCCCAGATCGATTCCTTGCGCGATGGCTGCTTCACCGATCTTGTGCATCAGTTCGTGCCCGAAGGCAGTGTCGAAGAGCAGTGGGACCTGCCGGCGCTGGAGCGTGTGCTGCGTGAGGAGTGGTCGGTGGATGCGCCGGTGGCCTCCTGGGTGTCGGATGCCGAGGCGATCGACGGGGAGGAAATCGTCGAGCGCGTGCTGGCCGCGGCCAAGGCGGTGTTTGACGGCAAGGTGCAGACCGTGGGCGAAGAGAACTTCACCCAGTTCGAGCGCGTGGTGCTGTTGCAGACCATCGACAGCCAATGGCGCGAGCATCTGTCGGCGCTTGATTACCTGCGCCAGGGGATTCACCTGCGCGGCTACGCACAGAAACAACCCAAACAGGAATACAAGCGCGAAGCCTTCATGCTTTTCGGTCAGCTGCTCGACAGCGTCAAGAACGACGTCAGCCGCATTCTGATGAACGTGCGCGTGCAGTCGGCCGAACAGATGTCGGAAGTCGCGGAACAGCTGGAAGATCGTGCCGAGCGCATCACCAACGTGACCTATACCGCACCCACCGAAACGGGTGAGGCCCAGAGTACCACCGACCTGGACACGGCGGTGGCTACCATGCCCCGGGTCGGTCGCAACGATCCCTGCCCCTGCGGCAGCGGTAAAAAGTACAAACACTGTCACGGCAAGCTGGACTGAACCCTTCCGGTGGTGACCAGCGGTCGCCGCCGGGTGGTCGGACCATCCAAGGAGTCTCATGCCTGTTCTTCTCAATCCTCCCCAGGCCGGGGATCTGCTGGCCATCCCCGGTGTGCGCATCGGTGTCGCTCAGGCCGGCATCCGCAAAGCCAACCGCAAGGATCTGACGGTCTTCCTGCTCGATGAGGGCAGCGCCGTGGGTGCGGTGTTCACCCAGAATCGCTACGCCGCAGCGCCTGTGCAGGTGTGCCGTGAGCATCTGGGATCTGGCAGCGCGATCCGGGTCATGGTCATCAACACAGGCAACGCCAATGCCGGCACCGGCGAGTCTGGGCTCGCCCATGCCCGCCAGACTTGTTCCGCGCTAGCGCTGGCGCTGGGTGTGCAGCACGAGCAGGTGCTGCCGTTTTCGACCGGTGTGATCATGGAGCCGCTGCCGCTGGAGCGGCTGCTGTCCGGCCTGCCCGCGGCGCTTGAAAGCGCGGCACAGGCTGCCGTGACGGGCGGCGAGCAGTGGCTGTCGGCCGCGGAAGGCATCATGACCACCGACACTTTGCCCAAGGCGGTCAGTCGTCAGGCCACGGTGGGTGGGCGCACAGTCAGTGTCACCGGTATCGCCAAGGGGGCCGGCATGATCCGGCCCAACATGGCCACCATGCTCGGTTTCGTGGCCACGGATGCCTGCGTCGATCCCGGGCTCATGAATGCCCTGGCACGCCGTCTGGCCGATGTGTCGTTCAACCGTGTGACCGTGGATGGCGACACTTCCACCAACGATTCGTTCGTGGTCGTGGCCACCGGTCAGGCGGGCAACGCCGCCGTGACCGATCTGGACGGCCCGGACGGGCTGGCCTTGCTGGCAGCACTCACGCCGGTGGCGCAGCATCTGGCACATGCCATCGTCCGTGATGGCGAGGGGGCCACCAAGTTCATCACGGTGCAGGTCGAAGGGGGAGGCACGGCGGCGGAGTGTCTGCAGGTGGCCTACGCGGTGGCGCATTCACCCCTGGTGAAGACGGCTTTCTTCGCCAGCGATCCGAACCTGGGGCGCATCCTCGCCGCTGTGGGCTACGCTGGCATTGCCGACCTGGATGCGACAAAGATCGAGCTGCATTTGGGCGATGTGCACGTGGTCACCGCTGGTGGCCGCCATCCGGCCTATCGCGAGGAAGATGGCCAACGCGTGATGAAGGAAGCCGAGATACTGGTGCGCATCGGGTTGGGTCGTGGAACCGCCACCGAAACGGTCTGGACCTGTGATTTCAGCCACGACTACGTGACGATCAACGCCGACTACCGGTCATGAGGGCGCATGTCTTCCGCAAGCGGGCCGTTGCATACCCAAGGCTGTGGCTTTCCTGGCTGGGCTGAGTTGCGGGACCTGACATGAATCCGAATTTCGAACGTTTGCTGGAGCGGGCGGAGCAACTGATCTCGCGCATCGAGTCCGTGTTGCCGCAGCCGTTGGGGGCCCCTGACTGGTCGGCTTCGGTCGCGTTTCGCTACCGCAAACGCAGCAGCGGCCATGGGGTGCTGGAGCCGGTGCGCCATGTGGGTGCGATGCGTCTGGCCGATCTGCAGGAGATCGATGGTCAGAAGGACAAGATCCGGCGCAACACCGATCAATTCGTGCAGGGGCGGCCGGCCAACAACGTGCTGCTGACCGGCGCGCGTGGCACCGGCAAGTCGTCACTGGTCAAGGCCTGTCTTCACGAGTTCGCTGCGCAAGGGCTGCGATTGATCGAGGTGGACAAAGCCGATCTGGTGGATTTGCCCGATATCGTGGACGTGGTGGCGGAGCGTCCCGAACGCTTCATCGTGTTCTGCGACGATCTGAGCTTCGAGGACGGTGAGCCGGGCTACAAGGCCCTGAAATCCATCCTGGACGGTTCGGTGTCGGCCGCCGGCCCGAATGTGCTGATTTACGCCACCAGCAACCGGCGCCATCTGCTGCCGGAGTACATGAAGGAAAACCTCAGCTACACCCACACCACCGATGGCGAAGTGCATCCTGGCGAGGTGGTGGAGGAGAAGATTTCGTTGTCCGAGCGCTTTGGCTTGTGGGTGAGTTTTTATCCTTTCAGCCAAGACGAGTATCTGGTTATCGTGGCTCAGTGGTTGTCGTCCTTTGGCGTGCCTGCGGACGAAATCGAAGCGGCCCGTCCGCTGGCCCTGGTCTGGGCCTTGGAGCGGGGATCGCGCAGTGGCCGGGTGGCCTACCAGTTCGCGCGTGACTACGCAGGGACACATGCGGCGCGAGGCTGACATGTTGGCCCTTGTGGCGCCAATGGACCACCATTGCCTTCCTGGCAAGGGGTTGGTTCGGGGCAATTGCCATGGGTGATGGGGTTCTGGTGGTCGATGCCGACCGCCAGCGCAGCGATCCCGAGGGCCGGCTGGTGGTGGAGGTGGCGGTGGGGATCTTGATCAGCCCGACCGGTGAATTTCTGCTGACGTCCAGGCCCGAAGGCAAGGTCTATGCGGGCTATTGGGAGTTTCCGGGAGGCAAGCTCGAAGCCGGCGAGAATGTGGAGCAGGCCCTGCGGCGCGAGTTGCAGGAAGAAATCGGGGTGACGATAGGCATCGTGCACGCCTGGAGGGAATCGCTCGTGGACTATCCGCATGCTTTGGTGCGGTTGCATTTCTGCAAGGTGTTCGACTGGACAGGCACACTGCACATGCATGAGGGGCAGCAGTTCAGCTGGGAGCGTCTGCCGGTTCGCTGTCGTCCGGTGCTGGCCGGAACGGTGCCGGTTCTCGAATGGCTGGCCGCCGAACAGGCCGTTTGAGCACGGTCCCGCAAAAAATCTTTCAGCTCTGTTCGAAATCCGGATCGGTGTTGGGCAACTGCTCAGGCAGTTTGAAGCGTTCGCTGGCCCAGGCGCCCAAATCCATGTTCCTGCAGCGTTCACAACAGAACGGGCGGAACCGGTTGCTCGGACCGTACACGCTGGGTCCTCCACAGCCAGGGCAACGCACGGTCTTGATCGGGGCCTCGTGGGCCGTGTTCACCATGGGCCGCCTCAAGCGCAGAGGGTCAGTTCGAAGGCGGCATCTTCCTGCGCCGGGTGCAGTCGGTCGTCATCCCCTTGGCGCATCAGCCGCACTGAAAGCATCAAACGGTTGCCGCTGATTTCGGGTATCAAACCCTGCGAGGGATCGATGCGCAAACGCAGCAATTGGAAGCTGCGACCTTGCGGCAGGTTCTGCTGGAACTGACCAGCCGGCGCCACCACTTTTTGCGGTGATCCAGAGTCTCTGAGCATCTTCAGGAGCAGCACAATGGATTCGGCCAACGGTGCCAGCGGCTCGGACCAGCGCTGTAGATCGGCTTGGCGCTGTTCCGTGCCGTGGTGCTGCCAGTCGAAGTAGGCCGGCAAATCGAACTCACAGGTCCCCCCGGGGATGCCGATGCGACTGCGGATGCTCATGAGCCAGTCGTTCTCGGTCAGAGACTGGCCCGTTTTGCCTGCGAGCTGGTTGAGCCGGGTGAAGCAACCGTCCAGCTGGGCAATGACACCGTCCAGCACCTGCTCCGCAATTGCCGGGTTGCCCCGGTAGCTGTTGAGCTGCTGTTTCTGCCGCTCGATGTCCTTGAGCACGTCGGACTTCATGTCGGCGCGTGAGGCGACGTCCATGATTTCGAAAATGGTCTGGATGGCGTAGTGATGATCCAGCGCGTGGCTGCGTGGTACCAACTCGGCCAGGCGGCGGAACAACTGCTCCAGCCGCAGGTAGGTTCGTATGCGTTCGTTGAGAGGGTATTCGTACAGGATCACAGCGGCGGAGCTTCGCAGGGAAAGGCGTCGGGCGGGGCTTTCATCATAGCCCGAACTCATCGGCGAGCAGACCAACCAGACGCCGCAAGGGTTCGATCTGGTAACCATCGTTGAAGATCACCATATCGGCGGCCAGCAGTCGCTGTGCGCGCGGACACTGGCTGCGCAAGACGGCTTCTATGGTGTCGCGGTCCCAGCCATTGCGTTCGGTCACGCGGCGGATTTGCGTTTCCTCTGAACAGTCCACCACCAGCACACGGTCTAGCTGCTGGCGCCACTCCGCCGATTCGACCAGCAGCGGCACGTCAAATACCAGGCATGGTGAGCTGGATGCGGCCGCCAGTCGCCGGATTTCGGCTCGCACCAAGGGGTGGACGATGGCCTCAAGGGCTTGTCTGGCCTCGGGATGGGTGAACACATGGTCGCGCATGCGTGGGCGATCCAGTGCCCCATCCGGGGTGATGAAATCCTGACCGAAAGTCTGAGCGATGGCGGGGATGGCCGAGCCATTTTCAAGCGTGCAGGCACGGGAAATGGCATCGGCATCGATCACGGAGGCTCCCCGGTCCTTCAGCAAGTGGGCCACGGTGCTCTTGCCGCTGCCGATGCCTCCCGTGAGTCCCAGGCGCAGGATGGTGCGCGCGGTCATGGCTCGGTCAGAGGCCGATGAAGGACACGATGGCCGACGGACCAAAGATCATTGAAGTCAGGCCCGCCACTGCCAGGAAGGGACCGAAAGGGACATAGCCACCTTCACGCAATTGGCCCAGGAGTTTGATGGTTATGCCAACCGCAGCACCAACGACAGACGCCATGAGAATGACCGGGATCAGCGCTTGCCAGCCAAACCAGGCGCCAAAGGCTGCGAACAGTTTGAAGTCGCCATAGCCCATGCCTTCTTTGCCGGTCACCAGCTTGAAGGCCCAGTACACCAGCCACAGCGAGAGATAACCAGCGACTGCGCCCCAGAGGGCATCGGGCAGGGCGGTGTCGGTCAGACGCAGGCCTGCCGCGCACAGGCCCGCCCAGAGCAGGGGCAGGGTGATGTCATCGGGCAGCAGGGTGGTGTCCCAATCGATACAGGCGAGTGCGAGGACGGCAGCCGAAAAGCCGCACCAGGCCAGGGCCTCCGCGGTCAGGCCCCAATTCCAGCCGCACCATGCAAACAATGCCGCGCCGACCAGCTCCACCATCGGATACCGCAGGCTGATAGGGGCCGCACAGCTTCGGCATTTGCCCCGCAATGCCAGGTAGCTGAGCACCGGGATGTTCTCAAACCAGCGGATCGTGTGACCGCAGTGCGGGCAACGGGAGCGCGGAACAAGCAGGTTGAATGGCTCGGGGTCAGCGCTCTGGGCCTGCTGCACCGGGTCCGCAGATGAGGGATGCAGCTCCGCGCATTCGGCCGTCCAACGCAGCTCCATCATCTTGGGCAGACGGTGGATGACCACATTGAGAAAACTGCCCACCAACAAACCCAGCACACCCAGAAGCGCTGCGTCCAGCACGCCCGCATCCGGCATCAAACCACCTGGCCCAGCTTGAAGATGGGCAAGTACATGGAAACCACGATGCCACCAATGATGGTGCCCAGAATCACGATGATGATGGGCTCCATCAGGCTGGACAGACCGGCCACCATGTCATCCACTTCCGCTTCGTAAAAGTCGGCAGCCTTGCCCAGCATGTGGTCAATGGAGCCCGACTCTTCGCCAATGGCGCACATCTGCAGCACCATGGACGGGAAGAGGTTGGCATTGGTCATGGCGTTGGTCAGGCTGGTGCCGGTTGAAACTTCCTGCTGGATTCTCTCGGTTGCAATGGCATAGACCGAGTTGCCGGAAGCTCCTCCCACCGAGTCCAAGGCTTCGACCAGAGGCACGCCCGCCGCGAACATCGTTGCGAGCGTGCGGGTCCAGCGGGCAATGACCGCTTTCTCCACCAGCGCGCCAAAGATCGGCATCTTTAGCATGAGGCGGTCCATGAACATCTGGACCTTTTCATTGCGGCGCCACGCCTGCATGAAAAAGTAGAAACCGCCACCGAGGCCGCCAAAAATCAGCCACCAGTACTCGGTGAAGAACTCGCTCATGGCGATCACAAACAAGGTGGGCCCGGGCAAGTCGGCACCGAAAGAGGTGAACACTTGCTTGAACGAGGGAATCACGAAAATCATGATCACCGCCACCACGACAAAGGCCACGATGATCACCGAGATGGGGTACATCAACGCCGACTTGATCTTGGACTTGATGGCCTCGGTCTTCTCCATGTAGACCGCGAGACGGTCGAGCAACTCTTCCAGAATACCGGCCGCTTCACCCGCTTCCACGAGGTTGCAATAGAGACTGTCGAAGTAAAGCGGGTTCTTGCGGAAGGCCGCGCTGAGCGACGTGCCCGTTTCCACGTCGCTGCGGATGTCGTTGAGCAGCTTGGTCACGCTGGGGTTGGGGTTGCCGCGACCGACAATGTCGAAGGCCTGCAGCAGGGGTACACCGGCCTTCATCATGGTGGCCAGCTGGCGCGTGAAAATCGCGATGTCCTTGGGTTTGATTCTCTTGCCGGAAGACGTGCGCCGCTTTTTCACCTTGCCTGGCACGATCCCCTGCCGGCGCAGCGCCGCCAACACCTGGTTCTCGCCGGCCGCCCGGGTCTCGCCCCGAACCGTCTTGCCATTGCGGTCCTTGCCTTCCCACTCGAAGACGAAGTCCTTGATACCTTTGGATGCAGCAGTTGCCATGGTGTTTTCGGATTCCTGTGTCTAGCGTGAACTCATTCGTTGGTAACGCTCAGAACTTCTTCCAGCGAGGTCATGCCTTGTCTGACCTTAAGCAGTCCCGATTCGCGCAGGGTGCGCACACCTTCGGCGCTGGCCTGCTTGGCAATGTCCAGCGCGCTTCCGCCCCGCAAAATGATGCGCTGGATTTCTTCGGAAATTGGCATGACCTGATAGATACCGACGCGCCCCTTGTAGCCGTTGTTGCATGCTGAGCAACCCACCGGTTTGTAGGGCGTCCAGGTGCCGTCCAAGTCTTCGCTTTTGAACCCGGCATCCATCAGAGCCTTGCGAGGAACGTCCAACGGTGCCTTGCAGGTGGCGCACAACCTGCGCGCCAGACGTTGTGCCGTGATCAGGATCACGCTGGAAGCGATGTTGAACGTGGGAATGCCCATGTTCATCATCCGCGTGAGCGTGGTCGGCGCATCGTTGGTGTGGAGGGTCGAGAGCACCATGTGGCCCGTCTGAGCCGCCTTGATGGAGATATCAGCGGTCTCCAGATCGCGAATCTCACCAACCATGATCACGTCGGGATCCTGGCGCAGGAATGCCTTGAGGGCCGCCGCAAAGGTCAGCCCTGCTTTTTCGTTGACGTTGACCTGATTGACGCCCGGCAGGTTGATTTCGGAGGGGTCCTCGGCCGTCGAGATATTGATGCCCGGTTTGTTGAGTATGTTCAGGCAGGTGTAAAGCGACACCGTCTTGCCCGAGCCGGTGGGTCCGGTCACGAGCACCATGCCGTAGGGCCGGCTGATGGCGTTCATCAACCGCGCCTTCTCCTCCGGTTCATAGCCCAGCGCGTCGATGCCTACCTTGGCGCTGCTCGGGTCCAGAATACGGATCACGATCTTCTCGCCGAACAGCGTCGGCAATGTGCTGACCCGAAAATCGATCACCCGATCAGGCCCCACCTTGAGCTTCATGCGCCCGTCCTGGGGCACCCGCTTTTCGGAGATGTCCATGCGGGAGATCACCTTGATACGGGAAGCCAGCTTGTCCTTGATCGCAATCGGAGGGGAGGCAATCTCCCGCAACTCACCATCGACACGAAAACGTACCCGGTAGTTGTGTTCGTACGGCTCGAAATGCAGATCGGAGGCGCGCATGTTGAACGCGTCGAGCAGCATTTTGTGCAGAAACTTGACGACTGGCGCGTCGTCGACTTCTGAAGCCTTGTCGTTTGCGTCGGCCACCACCGTATCGGTGACCATGTCGTCGAACTCGAAATCGCTGCCTCCGATGATGTTGTCCATCGCTTCGTTGGCGGTGGTGGTCTGGACTTCCACCAGTTTGCTGAGCTTGTCGTACTCTGCGATCACCCAGTCCACACCCATCTGGGTCGCGAACTTGATCTTTTCGGCCGCTTGCTGGTCTGCAGGGTCGGCCGTGGCCACCATCAGGCGGTTGTTCCGCTTGCTCAGGACGACGATACGGTAGTCAGCGCAGATTCGCGCATCCAGCAAACCTTTGGGCAATCGCTCGACGTCAATGGCATCCATATCCAGCAGCGGGGCGGCGAAAGCCGTGGACATGGTGTGGGCCAAGTCCGCTGCGGAAACCGAGCCTGAGCCGATCAGTTCTGCGATAAAACTGCTACGGCTGCTCTGCGCTTTCTTGTACAGGTCTTCGGCGGCCTTCTGCCCCAATTTTCCCGCCGACACCAGCGCACGACCAAGGCCGGGCAGGGCCATGGAAGGGGTCTCTTGGATCACCGTGTCGACAGATGCCATAAACCTGTAATCTAACGTAAATCAACGACTTGGCCGCCACTATTCAGGCAACTTGTGTCGAAAATGCGCATCCGCGCGCATTTGGCGTTGTATGGAGGTTGCGGAACGGTAGGGCCATGCCCTCTTTGGGGCGCCCACGGCCCGCAGTTTCGCGAAATGGGAAAATCTGGTCGGGGTGAGAGGATTCGAACCTCCGGCCTCTACGTCCCGAACGTAGCGCTCTACCAGGCTAAGCTACACCCCGATGGGCCTTGGTGGCCAATCTTTTTGGAGGCCGTGAAGGTCTCCAAGAACTCTTTAGGAGCGTCGCTCCAGCAGTCCAGCCGCCAATTGTAGCAAAGCCTCGGTGTAGGCATTGGCGGGAAGCTGACGGGCTGCATCAATGGCCCTTTGCGCCTCGGTCATGGCGCTGTTGCGGGCCGATGTGAGAGCCCCGGTTCGCACAATGATGGAGAGGATGTCGTCCAGATGGGTGAGATCTCCATGCTGAATGGCCTGTTGAATCAAGGCGCGTTCTGCTTCCGGGGCGGTGCGCAGCGCGCAGATGATCGGCAGGGTGACCTTGCCTTCACGCAGGTCGTCCCCCAGATTCTTGCCCAGTTCGCCGGCGCTGCCTTCATAGTCCAACACGTCGTCGATCACCTGAAAGGCTGTGCCCAGCGCTTGGCCGTAGGTAGCACAGATGGCCTCAATGTGCGGGTCGGAGCCCATCAATATGGGGGCCAGTCGGGCGCTGGCCTCGAACAGCTTGGCGGTTTTTGAGCGGATCACACGTAGGTAGGCGGCTTCGTCCAGCGAGGTGTCGTGCATGTTCATGAGTTGCAGCACCTCGCCTTCCGCGATCACATTGGTGGCGTCGGACAGCACCTGCATCACCCGCATGTCGTTGACATCCACCATCATCTGAAAGGCGCGTGAATACAAAAAGTCGCCCACCAGCACGCTGGCGGCGTTTCCGAACCGTTCATTGGCCGTCTCCCGGCCGCGGCGCAAGGTCGACTCGTCCACCACATCGTCGTGCAGCAGGGTGGCGGTGTGGATGAATTCAACAACCGCCGCCAAGGCGTGGCGGTGTGGGCTCTGACTGCCCAATGCGCCGCTGACCAGCAGGAGCAGCGCAGGGCGCAGACGTTTGCCGCCCGCTGAAATGATGTATTGGGCCACTTCGCGGACCAGAGGAACCTCGGTGGTCAGTCGTTCGCCGATCACCTGATCGACCCGTTGCATGTCTGGATGGATCAAATCCAGAGGGGAGGATGTGGGGTGTGAGGTGGAGGTCAAGATGCGAGCGGTCTGAGGAGGGGTGTCTGGGGCGCAGGCCGCGATTATAGAAAGCCGGTGTGGGCGGCTCAGGGTGCGCGCACTCCATGAAGCCGGCGGCGGACTGCTGCGACTTGATGCGGTATTCTGGTCGTGCTAAAATTAGAGGTTCAGCGGAATTTGGTCTGCTGAATATCCATTCGTGGATTTTTTACAAGAGGTTCATATGTACGCGGTCATAAAAACCGGTGGCAAACAGTATCGTGTTGCTGCTGGCGAAAAAATTAAAGTAGAACAGATTGCTGCGGATGTGGGCCAAGAGATCGTGTTTGACCAGGTTCTGGCTGTCGGCAACGGCACCGAAATCAAGGTTGGCACTCCCTTGGTTTCCGGCGCAACGGTCACGGTCACGGTGTTGGCGCATGGCAGGCACGACAAGGTCAGCATCTTCAAGATGCGCCGTCGCAAGCACTACCAGAAGCGTCAAGGTCACCGTCAGAATTTCACCGAACTGCAGATTTCGTCGATCGCAGCCTGAGGAGTAAGTCAACATGGCACAGAAAAAAGGCGGCGGCTCTACGCGAAACGGGCGCGATTCCAAGCCCAAGATGCTCGGCGTGAAAGCGTTCGGTGGTGAGCTGGTCAGCGCAGGCTCGATCATCGTTCGTCAGCGGGGCACGAAGTTTCACCCCGGGGTGAACGTGGGTCTGGGCAAGGACCACACCCTGTTTGCCACGGCTGACGGGCATGTCACTTTCGCCGTCAAAGGCGAACTGAACCGCCACGTGGTGAGCATCACGCCCGTCTGAGACGGGGCGCTGTGCCGCTGCCGGATTCCTTGAATCGGCGCAGCAACGCACGGGTGATGTCTTGATTGCAAAAGGCCCGCCTATGCGGGCCTTTTGTGTTGGTTTTTCCTGAGAATACATGTCATGAAATTTGTAGACGAAGCCACGATCGAAGTCGCTGCGGGCGATGGTGGCAATGGCTGCGCCTCGTTCAGGCATGAGAAATACAAAGAATTTGGCGGCCCCGATGGTGGAGACGGTGGCCGTGGCGGCCACGTGTACGCGGTGGCGGATGCCAGCCTGAATACTTTGGTGGACTTTCGCTACACGCGGCGTTTCGAGGCTCATCGTGGCGAGCATGGCAAAGGCTCAGACATGTTCGGTGTCAAGGGCGACGACATCGTGTTGAAGATGCCCGTGGGCACTATCATCGCGGATGCCGAAACCGGCGAGGTGCTGCACGAGCTGCTGCAGCCTGGCGAGCAGATCACCATCGCCAAGGGTGGCGATGGCGGCTTCGGCAACATGCACTACAAGAGCTCGACCAACCGCGCGCCGCGTCAGAAGACGCCTGGCTGGGCGGGGGAAAAGCGCACGCTCAAGCTGGAGCTGAAGGTGTTGGCCGATGTGGGCCTGCTGGGCATGCCCAACGCGGGCAAGTCCACGCTGATCGCCGCCATTTCCAATGCCCGACCGAAGATTGCCGACTACCCATTCACCACGCTGTATCCCAATCTTGGCGTGGTGCGGGTCGCGCCTGAGAAGAGTTTTGTGGTGGCCGATGTGCCGGGGTTGATCGAAGGTGCTTCGGAGGGCGCGGGGCTGGGGCACCAGTTTCTGCGTCACCTGCAGCGCACCCGGTTGCTGCTGCATATGCTCGATGTGGCGCCGTTCGACGAAGGTGTGGACCCCGTGGTGCAAGCCAAGGCCATCGTGGCGGAGCTCAAGAAGTTTGACCAGAAGCTGTACGACAAGCCGCGCTGGCTGGTGCTCAACAAGCTGGATATGGTGAGCGCCGATGAGCGCGAAACCCGTGTCAAGGACATCGTCAAGCGACTGAAGTACAAAGGGCCGGTGTTCGAGATATCTGCCCTGACCCGCGAAGGCTGTGAGCGGCTGGTGCAGTCGGTCTACGAATACCTGTCCAAGGAATTCCAGTCGCATCAGCAACCGGTGGATGTGGACCCGCGTTTCGTGGACGACCCGCGCGGCGTCTGATGACCGCTGCGCGCAGGGCAGAAACCCTCTGTACAAGACAAACAATCCCATGGGCGATGTGGTGACGAATCCAAATGGCGTGGTGGACCAGGCCGGCGTGCTAAAGACCGCGCGCCGCATTGTGGTCAAGGTCGGGTCGAGCCTGGTGACCAACGAAGGCCGGGGCCTGGACGAAGAGGCGATTGGACAATGGTGTGAGCAGCTTGCTGCGCTGGTCCAGCAGGGGCGCGAGCTGATCATGGTCAGCAGCGGTGCGGTGGCCGAGGGCATGAAACGCCTGGGCTGGACGGTGCGGCCCAAGGAAATCAATGAGCTGCAGGCGGCGGCGGCTGTGGGGCAGATGGGTCTGGTGCAGATGTACGAGACCAAGTTGCGCGGGTGTGGTGTGGGCAGTGCGCAGGTGTTGCTCACCCATGCCGACCTGGCCGACCGCGAGCGCTACCTCAATGCCCGCTCGACCCTGCTCACGCTGTTGCAGTTGGGCGTGGTGCCGGTGATCAACGAAAACGATACGGTCGTCAACGACGAAATCAAGTTTGGCGACAACGACACGCTGGGCGCGCTGGTGGCCAATCTGGTGGAAGCCGATGTGCTGGTGATCCTGACCGATCAGCGGGGGCTGTACACGGCCGATCCGCGTCGTGATCCGAGCGCGACGTTTGTGCACGTCGCGCGTGCGGGAGATGCCCAGCTCGAAGCCATGGCCGGCGGCGCGGGCTCGGGCATCGGCAAGGGCGGCATGATCACCAAGATTCTGGCGGCCAAACGGGCGGCGGGTTCGGGCGCCTCCACCGTCATTGCCTGGGGGCGTGAGCCTCAGGTCCTGCAGCGCCTGTGCGAGGGTGAAGCCATTGGCACCTGCCTGCTGGCTCAGACACCGAAGAACCAGGCAAGAAAGCGCTGGATGGCCGACCACCTGCAACTGCGGGGGGCCGTCACGGTCGACGCGGGTGCGGCAGGCAAGATCATGGGGGAAGGCAAGAGCCTGCTGCCGATCGGCATGACCGCCGTGGAGGGCGAGTTTTCGCGCGGGGATGTGATCGCTGTGCGTGATCCGGCCGGGGCAGAAATTGCCCGCGGGCTGGCCAACTACGCAAGTTCAGAGGCACGGCTCCTGTGCCGCAAATCCTCCAGCGACTTCGAGCGCCTGCTCGGCTATGTCGCCGAACCGGAAATGATCCACCGCGACAACCTGGTGCTGGCACGCGGTTGAGCGCGCGCCGTTGTATCTCAACGTTCAGGCGCGCTGCCGCGCTTCAAGGTTCGAAGGATGTTGGATGCATCACCGTTGGGGGTGGGGCCGTCGCACACCGCCGCGCGCGCCAGGCTCATCGCGTGACGGGTCGAACCGGAGGATGACAGGGGGCGCCACTCGGCGGCTTCGTCAATGTTCCAGGCCGAACGGTTGTCCCAGCGCGCGTAGGTGATCAACTCGGCCGTCTGGCACCGGATGCCTTCGTACAGGACGTTGAGCGCACCGCTGGCGCTGCGGGCCACCAGCACATACCGCACCACGCCCTGGTTGTCCACGACGAGGGTGGCCGGATCGATGCCATAGACCAAAGCCGAGCCGGGTGAGGCCTCAAAGGTCTGCAGGCGTTGCACATTGAACGATGGTGGGGTCGCCGTCAGGGCCTGCGGAGCTTCTGCGAACGGCTTTTGTGCCATGGCCGGGCAGGCCAAGGCGGCAAACGCCATGCAACAGGCGCGAACGATGCCCAGCGCGCCGCGGCGCGCTGGTTTGGGTAGCGGATTCATTTGTGTGTGACGCCCTGTGGGCGCATGTCGGTCTGTGGGTCGGGGTCGAAGCATGCGCCGGGGGGCAACTCCAGCCCAGCGGGTACGCCGGTACAAGGCATCGACGCAGACATTTCTTCGATCGTGCGGTGGCGCACGCCCCCCCGCAGATAGCGGTTGCGGTTGTCGTTCTTGGGCAGGTAGCGGGCCAGTTCGGTCAGCGCCATCTCGTACACGCCCCGCTTGAACTCCACCACCACGTCCAGCGGCACCCAGTAGTCATGCCAGCGCCAGGCGTCAAACTCGGGATGGCTGGTGGCGCGCAGGTTCAGATGCCAGTCCTGTGCCACCAGGCGCAACAGGTACCAGATCTGCTTCTGGCCTTTGTAATGACCGCGCGCGTCGCGGCGAATGAAACGGTCCGGCACCTCGTAGCGCAACCAGTCCCGTGTCCGGGCAACGATGCACACGTGTTCGGGCTGAAGGCCCACTTCCTCGTGCAGCTCGCGGTACATCGCCTGTTCGGGCGTTTCGCCCCGGTCGATGCCACCTTGCGGAAACTGCCAGGAGTGCGAGCGAATCCGCTTGCCCCAAAACACCTGGTTTCTCTGGTTGAGCAGAATGATGCCGACATTGGGCCTGAAGCCTTCTCTGTCAAGCATAATCAACCCCAATTTTTTGAACTGTCTGGATTATGCATCGCCCTCTGCGGCTTGCGAAGTGATTGCCCACCTGTTGACGCGCAGGGAGGGGTAAATCCCGATGTCGGGGCACAACCTGGCATCGACCGGACGTTCAGCCGATTCCCCTTTTTTGATCCGACCCATCCTGCCTCAGGCAGCCGTTTCCATGAAAGCCTCCCAGTTTTTCATCTCCACCCTCAAGGAAGCCCCGGCCGATGCCGAGGTGGTCAGCCACCAACTCATGACGCGTGCCGGCATGATCAAGAAACTGGGCGCCGGCATCTACAGCTACATGCCCATGGGGTTGCGGGTGATCCAGAAAGTGGAGGCCATCGTGCGCGAGGAGATGAGTCGCGCCGGCGCGGTCGAACTCACCATGCCGGTGGTGCAGCCGGCCGAACTCTGGCAGGAAACCGGGCGCTTCGAGAAGATGGGGCCCGAGTTGCTGCGCATCAAGGACCGGCACGACCGCGACTTCGTGGTGCAGCCCACCAGCGAAGAGGTGGTGACCGACATCGCTCGCCAGGAGTTGCGCAGCTACAAGCAGCTGCCGAAGAATTTTTACCAGATCCAGACCAAGTTCCGCGACGAGCGCCGTCCACGGTTTGGCTTGATGCGCGGGCGCGAGTTCATCATGAAAGACGCCTACAGCTTCGACCGCGACGAGGCCGCCGCCAAGGCCAGCTACCAGGTCATGGCCGCCGCTTACCGCCGCATCTTTGACCGTTTCGGCTTGCGCTACCGCGCCGTGGCGGCCGACAGCGGCGCCATCGGTGGCGACCTGAGCGAAGAGTTCCAGGTGATCGCCGCCACCGGGGAGGACGCCATCGTCTACTGCCCGGGCAGCGCCTACGCGGCCAACATGGAAAAGGCCGAAGCACTGGCGCCCGCGGGCCCGCGCCCGGCGGCGGCCAACGCCATGGCCAAGACGCCCACGCCGGGCAAGAGCACCTGCGCCGGCGTGGCCGAACTGCTGGGTGTGCCGCTGGCCACGACCGTGAAGTCGCTCGTGCTGGCCACCGACTCGCTCAACGAGGCGGGCGAGATCTTGAAGAGCCAGGTGTGGCTGCTGCTGCTGCGCGGCGACCACGACATGAACGAGGTCAAGGTGAGCAAGGTGCCCGGGTTGGGCGCCGGTTTCCGCTTTGCCACGGTGTCCGAGATCGACGCCCACTTCGGCTGCAAGCCGGGCTACCTGGGGCCCATCGGCTTGAAGCTGCCGGTGAAGCTGGTGGTGGACCGCGAGGTGGCGGTGATGGCCGACTGGATCTGCGGTGCCAACGAGCCCGATTTCCACATGACGGGCGTGAATTGGGGGCGTGACCTGCCCGAGCCCGATCAGGTGGCCGACCTGCGCAATGTGGTTGAAGGCGATGCCTCGCCCGACGGACAGGGTGCGTTGGCGATTGAACGTGGCATCGAGGTGGGCCATGTGTTCTACCTTGGCAGCAAATACAGCCAGGCCATGAACGCCACCTTCCTTGGCGAAGACGGCAAACCCGCGCATTTCGAAATGGGCTGCTACGGCATCGGCATCACGCGACTGCCGGCCGCCGCCATTGAACAGAACCACGACGAGCGCGGCATCATCTGGCCCGACGCGATTGCGCCGTTCACGGTGGTGATCTGCCCCATCGGCATGGACCGCAGTCCCGAGGTGAAGGCCGCCGCCGAACAGCTGCACGAACAACTGGTGGCCGCCGGCGTGGACGTGCTGCTGGATGATCGCGGCGAGCGTCCGGGCGCCATGTTTGCCGACTGGGAACTCATTGGTGTGCCGCACCGCGTGACGATTGGCGACCGTGGCATCAAGGAAGGCCAGGTCGAGTACCAGCACCGCCGCGATGCCGCGGCGACCAAGGTGGCCGTGGCCGAGATTCTGGGGTTCCTGAAGGGCCGGATCGGCACATGACCGTGGGGAGATGCGTCCGGTGAACAGGTTCGACCACGGTACCTTGCGACGCCGCGACTGGTTGACCAGCGCCGGCGCGCTGGGGCTGGGCAGCCTGGGTCTGGTGGTGGCACCGGGCAGTGCATGGGCCGGTCGCCAGGCGGAAGAGCCTCTGGCCGACTCCGTGCGTTCGGTGCTCAGTGCCGCCATCGCCAGCAGTGCGCCGCCGGTGCCCGAGTTTGCCGACACCGAAAAGCGCCTGGCCCACCTGCGCTGGCTTGGTGTCATGAGCGAGCGCTTGAAGAAGCGCAAACCGGACTTCCAGACCCGCATCGAGTTCCTGCAGACCGTCTGGTACGAAACGCGCCGCGCCGGGCTGGACACCACCCTGGTGCTCGGCCTGATCCAGGTCGAGAGCGCGTTCCGCAAATTCGCCATTTCCCGTGTGGGCGCGCGGGGCTACATGCAGATCATGCCGTTCTGGGCGCGGCTGATCGGCGATGGGGATGCCTCACGCCTGTTCAATATGCAGACCAACCTGCGTTTTGGCTGTGTGATCCTGCGTCACTACCTGGACCGCGAACGCGGGGACACCTATATGGCGCTGGGGCGCTACAACGGTAGCCGGGGGCGGCCCGAATACCCCAATGCGGTGTACGCTGCGGCCCGCAACTGGATCCTCCCGGAGCTTGCGCCAGGCCCGCTCCCGAAAGTGTGAAAAACCGTTCGCACTGCGCAAACGGGTCTACTGCAGAAACCCGATGCGCGCCTTTCCAGCACCCGCTCTGGGGAGGTCGTCCGCCTCAACGCGGTAGCGGTCGTCCAGCCGGGCATTGCCGAACGCCGTGACGAGGGCCCGGCGCATTTCGCGCGGGGCCAGGGTCGCCAGCGCGTCCAGCACATCGTCGGCGGGTTCGGGCTCGAAGCGCTGGCCCCAGTCGTGTTCGCCACGGATCGACTGGTACAGGTGGTGAGCGATCCGGCGGGCCGCCTCGGGTGAGGGCGCCGCAATCTCGAACACGTTCATGCGGTTGAGGATGGGTTCGGGAATCGCGCGCTCGTCGTTGGCGGTGGTGATCCAGATCACCTGGCTGGCGTCGATCGGCACGTCGGCGAACTCGTCCACGAAGTTCTGCGCGGTGTCGTGCTCCAGCAGGCTGTAGAGCGCGCCCAGCGGGTCGTACTGCGCGTCGGCGCTGGCCTTGTCGATTTCGTCGACCACGATCACCGGGTTGGCGTACTGGCCGTCCACCAGCGCCTCGAACACCTTGCCGGGTTTGGCGCCCTTCCACTGCGACGAGGAGCCCGAGAGCAGCCAGCCGGCCGTCATCGAGCTCATCGGGACCAGGCTCATGCTCGTGCCCAGCAGGTCGGCGATCTGTTTGGCGAAATGAGTTTTGCCCACGCCGGGCGGGCCGAGCAGCAGGATGGGGGTGACTTCCAGGCTGTCGCGGCTGTCCTGGCTGAGCGCGACGTGGCGCTTCACGTCGTCGAGCACCTCACCAAAATTGGGCAGCAGGTCGTACAGCGGAGCCATGTCGGGCACGCCCGAGGGTTTGACGGCGAAGCGCTGCGGGCCGCGCTCGAGCATGCGCTGGTAGGTGTTGCGCAAGGTTTCGTACTCGCGTTCGTTGCCGCTGGCCTGCAGGTGGGCCAGCTTGCGCTCGACCTCGTCGGCGCTGAACACGCTGCGCATCCGGGCGATGGGCAGTCCGAGGGAGGGTGAAGCGACCAGGCTGCGTGAGCTCATGCGGTTCTCCTTGTGGGGGTTCGGCGGCGTTTTCATTCAAGCACAAGACGTGCCCGACCTCAATGCCGAAAAGCCCGGCAAAAAGCCCGCAGTTGCGCGCAACGGCTGGGGGTGTGCGAAAAGACGCACCGGCACGGGGCCATGTGCCGGAAAAGACAAAGCCGCCCGCAGGCGGCTCGGGTTGGAACGAGGGAGGCTTCAGGCCTGGCCGTTGATGGTCTGCTGCAGCTCACCCGACTCGTACATCTCCATCATGATGTCGGAGCCGCCGATGAACTCACCTTTGACGTACAGCTGCGGGATGGTGGGCCAGTTGCTGTATTCCTTGATGCCCTGGCGGATCTCGTCGTCGTCGAGCACATTGACGGTTTTCACCGTTTTGGGGTCGACACCGCAGGCCTTGAGGATCTGGATCGCGCGGCCTGAGAAGCCGCACATGGGGAAGCTCGCGTTGCCCTTCATGAACAGCACGATGTCGTTGGACTTGACCAGTTGGTCGATACGGGTCTGGGCGTCGCTCATGGCAAATACTCCTGATCGGGACGGGTCGTTGCGACCCGGAAACAGCGCCGATTATCGCTGCTGTGGCCAGCGGGCGCCGCTGCAGCGCTCAATGCCCGCAAGGTCGGTGCGACTGACCGCGGCCTCAAAGCCCTGCTGATCGAGCAGGCCGCGCACGGCTTGCGCCTGGTCGTGGCCGTGTTCCAGCAGCAGCCAGCCCCCCGGGCGTAGGGCGTGGTGGGCGTGCGCGATGATGGTGCGCATGTCGTCGAGTCCGTCGGCACCGGCGGTCAGGGCGCTGAGGGGTTCGTGCCGCAGCGCGGGCAGGTGCGGGTCGCCCTCGGCGATGTAGGGCGGGTTGCTCGTGATCACGTCGAAGCGTTGCCCAGGCACCGCTGCCAGCCACGAGCCCTGGTGAAAGTCCACCGCCAGCCCCAGGCGTTCGGCGTTGGCACGGGCCACGGCCAGGGCGTCGGCGCTGGCGTCGGTGGCGGTCACGGCCACGTCGGGCCGCTGAGCTTTCACCGCCAGCGCGATGGCGCCGCTGCCGGTGCCGAGATCCAGAAAGCGGGCCTGGACGGGCGGTGGCGCCAACGTGTCCAGCGCCCACTGCACCAGGGTTTCGGTGTCGGGCCTGGGGACGAGCACGCGCGGGTCCACCTGCAGATGGAGACCGAAAAACGCCTTGGCACCCGCCAGGTAGGCCACCGGTTCGCCGGCCAGGCGCCGGTGCACCAGGTCGGCGTATCGCGTGGCGGCTTCGGCGGGCAGGGGGTCGGTGTCGTGCGCCAGCAGCCAGGCGCGGTGATTCAGGTCACGGTCCAGCGCCAGCAGCAGCAGCATCTGGGCGTCCAGCCGGTCCAGGCCGGCGGCCGCAGCCCGTCGAAGGGCGTCGGTCAACGTCATTTCAATCGTCGCCGAAAAGCGCCCATGGTGCTGGAATGAGGAAGCGCCCTCCAGGGCACCCGTGGAACCGGCTTCGCCGGGCCACAGGGTGCGTCCTCCCTGTGGGGGGAAGACGCGAAGCGGCGCAGGGGGGTCATGCCTTCCCTTCCAGCTCGGCCAGCAGCTCGGTGCCGCGCGCGACCTGCAGGGCATGGATCACGTCGCCCAGGTCGCCCTCCATCACCTGCAGCAGTTTGTAGAGCGTGAGGTTGATGCGGTGGTCGGTGAGGCGACCCTGCGGGAAGTTGTAGGTGCGGATGCGGTCGCTGCGGTCGCCCGTGCCCACCAGGCCTTTGCGCGTGGCGGCTTCCTTGGCGGCGCGTTCGCTGCGGTCCTTTTCCTGCAGCCGCGCGGTCAGCACCTGCAGGGCCTTGGCCTTGTTGCTGTGCTGGCTGCGGCCGTCCTGGCATTCGGCGGTGATGCCGGTGGGCAGGTGGGTGACGCGCACGGCCGAGTCGGTCTTGTTGATGTGCTGTCCGCCCGCACCGCTGGCGCGGTAGGTGTCGATGCGCAGCTCGCTGGGGTTGAGCTTGACGGCCTCGGTCTCGTCGGGTTCGGGCATCACGGCCACGGTGGCGGCGCTGGTGTGGATGCGTCCCTGCGTTTCGGTGACCGGCACGCGTTGCACGCGGTGGCCACCCGACTCGAAGCGCAGCTGCCCGTAGACACCGTGGCCGGCGATACGCAGCACCACTTCCTTGTAGCCCCCCAGTTCGCTGGGCGACTCGCTCACGATCTCGGTTTTCCAGCCCTGGGTATCGGCGTAGCGGGTGTACAGGCGCGCCAGATCGCCCGCGAACAGGGCCGACTCGTCGCCACCGGTGCCAGCGCGGATTTCGACAAAGGCGTTGCGTTCGTCGTCCGGGTCTTTGGGCACCAGCAACTGCTGCAGCTCGGCGTTGAGTTGTTCCAGTTCGACCTTGGCGCCGGCGATTTCTTCCTGGGCCATCTCGGCCATCTCGGGGTCGCGCAGCAGATCCTCGGCCGAGGCGCGGTCGGCCTCACGCTGCAGGTAGTGGTTGAACACCGCCACGATGGCGCCCACCTCGGCGTGTTCACGGCTCAGGGCGCGAAAGCGCTCCATGTTGTCCACCACGTCGGGTGCGGCCAGCAGCGCGTCGAGCTCGTGCAGTCGGGCGCGCTGTCGCATCAGGGTGTCGCGGACAAAAGGTTTCATGCGTGGAGGAGAGCAGGGGGAACGGAGCGGGTTGCCGGCGCGGACAGCGGAAAGGGTGGGTGCCAGCGGCTGGCAGGGGCGCGCGACCGCGGCGGGCGGGCCAGCGGCCCTAGGAATCCCGGGTGGGTTTCGGCGCTTCCTCGCGCAGGAACAGGCGCGAGACGGTCTGCGCGGTGGCTGCGCGCGTGTGGGCGTCGCCCGATCGCAACTCGGCCAGGGTGCCGTGCAGCATCTTTTGCGTCAGGCCACGTGAGAGGGCTTCGAGCACGGCTTCCACCGGTTCTCCCCGGGCCAGAAGCTTGCGCGCGCGCGCCATCTCGGCGCTGCGCCATTGATCGGCCTGGGCGTGGATCTGCTGGATCAGGGGCACCATGCCGCCAGCGGGGTCACGCTGCTCCATCCAGTGCATGAAACTCAACACACCCGCGTCGATGATGGCCTCGGCCTGGGCCACGGCCGCCTGGCGGTTGTCCTTGCCGGTCTGCACCACAGCGGCGAGATCGTCCACCGTGTAGAGGTAGACGTCGTCCAGGGCCTTGACTTCGATTTCGATGTCGCGCGGCACGGCCAGATCGACCATGAACATGGGGCGGTGCTTGCGCTTTTTGAGCGCCCGCTCGACCGCGCCCAGACCGATGATGGGCAGGGTGCTGGCGGTGCAACTGATGACGGCATCGAACTCGTGCAGGCGCTCGGGCACCTCGGCCAGGCGCATCACCTCGGCACCGAAGCGGCTCGCGAGTTTTTCGCCGCGCTCCAGCGTGCGGTTGGCGATGGACATGCTGCGCGGGGTCTTGGCGGCGAAGTGGGTGGCCGCCAGTTCGATCATTTCCCCGGCGCCGACGAACAGCACGCGGATGTCCTTGATGTCCTCGAACAGCTGGGAGGCCAGCCGCACGGCGGCGGCGGTCATGCTGATGGAGTGCGCACCGATCTCGGTGGAGGTGCGCACCTGCTTGGCGACCGCGAACGAGCGCTGGAACAGCTGGTGCAGCGTGGTGCCCAGGGCGCCGGCGTCGTTGGCGGCGCGCACCGCGTCTTTCATCTGACCCAGGATCTGGGGCTCGCCCAGCACCATGCTGTCGAGCCCACTGGCCACGCGAAACGCGTGGCGCGCCGCCTGGTCTTCGCGCAGCACGTAGGCGTGGTCGCGCAGCACCTCGGTGCTCACGCCGCCGGTGTGCGCCAGCCACTCCAGGGTGGGTTCCACCGCGGCCTGATCGCCCGCGCCGTACAGCTCGGTGCGGTTGCAGGTGGAGAGCAGGGTGGCTTCGGGTTGGCGCGCCAGGCTCTGGCGGTAGCCGTGCAGCGCGGGCTGGATCTGGTCGAGTGCGAACGCAAAGCGGCCCCGCAAATCGAGCGGAGCCGTGTGGTGGTTGATGCCGAGCGTCCAGACAGACATGGTCCGATTATAAAATTGATCCCTTATTGACGGCCCATTGGACATTTCATGACATTTCTCGCTCTGCTGGGGCACATTGCCGGCCTGCTGGCGCCGGCCTTTGCCGTGGCCGTGATGCTCTGGATCTTGATGCTCAGGCGAGGTGCGCGCACTTCGGGCTGGGGTGCCCGGGCGGGTCTGTGGGCGCTGATGGGGGTGGGTGCGCTGGTGCTGCTGGCCGGGCTGTTGTACTTTGGCCGCGACGGCAAGATGGCCACCTACACCGCGCTGGTGCTGGCGCAAGGCTCCATGGCCTGGTGGCTGCGCCGCCGCTGAGCCTGTGGCTGCGTTGCGGCGGTCCGGGGGCTCAGGCCGCGGGTGAAAACAGATCGACCCGGTCGGTGATGATGCCGTCGATCCCCAGCGCCAGCAGTCGCTGAACCGAAGCTTTGTCGTTGACCGTGTAGGCCAGGGTGCGCAGGCCCTCGCGGCGCGCCTGGGCCACGCTGGTGGCATCCCACAGATCCTGGTCGCAGACGATGGCTTCGCAGCGCAGTGCGAGCGCGGCCTCCAGCCACCCGCTCCACAGCGTTTCCAGCAACAGACCCCGTGGCAACTCGGGTGCGGCCTCCAGGGCCGCCTTGAGCGATTCGGGCTGGAACGAGGTGAGCAGCGGTGGCACCGCGCCAGGCGCGGGCGCAGCGGTGGCGCCATCGCCCACAGGCCGGCCCCAGAGCCGCGCCGCAGCCTGGGCCACGGCGCGGCCGGTGTCGAACTCCAGGCCGGTGGTGGGCTTGATCTCGATGTTCAGCAAGGCGTGGTTGGCTTGGCAAAAGTGCGCCACCGCTTCGAGCGTTGCCAGTGGCTCGCCCGCGAACTGGCGCGAATGCCAGCTGCCGGCGTCGAGCTGGCTGAGGGCGGCCCAGGGCAACTCGCCACCGATGCCGTGGCCGTTGGTGGTGCGGTCCAGCGTGTCGTCGTGCAGCAGGAACACCACGCCGTCGGCGCTGAGCTTGGCATCGCATTCGAACATGCGGTAGCCGTGGGAGGCACCGAGGCGAAAGGCGGCGAGCGTGTTTTCGGGGGCGTGTTTGCCCGCGCCACGGTGGGCGATCCAGCGCGGGTAGGGCCAGGGCGACCGGGCCGTGGGGCGGCTCGCGTCGGGGGGCGGTGTGTGGGGTGTCGTCATGCCCCGGATTGTCGCTGGCCGGTCTGTGCGTCGAACCAGTGCATGCGGTCTTCGCGCGGCCGGGCGTGGATGGTGCTGCCGATGGCCGGCGCACCCTGGTCTTCGTGGGCGCGGATGATGAGCATTTCGTCGCCCAGGCGCGCGTGCACCAGGCGTTCGGCCCCCAGCAGTTCCACCGTTTCCACCTGGAGCGCCCAACCGCTGTCGCCGATGTCGATGTGTTCGGGGCGGATGCCCAGCAGGCTGCCGGGTCGCCCGCCCGGCGCGTGCTGAAGCAGGTTCATGGGCGGGGACCCGATGAAACTGGCCACGAAGGTGGTGGCCGGGCGTGTGTAGACCTCTTCGGGGGTCCCGAACTGTTCCATCTTGCCGGCGTTCATCACGATCATGCGCTGCGCCAGCGTCATGGCCTCCACCTGGTCGTGTGTGACGAACAGCGAGGTGATGCCGAGTTCCCGGTGCAGTTTCTGGATCTCCAGCCGGGTCTGGGCGCGCAGCTTGGCGTCCAGGTTGGACAGCGGTTCGTCGAACAGGAACACCTGAGGCTGGCGCACGATGGCACGGCCCATGGCTACGCGCTGGCGCTGCCCACCCGAGAGCTCGCGCGGCTTGCGCGTCAGCAGATGGCCCAGCTCCAGGATGCCGGCGGCCTTGTCCACGCGCTGCTTGATCTCGGCGATCGGCACCTTCTTGATCTTCAGGCCATAGGCCATGTTGTCGAACACCGTCATGTGCGGGTAGAGCGCGTAGTTCTGGAACACCATGGCGATGTCGCGCTCGGCCGGCTCCAGCGTGTTGACCACGCGCTCGCCAATGCGGATGTCGCCGCCGCTGATCTCTTCCAGACCGGCCACCATGCGCAGCAGCGTGGATTTGCCGCAGCCCGAAGGGCCGACGATGACGATGAACTCGCGGTCCGCGATCTCGGCGTTCACGCCGTGAATCACTTGCAACTCGGTCTTGCCGGTGCGGTAGCGTTTGACCACGTCGCGCAGGGAAATGGATGCCATGGGAATCTCTGTTGTTGTTCGTTGAAGCGGGGCTTATTTCTCGGTGTCCACCAGGCCCTTGACGAACCAGCGCTGCATGAGCATGACGACCAGCGCGGGCGGGATCATGGCCAGCACGGCGGTGGCCATGACGATGTTCCAGTCGGTGGCCGCGTCGCCGCCGCTGATCATGCGTTTGATGCCGATCACCACCGGGTACATGCTCTCTTCGGTCGTCACCAACAGCGGCCAGAGGTACTGGTTCCAGCCGTAGATGAACTGGATCACGAACAACGCGGCGATCGAGGTGGTGGACAGCGGCAGCAGCACGTCCTTGAAGAAGCGCATCGGGCCCGCGCCGTCCATGCGCGCGGCCTCCACCAGCTCGTCGGGCACGGTCAGGAAGAACTGGCGGAACAGGAAGGTGGCGGTGGCCGAGGCGATCAGCGGCACGGTGAGGCCGGCGTAGGTGTTGAGCATGCCGAGGCTGGCCACCACCGCGTAGGTCGGCCCGATGCGCACCTCCACCGGCAGCATCAGGGTAACGAAGATCGCCCAGAAGAACAGCATGCGGAACGGGAAGCGGAAATACACGATGGCAAAGGCCGACAGCAGCGAGATGGCGATCTTGCCGATGGCGATGACCAGCGCGGTGATCAGGCTGACCATCATCATCCGGCCCACGGGCGCGTTCGACGCCGCGCCCATGCCGGTGCCTTTCAGCGCCGCTGTGTAGTTCTCGATCAGATGGCTTCCTGGCCACATCGACATCGGTGCCTGCAGGATTTCGGAGGCGGTCTGCGTGGAGGCGACAAAGGTCACGTACAGGGGGAAGGCCACCAAGAACACGCCCAGGATCAGGACCGTGTGCGAGAGCACGCGCAGCAGGGGATTGCGTTCGACCATTCAGTGGCCTCTGTTCGGCTGACAGCGCATGCGCCGGGGTCGGGACGTGTGACACCACATCATCAGTACTGCACTTTCTTCTCGACGAAACGGAACTGGATGATCGTCAAGACGATGACGATCACCATCAGCACCACGGACTGGGCGGCCGAGCCACCGAGGTCGAGGGCCTTGAAGCCGTCGTAGTAGACCTTGTAGACCAGGATGGCGGTGTCCCGCCCTGGCCCGCCCTCGGTGGCCGCGTCCACGATGGCGAAGGTGTCGAAGAAGGCGTAGACCACGTTGATCACGAACAGGAAGAAGGTGGTGGGCGACAGCAATGGGAACTGGATGGTCCAGAAGCGGCGCCACGGCCGCGCGCCATCGATGGCCGCTGCTTCAATCAGCGACTTGGGAATGCTTTGCAGACCGGCCAGGAAGAAGAGAAAGTTGTAGGAAATCTGTTTCCAGACCGCGGCGATCACGATCAAAGCCATGGCGTGGTCGCTGTCGAGCAGGTGATTCCACTCGAAGCCCAGGCCGCGCAACGCGTGGGAGACGATGCCGATGGACGGCGCGAACATGAACAACCACAGCACACCGGCCACGGCGGGTGCCACGGCGTAGGGCCAGATCAGCAGCGTGCGGTAGATCAGCGTGGCCTTGACCACCCGGTCGGCGAACACCGCGAGCAGCAGCGAGATACCGATGCCCAGACTGGCGACCAGCACCGAGAAGACGGCGGTGATCTTGAACGAAGCCAGGTAGGTGGGGTCGTCCAGCAGGTTGGCGAAATTCTGCAGACCCACCCACTCGGTGGACAGACCGAACGCGTCGGATTGCTGAAACGATTGCAGCAGCGCCTGGGCGGCCGGCCAGAAAAAGAAGACGGCGATCACCGCCACCTGGGGAGCCAACAGGACCCAGGGCAGCCAGGTCGAGCGGAAGACGACGCGTTTTTCAGAAGCCACGGTTTTTCATCAAAAATCCCCCGCCCAGGTAACTGGGCGAGGGAGGCGAGAAGACGAAGACAAGAGCGGCCGAGACCTCCCGGATCGAACTCAGTTGGCTTTCTCGAAGCGTTCCAGTTGTTCGTTGCCGCGGCTGACGATGGCGTCCAGGGCTTCCTTGGCCGACTTCTTGCCAGCCCAGACCTGCTCCAGTTCTTCATCCTCGATGGCGCGCACCTGGATGAAGTTGCCCAGGCGGATGCCGCGCGACTTGTCCGTGGTCTTGCGGATCATCTGGTTGACGGCGACGTCGGTCCCGGGATTCTGCTTGTAGAAACCCGACTGCTCGGACAGCGCGAACGACGCCAGGGTGATGGGCAGGTAACCCGTGCGCTGGTGGCTCTTGGCCTGGATCTCGGCATTCGTCAGGTAGTTGAAGAAGGTCGCCACGCCCTTGTATTCCGCAGGCTTCTTGCCGCCCATCACCCACAGCGACGCGCCGCCAATTACGGTGTTTTGCGGTGCACCGGCCACGTCCGGGTAGTAGGGCAGGGGCGCGATGCCGAAGTCGAACTTGGCGTTCTTCTTGATGCTCGCGTAGGTCGACGACGAGGCCGTGGCCATCGCACATTCGCCGGAGTAGAAAGACGCGTCGGCCTTGTTGCCGCGGCCACGGTAGACGAACAGGCCCTGCTTGGCCATGTTGGAGAGGTTCTCGACGTGGCGCACATGCAGCGGGCTGTTCACGGTCAGGCGGGCGCTGGTGCCGCCAAAGCCGTTGCCCTTGGAGGCGAACTCGGTGTTGTGCCAGGTGGAGAAGCTCTCCAGCTGGGTCCAGCCCTGCCAGCTGGTTGTGAAGGGGCAGCTCACGCCCGAAGCCTTGAGCTTGGCGGCGGCGAGTACCACCTCCGGCCAGGTCTTGGGCGGCTGGTTGGGGTCCAGCCCAGCCTTCTTGAAAAGGTCCTTGTTGTAGTTGAAGACGGTGGTCGAGCTGTTGAACGGGAAGCTCAGCATCTGGCCGTTGGGAGCCGTGTAGTAGCCCACCACGGCCGGGATATAGGCCTTGGGGTCAAACTTGTAGCCCGCGTCGGTGAGCACCTTGCCCACAGGCACCACAGCGCCCTTGGCGGCCATCATCGTGGCGGTGCCCACTTCAAACACCTGCAGGATGTGCGGCGCATTGCCCGCGCGGAAGGCCGCCACGGCGGCCGGCATGGTTTCGTCGTAGGTGCCCTTGTAGGTGGGCACGACCTTGTATTCCTTCTGGCTGGCGTTGAAGCCATTGGCGAGGTCAATCACCCAGTCGTTGAGGCCGCCGGTCATGGAATGCCACCACTGGATTTCGGTCTGTGCGTGGGCCGGACCGCTCATAAGGGTGGCGAGGGCCAGCAGGCCGGAGAGAGGAATGAATCGCTTGTGCATCAAGTGCTCCTTTTGGGACGTACAGAAGGCCGCAGGGTATCGGTCCCGTGTGACAAAACCATTGCACATGCGTTTCCAGAGCATGACAACAGGGGTTTCCACGAGGAGGGTGGGTGTTTGTTGCGCTGCGGTACCATCTAAGGTTCTGTACTGTCATGCTGGCGACTGCCACACAATGAACGCTCCCACGCCGCTTTCGCTCCTCGTTACCGCCGCCGACGACGCGCCACGCCTGCGCGAGATTCCGTACAACTACACCTCCTTTTCGGACCGGGAAATCGTGCTGCGGTTGTTGGGCGAGCGGGCCTGGGGACTGCTGGACGAGTTGCGCACCGAGCGCCGCACCGGGCGTTCCGCGCGCATGCTGTACGAGGTGCTGGGCGACATCTGGGTGGTGCAGCGCAACCCCTATCTGCAGGACGATCTGCTGGACAACCCCAAGCGCCGCGCCGCGCTGGTGGATGCCTTGCACCACCGCCTGGGCGAGGTGCAGAAGCGGCGCACACCACAGGACGATGCCGCGCGCGACACCCTGGTGGCCGAACTGCTCACCGCCGCCCGGGCCGCGGTCGACAGCTTCGCCCGTTCGTTCGAGGACATGGCCGCCTTGCGTCAGCGCGCCACCAAGGCGTTGCGCCGGCTGACGGCCAAGGACAACATCAAGTTCGACGGTCTTTCGCGTGTCTCGCATGTGACCGATGCGACCGACTGGCGCGTGGAATACCCGTTTGTGGTGCTGACCCCCGACACCGAGGCCGAGATGGCCGAACTGGTGCGCGGCTGCTTCGAACTCGGCCTGACCATCGTGCCGCGTGGTGGCGGTACCGGCTACACCGGTGGCGCGATCCCGCTGACCTGGAAGAGCGCGGTGATCAACACCGAAAAGCTCGAAGCCATGACCGAGGTGGAGTTCGTGGCGGTGCCTGGCCACGCCGAACCGCTGCCCACGATCTGGACCGAAGCGGGCGTGGTGACCCAGCGTGTGGCCGATGCGGCCGAGCGCGCCGGCCATGTGTTCGCGGTGGATCCGACCTCGGCCGAAGCCTCGTGCGTGGGCGGCAACATCGCCATGAACGCCGGCGGCAAAAAGGCCGTGCTCTGGGGCACGGCGCTGGACAACCTGGTGAGCTGGCGCATGGTGACGCCGCAGGCGCAGTGGCTCGAAGTCACGCGCCTGGACCACAACCGCGGCAAGATCCACGACGCCGAAGTGGCCACCTTCGAACTCAAATACTTCGAGGCCAACGGCAAGACGCCGGTGCGCACCGAACAGCTGGTGATCCCCGGCTCGACCTTCCGCAAGGAAGGCCTGGGCAAGGACGTGACCGACAAGTTCCTCGCCGGCCTGCCGGGCATCCAGAAAGAAGGCTGCGATGGCCTGATCACCAGCGCGCGCTGGCTGGTGCACCGCATGCCCGAGCACGTGCGCACCGTGTGCCTGGAGTTCTTCGGCAACCCCAAGGACTGCGTGCCGTCCATCGTGGACATCAAGGACTTCATGTTCGCCGAGATGAAGCGCCCCGGCGGCGCCATTTTGGCGGGTCTGGAACACCTGGACGACCGCTACCTGAAGGCCGTGGGCTACGCCACCAAGAGCAAGCGTGGCACCTTGCCCAAGATGGTGCTGGTGGGCGACATCGTGGGCGACGACGCCGACGCTGTGGCCCGCGCCACCAGCGAGGTGATCCGCCTGGCCAACGGCCGCAGCGGTGAAGGCTTTGTGGCCATCAGCGCCGAAGCGCGCAAGAAGTTCTGGCTCGACCGCAAGCGCACCGCGGCCATCAGCAAACACACCAACGCCTTCAAGGTGAACGAAGACGTGGTGATTCCGCTGCCGCGCATGGGTGAGTACACCGAGGGCATCGAGCGCATCAACATCGAGCTCTCGCTGCGCAACAAGCTCAAGCTGTGCGAAGCGCTGGAGGCCTTCTTCACCCGCGGCCAATTGCCGCTGGGCAAGACCGACGACGCCAACGACATCCCCAGCGCCGAGCTGCTGGAGGATCGCGTGCAGCAGGCGCTGGCGCTGGTGCGCGAAGTGCGCTCGCTCTGGGCCGGCTGGCTGCGCGACGTGGACACGCTGTTCCCGCGACTGCAGGACCATTCGTTGCGCGCGAGCTGGAAGACGCAGATCCGCGCGCCCTTGCAGGGCATCTTCACCGGTGCGGCGTTCGGCCCGATCCTGGCCGAATGCACGGCGATCCACCAGCGCGTGCTCAAGGGCCGGGTCTGGGTGGCGCTGCACATGCACGCGGGTGATGGCAACGTGCACACCAACATCCCTGTCAACAGCGATGACTACGAGATGCTGCAGACCGCGCACGAAGCGGTGGGCCGCATCATGGTGCTGGCGCGCAGCCTGGACGGCGTGATCTCGGGCGAACACGGCATCGGCATCACCAAGCTGGAGTTTTTGACCGACGACGAGCTGCGCCCCTTCGCCGAGTACAAGGCCAAGGTGGACCCGGAAGGCCGCTTCAACAAGGGCAAGCTGATTCGCGACCTGTCGGGCGTGAAGGGCCTCGCCGCCGACACCAGCCTGCGCAGCGCCGACCTTTCCAACGCCTACACCCCCAGCTTCGGCCTGATGGGCCACGAGTCGCTGATCATGCAGCAGAGCGACATTGGCGCCATCGCCGATTCGGTCAAGGACTGCCTGCGCTGCGGCAAGTGCAAACCGGTTTGCGCCACGCACGTGCCGCGCGCCAACCTGCTCTATTCGCCGCGCAACAAGATACTGGCCACCTCGCTGCTGGTCGAGGCCTTCCTGTACGAAGAGCAGACGCGCCGCGGCATCAGCATCAAACACTGGGAAGAGTTTGAAGACGTGGCCGACCACTGCACGGTCTGCCACAAATGCCTCTCGCCGTGCCCGGTGAAGATCGACTTCGGCGACGTGACCATGAACATGCGCAACCTGTTGCGCAAGATGGGGCAGAAGAGCTTCCGCCCGGGCAACGCCGCGGCCATGTTCTTCCTGAACGCGACCAACCCCGAGACCATCAAGTTCATGCGCTCGGCCATGGTGGGCGTGGGCTTCAAGGCCCAGCGCCTGGCCAACAACGTGTTGAAGCTCGCCGCGCGCAAGCAGACCAGCGCGCCGCCGGCCACGCTCGGCCCGGCGCCGGTCAAAGAGCAGGTGATCCACTTCATCAACAAGAAGATGCCGGGCGGCCTGCCGAAGAAGACCGCGCGCGCCTTGCTGGACATCGAGGACAAGGACTACGTGCCAATCATTCGCAACCCGGTGGGCACCACGGCCGAGACCGAAGCGGTGTTCTATTTCCCGGGCTGCGGCTCCGAGCGCCTGTTCAGCCAGGTGGGGCTGGCCACGCAGGCCATGCTCTGGCACGCGGGCGTGCAGACCGTGCTGCCACCGGGCTATTTGTGCTGTGGTTACCCGCAGCGCGGCTCGGGCCAGTTCGACAAGGCCGAAAAAATCATCACCGACAACCGGGTGCTGTTCCACCGCGTGGCCAACACGCTGAACTACCTGGACATCAAGACCGTGGTGGTGAGCTGCGGCACCTGCTACGACCAGTTGCAGGGTTACGAGTTCGAGAAGATCTTCCCTGGCTGCCGCATCATCGACATCCACGAATACCTGCTCGAGAAGGGCATCACGCTGCCGGCCGCGAATGGACAGGGTGGGGGCGGTTACCTGTACCACGACCCCTGCCACACGCCCATGAAGCTGCAGGACCCGATGAAGACCGTCAAGGGCCTGATGGGCGACAACGTGGTTGAAAGCAAACGCTGCTGCGGCGAGAGCGGCACGCTGGGCGTGACGCGGCCCGACATCTCGACCCAGATCCGCTTCCGCAAGGAAGAAGAGATCAAGAAGGGCGAAGCCACGCTGCGCGCCGCCGGCACCGTGGGTGCCAAGGACAACATCAAGATGCTGACCTCCTGCCCGAGCTGCCTGCAGGGTCTCAGCCGCTACACCGACGACCTGAACAACGGCCTGCTGGAGGCTGACTACATCGTGGTCGAGATGGCCAACCAGATTCTGGGCAAGGACTGGCTGCCCGACTATGTGGCCCAGGCCAACCAGGGCGGCATTGAGCGCGTGCTGGTCTGAACATCGCCAACCAACCGGAGACAGCCATGGCAGGACTCGACAAGAACACCCCGACCCCGCAGGACATCACGGTGCACAGCCAGTCCCGCGTGCTCGAGATCGGCTTTTCCGACGGCAGCCAGTTCCGCATTCCCTTCGAGCTGATGCGGGTGTATTCCCCGTCGGCCGAGGTGCAGGGCCACGGCCCGGGCCAGGAGGTGCTGCAGACCGGCAAACGCGAGGTGGGCATCGTGGCGCTGGAGCCGGTGGGCAACTACGCGGTGCAACCCACCTTTTCCGATGGTCACGACAGCGGCATCTTTTCCTGGGATTACCTGTATTTCCTGGGGGTGAAGCAGGACGAGCTCTGGGCCGACTACAACGCCCGCCTGCAGGCGGCCGGCGTGGACCGCGATGCCCCGATGCCCGAGAAGGCCGGGCACGCCTGCGGCAGCCACTGAGCGGACAAGAGGACACCATGGCAACCACACATTTCGGATTCAAGTCGGTCGACGAAGCTGAAAAAGCGCAGCGCGTGCGCAGCGTGTTCGACTCGGTGGCCCCCAAATACGACGTGATGAACGATCTCATGTCGGCCGGCCTGCACCGCGTCTGGAAACGCTACACGCTCACCGTGGCCAACCCCCAGCCGGGCGATCAGGTGCTCGACATCGCTGGCGGCACGGGCGACCTGTCGCTGGCGTTCGCCAAAAAGGTAGGCCCCACGGGGCGCGTGGTGCACACCGACATCAACGAGGCGATGTTGAGCGAGGGGCGCAACCGCCTGCTCGACCTGGGGGTGGTGTTGCCCACGCTGGTGTGCGATGCCGAGCAACTGCCGTTTGCCAGCAATTCCTTTGATTTCGTGTCGGTGGCGTTTGGTCTGCGCAACATGACGCACAAGGAACTTGCGCTGGCCGAGATGCATCGCACCCTGAAGCCGGGCGGCAAGTTGCTGGTGCTGGAGTTTTCCCGGGTGGCCAAGCCACTGGAAAAGGCCTATGACTGGTATTCGTTCAACGTCCTGCCCAAACTGGGCAAGCTGGTGGCCAACGACGAGGAGAGCTACCGCTACCTCGCCGAGTCCATCCGCATGCACCCGGGGCAGGAAGAGTTGCGACAGATGATGAAGACGGCGGGGTTCGGGCACGTGGACGTGCACAACCTGAGCGCCGGTGTGGTGGCCCTGCACATGGGCATCAAGTGTTGATTCGGTGTTTTAGACGTCAATAAAGGGACAGGACAATGAGCAGGTTGTGGGCGATTCTTCTGGTGTGCGCCATGGTGATCGGGGCGCAGGACGCCTCGGCCAAACGCATGGGCGGCGGTTTGTCGTTTGGCAAACAGTCGGGCAATGTGACGCAGCGCAGCACCGCACCCACGAGCACCCCGCAGCAGGCACCGGCTCAGAACGCCACCACCCGTCCGGCCACCAGTCCGGCCGCGGCCACGACGCCCAAGCGCCCCTGGGGGGCCATGCTGGGGGGGCTGGCGGCGGGTCTCGGCCTGGCCTGGCTGGCATCCTCCCTGGGCCTGGGCGAAGGCTTCGCCCAGGTGCTGTTGCTGGTCCTGGTGGTGGGGCTGGGGATTGCCGTGGTCCGCCTGTTCATGCGCCGCCATGCGCCGGCGGCTTCCGCCTCGGGCATGGCCTACCAGGTGGCTGGGGGGGGATCGGGGCAGGCCACCACCCCACGTGGTTACAGCCCGAAAAACGTGGGCAATGACGCTTCGGCCCGGCCCTGGGAGCGCCATTCCGCTCCGGCCGATGTCGGCTCGCCGGCTTCCAACGGTGGCTCCATGATCGGATCGGCCCTTGCCGGCTCGCAGTCCTGGGGTGTGCCGGCCGGGTTTGACGCCGAGGGTTTCCTCAAGGCTTCCAAGGCCAACTTCATCAGCCTGCAGGACGCCTGGGACCGTTCGGACATCCCCAGCCTGCGCGCCATGATGACCGACGGCATGCTGGAGCAGATCAAGGGCCAGCTCGCCGAGCGCGAGCGCGCCGGTGGCAGCGTCGTGAACAAGACCGAAGTGGTCATGCTCGATGCCCAGTTGCTGGGCATCGAGGAACTGGACGACGAATACATGGCCAGTGTGGAGTTCTCCGGCCTGATCCGCGAAGACGTCTCCGCCGGCCCCAATCCGTTCCGGGAAGTCTGGAACATCACCCGGCCCAAGAGCGGTCCGGGCGGCTGGCTGGTGGCCGGGGTGCAGGCCCTTCAATAACGGGGCCGTGGCGGGAGAGGCCCGCGTTATCCGTCAAAATCGGGGGGTCATGAAAAATGCACCCCCCGTTTTTTCGTCCGGCCCCGCCTCGGGCAGCCGATCTCCCATGGGCTTTCTGCAATCCCTGCTGGGCAGCATCCGTCCTCCCGACTGGGTGGTCGATGAGCTGCAGAACCGGCTGGTGCTGTTCCTCAACCATGTGTTGATGCAGGAGCCGCAGGCCCAGGAGCGCCTCAAGCGCCAGAAGGGCAAACCGGTGCGCATGCAATGGGGCGACTTCCACCTCACGATCGCGGCCACGCCCGCCGGCCTGCTGGAACGCCCGGCGGCCGATGCGCAGGCCGAGCTCACGGTGACCCTGACCCAGACCTCGCCATTTGCGCTGGCGCAGAGTGTGATAGCGGGCGACAAGCCGGGCGTGGACATCCAGGGCGACGTGCAGCTCGCCGCTGAAGTGGCCTGGCTGGTGGACAACGTGCGCTGGGACGTGGAAGAAGACCTCTCGCGGGTGGTGGGTGATGCCACCGCGCACACGATCAGCCGCTTCGCACGCGCCGCGTCGCAGGCGGTCAAGGCCTTTGTGGCGCGTTGGCCTGTGGGCTTCCCGCCCCGATCGTCCTCGGCGCAAACGCCAGCGGTGCCGTCCACGGCGGCGCCATCGGCCGGCGGCGGCAACCCCCCGGGTGGTGGCGGAAACCAGGCATGACGCGCCTGTTTCGCGGCGCCTTCATCGTCTGGGTGGTCTTGCGCTACGGGCTCGATGAGCTCGTGTTGTCCAGCTTCCGGCACCCTGGCCTGCGTCTGCTGACGCGCCTGGTCTCCATCGGCCGCAATCTGAACGCGCCGCCCGGTCAGCGTCTGCGAGAGGCGCTGGAGCGCCTGGGCCCCATCTTCGTCAAGTTCGGTCAGGTGCTCTCCACGCGGCGCGATCTGCTGCCGCCCGACATTGCCGACGAACTGGCCCGCCTGCAGGACCGCGTGCCGCCTTTTCCCAGCGCGGTGGCGGTCGCGGCCATCGAGCGCGCGTTCGGCAAGCCGCTGGACGCGGTGTTCACACACTTCGAGCAGGCGCCGGTGGCCAGCGCGTCCATCGCCCAGGTGCACTTCGCCACGCTGCGGGACGGCCGTCACGGTGGCCGCGAGGTGGCGGTGAAGGTGCTGCGCCCGAACATGCTGGCGGTGATCGAAAAAGACCTCAGCCTGATGCGCATGATGGCGGGCTGGGTCGAGAAGCTGTCGGCCGACGGCAAACGCCTGAAGCCCCGCGAAGTGGTGGCCGAGTTCGACAAGTACCTGCACGACGAGCTGGACCTGTTGCGCGAAGCCTCCAACGCGGCCCAGTTGCGCCGCAACATGCAGGGGCTGGACCTGGTGCTGATCCCCGAAATGCTCTGGGACTACTGCCACACCGACGTGATGGTGATGGAGCGCATGCACGGCCTGCCGATCAACAAGGTGGACGAGCTGCGCCGCCGGGGTGTGGACATCCCGAAGCTGGCGCGCGACGGCGTCACGATCTTTTTCACCCAGGTGTTTCGCGACGGCTTTTTCCATGCCGACATGCACCCGGGCAATATCCAGGTCAGTGTCGATCCGGCCACCTTCGGGCGCTACATCTCGCTCGACTTTGGCATCGTCGGCACGCTGACCGAGTTCGACAAGGAATACCTGGCGCAGAACTTCACGGCCTTCTTCCGGCGCGACTACAAACGGGTGGCCGAGCTGCACATCGAAAGTGGCTGGGTGCCCCCAGAAACCCGGGTGGACGAGCTCGAATCAGCGATCCGCGCGGTCTGCGAACCGTATTTCGACCGCCCGTTGAAGGAGATTTCGCTGGGCATGGTGCTGATGCGACTGTTCCAGACCTCGCGGCGCTTCCATGTGGAGATCCAGCCGCAGCTGGTGCTGCTGCAGAAGACCCTGCTCAACATCGAAGGTCTGGGCCGCGACCTGGACCCGGAGCTGGATCTGTGGAACACCGCCAAGCCCTTCCTTGAAAAGTGGATGATTGAGCAGGTCGGCCCGAAAAAGCTGCTGGAGCAGCTCAAGGCCGAGGCGCCGCATTACGCCAAGCTGCTGCCCGCCTTGCCCCGCCTGGTGCACGACTTCCTGCAGCACCGCCCGCACGAGCTGCGGCGCGAACTCGACACCTTGCTGACCGAGCAGCGCCGCACCAACCGGCTGCTGCAGGCGATCATGTGGGGCGGCATCGGTTTCCTGATCGGGCTGATCGTGATGCAGGTGTTGCTGCGCGTGCGGCTCTGGTAGGGCCGGCCGGTGGTCGGCGGGCGCCGATTCCGCCCGGGGCTTGCGCCTGGGAGAACAGGCCCCAATTTATAATGACGGGTTTTGTTCATTAACCCCTGCGGGCCAGCGCCCGCCGGGTCGGGCCCGATACCCGCCGGCGATACGACCATTGCCGGTCCGGGCCCGGTTTTCCAACAGGTTCCGCCATGCCGATTTATGCCTACAAGTGCGCGTCCTGCGGCCATGCCAAGGACGTGTTGCAGAAGATGTCCGACGATCCGTTGAGCATCTGCCCGGCCTGTGGCCAGGCCAGCTTCCAGAAACAGCTCACCGCGGCCGGTTTCCAGCTCAAGGGCTCGGGCTGGTACGTGACCGACTTCCGGGGCGGCAACGGTGGAACGACCGCGCCTGCGGTGGCCGGTGCCGAAAACGGCGCCGGCGCGGCCGATGGCGCCGCCAAACCCGCCAGCGAGTCCACCGCCAGCCCTGCAGCGGCCAGCCCGGCGGCACCGGCCGCGGCGGCGCCAGTGGCCAGTTCGCCCCCGACGACCTCCACCTGAAACCCCCGCGCGCCATGTTGTCCCTGCGCAAATGGCTCCTGGCCGGCCTGCTGGTCTTGGTGCCCCTGATCATCACCCTGTGGGTGCTGGACTGGGTCGTCAGTACGCTCGACCAGACCCTGCACATCCTGCCCGCCTCCTGGCAGCCCGACCAGTGGCTGGGCTTTCACATCCCCGGTCTGGGCGTGATCTTCGCCGTGGTGGTGGTGCTCTCCATTGGCGCGCTGGCCTCGAACATCATCGGCAACCGGCTCATCAACTGGTGGCATGCGCTGCTGCACCGCATTCCGGTGGTGCGCTCCATCTATTCGGGTGTGAAGCAGATTTCCGACACCCTGTTTTCCGAAAAGGGCAATGCCTTTCGCAAGGCGCTGTTGGTGCAGTGGCCGCACGAAGGCATGTGGACCATCGCCTTCCTGACCGGCACGCCGGCCGGCGATGTGCTGCGCCAGTTGCAGAGCCAGCCCGGTGGCGCCACCGGAAGCGATGAGTTCCACAGTGTGTTCGTGCCCACCACGCCCAACCCGACCGGTGGCTACTTCGTGATGGTGCGCAAGAGCGCCTGCGTGGAGCTGCAGATGAGCGTGGACGAAGCCCTGACCTACATCGTGTCCATGGGGGTGATCGTGCCCGGTGGTCCGAGAAATGCCCAGTTCAAGGCGGCCACCCCGGGCGCCACCCCGAATCCCACCTGATGTTTTCCCGCCGTCGACGACGGCGAAATTGTTGTTGAAAGAAGTACCGACATGGCCATGCGTTCCCACTATTGCGGTCTGGTGACCGAAGCCCTGCTGGGCCAAACCGTGCAGCTGTGCGGCTGGGTCAACCGCCGCCGCGACCACGGTGGCGTGATCTTCATCGACCTGCGCGACCGCGAAGGTTCTGTGCAGGTGGTTTGCGACCCCGACCGCGCCGAGATGTTCAAGACCGCCGAAGACGTGCGCAACGAGTTCTGCGTGCAGGTGACCGGTCTGGTGCGCGCGCGCCCCGAGGGCACGACCAACGACAACCTGAAAAGCGGCAAGATCGAGATCCTGTGCCACGAGCTCAAGGTGCTCAATGCCTCGGTCACGCCGCCGTTCCAGCTCGACGACGACAACCTGAGCGAAACCACGCGCCTGACGCACCGCGTGCTCGATCTGCGCCGCCCCTACATGCAGAACAACCTGATGCTGCGCTACCGCGTGGCCATGGAAGTGCGCAAGTTCCTGGACGCCAACGGGTTCATCGACATCGAAACGCCGATGCTGACCAAGAGCACGCCCGAAGGCGCGCGCGACTACCTCGTGCCCAGCCGCGTGCACGACGGCCATTTCTTTGCGCTGCCGCAGTCGCCTCAGCTGTTCAAACAGCTGCTGATGGTGGCCGGCTTCGACCGCTACTACCAGATCACCAAGTGCTTCCGCGACGAGGACCTGCGCGCCGACCGCCAGCCCGAGTTCACGCAGATCGATATCGAGACCTCGTTTCTGACCGAGGAAGACATTCGCGACATGTTCCAGGGCATGATCAAGACGGTGTTCCAGAACACGCTGGGTGTGGATCTGGGCGAGTTCCCGGTCATGGCCTACAGCGAAGCCATGCACCGCTTTGGCTCCGACAAGCCCGACCTGCGCGTCAAGCTCGAATTCACCGAGCTGACCGACGTGATGGCCGATGTGGACTTCAAGGTCTTCAGCGCTCCGGCCACGATGAAGAACGGCCGTGTGGTCGCCCTGTGCGTGCGTGGCGGTGCCGAGATCAGCCGCAGCGAGATCGACGCCTACACCGAGTTCGTCAAGATCTATGGCGCCAAGGGCCTGGCCTGGATCAAGGTCAACGAAGTGGCCAAGGGCCGCGACGGCCTGCAGAGCCCGATCGTGAAGAACCTGCACGACGCGGCCGTGGCCGAAATTCTCAAGCGCACCGGCGCGCAGGACGGCGACATCATCTTCTTTGGTGCCGACAAGGCCAAGGTGGTGAACGACGCCATCGGCGCGCTGCGCCTGAAGATCGGCCACAGCGCCCTGGGAAAGAAAAACGGCCTGTTCGAAGACCGCTGGGCGCCGATGTGGGTGGTGGACTTCCCGATGTTCGAGCACGACGAAGAGGCCGACCGCTGGACCGCCGTGCACCACCCGTTCACCGCTCCGAAGGATGGCCACGAGGATTGGATGGTGACTGCGCCAGAGAAGTGCATCGCCAAGGGCTACGACATGGTGCTCAACGGCTGGGAAATCGGTGGTGGCTCGGTGCGTATCCACACCGCCGCGGTGCAGCAGAAGGTGTTCGACGCGCTCAAGATCACACCCGAAGAAGCCCAGCTGAAGTTCGGCTTCCTGCTGGACGCGCTGCAGTACGGTGCGCCCCCGCACGGCGGCCTGGCCTTCGGCCTGGACCGCATCGTCACGCTGATGACCGGTGCCGAGTCGATCCGCGACGTGATCGCCTTCCCCAAGACCCAGCGTGCCCAGTGTCTGCTGACGCAGGCGCCCAGCCTTGTGGACGAGAAGCAGCTGCGCGAGTTGCACATCCGCCTGCGCAACGTGGACCTGGCCAAGACCGCCTGATCGCGGAGGAGGCCGCAGAATGAGGGCGCTGGTTCAGCGCCCTTTTTTTATGCCAAGCCGTCATGGTTGAAGCCCGTTTTTTCAAGATTCCGCAGTCCGTGCTGGTGGTGATCCACACCCCGGCGTTGGAGGTTTTGTTGATCGAACGCTCCGACGCGCCGGGGTTCTGGCAGTCGGTGACCGGTTCCAAGGACGCGCTGGACGAGCCGTTCGAGGCCACGGCCGTGCGGGAGGTGCGGGAAGAAACCGGTCTGGATGCGTGTGCGCCGGGCCACGTGCTCACCGACTGGGCGCTGGAGAACGTCTATGAGATCTACCCGCAGTGGCTGCACCGCTACGCGCCGGGGGTGACGCACAACACCGAGCACCTGTTCGGCCTGTGCATTCCGCGGCCGGTACCGGTGTTGTTGAACCCGCGTGAGCACCGGGCCCAAGTCTGGTTGCCCTGGATCGAAGCGGCTGACCGTTGTTTTTCTGCATCAAATGCCGAGGCCATTTCCTGGCTGGAATGCTTTCGTTGACACAAGATGAAACCTGAACCAGGGGCATTCCTGTGAAGCAGGATGCGCTACAGGCTTGAGTTGTTTAGGCCTCAAAAACACAACAAACAGGGCGATCACTGGTAGAAAATCACGAAAAAACGGTTGTATTTCCTGATTTACCGAACTCCAGATGTTGTAGTGCGTTTCTTTTTTGATAGGCTCGCCGGTAGAACTTTGGTTACACCTTGTAAATGTAGCGAGAGTTACATGGTGCAACTGTTTGTAGGCGAGCATGAACAAAACTTACAAGTCGATCTGGAACGAAACCCTCGGAACCTATGTGGCCGCTGCGGAAACCGCAGCCGCCACCGGACGCAAGACCTCCCCGGGACGCAAAGCCCGGCGGGTGCCGGCCAGAGCCCATGCGGGGCAGCTGGCGCTGGAGCAGCGCATCGTGTTCGACGCGGCCTTGCCCGCGACCCTGGTTGAGACGCAAAGCGAGTCCAGCGCAGGTCAGAGCGACCCCTTGTATGAGGATCTGGACCAGCTCGAAGCCGACGACACAGCGCCAGAACCCGGTGTGGTGTCCGAAGAGCAGGGTGTTGATGAGGCGGCCCCCTTGCCCGAGGTGGAGGCTGCGACCGCGCCTGTGTCCGGGACCGATGAGACCGAGGCCGCTGCAGACGAGGCGGATGCCGACACGGACGAAACCGAAACCGCCACCGAGGTGGAGGGCGCTTCTGTCGAAGCCGACGATTCGGCCGATGCCGGGTCGGACGACCCCACGCAGGCCGAGCCTTCAGACGATGGGGTGGAGACCGCGGCCGGCGAGACCGAAATGGTCGAGGCGGTTGAGACCGAGCGCACGGAAGTCATTTTTGTGGATCCGGCGGCCGGGGACATCACGGAATACCTGGACACGCACCCTGGCGAGGTCCATGTGCTCGACCCGGATCGTGACGGTGTTGAGCAGATCGCCGAGATTCTGGATGGCCGTACCGGCATCGACGCCATCCACATCGTCAGCCACGGGAGCGATGGGCAAGTTTTTCTGGGGTCCAGCACGCTGAACACGGACACCCTCTCGAACAACTACGGCGATGAAATGGATGTGATCGCCGCGGCCCTGAGCGAAGACGCGGACATCCTGATCTACGGTTGTGACGTGGCGTCCACGGAGGCCGGCGTTGAGCTGATGCAGGGCTTGTCCGACGCGACGGGTGCCGATGTGGCCGCTTCCACCGATGCGACCGGGGCGACCGAGATGGGGGGCGATTGGGTGCTCGAGGCCCAGGACGGCCAGATCGAGACGGAGGCCCTGGACATTGGCGCCTGGCAGGGCTTGCTTGGCACGACGATCTCCATCACGGGCAGCAACGTCACAAGCACCGGCTCGGGTTTTACGGTGACGGCCTACAACCTCGACGGCACGCCGGGAACGGTTGCCGTGCTGACGGGGACGCCCCCAGGATTCGGGGTGGCTGGTGCTCAAGTCAATGGGGACCCAGGGGAGATCGGTGAGCAGGGCGGACTCGCTGAACGTCTGGAAATCAGTTTCGACGGGCAGGTGACCAGCGCGGATGTCTGGCTTGCCTGGCAGAACTCCACCGAATCTGCGGTGGTGAATCTGTACCAGGGTGGGACTTTGGTTGGAACCTGGACGCGAGGTGTGGGCGCAGGCAACGACGCAACAGAAGGACCGTTCACGATGGACGCTGGAGGGGTTCCGTTTGACCGAATGGTCTTCACGGTGCCCACCAACAACGCTGGCGTCGCTGACGATTACCTGGTCAACCGGGTTGACTTCGTCCTCATGCGTCCGCCCGAAGCGCAGAACGACGCCTTCACGACGGGGGAAGACACGGCCGTCAACGGTAATCTGTTTGCCAACAACGGCAATGGAACTGACAGCGACCCCGATGGTGACAGCTTCACGGTGACGGCCAACACCGATCCGGCCAACGGCACAGTGGTGGTCAATGCCAACGGCGGCTTCACCTACACGCCCAACGTCAACTTCAACGGCACGGACAGCTTTACCTACACCATCACCGATGCCGACGGCGGCACCAGCACCGCCACGGTGTCGATCACGGTCAACCCAGCGAACGACCCGCCGGTGGCCGTCGATGACGCGATCACCGTTGCCGAAGACACCCCGTTCACCTCGGTGGTGGACCTGGACGCCAACGACACGGACCTGGACGGTGACAGCCTGACGGTGGTGCCCGGCACCTTCACGACCACGGCCGGTGGAACCATCGTGATCGCGGCCAACGGCAGCTACACCTACACGCCGCCGGCCAACTTCAACGGCAGCGACAGCGTCAACTACACCGTGACCGACGGCAGCGCCACCGACGTGGGCACGCTGAACATCACGGTGAACCCAGCCAACGATCCTCCGGTGGCCGTTGACGACAGCATCACGGTCGCGGAAGACACCCCGTTCACCTCGGTGGTGGACCTGGACGCCAACGACACCGATCTGGACGGTGACAGTCTGACGGTGGTGCCCGGCACCTTCACGACCACGGCCGGTGGAACCATCGTGATCGCGGCCAATGGCAGCTACACCTACACGCCACCCGCCAACTTCAATGGCAGCGACAGCGTCAACTACACGGTCACCGACGGCAGCGCCACCGACGTGGGCACGCTGAACATCACGATCACGCCAGCCAACGACCCACCGGTCGCGGTCGATGACGCCATCACGGTCGCGGAAGACACGCCGTTCACCTCGGTGGTGGACCTGGACGCCAACGACACCGATCTGGACGGTGATGCCCTGACCGTGGTGCCGGGTACCTTCACGACCACCGCCGGTGGAACCATCGTGATCGCGGCCAACGGCAGCTACACCTACACGCCGCCGGCCAACTTCAACGGCAGTGACAGCGTCAACTACACCGTGACCGACGGCAGCGCCACCGACGTGGGCACTCTGAACATCACGATCACGCCAGCGAACGACCCGCCGGTGGCTGTGGACGATGCCATCACGGTCGCGGAAGACACCCCGTTCACCTCGGTGGTGGACCTTGACGCCAACGACACCGATCTGGACGGTGACAGCCTGACGGTGGTGCCGGGCACCTTCACGACCACCCAGGGTGGCACGATCGTGATCGCGGCCAACGGCAGCTACACCTACACGCCGCCGGCCAACTTCAACGGCAGCGACTCGGTGAACTACACGGTCACCGACGGCAGCGCCACCGATGTGGGCACGCTGAACATCACGATCACCCCGGCCAACGACCCACCGGTCGCCGTGGACGACGCCATCACGGTGGCGGAAGACACCCCGTTCACCTCGGTGGTGGATCTGGACGCCAACGACACCGATCTGGACGGTGATGCCCTGACCGTGGTGCCGGGCACCTTCACGACCACGGCCGGTGGAACCATCGTGATCGCAGCCAACGGCAGCTACACCTACACACCGCCGACGAACTACACCGGGGCGGACTCGGTGAACTACACCGTGACCGACGGCACGGCGACCGATATCGGAACTTTGAACATCTCGGTGGGGCCGGCCAACGATCCACCGGTCGCGGTCGATGACAGCATCACGGTCGCCGAAGACACGCCGTTCACGTCCATCGTCGATCTGGACGCCAACGACACGGACCTGGACGGCGACAGCCTGACGGTGGTGCCTGGCACCTTCACGACCACCGCTGGCGGGACCATCGTGATCGCGGCCAACGGCAGCTACACCTACACGCCGCCAGTGAACTTCAATGGCAGCGACAGCGTCAACTACACGGTCACCGACGGCAGCGCCACCGATGTGGGCACGCTGAACATCACGATCACCCCGGCCAACGACCCACCGGTCGCCGTGGACGACGCCATCACGGTGGCGGAAGACACCCCGTTCACCTCGGTGGTGGACCTGGACGCCAACGACACCGATCTGGACGGTGATGCCCTGACCGTGGTGCCGGGTACCTTCACGACCACCGCTGGCGGGACCATCGTGATCGCGGCCAACGGCAGCTACACCTACACGCCGCCGGCCAACTTCAATGGCAGCGACAGCGTCAACTACACGGTCACCGATGGCAGCGCCACCGACGTGGGCACGTTGAACATCACGGTGAACCCAGCCAACGATCCTCCGGTGGCTGTGGACGATGCGATCACGGTGGCCGAAGACACGCCGTTCACCTCGGTGGTGGACCTGGACGCCAACGACACCGATCTGGACGGTGACAGCCTCACGGTGGTGCCCGGCACCTTCACGACCACCCAGGGTGGCACGATCGTGATCGCCGCCAACGGCAGCTACACCTACACGCCGCCGGCCAACTTCAACGGCAGCGACTCGGTGAACTACACCGTGACCGACGGCACGGCGACCGACATCGGTACGCTGAACATCACAGTTGGCCCGGCCAACGACCCACCGGTCGCGGTCGATGACGCGATCACGGTCGCGGAAGACACACCGTTCACGTCCATCGTCGATCTGGATGCCAATGACGCGGATCTGGACGGTGATGCCCTGACCGTGGTGCCCGGCACCTTCACGACCACGGCTGGCGGGACCATCGTGATCGCGGCCAACGGCAGCTATACCTACACGCCGCCGGCCAACTTCAACGGCAGTGACAGCGTCAACTACACCGTGACCGACGGCAGCGCCACCGACGTGGGCACTCTGAACATCACGATCACGCCGGCCAACGACCCACCGGTCGCGGTCGACGACGCGATCACGGTCGCCGAAGACACACCGTTCACGTCCATCGTCGATCTGGATGCCAACGACACGGATCTGGACGGTGATGCCCTGAGCGTGGTGCCCGGCACCTTCACGACCACCCAGGGTGGCACGATCGTGATCGCGGTCAATGGCAGCTACACCTACACGCCACCGACGAACTACACCGGGGCGGACTCGGTGAACTACACCGTGACCGACGGCACGGCGACCGATATCGGAACTTTGAACATCTCGGTGGGTCCGGCCAACGACCCACCGGTCGCGGTGGACGACGCCATCACGGTGGCGGAAGACACCTCGTTCACGTCCGTCGTCGATCTGGACGCCAACGACACCGATCTGGACGGGGACAGCCTGACGGTTGTGCCGGGTACCTTCACGACCACGGCTGGCGGGACCATCGTGATCGCAGCCAATGGCAGTTACACCTACACGCCGCCGGCCAACTTCAACGGCAGCGACAGCGTCAACTACACCGTGACCGACGGCAGCGCCACCGATGTGGGCACGCTGAACATCACGGTGAACCCAGCCAACGATCCTCCGGTGGCTGTGGACGATGCGATCACGGTGGCCGAAGACACCCCGTTCACCTCGGTGGTGGACCTGGACGCCAACGACACGGATCTGGACGGTGATGCCCTGAGCGTGGTGCCCGGCACCTTCACGACCACCCAGGGTGGCACGATCGTGATCGCGGTCAATGGCAGCTACACCTACACGCCACCGACGAACTACACCGGGGCGGACTCGGTGAACTACACCGTGACCGACGGCACGGCGACCGATATCGGAACTTTGAACATCTCGGTGGGTCCGGCCAACGACCCACCGGTCGCGGTGGACGACGCCATCACGGTGGCGGAAGACACCTCGTTCACGTCCGTCGTCGATCTGGACGCCAACGACACCGATCTGGACGGGGACAGCCTGACGGTTGTGCCGGGTACCTTCACGACCACGGCTGGCGGGACCATCGTGATCGCAGCCAATGGCAGCTACACCTACACGCCGCCGGCCAACTTCAACGGCAGCGACAGCGTCAACTACACCGTGACCGACGGCAGCGCCACCGATGTGGGCACGCTGAACATCACGGTGAACCCAGCCAACGATCCTCCGGTGGCTGTGGACGATGCGATCACGGTGGCCGAAGACACCCCGTTCACCTCGGTGGTGGACCTGGACGCCAACGACACGGATCTGGACGGTGATGCCCTGACGGTGGTGCCCGGGACCTTCACGACCACCGCTGGCGGGACCATCGTGATCGCGGCCAACGGCAGCTATACCTACACGCCACCGACGAACTACACCGGGGCGGACTCGGTGAACTACACCGTGACCGACGGCACGGCGACCGATATCGGTACGCTGAACATCACAGTTGGCCCGGCCAACGATCCACCGGTCGCGGTCGATGACAGCATCACGGTCGCAGAAGACACACCGTTCACGTCCATCGTCGATCTGGACGCCAATGACACGGATCTGGACGGTGATGCCCTGACCGTGGTGCCCGGCACCTTCACGACCACCCAGGGTGGGACGATCGTGATCGCGGCCAACGGCAGCTATACCTACACGCCGCCGGCCAACTTCAACGGCAGTGACAGCGTCAACTACACCGTGACCGACGGCAGCGCCACCGACGTGGGCACTCTGAACATCACGATCACCCCGGCCAACGACCCACCGGTCGCGGTCGACGACGCGATCACGGTCGCAGAAGACACGCCGTTCACGTCCATCGTCGATCTGGATGCCAACGACACGGATCTGGACGGTGATGCCCTGAGCGTGGTGCCCGGGACCTTCACGACCACCGCGGGCGGAACCATCGTGATCGCCGCCAACGGCAGCTACACCTACACGCCGCCGACGAACTACACCGGGGCGGACTCGGTGAACTACACCGTGACCGATGGCACGGCGACCGATATCGGAACTTTGAACATCTCGGTGGGGCCGGCCAACGATCCACCGGTCGCGGTCGATGACAGCATCACGGTCGCCGAAGACACACCGTTCACGTCCATCGTCGATCTGGATGCCAATGACACGGACCTGGACGGGGATGCGCTGAGCGTGGTGCCCGGGACCTTCACGACCACCGCTGGCGGGACCATCGTGATCGCGGCCAACGGCAGCTACACCTACACGCCGCCGGCCAACTTCAATGGCAGCGACAGCGTCAACTACACGGTCACCGACGGCAGCGCCACCGATGTGGGCACGCTGAACATCACAGTTGGCCCGGCCAACGATCCACCGGTCGCGGTGGATGACGCCATCACGGTGGCGGAAGACACCCCGTTCACCTCGGTGGTGGATCTGGACGCCAATGACACGGATCTGGACGGCGACAGCCTGACGGTGGTGCCGGGTACCTTCACGACCACGGCCGGTGGAACGATCGTGATCGCCGCCAACGGCAGCTACACCTACACACCGCCAGCCAACTACATAGGTAGCGACTCGGTGAACTACACCGTGACCGACGGCACGGCCACCGATATCGGCACGTTGAACATTTCGGTTGGCGCGGCCAACGACCCGCCGGTGGCCGTGGACGACAGCATCACGGTGACGGAAGACACGCCGTTCACCTCGGTGGTGGATCTGGACGCCAACGACACGGACCTGGATGGCGACAGCCTCACGGTGGTGCCCGGCACCTTCACGACCACGGCCGGTGGAACCATCGTGATCGCGGCCAACGGCAGCTACACCTACACGCCGCCGGCCAACTTCAATGGCAGCGACAGCGTCAACTACACCGTGACCGACGGCAGCGCCACCGACGTGGGCACGCTGAATATCACGATCACGCCAGCCAACGATCCTCCGGTCGCGGTGGATGACGCCATCACGGTCGCGGAAGACACGCCGTTCACGTCCATCGTCGATCTGGATGCCAATGACACGGATCTGGACGGTGATGCCCTGAGCGTGGTGCCGGGCACCTTCACGACCACCGCGGGCGGAACCATCGTGATCGCGGCCAACGGCAGCTACACCTACACGCCGCCGGCCAACTTCAACGGCAGCGACAGCGTCAACTACACCGTGACCGACGGCAGCGCCACCGACGTGGGCACGCTGAACATCACGGTGAACCCAGCCAACGATCCTCCGGTGGCTGTGGACGACGCCATCACGGTGGCGGAGGACACACCGTTCACCTCGGTGGTGGACCTGGACGCCAACGACACCGACTTGGACGGCGACAGCCTGACGGTGGTGCCCGGCACCTTCACGACCACGGCCGGTGGAACCATCGTGATCGCAGCCAACGGCAGCTACACCTACACACCGCCGGCCAACTTCAACGGCAGCGACAGCGTCAACTACACCGTGACCGACGGCAGCGCCACCGACGGGGGCACGCTGAGCATCACCGTCACGCCGTCCAACGACCCACCGGTGCCGGCACCAACACCCGCACCCACCCCGACGCCATCTCCCGCGCCGGCCCCAGCCCCGGCCCCAGCTCCCGCTCCGGATGCACCGGACCAGCCCGGCAAGGAAGGGTCGCCGACCCCTGGCCCCAGTTCTGCGCCGGAACCCCTGGCGCCCTCCAGCCCCGTGGTGCACGTCTCGTTCGCGGTGGGCGAGTCCAACACGGGCAGCAGTTTGTCGACGTCTTTGGGATCGCTCCCCGCAGGCTCCCCGCTGCAGGCCGAGGCCCTGGCACAGGTGCCCGACAGCCTGATGTTCGACGCTGGATTGCGTGGCGATGTGGGTGATCTGCAGGTCATCGTGCCTGCGCTGCACGTGCAGCACGCCGTGAGGCACCAGCCGATCGTGATGGAGCGGGGCTTGTTCGTGCAGCACGCGGTGCGTGCCTCGCAACTGGAGTCGCTGGTGCGAAGCGCAATGATCGATGCGCACAGCTCGGCCACCACCACCTTGCTCAACCCCTTCGCCCTGGGGGCGCCGGCGCCGCTGGACGCCCAGACGCGGGCCGCCCAGGCGCCTGCGGGTGAAACGCGCAACGACGCCGGGACACGCAGCGCGCCGCCCGACACCGCGGCCCCCCCGGCCGAAGCCGACCGGGTGGAATCCCCGCACGACAAGGAACCGGCGGTCAAACCCAAGGCCGCGGCCGGGTTCAAGGCCCAGTTGCAGCGCCTGGCCAACGACCGCGCCCGTGGCGAGCGCCCCGTCACACGTGCTGTGGCACGCCCTGCGGTCAGCGCCTGAACACCGAACCGAACACCCTCTATCCGATTCTTTAGGACAACGACATGAGCAAGATGCAATCGATTTCTCTTCAGGCCGCGGGCTTCCTGCCGCGCAGCATGGTGGTGCTGGCCTGCGCGGCCGTCATGGCCGGCTGCACCGTGGCCCCCAAAGCCTTGACGCAAGACGAAGTGCGCGAGCGCGTCAAACACGACACCGCCAAGATGTACAGCGGCCAGGCCCCCATCACCGCGGCCATCAGCATGGAAGAGGCCGTGGCCCGGGCCCTCAAATACAACCTGGACTACCGCCTCAAGAAGATGGAGTCCGCCCTGGCCCAGGGCCTGGCCGAGCACACCAGCCACGACATGCTGCCGCAGCTGGTGGCCAGCGCGGGCTACAGCTCACGCAACAACGACTCCGGCGGCACCAGCATCGGCATCCTCGACGGCGAAGTCTCCACCCGCCCGACCTCCTCCGACGAACGCACCCGCACCCTGCGCGGCATCGAATTCAGCTGGAACGCGCTGGACTTCGGCGTCTCCTACTACCGCGCACGCCAGCAAGGCGACCAGTTCCTGATCTCCGAAGAGCGCCGCCGCAAAGTCGTGCAGAACATGCTGCAAGACGTGCGCGCGGCCTACTGGCGCGCCCTGGGCGCGCAGCGGCTCAACGCCCAGGCCGACGAAGTGCTCCAAAAAGCCTCGCTGGCGCTGGCGCGCTCGCGCGAAGCCGAGACCCAGAAGATCATCCCCCCGGGCGTGGCCCTGGCCTACCAGCGCGCCCTGCTCGACGCCACCGTGCTGCTCAACCAGCGCCGCCAGGACCTGGAGTTCGCCAAACGCGAACTCGCCGCCTTGATGAACGTGCCCCCCGGCGTGGACTTCCAGGTCGCCGAGGCCAGCGAAATGACCCTGCCGGCCGCCCCGAAGGAAATCACCAAACTCGAAGACATGGCGCTGCTGCAGCGCCCCGAGCTGCGGGAAGAAGACTTCAGGAAACGCATCACCGCCGACGAAGCGCGCAAACAGATGCTCGGCATGCTGCCCGGCATCACCCTCAACCTGGGCCGACAGCACGACTCCAACAAGCTGCTGTACAACAACAGCTGGAGCGAAGGCGGCGTGAACCTGGCCTGGAACCTGATGCGCCTGGTGGCCCTGCCCTCGCTCAAGAAGGCCCAGCAATACCAGGAGCAGACCGACGAGACCCGGCGCATGGCCCTGTCCATGGCCATCCTGACCCAGACCCGCGTGAGCGCCGAGCGCTACCGCATGGCGCTGGAAGACTTCCGGCTGGCCGACCAGGCCTCGCAGGTCGACACCCGCCTGGCCGCCTACACCAAGGCCTCGGTCTCGGCCAAGCTGGAGAGTGAACTCGAAGCGATCCGCACCCAGGCCCGTGCCGTGCTGGGCGCCTACCAGCGCGCCAACGCCTACGCCAACGCGCACATCGCGTTCGGGCGGCTGTACAACACCCTGGGCTTCGACCCGATCGCCGACGACTTCGAGGGCAACGACCTGGACACGCTCACGCAGCGCGTGCGCGCCCACCTGAAGGCCTCGCAGACCGACGCCTTTGTGATGTCGTCCAACCTGTTTGGCCGTCCCGCGGTGGTCAGTGTGCGGCTCGAAGGCATCCAGGACCCGGTGCAAAAGGTGCGCATGACGGCCCTGGTGACCGAGCTGCTGGCCCGCCACCAGATCGGCACCGATGCCCAGCAGGGCACCCCGCTGCACCTGGCGTTCGAGTCGGCGGGTGGCAACGGCGTGGAGAAAGCCACCTGGACGCTGAACCTGACCGATGAGGCGGGGCAGTCGCAGCGGGCGCGTTTCGCGACTACCATACCGCTCAACGCCCGGGCCTCGGTCTACGAGTCCAGCCTCATGGCGGCCATGAACTCCCATCTCGGCGAACTCAAATCCTGGTTGAATGTTGACTGATATGTCCTGCAAATCTCTGTGGCGCGCCACCGGCTCGGCCCTGCTTCTGGGCGCGCTTTCCCTGAGCGCGTCGGCCCAGACCAGCCCGGCCGGAGCGGCCAGGGCCGTGGCAAGCCCTGCCAAGGCTGCTGCGCCCGCGGCTCCCGCGGCCGCAGCCACATCCGTGCGGGTGCTGGTGCTGCCGGCGGGCGAAACCGTGCTGGCCAGCCCGGTGCCGGGGCGCATCGTGCAGCTCAACACCGGTCTGGGCATGGCGTTCAGGCAGGGTGCGGTGCTGATCGCCCTGGACTGTGAAGAGCCGCGCGCGCGCCAGGCCATGGCCAACGCCGATCTGGCGGCCGCGAACGACCAGTACGAAGCCAAGCTGCGCATGCAGGGCCTGGAGCAGGCCAGCGATGTCGAGGTGGCCCTGGCGGCCAGCGCCGTGGCCAAGGCCAAGGCGCAGATCGACCTGTACCAGTTCCAGATCTCCCAGTGCTCGATCCGTGCGCCCTGGGCCGGCCAGACCGCCAAGCTGCATGTGCGCAGTCACATGACGGTCACCGCGGGCCAACCCCTGCTGGAACTGGTGCGCAGCGGGCTGCTGCTGCTCAAGCTCAACGTGCCGTCGAGCTGGATGGCCACCCTGAAAATGGGCCACACGTTCGACGTGACCATCGATGAAACCGGCAACACCTACCCCGCGCGCGTGCAGCGGATCAACAGCCGGGTCGACCCGGTGAGCCAGACCATCGAGCTGGAGGCCACGATGTTGAAGACACACCCCGATTTGCTGCCCGGCATGAGCGGTGTGGCGAAGTTCACCGGCATGCGGTGAGCCCGGCCCATGTCTGAGGTATCGGATCTGGGCGTTCTGCTGCAGATCGAAGCCCGCGCGCTGCAAGCGCAGACCCTCGCCGCCCTGCGCTTCACCATCGTCAACGAAACCCATGCGTTGACGCCATACCGGCAGGCGGCCCTGTTTGAATACGACGGCGAGCGGCCACGGCTGAGCGCGGCTTCCGGGCTGGTTAGCGTGGCCAGCGAATCGCCGTTCGCGGTCTGGCTCGGGCGGTTCGCCAGGTGCTTTCCCTCGGATGGCGCCATTCACCGCCTGGATCTCGCGGACGCCGCCAGCGAAGACGCCGAGAGCTGGGCCGAGTGGCTGCCCGAACACCTGCTGCTGGTGCCGCTGCCAGACCCGCAGGGGAAGGCCCGCGGGGTGGTGCTCTATGCCCGCGAGCAGCCCTGGGACGATGCCTCGGTGGAACTCGCGCAGCGCCTGCACAGCACCTACGGCTACTGTTTTGCCGCCCTGAGCCAGACCTCGCGCCCGACCTGGAGCCAGCTCCGGCAGGGGTTCAAAGGCCGCAACCGCTGGCTGGTGCTGGGTGCGCTGGCGCTGAGCATGCTGACCCCCGTGCGGCTGTCGGTGCTGGCGCCGGCCGAGGTGATCGCGTTGAATGCGATCGCGGTCGCGGCGCCACAAGACGGCGTGGTCGGCTCTTTCGCCGTGGCGCCCAACGCCCGGGTGAAGGCGGGCGATCTGTTGTTTTCGCTGGACGACTCGGCGCTGGCCAACCGGCGCCAGGTGGCGCTCAAGGGCCTGGAGATCGCCCAGGCCGATGCGCACATCGCCCAGCAGCGCGCGTTCGACGACGCCAAGAGCAAGGCCGACGTGGCCGTTGCGCTCGGCCGGGTGCGGGAGAAAGAGGCCGAGCTGGCCGCCGTGGACACCCAGGCCCAGCGCGTCGAGGTGCGGGCGGACCGCGATGGCGTGGCCATCTTCGCCGACACCAACGACTGGCTGGGGCGGCCGGTGCAGACGGGTGAACGTGTGATGCAGCTGGCGCGGCCCGAGGACGGCGGCATCCTGGTCTGGCTGGCCGTGTCCGATGCAATCAACCTCGAAACCGACGCGCCGGTGCGCCTGTTCCTGCACACCGAGCCGCTGAGTCCGCGCGCGGGTCGCCTGATCGAGGCCAGCTACCAGGCCTCGGTGAGCCCCGACGGCGTGGCCTCCTACCGCCTGCGTGCCGGGTTTGAACCCGGCACCGAGCTGCCCCGCATCGGCCTGCGGGGCACCGCGCGCATCTCGGGCGACTGGGTGCTGCTCGGTTATTACCTGTTCCGCCGCCCCATCGCCAGCGTGCGGGAATGGACCGGCCTGTGAACGCCGGCGCCATGCCCGCGCCCAGCCTGCACGGGCAGGTGAAGGTCGGTGGTGCCAAGCCGGTGGAGCTGCCCCGCATCCGCGACGAGCTGGTCCTGTTTCCCGCGGCACCCAACGAGGACGGCACCCCGGCCTGGGTGATCCAGGACCCGGTGAACAACCGCTTCTACCGCATCGGCTGGATCGACTTCGAGCTTCTGCTGCACTGGGCGGACCACGACGCGGCCAGCCTGGTGCGCACCGTCAACGCCCAGACGCCGCTGAACGTCACGCTGCAGGACGTGCGCCACCTGATGGGCTTTTTGTCGGACAACCAGTTGCTGCGCCTGGACAAGCCGACCGACGTGGCCCGCGTGCTGGACCGCAGCGAGAAACTGCAGCGCTCGCCGCTGGAATGGCTGGTGCACAACTACCTGTTTTTCCGCCTGCCGCTGGTGCGCCCGCAGGCCTGGCTGGCCTCGATCCAGCCGCTGCTGGCCCGGCTCAACCTGTCGGTGCTGGCGGCGCTGTTTGGCGCCATCACCGTGCTGGGCGTGTACCTGGTGTCCCGCCAGTGGGATGTTTTCACCCACACCCTGGTGGACAACCTGACCTGGACCGGCGTGCTGGGCTATGTGCTGGCGCTGGTGTTCGCCAAGACCGTGCACGAACTGGGGCACGCTTTTGCCGCCACCCGCTACGGCGTGCGCGTGGCCCACATGGGGGTGGCGTTTCTGGTCATGTTTCCCATGCTCTACACCGACACCGGCGAGAGCTGGCGCCTGAAGGATGCGCGCCAGCGGCTGGTGATCGCCAGCGCGGGCATCGCGGTGGAACTCGCGCTGGCCGGCCTGGCCACCCTGGCCTGGGCGCTGGCGCCCGACGGTTCGTTTCGCAACGGCCTGTTTTTCCTGGCCACCACCAGCTGGGTGATGACGCTGGCGGTCAACGCCAGCCCGTTCATGCGCTTTGACGGCTATTTCATCGCCAGCGACCTCCTGGACCTGCCCAACCTGCACGAGCGTTCGAGCGCGCTGGCCCGGGTCTGGCTGCGCCGCGCCCTGCTGGGTCTGCAGGACGAATGGCCCGAGAGTTTTCCGCTGGGCAAGCGGCGCCTGCTGATCGCCTTCGCGCTGATCACCTGGGTCTATCGGCTGACGGTGTTCGTCGGCATCGCGGTGCTGGTCTATGTGTTCTTCTTCAAGCTGCTGGGCCTCATGCTCATGGCGCTGGAGCTGCACTGGTTCATCGGCCGGCCGGTGGTGAAGGAGCTGGCGGTCTGGCGGGAGCGCCGGGCCGAGATCACTCGCCCCCGGCGTCGCCGCCTGTGGGTGCTGGGCGCGATGCTGCTGGCCATCCTGGTGTTTCCGTTCAACAGCCGCGTGATGGGCTTTGGCTGGGTCCATGCCGACAACCAGCAACTCATCCACTCGCCGTTCGCTGCCCAGATCGTCTCCGTGCCCGAGCAGCGCCGGTTCAAGGCGGGGGACGTCATGTTCGTGCTGGACTCCTCGGCGCTGGGCATCGCCCAAGACAGATCGCGTGCGCTGGCGCAGGCCCGCGAAAGCCAGATTGTCGGCCTGATGGGGGTGCCCGACGGCGAATCGCAGCGCCAGTTGCTGACCTCGCAGAAGGCCTATTTCGAAGCCGAGGAAAAACTCAGCGAGGACGAGCTGGAGCGGCTGACGCTGCGCGCGCCGTTCGACGGCGAGCTGCGCGATCTGGACCATGCGCTGGCTCCCGGGGTCTGGGTCAAGTCGCGCCAGCCGCTGGCGATGATCGTGGACCACCAGCAGTGGGTCATCGATGCCTACATCCCCGAGGCCGATCTGGCGCGGATCGAGGTCGGCCAGGCCGTGCGGGCGCGCCTGCTGTCCGACCCCACGGCCTGGACCGGGGGGCATATCGCCGCGATCGACGTGTCGAGGACCACGGTCCTGCCCAGCCCCATGCTCGACGCCCGCAACGGCGGGCCGATCGCCACCGTCCAGGAGGCGTCGACCGCCGGGCAGGCACCGGTGCCGGTGGCGCGCGACGCCCTGTTCCGCGTGCGGGTGGTGCTGGACGAGCCGCTGGTGACGGACCAGGCGGCCACGGTGCGGGTGCGCATCGAGGGCCGGGCCGACTCGATCCTGATGGGCGCCCTGCGCCAGGTGGCGTCGGTCGTGATCCGGGAAAGCGGGTTCTGAGCCACCGGGCCCGCACACCGGGCCGCGCCAACATGCGATCATTGCGCGCATGAGCATCCTGCGTGTGGCCACCTACAACATCCACAAGGGCGTGCAGGGCCTGGGGCCCGCGCGCCGGCTGGAGATCCACAACCTGTTTCATGCGGTGGAGCAGTTCGACGCCGACATCGTCTGCCTGCAGGAGGTGCGCCGCCACAACCGCAAGCTGGAAAAACACTTCACCCGCTGGCCCGATCTGGACCAGGCCAACTACCTGACCCCCGACGGTTACGAGGCGGTCTACCGCACCAACGCCATCACGCGCCACGGCGAGCACGGCAACGCCCTGCTGTCGCGCTGGCCGGTGATCGAGAGCTGGCACTCCGACGTGTCGGACCACCGGTTCGAGCAGCGCGGGCTGCTGCACGTGCAGCTGCTCGTGGACGGCAAGGACGTGCACGTGGTGGTGGTGCATCTCGGCCTGATCCACGCCAGCCGGGAACGCCAGGTCCAGCGCCTGGGCCAGTACGTGGCGCGTGAGGTGCCCGCCGGCGCGCCGCTGATCGTTGCGGGGGACTTCAACGACTGGGGCGTGCAGCTGCACCGGCCCATGGCCGAGCTGGACCTGCACACCTTTGACGGCATCCGCCTGCCCACCTACCCCTCACGCCTGCCGTTGCTGCACATGGATCGCGTGTACGTGCGCGGCCTGCGACCGGTCTCGGCCCAGGTGCCGCACGGCCGCGCCTGGGCGCGCATGTCGGACCACCTGCCGTTGATCGCCGAGCTGGAGCTGTGACCACCGCGCGCCGCAGCGACCCGACCCCACCCAAGGCGTGTGGACCGGGCTTGGGCGCCATGCAGGGCGGGCATCAGTTGCTGCTGCTGGAGGGGGGTGAGACCCTGTTCCCGGCACTGGTGGAGGCCATGGACACCGCGCGCCGGGTGGTGCATCTGGAAACCTACATCTTCGAATTCGCCGGCTCGGCGCTGAGCGTGGCGCAGGCGCTGGAGCGTGCCGCGCGGCGCGGCGTGCTGGTGCGCCTGGTGGTGGATGGCGTGGGCACGCCGCAAGTCCCACCCGAATGGCGGCGCCGCTTTGATGCCGCCGGGGTGCGCTGGCGCGTGTACGCCCCGCTGGGGCGGCTGGGCCTGCTGATCCCGAGCAGTTGGCGGCGATTGCACCGCAAGCTCTGCGTGGTGGACGGCACGGTCGGGTTCTGTGGCGGCATCAACATCATCGACGACCAGGACGACGTGGCCCTGGGGCGGCTGACCGCGCCACGGCTGGACTATTCGCTGCGGGTGGCCGGCCCGCTGGTGGCTGACATGGTGGAGACCATGGAACAGCTCTGGTGGCGGCTGCAGGCGGTGCGCAAGGCGCGCCAGCGGGAGTTCATGGCGGCCTGGGACGCGCTGCGGGAAACCCTGCCCGTGGGCGACTTTTCGCGTCTGCTGCAGCGGTTCGAGGCGCACAGCGGATCGGCCTTTGGCCATGGCGAGCCGCTGACCGGAGCGGGGGAGGGGGCATTCCACTTCGGGGTGGACGACGCCCGGGCCTGTCTGCTGCTGCGCGACAACGTCAGCCACCGGCACGACATCGAGCGCGCCTACCTCAAGGCCATCGGCGAGGCGCGGCAGGATGTCGTGATCGTCAACGCCTATTTCATCCCCGGGCGCAAGCTGCGCCGCGCGCTCACGATGGCGGCCGCGCGCGGGGTGCGGGTGCGGCTGTTGCTGCAGGGGCGCTACGAGCACTTTCTGCAGTACCACGCGGCGCGCCCGGTGTACCAGCGGCTGCTGAGCGCCGGCATCGAGATCCACGAATACGCACCCAGCGCGCTGCACGCGAAAGTGGCGGTGGTGGACCGGCGCTGGGCCACGGTGGGCTCGACCAACCTGGACCCGCTGTCCCTGCTGCTCGCGCGCGAGGCCAACGTCATGACCACCGACCGGCGTTTCGCCTCGCAGTTGCACGAACACCTGGAGGCCCTGTTGCAGCGCAGCGGCCAGACACTCAGCGCCCGCGCGCTCGGGCAGCGCCCGTGGCGCCAGCGCGTGCTTGACCGGCTGGCGTTTGGCGTGATGCGCGCGCTGCTGTTCATCACCGGGCACCGCTACTGAAACCAAGACCCAAAGGCCCCTGCTGACCGCCTGGTATTCGCCGGTTTCAGGCCTGGTGATAGCATGCCCCATGCTCATGAAAACCGAAATCCCCATGACCACCGCCGCCCCCCCAGACGATGACCAGGGTGTGCCCGTCTCCGTCAAGATCCGCGAGCGCGTCCAGGCCGCTCGCCGCCGTTTCCATTCCAACGACAACATCGCCGAGTTCATCCAGCCCGGCGAGCTGGAGCAACTGCTCGACGAGGTCACCGTCAAGATGCAGGGCGTGCTCGACAGCATGGTGATCGACACCGAGAGCGACCACAACACCGGCGACACCGCGCGCCGGGTGGCCAAGATGTACCTGAAAGAGGTGTTCAACGGCCGCTATGTGCACGGGCCCAGCGTCACCGAATTCCCCAACGCCGAGCACCTCAACGAGCTGATGATCGTCGGCCCGATCACCGTGCGCAGCGCCTGCAGCCACCACTTCTGCCCGGTCATCGGCAAGATCTGGATCGGCGTCATGCCCAACGAACACACCAACGTGATCGGCCTGTCCAAGTACGCGCGCCTGGCCGAATGGATCATGGGCCGCCCGCAGATCCAGGAAGAGGCCGTGGTGCAACTGGCCGACCTGATCCAGGAAAAGACCCAGCCCGACGGTCTGGCCATCGTCATGGAGGCCAGCCACTACTGCATGGCCTGGCGCGGCGTGAAGGACATGGACAGCAAGATGATCAACTCGGTCATGCGCGGCGTGTTCCTGAAAGACCCGAACCTGCGCCGCGAATTCCTCTCGCTCATTCCTCGAAACTCCTGAAAGACACCATGCTGGTACGCCTGCTTTACGTCAGCCGAGCGATCGACAAGGACTGCTCCAAGGCGATCGAATCCATCCTGGACGTTTCGCGTGCCCACAACATGCACAACGGCATCACCGGGGTGCTGTGTTACGGCGGTGGCGTGTTCCTGCAGGCCATCGAAGGCGGACGCAACGCCGTCAACACGCTCTACAACCACATCGTGGCCGACCCGCGCCACACCGACGTGGTGCTGCTGCATTTCGAGGAAATCAGCGAGCGGCGCTTTGGTGGCTGGACCATGGGACAGGTCAACCTCTCCAAGCTCAACACCTCCATCGTGCTCAAGTACTCCGAACGCCCGGAGTTCGATCCCTACAGCGTCTCGGGCAAGGTCTCGCTGGCCCTGCTCGAAGAGCTGATGGCCACCGCCAGCATCATCGGAAGGGCCTGAGCTCACCCCCGCCGCGCTGCGCGCGACCCCCTTCAAGGGGGCGATACCAGTGGCCCGGCGGAGCCGGTTCCACGGTATCTCTGGAATGAGGCACAGCGCTCCGGAGAGGGATGTGGCCTTCGTTTTAGCGGGGCCCGCTCCTTTTACCAGTGAACTCTGATCGGCCTTTGAGGCGATAACGTTGCTTGAGTCTTGCCATTGCCCGGCAGGGTTTGCAGCCTTTTGTGCATGCCATGTCGCTTAACGCCTTTGCTCTCATCGTGCTCGCTGGCCTGATCCACGCCGGCTGGAACATCGTGGCCAAGAAAGCCGCAGGCGATGCGCGCTTCGCCTTCTTCACCGCTTTCATCATGATGCTGTTCTGGGCACCACTGGGCTGGTGGCTGGGGCGCGACGTGGTGCCAACCTGGGGGCGCGCCGAGTGGGCGCTGGTGGTCGCCAGCGGTGTGCTGCATGTCTTCTACTACGTCATCTTGCTGCGTGGCTACCGCAAGGCCGATCTCACGGTGGTGTACCCGGTGGCGCGCGGCTCGGGGCCGCTGCTGTCATCGCTGGTGGCCATCGCGCTGCTGGGCGAACGCGTGTCGGCACTGGGGATGGCGGGCATCGCGGGCGTGGTGGGCGGTGTGTTCCTGATCGCCGGTGGGCCTGGCTTGCTGCGCGCGGCGCAAGACCCGCAAGCGCGCCAGCGGGTGCTCAAGGGCATGCGCTACGGCCTGCTCACCGGCGCCTTCATTGCGTCGTACACGGTGGTCGATGGCTATGCGGTCAAGTTTCTGCTGATGTCGCCTATCCTGGTGGACTACATGGGCAACTTCGTGCGCGTGGCGCTGCTCGCACCTGCCGTGCTGCGTGACCTTCCTACCGCGGCCCAACTGTGGCACCGGCAATGGCGCTACGCCATGCTGGTGGCGGTGATCAGCCCGGTGGCCTACGTGCTGGTGCTGTACGCCATGCGCGAAGCGCCGTTGTCACACGTGGCGCCGGCGCGCGAAGTGTCCATGCTGTTCGCCGCCCTGATCGGAGGCCATTTGCTGGGCGAAGGCGACCGCGTGGCCCGTGTGCTGGGCGCGTTGTGCATTGCCGCCGGTGTGACGGCCTTGGCGCTGGGATGAAACCATGACCCCCGTCGCAAGCCCCCTCATGCCTGAACCCACCGACCCCTTGCTGCTGGGCTGCGACTTCACCAGCGCCCCGTCACGGCGCAAGCCCATCACACTGGCGGTGGGCCGTGTGGACCGGGGCCGTCTGCTGCTGCAAGCGCTCGAGCGGTTCGAAACGCTGGAGGCCTGGAGCGAGCGCCTGGCCGCGCCCGGGGTCTGGGTGGGTGGATTCGACCTGCCTTTTGGGCTGTCGCGCGAGCTGGTGACCACACTCGGCTGGCCCACCGACTGGCGCGCCTGCATGGCGCACTATGCCGGCCTGAGCCGCGCAGAGGTTCGTGAGGCCTTTGCCGCCTTTTGCGACGCGCGACCGGTGGGTGGAAAATTTGCCCACCGCGCCACCGACGGCCCGGCCGGCTCCAGTCCCAGCATGAAGTGGGTCAACCCGCCAGTGGCGTTCATGCTGCACGCGGGCGTGCCCAGGCTGATCAAGGCCGGCGTGAGCCTGCCGGGCCTGTGCGAAGGCGACCCGGCACGCATTGCGCTGGAGGCCTACCCCGGCTTGCTGGCGCGCAGCGTGCTGGGCACCGCGTCGTACAAGAGCGACGACAGGGCCCGCCAGACGCCCGCCCGGTTGATTGCCCGCCGCACCCTCATCAATGCCCTGGAAAACGGCCAGGCGTCGCTGCTGCAAGCCGCAGGCCTGCGCCTGAAGCTCACGCACGGGCAGCGCGACGCCCTGGCCGACGATGCCAGTGGCGACAGCCTCGATGCCGTGCTGTGCATGGCGCAGGCGGCCTGGGCACTGCGCCAGCACCAGACCGGCCACCCGCGCTGGGGTCTGCCCGACTTCGATCCCCTCGAAGGCTGGATCGTCACGGCCTGAACCCGTCCATCCGCGCAGGCCGGAGGGGCCTGGGCAAGCGGTGACGGCGGGGTTGACCAGCCCCTCCACAAGCCTTCCCTGTGGCCGGCGGTCGGCGTAAGCTGTGGTTCCGATTCAGGGAGGTGCTTATGTTTCCATGGTTGTTTCTGTTCGCGCCACAGCTGCACTTTCCGTTCAGCGGCAGCGTGGCGCAGCGCATCGAACCGGACACGCGCTGGTTCTTTGACGGTATCGATCCCTCGGCGGGTGACGCGCGGATCGAGCGCCAGGCTTTCGAGGTGGCGAGCTACGGCCGTCAACTGGGCTTGATCGCCGAGGTGCTGGTGGAGCAGGCCGAGCAGACGCCGCCGCGGACGAAGGCGGCGCGCGAGGCCCTGCAGCGGCTCAAACAGATCCAGGCCGACATCGAACAGGTCAAGACCCAAGACGCGGCCGCCCTGGCCCGGGACGTGGAGGCCGGTCTGCTGCGCCTCAAGCGCCTGCATCCGGCGGATTACAAGGCCCTGGGCCACCGCCTGCAGCGCAGCCTGGCCGACGACGTCTGAGCCCCCGGGTCCCTGTCCGCCAGCGGCACTGGCGGCGCGTCCGATGGGTTCCCCCCCATGTGGCGGTGGGCGCACCTCATGACGGCGGGGACTGCCTGCATGCCGTGGGACTGACCTGCGTCAATGTTGCCGGCCGATCCATCGGCGACACTGCGCCGCTGGGCCCCTTCCTGTGGGTCAGCCATTCATCCGTCCGTCCATCCCATGTCCGTGTCGTCCTTGTTGTCCCGCTTTCGCTCTGGCGCCACCCCCGTGGCGGGTGCTGCGCCGTCAACACGCCACCAGCCGCACGAGGACGTGCAGGCGTTGCTGACGGGCACGCTGTTCGTGGCGCTGGGCGTGGTGCTGTTCCGCCAGGCCGGTCTGCTCACCGGTGGCACCGCCGGGCTCGCTTTCCTGTTGCACTACGCCACCGGCTGGAACTTCAGCCTGGTGTTCTTTTTGATCAACCTGCCGTTTTATGGTCTGGCCTGGAAGCGCATGGGGCCGCTGTTCACGCTCAAGACCTTTGCCGCTGTGGCACTGCTTTCGGTCTTCGCGCAATGGGTTCCGGCCTGGCTGTCCATCGGCGAGCTCAACACCGCTTTCGCCGCGGTGGCGGGCGGGCTGCTCACCGGCGCGGGCATGCTGATGCTGTTTCGCCACCGTGCCAGCCTGGGCGGCTTCAACGTGCTGGTGCTCTTCCTGCAGGAGCGCTTTGGCTGGCGCGCCGGTCATGTGCAGATGGCGATGGACTGCACGATCGTGCTGGCCGCGTTTGCCGTGGTGGACTGGACGCAGATCGTCTGGTCGGTGGTGGGCGCGGTGGTGCTCAACATGACCCTGGCCATCAACCACCGGCCAGGGCGCTACATGGCGGTCTGAACCACCACCCGCCAAGCCGGGTGGTCCCGGTTCCCGACACGGATGGTGGCAGACTCGGGGCATGCATTTTTCCCTGATCGGACCCGCTCGGGTTCTGTTGACTGCCCGCTTGGGCTCCGGGCCATGGCTGCTCGCGTTGCTGGTGGCGCACACCGCCGCCAACGCAGAGGGGGTCGCTGGTGTGGAGACTCCGACTTTGCCCACGGTGTACGAAGCCCGCGTGACGCGCGTGTCCGACGGCGACACGCTGTGGGTGAAGCCGCTCGCGGGCGGCCGTTACCGCAAGCTGCGGCTGGACGGTATCGATGCACCGGAAATCTGCCAGGACGGGGGCATGGCGTCGCGCGACGCGCTGGCGGCGCGTGTGCTGGAGCAGGTGGTCACTGTGCATGAGCGCCACCACGACACCTATGGCCGTGCCCTGGTGCGGCTGACCCACTCGGGCACGGATGTGGCGGCCCGGCTGGTGCTCCAGGGCCACGCCTGGTCGCACCGCTGGAGGCGCAGCCTGGGGCCGTACGCCCAGCAGGAAGCGTGGGCGCGCAAACAGCGCATGGGCATTTTTCAGAGCGATGCGTCGGCCGAGTTGCCGCGCGACTTCCGCCAGCGTCACGGACCGTGCCCGCTGCCTTGATCGGGCCCTGGTGGCGTCAGCGGTGCGGGTGGCCGCACACGGCGCACAGCGGGTTCTGAGGCAGGGCGATCTGGTTGAACGCCATGTCGCGCCCGTCGATCATGAGCAGCTGTCCCGTCAGGCGCGAGCCCAGGCCGGTGAGCAGCTTGAGCGCTTCGGCCGCCTGCATGGTGCCCACGATGCCCACCAGCGGCGCGAACACCCCCATGGTGGCGCAACGGGTTTCTTCCACGTCCGATGTTTCGGGGAACACGCAGGCGTAGCAGGGGTTGCCCGGCGTGCGCTGATCAAACACGCTGAGCTGGCCGTCCATGCGGATGGCAGCGCCCGACACCAGCGGCTTGTGATGCCGAACGCAGGCCCGGTTGATGGTGTGGCGTGTGGCGAAGTTGTCGGTGCAGTCGATCACCACGTCGGCATCGGGCACCAGGGCATCGAGCAGCGCCGCATCGGCGCGCTGGATCATGGGCGTGACGATCACATCGGGGTTGATGGCCGCGACGGCCTCGCGCACCGAGGCGGCCTTGGGGCTGCCCACGCGCGCGAGGTTGTGCGCGATCTGGCGCTGCAGGTTGGTTTCGTCCACCACGTCGTGGTCCACCACCGTGATGCGCCCAACGCCCGCACTGCCCAGGTAGAGCGCCACCGGTGAGCCCAGCCCTCCCGCGCCGATCACCAGCGCGTGAGACGCCAACAACCGCTCCTGGCCCTCGACACCCAGTTCGTTGAGCAGAATGTGGCGCGAATAGCGCAGGAGCTGTGCGTCGTTCAAGGTCGATGGCGGCGGCGCCGGGCCGCCGTGGACTCAGTTTTCTTTCTTCTCTTCGGTGCGCACGGTCAGGGTCTTGCTGACCATCACCGGACGGCCCTTGAGCTGGTTCATGGCCTGTTGCAACTGGAAGTCCTTGTCGCTGCCGAACTCGGGCACGAGGCGCTGGCCGGGGTTCTTCTTGGACTCCTCTTCCAGCCGTTTGCGGGCCTGCTCACGAGCCTCTTCGCGCTGCTGTTCCTCGGCGCGGCGTGCGTCGGTCATGGGTTGCACTTCCGTGCTCGGGTCCTTGCCATTGCCCAGGTGCTTTTGCAGATCGGCTTCGCGGGTGCGCAGGGCGGCGAACAGGTTGCCTTCCAGCGTTTCGTCCACCATCACGTCGGGCACGATGCCCTTGGCCTGGATCGAGTTGCCAGAGGGGGTGTAGTAGCGCGCGGTGGTGAGCTTGAGTCCTGTGTCGGGGCCGAGCGGACGCACGGTCTGCACCGAGCCCTTGCCGAAGGTCTGGCTACCCAGGAGGGTGGCACGCTTGTGGTCCTGCAGGGCGCCGGCCACGATCTCACTGGCCGAGGCCGAACCCTCGTTGACCAGCACCACCAGCGGCACCGTGCGCAGCGCGCCCTTGGTGGCTTCGGTCAGGTGTTTGATGGGGTCGGCGCCGCCGCGGCGCAGGTAGTGCTGTGGCGCGGCCTTGTAGATGAACTTGCTGTCTTCGAGCTGGCCATTGGTGGACACCACGGTCGCGCCCTCGGGCAGGAAGGCGGCCGAGAGCGCCACCGCAGCGTCGAGCAGACCGCCCGGATCGTTGCGCAGGTCGAGCACCAGGCCCTTGAGCTTGGGGTCGGCCTTGTAGATCTCTTCGACCTTGCGCGCGAAGTCCTCGATGGTGCGTTCCTGGAACTGCGACACGCGGACCCATGCATAGCCGGGTTCGATCATTTTGGACTTGACGCTCTGGGTCTTGATTTCCTCGCGCGTGATCGTGACCGGGAAGCTGCGGTTTTCGTCCTTGCGGAAGATGGTCAGCAGCACCTTGGTGCGAGGCTCGCCGCGCATGAGCTTGACAGCGTCGTTGATGGCCAGGCCTTTGACCATGGTGTCATCGATCTTGGTGATCAGGTCGCCGGTCTTGAGGCCGGCGCGGAAAGCCGGTGAGTCTTCAATGGGCGAGACCACCTTGACCAGGCCGTCTTCCATGGTGATTTCGATGCCCACACCGACAAAGCGCCCGCTGGTGCCTTCGCGGAAATCCTTGAAGGACTTCTTGTCGAAATACTGGGAGTGAGGGTCCAGGCTGGCCACCATGCCCGAAATGGCTTCGGAAATGAGCTTTTTCTCGTCCACCGGCTCCACATAGTCGCTCTTGACCATGCCAAACACGGCCGCGAGCTGTTGAAGCTCTTCCAGTGGCAGGGGCGCGAGGGTTCCACGCGCCACAGCCTGCAACTGCACCGTGGTCAAGGCCCCGGCCACCGCGCCAATGGCCACCCAGCCCACGATTTTCAGCTTGTGACTCATTTGTTTACCCATCGAAACACCCTAAAAAATAGCCAGCGAGACACGATTTGGCCCGCTGGCGAACCAATATACACCTTGGAGCACGGTCGGGGATTTCGGTTCCATCTCCTTGGGTGCCGTGGTTTCCCGCCGCCCGGCGGGCGGGTCAGGCCTTGCCCTGGGCCGCCACGGCCGCCGCTGCCTTGGCCGCCGCTTCGGCGTCGCCCAGGTAGTAGCTCTTGAGCGGCTTGAGTTCGGCGTCAAGCTCGTAGACGAGCGGGATGCCGTTGGGGATGTTCAGGCCCACGATGTCGGCGTCGCTGATGCCGTCGAGGTATTTCACCAGGGCGCGAATGCTGTTGCCGTGCGCGGCGACCACCACCCGTTTGCCCGAGCGGATGGCCGGGGCCATGGCTTCGTTCCAGAACGGCATGACACGCGCCACGGTGTCCTTGAGGCACTCGGTCAGCGGCACTTCCTCGGGTTTGAGCTTCTCGTAGCGGCGGTCGCTGCGCTCGCAGCGGGGGTCGCTCGCTTCCAGGGCTGGCGGCGGGGTGTCGTAGCTGCGGCGCCAGATCAGCACCTGTTCGTCGCCGTACTGTTTCGCCATGTCCGCCTTGTTCAGGCCCTGCAGGGCACCGTAGTGGCGCTCGTTGAGGCGCCAGCTGTGGGCCACGGGCAACCAGGTGCGGTCCATCTCGTCGAGCACGTGCCACAGCGTGCGCGTGGCGCGCTTGAGCACGCTGGTGTAGGCCAGATCGAAGTCGTAGCCTTCGGCCCGCAGCAGCCGGCCCGCGTTCTTCGCCTGTTCCAGCCCGAGGGGAGTCAGATCGACGTCGGTCCAGCCGGTGAAGCGGTTTTCGAGATTCCAGGTGGATTCGCCGTGACGAATCAGGACAAGTTTGTGCATGGGCGGTGAAAAACAGTGAATGGCACAAAGCCGGGTGGCGCACCCCACAGCGGGGCTGTCTGCGGAGCTCAGCCGGACATTCTAAAATCCCAGGCTTAACTGAAAGGTGTTCCTGTGAGTTTTTTTATTGAAAACTGGATTTTGATTGCGGTGGCGTTTGCTGCCGGTGCCATGCTGGTGTGGCCCGCGGTCACGGGAGGCGGGCGGGCCGGGTCGCTGAGTGCGACGCAGGTGGTCCAGCTGATGAACCGGGACAAAGCGGTGGTGGTGGACGTGTGCGGCGCCGACGAATTCGCCTCCGGCCATGTGGTGGGGGCGAAAAACGTGCCGCTGTCCGAACTGGAAGCCAAGCTGCCGGGCCTGGTCAAGAACAAGGCCACGCCGGTGGTGCTGGTCTGTGCCTCGGGCATGCGTTCGAACCGGGCCGTGGCGATGGCCAAGAAGCTGGGCTACGAAAACGCCCATTCGCTCGCGGGTGGCATGGGCGCCTGGCGCTCGGCCAACCTGCCGGTCGAGAAGGCCTGATCGTTCTCCGGACACTTCTTTTTCACCCCCATTGACAGGAATTCGCATGGCCACGGTCAAGATGTACACCAGCGCTTATTGCCCCTACTGCAGCCGGGCCAAGGCCCTGCTGGAAAAGCGCGGCGTGACCGATCTGGAAGAGGTGTTCGTGGATGGACAGCCCGAGTTGCGGGCCCACATGCGGGAACTCACGGGCCGCACCAGCGTGCCGCAGATCTTCATCGGGCAGACGCATGTGGGGGGCTGTGACGACTTGCACGCGCTTGATGGCCAGGGTGGACTGATGCCGCTGCTGCAGGCTTGAGATCGATAGCTCCGGCGAAATGCCCCGCTGGGCGGTTGAATGGGCGCAAAGGCCCGACATGGCGGGCTGACATAATCGCCCCCGGTGCCCGCTGTGGGAACGCTTGTCCCCGGCGGGTTTCGTTTTTTCCAGATTACCCGAGAGAGCAACATGGCCGACAACCAAGAACCCGTATTCCAGATTCAGCGCGTTTACCTCAAGGAAGCGTCGCTGGAGCAACCCAATTCGCCGGCCATCCTGCTGGAGCAGGAGCAGCCGTCGGTGGATATCCAGCTGGGTGTGGAAGCCAACCCGGTGGCCGACGGTGTCTACGAGGTCTGTGTCACGGCCACGGTGCAGACCAAGATCAAGGACAAGACGGTGTTCCTGGTCGAAGCCAAGCAGGCCGGTATTTTCGAGATCCGCAACCTGCCGCAGGACCAGATGGGCCCGATCATGGGCATTGCCTGCCCGCAGATCGTCTACCCCTACCTGCGCAGCAACGTGGCCGACCTGATCCAGCGCGCCGGTTTCCCGCCCGTGCACCTGGCCGAAATCAACTTCCAGGCCATGTACGAGCAGCAGCAGGCCCAGGCCGCGGAAGACGCACCGCGCATCGTCACGCAGTAAGTCTGCTTTGCAACCGGCGCGCGTGTCATGAACATCGTGGTCTTGGGCGCCGGCGCCTGGGGGACGGCGCTGGCCATCAATGCGGCAGGCCAGTCGACGGGCCAGCACCGGGTCACCCTTTGGGCGCGCGACGAACAACAGGTGGCCAGCATGCGGGCCGAGCGGGAAAACCGGCGTTACCTGCCGGGCGTCGCACTGCCATCTGGTCTGGAACTGGCCGGTGGCGCGATGGACCTGCATCAGCCCTGGTTGGTCGATGCCGACTTGGTGGTCGTGGGCACGCCCATGGCCGGCTTGCGCGGCATGCTGGAGCGCCTGGCCGGCTGTACCGCGCCGGTGGCCTGGCTCTGCAAGGGGTTTGAAGCGCCGCAGGATGGCGACACCTCCACGGGTCTGCTCGGCCACGAAATCCGTGCCCGTGTGGCCCCTGGTCTCAGTGCCGGCGTGCTCAGTGGCCCCAGTTTCGCGCTGGAAGTGGCGCGCGGCCAGCCCACCGCGCTGGTGGCGGCCAGCGAGCACGCGAGCGTGCGCGAGGCGCTGGTGAGCGCCTTCCACGGCCCCACGCTGCGGGTGTATGCGAACGACGACATCGTGGGGGTGGAGGTGGGTGGCGCGGTGAAAAACGTGCTGGCCATCGCCACCGGCTTGTGCGATGGGCTCGATCTCGGCCTCAACGCGCGGGCCGCGCTCATCACGCGGGGTCTGGCGGAAATGACACGTCTGGGGCTGGCGCTCGGGGCCCGGGCCGAAACCTTCATGGGCCTCTCGGGCCTGGGCGATCTGGTGCTTACCGCCACCGGGGACCTGTCGCGCAACCGCAAGGTGGGCCAGTTGCTGGCGCGCGGCCTGAGCCTGCGGCAGGCGGTGGACTCACTCGGCCATGTGGCTGAAGGCGTCTACAGTGCCCGCACCGTGGTGCAGCGCGCGCGCCTGCTGGGCGTGGACATGCCGATTTCATCCGGCGTGGTGGCCTTGCTGGATGGTCAGTTGCAGCCAGCACAGGCTGTGGCCGCCCTGATGGGGCGCGACCCGAAGGATGAGGCCACCCCTCCCACGCGCCGCGCCTAAGGGCGCGTCCCCCCCAAGAGGCGATGCGAGCGGCCTTCTTGAAGGTGTGACAGGCGAAGTTCGGCGCGGGGGTGGGTCTAAATCTCGAAGTTGTCGATCAATCGGGTGTTGCCCAGGCGCGCAGCACCCAGCACCACGAGGGCTCCGGGGGTGGTCGCGTCTGCCGCAGTGGGCGTCTGCAGGTCTTGTCGGCGACGCACCGTCAGGTAGTCGGGTTGCCAGCCCCGCCCCGCCAATGCCCTCATGGCCTTCTCTTCCAGCGCGGACTGGTGGTTGGGCAGACTCGCCGCAGCGGCCAAAGCGTCGCGCGCCAGACCCCGCAGTGCGAGCGACAGCTGCACCGCCTCGGCACGCTCGCTCTCGTTCAGATAGCCGTTGCGCGAACTCAGCGCCAGGCCGTCGGGGGCGCGCTGGGTTTCACCGCCCACGATGGTGATGGGCAGCGCGAACTGCTGAACCATGCGCCGGATCACCATCTGCTGCTGGTAGTCCTTCTTGCCAAAAAGCGCGTGGCGTGGGCCTTTGGCCTCGGAAAACACGCACTGGAACAGCTTCATCACCACGGTGCAGACGCCGATGAAGAACCCGGGCCGGAAGTGCCCTTCCAGGATGTCGGCGAGTTCGGCGGGGGGGTGCACCTTGAAGCCCTGCGGCTCGGGGTACAGCTCCTTCTCCGACGGCGCGAACACGATGTCGCAACCGGCCTGCTCCAGCCGTGCGCAGTCGGCCTGCAGCGTGCGGGGGTAGGTGTCGAAATCTTCGTGTGGCGCGAACTGCAGCCGGTTGACGAAGATGCTGGACACCGTGACGTCGCCCAGGGGTTTCGCCGTGCGCACCAGGTCCAGATGACCCTCGTGCAGATTGCCCATGGTGGGCACGAAAGCCGGCGAGTTGTATGGCCGCAGCGCAGCGCGCAGGTCTTCGATGGTGTGGACGAGTTGCATGGGTGTGTCCGAGGGGGAGTTACCGGGGAACACCGCCGGGCTGGCTTTGCCAGACGGCTGGTGTTGCCCCCTTGAGGGGGCCGCGCGCAGCGCGGCGGGGGTGGGTCAAGTTCACCAGGCGTGCAGTGCGTCGTCGGGGAAGCTGCCGTCTTTCACCGCCGCCACATAGGCGGCCATGGCATCGCGCACGCTGGCCTGGCCTTCCATGAAATTGCGCACGAATTTGGGGTTTTTGCCCAGATTGATGCCCAGCATGTCGTGCATCACCAGCACCTGGCCCGCGGTGCCCTTGCCTGCACCGATGCCGATGGTGTGGCAGGTCTTGAGCTGGTGGGTGATTTCGAGCGACAGGGCCGCGGGCACCATCTCCAGCACCAGCATGGCCGCGCCCGCGTCCTGCAGTTCCAGCGCGTGGCGCTTGAGCTGTAGCGCGGCGGCGTCGCCCCGCCCTTGCACGCGATAGCCACCGAGTGCGTGCACGGTCTGCGGCGTGAGGCCCAGGTGGGCGCAGACGGGGATGCCGCGCTCGACCAGGAAACGCACCGTGTCGGCGGTCCAGCCACCGCCTTCGAGCTTGACCATGTGGGCGCCGGCGTGCATCAACACCGCGGCGCTGCGCAGGGCCTGTTCTTTCGACTCGTGGTAGCTGCCGAAGGGCAGGTCGCCGATCACCCAGGCCGTGGCCTGCACACGCTGCAGGCCACGCACCACGCTTTCGGTGTGGTAGCGCATGGTCTCCAGCGTGACGCCGACCGTGCTGGATAACCCCTGGCAGACCATGCCCAGCGAATCGCCCACCAGGATGCACTCCACACCCGCGGCGTCGGCCACGGCGGCGAAGGTGGCGTCGTAGGCGGTGAGCATGGTGATCTTTTCGCCGCGCTCGCGCATCTCCTGCAGGCGCGGCAGGCTCACCGGTTTGCGCTGGGGCATGGGCGAGGCCGACGGTAGGGTGCCGTAGGGTGTGCCGCTGGTCGGGGCGGCGGATTTCACTGAACTCATGAGGGTCCCCTTTGCGTGGGCTTTCGATGGGAGGCACTATATGCGATCCCGTTATGCTTGCGACCCATGAAACACCTCTCTGAATTCACGGCCGATGATCTGGTCGAACTGGCCCGCGCCGACGTGGCTCGCGCGCTGGCCGAAGACGTGGGCAAGGGCGACCTCACCGCGGCCCTGGTGGACCACGCACGCGGCGCGCGCGCGCGCATCCTCGCGCGCGAGCCGGCCGTGATCTGTGGCGCACCCTGGGTGGAGGCGGCCGTGCTCGCCTGCGATCCCCAGGCCCGCCTGACCTGGCGCGTGGCCGAGGGCCAGCGCTGCGTGGCCGATCAGGTGGTGCTGGAGATCGAGGGCAATGCCCAGGCCCTGCTCACCGCCGAGCGCACCGCGCTCAACTTCCTGCAGCTGCTCTCGGCGGTGGCGACCAAGACGGCGGTGTTCGTCGATGCCGTCCAGGGCACGCGCGCGGCCATCGTGGACACGCGCAAGACCATCCCGGGGCTGCGTCTCGCGCAGAAGTACGCGGTGAAAACCGGCGGTGGCGTGAACCACCGCATCGGTCTTTACGACGCGGTGTTGATCAAGGAAAACCACATCGCGGCGGCTGGTGGCGTGGCGGCCGTGTTGAAGCGGGTGCAGGAAACGGCGCCCCAGGCGCGTTTTGTCGAGATCGAGGTCGAGACCCTGGAGCAGCTGGACGAGGCGCTGGCCTGTGGCGCCAGGATGGTGCTGCTCGACAACATGGACATCCCCACCCTGCAGGAGGCCGTGCGCCGCAACGCGGGCCGTGCCATCCTGGAAATATCGGGCGGCGTGAACCTGCAGACGGTGCGTGCCCTTGCAGAAACCGGGGTGGACCGCATCTCTATCGGTGCCCTGACGAAAGATGTCAAGGCGATTGATTTCTCCATGCGGATGGAGCAACTGACATGAGCAATCCCGTGGTCATCGACGTCGAGTACGAACAGCCGGCCTGCCCGACCAAACACGCCTGGGCGCGGGTTCCCGTGGAGCCCGGTCCTAAGCAGCGCGCCGAGTTGAAAGACAAGATCCGCCGCCTGCTCAAGGAGCGCAACGCGGTCATGGTGTCGCACTACTACGTGCACCCCGACCTGCAGGACCTGGCGGTCGAGACCGGCGGCATCGTGAGCGACTCGCTGGAAATGGCGCGCTTTGGCCGTGATCATGCGGCGCAGACGCTGGTGGTCTCGGGTGTGCGCTTCATGGGCGAGACCGCCAAGATCCTGAGCCCGGAAAAAACCGTGCTCATGCCCGATCTGGACGCAAACTGCTCGCTCGACCTGGGTTGCCCGATCGACGCATTCAGCGCCTTCTGCGACCAGCACCCGGACCGCACCGTGGTGGTCTACGCCAACACCAGTGCCGCGGTGAAGGCGCGATCCGACTGGCTCGTCACGTCCAGCTGCGCGCTGGACATCGTGAAGGCGCTCAAGGACAAGGGCCACAAGATCCTGTGGGCGCCCGACAAGCACCTGGGCGGCTACATCCAGCGCGAAACCGGCGCCGACATGCTGATGTGGAACGGCTCGTGCATCGTGCACGACGAGTTCAAGGCCTTCGAGCTCGAGGCGCTGAAAAAGGAACACCCCAGAGCCAAGGTGCTGGTGCACCCGGAAAGTCCGGCCGACGTGGTGGCGCTCGCGGATGCGGTGGGTTCGACCTCGGCCATCCTGAAGGCCGCGCGCGAGCTGGACGCGAACGAGTTCATCGTGGCCACCGACAACGGCATGATGCACATGCTGCGCCAGCAGAACCCGGGCAAGGTGTTCATTGAGGCCCCGACCGCTGGCAACAGCGCCACCTGCAAGAGCTGCGCGCACTGCCCCTGGATGGCCATGAACGGCCTGGCCGGCGTGGCGCAGGTGCTGGAAAAGGGCCTGAATCAGATCCACGTGGACCCGGCGCTGATTCCGCGCGCCCGACTGCCCATCGACCGCATGCTGGCCTTCACGGCCGCGCACCGGGCCGGTCAGGACGCCGGGGCGCTGGTGCCGAACATCGGCGCCGCCTGAGGTGGGTTCAGACGAAAAAAAGCCCGCAGTCAGCGGGCTTTTTTTCGGGCACCTGACGGATCAGAGCGGGACCTTCTTGAGCATTTCCAGACCGATCTTGCCATCGGCGATTTCGCGCAACGCGGTCACGCCGGGCTTGTTCTTGCTTTCGATCTTGGGCGCGTGGCCCTGGCTCAGCATGCGCGCGCGGTAGGTGGCGGCCAGCACGAGTTGAAAGCGGTTGGGGATCTTTTCCAGACAATCTTCGACGGTGATGCGTGCCATGTGCGGGCCTCGGTGGTGTGCGGTGAATCAGTGGATGTTGAGCGCCTGGAAGGTATCGCTGCGGGCGATACGCTGGGCGGCGAACTTGAGCCGCTGGGCATGGACGATGGCCTTGAGGTCAAACAGGGCCCGCTCGAACAACTCGTTGATTATAACGAAGTCGAATTCTTTGGCGTGCATCATTTCGTGGGCGGCGTTCTGCAGCCGGACTTCGATCACCTCGGCGCTGTCTTCCGCGCGCCGCTCCAGCCGCGAGCGCAATTCTTCCCAACTGGGGGGCAGGATAAAGATCAGCACTGCGTTCGGGAAGATGCGTTTGACCTGGATGGCGCCCTGGAAGTCGATCTCCAGCACCACGTCCGCCCCCTGGGCCATGCGTTGTTCGATGGCTTGTTTGGACGTGCCATACCGGTTTCCGTGCACCATGGCCCATTCCAGGAACGCCCCCTGAATGACCATCTGGTCGAAGGTTTCCTTGGCCACGAAGTAGTACTCGCGGCCGTGCAGTTCCTGGCCTCTGGGCGGACGGGTGGTGTGCGAGATGGAGGGCACGACACGCGAGTCCAGCTCCATCAGCGCCTTGACCAGGCTGGACTTGCCGGCCCCGCTGGGGGCCGCGACGACAAACAGGTTTCCAGGGTATTCCATGCTTACTCGATGTTTTGCACTTGCTCGCGCATCTGTTCAATGAGCACCTTCATGTCGACCGAGATACGCGTGAGTTCCAGGCTCGATGACTTGGAACCCATGGTATTGGCTTCGCGGTGCAGTTCCTGGATCAGGAAGTCCAGCCGCTTGCCGATGTCGTTGCCCTTGGTCAGCAGGCGCTCGATTTCGCTGAGGTGCGAGTCCAGCCGCGTCAGTTCCTCGGCCACGTCGATGCGGATCGCGAAGGCGGTGGCTTCGGTCAGGGCGCGGTCGCGCGCCATGTCGTTGGTGACGGCATTGCCCAGTGTCCCCGATGCGGCGCCGGCACCCAGGGCATCGTTCCAGCGGTCGATGAAGCGTTGGCGCTGCTGGGCGACCAGCTGGGGAATCAGGGGCTGGGCGTCCTGGGCGAGCTGGCGCAGTTGTGTCAGGCGGTCCAGCAGCATGCTGGCCAGGCGCTGGCCTTCGCGCTCGCGCGCCGCCACCAGACCGTCGAGGCCCTCGTGTCCCAGGGCGATCAAGGTTTCGTGCAGCTCCCCCGGAACGGCGGCCTGGCGCGATGTCAGCTGCAAAACCTCGGCCACCGTCAGCGGGGTGGCCGTGGGCAGCCAGGCCCGCACGTTGTCCTGCAGGCCCACGAGTTTCTGCAGTTCCTGCACCGAGGGTGCGCGTGGCCCGGTGTCGGTCTTGCCTTCGATCCAGGCCCGCACCTCGACCTTGCCCCGCTTGAGCCTGGCGCCCAGCAGTTCGCGCAGCGCGGGTTCGGTGCCGCGCAACTCGTCCGGGAGTTTGAAAGTGAGGTCGAGAAAGCGGCTGTTGACCGAGCGGATTTCCAGGCCCAGGCCGGGTGTGCTCTCGCGGGCAGGTTCGCCGGCGTTTGCGCCTCCAGGCCCGCCAGTCTGGGCCGTGGCGTAGCCGGTCATGCTGTAAACTGCCATTGAACTGTGTCCCATCAGGTTGAGTGGTCCAAAACGAGGCGTTCCGGAACCCATCCGAATTATGTCAAAGGTCAAACCCGCCCCGCTGCCGCCGGACACCGTGATCGGTGGCTACCGTATTGTTCGCAAGCTGGCGGCCGGTGGATTCGGTGTGGTGTACCTTGCCGTGGACACCGAAGGCCAGCAAGTGGCCGTCAAGGAATACCTGCCGTCCTCGCTGGCCACGCGCGGCCCTGGCGAGCTGTTGCCCCAGGTGCAGCCCGAGAAGCTGTCGTTGTACCGCCTGGGCCTCAAGAGCTTTTTTGAAGAAGGTCGGGCATTGGCCCAGATCTCGCACGCCTCGGTGGTCAGCGTGCTCAACTTCTTCCGCGAAAACGAAACCGTCTACATGGTCATGAACTACCTGGAGGGCTCGTCCCTGCAGGAATTCATCATCACCGCGCGGGATCTCAAGAAGCAGAAGGTGTTTCGCGAGTCCACCATCCGTTCGCTGTACGACGAGGTGCTGCGTGGCCTGCGCATCGTGCACCAGCACAAGATGCTGCACCTGGACATCAAGCCGGCCAATATTTTCGTGACCGATGACAACCGCTCGGTGCTGATCGATTTTGGTGCGGCTCGCGAGGTGTTGAGCAAGGAAGGCAATTTCATCCGGCCCATGTACACGCCCGGTTTTGCAGCGCCCGAGATGTACCGGCGCGACTCCAGCATGGGGCCGTGGACCGACATCTATGCCATTGGCGCCTGCATCTACGCCAGCATGCAGGGCTACCCGCCCAACGACGCGCCACAACGGCTCGAAAAAGACCGCCTGTCGCTGGCGCTGTCCCGTTTGCGCGGTGTCTACTCCGACAACCTGATCGAGGTGGTCGAATGGTGCATGTCGCTCGATCCACTCTCCCGCCCCCAGTCGGTGTTTGCGCTGCAGAAAGAGCTGAGCCGTGAAACCGAGCGCAGCTACACCAAGCTGACCGTGGCCGAGAAGATGCGGCTGCAGTTCGACAACATCGTGTCCGACAGCAAGAAATCGCCACGCAAGTCGACCGACGCCGGGACCAAGTTCCGATGAAGTTTTCGGTTTACCAGATCAGCCGCCAGGGCGGTCGTGAGCGCAACGAGGACCGCATGGGCTACGCCTACACGCGCGAGTCCGGCTTGCTGGTGCTGGCCGATGGCATGGGCGGGCACCCCGAAGGGGCCATGGCGGCCCAGTTGGCGCTGCAGACCTTTTCGGCCTATTTCCAGAAGACGGCCAACCCGACGGTGCGCGAAGTGCCGGAATTTCTCTCCAGCGCCCTGATGGCGGCGCACCACCAGATCATCCGCTACGCAGCGGAAAAAGGCATGCTCGACACACCGCGCACCACCCTGGTGGCCGCGGTGCTGGAGCGCAACCAGATGAACTGGATCCACTGCGGTGACTCGCGTCTGTACATCGTGCGCGACGGCGAGCTGCTCACCCGCACGCGCGACCACTCGTACATGGAACAGCAGGCCCACCTGGGCAAGGCCACCGAGCACATCAACCGCAACATTCTTTTCACCTGCCTGGGCTCTCCGGCCAAGCCGGTGTACGACATTTCGGGTGCGCTGCAACTGCAGCAGGGGGACCGGGTGCTGCTGTGTTCCGACGGTCTCTGGGGCACGGTCAAAGACGCGGAGATCGTGTCCGAGCTCTCGAAAAACTCGCTGGAACAGGCGGTGCCCGAGCTCGTGGAGTTGGCGCTCAAGCGTGGCGGGCCGCGTTGTGACAACGTGACCGTGCTGGCCATGGAGTGGGAGACACCCGACGAATTCCAGACCACGCGCGTGTCCACCGAAGACATCGAGGACGGCGTGTTCGCCTCCACCATCCAGTCGGGCGTGGCCGATCCGACCATTGAAGACATGGACGACGAGGAGATCGAGAAATCGATCGCCGAAATCAACGAGGCGATCCGGCGCACAGCCGAAAAGAATTCCTGACCCCCCGCGCCGCCTGCGGCGTCACCCCCCAGGGGGCAACGCGAGAGGCCCGGCGAAGCCGGTTCCTCCGCGTTCTGGGTTGAATCCTTTGGCGCTCCGGCGGCCCCCTCCGTAACAATGCGATCACTTTTTTTTGAGATTCCCATGACAGATTTCATTCGACCCGGCCACCGGGCCGCCGACGCCCTGCGCCCGGTGCGCATCACCCGGGGGTTCACCATCCACGCCGAAGGTTCGGTGCTGATCGAGTTTGGCGACACCAAGGTGTTGTGCACCGCCTCGGTGGAGGAAAAGGTGCCACCGCACAAGCGCGGCAGTGGCGAAGGCTGGGTCACGGCCGAATACGGCATGTTGCCGCGCGCCACCCACACCCGCAGCGACCGCGAGGCCGCCAAGGGCAAGCAGAGCGGGCGCACGCAGGAAATCCAGCGCCTGATCGGCCGCTCGTTGCGGGCGGTGTTTGATCTCAAGGCGCTGGGCGAACGCACCATTTCGCTGGACTGCGATGTGTTGCAGGCCGATGGCGGCACCCGCACCGCGAGCATCACCGGCGCCTTCATCGCGGCACACGACGCGGTGACCCAGCTGCTGGCCGAAGGCAAGATCGCCACCTCGCCGATCAAGGACCATGTGGCCGCCATCTCGGTCGGCATCCTGCAGGGGATACCGCTGCTGGACCTGGAATACGTGGAAGATTCGGCCTGCGACACCGACATGAACGTGGTGATGACCGGCTCTGGCCACTTTGTGGAAGTGCAGGGCACGGCCGAGGGCGTGGCCTTCAGCCGCCAGGAAATGGACGCCTTGCTGGCGCTGGCTGAAAAGGGTGTGGCCGAACTGGTGGCGCTGCAGAAGCAGAGCCTCGAAGCGTGAAGCCCCCACGCTGCGGCCTGTGACCATGCGACTCGTTCTGGCGTCCAACAACAAGGGCAAGCTCGCCGAGCTGCAGGCGCTGTTTGCGCCGCTCGGTGTGGAACTGGTGCGCCAGTCTGATCTGGGCATCCCGGAAGCGCCCGAGCCACACCGCACCTTCATTGAAAACGCCCTGGCCAAGGCGCGCCATGCCGCACGCGCGAGCGGTCTGCCCGCACTGGCCGATGATGCGGGCCTCTGCGTGGAGGCGTTTGGCGGTTTGCCCGGCGTGGACACCGCCTACTACGCCACGCAGTTCGGCTATGAGAAGGGCGACGCCAACAACGTGCGCGCCCTGCTGGAGCAGATGGCCCAGGTGGATGACCGCCGCGCTGCCCTGGTCAGCACTCTGGTGGCGGTGCGCAGTGCCGACGATCCCGAACCGCTGGTGGCCAGCGGCCGTGCGCCGGGGCTGATCACGCGCGAGCCCATCGGTGACAACGGTTTCGGTTTCGATCCGGTGATGTATCTGCCGCAGTTTGGCTGTACCTTCGCCCAGCTGAGCGACGAAAAGAAGAACGCCAACAGCCACCGCGGAAAAGCGGCGCAGCAGATGCTGGAACTGATGCGCGAACGGTGGATGGCATGAAGCCCTCTGTGCCTCCTTCGGCGTCACCCCCCAGGGGGCGACACCAGCCGCTCGGCGACGCCGGTTTTGCGGTGTCCTTGCCATGAACGCTGCCTCCGACCGCCTCAAACACTGGATGCGCCCGGGCACGCTGCAGCTGCAGGGCCTGCCGCCGCTCTCGCTCTACATCCACCTGCCATGGTGCTTGAAGAAGTGTCCTTACTGCGACTTCAACTCGCACGAATGGAGCGCCACCAGCCAACCCGGCCAGGCCCTGCCCGAACAGGCCTACCTGGACGCGCTGCGCGCCGATCTGGAAGCCGCCTTGCCGCTGATCTGGGGCCGCGCGGTGCACAGCGTGTTCATTGGCGGCGGCACGCCCAGCCTGTTTTCACCAGAGGCCATCGACCGCCTGCTGGGTGACGTGCGTGCCTTGCTGCGGCTGGATGCCGACGCCGAAATCACGCTCGAAGCCAACCCGGGCACCTTTGAGAAGGACCGCTTCCGCGCGTTCCGCCAGGCCGGCGTGACCCGCCTGTCGATCGGGGTGCAGAGCTTCAACGACGCGCACCTGAAAGCGCTGGGCCGGGTGCACGACCGCGCCCAGGCCATCGCCGCGGTGGAAGAGGCGGCGCAGGCCTTCGACACCTTCAACCTCGACATCATGTACGCGCTGCCGGGGCAGACGCTGGCGCAGTGCGAGGAAGACATCCGCACCGCGCTGTCGTTCCAGCCACCGCACATCTCGATCTACCACCTGACCATCGAACCGAACACCGTGTTCGCCAAATTCCCGCCCCAGGTGCCGCAGGACGACGACGCCTACGCCATGCTCGACCGCATCACCGAGCTCACCGCGGTGCAGGGGCTGGAGCGTTACGAGGTATCGGCCTACGCACGCGCGGGCCACCGCTGCTGGCACAACCTGAACTACTGGCAGTTTGGCGACTACCTGGGCATTGGCGCGGGCGCACACAGCAAACTCAGCTTCGCCCACCGCGTGGTGCGCCAGGTGCGCGCGCGCGAGCCACGCCTGTACATGGACAAAGCGCGCGCGGGCGATGCGGTGGTGAGCGCGGAAGAGGTGGCGCGGCGCGATCTGCCGTTCGAGTACATGCTCAACGCGCTGCGCCTGCGCCACGGTTTCGAGCTGCAGCAGTTCATGGACCGCACCGGGCTGCCGCTCTCCAGCATCCAGGGCGCGCTGGACCGCGCCGTGCAGCAGGGGCTGATCGAGTCGGCCGGTGGTGTGGTGGCGCCGACCGAGCGCGGTTTTGATTTCCTCAGCGATCTGCAGGGCCTGTTTCTGGCGGACTGACCGGTTTCCGGCCCGCAGCGTGGGCCCCTGAAAGCAAAAAACCGGCACGGGGCCGGGTTCTGCTGTGTTGGCGGAGAGCCAGGGATTCGAACCCTGGAACCCTTGCGGGTTGCCGGTTTTCAAGACCGGTGCAATCGACCACTCTGCCAGCTCTCCAAGCCGGTGATTGTATGTGAGTGCTGAAGGGGCAAAAGGGCTCGCTGGACTCCCTCCGTGCCGCGCTCACTGGAGTACCTTCGCCCTCCGGGCTGCGGTGCGAGCTTGCTTGGGAGCGGCCCGGCGCTGCGCTCATGCCATCGCGGCGGGTTCCAGCAGCATGCCGCGCTGTTCGATGAAACGCACGACTTCGGCCACGCCGTCCAGCGTCTTGAGGTTGGTCATCACCCAGGGGCGGCGCGTGGTGTCGGGCCGCATGCGCGCGGTGTCGGCTTTCATCACTTCCAGGTCGGCGCCCACGTAGGGGGCGAGGTCGGTCTTGTTGATGACGAAGAGGTCGCTCTTGGTGATGCCGGGGCCGCCCTTGCGGGGGATTTTTTCGCCCGCGGCCACGTCGATCACGTAGATGGTGAGGTCGCTCAGCTCGGGGCTGAAGGTGGCGGCCAGGTTGTCGCCGCCGCTCTCCACGAACACGATGTCGGCGTTGGGGTGTTCGCCCAGCATGCGGTCGATCGCTTCGAGGTTGATGGAGCAGTCTTCGCGGATGGCGGTGTGCGGGCAGCCGCCGGTTTCGACGCCCATGATGCGGTCGGCGGGCAGCGCGCCGCTGACCGTGAGCAGGCGCTGGTCTTCCTTGGTGTAGATGTCGTTGGTGATGGCGATCAGGTCGTAGCGATCGCGCATGGCTTTGCAGAGCATTTCCAGCAGGGTGGTCTTGCCCGAGCCCACCGGGCCGCCGATGCCCACGCGCAGTGGGGGGAGCTTCTTGGTGCGGTTCGGGATGTGGTGCAGGGCGGTCATGGGTGTACCTTGGTGGGGGCTTCGATTCTTCGACAGGCTCAGGATGCGCGGATTTCAGCCCGAGCGGGGAAAGTCAGGACCTGAAGAGTCTGGAATATTGGGTTTCGTGGCGGGCCGAGTGGATGGCCAGCAGCGGCGTGAAGGCCTGGCGGGTGTCATCGGTGAGCGTCATGGCGTGGTCCACCGCGGCGGGCACCTCCAGCGCCAGCCGCGCGAGCATGCGCTGGCCCGCGCTCTGGCCCAGTGGCACCGACTTGATGGCCGCCTGCACCATGTTCTCGGCCCAGCCAAAGGCGAAGCCGATCAGGCTGTCGCGCACCGCGGCGTCGGTGCTGGCGGCCGCGCAGGCCATGGCCACGGGGTAGCTGGCCGGGTTCAGTTGGGCCGATTGCAGGCGCTGAAACACGCCCGCGCCCAGCTCGCCGAGGTTGCGCGCCCATTCGAGCAGCGAGCGGCCCATCTGCTCGGTCTGCAGGCGGAATTCGGCGGTTTCGCGGGTCTGCAGCACCCAGGCGTTGAGCGCGTGGATGCGCTCCAGATCGCCCTGGCGCCAGGCGGGGATGGCCTGCGCCACCACGGCGAGGTCGGCGCGCGCCAGGCCCAGGTGCAGTTGGTCTTGCAGCCACCGTGTGGCACTGGCTTCGTCACTCACCTGGCCCGCGTCCACCGCGGCTTCCAGCCCTTCGGAGTAGGAGAAGCCGCCCACCGGCAGCGCGGGCGAGGCCAGCCACAGGATCTGCAGCAGCCCGGCCGCGGAACGCGACGGTTGCGCCGCGCCAGCCGGTTCAGCCGTGCGCATGGCCCTTGGCGTGGCCGTGATCGTGGCCATGCCCGTGGTCGTGCCCCCCAGCCGGTGGGTGCGCGCCATAGGCGCCAGCTTCGGGCTCGAAGGGTTCGCGGGTTTCCACCACCGTGAGGTGCATGGCGCGCAGCATGTCGGCCAGCACGTGGTCGGGCTCGATCTTGAGGTGGTCGGGTTGCAGCTCGATGGGCACGTGGCGGTTGCCCAGGTGGTAGGCGGCGCGCATGAGGTCGAAGGCGCCGTCGTGCGTGTGGCCGTGGTGGTGGTCGGTGCAGGCGGTGATGCGCAGCACGGCTTGCGGCGCGGCCACCACGCGCAGGAGCGAGCCGTCCTGGGTGATCAGCACATCGCCGCCGCGCACCACGGTGCCGCGCGGCAGGAAAACGCCCACATTGCGGCCGTCGGACGCGGTGGCGTCAAAACGGCTCTTCTGGCGCACATCCCAGTCCAGTTCGATGTGCGCGGCACGGCGCACCAACGCAGGGGCGAGGCCCTGGGCCTGGGGGATGAGCTTGGAAGCTTGAAGCATGAATAACAGAGGTTGAGATGGTCAGAACAAGAAGTATCGCTGCGCCATCGGAAGTTTGCTGGCGGGCTCGCAAGTCAGCAGCACGCCGTCGGCCCGCACGGTGTAGCGCTGCGGGTCGATCTCCATCTTCGGCAGGTAGCGGTTGTGCACCATGTTCGCCTTGGTGATGCTGCGGCAGCCCTGCACGGCCACGGTGGTTTTCTGCAGGCCGTAGCGCTCGCCCACGCCCGCGGCCAGGCCCGCTTGGGAGATAAAGGTGAGGCTGCCGCGCGCCAGCGAGCGGCCAAAACCGCCGAACATGGGCCGGTAGTGCACCGGCTGTGGCGTGGGGATGGAGGCGTTGGGGTCGCCCATGGCGGCCAGCGAGATCGTGCCGCCCTGGACCACGAGTGCCGGCTTGACACCGAAGAAGGCCGGTTTCCAGACCACGATGTCGGCCCACTTGCCCACTTCGAGCGAACCCACGGTGTGTGCGATGCCGTGCGCGATGGCCGGGTTGATGGTGTATTTGGCGATGTAGCGCTTGACGCGGAAGTTGTCGTTGCGGCTGCTGTCTTCGGGCAAGGTGCCGCGCTGGCTTTTCATCTTGTCGGCCGTCTGCCAGGTGCGGATCACCACCTCGCCCACGCGGCCCATGGCCTGGCTGTCACTGCTCATGATGCTGATGGCGCCCATGTCGTGCAGCATGTCTTCGGCCGCGATGGTCTCGCGGCGGATGCGGCTCTCGGCGAAGGCCAGGTCTTCGGGGATGGCGGCGTCCAGGTGGTGGCAGACCATGAGCATGTCCACATGCTCGTCGAGCGTGTTGACGGTGTAGGGCATGGTCGGGTTGGTGCTGGAGGGCAGGAAGTTGGCCTCGCCCACCACGCGGATGATGTCGGGCGCGTGGCCGCCGCCCGCGCCCTCGGTGTGGAAGGCGCAGAGCGTGCGGCCCTTGGTGGCCGCGATGGTGTTCTCGACAAAACCCGACTCGTTGAGCGTGTCGCTGTGGATCGCGACCTGCACGTCGGCCGCTTCGGCCACGTCCAGGCAGTTGCTGATGGCCGAGGGCGTGGTGCCCCAGTCTTCGTGCAGCTTCAGGCCGATGGCGCCGGCCGCCACCTGCTCGTGCAGGGCCTCGGGCCGACTGGCGTTGCCCTTGCCCAGGAAGCCCAGGTTCATGGACAGGCCGTCGGCCGCCTGTAGCATGCGCTCGATGTGCCAGGGGCCGGGTGTGCAGGTGGTGGCGAAGGTGCCGGTGGCCGGCCCGGTGCCGCCGCCGAGCATGGTGGTGACGCCAGAGGCCAGGGCCTCGTCCACCTGTTGCGGGCAGATGAAGTGGATGTGGCTGTCGATACCGCCGGCGGTGACGATGTGGCCCTCGCAGCTGATGATCTCGGTGCCCGGGCCGATGACGATGTCCACGCCCGGCATGGTGTCGGGGTTGCCGGACTTGCCGATGGCGGCGATGCGGCCGTCCTTGAGGCCGATGTCGGCCTTGACGATGCCCCAGTGGTCGATGATGAGCGCGTTGGTCAGCACCGTGTCCATCGCGCCCTGCGCCCGGGTTCTTTGCGACTGCGCCATGCCGTCGCGGATGGTCTTGCCGCCGCCGAACTTGGCCTCTTCGCCGTAGCCACCGGCGGCCAGGGTGAAGTCTTTTTCCACTTCCACGATCAGGCCGGTGTCGGCCAGTCGCACACGGTCGCCCACGGTGGGGCCGAACATGTCGGCGTAGGCGCTGCGGGGGATGGTTGCCATGGTCTCAGCTCTTTCTCTGTTTTTCTTAGACGGCGCCCTGCACCAGGCCACGGAAACCGATGACCATGCGGTCGCCCGCATAGTCCACCAGCTCCACGGTGCGTTGTTGTCCGGGCTCGAAACGCACGGCCGTGCCCGAAGCGATGTTCAGCCGCATGCCTTGGGCGGCGGTGCGGTCGAAGTCCAGCGCGCCGTTGGTTTCGGCAAAGTGGTAGTGCGAGCCCACCTGCACCGGCCGGTCGGCCGTGTTCTGCACCACCAGCGTGAGCGTGCGGCGGCCGGGGTTGAGGGCGTGCTCGCCCGCGTCGGTGAAGAGTTCGCCGGGGATCATGGCCACGCCCTCACTTCTTCGACAGCCAGACCGCCAGCGCGATCAGACCGGCCACCGCCACAAAACCCAGCGCATCGGTGGCATGCCAGTGGCTGCCAAACAGACCATGGCCGTCGTGGGCGAAGGCGGGCAGGGCGGACAAGGAGGCAATGGCGAGCAGTGTTTGGGATTTCATTCGATTGCTCCAGAAGAAACGGTTGAGCGAAGTGTCTGGTTCCAGGATGCGGTGGAACCGGCTCCGCCGGGCCACTCGCATCGCCCCCTGGGGGGTGACGCGCGCAGCGCGGCGCGGGGGGATCAAGTGATCGGCGTATGCACCGTCACGAGCTTCGTACCGTCCGGAAACGTGGCCTCCACCTGGATGTCCGGGATCATCTCGGCGATGCCTTCCATCACGTCGTCGCGCGTGAGCACGTTGCGGCCTTCGCTCATGAGCTGGGCCACGGTCTTGCCGTCGCGCGCACCCTCCATCACGGCGGCCGAGATCAGGGCCACGGCTTCGGGGTAGTTGAGCTTCAGGCCACGCGCCTTGCGCCGCTCGGCCAGCAAGGCGGCGGTGAAGATCAGCAGCTTGTCTTTTTCACGAGGGGTAAGTTCCATTTCGTTTCACTCAATAGTCAGCTCGTGCGGCCGCAAAGGCCGGCCGAACACGCGGAGTCAGTTCCATGATTGAGTCTGGAGCAAGGTGTGTGCCGGGACGGTGGCCCAGTATGCCTTTGCCCGGCGGTTCCGGGTATCCGGCACATGGCGTATGGCGCATGGCACGAAAGCTGCACTTTGCGCTGAGTGAACGCCCACCCCGACCACGCCACCGATCCCACGCCCGGCAGACCCGAGCCGGTGCAGCGCATCATCAAGGTGCGCCGCGACTACAACAGCTGGGTCGGCAGCGAGACCATGGAGGACTACGCGCTGCGCTACACGCCGCAGCGCTTTCGCAAGTGGAGCGAATGGCGCGTGGCCAACACCGCGTTCGGCGCGGCCTCGTTCCTGATCCTCGAAGCGGTGGGCGCCACCCTGCTGGTGCAATACGGCTTCATCAACGCCGCGCTGGCCATCCTGGTCACCGGGCTGATCATCTTCCTGGCCGGCCTGCCCATCAGCGTGTACGCCGCGCGCTACGGGGTGGACATGGACCTGCTCACGCGTGGCGCGGGCTTTGGCTACATCGGCTCCACCATCACCTCGCTGATCTACGCCTCGTTCACCTTCATCTTCTTCGCGCTCGAAGCGGCGGTGATGGCCTACGCGCTGGAGCTGGCGCTGGACATTCCGCCCGCCTGGGGCTACCTGATCTGCGCGCTGGTGGTGATCCCGCTCGTGACCTACGGGGTCTCGGTCATCAGCCGCTTCCAGGTCTGGACCCAGCCGCTCTGGCTGGTGATGATGTTGGTGCCTTTCGGGGCGGTCTGGGTGCTCGATCCCGGTGCGTTCAGCAATGTGGTGCACTACGGCGGGGAATCGGGCGCCGGCGCGGTGTTTGACTGGCACTTGTTTGGTGCGGCGCTCACGGTGGGCATCGCGCTCATCACCCAGATGGGCGAGCAGGCCGACTACCTGCGCTTCATGCCAGCGCCCGAAAAAGGCCGGGCCTGGCGCTGGTGGGTCGGCGTGCTGGCCGGCGGGCCGGGCTGGGTGATCCTGGGGGTCTTGAAGATGCTGGGCGGCGCGCTGCTGGCCTACCTGGCCCTCAGCCACATGGTGCCGCCCGAGCGCGCGGTGGACCCGAACCAGATGTACCTGGCGGCCTACGAATACGTGTTCCCGAAAGTCGGCTGGGCGGTGGCGGCCACGGCGCTGTTCGTGGTGGTGTCGCAGCTCAAGATCAACGTCACCAACGCCTACGCCGGCTCGCTGGCCTGGAGCAACTTCTTCTCGCGCCTCACGCACAGCCACCCGGGCCGCGTGGTCTGGGTGGTGTTCAACACCTTGATCGCCTTCATGCTGATGGAGATGAACGTGTTCCAGGCGCTGGGCGAGGTGCTGGGCCTGTACAGCAACCTCGCCATCGCCTGGATCATGGCCGTGGTGGCCGATCTGGTGATCAACAAGCCGCTGGGCTGGAGCCCGCCGGGCATCGAGTTCAAGCGGGCGCACCTGTACGACATCAACCCCGTGGGCGTGGGCGCCATGGGCCTGGCTTCGGCGCTGTCGATCGCGGCCCACATGGGGCTGATGGGCGCGTCGGCCCAGGCCTTTTCAGCGGTGATCGCGATGGTGACGGCCTTGGTGGCGTCGCCGCTGATCGCTTGGGCGACGCAGGGGCGCTACTACCTGGCGCGGACTTCGGTGGGGGGTTGCGGCGCCAGCCCTCACCCCAGCCCTCTCCCAGAGGGAGAGGGGGCCATGCGGGGATGCGCCGCTGCTGCCTCGGGGGGCACTTCGCTTCAGCGCTGCGTGATTTGCGAGCGCGAATACGAAGCGCCCGACATGGCCCACTGCCCGGCCTATCAGGGCGCCATCTGCTCGTTGTGCTGCACGCTGGACGCGCGCTGCGGTGACCTGTGCAAACCCCACGCACGCCTCTCGGTGCAATGGCAGGGGGCCTTGCGCACCGTGTTGCCGCGCCGCGTCTGGCCCTACCTAGAAGCGGGCCTGGCGCATTACCTGTTGATCATGGGGGTGATCGCACCCGTGCTGGCCGCCGTGCTGGGGCTGCTCTACCGGCAGCAGGTGGAGGGCCTGGGCGAGGGCCTGCAGGCCGTGGCCGACACCGGCCTGGTCGACGCTGCGCTGCGCTCGGGTTTCCTGCGCGTCTACGCCGTGCTGCTGCTGATCGCGGCCACCGTGGCCTGGTGGCTGGTGCTGGCGCACAAGAGCCGCGAGGTGGCGCAGGAAGAGTCGAACCGGCAGACCCGGCTGCTCATGCACGAGATCGACTCGCACCGCCGCACCGACGAAGCGCTGCAGCAGGCCCGGCGCGCCGCCGACCAGGCCAACCAGGCCAAGACGCGCTACATCAGCACCATCAGCCACGAGCTGCGCACCCCGCTCAACAGCATCCTCGGCTACGCCCAGCTGCTGCAGGAAGACACCGGCATGGCGCCGCACCGCGCGCAGGCCATCCGCGTGATCCACCGCGGGGGCGAACACCTGCTCTCGCTCATCGAAGGCACGCTGGACATCGCGCGCATCGAGTCCGGCAAGCTCGCGCTGGACGTGCGGCCCATGGCCTTTGCCGGCGCCATGCAGGAAGTGGCCAGCATGTTCGAGCTGCAGGCCGCGGCCAAGGGCCTGCGCTTCGTGTTCGACAGTGGCAGCCGCCTGCCCGACGCCGTGCGCGCCGACGAAAAACGCCTGCGCCAGATCCTCATCAACCTGCTGGGCAACGCGGTGAAGTTCACCCACGCGGGCGAGGTGCGCCTGCGCGTGACGCACGCCCGCGAGATGGCGCAGTTCGAAGTGCACGACACCGGCCCCGGCATGAGCGCGCTCGACCTGGAGCGTGTGTTCGAACCCTTCGCGCGCGGGCAGAACGACGCTTCGCTGGCCGCGGCCTCCGGCGCCGGCAGCTCCGGCACCGGCCTGGGCCTGACCATCGCCAAGATGCTCACGGACCTCATGGGCGGCGAAATGACGGTGCGCAGCACGCCAGGGCAGGGCTCGGTGTTCACCGTGCGCCTGTTCCTGCCCGAACTGCACGGTGTGGCGCTGCCGCGCCCGGCCACCACGCCCCTGTGCAGCGGCTACGCCGGCGAGCGCCGCCGGCTGCTGGTGGTGGACAACGAAGAGGCCGACCGCGAGCTGCTGCAGCGCTGGCTGGCGCCACTGGGTTTCGAGGTGATGCTGGCCACCAGCGGCCTGGACGCGCTGCGCCTGCTCGACGACCTGCAGCCCGGTGCGCCGGGCGCGCCCCACGCCATTTTCATGGACCTGGCCATGCCCGGCATCGACGGCTGGGAGACCCTGCGCCGCCTGCGCGCGCGCGGCTGGGCGGGCGTGCCGCTGGCCATCGTCTCGGCCAACGCTTTCGACAAAGGGCTGGACAACGACCTCGGCCACCAGCCACAGGACTTTTTCGTCAAACCCGTGCGGCGCGACGACCTGCTCGCCTGGCTCGGCCAGCGGCTCGGTCTGGCCTGGATCGCGGCCGAGCCCGCGCCCGTTGCCGTGGACCCAACTCCCCTGCCGGCTGGCGGCGCCAGCGCAGGCGCCACCAGCCCCGCCGAGCTGGCGCCGCTGCTCGAACTGGTGCGCCTGGGCTACTACAAAGGCATCGTGAACTGGCTCGACGATTGGGTGGGCCAGCGCCCCGAGCAGGCCGACTTCGCCCAGGGCCTGCGCACCCTGGCGCGCGAATTCCGCTTTGAAGCCATCGAGCAGCGGTTGCTGCAGCCGCACAGCGATCAACCGATACTGCCTGGCGCGCCATGAACACCTCCTTGCCGACACCCGAACCGCTGAGCGCGCCCCTGCCATCGCTGGAGGCGCTGGTCGTGCTCATCGTGGACGACGTGCCCGACAACGTCGCTCCGCTGCACGACGCGCTCGACGAAGCCGGCTACACCGTGCTGGTCGCGCTCGACGGCGAGTCCGCCATCCGCCGCGCCACCCAGGCCCTGCCCGACGTGGTGCTGCTCGACGCCGTCATGCCCGGCATCGACGGCTTCGAGGTGGCGCGCCGCCTCAAGGCCGACCCGGCCACGGCGCAGATTCCCATCATTTTCATGACCGGCCTCACCGAAACCGAGCACCTGGTGGCCGCGCTCGACGCCGGCGGTGTGGACTACGTGACCAAACCCATCAAGCCGCGCGAGGTCATGGCGCGCATGGGTGTGCACCTGCGCACCGCGCGCCACGCGCGCCAGGGCGCCCTGGAGCGCAGCCAGGCCCGCTACGCGCTCGACGCCTTCGGCTACGCCACCATCACCGTGCGCGAGAGCGACGGCCGCCTGATGTGGCAGACCCCGCTGGCGCGCGAGCTGCTGCAGCGCTACTGCGGCACCACCGCGCCCGACACACCACCCGCCGTGCTGCAGTGGCTGCGCCGCCACCTGCAGGACGCCCGGGCCCAGTGCGAGCCGCCGCGCCTCACGCTCGACCACGGCCCGCGCCGCCTCACCTTCCGGCTGCACCAGCGCGTGGGCGATCAGGACGGCGCCGAGAGCATCGAAGCGCCGGGCGAGGGCGGCGACTGGCTGATCGTGATGCAGGAAACCTCGGACGCCAGCGTGCTCGAAGCCATGGGCCAGGCCTTTGGCCTCACCGCGCGCGAGGCCGAAGTCCTGTACTGGGTGGCCAAAGGCAAGATCAACCGCGACATCGGCGACATCCTGGGCGCCAGCCCCGCCACGGTGAAGAAACACCTGGAGCGCATCTACGCCAAGCTCGGCGTGGAAACCCGCACCGCGGCGGCGGCGATGGCGATCAACCGCGTGCCGCTGCTGCAGCCGCAGCATGGTGGGTGATCGAAGTACCGCGCCAGCGGGCAGTCAATCCGGCTTGTGGCCCGCTTCGATCTGCTTGATCACGCGGTCGAAGTCGCTTTCAAACAACCGGTCTTGCACGATGCGGTACTTCTCGAACTCCGTTTCGGCGTGGGCCTTGGCGATTTCCGCTGACACCTTGCCGGCGTCCCGCAGGATCTCCCGGTCCCAGAGTTTCAGGAAACCGCTCAAGCGTTCTTGCCTTGGGGCGCGCCTTCCCAGTGGGTCAAGCCCATGTTGTCCTTTTTGTGGTCCGCGCGGTCCACGATCACCTCCGCCGCTGTCTGCCCGTGAATGGCGTAGTGCAGCTTGTTTTGCACGGCAGCAAAGAAGCGCTGGGTTGCCGTGGCCGAAGCGTCGTAGTCCAGCGCCGTGGCGTAGATGTCGGTGATCTTTTGGTAGAACTTGCGTTCAGAGATCCGGATTTCCCGGATTTTTTCCAACTGCCGCTCAAAGAATTCCTCGGTCAGCACGCTGCCGCCGCTCTTGAGGCGCTCGGCGTCCATCACCCACCCTTGAATCGTGTAGTCCTTGACGATCTGGTTGGCCCACTTGCGGAACTGCACGGCCCGTTCGTTTTCGATCTTGAAGCCCACGGCAATGATGGCCTGCAGGCTGTAGTGCTTGACTTGGTAGTTCTTGCCGTCAGCAGCAGTTGTTAAGTACGGCTTAACAACTGCCACCTCATCCAGCTCGTTGTCGGCAAACACCCGCTTCAAGTGCTGGTTGATGGCCGGCACCGACACGTCGTACAGCGTGGCCATCATCTTCTGCGTGAGCCAGAGGTTTTCGTCCTCGTAGCGCATCTCCACACTGGCGCTGCCGCCAGCCGTGGCCGCGATGAAGGTCAGGTACTCCGCCGCCGACGAGCGGACGAGGGAGATCTCTTTCTGTTTCGAGGTGGCTGAAGGGGTTTTCTTGCTCATGACCAATGCCGCTGTCTTGTGTTTGGTGTGGCGAATCATGATAGCCAAGGCTCCAGCAGCCGGCCTGGGGAATAGGGGCAATGTGCCCGGACATGGGGAGCCGCGGGGCTGACCACCCCATTTTCACGACGGCCGTGAACCTTGCAAATCAGGAACCAGTTTCCAGAATTGCAAGGATGAGCAGGGCGCTCGGACCCCTTCCAGCCGCCCCAGGCCACCGCATACGCCACCCGGCGTACATACGCCCTCCAGGCTTCTCCATAGCATCCCCCTGTCCGCTGTGAATCCCTCTTTCAAGGGCGGTTCGGCGGCAAGGTCCACCCATCAACCGGATGTTTTTAGAACCCCCTGGAGAAGCGCCATGATGCAACGTCGATTCACCCTCAAAGCCCTGACGGTCGCCACCGCCCTGGGCGCTTTCGGCCTCTCGGCCCACGCGGCCGACACGATCAAGGTCGGTGTGCTGCACAGCCTGTCGGGCACGATGGCCATTTCGGAAACCGTGCTGAAAGACGTGGCCCTGATGACGATCGACGAGATCAACGCCAAGGGCGGCGTGCTGGGCAAGAAGCTGGAGCCCGTGGTGGTCGACCCCGCTTCCAACTGGCCGCTGTTCGCCGAAAAGGCCAAGCAGCTGATCGACCAGGACAAGGTGGCCGCCGTGTTCGGCTGCTGGACCTCGGTCTCGCGCAAGTCGGTGCTGCCGGTGTTCGAAGAGAAGAACAGCCTGTTGTTCTACCCGGTGCAGTACGAAGGCGAAGAGCTGTCCAAGAACGTGTTCTACACCGGCGCCGCGCCGAACCAGCAGGCGATTCCCGCCGTGGAGTACCTGATGAGCAAGGACGGCGGCTCGGCCAAGCGCTGGGTGCTGCTGGGCACCGACTACGTCTACCCGCGCACGACCAACAAGATCCTGCGCGCCTTTCTGAAAGCCAAGGGCGTGAAGGAAGAAGACATCATGGAGGAGTACACCCCCTTCGGTCACTCCGACTACCAGACCATCATCGCCAACATCAAGAAGTTCGCGGCCGCTGGCAAGAAGACGGCCGTGGTTTCCACCATCAACGGCGATTCCAACGTGCCGTTCTACAAGGAGCTGGGCAACGCCGGCCTGTCCGCCAAGGACGTGCCCGTGGTCGCCTTCTCAGTGGGTGAAGAAGAGCTGCGCGGCGTGGACACCAAGCCGCTGGTGGGCCACCTGGCCGCCTGGAACTACTTCATGAGCGTGAAGAACCCGACCAACGCCGAGTTCACCAAGAAGTGGGCCGCCTACGCCAAGGCCAAGGGCATCGCCGGCCACAAGGACAAGCCGCTGACCAACGACCCGATGGAAGCCACCTACATCGGCATCAACATGTGGGCGCAGGCGGTCGAGAAGGCCAAGTCCACCGACACCGACAAGGTGATCGCCGCCATGGCCGGCCAGACCTTCAAGGCACCAGGTGGCTTCACGTCCACCATGGACAAGGAAAACCACCACCTGCACAAGCCGGTGTTCATCGGTGAGGTGAAGGCCGACGGCCAGTTCAACGTGGTCTGGAAGACGCCGGGCCCGGTGGTCGCCGATCCGTGGAGCGACTACATCGCCGAGAACAAGGGCAAGAAGAACATGCCGATGGTGAAGTAAGCACCCCCCGCGCGCCTTCGGCGCTCCCCCCTCTCTCGCCTTCGGCGGGAGGGGGGCGACACCTGGGGCCGGCGGAGCCGGACCCTCGGTGTCCCTGGGTTTCGGCGTGGTTGGCGTTGGCCTTGCGGATCTGTTTGCGCACCGTGCGTGGCCTGGTATTTGGTTGAGGAACTTCCATGAAATTTCATTGGCTCCGGCTTCTGGGGCTGGGGTTGGCGCTGTGGCTTGGCATGGGTGCCGCCCATGCGCTCACGCCGGCCGACGCGCTGGCGCTGGTGGCGGGTGAGACGGACGACCGCATCACCACCCTGAACCGCCTGGCGTCCGGCAGCGATGACAAGGCCGCGGCCCTGATCCAGGCCATGGCCGACGAGCGCGTGCGCGTGGTCGGCGAGCGGGTGCTCATGGTGCAGGGCGAGAGCGCGGTGGACGCCGTGACCGGCGAGGCCCTGGCCAGCGTGCCCGAAGAGGCCGAAGACGTGATGGTCAACAACCGCCTGCGCAGCGCCATGGAAACTGCGCTGGCGGGCATGCAGCTGTTTGGCGCGCCGCCCGAGCGCCAGCGCGAAGCGGCCCAGAGCCTGCAGCGCAACGCCTTCGACGAGCCCGACGCGTCGCAGCTGCCGCTGATCAACAAGGCCCTGGCCGGCGAGCTGGATGCGCAGGCGCGCCAGACGCTGGAGCTGGCGCGGGCCGCCGTGCGGCTGGCCAGTGAAGACGAGGCCCAACGCCTGGCCGCCGCCGAGAAGCTGGGCGAGGCGCGCCAGGCCATCGTGCGCCCGCTGCTGCTGCAGCGGCTGGAAACCGAAGAGCGCGCGCCGGTCCAGGCCGCGTTGAAGGCTTCGCTGGCCGCGCTGGACCGCTCGCTGGCCATCAGCAGCGCGCTGGGCCAGGCTTTCACCGGCCTCAGCCTGGGCAGCATCCTGCTGCTGGCCGCGCTGGGCCTGGCCATCACCTACGGCCTCATGGGCGTGATCAACATGGCCCACGGCGAGCTGATCATGATCGGCGCCTACGCCACCTGGCTGGTGCAGTCGTTTTTCCGCGAGGCGCTGCCCCAGTGGTTCGACTGGTACCTGCTGGTGGCCATGCCGCTGGCCTTCATCGCCTCGGCCCTGGTGGGCGCGGCGATGGAACGCACCGTGATTCGTTTTCTGTATGGCCGGCCGCTGGAAACGCTGCTCGCCACCTGGGGCATTTCGCTGGTTCTGATGCAGGGCGTGCGCAGCCTGTTTGGCGCGCAGAACGTGGGCGTGGAAAACCCGGGCTGGATGAGCGGCGGCGTGACCCTCATGGGCAACCTCAGCCTGCCCTGGAACCGCATCATCATCATCGGCTTCGCGGTGGCGGTGCTGGTGGGAGTGACGCTGCTGATCGGCAAGACGCGCCTGGGCCTGTTCGTGCGCGGCGTCACGCAGAACCGGCCGATTGCTTCGTGCATGGGCGTGAACACCGCGCGCATCGACACCTACGCGTTCGCGCTGGGCTCGGGCATCGCCGGGTTGGCGGGCTGCGCGCTCAGCCAGATCGGCAACGTGGGCCCCGACCTGGGCCAGAACTACATCGTGGACTCGTTCATGGTGGTGGTGCTCGGCGGCGTGGGCCAGATCGCCGGCACGGTGTACGCCGCGCTGGGCCTGGGCGTTCTCAACAAGCTGCTCGAAGGCTGGGCCGGCGCCGTGCTGGCCAAGATCGCGGTGCTGGTCTTCATCATCGTCTTCATCCAGAAGCGGCCGCAGGGCATCTTCGCGATGAAAGGAAGAAGCGCCGAAGCATGACCAACATGTCCACACCTCCCGTTCCCGCATCCGTGACGCTGCCGCAAGCCGGCCCCTTGCTCACCCGCACCGGTTGGAGCGCTTTCATCGTGGCCCTGCTGGTGGTCTGCGCCGTGGCGCCGCTGCTCAACCTGTTCGTGCCGGCCGGCAGCGCTTTCCACCTCTCCGACTACATGGTCGGCCTGCTGGGCAAGATCATGTGTTACGCCATCTGCGCGCTGGCCATGGACCTGATCTGGGGCTACACCGGCATCCTCAGCCTGGGCCACGGCCTGTTCTTCGCGCTCGGCGGCTATGTGATGGGCATGTACCTCATGCGCCAGATCGGCACCGACGGCAACTACAAGAGCGAGCTGCCCGACTTCATGGTCTTTCTGGACTGGAAGGAACTGCCCTGGCACTGGGCGCTGTCCGACAGCTTCATCGCCACGCTGCTGCTGATCGTGCTGGTGCCGGGTGTGGTGGCCTTCGTGTTCGGCTACTTCGCCTTCCGCTCGCGCATCAAGGGCGTGTATTTCTCCATCATCACGCAGGCGCTCACCTTCGCCGCGCTGCTGCTGTTCTTCCGCAACGAGACCGGGCTGGGCGGCAACAACGGCTTCACCGATTTCAAGCGCATCCTGGGGCTACCGATTGCCACGCAGGGCATGCGCATGGCGTTGTTCGTCATCACCGGCCTCACCCTGCTGGGCTTTTTCCTGTGGGCGCGCTGGCTGGTGGGCAGCAAGTTCGGCCGTGTGCTGCAAGCCGTGCGCGATGCCGAGAGCCGCGTCATGTTCTGCGGCTACAACCCGCTGCCCTACAAGCTCACCATCTGGACGATTTCGGCCGTGATGTGCGGCATCGCCGGCGCGCTGTACGTGCCGCAGGTCGGCATCATCAACCCCGGCGAGATGAGCACCGCCGCCAGCATCGAGATCGCGGTCTGGGCCGCGGTGGGTGGCCGCGCCACGCTGGTCGGCCCCATCATCGGCGCCTTCATCGTCAACGGCGCCAAGAGCTGGCTCACCGTGAGCTTCCCCGAGTACTGGCTGTATTTCCTGGGCGCGCTGTTCATCGCGGTCACGCTGTGGATGCCGCAGGGCGTGGTGGGGTTGGTGAAGAAATTCCGTGGAGCGAAAGCATGACGCCCGACCTGATGGAAGAAGGCGCGCAGCGCTTTGAAAAACTGCAGACCGCGAGTGTGCCGGGTCAGACCGAGTCGGGTGGCCGCAGCGCCGTCTACGGCCGCATCCACACGCCCGGCGCGGTGGACACCACGCACGGCCGCATCCTGTACCTGGAAGACGTGCACGTGAGCTTCGACGGTTTCAAGGCCATCAACGGCCTGAGCCTGGACATCGCGCCCGGTGAGCTGCGCTGCATCATCGGCCCCAACGGCGCGGGCAAGACCACGATGATGGACATCATCACCGGCAAGACCCGGCCCGACAAAGGCCAGGTGTTCTTCGGCAGCACCATCGACCTGCTGCGTTACCGCGAGGCGGAGATCGCCGCCATGGGCATCGGCCGCAAATTCCAGAAGCCCACGGTGTTCGAGCAGCTCAGCGTGTACGAGAACCTGGAGCTCGCGCTGGCGACCGACAAGCGCGTGCGCCACAGCATGGTGTTTCGCCCCACGGGCGAAGAGAAAGACCGTCTCGGCGAGGTGCTGACCACCATCCACCTCGCCGACAGCGCCGCGCGTTTGGCCGGCAACCTGAGCCATGGGCAGAAGCAGTGGCTGGAGATCGGCATGCTGCTGATGCAGGACCCCAAGCTCTTGTTGCTGGACGAACCCGTGGCCGGCATGACCGACGAAGAAACCGAGCGCACGGCGCAGCTGTTCCTGACGCTCAAGGGCCAACATTCGCTGATGGTGGTGGAGCACGACATGGGCTTCATCCGCACCATCTCGGAGAAGGTCACGGTACTGTGCGATGGGGCTGTGCTGGCCGAAGGCACGCTCGACGAGGTGCAGGCCGATGAACGCGTGATCGAAGTCTATTTGGGCCGTTGAGCCGCACACGGGAAACACCATGAGCCTGCTCGAAGTCAAAGACGTCAACCAGTACTACGGCGGCAGCCACATCCTGCGCAACGTGAGCCTGCAGGCCGAGCTGGGCCAGGTCACGGTGGTGCTGGGCCGCAACGGGGTGGGCAAGACCACGCTGCTGAAATCGCTGATGGGGCTGGTGCCCATCAAGAGCGGCAGCATCACGCTCGACGGCGTCGCGATCACCAAGGCCACGCCCTACGAGCGCGCCCGGCTGGGCATGGGATTCGTGCCGCAGGGGCGCGAGATTTTTGGCCGCCTCACGGTCGAGGAAAACCTGCTGATGGGGCTGGCGACCAAGAAGGGCGGCACGCCGATTCCGGCCGAGCTGTTCGAGCTGTTTCCGGTGTTGAAGCAGATGCTGGGCCGCCGCGGTGGTGACCTCTCGGGCGGGCAGCAGCAGCAGCTGGCCATCGCGCGCGCGCTCGCGGCCGGGCCGAAGCTGCTGATCCTGGACGAACCCACCGAAGGCATCCAGCCCAACATCATCAAGGACATCGGCCGCGTGATCCGCATGCTGGCCGACCGCGGCAACATGGCCATCGTGCTGGTGGAGCAGTACTACGACTTCGCCGAAGCGCTGGCCGACCGCTATGTGGTGATGGAGCGCGGCGAGGTCATCGCCAGCGGACCGGGTAGCGAGATGCAGGCCAAAGGCGTGCGCCAGCTGGTGGCGATTTAGGCCAGGGCAGCAGCGGCGCAATGGCCGCTATACCGCGGTCACCTTCCCCAGCAGGCCATCGGGGTTCGGTGGCTTGTAGCCGCCGGGCAGCGACACGCCACCGGCCGCGCGCCCGACGTGGCTTTGTTCCCCCAGGCCCGCGTGGATGTCGCTGCTGCGGTAGCGCTCGCGCATGGCCTGCGCGCGCGCCAGCAGGGCCGCGTGGTCGGGGATGCTGTCCTGGTAGCGCTGCAGCACCAGGTGGGCCGATTCGATCAGCTTGGCATTGAGCGTGCGGGTGGCGTCCGCCAGCAGTTTCTCCACCGCGCCCCGCGGGTCGCCCTGGAGGCTCAGCGTCATGGCTTCCTCGGTGAGCTTGAGGATCTGCGCGTGGGCTTCGCGGACGCGGTCGGCGAACTCCGAGCGACCGACCGCCGCGCAGGCCAACAGCTCGGTCAGCGCCTTGCTGGTGCAAAAGCGCAGGCCCAGCGTGTCCACGGCCGCGTCCACCTCGTAGAGCTGGATCGAGCGCCGGGCCAGCTGGGTCATGAGGGCGAGCAGGTTGCTGGCCGATTCGAAGTCGAACTCGGGCTGGGAAATGGTCCTGGCCCAGTGCCGCACGTCGTCGAGCGCGCGGGCGGTCTGGTAGGTCTGGATCGACACCAGGGTCTGGGCCATCTCCAGCAGGCGCTGCGGGCGAGGGTTGTCCGGGCTGCGGTCGCGCAGGTGTTCGAGCTGCTCCACGCAGCGCATCAGGCCGCGCTGGTCGTTGTTGTCCAGCCGCTCAAAGGCCAGCAGCAGCAGCGCCTGCGGGTCGTAGAACTTGGAGTCCAGCCCGAGGCGGGTGGCGCGGTCGAGCAGTTCCACGCCCTCTTCGCGGTCCCCGGCGTAATAGGCCATCATGCCGTGCTTGAGCAGCCGGTTGACCGACGAGGGCGTGAGCTGGGTGGACATCCGGAAGGTGGCCAGCGCGTTCTGGAAGTTGCCCAGCTCGAACTGCGCGCGCCCCATCACGTCGTAGGCGTCGGAGTAGCCGGGCTCGGCCTCGATCAGGCCCTCCAGGGTGGTGGTGGCGCGCTGCGGGTAGCCCGCTTCGAGCTGTGCCCGCGCCACGCCCAGGCGGGCCCAGGGCAGGGTCTTGGCCTCCACCACCGCCTCGTAGAGCTTCTGCGCTTCGCTCAGGTGGCCGTTGCGCAGCATCAGCTCGGCGCCAATGCGCGCGGCGTACAGCCAGTACGGCCCGCGGGACTCGAAGCGCTTGCGGCACAGGTCGGCGGCGTGCTCGAAGGCCTCGCGCTCGATGGCGGTGAAGATCTCCTTGAGCGCCTGTTTGCGCACCCGCGCCTGCCGGATGCGCTCCACCAGGCCGGCCGCGGTGTGGGGCTTGAGGATGTAGGCGTCCAGCGCCGACTCGGCCGCTTCGGCCACCTTGCTGTACGACGACTCGGACGTGACCATCACGAACACGGTGTAGTAGGGCAGCAGCTGGTTGCGCCGCAGGTCGTCGAGCAGGTCCTGCCCGGTGATTTCCTCGCGCTCGAAATACTGGTCGCAGATCACCACGTCGTAGCTGCCCATCTCCAGCTTGCGGCGCGCGTCGGCCAGCCTGGGGCACTGCACCACCGTGCCCACACCGCACTCGCGCAACTGCGACACCAGGATGGAGCGCGACAGCGGGTTGCTGTCCACCACCAGCGCGCGGGCGTCTTGCAGATCGCTGTAGGTCACGGGCATGGTGTTGGGGTGGGTGGAATGGGCACGGGCAGGGGGGCTTATCTTTCATTCTGCACAGCCTGGCGCGCGCCAAACGCCGGAACTGCGGCGCAAAGCGGGGGCTTTTCCGGCCCGGGATCAGACCCGCCAGATGCGCGGTGGGGTGGCGCCGAGCCCCCAGGCGGCGGGGCGCAGCGCGGCCCAGACCCGCTGCAGACGGGCCATCAGGGGCTCCACCAGCGGGGCCATGGCGCGCACCACCAGCGTCTGCGGGTTGGGGCAGGTGGCGCCGGTCAGCACCCCGTCGGCCCCGCCGTCGAGCGCGGCGCGGGCCACCTCCAGCAGCTGTTCGCGGCGCTCCCGGCCGAAGGCCGTGCCGCTGGCCAGCAGCAGCGTGCCCAGGCAGCGCTGGCCGCCCAGCCCCAGCGGGGAGTCCAGCAGGCGCGAGTCGGCCGCGTCGATGCGCGCCTGCTCCAGCCACAGCCCGGGGATCTCCAGCCGCTGGCTGAAGCTGCCCTGGGTGAATGGCTGGCCGGCCAGGGGCAGGCCGAGCGCGGTCACGTCCCAAGCCATCAGCTCGGCGCCTTCGGCCAGCGTGGCGCGCAGCGTGTTGTGCGCCGAGCAGCCGGGGTAGGCCAGGGCTTCGAGCGGCAGCCATTCCAGCCGCGCGCCGGCGTCCAGTGTGAGCGCCACCCGCTGCGTGGCGGGCAGCCCGTCGGAGGCGTAGAAGCGGGTCGCGCCCGGGGTGCTGATGAGGCCATGGGCGCCGCTGCCCACGTGCACCGCCACCTCCAGCACGTCGCCCCCCACCAGGCCACCGGGCGGGTGGATCAGCACGTTGTGGCAGACCGCATCGCCCTCGGGGTAGAGGCTCTTGAAGATGCGCAGCGGGCCGTCGTGTTCGTGCCGCAGCACCGTGCGCTGGGCGGCCAGGCGGTAGTCGAGATTCAGGTGGGCGTGCCAGGGCATGGGAGGAAGTGTAGGGGGCGGGAGCGAGCGGCAGCCCCACCCAGGACACCGCGGAACCGGCTCAGCCGGGCCGCCAGTGTCGCCCCCTGGGGGGTGACGCCGCAGGCGGCGCGGGGGGTCATCTCCTGTGCGCCCAGCCGGTGGTGTGTTTCTCGATGAAGCTGAACAGCTCGTACATCGCCATCGCCATGGCGCCCACCACCAGCAGGCCGCTGAAGGCAAGGCCCATCTGCATCGACGAACCGGCCGAGATCAGCAGGTAGCCGATGCCCTCGTTGGAGGCCGTCATTTCCGACACCGTGGTGCCCACAAACGCCAGTGTGATCGCGACCTTGAGCGAGCCGAAGAAGTAGGGCATGGAGCGCGGCAGGCCGACCTTGGTCAGCACGTCCCAGCGCTTGGCGCCCAGCACACGCAACACGTCTTCCAGCTCCGGCTCCAGCGTGGCCAGGCCGGTGGCGATGTTGACCATGATGGGGAAGAAGCTGATGAGGAAGGCGGTCAGTATCGCCGGGCCGGCGCCGATGCCGAACCACACCACCAGGATCGGCACGAAGGCCGCCTTGGGCAGGGCGTTGAACGCCGTCATGAGCGGGTACACCGACGCATAGGCCAGGCGCGAGCTGCCGATGAGAAAGCCCAGCAGCACGCCCACCACGATGGCGATGCCAAAGCCCGCCATCGTCACCCAGTAGGTGCGCCAGGCGTGGCCGAGGATGGTGGCCTTGTGCTCCAGCGTCTGCTCCCAGATGCGCGAAGGGCTGGGAAAGATGAACTCCGAAACACCGAAACCGCTGGTGATCACCTCCCAGACCACGACGATGGCGATCAGCAGCAGAAAGGGCGACCAGCGTTCGACTTGTTTCTTGTTCATGGTGTGGCACCGTTCACTGGTCGACAGGGGCGCGCAAGGCCCCAATGTGTCCGCGCAGTTCATGCACGATGTCGCTGAAGTCCTTGGTGTAGGTCACCTCCAGGTCGCGCGTGCGCGGGATCTCGATCTCGCGCTTCACCACGAAACGCCCGGGGCTCTTGCTCATGCAATACACCGTGTCGGCCAGGAACACGCTCTCGCGCAGATCGTGCGTGACCAGGATGACGTTGAAGCGCTGCGCTTCCCAGAGGTCGCGCAGCGTGCACCAGAGCTCTTCGCGCGTGAAGGCGTCGAGCGCGCCGAAGGGCTCGTCGAGCAGCAGCATCTTGGGCTCGTGGATGAGGGCGCGGCAGATGCTGGCGCGCTGCTGCATGCCGCCCGAGAGCTCCCACGGGAACTTCTTCTCCATGCCACCCAGGCCCACGCTGGCCAGCAGCTTCTTCGCCCGCTCCTCGTATTCCTTGCGCCGGTCCTTGAACTGGCTGCGATACGGCTCGACGATCTCCAGCGGCAGCAGCACGTTGTCCAGCGTGGTGCGCCAGGGCAAGAGCGAGGGCGCCTGGAAGGCCATGCCCGAGATCTTGAGCGGGCCGGTCACCGGCTGGCCGTCGATCCAGATCCGGCCCATGCTCGGCATCTTCAGCCCGGTGGTGAGCTTCATGAAGGTGGACTTGCCGCAGCCCGAGGGGCCGACGATGGCGATGAACTCGCCCTGCTTCACCTGCAGGTTGATGTCTTCGACCGCGAAGACGTTCTGGGCCAGCAGTTCGTCGTTGTAGGCGAGCCAGACCTGGTCGAATTCGACGAAGGGCTTGTCGCTGACGGCGGGCGTGGGGGTGGCTTCTGGCATAGGGTGGTTCTGAAAAAAGGCCAGCGGTCACGAAAGGGCGCCCGCCCGCGCCGCAGGCGTCTGGCGCGCGCCGGTGCTGTTCGCGGGCGTTATTTCTTCGCGGGCGGCAACACGTTGAGCTCGGCGGCCGGGGGCAGCATGGAGCCGTCCCAGATGGCGGCGGGGTTGATGCGGGTCTTGGTGGCGTAGGCGTCGGACACCTGGGACGCCATCAGCGAGAGCCGCCCGGCGTTGACCTGGCCAAAACCTTCCTTGCGCGCGTCGGGGCTGGCCACCACGGAGTCGATCGCGAGCTGCAGGCGGCGCGTTTCCAGCGCCACGTTGATGATGCCGTCGCGCGCCTTCACGGTGTCGATGCCGGCCGCTGGGTTGGCCATGACGTCCCGCGCGCCCTTGGTGAAGGCGCTCAGGAAGGCTTTGATGGCGGCCGGGTTTTCCTTGATCAGCTTGGGGCTGGCGATGATGGCGTTGCCGTAGACCTTCACGCCGTGGTCGGCGTAGGGCAGGATCACCACGTCGGCGGCTTTCACGCCACGCGCTTCCAGGTTGAGCAGCGACGTGAACGAGAAACCGGTGATGGCGTCGATGTCGCCGCGCACCAGCATGGTCTCGCGCAGCGGCGGGTCCATCGAGGTCCAGGCGACGTTGCTCACGCCGTTGGCCTTCTGGAAGATCGGGAAGGCCTTGCGGCCGGCGTCGAACACCGGCGCGCCGAGCTTCTTGCCGCTCAGGTCGGCGGGCTTGGTGATGCCGCTCTTCTTGAGCGCCAGCACGGCGGCGGGCGTGTTGTTATAGACCATCATCACGGCCACGGGTTTGTTCGGCGCGTCCGGGTTGTTGGCGTGGAACTCCATCAGCGCGGCCATGTCGGCAAAGCCCATGTCGTAGGTGCCCGAGGCCACGCGGGTGACGGTGCCGCCCGAGCCGTTGCCCGAGTCCACGCTCACGTCCAGGCCGGCGGCCTTGAAATACCCCTTGGCCACGGGCTGCAAGAACAGCGCGGCCGGGCCTTCAAAGCGCCAGTCGAGCTGGAACTTGATCGGCGTCTGCGCCTGGGCACTGCCAAAGGCGGCTGCGGCGGCCAGGGCGGCGGTGGTCTTGAGGAAGAGGCGCTTGTTCATGGGGGTCTCCGTGGCGAGGGCGTCGGGCGCGGGCGGCCCGCATCCAGGGCATTGAGCAAAAACAATGCCAAGCGCGTGCGAACCCGGGGATGATTGAACACAGAATGTGTATACAGATACTTGGCCATGCGAAGACGCTTGTCATCATGGCTAACCCTGAAACGGTGCGCGCCGGTCAGGTCATGCACCGTTTCGGGGTGTTGGGCTGTCGAGCGGCGCCGCCAGGGCGCGGTTGATCGTGCGGATCAGGTCCACGCCGAGGGCGCTCAGCCCCCGGTGCAGTTGGATCAGGTCGGCGCCGGCGTGCCGGCGGGCCAGGGCTTCCGGGGCGCTGTGGATGCCGCCCACGCTGATCAGGCAGGTCTCGCGCGGCACGGCGCGGGCCACGCGGCGCAGCGCTTCGAGGGCGGCACCGGCGTCGCTTGCGCCCTCGGCGCTGAGCAGCAACCCGGCCGCCCCGCGGGTGACGAAGTCGGCGGCCACACGGGCGCCGTCGGGGCCCTCGGTCCAGGCCATGGGCAGCTTCACGACGATCGGTCGGCGTGGCCGGGCGGGGGTTGTGTCGAGCGCGGCGGCCACGGTGGCCACCAGGTGGGCGAAGCGCGCCGCCGTCGGGGGCGCGCGGCCCGGGTTGAGCGTCAGGTAGTCCACCCAGGGCGGGAGGGGCTGCAGGCCGGCGAGCAGCTCGTCCTCGGCCTGCGCCCAGGGGGTCGTGGGGTGCCGGCCCAGGCTGAGGCCGCAGACGGCGCGCGGTGCGGCGGACGCCTGCGGACCGGGGTGGCCCGGTCGGATAGGGTCCATGCCGGTGCCGCACAGGTCGGGGCCGGCCACGGTGCCCAGTTCCACGTGCCCAAGGCCTAGCCGGTGGGCGTGACCGAGCAGCGCGCCCTGGGGGTCGAAGCCCGCCGCCAGGCCCACCGGGCCGGGAAAGTCCAGGCCCATCTGGCGCAGCGCCGGGCCCGGCCAGGGGCACCGCTGTGGCGCGTTGCGGGCGGCATCGAGCAACTGCGCCAGCGCCAGGCGCGTGCGGCGGGCCAGGGGCGTTTCACCCTCGGTGGCGGGCTCAGCCATGGTTGCGCTGGAACGCCCTCAGGAACGACATCAACGCCGACACCGCCGCTTCGGGCGTGCCGTTGTACAGGCTCACGCGCAGACCCCCCAGGTCCGGATGGCCCTGCAGATCGAACAGGCCGGCGGCCCGCGCCTGTTCGAGGAAACGGGGCGTCAGGGCCGGGTCGGCCAGGCCGAAGCAGGGGTTGATGCGCGAGCGCCAGGCCGGATCGACCCCGGGCCGGTAGAAACCGCCGCTGGCGTCCAGGGCCTGGTAGACCGCCTCGCTGCGCCGGGCAGCGGTGTGTGCCATCGCCGGCACGCCACCCTGCCGTTCGATCCAGCCCAGCATGGCGTGGGCGACGAAGATGGCGAACACCGGTGGTGTGTTCAGGCGCGAGTCGGCGGCGGCCAGGGCGGTGTAGTTCATGACGCCGGGCACGCTGGGCCGGGCGCGGCCCAGCAGCTCGTCGCGCACGACCACCAGCGTCAGCCCCGGCACGCCCAGCGCCTTCTGGGCGCTGGCGTACAGCAGGCCAAGGTCGGTCCAGTCGATTTCGCGGGTGAGCAGGTCGGAGCTCATGTCGACCACCAGCGGCCAGGGGCTGGCGGGCAGCCGGGGCCACTGCCAGCCGTCCGCGGTCTCGTTGCTGGTGAGGTGCAGGTAGGCCACCGGCGCCGTGTCCGGGGATGGGGCGCTGGGGTCCAGGGCATCGTGGCGCAGGCTCACGACCCGGGCGTGGCGGGCGGCCTCGGCCGCGGCCCGCCGCGACCAGTGGCCGGTGTCCATGTGGGCGGCGGCATCGTCGGGACCCAGCAGGTTGAGCGGCACCAGGGCGAACTGCGCGCTGGCCCCGCCCTGCATGAACAGCACCTGGTAGCCCGGCGGGATGCCCAGCAGCCGCCGCAGGCGGGCCTGGGTCTCGTGCTGCAGTTCGCGAAACGCCTCCGAGGTGAAGGGCAGGCTCAGCACCGGTCCCCCGCCGCGCCAGGACCGGCAGGCCTGGGCCACCTCGTCCACCACCTCCGGCGGCAACGGGCCGGCCGCCGCCGAGAAGCTGTGGCCACCCGCAGGAGCGGCGGATGGTCCGGCCACCGGATCAGGGCAGCAGGACACCGCCATGGGACCCTGCGGCCATGAAGAACAGCAGCGGGACCGACAGCATCGTGTTCACGCGCGCCGACAGGAAGGTGATGCGCGAGCAGCGCAGGCGCTGCTCGATGGGGGCGGGTACGAAACCGAGTACGCGCTTCTGGTTCGGCCACAGCACGAACCACAGGTTGCACACCATGATCACGCCCAGCCACAGGCCGACGCCGATGGGCGCCAGCCCGCCCTGCAGGCCCAGGGCGCCGGGCAGCGTGCCGCGCAGCCCCAGCATGGCCAGCCCGGTGCCCAGCGTGAGCAGCGAGGCGTAGCGAAACGTGCCGTGCTCGCGAGCCAGCAGGTCGCGCTGGCGCGGACTGCCGGGGTCTGCGAGGTCGGACGCCGCCAGCGGCAGGTAGCGCGGGCGTGTGATCGCGGTGGCGTAGTTGTGGCCGATCCACACCAGCGCGCCAGCGAAGTGCGCCCAGCGCAGCAGCAGGTCCAGCAGGAAGATGTCCATGCCCAGGCTCCGTCAGGCGCCGCCCAGCAGGCGCAGCAGGGCCGCCAGCACGGCGGTCAGGGCCACGCCCATCAGCACCGTCAGCAGGGCCGAGTCCAGGGGATGGCGCCGGGGTGGGGAGCTCATCGCGACGGCTCCTGCGGCGCTGTGCGCATGATCAGCGGCATGCGCACACGGGTGGGGTCGGTGGCGCGGGCCACGGCCTGGGTGATCAGCCCGTGGTGCGGGGACTTGGCGCAGGCCGGGTCGGTGTTGCAGGCGTCGCCGGTCAGCAGGTAGGCCTGGCAGCGGCAGCCGCCGAAATCGGTCTCCCGCTCGTCGCAGGAGCGGCAGGGCTCGCGCATCCAGTCCAGGCCGCGGAACTGGCGGAAGGTGGGCGATTCGTTCCAGAGCCAGTCCAGCCCGTGTTCGCGCACCGTCGGAAAGCTCAGGCCGTCGATCGATCGCGCCTCCTGGCAGGGCATGGCGGTGCCGTCGGGGGCGATGGTCAGGTGGATCGAACCCCAGCCGTTCATGCAGGCCTTGGGCCGCGACTCGTGGTAATCGGGGATGACGAAGTAGATCGTCATGCGGTCGCCCAGCCGCTGCCGGGCCTCGTTGACCGTGCGCTCGGCCCGCTCCAGCTGCTCGCGCGTGGGCATCAGCTCGTCGCGGTTGAGCAGGGCCCAGTTGTAGTACTGGATGTTGGCGAATTCGAGGTAGTCCACGCCGATGTCCTCGGCCATCGCGAGGACCTGCGCCGTCTGGTCGACGTTGTGGCGGAACACCGGCACGTTGAGCACCATCGGGAAGCCGTGGGCCTTGATCATCCGCGCCACCTTGAGCTTGAGGTCGAAGACCTTGGCCCCCACCAGCGCGTCGGTCAGCTCGCGGTCGCTCGACTGGATCGACAGCTGGATCTGCTTGAGACCGGCCTGTTTCAGCGCCACCAGGCGCGCCTCGCTCAGCCCGACGCCCGAGGTGATCAGGTTGGTGTAGTAGCCCAGGCCGTTGGCCTCTTCGACCAGTTCCTCCAGGTCGTCGCGCAGCATCGGCTCGCCGCCGGTGAAGCCCAGCTGCAGCGCACCGAGTTCGCGGCCCTGGCGCAGCACCCGTTTCCATTCGTCGGTGCTCAGCTCCGGCCCGTGCCCGGGCGCGGCGTTCACCGGGTTGCTGCACCACGGGCACTTCAACGGGCAGCGGTAGGTCAGTTCGAGCACCAGCCACAGCGGCAGGCCCTGGCCGTCAAGTCTGACGACGGATCCATCCTTTGGCACGGAACACCTCCAGGAATGTCAGTACGCCCGCTTCGACGCGGGCCGGTTCATCGGGATACAGCGCCTGCAGCTCGGCGATCAGTTGCGCGTCTGTTCGCACGCCGTCACAGCGCTTGAGGATTTCGCCGGCGGTCTCGTTGAGCTTGACGATGCCCTCCGGGTACAGCAGCACGTGGGCCGCCTGGCTGGGCTCCCAGCGAAACAGGTACATCGGGTGCAGGACATGGCGGCCTGAGTCGCCGCCGGGCCGCCCCAAGGCGGCGAACGCCCCCTCGGGGGGCAGCGAAGCGTGGGGGTCTCTGTGCGGATCGGGCCGGGCGGCGTGGTTCATGGTGGGTACCCCTCGTGTCCGGGGGGCGGCTTGCGCCGCCCCCGACGGATCAACGCACGTAAACGTAGGCCGTGACTTCGAAGCCCAGGCGGATGTCGCAGAAAGCCGGATCAATCCATTGCATGGTGATTTCCTTGAGGTTGAGATGAAGGGAAACAGCGGCGAGGCATCGACCCCGCCTGCTGGTCATTGTGGAGACCGCCGGGCCCAGGCGCCACGGAGGGATCGCGAATCGCCCCTCGGGAATTTCATGGAAATGGCTCCAGAAAATCATGAGGGCCCGCGGCGTCGGCGCTGGCGCCGGCCGGGCGCTCGGCCTTCGGCCTTTCAGGCCTCGATCACGCCCCAGCGCAGCGCCAGCAACGTGAGTTCGGCCTGGTTGCTGGCCCCCAGCTTCTGCTTGACGTTGTACAGGTGGGTTCCCACCGTGCTGGGCGAGAGGCTCAGCGCCCGGGCGATCTCCTGGACGCTGCGCCCGCGCGCGAGCCGGGTGAACACCTCGAACTCGCGCTCGGACAGCGCGTCGAACGGGCTGGTGCTGCCGTCGAACTGCGACAGGGCCATGGCCTGCGCGGTCTGCGGGTCCAGGTAGCGCCGGCCCTGCGCCACGGCGCGCACCGCCTCGGGCAGGGCCTCGGGGGCGCTGCGCTTGCCCAGGAAACCCAGCGCGCCGGCGTTGAGGGCGCGGCGCGGGTAGGCCGCGTCGTCGTGCGCCGAGAGCACCAGCACCCCGGGCACGGGATCGCGCGACCGCAGGCGCCGCAGCGTCTCCAGCCCGCCCAGGCCGGGCATGGTCAGGTCCATGACGATGACGTCGGCGGCCCACTGGGGCAGCTCCCGCAACAGGGTCTCACCGTCGGCGGCCTCGCCCACCACCTCGAACCCGCCCTGTGCCTGCAGCAGCAGTCGAAACCCCATGCGCACCACGGCATGGTCGTCCACCAGCACCACCCGGATCATGCCTCGTCTCCTTCGGCCGGCCGGCCCCCGCAGGGCAGTTCCAGGCGGACCTGCGTGCCGCCCTCGGGGCGGCGCTGGGCGTCGAAGCGCCCGCCCAGCGCCACCGCGCGTTCGTGCAGGCCGGGCAGGCCGAAGCGGTGGGGGCGCTGGTCTGGCGGCGGCAGGCCGCAGCCATCGTCGGTCACCGTCAGGCTCAGGGTCTGTGCGTTGTGCTGCAGCAGCAGGCCCAGGTGCCGCGCCCCGCTGTGTTTGAGGGCGTTGTTCAGGGCCTCCTGGGCCGTCCGGTAGACCGCCAAGGCGGTGTCCGCGTCGACCGGTGTTTCCGGGCCCTCGATGCGCAGGTCGAAGACCTGCGCGCGGTGGCGCAGGCGCAGGCTGGCGACCAGGTCGCGCAGCGCGTCGGGCAGGCCCAGCGGGCCCAGCGTCAGCGGTGTCAGCCGCGGAATCATGCCGTGCATCGCGTCGTACAGGCGCGCGGCCTCGGTGTCGATCATCTGGGCGGCCTCGCGGCCCGTGGTGTCGTCGGTCGGCAGCCGGGCCAGCAGGGAGCGGGCGAGCGAGCGGATGGCGGTGACCGATTGCCCCAGCTCGTCGTGCAACTCGGCGGCAATGTCCTTGCGCTCGGCCTCCAGGCGCTGCTCGACCTGTTGGGCCCAGGCCCGGCTCTCCGACAGCCGCTGCCGCGCTTCGCGGGCGGCGATGCGTTGCTGTAGGGTGGTCTCGATGGCCTCGCCCAGCCGGTTGACCGACTCGCCGATCAGCGCCGCCTCGCGGCCCGGCAGGGGCGGCAGCCGGGTGGCGTAGTCGCCGGCCTGCAGCCGCCGCAGGCCCTCGACGATGCGCGCAAAGGGGCGCAGGGTTCGCCCGACCGCCCAGAACACGGCGACATGGAGGGCCACCAGCGCCAGCGTGGCGATGCCGGCCAGCCGCACCAGGTGGTCCCAGCCGTCGAGGATGGCCCGCGACGGGTTGGGCTCGATCGCCAGCACGGCGCCCGGCATGCGCACCAGCTGGCGCTGCAGCGGCGGCACGACCCAGGCGGTGAACCATTCGGGGGCATCGCGACCCTGCTTGTAGGTGGCCGGTGGCGAGCGGTAGAGCACCCGGCCGTCGTCGCCCACCAGCACGATGTCGTTGGACCGCACGCGACCGAGCTGTTCCAGGAAACCGAGCATGGCCGGGGGCCCGCCACGGGAGAAGATGCCGCTGACGCGCTCCAGCAGCTGGGTGGCCACCTTGTTCGACGCGGTGATTTCTTCCCGCACGCTGGCACGCGTGCCGTCGATCTGCAGCCCCACCAGCGCGGCGACGAACAGGCCCGTCAGCGTGGCCACGATCAGGTTGAGCTGCAGGCGCAGCGAGGCGCTGCGCCTGCGGGGCAGAGGGAGCGGCGGCGAGAGGGGTTCGACCATGCCCCATTGTCGGACGATGACCGCCCCGGTAGGGCCCCGGCGCTGCGGCGGCACGCACTTTCCAGAAAATCATGAGACGGCGGGCCGTTGGATGGCGGCCGCGGCCCCCGCCGTGGGGTGAAAAAAAGGGACGCTGAAGCGTCCCTCGGGGGTGGGCTTGAGGCCGGGTCAGCGCGGGCTGGCGGCGGCGGCCAGGGCCGTCATGTTGAGCACGCGGCGCACCGTGGCCGCGGGCGTGAGGATGTAGGCCGTGGCCGCGGCCCCCATGAGCACCGGGCCGACGGTGACGCCGCCGCTGGTCGTGGTCTTGAGCACGTTGTAGAGGATGTTGGCCGAGTCCAGGTTGGGGCAGATCAGCAGGTTGGCCGAGCCGGTGAGCGTGGTCTGGGCGTCGTAGCTGCGGCGGATTTCTTCCTGCAGCGCGGCATCGCCGTGCAGCTCGCCGTCGCACTCGATCTCGGGGTGCTGCGCCACGAAGAGGTCGCGCGCGGCGCGCATCTTCTTGGCCGACGCCCGCTTGCTGGACCCAAAGCTCGAATGCGAGAGGAAGGCCACCTTGGGCGGAATGCCGAAGCGCTGCACCTGCTGCGCGGCCATGTGGGCAATCTCGGCCAGCTGCTCGGCGCTCGGGTCTTCGTTGACGTAGGTGTCGGTGATGAAGATCGGGCCGCGGTCGGTCATGAGCGCGTTGACGGCGGCGTAGTTGGTCACGCCCGGCTGCTTGCCCAGGATCGCGTCGATGCGCTCCAGGTGGGTGTTGTAGCTGCCCACCAGGCCGCAGATGAGAGCGTCCGCATCGCCCAGCGACACCATCAGCGAGCCGATGATGGTGTTGGAGCGGCGCACGGCGGCCTTGGCCACCTCGGGCGTGGCGCCGTTGCGCGCCATGAGCTTGTGGTAGTGCTCCCAGTACTGGCGGAAGCGCGGGTCGTCCTCGGGGTTGGTGTTCTGCACGTCCACCCCCAGGCGCATGCGCAGGCCGGCTTTTTCGATGCGCGCGGCGATCACGGCCGGGCGCCCGATCAGGATCGGCACGGCCAGGTGGTCGTCGATCGCCATCTGGGCGGCGCGCAGCGCGCGTTCGTCTTCGCCGTCGGCGAAGGCCACGCGTTTGCGGTTGTCGGGCAGGGCCTTGGCCGCGTTGAAGATCGGCCGCATCAGGATGCCGGTCTGGTAGACGAAACGGCCCAGGCTCTCCTTGTAGGCTTCTATGTCGGCGATGGGCCGCGTGGCCACGCCGGAGTCGGCTGCGGCCTGGGCCACGGCGGGCGCGATCTTCAGGATCAGGCGGGTGTCAAAGGCCTTGGGGATGATGTAGTCGGGGCCGAACACCAGCTCCTGGCCGGCGTAGGCGGCGGCCACTTCGTCGCTGATCTCGCTCTTGGTGAGCTCGGCGATCTGGCGCACGCAGGCCATCTTCATTTCTTCCGTGATCTTGGTCGCGCCGCAGTCGAGCGCGCCGCGGAAGATGTAGGGGAAGCACAGCACGTTGTTGACCTGGTTCGGGTAGTCCGAGCGGCCGGTGGCGATGATGCAGTCGGGCCGCGCGGCCTTGGCGATTTCGGGCCGGATTTCCGGCTCGGGGTTGGCCAGCGCCAGGATGATGGGCTGCGTGCCCATGCTCTTGACCATGTCGGCGTCCACCACGCCGGCGGCCGAGCAGCCCAGGAACACGTCGGCACCGTTCAGCGCGTCGGCCAGCGTGCGTGCGCTGGTGCTGCGGCAGTAGCGGCGCTTGGACTCGTCGAGCTTGCCCGCCACGGCGTCGGCGCGCTCGGTGTGGATCACGCCTTTGGAGTCGCAGACCAGGATGTTCTCGATGTTCACACCGAGGTTGACCATCAGGTCCAGGCAGGCGATGGCGGCGGCGCCCGCGCCCGACACCGCCATCTTCACTTCGCCGATCTGTTTGCCGACCAGCTCCAGGCCGTTGATCAGGGCGGCGCTGGAGATGATGGCCGTGCCGTGCTGGTCGTCGTGGAAGACGGGGATCTTCATGCGCTCGCGCAGCTTCTTCTCGATGTAGAAGCACTCGGGCGCCTTGATGTCTTCCAGGTTCACGCCGCCCAGCGTGGGCTCCAGCGCCGCGATGATGTCGACCAGCTTGTCCGGGTCGCGCTCGGCCAGTTCGATGTCGAACACGTCGATGCCGGCGAACTTCTTGAACAGGCAGCCCTTGCCTTCCATCACCGGCTTGCTCGCCAGCGGCCCGATGTCGCCCAGGCCCAGCACGGCGGTGCCGTTGGTGATGACACCCACCAGGTTGCCGCGCGAGGTGTACTCGGCCGCCATCGTCGGGTCGGCTTCGATGGCCAGACAGGGGTAGGCCACGCCCGGCGAATACGCCAGCGACAGGTCGCGCTGGTTGGACAGCGGCTTGGTCGGGTTGACGGAAATCTTGCCTTTGTGGGGTGAGCGGTGGTATTCGAAAGCGGCGTCGCGCAGGGCTTCTTCAGCGGGGGTCATGGTGTCTCCAGAATCGGGCCGCCCGGCGTGGGCGGGCGGTCATTGTGGCACGCGGCCCGCCGGCCATCTGCTGGGGCATTCCACAGGTGGCGCTTAAGGCGCCTGAAGCAAATCCAGCAGGGTGCGGGCGACCACCTTGGTGGCGCGCCGCAGGTCTTCCAGCAGCAGGTTCTCGTCGGCGCGTTTGGCGTTGGACTCGCGCACGGTGCGCGGGCCGGCGCCGTAGATCACGCCGGGGATGCCGCGTTCGCCGTAAATGCGCACGTCGGTGTAGAGCGGTGTGCCCACCGCGGGAATGGGCTCACCGAACACCGCCTGGCCGTGCTTCTGGATCGCTTCGACCAGCGGTTGGTTGCCCAGCAGGGGTTTGAGCGCGCGCGCCAGCAGGATGCGTTTGACGTCCACGCCGATGGCGCGCCCGCCGCGCGGCGGCTGGTAGCTGGCCGCCGCTTCGGCGATGGTGCGGCGCAGCGAGGCTTCCACCTCGGCCGGGTCTTCCTCGGGGATCATGCGGCGGTCGAGCTTGAGCACCACCTTGCCAGGGACCACGTTGGTGTTGGTGCCGCCGCTGATCTGGCCCACGTTGAGGTAGGGGTGGGTGATGCCTTCGACGCCGGACGTGACCTTGAGGTAGTCGGCGTTGAGCGCGTAGAGCGCGTTGAGGATGTGCACCGCACCCTGCAGCGCGTCGGTGCCGCTGTCGGGGATGGCGGCGTGCGCCATGTCACCGTGCACCGTCACCTCCAGCTGCAGGCAGCCGTTGTGCGCCACCACCACCTGGTAGCTGAAGCCGGCGGCGATCATCAGGTCGGGTTGGGTCAGGCCGTTCTTGAGCAGCCAGTCCGGGCCGACCTCACCGCCGTATTCCTCGTCGTAGGTCACGTGCAGTTCCACGCCGCCCTTCAGGGGGGTGCCGAGCGCTTCGAGCGCGCGGATGGCGAACGTGAAGTTGGCGATGTCGCACTTGCTCACCGCGGTGGCGCGGCCATAGATCCGGCCGTCCACGATCTCGCCACCATAGGGGTCGTGCGTCCAGCCTTCGCCGGGTGGCACCACGTCGCCGTGGGCGTTGAGCGCGATGGTCTGGCCACCGTCGCCGAAGCGGCGGCGCACGATCAGGTTGGTGATGGACTGCAGGCCGGCGGCTTTCACTTCGGCCTCGGGCACGGCGTGCTTTTCAGCCGCAAGACCCATGGCTGCCAGCAGCTCGGCCGTGCGCTCGGCGTGCGGCGCGTTGTTGCCGGGCGGCGTGTCGGTGGGCACGCGAACGAGTTCCTGCAGGAACCGCACTTCTTCGTCGAAGTGGGCGTCGATCCAGGCGTCGAGTTGTTGTTGCGGAGTGGTCATGGGGTGTTCAGCTTGGGTGTTCGGCGGCGAGTTGTTCGAGCAGGTGCGCGAAGGCGCGCACGCACAGGTCCATGTCGTCGCTGGTGGTGGATTCGAGCGGGTTGTGGCTGATGCCGCTGTTCTGCCCGCGCACGAACAGCATGGCCTGTGGCATGAGTTCGTGCAGCTTCATGGCGTCGTGGCCGGCGCCGCTGGGCAAGCGGTGCAGCGGCAGGCCGAGCGCGGCCACGGCGACTTCCCAGCGCGCTTGCCAGGCCGGGGCGCTCGGTGCGGCCGCGGCGCGCATGGTTTCTTCCAGCGTGTGGCGCAGACCACGGCGGCCGCAGATGTCGCCGAGTTTCGCCAGCACGTCCTTGGCCAGCGCATCGCGCTGCGCGTCGCTGGGCGCGCGCAGGTCGAGGCTGAAGCTGCAGCGGCCTGGCACCACGTTGATGGAGCCATTGGGCACCTGCAGCATGCCGATGGTGGCGACCGAGTCGCCGTCGGCCGCGGCGCGCTGCTCGGCGTAGAGCGCGAGTTCGGCCACGGCGCAGGCTGCGTCGCGCCGACGGTCCATGGGCGTGGTGCCGGCGTGGCTGGCCATGCCGATCACTTCGCCCAGGTAACGCACGCTGGCGTTGATGGAGGTGACGACGCCCAGCGGCAGATCGAGTTCGTTGAGAACCGGGCCCTGTTCGATGTGCACTTCGACGAAGCCGAGGTATTTCGATGGGTCGCGTTGCAGGGCACTGATGGCGTCCAGCGTGGCGGGCAGGCCGGCGTGCTGCATGGCCGCGCGCATGCTGATACCGTCGGCGTCCTGCTGGTCGAGCCAGGCCGGGTTGAAATGGCCGGTGAGCGCACCCGAGCCGAGGAAGGTGGCCTTGTAGCGCTGGCCTTCTTCTTCGGCGAAGCCCACCACTTCGATGGCAAAGGGCAGGCGCCGGCCGGCCTGCTTCAACTGCTGCACGCAGGCCATGGGCACGAAGATGCCAAGACGCCCGTCGTACTTGCCGCCGTTGCGCACGGTGTCGTAGTGGCTGCCGGTGAGCAAGGCGGGCGCATCGGGCGTGTTGCCGTGGTAGCGGCCCACCACGTTGCCCACCGCGTCGATGTGCGCCTCGTCAAACCCCAGCGCCAGCATCTGCCGCTGCAACTTCGCCGCACAAGCCCGGTGCGCGTCGGTCAGGTAGGTCACGGTGAGCTGGCCGAGTTCGGCATAACCCGGGTCGGTGTGGCGGGCCAGGTCTTCGTGCCAGTCCCAGACCGCGTTGCCCAGCGTGGGCTCGAAGCCGAACTTGTCGTTCAGCCGGATCTCGGCGATGCGGTGGATGTTGCGCAGGCACTCGGCGCGCTCGAAGTCCACCGGGTGGTGCAGGCGGCGCTCGAAGGTGGCGATGATCTGTGCCTTGCTGAGGCCTGTGCCACGCGGGCCGCGCACCGCCAGGATGAAGGGAAAGCCGAACTTCGCGTTGTAGTCGGCATTGAGTTGCTGGAGGTGGGCGAACTCCTCGGGCGTGCAGTGCGTCAGGCCGGCCTTGGCCTGCTCGTGGGTGGACTCGGCGGTGAGCGACTGGCTCACCATGGCCTTGCCCGCGAGTTCGGGGTGGGCGCGGATCAGGGCGAGCTGCGGTTCCACGCCGGCTTGATTCAGCACGCGCACCATGGCGTGTTTCAGCGCGGCCAGTGAAGCGAAGGGGCGTTGCGCCAGGGCCCGCTCGGCGACCCAGGGGGAATGCTCGTACAGGCCGTCGAGCAGCATCGCGGCCTCGGCCAGCGGCGCGGCGTTGAGTTGGTCCAGCGTGATCGGCATGGGGTTCACCTCAGGCACTCACCGGGTGTGTGGCCTTCCAGTGCCGCGCGATGTCCAGCCGCCGCGCCACCCACACCTTCTCAAACGACTGGATGTGGTCCAGGAAACGCTGCAGCGCCATGATGCGGCCCGGGCGGCCGAGCAGGCGGCAGTGCATGCCGATGCTCATCATCTTCGGGCGGTCCAGGCCGTCCGGGTCGCCCTCGGCGTAGAGCGCATCGAACGTGTCCTTCATGTACTGGAAGAACGGGTCGGCGTGTGAATAGCCCTGGGGCAGGGCGAAGCGCATGTCGTTGCAGTCCAGCGTGTAGGGCACGATGAGCTGGTGGGCGTCGCTGCCGTCGCTCTTCTTCACCTTCATCCAGAACGGCAGGTCGTCGCCGTAGTAGTCGCTGTCGTATTCGAAGCCGCCGAAATCGGCCACCAGGCGGCGCGTGTTGGGGCTGTCACGGCCGGTGTACCAGCCCAGCGGACGTTCTCCGCTCAGGCGCTCGATGATCGCCATCGCCTCCGCCATGTGGGCGCGCTCGGTGGCCTCATCGATGGCCTGGTAGTGGATCCACTTGAGCCCGTGGCAGGCGATGTCGTAGCCCAGCTGCTGGAACGCAGCCGTCAGCTCGGGGTGTTTTTCCAGCGCGGTCGCCACGCCAAACACCGTGAGCGGCAGGCCGCGTTTTTCAAACTCCCGCAGCAGGCGCCAGACGCCCGCGCGAGAGCCGTATTCGTAGATGCCTTCCATGCTGATGTGCCGGTCCGGGAACGACGCCGGGCTGAACATTTCCGAGAGGAACTGTTCCGAGCCCGCGTCGCCATGCAGCACCGAGTTCTCGCCACCTTCTTCGTAGTTCAGCACGAACTGCACGGCAATGCGCGCTTCGCCCGGCCAGCGCGCATGCGGCACGTCGCGGCCATAACCGATCAGGTCTCGGGGGTACGGTGCGGTGGAGTCGTAGATCGTCATGACAAGGCCATGGAAATGTCGTTGGTCGGCAGCTTGCGGTCGAAGGTCAGGCCTTCTTCCACGTGCAACAGGTGTTCGTTCATCAGGCGCACTGCGGTGTCTTCGTCCTTGGCGGCCAGCGCCTTGACGATGGCCGCGTGTTCTTCGCTGGAGTGTTCGGCCGCGTTCGTGCTCTGGTACATGAGCGTGATCAGCGCGCAGCGCGAGATCAGCTCGCGCAGCAGCTCGGCCAGCACCTGGTTGCCCATGAGTTCGGCCATGCGCACGTGGAAGTCGCGCAGCAGCTCGGTGCGGCCGCTCACGTCCTGCTGGTCGATCGCCTGCTTTTCCTGGGCCAGGTGCTCGCGCAGCGCCTTGATCCGGGACGGCGTCACCTGCCGCACGAAGGCGCGCGTCATTTCGGTTTCGAGCATGCGGCGCACGGCGAACACCTGCCGCGCTTCTTCCACTGAAGGGGTGGCCACGAAAGCGCCACGCGCGGGCTCCAGCCGGATCAGGCGGTTCTGCGAGAGCTGGAACAGCGCCTGGCGCACCAGCGTGCGCGAGACCCCGAAGTGGTCGGCCAGCTTCTGCTCGGCCAGCTTGGTGCCCGGGTGCAGCCGGTGTTCCACGATGGCCCGCGTGAGCGACGCGACGATCTGGTGGGTGCTGGAGGTGTCCATGCGGGCATCATAGCCAGAAAAGGCAAAAAGTGTATACACTTTCAGTCGACTGCTTTTCAAAGGACGCACCATGGGCTTGAGTACGCACGTTCTGGACACCATGCACGGCTGTCCCGCCGCCGGCATGGCGGTGGAGCTCTACACCACGGACGGCGACTTCGCCACGCTGGTCAAGCGCTTCGAACTCAACGCCGACGGCCGCAACCCCGACGGCATGCTCTACGACAACGCCAGCCTCAAGGTCGGCACCTACCGCCTGGTGTTCGACGTGAAAGGCTATTTCGCACGCCGCTGCGTGGCCTTGCCCGAGCCCAACTTCCTCAACCGCGTGTCGCTCGATTTCGGCGTCGCCCACCCTAACGAGCACTACCACGTGCCGCTGCTGGTGAGCCCTTGGAGCTATTCCACATATCGGGGCAGTTGAGTGCGCATACGATGAGTGGTCGCGGCATCGGCCGCCGGTAAGCTCTCGACCACAGGGCACTTCGGTCGGCGCGCCGACCGAAAGATCAAGGAGGTTTCCCCCGAATGAGTCAACCATGTCGCCTGCCCGCGTTCGCGCTGGGGTGTTTGATGCTGTGCGCTGTGGGCACTGCCGCTGCGAAACCGTCGTCTCCCGGCGCACCGGAGGTGGGGGCGGAAGCGGGCGGGCTCCCAGCGTCGTCGGTCCGCATCGTCTGTCCCTCGGCGCTGCCTGTCGACTCCCGGGATCTGAGGGCGCTGTGCCGTGCGGCGGAGCAGGGAGAGGCGAGGGCGCAACACAATCTGGGGCAGGCCTACTTTTTGGCCTATGGCGTTGTGGAAAACAACTTCGAGCAGGCCTATGCCTGGTTCCACCGGGCCGCACTGCAGGGCCTGCCGCAGGCGCAGTTCGCGTTGGCGATCCTGCATCTGGACAACCGAGGGGTGAGGGGTACTTTCCCGGAGGCCATGGCATGGCTGCTCAAGGCAGCACAACAAGGACACAGGGATGGGCAATACCTGTTGGGGTTGTCCTATGTCCATGGCATGCCGGGAACAGAGAAAGACTTGTCGCAGACTGAACGCTGGCTGACGCGATCGGCCGAGAACGGCCACACGCTGGCGCAAGAGGTGCTTCGGAACCTGCGCATCAAGGGCATGCTGCCGAGCGCGAACGGGGCGGTGCCTTCGGCTGGTGAGCCGACCCGGGTGAGCCTCGGTGCCTGCACCATCCCGGTACCGGGGCAAGCGCCCTACGCACCTTACACCCGGAAGGACCTGGAAGAAGCCCTGGCCACCAGCGCTGAGCAGTACGTCGGCCGAATGGAGACATGCCTGCGAACCGCCGCCAGCAGCCTGGGGCCGGGTTTTGTGCCCATGGCGCCCCGGTAACGGCGGGGCTCAGCGGTCCCGCTGTCCCTCGGTCAGCGTGTCGAGCTGGAAATTCCCGCTCTTGTCCCAGAGCCAGACGTCGGTGTAGACCACGCCGCCCAGGCGCACGGGGGCCGGGAAGGGCGCGGCTGCCATGACGGTGCGTTCGATCTCGCGCACCACATCGGGCGCATGGCTGGGCGCGCGCATCCAGTTGAGTTTGCGCACCTGGCCGTTGCGGTCCAGGTCCACCTGCAGCACGCCCACCGCGTGCATCAACGGTGGCATCTGGCCCTTGTAGATGCGGTGCCCGTTCTTGCTGTAGATGTGGCGGGCGCCGTCGCGGCGGTAGTCTCGGGGGCTGACGGCGTTGGACACCGGTGTCGGCTCCAGGGCGGTGGCGGGCGGAGGCAGCGGTGCGGCGGGTTCGGGGGTGGGCGGGGGCGGCACCCGCGCGGCGCACGACGCGAGCAAGAGGGCGGTGCAGGTGCTCAGAAGACCCCATGGCGCACGTCGGCTGGGGGACACTGCGGGCGAAGGCGGTGCATCCTTGTGGGAGCGCGGCGCCGGACAGGTGGTTTTCATGATTCGCGGGTCCCTCAAGCGGTGAGAATCGGGTGGCGCACTGTGGCCAAAAGGAGGGTTCCCAACCGGCGCCATATGGGTTGGCCCATGCAGTCTATGGCGGTTTGGTGGGCCGTATCGGGCGAAGAGCCGGGGATACTCGGTCCTGTTCACCGCGTTTACATTCCTGCACATATTTTAGGCAAACACACCACAAATGCCCAGCGAACTGAACCACTGCCTGCAGCGCCTGCAGACCGAGCCGGCCGTGTTGGTCACGGTGGCGCAGGCCCGCGGATCGGTGCCGCGCGAGAGCGGTGCCTGGATGGCCGTGTTCGCCAGCGGCATGGTGGGCACCATCGGGGGCGGGCACCTGGAGTGGGACGCGTTGCGGCAGGCCCGTGCCCACCTGAGCGCCCCCCCGGGCACGCCATCGGCAACCTGGGCGCAGAGCGTGGCGCTGGGGCCGAGCCTCGGCCAGTGCTGCGGCGGCGTGCTGCGGCTGCGCTTTGAGCCGGTGACGGCGGCCGACACCGAGCGCCTGCGCGAGGCTCTTGCGCGACCCCTGACTCCGGTGGCCCTGTTCGGCGGTGGTCATGTGGGCCATGCCCTCGTGCAGGCGCTGGCGCCCCTGCCGTTCGAGGTGCTCTGGGTGGACAGCCGCGACGGCGTTTTCCCCGCCGAGCTGCCCGGCGCCGTGCGCGCCGAACACTCCGACCCGGTGCAGGCCGCGGTGCGCGATCTGGCGCCGGGCTCGCGCGTGCTGATCATGAGCTTTTCGCACGCCGAAGACCTGGACATCGTGGCGGCCTGCCTGCAGCGCCAGCGCGATCAGGCCGACCTGCCGTTCGTGGGCCTGATCGGCAGCCGCACCAAATGGGCGACCTTCCGCCACCGCCTGGAAGCTCGCGGTTTCAGCGCGGACGAGCTGGCCCACATCACCTGCCCCATCGGCCTGCCGGGCATCACGGGCAAGGCGCCCGCGGTGATCGCCGCTTCGGTGGTGGCGCAGTTGTTGCTTCTGGAGCACGCTGGCCCGGACCGCTGAAGGCGCCGGAGATTCCGGGTTCGGGCTGGTTGGAATGTCTTCAAAAACTGTATACACTTTTGGCTGACCGGTCGCAGCGGAGCAGGGCGCTCATCCCCAGGATGGGTGTTCAAACGCGGCCCTCAGTCGGCTCAGAGCGCCCGCGGTGGTGAGTCGAAAACCCAGACGGCCCGTCCGTCGTCGTGTTGAGGTGCCATGGAAACGTATCTGCTCGATTGGGCCAACCTGCTGTTGCGCTGGCTGCACGTCATCGTCGCCATCGCCTGGATCGGCTCTTCCTTCTATTTCGTCTTTCTCGACAGCAGCCTCACGCCCCCCGTTGACCCACAGCTGAAGAAGGACGGTGTCAGCGGCGAGCTCTGGGCGGTGCACGGTGGCGGCTTTTACCACCCGGTGAAGTTCGCGGGCGCGCCGCCCACGCTGCCCGAGCACCTGCACTGGTTCTACTGGGAAAGTTATTCCACCTGGCTCTCGGGCTTTGCGCTGTTCCTCATTTCGTACCTGTGGAGCCCCAGCGTCTACCTGATCGACCCCAAGGTCATGCCGTGGAGTCCGGCCGGCGCCATCGCAGCCGCGCTGGCTTTCCTGGTGGTGTTCTGGTTCGCCTACGACGCCATCTGTCGCACGCTGGGGCAGACCCGCAACGGCGACGCCAAGGTCGGCGCGCTGGTGCTGGTGCTGGTCTGCGTCGCGGCCTATGCGGCCACGCAGATGTTCGCCGGCCGCGCCGCCTTCCTGCTGGTGGGCGCCATGCTCGCCACCTCGATGAGCGCCAACGTGTTCTTCTGGATCATCCCCGGCCAGCGCACCGTGGTGGCCGACATGAAAGCCGGGCGCCCGATCGACCCGGTCCACGGCCAACGCGGCAAGCAGCGCAGCGTGCACAACACCTACTTCACGCTGCCGGTGCTGTTCGCCATGTTGAGCAACCACTACAGCTTCACTTACGCCAACGAACACAACTGGCTGATTCTCATCGGCATGATGTTTGCGGGCGCCGCGATCCGCCAGTTCTTCGTCATGCGCCACGGCTACAAGCTCGGGCGTTGCCCGCACCCCTGGCCCTACGCGGCCGTCGGCCTGGTGGTGCTGCTCGCGCTCATCGTCTGGCTCAAGCCGGCGCCGGTGGCCGCGGTGGCCGTGCCCGACAAGGTGGGCTATGCACAGCTTAGGCCGGTGATCGAGCAGCGCTGCGTCATGTGCCACGGCGAAGCGTTGCAGTCCAAGGGGGTGCGCCTGGACTCGGCCGATGGCCTGAAGCAGCACGCGCAGATGGTTTACCAGCAGGTGGTGGTCATGAAGGCCATGCCCATGAACAACGCCACCGGCCTCACGGAGGACGAGCGCGCCCTGTTCGCACAGTGGTTCAAGGCCGGCGCGCCGGTGAACTGAGCTCAGTCGCAGCTGAAGCGGAACCGGTCGTCCAGTTCCAGCGGCAGCACCAGCGTGCGCAGGCCGAGCGCCCGGGAGGCCTGGCACAAGCGGTCCCTTTCGGCGGCGTTGTCGCGCCACCGGCGGTGGTACTCGGCGTTGAACACCGGCTTGCCCGCGTTGATGAATGCGGCATAGCCGCCGCACTCGTCGTATTCGTGGCACTGCTCGTTGACGGCAAAGTCGAAGTCCGGCGCCAGTGCCGCCAGTTGATCGACGTCGTTCTTCAGGCCGACGGCCAGGCCCAGCGCGTGGGCCTCGCGGGCCAGGAAACGGTTGTAGTCGAGTTGCGTGCCGGCATCCAGCGGGAAGCCGGATGGGTTGGTGTGGGCGTCCACGTTGTCCGGTTCGACACCGTCACAGCCTTTGGCGGCGGCCAGTTCCAACCGGGCTTTCATGACCGCGCGGACATTGGCCGAGCGGGTGTCCAGCCAGCGCTCGCCCGCCCAACCGGCCAGTGGGCGGCCCATGTCGCCCGCGGCAAACCGCGAAAAGTCGGGCCGCCAGTTTTCGGAGCTTCCCGCCGAGAAGTAACACACCACCCGTCTGCCCTGGGACTTGAGCTGGTTCAAGGTGGCTGTCGGTGCATCGAAAAGATCGACGTCGTACACCTTCGCCGCATGGGCGGTGTTGATGGTCCCGGACAACTGCCATTGCCAGGTGTCCGAAACGGCCGGGGTCCAGCGGGACGACGTTCCTTCACCATCGCCTCCGCCACATCCGCTCACCAGCGCCGCAGTGGTGGCAACCGCCAGCGCGAACACGAACCGAATGGGAGAGAACATTGAACAGGGCATTTGGGACTCCGGTGACAAGGGATGGCTTGTGTGCATTAACCTAGCCATTTTCAACGGAAGGGAGACCTCATGAAAACGCGCGCCGCCGTGGCCTGGAAGGCCGGCGAACCCCTGACGATCGAGACCGTCGATCTGCAGGGCCCCAAGTTGGGTGAAGTGCTGGTCGAGATCAAGGCCACCGGCATCTGCCACACCGATTACTACACGCTCTCGGGCGCCGACCCCGAAGGCATCTTCCCCGCCATCCTCGGCCACGAAGGCGCGGGCATCGTGGTGGACGTGGGGCCGGGCGTGACCTCGCTCAAGAAGGGCGACCACGTCATCCCGCTCTACACGCCCGAGTGCCGCCAGTGCAAGTTCTGCCTCAGCCGCAAGACCAACCTCTGCCAGCTCATCCGCAGCACGCAGGGCAAGGGCCTGATGCCCGACGCCACCAGCCGCTTCAGCCTGGACGGCCAGCCCATCTTCCACTACATGGGCACCAGCACCTTCAGCAACTACACGGTCGCGGCCGAAATTTCGCTGGCCAAGATCCGAGAAGACGCGCCGTTCGACAAGGTCTGCTACATCGGCTGCGGCGTCACCACCGGCATCGGCGCCGTGATCTTCACGGCCAAGGTGGAAGCGGGCGCCAACGTGGTGGTGTTCGGCCTCGGTGGCATCGGCCTGAACGTGATCCAGGGCGCCAAGATGGTGGGCGCCGACAAGATCATCGGCGTGGACCTGAACCCCGCGCGCGAAACCATGGCCCGCCGGTTCGGCATGACGCACTTCATCAACCCCAAGGACCACGCCAACGTCGTTGACGCCATCGTGCAGCTGACCGACGGCGGCGCCGACTACAGCTTCGAGTGCATCGGCAATACCCAGGTGATGCGCGACGCGCTGGAGTGCACGCACAAGGGCTGGGGCCGCAGCATCATCATCGGCGTGGCCGAAGCGGGCGCCGAGATCAGCACGCGGCCGTTCCAGCTCGTCACCGGTCGCAAGTGGGAGGGCTCGGCCTTCGGCGGCGCGCGCGGCCGCACCGACGTGCCCAAGATCGTGGACTGGTACATGGACGGCAAGATCAACATCGACGACCTGATCACCCACAAGCTCAAGCTCGAAGACATCAACCGGGGCTTCGAGCTGATGAAGAGCGGGGAGTCGATCCGCGCGGTGGTGGAGTACTGACACCCATGGAAACGCTGAGTCAGCACCACTGTTTTGGCGGCGTGCAGGGCTTCTACCGGCACAGCTCGCACACCATCGGTCTGCCCATGAAGTTCGGCGTGTTCGTGCCGCCGCAGGCCGCGCACGGCCCGGTGCCGGTGCTGTTTTTCCTGGCCGGGCTGACCTGCACCGAAGAGACCTTTGCCATCAAGGCCGGCGCCCAGCGCATGGCGGCCGAGCTCGGGCTGATGATCGTCACGCCCGACACCAGCCCGCGCGGCACCGGTATCGACGCGGCCGACGCCGCCTGGGACTTCGGCCACGGAGCGGGCTTCTACCTCGACGCCACCCAGCCGCCCTGGGCGGGCCGTTTCCGCATGGAGACCTGGGTCACGCAGGAGCTGCGCCACCTCGTGTTGGCCCACTTCCCGGCCCGCGCCGACCGGGTGGGGATTTTGGGCCATTCCATGGGCGGGCACGGCGCGCTCACCCTGGCGCTGCGCCACCCGGGGCAGTACCAGAGCGTGTCGGCGTTCGCACCCATCGCGGCGCCCAGCCAGTGCCCCTGGGGTGAAAAGGCCTTCACCGGCTACCTCGGCGAGGACCGCAGCGGCTGGGCCGCGCACGACGCCACCGAGCTCATCAAGGCGGGCCACAAGGCGCCGCCCCTGCTGGTGGACCAGGGCCTGGCGGACCAGTTCCTCGCCGCCGAGCTGCACCCCCACCTGCTGGAAGCCGCCTGTGCCGAAGCGGGCCAGCCGCTCACCCTGCGCCGCCACGCGGGCTACGACCACGGCTACTACTTCATCGCCTCGTTCATCGACGACCACCTGCGCCACCACGCGCGCACGCTGCTGGCCTGATCAGCTGTTTTGCCAGATCACCTTGCGGCCCGAGGATTCCCAGCGTTCGTAGTGCTTCGCGTACAGGTCTTCGATGCGGTTGCGCTTGACCTTGAAGGTCGGGGTGATCACATCGTTGTCCACCGTCCAGGCGGTGGTCACGAGCACGAGGCATTGCAGCTGTTCGTGCGGGTCGAGCGTGGCGTTGATGCGTTGAAGGTGTTGTTCCAGTGAGTGTTCGAGCTCGGCGCGCGCGCCGGCATCGGCCGCCCGGGCCACGGCCTCGGCGTTGAGCATCACGATGCCCAGCGGCTGGCCCAGGTTGGCGCCGGTCACCACGCAGGCCTCCACCGCTTCGTGTTCCACCAGCTTGTCCTCGATCGGTGCGGGCGCCACGTATTTGCCCTTGCCGGTCTTGAACAGGTCCTTCACCCGGCCGGTGATGCGCAGCAGGCCCTGGGCGTCGATCTCGCCCTTGTCGCCGGTCCTGAGCCAGCCATCTTCGGTGAAGGCCTCGCGGCTCCGTTCCGGATCCTTGTAATAGCCCAGCATCAGCGCTTGGCTGCGCATCTGCACCTCGCCCGTGGCCGGATCGATGCGGTGTTCGACGCCCTCGTAGACCGGGCCCACGGTGCCCTGCTGGTTCTTGCCCGGCTCGGTGATGTGCGAAAGCGCGAGGTTCTCGGTCATGCCGTAGCCCTCGTTGATGTGCAGCCCCAGCCGGCTGTACCACTGCAGCAGGGCCAGTGGCATGTGGGCGGCGCCCCCGGCGGCGAACTGGCACTGGTCCAGGCCCAGCGCCTTCATCACCTTCCTGCGCACGATGCCGCCCAGGATGGGGATGCCCAGGAGCCGGTTGAGCTTGGCCGGCGGCATCTTGTGGTGCACACCCTGCTGGAACTTCACCCACAGGCGCGGTACCGAGAAGAAGATGGTGGGCCGAGCGCGTTGCAGGTCGGCCGCGAAGGTGTCGAGCGACTCGGCGAAATACACGTGCATGCCGGTGCGCAGCCAGCCGTGTTCAACCAGCATGCGCTCGACCACGTGCGCCAGCGGCAGGTAGGACAGCATGCGGTCGTCGGCCGACATGGGGATGCGCTTGAGGCCGGAGTCGAGTGCCCAGGCGAAATTCTCGAAGCTGTGCATCACGCCTTTGGGCAGGCCGGTGGTGCCCGAGGTGTAGATCAGCGTGGCCAGCTCTTCGCCCTGGCGCAGCGGTGTGCCCTGCAGCGGCTGGTGGCGCCCGCAGATGGTGTCCCAGCCTTCGTAACTTTCGATCGCGTCCAGCGGTGAGAGCGCGTAGCTGATGCAGGGCAGGCCTTCGGGCACACCGGGCTTCATGCCCTCCCAGCCGTCGAGCTTGCCGATGAAGCAGGCCTTGGCCTCGCTGTGGGTCAGGATCTGGCGCACCGTCTCGGCCGCCAGCGTGGGGTACAGCGGCACCGACACATGGCCGGCCATCCAGATCGCCAGGTCGCTCATCATCCACCAGGCGCAGTTCTTCGAGAGGATGGCCACCTTGGAGCCCGGCTCCCAGCCCTGGGACTGCAGGTGCGCTGCCATGCGTCGCACCTGATCGCCGATCTGGCTCCAGGTGAAGTCCTGCACCGCGCCCGCGCCCATGGGCTGCGTGAGGGCCACGCGGTTGGGCGTGGTCTTCTCCCAGTGGTACAGGCGCTGCAGCGCGAGCAGGTCGGGCGCGATCTTGGGCATGTTCTTGTCTCCTTGAGGGTGTTGTGTGAACCCGCCAATCTACCAAGCGGGCGCCCAAGCGTTTAGAGGGTTTCACCTGTTCGGGGGGCCATGTGTCCCGGATGCCTCGCCGCAGGGTGGCCGCCGCGGTGGGAGGGTCGGGGCGCGCGGACAAGGTGCGATACTTTGGCGCATGTGGTCGACACGCCTCTCCATTCCCGTTCTCCGCCATCCCTTGGCCCGATGGGGCCTGCTGCTCGTCTGGTGGGTCGCTGGCATGGCCGGCGCCGCGACCCCGGGCGACCAGCCGCAGGGGGTGGACACCTCGCACCACAACACGGCGGTGGACTGGACCGCGCTGTACGCCGGCGGCGTGCGCTTCGTCTTCATCAAGGCGACGGACGGGATGGACTACCTGGACCCGGCGTTCGCCGACAACTTCCGCGCCGCGCAGGCGGCCGGCCTGCTGCGCGGCGGCTACCACTTCTACGAGACCAACGACGACGGAGCCGCGCAGGCGGCGTGGTTCATCCGCCATGTCGATCTGCAACCCGGTGACCTGCCGCCGGTCGTGGACATCGAGCGCATCAAGGCGCCGGTTGACGGCGACCTGCACACCCAGTTCGCCGCCTTCCTCAACGCGCTGGAAGCGCACTACGGCCAGCCCGCCATCATCTACACCGGTCCCGATTTCTGGAACCACGCGATGCGCCAGCACTTCCCGGGCCATCCGCTGTGGGTGGCCCAGTACGGTGTGCCCGCGCCGACCGTGCCCGACGGCTGGTCCAGCTGGACCCTGTGGCAGTACACCGAAACCTGGCAGCCCCCGGGCGCCAAGGCGCCGATTGACGGCAACGTGTTCAATGGTGACGCCGCGAGCCTGCAGCTGTTGCGGCTGCCTTCGAAAAGTGCCGGGGCGAACGGCGCGGTGAAGACCTCCCCGGTTTCCCCGGCGACGAAAAGTCCGCGCTGACGGCAGGGTGGAGCCTCCAGTGGGATCGCCCGCTGTTAGGCTGCGGCCGACGGCGTCTTGCGGTACGGTTATTGCAACGCATGCCCATGCACACCATGACCCAACCAGTCACCCCTGTTGAATCCGACGACGCCGAGCCCGCCAGCGGCTGGGCGCGCGCGGTGCTGACCTTCGACGTGGACGCCCACGCCGCGGCGCAGGGTTCGTGGCGGTTTGGCTACGAGCAGCTCTCACAGGGCAGCTTCCGTGGCGAGCTCACCATGGTGCAGCTCGAAGGCCTGCGCCTGTTTGGCGAGCGCACCAATCTGGCCGTGCGCCAGCGCGGCCAGTTGGGCGACAGCGTGTACGGTTTCGCCATGTCGGTGCAGGCGCCGTCGCCGGTGTTCTTCCATGGCCAGAAGGTCGCGCCCGACGCGATCATGTGCGGGCGCGGCAACCAGATCGACGTGGTCACGCCGGTCAACCACGCCATGATCGCGATCGTGGTCGAGCGCAGCCTACTCAACCCGCTGTGGGAGCTCATGTACCACAAGCCCCTGGCCGGCTGGCTGGAGCACCAGCTGGTGCTGGAGGCCTCCAGCGCCGCCGCCGACATGCTGCGCCAGCGGCACCTGCAGGCGCTGCAGCAGTCGCTCGCGTTGGCGCAGCAGTACCCCGATGCGTCGGCCCTGAACCAACTGCGTGACGACATCCTGATCGAGTGGATCGAAGCGCTGCCGCCGTCGGTGGACATCTCCGATCTCGACACCCTGGAGCGGCGCAAGCGCATGGTGGACAAAGCCTGTGAGCTGATGCTGGCCCACCCCGACGAACCGCTGTCCATCCTGCAGGTGTGCAGCCGCGTGGGCGCGAGCCGGCGCAAGCTCAACTACTGCTTCCAGGACGTGCTGGGCACCTCGCCCACGCAGTACCTGCGCGCGCTGCGGCTCAACGGCGTGCGGCGCGGCCTGAAGAACGCCAGCGCGTCCGACACGGTGCAGGACGTGGCCGCGCGCTGGGGTTTCTGGCACCTGGGCCAGTTCTCGCTCGACTACAAGAAGCACTTCTTCGAACTGCCGTCCGAGACCTTGGCGCGGGCATGGCGCCGATAGACATGGGGCCCTTGGGTCGTCGATCAGCTGTCCGACGAATTCATCAAATAGCGTGAGCAGGTATTTCGAGCGGTCGCAATGTAGCGATGGCTGCGATCCAGAGCGCCGTCTTCGCCCAGGCGAGGAACAATCCATCCGACATAGGTCACCGCACGCAGCGCCAGGAACAGGTCGAGACAACCCGTGTCGATCGACCTGACGCTCAGGTAGCCCCGTAGCAGCGCATCTTTCAGCCTGGAGAAGTTGGGCGCGTCGAGGAACTTGAGCAGCGTGGTGGCCAGATCGAACACCCGATAACCCCAGCCCCCATCGTCGAAGTCCAGCATCCCGATCCGGCCATCGCTGATCAACACGTTTTCGCGAACGAGATCGGCATGGATCAAACCATGGTCGAGGCCGCTGGCCATCAGGCGCAGGGCTTGCGCCGCCCTGGCCCTGAAGTCCTCAAACAGGGCCTTGTCTTCGGCCGGCAGCGCTGGATGTTCCCAGAAGCGTCCCCAGAGCGGCGCCTCGCCCAGCAGGCCGTCGGCGTCCCACGTGACGCGCGCAAAACCGACGGGTTTGGCCCAGGCATCGGAAGCCGCATGGAACAGCGCCGTGCACCGGCCCAGGTTGTGGAACAGCGCTTGCGCGTCGGCGTCGGTGCTCTCGGTCAGCAGCGCGCCCAAGGTCTGGCCAGGCATCCAGGTCAACAGGTCCACCAGATGGCCGTCCACCTGTTCCATCAAATGCCCCCGCCGGGAAGGAACGGGTCTCGGCACGAGGATGCCCGCCCGATCCAGTGCCGCCATCCACATCAACTCGGACTCGATTTCGACGGGTTTGCGGTAGCCGGGGCGTTTGAGACGAAGGGCGTAGTCGCCGGTGGCGTCGGAGACCCGATAGACCTGGTTTTCCCGACCCGCCACGAACCGCAGGCGCGCATGAGCGAGGCCCCATTCGGCAGCCGCCTTTTGGGCGAGATCCGTCATGACAGCGGCGCCAGTTCGGCCAGAACATCGTCCAGCGTCTGCACCAGCAGGCCCAGGTGTTCTTCCGAGAAGGTCATGGGCGGGCGGATCTTGAGGGTGTTCTTGTGCCGTCCCAGCTTGGAGAGCAGAACACCCCGGTCGCGCATCGCCTCCACCACCTGGTCAGCGAAACCCGAGGCGGGCTCCAGCGTGGTCTTGTCCTTCAGGAACTCGACGCCGAACACCATGCCGCTCTGTCGAACGTCGCCGATGACGCCGTACTTTCTGGACAGTTGGTTCAGCGCCTTCGCGGCCAGGGCACCGATCTTGGCGGCATTGGCCTGCAGGTTGCGCTGCTGAATCTCTTCCAGCACCGCCATGGCGGCCGCGCAGGCGACGGGATTGCCGCCGAAGGTGTTGAAGTAGCGGTAGGAGTTCCGAAAGCGCTCCATCACCTCCGGCCGCGTGACCAGGCCCGCCACCGGGTAGCCATTGCCCATGGGTTTGCCCATCGTGACCACGTCGGGCGTCACGCCCTGCTTCTGGTGCGCCCAGAAATGGCTGCCGCTGCGGGCAAAGCCCGACTGCACCTCGTCGCAGATCAGGAGGCCACCGGCGTCACGGACCACTTGCTCCGTCGGGCGCAACCAGCCCGGGGCCTGGGTGGGAAAGCCTTCGTTCAAGAACAGCGGGCACACGATCAGCGCCGCGAAGCCGATGCCCGAGCGCTCCAGCTCGTCGATCTGTTCCTGCACCTTCGCAGCGAAGCGCAGCCCCTGGGGGTCGTCGATGCGCAGGCTGTCGGGCGCCTCGACATGGCGCACGTACTGGTCCAGCCCGTAACCGAATTTCGGCGCATTGCCGGTCGACAGCTGGCTCACCAGGCTGGTGTTGCCGTGGTAGGTGGCATCGGTGGCGATCACCCCGCGCTTGCCGGTCATGGCCTCGGCCATGCGCAGCGCGATGTCGTTGGCCTCGGAGCCGGTGCAGGTGATCAAGGCGTTGGAGAGTTCGCCGCCATAGGTGGACGTCAGCTTCTCGGCGTAGTTCACCAGGTTCTCGTGCAGGTAGCGGCTGTGCACGTTGAGCTGTGCGCTCTGCGAACAGATCGCGTCCACCACCCTCGGGTTGCAGTGCCCGACGTGGGGCACGTTGTTGTAGCAGTCCAGGTAGCGGCGGCCCTCCGCGTCCCACAGCCACACGTCCTCGCCCTTCACGATGTGGATCGGACGCTGGTAGAAGGTGGACACATTCGGCCCGAGAAGGGAGCGCCTTCTCTCCATCAGTTCGGTTTCATTCATTGCAGATTCCATCAAAACAGCCAACCAGGAAAAACGAGTTCTGGCGCCTGCGGCGCCAGAACTTCTTCAGCACATGCGTCCAGACAAGGAAACCTTCAGGAGATCACGTCCTGGATCAGTTCCTTGTTCTCCTTGTGGCGAACGATCGCGAAGAAGTAGCCCAGCACGAGCACCCCAAAGGGCATCAGCGCCATGAACCAGCCCAGACCATTCATGGCCCAGGAGGTGGTCGTCGGGTCCATGCCTTCGGCGACGGCCCCCGTCAGCAGGCCGAACCGTGCCAACAGGAGGTAGAGCCCGACCGACAGACCGACGGTGGCCAGCACCGGCGCAATCAGCGACTGGAAGAGGTTCGCATCGCCGGGCACCCGGCGGAACCAGGCGATCACCGCCAGACAGACCAGGATCTCGATCAGCAGGATGGAGACCACCGCCAGACCGGAGAACCAGAAGAACATGTTGAGGATGGGGTCCAGGCCCGCCACCGCAAAGAGCGCAATGACAGCAGCGGTGATCACCGAGACGATGATCGAGCCGGCCGACGGTGCACCGCGCGGGTTGACCTTGGCCAGTGCGGCCGGCAGGGTGCCGCCACGGCCCAGGGCAAACAGGTAGCGCGCGGCGGAGTTCTGGAACGCCAGCATGGCGGCAAACAGGCTGGAGAGCACCAGGCTCTTCATCAGCGCAGACAGCCAGTCACCCACATACTGGCCGGCCAGCGTGAACAGCACATTGGCGGGATTGACCAGGGGCGCGCCGTCGACCGACGACAGCTCGACCACACGGTCCATCACCTTGCCAGCGCCCAGGCCACTGACCACCGCAAACGAGGTGAAGGCGAACAGGACGGTGATCAGCACCACGGCGACGTACGTGGCCAGCGGCACGGTGCGCTTGGGGTCGACCGATTCTTCACCGTAGATGGCGGTGGCTTCGAAGCCCACGAAAGAGGCGAACGCGAAGGCCAGCGCGATGCCGGCGGAGCCCGCCAGACCACCGGCCAGGATGTTGGCCGGGCTGAAGGACGCCGCAAAATTCCACCCCTCCGGGCCACCCTGCACGAAGATCGCCACCGCAGTGACCACCAGGCTCAGGAGCTCCAGCCCCATCAACAGACCCAGCACGTGCGCCCCCACGTCGACACTGCGCAGCGACAACCAGGTCACCGCGGCCCACGCCACCAGGGACCAGCCCCACCAGGGCAGCCCCCCGGCCTGCTCGGCCATCAGTCCACCGAAGAAGCCGAAGATCGACAAGTGGATGGCCAGGTAGGCCAGCAGCGAGACGAAGGCCGAGCCCACGCCCAGGTGCAGGCCCATGCCGCGACCGATGTAGGCGAAGAACGCGCCGGAGTTGGTCACCTGGTGGCTCATGGCGGCATAACCCACGCTGAACAGCAGCAGGATCAGACCCGCCAGCAGGTAGGCGCCCGGCGCGGCGGCGCCGTTGCCCAGCAGGATGGCAGCGGGCAGTGCCCCGGTCATGCCCACCAGCGGCGAAGCGGCGGCGACCACGAAGAAGACGATGCCGATCACGCCCAGGCGGCCGGAACGCAGGGAGGACTCGGTGCCCGGGGCGGGCCCGGACGATGAAAGTGAAGTGGAGGCGGTGTTCATGGCTGTTCCTCGTCGTTGTGTCTGTGTGATCCGTGCCACTGGCTTTTGGCGCCAGGGTGGACGGATGCTAGGGACGGGCGGCCAAACGGGTTATCAAAACTGCGCACGATGGGGTCCGGGTTTCTCCCAATCGGCTGCGGTGCTGCTGCGCTGAGCACCATGAAGCGACAGACGTTCCCTCCTGGGCGCGCTCCGTCCTGGCTTTCTGCCATCGGACACCCTGAACCGGGGCGAAAAAAGGGCACTCAGGGTAAACCCGAGAGGTGGTTTTGCGCATTTCCGATCACGCCCATCCGGGTGTGACAGGCACAGTGCGCCGCATGACTGCCCACTACCCTGCTCTTTCACTTCACGTGGCCGGCCAATGGCTGTCCAGCGGATCGGGCGGCGAACGCCCGGTGATCAACCCAGCCGACGAAGCCTCGCTGGGCATGCTGCCCCTGGCCGGCCCGGCCGAGCTGGCGGCCGCCGCCGAATCGGCCCAGCGCGGTTTTGAACAATGGCGCCGCGTGCGCCCGCACGACCGCTACGTCATCCTGCGCCGCGCGGCCGAACTGCTGCGCCAGCGCGCCGATGAGATCGCCACGGTGCTCACGCTCGAACAGGGCAAGCCGCTGGCCGAAGCCAAGCGTGAGGTGCTGCTCTCGGCCGACATCATCGATGTCCAGGCCGAAGAGGGCAAACGCCTCTATGGCCGCGGCGTGGCGCCGCGGGTGGACGGCATCCTCTCGCACACCGTCACCCGCGTGCCGGTGGGCCCGGTGGCGGCGTTCACGCCCTGGAACTTCCCGGTCAACCTGCCCAGCCGCAAGCTCGGCAGCGCGCTGGCCGCGGGCTGCAGCGTGGTGCTCAAGCCGGCCGAAGAAACGCCGGGCAGCGCCATGCTGCTGGTGCGTTGCTTCCTCGACGCGGGGGTTCCCGCCGACGCGATCAACCTCGTGTGGGGCGATCCGGCGCTGGTGTCTTCGTTCCTGATCGAGCGGCCCGAGATCGCCAAGGTCTCGGTCACCGGCTCGGTGGCCGTCGGCAAGCTGCTGGGCGAGCAGGCCGCGCGCCACGTCAAGCGCTTCACCGGCGAGCTGGGCGGCCACGCGCCGGTCATCGTGGCCGATGACATGTGCGAAGGCAGCGCCCTGGACTTCGTGCTCAAGCAGTCGGTCAGCGCCAAGTACCGCAACGCGGGCCAGGTCTGCGCCTCGCCGATCCGCTTCTACGTGCCGCGCGCGCAACTGGCCGTCTTCAGCGAACGTTTCGCCGCCGCCGCGCAGAAGCTGCAGCTCGGTTCGGGCCTGGACGCTGCCACCCAGATGGGACCGCTGACGCACGCGCGCCGCATCGAGGACATGGAGCGCTTCGTGGACGATGCCGTGGGCCAGGGCGCGCGCCTGCTCACCGGCGGCCACCGTGTGCAGCGGCCCGGCTTCTTCTTCGAACCCACCGTCTTCGCCGAAGCCCCGGCCAGCACGCGGGTGATGCAGCAGGAGCCCTTTGGCCCGATCGCCGTGATCCAGCCCTACGACACGCTGGACGGCGCGATCGAAGAGGCCAACGCGCTGCCCTACGGCCTGGGCGCCTACGCCTTCACGCGCGACCTGCACACCGCGCATCGGCTGGGCGAGGGCATCGAGGCTGGCATGGTCGGCATCAACCACTTCGGCGTCTCGCAGCCCGAGCTGCCCTTCGGCGGCATCCGCGAGAGCGGCATCGGCCACGAACAGGGCCCCGAGGGCATCACGCACTACACCGAAATCAAAACCATCACGGTAGGCCAACCGTTCTGAACCCGGGAGCACATCACATGAACAGCATCGAACAACTCAAAGCCGACAACGCCGAGTTCCTCTGGCACCCCATGGCGCACCCGGCGGCCATGAAGAAGACCAAGCCCGACATTGTGGCTCGCGGTGAGGGCTGCTGGATCTGGGACGTGGACGGCCACAAGCTGCTGGACGGCGTGGGCGGCCTGTGGGCCAGCAACCTGGGCCACAGCGCCACGGCGGTGCGCGACGCCATCGTGGCCCAGCTCGACGAGCTGCCCTTCTACAACACCTTCCGCGGCACCTCGCACCCGCGCGCCATCGAACTCTCGGCCCGGCTGGTCAAGCTGATGGAGCCCGACGGCGTGGCCAGCGTGATGTTCTCCAGCGGCGGCTCGGACGCGGTGGAGACTGCGCTCAAGCTGGCGCGCCAGTACCACAAGCTGCGCGGCGAGAAGGACCGCTTCAAGTTCATCAGCCTGCGACAGGGCTACCACGGCGTGCACTTTGGTGGCATGAGCGTCAACGGCAACACCAACTTCCGCCGCGCCTACGAGCCGCTGCTGCCCGGTTGCTTCCACATCGACACGCCTTGGCTCTACCGCAACCCCTACACCGACGACCCGCTGGAGCTGGGCGAGATCTGCGCCGAGCTGCTGGAGCGCGAGATCGTCTTCCAGGGGCCGGACACCGTGGCGGCTTTCATCGCCGAGCCGGTGCAGGGCGCGGGCGGCGTGATCGTGCCGCCGGCCAACTACTGGCCCCTGGTGCGCAAGATCTGCGACAAGCACGGCGTGCTGCTGATCGCCGACGAGGTGGTCACCGGCTTCGGCCGCACCGGCCATTTGTTCGGCACCCGGCTGTGGGGCGTGAACGCGGACCTGTGGTGCCTGGCCAAGGGCATCAGCTCGGGCTACGTGCCGCTGGGCGCCACGGCCATCTCGGCCAAGGTGGCGAAAGTGTTCGACGACGACAAGACCGGCCAGGCCGCCGTGGGCCACGGCTACACCTACAGTGCGCACCCGGTGGGTGCGGCCGCCGCGCTGGCCACGCTGGACGAAATTCAACGGCTGGACGTGCCGGGCAACGCGGGCCGCGTGGGCGCCGTGATGCAGGAGCGCTTGCGCAAACTGGAGCAGACCTGCAGCTTCGTCGGCAACGTGCGCGGCGTGGGCTTGATGCTGGGCATCGAGATGGTGGACGACAAGGCCCTGCGCACGCCCATGCCGCGCAGCAGCGACATCCCGGCGCGGGTGGCGAAAGAGGCCTACCGGCGCGGCCTGATGGTGCGCATCTCCGGCCCCAACCTCATCCTCTCGCCGCCGCTGGTGATCTCGGCCGACGAGGTGAACCACCTGTGCGACGTGCTGGAGGCGTCGTTCGCGGCGGTGGAGGCGACGCTGTGAGCCCCACCAGAGCGGGTCGCGCGCCGGTCATCCTGCTGATCGGCACCGTCGACACCAAGAGCGACGAGATCGCCTTCCTGCGCGAGTCGGTCGAACACTGCGGCGGCACGGCCCTGGTGATGGACGTGGGCGTGCTCGGCCGGGGTGGTTTCACGCCCGACATCCTCAACAGCGAGGTGGCGGCTGCCGCGGGCGTGACGCTGCAGCAGGTGATGGAGACGGGCGACGAGAACACCTCCATGAAGCTCATGGCCGACGGAGCCGCCCTGATTGCCAACCAGTGGTACCTGGAAGGCCGTTTCGACGGCCTGCTGGCCCTGGGCGGCACCATGGGCACCGACCTCGCGCTGGACGTGACCAACCGCCTGCCGCTGGGGGTGCCCAAGGTCGTGCTCTCCACCATCGCGTATTCGCCGCTGATCCCGCCCGACCGCATCCCGCCCGATCTCATCATGCGGCTGTGGGCCGGCGGCCTCTACGGTCTGAACCGCCTGTGCAAGTCGGCGCTGAGCCAGGCCGCGGGCGCGGTGGTGGGCGCCTGCCAGGCGCGCCGGGTCGACGCCGACCCGCGCCCCGTGGTGGGCATGACCTCGCTGGGCAGCAGTGCGCTGTCTTATATGAAGAAGCTCAAGCCGGCGCTGGAGGCGCGCGGCTACGAGCTGGCGGTGTTCCACACCACCGGCATGGGCGGGCGCGCGTTCGAAGACCTGGCGCGGCGCGGCTACTTTGCCGCGGTGATGGACTTCAGCCTGCAGGAGCTGGTGAACGACCTGGCCGGCAGCTGTGTGAGCGCCGGCAGCGAGCGCCTGCTGGGGGCGGGCCGCGCCGGCGTGCCGCAGATCGTGGCACCGGGCGCCACCGACATGGTGGACTTCGCCGCCTGGACGCGCTGCCCCGAGCGCTTCGCCGGGCGCGCCGTGCACGACCACAACCGCCTGATCGCCTCGGTCTGCGTGGACCACGACATGCGCCGCAGCGTGGCGCGCGCCATCAGCGACCGGCTGGCCGAAGCCACCGGCCCCACCTGCCTGCTGCTGCCCACGGGTGGCGTGGAGCAGTGGGACCGGCCCGGCGAGGCCCTGCACGACCCCGAGGGCCTGAAAGCCTTTGTGGACGAGATGTGCCACGTGGTCTCGCCCAACACCGTGTTCCAGCCGGTGGACGCGCACATCAACGACGAGGCCTTTGTGCAGGCCGCGCTCAAGGTGTTCGACGCCTGGGTGGTGGCCGGGCTGGTGCCTGCCGGGGTGGTGGATGCCGCTGAAGCAAGGAAGACCGCATGACCGCGCAAGCCTTGGTGCTCGATTTCGGCGGCGTCATCAGCCGCATGCTGTTTGAAACGCACCCCCTGACCGAACAGGCGCTGGGCCTGCCGCCCGGCACGCTCACCTGGCGCGGCCCCTTCGACCCCGCCTCCGACCCGCTCTGGCAGGCCATGCAGGCGGACAAGCTCAGCGAGCGCGACTACTGGATGGCCCGCACCCGCGAGGTCGGCCGTCTCGTTGGCGAAGAGTGGGATTCGATGGAAACCTTCGTGCAGCGCGCACGCGGCGCCGACGTGGAGGCCGTGATCCGCCCCGAGGCGGTGGCCACCATCGAGGCAGCCAAAGCCGCCGGCAAGCGCCTGGCCATCCTCTCCAACGAGCTGGACCTGTTCTACGGCGCCGATTTCCGCAAGCGCCTGCCGCTGCTGCAGATGTTCGACGTGATCGTGGACGCCACCTACACCGGCATCCTCAAGCCCGACCCGCGCGCCTACGCGGCCGTGACCGAGGCGCTGGGGCTGCCCGCTGGCGAATGTGTGTTCGTCGATGACCAGAAGCGCAACGCCGACGGCGGCGTGAAGGCCGGCATGCGGGTGGTGCATTTCGATGTGCTGCAGCCGGCCACGTCGTTTGCGATGGCCCGGAGACTGTTGGGGATCAGTCGCTGATCCACCGGGCGTGGGCGATGCGCCACCTGCCCGCTTCCAGCTTCATCGGCAGCGCGCTGCGGTTGAGCTGGTGCTGCCCGTTGGTGCCGACCTTGAAGGGTTGGTCCATCATGCCGCTGCGCCAGGGCGCCATGGTCTCAAGGGCTTGAGACACGCTGGCCCGGTGGATGGGGCCGTGCATGCCCTGCAGCGTGTTTACCAGCACCTGCGCCGCGATGTGGCCGCCCTGCGAAAGCGAACTGGGCTCGATCTGGCGGGCGATCAACAGGCGCCGCCAGCCCATGATCTGCAGCGAGCCGCTGGACCATGGGTCGAACTCGGCCATGGCGTAGAGGCCATCGCCCGCATTCGCCAGTGCCTTGGCCGCCTGCGAGGTGTAGGCGGACGTGAGCATCACCACCGGGACCTTGGGCATCACCTGGCGGCTTGCCAGCACCCAGCCGATGGCGGGGCCGCCGGGGCCGGTGTACACGATGACCTGGCACTGGCGGGCCGCCACCCGCTGCACCAGCGGGGGCAACGGGTCTTCGAGCCGGTACACGTCCAGTGAAGGCGCGGGCGCTTTCGAGCGCTGCGTCCAGTCCTTGACCGTTTTCTCGAAGGCCTCGGTCATGCCCGGCAGCGCGGGCGAGACGACGCAGATGCGCTCGTGGCGCAGCACCGTGTGCGCGAACGTGAGGGCCGTCGCGGTGGCCACATAGGGGCCCGTGTTCACCGGTGCAATGTGCGTCGACGAAAAACACGCCGGGTCCACCCCGGCGCCGGGCAGGTTGAACAGACCGGCCGTGGCGTAGCGTTGCTGGTTCACCGCACATTCGAGCACGCTGGACCCGCCGGCGAGTGCGATCACGCGAGGGTCACCCGCCAGCAGGGTGGCCGCCTGCTGTGCCTTGGTGGGATGCATCTGGTCGTCGATCACGCGGTATTCGATGCGCCGGCCCTGGATGCCACCGGCGGCGTTGACCGCGTCGAAATACATCCGGGCCGCCAGGGTGCTGGCGTCTGAGGCCCCCGGCCCAGTGAGGCTGCTCACGGCGCCCACCACGATCGGGCCTTGGTCGCTCTCCTGGGCGTGCAGGGGATGGGCCGCAGCCAGCGCCGAGGCCAGGGCCACGACCAGAGCATGGTGTTTCATGAAGTCGCCCTTCTGGCCGATGCCGGGAGGCGCAGGCCCAGCAGGCCGCGCGGCGCATAGAGGCTGACCACCACGGCCACGGCGCCCATCGCGATCAGGTACCAGCCACCGGAGATGCCCAGCGACGTGGCCAGAACCTCCCGCAGGCCGAACCAGATCAGCACGCCGATCACCGGGCCGCCGATGGTGCCGATGCCGCCGATGAGTGTGGCGAACAGCATCATCACGACCCAGTTCACGTCGAAGGCCGAACTGGGCACCAGGAACATGCCGCCCATGAAATACACCGCGCCCGCCAGCGCGCTCATGCCGCCGGAGATGACGAAGGCGATCAGGCGCACCCGCTGCACGTCGATGCCCACGCTGCGCGCGGCCACCTCGTTGTCGCGCACGGCGGTCATGGCCAGGCCCAGGCGCGAGCGCATCAGCAGTTGCAGGCCGGCCACCGAGACGATGCCCAGCGCGCAGGCGAGCCAGAAGCTCATCTGCCCGAAGAGCTCGATGTCGTCCAGCGCCGACATGTCCAGCGTCAGGCCGGCGTTGCCGCCGAGCGCCGCCGTCTTGGAGACGAGCAGCGCCACGACTTCGGCCACCACCCAGATGCCGATGGCGAAGTAGGCGTCGCGCAGGCGGAACAGGGCGGGCGCGATCAGCGCCGCGCACAGCGCGCCGGCCAGGCCGGTGAGCGGCAGCAGCCAGAAGGGCGAGACGCCGGTGCGCTGCGCCAGATCGAACAGCGCGTAGGCGCCGACGCCGATGAACAGCTGGTGGCCCAGCGACATCAGGCCGCCGTAGCCGGCCAGCAGGTTCCACATCTGCGCCAGGCAGATGGCCAGCAGCACCTCGCTGGCCAGGCGCATCAGGCCCGCGTCCAGCCACTGCGGTGCGAGCCAGGCGACCACGGCGCAGGGCAGGGTCCAGGCCAGGGGAGACCAGGTTGAGGTTTTCATGCGCGACCTCCGGCCAGGCCCTTGGGGCGAACCATCAGGGTGATCAGGAACAGCAGGTGCGCGTAGAGCGAACCGGCGTTGGAGTCGATGCGCTGGCCGAAGAGCTGGGCCACACCCAGCACCAGGCCCCCCGCGATGGCGCCCCAGAACGAACCCAGGCCGCCGATGATCACCACCTCGAACGCCACCAACATGCGCTCCACGCCCGAGAACGGCGTGAACAGCGTGCGCTGTGCCAGCAGGTAGCCCGCGCCCATGGCGAAGGCCGCCGCCAGCCCCATCACCTGGCAGAACACGCGCTCGGGCTTCACGCCCATGAGTCGCACCACGTCCGGAAAATCGGCGGTGGCGCGCACCGTGCGGCCGAACTCGGTGTGTTGCAGCACCCACTGCAGGCTGGCGAACAGGGCCAGCGCCAGCAGCAGCATCAGCACCGGGTACACGCCCACCGAGATGCCGAGCAGGTCCATGCTCGCGCTGCCCAGCGCGCCGGCGTCCACCGCGCGCGAGTCGGCGCCAAAGACTTCCACCATGCCGTTGCGCAGCAGCACCGAGAGGCCGAAGGTCAGCACCAGCGGGGTCAGCACATTGCCCGAACGCACCGCGCGGTTGAGCAGCGTGGCCTGCAGCAGCCAGCCGAAGGTGTAGCCGATCAGCACCACCGGAACCAGCATGAGCCACACCGGCACGGCGCTGAACCAGCCCACCAGAAAGAAGCCGGCGTAGGCGCCGAGCACGATGAATTCGCCGTGCGCCAGGTTCACCACCCGCATCACGCCAAACACCAGCGCCAGGCCCAGGCCGAACAGCGCGTACAGGCCGCCGAGCAGCAGGCCGTTGATCAAGGTCGATAGCCAGTCCATGTCATTCCCCAAAATAGGCCGCGGTCACTTGCGCGAGCGCGATGTCCCGGCTGGCGCCCTGCAGCGTGACCTGGCCCTTGAGCAGGCAGGTGACCTGGTCGGACACCGCACAGGCGCGGGCCACGTCCTGCTCCACCAGCACGATGGACAGGTCCGCGCCACGGATGCGTTCGAAGGTGCGGTAGATCTCTTCCACGATCAGCGGCGCCAGGCCCAGCGAGAGCTCGTCGCAGATCAGCAGGCGCGGGTTGCTCAGCAGCGCGCGGCCGATGGCCACCATCTGCTGCTGTCCGCCCGAGAGCTGCATGGCGTTGCGCTGGCGCAGGTCTTTGAGCACCGGGAACACCTCGTACACGGCGCCCAGCGTCCAGGGGCCTTGGCGCCGCGTGAGCGTGCCCATGTGCAGGTTTTCCTCCACCGTGAGCGAGGGGAACAGCATGCGGCCCTCGGGCACCATGGCGATGCCCCGGCGGGCCAGGGCTTCGGCGGGCAGGCCGGTCACGTCGGCACCGTCAAAGCGGATGCGGCCCGCGCGCGGCGGGTGCAGGCCGGTGAGCGCGCGCAGCAGCGTGGTCTTGCCCGCGCCGTTGGCGCCGATGAGGGCGAGCACCTCGCCCGCCGCCAGCGACAGGCCCACGCCCGAGATGGCCTGGAAGTCGCCGTAGAACACGTCCAGCTGTTGGATGTCAAGCAGCGGCATTGGCGGGCACCCCCATGTAGATTTCGCGCACGATGGCGCTGTCCATGACCTCGGCGGGTGTGTCCTCCAGCAGCTTGCGGCCGAAGTGCAGCACCATGATGCGGTCGGCCACCGCACGCAGCGCCTGGGCGATGTGCTCGATCCAGATCACGGCGTAGCTCTGTTTGAGCTCGTGCACCAGCTCCACCATCAGGTGCACCTCGCGCTCGGTCAGACCGCCGGCCACCTCGTCGAGCAGCAGCAGGCGCGGCTGTGAGGCCACGGCCTTGGCCATCTCCAGGCGCTTGCGATCCAGCAGTGGCAGGGCACCGGCGGTCTTGTGCGCCATCGCCTCCAGCCCGCAGCGGCGCAGGGCATCGCTCGCGGCCTGGGCAGCAGCCTCGCCGCGCAGTCCGCCAGAGAAGCTGGCCGCCGCCAGGGCGTTGTCGAACACGCTCAGGTTGCCAAAGGGTTGCGGCACCTGAAAGGCACGCGCCACCCCGAGCCGGGCGCGCTGGTGGACCGGCAGGCCCGACAGCGTCTTGCCGTCCAGCGCGATGTGACCCGCGTCCGCCGCCACGGTGCCCGTGATCAGGTGGAACAGCGAACTCTTGCCGGCCCCGTTGGGACCGATCACGCCCAGGCACTGGCCGACCGACAGATCGATCTCGATCCGGTCGGCCACCACCACCTGGCCGTAGGCCTTGCACAGGCCCCTGACTTCCAAGCTCATGGGGTGGGCCTCACTGGATCTGCGAGAGCAGTTCGAGCTTGCCGCCCAGGGGGATGGCCGGCGCCAGCGTGTTGTTCACCACCACCAGCTCATAGGGGTGTTTCGCACCGGCAGCGGTGCGGCGCCACTGGCCGCCGGCCAACGCGGTCTTGGCCACGCTCTTGATCGGGCTGTTCTTGAAGTCCACCTTGCCGACGATGGTGTCGATGCTGGTGGCCTGGATCGCGTCGCGCACGGCTTTGCGGTCGAACGGGTCGCCCGCGGTCTTGAGCGCGTGCAGGCCCACTTCCCACAGCGCGTGCGCGTAACCCAGCGGTTGCGTCCACTGATTGCCGGTGCCTTTTTCCCATTCGGCCGCGAAGTCGGCGGCGCTCTGTCCGGTGAGCGAGGAGCGGTAGGGGAAGCTGGGCGTCCACCAGACCTCGGTGGACATGCCGTTGCCCGCCGCGCCCAGACTTTTTAGCGCGCTGGGGAACAGGAAGGCCGCCGCCACGGTGCAGACCTCGGGCTTGAAGCCTTGCTGCTGCGCCTGCTTCCAGAAGGTGGCGAAGTGGCTCTCGTACATGAAGCCCGAGACGATGTCGGCGTTGGCCTTCTTGAAGGTCGCGATGGGGTTGCTGAAGTCGTCGGTGGCGACCTTGAAGAATCCCCCGGTGGACTCGCGGTAACCGGCCTTGCGCAGGGCCGGCGGCATGCCCATCAGCGGGTCGGCGAAGGCGGCGCCGGGCGGGTTGTCGATGTAGAGCGTGCCGACCGATTTGGCTGTCTTGACGCTGTCCCACAGCGCGGTGAAGGTCTTGACCACATCGTCCGCGCCCCAGAAGAAGTGGAACGAGAACGGGAAGCCCTTGCTGACCTTGCCGTTGCGTGCGAACAGGAAGGCCTGCCAGGGCGACATGGTGCTGATCATCGGGATGCCGTGCACATCGCAGAGCTGGCCGGCGGGTGTGGAGGCGTCGCCGTCTTCCACCAGCATCAGGTCCACCTTCTCGCGCAGCACCAGCTCGCTGGCCACCTGCACCGAGCGGTTGGGGTCGGACTGGTTGTCGCGCAGCAGGATCTCCACCGGCACGCGCTTGCCACCCACCTCCAGGCCGTTCTTGAGCAGTTCGCGCACCTTGGCCAGGTGCCACTGATCGGCCACGCCGAAGGGCGCGCGCGGGCCGGACAGCGCGGTGATGTAGCCGATGCGCAGTGGCTTGGTCTGCGCGATGGCGAAGCCCGGCAGGGCGCTGGCGGCGGTCAGCGCCACCGAGGTCTTCAGGAAATCGCGGCGGGGTGGCGCGGAGGGGTGCAGGGCGGTCAGGTGATTCATGGTGGTGCTCCGGAAGCGTGGTGGGTGAGGGCGGGGGTCAGAAAGCTGAGGGGGTGGCGCGGGTGCCGGTGAGTTTCAGAAGGGTGTTTTCGATGAGCCCGGCCTCCATGCCCTGGGTGATGAACACCAGCCGCGAACGGCGCTCGGCGTCGGGCCAGGCGGGCAAGGGCACCGGCGGGTGCACCAGGTGCTGCGCGGCGTGCACCACCAGGGGGTGGTCGGGGGTTTCGGCGATGTGGATCAAGCCCTTGAAGCGCAGCAGGCGTTCGCCGCGCAGGGCGGTCAGCAGGGCGAGCCAGTGCTGGAAGGCCTCGGCCTCGAACGGCTCGTCAACGGTCAGGCATTGGGTCTGGATGTCGCTGGCGTGGGGCTTAAGCGAGCGCATGAAGACCGACTCGGTGCGCGACCCGGTGCCGCGCAGCAGCCAGGTGGTGCCGATGCGAGGGGGCTCGCCCAGGCGCTGCTGCGGCTTCGAAAGAAACGGGTTCTCCAGTTGCAGCAGGTGCTCCGAGCGCAGCGCGCCGTGCGACACACGGTGCTGGGGCGCGCTGGGGTTGAGGCGCGCCAGGCGCTGCTCCAGCAGCTCCAGCGCCTCCGGTGGCGCCAGGTCGGTCTTGGCCAGCAGCAAGGCGTCTGCCACGGCGACCTGGCGCCGGGCTTCCTCATGCCGGTCGAGCGTGGCGAAGCCGTTGTGGGCGTCCACCACCGTGGCCACACCGGCCAGCCGGAAGTGGCGCGCGGTGTCCGGGTGCGTGGCCAGCGTGTGCAACACCGGCATGGGGTCGGCCAGGCCGGTGGTCTCCACCACCACGCGCTCGAAGCGCAGCTCGCCACGCGCGCGGCGCGCGTGCAGGTCGGCCAGGGTGAGCGTCAGGTCATCGCGCACCGAGCAGCACAGACAGCCGCTCTGCAGCAAGCGCACATAGGGCGCCACGTGCTGCACCAGCAGGTGGTCCAGCCCGGTCTCGCCCAGCTCGTTGATGATCACGGCCGTGTCCTTCCACTCGGCGCGCTGCATCAGGTTCTGCAGCAGCGTGGTCTTGCCACTGCCGAGGAAGCCGGTGAGCACGGTGACCGGCAGGCGTGGGTCGTTCATATCAGCTCTCCATGGCGCCGGAGCGCCACCCCGATGCATGAAAGGGTGCAGCCCCCCTGAGGGGGTCGCGCGCAGCGCGGCGGGGGGTGTTTCATTTCTCGTGCACGCAGCGGCCTTCGAACCAGGTCTGCAGCACCCGCGTCTGGCCCAATTCGGCGGGATCGATGCTGAAGAGCCGCCGGTCCAGCACGGCGAGGTCGGCCGACTTGCCGACCTCGATCGAGCCCGTGCGATCGCCCAGCCCGATGGCCTGGGCCGCGTTGATGGTGTAGGCGCGCAGGGCGTCTTCCACCCCGATGGCCTGCTCGGGGCAGAGCGCGCCTTCGAGCCGGCCGCTGGGGTCGCGGCGCGTCACCATGCCCTGCATGGCGGGCCAGGGGCTGGGGTCGGGCACCACGGGCCAGTCCGAGCCACCGGCGATGAGGGCGCCGGCGTCGAGCAGCGAGCGGATCGGTGCCATGCGGTCCACCAGTGGTTGTGGCACCGTGGCGCGGATGGCCTCGATGATCACGCTCGGGAACCACAGCGGCGGCGACAGGTCGGCCACCACGTTGAGCTCGGCGAAGCGCGGAATCTCGGCGGGATCGATGAAGCTGGCGTGCGCGATGTGGTGCTGCAGCCCCGGACCGTTGAAGCTGCGCAGCACGTCGATGGCGTCGAGCGCAGCGCGTGTGGAAGCGTCGCCGGTGCAGTGGATTTTCACGCGGGTGCCGCGCCGCTCGCAGTCCGCCAGCACCTTGGCCAGTTGCGGCACGGTGAGCGTGGTGCCGCCGCGGAAGCAGCAGCCGTGCACCGCGTCGGGCAGGTAGGGCTCCAGCATGGCGGCGGTGCGTGCGGTGGGCACGCCGTCGAGGAAGATTTTGCCGGCGTCGGGCATGAAATGCGGGGAGCGGAAGTCGTCGCGCAGGGCCAGCAGTTCTTCGGGCATCTCGCCCGGGGCCAGCGGCGCTTCGGTCATGGGCAGCGAGCCCACCACCCAGGCGCTCAGGCGTCCTTCGTCGTCCAGTGTCTTCAGGGCGCGCATCACGGCGCGCGTGGTCAGCGCTTCCTGCATGCCCGTCACGCCGCAGGCGTTGAGCCGCTTCACCGCGTGGGCGGCGGCTTGCACGTCCAGGTGGGGCGCGGCCTCGATAGCGCGGGCCACGGCCAGCTCCACCAGGCCGCAGGCCGCCTCCAGCAGCAGGCCGGTGGCCTCGCCGGTGACGGCGTCTCGCACGATGGTGCCGTTGAGCGGGTCGTGCGTGTCGTGGTGAATGCCCGCCGCCTTCAGAGCGGCCGTGCTCACGAAGCGGTTGTGGTGCGAGTCGTCGCGCAGCATCACCGGGCGCCCGCCGGCGGCCTCGTCCAGGCGCAGGCGCGCGGCGCGGTCGATCTGGCCGATCAGCGACGAGCCCCAGATGCCACCCACGATCCACTCACCGGGGCCCTTGCCGGCGGCGGCTTCGCGCACCGCGTCCAGCACCTGGTCGAGGCTGAAGACGGGCGGCACGAACACCTCGTACAGCTCGGCCCGCCCGGCCCAGACGAAGTGGTTGTGCACGTCCAGCAGGCCGGGCACCACCATCTCGCCCGGCAGCTCCACCACCGGCGCACCGGGCAGCGCGGCGCGGGCTTCGTCCAGCGTGCCCACGGCAACGATGCGGCCTTCGCGCACGGAAATTGCTTCTACCCAGGGGCGGTCGGCCGCCAGGGTGCAGATGCGCGGGTGGTGAAGGGTCAGGGTCGGCAGGGTGGTGGTGTCGGTGCTCATGGGCGAGGCTCTGGGGGGTGAAATGGAACGAGGGAATCCACCGTTGCAAACGGCGCGGCGCTCGCTACGCTGGTCGGCGGGGAGGAAGTTGTCTGGCCGGTCATGGCCAACGTGTGTGAACCGATGACGCTGGGCGTCGAAAGACCGATATGTGGAATGGCCCCTCGGCTCAACTGAGCAAGCCCGACGAACTGCTGCTGGACCTGTACGCCAGCGCGGCCCAGCCTTCGCGCTGGGTGCAGTCGCTGGACCGGCTGTGCGCGTCCACCGGGGCCTGTTCCGCGGTGGTGCAGGCCTTTCGTTTTGAAGAGGGGCGCGCCCGCATCCTCTGGTCGGCACGCGACTCGCGCACCCTCTCGCGCTGGGTGATGGAGCCCGATGGTGTGGCCGATGGCGACAACCCGCGGCTGGACCACCGGCGTGTGCTGCGCGGGCTGGACCGCGTGGCCTGGGACGAAACGCTCTTCGATCCCGACGACGAAGCCCGACCCATGCTGCAGCAGCGCCTGGCCACCCTGGGGTTGGGCCGCTTCCTGGGTACCCTGCAGGACGTGGGGCGCGGCGTGTACCTGGGGCTGGCCCTGCACCGAGCGGTGCAGGACACGAGCGACTTCAACGAACAGCACGTCAACCGCCTGGCCGATCTGGCGCCCCACCTGGGGCAGGCCTTTTTGCTCACCGACCAGTTGCAGGCCTCCGTCGAACGCGACGGCCGGCTGCGCGAACTGATGGACAGCCTGTGCTTTGGCATCGTGCTGTGCGACGAGAGTGGCCGCGTGCAATGGTCCAACCGCAGCGCCGTGGGCCTGCTCGGGCCGGATGCGGCGCTGACGCTGCGCGGCGAACACCTGAACGGCCGCAACCCGGCCGAGACCCAGCGGCTGCTGGCCGAGCTGGCCCGGGCGCGGCGCGCCGTGGGGCAGGGCGTGGGCTACCTGCGGGTGGGGCAGGGCGCGCAGGCCTTGCACGTGGCCGTGCAGGCGGCGGGCGATCCGTCGGCGCTGATGCTGGTGATCTCCTCGGCCAGCCAGGTGCTGCAGCTGCCCGCGAGCGCGCTGGAGAGCCTGTTTGGACTGACGCCGACCGAGGCCCGCCTGCTGGGCGCCATTGCCACCGGCAGCACCGTGGAAGACTACGCCTTGCAGCGCGGCGTCTCCGTGGGCACGGCCCGGGTGCAGCTCAAGCAGATCCAGACCAAGACCGGCCAGCGTCGGCAGTCCGATCTGGTGCGGCTGGTGCTGTCGTCGGCGGCAGCGCATCTGTCGGGCTCCGGTCAGGCCTGGGGGCGCTGAGTTCAGAAGGTCCAGGCCGCGCGCACGGCGAACTGGGTGCCCTGGCTGCGGTTGCGCGCACCGAACTCCTTGTAGGCGTGGGTCCAGATCAGGGGCCAGTCCGAACCCAGTTCAAAGAAGCTGATCGCCGGGCCCAGGGCCATCACGCGTGAGCGGTTGCCGTCCTGGAATTTCGCGCCGTTCTGCTTGTCGTCCGTGAGCTGCTGGTACAGGTAGCCGCCGACGCCCAGCGTCCAGGGGCCGACGTGCTGGCCCAGCCCGAACTCGTGCTGGTACTCGATGCCCGAGCGGTAGTTCGTGTCCTTGTTCTTGCCGTGGACGTTGAGCTGGATGTTCGAAGAGACCTCGAAGCCTTCGGCATTGATGTAGGTGAAAGCCAGTGCCGGCGAAGCGGTCCAGTGGTTCGATCCGGTGTTGATGATTCGGTCCGCCTTGTAGGAGCCCGTGGGCAACTGCAGCTCCACGCGACCGTTGACGAAGAGGCCCGGAGAGGGCGTCCATTTGACGATCAGCGGCGTGAGGGTCACGTCGCCCACGGCGCCGTTGCTGCCCTTGAGCGGCAGCGGCCCCGCCGGTGTGGGAATGCGCAACTGGTTGGACATGTCCAGATACGGCACCACCGCCGCGAAGCCGTAGCTGCCGCCCAGCAGCGGAATGTCCGTGGTCTTGATGATGGCCAGCGAAGCGCTGTGGACCTTGAGCTTGATGCCCACGGGCGATACCTTGCCCTGGGTGTCTCGCAGCTCGCTGGCGCTGTAGGCGGCACCGCGGATGCCCACGGTGGCCACATCGGAGGGCGGCGGCAGCATGCCGGCGCCGAATTCGAAGATGCCGAAGGGCGTGATGGGGGCGCCGCTTTCGACGCTGTGCGCCGCGCCGGCCAGGGTGAGGGCCGCGGCCGACACCAGGATTTTCGGGATGCAGAGGGATGTGGGGGACATGAAAGGCCTCTCGTGGGTCAGGGGTGGGAAGAACCGGGATCTGAGCCACAAGCGTAGGGATCGGGGTGCGCCGCGGCGCCTCCCAAACGGTATAGAGACCCATGGGGGTTTGTGCGGATGCCGCGCGCGCTATGCTGGTGCGATGAACACCTCTGACCGCATCGAACTTCGTGAACTCGTCACCAGCGGTGACCCCGCCGCCCAGCCCGTGGCCAGCATCGTGGTGCTGCACGGCCTGGGGGCCGACGGCAGCGACTTCGTGCCGATCGCGCAGGAACTGGACCTCTCGGCCATCGGCCCGGTGCGCTTCGTCTTCCCCAGTGCGCCGGTGCGCCCGGTCACGATCAACGGCGGCTACGAAATGCGCGCCTGGTACGACATCCACCCACCCGGCCCCGACGGCTCGCGCCGCGAAGACGAGGCCGGGCTGCGTGCGTCACAGGCCATCGTGCAGCAGTTGCTGGACCGCGAGGCCGCGCGCGGCGTACCGCCCGAACGCACCGTGCTCATGGGGTTTTCGCAGGGCTGCGCCATGACCCTGCTGGCCGGCCTGCGCGCGCCACAGCGTCTGGCGGGTCTGGTGGGCCTGTCGGGCTACCTGCCGCTGGCCGGGACCACCGCCGCCGAGCGCAGCGCCGCCGGCGCGGACGTGCCGCTCTTCCTGGCCCACGGCGAATACGACGAGGTGGTGGTGGTCGAGCGCGGGCTCGGTTCGCGCGACCTGCTGACCGCCCTGGGATACGCGGTGGATTGGCACAGCTACCCCATGGGGCACGAGGTCTGCATGGACGAAGCGGCGGATCTCAACCGCTGGCTGGTGGCTCGCCTGGGCCAGCGCTGAGCTTGTGCACTTCAGCAACCCCGCTGTGCAGCTCCACCATCCCGTAGCTGCGTGAAATCAGGCCCACCTCTTCCAGCGCTTTGAGTGCCTTGTTGGTGCTCTGCCGGCTGACGCCCATCATCTGGGCGATCACTTCCTGTGGCACCTTGACCCGCCGGCTGGGCGTCATCCGGCTTCCGTACCCCGTGGCCACCCGCTCCAGGCGCTTGAGAATGCGTTGCTCCAGCGACAGGAAGACCGTCTCCTGGATCGAGTCCAGCGCCACCCGGAGCTTGCTGCAGGCCAGGATGCCGATGTCCCGCCAGCACAGCGGATGCTGGTTGAGCCAGGACTCCAGGGCGTCCCCCGGCACAAAGAGGACCTCGGTGTTCCCGATGGCGTGGGCGGAAAAGTGGCGCGGGCCACGGTCCAGGGTCGCAATCTCGCCCAGCCACTGGCAGGGCTCCACCTGAGAGAGCACCGCCACCCGGCCGTCCGCGTTCACGTTGCTGATCAGCAGCGCCCCGCCAAGGACGCAGCAGAGGCCGCTGCCTCCTTCACCGCGCTGAAAGAGTTCCTGGCCATCGGACAACCGCATGGGGCGCGACAGCCTCACCAGGGCCGCCTGCAACTCGGCTGGGCAGGCCCGGTACCACCTGTCGGATTGAAGTTTGAGATGCAGAGGGCTGGACTTCATGGGTGGAAAAACGTGGGCGGGTGTCGATCATGGGTAAACATCACGGATCGCCGATAAATATTAATATTAATGAATAGTTATCCACAAACTGTCAATTGTTTGACAGTCGAACAAAAATAATTCGAGCACAGTCGGGCCCCTGCTTGGAACGGTGGCGAGGCGATGCCTCATGCCCTGTGACAGCCTGAGAACGTGTTTGCCATCTCGGAATCCAGGCGGACGAAGCCTCGTCGGCATGACCGTCGCGATGTCCAGCCGCATCCACACGTGCAAACGTTTGCCACTTGACGGACTTCAATCGATGGAAGAACCCATTCCCAACGTGCTGGTCGTTGGCACCGGAGCGCCAGCGCGCCATATCGGGGACGCGCTGCGCAACTGCGGGGTCCGCGTCGACTTCGTGCAGGAGTTGAAAAGCCTGCTCGACGATGGCGCGCCGCATCCGGCCGGTATCCACATGGCCGGCAGATCCGATCTCGTGTTGTTCGCGGTGGACCCCGACGACACCCTGGAGTCGGCCATGCTGCTTCAGCGTCTGCTGCCGAAAGCCACGCCCGTGGTGGCGCTGCAACCGGGCATCCGCCGCCTGGCGTGGGCCGCCCACGCGGCCCCCCAGCTTCGGTGGATCCGCTGCGTCATGGGCTTCGATCCGGCGCAGCCATCGAGCCAGCGGCGGACGGCCAAGACGAACCGCAAGCTCTACCTGAGCGACACCCCGCAGATCCGCCAATGGCGGTCCCGCCTGGAACGGGCCGGGTTCGAGGTGGAACTCTGCGCGGACATGCAGTCCGTGCAGTGGGGGCACCTGTTGCTGCAGCTCAGTGCCCTGCTGGTGCTGGCCTCGGGGCTGGACTACAAACAGATGTTGGCGACGCGCGCCTGGCGGCTGCGCTACGCCCGCCTGCTGGACGAAGCCCTGGGGCTGCTGGCGGGAACGGCCATCGAGCCCCGGAACCTGCTGGGCGTGCCGTGGCGAACGGTGCCGATGATGCTTCGCCTGAACGATGCCCTGTTTTCCTGGCTGGCGGCGCGCCATTTTTCGGGTGGCGGCGAAGGGCTTCCCGACCTGTCCCGCGCCGACGAGCCGTCGCTGGAGCTGGCCATCGATGCCACCTGCGGAGAGCTCATGCGACTGGCGGTCGGTCTGGGAGCCGATGCACCGCGCACGGTCGATCTCGCCGAGCAGCTCATGGTGATCGGTCGCCAGCAGATCGAAGACCGCAGACTGGCGACGACGGAGTGGTGATGCGGGTCGGCCTCTTCAAACCGCTCAAAGGGCCAGCGCACTTCCGCAGGAACCCGATGGCCACGCCCCGCGAAATGCTGGAACGGCTCAAGGGAGACGTGGACAACCTGGTGGTCGGCGTGCTCGACGATCTCACTTTCGAGGTCATCCGTGCCTACCGGAACCACCCCCCACCGGGTTACCTGGAGTGGGTGTCCACCACGGCCACCCACAGAATCCGAAGGCTGGCCCAGACGGTCGCCCGCGACCGGTCCAGAACCCGATCGACCGCCGCGGCGCAGGGCTTCCATCGCCAGCCCGAAGCGATGCGGTATCTGGTGGTCAACTGGCTGGAGCCACAGATGGAACAGCACTTCGGCCCGCTGCCGGAAGCCGTGAAGAAGGTGTTGTCCGCCAAGGTCGGCTGACGCGCTGACGCCGGTCCGTTCTCCTCCTGCGGTGGTTGGTCTGATGGGGTGTCGTCACCCGCATCGCCGGCCGTGGTTTGCATCGCTATGCACACAAAGCATTGGCTGTTGCTCTGACTCATACCTACCATCTGGCGCATCTTGAACAGGTGCTCTATATGGCTTTGATGATGCGTCAGACGTTGGGGGTTCTCGGTGGCATGGGGCCCATGGCCACGGTCGATTTCTTGAGGAAGTTGACCCAGGCCACGCCGGCCTCGTGCGACCAGGAACACATTCCCCTGGTGGTCCACTTTTCATCGCAGACGCCCGACCGTTCGGACGCGCTCAGCGGTGTGGGGCCGTCGCCGCTGCCTGCGTTGATCGAGTCGGCCCTCATGATCCAGCGCTCGGGTGCCCAGGGGCTGGTGATCCCCTGCAACACCGCCCACGCGTGGTACGACGATGTGGCCAGCGCCATCCACATTCCCGTGCTGCACATTGTGGACGCCGCGGTGCAACAGCTCCCGCCATCGCTGCGGGGCCAACCGGTGGGGCTGCTCGCCACCAGCGGCACCCTCAACAGCGGCATCTACGCCGCGCGCCACCCGGAGATCCACTGGGTGTTGCCGTCATCGCACGTGGTGGATCTGTTCGTGATGCCTGCCATCCGCTGCGTCAAGAGCGACGACATGACCCGCGCCAGCCAGTTGCTCGATGCCGCGGTCTATTCGCTGGTGGAGCAGGGCGCCCGGGCGATCATTCTGGGCTGCACGGAGTTGCCGCTGGCCCGCTCGGACCGGAACTTGCATGTGCCCCTGATCGACGCCACCGATGCCTTGGCGCACATGGCCGTTCGCTGGGCCACGGGCGGTGCGATCCCCAGCGTCTGAACACTTGAAAGGCCGTTGAACATGGAAACCACCTGGCTGGAAGACTTCGTCGTGCTGGCGGAAACGCGCAGCTTCTCGCGCGCCGCGCAGCAGCGCCATGTGACCCAGCCGGCCTTCTCGCGTCGCGTGCAGGCGCTGGAAGCCTGGGTGGGCATGGACCTGCTGGACCGCACCACCTATCCGCCGTCGTTGACCCAGGCGGGCGAACACTTCTACACCCAGGCGCAGGACCTGCTCAACCGCATCGGCCATCTGCGCCTGAGCTCCAACGAACTGCCCGGCCAGAAGCAGGAAACCATCGGCTTTGCCATTCCGCACACGCTCTCGCTGAGCTTTTTCCCCGAATGGTTGGGGAGAGCCCAGGCCGCCGTGGGGGCCATCGAAAGCCGGCTGCGCGCGGGCAACGTGCTCGACGTGGTGCTGTGGCTGGTGGAGGGCGGCTGCGACATCCTCTTCTGCTACCACCATCCCCAGCAACCCGTTCAGCTCGATCCCGAGCGCTACGAGATCCTGACCCTGGGCACCGAATCGCTGGCGCCGTATTCCCTGCGTGGCGAAAACGGCAGACCCCGGCACGACTGGCCGGGCAAGCCGCAGAAGCCCGTGCCGTTCCTGGCCTACACCTCCAGCGCCTATCTTTCGCGCATGACCGACATCGCGCTGAGCCAGGGCCGGGCCTCGCCCTACGTCAAGCGGGTCTTTGACACCGACATGGCCGAGGGCCTGCGCCGCATGGCGCTCGCCGGCCACGGTGTGGCCTTCCTGCCGGCCAGCCTCGCATCGGCCGACGTCGAGCGGGGTGACCTGTGCAAGCTCGAAGGCGGGTGGGAGCTGGAGATGCACATCCGCGCCTACCGCGAACGCCCCACCCTGAGCCGCCCGGCGCGGCCCCGCGTCGAACAACTCTGGAAGTGGATGGAGCTTCACAGCATCCCCACGCCCTCCGTCGCGCTGGGCCACCACGCGGCCGCACCGAATCTGCGAAGCGCCACGCCCACCAGCCGCCGCGCGTCCGCAGTGTCTCCGTCGCCCAAGGCCAGCAGTGCCCGAACGCGCAACCGCTAACCCTCCCCGCCACCCTCACCACCGGACAAGGAGTCCTTCATGAAACCTCGCCACGTTGCAGCCCTGCTGACCCTGGGCCTGTGCGCCACCACCGCCTTTGCCGAAGGCACGCTGGACAAGATCCGCGCCAGCGGCACCATCACGCTGGGCCACCGGGACGCGTCGATCCCCTTCTCCTACCTGGACGACAAGCAGCAACCCATCGGCTACGCCATGGACCTGTGCTTGAAGGTGGTCGATGCCGTGAAGGCCGAACTCAAGCTGCCGGCTCTGAAGGTGAGCTACCAGCCCGTCACCTCGGCCACCCGCATCCCGTTGATGGCCAACGGCACGATTGACCTCGAGTGCGGCTCCACCACCAACAACGCCGAGCGCCAGAAGCAGGTGTCGTACACCATGTCGCACTTCATCACCGCCAACCGCTTCGTGGCCAAGAAGGCCGACAAGCTCAGCAAGCTCGACGACCTCAAGGGAAAGACCGTGGTCTCCACCTCGGGCACGACCAACATCCGCCAGCTCACCGAGCTCAACGCCTCGCGCAACCTGGGCATCAACATCCTCGCCGCCAAGGACCACGCGGAAGCCTTCCTGATGGTGGACACCGGACGCGCCGTGGCCTTCGTCATGGACGACATCCTGCTGGCCGGCCTCGTGGCGAACCACAGCAACCCTGGGCAGTTCGCCATCTCCAGCGAGCAGTTGTCGGTGGAGCCCTACGGGATCATGTTGCGCAAGGACGATCCCGCGTTCAAGAAAGTGGTGGACGACGCCATGACCAAGATCTACAAGGGCGGCCAGCTCACCGCGATCTACGACAAGTGGTTCATGGCGGCCATTCCCCCGCGCGGTATCCAGCTGAACATTCCCATGAGCGACGCGATGAAGAAGGTGATGAACGCGCCCACCGACTCGCCCGACCCAGCCCTGTACCGCTGAGCATTTTTCGCAGGGCCTGTGCGAGGTCGCGCAGGCCCATCCACACCATGACCTGGCCGCCCGGCCGAGGAGCACCGCTTGAACTACAACTGGAACTGGGGCATCTTCTGGGAGCTGTCGCCCGATGCGACAGGCACCTACATGGCCACCCTGCTGCAGGGTCTGCGATGGACCGTGGCCACCGGCCTGAGCGCCTGGGTGATCGCGTTGCTGTTGGGTTTGGTGGTGGGCACCTTGCGCACCGTGCCCACCCGGTGGCTGGTCATGCTGGGCAATGGGTATGTGGAGCTGTTCCGCAACGTGCCCCTGCTGGTCCAGATGTTCCTGTGGTTCTTCGTCGTGCCGGAGCTGCTGCCCGTTGCCTGGGGAACCTGGGTCAAGCAGCTGCCCAATGCGTCGTTCTGGACGGCCGTGATCGCGCTGGCGTTCTTCACGTCGGCGCGGGTGGCCGAACAGGTAAAGGCGGGCATCCAGTCGCAGCCCCGTGGCCAGCTGATGGCCGCCACCGCGCTGGGCATGACGCTGTCGCAGAGCTACCGCCACGTGTTGTTGCCCATGGCGGTGCGCCTGATCCTGCCGCCGCTGACGTCCGAGTTCATGAACGTGATGAAGAACAGCGCGGTGGCCCTGACCATCGGGCTCATGGAACTCACCGCGCAGGCGCGTTCGATGCAGGAGTTCAGCTTTCAGGTGTTCGAGGCCTTCACGGCCGCCACGCTGCTCTACCTGCTGATGAACTTGGTGATCGTGCTGGGCATGCGAGCGGTCGAGCGGTTTCTCGCCGTACCGGGATTCACCGGAACCCGCACACCCGCGGCCGCCACACATTGAGTCGGGGAATCCACCACCATGTTCAATACCTTTGATTTCGACACCATCGCCCGCTCCTGGCACACCCTGATCTTTCAGGGCCTGGCCTTCACGCTGGAGGTCACCGCACTGTCGATGCTCGGTGGCATCGTGCTGGGGACCCTGCTGGCCATGATGCGGCTGTCCTCCTTCAAGCCGCTGTCGTGGTTCGCCGGGGGCTACGTCAACCTGGTGCGCTCCATTCCGCTGGTGCTGGTGATTTTCTGGTTCTACTTCCTGGTGCCCTACATCGGCGCCTGGATCATCGGGTCGAACCAGCCGATCCGGGTGGGGGCCTTTGCCTCCGCGCTCATCACCTTCGTCATGTTCGAAGCCTGTTACTACTGCGAGATCATGCGCGCGGGCATCCAGAGCATTCCCCGCGGACAGCTCAACGCGGGTTACGCCCTGGGCTTCAACTACTGGCAGGTCATGGGCCACGTGGTCCTGCCCCAGGCGTTTCGCAACATGTTGCCCGTGCTCTTCACCCAGACCATCGTGCTGTTCCAGGACGTCTCGCTGGTCTACATCATTTCCCTGCCCGACTTTGTCACGCTGGCCAGCAAGATCGCGCAACGCGACGGGCGTCTGGTCGAGATGTACCTCTTCGTGGCCGTGGTGTATTTCGCCATCTGCCTCACGCTCTCCTACGGCGTGAAAAAGCTGCAGTCCCGCCTGGCCGTGATCCGCTGACCCCCTTATCTGCACCCCTCTGCACCGCACACACAAAGCGTTTGAAAGAAAGACCCCCCATGGCCATGATTGAAATCCGAGACGTGAACAAGTGGTTTGGCCCGTTCCACGCACTGAAGAACTGCAGCACCCACGTGAACAAGGGCGAGGTGGTGGTCGTCTGTGGCCCCTCGGGCTCGGGCAAGTCCACCCTGATCAAGACCGTCAACGCGCTGGAGCCCATTCAACAGGGCGAGATCACCGTGGACGGGCACAGCGTGCACGGCGGCAAGACCGACCTTTCCCGGCTGCGCTCGCGCATCGGCATGGTGTTCCAGAACTTCGAGCTGTTCCCCCATTTGTCCATCGCCAGCAATCTGGCCATCGCACAGGTCAAGGTGTTGGGGCGCAAAGAGGACGAGGCGCGGGAACGCGGCCTGCGCCTGCTGGACCGCGTTGGGCTGCTGGCGCACAAGGACAAGTTTCCCGGCCAGCTGTCAGGCGGCCAGCAGCAACGCGTGGCCATTGCACGCGCGTTGTCCATGGACCCGATCGCCATGCTGTTCGACGAACCCACGTCGGCCCTCGACCCGGAGATGATCAACGAGGTGCTGGACGTGATGGTGGAGCTGGCCCTGGAGGGCATGACCATGATGGTGGTGACCCACGAAATGGGCTTCGCCAAGAAGGTGGCCGACCGGGTGATCTTCATGGACGCGGGGGAGATCGTCGAAGACGCGAAGAAAGACGAGTTCTTCGGCAACCCCCGCTCGGAGCGGGCCCAGGCCTTTCTCTCCAAGATCCTTCAACACTGAGAGTCCCTCAGTCCTTGTACCAGTCGTCCACCCGGTCGCTGGGGTACTTGAAGCTGTCGCGCAGGAAGAAGGGCATGGGCAGTTTCAGGTTGGTGCCCCGGGGCGGGATGGGCGACTCGAACCAGCGCTGGTAGAGCGGGTAGATCTCGCGGTCGAGGATGATTTTGCGCATGGCGTCATTGATGAGTTTCTTGAAGGCCGGCTCGTCTTTGGGCAGCACGATGGCGTAGGGCTCGATGCTCATGACCTTGCCCACCACGGCGTAGTCACCGGGCCGGTCCGCGGTGGCGATGAGGCCGTACAACAGCACGTCGTCCATGGCGAAGGCGGCGGCGCGGCCGTCGGCCACCATGGCGAAACCCTCGGCGTGGCCTTCGGCCTCCAGGATGTCGAGCCGCAGCGCCTGTTCGGCGTTCAGGCGCTTCAAGGTCTTGAGGTTGGTGGAGCCTTTGGTGGACACCACCTTCTGGCCCGCGAGATCGGTCAGGGCCGTCACACCCGCGCTCTTGCGCACGACCAGTCGCGACGACGACACGAAGTGGGCCACCGTGTAGTCCACCAGCTTGCGGCGCTCGGCGTTGTTGGTGGTGGAGCCACACTCCAGGTCGGCCTGGCGTTGTGCGATCGCGGTGATGCGTGTGCTCGAACTCACCGGCAGGTACTTCACGTCCAGCGTGGGCAGCGCCAGGTGCACCCGCACGGCCTCCACCAGCCGGTGGCACAGATCAATGGAATACCCCATGACCCGGCCTTGCCCGTCCACGTAGGAGAAGGGGATCGAGGCGTCGCGGTGGGCCAGCACCATGTGCTTGCGTGCCCTGATCTCATCGAGCAGGTCGGCCTGCGCCGTTGGCGCCACTGCCAGTGCACAGGCCACCGCCGCGGTCTGTGTCGCACGGCGGCCGAAAAACAGGCCCAGATTCATCCGAAATCCTTTCGCAAGACCCACACAGGTTCCCGGTCCATGCTACTGAGTTGGGGCACGAAATTTCTCGCTGGCGGCCGGTGATGCCGAGCGCGCATGGCGCGCCGTGGCCGCCGGGCATTGCGCGGCGGCGTGTGCATGGGGCGGCGGCCCCGATGGCCCGCAGGTGGGGCGGTGTTTTCGCGCGGGAAGACAGGCCCGTGTGGACCGCGCGGATGGTCCCGTCGCATGCGCGAAGGGCATCGGGTGCCCTTCGCGTGCAGGTGTTTTCAGGCGGTGTTCACGCCTTCGCTGCCGAACGGTTCGCTTTGAAAGGCCGGCGCAGCGCACCCACCCAGGCCAAGGCTTCGCGCCCATACAGGATCAGCGCCAGCGCCGCCAGGATCAGCGGCATCGCCACGAACACCCAGCCGGTGAGCTGCTCGCCCCCGAGCAGCACGCCCACGCACAGGGCCACCACCGGGTTGACGAACGAGTAACTGCCGGCCAGCGCGGCCGAGCTGTTTTTCAGCAGCCACAGGTAGGCGTTGAGCGTGACCAGGGTGCCCATCACCACCAGATACAGCCAGGCCGCGCCGGACGCGGCCGTGACCTGGCTCCACTGGAACCGCTGCGCGCCCGGCTCCCACAGCGCCGCCACCAGCAAGCCCAGCAGGCCGCCCACCAGCCACTGCGCGCCCGAGGCCATGGCGGGCGCGGGCAGGGCCATCTTGCGCGAGGCGTAGGAGCCCAGGCTCCAGGCCAGCGGTGCGCCGAAGGCGCACAACGTGCCCAGCACCGTGCTGGAAAAGTCGCCCTCCAGGGCCAGCACCAGTGCGCCGGTGGCGCCCAGCACCAGGCCGATCCAGCTGGTCAGCGGCACCGGCTCGCCGCCCCAGCGCGTCCACAGCGCCAGCCACATGGGCATGGTGGTCACCACCGTGGCCATCAGCCCCGAGCCGATGCCCAGCCGCTGCGCCAGCACCACCAGGGCCATGGCGGCGAAGGCCATGAGCGCGCCGATGAGCGCGCTGCCGCGCCATTGCGCCGCCGTGGGCCAGGCCTGGCCCTGCCAGCGCGCATACGCCAGCATCACCGCGCCCGCCAGCACGAAACGCGCGCCATTCATGAGCAGCGGGGGTAGGCTCTGCATCGCCACGCCGATCGCGAAATAGGTGGTGCCCCACACCAGGTAGACAATCAGCAGGGCGCCGGCCAGGCGCATGGTCTGGCCTTCAAGCCCTGGGTTCTTGAGAATGGCTGGCATTTTGTGGCTCCTGGAAGATAATTTCTGGTAAAAATTGCAGGAGCCAGATTTTGAACAGAATTGGGTCGCTATGCAAGCAAATATTCAGCTCGATGACGTTGACTCAAGAATTTTGACGGCTTTGGGCGCGGACAGCCGTCGTTCTTACGCCGACGTGGCGTCCGAGGTGGGCCTGTCCACCGCGGCCGTGCACGAGCGGGTGAAGAAGATGCTGGAGCGTGGGGTGATCGAGCGCTTCTCGCTGCGCGTCGACCCGGACCGCGTGGGCCTGCGTTTCACGGCCTTCGTGGCCGTGCGCAACGACGGCGGCATCCACTGCCGCGAGGTGGCGCCGCTGCTGCGCGAGATGCCCGAGGTGCTGGAACTGCACAGCGTGGCCGGCGAATACGACTTTCTGGCCAAGATCCGCACCACCCATGCCCGCGCGCTGGAAGAAGTGCTCTACAAGATCAAGGCCATCCCCGGCGTGGCGCGCACCACCAGCACCGTGGTGCTGAACACCGAGTTCGAAGACCGGCCGCTGCGCCTGCCATGAACCGCGTTGGCACACCGGTGCGCGGCGAGAGGCGCGGGCGCGCCGCTGGCCCGTGCGCGTGGGGGCGGTCACCGTGTTGAGCTTCGTGGCGCGCCGGTGGCGGGGCGAGGTGCCGGTGCTCACGCTGTTCTGGCGCGACACGCTGCTGGTGGGCAGCCTGGTCAACGTGCTGGCCACCTTCGTGGCGCTGGCGATCGTCTCGCAGGACGGCCCGGCCGGTCTGGCCGCGTTTCTGCATTTCCTGCCCTTGCCCTACAACCTGTTCCTGGTGGCCGCGCTCTGGCGCTCGCCCGAGCGCAGCCCCGCGCTGCGTTGGGCCTCGTGTGTGTGGCTGTTCGTGGCCACGTTGGTTTAGGCCCCCCCCCCCGCAGCGCTTCGCGCTACCCCCCAGGGGGCGACACCGCCGGGCCGGCTTTGCCGGACGGCTGGTGTCGCCGGCCGGACCGTTTCAGGCGTCGCGGGTTGCGCTCCGTGCGAGGGAGCCGCTGAAATGCTGCTTCAGCGCGCCGCTTCGGCCAGTTGCTGCGCCAGCCGGTTGTGGCGCTCCACCAGCGGCCCGAGGTCGACGGTGGTGAGCTGGCCTTCGCGCACCACCACCCGGCCGTTGACCACGGTGTAGGCCGCGGGCGGGCTGGCGCAGAGCAGCAGACTGGCCACGGGGTCGTGCACGGCGGCGCCGGCAAAGCCCAGTGTGCGCAGGTCGAACAAGGCGAAATCGGCGCACATGCCCACGGCCAGGTGGCCTATGTCCTGGCGCCCCAGCACCTGCGCGCCGCCGCGGGTGGCGATGTGCAGCGCGTCGCGCGCGGTCATCTCGGTCGGGCCGAGGTCGCAGCCGAAGAAGGTCTTTCCGTCGCGGGTTTCGGGCGGCATCAAGGCGCGGCCCACGCGGGCGAGCAGCATCGCTTGTCGTGCCTCGTTGACCATGTGCGCCGCGTCGTTGCTGGCGCTGCCGTCCACGCCCAGGCCCACCGGCACGCCGGCGTTCAGCATGCGACGGACCGGCGCGATGCCAGAGGCCAGGCGCATGTTGCTGCAGGGGCAGTGCGCCACGCCGGTGCGGCTGGCGGCGAAGAGCGAAATGCCTTCGTCGTCGAGCTTCACGCAGTGCGCGTGCCACACATCGTCGCCCAGCCAGCCCAACTCCTGCGCGTATTGCGCGGGCGTCTTGTTGAAGGTTTCGCGGCTGTAGGCGATGTCGTGGTCGTTCTCGGCCAAGTGGGTGTGCAGGCGCACGCCTTGCCCTTTGAAGCTGCGGGCGAGCAGGGCGCTCTGGCGCATCAGATCGGGGCTCACCGAAAACGGCGAACACGGCGCCAGCGCCACCTGCAGCATGGCACCGTGTGCCGCGCTGTGCCAGGTCTCGATCAGGCGCTGGCTGTCTTTCAGGATCGCGTCTTCTTGTTCCACCACGCGGTCCGGCGGCAGGCCGCCCGCGCTCTGGCCCACGCTCATGCTGCCGCGCGTGGCCACGAAACGCATGCCGATGCGTTGCGCCGCCTCGATGCTGTCTTCCAGCCGCACACCGTTGGGGTAGATATACAGGTGGTCGCTGCTGGTGGTACAGCCCGACAGCAGCAGTTCGGCCATCGCCACCTGGGTCGAGACCTGCACCATCTGTGGCGTGAGCCCGGCCCAGATCGGGTACAGCCCGCGCAGCCAGCCGAAGAGCTCGGCGTCCTGCACGCCGGGAACTGCCCGCGTGAGTGACTGGAACATGTGGTGGTGCGTGTTCACCAGCCCGGGCATGACGAGGTGGCCGCGCGCGTCTATGGTGTCAATGGCCTCGTCGCGCAGCGCGGGTGGCAGCTCGGCGGCGGGGCCGATCCATTCGATGACGTTGTCGCGCACGAAGAGGGACGCGTCCGCCAGCTCGCGGCCCTGCGCCGGGTCGGCGTGGTCGAGGCAGGCGATGCAGGTGGCGTGGTGGATCAGCAGGCTGGGCATGGCGTGAGCGTGGGGGAGTGTGGCGACAATGGCGGCAGTTGCCATTCTCAACCCAGCCCGTTCAACCCAGCCCGGCCCTACCCATGAAGCACAGCACCCAGAACCCCCGCGCCCTGCTGCGCCACCTGTACCACGTGGCCGTGCAGCGCGCCCTGCCGCTGCACAACACCGCCGCCCACCTGCCACCCCCACCCAAGGGCCGCACCCTGGTGCTCGGCGCGGGCAAGGCCGGCGGTGCGATGGCGCAGGCGGTGGAGGCGCTGTGGCCGGCCGACGCGCCGCTCTCGGGCCTGGTCGTCACGCGCTACCACCACACGCCGCCGCGCCCCGAGGGCCTGCCGCAGCGCATCGAGGTGGTCGAAGCCTCGCACCCCGTGCCCGACGCGGCGGGGCTCGAAGCCGCGCAGCGCATCCTGAAGCTGACCGAGGGGTTGACCAAAGACGACCTCGTGTTGTGCCTCATCTCCGGCGGTGGCTCGTCGTTGCTGACCATGCCCTGCGACGGCCTCACGCTCGAAGACAAGCAGCGCATCAACCGCCAGCTGCTGGAGAGCGGCGCACACATCGGCGAGATGAACACCGTGCGCAAGCACCTCTCGCGCATCAAGGGCGGGCGCCTCGCTGCGGCCTGCGCGCCGGCCCGCGTGGTCACGCTCACCATCAGCGACGTGCCGGGCGACGACGTGAGCGTGATCGCCAGCGGCCCCACCGTGGCCGACGCGTCCACCTGCGCCGAGGCGCTGGACATCCTGCGCCGCTACGCCATCGAGGTGCCGCCCGCTGTGCAGCAGCGGTTGGAGAGCGGCGCGCTCGAAACGCCCAAGCCGGGTGACGCCGCGCTCGCTGGCCTTGAAACGCACCTGATCGCCACCCCCCAACAAAGCCTGGACGCCGCCGCCGACGAGGCCCGCGCGCTCGGCCTGAACGTGGTCGTGCTCAGCGACGAGATCGAAGGCGAGTCGCGCGAAGTCGGCAAGGTGCACGCGGCGCTGGCGCGCTCCACGGCGCTGGGCCGCAGCAGCTTCGCCAAACCCTGCGTCATCCTCAGCGGCGGCGAAACCACCGTCACCGTGCGCCCCCGCGCCGAAGGCCAGAAGAAAGGCCGGGGCGGGCGTGCCGGCGAGTTCTGTCTCGGCCTGGCCCAGGCGCTGGGCGGGCAGGCCGGTGTGTGGGCACTCGCCGCCGACACCGACGGCATCGACGGCGTGGAAGACAACGCCGGGGCGCTGGTCACGCCCGACACGCTGGCCCGCGCCGCCGCGCTGGGCCTGAAGATCACCGACCACTTGGCCCGCAACGACGCCTACGGCTATTTCGAGCCGCTGGGCGACCTGGTCATCACCGGTCCCACCCACACCAACGTGAACGATTTCCGGGCCGTGCTGGTGGTCTGAATCCGAACCCGGCCCGGACCGCCGGTTACAAACCCGGCGCCCGAATCGTTTCTAATGTCGTCCTGCCGCCCGGACCGTCCCAGAGGACGGACCCGGTCCGGCAATGCGTGCCCAGGCACGCAAAACCCCCACCGACAGGCGTTTGAGGCCCCGTTCGGGCCACCGCCCAGGTGCCGCTGCCAGCGGCCCGAACCAGGTCAGTGCCGGTGCAGGCCCCGTGGCCCGCGCCTCAACCCATTTCATGATGTGGATGGCGCCCCGTTGGGGCGCGAAGGAAGGTATTTCTTGCGCAGCAACCTCCATCGTTCAGGCCTGGTGCGCCAGCTCGCGGGCTTTTTGCCCGCCGGCGCGCCGGCGCCCGGCGACGCGGCGCGGCAGGACGTGGCCGAGCGCCTGGGGCAGTGGCTCAACGTGGCCGACGCCATCGGCCTGAGTTCGGCGCACGCGGCCATCGCCGCTGCCGGCCGGCAGGCCGCCCGCGCACCCGGCCAGCCGGCCGCCACCGCCGCCACGCTGCAGGGCGAGCTGGAGCGCGTGCGCGCCGTGCTCAGCCAGTCCATCACCACGCGCGACACGCGCCACCGGCCCGACCCGGACGACCTCGACACCGAGTTCGCCTTCTGCCTCCAGCGCTACCAGGACCAGCAGCGCCGCATGGAAATGAGCGTGGACGCGCTGCGCGGCCACGTGCGCCAGACCCTGGCCCAAGGCGCGCCCCGCCTGGCCCAGCTCGCCGCGCTGGACGCTGCGCTGGGCGAAATGCTGGGCGGGCGCGAGCAGCGCTTGCTGAACAACCTGCCCAATTTCCTCCGAGCGCGGTTCATGGCGCTGCGCCAGACCGCCGCCGCGTCCGACACCCCGCATGACCTGCGTTGGTTGCAGGGCTTCAACACCGAGCTGGAGCAGACCCTGCTCGCCGAGCTGGACCACCGTTTGCAACCGGTCGTCGGAATGATCGAGGCAATGGATATATGAGCTCCCCCTGCGCCGCTTCGCGTCTTCCCCCCGGGGGACGATGCCTTCGGGCCGGCAAAGCCGGACCTTCGGCATCCGCTGATGAGGCTGCCCTTCCTTTGAGCGCCTGATCAGACTTATGAACCACTCCTTCGACGCCCACCCAGCGGCGCACCGTGCCTTCACTCCCTCGCCCCTCTGGGGAGAGGGCTGGGGTGAGGGGCTCTCCCCCCGCCCAAAGCGCCAGGCCAACGCCCAACACCGAATCTGAGCCTTTGAAAACACCAGCCATGCCTTCTTCTTCCTTCTCCAGCCGCGCCCTGCTCACAGGCGCCTTCCTGCTCGGCCTGTTCGCCATCGCCTGGGTCGGCGTCGGCTTCGTCGGCACCGCCAGCTGGCTTGCCCTGGGCATGACGGTGGCCATCGCCGTCGCCTACCTGGTGGGCGCGCAGGAAATCCACCGCTTCCGCAGCGCCTCCACCGGTCTGGCCCAGGCGTTCGCCCACATCCCGCAGCCGCTGGGCAGCCTGGCCGAATGGCTGGCCCGCGTGCCAGCGCCGCTGCAAAACGCCGTGCGCCAGCGCGTCGAGAGCGGGCGCGGCGCGCTGCCCGGCCTGGCGCTCACGCCCTACCTCATCGGCCTGCTGGTCATGCTCGGCATGCTCGGCACCTTCCTCGGCATGGTGGTCACCTTCAAGGGCGCCGTGTTCGCCCTCGAAGGTTCGGCCGATCTGGGCGCCATCCGTGGCGCGCTGGCCGCGCCCATCAAGGGCCTGGGCATTTCGTTCGGTACCTCGGTGGCCGGCGTGGCCAGCTCGGCCATGTTGGGCCTCATGTCGGCCATCGCCCGCCGCGAGCGTCTGGACGTGGCCCGCGCGCTGGAGCAGCACACCGCTGGCGCGCTGCGCCCCTTCACCGCCGCCTTCATCGCCGCAGAGAACCGCGATCACACCTTCGCCGCCCTGCAACGCCAGGCCGACGCGCTGCCCCAGGTCGTCACCCAGCTGCAGGCGCTGATGGAGCAGGTCGAGCGCCGCCACCAGCAGCTCGATCAACAGCTCAGCGCGCGGCAGGACCAGTTCCACCGCGAAGCCGCCGCCGCGTACACGGGCCTGGGCCAGTCGGTGGCGCAGGCGCTGAGCGAGAGCCTGTCGTCCAGCGCGCGGATGGCGGGCGAGAGCATCCAGCCCGTGGTGGAAAGCGCCATGGCCGCCATCGCGCAAGAGTCCACCCGCCTGCACGAGCGCGTGAGCGCCGCTGTGCAGACGCAGCTGACCGGCCTCTCCACCCAGTTCGCCGCCACCACCGGCAGTGTGGCCGAAGGCTGGGCCAGCGCGCTGCAGAACCACGCCCGCACCAACGAGCAGTTGGTGAGCGGTCTGGGCCAGGCGCTGGCCGAGTTCAACACCAGCTTCGAAACCCGTGCCGCCCAGCTGCTGTCCAACGTGCAGCAGGCCACGGCGCAGCAGCACAACGAGCAGGCCCAGGCCGAAGCGCAGAAGCAAGCCGCCTGGACGGCCGCGCTGCAAGGCATGGCCAGCAGTTTGCAGGCCGAGTGGCAGCAGGTGGGCGAGCACCACCTCGCACAGCAGCAGGCCGTCTGCCAGACGCTGGAGCAGACCGCCAACGCCATCCAGCACAGCGCCATCGAGCAGGCCACGCGCAGCATGGACAGCGTGGCCCGCCTGCTGGCGCAGAGCGAAGCGCTGGTGTTGGCCCGCACCGAGGCCGAAGCGTTGTGGACGCAACAACACGGCCAGCGCATGGACGATTTGGCCGCCCTGTGGCGCAGCGAACTCAGCGCGTTGCGCACAGACGAAAGCACGCACCTGCAAACCCTGCGCAGCGAAGAAGCCGCGCGCGGCCAGGCCGCGGTGCAGCGCCTGGGCGAGCTGCAGGTCGCCGTCACCGAGCACCTGGCCACGCTCGGCACCTCGCTCGAAGCACCCATGTCGCGTCTTCTCGAAACGGCGTCCGAGGCGCCCAAGGCCGCGGCCGAAGTCATTGGCCAGTTGCGCGGCGAAATGAGCCGCCTCACCGAACGCGACAACCTCGCCCTGCAAGAGCGCACCGAGCTGGTGGCCCACATCAGCAGCCTGCTGCAGAACGTGCAGCAGACCACCGGCGAGCAGCGCGCTGCCATCGAATCGTTGGTCGCGTCGGCCACCACCGTGCTCAACCAGACCGGCGCCCAGTTCGCGCAGACCCTGGGCGCCCAGGCTGGCAGGGCCGACGAGCAGACCGCGCAAATGGCCACCAGCGCCGCCGAACTCGCCGCCCTGGGCCAGGCCTTCCAGCAGGGCGTCGAGCGGTTCAGCAGCACGAACGAAAAGCTCGTCGACGGCCTGCAGCGCGTGGAAGGTGCCATCGGCCAGCACATGGCGCGCAGCGACGAACAGCTCGCCTACTACGTGGCGCAGGCGCGCGAGGTGATCGACCTCAGCATCAGCGCGCAGCAGGGCATCGTGGAAGACATGCGCCTGCTGCGTGCCAACAAACCTGCCGTCGCCAAAGCTGCGCCAGCCGCACCCGCCGTTCAAGGAGCCGCGTGATGAGCGCCGCCCGGCCGTTCCGAAGGCGCTCAGCCCCGCAGTGCGCAGCACGGAGGGTCGTCCGATGAGCAGCAGCGTGGACGACACCGCCATCGACGACGGCCTCGGTGAGACCGCGCCCGTCTGGGCCGTGTTCGGTGACCTCATGTCCGGCGTGGTCGGCGCGTTCGTGCTCATCCTGATCGGCGTGCTGCTGGTGCAGATGGACCTGATGGCCAACCTGCAGTCCGAGATCGCCAAACGCCAGCAGGAAGAAGCCCGCCGCATGGCGCTGGAAAAAGCGCTCGCCATTCCGCTGCAGAGCGGCCGCGTCACGCTCAACAACGGCCGCATCGGCATCAGTGGCAGCGTGCTGTTCGACTTCAACTCCGACCAACTGCGCCCCGAAGGTCAGCAACTGCTGAAAAGCCTGGTGCCGCCGCTGGAGGTGTACCTCGGCGAGCGCGACGAGATGCTCATGGTGAGCGGCTTCACCGACGACAAGCCCATCGTCAAAGGCCCGAACCAACGCTTCGAAGACAACCTGGAGCTATCGGCCCAGCGCGCGCTCACCGTGACGCGTACCCTCGTCAAAGAAGGCATGCCGCGCCAGCGCGTGTTCAGCGCCGCCTTTGGCGCCGAGCAACCCGTGGCCAGCAACGCCGACGAACAAGGCCGCGCCCTGAACCGCCGCGTGGAAATGGCCCCCGTGCCCCGCGCCGCGCCCACGGCCAGCACGGCCGCGCTTTCGCAGCCTGCAACGGCTGCCACCGCCAAGCCATGAACACCCAGCCCACCGGCCCTGATCTTCTCCCTCCCCCTCTGGGGGAGGGCAGGGGTGGGGGCGCGCCTTCGAGTGCATCGCCGGAGCGCAGCCCCCATCCCAACCTTCCCCCAGAGGGGGAAAGGGTAATCCCAGCGCAGCGGGCGGCACCTTCCCCCTTGGCAGCCCTCAACGCCCACATCGCCCAGGCCAGCCAAGCCGCAGCGGCCGGAAGCAGATCAAACGGCGACAAGTGGCCCGAACTCCGCAGCGCCCAGCGCTTCCGCGAAACCTGGGAACGCCTGGGCGCCGAAGCAGCCGTGGTGCAGGCCACGCACCGCGCCCCCGAAAACGCCGGCCCGCTCAACTCTCACATGCTCGTGCTGCGCACCCTCGGCCTCATGCGCGAGCTCTCGCCGCACTACCTGCGGCGCTTCCTTTCGCACACCGAAACCCTGCTCTGGCTGGAGCAGGCGCAGGGGCAGCTCAAGGCGCCGGCGGGCAAGGGCAAGACTGTGAAGGTGGGTCGGCAGAAGGGTTGAACGCGGGCAAAGCCGTGGCCAGTTGCATGCCACCGAGACGCGTGCGACACAGCGCCGGCGAAACCGCCAAACGTTCAAGCCGCGTCAACGCCTTGTGCTTCGCCCGATTCGGCAGCCACCGCGAGCCGCTCGCAGCGCAGCGCATCGATCGGGTGGCCGGCGCCACGGAAGCGCGCAGCGGCGCTTGCAAAGCGCGCGGCGGCCACGTGCGCGCCCTCGCCGCGAGCGACCGCCATGTGACCGAGCACCTCATCGTGCGCCGCGTGCCAGGCCGGCAAGCGCATCACCACGTCCGCCAGATAGGCCGTCTGGCCGGCGTACGCCTCGGCCAGATCGAGGCGCCTCGCACGCGCCGCGGCGATCGCCGCCGGCACCGCGAACGTGATGCGGCAACCGGGGCAGGTCTCCAGCGGGCCGCGCACAGCCTCGCGGGCATCCTCCAGCGCATGCAGCGCGGCGGTCGGGTTGCGGGCAAGGCGGATGCGCGTCCCGTAGATCCGGTCCAGCAGGTGAAACCCGATGTCGGTCTGCCGCGCCAGATCCAGCGCCTCGTCGATCAGGGCACGGGCGTCGTCGAGCCGCTCGCGGTACATCGCGACCTCGGCCAGCCGCTGCATCGAAAAGGCCTCACCGGTCGCGCCGCCGATGGCATGGTGCAGGCGCGCACCCAGTGTCAGGTGCTCCTCGGCCGCGGAAAGATCGCCGGCCAGCAGTTCGGCCTCGCCGCGCAAGGTGACGCCAAAAGCGTGTCCTCGCGCAGCGCCGATCCGGACGGCTTCGTCCGCCAGCCCCTGTGCAAAGGCAATGACCTCGGGATAGGGCCGCGCCCCGTAGAGGAAACGCTGCAGGATGCAGAGTTGCCCGTCGAACACGCGCATGGCCAGGTGCGGCAGCTGGCGGGTGTCCTGCAGGTCGGCCCAGACGCTCTGGTGCAGTTCCCCGCGGGCGTGCGCCGCCGCCGCCTGGGCCCACGAGGCTGTCACGATGGCCGAGACATCACCGGTCTGCAAGGCGAGTCGTCTGGCCTCGGCCGCCTTGCGCGTGCCCATGGCCGGGTCGGCCGCGCCCAGGGCCGCGGCACCGCTGTAGGTCAGCGCCTCGCACAGCCGTCCGTCCACACTGTTCGGCCTGACGCCCACCAGCTCTTCGAGCGCGCCCTTCGGGTCGCCTTGCTTGATCAGCGCCAGGGCACCCTTGGCACGCAGGTTGTGCGACATCGGCTCGTCGGCTGCGAGGGCGGCCGTCCTGTAGGCGGCCACCGCCGCCGGGTCTCCCATGGCGTCCAGCGCCTCCGCGCGCAAACGCAGCGCCTCGGCATGCCCGGCCTCGAAGGCCAGCACGGGCTCCAGATGACGCAGCGCGTCACTGAAGGCGGCCAGCCGCACCGCATCGCGCGCCGCTGCAAGCAGGCAAGGCACGGCATCGCGCGGGTTGCCGCCGTCGAGCCAGTGGCGTGCCACGAGGGCCGGCGCGGCGTCGAGTTCGCTCAGGCGCTGCGCCGCCTGGCGGTGCATCTTCAATCGCTGATGCGGCGGGATCTGCTCGATCAGGACCTGGCGCACCAGGTCGTGCCGAAACCGGTAGCCCGTGCCGGCCAGCACCAGCACGCCCGCGGCCAGCGCAAGGTCCAGCGCCGCAAACGCATGTGCCTCGGTGTCTGGTGTCAGGGCTGCGGCCGTGGTGGGGTCGAAGGCGTCGCCGGCCAGGGCCATCCACTTCAGCGACGCCAGCGCCGCGTCGGGCACATCGCACAGACGGGCCAGGATGGCTTCGGCGACGTTGCGGGGCAGGCGCGCGCCGGAGGATTCTGCGCAGCGCGCCAGCTCGATCGCGGCAAACGGGTTGCCCTCGGCCACGCGAACGATGTGCGACACATTCTGTTCGGACAAGGGACACGGTGCTGCCTGGACCACGAGCCGACGGGCCTCGTCCTCGTCCAGCGGCTCAAGATCGAGGGCCTGCATGACGCCGCTGCCGACCAGGCGCGACACGCCGCGGGCGAGCGCCGACCCCAGCGCGGGAGCGCGCGTTGCCAGCACCACGCACACCGGTGGACCGGCGCAGGCCAGGTGCATCAACACGTCGGCGTCGGCGTCGTCGATCAGGTGTGCGTCGTCCACCAGCACCATGACCTCGCCACCACCCGAGGCGGCCAGCAGCAGACGTCTGAGCGCGCCGATCACCTGGTGCCGCCCCAGCGGACCGGCCAGGGCGGCGGCGGGCGCCGCGAGTGGGCTGAGCTGGGCCAGCACCGAGCGCGCCGGTGCGCCGATGCGGTCGAGCATGCCGCGGTCGGACACGACCAGCCGTTCGGTCAAGGCAGCGATCACCGCATAGGTGCGTCCGGGCTGTGCGGCGTCCACGGGAACGACCTTCCAGCCGCGCTCCCGGGCCAGCGCACCGAGTTCACGACAGAAAGCGGTCTTGCCGATGCCGGCGGGGCCGCGCAGCACGATGCCGCCGGGCCGTTCGGTGGCGGTCATTCCCAGCCAGGCCACGGCCTGGGCACGGAGCAACGCCCGCCCGATGGTGGCCGGACCCGCTGGCTGCAGGCCCGCGACACATTGCTCGTACAGGGCCTCGGTGTCGCGACCGGGTGCGACGCCGAGTTCCCGTTCGAGCGCCTCGCGCAGGTGCGCGTACCAGCGCACGGCGGCCGCCCGGTTGCCGGTCGCGAACTCGCGCGCCATCAGTTCGCGGTGGGCGGGCTCATCGGTGGGCTCCACCCGGGCCAGGCGTTCCCACTGAGCGCTGGCCCGAAGCAGCGCGATGAAACGTGCGTGCAGCCGTTCGCGTGCCGGTTCGGCCCAGGCTTCGTAGGTCGAGCCCGGCAGCAGGTCGCCGGCGTAGGCGTCGACCGCCTGTGCGCAAGCCTCGCACTCCCCGCCGGCGAGCGCCGCCTGCGCGAGTAGCTCGAAGCGGTCGACGTCGACGGCAACCCGGCCATGGGCCCACAGCACCACCTCGCCGCCGTGCAACACCACACCGTCGTGCCGGCCGAGGGCTTGCCGGGCGTGGTGGGCGGCCTTGCGCAGGTTCGCTGCGCCGGCGTCGGGCTCCAGTTGCGGCCACAGCGTGTCGACGACACGGTCGCGTGTCAGGCGCCGCTGCGGCGCCAGGCTCAGCAGTTGCACCAGCTGGGCCGAGCGCAGGCTGGGCCATCGCTCGGGAGCGAGCTCGGCGCCGTCGATCGACACCGAGAACCCACCCAACAGGCGGACTTCGAGGTGACTGGCCGGCTCGGATTCTTCGATGGCGTGGGACAGAACCATGGTGGATCAAGTGTGCGGCGCCCGGCCGGCAAGCGCAATGCCCTCGGCGGCCGGGAACGTTTCAGGAACGCCGGATGGCGATGCTGTGGTCCGCGGGTTGCCCAAGACCCGCGACATCCAACAGGAGTGCACCATGACCACGCAACAGATTTCCATCCTGATTCCCCCCTACGGCACAGCGACGCTGACGCTGCCCGCGATGTTGACGCCCGATGCGTTCGCCCGCCTCGACTCGGCCATCGACCAGGCGCTCGCGGAGCCGCACCAGGCGCTCGGCGACGCCGCCCCGGACCCGGGATCCATCGAGTACGACTCGTGGTTGATCCGGCAGCAATGAAACCAGGAGACCACCATGACGCCATCGCTTTACCAAAGACTCGGCGAGTCCGAGGGGATCACCGCCATCGTTGACGACGCGGTTGATCGCCACGCCGTCAACCCGCTGCTGGCCCCCCGCTTCAGCGGCAAGGACCTGGCCCACGCGAAACGGATGGGTGCGCAGTTCTTCTGCATGGGCGCGGGCGGACCTCAGCACTACGAGGGCCGCGATCTGCGCACCGCGCATGCCGGGATGAACATCAGCGAGCAGGAATTGATCGCCACCATCGATGACTTTGTGGCCGCCATGCAGGGCCAGGGGGTCGGCGGCACCGAAATCAACGAGGTGGTGGCGATCCTCTACTCGTTGAAGGGCGACGTGCTGCGGGTCTGAGCAGCACATGGCCGGACGCCAGCGGCACTCGGCGGCGACTCGCTTGATGTGAATCAACGGATTTGGGCCGTGCAACCCCAAAATGGTGAGCAAGCCGACCCGGCAGGGCTGGGCGAAGCAGGCAACACGCTTTGGGGGAACGATGACGAACAAGTTGACACGCCGGGCGTTGCTGGCGAGCACGCCAGGGGTGCTTGGGGGCGCTGCCACGTTCGGAGCGAGCCCCTCGGCCTGGGCCGCGGAGTCTTACGAAGCGGCGAAGGCGCGCATCTGGCGTGCGGGGCCTTTGCAGGGTCTGTCGGGCGCTGCGCTGAGTCAGGAGTTGGTGCGCTACGCGACCCTGGCACCGTCGAGCCACAACACGCAGTGCTGGAAGTTCGCGCTGGGCGGACAGAGCGTCACCATCCTGCCCGACCTTTCACGCCGATGCCCTGTGGTGGACCCGGACGACCACCACCTCTACGTGTCGCTGGGCTGTGCCGCCGAGAACCTGGTGCAGGCGGGGCTGGCGCTGGGTCTGGCCAGCGAGGTTCATTTCGATGCGACGCGCGACGCGGTGGTCGTCAACCTGTCACCCACGCCCGCCGTCGTCACCTCGTGGTTCAAGGCGATACCCGAACGCCAGTGCACGCGTGGCGAATACGACGGCGAAGCCCTGAGCGCCCAGGACCTGGGCCTGCTCGAACGTGCCGGCAGCAACGACCGGGTGCGCCTGCTCCTGCTCACCGAGAAGACCGCCATGGACCGGGTGCTGGATTTCGTCGTGCAGGGCAACACCGCACAGCTGAACGACAGGGCGTTCGTCAAGGAGTTGAAGTCCTGGATCCGCTTCAGTGCCTCAGACGCGGTGGCGCAGGGCGACGGGCTGTTCGGAAAATCGTCGGGCAACCCCACGCTGCCGTCCTGGCTGGGCAATCTACTGTTCGACTTCGTGGTCACGGCCAAGTCGGAAAACGAGAAATACACCCGGCAGTTGCACAGCTCGGCTGGTGTCGCGGTGTTCGTGGCCGCCAAGGAAGACAAGGCCCATTGGGTGGATGTGGGCCGGGCCTATGAGCGCTTCGCGCTGCAGGGTACCGTCATGGGTGTGCGCAACGCCCACGTCAACATGCCGGTCGAACTCGCGGCGTTGCGTCCCCCGTTCGCGAACGCCATCGGCCTGGGCCACCAGCGGCCGGACCTGGTGATCCGGTTCGGACGCGGGCCCACCTTGCCGCCCTCGCTGCGCCGCCCGGTGCAGGCTGTGCTGGTGTGAGTGCAGCGCCGGGAGGACCATGAAAGCGACTGCCTGGAGCATCGTCGTCTTGAGCCTGCTGGTCGCGGCCCTGTGGACCGGCTGGCGCTTCCGGCAGGACATCGGGCGGGCCAGCGCGTTGTCGGCCACGGGCAGCGAAGTGGTGAACACCCGCTGCGGCCCCATCGAGGTGCAGCAGGCGGGGCAAGGCATTCCGCTGCTGGTGATCCACGGCAGCGGAGGCGGCCACGACCAAGGCATGGCGTGGGCGCGGCCGTTGACACAACACGGTGTGCGGGTGATCGCGATGTCGCGCTTTGGCTATCTGCGCACGCCCCGGCCGGTTGACGCCTCGCCCGAGGCGCAGGCCGATGCGCATGTGTGTCTGCTCGATGCGCTGGGCATCCAGCGCGCGGCGGTGATGGGCGTGTCGGCGGGCGGCCCGTCGGCCATGCAGACCGCGATCCGCCACCCGGACCGCGTGAGTGCGCTGGCGCTGGTGGTGCCGATCGCCTGGAAGCCCGGCGACGTCGCGGCCACGGCAGCGCCCATTTCCGACCGCAAAGACGCGCTGCTGCTGCGCCTGCTGGGCTCGGACTTCCTGTTCTGGGCTGGGCTGCGGCTGGCCCGCGATCAGCTGGTCCGCCACGTGCTGGCCACGCCGCCCGAGCAGGTGGCCGCGGCCAGCGAACCCGAGCGCGCGCGCGTGAACGATCTGGCCGACCGCATCCTGCCGGTGTCGGCCCGGGCGGCCGGGTTGCGCGACGATACCAGGCTGGGCAAAGGGCTCCAGCCGTATGCGCTGGCGCGCATCCAGGCGCCCACGCTCGTGGTGAGCGCGCGTGACGATGGGTTTGGCACCTACGCTCCCGCCGAGTACACGGCCAGCCAGATCGCTGGTGCGAGGTTTCTCGGTTTCGAGCAAGGCGGCCACCTGCTGGTGGGGCACGACGACACCGTGCGCGATGCCGTGCTGGCGCTGCTGAGATCGGCCCACTGGCCATGAGTCCGGCCAAAACCTTTCACTCAACCCCCCAGCGGAGAACGGACATGGGACTCCTGAAGATCGCACTGGCCACGGTTTTGGTCGTGGTCCTGGCATTCGCCGCGCTCATCGCATGGGGCGCGTGGAAATGGCGTGGCCTGACCCAGTCTCTGGTGGACCGGCTGGAGGCCGGCCGTGTGGCACCGAGCCCTGCGCGCTTCGATGCGCGAGAGCTCGAGGGTTTGCCACCGGTGGTGCAGCGCTACTTCCGGGCCACGATGCCCGACGGCGAGCTGTCGCTTACGCTGACGCTCACCTTCGACGCACAAGGGCTGATGGAGTCGGTGCGTGCCGATGCGCGCGGGCGCACAGAGGGCGGCAAGATCGTCATGCGGCCATGGGAAGGCCGCTGGTCGAACCACCAGCTGCGCGAAGGCATGCGAGTCCCCCTGTCGGGTGAAGTGGCCTGGCTGCTGCCGCCCGAAGAGGGTGGGCGCAAGCCTTACTGGCGTGGAACGATCCGCTCACTGAGCTACGAATGGGCGCCCTATTGATCCGGCCCGCTCAATTCCCACATGCTCGTGTTGCGCACCCTCGGCGTGGTGCTGGGGACGGAATCAGCAGGCATTGACGCGACGCTGCGCTCGCCAAGATGGAGCAGGATCGCGCCGCTCTCGAAGATCAAGAGATGCAGTTCGTCGATCAGGCCGTGGACCAGAAGGTCGTTCCACAACACATGGCCGCCGAAAACGAGAACGTCGCTCAGCGTGCTCGCCTGGTGCTACAGCGGCCCGGTCAGGCGGCGGCGCTGCGCGCCGGGCCGGTGGAGGTGCGCACCACCAGCACCGGGTCGGGCACCTGCACGATGGTGGGCTCGTGCGTCGGGTTTTCTATCAGGTCCAGCAGCAGGTTGATGGAGATGGTGGCCACCTGCTCGATGCCCAGAGCCACCGTGGTGAGCGCGGGCCGCATGTCCTTGGCCAGCTGGATGTCGGTGATACCGATGAGCGAGATGTCTTGCGGAATGCGGATGCCCCGGTCGGCCAGCGCCTGCGAGGCGCCATAGGCCATCAAGTCGTTGGTGCAAAAAATGGCGGTGAGATCGGGGTGCTGCTCCAGCAGCGACACCGCCGCGTCGTGGCCCCCGGCCACGGTGTCACTCACGTTGCGGATGACCGCGTCCGGCAGCGCCACGCCAGCCGCGTGCAGCGCATCGCGAAAACCTTCGAGCCGCCCGACCTGCATGCCTTCCAGGCCGCAACCCACAATCACGCCAATGCGCCGGTGGCCCAGCGTCAGCAGGTGCTGGCCGGCAATCTCACCAGCGCGGTGGAAGTTCACCACCACATGCGGGATCTGGTCGGCCAGGTCCACCTTTTCTTCGGACGCCAGCACGATGGGGGAGCGGCGCGTTTTCAGCGCGTTGATATCGTCGGCACTGATACCGGTGTGCAGCACCAGCACGCCGTCGGCCAGCGTGCCGGCGATCTGGTGCAGGTAGGCGCGGCCAATGTCGGGGCGCTCGTCGGTGTTGCACACCATCAGGAAGTAGTTGCGGTGCCGCGCCACGCGCTCGGCCACGCGCACGAACTCGGGGTAAAACGGATTGTTGATGTCGGGCAGCACCAGCGCCACCATGGACGACTTGCCCTCGGCCAGCGCGCGTGCCATCAGGTTGGGCCGGTAGCCGGTGGCGGCGATGGCTTCCTGCACCTTTTGCACGGTGGCAGGCTTCACCTTCTGCGTGTTGCGCAGCACATTGGAGACGGTGGCGGTGGTGACACCGGCCAGGCGGGCGACTTCACTCAGGGTGGCCATGTGCGCTGCAACTTCATGTGAATTGGCATCAATTGATGCGTTTTTTTGAACCCTGGGACTTACCCTAGGACGCGGTTTATTTGTCTGCACCCGTAGATATACTCCAAAAATGGCTGAATTTAACCGCTTAAATTTTAATCTTTAAGGTATTTCAGAGGAGCTTCCGGGATGTCGCTCTCTTGGTCAGTCAGCAAACGCGGGCCTGAGTCGGCTTGAAATTTAACCGCTTAAATTTTGGAAAGGATGCCCGTCGCACCACCGTCATCACTCGTTTACCGGAGACAACAAGCCAAGCGTGCCATGTTCTACCGGCCGCCACTTGCCACCTATTCATTGACACAGAGACAGGAAAACAAACCATGAATTTCGCGAAACGCAGCACCCTCAGCGCCATGATCGGCCTGGCCCTCAGCACCTTCGGCCTGATGGCCAGCCACGCCGCCCACGCGGGTGAAGTCACCATCTGGGCCTGGGACCCCAACTTCAACATCGCCATCATGCAAGAGGCCGCGAAGCGCTACACCGCCAAGCACCCCGGCGTGACCTTCAAGATCGTCGACATGGCCAAGGCCGATCTGGAGCAGAAGCTGCAGACCACCCTGGCCTCCGGCGTGACCAAAAACCTGCCCGACATCGTGCTGGTGGAAGACTACAACGCACCCAAGTACCTGCGCTCATTCCCCGGCGCGTTCGAATCCTTGTCCGGCAAGGTGGACTACAAGGGTTTTGCCAACTACAAGGTCAACCTCATGACCATGGGCGGCAAGGCCTACGGCCTGCCTTTTGACACCGGCACCACCGGCATGTACTACCGCACCGATCTGATCAAGCAGGCCGGCTTCAGCGACAAGGACATGCAGAACATCACCTGGGACCGCTTCATCGAAATCGGCAAGCAGGTTGAAGCCAAGACCGGCAAGAAGATGTTTGCCATGGACCCGCAGGACGGTGGCCTCATCCGCGTGATGATGCAGGGTGCCGGCCGTTGGTACTTTGACAAAGACGGCAAACTCGACATCAAGAGCAACCCCGCGCTCAGGGCCGCCCTGGAAACACAGGCCAAGTTCCTCAAGACCGGCATCTACAAGCCCACCTCCGGTTGGGGCGAGTGGGTGGGCGCTTTGAACAAGGGTGATGTGGCATCCATCACCACCGGCGTGTGGATCACCGGCTCGGTCAAGGCCGAAGCCAGCCAATCCGGCAAATGGGCCGTGGCACCCACGCCCCGTTTGGACCTGCCGGGCGCAGTGAACGCCTCCAATCTGGGCGGCTCCAGCTGGTATGTGCTGTCCAGCGGCAAGGAGAAGGCCGCGGCGGCCGACTTCCTGAATGAGATCTACGCCAAGGATGTGGACTTCTACCAGACCATCCTGCAGTCCCGCGGCGCCGTGGGTTCGCTGCTGGCCTCGCGCAGTGGCAAGGCCTACTCTGAAGGCGATGCTTTCTTTGGCGGCGACAAGGTGTGGCAGAAGTTCAGCGACTGGATGGGCAAGGTGCCTTCCGTGAACTACGGCATGTACACCTACGAGGGTGACGCCGCCGTGGCCGCCCAGCTGCAGGGCCTGGCCCAGGGCATGCCGGTGGACAAGGTGCTGGAGAACATCCACAACCAGCTCGCTTCGCAAGTCAAATAAGCTGAACCGAAAGACCACCATGGGGCCCACGCCTACGACCAGCTACCGGCGTTTTTACGACGTCAACGGTTGGCTCTTTGTTTCCACCGCACTTGCACTCATCGGGGTCTTCATGGCCTATCCGATCGTCAAGTCGCTGTGGATGTCCCTGCACGCCGGGCAAGGGACCGTCATTGAATTCGTAGGCACCGGCAACGTGGTGCGTCTGTTCAGCGACCCGATTTTCTTGCGGGCACTGCAGAACACCTTCATCTTCCTGATCATCCAGGTGCCGCTCATGATCGTGCTGGCGCTGGTCATGGCAAGTTGCCTGAACATGCCCAACCTGCGTTTTCGCGGACTGTTGCGCACGGCGGTGTTCCTGCCCTGCGTGACCTCGCTAGTGGCGTATTCGGTGCTGTTCAAAAGCATGTTTTCGTACGACGGCCTGGTCAACCATGCGCTGGCATGGCTCGGCTTCATCGACCAGCCCATCCCCTGGCTCAACGATCCGTTCTGGTCCAAGGTCGTGATCATCAGCGCCATCACCTGGCGCTGGACCGGCTACAACATGATCTTCTACCTCGCGGCCATGCAGAACATCGACAAGTCGATCTACGAAGCCGCGCGTATTGATGGCATCTCGGCCTACCGCCGCTTTGTCTCCATCACCATTCCCATGCTCAAGCCAGTGATTCTGTTCACCACGGTGACCTCCACCATCGGCACGCTGCAGTTGTTTGACGAGCCCATGAACATCACCGCGGTCAGTGGCGTGGTGTCCGACAGCACGCTCACGCTGTCGCTCTACATCTACAACCTGTCATTCAAGTTTGTGCCCAACTTTGGCTACGCCGCCACGGTGTCTTACGTCATCGTGCTGCTGGTGGCCCTGCTGGCGTCCATCCAGTTCTATGCCGCCCGAGAGCGAAAGTGAGGAACACAGGATGACCAACTGGACTGAAAAATTTCGCATGGCCGGCGTCTACCTCTTTCTGGGGGTGATGGCCTTTCTCTCACTCTTCCCCTTTGCATGGATGGTGATTGGTGCCACCAACACGTCGGTGGACGTGACCAAGGGCAAGTTTTCGCTGGGCACAGCCCTGTTGGACAACGTGGCCAAGCTCAACGAGACCTTCGACATGGCTCAGATCTTCTGGAACTCCGGAAAGATCGCCCTCCTGGGCGGCTTCGCCACGCTGATGATCTCGTCCATGGCCGGCTATGGCTTTGAAGTGTTCAGCTCCAAAGCCCGCGAACGCGTCTACAACGGCCTGCTGCTCACGCTGATGATTCCGTTTGCCGCACTGATGATTCCGCTGTTCATCCTGATGGCGCAGTTCGACCTGCTGGACACGCACATGGGCGTCATCCTGCCCGCGCTGGCCTCGGCCTACATCGTTTTCTACTTCCGCCAGAGCACCAAGGCCTTCCCGTCCGAGCTGCGCGAAGCCGCGCGGCTGGATGGCCTCAAGGAGTGGCAGATCTTTCTGTTCGTCTACATGCCGGTGATGCGCTCCACCTACGCGGCGGCTTTCGTCATCATTTTCATGACGGCGTGGAACAACTTCCTCTGGCCTCTCATCGTGCTGCAGTCGACAGAGCTCAAGACCATCACCCTGGTGTTGTCCTCGCTGGGCTCAGCCTACTTCCCGGACTTCGGCGTGATCATGGTCGCCGCCGTGCTCGCCACCTTGCCCACCCTCGGGGTGTTTTTTGCAATGCAACGGCAGTTCGTACAGGGCATGCTGGGCTCCGTCAAATAAGGTTTTTCTTCATGCGAACCGTTACCAAGCTCGTCTCGGGCTGGACCTTTCACACTTCTTTTTCGTCTGAACACACCACCAAGGCCCTGCCCGGCGTCGCCGTGCGCCTGCCACACAACGCAGTGGACCTGGAACTGACCTACCTGGACGAGCACAGTTACCAGAAGGAATTTGCCTACCAGTACACCCTGGCCTGGGAGCCCGCCTTGGCGGGCCGCGAAGTCAGCCTGCGCTTTGACGGCGCCATGGCCAACAGCATGGTCTGGGTCAACGGCCAGCAAGTCGCCGCGCACAAGGATGGCTACACCCCCTTCAGCGCACGCCTCACCGGCCTGCTCAAGGAAGGCGACAACCTCATCACCGTCAAGATCGACGGGAGCGAGAACCCCGAGATCCCACCCTTCGGCGGCCAGATCGACTACCTGACCTATGCCGGCATCTACCGCGATGTGTGGCTGCAGGTGAACGACGCCGTATCGATTGCCAACCTCAAGGTGGAAACCTCGCAGGAATTGACGGACGCCAAGGGTGTGCGGGTCAAAGGCTTTCTCGCCAACCCCACGAACGCCACAGTCAGTGGCACGGCTTTGGTCGAACTGTGCAACGTGGACGGCACCGTACTGCACCAGCAAACCGTCAGCCTGAGCGCCACTGGCTTTGAAGCCAGCTTTGCACAGCTTGCAGGGCTCAAGCTCTGGGAACTGGACGCCCCGCAGCTGTACCTGGTGCGTGCCACCCTGGACAACCGGGACCAGCTCAGTACGCGCTTCGGTTTCCGCACCGCCCGCTTCACCACCGAAGGCTTTTTCCTCAACGGCAAGCACATCAAAATCCGCGGCCTGAACCGCCACCAGAGCTACCCCTATGTGGGCTACGCCATGGGCCAGCGCGCGCAGGAAAAAGACGCTAACGTGATGAAGCACACGCTCAAGTGCAACCTGGTGCGCACCTCGCATTACCCGCAGTCCACCTACTTCCTGGACCGCTGCGACGAGATCGGCCTGCTGGTGTTTGAAGAAATCCCGGGCTGGCAGCACATCGGCGGCCAGGCCTGGCAGGACGAGTCGGTAGAAAACGTGCGCCGCATGGTGGAGCGCGACTGGAACCACCCCTCCATCATCATCTGGGGCGTGCGCATCAACGAGTCGCAAGACAATCACGACTTCTACACCCGCACCAACGCCATGGCCCGCAGCCTGGACACGACCCGCCAGACCGGTGGCGTGCGCTACATCGAGAACAGCGAGCTGCTGGAAGACGTATACACCGTCAACGACTTCTGCCACGTGGCTACACCCGAGTGGATGAAAGGTATTGCCCCCACGCCGCTGCGCCAGCCACGCCAGGTGACGGGGCTGGACCATGAGGTGCCCTACCTCATCACCGAGTTCAACGGCCACATGTACCCCACCAAGCGCATCGACCCCGAAGACCGCCAGGCCGAACATGTCACCCGCCATCTGGATGTGCTGAACAAGGCCTACGAGAACCCCGTCATCAGCGGCGCCATTGGCTGGTGCATGTACGACTACAACACCCACAAGGACTTCGGCGCGGGTGACCGCATCTGCCACCACGGCGTAATGGACATCTTCCGCGAGCCCAAGTTCGCCGCCTGGGGCTACACCAGCCAGTGCAGCCCGGCCGAGCAGGTGGTGCTGCAGCCCGTGACCTACTGGGCGCGTGGTGAGAAAGACCGTTGCGAGGTGCTGCCCCTCATCGTGCTGACCAACTGCGACCATGTGGAACTGAAGGTGGGCGACTTTGCCGCCAAGCGCGCCGAGCCCGACCGCGAACGCTACCCCCACCTGCCGCATGCGCCCGTCATCTTCGACAGCCGCCACGTCAACATGAGTGACCTGGGCGCCTGGGGCATGCTGTGGCGCGACGCCACCGTCACCGGCTACATCGATGGCAAGGCCGTGGCTACCGTGAAGCTCTCGGGCAACCCGCTGCCCACCACGCTGCAGGTGCAGGTGGACGACACGGTGCTGCGCGCCGACGAGAAAGACGCCACCCGCGTCATCGTGCGTGCGCTGGACCAGGCCGGGCGCTTGTTGCCTTTCCTGGACGAGGTGGCGCATGTACAGGTGGCCGGTGCGGCCAGGCTGTTGGGGCCCGACACGCTCACGCTCAAGGGCGGAGTGACCGGCTTTTGGGTCGAGACCACCGGCGCGGTGGGCGACATCACCGTGCGCGTGTCCACACGCCGCATGGGCGAGCAAGTCCTGACACTACGCGCAGAATAAAACGAGGAGAACCGCATGGCAGACGTCAAACTCACCCAGGTCCGCAAATCGTTCGGAGAGATCGACATCATCCGCGGCGTGGACCTGGACATCAAACACGGCGAATTTGTGGTGTTTGTCGGTCCCTCGGGCTGCGGCAAGTCCACGCTGTTGCGCGCCATCTCGGGCCTGGAAGACATCACCAGCGGCGAGCTGCGCATTGGTGAACAGGTGATGAACCATGTGGACCCGTCCAAACGCGGCATTGCCATGGTCTTCCAGAGCTACGCGCTGTACCCGCACATGACCGTGCGCGAAAACATGGGCTTTGCGCTCAAACACGCCGGTGTGGCCAAGGCGGAGGTCGCCACCAAGGTGGACGCCGCCGCCAACATCCTGGGCCTGGGCCCGCTGATGGACCGAAAACCCAAGGCCCTGTCGGGTGGGCAGCGCCAGCGTGTGGCCATTGGCCGCGCCATCGTGCGCGACCCACAGGTGTTTCTGTTTGACGAACCCCTCTCCAATCTGGACGCCGAGCTGCGCGTGCACATGCGCATCGAGATTGCGCGCCTGCACCGCGAACTGGGCAGCACCATCATCTACGTGACGCATGACCAGGTGGAGGCCATGACGCTGGCCGACAAAATCGTGGTGTTGCGCGCCGATGTGGTGGAGCAGGTGGGCGCGCCGCTGGAGCTGTATGACAACCCGGCCAACACCTTTGTGGCGGGCTTCATCGGCTCGCCCCGCATGAACTTCTTCGACGGCACAGTGACGGGTCACAACCGATTCAACGGCGTGAACCAGTGCCAAGTGGCCCTGGCCGGCTTTGACAACACCGTGGTGACCCTGCCGCTGGACGGCAACCTGCCCGCTGTGGGCACCGAGGTGTCGGTGGGCGTGCGGCCCGAACATTTCCAAGAAGGCGGCAGCACCACGCTGCCCGTCAGCATCGACATGCTGGAGCATTTGGGCGGCGAGACCTTTGTGTACGCACGCTCGGCCAGTGGTGTGATGGTGGTCATGGAAAGCAAACACGGTCGCAGTCTGCGCTCGGGCCAGACAATGGACGCCCACTTTGACGCGGCCAAGGCCCTGCTGTTTGACAAGAGCGGCCAGCGCATCTACTGCAACTGAACATGCCCACCCACGCGCCCGAGGCCTCTGCCGCATTCACCGTTTTGCACGGCACCCACAGCAGTGTGGTGCTGGAGGTGCGCCCGCATGAGGCGCCGCTGTGGCGCTACTGGGGCCCGCGCCTGCCGGACCACTGCGTGCCGCTGGCGCCGCTGCGGGACGGCCGGGCCATCCCGCCCAGCAGCATGGAGTTGGACCAGCCGCTGACCGTGGCCCCCACCTTTGGCGTGGGCTGGTATGGCCAGAGCGCGCTGCTGGCGCACCGCGGCGGGCAGCAGTTTGCGCAACAGTTCAACAGTTGCAGCATCAACACCCTGGAGCCCGGCCAGCGCATCGCCATCCACCTGACGGACAGCGTGGCCCAGCTGCGCCTGGTGTTGCACCTGGCGCTGGACGTTAACGACGTGCTGCAGCTGCGCAGCGAGTTGTTCAATGACGGTGCCGACGTGCTGGACGTGCACTGGCTGGCCGCGGGCACCGTGCCGCTGCCGGGCGATGCGCAGGGCGTGCGCTCGTTCGCGGGCCAATGGGCCAATGAGTTTCAACTGCAGGTGGACGCGCTGTCTCGCAGTCTGTGGCAGCGCGAGAACCGGCGCGGCCGCACCTCGCACGACAGTTTTCCGGGTGCGGTGGTCACCACGCCCGGCGCCACCCCGCACACGGGCACCGTGTATGGCGCGCACCTGGCCTGGTCGGGCAACCACCGCCAGGCCATTGAATGGCTGCACGATGGGCAGTACCAATGGCAAATGGGCGAATGGCTGGCGCCGGGCGAAGTGCGCCTGGTTGCGGGTGAATCGCTGCAGACGCCCACGCTGTTCGCCAGCTGCTCCACGCAGGGCCTGAACGGCCTGGCCGCCAACTTCCACGCCACGGTGCGCAGTCGCCTGCCCTGGCCCGGCGGGCGCATGCGCCCGCGCCCTGTGCACCTGAACACCTGGGAGGCGGTCTACTTTGACCACCGTACCGAGGACATCCGCGCGCTGGCCGCCGCCGCCGCCAGCGTGGGCGTAGAGCGCTTTGTGCTGGACGACGGCTGGTTCCAGGGCCGGCACAGCGACCAGGCCGCGCTGGGCGACTGGTGGCCCGACCCGGCCAAGTACCCGCACGGCCTGCAGCCGCTGGCCAGCTATGTGAATGAACTGGGCATGGAGTTTGGCCTGTGGGTGGAGCCCGAGATGGTGAACCCCGACAGCCAGCTGTTCCGCACCCACCCCGACTGGGCGCTGCAGCTCGAAGGCCGCCCGCTGCTCACCATGCGCAACCAGCTGGTGCTGGACGTGGCCCGCCCCGAGGTGGCGGACTACCTGTTCACCCAGCTGGACACCCTGCTGCAGAACGTGCCCATTGCCTACCTGAAGTGGGACATGAACCGCGACCTGACCACCGCAGGCAACGCGCTGGGGCGCCCCGCGTACCGCAGCTTTGTGCACGCGCTGTACGCCCTGCTGGACCGGGTGCGCGCCGCCCACCCGCAGCTGGAGATTGAAAGCTGCGCTTCTGGCGGCGCCCGGCTGGACCTGGGCGTGCTGGCCCACACCCACCGCGTGTGGACCAGCGACTGCAACGATGCACTGTCGCGCGTGGCCATCCAGCGCGGTGCGCTGCAGTTTTTACCACCCGAAATTCTGGGCGCCCACATTGGCCCCGCGCCCGCGCACACCACGGGCCGCAGCCAGAGCCTGAACTTCCGCGCCGGCGTGGCACTCAGCGGCCACCTGGGCATAGAGGCCGATGTGCGCCGCCTGAGCGACGAGGAGCGCATGGCGCTGGGCCGCTGGGTGGGGCTGTACAAGCAGCTGCGCAACCGCCTGCACACCGGACAGGTGTGGCTGGGCGAGGCCGGCGACGGCGTGCTGTGGCAAGCGCATGGTGACGCCCATGCCAGCGAGGTACTGCTGCTGGTTTACCGCACCACGCCCACCAGCCACCGCAACACGCCACCGCTGCGCCTGCCCATGCTGCGCCCGGCCGCGCACTACACCATCGAACGGCTGGACCCCACGCCGCCCGACGGGAGCAGCAGCCCGCTGAACGACGCAGCCCTGGCCGCCGGGGCCCAGCAGGCCCTGCCGCCCACCGCGCACGGCGCCTGGCTGGCGGCCGTGGGCCTGCCGCTGCCGCGCATGAACGCGGAGAGTGCGTTGATCTACCGGTTGCGGCTTGTTCCACCATAAAAGTCGCGGCAATTTTCAAAACTTGTTATAGGCCATGCACCTGGTGCATCAACACGCAAGTTTCGGAACGAGGTGTCGACTGAGCTTCTGATCCGCGTCCTGACGCGTGAACGTCCACCCGATGGTTCGCTGAGCAGCGTTGTGGGCCTGCTGCCAAGCTTCAGCCTCGCGTTGCAGTCGGCGTCGGCATTCAACACTCCGGTCCAGGCATTGACGACTGAGGATGCCGATCTTGAGTGGATGTTCAGGTTGTCGATCACCAGATGAACGCGGCGAGCCTTGGCATGCGTGTGGGTCAACAGGACGTTGACGAAGGCCACAAAGTCGGTCTTGCAGTCTGATGGCACGCAGCCCGCGCTGTATCCGCATGTAAAACCCCGCCTGAACAGGCCGATGGCTCTCCCAAACGGGGGATGGCGCTCTCCCATGTTGGGGATGCCGCGGGGGTGGGCGGCTCGCACACTGAACGCGGTTGTTTCCCATGACGCATCGGGCTTCATGCGGATCGATCGCCCATCCCCTATCACCGAGGAGTCGCCATGGCCAAGTCACCCCACCCGAGCGCGGACAGCAAGGCCCGCACCACCACCTCGCCCATTCGCCCCACCGCCGCTGCGGCGGTGCGTCTGGACGCCGATTTTGATGCCGCCGAATCGGCGGTCATCGGCAAGCTCGGCGCCGCGCGCCTGGCGGCCTTGAGCGGTGCGCCGATCAAGCGCCTGGCCGGTCAGCCGGTGGCCGATCTCAAAGCCAGGCTGGGCCATGTGCTGGACCCGCGCTGGCTCTTCATGCAGCGGGTGTGCGGCAAGGTGGTGCGCACCGACGCGACCACGGGCCGCGTGATGCCGGTGCCGCTGGCCACCGTGCAGGTGGAAGACACCGACTGTTCGCTGTTCGCCTACCACCCCATGGGTTCGCAGTGGAGCTGGCTGTTCCCGTTCAACTGCCGGCGCGAGGTGATCGCCACCGTGAAGACGGACGCGTGTGGCAACTTCTGCGTCTGGATTCCGCGCTTCGACATCGACTGGGTGCTGCGCTGGCGCACGCTGCGGCTGTGTTTTCCGGTGCTGTTCGAGCGTCCGAACTGGCGCGAGCTGCTGGACGACCTGCGCGAGCGCATGCCGGTGCCGACCGAGCGCGGCCCGCGCGGGCCCATCCCCGGGCCGGACCCGGCGCCCGACTTCGCGGCCTTGCGGCGCATGGCCGCGATGAGCGATTCGCGCGCCGCCGAGGCGCTGGCCCGCTTCGAGGCCCTGCCTGGCGCCGCGTTTGGCGAAGACACCTCGGCGCTCGACCATGCGCTGGACGCACCGGCGGCGCTGCGCATGGCGCCGCCGCTGCCGGCCGATTTTCTGGCCGACACCGAGGGCAAGAAGGGGGTGCTGTCGCGCGTGGCGCTGGACAGCGTGGCCGCGCAGCTGCGGCTGGACCCCCAGGCGTTCGAGGGTTTTGATCCGCGGCACTGGATCGGCCCGATGCGGCGCTGTGTGAACGTGCGCATGCCGGAGTGGGTGCCCATCATTGACGTGCCCGACATCACCTTCCGCGTGCTGCAGGACGTGGACGGCGACGGCGTGGAAGAGGTGATCTACGGCGAGAGCCACTTCGACGTGCGCTGGAACGCCGGGAACCTGCCCTTCGTGACGCTGGAGGCGGACCCGAGCGCGCGCGTGGCGCCCGACTGTTTTCCCGACGAGCAGATTCCTTGCGGCAACGCGCCCGCCATCGTCATGGCCGGGCGCCTGCCGCTCACCGGCGACCCGACCACCTTCGACAGCGCCACGGGCTACAACCTGCGCACCAACCGCCCGCACCCGTCGGGCACCAGCGTCGATGCCTTGCCCAACCCGACGGCGCGTTCCCCGGCCTACGGCAAGCTGTCGCTGCTGGGCTGCCACCGCACGCACCCGCAGGCCACGCACTACCGCGTGCTGTACCGCCACCGCGCGCCAGGCAGCGCGGCCTTTGGCCCGCAGACGCCTTTTGTCGGCGTGAGCTGGTGGCTGTACCGGCTCAACGGCGCCGGGGTGGGCGAGTGGCACGCGCCCACCAGCGACGCCAACGGCTGGTACCCGATCAACCTGCCCGCCGGGCCCAACAGCTGGCTGCCGAGCGAACAGCTGCTGCTGGACTGGCCCACCGGTGGCGCCTACCCCGACGGCACCTACGAACTGGTGCTGCAGGTGGGCCTGCCGCCCGGCAACGTGTTGTCGAGCGCGGCGCCGGTGGCGGTGGTGGTGGACAACCACGCACCGGGCTTCGTGTTCGACATCGCGTGGCGCAAGGCCGGCGATGCCGACTGGCTGCCCATCGGCGGCAACTGCCCGGTGGTGCGCCGCGGGGCTGTGCCGGTGGCGGTGGAATTCCGCGTCACGATGGACGTGCACAGCGAACACTTCCGCAACGCCTACTTCCACCCGACCGTCTGTGGCAACGTGGGCATGGCGCGCACCGGTGGCAGCGGTGGCGCGGACGGGCCGTTCGGCTTCGAGCACTGGCACACCACGGTGGGCGACCAGGGCGGGCTGATGCAGGCGGTGTACACGCTGCCGGCCAATGCCGCGCAGGGCACCTATGGCTTCTTTGCCCGCAGCGTCTCGCGGGCCTTCGACACCAACCAGGTGATGGCGCCACCGACACCGGCCTTCGAATACGAGGCCACGCGCGTGTACCAGGACACGAGCCGCGTGTTCGCGGTGTTCGACGCCAATTGAGCCTGCGTATGGACCTCGGCTTTGGCACTGAGCCACCGTGGTTTGAAGCGGTACTCTCGGTGCTGGCCGTGTGGCGGCTGGCCCGGCTGGTGGCGCGCGAGCGGGGCCCGTTCGACCTCGTCTCGCGCCTGCATGCGGCCGTGGCCGGCACGCCGCTGGCCGACGGCCTGGCCTGCGTGCATTGCCTCGCGGTCTGGCTGGCGGTGTTGCCCGCGGCCGTGCTGGCGCCTGGCTGGGCAGCTTGGCTGCTGCTGTGGCTGGCCATGGCCGGCGGCGCGAGCGCGGTGGAACTGGCCGTGGGAGAACGATCATGAGCTGTTGTCAACGATCCTCGGTGCCGGCGCCCGACCGCTGGGCCTCTGCCGGTTCGGCGCAGCCGCCGGCGGCTACAGCGACAGTGCCCGAACGCCTGCGCTTCAACGGTGCCCGGGCACTCAGCCTCCCGGTGGGCCACCGCCGGGTGCTGGCCCGGCCGGGTGAGGAGCTGCAAGGTTTGAGCGAGGCAGAGCGCGAGGTGCTGTGGCGCACCGGGCTGTTCGGGCCGGCGGTTTGAACGCCTTCGCCGTTTACCATCCCCCCATGACCCAAGACACCCAAGACCCGATCCACGAAGACCGCGTGTGGAGCGACGAGCACTGGACCGCGCGCGTGATCAAGAACGAAGACGACGATGGCTGGGCGGTGGCCATGTTCCTGGACGGCCAGGCCGAGCCCGCGCTGGTGGGCCCCTGGACGATGGGGCGCGACAAGAAGAACCCCAAGCCGCTGGACACCAATGCGTTCAACACGCTGGTGAAGACGGCCAAGGAGGTGATCCGCCGCTCCGAGCAGCAGCGCCACGCCGAGTTGAACAAGAACCTGAGCATCACGGTGGGCGGCCAGCGCATCCGCGTGGAGCTGGCCATCGTGCCCGACGAAGAGGGCGCCACCGCCACGCTGCGCGCGCTCAACGAGTTCGACGAAGAGCTGGCCCTGGTGCCCGCGCCGCCGAACTTCCGGCTCAACGCGGCCAGCGCCGAGGCCTGGGTGGTCTCGGGTTTCGAGAAGCCGCGATCATGATCGACGGACTGATCGCCGGCCGCCTGATGGGCGACGCTTCCCGCCGCGTGGACAAGGCGGGCCGCGGCTACATCGTGGCGCGCGTGCTGGCGCGCAACAAGGCGGACGAGGAGTTCATCGTCAACGTGATCGCGTTTGACGAGGCGCCCTGCGCGGCGCTGCTGGCGCTGGCCGACGGCGAGGCGCTCACGCTCTCGGGCGCGCTCACGCCCAAGGTCTGGACCGACAAACAAGGCATCACCCGCCCGAGCCTGGACCTGATCGCCACGCAGGTGATGACGGCCTACCACGTGAGCCGCAAGCAGGCGGCGTTGGGTGACGGGCCGGCGTCCGAATAGTGGCGGGCTGGCCGCTGATGCGGCCGTGCGCCGGGCGAACCGACACGCGACCTTCATACGCCTGACATCGAAACCCCGAAGACTGCAGCGCTGTTGCAACTGTCTTTGGAGTGTTTCAAATGGATCGTCGTCTTTTCATGGCCCGCGGGGCCCTTCTTGGGGGTGCCGTGGTGGCGCCAGCGTCGCGTGTCTGGGCGCAGGGCGCCGCTGCCCCCGCCTTCATCACGCGCGATGGCATGCGGCCGCAAATGGCCCATGGCATTCAGAGTGGTGACCCCAAGGCCGACGGCGCGGTGATCTGGACCCGCAGCGACCGCCCAGCGCGCCTGTGGCTGGAGTGGGCCACCACCGCGAGCTTTGCCAACGCCACCCGCGTGCGTGGCCCGCACATGCTGGAAGACAGCGACTTCACCGGCCGCGTCGACCTCACCCGGCTGCCCGCCGGCCAGGAGATCTTTTACCGCGTGGTGCTGCAGGACCTGCACAACGAGCGCGTGCTCTCGGAACCCCTGCAAGGGCACCTGCGCCTGCCGCCGGCGGCCACCCGTGGCCGGGCCACGCGCGATGTGCGCTTTGTCTGGAGCGGTGACACGGCCGGGCAGGGCTGGGGCATCAACGAAGCCTGGGGCGGCATGAAGATCTACGAGCAGATGCGCAAGACCAACCCGGACTTCTTCCTGCACTGCGGTGACACCATCTACGCCGACGGCCCGATCAGCGCACAGGTGAAGCTGGCCGACGGCAACCTGTGGAACAACGTGGTGACCGAAGAGGTGAGCAAGGTCGCCGAAACGCTGAACGAGTTCCGTGGCCGCTACCGCTACAACCTGATGGACGCCAATGTGCGCCGCATGGCGGCCGATGTGCCCCAGATCTGGCAGTGGGACGACCACGAGGTGGTCAACAACCACTCGGACGCCAAGGACTTGAGCGACGACAAGCGCTACACCGAGAAGAACGTCCCGCTGCTGGTGGCGCGGGCCACCAAGGCTTTCAACGAATTTGCCCCAATGCGCCGCACGGCCGATGTGGAGTCCGAGCGCGTGTACCGCCACCTGCCGCAGGGCCCGCTGCTCGATCTGTTCGTGGTGGACATGCGCAGCTACCGCGGCCCCAACACCGCGAACCTGCAGACCCGCGAAAGCGCCGAGACCGTCTTCATGGGCAAGCCGCAACTGGACTGGCTGCTGGACGGGCTCAAGCGCTCGAAAGCGGTCTGGAAAGTGATCGCCGCCGACATGCCACTCAGCCTGCACGTGGCCGACGGCAAGGAAAAATGGGAAGCCATCGCCAACGGCGAAGACGGCGCACCCAAGGGCCGGGAGCTGGAACTGGCCGGTCTGCTGCGCGCGATCAAACAGGCGGGGATCCAGAACGTGGTGTGGCTCACCGCCGACGTGCACTACACCGCGGCCCACTACTTCGATCCGGCCAAGGCGCGGTTCAGTGACTTCTCGCCGTTCTGGGAGTTTGTCTCCGGCCCGCTGAACGCCGGCGGCTTCGGCCCCAACAAGGCCGACACCACGTTTGGCATGCAGGTGGTGTACCAGAAGGCGCCCACCGAGGTGAACGCACCGCCCACCAATGGCCTGCAGTTTTTCGGCCAGGTCGACATCGACGCCCGGACGCGCGCGATGACGGTGACGCTGAAAGACCTCGCGGGGGACTCGCTTTACAGCAAGACGCTGGCGCCGCAGCCAGCACAGAAACAGGGGCAGCGCAACCGGGTTTGACGCTGCTCACACAAAAAAACCGCGGCCCGCCACCCTGGGGTCCATAATGGGCCTGCGCGGGCGATCAAGCCCGCGCGCCTTCCAGGTGATCGGTCAGTTTCGCGCGCTACGGCGGCACACTCGGGTTTGTTGAGCTTTCGGGACCCCATCGCTTTTGTGTTTCTGTTTTTTTCGGAGTCCCTATGGGCAATAAACTTTACGTCGGCAACCTGCCGTACACGGTGCGTGACGAAGACCTGCAACAGTCTTTCAGCGAGTTCGGCTCGGTCACCAGCGCCAAAGTCATGATGGAACGCGACACCGGTCGCTCCAAGGGCTTTGGTTTCGTCGAAATGGGCAGCGATGCCGAAGCGCAAGCCGCCATCAGTGGCATGAACGGTCAGTCGCTGGGTGGCCGCAGCGTCACGGTGAACGAAGCCCGCCCGATGGAGGCACGTCCTCCCCGCACCGGCGGCTACGGCGGCGGCGGTGACCGCTCCGGTGGTGGCGGTTACGGCGGTGGTGGCGATCGCTCCGGCGGTGGCGGCTACGGCCGCGGCGGCTACTAAGCCCTGCGAATCCGCCGTCTCGGCCCAGCGCTGAGACCAGCCAAGAGGCTTCGGAACTCCGGTTTCGAAGCCTTTTTTCTTGGGGCGCTTGCCACAGCGTCGGAGAAGCGTGGACCCTGAACGCTCGCATCGGGCCCATGGTGTGCTGCCGAAGACGGGACCGAATCACCGGGGCCGTGCCGTTGAAGCGGCTGTACGCACCGGTCGTCGGTGCACCGCACGGGGCCAGGACAACGCCGGACGGTTGGTGGGGGTGGTTCATAGAATGGGCACTTTTTCACGAAAGCAGGATTCGAGATGCCCCTGATGCCGCGTTCCTCCGCTGCCCAACCGATGGTTCACGATGCCCTGTCGCGCAGGACGCTGATGTACCGCCTGGGCGCGGGGCTGTTGCTGCCCGCACTGCAGGCCTGCGGCGGCGGTGACGATGCGGGTCTGGGTGACGGAGCCGGCGTCGGTGAAGCGACGTTGAAAAGCACCAGCGATCGCGGGTTGGCGGCCCCGGCGGCCACTGGCGGTTTTGCCCACCCCGGGGTCATGCACAGCGCGGCCGATCTCGCGCGCATGAAAACCCAGGTGGACAACGGTGTGTCGCCCTGGACCAGTGGCTGGAATGCGCTCACCGACAGCGGCCGCTCGCAACTGGGGCGGGAACCTGCGCCCCTGGTCACGGTGGTCCGTGGTGGAGACGGCGAAAACTTCCGCGCCATCGTGGAAGACGTGCAGCGTGCCTACCAGTTCGCGTTGCGCTGGAAGGTGTCGGGCGACACGCGCTATGCCGATGCGGCGGTCGCGTATCTGGACGCCTGGTCGTCCACCATGACCACGCTCACGGGCAACGCCGACCGCTTTCTCGCCGCCGGCCTGTATGGCTACCAATGGGCCATGGCCGGTGAATTGATGCGCGGCTATGCCGGCTGGTCCAGCGCGGGTCTGAAGGCGATGCAGGACCTGTTGCTGGCGGAGTTCCAGTCCAAGTGCTCGGATTTTCTGGACAACCACAATGGCTCCAACATCACCAACTACTGGGCCAACTGGGACCTGATTGCCCTGTGCGGCCAGATGGCCATCGGCATCTTCTGCGACCGACGCGACATCTACGACAAGGCGCTGGACTACTACCGGAACGGCCGGGGCAACGGTGCCGCGGACCACAGCGTCTACTGCGTGCACCCGGGTTATCTGGGCCAGTGGCAGGAGCTTGCCCGCGACAACGGACATGCCACGCTGAGCGTGGGTCTGAGCGGCCTGCTGTGCGAGATGGCCTGGCTGCAGGGCGATGACCTGTACAGCTACCGCAACAACCGACTGCTGGCGGGCGCGGAGTATGTGGCCAAGGCACAGCTGACCGACAGCAACGGCGTTTACTACACGCTGCCTTTTTCCCGCTACGTCAACCGGCAGGGCACGTTCACCCAGGTCTCCGAGTCGGGCCGGCCGCATCTGCGCCCCATTTGGGAGTGCCTCTACAACCACTACGCCAACCGCAAGGGCCTGTCTGCACCCTACGTGCGTCGCATGGCGGAGCGGTTGCGCCCGGAAGCGAACCAGTGGGGCGGCGACACCCCCAGTTTTGGCACGCTGACCTTCTCGCTCCCGCCCGCGAGCGCGGCCGTGGCGCCCAGCGGGCTCACGGCCTACGTCACCGATGGAAAGGTGCTGCTGTCCTGGTGGGGCAGTGCCCTGGCCACGTCGTATCTGGTGCAACGCAGCGCGTCGGCCAACGGCACGTTCACCACCGTTGCCACCCTGGGCAGTGACGCAACGCGCACCCATACCGACAACCCGGGCACGGGCCAGTGGTTTTACAGGGTATGCACGGTGCACGGCGGCCAGACCCTGGTGGGTGCCGACCGTGCCCGGGTGCAGCTGGGCATTGAATTGCGCCTGGACCTGCCGCTGAACCAGACCTCGGGCACCAGCGCCACCGACAACAGCAGCACCGTCCGCCATGGCAGCCTGGTGGGCAATGCCAGCTGGACCACAGGGCGCACCGCCGGCAACGCCCTGGCCTTCAACGGCAGCACCAGCCATCTCGCGCTGAGCACCGGGGTGGTGGAGGAGCTGGGCGACTTCACCATCGCACTCTGGGTGTACTGGAACACCGCCGTGAACAACACCCGCATCTTCGATTTCGGCAGCAGCGACATCAGCTACATGTGCCTCATCCCCAGGGATGGCAGCGGCAAGATGAGCTTTCGCGTCACGGGCACCACCTACTTTGGTGAACAAGTCGTCTCCCACACGGCAGCATTGAGCACGGGGACCTGGGTGCACGTGGCCGTGACCCTCAAAGGCCGGCTGGGCACGCTGTACGTCAATGGCGTGGCGGTGGGCTCCAACCCGGACATCGACCTGGCACCCTTCCAGCTGGGCTCGACCCACCAGAACTGGCTGGGCCGCTCGCAGTATTCGGGGGACCCCTATTTCAACGGCAAGATGCAGGACCTGCGCATCTACAGCGGCGCGTTCAGCAGCAGCGCCATCCGCGCTTTGATGACGGGTCTGCCCGCACGCACCTGCACCGAGACCCGCGTCCCGGCGCAAACAACCCCGCGGCCGGACCTGGCGCCCAGCCCGAGCCTGTGCGCGCAGTAGCGCTCGCGGTGGAGGCTTCTGCGGCTCCCGACCCGCTCAACACTCCACGATGGCCTTGATCACCCCGGCGGACGGGTCGAGCAGGTTCTGGAACTGTGTCGGTACGTCCGCCAGTGCCAGGCGGTGGGTGTTCAGGCTGGCCGGGATCAGGCCCGCGCGCATGGCACCGAGCACGGTGCTGAAGTCTTCGGTGGTGGCGTTGCGGCTGCCCAGCAGCGTCATCTCGCGCTTGTGGAATTCCGGGTCGGAGAAGGTGATGTTGGCACCCACCACCGAGATCAGCACGTAGCTGCCGCCGTGGGCCACGAAGCGGAAGCCGCGCTCCATGGCCTGCGGGTTGCCGGTGGCATCGAACACCACGTCATAGAACTCGCCGTCGGTCAGCCTGGCCAGTTGCTCCTCGTCGCCTTCGCCCAGCGGCACACCTGCGTGAACGCCCAGCGAACCAGTGCAGAAGTCCACCCGGTCCTGCCGGCCATCCAGCGCGGTGACGGTGGCGCCGCGCAGCTGGGCAAAGATCATCGCGGCCATGCCGATGGGGCCGGCGCCCACCACCAGCACGCGCTGCCCCGCACGCAGGCCCGAGCGCCGCACGGCGTGCGCACCGATGGCCAGGAACTCCACCATGGCGGCCTGGTCGAGCGACACGCCTTCGGCCTTGTGCACGAAGGCCTGGGGCACAGTGAGGTATTCGGTGAAGGCGCCGTCGCGGTGCACGCCGAGCACCTGGATGTTCGTGCAGCAGTTGGTCTTGCCCGCGCGGCAGGCGATGCAGGTGCCGCACGACAGGTAGGGCATGACGTAGACCGTGTCGCCGGGGCGCAGGGCGCCGTCGGCCGGAGCGGCTTCAACGATGCCCGAGAGCTCGTGGCCCATCACGCGCGGGTAGCTGAGGTAGGGCTGTTTGCCGGTGAAGATGTGCAGGTCGGTGCCGCACACGCCCACGCGCTTGACGCGCAGCAGCACGTCGTTGGCGCCGCGTTCGGGCATGGGGCGGTCTTGGGGCAGCAGGGTGCCGGGGGTTTCGCAGACAACGGTCAGCATGGTTTTCCTTGGGTTCAATCGATGTTGTGTTCTGAAAGCTCGCTGCGCGTGGGCAGGCCTTCCATGTCGCCGATCACCTGCAGCGCGAGCGAGGCGATCCAGTTGGCGCGCTTTAGGGCCTGGGGCCATGAACGCCCTTCGAGCTGGGCACTGATGATGCCCACGGCAAACGCGTCGCCGGCACCCACGGTGTCCACCACCACCGGCACGGGCACGCCGGGCACCTGGCCGTGTTCACCGCTGGCGGTGTGGAAGTAAGCGCCCTCGGCACCCATCTTCACCACCACGGCTTTGGCACCCCGGTCGAGGTACCAGGCGGCGATGTCGGCGGGGGTGCTTTGGCCCGTGAGCAGCCGACCTTCCTCGATGCCGGGCAGCACCCAGTCGGCGTGGCGCGCCAGGTCGTTCAGGGTGTCGCGCATGGTGGCCGTGTCGGGCCACAGGCGGGGGCGCAGGTTGGGGTCGAACGAGACGCTGCGGCCTGCGGCGCGCAGGCTCTGCATGGCGTGCGCGACCACCTCGCAGGCCGCGGGCGACAGCGCGGGCGTGATGCCGGTGGCGTGCAGGTGGCGGGCGCGCAGCGCGTAGGCGGTCGGCAGGTTGGCCAGCCCGAGCTGGCTGGCGGCGGAGTTGCGGCGGTAGTACTCGATGGCCGGGTCGCTGCCGTCCAGGCTGCGCGACTTGAGCATGAAGCCGGTGCTGCGGTTCGGGTCCACCTCCACCTGCGAGGTGTCCACGCCTTCGGCTTCGATGGCCTCGCGCACATAGCGGCCGAACGAGTCGGCCCCGAGGCGGCTGACCCAGCCCACGCGGAAGCCCAGGCGGGCCAGACCGATGGCCACATTGCTGTCTGCGCCGGCCAGCCGCTTGCTGAAGGTCTGCACCTGCTCCAGCGGCCCGGACTCCTGGGCAACCAGCAGCGCCATGGTCTCGCCCAGTGTCAGGACATCGAGTGGCTCGGGAGCTGCCGTCATGCGCCCAGCTCCCCGCGGTTCACGGCGTCCAGCGTGGCCCGCACGCCGTGCGTCTGCAGTGATCGCAGGGCGGAAAGCAGCGCGGCGGCCAGTGCCTGGTTGCCCGCCAGGTCGCCGAACACCGGCGCGTAGGACAGCATGGCCTGCACGGCTTCGATGCTCGCCCCCTGCCCCAGCGTGCGTTGGTACAGCGCCGTCAGGTCGGCGGCATGCGGGTCGTCGATGGCATAGGCGTTGCCCAGTTCGTCCACGCCGCGCAGGTAGTGCATCCAGGCCGCAATGCCCAGCGCCATGCGGGGCACGGGCAAGCCGGCAGCCAGCCGGTCGCGCACGGTGCCGAGCAGGCGCTGGGGCAGCTTCTGCGAGCCGTCCATGGCGATCTGCTGCGTGCGGTGGGCGAGCGCCGGGTTGGCGTAGCGGGCCAGCAGGTTGGCGCGGTAGGCGGCCAGGTCGAGGCCGGGAAGATCGGCCAGGGTGGGTTCGATCTCGTCGCGCATCAGCGCTTCGATGTGCTCGCGCAGCGGCGCCTGGGCAATGGCTTTGTCCACCGTCTGCCAGCCGGCCATGGCGCCCAGGTAGGCCAGGCTGGAGTGCGTGCCGTTGACCATGCGCAGCTTGAGCCGCTCGAAGGGTTCGGCGTCGGCCACGAAGCGCACGCCGCCCAGCGTCCAGTCGGGCCGGCCGGCGGCGAAATCATCTTCCACCGCCCAGTCAAAGAAGGGCTCGCCCAGCACCGGCCAGCGGTCTTCGCACCCGAGCGCTTCGCTCACGGCGGCGCGGTCGGCGTCGGTGGTGCGGGGCACGATGCGGTCCACCATGGAACAAGGGAAGCGGCAGTCGGCGGCGATGCGCTGGGCCAGCGCCGGGTCCACCGCTTCGGCGAAGCGCAGCACGGCGCCGCGCAGCACGCGGCCATTGGCCGGCAGGTTGTCCAGTGACATCAGCGTGAGCGGGCCGTGGCCACGCTCCAAGCGCAACTGCAGCCCGAACACCAGCATGCCGATGGCCGAGCGCGGCGCTTGCGGGTGGGCCAGGTCGTTGGCGATGTCCGGGTGGTCCAGCCGCAGCGCGCCGGTGGCCGGGTCGTGGCAGTAGCCTTTTTCCGTCACCGTGAGGCTCACGATGCGGGTGTCTGCTGCGGCAATGGCTTCGAGCACGCCGGCCGGGTTCTCAGGCGCCACCAGCAGGGCGCGCACCGCACCGATCACCTGCAGCCGCTGGCGCGGCCGGCCTTGCGCATCGGCGTCGCGGATCGCCAGGGTGTACAGACCGTCCTGCGGTTGCAGCGCGTCGCGCGTGTCGGGCTGGCGCAGCGACACGCCAACGATGCCCCAGCGCAGGTCGCCTGCGGCGATGGCCGCTTCGGTGGCGGCGGCCATGTGGGCGCGCATGAAGGCGCCGATACCCAGGTGCACGATGCCGGTGTTCAATGCCCTGCGGTCGTAGGCGGGGCGCGTCACGGCGGCCGGCAACGCGCCCACCGTGTGGTCGTTCAATCGGTTCATGTCCACCCTCACCAGTTGGTCAGCGTGCCGTCGTGCTGCAGGCGGTTCACCGGCAGGTAGGCGCGTTTGTAGGGGTACTTCGCGGCCAGCGCCTCGTCGATGGTCACGCCGTGACCGGGCGCTTCGCCAGGGTGCATGTAACCGTCCTTGAAGCTGTAGGCGTGGGGGAACACGGCGTCGGTCTCGTCGGTGTGGCGCATGTATTCCTGAATGCCGAAGTTGGGCACCCAGAGGTCGAAGTTGAGCGCCGCGCCCATGCACACCGGCGAGAGGTCGGTGGCGCCGTGCGAGCCGGTGCGCACCTGGTACAGCGCGGCCAGGTCGGCGATGCGGCGCAGGTGGGTGATGCCGCCCGCGTGGACCACCGTGGTGCGGATGTAGTCGATCAGCTGGTTCTGGATCAGGTCCTTGCAGTCCCAGATGGTGTTGAAGATCTCGCCCACGGCCAGCGGCGTGGTGGTGTGCTGGCGGATCAGGCGGAAGGACTCCTGGTTCTCGGCCGGCGTGGTGTCTTCCAGCCAGAACAGGCGGAAGGGCTCCAGGTCTTTGCCCAGGCGTGCGGCCTCGATGGGCGTCAGGCGGTGGTGCGCGTCGTGCAGCAGGTGGATGTCCGGCCCGACGGCAGCACGCACCTTGTCGAACAGCTCGGGCGTATGGCGCAGGTATTTTTCGGTGGACCAGTCGTGTTCGCTGGGCAGGTCGGCGTCGGCCGGTTCGTAGAACATGCTGCCGCGGCCCACGCCATACACCTTCTCCAGCCCCGGCACGCCGCTCTGCGCGCGGATGGCCTTGTAGCCCATCTCCTTGTAGCGCAGCACCTCTTCCACGGTCTGGCTGATGTCCTTGCCGTTGGCGTGGCCGTAGACCATCACGCCGGTGCGGCTCTTGCCGCCCAGCAGCTGGTACAGCGGCATGTTGGCGGCCTTGGCCTTGATGTCCCAGAGCGCGGTGTCCACGCCCGCGATGGCGCTCATGGTCACCGGGCCGCGGCGCCAGTAGGCACCCTTGTAGAGGTACTGCCAGATGTCTTCGATCTGCTGCGGGTCGCGCCCGATCAGGCAGGGGATGACGTGGTCGGTGAGGTAGCTGGCCACGGCCAGCTCGCGGCCGTTGAGCGTGGCGTCGCCGATGCCGGTCAGGCCTTCATCGGTTTCGATCTTCAGGGTCACGAAGTTGCGGCTGGGCGCGCAGACGATGACTTTGGCGGAGGTGATTTTCATGGTTTGAGAGAAAAGGGTTACATCACGGCGCCCAGCGCCCAGGGGACAAATTCGTTTTGGCCGTAGCCATGCAGCTCGCTTTTCGTCTTGCGGCCCGAGGCTGCGGCCAGCATCTCCAAAAAGATGCGTTCGCCCAGTTGCTCCACGCTCTCGCTGCCGTCGATCACCGTGCCGCAGTTGATGTCCATGTCTTCTTCCTGCTTGGCCCACAGCGCGCTGTTGGTGGCCAGCTTGAGCGAAGGCGAGGGCGCGCAGCCATAGGCCGAGCCGCGCCCGGTGGTGAAGCAGATCAGGTTGGCGCCGCCGGCGACCTGGCCGGTGGCGGACACCGGGTCGTAGCCCGGCGTGTCCATGTAGACAAAGCCTTTGGCCGTGATGGGCTGAGCGTATTCGTACACGTCCACCAGGGGCGTGGTGCCGCCCTTGGCGATGGCACCGAGCGACTTCTCCAGGATGGTGGTCAGCCCGCCGGCCTTGTTGCCGGCCGAGGGGTTGTTGTCCATCTCGGCGTGGTGGCGCGTGCAGTAGTCGGTCCACCAGCGCAGGCGGGCTTCGAGCTTGTCGGCCACGGCTTGCGACACCGCACGTTGCAGCAGCAGGTGTTCGCCGCCATAGATTTCGGGCGTCTCGGACAGCACGGCCGTGCCGCCGTGGCGCACCACCAGGTCCACCGCCGCGCCCAGCGCCGGGTTGGCACTGATGCCGGAGTAGCCGTCGGACCCGCCGCACTGCAAACCCACCACCAGGTGGCTGGCGGGCACGGGCTGGCGCTGCACGGCGTTGGCCTCGGGCAGCAAGGCTTGCACGGCCTCGATGCCGCGCGCCACGCTTTTGGCGGTGCCGCCCGTGTCCTGGATGCTGAAGGTCACCAGCTTGGCGCCTTCACGCAGGCCTTCCTGCGCCAGAAGGCCTTGGATCTGATTCGTCTCGCAGCCCAGGCCCACCACGATGACGGCCGCAAAGTTGGCGTGGCGTGCGTAGCCGGCCAGCGTGCGGCGCAGCACGTGCAGGCCCTCGCCTTCGCTGTCGGTGGCGCAGCCTGCGCCGTGGGTCAGCGCCACCACGCCGTCCACATTCGGGAACGCGGCCAGCGCTGCGGGGTGGATGTCGCGGCGGAAATGGTCGGCGATGGCGCGCGCCACGGTGGCCGAGCAGTTCACGCTGGTCAGCACGCCGATGTAGTTGCGCGTGGCCACACGGCCGTCGGCGCGCACGATGCCGTCGAACGTGGCCGGCGTGTCCACGTAGGCCACGGGCCGCACGTCACCGCCCACCGTGTGGCCGCGGTCGAAGCGGCTGAAGGCCAGGTTGTGCGTGTGCACGTGCTGCCCGGGCGCAATGGCCTGGGTGGCGGTGCCGATGATCTGGTTGTAGCGGCGCACAGGCTCGCCCGCTGCGATGGCGCGCACCGCGATCTTGTGGCCGGGCGGAATGAGGCCCGACACGGTGATGCCTTCGGTTTCGATGCGCGTGCCGCCCAGCAGCTGCTGGCGGGCGATGACGACGTCGTCGTTCGGATGAATACGGATGACGGGATTCATTTCAGTTTTTCCAAGGTGCCGGAGTGCGCACCGCAACGCATGAGAAGGTCCAGCCCAGGGCACCGCCGGGCCGGCTTTGCCGGACGGCCAGTGCCGCCCCCTTGAGGGGGTCGCGCGAAGCGCGGCGGGGGTGTCATTTCAACAAGCCCATTTGCTGCGGCAGCCACAGCGTCAACGCTGGGATGTAGGTGATGGCGATCAGCGCCAGCATCAGCGGAATCAGCCAGGGCAGGATGGCCATGGTGGTGCGCTCCACCGAGAGCTTGGAGATGCGTGCCAGCACAAAGAGCACCATGCCCAGCGGCGGGTGCAGCAGCCCGACCATCAGGTTCAGCGTCATGATCAGGCCGAACTGGACCGGGTCGATGCCCAGCTTGATCACGATGGGCAGCAGGATGGGCACCAGGATCGTGATGGCCGCGATGGTGTCGATGAAACAACCCACGAACAGGATCAGCAGATTGGCCAGCAACAGGAACACCCACTTGTTGCTGGTGATGGACAGAATCCAGTCGGCCAGGGCCTGCGCGGCCTGCGTGGTGGTGAGCAGCCAGGCAAAGATGGACGCGGCGGTGACGATGAACAGCACCGAGGCCGTGGTCTCGATGGTCTCGAACGTGGCTTGTGCCAGCGTTCGCAGGGTCATGGAGCGGTAGCGCACCAGGCCCAGGAACAACGCCCAGATCACCGCCGCCACGGCAGCCTCGGTAGGCGTGAACCAGCCCATGGTCATGCCGCCGATCAGGATCACCGGTGCCATGAGGGCCAGCACGGCTGAGAAGTTGTAGCGCCAGTCCAGCGCCAGCAGTGCCACGAAGCCTGCCCCGGCGGCGAGGTTGACCGATGCACCGGCCTTGACCGCCAGCCACACCGCCATCGGGAAGGCCAGCACGACCAGGATCTCCAGCGCCGCGCCGCCCAGGCGACCCCAGTGGAAGGCCACGTCGCCGCCCCAGCCATTGCGGTGGGCGAAGTAGGCCACGGTGGCCATCATCAGACCGGTCATGAACAGCCCGGGCAGGATGCCGGCCACGAACAGCGCGCCGATGGAGACGTTGGCCATCATGCCGTAGATCACAAAGGGCAATGAAGGGGGAAAGATCGGGCCCAGCGTGGCCGATGCGGCCGTCACACCCACCGCGAACTCGGTGGAATAGCCGTGTTCCTTCATGGCCTTGATCTCGATCGAGCCCAGGCCCGCCGCGTCGGCGATGGCCGTGCCCGACATGCCCGAGAAGATCACCGAGCCGACGATGTTGACCTGACCCAGACCGCCCTTCATCCAGCCCACCAGCGCGATGGCGAAGTTGTAGATGCGACCGGTGATGCCGGCGATGTTCATCAGGTTGCCGGCCAGGATGAAAAAGGGCACGGCCAGCAGCGGGAAAGACTCGATGCCGGCAATCATGCGCTGGGCCAGCACGATGTCGGGCACGCTGCCCGAGACCAGGATGTAGATCAGCGAGCCACCGGCCATGGCCACGGCCACCGGCAGGCCGCAGAGCATCAGGCCCAGGAAGGAAAGAATCAGGATCAGCATGGTGGGGTTCCGTTCAGCCGGCCGAACCGTCAAAGAAGCCGGGGTTTTGCAGGGCCGAGAAGCCTCGGCGCCAGTTTTCCACCGCCACCTGTACAGCACGCAGGGCCATGAGGGCAAACCCGGCAAACGCGAGCCAGTACACATGGCTCTTGTTCCAGTTGATGGTGGTCATGGGTTCGTTGTCCACGGCCAGCGCGTAGCGTGCAATCAGCCAGGCGCCATAGCTGTAGAAGGTGATGGCGGCGATGTCCACCGCCGTCGACAGGGCCCGGCCCACCGGGGTGGGCAGGTAGCGGTACAGCAGGTTGACCTGGATGTGCCGCATCCGCCGCACACACATGGACGCCCCGATGAACACCACCGGCATCAGGCAGTACACGGCCAGCTCCTCGGTCCAGGCGAACGAGTCGTTCAGCACGTAGCGGCTGAAGAACTGCAGGAACACCAGGCCGGCCATGGTCCAGAAGAAGCCCAGGCAGACCCAGTCTTCGATGCCGTAGCCCGAGAGGTTCACCGGGTGCTGGTCGGCCTCCGCGAAGCTGGCCACCAGCGCTTGCGCGCTGGACTCGACCGGGTGCGACTCCGCTGCACCACCCACATCGGGCAGAACGCTTTGAAGCGACATGCGGTCCGCCTTACTTGACGGCCTGGATGCGGTCCCAGTCGGCCTTCTGGTAGCCGAACTGCTCGAAGGCCACGTTCTTCAGCACGGTGTCGCGGAACTCGCCGGTGTTCACCGCGGTCACGCTCACGCCCTTGCCGCGGAACACGGCGGCCAGTTCGGCCTCGCGCGCCGCCACTTCTTTCGATGCCTTGGCCGCGGCCTCCTGCGCCACCTCGGTGAACATCTTCTTGTCGGCGTCCGACAGCTTCTTCCACACCCCGCCGGCCACCACGGTGTTCAGATGGTCCACGATGTGGCCGGTGAGCACGATGTGCTTCTGCACTTCAAAGAACTTCTTGGCTTCGATGGTGGGCAGCGGGTTTTCTTGCGCTTCCACGGTGCCGTTCTGCAGCGCCAGGTAGACCTCGGCGAAAGCGATGGGCGAGGTGTTGGCGCCGCAGGCGCGTGGCATGGCCAGGTAGGCCGGCACGTCGGGCACGCGCATCTTCAGGCCCTTCATGTCGGCGCACTTGGTGATGGGCTTGTTGCTCGTGGTGTGGCGGGTGCCGTAGTAGGTGGTGGCAATGATCTCGTGGCCGCTCTTCTGCTCGTAGCCCGCCGTCAGTTCCTTGTAGATGTCGCTCTTGGTGTAGGCCAGCAGGTGGTCCACGTCGCGGAAGGTGTAGGGGTAGTAGGTGACGCCGATGCGGGGGAAGGCCTTGGCCGCGAAGCTGGAGCCCGAGATGATGATGTCCACCGTGCCCAGGGAAAGGCCCTGGTTGATGTCGTTTTCCTTGCCCAGTTGCGAGGCGGGGTACACGTCCACCTGGAAGCGGCCAGCGCTGCGTTTCTTGATTTCTTCGGCCGCCCACACAGAGGCGGTGTGGAAAGGCTCGGAGGTCTCGTACACGTGGGCCCACTTGAGTTTGGTCTGGGCGAAGGCCGGAGCTGCGGCCATCAGGCCAGCGGCCAGGGTCAGCGTGAGGTATTGCAATTTCATGGTTTGTCTCCTGTCGTTGTGGATGCGGTGTCAGCCGGCCCCTAGCCAGGGATGAGCTGCACCTTGGTGCTGCGGCTGCGGTCCAAAGCCAAATCGAAAGCCGCCTTCGATTCGCTGATCGGGATCTGTGCGCTGATGAGCTGGCGCACGTCGGCGCGCCGGCTGCGGATGGCCTGAACGGCCCAGTCGAATTCCACGTCGGCCCGAAACGCACCCACGTAGTCCAGCTCGCGGGTCATGATGTCGTTGGCCGGGAACGGCAGCTCGGGCGGCAAGGTGCCGACCTGCACGATGCGGGCTCCGCGCCGCACGGCAGACAGGCAGCCGGCGAGCGCAGCCGGATGCCCCGCCGCCTCGATCGCCACATCCACTTGGCCTTGCCATGAGCGGGTGTCGGGCTGGGCCTCGTCGGCCCCCACCGTGAGCGCCATGTCGCGCGCGCGTTCGCTCGGGTCGCTGCACAGCACGCGGCCCGCGCCGGCCAGCCGCGCGGCGATCACCGACATGCAGCCGATGGTGCCGGCGCCCGTGACCAGCACCGTGGCGCCCAGCAAGGGGCCGGCGCGGTGCACCGCGTGCAGCCCCACCGACAGCGGCTCGGCGCAGGCGATCTCGCCCAGGCTCACGTCCTCAATCACCGCCGTGAGCTGCGATTCGGCGACCACGAACTGTTCTCTGAACAGGCCCGGCAGGTGCGGAAAGATCGCGGCACTGCCCAGGAACACCATCTGTTCGCACAGGTTGCTGCGGCCCGCGCGGCAGGCCGGGCACGCGCCACAGGGATGGGCCGGGTTCACGGCCACCTTCTGCCCCACCCGCACCCGGGTGACCCCGGCGCCAACGGCCTCCACCACGCCCGAAGCCTCGTGGCCCGGCACGAAGGGCGCCCGGATGGCGAAGGCGCCCGCGCGGCCGTGCTGGTAGTAGTGCAGGTCCGAGCCGCAGATGCCGCCCGCGCCCAGGCGCAGGCGCACCTGGCCCGCCGCCGGTTCGACCGGCGCCAGTTGCTCCACGCTCAGTTGCAGAGGGCCGTGCAGGGTGCAGGCCAGGCTCACGAAGTGCTCCCATGGGCTTCGGCTTCGGCCGGTGCGGTCCAGCCTGCCGAGAAGCGTTCGTGGGAATGTTCCAGATGGCTGCTCATGGCCTTGCGGGCGGCTTGTGGGTCGTGGCGCTCGATCGCCTTGACCACGGCCCGGTGCTCGGCCACCGCCTGTCTCCAGGTGGTTTCGCGCTCGAAGTGGCTGCCCAGGCGCGCAAACAGCGGGCCGTTGCGTTCGTCGAACAACTGGGTGACGACGGCCAGCAAGGGGCTGTTGTCGCTGGCCTGGGCAATGCGCAGATGGAAGTTGCGGTCGCCGGTGATGGGCAGCGTGCGTGCGGCGATGTCGGCCTCCATCTCGCGCAGGGTTTCTTCCAGATCGGGCACCAGGGTGCTGTCTTCGCTGCGGGCGGCCACGGCGGCCAGTTCGCATTCGATCAACTGGCGCGCCCGGATGATTTCCAGCGGGCCGTGGGCGTTGTCCAGCCGCCGCACCGGCTCGCGGGCAATGACCACGATGCCCGAGCCCACGCGCACTTCGATCAGCCCCTGGACTTCGAGCGCGATCAGCGCCTCCCGCACGGAAGGCCGCGACACCCCCATCTTCACGGCCAGGTCGCGTTCGGCCGGCAGGCGCGAGCCCACCGCGAATTCGCCGCTCTGGATGAGGTGGCGCAGCTGATCGGCGATCTGGCGGTAGAGCCGGCGCGGCTCGATGGGCTGGAAGGGCATGGGCTTTATTTGGTAAATTGGTCAGACCAATTGACCGCAGTGTAGGCCGCGTCGGATCCAGGGTGTGCTGGGGTTTACCCGGATGAAGTCCCGGAAGGCGCGCGCCGGGATGGGCGGTCGCGGTGGACGACGCCAGGTGCTGACGCCTGGACGGGGGCGCAGAGGAGGCGAATGAGGCCGGTGGCCTCAGCGTGGCTCCGCCAGGGCTTTTCTGAGCCGCCCGGGCGCGACGCCATAGCACTGCTGAAAGTGCCTGATGAAGTGCGCGGCGTCGGAGAACCCACACTCGAACGCGATGTCGTTCACCGTCGAGTCGGTGGTGGTCAACAGCCAGCGGCCGTATTTCAAACGGGAGTTTCGGTAGAACTCCGAAGGCGATGCGCCGGTCTCGGCCAGGAAGACGCGCTCCAGCTGGCGGGTGCTGGCGTCCACCAGCCTGGCGATGACGCCAATTTCCAGCGGGGTGGACAGGTTCTTCTCCATCAGCACGATGGCCTGGCGCAGTTTCTCGTTGTCCACCGACGCATAGCCCAGGGCGTGTCGGCGGGCAATGTGCGACGAGGAGGACCGTTGTGACACGGTCATCTGGTGCACGACCTTGGCGGCGCGATCCGGCCCGCAGTGGATGCGGATCAGTTCGGCCGCCAGTTCAATGATCGACACGCCTCCCGCGCAACTGATGCGGTTGCCGTCGAACACGTGGTCGCAGTTGGTGGTGAAGCGTTCCTTGGGGAACATCCGCTTCCAGTCGTCGACGTGGAAGGGGTGCACGCAGGCCAGCTTGCCTTTCATGAGCCCGAGGCCGGCCAGTGCGAAGGTGCCGGTGCAGATGCCGATGAGGGGTGTGCCCGCGTCATCGACCTGGCGCAGGAAGTCCAGGTACTGGGGTTCAACGCTGTCCATGAACGGCAGCAGGCCCCCTATGACGGCGATGTAGTCGAACTTCTTGCCGGGCCGAAGCGCTTCCTGAACTGGAATCTCCACACCCGAGCTGGCGGTGATGCTGGTGCCGGGAAGGCCCAGCACGCTCCACGAACAGCGCACCTGCCGGCTTTGGTCGCCCACGTCCGCGGCATGGCGGAGCGCGTCGCACAAACCCGCCAGTGAAAGCAGTGGAAAGCGCGGCCACAGAAGGATGCCAATGCGCAGTTCCACGGCGCCGTCCTGGGCGTTCCGGCCGGTCGCCACGTCCAGCCGGTCGACCAGATGGCCACCCGCCCCCTCGCCGACATCATTGGTGCCGGGCGTCGGCGTGGTGTGTCCTGGCTTGCTGGGTCGGTTGGCCATTCTGGCTAGGGGTTTTCCATGCATGTCGCATACGTTCAATTTAACAGCGGTCCCCTGCAACAGCAAAAACAGGGTGCAAACCGATGATCCATTTCACGCCCCTTCGGCGTTTCTTCCCCCACTTTTCGTCAACCTTTTTCCTGGAGTCGATATGAAGCGCTCGTTTCTGGTGCGCGCCATGTGCGCAGTTTTTGGTGCCGCGGCTTTCATGCCGCTGGCCTTCGCCCAACCGTCTCCTCAAACGATCGAGAAGGGGTTGTTCACCATTGCCTTCACCGGTGACATGCCGGGCACGGGCTACCAGGACGGCAGCATGGTCGGTTACGACGGCGAGATCCTGCAGCGGGTGGCCGATGCGCTCAAGCTCAAGGTCAAGCCCGCGTTGATGGAGTGGTCGGGCACGATCGCCTCGGTGCAAGCCAAGCGCGTGGACGTGATGGCCGGCACCATGGGCTGGACCGAGCAGCGCTCGAAGATCATGACGCTCTCCGACCCGATCCACTACTTCAAGAACGGGATCATGCAGTCGTCCAAGACGAACTGGTCCACCCTGAAGGACCTGGAAGGCAAGAAGGTCGGCACCATCACCGGCTTCTCCTTCATCCCCGAGCTGCGCAAGATCAATGGCCTGCAACTGAGCCAGTACGACACCTCGGACGCCGCCGTGCGCGACCTGCTGGCTGGCCGCATCGACGCCGTGATTGGCGATCCGCCGGTGGTGCAGTACGCCATCTCCCGCAATGCGCAGTGGAACCTGCGCTTCAACGCGTTCACCGACAACAACCCCGACTTTCCGCTGCTGACCGGTCTGGGTCAGGTGGTGTTTGGCATGAACAAGGACAACCCCGAGCTGGCCGCTGCGGTGAACGCCGAGATCGCCAAGCTGTGGCAGACGTGCGAGCTCAAGAAGATTGGCGCGCGCTACGGCCTGGTGCAGGACGTCTGGTACGTGCCCGCGGGCAAGAACTTCCGCGCAGGGGTTGACCGCCCGGCCAACTGGACACTGCCCGGCTGCAAGTGATGCCGAAGGACCGCGCCACACGTGGCCGCGGTCCTTTGTCGTCGTCGATTTTCCGACCCAACCCGTACCCACCATGAAACAGCACCTATTGCGTGTCGATGGGCTCCAGAAGAGCTACGGCGCGCTCGACGTTCTCAAGGGCATTTCCCTGGATCTGCAGAAGGGCGAGACCCTGTCCTTGATCGGGCCGAGCGGTTCGGGCAAGTCCACCTGCCTGCGGTGCATCAACTTCCTGGAGCGGCCCACGGGCGGCTCCATCTTTCTGGAGGACGAGCGCATCGGGCAATTGCCCGACGGACGCGGCGGGCTGCGCCTGATGTCGGACCGTGAACTGGCTCCGCAGCGCGCCGAGATCGGGATGGTGTTCCAGGGCTTCTACCTGTGGCCGCACTTGAACGTGCGCGACAACGTGGCGCTCGGGCCGATTCGGGCCGGCGGCATGGCGCGGGCCGAGGCCCACGAAATGGCCGAAGAGATGCTGGACAAGGTGCACCTGCGCCACAAGGCCGACGAATTCCCGGAGCGGCTGTCGGGCGGTCAACAGCAGCGTGTGGCCATCGCCCGCGCACTGGCGCAGCGGCCCAAGCTGATCCTGTTCGATGAACCCACGTCGGCGCTGGACCCCGAGCTGGTGGGTGAGGTGCTGGGTGTGATCCGCGAGCTGGCGGAAGAGGGCCGTTCCATGATTCTGGTGACCCACGAGATCCGGTTTGCGCGTGACGTGGCGGACCGCGTGATCTTCATGGACCAGGGGCACATCGTTGAGCAGGGCAGCGCCGCCGAGGTCATTGACACGCCGCGCGTGGACCGCACGCGCAGCTTCCTGGGGCAGGTCGGCGCGGGCGCCGGCCATCTGGCATGACGACGGCCATGGGGACCTTTGCTGGCATTCTCGCCACCCTGGCGACGGGTGCGGTCACCGCACTCCAGGTGGCCATCGGCGCTTTCGTGATCGCCAGCGTGCTGGGGTTTTTCCTGGCGGTGGTGCGGGTCTTCTCGCACAACCGGCTGGTGCAACTGGGCCTGGCGGCCTACGTCGAGTGGATGCGCAACGTGCCGGCGCTGGCGCATCTGTTTCTCCTGTATTTCGGTCTGGCCACGGTCGGTGTCCGTCTGTCACCGCTGCTCGCGGCCGTGATCGGACTGGGCCTGGTCGGCGCTGCGGTGCTGTGTGACGTGTTTGCCGCCGGGCTGAAGTCGCTGCATGTGGGGCAGCGTGAAGCGGCGCTGGCGGCGGGCCTGACACCGGGCCAGACGCTGCGCTTCGTGCTCGCGCCGCAGATGTTTCGCACGACGTTCCCGTCGTTGGCGAACTACACCATTGCGCTGATCAAGGACACCTCGATCGCCTCGGCCATTGCCGCGCCCGAGATCATGTTCTATGCGCGAAATCTGGTGACATCGACTTTCGAAACCACGCTGATCTATCTGGCGGCCATGTTGTTGTACGCGGCCATGGTGCTGCCCGTGGCCTGGGGTTTCAAACGGGTCGAACTGACCATGGAGAAGGCACGATGACCGCGTTTTTCCTGACCTACCTGGAGTACCTGCCCGACTGGGGTCCGCGGCTGGTGGACGGTGCCATCGTGACGGCCAGCCTCTCGTTGGTGGGTTTCGCGTTGGCCCTGTGTCTGGGGGCGCTGCTGGTGGCCATGCAGCGCAGCGGATCCGGCCTGTTGGCGGTGCTTGCCAATGCCTATGTGCAGTTCGTTCGAACGGTTCCCTTGCTGGCGCTGTTGCTGGCCCTGTACTTCGCACTCCCCTCGTTGGGGGTGACGCTCTCGGGCTATTGGGCCGGCGCGCTGGGCCTGGGCCTGCATGGTTCGGCCTATGTGGCCGAGATCCTTCGCGGCGGCCTGACGGCCATCCACCGGGGCCAGCGAGAGGCCGCGCTGGCCGTGGGCCTGTCACCTTGGAAGGTGTTTGCCCATGTGGTGTTCCCCCAGGCGCTGCGCATCATGCTGCCGCCCTTGCTCAACACCTACGTGGCCTTGTTGAAAGACAGTTCCCTGTGCGCGCTCATCGCCACCGACGAACTCATGCTGGCGGCCCGGGCCATTTCCAGTGAGTCCTTTCTTCCGCTGCACATCTTCCTGCTGGTGGGTCTGTTTTATTTCGGGATCGCGTTTCCGCTGTCGATGCTCTCGCGTCTGCTGGAACGGCGGTTGAACCGTGGTCGACGTGTGTTGGGGGTGGCATGAGCGTTGTTCTGTTCAATCCTGCTTTTTCTTCCATCGAAGAGGCGATGCAAGCCCTGGATGCGGGGGAGCTCACCAGCGTGGAGCTGGTGGAACAGCAACTGGATCGCATCCAGCGGCTGGACCACAAGCTGCACGCCTTTGTCGATGTCTATGCCGAAGAAGCGCGCGAGACCGCGCAGGCCATGGACCGCCTGCGCCGGGCCGGCATTCGCCTCGGCCCCTTGCACGGCGTCACCGTGGCGGTGAAGGATCTGTTCGACATCCATGGCAAGCCCATCACGGGTGGCTCGGTGGCCCTGCCAGCCCGGATATCCACCACCACGGCCACGGTGGTGGAGCGCTTGCGATGCGCGGGCGCCATCGTGATCGGCAAGACCCACACAGTGGAATACGCCTTTGGGGGATGGGGCACGAACGAGGTCATGGGCACGCCCTGGAATCCCTGGGACATGCAGACGCACCGGATTCCAGGGGGGTCCAGCAGCGGATCGGCGGTGGCCGTGGCCGCCGGCCTGGCTTGCGCGGCCATCGGTACCGACACCGGTGGCTCGGTGCGCATACCCGCCGGGCTGTGCGGCCTGGTGGGGCTGAAAACCACACACGGGCTGATCAGTCGGCACGGCCTGATCGAGCTGTGCCCGACCCACGACACGGTGGGGCCCCTGGCGCGCAGCGTGCGGGATGGTGCCATCTTGCTGGACGTGATGGCCGGTGCCGATCCGCTGGACCCCGTGTCGCACCAGGCACCGGTTCGTCGTGTCCTGGATGGCGTGGATGCGATGCCGCGCGGTGCCCGGCTCTGGGTCTTGCCCGAACAGGAAAGGGAGGGGGTGGAGGCGGCGGTACTGGCCGCATACGACGAGGCCCTGGCGACGCTCAAGGGTCTGGGCATGCAGCTGGTTGAAAAAGCGCTTCCCCAGCGTTGCGCCGACTCCATGCGCATCGCCGGCCAGCTGATGAGCGCTGAGGGGTACGACCACCTCGGGGCGCTGTTTGAACGCTCCGATCTGAGGTTCGACACCAACATCCGGCGGCGCATCCTGCTGGGGCGCGACACGGCCGCCGGTGAGTACCTGCGCCTGCTGCGCGCGCGCGATGCCGCACGCAACGACATGCTGGCGGCCATGGACGGCATCGAGGCCTGTGTGTTTCCCACCAACGCCATCTCGGCCATTCCGGTGGCCGACGTGGACGAACTGGCCACACCCTTGTCGCGCTTCGGGCGGTTCGTCAATCTCATGAATCTGTGTTCTCTGGCCGTGCCGGCGGGTCTTTCCCCCGAGGGCATGCCCATCTCCATTCAGTTCATCGGGCGCCCCTGGGACGAGCCGCTGGTGTTTCGCCTGGGTCACGCCTTCGAGCAGGCCACACCGTGGCACCGGCTGCGGCCCGGTGGACTTGACTGAAGGCGGGGTGAGATGTGAACCCGATCCTTTCCCTGTTGGGCCGACGCCTGTTGACCGCATGGCTGCTGGGCTCATCGCTGGCCGCATGGGCTGCGGATGCCATGCCCTCGCCGCAGGACAGCCCGGCATTGGCTCGCATGGCCCACAGCGGTCGCATCCGGGTGGGGTACATACCCACGCCCGGTACGTTCGCCTTCCAGGATGCGCAGGGTCAGACCGTGGGCTATTCGATCGACATCTGCCGACGGGTGATCGACAACCTGCGCCAACGGCTGGGTCGCCCCGACCTGACGCCCGAGTTCCTGCCCATCAAGGCATCGGATCGCATCCCGATGCTCAAGTCCGGAGCGATCGACCTGGAGTGTGGGGGCAACACCAACACCATGGCCCGCCAGAAGGATGTGGATTTTTCCCACACCTTTTTCAATACCGGCCTTCGACTGCTCGCCAGGAAAACACTGAGGATCAACAGGGTCAATGACCTCGCACGCAAGCGTGTTGCGGTCACCGGTGGAACCACAGCGGAAGAACGCTTCAAAAAGATGCAGATGGAGGTGGGCGTTCAGGTGGTCGTGGTGGCGTCTGACGCCGAGGGATTGAGCGCGCTGGAGGACGGAACGGTCGACGCGTACGCGCAGGACGACGTGCTGCTCTATGGGCTGATGGCCACGTCCAGGCTCAAGGACCTGCTCGCGGTCACGGGCCCGTTCATGACGGTGGAGCCCTACGCCTTCATGCTGCCCAAAGACGATCGCCTGCTGAGGGAAGTGGTTGATCGCACCTTGTTGGACCTGATGCGTTCGGGGGAGCTGTTGTCGATCTACCGGAAGTGGTTCGACGGTGAACGCCTGCGCATCCCCATGAGCATCTACATGAAAGAGAACATCCGGTTCCCCAACAAATACGGCATTCCCTAACGTGGCCCTCCTGCCCGCTCACCTCCGTTGAACCATGCAACCACTCTTCATCCATGACACCGACGTCGCCAGGCTCCTTGACTACGGGAGCGTGATCGACGTGCTGGACCAGGCCTACCAGGATTTCGGGGCCGGACGGGCCAGCGTGCACCCACGAACCCGCAGCGAATGTGCCGACGCTCGGCTCAGTTCGATGGGAGGCATCTGGACCGGCCGCCACGTGGCGGCGGTCAAGGTGTATCCCACGCTGGCCGGTCGGTTCAGCTTCCTCGTCAACCTGTTTGATCTCGATAGCAACAGGGCTCTCGCCGTGCTGGAGGGCAACGAGCTCACCCGCTTTCGCACGGCCGCCCAGACGGCCCTGATCGCGAGCAAGGTGGTGCCGGCGGGCGCGAGCAAGCTGGCGCTGTTTGGCGCTGGCGTGCAGGGCCGTGCCCAGGCCGCAGCCTTGTGCGGCGTGCTTCCGTTTCAGGAGATTGCCGTGGTCGATCCACAGGGTAACGAGGACTGGTGCAGACAGTTCGCGCTCAGCACCGGTGCCAGCGTTTACGCCTGTTCAGCGGAAGAGGCTGTGCGGGGCGCCGACGTTGTGGTGACCGCCACGCGCTCGACGGAGCCGGTCTTTTTGGGGCATTGGCTGAAGTCGCGGGCCTTTGTGGCCGCGGTCGGCATCAGTTCGCCCAAGGGCCGCGAGCTGGACGACGCCACGCTGGATCGGGCGGAGCGTGTGATCGTGGAGTGGTTGCCTCAGAGCATGGAGGAAGCTGGCGACATCGTTCTCTGGAACGCGGCCAAAGCCACGAAGCTGGACAAGACGCTGGACCTGCCCATGCTGTATGGCGGCAAGGCGCCCTGGCCGGATGCCGGCTTGGGCATCACGGTGTTCAAGTCCGTGGGCACGGGTCTGGCGGACACCGCCTGCGCCTACCTGGCTTACCAGCGCGCGTCTCGATCAGGCCTGGTGGGTGGATTGCGGGAGGCCGTTGCATGAAGGTCTGTGTTGTCGGCGCCGGCATCGTGGGCTGTGCCACCGCGTACCAGCTGGCTCTGCAGGGGTGCGAGGTCCATCTGGTTGACAGCGACCGGGGGCCGGGGCGCGGCACCAGTTTTGCGAACGGTGCCCAGCTCAGCTACAGCTATGTCGAGCCGCTGGCCTCTCCCGCGACCCTGCTGGGGCTTCCCTCCATGCTGTTGTCGCGCGACTCGCCGCTGCGCTTTCGCTTGCGACTGGACGCGAGCCAGTGGTGGTGGTGTCTGAAGTTCCTGAGCGCCTGCAACGCCCGGCAATCGCGCCAGGGCACCCGGGAGTTGCTCATGCTGGCCCAGCTCAGTCGCGCCACCCTGGAGGCGTGGATGCATCGGGAGGCCTGGCGGTTTTCTTTTCAGCGCAACGGCAAGCTCGTGCTGTGTCCGGACGCCGACACGTTGCAGCGGCAAGCGGCGCAGGTGCGGTTCCAGTCTGATTTGGGGTGCCAGCAGGCCGTGTTGAGCCCGCAGGCCTGTGTGGACAAAGAGCCCGCGCTGGGTGGGTATCTGGGGCGGTTTTCGGGTGGGGTCTGGACGGCCGACGAATGTGTGGGCGATCCGCATGCCCTGAGCCTTCAGATGACGGAGAGCCTGCTGCGCCTGGGCGGGCAGGTGCACTTTGAGACGGCGGTGACGGGTTTTTCCGTCAAGGGCGGCCGGATCGTTGCGGCACAGACGCCCGGCGGCGCGCTCGATGCGGACGTGTTTGTGATCGCCAACGGTGCAGCGGCCCCAAAGCTGGCCGCGTCGGTCAAGGTGTCGCTGCAGATCTGTCCGATCAAGGGCTACAGCATCACCCTGCCGATTCGTTCGACGGAGAAGGCGCCATCGGTCAGCGTCACCGATCTCGGGCGAAAGACGGTTTTTGCGCCACTGGGAGGGCGCCTTCGGGTGGCGGCCATGGCCGAGGTGGTCGGGCACGACCTGTCCATTCCCCCTTCCCGCATCCAGCAGATGGTGAAGGCGGCGGACACGCTGTTCCCCGGTGCCTGCGAGTTCCATGAAACCCAGCCATGGGCGGGCCTGCGCCCGGCAACCCCCACCGCCGTGCCAGTCATCGGGCAGATGGGGCCGGCCAATCTCTACGTCAACGCGGGCCATGGCGCCCTGGGGTTCACGCTGGCTGCGGGCAGTGCCGTGGTGCTGGGTCGGCAGATCATGAGCCATTGGCCCCTGCGGGAATCCATGGAGCGGATCACCGAAACCAGCACCGAATGCGGCGCCCCGTCCTGATGGTCGGGGCTGAGAAGCAGCTCAGCGGCGGATGCGGTGCCCGGTCTTGAACACCCACCACACCACGGCGAGGCAGGCGAGCATGAACAGCAGCGTCATGCCGGTGCTGACGCCGATGTGCACGTCGGCCGCGCCGTAGAAGGCCCAGCGCAGGCCGCTGATGAGGTAGACCACCGGGTTGAACAGCGAGACCGTCTGCCAGGGTTCGGGCAGCATGTTGATGCTGTAGAACGCGCCGCCCAGGAAGGTCAGCGGGGTGATGACCAGCAGCGGGATCACCTGCAGCTTCTGGAAGCTGTCGGCCCACAGGCCGATGATGAAACCGAACAGGCAGAAGGTGACGGCGGTGAGGATCAGGAAACCCACCATCCACACCGGGTGCGCGATGTCGTAGGGCACGAAGACGCGCGCGGTGGCCAGGATCAGCAGGCCGAGCATGAGGCTCTTGCTGGCCGCCGCGCCCACGTAGCCGAGCAGCACCTCCACCCAGCTCACGGGCGCGCTCAGCAGTTCGTAGATGGTGCCGGACCACTTGGGCATGTAGATGCCGAAGGAGGCGTTGGAAATGCTCTCGCTCAGCAGCGAGAGCATGAGCAGGCCGGGGATGATGAAGGCGCCGTAGCTCACGCCGTCGATGTCGCCCATGCGCGAGCCGATGGCCGAACCGAAGACGATGAAGTACAGCGAGGTGGACAGCACCGGCGCCACGATGCTCTGGCCCAGCGTGCGAAAGGTGCGCGCCATTTCAAAGTGGAAGATGGCGCGCACGCCGTGCAGGTTGATGCGGTTCATGCGTAGGCTTTCTGGGTGTCGCCCTGGTGGCGGGCGTTCGGCTGGTGCACCAGGCTCACGAAGATGTCTTCGAGCGAGCTTTCGCTGGAATGCAGGTCCTTGAAGTCGATGCCGTGCTCGTTCAGGGCGCGCAGCAGGGCGGCGATGCCGGTGTCTTCCTGCTGGGTGTCGAAGGTGTAGGTGAGGGCGTGGCCGTCCGCGGCCAGGCTCAGCGGCCAGCGGCCAAGGGCCTCGGGCAGTTGCTGCATGGGCTGCTGCAGCGTCAACGTGAGCTGCTTCTTGCCGAGCTTGCGCATGAGCACGTCTTTTTCTTCCACCACGATGAGTTCGCCCTGGCTGATGACGCCGATGCGGTCGGCCATGTCTTCGGCCTCTTCGATGTAGTGCGTGGTGAGGATGATGGTGGTGCCCGCTTCGCGCAGCGCGCGCACCATGCGCCACATCTCGTGCCGCAGCTCCACGTCCACGCCCGCGCTGGGTTCGTCCAGAAACAGGATCTTGGGCTCGTGCGACAGCGCCTTGGCGATCAGCACGCGGCGCTTCATGCCGCCCGAGAGCGCCATGATCTTGGTGTCCTTCTTGTCCCACAGCGAGAGGTCTTTCAGCACCTTTTCGATGTAGGCGGGATTGGGCGCCTTGCCGAACAGGCCGCGGCTGAAGCTCACCGTGGCCCACACGGTCTCGAACGCGTCGGTGTGCAGCTCCTGCGGCACCAGGCCGATGGCGCTGCGGGCGGCGCGGTAGTCGCGCACGGTGTCAAACCCGTCGGCCGTCACCGTGCCCTCGCTGGCATTGACCATGCCGCAGACGATGCTGATGAGCGTGGTCTTGCCGGCCCCGTTGGGGCCGAGCAGGGCAAAGATTTCGCCGCGCCGGATGTCGAGGTCCACGCGCTTGAGCGCCTGGAAGCCGCCGGCGTAGGTCTTGCTCAGGCCGCGCACGCTGATGATGGCGTCGGCGGAGGCGGCCGCTACAGGAGATGGGTTCATGGTGTGCTGGCGTTGTGTGCTGCGCTGCCGCGCGGGATGGGGCCAACCGTGGGCGGGGTGGTGGTGGCAGCTGTCGGGGAACTGCACTTTATACCGGCATGGCAACGGCCTTGCAGCGCCGGGGGTTGAGTGGGCCCATGGGCGCGCTGGCGCCGGTGGGGCCATTTGCCGCCCGCTGCGCGGCCGCGGGCCGCAGCGCCGACAATGCGGCGCAGGCCGCCGGGCAAGGCCGTGCCCCTGCGGCCAGGCAACGCTGGCGTGGACAGGCCCGGCCCGGGCAAACGAAACACGAGGAGACGCTGTATGGCGGTGGAAGGCGGGGGCGGCGATCTGTTGCCGGTGGTGATGTTGCTGGGCGCGGCCGTGGTGGCCGTGCCGCTGTTCAAACGCCTGGGGCTGGGCTCGGTGCTGGGCTATCTGGCCGCGGGCCTGGCCATCGGGCCGTTCGGCCTGGGCTGGTTCAGCAACCCGCAGACCATCCTGCACACCGCCGAGCTCGGCGTGGTGATGTTCCTCTTCATCATCGGCCTGGAGATGCGGCCTTCGCACCTGTGGAGTTTGCGGCGCGCGATCTTCGGCCTGGGCAGCCTGCAGGTGGTGGTCTGCGGCGCGCTGCTGACGCTGGTGGGCATTGCTTTCGGTTTCTCATGGACGGTGTCCTTCGTCAGCGCCATGGGCTTCGTGCTCACCTCCACCGCCATCGTGATGCAACTGCTCGGCGAGCGCGGCGATGTGGCCGCACCGCGCGGGCAGAAGATCGTGGCCGTGCTGCTGTTCGAAGACCTGTTGATCGTGCCGCTGCTGGCGCTGGTGGCCTTTCTGGCGCCCCACGCCGCGGGCGAGGCCGCGCCGGTCGGCTCGCGCTGGGCCACGGTGGGCCTGGCCGCGGGCGCGGTGGGGGTGCTGGTGGCGGCGGGGCTGTGGTTGCTCAACCCGCTGTTTCGCGTGCTGGCCAACGCCAGGGCGCGCGAGGTGATGACCGCGGCCGCCCTGCTGGTGGTGCTGGGCGCGGCGCTGTTGATGCAGCTCGGTGGCCTGTCCATGGCCATGGGCGCGTTCCTCGCGGGCGTGCTGCTGTCGGAGTCCACCTTCCGCCACCAGCTGGAGGCCGACGTCGAGCCGTTTCGGGGGCTGTTGCTCGGCCTGTTCTTTCTCGGGGTGGGTATGTCGCTGGACCTGGCCGTGGTGGCGCGCAACTGGGGCTTGATCGTGGCCGGCGTGCTCTCGCTGATGGCCGTCAAGGCCTTGTGCATCTACGGCGTGGCGCGGCTGGCGAAGAGCTCGCACGTCGACGCGCTGGACCGCGCGGTGCTGATGGCCCAGGGTGGCGAGTTCGCCTTCGTGCTGTTCGCGGCGGCACTGGCCGCGGGCGTGATCGACCCGGTGGTGAACGCCAACATGACGGCCATCGTCGTGCTGTCGATGGCGCTGACACCGCTGAGCGTGCTGCTGCACAAGCGTTTCGCGTCGCGCGCCGAGGTGTCGATGGAGGGTGTGGAAGCGGTGCGCGAGCGCAGCGCCAATGTGTTGATCATCGGCTTTGGCCGCGTGGGCCAGATCGCCAGCCAGGGCGTGTTGGCGCGGGGCGCCACGCTCACCATCATCGACAACGACACGCAGACGATCCGCGACGTCGAGGCCTACGGTTTCAAGGTCTACTACGGCGACGGCAGCCGCGCGGAGGTGTTGCGCGCGGCCGGCGCGCAGGATGCCTGCGCCATCGTGGTCTGCATCGACGACAAGGCCGCCGCGACGCGCATCGCCGAGATCGCCAAGCTGGCCTGCCCGCAGGCGCGCGTGCTCGTGCGCGCCTTCGACCGCGAGCACGCGGTGGAACTGGCCAAGGCCGGGGCCGACGTCTTCGTGCGCGAGACCTTCGAGTCGTCCATGGTGCTGGGCCGCGAGGCCGTGCTGGCCACCGGCGCGAGCGAGGACGAGGCCGACGAGGTCATGGAGCGCGTGCGCCGCCGCGACGCCGAACGCTTCGATCTGGAAGTGGCCGGCGGCCTGTTCGCCGGCCGAGCGCTGGTCCTGGGCAACGTGGCGAAACGCAACGCCCGGCACGAGGAAGAACAGGCCGCCGCCGGCCCATCATGAAACGGTGCAGCCGATGACGGACGCCCGTTCCCGTGCCCGCCCAGAACGTCTTGGTCCTGGCTTCGCCAAGCCGCGCCGCGTTGCCCCTGTGGAGGGCACACGCTTCACGACCAGCGTGAACATCGCCGGAGCGCAGTGCCCAAGCCCAGAACGCGGTGGAACCGGCTCCGCCGGGCCACTCGCGTTGCCCCCTGGGGGGTGACGCGAAGCGGCGCGGGGGGGCTTTCAAGCAAACCGCGCGCGCAAGTGCCACTCGCCGGGCGCGATGTCGTTGGCGATGGCGCGCCGCGTGGCGTCGTCGATGCCGGGGTCGTCCAGCGCGTACAGGCCGCACAGGCGCAGCGCCTGGCGCACGTCGATGCGGCGGCCCAGGTACTCGTACACCACGCGCGCGCAGCAGGGCATGCGCTCGCCGCTGCCCGACACGCCCAGGCGCAGGCCGGTCAGGCGCGTGACGCGGTTCTTGTACGAGGGGAACAGGATGGTCTGCGTCATCTCCAGGCCGGTCAGCGTTTCGTAGTCGCACAGGAAGATGCGGTCGGTCAGCAGGTGCACCAGGCCCAGGTACAGGCCGTGGTAGGCCTTGTCGTGCGGGTCTTCGGCCAGGCGCTCGGTGCGCTGGTAGACCACGCGGTCCTCGTGCCGCTCGAACGCCACCAGCGTGCGCAGCACCTGGCCGGGGTAGGCCATGGAGAGGTAGGTCTCGAAGTAATAGCCCAGGAAGCGGTCGAGCCCGGCGGAGCCGATGGCCTTGAGGTGCGCCAGGTGCGGGGCCTCGGGCGTGGTGCTGGCCTCGCTGGCCGGGCGGCGCGGCCGCACCTGCACCAGGCGCTCGAACTGCGCGCTGGGCAGCAGGATCTCGTGCGCTTCCACGCCGAAGAATTCGCACAGGCGGCGCAGGGTGTGGCCACCGGGGCGGAAGCGTCCGCTGAGGTAGCGGTTGAACTGGGGGCGGTTGATCTCCAGGCGCCGGCACACGTCGGCGATCGAGGGGTAGTAGCCGCACAGCAGCCGCAGGTTGCGGGCGAAGTCTTCGTTCATGGGGTTGCCGGTGAAAAATCGGATTGGCGCACTCTGGCGCACATTTTGCTCCATTGAGCGTCAGACTGCGGCATTGCCGCGAATCCCCACCGGCGGTGCGTTCGCCCACAGTCGGGAACCCCACCACACAAACACCCTGTTCGAGGCCGCCACGGCGGTCCGAACAGGCCGAACCCTGAACGGAGTCCCTTCATGACCGCGGATGCCCGTCCGAATCAACGCGTCCTCGTGCTCTACACCGGCGGCACGGTGGGCATGGAGCCCTCGCCCGAGGGCTACCGGCCCATGCCCGATTTCGCCGGGCGCCTGCGCGAGACGCTGCAGCGCAGCGCCAGCGACGAACTGCCCGAGCTGGACGTGGTGGCGTTGGAGCGCCCCATCGACAGCGCCAACCTCAGCCCGCTGCACTGGCAGCGCATGGCCGAGCCGCTGCTGGCGAACTGGGACGCGTACACCGGCTTCGTGCTGCTGCACGGCACCGACACCATGGCCTGGAGCGCGTCGGCCCTGTCCTTCATCCTGCAGGGCACGGACAAGCCGGTCATCTTTACCGGCTCGCAGATTCCGCTGCTGCAGCCGCGCAGCGACGCGCCCGCGCACCTGCAGGCCGCGCTGCAGCTGGCCGCGCACCACCGGGTGCCCGAGGTTGGGCTGTGTTTTGGCCGCCACCTCTGGCGCGGCAACCGCAGCAGCAAGATCGCCAGCCAGGCGCTGGACGCGTTCGGCTCGCCCAACTACCCACCGCTGGCCGATCTGGCCATCGAGCTGCAGGTGCACACCGAGCGCCTGCTGCGCGCCCCGGCGCAGCAGCGCTTCATCGTGCCCGCGTTCGACCCCCAGGCCGTGGCGGTGCTCAACCTTTACCCCGGCATCAGCGGCCATGTGGTGGACGCGCTGCTGGGCTGTGCCCACGTGCGCGGCCTGGTGCTGCGCAGCTATGGCGTGGGCAACGCCCCCGAGGCCGACCGCTCCTTCATGCAGGCGCTGGAGCGCGCCAGCCAGCGCGGCGTGGTGCTGCTCAACACCACCCTGTGCGCCACCGGCCCGGTGGTGCAGGGTGCCTACGCCACCGGCTCGGCGCTCACGCAGGCAGGCGTGGTGCCCGGCGCCGACATGACGCTGGAAGCCGCCTTCGCCAAGCTGCACGTCTTGCTGGGCACCGAAACCGACCCCGACCGGGTGCGCGAGCGCCTGGGCCAGCCGCTGTGCGGGGAGCTGACGCCGGCTACCTGAGCGACAGACGGTGGGGGTCTGGGCTAGGCGAAAATACTGGTATTTTGTACAGTATCGGTTCGTACTTCTGCCGCCCATGCCCGACATCCTCATCCCCCTGCACGCCCTCAAAGGGCGCGGCGTGGCCCACCGCCAGCCGCACCGCTTCGAGCGCGACGCGCGCGCCGCGTTCGACGATGGCTGGGGCACGCTGGACGAGGCCCTCGCCCGGGGTGAGGAAGCCGCCGCACCGGCCACCCAGGTGAGCTGGGAAACCGCGAAAAGCGCCATCACCCGCAACGACTCACCCGACATCGGCTTCAACCAGGGCCTCAACCCCTACCGGGGCTGCGAGCACGGCTGCATCTACTGCTACGCCCGGCCCACCCACAGCTACCTGAACCTCTCGCCCGGGCTCGACTTCGAGACCCGGCTGGTCGCCAAGCGCAACATCGCCGAGGTGTTGCGCGGCGAGCTGCTGCGCCCGGCCTACGTGCCCGAGCTGCTGGTCATCGGCACCGTGACCGACGCCTACCAGCCCATCGAGCGCGATCTGCGCCTCACGCGCGCCGTGCTCGAGGTGCTGCGCACCGCGCACCACCCGCTGGCCCTGGTGACCAAGGGCAGCGGCGTCGAGCGCGACCTGGACCTGCTCACGCCCATGGGCGCGCAGCGCCTGGCCGCGGTGTACGTGACCATCACCACGTTGGATCCGAAGCTCGCGCGCATCCTGGAGCCGCGCGCGGCCGCGCCGCACCGGCGCCTGCGCACCATCCGCACGCTGGCCGAGGCGGGCGTGCCGGTGGGTGTGAGCGTGTCGCCGCAGATTCCCTTCATCAACGACGACATGGAGCAGGTGCTCGAAGCCGCTTTTGAAGCGGGCGCGCGCCGCGCCTTCTACCAAGTGTTGCGCCTGCCCTGGGAGCTGAGCGACATGTTCCGCCAGTGGCTGGAGCTGCACCACCCGGACCGCGCCGCGCGCGTGATGGCGCGCGTGCAGGACATGCGCGGCGGCAAGGACTACGACGCCGACTACGCCACCCGCATGAAGGGCCAGGGCATCTGGGCCGACCTGCTGCGCCAGCGCTTCGTGAAGGCCTGCGACCGGCTCGGCTTCAACCGCGAGCGCGAGGCGCTGGACACGGGCCAGTTCCGGCCGGCGGCGCTGCGCGGGCAGGGCGATCTGTTTTGAGCGCAGAGGCGCGGTTGGGTTGAAGCCTTGAAAACCGCGCGGGCCGGTCAGCGGGCAGGAGGCGCCAGCGCCGGGCCGATCATCGCCAGCGCGTCCACCCGCCAGTGGTGCAGTGCTTCGTAGAAACCTTCCCACACACAGCCGTTGCAGCCGCGCCCGCAGCAGGTGCTGGGTTCGGGCGGCGGTGGGCGCAGGGCGGTGTCCAGGTCGATGCCGCGCTGGCGCTGCGCCAGACCGCGCAGGTGGGCGATCAGCGCGTGCGCCGTGGGCAGCTCGCCCAGCGGCACGGCGGCGGGGTCGTGGCGCGCGAAGCGGGGCTGTTCTTTGCCGTCGAACAGACCCGAGGCGTTGAACATCGCCGCCGGCCGCACCCACAGGCCGAAGCCGCCGTAGAGCGCGCGGTACAGCGTCATGCCTTGCAGCGTCTCGCTGCAGCGCACGGTGTCGGGATCGTTCGTCGGGCCGCCCCAAGAACGATCGCACCCCCTCGGGGGGCCTGGCCAAGCCAGGGCTGGGGGTGCAATCACCTCGTACCAGCCGCCCTTGTAGTGGCGGTACAGGCCGGGTGGCGTGGGGTTCAGCGGGGGCAGGTCCTGGTCGGCGGGGGCGGTCATGGGCGCGGGGGGGAACGAAGCGGGGCCCCGAGTGTGCCAAACCCGCGCGGGGTTCAGCCGCCGCCGCCGCCGCTGCTGCTGCCCAGCCGGCCCATGCGGTGGGCCAGCTCCACGGCCGATTGCACCTGCAGCTTCTCGAAGATGTTGGCGCGGTGGAATTCCACCGTGCGCTGGGTGATGCCCAGGTGGTCGGCGATGTTCTTGTTGTAGTGGCCCGCCAGCAGCTCGGTCAGCACCTCGCGCTCGCGTGCGCTCAGCGCCGCCAGCGCCTGCTGGAACCGCAACCGGTCCTGCGATTCGGTGTGCAGCGTCACGGCGGCCTGGCGCGCGGCCTCCACCTTGTCCACCAGCAGGTTGTTCTGGAACGGTTTTTCCAGGAAGTCCCAGGCGCCGTTCTTCACCGCGGCCACGGCCATGCTGACGTCGCCGTGGCCGGTGAGGAACAGCACCGGCCAGGGCCAGGGCAGGGCCTTGAGCTGTTCGAAGGTGGCCAGGCCCGAGAGCGGTTCCATGCGGATGTCGAGCAGCACCACGCAGCAGTCGTTGGGCACTTCGCCGCTGCGCAGGGCCTGCAGGAAGGCGTCGCCCCCGGTCCAGCTGCGCGTGGGCAGGCCGCGCGAATCGAGCAGCCAGGCCAGGCCTTCGCGGAAGTCCGTGTCGTCGTCGATGAGGTGGACGGTGGGGTTCATTGCAAGGGTAGCCACAGGGTGAATTCTGCGCCGTCCAGCGCGGCGCTGCGCTCCACTTCGACGCGTCCGTGGTGCGCCTCGACGATGGAGCGGCAGATCGCCAGGCCCATGCCCATGCCGCCGGGTTTGTGGCTGGCGAAGGCGTCGAAGATCGTGCCCAGCTGCTCCGGGGGCACGCCCGGGCCGCTGTCGGCCACGCGCACGCCCACCATGCCGTCGCTGCTCACCAGGTCCACCCGCACGCGCGCTGGCGTGCGCCCGCTGCGCGGCGCCCACTCGCCGGCGTTGAGCACCAGGTTGTGCAGCGCGTTTTCGAGCAGCAGCGCATCGGCCGGCACGGTGGGGCCGTCGCCCGGTGGCAGCTGCAGATCGAGCGCCACGCCCTCGGGCAACGGCGCACCCGCGGCCACCCGCGCCACGAAGGGCCGCAGTGCCAGGGGCTGGCGGGTCATGTCCTGGCGGCGCGCGAACGCGTTGACGCGCTGGATCACGCGGCCGGCCTTTTCGGCCATGCGTTCCATGCGCTCGACCACCGGCACGATGTCGTCGAACGCGATGCGCTGCTCGCGCATGCGGTTGAGCAGACCGTTGGCAAAGCTGCTGAGCGCGCCCAGCGGCTGGTTGAGCTCGTGTGCCAGGGTGGACGCCACTTCGCCCATGGCCACCAGCCGGCCCGAGGCTTCGAGCAATTCCTGCTGGCGCGCGGCCAGGCGCTCGATCCGCCGGCGCTCGGTGATGTCCAGCACCGACCCCACCCAGCCCACCACCTCGCCGCTGGCCAGCGCCAGCGGGGCGCTGTGCACCAGCACGTCGAGCCGGTGGCCGTCGCGGTGCTGCAGCTGCAGCTCGGTGCCGGCCTGTGCCGCGGCGTCGTCCGCGTGTCGGCGCATCTGTTCGAATTCATCCCCTTGCTCGCTCGGCCAGTACGGTGGAGCGCCGGTCTGTGCGGTCAGTTCCTGGGGCGTCCAGCCCACCAGGCGGCCGAAGGCGGGGTTGGCGTAGCGCAGGTGGCCGGCCCGGTCCCAGGCGCGCAGGCCCAGCGCGACCGAGCGCTCCATGGCGGTGCGCAGCGCCAGCTGGGTCTGCAGCCGCGCCTCGGCGCGCTGGCGGCGCTGGATGTCGCGCCACAGCGCCACCAGCGTCAGCAACATGCCGGCCAGGCAGACCAGCGCCACCGCGAAAAAGGCGCGCGGCGCCAGCGGCGCCTGGCTGCCCTGCGACTCCACCCACAGCCCCAGCTGCGCACCGGGCAGATTGATGGGCGCGAGAAAGCGCGCCCCGTTCCCCGCCGGTGCCAGCGGTGTGGTTTCGTCGTCCAGCACCAGGCGGTGGTCTTGCAGGAACCAGGCCGGGATGAACGCCGTCAACACGGCGTCGACCGGCACCATCGCCACGGCGGCGCCCACGAAGCGGCCCTGCTCGAACAGTGGCACGGCCAGCCAGAGCTGGCGGCCCGGGCCGCCGTCGGCGCGTGCCAGCGGCCCGGCGTAGGCCGGGCGCTGCAGGCCGCGCGTGGTGTCGAGCATGGTGGCCAGGGCGGCGGCGTTGTGGGGCTGGCGCGCGGCCTCCTTCAGAAAGCCGGGCCATTGGTCGCTGGCCTCGGCCTGATCGGCGGGCAACCAGCCATGGGCCTCCACCAGGCCCGCCTCGCGCCACCATGGGCCGGTGAGCGGGGCCGCACTGGTGGCGCTCATCACCTGCCGGGCCTGCAGCGCCATCACACCCAGATCGCCTTCCAGCCGACGGAAGTGGAACTGCAGGGTCTGGTCGAGCCACTCGGCATCGGCCGTGTGGCGGCGGTCTGCTTCACGCGCTTCCTCGCTGCGCAGGAACAGCACCATCGCCACCGCCGACGCGGCCACCAGCAGCAGCAGTGCGCCCAGCCAGGCGACGGCGCGGCGCGTGAGCGCCGAGGCCTGGCGCGTGTCCAGGTCCAGCGTTTGGAAGTCGAGCGTCGGTTCGGTGACCATGGTGGTGGGCTTGCCCGCTAGCATAGCGAGCATGGTCGCCCCCAGGAACAATGCCCCGGCCCGTTCGCCGCGCTGGCTACGCCGTACGCTGCTGGGCGCTGCGTGCGCGGTGGCCGGTGGCGTGAGCTTGGCGGCCAAGCCGGCGGTGCTGCTGCGCTTCTCGCACGTGGTGGCGCCGGACACGCCCAAGGGCCAGATGGCGTTGCGCTTCCAGGCGCTGGTGCACGAACGCAGCGGCGGCCGCATCCGCGTGGAGGTGTTCCCCGACTCGCAGCTCTGGGGCGATGACGACGAGATGGAGGCGCTGCGCCTGGGTGCGGTCGAGATGCTGGCGCCTTCGCTCTCCAAGTTCGGCAACGCGGGTGTGCCCGAGTTCGAGGTGTTCGATCTGCCCTACCTGTTTGCCGATCTGGCGCAGGTGCGGCGCGTGACGCAGGGCGCCGTGGGGCGCGGGTTGCTGCAACGCCTGGGCCGCCAACAGATGCTGGGCCTGGGTTTTCTGGACAACGGTTTCAAGCAGATGAGTGCCACCCGGCCGCTGCGCACGCCGGCCGATTTCCGCGGTCTGCGGGTGCGGGTGCAGGCCTCGCGCGTGCTGGCCGCGCAGATGCGGGCACTGGGTGCGCGACCGGTGGTGCTGCCGTTTGGCGAGACGCAGCGCGCGCTGGCCAGCGGCGTGGTCGATGCCGCGGAAAACCCGCTCTCCAACTTCCTCACCCAGGGCCTGGCGCCCTGGCAGCCGCACGTGACGCTGACGCAGCATGGCTACCTGGGCTACGCGGTGGTGAGCAACCCGCGTTTCTGGGCCAGCCTCTCGCAGGCCGACCACAGGCTGCTCGCCAGCGCGCTGGAAGACGCGCTGGCGCACGGCAACCGGCTTTCGGCCGATCTGGATCGGCAGGCCCTGGCCATGCTGCGGCGCACGCCGGGCGTGATGCTGCACGAACCCAGCGCCGCCGAACGAGCGGCGCTGCGCCAGGCGGTGCAACCGGCCTGGGACGGCCTGCGGCGCAGCCTGGGTCCAGGGCTGCTGAACGACGTGCGGAATGCGCTGATCACCGGCTGACCGCTGGCCGGGACCTCGGCGTACGTAGTACTACGACTGTTGAACGCCACAGTTGGCGTGCCCCGCCGTGGTGCGTATCGTCCCGCCTGTCCCGAACACGGGATGCCGGCCGGCGCCGCCACACGGTGCCTCCACCACGACAAGCCTCTCCTGGAGACAAACCCATGACACCGAGCACCGCGCGCAAGCCGTTTTACAGATCCCTCTACGTCCAGGTCCTGTTCGCCGTCACCGTCGGCGTGCTGCTGGGCCACTTCCACCCCGAACTCGGGGAGCAGATGAAGCCGCTGGGCGACGCCTTCATCAAGCTCATCAAGATGATCATCGCCCCCATCATCTTCTGCACCGTGGTGGTGGGCATCGCCGGCATGGAAGACATGAAGAAGGTCGGCAAGACCGGCGGCCTGGCGCTGCTGTACTTCGAGGTCGTGTCCACGGTGGCGCTGCTCATCGGCCTGCTGGTGGTGAACCTGATCCAGCCCGGCTCGGGCATGCACGTGGACGCCGCCTCGCTCGACACCAAGGCCATCGCGGCCTACACCGAGCCCGGCAAGATGAAGGGCACGGTCGATTTCCTGATGGGCGTGATCCCGAGTTCGGTGGTGGACGCCTTCGCCAAGGGCGACATCCTGCAGGTGCTGCTGTTCTCGGTGCTGTTCGGCTTCGCGCTGCACAAGTTCGGTGGCCGCGGCACCATGGTGTTCGACTTCATCGAGAAGAGCTCGCACGTGCTGTTCGACATCGTCGGCATCATCATGAAGGTGGCGCCCATCGGCGCGTTCGGCGCCATGGCCTTCACCATCGGCAAGTACGGCATCGACTCGCTGTTCTCGCTGGGCAAGCTCATGGGCACCTTCTACCTGACCTGCCTGCTGTTCGTGTTCGTGGTGCTGGGCATCATCAGCCGCCTGCACGGTTTTTCCATCGTGAAGTTCATCCGCTACATCAAGGAAGAGCTGCTGATCGTGCTGGGCACCTCGTCGAGCGAATCGGTGCTGCCGCGCATGATGGAGAAGATGGAAAACCTGGGCGCCAAGAAATCGGTGGTCGGCCTGGTGATCCCCACCGGCTATTCGTTCAACCTGGACGGCACCTCGATCTACCTGACCATGGCCGCGGTGTTCATCGCCCAGGCGACCGACACGCCCATGACGCTGGTGCAGCAGCTGACCCTGCTGGCCGTGCTGCTGCTCACCTCCAAGGGCGCGGCCGGCATCACCGGCAGCGGTTTCATCGTGCTGGCCGCCACGCTCTCGGCCGTGGGTGGTGTGCCGGTGGCCGGCCTGGCGCTGATCCTGGGCATCGACCGCTTCATGAGCGAGGCCCGCGCCCTGACCAACCTGGTGGGCAACGGCGTGGCCACGCTGGTGGTGGCCAAGTGGACCGGCGACCTGGACATGCAGCGTTTGCAACAAGGGCTGGACCAGCCCACGGTGCAGGAGGCGCAGGAACCCGAAGAAATCCTGGACCGGCAAGTGGTTCACATGGCCGTTTCCAAGGCCACAAACTGAGCGCACCCTGCCCATGAAAACGGCCCCCTTGTCCGGGGCCGTTTTTTTGTCACCGTTGGCGTCAAGCCTTGCCGTTGTTGTCGTGCGGGGTGGAGACCAGCACGTCGCACACCGCCTCGGTCAGCACGTGTTGGGTCACGCTGCCCAGCAGCAGCTCTTCGGCGGCCTGGCGGCCGTGTTTGCCGATCGCGATCAGGTCGCAGCCGCGTTCGTTCGCCTGCTGCAGGATGTGCATGGGCGCGTCGCCTTCGGTCAGGCTCAGCGTGAACCGATCGGGCAGCAGGCCGCTGCGGTCCACCAGCGCCTGCAGGTGGTCGCTCGCGTCGATGCGCGCGCGTTCGCGGTAGTGCTCCAGCGTGGCGTCGTCCACGCCGGCGAAGCGCAGTTTTTCCTCGAACGGAATGGAAAAGCTGTGCATCAGGATCAGGTGGGCGCCTGGCGCCACCGCGCCGGCCACCACGATGGCCTGCTCCGACCACGGTGAAAAATCCAGCGGCACCAGCACGCGCTGGTACGGCGCTTCGGCTTCGGTTCGCACCACGAGCAGGGGCCTCTCCGTCTGGTGCAGCAGGCGTTCGGCGGTGGTGCCGATCAACAGGTGGTGCAGCGGGTTGGCACCGCGCGCGCCCACCACCACCAGCCCCGCGCCCAGGGCGCTGGCCTGTGTGCAGATCGCGCGCACCGGCTGGCCGGTGGCCAGGTGCGGCTGCGCGTGCGCGTGGCCCTGGGCTTCCAGGCGCTGCACCTCGTCGAGCAGGCTCTGGCGCGTCTGTTCGGTCATGCGCTCCTGCCACTGTCCGCTGTTGTCCAGCCAGGCGTGCATGCCGACGAACAGGCTGTTGTTGATGACGTGCAGCAGGTGCAGGCCCGCGCCACACTCGCGGGCGATGAGCGCCGCGCGCAGGGTGGCGCGCGCCGAGGCCACCGAAAAGTCGGTGGCGGCAAGGACGGACTCAAGCGGGAGCTGGTGTCGGGCGTTCATGGTGGGGCTTCCTCGGCGCTGGCATAGAGGGGCGGACCGTGGCCGCATTGTCGACGCAAGCCGCGCCGCGTGGGCATGGGATCGACGCACGGTTGCGCGCGCTGGCGTTGCGCCACGGCGGCCGCCCCATGAGCGTGCGGCCGCTGCCGTGCCCCATCCAGGCGTGCGTGCGGCGGGCGGTCAGGCCGAGGGGGTTGGTGCTCCGTGCTCTGTGTCGAGCGGCGAGGCAAGGCCCGCCACCGGCAGTGTGGCGTGGGGCAGGGCCGGCACCGGGGACCGGCCAGCCTGGCCCGCCTGCCAGGCGTTCAGCCAGGCTGGCAGCGTCTTCGACGGGTCGTCGCCCAACCCGCGCACCACGCAACCCCCGGCCGCGCCCGCTTCGGCCACCGCCCGCAGTTGCTCGGGCGCCAGCACGCCGCCAATGCCCACCACGGGCGCGGGGGCCATGTGGGCCCACCAGGCCAGGTTGTCCAGGTCTTGGGGAAGCCAGGGCATGTCCTTGGTGGTGGTGGGCCAGACCGGACCGCAGGCGATCAGGTCGGGCAGCAGCGCCGCGGCACGGCACAGCTCCCACAGGCTGTGCGAGCTCAGGCCGAGCATCACGCCCTGCTCGCGCGCGGCCCGCAGCTGTGCGTGATCGGCGGGCGTGAGCGCCAGCAGATCTTCCTGCCCCAGGTGCAGCGCGCGCGCGCCGGCTCGCAGCGCGAGCTGCCAGTGGTCGTTGATCACCAGCGTGGCGCCAGCCGCTTCGGCGGCGTGGCGGCTGCGGGCGATGGCGTCGTGCAACTGCCGCGACCACATGGCGTCGTCCAAGCCGGTCGGGCGCTTCATGCGCAGCTGGATGGTGGGCACGGTGGGGCGCGCGCGCAGCACGGCCTGCACGCGCTCGGCGCTGTCCACGATGGCGTAGACGCCCGGGTCCCTTGCGCGCTCGCGCTGGCGCCAGGTGGCGGGCGCCAGCGTGTCGAGCGATAGGCGTGGCAGCAGCGTCGGGTCGTTGCCGAAACCCGGCTGCGCGATCACAGGCCCGGCACCCGCGCCAACGGCGCGTGCGTGGCGCAGCGCGTGGGTGGTCGCCATCTTGGCGAGCACAGCGGCGTCCGCCGTCACCCAGCCCAGTGCGAGCGCTGCCGCCAGCGACGAGGCGAAGGTGCAGCCGGTGCCGTGGTGGTTCGGGGTGTCTACGCGCGGCAGGCTCAGCCAGCCGTGCGCGTGGGGCGATTGCAGCCAGTCGTTGGCCAGGGTGTCGCTGGCGTCGCCCCCGGTGATGCAGACGGTGCCCGCGCCCAGTGCCTGCAGACGCGCGGCGAGCGCGGGCGTGTCGGCGGCACGGCTGTCGCTCGGGGCTGGCTCGGTGTCGGCTCCGCCCAGGCCGAGCAGGGCCGAGGCCTCGCGGCGGTTGGGTGTGATCACCGTGGCGCGTGGCAGCAGCTCGCTGCGGTAGGCGGCCAGCAGCTCCTCGCCCGCGAACGCCGCGCCGGTGCTGGCGCGCAGCACCGGATCCACCACCAGGGCCACCGGGCCGCGCTCGCGCAGCCGGTCCACCATCTGCGCCACCACGCGCGCGTTCGCCGCACTGCCCAGCAGGCCGGTCTTGATCACGCGCGGCGGCATGTCGTCGGCCAGCGCGTCCAGCTGGGCTTGCAGCAGCGCGGGCGACATGGTCTCGATGTGTGTCACCGCCGTCGTGCTCTGCGCCGTGACGGCCGCGACGACGGGGCACAGGTGCACGCCAAAGGCGTCGGCCGCGCGCTGGTCGGCCGAGAGGCCGGCGCCACCGCCGCTGTCGGTGCCGGCGATGCTCCAGATCACAGGTGTCATGTGGGTTGTCCTAGGGCGCCGGAGCGCGACCTGTTGCGCATGCCACAACGCAGCCCAGAGGCACCGAGGAACCGGCTTTGCCGGGCCTCAGGTGCCGCCCCCCTCCCGCCACAGGCGAGCGAGGGGGTGACGCGAAGCGGCGCGGGGGGTGATTCACTGAATCAGGAAGGGGTGTCCGCTGACCGGCGTGCTCGCCACGGCCATGTCCTGCGGCGCCATCACACCGGCCTCGAACGCGCCGCGGCCGGCTTCGATCGCCTGGCCGAAGGCGCGCGCCATACGCACTGGGTCCACCGCCTGGCTCACCGCCGAGTTCAGCAGCACGGCGTCAAAGCCCAGCTCCATCGCGGCGGCCGCGTGCGAGGGCGAGCCGATGCCGGCGTCCACCACCAGCGGCACGCCGGGCAGCCGCGCGCGCAGGGTGCGCAGCGCGAACGGGTTGATGAGGCCCTGGCCCGAGCCGATGGGCGCGCCCCAGGGCATCAGCAACTCGCAGCCCGCGTCGAGCAGGCGCTGGCAGGTCACGAGGTCGTCGGTGCAGTAGGGGAAGACCGCGAAACCGTCTTTGGTCAGCTGCGCCGCCGCCTCCACCGTGCCCCAGGGGTCGGGCTGCAGGGTGTGCTCGTCGCCCACCACTTCGAGTTTGATCCAGTGCGTGCCGTACAGCTCGCGCGCCATGTGCGCCAGCGCGATGGCTTCGCGCGCGGTGCGGCAGCCGGCGGTGTTGGGCAGCAGTTGTGCGCCGCGCTCGCGCATCGCCGTGCGGATGATGTCGATGAAGCCGTTGTCGCCCCCGGCCGCCAGCGTGCGCTTGAGGCCCACAGTGACCACCTGCGTGCCGCTGGCGGCAATGCTCTCTGCCAGCACCTGCGGCGAGGGGTAGCCCGCCGTGCCGAGCAGGAAGCGGCTTTGCAGTTCGACGCCGTAGGGCGCCCAGGTCTGAGTTGCGTTGCTCATCGGTCTAGCCTCCAACGATGGCTTGAAAGGTCAGCACGGCGTCGCCAGCTGAAAGACGCGTTTGAGCACGCAGCGATCGCGGCACGAACTCGCCGTTCACAGCCGTGGCCACTTTGTTGACGTCCACGCCTTGTGCATCCAGCAGCGCAGCCAGCGTCAGGCCTTCGGGGCAGGGCAGGGTGTGCTCGTTGAAGCGCAGTTGGGCTTCTTGATGGGTAAGGGTGTCTGGCATGGGCATTCCTTGGGTGAACCTGGGTCAGTGGTTCTGGTGTGACTCAGGCGTTTGCTCAGGCGTGCCCCTCACCCCAGCCCTCTCCCCAGAGGGGCGAGGGAGTGAAGGCCCTTCTGTCGCGAGGGTGGTGTGATGGCGTGAAACCCCCTCTCCCGCTTGCGGGAGAGGGTTGGGGTGAGGGTCTTCGGGTGCGCGAGACGCGACATCCACCTGAGTCAGCGCATCCTCCACCAATGCCGGCGCCAACAGCCAGCCATGCCGAAACAGCCCATTGATGCGCAGCAGGCCGGGTTCCACGTGGGTGTGGGGCTCGTTGTCGGGCAGGGCGGGGCGCAGGTTGGTCTCCAGGTGCACGATGCGCGCCTCGGCCAGCTCGGGGATCACGCTCTGTGCCGCGGCCATCAGCTCCACCGCGCTTTTGAGGCTCACCGGCGAGCGGTCTTCGCTCTCGATCTCGCTGGCGCCGATGACGATGTGGTCGCAGGGGCGCGGCACGATGTAGACGCGGTGGCGCGGGTGCAGCAGGCGCACCGGGCGGTGCAGCGTCACGCCCGGGGCCTGCAGCCACACCACCTCGCCGCGCACGCCACGCACCGGCGCGTCGGGCCGGGCGCCCACGCCGCGCACGTCGATGGCCAGGTCGAAGCGCGGCGACGATCCGTCTTCCAGCCGCAGCTGCCCCGGGGTCACCTCGCGCACCCGGGTGTTCCAGTGCCAGCGCACGCGGGGCGATGCCGCGCACAGCGCCGGCAGCATCTGCAGCGGCAGGATCTGCCCCTCGCCCGGCAGCAGCCAGGCGTGCAGGCGCGGGTCGATGCTGGGTTCCAGCGCGGCCAGGGCCGCGCGGTCCAGGGCCTGCGGCGTGGGCAGCCCGGCGGCCAGGTTCGGCGCGGTCTCCAGGCGCGCGAGCACGCGGCGCGCGGCGCCCAGGTCGCTGCCGTGGGCCAGCAGCAGACTGCCGAGCGCACGGAAGTGGATGTCGGCCGGCTCGGCTGCGCCCGCTGCGGGCGCGCAGGCGGTGCAGGTGCCACAGGCCTCGGGCAAGGCGCTGGCCGCCAAGGGCGCGTGGCTCAGCGCCTGGGCGATCTCGCGCCACAGTGCGATGGAACGCCAGCCGAGTTCGGCGACACGGGGACCGCTGGTTTCCAGCTCGGCGAGCGGGCTGAGCATGCCCGCGGCCGTGAACGCCGCGGCGCCCCGGCCGTCGCTGGTGGCCTGCGGCCCATCGGCCGGGTCGAACACGGTGACCTCGTGTGTGGCGCTCAGCCGCCAGGCCAGCAAGCGGCCCAGCAGGCCGGCCCCTGCAATCCCGATGGACGCCATGGCTCAGCCCTTCGTGGTCAGCGACGACACGGGCACGTAGAACTCGCCACCCACGGCCTTGAACTCCGCGCTCTTCTGCGCCATGCCCTCGCTCAGCGCCTGCTCGTCGCTCACACCCTTGGCGGCGGCGTAGTCGCGCACGTCCTGCGTGATCTTCATGGAGCAGAACTTCGGCCCGCACATGGAGCAGAAGTGCGCCTCTTTCGACGAGTCCTTGGGCAGGGTTTCGTCGTGGTAGTCCTCGGCGGTCTGCGGGTCCAGGCCCAGGGCGAACTGGTCGCGCCAGCGGAATTCAAAACGCGCCTTGCTCATGGCGTCGTCGCGCGCGCGGGCGCCCGGGTGGCCCTTGGCGATGTCGGCCGCGTGGGCCGCGATCTTGTAGGCAATGATGCCCTGCTTCACGTCGTCGCGGTCGGGCAGGCCCAGGTGTTCCTTGGGCGTCACGTAGCAGAGCATGGAGGTGCCCATCCAGCCGATCATGGCCGCGCCCACGGCCGAGGCGATGTGGTCGTAGCCGGGTGCGATGTCGATGGTCAGCGGGCCCAGGGTGTAGAACGGCGCCTCGTGGCAGTGCTTCAGCTGCTCGTCCATGTTGGCCTGGATCAGGTGCATGGGCACGTGGCCGGGGCCCTCGATCATGGTCTGCACGTCGTGCTTCCAGGCCACCTGGGTCAGCTCGCCCAGTGTCTTGAGTTCGGCGAACTGCGCTTCGTCGTTCGCATCCGCACCGCTGCCGGGGCGCAGGCCGTCGCCGAGCGAGAAGCTCACATCGTAGGCCTTCATGATTTCGCAGATCTCGTCGAAGTGCGTGTAGAGGAAGTTCTCCTTGTGGTGCGTGATGCACCACTTGGCCAGGATGGAGCCGCCACGCGAGACGATGCCGGTGCGGCGCTGCGCCGTGAGGTGGATGTAGGCCAGGCGCACGCCGGCGTGGATGGTGAAGTAGTCCACGCCCTGTTCGGCCTGCTCGATCAGCGTGTCGCGGTAGATCGCCCAGGTCAGGTCTTCGGCCACGCCGCCCACTTTTTCCAGCGCCTGGTAGATCGGCACGGTGCCGATGGGCACCGGGCTGTTGCGCACGATCCAGTCGCGCGTGGTGTGGATGTTCTTGCCGGTGGACAGGTCCATCACGTTGTCGGCGCCCCAGCGGATCGCCCACACCAGCTTGTCCACTTCTTCCTCGATGCTGGACGTCACGGCCGAATTGCCGATGTTGGCGTTGATCTTCACGCCGAAGTTGCGCCCGATCGCCATGGGCTCGACCTCGGGGTGGTTGATGTTGGCCGGGATGATGGCGCGGCCGCGCGCCACCTCGTCGCGCACGAACTCGGGCGTGAACACATCGGGAATGCGCGCGCCCATGGGGTTGCCGCGCAGGCGCGCTTCCCGCGCCGGGTCGCCCAGGTACTCGCGCATCCACTCGCGCTTGCCGTTTTCGCGCAGGGCCACGTACTCCATCTCGGGGGTGACGATGCCTTTGCGCGCGTAATGCATCTGCGAGACGTTCATGCCGCTCTTCGCGCGGCGTGGCGTGCGCTGCAGGCCGGCGGCCTCGGCGCGCAGGGCCTCGATGCGTTCGATGGTGGTGCCGTTGTTCTGCGCTTCGTTTTTCACGCCGTCGTCCAGCGCGGCGCGCTGGCGGCCGGTGTAGGTCTCGGTGTCACCACGCGCCGCGATCCAGGCGCCGCGCACATCGGCCAGGCCGGTGCGCACGTCGATGGCGGCGCTCGGGTCGCTGTAGGGGCCGGAGGTGTCGTACACCGTGACCTGCTCACCGTTGCTCAGCGCGATCTCGCGCATGGGCACGCGGATGCTCTCGTTCGAGCCGGGCACGTAGATCTTGCGCGAAGCGGGGAAGGGCTCGCGGCTGAGCGCGAACTGGTCGGCGAAGGGAATCTTGTCGGGGGCGTTCATGGCGGCGGTCTCCTGTGTGGGGCTGTGGATGCTCCGGAGACCGCCCGTCAAAACATGCACCCGGGCCCACTGGTGGCGTGGACGGACCCATCGCGCGAGGGACGGGCCGGGGATGCAGGCCCTGGGGGCTGCGCTCTTCTTTCGCTGGTACTAGCCAGATCAAGTTCACGGGTTCGGTTTTTCAACCATCTCAGCGCTGGACCTTTCGGTCCGTGCACCCCGGAGCAAGGCGCAGTATAGCGGCGCGGGCCCGGTGTGTGGATGGAATGCCCTGTGGGCGGCGGGGTTGGGCGCCTGGTGGACTCCATCTGTGGCCTGGGGGTCCAGACGGGCGCTTTTTCCCCCATACACATTCCGCTCGGATCGGGCTGCCAGTGCACCACCAGCATGCCCCCCGGCGTTGATCGTCGAAGAGAATATGCGGCCGCCCGGGTCGGAGGCGGTATCACCAGAGGGAGGAACGATGAAGCGATTGTTGTGGCTCGGCGGGTTGGTCGCGGTTTTTTATGGACACAGCGAGTGGGCGCTGTCGAAGAGCCGGGCGCTCGGGTGGATCGAGGCGCACGAACAGGCGGTGTTCGCGATGAAGGAGGGCGTCTGTGACGACTTCGCTTTTGATGTGAACGTGAACATCCGCGCGGGTCACCCGAAGGGGGAATGGCAGGTGGATGGCGGCAAGAACTATGTGTGCGATTACGTCCGGGCCTCCAACGCCCACGTCCGGGTGCTCAAGCCGGCCATCGACACCCGCACCGAGCTGGTCAGCCTGGAACGCTCCGATTTCCCCTGGATGACGGCCAAGGTCAAGGTGCGGCAAATCACCACCTTCACGCTGCCGGGCCTGCGCACGCTGAACGAGGTGGGTGAAACCACCTACGTCTTGCGGCGCACCGTCCGGTCGCTGCAGATCGCCGAGATGACGTCTCGCAGCGAGGGCCAGTTTCCCCGTTGACCGTGCACGTGGGCGGCCCGCCTTTTTGCTCTGCGACAATGCGCGGCCGCCCGGGTTGAGGCGGTTTCAAAAAGGGGAAGAGGACATGAGAAAACTGTTTTGGCTCGGCGTGCTGGCGGCTGCGTTCTATGGACACAGCCGCTTTGTCTTTTCTGCGCCGAGCATGATGAGCTGGATGCAGAAGCAGGACCAGATGATGCTGCGAGGCGAGGATGGGATGTGCGACGCCTATGCGGCCGATCTCAAGGTCGACCTGCGTTCGCAGACCGCTCGGGGAGAGTCACAGTTTGTGGGCGGCAAGGAGGAACTGTGCGAGTACCTGAAGGACGCCAGCGCGGCCTTCCGGGCGACCAATGCATCGGTGAACAACAACATGGAACTGGTCAGCATCGAGCCCTCCGGCTTCCCCTGGCTGTCGGCCACGGTCAAGCTGCGGCAGTCCACCACGGTTCGCATGCGGGGCCTGCCCGCCATTACCGAGGTGGCCGAGTCCACCACGGTGGTCCGGCGCACGTTCAACGGCCGGGAGATCGCCAGCATCGACTCCAGCAGCGAGGCGTCGCTGGGCCAATGAGCGCTTGAGGCGGTGCGTCGCGCCAGCCCGCCACTGGGGCGGGGCACCACATGGCCTTGCTCGACGCCTGGACCTCGTTCACGGCCCTGCCTCCCCTTGCCCTCACGCCGAACGCAAGGTCACCTGCGTGTCGCATACGGAAAACGCCAGGAACATCGCCTCCACCTCGCTGGGTGAATGGGGTCTGGCGCTGCCCAGCCACCAGACGAGCAGGTGAAACAGGCTGCCCGCCAGCATGTCGGCGCGGGCGTTGGCCAGGGGCGCTTTTCTGCTGCCGCGCGGCGGCTTGGGCGGGCTGAACAACGAGACCAGCAGGTCCTGGAAGTGCGCTTGTACGGCGTGGCTGGAACGGCGGCCGAGCAAGGCCCTGAACACCTTTTGCTGTTCGTGCACATGGTTCAGCAGGCCTGGCAGAAACGGGAAAGGGCTTGCGGCTTCGCTCCTTGTGTCCAGATGGGAGAGCAGGTGTTCCTGCAGGTCGCTGAAGGCTCCGCGCAGCAGCGCGGTCTTGTCGGTGTAGTGAAGGTAGAACGTGGACCGTCCGATGTCGGCGCGTTCGCAGAGCGTGGCCACGTCGATGTGGTCCCAGCCGACTTCGGGCAGCAGGGCCAACAGGGCGTCGCGCAAGGCCCTGCGCGTGCGGTGCACACGGCGGTCCGCGCGAGGCGCTTGCGCTTTGGTAGCCGGCGTCGCGAGCGTTCTTGTGCCCGATGGCGATCGGGGCGTTGGCTTGGCTTGGGCCGCTGGTTTCTGCACACATTCCCCCGTGTCGTCCATAACTTGACGCCCGAGCCGTGAGCCGTGCGGGCGCCGGGTGGTCTTTCCGATCACGATTGTGGCTTCAATGCTCGTAACTGGACAAGGTGTCCAGTGTGTCCTGACGCCACTTTCACCGGAGTTTCCGCATGATTCGCGTGTTCATCCGCTACCTGGCCTACCCCTGCATCGCCGTGGTGACCATTGCCTATCTCACGCACCAGTTGATGCTTCCCAAGGGGGAGCTGGGTGCCATGCATGGCCTGTTCATTGCCGCGTTGGTGTTGGCGCTTGTGCTGCTGGAGACGTTCTGGCCGATGCAGAAGCGCTGGCAGATGACGGCGCGGCTTTTTTTGCGACGTGATCTTCCGTTCCTGGTCATCGGGGCCGCCACCGTGGGTGTGGGCAACGTGGCGGCGTCGTGGTTGGTTCTGAACATGGGTTGGTTGCAGCCGACCGCGTGGTTGTCGGGTTTGCCGGTGTTGCCGGCGGCCTTGCTGTCGCTGCTGGTCACCGATGGCCTGTGGTACGCGCTGCACCGCGCGAGCCACGAAGGCAAAGGACCACTGGGCCGTTGGCTCTGGCGTGTGCATGCGGCGCACCATCTGCCTCAGCAGGTCTATGTGTTGATGCACGCTGTGGCGCATCCGTTCAACACGGTCATGGTGCGTCTGATATTGACGGTTCCCCCCTGGTTGCTGGGGGTTTCGGTTGAGGCGCTGTTCGTCGCCAATGTGGTCACAGGCGTGCAGGGCCTGGTGTCTCACTTCAACGTGGACAGTCGGGTGGGCGTTTTCAATCACCTGCTCGTGGGCACCGAACTGCACCGCTGGCACCACGCCGTGGGCGTGCAGGGCAACTACGCCGCCGTGTTACCGATGTGGGATCGGTTGTTTGGCACCTATGTGTACCGTCCAGGCGAGGCGCCCGAAGGCCTGGGTGTGGATGAACCCGGAGCGTTGCCCGCAGATACCGAGTGGGTCCGTGTGCTGATGGACCCGATATGGCCGGTACAAGCTGCTGCCGAAGGCGCCCACGACCTCAAGGAGCCCGTCCGGTAGCGACCGACCGTTGAACATCTGACACCCGCTTGCATCCCACCTGGGCCGGCCACCTTTAGACTTTGTGGGTCCAACGTTCAACGCCCGCCCCGGCGCATGACGGCATGCCCACCCTGCCCACCTTCTTGCACTCCCTGCGCAGCCTGGCGCTCGCGCTGGGGCTGGCCACGGGTGTTGCCTGGGCGTCCGAGGCGCCGTTGTGGTTCGACGCGGGCCGGCCCAGGCCCCAGGCCTGGCAGGCGGTGGAGCTGCTGGCCGATGCGCCCGGTCATGGGCTGGTGGCCGAAGACTACGGCGTCGATGCGCTGGGCCGGCAGGTGGCCGAAGCGGCCCTGGAGCCTGCACTGGATGACCAGGCCCAGGAGCGGCTGGCGCAGGCGCTCAGCGGGGCCATGCAGCGCTATCTGAGCGACCTGCACCAGGGCCGGCTGGACCCACGCCAGATCGGTCACCATTTCGATCCGCCACCGCGCGATGGCTTTGACCCGGCGGCACGGCTGCGCGAGGGCCTACGGGCCGGACGGCTGGCCGATCTGGTGCGCGAGGCCGCGCCACGCTTGTCGCAGTACGAAGCGCTGCGCCAGGCCCTGGCCCGCATGCGGGCGCTGGCGGACCACCCCGCCTGGCAGCAGGAACTGCCCCCGTTGCCGCACCCGGCCCGTCAGAAACCGGGCCGACCCGGCAAGCTGGAGCCCGGTCAGACCTGGGCCGGCATGGCCTTGCTGGCCGAACGGCTGCGACTGCTGGGCGACCTGGCCGCCGACGAGCCGCTGCCGGCGGTCTACGAAGGCGTGTGGGTGGAAGCGGTCCAGCGGTTCCAGGAGCGCCATGGGCTGGAGGTGGACGGTGTGGTCGGCAAGGACACCTGGGCCGCGTTGCGGGTGACGCCGGGCGAGCGCGCGCAGCAGATCGCCCTCAATCTGGAGCGGCTGCGCTGGACGCCGCTGACCGAGGCCGAACGCATGATCGTGGTCAACATCCCGGAGTTCGTGCTGCGGGCCTACGAGATCCGCGAAGGCCGCATCGTCATCCACCAGACCATGAAGATCATCGTGGGCAAGGCCTTGGACACGCGCACGCCCGTGTTCGGAGAGGAAATGCGCAGCATCGAGTTCAGCCCCTACTGGAACGTGCCGCCGTCGATCGCGCGCAGCGAAACCGTTCCCAAGCTCCGGCGCGACCCCGCTTACCTGGCGCGCGAGGAGATGGAATTTGTGTTGGCCGATGGACGCATCGGCACCGAGGTCACCCCGGACGTATTGGCCGAGGTGATGGCCGGGCGCGCCCGCATACGCCAGCGCCCCGGGCCGAAGAATGCGCTCGGCGCGGTCAAGTTCTCTTTCCCGAACCGCGACAACATCTACCTGCACCACACGCCCGCGGCGCAGCTCTTTGGCAAGGGCCGCCGCGACTTCAGCCACGGTTGTGTGCGCGTCGAGCGTCCGGTGGAGCTGGCCCTGTTCGTGCTGCAGGACATGCCCCAGTGGACGGAGCAGCGTGTGCGCGAAGCCATGGCCGCGGGCCGCTTGCAGACCGTGCGGCTGGCCACACCGGTGCCGGTGCTGATCACCTATGGCACGGCGCTGGTGAAACAGGGGCGCCTGCATTTTTATCCCGACATCTACGGCCACGACCGCGAGCTGGCCGAGGCCCTGCAACAGCGCAGGACCACACCGGCGAGGCCCACCGCGGCCACCCGTTGAGCCGCCTGCCCACCTGAGCCGGCACGGGCCGCGCCCTTTACATCACACGGGCCACCCCGCGCAGCACGTTCGATTTTTGAGATGCCTGGCAGCAGGGTTTTGCGGTGTCGTTTGACATGCAAGTATTTACTTGCATATTATCTGATCCGTGTCTGGGGCATCGGCACTGCCGCCACCGCCCCGCACGCCGTGTTTTCAATCAACCCGCAAGGAGCAGTCATGGTGGATATCCTGAACAGAGTCGGCATCAAATCGTCCCCGGATGAGGTCTACAAAGCGTTGAGCACGCGCGAAGGCCTGGCTGGCTGGTGGACGACCCACACGCAAGGGGAGGGCAAGGTGGGCAGCGTGATCGCTTTTCGCTTCACGTCCGATGGCGCCGAGCTCGGCGCCATCCACATGAAGGTCCTGGAACTCCAGCCCGCCAAGCGGGTGCTGTGGCAGGTGGTCGATGGCCCCGAAGACTGGATCGGCACCACGGTCAGCTGGGACCTGAGGCAGGAGGGCGACTATTGCGTCGTGCTCCTCAAACACCAGGGCTGGAAGGAGCCGGTGGAATTCATGTACCACTGCACCACCAAGTGGGCGGTCTACATGGTGAGCCTGAAGTCGCTGCTGGAAACCGGCAAGGGCGCGCCCAACCCCCACGACGTCCGGCTCCACGACAAGGACTGATGCACCGCCAACCCGGCACCCGCGCCCGCGCTGGCCAGGCCCGCGGCACCGCCGAACGCATATCATCGTTCGCGGCGCCGGGGTCTGCCTCCTTGACCCACGGCGCGCGTTCCTTGTGGTGAACCTATTTTGTCAACCCGGTTGTCGGACATCGATAAAGTCTTCAAAGCGCTGGCCGACCCGGGCCGCAGGCGCCTGCTGGATCTGCTGCACCAGGACAATGGCCAGACGCTCTCGGCCCTGTGTGAGCACATGGACATGACCCGCCAGGCCGTGACGCAGCACCTGCAGCAGCTCGAAGCGGCCAACCTTGTCGCCGTTGTCTGGCAGGGCCGGGAAAAGCTGCACTACCTGAACCCCGTGCCGCTGCACGAGATTCACGAGCGCTGGATTGGAAAATTCGAGCGCGCCCGCCTGGGTGCCCTGCACGATCTCAAGACGAAACTGGAAGGGGATGGACATGACAAAACCTGACTTCGTGTACGTGACCTACATCGCGACCACGCCCGAGAAGGTGTGGCAGGCCCTGGTGGACACCGACGTGATGCGCCAGTACTGGTGCGGTCTGAGCACGGATTGCCCGGGCTATGTGAACGTGTCGGACTGGCAGCCCGGCTCGCGCTGGGAGCACCAGCCCATGGACGGCTCGGGCGAGGCCCGCATCGTCGGTACGGTGATCGAGAGCCGTGCGCCGCGCCGGCTCGTCTACACCTGGGCCCGGCCGACGGACGCCGAGGACGCGTCGAAACACTCGCGGGTGGCGTTCGACATCGAACTGCACACGGACGGGCTCGTGCGGCTGACCGTCACCCACACCGACCTGGAGCGCGATCCCGAGATGCTCGCGGGCGTGTCGGGCGGCTGGCCGAAGGTGCTCTCGAACCTCAAGACCCTGCTCGAAACCGGCCAGGTGCTTCCGGGCTCCCCGTCGCGGGTCTGACGAAGCGAGCGGGGCCGCGTGGCCACGGCTGCGGTGGCGGTCGGAAATCCGTTTTTGGGTGTCGCTGGGGAAACGGATTTCCGTTCGCTCCGGCGCTTCGCAGGGGCCCCTGGCGCCCGAATTCCGCGGCTTTTTGCCCTTTTTAAGTCCGGGTCCTAGGGTTTGTACCGACTGGCATGGCGCTTGCGCTAAAGCCCGCAAGCCACACCATGACCATGACCCGCTTGCTGCCCTCCCTTCTGCTGCTGTGCTGCGCCCTGAACGCGCAGGCCCAGGCGCCCGTGCTGACCACGCTGCAGAAGATTTCCCAGACGGCCACGATCAACCTGGGGCACCGCGAGTCGTCGGTGCCGTTCTCGTACTACGACGATCGCCGCCAGGTGGTGGGCTATTCGCACGACCTGATGCTGGCGGTGACGGACAGCATCAAGAAGGAGCTCAAACTGCCCGCGCTGGCGGTCAAGCTGGTGCCGGTGACCTCGCAGAACCGCATTCCACTGGTGCAGAACGGCTCGGTGGACCTGGAGTGTGGCTCCACCACACACAACCGCGAGCGGGCGCGCCATGTGGCGTTTTCGGTCTCCATCTTCCAGACCAGTTCGCGCCTGCTCACCCGGGTGAACTCGGGTGTCTCCGGCCTGGCCGATCTGAGCGGGCGGCGCGTGCTTGTCACCGCCGGCACCACGAGCGAGCGCCAGCTCATGCTGCACAGCGAGTCCACCGGCCTGAACGTCGATATCGTCACGGCCAAAGACCATGGCGAGGCGTTCGCGCAGCTGCAGAGCGGGCGGGCAGTGGCGTTCCTGATGGACGAGGCCCTGCTCTACGGGCTGCGCGCCAAGACCGACCGGCCCGAGGACTGGCGCGTGGTCGGCCAGCCGATGGCGACCGAGGTGTACGCCTGCATGCTGCGCAAGGACGACACTGCGTTCAAGGCCGTGGTGGACCGCAGCCTGACGCGGATCATGCAGTCGGGCGAGGCCCTGAAAATCTACCGCCGCTGGTTCCAGAGCCCGATTCCGCCCAAGGGGCTGAACCTGAACTGGCCACCGCCGGACGCGTTGCTGGAGCTGTATCGGTCGCCGACCGATCAACCGTTGGGGTGATCACCATGGCCTGTCTGAACCGTTTTTTCTGGGCCGCGGCCCTGGCTTGCGCGCCGCTGTGGGTGGGGGCCGGTCCGGTGCTCGATCGCATCCAGAAAGAGGGCGTCATCGTGCTGGCGCACCGCGAGTCGTCGGTGCCGTTCTCGTTCCTCGACGCCGGCGGAAAGCCGGTGGGTTATTCGATCGATCTGTGTCTGAAGCTCGCCGAAGCCGTGCGCCAGAAGCTGGCGCTGGGCACCTTGGCCCACCGGTTCGTGCAGGTCACGCCGGCGAACCGCATCGCGGTGGTGGAAGAGGGCCAGGCCGACCTGGAGTGCGGCTCGACCACCAACAACGCCGAGCGCCGCCAGAAGGTGGCCTTCACCGTGCCGCACTACATCACTGGCGCACGCTACCTGGTGCGCACGGACAGCGCGGTGCAGGTGGTGCGCGACTTCCGGGGGCAAAAAGTGGTCTCCACCAAGGGCACGACGCCGCTCAAGGCCGTGACCCGCGCCAACAGCGAATACCTGCTGGGCATCACGGTCCTGGAGGTCGACGACCATTCGCGCGCGGTCGAGATGGTGGAACAGGGCCAGGCCGACGGTTTCGTGATGGACGACGTGCTGCTCTACGGCCTGGCCGCGGGGCGGCCCGACCCCAGCCGCTTCAAGGTGGTGGGCAAGTTCCTGACCATCGAGCCGCTGGCCATCATGCTGCCGAAGAACGACCCGCAGTTCAAGAAACTGGTCGATGACGAGATGAAGCGGCTGATCCAGTCCAGAGAGGCCCACGCCATTTACGACCGCTGGTTCAACCAGCCGATCCCCCCGGCCAACCGGCCCTTGAACCTGCCCATGAACTACCTCTTGAAGGATTTCTGGAAGTACCCCACGGACCAGGTTCCCGGCTGAATATCTTTTTCCTTTCCTCCAACCCACCAACCAGAACAGGTGCATCTCTATGAAGAAATCGTTGTTTGTCGTGGCCGCCATGCTGGCCAGCTCGGCCGCCCTGGCGCAATCCGCCGACACCCTGAAGAAGATCAAGGACAGTGGCTCTGTGACGATGGGCGTGCGTGAAAGCTCGGGTGCCCTGTCCTACACGCTGGGCGACGGCAAGTTCGTGGGTTACCACGTGGAAATTTGCCAGAAGGTGCTGGGCGACATCCAGAAGCAGCTCGGCCTGGCCAAGCTGGATATCAAGTACCAGCCGGTGACCTCGCAGAACCGCATCCCCCTGGTGCAGAACGGCACGGTGGACATCGAATGCGGCTCCACCACCAACAACGCCGCGCGCCAGAAGGACGTTTCCTTCGCCGTGACCACGTTCGTGGAAGAAGTGCGCATCGCGGTGAAGGCCAATTCCGGTATCACCTCCGTGGCCCAGCTCAACGGCAAGAAGGTCGCCACCACCACCGGCACCACCTCCGTGCAGACCCTGCGCAAGAACGAGCGCGCCACCGGCGTGGACTTCGAGCAGGTCTACGGCAAGGACCACGCCGACAGCTTCCTGCTGCTGGAGAGCGGCCGTGCCGACGCCTTCGTGATGGACGGCGCCATCCTGGCCGGCAACATCGCCAAGGCCAAGAACCCGGCCGACTTCAAGATCGTCGGTGAAGTGCTGTCGGTCGAGCCCATCGCCATCATGATCCCCAAGGACGACGCCGCCTTCAAGAAGGCCGTGGACGACAGCGTCAAGGCCATGATGAAGTCGGGTGAAGTGGCCAAGCTGTGGACCAAGTGGTTCGAGCAGCCCATTCCCCCGGCCAACACCAAGGTCGGCATGGTCGCCAACGAAAACACCAAGGCGGCCTGGGCTACCCCGAACGACAAGCCGATGGAAGACTACGCCGTCAAGAAGTAAGGCCCCCACGCTCCGCCGCTGCGCGGGTCGCTGCCCCCCGAGGGGGCTGGGCCTGCCTTGGGGCGGCCCGGCGGCTGGCCCTTTGGCTTTCACGCTCCGCTGCTTTGCGGGTCGCTGCCCCCGGTGAAGACCGGGCGGCTTCTTTTTATTGAGGGAAATCTCCATGAGCACATGGGATTGGCAGGTGTTCTGCAAGGACACCATCGACGGCGAGGTGCGCCCCAGCTGTTTTGGCCAGGGCGGCGACATCACCTACCTGGACTGGCTGCTGTCGGCCTGGGGCTGGACGCTGAGCGTCGCCGTGCTGGCCCTGGTGGTGGCGCTGGTGGTGGGCTCGGTCATGGGCATCTTCCGCACCACGCCCAGCAGGGCGCTGGTGGTGATCGGCAACGTGTGGACCGAGCTGTTCCGCAACATTCCGCTGCTGGTGCAGGTGTTCCTGTGGTACCACGTGCTGCCGGCGCTGATCCTGCCGCTCCAGCAGGTGCCCAGCTTCATTCTGGTGGTGTTCGCGCTGGGCTTCTTCACCTCGGCGCGCATCGCCGAGCAGGTGCGCGCCGGCATCCAGAGCCTGCCCAAGGGGCAGCGCTACGCCGGGCTGGCCATGGGCCTGACGCTGTCGCAGACCTACCGCTACGTGCTGCTGCCGATGGCGTTTCGCATCGTCATCCCGCCGCTGACCAGCGAGAGCATGAACATCATCAAGAACTCCTCGGTGGCGTTCGCGGTGTCCATCGCCGAGCTCACCATGTTCGCCATGCAGGCGCAGGAAGAAACTTCGCGCGGTGTCGAGGTGTACCTGGCCGTGACCGGGCTGTACTTCGTCTCGGCCTTCGTCATCAACCGCATCGCCCTGTTCATCGAACACAAGGTGCAGGTGCCCGGCATGATCGGAGGGCATTGACATGAATCTCGATTTCGCTTTCCTCGACTGGTCGGTCTTTTCGAGCTTCGTGCTCAAGGGGCTGATCTTTTCGGTACAGCTCACGCTGGTGGCGATGCTCGGTGGCATCGCGCTGGGCACGGTGCTCGCGCTCATGCGCCTGTCGGGCAAGAAGTGGCTGGTGATGCCGGCCGCGTTTTATGTGAACACGCTGCGCTCTATCCCGCTGGTGATGGTGATCCTGTGGTTCTTCCTGCTGATCCCGCTGCTGATCGGGCGGCCCATGGGCGCGGAGCTCTCGGCCATCATCACCTTCACGGTGTTCGAGGCGGCCTACTACTCCGAGATCATGCGCGCGGGCATCCAGAGCGTGCCCAAGGGCCAGGTCAACGCCGGTTACGCGGTGGGCATGACCTATGGCCAGACCATGCAGCTGATCGTGTTGCCGCAGGCCTTCCGCAACATGCTGCCGGTGCTGATGACCCAGACCATCATCCTGTTCCAGGACACCTCGCTGGTCTACGCCATCGGGGCCTACGACCTGCTCAAGGGCTTCGAGGTGGCGGGCAAGAACTTCAACCGGCCGGTGGAGACCTACCTCGTGGCCGCCGTCGTCTATTTCGTCATTTGTTTCTCGCTGTCGATGCTGGTGCGTCGCCTGCAGAAGAAGATCGCCATCATCCGCTGAGGATCAGGAGCACAACCATGATCGACATCAAGAACGTTTCCAAGTGGTACGGCAGCTTCCAGGTGCTGACCGACTGCACCACCTCCATCCAGAAGGGTGAGGTGGTGGTGGTCTGCGGCCCCTCGGGTTCGGGCAAGTCCACCCTGATCAAGACCGTGAACGCGCTGGAGCCCTTCCAGAAGGGCGACATCGTGGTCGACGGCGTCAGCATCGCCGACCCCAAGACCAACCTGCCCAAGCTGCGCAGCCGCGTGGGCATGGTGTTCCAGCACTTCGAGCTGTTCCCGCACCTCACCGTGACCGAGAACCTCACGCTGGCGCAGATCAAGGTGCTGGGCCGCAACGCCGATGAGGCCAAGACCCGTGGTTTGAAGATGCTGGACCGCGTGGGCCTGATGGCGCACAAGGACAAGTTCCCCGGCCAACTCTCGGGTGGCCAGCAGCAGCGCGTGGCGATTGCGCGCGCGCTGAGCATGGACCCGATCGTGATGCTGTTCGACGAGCCGACCTCGGCGCTCGACCCCGAGATGGTGGGCGAGGTGCTGGACGTGATGGTCAAGCTCGCCCAGGAGGGCATGACCATGATGGTGGTGACGCACGAGATGGGTTTTGCCAAGAAGGTCAGCCACCGCGTGATCTTCATGGATGCCGGCAAAATCGTCGAAGATTGCCCGCGCGATGCGTTCTTCGGAAACCCGGACGCGCGTTCACCCCGGGCCAAGGATTTCCTCTCAAAAATCCTGGCCCACTGATACCGGTTTGCCTTCAAAGCGATAACTGCGTTGCTGAAGCCTTGCCGTGCTATAGCACTGTCTGCGGCTTCGCGCCTTGTTCTCACTTTGAATGCAAAGCCGTATGAGCCTTTCTTTTTGAGGTCGTCATCCACCCAGCACAGCCGTTCGGTCCGCCTCCACCCCCGCCGCGCCGCCGGCCCGGGGTGGCCCTGCGGCGCGCGCTGCTGGCGCTGGTGGCCCTGGCCCTCGTGGCCGCGTCGGGCTATGCGGTCTATGAGCGCAGCTTTGCCCAGGGCGCGAGCAGCCTGAAGGCCGCGTCCAACGGCCGGCTCGATCTGTTTGCCTCGGTGGTGGAGGCCCGTGTGCGGCGCCTGGAGCCGGTGCCGGCGACCATCCAGCTCAACCCCGTGGTGGTGCGGCTGCTGCAGACGCCCAGCGCCGCGCACGCCGACGCCGCCAACGACTACCTGTCCCGCCTCAATGCCCACCTGGGCAGCCTGGCGGTGTTTGTGCTGGACGTGCGCGGTGTGGTGCGGGCCTCCAGCAACGCGGTGCAGCGCGACGACAGCCTGCGCGGCGAAGATGTTTCGTACCGCCCGTACTTTCTGGAGGCCCTGGCCGGGCGCTCGACGCGCCACTTCGCCATCGGCAGCGGTGGGTATGCGGGCTATTTCGCGTCGCACCCCATTTACGACGGCCCCCGGGTGGTGGGGGTGGCGGCCATCAAGATCGGACTGGACGCGCTGGAACAGACCTGGCCGATGCTGGGTGCGCCCGCGCTGGTGGCCGACGCCAACCAGGTGGTGATCCTGTCGTCCCAGCCCGCGTGGCGGTACACCTCGCTAGCACCCTTGCCCACCGAGCGCCGGGTGGACTTGCAATTGGCCCAGACCTACGGCGCCCTGCGCCTGCCCCTGTTCCCGTTGAAGGTGGAACTCTCGGTGGACGAGGACACGCAAGAGGTGCAGGGCCTGCTGCGCGGCGACGAGGCCAAGGTGTCGGCGGCGCTGGGCCAGGCGCGCAACCGGGCGGACTTCATGGTCCTGGGGCGTTCGCTGGACGGCATGGACTGGCGGGTGCTGATCTTCACCAGCCTGGCGTCGGTGCGGCACCAGGCCTTGCTGGACGGCGTGGGCGGCGCCGTGTCCGTGGCCTTCCTGATCCTGCTGGCGCTCTTCTGGGCGCAGCGCCAGCGCATCGAGCGCCAGAAGCTGGGCGCCAAACGCCTGCTCGAGCAGGCCAACGCCGAGCTGGAGCAGGAGGTGGGTCGAAGGACGCAGGAACTCACCGACGCCAACACCTTGTTGCGCAAAGAGGTTGCCGAGCGCGAGCAGACCGAAAAGACCCTGCGTGCGGCGCAGGACGGCCTGGTGCACGCGGGCAAGATGGCCGTGCTGGGCCAGCTCGCCGCCAGCATCACCCACGAGCTCACGCAGCCGCTGGGCGCGATCCGCACCCTGTCGGGCAACGCGGCCGAATTCCTGCGGCGGGGCAACGCCGCCGCGGCGCAGGACAACCTCTCGATCATGGCCCGGCTGGTGGAGCAGATGGCGCGCATCATCGACCCGCTCAAGAGCTTTTCGCGCAAGTCGACCGCCTGCCCCGAGGCGACCGACGCGGGCCGCGTGGTGGAGCAGGCGCTGTTCCTGTTCCAGCTGCGCCTGCGCCACGAAAAGGTGGAGGTCGACAACCGCTGCCAGCCCGGGCAGTGGACGGTGTGGTGCGACGCCAACCGGCTGGAGCAGGTGCTGATCAACCTGATCGGGAACGCGCTCGATGCCCTGCGCGACGCGCCGCACAAGCGGCTGCAGATCACGGCCGAACCGCTGCCGGCGGCGCAGCCGCCCGCGCTGGCGATCCATGTGCAGGACAGCGGCAAGGGCCTGAGCGAGACCGACCTGGCGCACCTGTTCCAGCCTTTCTACACCACCAAGGCCAGTGGCGCCGGCCTTGGGCTGGGCCTGGTGATCTGCCGCGACATTGCCGCAGAATTCCAGGGTGAACTGCAGGCGCACAACGTCCCCGGTGGCGGTGCCTGTTTCACGCTCACCGTGCCCCTCTGGCAAGCTTCCATGCACCCGAAAACCCCTGTGACCCCATGAACCGCGCCCTGACCGTCCTTTTGGTGGAAGACGATGCCGCCGTGCAGCTGGGCTGCGTGCAGGCGCTGCAACTGGCCGACATCCCGGTGCGCGCCTTCGATTCGGCCGAGGCCGTGTTGCCCCACATCAGCCCCGGGCTTGCCGGCGTGATCGTGACCGACATGCGCCTGCCTGGGGCCGACGGCCTGTCGGTGATCTGCGAGGCGCGCGACATCGACCCCGACCTGCCGGTGATCATGATCACCGGCCACGGCGACGTGAACCTGGCCGTCCAGGCCATGCGCAGCGGCGCCTACGACTTCATCCCCAAGCCCTTCTCGCCCGAGCAGCTGGTGGAGGTGGTGCAGCGCGCGCTGGAGAAGCGCCGCCTGACGCTGGAGGTGGCGAACCTGCGCCGCGCGCTGTCGCTGAGCGAAGGCCTGGAAGGCCAGCTGGTGGGCCATTCCCCCGCCATCCGCCGCGTGCGCCAACTGGTGATGGAGGTGGCGGATTCGCCGGTGGACGTGCTCATCCGCGGCGAGACGGGCACCGGCAAGGAAGTGGTGGCCCGCGCCCTGCACGAGCATTCGCGGCGCAGCAAGGCACCCTACGTGGCGCTGAACTGCGGTGGCCTGCCCGACTCGCTGCTGGACAGCGAGCTGTTTGGCCACGAGGCGGGGGCCTTCACCGGCGCTCAGAAGCGCCGCATCGGGCGCATCGAACACGCCCACGGCGGCACCCTGTTTCTGGACGAACTCGAAAGCATGCCGATGGGTGTGCAGGTGAAGCTGCTGCGGGTGCTGCAGGAGCGCAGTCTCGAACGCCTGGGCTCCAACCAGAGCCAGCCGGTGGACGTACGCGTGGTCGCCGCGACCAAGGACGATCTGCTGGCCCGGGCCCAGCAGGGCAGCTTCCGCGCCGACCTGGTGTACCGGCTGAACGTGGTCAACATCGAGCTGCCGCCCCTGCGCGAGCGCCGCGACGACATTCCCATGCTGCTGGAACACTTCATGCTGCTGGCGGCCAGCCGGTATGGCCGTCAGCAGCCCAAGCTTCCCCAGGCCCAGCTGCGCCAGCTCATGGCGCGGGACTGGCCCGGCAACGTGCGCGAGCTGCGCAACGTGGCCGATGCGCTGGTGCTGGGCGTTGGCCCGCAGTGGGTGTCACCGCACGGACCGGCGCCCGATGGCTCCGGGGGCGAGGCGCAGCCCACGCTGACCGAAACGGTGGAGCAGTTCGAGCGCAGCCTGATCGCCGATGCCCTGCAGCGGCACGCCGGCAACGTGGGCCAGACCGCCAAGGCCCTGCGCATCGCCAAGACCACCCTGGTCGACAAGATCCGCAAGCATGGGTTGGGCAAGGGGGAGGCTTGAAGTGAAACACCCCCGCAGCGCTTCGCGCGACACCTGACGCCTTCTAGGGCGGCGGCACCAGTTGTCCGGCAAAGCCGGCCCGGCGCTCAGGCACTCAGCGCGCGCAACACCTCTTCGGCCGTGGCCGGCGCGTTCACCAGCAGCGCATCGCCGCCCGCCTGCGCCACCGCGTCGCGCAGCGCCTCGTACACGCTGATGGCCAGCATGAGCGGGGGCTCGCCCACGGCCTTGCTGCCGTGCACGTTGTCCTCGCGGTTGGCTTCGGGCCAGAGCGCGATCTTGAAGTGCGCGGGCACGTCGCCGGTGGCGGGAATCTTGTAGGTGCTGGGGGCGTGGGTCTGCAGATAGCCTTTGCCGTTCCACACCAGTTGTTCGGTGGTGAGCCAGCCCATGCCCTGGATGAAACCGCCTTCGATCTGGCCGATGTCGATGGCCGGGTTGATGCTGTGGCCGACGTCGTGCAGGATGTCCACCTTCAGCACGCGGTACTCGCCCGTGAGTGTGTCGATAGCGACTTCGCTGACCGCCGCACCGTAGGCAAAGTAGTAGAACGGCCGGCCGGTGAGGGTGGTCTTGTCGTAGTGGATCTTGGGCGTGCGGTAGAAGCCGTCGCTCCAGAGCTGGATGCGGTTGGCGTAGGCCGCGCCCACCACGTCTTCCCAGCGGCGCGTGCTCTTGTCGGTGACGACCTGGCCGCCTTCGAAGCGCACCGCGCCTGCGCCGCAGCCGTCGAGCCCGGCCACGAAAGCGGCCAGGTTGTCGCGCACGCGGCGCGCGGCGAACTGCGCAGCGCGGCCGTTCAGGTCGGTGCCGCTGCTGGCCGCGGTGGCGCTGGCGTTGGGCACCTTGCTGGTGTCGCTGGCGGTGGCGAGCACGCGCTCGAACGGCACGCCGAGTTCGTCGGCCACGATCTGCGCCACCTTGGTGTTCAGGCCCTGGCCCATCTCGGTGCCGCCGTGGTTCACCATCACGCTGCCATCGGTGTAGACGTGCACCAGCGCACCGGCCTGGTTGAACAGGGTGGCGGTGAAGCTGATGCCGAACTTGACCGGTGTGAGCGCCAGGCCTTTCTTGATGACGGGGCTGCTGGCGTTCCACGCGGCGATCTGTTCGCGCCGCTCGCGGTAGCCGCTGGTCAAGGCCAGTTGCGACATCAGCGGTTCGAGGATGTTGTCTTCCACCTTCATCTGGTAGTGGGTGACGTTGCGTTCCGTGATGCCGTACAGGTTGCGCAGCCGCACGTCCAGGGGGTCCAGTCCCAGCGTGCGCGCGATGTCGCCGAGGATGCGCTCGATCACGATCACGCCCTGCGGGCCGCCGAAGCCGCGGAAGGCGGTGTGGCTCTGGGTGTTGGTTTTGCAGCGGTAGCTGGAGACGGCCACGTCTTCGAGGAAGTAGGCGTTGTCGGCGTGGAAGATGGCGCGGTCGGCCACCGGGCCGGAGAGGTCGGCGCTGAAGCCGCAGTTGACCAGCATCTCCAGCTCCAGCCCGCATAGCAGGCCGCTGTCATCAAAGCCCACGCGGTAGTGGTAGGCGAAGGGGTGGCGCTTGCCGGTGATCATGAAATCGTCGTCGCGGTCCAGCCGCAGCTTGACCGGGCGTTTCAGCTGGTTCGCGGCGATGGCGGCCCACACGGCCAGGTGGCCGGCCTGTGTTTCCTTGCCGCCAAAGCCGCCGCCCATGCGCCGGCATTCGACCGTGACAGCATGGTTCGGCAGCCCCAGGGCGTGCGACACCCAGTGCTGCACCTCGCCGGGGTGCTGGGTGCTGCTGTAGACCCACCACTGGTTCTGCTCCAGCGGCAGCACGTAGGCGACCTGGCCTTCGAGGTAGAAATGTTCCTGGCCGCCGACTTCGAAACGGCCTTCGAGCTGGTGCGGCGCGCGCCGGAGCGCGGCCTTCGGATCGCCCCGGCGCACCTGCACGGGTGGCAACACGTAGCTTTCCAGCGCGTGCGCCTCGTGCACGTTGAGCACGGCGGGCAGTGGCTCGATGTCCAGCTTCACGAGCCGCGCGGCGCGGCGCGCGGTCATCACGTCGTCGGCCACCACCAGCGCGATCACCTGGCCGGTGAACAGCACGGTGTCGAGCGCGAACACCGGTTCGTCGTGCGCGAAGGCGGCCAGCGTCGTGTCGCCGGGGATGTCGCCCGCGTCGATCACCGCGCGCACGCCGGGCAGGGCCAGCGCGGCGGAGGCGTCGAGCTTGCGCAGGATGCCGTGGGCCACGGGCGAGCAGACCGGCGCCGCGTGCAGCGTGCCGCGCACCTCGGGGATGTCGTCGATGTAGGTGGCGGCGCCGGCCACCTGGGCGCGGGCGCTTTCGTGGATTTTGGATTGACCGGCTGCGGACAGTCCCGTTCGGGCCAGGCCCGCCGAAGCCTTTGCGAGTCCTTCGACGGGCTTGGGTTTCTGCATCACGAGTTTCAGATCGGGCGCGTTCATGCCAGGGCCTCCAGCGTTGCCGCGTTCAGGCTGTCGAGGTTGATGGTATTCATGCCCTGGCTCTCCAGCCAGAAGCGCTGCAGCAGGTTGCCCAGCACGGTCTGGCGGTAGGCGGCGCTGGCGCGCATGTCGCTGATGGGCTGGAACTCGGCGCGCAGCGCGGCGGTGGCCGCCATCACGGTGTCGGCGTTCCAGCGGTGGCCGAGCAGGGCGGCTTCGGTCTGGCGCGCGCGGGCCGGCGTGGCGGCCACGCCGCCCGCGCCGATGGAGACTTGCCGCACGACGCCATCGTTCAGGGTCATCTGGATCGCGAGGCAGACGGCAGAAATGTCGTCGTCGAAGCGTTTGCTGATCTTGTAGACCCGCATGAACTCACGGCCCTCACCCCCGCCCTCTCCCGCAAGCGGGAGAGGGAGTGAAGACACGTCTGGCGAGAGGGATTTGCTCCCTCTCCCGCTTGCGGGAGAGGGTTGGGGTGAGGGTGCACCCGGCCGTGGCACCTTGATCCAGCACAGCAGCTCGTCCGCCCGCATCACATTCGTTCGATACCCGGTGTACAGGTCTTCCAGCCGCAGTTCGCGGTGGGTGATCTCGCCGCCGGTGGCGGTCTTCTTCCAGCGCATCAGCACCACGCTGGCACCCAGCGCGATCAACAGCGGCATGGAGTCGCCGATGGGCGAGCCGTTGGCCACGTTGCCGCCCAGCGTGCCGGCGTTGCGCACCGGCAGGCCGGCAAAGCGCTGGCTGAAGGTCTGGAGCTGCGGGCGCTCGGCCACCAGCGCGGCAAAGGCATCGGTCAGCGAGACGGCCGCGCCGATGGCGATGTGGTGCGGGTAGGTTTCCACGCGCTGCAGCTCGCGCGCGGCCGTCACGTCCAGCACGCGCTCGAAACGCTGGTGCAGTTTCGTGACCCACAGGCCCACGTCGGTGCAGCCGGCCACGACCTGGGCCTTGGGAAACTTCGCCCGTTGCTGCAGCAGCGCGGCCAGCGTGGTGGGGCGCAGGTAGTTTTCATCGCCGTTCTGGCGGGGCTGCAGCGCCTTGAGCGCCGCCAGCGTGGCCGCCTCGTCCCCGCCACAGCCGGCGGGCAGCGGCAGGTTGCCCATTTTTTCAGCGGCCTCAAGGATGGGGCGGTAGCCGGTGCAGCGGCAGAGGTTGCCCGAGAGGTCCACTTGGGCCTGTTCTCGCGTGATGAGGCCTTTTCCGCCACCACCGAGCGCCGATGGGCCGCCCCTGAGCGCGAGAGCCCCCTCGGGGAGCGTGGGGGCAATATGGCTTTGGTACATGCCGAACAGGCTCATCACGAACCCCGGCGTGCAGAAACCGCACTGGCTGCCGTGGCACTGCACCATGGCTTCCTGCGCCGGGTGCAGCTCGCCGTTTTCCGCGGCCAGGTCTTCGGCGGTGAACACCGCCATGCCGTCCACCGAATGGGCCAGCCGGATGCAGCTGTTGACCGCCCGGTAGCGCAGCTGGCCGTCCACCGCCTCGCCCAGCACCACGGTGCAGGCGCCGCAGTCCCCTTCGCCGCAGCCCTCCTTGGTGGCGGTGAGGTGCAGGTCTTCGCGCAACACCTCCAGCAGGGTGCGCTCGGGTGCTACATTGCCCACCGCCACGGGCTGGCCGCGCCGGACGAATCTCAGGGTTTGTGCGGAGTTTCTGGAAATCATGCGCGCCAGCATAGCGCCCACCCCATGGCACAACATATGCTCAGCCATATGGCCCGAATGCCAAAACAGCCATTCAAACGCATAGCCTCAGGGTATGAAATACGTGTCCATGTTCGACAAGATTGATCTGCACTTGATCCGCGTGCTGCACACCGTGCTGACCGAGCGCAGCGTGTCGCGCGCGGCGCTGCGCCTGGGCATGTACCAGCCGGCGGTCAGCGCATCGCTCAAGCGCTTGCGCGAACTCGCCGGCGACCCGCTTTTGGTGCGCTCGGGCTCCGGCATGGTGCCCACCGTGGCCGGGCTGCGCATGATCGAACCGGCGGCCGACATCCTGCGCAGCGCCGAGGTGCTGTTTTCCGACGCCCGCAGCTTCGACCCCACCACCGCCCACCACACCTTCAGCCTGGCCGCCAGCGACTACCTGGACCCGCTGTTCCTGCCCCAGTTGGTCACGCAGATCAAGAGCTTGGCGCCGCACTGCCCGATCGAGATCCACCCGCTCTCGGCCGATTCCGACTACCGCAACCACCTGGCCCAGGGCGATGTGGACGTGGTCATCGGCAACTGGCCGCTGCCCCCCGGCGACCTGCACCTGGGCCGGTTGTTCGGCGACGAGGTGGTGTGCCTGGTGTCCAACCAGCACCCGGCGGTGCGCCGCGGCTGGGACGTGGAGGCCTGGCTGAGCGCCGAACACATCGCCCCCACGCCCACCCACCCCGGCGCGCGCGGCGTGATCGACGACCACCTGGCCAGCCAGGGCCTGGTGCGCAACATCACCGCGCGCTGCCCGCATTTCGGGCTCATCCCGGCCATGGTGGCGGGCAGCCTGCTGGTGCTGACCACCGGGCGCCAGTACTGCGAGCGCTACACCGGCGTGCTGCCGGTGCAGGTGCTGCCGTGCCCGGTGCCGTTCCCGCGCATGATGTATTACCAGCTCTGGCACGAGCGCACCCACAGCTCGGCCGCCGGGCGCTGGCTGCGCGATCAGGTCAAGAGCGTGGCGGCCTCGCTGCGCCGGCTTGAGTCCGACGTGGCGGCGGCTTGAACCGGAAATGAAAAGAACCATGAGCCTGCCGAGACGCTTCCTGCTGGTCATCTGCGCCAGTCTGGCACTGTCGCCTTTGATCGCACGGGCCGATGCCGATCTCCCGGAAGCTGCGGTCTATGCCGCCTTGTTCGAGCATCTTGCGCCCAAAGATGGGGCTGCGCGCACCGTGGTGCTGGGCACCCAGCCTTCTGGCCGAGACGAGGTCTTCGCTGCCGCGGGTCCGACCGAAAGCATGGAAGAAGCGCTCCGCCGTGGGGTGCCTGAGGCCAGTCCAGCGCTGCGTGCCGCCTTTCTTGGCGAGTTGAAGAGGGCTGCGCCTTTGAAGGCGCATGAACTGCCGGACAAGTCCACATTGAAGTTTCAACTGGTGCCCCAGCAGGAACTTGACGATCTTTTCCAGTCGATCCCGACGTCGGAGGCTTGGGCCCGGTTCCATCGGCGCTTTCCCCAGGCCAGCGCCCGGATGAGCTTGTCCCGCCCGGTGATGGACCCGGGCACGGATACCGCGCTCGTGTATGTGGGCTCGTCCTGCGGGCGCCTGTGTGGTGGAGGCTGGCTGGTCTTCATGACCAGGCAAGGTGGTGTCTGGCTTGTTTCACGCGAGGTGCAGCTGTGGATCGCTTAGTTTCAGATATCCCCACGTGGGCGGCTGAGGCGCAATGGGGCTCTGGCCTTGTTGTCTTGAATGGCATCGAAGGAATGAGAGCAAAAGAATGACCACTCCCCGACTCCAGCTCACCGGCATCACCAAGCGCTACCCCGGCGTGGTGGCCAACAACGGTGTTTCGCTCAGCGTTGCGCCCGGCGAGGTGCACGCGGTGCTGGGCGAAAACGGCGCGGGCAAGTCCACGCTGATGAAAATCATCTACGGTTCGGTCAAGCCCGACGAGGGCTCGGTCATGTTCAACGGCCGGCCGGTGCACGTGCGCAACCCGCAGGAGGCGCGGGCGCTGGGCATCAGCATGGTGTTCCAGCACTTCAGCCTGTTCGACACGCTGACCGTGGCGGAAAACGTCTGGCTGGGGCTCGACAAGTCGCTCACCCTGCCCGAGGTCAGCGCCAGCATCACGGCCAAGGCGGCCGAATACGGCCTGGACATCGACCCCTCGCGCCCGGTGCACACGCTCAGCGTGGGCGAGATGCAGCGGGTGGAGATCATCCGCGCGCTGCTGACCAGCCCGCAGCTGTTGATCCTGGACGAGCCGACCTCGGTGCTCACGCCGCAAGCGGTGGAGAAGCTGTTTGTGGTGCTCAACAAGCTCGCGTCCGAGGGCTGCAGCATCCTCTACATCAGCCACAAGCTGCACGAGATCCGCGAGCTCTGCACCGCCTGCACCGTGCTGCGCGGCGGCCAGGTCACGGGGGTGTGCGACCCGCGCGAGGAAAGCAACGCCTCGCTCTCGCGCCTGATGATCGGCGCCGAGCCGCCCGCGCTGAACGTGCGCGCGCTCCACGCCGGCGCCACCGTGCTGGAGGTGAGCGGCCTCACGCTGGCCAGCGACGACCCGTTTGGCACCGACCTGAACGGCATCGCGCTCACGGTGCGGGCCGGCGAGGTGGTGGGCATCGCGGGTGTGTCGGGCAACGGCCAGAGCGAGCTGCTGGTCTGTCTCTCGGGCGAAGACCGGCGCGCGCCGCCGGGCAGCATCCGCGTGGCCGGCAAGGACGCCTCGCGCTACGGGCCGGGCAAACGCCGCGCGCTCGGTTTGCATTTCGTGCCCGAAGAGCGCCTGGGCCGCGGCGCCGTGCCCACGCTTTCGCTGGCGCAGAACCTGCTGCTGTCCCGGCGCGACGCGCTGGGCGCGGGCGGCTGGATCAAGGTTGGCGCGCTCAGGGCCCAGGCGGCGGGGGTCATCGCGCGCTACAACGTCAAGGCCAACGGGCCGGACGCGGCCGCCAAGTCGCTCTCGGGCGGCAACCTGCAGAAGTTCATCGTCGGCCGCGAGATCGAAGCCAAGCCCAAACTGTTGATCGTGAGCCAGCCCACCTGGGGCGTGGACGTGGGCGCCTCGGCACAGATTCGCGGCGAAATCCTGGCGTTGCGCGACGCCGGTTGCGCGGTGCTGGTGGTGAGCGAAGAGCTCGACGAGTTGTTCGAGATCAGCGACCGCCTGCACGTGATCGCCAAAGGGCGGCTCTCGCCCAGCCTGGACCGTGCCGAGGCCACCATCGAGCACATCGGCGAGTGGATGTCGGGCCTGTGGGACGCCCAGGGCGCACCGAACAACAAGAACGAGGAGACCGCCCATGCTGCGGCTTGAAGTCCGTCCCCAGCCGTCCAAGGGCTGGGGCTACGCCTCGCCGCTGCTGGCGCTGGCCATCACGGTGGTGATCGGTGTGGTCCTGTTCGCCGTGCTCGGCAAGGACCCGGTGCGTGGCCTGCAGGTGTTTTTCTGGGAGCCCATCAAGAGCAGCTATGCCCTGTCGGAGCTGATGGTCAAGGCCACACCCTTGTTGATCATCGCGCTCGGGCTGGCCGTGTGTTTCCGCTCCAACGTGTGGAACATCGGCGCCGAGGGCCAGTACCTGATCGGCGCCATCTTCGCCGCCGGGGTGGCGCTCACGGCGGACAAGACCACCGGCCCCTGGATCGTGCCCGCCATCATCGCCGCCGGCGTGCTCGGCGGCATGGTCTGGGCCGGCATCACCGCGCTGCTGCGCGACCGCTTCAACGCCAACGAAATCCTGGTCAGCCTGATGCTGGTCTACGTGGCCGTGCAGGTGCTCAACTTCCTGGTCTACGGCCCCTGGAAAGACCCGCTGGGCTACAACTTCCCGCAGACCAAGACCTTCGAGGCCGTCACGCAGATCCCCAGGCTGATGCAGGGCTCGCGCGTCAACATCGGCCTGCTGCTGGCCCTGGCCGGCGTGGGCGCGGTCTGGGTGTTTCTGTTCCGCACCTACGCGGGCTACGGCCAGCTGGTGGGCGGGCTGGCGCCGGCCGCGGCGCGCTACGCCGGCTTTTCCTCGCGCAAGGCGCTGTGGATCGCGCTGCTGACCTCGGGTGGCATGGCCGGCCTGGCCGGTGCGCTGGAGGTGGCCGGCCCGATCGGCCAGCTCACGCCCTACGTGCCGGCGGGCTACGGTTTCGCTGCCATCATCGTGGCCTTCGTCGGGCGGTTGCACCCGGTGGGCATCGTGTTCTCGGCCATCCTCATGAGCATGTTCTACATCGGCGGCGAGCTGGCGCAGTCGCGCCTGGGCCTGCCGAAATCGATCACCGGCGTGTTCCAGGGCCTGCTGCTGTTCGCGCTGCTGGCCTGTGACACGCTCATCGCCTACCGGATCAGATACATCCCCGCCGCGCTGCGCGCGACCCCCTCCAGAGGTCGGAGCCTGCAGACCGGCCAAGCCGGTTCTGCGGCGCCTCTGGGTTCGGTTGCCGGCGCTCAGTCGCCAGTGGTGTCTGGTTCCGTTCAGGCTGGTCAGGAGTGAATATGGAATCCCTTGCCCTGCTCTTCGCTTCGTCGCTCAACGCCGGCACCGTGCTGGCCATCGCTTCGCTGGGCCTGCTCATCAACGAGAAGGCCGGCATCGTCAACCTGGGCGCCGAGGGCATGATGCTCTGCGCCGCGCTGGCCGGTTTCGCCACCGTGGTGCACACCGGCAGCACGCTGGCCGGTTTTGCCGCGGGCATGGCGGCGGGGGCTTTTCTGGCGGCCATCTTCGGCGGCCTGGTGATCTGGCTCAACACCAACCAGTACGCCACGGGGCTGGCGCTGTCGCTGTTCGGCGCGGGCTTCTCGGCCTTCGCGGGCACCCGCTACGTACAGGAAAAGCTGCCCGAGCAGATGCAGTTCAACATTCCCCTGCTGGGCGACATCCCGCTGCTGGGGCCGGCGCTGTTCCGCCACCACCCCATGGTCTACGTCTGCGTCGGCATCGTCTTCGGGCTGATCTGGTTCCTCTACCGCACGCGCGCCGGCCTGGTGCTGCGCAGCGTGGGCGAGAGCCCCGAGTCGGCCCACGCGCTGGGCTACCCGGTGCGGCGCATCCGGCTCATGGCGGTGATGGCCGGGGGCGCGCTCTGCGGGCTGGCCGGCGCCTATGTGTCCACCATCTACACGCCGCTGTGGGTCGAGGGCATGATCGCCGGCAAGGGCTGGATCGCGCTGGCGCTCACCACCTTCGCCACCTGGCGCCCGGCCCGGGTGCTGCTGGGGGCCTACCTGTTCGGCGGCGTCACCATGCTGCAGTTCCACCTGCAGGGTATTGGCGTGAATGTACCCAGCCAGTTCCTGACCATGATGCCTTACCTGGCCACCATCGTGGTGCTGGTGCTGATCTCGCGCAACCCAACCTGGATCCGCATCAACATGCCCAGCTCCATTGGGAAGCCCTTTTATCCCGGCGCATAATCTTTTTTCGGTTTTTGTCACTGTTTCCGTTACCACCAACTCTCCCAACAAAGAGGTTTCCATGACTGACCTGAGCAAACGTTCCCTGATGAAGCTCGCCGCGTTGACCGCGGTGGCCAGCGCCGTGCTGATCGGCTGCGGCAAGAAGGAAGAGGCGGCACCCGCGCCGGCTCCCGCACCCGCCGCGGTCGAGGCGCCCAAGGCCGAGCCGCTGAAGATCGCGTTTGCCTACGTCGGCCCGGTGGGCGACGGCGGCTGGACCTTTGCCCACGACAACGGCCGCAAGGCGGTCGAGGCCGAGTTCGGCGACAAGGTGGTGACCAGCTTCGTGGAAAACGTGCCCGAGAGCGCCGACGCCGAGCGCGTGCTGCGCGATCTGGCCGGCCAGGGCAACAAGCTGATCTTCGGCACCACCTTCGGCTACATGGAGCCCATGCTCAAGGTGGCGCCCGACTTCAAGGAGGTGAAGTTCGAACATGCCACCGGCTACAAGACGGCCGAGAACATGCGCACCTACGACAGCCGCACCTACGAAGGCGCCTACATGGCCGGCGTGATCGCGGGCAGCATGACCAAGACCAATACCTTGGGTGTGGTGGCCTCGATCCCAATTCCCGAGGTGATCCGAAACATCAACAGCTTCACGCTGGGTGCGCAGTCGGTCAACCCCAAGGTCAAGACCAAGGTGGTCTGGGTCAACGGCTGGTTCGACCCACCGAAGGAGACCGAAGCCGCCACCTCGCTGATCAACGGCGGCGCCGACGTGCTGATGCAGAACACCGACTCCTCGGCCGTGCTGCAGACCGCCGAAAAGCTGGGCAAGCGCGCCTTCGGCTGGGACTCCGACATGACCGCCTACGGCCCCAAGGCCCATCTGGGCTCGGCCGTGATCAACTGGGCGCCGTACTACATCAAGGCCACCAAGGACGCGCTGGAAGGCACCTGGACCACCGGTGGCGTGTGGTGGGGTCACAAGGAAGGCGCGATCGACATGGTGTCCATCGCCGAAGACGTGCCGGCCGAAACCAAGGCCAAGATCGACGCCGTCAAGGCCGGCCTGAAGGACGGCAGCTTTGCCATCTGGAAAGGCCCGATCGTGGACCAGAGCGGCAAGGAAGTGCTGGCCAAGGACACGGTCGCCGACGACGCGTTCCTGGGCGGCGTGAAGTTCTTTGTCAAGGGTGTTGAAGGCAAGGTGCCGAACTGACCCACCCCCGCCGCGCCGCTGGCGCGACCCCCTCAAGGGGGCGATGCGAGTGGACCGGCGGAGCCGGCTCCACCGCATCCTCGGGAAGGCCGTTCGCTCCGAATCGGGGTGGCCATCTCCGCCTGACCTGCGGGGCCCTCGGTCCAAGCCGCTGCACCCGCAGCGGCTTTTTTGCTTGAGGAGATTCGATGATCGAAAACCAGCTCTGGCACCCCGTGATCGCGTCCAACCAGGTGCGTGACACGCCGGTGTCGTGCATCCTGATGGGGGAGGCGCTGGTGCTGTGGCGCGAGCCGGGCCACGACGGTGCGCCAGGGGTGGTGCATGCCTGGGGCGACCGTTGCCCGCACCGCGGCGCGCGCCTCTCGCTCGGCCGGGTGCTCAACCACCTGCACGGTGCGCGGCTGGAGTGCCCGTACCACGGCTGGCAGTTTGGCGGCGATGCGGCGGCCGCGCAGGCGCAGGTGGCCAGCGGGCGCTGTGTGCATGTGCCGGCTGCGCCGGCTTTCGAGCCGCCCGCGTCCCATTGCGCCACGGTGTTCGAAGCCACCGAACGCCATGGCCTCGTGTGGGTGCGGCTGGAGTGCCCCGACCGCACCGAAGTGCCCGCCGCGCTGACCGAGCCGCCCGTGTTCGAGCCCTGGAGCGATCCGCTGTGGCGCCAGGTGCTCTGCGGGCCTTACGACGTGAACACCGGCGCGCCGCGCCTGGTGGAGAACTTCCTGGACCTGAGCCATTTCGGTTTCGTGCACGAAGGCTGGCTGGGCGCGCGCAGCCACGCACAGGTGGAGACCGGCAAGGTGCAGGAGGGGGCCGACGGCCTGGTGGCCGACGATTGCCGCGCCTGGCAACCGCGCGCCTACGCCGGCGCCAGCGAGGGCGGCTGGGTCGCCTACCACTACGCCGTGCCGCACCCGTTCGCCGCCATCCTGCGCAAGGACGGCAGCGTGGGCGATCCGGTGAGCAACGCGATCGCGCTGTTCATCCGGCCCGACACCACCGGCTCGTGCACCGCCTGGTTTGCCATGGCCACCCTGGGCGATCTGTCGGACGACGAAGAATTGCGTGCCTTCCAGGACGCGGTGTTCGCCCAGGACCGCCCGGTCGTGGAATCGCAACTGCCGCACGCCCTGCCGATTGGCCGGGACGGCCCCATCGCCGAGGTGCACAGCCCGGCCGACCGCATGTCCAGCGCCTACCGCCGCTACCTCGCGCGCCTGGGTGTGACGCTGGGCGTGTGCTGAGAGGAACCACCCCCGCCGCGCTTCGCGACCCCCTCTCAAGGGAGCGCCCTGCGGTGCCCAGGGCTTGGACCGTTCGGCGCTCCGGCGCCATGGAAAACTGATACCCTTTTTTATTTCCCTCGCTAGGAGTCAAAGCCATGAAAAACCCCGCCGTTGAACGCGCCGTGGCCCTGGCGCGTGCCATTCCCAAGGCCGAGCTGCACATCCACATCGAAGGCTCGCTGGAGCCCGAACTCATCTTCACCCTGGCCCAGCGCAACGGGGTCGTGCTGCCCTACGCCAGCGTGGAGGCGCTGCGCGCGGCCTACGCCTTCACCGACCTGCAGAGCTTTCTGGACATCTACTACGCGGGCGCCAGCGTGTTGCTGAAGGAAGCCGACTTCTACGACATGGCCTGGGCCTACTTCCTGCGGGCCAAGGCCGACCACGTGATCCACGCCGAGCTGTTCTTCGACCCGCAGACCCACACCGCGCGAGGCGTGCCCATGGGCACGGTGATCCAGGGCCTCTCACGCGCCTGCGCCGATGCCCGGTCGCAGCTGGGCATCAGCGCCTCGTTGATCCTGTGTTTCCTGCGCCACCTGAGCGAAGAGGACGCCGCCGCCACGCTCGAAGCCGCCTTGCCCTACCGCGAGCACTTCATCGGCGTGGGCCTGGATTCGAGCGAGGTCGACCACCCGCCCGAGAAGTTCATCCACGTCTTCGCGCGCTGCCGCGAGCTGGGCCTGCGCATCGTGGCGCATGCGGGCGAAGAGGGTCCGCCCGAGTACATCTGGGAGGCGCTGGAGCTGCTGCAGGCCGAGCGCATCGACCACGGCGTGCGTTGCCTGGAAGACCCGGTGCTGGTGGCCGAGCTGGCGAAGCGCCGCACGCCGCTGACGGTGTGCCCGCTGTCCAACCTGAAGCTCTGTGTGGTGGACGATCTGGCCGACCATCCCATGAAGCAGTTGCTCGACGCGGGCCTGTGCGCCACCGTCAACTCCGACGACCCGGCCTATTTCGGCGGCTACCTGAACGACAACTTCGAGCAGACCGTGCGCTCGCTCGCGCTGACCGAGGCCGAGGTGGTCACGCTGGCGAAAAACAGTTTCGAGGCGAGCTTTGTGAGCGACGCCGAGCGTGCCGCCTTGCTCGACGCGCTGGACCGGTCGATAGGACAAGCGGCGCTGGCCTGAACGGGCCACCCCCGCTGCGCTGTGCGCGGCTGCTAGGCGGTGGCGCGCAGCGCCCAGAAATGGGCAACCGCGTACAGGCCGCAGATCAGCGATGAACCCAGCATGAAAGGGGTGCGCATCGTCGCCATCCAGGGCGCCAGCCCCAACACCACGGCGGCGCGAGCGGCATAAACCCCGGCAATCCCCCACACCACCTCGCGGCGCCAGGGCAGTGCTTCGCAGCACCCGCCCAGCGACAGCGTGTAGAAGCCAAAGCCTGCCAGCGCCAATGCGATACCCGCTGTGAGCAAGGCGGGCCCGGGGTGGCCCTGCCCGGCCCGCCGCGCCATCCGCTCCCCCGCGCCAAAGAACCGGTACCAGGCCGGGCCGCCGACGATGATGGCGATGTGCAAGGCAGCGGCCAGAAAGTCCAGGCCAGCGGCCCATACCGGAGCGGTCACGGCGGCGTCCCCTGGGTCGGGAGCAGCAGCATGCACAGGGTGTGATCCATCTGCGCCGCGTCCTCGGGCGTGACCAGGGTCGGCAGGTGCTGGATGCCGATCAGTTGCGCGTAGCCCATCCTGGCGATCAAACGGGCCTGGGCCGGAGCCACCCCCATGCCTTGTGCGAGGTCCGTCAGGTAGGCGATGCGCTGGGCGTCAACGGCCTGCACCGTGGCGGCCACCTCGGCATGGCTGTTGCCCCACGCCCGCAAGGCCACTTCGGGCCTCATGTCCTTGCTGAACACCAACTGGCTCAGGCGCTCGCTGCGCAAGCGCGGGTCGTCGAACGCGGCCACCGCGTCAATGAGCTGCTGCGTGTAGGTGTTTTTCCAGTGGACGAGCAGGGCGCTCACGTAGGCGGGCTGACTGGCGAAGTGGTGATAGAACGACCCCTTGGTCACGCCCAGTGCGTTGCACAGGGTGTCGATCCGGAGTTGCTGCGGACCGCCATCGCCGAGCAGATGCAGGCCTTTTTCCAGCCAGTCGTTGCGGGTGAGGGGGGCGGCCATGTTTCAGGCGACGCGGCGGAGCTGGCGGGGCGGCCAGGCCATGCGCAGGCCCAGCGCGACAAACAGCCAGGCGCCCGAGACGGGCAGCACGTAGGCCACGAGCAGGCCCATGACCAACAGCGCCCAGCCCAGCGAGGCCGGTGCGGTGCCCAGGCGGTCCAGCCATTGCTGCGTCAGCCAGCCCAGCAACACCCAGGAAACGCCCGCCACCTGAAACCACAGGGCGGCGAACCGGTCCATGTGCATCACGCCCGGGCGCTCAATGCTGTGCCACCAGCCGGCTGCGCTCCACGCCGCCACGATGCCCCAGCTGAGCAGCAGGCCGATCGCACAATGGATCACGCCAATGGCCACGAGCAGCCAGCCACCACGTCGGTATGCCCACATGAAAACCTCCGGTTCAATGGTTTTTGGATGGCGAAACATACCATACCAAATGGTATGTTTCAATGTCATCAACGGCACAAGCCGGTGCCTGGGACGGGCCCGGCGGGTAGAATTCCAGTCTGCGAGCCGGTGCTTCCCCGGCTCGCTTTTTTTGTCCTTCGGAAGCCATGTAGAGGAACACCATGTACAAAAACCTCGTGGCCCGGCGCGTCTGCGTCCTGGCGGCCGCCAGTTTTTTCATCCCTTTTTCAACCCACGCCCAGACGCCCGCCCAGGCGCCGCTGAAGGCGGCCTTCGTGTACGTGGCGCCGCTCACCGAGGCCGGCTGGGTGCGTCAGCACGAGCAGGGGCGCCTGGCGGTGCAGGCCGCTCTGGGCAGCCGGGTGGAAACCCGTTTTGTCGAGAACGTGCCCGAGGGCCCGGACGCCGAACGCGTGATCCGCGACCTCGCTCAGCAAGGCCACAAGATCATCTTCACGCCCAGCTTCGGCTACATGGAACCCACGCTGAAGGTGGCGCGCGAGTTCCCGGACGTGAAGTTCGAGTCGATCACCGGCTACAAGACCGCGCCCAACGTGGCCACGGCCAACGCGCGGTACTACGAGGGCCGCTATCTGGCCGGCGTGGCCGCGGGGCGCATGGCCACGCAGGCCGGCTACGTCGCCGGTTTTCCGATCCCCGAGGTGGTGCAGGGCATCAACGCCTTCACGCTCGGCATGCGCTCGGTGAATCCGGCGGCCACGGTGCGCGTGGTGTTCCTCGGCGAGTGGTTCAACCCGCCGCGTGAGCGCGATGCCGCCATGACGCTCATGAACCAGGGCGCCGAGGTGCTGGCCTTCCACACCGGTTCCACCGCCGTCATGAGCGCGGCGCAGGAGCGCGGCAAGCTGGCCGTGGCCTACCACTCCGATATGCGCAAGTTCGCGCCCGACGCGCAGATCGCCGCCGTCACCCACCTCTGGGGCGAGTACTACACGCACCGCGTCAAGGCCGCGCTCGATGGCAGCTGGAAGAGCGGCAGCGTCTGGGGTGGCGTGAAGGACGGCATGATCCGCGTCGACGCCTACGGCAGCAAGGTGCCCGCCGCCGTGCGCGAGGAAGTGACGGCGCGCCAGGCCGACATGGCCGCCGGCAGGCTGCACGCCTTCGCCGCCAGCCACGGGGACGTGCGCGACAACGAAGGCCGGGTGGTGATCCCGGCGGGCAAGACGCTGGGCGACCCGGACATCCTGAACATGAACTGGCTGGCCGAGGGCGTGCTGGGCAAGCTGGCGCGCTGAAGGAGCGCCGCGGCCCGGCATCCGCATGGGCCTTATGGGCCTGGCGGTATGCCGGCGGCGCTGGAGCCCGGTAAGCTAGCGTCCATGCAAGCCTACCGCGCCGCCATCCTCCGTTTTTCCGACGACCACAGCCCGATCTACGACGAAGACGGGCTGCTGGTGACGGGGCCGGACGCCAGCGGCCGGCATGTGGTGCAGGCCGTGGGCGACCACCGGTCGCTGGCCGGCGCGTTCGCGGGCGTGCCGGTGGAAGACCTGCGCGGGCGCCTCATCGCCCCCGGTTTTGTGGACCTGCACATCCACTACCCACAGCTCGACGTGATCGGCGCGCCGGCCGACGGGCTGCTGCCCTGGCTGACGAACTACACCTTTCCGCACGAATCCCGTTTTTCCGATGGGGGCCACGCCAGCGAAGTGGCGGGTTTTTTCCTGGACGAGCTGCAGCGCCACGGGGTGACCACCGCGCTGAGCTTCGCCACCTCGCACCCCGCCTCGGTCAACGCCATCTTCGAGCAGGCGCACCAGCGCGGGCTGCGCTTCATCACCGGCAAGGTGCTGCAGGACCGCCACAGCCCCGACGGCGTGCGCGACGACACCGAACAGAGCCTGATCGACACCGAGGCGCTGATCCAGCGCTGGCACGGCGTGGACCGGCTGGGCTACGCGATCACGCCCCGTTTCGCGCCCACCAGCTCGCCCGAGCAGTTGCGCGGCGCGGGCGAACTGGCCGCGAAGTACCCGCAGGTGTGGATCCAGTCGCACGTGGCGGAAAACCTCGACGAAGTGCGCTGGGTGGCCGAACTGTTCCCGCACGCGCGCAGCTACCTGGGCGTGTACGGCGACCACGGCCTGCTGCGCGAGCGCGCCGTCTACGCCCACTGCATCCACTTCGACGCGGCCGATCGCGCGCTCATGGCCGAAACCGGTGCGGCCGCGGCCGTGAGCCCCACCAGCAACCTGTTTCTGGGCAGCGGCTTCTTCGACTTCGCCGCGGCCGAGGCTGCCGGCATGCGCCACGGCCTCGCCAGCGACGTGGGCGGCGGCACCAGCTTCTCGCCGTTCCACACCATGCTCGCGGCCTACTACGTGGGCCGCGAAGGCCACACCAAGACCGGCATGAGCCTCAGCCCAGGCCAGCTCTGGTGGCAACACACCGCGGGCGCGGCGCAGGCGCTGGGCCTGGGCGGTGTGGTGGGCAACCTGCGGCCCGGCAGCGAGGCCGACTTCGTGGTGCTCAACCCCAAGGCCACACCGCTGCTGGCGCGCAAGACCGATCAGGCGAACAGCCTGGACGAGCTGTTGTTTGCGCTGATCGTGTTGGGCGACGACCGGGTGGTCGAGCGAACCGTCATTTCCCAGGCCCTGTAGAGCGCGGGCCCCGCACTGATGGCGGCATGCCGCCAGGGCCTGTCTTTGGCAGACCCGTTCGCGTTCAATGAGCGTGCGCGGGCGCGACGGGAATCTCCAGGATGAACGATGCCCCTTGTCCGGGGCCGTCGCTGTGGACGTGCAGGCTGCCCCCCATTTCCTGGGCGGCCAGCACGCAACTGTGCAGACCAAAGCCATGCCCGTTCTTGCGTGTGGTGAAACCGTGGGAGAAAACGCGCGTCAGATTCTCCGGCGCGATGCCTTCTCCGTTGTCCGTCACGGTGATGCGCAGCACGGCCCCTTCCACCCCTTCCAGCAAAACAGCACTCAGTGTGATGAGCGGCCGCCTGTCTGAGACGCCGTGCAAGGCCTGCTTGGCGTTGCTGATCAGGTTCACCAGCACCTGCAACACACGATGCCGATCCAGCAGGAGAGCGGGCAAAGTCACGTGGCCTTTGTCAACGTCCACTTTGTGGCGTGTCAGCGCATCCGCGTGCATGCGCAGCGCGTCGTCCAGCAGCTCGTCCACATGGGCGGACTCGACCATACGCGGTGCGCCCGCGTAGGACTGCTGGGTGGCGATGACCTGTTTGATGTGGTCGACACTGCTGCACAGTGCACCGAGTTCCGTCGCCATGGCTTCGTGCTCGACCTCCAGCGCCCGGGCCAGTTCGCGCAGATAGGTGGGCAGCAGCTTGCCTTTGGGATCCTGCGTCAAGAACCCACCCAGATCCTCGGCATGTGCATCCATCAAGCCGATGGCGCGCGTGAGCCCCTTGAGTTTGGATGCCCGCAACTGGGCGGCCATCAGGTCGGCCGACACGTTGACGCTGTTGAGCACGTTGCCCACGTTGTGCAACACGTTGGTGGCGATCTCGGCCATGCCCGCCAGGCGCGCCGTGGTGAGCAGCTGGGCCCGAACCTCCTCGATTCGTCGCTCCGCTTCCTTCAGTTCGGAAATGTTTTTCGAGGTTCCAAAGGTCCCGATCAGGTTGCCGTTCCGGTCTCTCCAGGGGCCTTTGGTGGTGAGGTACCAGACGACACGCCCGTCCGGGTGAACGGTTTTTTCGCTCTTCTCGACAATGGGTTTCCCGGTCCGGATGATCTCTTTTTCATCGTTGCTGAATTCACCCGCCCGGTCTTCGCCATAGATATCCGCATCGGTTTTGCCGATCACAAATGTTTCAAAAGCGTCCTCGCTGGCCAGATGGGGCGGGAGGGCATCTTCACCGATGTCCGGATGCGCGGCACGGTAGCGGCTGATCGCCAGCCGCCGGAGGTTCTGAATTTCCGAACGGCTGGCCTTGACCAGGCGCGATTCCAGATCCTTGAAGAAGATGGAGTCCGGCGAGTTTTCCATCAACGTGCTCAACAGATCCTGCTCGTTGATCCGAGGCGTGTCCGCCAGAGCCTCCGTCTCTGGACCATGGTCGTTGTCTTCAATGGATCGTGTCTTCATGGGGGCGCCTTGCATGAAACGGCCTACACGGATCGGACCATGGCCCCGGCTTACGTGGGGGCCTGTCGAATGGGCAGCGTGACGCGGAATGTGGTGCCTTGATCGACCACACTGTCCACGTCAATCCGTCCATTGTGTTTTTGCACGATGCCGTAGGACAGCGACAGCCCCAGCCCCGTGCCTTTGCCGATGGGCTTGGTGGTGAAGAAGGGCTCGAAAATGCGTTTGAGCGTTTCAGGTGGTATGCCAGAGCCGGTGTCGCCCACCTCCAGCCACACGTGTTCCCCTTCGGTTCCCGTGCGAATGGTGATGCATCCACGCGTATCGCCCATGGCATGGGCCGCGTTGACCACCAGGTTCATGACCACCTGGTTGATCTGGGACGCCAGGCATTCGATGCTGGGAATGGCGCCGTACTCCTTCACCAGATCGGCCTTGTACTTGATTTCGCTGGCCACGATGTTCAGCGTCGAGTCGATGCCCTTGTGCAAATCGGCCCATTCCCACTCCTGCTTGGAGTCCACGCGGGAAAAATCCTTCAGATCCTGAACGATCTGACGCACCCGCACGATGCCTTGCTTGGATTCCCGCATGAGCACGGGAATGTCTTCTTTCAGGAAATCCAGTTCCACGCGTTCGCGCAAGGCCCGCAGGTGCTCGGCCACGTCGGGTGTGGGAATGCTGGACTCGGCATCTTCGTAGGCTGTGAGCAACTCAAACAATTGCTCGATATAGCCTTCCAACGTGCCGAAGTTTGAAAAGATATAGCCAATCGGGTTGTTGATCTCATGCGCAACACCGGCGGCCAGTTGGCCGATGGAGGCCAGTTTCTCCGACTGGACCAGTTGCCCTTCCAGGTGCTTGCGCTCGCCGATCTCGTTTTGCAAAGCTTCATTGACGGTGCGCAGCTCACGGGTGCGTTCCTGTACCGCGTCCTCCAAGCGCGTGCGTTGCGCCGCGGCATCGTGTGTCATTTGCCATTTGGTGGTGAGCGCCGTGGCCAGCTGGAAGACCTCAATCGCATCAAAGGGCTTTTTCAGGATGAGCAGCCGGTCACGTACCTCCAGTCGCGCCAAGATGTCGTCCCACGAACTGTCGGCATAGGCCGTGCAAATGACCACCTGCAAGCGCGGGTCGCTGCGCCACAGATGTTCAATGGTTTGCACGCCATCCCACCCCGGCGGCATGCGCATGTCCACGAAGGCCATGGCGTACGGCCGGTTTTCCTGGAGGGACGCCTCTATTTTTGACAGCCCTTCCTGCCCCTGGTAGGCCGAATCGAGTTCAAAGGCGGTCAGGTCGGGCGCTTGGGCATCATCGCCAAACAGGGCCGCCTCCACAGCGCTGAGTTCCCCATGTTCCAGCGCTTGGGGCATGAGGATTTTTCGAAAATCCTCATGGATGGCGGGCATGTCGTCAACCAGCAGGATGCGACGGTTTTGCGGAATCTTCATCGCGGGTCCTCCGGGGAGTCGACGGAATTCTTTTCAAAATTATTAGAGCAGATTTCTCCTGGTTGCCGGTCTTTTCGCTTTCAGCGGTGTGCGCCAAAACGTCAGTTGTACGTGAGCGCCCGCGCCTTGCCCCAGAACACGCGGTACATGAAAGCGGTGTAGACCACGATCACCGGCAGCGTGATCGCCACCCCGATGAACACCACCGTGAGCGACCCGGTGCCGATCGCCGCTTCCCACACCGTCATGCGGCCGATCACGATGTCCGGAAAGATGCTGTAGGCCAGCCCGAAGAAGGCCAGCACGAAGATCAGCACCGTGGCCACGAACACCACCCAGCCATGGCCCGCTTTCACCATGCCCGGGTGTGTCACCACCCAGCGCACCGCGAAAAAGGCCACGGCACAGCTCAGTGGGATCGGCATCAGCGCGAACACCTCGGGCACGCCGAACCACTTGTCCACCACCGCCGGGTTCACCAGCGGCGTGGCGGCCGAGATGGCCACCAGGGCCGCGCCCACGGGCCACAGCACGCGCCGTGCCCAGTGCACTGCACGCTCCTGCAAGGCGCCTTCGGTCTTCATGATCAGCCAGCCCGCGCCCAGCAGCACGTAGGCGGCGGGCAGCGTGAGCGCGATGCCCAGGCTGAAACCCAGCCCGAGCGGCCCGTTGTCGAAACCGGTGATGTAGCTGCCCAGCATCCAGCCCTGGGCCGCGCTGGCCAGCAGCGAGCCGCCGAAGAAGGCCCGGTTCCAGAACGGCTTCCAGACCAGCGGCGCCTTCACGCGGAAGTCGAACGCCACACCGCGCAGGATCAGCCCGATCAGCATCAGGGCCACTGGCAGGTACAGCGCCTGCAGCACCAGGCCATGGGCGAACGGGAACGCCACCAGCAACACGCCCACGCCCAGCACCAGCCAGGTCTCGTTGGCGTCCCAGAACGGGCCGATGCTGGCGATCATGATGTCCTTCTGCGCGTCGTCGGCCAGCGGCAGCAGCAGGCCCACGCCGAGGTCGTAGCCGTCGAGCACCACGTAGGCCAGCAGGGCCAGGCCCATCACGGCCAGAAAGATCAGCGGCAGCAGGTGGGCCCAGCTTGTGTCCATGGGATTCTCCGAAGGGGTGTCAGACGCCGGCCTTGCCGAGTTCGGCGCCGTGGGTGGGGGAGGGCGCGTGCTGGACGGGGTGCTCCGCCATGTACTTGAGCACGCCCACGTAGGTGACCAGCAGCAGGCCGTAGACCACCAGGTAGGCGGTGAGGGTGAGCGCGATCATGGGCGGCGCCGTGTGGGTGGCCAGCTCGCTGGTGCGCAGCAGGCCGTAGACCATGAAGGGCTGGCGGCCGATCTCGGTCACGTACCAGCCCGAGAGCGTGGCCAGCCAGCCCGAAAACGTCATGCCCGCGAGCACCCAGAGCCAGGGCCGGGGCCACGGGTGGTGGCCTTCTGCCGCGCCCTGGCGGCGCTGGCGCCAGAGCCGCCAGGCGCTGAACCAGGCCACCACCAGCATCAGGCTGCCCACACCCACCATCACGCGAAAACCCCAGAACACCGGCGCCACCGGTGGGTGTGCATCTTTGAAATCGTGGATGCCCTGGACCTCGCCATCGAGGTCGTGCGTGAGCACCAGGCTGGCCAGCCGGGGGATCTTGAGCGCGTGGTGGGTGGTGCCCGCGGCTTCGTCGGGGATGCCGAAGAGCGTGAGCGGCGCGCCCTTCTCGGTGTCCCAAATGCCTTCCATCGCGGCGATCTTGGCCGGCTGGTGCTCCAGGGTGTTGAGTCCGTGCAGATCGCCGGCCAGGAACTGCAGCGGCATGGCCACCGCGGCCGCCACGATGGCCGTGCGCATGGCCTTGTGGGTGCCGGCCGTGGCGCTGCCCTTGAGCAGTTGCCAGGCGCACAGGCCCGCGATCAGGAACGAGGCGGTCAGCGCCGAGGCCAGCAGCTTGTGCGCGAAGCGGTAGGGGAACGAGGGGTTGAACACCACCGCCCACCAGTCGGTGGGGATGAACTGGCCGTTGACGATCTCGAAGCCCGCGGGCGTCTGCAGCCAGGAGTTGAGGCTGAGGATCCAGAACGCCGACAGCGTCGTGCCCAGTGCCACCAGCGCGGTGGCGGTCAGGTGCACGCGCTCGGACACCCGGCCCCGGCCAAACAGCATGATGCCCAGGAAGCTGGCCTCCAGGAAAAACGCGGTCAGCACCTCGTAACCCAGCAGCGGCCCCGAGATGTTGCCGGTCTTCTCCATGAAGCCCTGCCAGTTGGTGCCGAACTGGAAGCTCATCACGATGCCCGAGACCACGCCCAGCGCGAAGCTGAGCGCGAACACCTTGGTCCAGAAGTAATACGCCTCCTCCCAGGCCGGGTCGCGGGTCTGGATGAAGCGCAGCCGGAAAAACAGCAGGAACCAGCACAACGCGATGGTGATGGTGGGGAACAGGATGTGGAAACTGATGTTGGCCGCGAACTGCATGCGCGACAGGATCAAGGCGTCCATGGGGGGTCCAGGTGGGGGGCGAAAAGGGCCGTCAGGCGGCGTCGGACAGCTTGTCGGAGCGGGCCGCGCGGGTGGCGCCCTTGCCGGTGAGCCGGTCCTTGAGTTCGAGCACGCGGGTCACGGTGGCGCCCATGCCCATGAGCTGCAGGGCGGTCTCGGGGGCGAGCTTCTGCACGTCGTCGAACCAGGTCATGAGCCGGTCGATCAGGTCGTGCATGTCGCGCATGCGGGCCTGGGCGTGGCGCTCCGCGTCGGTCGAGGGCGTCTCCAGCAGGGCCGTGCGCAGCATCGACAGCGTCGGCTCGATTTCGCGGCGGCGCCGCTCTTCGGCCAGCACGCGGAAGATCTCCCACACATCGGCGGGCGCTTCGAAATACTCGCGCCGGTCACCGGGCTGGTGGCGCAGCCGCACCAGGCGCCAGGACTGCAGCTCTTTCAGGCCCATGCTGACGTTGGAGCGCGAGAACTCCAGCTGCTCGGCGATCTCGTCGGCGTTGAGCGCCCGGGGCGAGATGAAGATCAGCGCGTAGATCTGGCCCACGGTGCGGTTGATGCCCCATTTGCTGCCCATCTCGCCAAAGTGGGCAACGAATTCGCGGTTCAGCGGGGGAAGGTGGTCTTGCAGCGGCATGGCCGGGAGTCTAGGTGGCCGTGTCTGAATTTTCAGGAAGTTCTGAAATTACATGAATGGCAACAGGGTCAATGGGGGGCCGCGGTGGGACGGCGCGCCCGGTGCGGTATGGGCGGGTGCCTACAATCGGACCCAACAACAGGACCCAACAACACCGCCCGGAGCACGCACGCATGAGCATCAAAAGCGACAAATGGATCCGCCGCATGGCCGAACAGCACGGCATGATCGATCCCTTCGAGCCGGGCCAGATCCGCCAGGACGCCGCCGGCCACAAGATCGTGAGCTACGGCACCAGCAGCTACGGCTACGACATCCGCTGCGCGCCCGAATTCAAGGTCTTCACCAACATCCACAGCACCGTGGTGGACCCGAAGAACTTCGACGAAAACAGCTTTGTGGACATCAACAAGGACGTCTGCATCATCCCGCCCAACAGCTTCGCGCTGGCGCGCACCATCGAGTACTTCCGCATCCCGCGCAACGTGCTTACCATCTGCTTGGGCAAGAGCACCTACGCGCGCTGCGGCATCATCGTCAACGTGACGCCCTTCGAGCCCGAGTGGGAAGGCTATGTGACGCTGGAGTTCAGCAACACCACGCCGCTGCCGGCCAAGATCTACGCCGGTGAAGGCTGCGCCCAGGTGCTGTTCTTCGAAAGCGACAAGGACGACGTCTGCGAGACCAGCTACAAGGACCGCGGCGGCAAGTACCAGGGCCAGGTCGGCGTGACGCTGCCCAAGACCTGAAACCTTCACCCCGCTCGCCACACAAGCGCTGCCCCACGGCAGCGTTTTTTGTTGGGGGCTTTGCATAATGGGTCTGGCTGTGTCGCCAGGCCCGAGGAGAATCCGCCATGAAATGGGAAAACAACCGCCAGTCGGACCAGGTGGAAGACCGCCGCTCCTCATCGGGGGGCGGCATGTTCGGTGGTGGTGGCGGCCGCCGCACCGGCGGACGGAACATCGGCCTGGGCACCATCGTGGTGGCGCTGATCGCCGGCTGGATCTTCGGCATCAACCCGATGACCATCCTCGGCTTCCTGGGCGGTACCGGTGAACTGGCCCCCAGTGCGCAGGTGGAGCCGGCCTCCACGCCGGCGAGTCTGCCCACCGACGACATGGGCCGGTTCGTGAGGGGCGTGCTGGGCGGCACGGAAGACGCGTGGGGCGAAGTGTTCCGCCAGGGCGGCGCCGAATACCACAAACCCACGCTCGTGCTGTTTCAGGGCTCGATGGCCACGGCCTGCGGCACCGGGCAGTCGGCCATGGGGCCGTTCTATTGCCCGGGCGATCAGAAGGTCTACATCGATCTGGGCTTCTACGACACGCTGCGCAGCCAGCTCGGCGCGCCCGGTGACTTTGCCCAGGCCTATGTGATCGCCCACGAGGTCGGCCACCACGTGCAGAACCTGCTCGGCACCACCGACAAGATGGAGCAGGCGCGCGGGCGCGTCAGCCAGCGCGAATACAACGCGCTGTCCGTGCGGCTGGAATTGCAGGCCGACTGTTTTGCCGGCATCTGGGCCAACCACAACCACCGGAGCAAGGCCATTCTGGAACCGGGCGACTTGGAGGAGGCGCTGAACGCGGCCGCCGCGATCGGCGACGACGCCCTGCAGCGCCGCAGCCAGGGGCAGGTCGTGCCCGACAGCTTCACCCACGGCACCAGCGAACAGCGCCAGCGCTGGTTCCACAAGGGGCTGGAGAGCGGCCGCGTCAAGGACTGTGATACCTTCAGCGCGCGCCAGATCTGAGGCCCCCGCGCGCCACCGCGGCGCGGCGCTTGGGTGAAAAGCGGTCAAAGTGAGACAATACCCGGCTATCGAGCCGTCCGCCGGGCCGCCCCAAGAACGACGGCACCCCTTGGGGGCCTGGCTCCGCCAGGGTCGGGGGCCCTTACCTGTACCGCAATGACGCAATCCTTTTCCCAACTCTCCCTCTCACCCTCGCTGGAGCGAGCCGTGGCCGAAATGGGCTACGAGAACATGACGCCGATCCAGGCGCAGGCCATTCCCGTGGTGCTGCAGGGACGTGACGTGATGGGCGCGGCCCAGACCGGCACCGGCAAGACGGCCGCTTTCACCCTGCCGCTACTGCAGCGCATGATGAAGCACGACAACACCTCCACTTCGCCCGCGCGCCACCCGGTGCGCGCGCTGGTGCTGTTGCCCACGCGCGAGCTGGCCGACCAGGTGGCCGAGCAGGTCAAGCTCTACGCCAAGTACACCAACCTGCGCAGCACCGTGGTGTTCGGCGGCATGGACATGAAGCCGCAGACCGCCGAGCTGAAAAAAGGTGTCGAGGTGCTGGTGGCCACGCCGGGCCGTCTGCTGGACCACATCGAGGCCAAGAACTGCGTGTTGAACCAGGTCGAGTACGTGGTGCTCGACGAGGCCGACCGCATGCTCGACATCGGCTTCCTGCCCGATCTGCAGCGCATCCTTTCGTATTTGCCCAAGCAGCGCACCACGCTGCTGTTCTCGGCCACCTTCTCGACCGAGATCAAGCGGCTGGCCAACAGCTACCTGCAGGACCCGGTGACGATCGAAGTGGCGCGCTCCAACGCCACCGCCTCCACCGTCGAGCAACACTTTTACCGGGTCGACGACGACGACAAGCGCGGCATGCTCAAGCAGATCCTGCGCGAACGTGGCCTCAAGCAGGCTTTCGTGTTCGTCAACAGCAAGCTCGGCTGTGCGCGTCTGGCGCGTTCGCTGGAGCGCGAGGGCCTGAACACCACGGCCCTGCACGGCGACAAGAGCCAGGACGAACGCCTGAAGGCGCTCGAAGCCTTCAAGAGCGGCGTGGTCGATCTGCTGGTGTGCACCGATGTGGCCGCGCGCGGCCTGGACATCAAGGACGTGCCGGCGGTGTTCAACTTCGACATCCCGTTCAACGCCGAAGACTATGTGCACCGCATCGGCCGCACCGGCCGCGCCGGCGCCTCGGGTCTGGCGGTGTCCTTCGTCAGCGGGCGCGACGCGCGCCTGATGGGCGATCTGGAAAAGCTGCTGGGCAAGAAGCTGGAGCTCGAAGCGCTGGAACTCGAAGCCGACCGCCGCCCGGCCGGCCGCTTCAACGACGGCCAGCGCGCCTGGCAGCAGCCCGAAGGCGAGGAAGCGCGCCGCGACAGCCGCCCGCCGCGCGAACCCCGGTCTGGCAGCCGCTACGAAGCGGACGGCCGCTCGGCCTCGGCCGGCCGCCCCGTGCGCGCTCCACGCGCCCCGGCCGATCCGTTGTTCGACAAGCCCTACGAGCCCAGCGCGCCCAGCGACGCCCCGCCGTCGTGGGAAGTGTCGCAACGGCCCGCGGTGCGCAGCGGTTCGCCCAACATCAAGACCCGCAAGAAAGTGCCGGCGCTGTTCAAGAGCGCCCCGGCCCCCACGCCGGACAACTGAGAGGCTGTCTCTCGCGTCGGTGTTTCAATCTTTGCCGGGTTTGCGCGCCTGGGCGCAGCGCACGGCGATGCGCTCGACGCGGCCCGCTGCATCGAGCATGCGCGCGGCCGTGAGACAACCGCCCCACACACAGCCCGTGTCCAGTGGCAACAGATCGTCGCGCCGCACCGTGCCCAGCGTGGACCAGTGGCCGAACGCCACCGGCACGCCGGCCGTGCGCCGTCCGGGCACGTCGAACCAAGGCATGAAGCCCGCGGGGGCGCTGTCCGCACTGTCCTTGGTGTCGAACTCCATCGCCCCCTGCGCCGTGCAGAAGCGCAGGCGCGTGAGCGCGTTGACGATCACACGCAGGCGCTCGGGGCCCTGCAGCGCGTCGCTCCAGCGGTCGGGCCGGTTGCCATACATGTCCTTGAGAAACACCGCCCAGTCCGGGCTGCGCAGCACCGACTGCAGTTCCTGCGCCAGCGCCAGCGTCTGCGCCACGTCCCACTGGGGCAGCACACCGGCGTGCACCATCAGCCAGCCGTGTTCGAACAGCGCCATGGGCCGCGCCCGCAGCCAGTCGAGCAGGGCGTCGCGGTCGGGCGCGTGCAGCACGTCGCCCACGGTGTCGCTGCGGTGGGGTTTGCGCACGCCGTGCGCGACCGCGAGCAGGTGCAGGTCGTGGTTGCCCAGCAGGCAATGCGCCGAGCCTTCGAACGCCATCAGCCGGCGCACCACCGCCAGCGACCCGGGCCCGCGGTTGACCAGGTCCCCCAGCAGGTACAGCGTGTCGCGGCTGGGTGAAAAACCGATTTCGTCGAGCAGACGGCCCAGGGCGTCGTCACAGCCCTGCACGTCACCGATCATGTAAAGTGCCATTCGCCGATTATGGACATCCTCATCATTGTTTTCCTCACGCTGCTCAATGGCGCTTTCGCCATGTCCGAGCTGGCGCTGGCTTCCAGCAAAAAGGCGCGTCTGGCGGCCATGGCGGAGTCCGGTGACAAGGGCGCGCAGACCGCCTTGAAGCTGCTGGAGGACCCGACCCGGTTCCTGTCGTCGGTGCAGGTCGGCATCACCTCCATCGGCATGCTCAACGGCATCGTGGGCGAGGCGGCCTTCAGCGATGGCCTGGCCGAGGGGCTGACCGGCCTGGGCATGGCCAGCACCACGGCCAGCATCACCGCCACCGCCGTGGTGGTGGTGGTCATCACCTTCATCACCATCGTGTTCGGTGAACTGGTGCCCAAGCGCATCGGCCAGCTCTACCCCGAAACCGTTTCGCGCTGGGTCTCGCGGCCCATGGCCTGGGTGGCGCGCATCGCGCGTCCGTTCGTGCTGCTGCTGTCGGTGACGACGCAGGGCACCTTGAAGCTGCTGCGCATCGACACCAACGCGGTCCAGCACGTGACCGAGGAAGAAATCAACGCCAGCCTGGAAGAGGGCGTGGACGCCGGCATCATCGAAGAGCACGAGCACCAGATGGTGCGCAACGTGTTCCAGCTCGACGACCGCCAGCTCACCTCGATCATGGTGCCGCACTCCGAGATCCAGTGGCTCAACGCCCAGGACACGATCAACGAGGCGGTGCAGAAGGCCTGGATCACCGGCCATTCCTGGTACCCGGTGTGCCGCGGCGGGCTGGAGGACGTGGTGGGGGTGATTCACCTGCCGCGCATGCTGGCGCTGCAGGCCGAAGGCCACAACGAGGTGCTGATGCGCCACGTGCAGCCGGCCGTGTTCGTGCCCGAAACGCTCAGCGGCATGGAGCTGCTGGAGCAGTTCCGCGAACGCTCCACGCGCATGGTGTTCGTGGTGGACGAATACGGCGTGGTGCAGGGCCTGCTGACCCCGCTGGACATGCTCGAAGCGATCACCGGCGAACTCTCGCCCCACGCGGCCACGAACGCCTGGGCCACGCAGCGCGAAGACGGCGCCTGGCTGGTCGACGGCGCCATGCCGGTGGCCGAGCTCAAGGCGCGGCTGGACATCGGGGAACTGCCCGACGAGGACAAGGGCCGCTACAACACCGTGGCCGGCCTGATGCAGACCGTGCAAGGCGATCTGCTGGAGCAGCACCAGCACGTGGACTGCGTGGGCTGGCGCTTCGAGGTGCTGGTGCTCGACGGCCGGCGCATCGACCAGGTGCTGATCTCGCGCCTGCCCGAAGACGAGGAAACGCTGGCCGAAGAGGCCCGCTGAGCGGGCGCCCGGGCCGGCTCAGGCGGTGGGCTGGGCGGGGCCCACGGGCCGGTGCTCGAACAGCCAGTCCTTGAACGCCAGCGCCGCGGCCGACAGCCGCTTGCCGCGCGGGTAGACCACGTGCCAGCGGCGGATCAGCGGGAAACCCACCACGTCCAGCATCACCAGCTCGCCCAGGGCGAGTTCGGACACCACCGTGGTGCTGGAGAGCACCGCCAGGCCCAGGCCGCCGGCCACGGTCTGCTTGATGGCTTCGTTGCTGCCCACTTCGAGCCGGTTCTTCAACGTCACACCCTGGCTGGCGAAGAACTTTTCGGCGGTCAGCCGCGTGCCCGAACCCGGCTCGCGCAGGATGAAGGGCTCGCTGGCGAGCCGCTTGGGCGCGATCTTCTTCTGGCCCACCAGCGGGTGGTCGGGCGGCGCCACCAGCACCAGCGGGTTGTCGGCGAAGTTCTCGCTGACCACGTCCATGCTCTCGGGCGGCTGGCCCATGATGTAGAGGTCGTCCTGGTTGGCGGCCAGGCGCTGCAGCAGGTTTTCGCGGTTGCCCACCAGCATCGCCACCTCGATGCCGGGGTGCGCCGCGCAGAAGCCGCCCAGCAGTTTGGGCACGGTGTATTTCACGGTCGTGAGGATCGCGAGCTTCAGGCTGCCGCGCTCCACGCCCTGCAGCGCGGCCAGGTCTTCCGACAGGCGCTCCATGCGGGTTTCGATGTCGTGACAGGCGTCGGCCAGGGTCTGGCCGGCGGCGGTGAGAAAGATCTTCTTGCCCAACTGCTCGAACAGCGGCTGGCCCACGGTTTCCGACAACTGCTTGACCTGCAACGACAGTGTGGGCGGCGACAGGTGCAGCGCCTCGGCGGCGCGCGCGAAACTGCCGTGGCGCGCCACCGCGTGAAAGATGCGCAGCTGGTGCAGGGTGGCGTGGCGCAGTTGCATGGCGTGCCTCATCTGTTGATTGATAAAACTCTACCGTAACAGTCTAAACATTTTACTTTTACTTATTCGTCCGCGGGCCAACAATCACCTCCATCAACAGCCCCTTATGGAGAGTCCCATGGACCAGAGCAACCGCTACGCCGACCTGAGCCTCAAAGAAGCCGACCTGATCGCCGGCGGCCAACACATCCTCGTGGCCTACAAGATGAAGCCCAAGGCCGGCCAAGGCTACCTGGAGGCCGCGGCCCACTTTGCGGCCGAGTCGTCCACCGGCACCAACGTCGAAGTGAGCACCACCGACGACTTCACCAAGGGCCTGGACGCGCTGGTGTATTACATCGACGAAGCCACGGAAGACATGCGCATCGCCTACCCGCTGGACCTGTTCGACCGCAACGTGACCGACGGCCGCATGATGATCGTCTCGTTCCTCACGCTGGTGATCGGCAACAACCAGGGCATGGGCGACATCCAGCACGCCAAGATCCACGACTTCTACATGCCCGAGCGCGCGATCCAGCTGTTCGACGGCCCGAGCAAGGACATCTCCGACCTGTGGCGCATCCTGGGCCGCCCGGTGAAAGACGGCGGCTACATCGCCGGCACCATCATCAAACCCAAGCTGGGCCTGCGTCCCGAGCCCTTCGCGGCGGCGGCCTACCAGTTCTGGCTCGGTGGCGACTTCATCAAGAACGACGAACCCCAGGGCAACCAGGTGTTTTCGCCGATGAAGAAGACGATTCCGCTGGTGGCCGACGCGATGAAGCGCGCCCAGGACGAAACCGGCCAGGCCAAACTGTTCTCGGCCAACATCACGGCCGACGACCATTACGAGATGTGCGCCCGCGCCGACTTCATCCTGGAGACCTTCGGCGCCGACGCCGACAAGGTGGCTTTCCTGGTGGACGGTTTCGTGGGCGGCCCGGGCATGATCACCACGGCGCGCCGCCAGTACCCCGGCCAATACCTGCACTACCACCGCGCCGGCCACGGCATGATCACCAGCCCGAGCGCCAAGCGCGGCTACACGGCCTTCGTGCTGGCGAAGATTTCCCGCTTGCAGGGCGCCTCGGGCATCCACGTGGGCACCATGGGCTACGGCAAGATGGAAGGTGAGAACGACGACCGCCTGATCGCCTACATGATTGAGCGCGACGAGTGCCAGGGGCCGGTCTACTTCCAGAAGTGGTACGGCATGAAGCCCACGACGCCGATCATTTCGGGCGGCATGAACGCGCTGCGTCTGCCGGGTTTCTTCCAGAACCTGGGCCACGGCAACGTGATCAACACCTCGGGTGGTGGCTCCTACGGCCACATCGATTCACCGGCCGCCGGCGCGATCTCGCTGCGCCAGTCCTACGAGTGCTGGAAGTCGGGCGCGGACCCGATCGAGTTCGCCAAGGACCACCAGGAATTCGCCCGGGCCTTTGCCTCGTTTCCGGGGGATGCGGACAAGCTGTATCCCGGCTGGCGCGAGAAGCTGGGGACTCACAGGTAATACCTGCTGCTTTCGTTGCCTTCGCTGCCTTCGGGCGGTGGCTGCTTCGGGATTGGGGCCGCTGGGCGCACTGCGACGCTCGTGTCCCCCGGCGGCGTTCCGCCGCCTCCTCCTTTACCTCGCTTTGCAGTACACCCATCGGCCCCAATCCCGAAGCAGCATGGGCGTGCAAAGGACAGATTGGAGCCCGGGTGCATGCGTTTGGAGCGCTGGGTGTCCGACGCAGCGAAGTAAAGGAGGAGGGCCGGGCGCAGCCCGGACCGGGGGACATGAGCGTAGTTGGATGCCCAGTGCTCCAAACGCGGAGCGAAGTGCCTTCATCACGGAGCCCAGCAAGGCCCCAGTCAATCGGAGACAAGAGATGACCACCGACTACCGCATCGACCAAGAACCCTACTACCAACCCCAGAGCAACGAAGTCGCGCTGTACGAAGCCGCCTACGCCGCGCGCTTGCCGGTCATGCTCAAAGGCCCCACCGGCTGCGGCAAATCGCGCTTCGTCGAATACATGGCCTGGAAACTCGACCGCCCGCTCATCACCGTCGCCTGCAACGAAGACATGACCGCGTCCGACCTCGTGGGCCGCTACCTGCTCGAAGCCGGTGGCACGCGCTGGCTCGACGGTCCGCTCACCATGGCCGCGCGGATGGGCGCCATCTGCTACCTCGATGAAATCGTCGAAGCGCGCCAGGACACCACCGTCGTGATCCACCCGCTCACCGACCACCGCCGCACCCTGCCGCTGGACAAAAAAGGCGAGCAGGTGCGTGCCCACCCCGACTTTCAGCTCGTCATCTCCTACAACCCCGGCTACCAGAACCTCATGAAGGACCTGAAGCCCTCCACCAAACAGCGCTTCGCCGCGTTCGATTTCGACTACCCGCCGCCCGAGCAGGAAGCGCGCATCGTGGCCAGCGAAACCGGCATCGACGTGGCGCTGGCCGAGCGGCTGGTGAAGATCGCCGTCGCCGCTCGCAACCTCAAGGGCCACGGCCTGGTCGAAGGCATCTCCACCCGCCTCATGGTCTACGCTGCCACGCTCATGCAGGGCGGCGTGGCGCCGCGCGACGCCTGCCGCATGGCGCTGGTGCGGCCGATCACCGACGACGCCGACATCCGCGAGACGCTGGACCACGCGATCGACGCCGTGTTCGAGACCGTGCCGGTCTGAGCCCGCCACGACACGGCGCCCACCCCACCCGACGCGATGACCGCCACCGAAACCGCGAGCTTCCTGGAGCGCCTGCCCGCGTGGCGCGCCCGGCTCGACACGCGTTTCCCCGAGGTGGACCCGGTGTTCGAGGCCTGCCTGGTCGATGCGGTGCGCGTGCTCAGCCCCGAGGGGCTGGACGCCTATCTCGATTACGCGCGCGTCCTCGGCAAGCTGGGCCGTGGCGTGGAGCCCATGTTGATCTTTCTGGCCGAGTGGCCGCAGGTCGCGCGCTCGCTGGGGGAAGACGCCTTGCCCGCCATCGCCGCCGCCATCCACACCCTCTACAAATCGCCCAACGGCAAAGCCATCACGCCGTTCCTGCAGAGCCTGGCTGCGGTGGCGCGGCGTCTGAGCCGCTCGCCGGGCCGCCCCAGGAACGACGGCGCGCCCCCTGGGGAGCTGGCGCAGCCGGGGTGGGGGGCGCTGTCCTCGCGCGAGCCGTTCCAGCGTTACCTCAGCCTCTCGCTCGACTTCATGGAGCGCACCACCGGCTCCATCCACGGCCACCACAAGACTTTTGCCAGCCCGGGGCTGCCGTTGTTCTTCGAGCGTGCGCCGCAGCTGCTGGGCCTGCTCAGCGTGGGCGGGCTGCAGCGCTGGGTGGAGTACGGCATTCGCAACCACCAGCACCACCCCGACCACCAGCGCGACTACTTCGGTCTGCGCAGCGCCGATGCCAAGGCCGTGCTGCAGCGCGAGCGCCGCGGCACCCTGCTGGCCGACCACAGCCGCGCGCTCGATCTGTACCTGCAGGCGCTGTGGCAACAGCAGGCGCTGCTCGTGCCCTACGCGACTGCCCAGCTGGGCGGCGACAGCGTGCCGGATGCGTCGGCGCAACTGCGCCCGTATGTCGACCACCTGGGCATGCGCCTGCCCGACGTGTACGACGACCGCGCCGGCGTGCGCGGCATCGACCGCTACCGCGCCGCGCTCGCCCACATGGCCGGTCACCGGCGCTGGAGTCAGCCGCAAGTGGCCGACAACTGGAGCCCGTTCCAGCGCCTGGCGGTGGAGACGTTTGAAGATGCGCGCATCGACACCCTGCTGCTGCGCGAATACCCCGGCCTGCGCGGCACGCTGCTGCGCCTGCACCCGCGCCCGACGGAGGGCGCCTGCGACCCGGCCAGGCACTCGTGCCTGCGGCACCGCCTGGCCATGCTCTCGCGCGCCATGCTCGACCCGCAGCACGGCTACACCGACCCGGACCTGCTTCATTTCCGCCAGCGCTTCCACCAGGCGCTGGCCACCGGCCCATCGAGCACACAAGAGATGGCCAGCCTCGCGCTCTCGTGCGTGGCGCGCATCCGCCGCCAGAGCGACCAGCTGCCCGATGTGTTTTTCACCGACACCGAGGTGGACTACCGCGACGACAACCGCCACCTGTGGATCTACATCGAGGCCGGCGACGAAGAAGAGAGTTTCCAGCCGCCGCGCCAGAGCGACACCCCGCCCGACGTGGCCGGCCTGCCGCCGCGCCACTACCCCGAGTGGGACCACCAGAGCCAGACCTGGCGGCCCGACTGGGTGAGCCTGTACGAGCGCCTGCAACCCAGCGGAAACCCGGCACAGATCCACGCCATCCTCGCGCGCCACGCCGGGCTGGCCAAGCAGCTCAAGCGCCTGCTCGATCTGCTCAAGCCGCAGGACAAGCAGCGCATCCGTTTCCAGGAAGAGGGCAGCGAGCTGGACCTGGACGTGGCGATCCGCTCGCTGATCGATTTCAAGAGCGGCGCCGCGCCCGACCCGCGCATCAACATGAGCCACCGCACCGACGGGCGCGACATCGCGGTGCTGCTGCTGCTCGACCTGTCGCAGTCGCTCAACGAACCGGCGGCAGGCAGTGAGCAGACCGTGCTCGACCTCAGCCGCGAAGCCGTCACCCTGCTGGCCTGGGCCATCGAACAGCTGGGCGATCCCTTCGCCATCGCGGGCTTTCACTCCAACACCCGGCACGACGTGCGCTACCAGCACATCAAGGGTTTTGACGAAGGTTTTGACGACGAGGTGAAGGGGCGGCTCGCAGGCATCGAGGCGGGGTACTCCACCCGCATGGGCGCGGCCCTGCGCCACGCCGGCCACTACCTGGGCGCGCGCCAGGCCGACAAGAAGCTGCTGCTCATCCTCACCGACGGCCAACCCAGCGACGTCGACACGCCCGACGAGCGAACGCTGATCGAAGACGCGCGCGAAGCCGTGCGCGAACTCGGGCGAGACGGCATCTACACCCACTGCATCAGCCTGGACCCGAAGGCCGACGCCTACGTGGGCGACATCTTCGGCGGGCGCCACACGGTGATCGAAAACGTGCAGCGCCTGCCCGAGCGGTTGCCGCAGCTGTTCATGTCGTTGACGCGCTAAGCACCGAATGGCTTATGGGGTTGGCGGCTCGCCACTGCGCACGTGCCACCACGCCGGCAGCAGCCGTCGCACCTCGGCGCGAGCGTAGCGGTCGTCGAGCAGCCAGACGGTGCCGTGGTCCTGCTCGCTGCGGATCACGCGGCCCGCGGCCTGCACCACCTTTTGCACGCCGGGGAACAGGTAGGTGTAGTCGTAGCCGCGGCCGAACTTCGCCTGCAGCCGGGCCTTGAGCTGTTCGTTCACGGGGTTCACCTGCGGCAGGCCCAGCGTGGCGATGAAGGCGCCGATGAGGCGGCGCCCGGGCAGGTCGATGCCTTCGCCGAACGCGCCGCCGAGCACGGCAAAGCCGATGCCCTGGCCACCCTCGGTGAAGCGGGCGATGAAGGCCTCGCGCTCGGGCTCGCCCATGCCGCGCGACTGCGACCACACCGGGATATCCGGATGGCGCTGCTGCAGCCGGTCGAGCGCCTGCGCCAGGTAGTCGAAGCTGCTGAAAAACGCGAGGTAGTTGCCGGGCTCGGCCGCGAACTGCGCCGCCAGGGTGTCGGCCATGGGCGTGAGCGAAGCGAGCCGGTCGGTCCAGCGGGTGGAGATGTGTGGCGCCACGCGCACCGCGAGTTGTTCGCCGGAAAACGGCGAGGGCACGTCCACGCGCAGCGCGTCGGCCGGCAGGCCCAGCAGGTCGGCCACGTAGTCCATGGGCGCGAGCGTGGCCGAGAACAGCGTGGCGCACCGCACGGCGCTCCAGCGGTCCTGCAGCAGCGGGCCGGGCACGAGGTTGCGCAGGCTGATCAGCGGTTGTGCCACGCGCGTGCCCGGGGCGGGGTGGGGCGTGCGCGTGAGGTCGCAGAGGCTGTGGTCACCGTGCAGCTCGGCCACGCGCTGGAAATGCAGCGCCTCGAAGAACCAGGCCTGCAGCGGGCCGCTGGCGGCGTCTTGCGGGTGCTGGGCCAGATGGTCGCCGATCTCGCCGCAGAGCTGCTGCAGCGCGGCGGTGAAGGCGCCCGGGGGCTCGGGCAGCACGGTGTAGTCCCCCGCCTGTTCCCGCGCCAGCGCGTTCCACTGGCGGTGCAACCGGTCGAGGCCTTTTTTCAGCGCGGCCGGCGCGCTGCGGCGCAGCGCCTGGAAGTCCGCCGGGTCGAGCCGGGCGCTGTACATGGCGCGGGCGCGTTCGATCAGGTTGTGCGCCTCGTCCACCAGCAGTGCGCTCTGCCAGCCGTGTTCGAGCGTGAGGCCGTGCCAGTGGGCGCCGAGGTCGAAGAAGTGGTTCACGTCGCCCACCGCCACATCGCTCCAGCGCAGCATCTCTTGCCCCAGGTAGTAGGGGCACACGCTGTGTTCCAGCGCCAGTTCGCGCAGCGCGGCTTTGTCCAGCCAGCCGGCCTGCGCCGCGGCGGCGCGGGCCGCGGGCAGGCGGTCGTAGAAACCGCGTGCGAGCGGGCAGGACTCGCCGTGGCAGGCCTTGTCCGGGTGTTCGCAAGCCTTGTCGCGCGCCACGCGTTCGAGCACGCGCAGCGGCAGCACCGGGCGCGCCGGCGCTTGGCCGGCGGCGCCGAGGCGGGCCAGCGCGTCCAGCGCGAGCTGGCGGCCGGTGGTGCGCGCGGTCAGGTAGAAGAGCTTGTCCAGCCCCTGCGCGGGCGCGGCCTTGAGCGCGGCGAACAGCGTGGCCGCCGTCTTGCCGATGCCGGTGGGCGCCTGCGCCATGAGCACGCGGCCGGCGGCGTGGGCGCGGTAGACCGACTCGGCCAGCGCCCGCTGGCCGGCGCGGAATTCGGGGAAGGGGAAGGCCAGGGCGCGCAGCGCGGCGTCGCGCGCGTTGCGGTGGGCGCGCTCCTGCCGGGCCCAGCCGCTGTAGCGTTCGCACAGGTCTTCAAAGTGCGCGCGCAGGGCGCTGGCGCTGTGGGTTTCCGTCAGCGGTGTCTCGTGGCCGGTGTCGATGTTGAAGTAGACCAGCACCAGCTCGATGCGCTCCAGCCCGAGCTGTTCGCACAGCATCCAGCCGTAGACCCGCGCCTGCGCCCAGTGCAGGGCGCGCGCGTTGTCCGCGATCAGCGCGGCGTCGCCCCGGTGGGTCTTGATCTCTTCCAGGCGCTGCGCGGCGGCGTCCCAGCCGTCGGCCCGGCCCTGCACGCGCAGGCCGCGCCACTGGCTGGACAGCGGCACCTCGCGCTGGTAGCCCGCGCCGCGCCGCGACGTCACCTCGCCATGGCCGGCCACGCCTTCGCTGCCGCTGGGCGAGGGCGTGAAGCGCAGATCGAGGTCGCCGCGGCGCGCCGCGAAATCGCACAGCGTGCGCACCGCCACGGCGCCCAGCGGGGCGTCGGCGGCGGCTTCGTCAACCAGTCGGGGTGTGGCGGTGTTCAAGGGTGGGCTCGGGTTGTGAGGGGCATCGTACTGGATATATAGTCAGTCCATGGAGCCCGCCCTGTCCCCCGAACCGCCCCCGCTCAACCGCCAGCACCACCGGCGCCTGCGCGACATCTACCGCTCGGCCGGCTGGCCTTGCGCCGACATGGTCGAGGTCGAGCTGCTGGCGGCCGGCTTGCTGGAGCGCCGCGTATCCGCCGATGGCCATGAAACCCTGCGCGTGACCGACGCCGGCATCCAGACGCTGGCGCGCGTGTTCGCCAGCAACAAGGCCGCGCGCACGCCGCACGAGGCGCTGGTGGAGCAGGTCGCGGTGGCCATGACACGCGCGGGCCGCCTGGCCTGGCGCGGGCTGATGCTGCGCGTGCCGCTGCCCCGGGCCCTGCTGACGGGCGAGGCCGAAACGCCCATGGCAGCGGAGCCAGCGCCCGGCTGGGCCGCGCAGATGGCGGCCTTTGAGTCCGAAGTGACCACCAACCCCACAGAACCCCAGCACGCCTGGTGCATGGCCTGCCCCGACGTGTTTTCCATCCGCCGCAGCTCGGTCGAGGCCTACCTGGAACCGGTGGTGCACGAGATCAAGGTCAGCCGCGCCGACCTGCTGGGCGACCTGAAGAAACCCGCCAAGCGCGCCGCCTACCTGGAGATGGCCAGCGCCTGCTGGTACGTGCTCGGCCACGACGCCAAGGGCCGGCCCATCGCCCAACCCGAAGAGGTGCCGCCCGAGTGCGGCGTGATGTACGCCCGCGACGGCGAGCTCAGCATCGCCCGCGAAGCGCCCCGCCGCGGCATTCAGCGCCTGCCGTTTCATGTGTGGATGACGCTGGCGCAGACCGAGCCGGCCGTGCGGCTGGAAGAGTCGGGCCAGGCGCGCTTTTGAACCATCCGGAATCACACCAGAAACACGGTGTATTCATGCGGGCGCTGAAGGTTTTTCGGAACGACTATTGCTTCAGAGCAAGGGGTTTCACAAATTCAATCACAGCACTGATAAATTCATCAACTTGGTCATGCATGATGAAGTGCCCACTGTCCCTGACAATGATATGACGTGAATTGCTGGATAGACGGGCCAGATCATTCTGCTCTGCCTGTTTGATTTGGGCAAGCGCCTTTTCTGCTTCAATATTCTTCCCCAATCTCTCCGCTTCTCGCTCGACCAGCTTCAGATCTATTGGATTACCGGCGGTCAAGGTCAATAAGGGAAGCGCTCCCAAACTGCCCGGTGGAGGTGTAGATGGATCAAGTCCGCGGCGCATGACAGTAATTTCATTGACAACCGCACGAGCGGTATCGGTGCGGTTCTGGACAGCCGTTTTCGCCATCACAACTTCCGCTGGTAGGGGCGAAGGTTGGCGATCGGCATTGGCAATCCCCATCAATCGAACGAGACCGACCCGTGCCAAGGGCTCGGCAGCTGCCATGAGCACGGCCTGTTTCTGATAGTCCCAAGCAGCATGGTGATACTGATGCATGGGACCTTGCTCATTAGCCGAATCGACAAGAACGATGCCCTGCGTCTCTTCAGGAAACTGATGATAGAAAGCGCGAACGTATATTCCACCACGGGAATGACCGACCAAGACATAAGGCGAAGGAATGTCCGCCTTATTCAACAATGCACGCAGGTTTTTGGCGACATGTTCAGGCTGGATAGGGGTGTCTATCAGATCGCTCCAGCCAAGCCCAGGACGGTCATAGGAGCAAACGCGCATGTTCTGCGCGAGCCTGGATTGAACCGGATGCCAACTCAAAGAATTTTCCCCAAGTCCCGCTTCAAGAATGAGCGTTGGAGAACCAGACCCCATGCAATTCAGGTGAAAATTGACGCCATTCACTGAGAACATGCGCCCTGGAGGTGGAAATTCAGCCAAATCTGCTGCAGTTCTTTTGGATTGATAGACTGCTCCTGCCAGCACGGCAAAGAACGCAATTCCAAAAACAAATACAACAAATCGGAATCGCCGCGATGAAGTGGGTTTCATGTCATCCAGTGTTTGACGTGATGGGTAGCCAAGGGCGATTGCCATGGGACATCTCTCTCGATGGATCTTGCACCGCATCCGCTCGTTGCTCTGCTCCGTGTTCTGAATGGGCACGGCAACCGTCTGGAGATCCCAGGTCCGCGACTGGGATCAAGCCATGCCCAGAACTGGTATTTACCAGCCTTCAGGGCCGCCGACCTCACGGCGTCAGGTTCTTGCAGGCCCGCCGCAGGCGCTGCTCCGCGTCCTGTGCGACAGCTTGCACCTCGGGCTTGTTGACCATCTCCATCATCACCAGCGGATCGATGAACGCCACCGTGACGCGGCCCTCGGCTTCCTGGCGGACGACCACGTTGCACGGCAGCAGCAGGCCGATGTCGGGCTCGGCCTGCAAGGCCTTGTGCGCCAGCGGCGGGTTGCAGGCACCCAGGTTGCGGTAGGGCGGCATGTCGACGCCGAGCTTTTCCTTCATCGCGCGCTGCACGTCGATATCGCTCAGGACACCGAAGCCCTCCTGCTTGAGCGCAGCCATGACGCGCTCAAGGGCGTCGTCGAACGACAGTTCGAGGGTGGCATTGAATCCGTACATCTGGCTTCTCCTGGGCGGTGGGTGGGCTGGTTCATTTGGCCGGTCCCTGTGTGGCGCCGTATTCGTTCGGCGCCGGCTGGTTGACCTCTGGCGCGGTGGGGTCCACCGGTGTCTTGTCACAGGCGCCCAACGTTGAGATCTCGGCTCCGGCGTCTGGACAATCGACCGAGCGCGCGGTCCAGGCCTACGGTTGCGAGATGCCGACCAGGGCGTCAGCGGTGGGCTGGATGTCGTCGGCTTCGACGGCGAAGTCGCCGAGCGAAACGATGCCCACCAGGCGCTTCTCGCGGTTCACGACCGGCAGGCGCCTGACCTGATACCGGCTCATCTTGTCGGCACCCGCCTCCACGGTGTCGTCCTCATAGCACCAGATCACATCTTCCGACATCACGTCGCGCACCAGCGTGTCGCCGCCCTTGCCTTCGGCGACGGCACGCACGGCGATGTCGCGGTCGGTCACCGCGCCGATCATCCGGTCGTTCTCGCCCACGGGCAGCATTCCGAAGCCTTCGTCCCGCATGCGGGCGGCGGCGTCCCGGAGCGTCGCGTCGGGGCTGATCACTTGCACGTCGGGGCTCATCACATCTTTGAGTCGTTGCATGTTCGTCTCCTGGTCAGGGTTTGTCGTGTGTGTGGCCACAGGGTTCGCGGGCTGGCCCGAATCCTCCGGGCTCGCCATGGCGCCTGCCGCTCCGCCGCCCAGTGCGCCGGCAACGGCACCCACCGTGCCACCCACCACCGCACCCACGGGGCCACCTACCACGCTGCCGATGGCGGCACCTGCTGCCGCACCGACCACAACGCCGCCTCCGGTCAGCACCGAGTTGGCCTCGCGCTCGGCCTCCTTGGGTTCCAGCAACGACTGGGCTGCGGGGTTCGGGTCCTGCGACGGAATGCCGTGGCCAGGACGGGCTTGCTCGGCGAGGTCGCCGTCAACCGGTGCCGACTTCGCCTGGGGAAAAGTAGATGGATTCATGATGGCTCCTTTGCGTCAGTGACGCGCTGGGGGTGAAAGGCGCGTGTCGGCGCTGAGGGGGGAATGAGGGCGCCTGGAGGGTGGTATCCGACGCTGGAAAAGTGATCATTCACTCGCTGTTGTCCCCGGTCTGTGCGGTTGCGCACGCCAGCGCGCGGAGGGAACGCATGAACGTTCATGAGGTTTCCTTTCTCAGGCAGGTGGGCTGGCTGGGCTTAATCGTTCGCTGGCGAACAGACAGACCGCCTCAAACCTGACCCCATGAGGGCTCTGCGATTGGCAGCCAAACGTTCCGCCCCCCAACCGAAAGGAAACACCATGACTCGCGAGAAAACGGCCCACATTGAGCCATCCAAGCACTCAACCGACGAAGTTGATGAATTTCTGGAGATGGTGGAGGCCAACGTCGATGACGCTCCAGGCGCCGGTTCGCCGGCCATCAAGCCGAACACGAATCTGGATGCCGACGGCAAGCCCACCACGGACACACCGAAGAACCCCAAAATCTGAACCAGCACATCGCCCCAGAGCACCAGCGCATCGCGACGGGCCACAGAAACCGGCAGAATGGCCCGGGTCAGACAGACCGGGGTGTGCCCGGTTTGAAAACGCGACGACGTCGAAGAAGGTGAGTGCTCATGAGACTGGTGGCTGTGTTGTTGGCGCTTCTGGTGGTGGGGCTTCTCGTGGCCCGTCAATTGGGCGGCGGCGCGCCGGCCCAGGTTCAAAAGCCGGAGGCCATTTCGGATGTGGCGGTTCCCGGCATGCCCACTGTTCCCACCAAGCCCCAGGACTTGCCCCAGTTCGAAAAGCAGGTCGAGGGCTACGTCAACGATCTGGCCGCCGAGCGGGCCAAACAGCTGGAGCAGGCGGAATCGGGGAAGTGACGGGGGCCAGCAAATTCTTTCGAATCTTGTCGATGGCCGGGAGGCTGCTTCGTCGTAAAGACAGCATCCACCAAAAAGGAGTCAGTCATGAAGTACCTCGGCCTTGCCTACTACAACCCTGAAAAATTCGCCGCGATGGCGCCAGACGACGTGCAGGCCTTGGTGAGCCAATGCCCGCCGATGGATGAGCAGATGCGAGCCACCGGAAAGGTGCTGGTTTCCGCGTCGCTTTCCGAGCCCAAGGACTGGATCACGCTGCGCCCGCAAGGGGGCAAGCCACGGATCAGCGACGGACCCTATACCGAGGCCAAGGAAATGGTGGGTGGTCTGTTCATCATCGAGGCTGAAAGCCGTGACGAGGCAACGCGCCTCGCGGCCATGCACCCCGCCGCCTCGTTGGGCGAGGCTGGCGGATGGGGCATCGAGTTGATTCCCATGGACTCCTTCCTGAGCTGGTGTTGAACCGGGCCGGGCGGCCCGTTGCGTATCTCGAACGGAGGACACCATGGGACTCTTGACCTTCAGTATGAACGTCACCCTGGACGGCTGCGTCGACCACCAGGAAGGAATCGCCGACGACGAGACACACGCCTTTTTCACCCGCCTCATGGACGAGGGCGGGGCGATGCTGTGGGGCCGCGTCACCTACGAGATGATGGAGAGCTACTGGCCAGCGGTCGCCCGCGGCGACGAAGAGGCGCCGCCAGCGATGCGCGAGTGGGCAGTCAAGCTGGAGGCCAAGCCGAAGTACGTGGTGTCATCGACGCGAAAGGACTTCCCATGGACCAACAGCCACCACATCGCCGGCGACCTGCGCACGGGCGTACAGAAACTCAAGGACGCGACCCCGGACGGCGTGCTCCTCGGTAGCGGCAAGCTCGCGACCGAGCTGGACCGGCTGGATCTGATCGACGAGTACCAATTGCTCGTCCACCCCAGGATCGCTGGCCACGGCCCGACCCTGTACGAGAGCGGGCTGCCCAGCACGCGACGGCTTGAGTTGATCTCGGCCAAGCCATTGCGCTGCGGCGCGGTCGCCATGCACTACCGGCGCGCGTGCTGACCCGGAGATGGGTCATGTCGCCTGACAACGCGCTGCACTCGGACGGCCTCGCGTTGCTCGGCTCGCCGGTGAGCGCGGGCGTTGAACGACTGCTTCGCCGACATAGCAACGGCCGCTCCTGGCCGGGACCTCCTGCTCGCGGTCAACGCCGGCACCAGCCGTTCAGCTCGACGCGGGCTGAACGGCTGGTCTTTGAGGCGACGAACTCAACATCGCGACCCGGAGCGGGCATCTGGCACGGCGTCGCAAAGCCGCCATTCCAGTTGCAGCGGTCGGCAGGTTCTGCCGCTACAACTGGATGCCCCCAAGTAAACTGCCCAACGGTTTTCGTGCCTGCCCCGTCAACCCGCTCGGGCGCCGAGAGACCAGTCGGGTTTGTCGGAACTGTTAAACCTGTTCGCACATCCAGCAGGTTGCGCTACAGGATTGATTTCAAACAGATTTTGAGGATGCTATGCGACTTTGTTTAACGACTGCGATTGTTGTTATCCGGCGTTTTGCCGGTTTAAATCAAAGTTAGGCCTCCTAAGCAATGTCTTCACTCTCCGCAGCAAATCTCGCCGACGCAACAGATCATCCGGTTCTAGCTGAGCCGTATACCTATGACATCACTGGTCTTGGCTATACGGTTGGAGATGCGCCATACGGATCACTTGAACTCACTCTCGAGAAGGGCGGAACGAAGGTCACGCTTCGCTTTGAGGGCGTGCATGAGTTAGAAATAGATGCTGGATTCCCGCACTCTTATATGGGCTTGGAAGTCCTAGATGTCACTTTTCTTGGTTGGGAGCATGCAAAGATTCGAGTTCAAAGCTTCGAAGACGCGCCGAGCATTCGATTTTGGGCACGCGATGTCAGTCGCATCGAGTGCGCGGCGGCCTAACCCTTCATATATGGACTCCCCCACAAGGGCAAGAAACTGATGGATGTTTTGGCTGTTGGGGAATCGCCTGCAGTCGTATATCCGGCATCTGAGGTGGACTCTGTTGTGGTCCGTGCCAGCATGGAATCTGCGGGACCGTCGCGCCACACAATACAAACGGCTGCGGATGAGCCGGAAGAGTTATCGGCGTCAGACGGTCTGGGGTGTGCCCGGTTGGCCATGTGGGTCAATCAATCTCGTCGCAAGCGGCGTGGGTAGAACAAAGCGCTTTTCTGGTGACGGCTGTTTCGTGGGGGCCAACCACTCAGGCTGGCATCACAAAGCTCTCTCGGGTGATCTTCTTGTTCAGTCGCTCGGTTTCACCGAACGGCGTCTTGTCTCTGAGCGTGGCATAGCAGATGCGAGCGAGCTTGTTGGCCAGCGCGCAGGCGGCCTTGTTGCGGTTCGATCGGCGCTGCACATCCAGTGCCCATCGGCGAACGCCACAGACCTCGCGCTCGGCCGCCTCAGCCACCTTGGCCGCTCGCAGCACACTCCTGGCGCCGTGCGTGAGCAACATGCGCAGGTAGCGGTCGCCACGCTTGGAGATCTTGCCCAGGAAGCGCGAACCGCCCGAAGAGTGCTCGCGCGGCGTCAGGCCAAACCAGCTGGCAAAGTGGCGCGCGTCCTTGAAGTGCGTCACATCGCCCGAAGTGGCCGCCACCAGCGCGGTGGCTGTGAGCAGACCGATGCCCGGGATCGAGAGCAAGGTTGTGCAGGCCGGGCTCAGGCGCGCCAATGCGGCGAGCTCGCGTTCGAGCTGCGCGATGCGCGCTTCGAGCAGGCGGATTTCTTCCACCAGCAAACGGGTGCTGCCACGGATCAGCTCGGGCACGGCAGAAGCTGGATCGGCCAGCACACGGCTGATCGCCTCCAGCCCGGTGCGCGCACCCCCAGGAACCGCGATCCCGAACTCGCGCAGGAAGCCGCGCAAGGCGTTGATGCGCGAGGTGCGCGTGTCCATCCAGAGCGAGCGAATGCGGTGCAGACCTTGCAGGGCTTGTTGTTCGACCGACTTGACGCGCACCGGGCGCATATCGGAAGCGCGGGCGGCTTCGAGCAGGGCAGCCGCGTCGCTGGCATCGGTCTTGTTGCGCCGGACGTAGGCGCGCACGTACTGGGCGGGCAAGAGACGAACCTCGATGCCCAGCGAATTCAACCAGCGCGCCCAATGGTGGGCGGACCCGCAGGCTTCCATGACCACCAGGCCGACAGAACGGTTGGCGAACCAGCGTTCGAACTGGGTGCGCGTCAGGCGCTGGGTTTCGACGATGCGCCAGTGCTCATCGGCCACGGCGAGCTGGAAGACGGACTTTGCCAAATCAACGGCGACGGTTGTAGCATTCATCTCGGACTCCTTTCGTTTGGATGAAGACCTGATCCCCACGCCAATGAAGACCAGAGCGCGTTTCTCGCGCAAACAAACGGGGGAGTCCATCCCATCAATCGAGAGGGACGTCCAAGGGCTATCGCCCTTGGCCGCCCCTCATGTCAAACGTTAGGGCGCTCATGAGCAGACCGGTGGATGCAGAAGTGGAGTTGTTCTTCCTGCCTATCACTCAGGGTGGTCGTAGTGCGCCCATCCAGCTCAACGAGTTCCAATACCGTCCACACCTCCAAGTCGAGGGCGGTGAGTATTTGGGTGTGGCCTGCAGCCAAGGCCCGGTCGAGCCCGTCGCTCCCGGTCAAACAGCCCGATGCCAGGTCGCGTTCGTCTATTCTCAGGGCGTCAACTACGATCAACTTACAGACGGTGTTCTATTCAAGGTCATGGAGGGCTCACGGTGCGTAGCAACAGGCCGAGTTGTCCGCCGCCATCGGTAGTCGGCCCAGTGCGCCTGCTTCAAGGCAGTCGCCTTGAGTCAGGTTTTGGTGGCCCTGTGCTCACTCAAGCCGGGCGCCCTAACCCCTCCGTCAAGGGGACGTCTTGCGGCAAGCCGCAAGCCGCCCCTTACGTCGAACGTTAGGCCTATGAGTACCGTCTTGGTCAAGGCTGTTAAGCCATACGCACCGGGCGACGAATCGGCGACCGTTACGCTGTCGAGTGCTTGCGGTGAGATCGTTGTCTTCTGCTACCCGTGTCATCTGAAAGCTGGCGATCAGGTTGAAAATCAACTGTCAGCGCTAGATGCCACTGTCCAGGCAGCGTACCTCTCCGACTGGCCGGAGCATGTTAAAGAAGAGAAGTCCCGCCCCAGGCTCGAGCGCGTTGGCCAGTATTCCTACAGAGGCCGCGGCCGCGTCATAGATCAAGCCGAGGGTGTAGTCGAAGTCTTTGGGTTCCACATCCATCTTGGAGAGGTTCCCTGCGATGGGAATGTCGATTTCGAATGCACCAGAATCGACATATGAGCCATCGGCCTAACCCCTCCGTCAAGGGGACGTCCACAAGCGGGCTTCGCCCACTTGTGGCCGCCCCTTACGTCGAACGTTAGGCGCTCGAAATGCCACTACAGAGAAACGTCGCGCAGCAGAATGCAGAAACAGAAGCAAAGGTACGACAGGCTGCCGAAATGTTTGCCTCACACCCTACCCGCCTTGCCTGGCTAAACGCAATACTTCTCTCACACGGTCTCGTTCCAAACTCAGGCATCCTGGCAAGACTTTCTGAGGTTCCAGAACAAGAAGGCAATCTGTTCAGCGGTGTCTGGCTAAGTCAAGCCGAAGAGTTCTGGGAGTTCGAAGTAGTCGTTTCCCGCGAAAGCGGCGAGTTGCTAAGCACGGAGCGCTTCGAGAACACGACAAACACGGTTTCGGTCAATCAGGCGCTCCGCGGCAGAGGTAAATCTTTCGGTCGCATAGCAATAGAAGTCCTCCGCGGTTCGAGCGCCTAACCCCTTATATGGACTCCCCCACAAGGGCAAGAAACTGATGGATGTTTTGGCTGTTGGGGAATCGCCCCAGCATGGAATCTGCGGGACCGTCGCGCCAATCAATCGAGCGGACAGGCGCCGGCAAGCCGGCGCCTGTCCGCTCATGTCGAACGTTAGCAATCAGGAAATTCCCACCATGCGATCACGCCCTTCCCTTCTTGCCGCGCTAGTCATCTTTACCGCATGTACTGCTGCTGCTGAGCTGAAGCCTTTTGAGTTTCAACCCGAAGCAAAGCAGCCGGATCGTGTCACGCAAAAACCAGCGTGTGGCTTCTCCGACCTGAAGCTACCCTCCGACTTTGCAGTTTTCGCTGCAGGCGCATATTCAGGGCGCAAAATTTCCTTCCAAGTTGACCAGAGCGGTCACGAAGGCACTCAAATAGATGTCGCAGTGAATAGCCCCAATAAGCCTGTAGTGCTGATGCTGGGTGCGTACGAACCAACCATTTGGAATATTGGATGGTCAACGGGGACAAGGATTTTGGCGGTTCTTGTGAGTGGGTACCACCGGCAAGCTGTCGCTGGCTTAGAGAAGAATGTCCCACAGTTAAATAGTTCTTATGACAATCACGGTCCATGTGGCTATTTCTACGTAACCAACAACACCCTTTCCGCACTAAACCCAATGGCAAAGCGCGTTTTCGGGCGGCCTGTCGAAATGGTTTTTCCTGCTGAGAAAGGCCGGGTAGTCATAGGGGTGCCATTACAAGTAGAAACCAAACTGGTCACGTCCCCTGAAACCACGCCAGCATCGTTCTACGATAAAAATGCTCCTATCGCTGGTCCTGCGGGGCTAGAAGATGCCGTTCGTAAAGGTTTACTGAGAAAGGCCACAGCAACTGATGCCGACGCTTGGGCAGATACAGTTATCCAGAATTCTCCGCAACGAGATATTCCTCCCGTGGCAGGTAAGGGCATTCCAAAACCGCCAAAGCCATCTTTTTATAACGCATACGTTGTCCTGAAATCGTTCACGTATCCCTCTGGGCTATACGGTGGCAACTCGGCCACTTTCATAATCCCTAAGGGCATACCGCGGCCAGACGGCAATCCCGGGCACTCGGCAGTTTATGACTTTAATACACTCAATTGCCAGGGTCCATTGTGCGGTGATCGCTAACCCTGCGTTCCAGCGGGCGCCCTGCAGGCGCCACGGAACTCCGCGGTTGAACGACTGCTTTCCTTTCGCGCTCCGACTGCTCCTGGCCTATTCTGTTGAAAAACTCGTCGACAGTGATGAAGACCTCTTTTTTGGGAGTGCTTGAACCCTTGGCAGGACTGTGATCGTCGATCCTCGATCGATCTGAGAGGTCGATTTTTCCGGTGGCGCGTGCGGAGTTGAGCGAGAAGAGTTTTTCAACAGAATAGGCCGGCACCGGCCCCATGCATCCAGCCTCCTTCAGCCACCAACAAGCAAACCATCTCAAGAAAAAAAACCCGGGCGCTCAAGGGCCGTTCCCCCGCTCCATGCCCCAGCCGCCCGTTCCCTTGGTAATATACGAACCAGCTACAAATCGTATACAAGGAGGCTCATATGGGCATCATCAAGATTTCAGAGCAGATGCATGAAAACCTGCGTCTGACCAGTGGGGCGCTGAGCCGCTCCATGAACGCGCAGGCCGAACACTGGCTGCGCGTGGGCATGTTGTCGGAGCTGAACCCAACGCTGTGCCACGGCGAGATCTGCCAGCTGCTGATCGAGTCGGAGCGGCAGGCGCCGGTGACACCCAGTCTCAGGAGCGTGCCGCCCGCCGGCCTGGAGAAGGCAGCATGACGGGCGGCAAGCGGGGGGTGACCATCAAGACGGCGGCCGAGATCGACATGGCCCGGCGCGCTGGGAATCTGGCGGCGGACGTGTTGCGCATGATCGGCGAACACGTGAAGCCGGGTGTGACCACGGACGAGCTGGACCGGCTCTGCCACGACCACATCGTGAACGAGCTGAAGGCGATTCCGGCCAACATCGGTTACCACGGCTACCCGAAGACGATCTGTGCTTCGGTGAACCACGTGATCTGCCACGGCATCCCGTCGGACAAGAAGCTGAAGGACGGCGACATCGTCAACATCGACGTGGCGCTGATCAAGGACGGCTGGTTCGGCGACACGAGCCGCATGTATTGCGTGGGCGAGCCGGGCATTCTGGCCAAGCGCCTGGTGCGCACGACCTACGAGGCGATGCGCGCGGGCATCCAGCAGGTGCGCCCGGGCGCGACGCTGGGCGATGTGGGCCACGCGATCCAGTCGGTGGCGCACGCGGCGGGGTTCAGCGTGGTGCGTGAGTACTGCGGCCATGGCATCGGGCAGATCTACCACGACGAGCCGCAGGTGTTGCACTACGGCCAGCGCGGCGCGGGCCTGAAGCTGGCGCCGGGCATGGTGTTCACGGTGGAGCCCATGATCAACGCGGGCAAGCGCGAGACCAAGGAGCTGTCGGACGGCTGGACGGTGGTCACGCGCGACCGTTCGCTTTCGGCGCAGTGGGAACACATGGTGGCGGTGACGGACACCGGTTTCGAGATCCTCACGCCCTGGCCCGATGGCCTGGGCGATTACGCGGCGATCGAGCCGGTGAGCGCCGCGCCTGCTGTGGGTGTGTTTGAGCCGGTCTGAGAGCGCGCGCCCGGTTCAGTAATGCGGTGGCAGTTCGTCGCGTGGGTTGCGAAACCCGGGTGAGCCGCCGTCGGCAGCGCCCTGGCGGCGCAACTGGCTCACTTCGCGCAGCAGCAGGTCGATCTGTTCCTGTTGGCGGGCAACCACCGCATTCAGCGTGTCGAGCAGGTCGTCGGCGTAGCTGGCCTTGATCTCCAGTTCGGTGAGGCGGTCTTCCAGGTGCACGGCGGCGGGGGCTGAGGGTGGGGTCGAAGCGGTGCTCATGGGGCTATTGGACACCACGCCGGCGCGTGATCCGCAGCGCATGAAACAACCCCAATCCCTCACTCCGGCCGATGTTCGAGCGAGGCGGAGTTCATGCAGTAGCGCAGGCCGGTGGGCGAGGGGCCGTCGTCGAACACGTGGCCCAGGTGCGCGCCGCACTGGCTGCACACGGTTTCCACGCGCACCATGCCGTGGCTGCGGTCGGTGATCTCGGTGATGGCGCCGGGCACGGCCTGCGAAAAGCTGGGCCAGCCGCAGCCGGCGTCGAACTTGGTGCTGGCGTCGAACAGGGTGTTGCCGCAGCAGATGCAGTGGTAGCTGCCGTCGGCCCAGACCTGCTCGTATTTGCCGGTGAACGGGCGCTCGGTGTGGGCGTGGCGGGTCACGTCAAAGGCGCCGCGTTCGGCGCCTTTCTCGGCGAGCAGGGCGCGCCATTCGGCTTCGGTCTTCTGGACGGGGAAGGTCATGGGGGGAACTCCTTCAGGACGAGCAACTGATCTCGATGTGGGCCGCCCAGTCGGGCGGGAAGCCGGCCAGGTCTTCGTGGCCGGGCAGGGCGGTGTACGGGGTTTCGAGCGCGGTCTGCAGCCGCCGCAGGGCCGAGAAATCGCCCTGGCGGGCGTGCTGGATCGCGATCTCGCCCAGGTGGTTGCGCAGCACGGTCTGGGGGTTGGTGGCCAGCATGCGCGCCTGCGTTTCGGTGGGGTCGAAGTCGGGCTGGCTCTGCAGGCGGCCGCGCCAGTGCAGGGCCCAGGCGTCGAAGGCTTCGCGCTGCAGGAACAGGTCGCGCACCGGCTCGATGGCCTGGCGCGCGGCGGTCTGGTCGGCCAGGGGTTCCGCAAAGCCGGCCACGGCGTGCGAGAGGCGGCGCCAGAAGATGGTGAAGTCCACCGCGTCGCGGGCCATGAGCTGCATCAGCTGGTCGACCAGCTCCGGGTCGCCGTCCTGCACGGTGGCCAGGCCGAGCTTGTCGCCCATGCGCTGCTGCAGCGCGGCGGGGAAGACGGCCTTGTAGGGCTCCAGCGCGTCCAGCGCCTGCTGCTGGTCGTCCATCAGCGGCAGCAGGGCCTGGCCCAGGCAGAACAGGTTCCAGTGCGCGATGTTGGGCTGGCGGTGGTAGGCGTAGCGCCCGCCGGTGTCGCTGTGGTTGCAGATGTGGGCGGGGTTGAAGGCGTCGAGAAACTGGAACGGGCCGTAGTCGATCGTCAGCCCCAGGATGCTCATGTTGTCGGTGTTCATCACGCCGTGGCAGAAGCCCACCGCCTGCCACTGCGCCACCATGGCCGCGGTGCGCGCGCTCACGGCTTCGAGCAGGTTGGCGTAGGGGTTGCCGTCGGCGATGCGGCAGCCGGGGTAGAACTGGTCGATCACGAAGTCGGCCAGCTGCTTGAGCGCGGCGTGTTGCCCGCTGTGCGAGAAGTGCTCGAAATGCCCGAAGCGGATGAAGCTGGGCGCCACGCGGGTGACCACCGCGGCGGTCTCGATCTCTTCGCGGCGCACGGGCTGGTCAGACCCGGTGACGCACAGCGCCCGGCTGGTGGGGATGCCCAGGGCGTGCATGGCTTCGCTGCAGAGGAATTCGCGGATGGAGCTGCGCAGCACGGCGCGGCCGTCGCCCATGCGCGAATACGGCGTGAGCCCGGCGCCCTTGAGCTGGATCTCCTGCGGCCCCTGTTCGCTGGGCAACTCGCCCAGCAGGATGGCCCGCCCGTCGCCCAGTTGCCCGGCCCACTGGCCAAACTGGTGGCCGCTGTACACACTGGCCAGGGGCCGCATGCCGGGCAACAGGCGGTTGCCGGTGAAGGCCTGCAGGGCGTCGTCGGATGCCGCCCAGGCCTCGTCCAGGCCGAGCTCGCGCGCCAGCGCCGGGCTGCTGCCCACGAGGTAGGGGGCCGGCAGCGGCGTGGGGCGCAGTTCGGTGTAAAACGCAGGGCCGAGGCTGGCGAAGCGGTGGCTCCAGCGGCCGGGCGCCAGGCTGGCCACCGTGTCGGCGCCCGCGGTTGCGGAGTGGGGAGGGGTCATGCGCCGCATTGTCACCGGGATGACTTGCACCCACGCCCGGGCGGGCTATCCGGGGCAACCCGCTGTGAATCGCGCCAGCGACTGCGGCATGATGCGAACGGCTGTTCTATTTCAGTGCAAGTGCAACTACACCAAGGAGACTTCCCATGCTGGGACAAATGCAAAGCCAACCGCTGCTGATCTCGTCGCTGATCACCCACGCCGAGCGCCACCACGCCAGCACCGAGATCGTCTCGCGCCGGGTCGAGGGCGACATCCACCGCAGCAACTGGGGCCAGATTGCCCGCCGCGCGCGCCAGGTGGCCAACGCCCTGGACGGCCTGCACCTGGCCGCCGGCGACCGTGTGGCCACCCTGGCCTGGAACGGCTACCGCCACCTGGAGCTGTATTTCGGCGTCAGCGGCACCGGCCGTGTGCTGCACACGCTGAACCCGCGCCTGCACCCCGAGCAACTGGCCTGGATCGTGAACCACGCCGACGACCGCGCGGTGTGTTTCGACATGAGCTTCCTGCCGCTGGTGCAGGCGGTGGCGGGCAAATGCCCGGGCGTCAAGCACTGGGTGGCGCTGTGCGACGCCGACAAGCTGCCGGCCGACAGCGGCGTGTCTGGCCTGCTGAGCTACGAGGCCTGGATGGGCGCGCAGCCCGACACCTACCTCTGGCCCGATCTGGACGAAAACAGCGCATCGAGCATGTGCTACACCAGCGGCACCACGGGCAACCCCAAGGCCGCGCTGTATTCGCACCGCTCCACACTGCTGCACGCCTACGGCGCGGCACTGCCCGACGCGCTGGGTTGCTCGGCGCGCGATTCCATCCTGCCGGTGGTGCCGATGTTCCACGTCAACGCCTGGGGCCTGCCGTACTCCGCTGCGGCGGTGGGCTGCAAGCTGGTGTTCCCCGGCCCGGCGATGGACGGCAAGTCGGTCTACGAACTGATCGAATCCGAAAAGGTGACGATGGCCGCGGGCGTGCCCACGGTGTGGCAGATGCTGCTGGGCCACATGCAGGCCGGTAGCCTGAAGTTCAGCACCATGAAGCGCACGGTGATCGGCGGCTCGGCCTGCCCGCCGGCCATGATCAACGCCTTCAACGACACCTACGGCGTGGAAGTGCTGCACGCCTGGGGCATGACGGAAATGTCGCCCCTGGGCACGGTCTGCACGCTGAAGAACGCGCAGCTCGCGCTGCCGCCCGAAGAGCAGACGCAGGTGCGCCTCAAGCAGGGCCGCGCGGTCTACGGCGTGGACATGAAGATCGTGGACGAACTGGGCGACGAACTGCCCTGGGACGGCAAGGCCTTTGGCGACCTGCTGGTGCGCGGCCCGTGGATCATCGCCAGCTACTTCAAGGGCGAGGGCGGCGACCCGCTGCGCTACGACGCGGCGGGCAAGGGCTGGTTCCCCACCGGCGACGTGGCCACCATCGACGCCGACGGTTTCATGCAGATCACCGACCGCAGCAAGGACGTGATCAAGTCCGGCGGCGAGTGGATCAGCTCCATCGACGTGGAAAACATCGCCATGGCCCACCCGGCCGTGGCCATGGCCGCTTGCATCGGCATGAAGCACCCGAAGTGGGACGAACGCCCCATCGTGGTGGTGGTGAAGAAGCCGGGCGCCGAGCTCACGCGTGAAGAGCTGCTGGCGTTCTACGAAGGCAGGACCGCCAAGTGGCAGATCCCGGACGACGTGGTCTTCGTGGATGCGATTCCCCTCGGCGCCACCGGCAAGATGCAGAAGATGACGCTGCGCCAGCAGCTCAAGGACTACGTGCTGAAGTGAAGCACCCCCTGCGCCGCTTCGCTCTGGTGGCCGCGCTGATGTGGCCGCTGGCGCTGTGGGCCCAGCAGGGCCAGACCGTGCGCATCGCCTTCATCGACCCGCTCTCGGGGCCGTCCGGCGACATCGGGCGCAACAGCCTCAAGAGCTGGCAGTTCATGGCCGAGCGCAAGAACGGCGCGGCCAACCCGGCCGGCGTGCGCTTCGTGGTGGCCGGCTTTGACAACAAGGGCTCGCCGCAGGAAAGCCTCAACGCGCTCAAGGCCGCCATCGACCAGGGCTTTCGCTACATCGTGCAGGGCAACGGCTCGGGCGCGGCGGCGGCCATTTCGGACGCGGTGACGCGGCACAACGCGCGCGACCCGGAGCACCCCGTGCTCTACATCAACTACGCGGCCATGGACCCGGCGCTGACCAACGAAAAGTGCAGCTACTGGCACTTCCGTATCGACGCCGATACCGGCATGAAGATGCAGGCGCTCACGCGGTTCATGGCCGTGCAGCCCGCGCTGCAAAAGGTCTTTCTGCTGAACCAGAACTACGCCCATGGTCAGCAGGTGTCGCGCTATTTCCGTGAGGCCATGGCGCAGCAGCGCCCGGACGTGCAGGTGGTGGGCGATGAACTGCACCCGCCGTTCCTGGGGATCGACTTCACCCCCTTCGTGCAGCGCATCCGCGACTCGGGCGCGCAGGCGCTGGTCACCGGCAACTGGGGCGCCGACCTGCGCGACATGATCCAGGCGATGCAGCGGCAGGGCCTGACCATTCCCCTCTACGCCTACTACCCCGGGCTCGTCGGCACGCCCACCGCGCTGGCCGAGAGTGGTGTGCGCCTGCCGGTCTACCAGGTGGCCTACAACCACTCCAACCAGGAAGGCCCCATCGGCGAGCTGGCCACGGCCTTTCGCCAGCGCTACGGGGAGGACCTGACGGTGTACGCCGCCTACGACGGCATCGAGATGCTGGCGCACGCCATGGCCCACGTGCGCTCGACCGAGCCCGCCCGCGTGGCCGCCCGGCTCAGCGGCATGATCTTTCGCGGCTTCAGCGGCCCGGTGCAACTGCGCGCGGACGACCACCAGCTGCAAAAAGGCATTTACATCTCGCGCTGGCAGAAGGTGGACCCGCGCCACCCGCGCAGCGCCGAGGACACCGGTTACACCTTTGCCCCGGTGCAATATTTCGAAGGAGCCGGGCTGACCGGCCCGTCGCGCTGCCAGATGCAGCGACCTTGAGGTGTTGGCAGAAGCTCGTACCGCTACGCATGTGCGAGCGCACAGTCACCTGCGCGATAGGTGCTAGGGGCAATCCCTGAGGGTCGGGAGGGGGCAAAGGCTTACGCTGGCGTTTTCCCCCCTACCCAAGGAGACCACCTGTGAAATTCGTTCTCAAATCCGTCGCCGTTGCCGCCCTGTCGCTGACCCTGGCGAGCGCCTTCGCCCAGAAGGGCGAGACGGTCAAGATCGCGCTGATCGATCCGCAGACCGGCCTGATGGGTCCGGTGGGCATGAACCAGATGCGCAGCTGGCAGTTCTTTGCCGAGAAGTTCAGTGCCAGCAACCCCGCGGGTGTGAAGTTCGAGATGGTGGCCTTCGACAACAAGCTCAGCCCGGCTGAGAGCCTCAACGCCTTCAAGGCCGCGCTGGACCAGGGCGTGCGCTACATCACCCAGGGCAACGGCTCCTCGGTGGCCGGCGCGCTGATCGACGCGGTCAACAAGCACAACGAGCGCAACCCCGGCAAGGAAGTGATCTTCCTGAACTACGCCGCGGTGGACCCCGATTTCACCAACAGCAAGTGCAGCTACTGGCACTTCCGCTTCGACGCCGACACCTCGATGAAGATGGAGGCCATGACCACCTTCATGAAGGACCAGAAGGACGTCAAGGCGGTCTATCTGCTCAACCAGAACTACTCGCACGGCCAGCAGGTGGCGAAGTTCGCCAAGGAAAACCTGGCCCGCAAGCGCCCCGATGTGAAGGTGGTGGGTGAAGACCTGCACCCGCTGGCCCAGGTGCGCGATTTCGCACCCTACATCGCCAAGATCAAGGCCTCGGGCGCCGACACCGTGATCACCGGCAACTGGGGCTCCGACCTGGCGCTGCTGATCAAGGCGGCCAACGAAGGCGGCTACACCGGCAAGTTCTACACCTACTACACCGGCGTCACCGGCACCCCGACCGCGCTGGGCACCGGTGGTGAAGGCCGCGTGTTCCAGGTGGCCTACCAGCACTACAACATGGGTGGCCAGATGGGCAAGTGGGCCGACGAGTTCAAGGCCAGGGTGAAGGACGACATGTACACCGGCGCCATCCCCACGGCGTTCAACGTGCTGAGCGCGGCCATGGCCAAGGCCAAGTCCACCGACCCGGTGAAGGTGGCCGCGGCCATGGAAGGCATCAAGGTCAACAACTTCAACGGCGAAGTGGAGATGCGCAAGAACGACCACCAGCTGCAGCAGCCGCTGTACCTCACGGTCTGGCAGAAGGCCGACAAGAAGTACCCCTACAGCCCGGAAAACACCGGCATGACGCTGGCGCCGGTGAAGGAATTCCCGTCCTACGTGTCGAGCACGCCGACCAGCTGTGAGATGAAGCGGCCTGGATAAGGAGTCACCCCCGCCGCGCTGCGCGCGACCCCCTCAAGGGGGCAGCGCGAGCGGCCCGGCGGAGCCGGTTCCGCCGCGCTCTGGGCTTGGGCATTTCGCGCCGGCTGTTCGCTATGTCTTCATGATGTGATGCCGGTCGCATGAGCGGGCCATACTCGGTCCGCTTCCGCTCATTCTTCTTCTCCCAACCGCTTCGCCCTCGAAAGGCCTGCTTCATGGAGTTCTTCATCATCTCCATGCTCAACGGCGTGAGTTACGGCTTGCTGCTGTTCCTGTTGAGCTCGGGACTGACCCTCATCTTTAGCATGATGGGGGTGCTGAATTTTGCGCACGCCAGCTTCTACATGTTGGGCGCCTACATCGGTTATTCGGTGGCGCAGCTGGTGGGTTTCTGGCCCGGGTTGATCGTGGCGCCGCTGGTGGTGGGCGCTCTGGGCGCGCTGTTCGAACGGCTGACGCTGCGGCGGGTGCACAAGTTCGGCCACGTGCCTGAGCTGCTGGTGACCTTCGGCCTGTCCTACATCGTGCTGGAGCTGGTGCAGCTGATCTGGGGCCGCACGGCGGTGGAGTTCGCGCCGCCCGAGCTGCTGCGCGGCCCGGCCTTCACCCTGGTGCACCACGCCAACGACACGCTGGAATGGTTCTGGGGCTCGGTGGATGGCGCGGTCTGCGCGGGCCAGGGCGTGATCTGCTCGCCGTTTCCGGCCACGCGCGGTTTCATGATGCTGGTGGCGCTGCTGATGCTGGTCTCGCTGTGGCTGCTGCTCACGCGCACGCGCATCGGCCTGATCATCCAGGCCGCGCTGACCCACCCCGAGATGGTGGAAAGCCTGGGCCACAACGTGCCGCGCGTGCTGATGCTGGTGTTCGGCGCCGGCACCGGCCTGGCCGGGCTGGCCGGCGTGATCGGCGGCAGCACCTTCGTGACCGAGCCCAACATGGCGGCCACGGTGGGCTCGGTGATCTTCGTCGTGGTGGTGGTGGGCGGCATGGGCTCGCTCTCGGGCGCCTTCCTGGCCTCGCTGCTCATCGGCGTGATCCAGACCTTCGCCGTCGGGCTCGACCATTCGTTCGTCAGCGTGGCGCAGCAGCTCGGCATGGAGGTGAGCGACGCGATGCGCGAGAACTCGGTGCTCAAGCTCACGCTGTCGCAGGTCGCGCCCATCCTGCCCTACCTGTTCCTGGTGCTGATCCTGATCTTCCGGCCCAAAGGTCTGTTGGGCACAAGGGAAGGTTGACCGACCATGTCAAAACCGTATTACGAATTCAAACCCTACAACGTCGGCCGCTGGATCGTGTGGTCGCTGTTCGCGCTGGTGCTGCTGGGCGCGCCGCTGGTGTTCAGTGGCAACCTGTCCATCACCATGCTCTCGCAGATGGGCATCGCCATCATCGCCTGCCTGTCCTACAACATCCTGCTCGGCCAGGGCGGCATGCTGAGCTTCGGCCACGCGGTCTACACCGGCCTGGGTGCGTACATGGCGATGCACGCGCTCAACGCGGCGGCCGACGGGCAATGGCCGATTCCGGTGAGCCTGATCCCCTTGGTGGGCGGTGTGGCCGGGCTGTTCTTCGCCATCCTGTTCGGCTATGTGACGACCAAGAAGGCCGGCACGCCGTTCGCCATGATCACGCTGGGCATGGCCGAGCTGGTGTTCGCCATGTCGCTGATGTTCTCCGAGTTCTTCGGCGGCGAGGCTGGCATCTCGGGCAACCGGGTGGTGGGCGAGGCCTTCATGGGCATCAGCTTCGGCCCGCCGCGCCAGGTGTATTACCTGATCGCGGCCTACACCTTCGTCTGCGTGGGCCTCATGTTCGCCTTCACGCGCACGCCGCTGGGCCGCATCCTGAACGCCGTGCGCGACAACCCCGAACGCGTGGAGTTCATTGGCTACAACACGCAGAAGGTGCGCTACCTGGCGTTCATGATCGCGGGCTTCTTCGCCGGCATCGCGGGCGGCCTGGGCGCGCTGAATTTCGAGATCGTCACCGCCGAGGTGGTGGGCGCGGCACGCTCGGGCGGCTATTTGCTGTTCACCTTCCTGGGCGGCGCCACCTTCTTCTTCGGCCCCATCATCGGCGGCATCCTGATGGTGCTGGCCGCGGTGCTGCTCTCGGAGCTGACCAAGGCCTGGCTGCTCTACCTGGGCCTGATCTTCCTGTTCATGGTGATGTACGCGCCGGGCGGCATCGCCAGCCTGATCATGATGAACCTGCGCGTGGCCTCGTTCGGCAAGCTGCGCGAGGTCTGGGTGGCCTACCTGGCGCTGGGCGTGACGGCGCTGGTGGTCTTGCTGGGTGGCGGTGCCATGGTGGAAATGATCTACCACCTGCAGCTCGACGCGGCCATGGGCGACGTGGTGAAGTACCTCGGCATGTCGCTGCACCCGAAAGACGCGGGCAGCTGGTTCGGCGCGGCCTTCGTCACGCTGACCGGCCTGGGCATCTTCGAGCTGACGCGGCGCCAGTTCAGCGCCCAGTGGGCCGAGATCCAGACCGAGATCGAAAAAGAAATCAAGCGCCGGGAGACGCAATGAGCGCAGCGCCGGGCCGTTCCCAAGCAAGCTCGCACCGCAGCCCGCAGGGCGGAGGAACAACGATGAGCACAGCGACCGCGAACCCCATGCAGCCGCACGACAAGACCATGAGCCATGTGCATGCCGGTGGCTACGCGCTGGAACTGCGCGACCTGCGCAAGCGCTTCGGCAAGACCGAGATCATCCGCGGGGTGGACCTCGCGGTGCGCCCCGGCGAGCGCGTGGCCATCATCGGCCCCAACGGCGCGGGCAAGTCCACGCTGTTCAACCTGATCTCGGGCCGCTTCGAGCCCAGCAGCGGCGAGGTGCTGCTCAACGGCCACCGCATCGACGGCAAGCGGCCGTTCGAGATCAACCGCCTGGGTCTTTCGCGCAGCTTCCAGATCACCAACATCTTCCCCAAGCTCAGCGTGTTCGAGAACCTGCGCTGCGGCGTGCTCTGGAGCCTGGGCTACAAGTACACGCTGTTCCGCTTCCTGGCCGGCATGGACGACGCGAATCAGCGTGCCGACGAGCTGATGAAGATGATCCGGCTCGACAAGAAGCACGACACCCTGGCCATGAACCTGACCTACGCCGAACAGCGCGCGCTGGAGATCGGCATCACCATCGCGGGCGGCGCCAACGTGATCCTGCTCGACGAACCCACGGCCGGCATGAGCAAGAGCGAGACCAGCCGCTTCATCGACCTGATCCGCGAGGTGACCGTGGGCAAGACGCTGCTGACCGTGGAGCACGACATGGGCGTGGTGTTCGGCCTGGCCGACAAGATCGCCGTCGTGGTGTACGGCGAGGTGATCGCCTTCGACACGCCCGAGGCGGTGCGCGCGAACCCGAAGGTGCAGGAAGCCTATCTGGGCTCGGTGCTCGCCGACGAGCAGGCAGCCTCCGCCGGCCACTGAGAAGGGACGCACCATGCTGAAAATCGAAAACCTCCACGCCTACTACGGCAAGAGCCACGTGCTGCACGGCGCTTCGTTCGACGTGGGCCAGGGCGAGATCGTGGCCCTGCTCGGACGCAATGGCTCGGGCCGCTCCACCACGGCCAAGGCCATCATGGGGCTGGTGGAGTGCGAGGGCTCCATCCGGTGGAAGGGGCAGGAGATCCGGGGCCGCAAGTCCTTCGAGATCGCGCATCTGGGCATCGGCTACGTGCCCGAGAACCGCGACATCTTCCCCAAGCTCACCGTGCAGCAGAACCTGCTGCTGGGCCAGAAGGGAAAGGGCAAGGATGCCCGCTGGAGCTTCGACGACATGTACGCCATGTTCCCGCGCCTGAAGGAGCGCCAGCACACCGAAGCCGGCGTGCTCTCGGGCGGCGAGCAGCAGATGCTCACGCTGTGCCGCACGCTCATGGGCGACCCGGACCTGATCATCATCGACGAGCCCACCGAGGGCCTGGCGCCCAAGATCGTGGAGCTGGTGGGCGAATATCTGCAGAAGCTCAAGGCCCGGGGCGTGTCGGTGTTGCTGATCGAACAGAAGCTCACCATCGCCATGGCCATCTCCGACCGCGCCTTCGTCATGGGCCACGGCAGCATCGTGTTCCACGGCACGCCGGAAACGCTCAGAGCCGACCCGTACACCAGAAAAGAGTGGCTGGAGGTCTGACCCGCTTGCGACAGGTGGCACTTGCCGCACCGCACAAATTCCCTAAAATCGCACGACCGTTCGTTTTTTGAACCGTTTTCCCCGTATCCAACAGAGGAGATTCCATGACCGCTGAGTACCAGGTCCACGGCGATGTGGCCGTCATCACGCTGAACAACCCGCCGGTCAACGGCCTGGGGCTGTCGACCCGGCAGGCCATCACCGCCGGGCTGGAGAAGGCCGAGAACGATGCCGCCGTCAAGGCCATCGTGCTCACCGGCGCCGGCAAGGCGTTTTCGGGCGGCGCGGACATCCGCGAATTCGGCTCGCCCAAGGCGATCCAGGAGCCCAATCTGCTGAGCGTGATCCTGGCGGTGGAAAACACCCGCAAGCCGGTGGTCGCGGCGGTGCACAGCGTGTGCATGGGCGGTGGCCTCGAACTGGCGCTGGGCGCGCATTACCGCATCGCGGCCCCCGGCTGCAACGTGGCCCTGCCCGAGGTGAAGCTGGGCCTGATCCCCGGCGCCGGTGGCACGCAGCGCCTGCCGCGTGTGCTGGGCGTGGAAGCCGCGCTGAACATGATCGTCAGCGGCGAGCCGGTCAAGAGCGAGATGCTGGCACAACTGCCCGGCCAGAAACTGTTCGACAAGCTGGCCGCCTCGCCCGAGTCGCTGGCCGAAGAGGCGCTGGCCTTTGCCCGTGAAGTGGCCGCCAAACACGCCGACGGCTCGGCCTTGCCGCTGGTGCGCAACCTGCCTTGCAAACACAAGGACGGCGACGCCTACTTCCAGTTCGCGCGCAACATGGTCAAGGGCATGGCGAAGAACTTCCCGGCGCCCGCCAAGTGTGTGGACGCGGTGGAAGCCGCGACCAAGAAGAAGTTCGCCGACGGCATGGCCTTCGAGCGCGAGACCTTCATCAACCTGATGTGGACGCCCGAGTGCAAGTCGCTGCGCCATTTGTTCACGGCCGAGCGCGCCGCGAGCAAGATCCCCGACGTGCCGGAAGACACGCCCAAGCGCGAGATCGCGTCCGTCGCCGTCATCGGCGCCGGCACCATGGGTGGCGGCATCACCATGAACTTCCTCAACGCCGGCATCCCGGTGAAGATCCTGGAAATGAAGCAGGACGCGCTGGACCGTGGCATCGGAACCATCCGCAAGAACTACGAAGCCCAGGTGAAGAAGGGCAAGCTGAAAGCCGACAAGTACGAGCAGCGCATGAGCCTGCTCTCCACCACGCTGAGCTACGACGAGATCGGCTCGGCCGACCTGGTGATCGAGGCCGTGTTCGAAGAGATCGGCGTCAAGGAAGCGGTGTTCAAGGAGCTCGACCGCGTGATGAAGCCCGGCGCGATCCTGGCCTCCAACACCTCCACGCTGGACGTCAACAAGATCGCCCATTTCACGAAGCGCCCGCAGGACGTGGTGGGCCTGCACTTCTTCAGCCCGGCCAACGTGATGAAGCTGCTGGAAGTGGTGCGTGGTGAAGCCACCGCCAAGGACGTGCTGGCCACGGTGATGGCGGTGGCCAAGAAGATCAAGAAGACGGCGGTGGTCTCCGGCGTCTGCGACGGCTTCATCGGCAACCGCATGATCGAGCAGTACGGCCGTCAGGGCGGTTTCCTGCTCGACGAAGGCTGCACGCCCGAGCAGGTGGACAAGGCGATGGAGAAGTTCGGCATGGCCATGGGCCCGTTCCGCATGGGCGACCTGGCCGGCAACGACATCGGCTGGGCGATCCGCAAGCGCCGCTACCAGGAAAAGCCGGACATGAAGTACAGCAAGACCGCCGACCTGCTGTGCGAAAAAGGCCGCTTTGGCCAGAAGGTGGGCAAGGGCTGGTACGACTACGTCGAAGGCAAGCGCGACGCAGTTCCGAACGCCGAGGTGGTGGCCATGATCGAAGACCACCGCAAGGCGTTGGGCATCACGCCACGCAAGATCTCCGACGAAGAGATCGTGCAGCGCCTGGTGTTCTCGCTGGTGAACGAGGCCGCGCACATCCTGGAAGAGGGCATCGCCAACAAGGCCAGCGACATCGACGTGGTCTACATCTTCGGCTACGGCTTCCCGGTGTACCGCGGCGGCCCGCTGAACTACGCCAACGAGGTCGGTCTGTTCAACGTGGTCCAGGCCATGAAGCGCTTTGCCAAGAACCCGCTGGACGACGCGAAGTTCTGGCAGCCCGCACCGCTGCTGGCCCGCCTCGCCGCCGAAGGCCAAACCTTTTGATGACCGCACGAACAACGAATTGAGGACTCCATCATGACCAACGCCGTCATCGTCTCCACCGCCCGCACGCCCCTGGCCAAGAGCTGGAAGGGCGCCTTCAACATGACCCACGGCGCCACGCTCGGCGGCCACGCCGTGCAGCATGCCGTGCAACGCGCCGGCATCGACGCCGCCGAAGTCGAAGACGTGATCATGGGCTGCGCCAACCCCGAGGGCGCCACGGGCGCCAACATCGCGCGCCAGATCGCGCTCAAGGCCGGCCTGCCCATCACGGTATCGGGCATGACCGTCAACCGTTTCTGCTCATCCGGACTGCAGACCATCGCCCTGGCCGCGCAACGCATCATCGCCGGCGAAGGCTCGGTGTATGTGGCCGGTGGTGTGGAGAGCATTTCCTGTGTCCAGCAGGAGATGAACCAGCACATGCTCAAGGACCTGGCGCTGGAAAAGCAGAAGCCAGAGATCTACTGGAACATGCTGCAGACCGCCGAGCAGGTGGCCAAGCGCTACGGCATCGGCCGCGACGCCATGGACGAGTACGGCGCCGCCAGCCAGCAGAAAGCCACGGCCGCGCTGGAAGCCGGCCTGTTCAAGGCCGAGATCGCCCCCATCACCGTGACCGCCGGTGTGGCCGACAAGGTCATGGGCCTGATGACCAAACAGGTCACGGTCGAGAACGACGAAGGCATCCGCGCCGGCACCACGTTCGACGGCATCCACGGCCTGCGCTCGGCGTTGCCGGGTGGCCTGGTGTCGGCGGGCAACGCCAGCCAGTTCAGCGACGGCGCCGGTGCCTGCGTGGTGATGGACGAAACCCTGGCCGAGAAGCGTGGCCTGCAACCGCTGGGCCGGTTCCTGGGTTTTGCGGTCGCGGGTTGTGAACCCGACGAAATGGGCATTGGCCCGGTGTTCGCGATTCCCAAGGTGCTCGCGCGCCTGGGTCTGAAGGTGAGCGACATCGACCTCTGGGAACTCAACGAAGCTTTCGCCGTGCAGGTGATCTACTGCCGCGACAAGCTGGGCATTCCGGGTGACCGCCTCAACGTGAACGGCGGCGCCATCGCCGTGGGCCACCCCTACGGCGTGTCGGGCCAGCGCCTGACCGGCCACGCGCTGATCGAAGGCAAGCGCCGCGGCGCCAAGCGGGTGTGCGTGACCATGTGCATCGGCGGCGGCATGGGTGCGGCGGGCATCTTTGAAGTTCTGTAAGGGCTTCTGGTGAGCGACGTCACCGTCAGCCCCGAGGTGTTTCTGGCGATGGGTCGCGAGGTCCTGGCCTCGCAGCCTTTTTCCACGCTCATTGGGGCCGAACTGGCGGCGCTCTCGCCGGGGCATTGCGAACTGCATGTCCCGATCACGGAGGTGATCAAGCAGCAGCACGGCTTCGTGCACGGTGGTGTGGTGAGCTACGCGGCCGACAACGCGCTCACCTACGCCGGCGGCACGGCGCTGCGCGTGCCGGTGGTCACCTCCGAGTTCAAGATCAACTACCTGCGCCCGGCCATCGGCGAGCGCCTGATCGCGCGCGCCCACGCGGTGCACACGGGCAAGTCGCAGGCGGTCTGCCGTTGCGATGTGTTCGTGGTGAAAGACGGGGAAGAAAAGCTCTGTGCCGTGGCGCAGGGCACCATCGCCGCGTTGCCTGCGGCCACGGCCTGAGCGAGCGGTGGCGCCGGGGTTCACCCCATGGCTCGCGCTCGCAAACCGAGACACACTGCCTTGATGACCCCCTACCGCATCGGCTCCGGTGCCGGCTACGCCGGTGACCGCATCGACCCCGCGCTGGATCTGGCCGAGCGCGGCGAGCTCGATGCCCTGGTGTTCGAGTGCCTGGCCGAGCGCACCATCGCCCTGGCCCAACTGCGCCGTGCCAGCGATCCGCAGGCCGGCTACGACCCCATGCTCCAGGCGCGCATGCGCGCCGTGCTGTCGGCCTGCGTGCGCAACGGGGTGACGGTGATCACCAACATGGGCGCCGCCAACCCGATGGCGGCCGGGCAGGCGGTGCTGGACGTGGCGCGCGAACTGGGCCTGTCGCGCCTGCGCGTGGCGGTGGTGACGGGCGACGACGTGCTGCCCTGGATGCAGGCGAACGACGCGCCGCTGATCGATTCGCCCGACACGGTGCGACGTCTGGACGGTCGCCTGATCTCCGCCAACGCCTACCTCGGCGCCGACGCCTTGCTGCCCGCGTTGCAGGCGGACGTGAACGTGATCATTACCGGCCGCGTGGCCGACCCTTCGCTGTTCGTTGCGCCGCTGATGGCGCATTTCGGCTGGGCTCCGGACGACTGGCACCGCCTGGGCCAGGGCCTGCTGGTGGGGCATCTGCTCGAATGCGCGGCCCAGGTCAGCGGCGGCTATCTGGCCGACCCGGGCCACGTGGACGTGCCCGACCTGCACCGCGTGGGCTTCCCGCTGGCCGAGGTGTCTGCCGATGGCAGCGTGGTCGTCACCAAACTGCCGGGCACCGGCGGGCGCGTGGACCGGCTCAGCTGCACCGCGCAACTGCTCTACGAAGTGGAAGACCCGGCGCATTATCTGCAGGCCGATGTGGTTGGGGACTTTTCTCAAGTGCGTTTCAGTGAGTTGGCACCCGACCGCGTGCAGGCACAGGGCGCCAGCGGTCAGGCGCGCCCTGAACATTTGAAAGCCACGCTGGGCTACCGCGACGGTTTCATCGGCGAGGGCCAGATCTCCTACGCCGGCCCGGGCGCCCGGGCGCGTGGCGAGCTGGCGCTGTCCATCCTGCGCCAGCGCCTGCAGGACGCCACGCTGTCCCATGGCCTCAGCGGTCTGGAGCACCGCGCCGAGCTGATCGGCGTGAACGCCATGCACGGCCCGCAGCTGGGCCTGGACCGCGAGCCATATGAGGTTCGTGTGCGTCTGGCGGTGCGCTGCGCCAACCGTGCGCAGGCCGAAGCGGTGGGGCAGGAGGTGGAGGCGCTCTACCTCAATGGCCCGGCCGGCGGCGGCGGTGTGACGCAGTCGGTGCGCGAGGTGATCGCCGCGGCCTCGGCCCTGGTGCCGCGTTCGGCCGTCCATGCCCGCTGCGACATTCTGGAGTGGACGGTATGAGCACGAGCGCCGCGCCGGGCCGCCCCAAGCAAGCTCGCGCCCCCTCGGGGGGCAGCGCAGTACACGAAGTGACAAGCGTGGGGGCAACATCTCGCCGCACCCTGCGCGACATCGCCCTGGCCCGCTCGGGCGACAAGGGCAACCGCGCCACGCTGAGCGTGATCGCGCTGAACCCGGCAGACTACCCTGAGCTGGAGCGCCTGCTCACCGCCGAGCGGGTGCGCGCGCACTTCGCGGGCGTGGTGCAGGGCGCCGTGCAGCGCTACACCCTGCCGCACCTGGGCGCCGTGCATTTCGTGATGTTCGATGCCCTGGGTGGCGGCGTCACGCGCTCGCTGGCGCTCGACGCCCACGGCAAGACCCTGAGCGCGGCCGTGCTGGACTTGCCGCTTTGAGAGACTTGAGACCGAACCTGTTTTCACAACCCACCAGAAGGAGACTCCGATGAAGCCTGTTGTCCGATTGATCGCCGCCACCGTGGCCGTGCTCGCGTTGTCATCCACCGCCTTCGCCCAGGCCTGGCCCGAGCGCCCCATCAAGGCGGTCGTGCCCTTTGCCGCGGGCAGCGCCACCGACACCATCGGCCGCGCCTTCGCGCTGAAGATGCAGGAGGTGCTGGGGCAGACCATCGTGGTGGACAACAAGCCCGGCGCCAGCGGCCTGCTGGGGGCCGACGCGGTGGCCAAGGCCGCACCCGACGGCTACACCATCCTGATCGGCACCAACAGCACCAACGCCGCGCTCAAGAGCCTGATGAAGAAGCTGCCCTACGACCAGGACACCGCGTTCGCGCCCGTGGCCTACATGGGCTCGGTGCCGCTGATCATGGCGGTCAACAACGACGTGCCGGCCAAGACGCTGAAAGAGCTGGTGGACATGGCCAAGGCCAAGCCCGGCAGCATCAACTTCGCCAGCGCCAGCACCTCGCAACTCGTGTCCACCGAGATGATGGCTGGCATGGCCGGCATCCAGCTCACCAACGTGTCGTACAAGAGCGGCCCCGCCGCCATGACCGACCTGATCGGTGGCGTGGTGCAGATGTTCAGCGCCGACTTCGCGGTGATGCTGCCGCAGGTCAAGGCCGGCAAGGTGCGCGGCCTGGCGGTCACCTCAAGCAAGCGCTCGCCGGCCGTGCCCGAGCTGCCCACCGTGAACGAGGCCCTGGGCCTGAAGGACTACGAGTTGATCGCCTATTTCGCGGTGTTCGCGCCCGCAGGAACGCCGCCCGATGTCGTGGCCAAGCTCAACAAGGCGGTGAACGCCGCAGCCAGCAGCAAGGAGATCCAGGACCGCTTCGCCGGCATCGGCTTCGCGGTCGAACCCGGCACCCCCGAAGACCTGGCCAAGCGCAGCGTGACCGAAACCGCCAAGTGGGCCAAGGCCATCAAGGACGCGAAGATCGAACCGCAATAAGAGCCGGTAGAGCCATGAGTCTTCGTCCCACCATCGACTTTCTGCTGCACGACTGGCTGGGCGCCGAATCGCTCAGCGAGCGCGAGCGCTTCAAAGACCACAGCCGCGAAACCTTCGACGCCGTGCTCGACACCTGCGAGCGCATCGCGCGCGAGAAGTACGCGCCCTTCAACCGGCTGGTGGACACGCAGGAGCCGCATTTCGATGGCGAAAAGGTGATCCTGCCGCAGGCCACGCACGACGCGCAGAAGGCCTATGCCGAGAGCGGCATGCTCAGCGCCGCGCAGGACTACGAGATTGGCGGCATGCAGCTGCCCTACACCGTGGAGGCGGCGGCCAACGCCTTCTTCGCCATGGCCTCGGTGAGCATCGGCAGCGGCATGCTCACCACGGGCAACGCCAACCTGTTGATGAAGCACGGCACCGAGGCTCAGAAGCGCGTGTTCGCGCTCAACGAGTTCAGTGGCCGCTTCTCCGGCACCATGTGCCTGAGTGAACCGCAGGCCGGCTCGTCGCTCAGCGACGTGACGACGCGGGCCGTGCCGGACGGCGAGGGCAGCGGAGCCGACCCGCTGGGCCCGCGCTACCGGCTCAAGGGCAACAAGATGTGGATCTCGGCCGGCGAACACGAGCTGACCGAGAACATCATCCACCTAGTGCTGGCCAAGATCCCCGACGAACACGGCAAGCTCATCCCTGGCGTGAAAGGCATCTCGCTCTTCATCGCGCCCAAGAAACTGGTGGACACCGAAGGCCAACTCACCGGCGAGCGCAACGACGTGGCGCTGGCCGGCCTGAACCACAAGTGCGGCTGGCGCGGCACGACCAACACCTTGCTGAACTTCGGCGAAGGCAAGTACCCGGTGCGGGGTGAAGCCGGCGCGGTGGGCTATCTGGTCGGCCAGCCCGGCAAGGGCCTGCAGTGCATGTTCCACATGATGAACGAGGCCCGCATCGGTGTCGGCATGGCGGCCACCATGCTGGGCATGGCCGGTTACCACGCGAGTCTCGACTATGCGAAGAACCGGCCGCAAGGACGCCCAGTTTCAGCTGGGGGAAAAGACGCGGCCGCACCCCAGGTGCGCATCATCGAACACGCCGATGTGAAACGCATGTTGCTGGCGCAGAAGAGCTACTGCGAAGGCGCGCTGGCCCTGGAGCTGTATTGCGCCCGCCTCGTGGACGAACAGCACACCGGGGCGCCCGAGGCCGCCGACGACGCACGCCTGCTGCTCGAAGTGCTCACGCCCATCGCCAAGAGCTGGCCCAGCGAATGGTGCCTGGAAGCCAATTCGCTGGCGATCCAGATCCACGGCGGTTACGGCTACACGCGCGACTTCCCGGTGGAACAATACTGGCGCGACAACCGCCTCAACATGATCCACGAAGGCACGCACGGCATCCAGGGCATGGACCTGCTGGGCCGCAAGGTGCTGATGGAAAACGGCAAGGGCCTGCAGCTGCTGGCCGGCCGCATCAACGCCACCATTCAACGCGCGATCCAGGTGCCCGAACTCGCGGCGCACGCCAGCGCGCTGGGCCAGGCGCTGGCGCAGGTGGGCGCGGCCACGAAAGCCGGCTGGGCCACCGGCGACCCGGGTGACGCGCTGGCCAACGCCGTGCCCTACCTGCAGGCCTTTGGCCACACCGTGCTGGCCTGGATCTGGCTCGACGTGGCGCTCGCGGCGCAGGCCTCGGCTGAATCGCCTGCGCGCACCGGGCGCCTGGGCGCCATGCGTTATTTTTTCCATTACGAACTGCCGAAAATCGGCGCCTGGCTGCAGGTGGTGAGCGCGCGCGACCAGACCTGCGCCAGCCTGCCCGAAGCCGCTTTCTGAACAACCATCCACAGGAGACACCACATGACCCGAAACATCCAGCAACTCTTTGACCTCAAGGGCAAGACGGCCCTCGTCACCGGCGGCTCGCGTGGCCTGGGCCTGCAGATGGCCCACGCGCTCGGCGAAGCCGGCGCCCGCGTGGTGATCAGCTCGCGCAAGGCCACCGACCTCGAAGAGGCCACGGCCGAGCTGCAGGCCGCCGGCATCGACGCGCGCTGGATCGCCGCCGACTGCTCGCTCGAAGAAGACATCCGCCGCCTCACCAGCGAAACCCTGCAGCGTGTCGGCGACGTGGACATCCTCGTCAACAACGCCGGCGCGGCCTGGGGCGCGCCCGCCGAAGACCACCCGCTCGAAGCCTGGGACAAGGTGATGAACCTCAACGTGCGCAGCTACTTCCTGCTCAGCCAGCTGATCGCCAAGGCCAGCATGATTCCGCGCCGCGCGGGCAGCATCATCAACACCGCCAGCATCGCCGGCCTGGGCGGCAACCCCTCCGGCATGAAGACCATTGCTTACAACACCTCCAAGGGCGCCGTGATCAACTTCACCCGCGCGCTGGCCGCCGAGTGGGGCGAACACGGCATCCGCGTCAACGCCATCTGCCCGGGCTTCTTTCCGAGCAAGATGACGCAGGGCACCTTGAAGGCCATGGGCGAAGAAAAGCTGGCTTCCCACGCCCCGCTGCGCCGCCTGGGCGACGACGAAGACCTGAAGGGCCTGACTGTGCTGTACGCGTCGGATGCGGGCAAACACATCACGGGGCAGTGGCTGGCCGTCGATGGTGGCGTGTCCGTGATCACCGGAGGTTGAGTGGAGTTCTCGGTCCATATCCCTTTTGTCGAGCTGCTCGGCTTCGAACTGCAGACGTTCGAGGGCGGCGAGGCGCAGATCGCTTTCGCGCCCCGGCCCGAGCATGAAAACTCCTTCAACGTGGTGCACGGCGGCGCCAGCATGACGCTGCTCGACGTGGTCATGGCGCACGCCGCGCGTTCGGTGGAGCCGGCCATGGGCTGCGTCACCATCGAGATGAAAACCAGCTTCATGCGCGCGGCCAAAGGGCCGCTGCTCGCCAAAGGCAAGCTGCTGCACCGCACCGCCACCATGGCCTTCACCGAAGGCAGCATCTTCGACGCCAGCGGCAAGCTCTGCGCCCACGCCACCGGCACCTTCAAGTTCGTGCCGCGCCTGCCCGTGGGGAAAACCACGCAGGGCTTGAACACCATCCAGACCGACTGAACGTCGATTCCCCTCAAACCACCGGAGACACCCATGCCCGCCAACCAACAGATCCTGCTCGACAACCGCCCGCAAGGCGAAGCCACGGTCGACAACTTCAAGCTCGTCACCACCGACACCCCGGCCCTCGCCGAGGGCCAGGTGCTGGTGCGCCACCACTTCCTGAGCCTGGACCCGTACATGCGCGGGCGCATGAACGACAGCAAGAGCTACGCGGCTTCCCAGCCGTTGGGCGAGGTCATGATCGGCGGCACCGTGGGCGAGGTCGCCGAGTCCAGGCACCCCAAGTTCCAGCCCGGCGACAAGGTCGTGGGCATGGGCGGCTGGCAGGAATACAGCGTGGTCAACGCCGGCGATCCCGGCGCCCTGCGCAAGGTGGACACCACGCACGTGCCGCTCTCGTACTACCTGGGCGCGGTCGGCATGCCGGGCGTGACCGCCTGGTACGGCCTGGTGAAGATCATCAACCCCAAGGCCGGCGACACCGTGGTGGTGAGCGCGGCCACCGGCGCCGTGGGCAGTGCGTTTGGCGCGCTGGCCAAGGCGCGGGGCTGCCGTGCGGTGGGCATCGCGGGCGGGCCGGACAAGTGCCAGTACGCGGTCGAAGAGCTGGGCTTTGACGCCTGCATCGACTACAAGCAGCACAAGGACATGTACTCCCTGGCCAAGGCCCTCAAGGAAGCCTGCCCGGATGGCATCGACGGCTACTTTGAGAACGTGGGCGGCATGATTCTGGACGCCGTTCTGCTGCGCATGAACGCCTTCGGCCGCATCGCGGTCTGCGGCATGATCGCCGGCTACGACGGCGCGCCGCTGCCGCTGACCAACCCGGCGCTGATCCTCATCAACCGCCTGAAGATCGAGGGTTTCATCGTCAGCGAACACATGGAAGTCTGGCCCGAGGCGCTGACCGAGCTGGGCACGCTGGTCGCCCAAGGCAAGCTGCGCCCGCGCGAAACCGTGGCGCAGGGCCTGGCGTCAGCCCCCGAGGCTTTCATGGGTTTGCTCAAGGGCCGGAATTTCGGTAAACAGCTGGTGAAACTGATTTGAACACCCTCCAGGAGCACACCATGTCACACACGCCCCTTGCCATCACCGTTCTCGCCGCTGCCCTCGCACTCGCGGGTTGCGGGCATCCCATGCAACGCGGTGAACACCACACCGGCAAGGGGTACGGCGCCATGTCGCCCGAAACCGCGCCTCCCGCACAGGCCAAGGTCACGGCGAGCATGCCCACCCTGTCGTCCGGCTACAAAAAGGTCGAGGCGCCTGCGGGGGCCAGGCTGTACTTCGTGAATCTGCGCAACGGCATGACCGTGGGCAGTCCGGTGAAGGTGGTGTTCGGCCTGAGCGGCATGGGGGTGGCACCGGCCGGCATCGAGAAGGTGGGCACGGGCCACCACCACCTGCTGGTGAACGTGAGCGAATGGGATGCCAATGCACCGCTGCCGGCCAACGAGCAGTTCCGGCATTTCGGCGCCGGCCAGACCGAAACCTCGCTCGAACTCAAGCCCGGTCAGCACACCCTGCAACTGGTGCTGGGCGACCAGAACCACATCCCGCACCACCCGGTGGTCATGAGCGAGCGCATCACGATCACGGTGAAGTGAGGTTTCGGTCCGGCGGTTCAGGAGACCCACCATGCAAGCCACCCACGAAGTCCTCAACCAGCCCGAGCCGCTGGTGGATGTGAACCTGTTCGATGGCAACCGGGCCATGCAGGACGCCTTGCGTTTCAACGCGCCGTCGCTGGACACGGCGCCATTGCAGGCGCTGGGCCAGCAGGTGGGCAGCGCCGAGATGCAGCAGCACGCCCGGCTGGCCAATGTGTTTACGCCGCAGCTCAAGAGCCACGACCGTTTCGGCCACCGCATTGATCAGGTGGAGTTCCACCCGAGTTACCACGCGCTGATGACGGCGGCCACGGCGGCTGGGTTGCATGGCACGCCTTGGGGTGAGGGTGCTGCGAACCCTCACCTCTCCCGCGCCGCCGGCTTCATGCTCTTCACCGAGCTGGAGCCCTCCACCTTGTGCCCCATCTCCATGAGCTACGCGGTCACGCCCGCGCTGCGCGACAACCCGGCCATCTACGCCGACTGGGCGCCGCAGCTCACCAGCCGCGCCTACGACCCGGCGCTCAAGCGCTGGAAAGACAAGGCCGGTGTGACCATGGGCATGGGCATGACGGAGAAGCAGGGCGGCTCGGACGTGCGGGCCAACACCACGCAAGCGGTGCCGGCTGGCAGCGATGACTGGGGCCAGCGTTTCAGCGTCACCGGCCACAAGTGGTTCTTCTCGGCGCCCATGTGTGACGCCTTCCTGGTCCTGGCGCAGACGCCGAACGGCCTCTCCTGCCTGTTCCTGCCGCGCGTGCTGCCCGATGGTTCGCTCAATCGGCTCTTCATCCAGCGCCTGAAAGACAAGCTGGGCAACAAGGCCAACGCCAGCTCCGAGGTGGAGTTCGCCGGCGCCACCGCCTGGCTGGTGGGCGAAGAAGGCCGGGGCGTGCCGCAGATCCTGGCCATGGGCACCATGACGCGGCTGGACTGCGCGCTCGGCACCAGCGGCCTGATGCGCCAAGCCTTGTCGATCGCGCTGAACCACACCTCGCAGCGCATGGCCTTTGGCAAGAAGCTGATCGACCAGCCGCTGATGAAAAACGTGCTCGCCGATCTGGCGCTGGAGTCCGAAGCCTCCACCGCGCTGGCCCTGCGGCTGGCGCGCAGCTTCGACCGCCCGGGCGACGCGCACGAGCAGGCCATGCAGCGACTGCTCACGCCCGTGGCCAAGTTCTGGATCTGCAAGCGCGGCAGCCATTTCGCCGAAGAGGCCATGGAGTGCCTGGGTGGCAACGGCTACGTGGAAGAGGGCGGCGAGGGCATCATGGCGCGCATCTACCGCGAGATGCCGGTCAACAGCATCTGGGAAGGCGCCGGCAACATCATGGCGCTGGACCTGCTGCGTGCATTGCGCAAGGCCGACGCCGCCGCCGCGCTCGCGCAGGAACTGGCGCCCGCCAAAGGCATGCACCCGGCGCTGGACCACATGGCTCAGAGCCTGCCCACCCGCGTGGAGCAGATGGCCACCGAAATGGAAGCGCGCCGCCTCGCGCAGGACGTGGCCCTGGCCGTGCAGGCCGCGCTGCTGGCGCAGACCGCGCCGGCCGCCGTGTTCAGCGCCTTCTGCGATTCGCGCCTGGCCGGTCATTGGGGCCACAGCTTCGGCTCGCTGGGCGCGGGCGTCGATTTCGATGCCATCATTGCCCGCGCTCAACCCCGCTGAAGTCCGGAGACACTCATGACCGACCTGATCCTGCACCACTACCCCATGTCGCCCTTCTCGGAAAAGGTGCGGCTGATCCTGGGCCACAAGCAGCTGGCCTGGAAGAGCGTGCTGATTCCCAGCGTGATGCCCAAGCCCGACGTGGTGGCGCTCACCGGCGGCTACCGGCGCACGCCCTTCCTGCAGATCGGTGCCGACATCTATTGCGACACCGCGCTGATCTGCGACGTGCTCGAACACCGCCAGCCCGCGCCCATGCTCTACCCCGAGCACAACAAGGGCATCGCCCGCGTGCTGGCCCAGTGGGCCGACAGCACGCTGTTCTGGGCCGCCATGGCTTACACCCTCAGCCCCAAGGGCGCAGCGGCCCTGTTTGCCAACCAGCCCGAAGTGGGCCAGGCCTTCGCGGCCGACCGTGGCGCCATGCGCGGCGGCATGACCAGCCTGCGCCCGGGCGATGCCACCGCCGCCTACAAGAGCTACCTGCGCCGCCTGGCCAACATGCTGCACGAGCAGCCGTTCCTGCTGGGTGCGGCGCCCTGCGTGGCCGACTTCGCCGCCTACCACCCGCTGTGGTTCACGCGCGTGATCAACCCGAGCATGGCCGGCATCCTGGAGGCGACGCCCGACGTGCTGGACTGGATGGACCGCATGGCCACCTTCGGCCACGGCCACCTGGCCAAGCTCTCGTCCACCGAGGCGATCGCCATCGCGGCGGCGGCCGAGCCGGTCCCCTTGCACGACGAAGCCTTCCAGGACGAACACGGCATCCCGTTGGGCAGCCGTGTCACGGTGGCGGCCGAGAGCTTCGGCCAGGAACCGACCGAAGGCATCCTGCGCGCGGCCTCGCGCACGCACTACACGCTGGAGCGCAGCGACGAGCGCGCCGGCCGGCTGCATGTGCATTTCCCGCGCATCGGCTTTGTACTGCGGGAAGTGCGCGCTTGAGCCGGCCTGCTTTGATGCCGGTGGCGTGGCGCTGCCTGCCGTTTGACGCGCTGCTGCCGCGCACGCTGTACGCGCTGCTCCAGCTGCGCAGCGCGGTGTTCGTGGTGGAGCAGGCCTGCGCGTTCCAGGACCTGGACGGCGCCGATGCCGACTGCATGCATCTGCTGGGCGAAGCTGTTGATCCAAATGGACAGCCGCAACTGCTGGCCTACACCCGCCTCGTCCCCGCCGGTCTCAAGTACCACGAGGCCAGCATCGGCCGCGTGGTCACCGCACCGGTCACGCGCGGCAGCGGCATGGGTCACGCGCTGATGGCCGAGTCCATCCGCATGCTGCACAGCCTGTGGGGCGTGCAGCCGATCCGCATCGGCGCGCAGGCGCACCTGGAACGTTTCTACAACGCGCACGGCTTCGTGTCCGACGACAAGCCCTATATCGAAGACGGCATCCCGCATCTGGAAATGCTTAGGCCAGAAGCCCCCCTGCGCCGCTTCGCGGCTTCCCCCCAGGGGGACCACGCCCTTGGACCGGCAGAGCCGGATCTTCGGCGTGTGCTGAATGGCTCCCCCTCAGACCCGCAGACCCCCGCCAGCCCATCAGGAGACAAGACGTGATTTCAGACTTCAAAGGCAAGACGGCGGTGCTGACCGGCGCCGGCTCGGGCTTCGGCCTCGAATGCGCGCGCATCGGCGCACAGCTCGGCATGAACCTTGTGTTGGTCGATGTGCAGCAGGACGCGCTGGACAAGGCCGAAGCGGAAATGAAGGCGGCCGGTGCGCAGGTGCTGGCCAGGCGCGTGGACGTGTCCAGCGCCGAACAGATGGAAGCACTCGCCGCCGACGTGGTGCAGCGCTTCGGCGCGCCGCATTTCGTGTTCAACAACGCCGGCGTGGGCTCCGGCGGCCTGGTCTGGGAAAACTCGGTGAAAGACTGGGAATGGGTGCTGGGCGTGAACCTCTGGGGCGTGATCCACGGCGTGCGCCTGTTCACGCCGCTGATGCTCGCCGCCGCAAAAGCCGACCCCGCGTTCCAGGGCCACATCGTCAACACCGCCAGCATGGCTGGCCTGCTCACGCCGCCCAACATGGGCATCTACAACGTGAGCAAACACGCGGTGGTGAGTCTCACCGAAACGCTCTACCAGGACCTCAAGCTGGTGAGCGACCAGATCAGCGCCAGCGTGTTGTGCCCGTACTTCGTGCCCACCGGCATCAGCCAGAGCCACCGCAACAAACCCGCCGAACTGGTCGACGAGAAAGCCACGCAGAGCCAGCTGATCGGCCAGGCCATGAGCGACAAGGCCGTGAGCTCGGGCAAGGTCACGGCGGCCGAGGTGGCGCAGAAAGTGTTCGACGCCATCGCGGCCGACCGGTTCTACATCTTCAGCCACCCCAAGGCGCTGGGCAATGTGCGCGCGCGCATGGAGGGCATCGTCAACCAGACCAACCCGGCCGATCCGTTCCTCGAACGGCCCGAGATCGGCGTGGGTTTGCGCGCGGCGCTGCGCGCCGTGTGAGACCGAGGCGGCCATGGCTGAGGGCGGTCACACCCTGTTCGACACCACCATCGGTGTCTGCGGCATCGCCTGGGGGCCGGAGGGTGTGGTCGCGGTGCAGCTGCCCGAGGCCGATGCCGCCCGCACCCGTGCGCGGTTGCTCATAGGACTGCCGCCACTGACCGAGGTGGCCCGGCCGCCGGCACCCGTGCAGGCCGCCATCGAAGGCATCCAGGCGCTGTTGAAGGGCGAGGCGCGGGACCTGCTCGAAGTGCCGCTGGACATGACCCGCCTCACGCCGTTCCAGCGCGAGGTCTATGCAATGGCCCGCGCCATACCGCCCGGCCAGACCCGCACTTACGGCGAGATGGCCCGGGCCCTGGGCGATGCCGGCCTGGCGCGCGCCGTGGGGCAGGCCCTGGGCCACAACCCGTTTGCCCCGGTCGTGCCCTGCCATCGCGTGCTCGCGGCGGGCGCCCGCTCGGGTGGCTTCTCGGCCCGCGGCGGCGTGGCGACCAAGTTGCGCATGCTGCAGATCGAAGGCGCGCAGATCGGTGGTGGGCCCGGTCTGTTCGATGGAGACGGCGCGTGATCACCGCCACCGAGCTGCTGACGGGCGCCATCCGGGTGGTGGATTACCGCTGCAGCGCCGGCCCCGCCGAGCAACCGTTCACCGAGCTGCACACAAGCCACTCGGTCTCCTACGTGCGCAAGGGGACCTTCGGCTACCGGGCGCGTGGCGCCTCGTACGAGCTGGTGGCCGGCTCGGTGCTGGTGGGTCACCCGGGCGACGAGTTCATGTGCACGCACGACCACCACGTCTGCGGCGACGAATGCCTGGCGTTTCACCTCTCGCCCGGCTTCGTCGATCTGGTCGGCGGCAACCAGGCCACCTGGCGCACCGGCGGTCTGCCGCCGCTGCCGGAACTCATGGTGCTGGGCGAGCTCGCGCAGGCGGTGGCCAGCGGCCGCAGCGATGCCGGTCTGGACGAAGTGGGCCTGTGGTTCGCGTCCCGCTTCGTGGACGTCGTGGCGGGCCGCCAGCGGGCGGCACAGACCGCGACCGGGCGCGACCGCCGCCGCGCCGTGGAGGCGGCGATGTGGATCGCCGCCCACTCGCACGAGGACATCGACCTGGACAGGGCGGCCGGCGAAGTGGCCTTGAGCCCGTTTCATTTCCTGCGGCTGTTCTCGCGCGTGCTGGGCGTCACGCCGCACCAGTACCTGGTGCGTTCGCGGCTGCGCCACGCGGCGCGGCTGCTCGCCGACAGCGAGCAACCGGTGACCGAGGTGGCCCTGGAGGTCGGGTTTGCCGATCTCAGCAACTTCGTGCGCAGCTTCCACCGCGCGGCCGGCGTCTCGCCGCGCGGCTTTCGCCAGGCCGCCCGAAACGGCCTGAAAAAGGACCGCAAGATTCTCCAAGACCGCGTGGCCGCCCTGATCGACGATGACCGCCTGATCAACCCATCAAGCAGGAAGCCATCGCCATGTACGACCACCTCGGACTGAAAGTCAAAGACCTCGCCGCGAGCATCCGCTTCTACGAAGTCGCGCTCGCCCCACTCGGCCACGAGCTGGGTTCCCACGACGACACCTGCGCCGGTCTGGGCCCGAAAGGCGCGCCCGCGCTGTGGCTCTATGCGACGAAGGGCGCCAAAGGCCCGGGCACGCACATCGCTTTCCGCGCCGCCGACCACCGGGCGGTGGACGCGTTCTACCAAGCGGGCCTGAAGGCTGGCGCCAAAGACAATGGCGGCCCGGGCCCGCGCCCCGACTACAGCCCGACCTACTACGCGGCCTTCTTGATCGACCCCGACGGCAACAACGTCGAAGCCGTCTGCCCCTGAAGAAGGGGGGGGAGAAGCGCCACGGCCACCGTCGGTGGCCAGCCCACGGGCTATCACCACACGCCACCGCATGCCAGCACCGCTGTTCGCCGACGGCGCACGGCGCAGCCGCTTCGTCTGGTGTCGATTCAGGGTGTATGTGTGAGAAAGTAGTCATTTAGTCGTTAATAAGTATTGCGAAAGATGTACAAATGATCACAATCGCTTTCGTGTGATGCAACTTTGTAAGTGCAAGCAAGGGAGGTGCAAGCAGTGCACCGCAAAGAGCACCTCACTCCGTCATTGGTCGCTCATGGGGGGTGGCCGATGTTTCAACCTTGCTTGGAGTGTCATCATGGAAAAGCTGCTGATCGCAACCCGCCGTTTCCTTCGCGACGAAGAAGGCGTGACCGCCATTGAGTACGGCCTGATCGCCGCGTTGATCGCTGTGGTGATCATCGTGGGGGCTGGTCTGGTGGGGACCAACCTCAACACCCTCTTTACCGATATCTCTGGCTGCCTGCAATCGCCGCCGGCGGGAGCCATCTGCGGCTGACCGGTGCTGGGTTGGCTGACCGAGAGGCCCAGCGATGGGCGGGCGGTCAGCCCACCCGCGGCGGGCGATGCTCTTTTCCCCGCTGACCCGGTGAACACATCCAAGGTTTCCACCATGCCAAGACCATCCCTCGGGTTTCGCCACTGGCAGCAAGGCGTGAGCGCCATCGAATATGGCTTGCTCGCCGCGCTGATCGCCTTGGTGGCCATCGTGGGCATGACGGCGCTGGGGAATGCCAATGAAGCGGGCTGGGATGCGTGGGTGGCACGTGTGCTCGCCGTGATTTCACCTCCCTGAACCGGGCAGGCCTGCTTGCAGGCCGGGAGCGGTGCAGACGGCAAGGTCTGCGCGCCCGAATGAGAAAAACCATCGGTCCAACCCTTGGAGGGTGGCCGAGAGAGCGATAGAGACGACCGTTACCGGTTTTGCCGCTGGCAAAACCCGAACTGGGAGTTGAACATGAACATCGGCATGGCACCTGGCGATTGGCAGGTAGGGGGCTTCGGCCTGCTGGCGTTGTGTCTCGCGCTGGCCGCGCTCTCCGATGGGCGGCGGCGCCGCATCCCGAACACGCTGGTGCTGGTGACCCTGCTGGTCGGCGTGTTGTTGAACACCTTCGGCCCCCAAGCTTTCCGCGACAACGACGGCCTGTTCTCGCTTTACCCCGGTGCCCTCGGCCTGGGGGCCAGCCTGCTGGGCGCGCTGGTGGCGCTGTTGGTCTTCCTTCCCTTTTACGCCTTGCGCGCCCTGGGCGCCGGTGACGTGAAGCTGTTTGCCGCCGTGGGCGCTTTCGCCGGCCCGGCCGCGAGCGTGAACCTCGCCCTGTGTGTGCTGCTGGCCGGTGGCCTGCTGGCGCTGGCCCGCATGGCCATGGCGCACAACGCCCGCCTGGTGGTGCGGAACACGCTGGCCGCACTGGGCCAGATGCTGCCGGGCTCGGTCGGTTCTTTCGATGCCGGCACCCAGACCGCCTGGCGCATGCCGTACGCGGTGGCCATCGCGCTCGGTGTCGTGGCCTACGCGGCCTGGCTGTTCAGCGGGCGCGAGCCCATCCTCAACTTTTGAAAGCCAGCCATGCAAGAGCTTTCACTTTCCAGCACCTCCCCACTGCTCAAGGCCGCCGTGGCCGAGCCCTTCGTCGACGCGGTGGATGTGGAGGGCCTGCCCGCGTCGTTCGTGATCGACCTGGCCCTGCGGCATTTCGCGCGCAAGGGCGAGCTCAAGCTGTTCGCCGTGGCGCAGCAGCTGGGCCTGCCGGTGCCGGTGATGGACAACCTGATGTCCCAGATGCGCGGCCTGGGCCTGCTGGAGGTGCCGCGGCGCGGCACGCTGGAGGGCGACATCAGTTTTGCGCTCACCGACGCTGGCCAGCGCATGGCGCGCATGGCGTTTGACAAGTGCCAGTACGTGGGCCCGGCGCCCGTGCCGCTGGCCGACTACGTGGCCCAGGTCCGGGAACAGGCCCAGCACCAGGCCCCGGTGCGCGCCGAGCGCCTGCAGCAGGTGCTCAAGGACATGGTCCTGCCGCCCGAGCTGCTGCCCACGCTGGGCAGCGCGCTCAACTCGGGCAAGGCGATCTACCTGCACGGCGACAGCGGCACCGGCAAGACCTACCTGGCCGAGCACCTGGTGCGCACCCTCGAGGGGCACATCTGGGTGCCCCACGCGCTGTACGTCGATGGCGAGGTGGTGCAGGTGTTCGACCCCATCGTGCACAAGCGGGTGACCCTGGCGCCGGTGCCCGATCGCACGCTCGCCCGCGATCTGTCGGCCGACGGCCGCTGGGTGCGCAGCGAGCGGCCGGTGGTGATCGCCGGTGGCGAGCTCACCCTGGACACGCTCGACCTGGAATACGACACCCACACCCGCCTGCACACGGCATCGCCCCAGTTGAAGGCCAACAACGGCATCTTCGTGATCGACGACCTGGGCCGCCAGCGCGTGAGCCCGAGCGAGCTCATGAACCGCTGGATCGTGCCCCTGGACCGCCACGTGGACTACCTGACGCTCAACACCGGCACCAAGTTCGCCGTGCCGTTCGACGTGCGGGTGATTTTCGCGAGCAACCTGCCGCCCGACGATCTGGTGGACCCGGCCTTTGCCCGCCGGCTGGGCTACAAGATCCGGATCGACGCGCTCGATGCCGCCCGCTACCGCAGCGTGGTGACGCAGGCCTGCGCGCGCACCGGCGTGCCCGAGGACCCGGCCGGGGTCGACCACCTCATCCACTTGCTGCACCCGCGCGACGGGCGGCCCTATTACCCCTGCATTCCCTTTGACGTGATCAGCAAGATCGCGGACCTCGGCCGCTACCTGGAGCAGCCCGCCCGCATGACCCCCGAGCGGCTGGAGTGGGCCTGGAACACCTACTTCGGCCGTGAGGATCACCACGGCATGGCCGCCATTCCTACGCATTCAGGAGAATGAAAATGCAAAGCAAACGCGCCTTCGTGATGCTGGCCCTGTCGGTGCTGGCCGGTGTGGCCGCCGTGATCCTGGCCGCCCGCTGGATGGGGCAACAGGCTTCGGGCGAACGGACCACCGTGCTGGTGGCCACGAGCGATCTCGATCTCGGTCAGGCGATCACCGCCCAGATGCTGCGCCCTGTTGCCTGGCCGGCCGGCGCGCAGCCGGAGGGGGCGTTCAACGACGCCACCAAGCTCGAAGGCCGGGTGGTGCGCACCAGCATCTACAAGGGCGAGCCGGTGCTGGAGCCCAAACTGGCCCCCGAAGGGACCAAGGCCGGCCTGGACTCGGTCATCAAGCCGGGGCACCGCGCCATCACCGTCAAGGTCAACGAGGTGGTGGGCGTGGCCGGCTTCCTGGCACCGGGCAGCCATGTGGACCTGCTGGTGAACATCAAGGACGACCGCGAAACGACCATTTCGCGGGTGGTGCTGGAACGCATCATGGTGCTGGCCGTGGCCCAGGAGGCCCGGCGCCCGGAAGAAACCAAGGCCCGCGTGGTCAACGCCGTCACCCTGGAGGTGACCCCCGAGCAGGCCGAAAAGATCGACCTGGCCCGCAATGTGGGCACCTTGTCGCTCATGTTGCGCAACCAGGTGGACACGCAGGACAGCGCCACCGAGGGCATCACCCGCAAGGACCTGTTCGGCGATGAACCGCCCGTGGTGAGCCCCCCGGCGGCCGTGGCCGTCGTCAAGAAGGCCGCACCGGTGCGCCGCGCCACCGCGCCGCGCAAGCCCGCACCCAGCGCCCCGGCCGAGCCCACCAACACGGTGGAGTTGATCCGCGGCATCCAGAAGTCTTCGTCCCCCTACTGAGGAAGCATCATGAAAACACCCGTTCTGCATGCACTGAGCGCTTCCATCTGGGCAGCGGGCCTGCTCACCGCGACCACCTGGGCGCAAACCCCCCAAACCCCCGTGACCAAGGGCGTGACCACCACCAAGGTGGCCGCGGCGCCGATGTCGGTCGATGTCGGCACCGATCTGGCCGCCATCGGGCCATCGCTGAACCTGACCATCGGCAAGTCGACCCTGCTGCGCATGCCGTCGGCCGTGACGCGGATTTCGCTCGGCAACCCCAGCGTGGCCGACGTGACGCTGATCAGCGCGACCGAGCTGTACCTGCTGGGAAAGACCTACGGCTCGACCAACCTCATCGTCTGGCGCAAGGGGAGCGGGCCGACCGCCATCGACGTCAACGTGAACATCGACCACCAGCGCATGGAGGCCAAGCTGCGCGAGTTGCTGCCGAATGAAAAGGGCATCCAGGTGCGCCCGGCGGCCGACTCGGTGATCCTCACCGGCATGGTGTCGAGCGCCGTCAAGGCCAAGGCGGCCGAGGAGATCGCCGCGGCCTTCGTGCGCGACGTGAACAAGAGCCTGGTGCTGCCGGTGGTGGCGGGCGACAACCGGGCCGAGTCGGGCACCAAGCTGGCGGTCAGCAGCGGTGGCGGCGGCGGCGCGGCGGCGGCCAACACGGCGGGCGCCAAGGTGGTCAACCTGCTGAGCATTGCCGAGGCCCAGCAGGTGATGCTGGAAGTGACTGTGGCCGAGGTGTCCAAGACGCTCATGGACAAGATGGGCGCCAACCTGCTCTTCACCCGCACCAACGGCAGCTGGACGTATGGCATCTCGTCGGCTTTTGGCGGCGATGGCCGCGGCCTGCTCAGCGCCCTCAAGAGCAACGGCAATGGCATCGATATCGACGCCGAGAAGAGCAACGGCCTGGTGAAGATCCTCGCCGAGCCCAATCTGGTGGCCATCAGCGGCCAGGAAGCCAGCTTTCTCGCGGGCGGCAAGATATTCATCCCGGTGGCGCGCAGCAACGACGCGACCGGTGGCACCACCATCACGCTGGAAGAGAAGGAGTTTGGCGTGGGCGTGAAATTCACCCCCACGGTGCTCGAAGGCGGCCGCATCCACCTGAAGGTCGCGCCCGAAGTGTCCGAGCTGTCGCAGACCGGCACGCCGTTCACCACGGTGAATGGCCAGACGGCGATCCTGCCCAGCTTCACCACCCGCCGCGCACAGACCTCGGTGCAGCTCATGGACGGCCAGAGCCTGGCGATTGCCGGCCTGATCAAGAACAACGTGCGCCAGGCCATGGACGCGTTGCCCGGCCTGGGTGAGGTGCCGGTGCTGGGCGCCCTGTTCCGCAGCAACGAGTTCCAGGGCGATCGCAGCGAACTCATGTTCGTGATCACGCCGCGCCTGGTCAAGCCGATCGACCCGGGCTACATCCTGCCCACCGACGGCTACAAGCCGCCCAGCCGGTCCGAGTTCTACCTCGGCAACCAGCTCGAAGGTTCGGGCCGTGTCGACGTGCCCGCCGACCGACCCGCCGCCATGCCACCGGCCCCGGCCGCGGGCAGCGGCGGCATGGAAGTGAAGTAAGGAGCATCAACATGTCCACCACCACCTTGTCCCTTCGCCTGGCCTCTGTGTTGGCCACCGCCAGCCTGCTGGCGGCCTGCGCCAGCACCACGCCGCAGCTCGACGCCGCGTTCGGCGACGCGGTGCGCGAGGCCCGCGCGGCCCAGACCCTCAACCCCAAGGCTTCGGAGAACACCGATCCGGTGCTGGGCATCGACGGCAAGGCCGGGGCCGCGGCGCAGCAGCGCTACCAGGAGTCGTTCCAGGCGCCGCCCAAGACCTTCGAGATCATCAACATCGGCGGGACCATCACGGGCAACTGAGCCTCGATGGCCCAGGCCCGGTCCCGTTTTCTGGAGAGAAGCATGCAACTGCACCATCGCCGCGCAAAGCTTCGCCACCAGCGCGGTGCGGTGGCGATCATCCTGGGCCTGACCATCGTTGTGCTGATCGGGTTTGCCGGGCTGGCCATCGACCTGGGCCGCTTCTTCACGATCAAGACCGAGTTGCAGAACGGGATGGACGCCTGCGCGCTGGCCGCTGCCTCGCAACTGAGACCCGGGCAAAACAACCCCACCGCGTTGACCAAGGCCATTGCCTACGGGCGCGTCTTTTCCACCGGGGGTGTGGACGATCCGGCCACCCCGGCGGGGGAGGGCAACACCGATGCGATCAAGAACCGGGCCAATTTCCAGAGCCTGGTGATCGACATCGCGGCCAGCCAGATCACGTTTTCGGACACCCTGGCAGGCCCGTACGAAGTGGCCGCTGAGGCCAACTACAACACGGCCGCCTTTGCCAAGTGCACCTATCCCCTGGCCGGGCTGCCCATCCTTTTCATGCGGGTGCTCAACCCCTTGTTGAGCACGCAGACCGTCTCGGCCATGGCGGCCGCCACCTTGGCGCCTTCGGCGTCGGCCTGCGCGATACCGGTGGCCGTGTGCAAGGAGCCCGGAAGCACGGCATCGTCCAACTTCGGGTTGACGGTCGGACAGTGGATGAGCCCGCCGGAGGGGGCCGGCTCGCCCTACGGGACCGGCAACTTCGGCTGGATCGACTTCACCCCGCCTGGCGGGGGCGCCTCCGAGCTGGCGGATCTGTTGACGGGGCCGGGGCAGTGCAGCATCACCGTCGGTGCCGAGGTGGGAGAGCCGGGTTCGATCGCTTCGCTGGACGTCGCCTGGAACTCCCGGTTTGGCCTGTACAAGCCTGGCGCCGGGAACCCCCAGACGGGTACAGCACCACCGGACGTGACGGGTTACGGCTACACCATCACCAACTGGACACTGGGCGCCAACGCCTACACCGGGACGGTGGCGGGGCAGTTCAACTACGGAAACGCCGCCGCGAACTACCGGCCCTACCAGGTCGATCCGCCCAACCCCTACAACCGGTTGACCTCTACCCAGCACAACGAGCTGGGCCGTTTCCGGCGGGTGGTGGTGGCCCCCATCGTGGACTGCACCACGTGGAACACCGGCGGTGCGAACCCCGTGGTGGACGGCTGGGCCTGCGTGCTGATGCTCAGCCCGATGCTGGCGGTGGGGGATGTCCCCGGTCTCGAATTCCTGGGGCTGAGCACCACGGCTGGCAGCCCCTGCTCGACCAACGGCGAGCCCGGCATCTTCGGGCCGCTCGTGCCCCAACTGGTGCAATGACCATGCGCAGCCCAATCCATTCACAACGGGGCGTCGCGGCCGTGGAGATGGCGATCATCCTCATCCCGATGCTGGTGCTCTGTTTCGGCATCACCGAGCTGGGGCGCGCGCTGTACCAGTACAACGGTCTGGTGAAGGCCACGCGCGGCGCGGCGCGATACCTGTCGCAGCAGAGTCTGGCCAGTCCGCCGGCCGGGGAGACGGTGGACGGCATCCGCCTCAAGGCCCGTTCACTGGCGCTGTGCGGGGCCTTCGATTGCGACGGCTTGCCCGCCCTGGTGCCCAACCTCACGCTGGCCATGATTTCCGTGTGCGATCCCGTGGCCTGCGCGGGCACCCATGCCAATGTGCTGACCGGCGAGGGCACCACCAGCCTGGTGACGGTGACCGTCGGCGCCGGGGACGCCGGTTACGGCTTCCTCTCCGTGGTGCCCTGGGTGGTGCCGGACATCACCTTCGGCCCGATCAGTATCACCATGGCGTCGAGCACGAACTGAGGCCACTGCCGTGAAACTCACCCGCCACCCCTTTTTCCAGCGTGCCAGGCGCCGCGCCCAGCGCGGTGTGGCCGCGGTCGAGTTCGCGCTGATCGCGATCTTTTTCCTGACCCTGTTGCTGGGCATCATGGAGTTCGGTCGCTGGCTCTTTCTGCTCAACGGGGCCAACGAGGCCACCCGCCTCGGTGCCCGGCTGGGGGTGGTGTGCAGCGTGGAGGCGCCAGGGGAGCTCACGCTCATCAAGGCGCGCATGAGCGCGATGACCGGGGGCGGCATTCCGGCCGCCAACATGGTGCTCGACTACGTTCCGGTGAACTGCGACGCGTCGAATTGCCAGACCGTGACGGCGCGCATCGTCGGGGCCAACTTCACCCCGGTCAGCCCCTTCTTTGGCGGTGCTTTTCCGATCCCCCAGTTCCCCACCAGCCTGCCGCGCGAGTACATGACCAGCGCGGGCAATCCCGTGTGCCCATAAGACCCAAACACCATGTCCCACAACGTTTCCCTCATTTTCGAAACCACCGAGGAGCGCGACCAGCTCATCGGGACGTTCAAGCCCCTGACCAATGTGAGCGTCAATGCCCACGTGGGAGGGCCCCGAAACCTGCAGGCCGTGATGCACAAGGACAAGCCCGACCTGGTGCTGCTGGCCCTGTCGCGCCCTGACGATGCGGCTTTCGAGCTGATCGAGGCGGCAACCCTGCGTCACCCGACGGTGATGCTGTTGCTGGTGAGCTATGAAACGGGCATGGCCACACTCAAGCGCGCCATGCGGGCCGGGGTGCGCGATGTGTTGCCCGGGCCGCTGAGCGCCGCGTCCGTCAAGGCGGGCGTGGCCTACGTCGAGGAATCCAAGTCGATCACCTCGCAGTTCGTGGACAACGAGGGAACGCTGTACGCGTTCATGCCGGCCAAGGGCGGCTGTGGCTGCACTTTTCTCGTCACCAACCTGGCCTATCTGCTCGCCGAGGCATCCAAGCGGGTGCTGATCGTGGACCTGAACCTGTACTTCGGCGACGCGGTCAGCTACCTCACGAGCCGCAAGCCCGAGGCCAGCGTGGTCGACATGGCGCGCCAGAGCCACCGGCTCGACGCCGCGCTGCTGGCGGTGAGCGTGCTCAAGGTGCGGGACAACCTGCACGTGCTGTGTGCGCCGGAGCTGCCCTACCAGCTCGAAGCGGTGACGCCCGAGACCGTGGCGGCCATCCTGGGCCTGGCGCGCACCGAATACGACTTCGTGCTGCTCGACATGGCACGGGTCATGGACCCGGCGGCGGTGAAGGCGCTGGATCTGGCCGAGCGCATCCACGTGGTGGCCGGGCAGACCTTGCCCGCCCTGCGGGATGCCCAGCGAATCATCGGCGTGTTCGAAGGCCTGAGCTACCCCCGCGAAAAAATCCAGCTGGTGCTCAACCGCTACAGCAAGGGCGGCCAGATCCCCCTGGGCGAAGTGGAGCGGGCCACGGGGCACAAGGTGGCCCGGGTCCTGCCGGCCAGCGATGAAGCGGTGCTGGTCTCCATCAACCAGGGCATTCCACTGGCCAAGCTGGCGGCGCGCGATCCGGTGGCGCGCGCGCTGCAGGAGTGGGTACAAGAGCTTTCGCCGGTCGCGGTGAACGCGGGCAAGCAGAGCTGGTTTTCGACGATCGCAGGACGGCTGTGACCTTCATCGCTCCACCCCATCCTCTCCATTTTTTACCGAGCACCAACACCATGAACATGAGAGTCACCACCCCCGAATTGCGCAGTCCCACCCGCCTGAACGGTTCGGAGGAAGACCGATCCCTTCCTGGCGGCGCGATCCCGCTCCACAACGCCCTCAAGGACCGGCTGCACACCCAGTTGCTCGGGCGCATCGACCTGGAGGTGATGGGCAGCATGAAGCCCGAGCGCCTGCGCGAGGAGCTGGGCGTCCTGACCGAGCGTCTGCTGGTGGAGTCGGGCGCCGCGCTCAACGCGCAGGAACGCAAACGCATGATCCAGGACATCCAGGACGAGATCATGGGCCTGGGCCCCCTGGAGCCGCTGCTGGCGGACCCCACGGTGTCGGACATCCTGGTCAATGGCCCGAACCAGGTGTTCGTGGAGCGCCGGGGTCGGCTCGAACTCACCGAGGTGACGTTCTCCGACAGCGATCACCTGATGAAGATCATCGACAAGATCGTTTCGCGCATCGGGCGTCGGGTCGACGAGTCCAGCCCCATGGTGGACGCCCGCCTGCCCGACGGCTCGCGGGTGAACGCCATCATCCCGCCGCTGGCCCTGGACGGGCCGGTGCTCTCGATCCGCCGGTTCGCGGTGGTGCCACTGACCGTCAACGACCTGATCGACAGGCGCTCGCTGCCGCCTGTGGTGGCCGCGCTGCTGCAGGCCATGGTCAAGGCCAAGATGAACATCCTGATCTCGGGGGGCACCGGCACCGGCAAGACCACCTTGCTCAACGTGCTCTCGGCCGCGATCCCCGCCAGCGAGCGCATCGTGACCATCGAGGACGCGGCCGAGCTGCAGTTGCAGCAGCGGCACGTGGTGCGGCTGGAGACACGGCCACCCAACATCGAGGGCAAGGGCGAGGTGAGCCAGCGCGCGCTGGTGCGCAACAGCCTGCGCATGCGGCCCGACCGCGTGATCCTGGGCGAGGTGCGTGGCGCCGAGGTGCTGGACATGCTGCAGGCCATGAACACCGGCCACGAGGGGTCGATGGCGACCGTGCACGCCAACTCACCGCGCGACGCGCTGACCCGGCTGGAGAACATGGCCGGCTACGGCGGCGCGGTGATCTCGGAAGACGCCATGCGCCAACAGGTCAGCTCCGCCATCAACGCGGTGATCCAGCTCTCGCGCCTCAACGACGGACGGCGCAAGCTGATCAGCCTGATGGAGATCACCGGCATGGAGGGCAGCGTGATCACCATGCAGGAGATCTTCCACTTCCGCCAGACCGGCATCGATGCCGAGGGCAAGGTCGTGGGCCACTTCCGCGCCACCGGTGTGCGGCCCAAGTTCATGGAACGCCTCAAGGCCTTCGGGCAAACCGTGACCGACGACACGTTCGACCCCAATCTGATCTACGAGTAGCGTATGAACATCGGCCTGACTCTGTTTGTGGTGATGGGGTTTCTGGCGGTGGTGCTGCTGCTGGAGGGCCTGTACGTCTACTGGAGCGACACCAAGAGCCCCGAGGTGCGCCGCCTGGAGCAGCGCCTGCGCGCCATATCGGCGGGCGGTCAGGTCGACAACACCGCGCTCAAGCTGCTCAAGCAGCGCATGCTCAGCGACAGCCCGGCCATGCAGCGCCTGCTGCAGAGTCTGCCGCGGATGCACCACCTCGATCGGCTGATGCTGCAGGCCGGGGACAACAACACCGTGTCGCACCTGCTTTCCATCAGCGCCTTGCTGGCCGTGGCGGGCCTGCTGGGTGGCCTGGTGCTGCGCTTGCCCTGGTTCGCGTTGATCGTCCTGTGCCCGATCCTGGCGGCCTTGCCCATTGCGCTGCTGCTGCGCCGGCGCACCAAACGCCTGCAGAAGATCGAAGGGCAATTGCCCGATGCGATGGACCTGATGTCGCGCGCGCTGCGTGCGGGCCATGCCTTTCCGTCGGCCCTGTCCATGGTGGGCAGTGAGGCCCCCGATCCGATCGCGACGGAGTTCCGCATCGCCTCCGACGAAATCGCCTATGGCGTGGCCACCGATGCCGCGCTGGGCAACCTGGCCGCGCGCGTGCCCAGCCCCGACGTGCGGTATTTCGTGATGGCGGTGGTGATCCAGCGCGAGACCGGGGGCAACCTGTCCGAGCTGCTGGGCAAGCTGTCGGAGCTGGTGCGCGAGCGCTTCAAGCTCTTCGCCAAGGTGCGGGCCCTGGCGGCCGAGGGCAAGCTCTCGGCCTACATCCTCGTGGGCCTGCCGATCGTGGTGGGGGCGGTGATCCAGCTGCTCAACCCCAAATACCTCTCGGTGCTGTTTTCCGACCCGGTGGGGCTGATGCTGGTCTACGGCGCGATCGGCCTGATGCTGCTCGGCATTTTTGTGATGTGGCGGATTATCGATATCAAGGTCTGAGGTGACGTCATGAATCAGCAAACCCTTGTTCTGGTGCTCGTGTTCCTGGCGGTGATGGGCATGACCATGGGCGTCGCGCTCTGGCTGAACCGGCGGGAGGGTCTGCAGCAGCGCGTCGAGCAGATCGGTGGCGACGCCGCTGGCGCTCGCGCCGATGAAGGGCTGGAGGGCAATGCCCAGTGGCACGCCAAGGTGGTCAAGGCCGTGGGGCCGGTGGCCAAGCTCTCGGCGCCCAAGGAGGGCTGGGAAAATTCGAGCCTGCGGGTGCGTTTCATGCAGGCGGGCCTGCGCGAGGCGAGCTGGCCGGTGGTGTTCTTCGCGGCCAAGACCCTGCTGGCGCTCGGCATGCCCATGCTGTTCATGCTCTACCGTGGATTGACGAAGCTGGAGGCGGGCGCCGATGTCAACCTCCTGTGGCTCCTGTTGCTGGCGGCCTTGGGTTACTACCTGCCCAACATGATCCTGGCGCGCATGGTGGCGTCCCGCAAGGAGCAGGTGGGCAACGCTTTGCCCGACGCGCTGGACCTGATGACGGTGTGCGTGGAGGCGGGCCTGGGCCTGGACGCCGCGATGGCGCGCGCCGGCAGCGAGATCGGCCTGCGCAGCCCCGAACTGGAAGAGGAACTGGGCCTGCTGGCGCTGGAGCTGCGCATGGGCGTGAAGCGCGAGAGCGCCTTGCGCAACCTGGCGCTGCGCACCGGGGTGGAGGAGGTGGCCTCTTTCGTGGCGATGCTGGTGCAGGCCGACCGTTTCGGCACCAACGTGGCCGAGGCGCTGCGCATCCAGGGCGAGACCATGCGGGTGCACCGGCGCCTGCGCGCCGAGGAGCGCGCGGCCAAGATCCCGCTCAAGCTGCTGTTTCCGCTGATCTTCTTCATCTTCCCGTCGTTGATGCTGGTGCTCATGGGGCCGGCCATGATCAGCATCTACCGTGTGCTTCTGCCGACCTTGGGAGGCGGTCGTTGAGTCCGTTCAACCAGGAGATCAAGACCATGAAACTCAAGACATTGGCCTCGTTGTCGGTGCTGGGCAGCCTGATGGGCTGTTCAAGCCTCATGCCGGGCGCCTTGCACGGCACCCAGATTCCGCGCGCCGGTGGTGGTGCGGCGGTCCCGGTGAAGATGGCGCCCTTGCCCGCGCCCGGCCCGGCCATGGCCGAGCACGAGGTGTTGTACGCGACCGGGCGCTCCGCGCACGGCGCGGGGCACTTCGCCCGGGCGGTGGCGTATTACGAACGAACGCTGGCCCTCAAGCCGGACCACGTGGGCGCCCTGAATGCGCTGGGCGTGTTGCGTGCGCAGGCGGGGCGGACCGCCGAGGCCCTGGCCTTGTTTGACCGGGCGGTCGTGCTCGAACCCCTGGCCGCCCATGTCTACAACAACATGGGTTTCACACTGCTGAACGCCCACCGGCTCCAGGAAGCCGAGCTCAGGTTGCGCACGGCCCGCGCACTGGACCCGGACAGTCGGCAGATTCGGGAGAACCTCGATCTGCTGGCGAAAGCCCAGGTCGAGCACGACGAGCGCAACCGGCCGGCCCTGCAAGGGGCGCCGGCGGGTGGGGCCTACGTGGTGCAGGAGGTGGACCGCCGATCCTCGGGGCCGCAACTGGTGGCCGTGGCGCCCCAGGTGTTTGAACTTCGCACCGCCGGGCCACAGGCCATCGAAGCGATGGCCAGGGCACAAGCCCCGGCGGTGGACCCGCCCGCGAACGGCCCGGCGGTGGCGCCGCAGCCCCTGGCCCCGAGCCGGGAAGTGGCTGCCGCCCCGGCGGTGGCGCAGGCGGAGCCACCCCGCCCGGCGCGGATAGAGGTCTCGAACGGCACAGGCGCGCCCCGCCTGGCCCGGCGCACGGCGGACAGGCTGGCACCGGCGGGCATCCTGGCAAACCGGCTGACCAATGCCAGCTCCTTCCAGCAGCCACAGACCCTGCTCCAGTACCTGGCCGGGCAGGAGGTGGCGGTGAACGCGCTCCAGGCCTCGCTGCCCACGCCGGTGCTGGCCGTGAAAGTGGGCACGCTGGGGGGCGGGACGCAGGTTCGCCTGGTGCTCGGGCATGACGGCGCGGGCAAGGCGATCACACGGTGGGCCCAACCCGAACCCGACCGTCTGGCAACGGCAGGGCTGAAACCTCGCAGCTGAGAGGAAACACCCACCGCCGCGCTGCGCGCGACCCCGCTCCGGCGTCGTGAGCTTTCACCGGATGCGGCTGCGCCAGCTCTCGGGCATCCAGTCGAACAGCGGCGATGGCTCGCGCTGCAGCCGGTAGCCCGCGGCGGCGTTGCCCAGGGCGGGGATGACCTGGGAAAGGTCCACGTAGGCCAGTTGTCTCATCCACTCGATGTTGACGCCGCCGTCCGGCGCGGGTCGGGACGAGATCAGCGCCAGCATCCGGCCCGCCTCGTCGCTGCCGGCCGCCTCGGCCTGGCGGTACAGGCGCAGCGCCTCGCTGTAGTTGGCGGTCACACCTTCGCCCCGGTGTTGCCTTCTGGCCTCCAGCAGCAGCTGTCGGGCCTGCTGAGCGCTGCCTGCGTTGGGCGATTGTTCCCGGGCGAGTATGTCGCGGACCACGGTCACATTGGCGGCGGCCGCCGCCGAGCGGGGCGCCGCCAGCTCCAGCAGCGCGAGCGCCGCCGCCCACTGGCGGGCGGCCGCCAGCCCCATGGCCATTTCAATGCGCGCATGGGGATCTCCGGCATTGGCCGCCCGGGTCAGAAGGTCTTGCTCGGGCAAGGCGACCGTGGCGCTGGTGCCCGGTTCCTGGCCCGGGGTGAAGGTGATGGGAGAGAGCCGGTACGCCACCAGCCACTCCAGGAACAGCGCACGCGACGCGTCGGTGCGTCGCAGCTGCTGTATCCAGGGCGTGGCGGCGCGGGGATTCGCGGGCCCCGTGCAGCCGTCGATCTCGCACAGGGCCAGACCGGCGCTGGCCAGCGGATGGCCCAGATGCTGGGCTCTCGTGAACCATTGTTGGGCCTGCGCCAGGTTTTGCTGCACCCCGGCACCGTGAAAGTGGATCAGGCCCAGATGCCAGGCGGCCTGCGCCGCGTTGCGCCGTTGCCGGGCCGTGCTCTTTCCCTGGGCGGCCAGATCCACGCCCATGGCCTGTGTCTTCAGGCGTTCGATCTCCGCGGTGACCCAGGGGTCGTTCAGTGGAGACACGCGCAGGGGGGCGGGCGCCTCGTTCCGAACGGGCGGAACGGCCAGGGGGGGCAGCAGGCGGATGTCCGGGTTCTGTGGGGGCGGCGTCTGAATGGCGTCTTCGCCAGAGGGGGCGATTCGGATGGGCTGGGTCGGCGGGATTTCGACCGCGGTTGCCGCACCGGCGGCCATCGCCAGCAGCATCCAGACGGTGCGGACCGGGCGCGGCGGGGCCATGGCACCACCCGCCTCAGCGGGCCGCTGCCGTCGCCGCCGCGCGCCTGGGCACCACCCGCCACTTCAGCGTCTGCTCGGTGACGCCCTGATTGCCCGCGGCCGTGCGGTAGGCCTCCCGGATGCTCTGCAGACCGACAAACCCGGTGATCGGGCGCAGGCCCGGAGTCTGCAGACCCGCCGGCAGCTTCGCCTGCAGATCGGTGTCGGAGGTCAGGCACATGACCGACTCTTCGCCCAGTCCGCCCGCATCCAGCACGAAGCCGGGGTTGGGCACCATCCAGTCCGGGATGCGCACCGCCTGGTTGGCCGACACCTGCGAGCTGCTGTTGGTGGGGTTGGGCAGCAGCCGCATCACGGCACCCTGCGCCTGTTCCATGTAGCAGTACAGGTGGGCGTTGCGGGACACGGTGGCCGAGAGGAATATCTGCGTCCCTTGCTCGAACACCGTCTTGTCCGCCGCCAGGTTCTCGATCTGGAGGTCCAGCTCAAGGGGGCCGGTCTCGGTGCCAAGGGGCGGGCCCATCGGGGCGGCGGTGACCTGCCCGTCGAAGACCGTGGGCACCGGGGGCCGCGACGAATCGGGGCTCCAGCCCACGCGAATGAACTGCCCGTTTTCGCCCAGCATCACGTAGTTGCGCAGGGCGCGCTCGTAGGTGGCGAAGTTCAGCTCGCCCGAGGCCACCATGCCCTGATCGACCTGGTACCTGGCCAGGGCCGAGCGCACCGTGGGGTGGTTGATCGGCAGCTGCGCGGTCTGGGCCGTGAGGTAGCCACTGCCGGTCAGGGACTTCTTGACCAGGGTCTGGTGCACGTTGGCGTCGCCTTCGTCGTACCAGTCGCGCAGCTGGCGCTGAAAGCCGGGGTGGGTCTGGTCCAGCGTCAGGCATTGCCAATAGGGAACCCGGGCCCACTTGCCGGCCAGCTCGATCATGGCCAGCTCGATGAGGGTGCGCATCGCCGCGCCCGATCCCTGGGTGTAGTTCCGCCCGACGTTGAACTGCCAGCCGTAGTCCGAGATGCGGCCCGCCAGGTCCAGGCCTTGGCCGCCGGTGCCGATGATGACTTCGTTGGCCGAATCCAGGCCCGGAATCAGGGTGCGGGTGCGGAAGTCGCCAAGATGGAGTTCCATGCCGATGATGGTCGCGTTCTTGTCCCGGCTGTAGCCCGTTTCCAGGCGGGACGCCGACGTGCCCACGTCGAACCGGTTGTTGATCACGTTCTGGTCCACGAAAGCGACCGCGCCCGAGACATACAGCGCAGGGCGCTGCAGCTGGATCTGGTTGCTGTTGAGCAGCAGGGTCGTCAGGTTCTGGACGGTGTCCTGCCTGGCAATGTCCACTTCGAAATCGACGTAGCGGAACGCGTTGCTCAGTCGGGACATCTGGGAAATGGCGGTGACGATCATGTCCTTGGTCGCCACGGGAATGCGGCCCGAAAAGTCGGGGATCTGCTTGCTGGTGATCAGCGTGGTGGGAATCTGCGCGTCCCGGAAAAGGCGGTCCATGCACACGAGGGAGTCCGAAAAGCTCGACAGCGATCGCATGGGGCGATGGGTCGGCCGGTCGGCCATGTGCGCATAGGACTGGAATGACGTGTCCTTGCGGGCGTCCATCGGTGTGGAGCACCCTGCGGCAAGCACGGACGCGGCCAACAAGGTCCACCCCAGAATGCCTCGACGTGGATGTGTGGCTTTGATGCCTGGACGCAGGATGTTCATGATGCCCTCACCTATTTCTTTGTTGTTTCAGCGGCAGACGTTGACCAGGTCGCCGCGCAGGACCACGACCTGTTCTCGTGTGTCGGGTCCGTACCGGGTACCCAGCGCATCGGCAGCCTGGGTGTTGCTGCCCACCTCCTGCACGCAGGTCTTCCTGAATCCATCGGTCTCGACGGTCGTGACCACATCGCTGTCGGTGTAGATCGTGCCGTCCTCGCCGGCGATCCCATACGCCTTCGCCACGTAGCGGGTCATGCGTGCGCGCATCCAGGCGGGCAGGTCGGTGGGGCCGTCCATGCCGCCCGATCGTTGCGGCGGCGCGGTCGGCATGCTCAGGTACTTCACCGGTCCCTTGAGCTCGATGGTGTCCTCGCCCGGGGCGCCGTGCGCCAGCTGGAGGGACAGCAGGGGGACCACGGCCATGGCAACGCCCAGTTTCCGCGCCTGTATCAGATACCTCTTCATGGGGGACCTCCTGAGGTCATGTGATCAGAAGACAGCGCCCCCTGAAAAGGGGTTCAGGGGGCGTGCTGGGCCAGGGCCGTTCAGTGGTGGCCAGACTTGGGCGCGCAAGCCACGCAGCCGTTGTTGCTGGCGAGGTTCTGCACCGCCTGGGTGTCTTCCCCGGCGATGTTGTACACGCCCGAGTTCTGCAAGGCGGTCATCTGCAGCGAGTAGCCAGCGATGGTGACGTCGCCGATGTTGGACGACACGTTCTGGCTGGCGTAGGCGTCTTCGCCAGCCGCGTAGTTCGCCACAAAGGAGCCGGAGGCGGCGGTCAGCTGGTAGGAGGTGCCTGCGCCCGTGACAGTGACGTTGCCCGAGTTGCTCGAGACGTTCTGCTGCGCATAGGCGTCTTCACCCGAGGCGGAGTTGTAGAAGATCGTCGAGGTGGCGGCCACGGCCTGGACCGAGGTGCCGTCGATGACGATTTCCGGATCGGCGAAAGCCGACGTGGAGGCGATGGCTGCGAAAGCGATGATGGCGAGCTTTTTCATGATGGTTCCTCAAAAAGTTGGTTCACATTTCCCCGGTGAACCGGAGGATTCCGGGATCACCAGCCTGATCGACGCCGCTTGGTGCAGAGGCTCGCCCTTTTGGGGCTTTGCCTCACGTCCTGCTTTGTCTGGCTCCAGTTTCGTGAGGGAACGCACACCGGCCAATGACCTGAACTGTGTACCGAAGATGGACGACCACAAATGAGGTAAATCGGGTGACTTCACTGGCTGTTTCCGAGGGAAACGAACCGCTTGGTGCTATGGAATTTGAGTACTTTTGGGTGTGAAAACTGGGTAGTTACAAATTGTCAATTGGCAAACAGAATGCAAAGTAGTCAAAATCCGTCCAAGTTCTGTATCAAATTTGCAGCGTCAGCGGGCTTTTCGCACGACTTGACAGGGGCTCGGATCGCCGATTTGTGATATCGGAAAGTTTCCGTCACACAGCGACATGTTGCGCAACAGTCGAAACGATTGGGGTACTTGATGCGTTCCTTCAGGGAGGATTCATGGAAAAACAGATGAACATGGATGGGCTCGTCAGCACATCCTCGACCGCGGTGCCGACGCTCAACCGTCAGTTCGCGATGCACACCAACCAGCCCTCTGTGTGGCCCGACTTCATGGTGGGGCAAAGCATGCAGCCCGTGCGCGTGCTGCTGGTGGACGACGACCCCCACATCCGGCACGTGATCGCGCAGGAGCTGCTGGCCGACGATCGCATCAACCTGGTGGCGCAGGCCGGTGGCCTCAAGGAGGGCCGGCGCAAGGTGGCGATGCACGACTTCGACGTGCTCGTGGTCGATCTCAACCTGGGCGACGGCAATGGCTACGACCTGATCGAGCAGGTCAAGTCGGTGCGGCCGCAGGCCGAGGTGGTGGTGATCTCCGCCAGCGAAGACGACGAGCATGCGATGCACGCCTTCGGGTTGGGGGCCAATGGCTACCTGATCAAGAACTCCTGGTTCGGCAACTTCCCGCAGGCGGTGCTGCAGGTGGTCAACGGCGGGGCTTCCATCACACCGAATCTGGCCAGGCGCCTGCTGCACCGGCTCGAGCCCACCAAGTCCTCGGGCAACATGATTCGCGGCAGCCGCGACCGGCTCTCAGAGCGCGAGCGCGAGGTGTTGAAGATGGTCGCGGCCGGCTACACCAGCGGCGAGATCGGTGCGCGGCTGGCGATCAGCGGTCAGACGGTGAACACACACATCCGCAACATCTACCGCAAGCTCAACGTCAGGACCCGCGCGCAGGCGGTCAGCTGCGCCACGGATCGCGGCCTTTTATAGACACCCGCTTGCGCGTTGGCCCCACCATGCTGTCGAGTTTTCTACACCCCGGCAGAATGGTCTGGACCGCGCTGGGCCTTGTTCTGGGACTGGCCGCGCTGTTCCTGATCGCCCTGCCCGAACTCCCGTTCGGGGAGGGCGATTCCGAGCGTCTCCTGCGTCTGGTCACCGGCGTGTTTGGGGCCATGGCGGTGATCGTGGTGGCCGCGGTCCTGGTGTGGGTGGGTGTGATCGGCCGAAGCCCATCGAGTGCGTCCGTGGACCAGGCATTCCTGCTGGCCGCGCTGTGCTGGTTGCTCCTGGTGGGCTCGGGCGCTGTGTGGGCGGGCAATGACCCTGTGGCGCGCCTTGCCGCGCATGCGGTCTACCAGTTGGCGGTCGCCGGTGTGGTGTTCCTGTTGCTGGTGTGCGTGTCCTCCGTGTCGGTCGGCAGCGCTGTGCTGAGTGGGCTGCAGGCGGTGCTGGCGCTGGGGCTGCTGGGCTGGTATTTCCAGGGCGGCCCCGAACTGGCCTACCTCGCCTGGAAAGTGCTCAATGTGCTGTGGGTCACGACCGTGTTCCTGATGCTGGGCGTGACCCTGCGGCAGGGTCCGCATGGCCGTTCCTGGCTGGTGTCGGGCGCGGGCCTGATCGGGCTGGGCATCCTGCTGCGCGACATGGTGCAGGCCGACGGCCTGCACGTGCCCATCACGACCATCCACCACGTCTATGCCGCCTACCTGGCCGTGCTCTGGTTGCTGGTCACGGGCCGCATCGGGGACCTCGACAGCCTGTCATCCATGGCCCCTGTGCGCTCCGAAAACAGCGTGCTGGCGAACGACTTCGCGCACACGGACCTGATCGTCGACGAGCCGGAGACGGTGCCCTCGACACCCGAGGTGACGGTGAGCCAGGAGCGCCGCCGCATCGCGCAGGACCTGCACGACGGCGTGGGTTCGCAGCTCGTGAGCATCCTGTCGTCGCTGGACCGCGGCATCCCGCAGCAGCGCTCGCTGTCGTTCGCGCTGGAGCAATGCCTGCTCGATGTGAAGATCCTCGTCGATGCGATCGACGAAAGCAGCGAGAGCGTGACCGACGCGCTGGGCCGGCTGCGCTACCGCGTCCAGCATTCGCTGGACAAGCTGGGCATCCAGATGGTTTGGGACGTGGACGTGGATGGCCCGCTTCAAACGCTGCGGGACGACCGCAGCCGGCAGGTTCTGCGCATCGCGCAGGAGTCGATCGCCAACGTGATGCGCCACTCGAAGGCCCGCACGGTCTGGCTGTCGTGCCACTGCCTGGCCGATCAGCAGACCCTGGCGCTGGAGGTCCGCGACGACGGGGTTGGATTCGAGCAGTGTGCCGGCGGGCCTGGCCGGGGCAAGGGCCTGGAGGGCATGCGCCGGCGGGCCGAGGCCTGTGGCGGGCGGTTCGACATCGAGAGCGCGCCCGGGCGGGGGACGCGGGTGCGCGTCACGATGGCGGTGGGCGAGCGGCGTCCGGCGGGCCCGAACGGCACCCCCGACAGCCGGTACGCCCGGCCGCGAAAGGCCTGAGGGTGGGGGTGCCGTGGAGCCGCTGGACGGCGGCGCCACGGTGCCCTTCATCGCCGCTGTCGCAGGAAGTCACAGACGGGTTGGACGACATCCAGCTGAGCCGGGGGCCTTGCTGCCCGAAGCGGTAGTCTCCGCGCTGCGGGTCACCAGCAGGCCAGGACGCAGAAGGTGGTTGCCAACTTGTGACAAAACGTTGCAGAATGGCCGCTGGAACGGACAACAACCAACAACGTTCTAGACCAGAGGGAGGCTATGGTCCACCAACATCCGACACCACAGCGAAGCCGCGCCGAATCATCGGGCTGCCAGGCTTCGGCATTCGAGTTCACCCAGGAGCTTTCATTCGATTCGCCACACGGGCGCACGAGAGTCCCGTGGTTGGCGTTCAGATCGCATTTGCTGAAAAGGGCCATCGGTCCCGTGCCCGCGCCGTTGGTGCGACGTGAGATTCGTCAGCCCGCCAGTGGAAAACGCCACTCCAGTCGGTCGAGATGCTCGGCTTGATGGAGCAGATACGCAAGCTCGACCAATGAGTTGGATGAATATGGATTCCATATCTATCCAGAAAATCTGCATCTATCCAAATGTGGATACATGTGGCTTGCGGTCGAGTCGTTTAAATCAAAGTTGGAACTCTCCAAAGGAACCCGATGAAGGTATTTATTAGTTGGTCAGGGACCGTTAGCCACAAGGTTGCCACTGTATTTCGTGATTGGCTTCCGTCGGTAATACAGAGCATAGAACCATATGTATCATCGGAAGACATCGACAAGGGGGCTCGATGGTCTACGGACATAGCAGGCGAACTCAATGCTTCGAGTTATGGACTTGTATGCATGACCAAAGACAACCTTGATGCTCCATGGATCAACTTCGAGGCTGGCGCACTTGGGAAGAGCATTGAGAAAAGTCGTGTCAGTCCATTCCTGTTTAGGCTTAAGCGATCTGAAGTTGAAGGCCCAATTCTGCAATTCCAGTCCACAGTGTTCGAACGCGATGACGTTCTAAAGCTGCTCAAGTCGATTAATGCTGCTTGCACCCAAGATGCTTTGGAGGACGCTCGTCTTGAAAAAGCTTTTGAAGTTTGGTGGCCTCAGTTGGAAGCGCAACTGTCAGCAATCGTTGATGCCCCGACTACCGAGCCTGATGAAAAATCGGTTCCAGTTGAGAATGGTGTGTCCGACAAATCTGCTCGCGTTCTAGAAGAAATTCTTGAACTGACCCGTAATAACCACAAACTACTTCGCGACCCGACCTCACTGTTGCCTCCGGACTATGTGGAGCATGTAATTCGTCGTCGCCCTCCACGCGATCACGAGCCTCTAGGGATTCGTGGGTTTGAGGGAGAAATCGAGCCCGAAGCGATCCGTGATGTAGTTGAGCGCTACAGAGATGCACTGAAATTCTTCGCTCGTGCTCGTCCATTACTCGATCGCCATCCTGAGTACATGGAGCTTTACGAAATCATGGAACGGATGGATGCCCCTCTTCGATACATCAGTAGCAAGATGAACATGCGAATTCCGAAGGAGCCATTCAATGACAAAGGACAGTTCTAACATGGCGGTCAACCGGACCTGAGCGAAAAGCCGCGCAGGCCGGTTACCTTCACGTTAGATCACAGCAGCACCCGCTATCGCACCTAAGGAGCGAGTAAATGAGCGATCTAATACCGAAGCCCCAGATGCAGTTGGTTGACCCGCAAGCACAGATTGTTGTCGACTTCTTGAGGAACGTCGGGCTGCCGCACGACAACATAATTGCCGCGCATGATCAGAGGGCGATCATCGGACAAAACCTACCGAACTTCATTGAGTCGTTGCCTGCCGAAGTAAAGCAAGGCGCCCGATATCTTTCGAAGTTCGTTGTCGGAGCCGGCTTCGGCTTATTCGACTATTCGCTGAATGCTATTTGGAACGAGGTTGTTCTCGATCTACACAAGAAGGCGATAGCCTACGGGCTTGATATTTTCTACGACGCCGCAATTGGTGGAAAGGCCAGAGAGTTTTATCAGACTGAGGACGATCTTCGTTCCCTCAAGGATGCAGTGCTTCTTGATACGTGCAGAAAGCTCGAACTAATCAGCGATACAACGCATAAGAAGCTCAAGCATATTCTTGACATGCGAAACGATATTGGTATTTCGCATCCAACCAACTACACCATCAATGCCTTTGAACTGTTGGGCTGGCTGCAAACATGCATTCAAGACGTACTAAACGATCGCCCGACAGAAGCCGCCCTTCAGGTGCAAGCGTTCATACAAAACCTGAAGACATACACTCAGCTACTAGACCCAGCTAATCTAGCGAGTATCTCGAACAAAATAGGTGCGCTGGCCTCGCACCACTGCGGCAACATTCTTCGAACAATGTTCGGGATCTACGTCGCTCCCGACACAGATCCACAAGTGCGCAAGAACATTTCTCTCTTGGCCGTGTCGGTCTGGAAAGCGAGCAGCGATGACACCAAATACAGGCTGGGCTTGACTCTAGAAGGCTACAACACCAATCTCTACCGCGAGAAATATCAACTTGGTGAACAGTTCTTCCAGTCAGTTGGAGGGAACGCCTTTCGCTCAAATGCCGAGCGGGCCATTATTGTCGATGGTCTTATTGATCAGCTTCTGGAAAAGCACAATGGCTGGGACAACTTCCATCACGAGGCGCCAGTTGCCGATAGCATCTCTTCATACATAAATGGCCAACAAGACATTCTGCCGAATTTTGCACCCAAGCTAATCAAGGTCGTCCTCATGTGCCGCATAGGTCGCGGTATGTCGTACTGCAATGGTGTATCTCCACGCGGCCGCTCATACTATGACCGAATTATTGGCTTGCTCGGCGACCAGTTCACTCCGACAGCGCTTGCCGCTCTTACTCAATATGAGATTCAGGCAAGGCTAGACCGTGATATTTGTCGCCAGCAAGCATGTTTGGCTCTGGGCGTCTTAAAGGCCAGCATCGTGAACCAGCGATTACAAGAGTGCATCGACTTCCTAATTGCCAATCTTCCAGCCACAGGAAAAGCCGTCTTTGATAGTCGCTTTAAGACACTATCGTCTGGCTACATTACGTGGCCGTGATCTAACCTCTCGTCCGAGAGGACCTGCGAGAAAAGCCGCGCAAGCCCTCAACTCAAACGTTAGACCTATTTCGAAGGATATGCCAATGAACGAGAAGAAATACGAAGAAGTCGGTCATGCTTATCGCTTCTTCCTTGGCTGGAGGCATGCGGCATTCGCCGGGAACATTGTCGTGCTTTACGGGGTCGTTTCGCTCTGCGTTTCTTTGGCAAAAGATGCGCCGCTCCAATTGTGGGTAGTTCCTCTCGGCGCCTCACCACTTGGGGTCTTCTTCTGGTGGATAGACCGCAGAACTAGAGATCTCTACCACGCCGCAATGAACGCTGGGAAAGAACTCGAAGGGGAAGAAGGTGGCTTCTATACCCACCTCAGCAAGATTGCTCTCCCCGCCGGTTCGTCGGCGTTCTCTCGGGCCAGTCAGTCAGGGGCACTAAGCACATTTTTCCTTGGCTCCTCGGCGGTGCTGCTAATCACAGGCATAAGTTTGTGTATTCGTCAGTTCTGCCGATGACGTCTAACATCTCGCTCCAGGGAACCTGCCGGCTACGCCGGCAGGTTCCCTCCGGCCTTCGGCCTCCGATCGTCCCTGAGCTAGCACGTTAGCCACAATCCACAGAAACATGTCGCCGACGAAATTAGCCAAATTAAAGCGAGAAGATATATGTATTACCATGCAATAGTAGAAACCACGGACAAGAACAAAAAAGGTGACTATGAACGCTGCTATGAACTGGACTGCGAAAATCTTGACGAGATTATTGATCTGATTGTTCGACCATTTTCAAGAAATGAACAGATTTACGTTAGTGGTATGCACATCGACCGGCAAAAGGTTAGGCTGCTAAAGATCAAGTCCTCCGAAAGACCATTGGCAGAGTTACGCGATATTGCTCAGAGCACCGTAGGTCTAGGTGTTATTTTTGGGGTCACACACACACAACACACACAATGGGGTCAGGTCTGGCCTTTTGCCTATTGGTTCTCATTGGGGCAAGACGCAAGACTTGACCCCATTTCTGCTCCGTCCGGATCAAGCGAACTCTTTGACGCATCCGCACGAGGGGGGAGGTATAGCGGAAACACTACGTTCATCTCTTAATGTTCACGTCCAACTAATCTCAGGAGAACTTATGAAATCAGGTGCGAGCAAACCGGCCCAATTGATCGCAATCTCGATCATGATGGTCACATCGTCAGTGGCTGTCGGGCAGAACCTTCAGTGCCCAGATATAGCCAAGACGCTAAAAGAGTACTCGATCGATTCTTCATCTAGCAGCTACCTAAACGCCGTATTTAGTCAACATTGCCAGCAAGACGGGAGTCGCAAGTCCGACGGTGGTGGAATTGGTCTGGAAGCAGTCGTCAAAGCCATTCCCATCAAGTTCACTGGTAGCTACTCCAACTCAGAAGAGGCAGTGTCAAATTTTTGCAAGACATACGCCTCGCAGACAGCTGCCACGGCCGCCAGCGACAGCTACAAGGAAACGATCTCGTTGAAGGCGCTAGAAACGATTCAGCAATGCAACGCGCTTCAGGGGAGTGGTGTGACCATCATTCATCAAGTGAACAACGTAGAGGCAGCAAACTTCTACCTCCGAAGGTCTGTGATACAACCCCTTGAGTTGCAGGGCGTTGCCGCTACTGGCAATGTTACCTGCGAGGGCCTAGTTGGAGGAAAGAAAAAGGTGTTCGACTCTTCCATCAGCGTTTCCGTAAAGACCACTCAAAGTTTTGCCTGCAAGCGAGTAGGTCAGCGTCAAGCAGCGGGAAGCCCCCTCTTTTTTTCTGAATCCATTATTACTGTCTTGACAAATCAAGGGAACTATTCGCTCTTTTGGCCCAGGGATGAGCGGCAAAGCGAAAACATGGCGACGCAGATCGATCGTCGAATCACGTTGGCTGAAGGCGAACTCGCGGTAACCAAGGCAAACGTTGTCCCGCTTGTAAAGGCGTCCTCTCTGGCTATCTACAAATGTCCATCAGGCGCTGCAGTTTCCTACAACGCAGCCTGGATGTATCTAGGTTGCAACGGCCAGCTGTCTGCAGAAAGCACATGTAGCAACGTTTGGTACAACAAACCGGTCGAAGTTCGCCAATGCGCACCGGCCGGAAATTTGCGACTTTTCCAATAGACAAGCTTAGTCGAGGCTGCTTGGCGCGGCCTGACCCGCGCCAAGCCACTGGCCGATTGGCTGTTCCGTACCTAAGCGTCCCGCTAGCGGCCCCGGTAGCCGCGCACCCCTGTGGCAAACTCGCCCGCTTCGTTTGAAACCGGGCCGCAGGCCCCCGAGGGACATGCAGAAAATCATCGCGCAGATCGCGCAAGAGATCCGGGTGCAGGAGCGGCAGGTGCTGGCAGCGGTGGAGTTGCTGGACGGGGGGGCCACGGTGCCCTTTGTCGCACGTTACCGCAAGGAGGCCACGGGCGGCCTGGACGATGTCCAGCTGCGTGAGCTGGAGGCCCGCCTGGGCTACCTGCGCGAGCTGGAAGACCGCCGCGCCGCGGTGCTCAGAAGCATCGACGAACAAGGCAAGCTCACCGACGCTCTGCGCGCGGCCATCGCCGCCGCGCCGACCAAGCAGGAGCTGGAAGACCTCTACCTGCCGTTCAAGCAGAAGCGCCGCACCAAGGGCCAGATCGCGCGCGAGTTCGGCATCGAGCCGCTGGCCGACAAGCTGTTTGCCGACCCGACGCTGGACCCGATGGCGGAGGCCGCGGCGTTCACGAAACCGCCCGAGGTGCTGGACGATGGCAAACCGGGCGCGGACTTCTCGACGCCGCAAGCCGTGCTGGACGGCGTGCGCGACATCCTGAGCGAGCGCTGGGCCGAAGACGCGGCGCTGCTGCAGAACCTGCGCGAATGGCTCTGGGCCGAAGGCCTGCTGCAGAGCAAGCTGGTGGCTGGCAAGGACGAGAACCAGCCCGAGGTGGCCAAGTTCCGCGACTACTTCGACTACGACGAACCGATCAGCCGCGTGCCCTCGCACCGCGCGTTGGCCGTGTTCCGCGGCCGCGCGCTGGAGATCCTGGACGCCAAGCTGGTGCTGCCGGAGCCTCTTGGTGCAGGGGCTTCGACAGGCTCAGCCCGAACGGAAGGGGGCTCGGCTCGACCGGGTGCCGTGCCCTCGCTGGCTGAGGGCCGCATCGCGCTGCACCTGGGCTGGAGCCACCAGGGCCGCAAGGCGGACGACCTGCTGCGCAAGTGCGTGGCCTGGACCTGGCGCGTGAAGCTCAGCCTGTCCAGCGAGCGCGACCTGTTCGCCCGCCTGCGCGAGAGTGCCGAAGCGGTGGCGATCAAGGTGTTTGCCGACAACCTGCGCGACCTGCTGCTGGCCGCGCCGGCCGGCCCGCGCGTGGTGATGGGGCTGGACCCGGGCATCCGCACCGGCGTGAAGGTGGCGGTGGTGGATGCCACCGGCAAGCTGGTGGACACGTCCACCGTGTACCCGCACGAACCCCGGCGCGACTGGGACGGCTCGCTGCACACCCTGGCCCGGCTGTGCGAGAAGCACGGCGTGAACCTGATCGCCATCGGCAACGGAACGGCCAGCCGCGAAACGGACAAGCTGGCCGCAGACCTCATCAAGCTGGTGCAAAAAGGCACCGACGCCAGCCACCCTTGCCACGGCCTGCAGAAGGTGGTGGTGAGCGAGGCCGGCGCGTCCGTCTATTCCGCCAGCGAATTCGCCAGCCAGGAAATGCCCGACGTGGACGTGAGCCTGCGCGGCGCGGCGTCGATTGCCCGCCGCCTGCAGGACCCGCTGGCCGAGCTGGTGAAGATCGACCCCAAGAGCATCGGCGTGGGCCAGTACCAGCACGACGTGAACCAGAGCGAACTCGCGCGCACGCTGGATGCGGTGGTGGAAGACTGCGTGAACGGCGTGGGCGTGGACCTGAACACCGCCAGCGTGCCGCTGCTGTCCAAGGTGTCGGGTCTGTCGGCCAGCGTGGCCAAGGCGGTGGTGCGCTGGCGCGAAGCCAACGGCGCTTTCAAGAGCCGCCAGCAGCTGCTGGACGTGGCCGGTCTGGGCGCCAAGACGTTTGAGCAGAGCGCGGGCTTCCTGCGCATCCGCGGGGGCGACAACCCGCTGGACATGACCGGCGTGCACCCGGAGACCTACCCGGTGGTCGAGCAGATCATCGCCAGGACCGGCCAGCCCGTGGCCGCGCTCATGGGCCGCGCCGACATGCTCAAGACCCTGCGCCCGGAGCTGTTCGCCAACGAGAAATTCGGCGTCATCACGGTCAAGGACATCCTGACCGAGCTGGAGAAACCCGGCCGCGACCCGCGCCCGGACTTTGCGGTGGCGCGCTTCAACGACGGCGTGGACGACATCAGCGATCTGCGCGAAGGCATGATCCTGGAGGGCACGGTGAGCAACGTCGCCCAGTTCGGCGCCTTCATCGACCTCGGCGTGCACCAGGACGGCCTGGTCCACGTGAGCCAACTGGCCAACAAGTTCGTGAACGACGCGCGCGAGATCGTCAAGACCGGCGACATCGTGAAGGTCAAGGTGATGGAGGTGGACGTGGCGCGCAAGCGCATCGGCCTGTCCATGAAGCTGGGCGATGCGCCCGCGCGCAGTGGCCGCGAGGGCGGGGCGCCGCGCGACAACCGCTTTGAGCCGGTGCGCCAGGGCCAGCGCCCGGGCCGCCCCGGTGGGCAGGGGGGCGACTCGGCGGCGCCCGCTTCGGCCATGGCCTCCGCGTTCGCCAAGCTGCAGGGTCTGGGCAAGCGCTGAAGGGGGGCGCAACGCCCCCAGGGTTTCCCCGAATCGCGGGCGATTTCGGGGCTCAAGTTGGAGGGGGAGCCTGCCGATATCTGGTGCAGTCACACCCCCTTTTTTCCATCACGGACTTCATCCTCCTCCCATGCAACTTGAAGCCCTGCTCAACTATCCCCGCGCCCTGCCGGCCATGCCGCGCGCCGTCTCGGACCTGTTGGCCGAGATGAACAAGGAAGACCCCAGCCCCAAGCGGGTGGGGGAACTCATCGGGCACGACCCGGCGCTCACCACGCGTGTGCTGCGCCTGTCCAACTCGGCCTTTTTCCGCGTCAGCCGCAAGGTCGGCAGCGCCGACGAAGCGGTGGCACTGCTCGGCATGACCCATGTGCGTTCGCTGGTCATGGCCGCCGCCCTGGGGGCGAGCTTCAAGAACGTGCCCGGCATGGACCTGCAGCAGTTCTGGCGCTACAGCCTGCGCGTGGCCGAGATCTCCCGCTCGCTCGCGGGGCTGTTGCACCAGAACCCCGGCAACGCCTTCACCGCCGGCCTGATCCACGCGATCGGCATTCTGGTGATGCACATCGCCATGCCCGACGAGATGGCCCTGGTGGACATGGGCACTCCGCCGCTGGATCTGCAAAGGGCGCTGGCCGAGCGCAACCACCTGGGCTACACCTACGCCGAGGTGGGTGCCGGCATGGCGGAGAAATGGCAGTTTCCCCAGGAAATGGTGACGGCGCTGGCCTGCCAGAACGAGCCCTTCGAAGGCGACAACTACGACCGCCTGGCGGGCCTGCTGCACCTGGCGTCGTGGCGCGCACGGGCCGAGGAAATCCAGCTCGACAACGCCGGCCTGGTCGCGACCTTTCCAGACCTGATCGGCCTCACCCTGGGCCTGGATCTGGACAACGTGCTGGAGAAGGACCCCTCCGAGTGGTCGTTCAGCCAGGCGCTGGGGGCCTTCATCGAATAGGTACCCGAAAGCGCTCAAGTCCATGGCCACCGGGACGATGTATTTCCTGCAGATACCGCTCATTTTGAGTCCCACCCGATTGGCAGGCACCCCATGCAGCTCGACAAACTTCTCCGGCAGCCGAACGCGCTTCCGTCCGCGCCCAAGGTGGTGCGCAAGCTGATCGAGACTTTTGACCAGGAGGATGTCGATCTGCTCAAGGCGGCCGACCTCGTCGAAGACGATCCGGTGCTCACGGTCAAGCTGCTCAAGATGGCCAACTCGGCGTTTTTCGGCCTGCACCGCGCGGTGACCAACGCCCGCGACGCGATCAGCGTCATGGGCCTGATCAAGGTGCGCGCACTCGTCATCGGCGCCGCGCTGGGCGACGGCTTCCACAGCGTGGGCGGCATGAACCTCAACCAGTTCTGGCGCTACAGCATCAACACCGCCAACCTCTCACGCTACATCGCGCTGCCGATCAAGATCGACGAGAACACCGCGTTCACCGCCGGCCTGATCCACTGCATCGGTGAGCTGGTGATGCACGCCGGCATGCCCGAGGCCATGATCGACCTGGACCGAAGCATCCCCATGCTCGACCTCAAGCGCGCACGCGCCGAAAAGGGCATGTTCGGCTACAGCTATGCCGAGGTGGGCGCGGCCCTGGCGCGCGAATGGCGCTTTCCGAAGCGGATGGTCGACGCCATCGGGCACCAGATCGCGCCCTTCGACAACGACGTGTACGAACCCATCGCCGGCGTGATCCACATCGCCTCGTGGCGCGCCCGTGCCGAAGAGCTGTCGCTGGGCAGCGAGGGCCTGATCAACACCTACCCCGACCCGATCGGCCTGGTGCTGGGCATCGACCCGGACACGGTGATCGGCGAAGAGATCCCTGCGCTGACGCGGCAGGACGCGGTGCTGGAACACGCCTGAGGCCTCCTGGAGGCCCTGGATCGGGTGGTCCGCGGGGCGGTCAGGCCTTGAGCTTGAGCATCATCGCCACGGCGCTGGCCATGGCCTGCTCGATCATCAGCACCTTGGTGAATTCGTCGCCGTGCATCAGGGCATTGGTCCACTTTTCCTTTTGCAGCGATTGCTTCCAGGAGGGGGTCTGGGTGGCGGTGATCACAATGTTGCGCAGGTTGGACCGATCCGCCTCCGAGATCTGGCCGGGGCCGAACACGGCCCGCCAGTTGCCCAGATCGGTGTTGACGCCCAGTTCGTAGAGTGACGGAATGCCGTGCAGCGACTTGCGCGACGACACGGCCAGCGGGATGAGTCTTTTGCTCTCGATCGCGGTCTGAAACTCGCTGTAGCTGGAGATGGCGATCTGGGCCTCGCCCTTCTCCAGCAAGTCCATGGCCTCGCGACCGCTGCTCGTGGGCAGGTATTTCAGCCGACCGACATCGAGGCGCAACTGGCGCGCGATCATGCCGGCGAGCATGTGATCGACCCCACCCGCCGAGCCCCCCGTGAACCCCACCGCCGACAGGTCTTTGCGCATCGCTGCCGTGAGCGCGTTCATGTCGGGGAAGCGGCCGCCACTGGGCGCCACCAGCACCATGAAGTCGTTGGTCAGGCGCGCGATCGGACTGACCTGCGCCAGCGTGACCGCCGGGCGGTTCACCGCAATGGCTCCCAGCATGACCATGCCACCGATCAGCAGCGCTGCGGGGTCGCGGTTGAACCGCTCCACGAAGTCGGTCAGGCCGATCGTGCCCCCCTTGCCGCCCTTGTTCTCGTAGACAACTTCGCGGGCCAGGCCGGCCGACTGGATCGCGGCCCCGAGGGCCCGCCCGGTCTGGTCCCAGCCTCCGCCCGCGCCACCCGGGATGTAAAGGCTGAGCTTCGTCAGCGGCGTGGCGGCGTTCGCCGGACTGGCTGCGACGGGCGCATCCGCATCCTTCTGAGCGAACGACGGTGCCGCCCACAGTGCCGTGGCGGCGCCACAGGTCTTCAGCAAACTTCTGCGGAACATGGGCGGTGCCTTTGGGGTGAGGGGGGAACTGGAATTCCACCGTCGAAGGCTGTCATTTTGCTGTCAATCTTGTCGGGGAAAACCCGAGCGCCGACGGAACGCGGGACGGCGGGCGCAGCCGGTCGCTTACGGCTGGCGCCCACCCGCCCCCCAGCGGATCAGCCGCGCACGCCGCTGGTTGGCATCGGTGCCTTCGTGACCGAGGCCTGGAATCAGCTTCTGAGCTTGAGCATCATGGCCATGGCGTTGGCCATGCCCTGCTCGATGACCAGCCTGCTGGCGAAGTCCGGCCCGTGCAGCAGGGCGTTGAACCACTTGTTTTTCTCCAGCGCCTGCGCCCAGGTGGGGTGCTGGGTGGCCGCGACCACGATGCGGCGCAGGTTCTCGCGTTGCGCCGCGCCAATGCCACCGGGCGCGAACACCGCACGCCAGTTGCTCAGGTCGGTCTGCAGGCCCTGCTCATGCAGGGAGGGCACCCCATAGAGCGAGCGGCGGGAGGAGATCGCCAGCGGCGTGAGCAGCTTCTTTTCGATGTCGGCCTGGAACTCGCTGTAGCCCGATATCGCCACCTGCGCTTCGCCCTTCTCCAGCAGCGCCGCGGCTTCGGGGCCGCTGCTGGTGGGCAGGTACCTGAGTTGCGTCACGTCCTGCCGCAGCTGCAGGGCGATCATGCCCGCGAGCACATGATCGACCCCGCCGGCCGAACCGCCCGTGAACCCGACCGCGCCAAGGTTGGCGCGCATGGCCGTGGTCAGCGCCGCCATGGAGTCCAGCGCTTGCCCCGTCCGGGACACCATCACCATGAAGTCGTTGGTCAGCCGGGCGATCGGGCTGACCTGTTTCAGCGTGGCCTTCGACTGCCCGAGCGCAATCGCGCCGAGCATCACCATGCCACCGATCAGCAGCGCGGCCGGGTCGCGGTCGTAGCGGGCGACGAAGTCGGCCAGCCCGATGGTGCCGCCCTTGCCGCCTTTGTTCTCATAGGTCACCCGCTCGGCCAGGCCCGCGGCCTGGATGGCCGCACCCAGGGTTCGCCCGGTCTGGTCCCAGCCACCGCCGGCACCGCCGGGAATGTAGATGTGCAGTTCGGGCAAGCGGGTGGGGGCCGGTGATGCGGCGGGTGCCGGGGCGGCTGTCTGGGCGAACGCTGCCGGCCCCATGCCCAGCAACGCGCTGGCCCCACACGCCGTCAGCAGGCTTCGTCGATCCATGTGCAAACTCCCTTGAGTATCGGTTCCAATCGGGGGTCCATTACATTGGCGCCAGCTGTCAATCGGCTGTCAGCCGCCGGTTCATTTCGAGGCCCCGATACCGGCCGCCCCATCTTTCCCGTTCGTCTGCATCGCGTTCCCATGTCTTCCTTGCGCTTCTACGCCGGCCCCGCGGCCCGCTCCCACATCGAACAGCACGGCCTGCGCGCGCGGGACGTGGGCATCATTCCCGCTGCGGCCGGCGGCCCCAAGGGCCTGATCCTCGGGCCGCTGGACCGCTTCATCTTTGGCCACTGGCTGACGCACAGCGCCCAGCCGGTGCACCTGGTGGGCGCGTCCATCGGGGCCTGGCGCATGGCCACCGCCTGCCTGGACCAGCCCCTGGCCGCGCTGGCGCGGCTGGAGCGCGACTACATCGCCCAGCACCACGAGCTGCCGCCCGGCCAGAAGCGGCACAGTCCCGACCAGATCAGCGCGGGCTTTGGCGCCGACCTGCGGCGCTTCTTCGGCGGACGCATCGACGAGGTGCTGCACCACCCGCGTTACCGGCTGCACCTCGTGGCCTCGCGCGGGCGGCACGTGCTGGCGCAGGACGGCCGGTGGCGCACGCCGCTGGGCTACCTGGGGGCCTTCGCGGCCAACGCCGTGCACCGCAAGGCGCTCGGGGCCTGGCTGGAACGGGTGGTGTTCTCGTCCCGCGACAGCGACATGGAGAGCGATGGCGCCACCAGCGACAAGGCCACCCCGCTACCGTTTTCCACGCAGGACCTGCGCACCCGCCAGGTCGCGCTGCGTGGCGACAACTTCATGGACGCGCTGCAGGCCAGTTGCTCCATTCCCTTCATGCTGCGGCCGGTGCGCGGCATTGCCGGCGCGCCACCCGGCGCCTATTGGGACGGCGGCATCACCGACTACCACCTGCACCTGCGCTACCAGCCCGACGCCGCGTCGCCCATCGTGCTCTACCCGCACTTCCAGAAGAACGTGGTGCCCGGCTGGCTCGACAAGGCGTGGAAGCGCCGCCACCGCAGCAGCCCCGCGCTGGACCACATGCTGGTGATTGCGCCCGACCCGGCCTGGGCCCAGACCCTGCCCAACGGCCGCCTGCCGGACCGCAGCGACTTCGCCCGCTACGGCCAGGACATCGCCGCGCGCATGAAGGTCTGGAGCGCCGCCACCGCCGCGAGCCAGCGTCTGGCCGACGAGTTCGCACAGTGGCTGGAGCGGCCCGACCTCTCGCGCGTGGAGGCGCTGTGAACGCCGGCGTGCGTATTTTTGCGGCCCAGCGCTACCGGCTGAGCACGCTCACCCTGCGGTCCGACGCGCTCATCCTCGTGCTGAGGGGCCGCAAATCGCTGCATGCGCCGGGGCAACGTTTCGATGCCGGTCCAGGGCAGGCGGTGCTGATCGCGCGGGGCTCGCAGTGGGACGTGGTCAATGACCCACGCGGGCAAGCTTGCTATGAGGCCCTGGTGCTGGCTTTCGACGACGACATGGTGCGCGATGTCGAGTCGCTCACCCATGCGCCGGGCAACGCTGCCGTGGTGGGGGCGAGGGTGGTCCGCGTGGACGGCGAGCTGGACGATGCCGTGCGCCGCTGTCTGCCCGCGCCCAACGTGAAGCTGTCCGATGCGTTGATGCGCCACCGAGCGAAGGAGGTTCTGTTGCTCTTGGCGGAGCGCGGGCACCGGCTGGTGTCCACACTCGGGCTGGACTGGGGCGAGCGCGTGCGCCGGCTGGTGTCGCAGCGTCCCGATGCCGACTGGAATGTGGCCGCGCTCGCCGACGCGTTTCACCTGAGCGAATCCACCTTGCGCCGCCGCCTGCAAAGCGAAGACCTCTCGCTGGCGGCGCTGGTGCGAGAGGTGCGGCTGGAGACCGCCTTGGGCCTCCTGCAAACCTCGGCCTTGTCGGTGGGCGAGGTGGCGCAGCGCTGTGGCTGGGCATCGCACAGCCGCTTCAGTGCGGCGTTCCGCGCGCGCTGGGGTGTGCCGCCTTCCGTCGTTCGCACCTGACCGGTCGCGCACAGGGATTGACCGAAATCGGGCAGCGGTCGGCCCGAGAAGGGGCGAGCATTCAGCTCTGTTCACACCTTCATGGAGCTTGCTTTTGAAACCCGTCCTCATTCTTCTTCTTCTTGCTGGTCTGGCCGGCACCGCCGGTGCCGCCGACTTCACCCTGACCAGCCCCACGGTGGAACCCAATGGAACGCTGGGAACGTCCCAGGTGTTCAACGGTTTTGGCTGTACGGGAGGCAATGTGTCGCCGGCGCTCGCGTGGCAGAACCCGCCTGCGGGTACACGCAGTTTCGCCCTCACCGCCTACGACCCCGACGCGCCCACGGGCTCGGGATGGTGGCACTGGGTGGTCTACAACATCCCGGCGACGGTCAGCGCATTGCCCGAAAACGCCGGTCGCGTCGACGGATCGGGCCTGCCCGCTGGCGCCCAACAGGGCCGCACCGACTACGGTGTCGCTGGCTTTGGCGGTGCCTGCCCACCGGTGGGAGACAAGCCGCACCGCTACCGGTTCACCTTGCACGCGCTCAAGACCGACCGGTTGGACGTGCCAGCCGACGCCTCGGCGGCCCTGATCGGTTTCATGATCTCGGGCCAAAGGTTGGGCAGCGTGACGCTGCAGGCCACCTACGGGCGCTGAGGGCACAAAGGCGGAAGGCCGTACTGAGGCGCGGATAATCGCGCCATGTCCCGCTACCTCACCGCCGCTCTCTACAAGTTCGTCGATCTGCCCGACTTCGCCACGCTGCGCGAACCCCTGCTGGCGGCGTGTGAGGGCCATCAGGTCAAGGGCACGCTGCTGCTGGCCTGCGAAGGCATCAACGGCACCATCGCCGGCCCCGAGGCCGGCGTGCGCGCGGTGCTCGCGCACCTGCGCGCCGACCCGCGCCTGGCCACGTTGCAGCACAAGGAAGCCTGGGCCAGCCGCCCGCCGTTCCTGCGCATGAAGGTGCGGCTGAAGAAGGAGATCGTCACCCTGCAGGTGCCCGGGCTCGACCCGAACAAGACCGTGGGCCAGTACGTGAAACCGCAGGCCTGGGACGCCCTGCTGGCCGATCCGGATCTGCTGCTGATCGACACCCGCAACGACTACGAGGTCGCCATCGGCACGTTCAAGGGCGCGATCAACCCGTCCATCAAGACCTTCACCGAACTGCCCGCCTGGCTCGACGCCCAGCCCGCGCTGCAGGGCGACAAGAAGCCCCGGGTGGCCATGTTCTGCACCGGCGGCATCCGCTGCGAAAAGTCCACCGCGCTGCTGAAGATGCGCGGCTTCGACGAGGTCTACCACCTCGAAGGCGGCATCCTCAAATACCTCGAAGAGATCCCGCCCGCGCAGAGCAGCTGGGAGGGCGAGTGCTTCGTGTTCGACGAACGCGTGAGCGTGGGCCACGGCCTGCGGCCCGGCCCCCACGAACTCTGCCGCTCCTGCCGCTGGCCGCTGGCCGACGCCGACAAGGCCTCGCCGCACTACGTCAAGGGCGTGAGCTGCCCGCACTGCCACGACCAGCGCACGCCCGAAGAAAAGGCCGGCCTGGCCGAACGCCAGCGCCAGGTGGAGCTGGCCGAAGCCCGTGGCGAGGTGCATGTGGGCGCGCGCATGCCGGAGCACGAGCCACCCCATTGATGCGGTGGCGCAGGCCGGCTCACTGCGCCTGCGGCAGGCGCAGCAGGCTCCCGTACTTTTCCGCCAGGTGGCTTTCGGCCCGCTCCAGCATGAAGTAGCGGAACGCCTCGGCCGCGGGTGAGAGCAGCTTGGACAGGGTGTGCACCACGTTCCAAGCGCGCACGATGGGCGTGCCTTCCACGTCGAGCGTGGCGATGAGCCCGTGTTCGAGTTCCAGGCCAATGGTGTGCAACGAGAGGAAGCTGATGCCCATGCCGGCCATCACGGCCTGTTTGATGGTCTCGTTGCTGCCCATCTCCATCACCACGCGCGGCTCCATGCGCGATTTCTCCAGAAAGTTTTCCATCGCGGCGCGCGTGCCCGAGCCGCGTTCGCGCAGGATGAAACCGTAGGGCCGCAGGCTGTCCACCGTGGGGTGGCCCACCTTGAGCAGCGGGTGGTCGGTGGGGGCCACGAACACATGGGGGTGCGCGGCAAAAGGCTCGGCGCGCGTGGCCAGTTCTTTGGGCGGGCGGCCCATGATGGCGATGTCCACCTCGTTGCCGTGCAGCATCTTCACCAACTGTTCGCGGTTGCCCACCGCGAGGCGGATTTCCACGCCCTCGTGTTCGCGCTGGAACTCGGCCAGCAGCCGCGGCAGGAAGTACTTGGCGGTGCTGACCATGCCGATGGTGAGCGTGCCCACCTCCAGCCGCTGCAGGCGCGCGGCGGCGTCTTCGGCGTCTTTCAGCGTGGCGAGCACCTTGCGCGCGTACACCAGCATGTATTCGCCCGCCGTGGTCAGCGCCACCTGGCGCCCGGTGCGCTCGAACAGCGGCAGGCCCACATGGCCTTCGAGCTCCTTGACCTGCATGGTCACGGCCGGTGGCGAGAGGTGCAGCACCTCGGCCGCGCGGGCAAAGCTCAGGTGCTTGGCGACCTCGACGAAAACCCGGAGCTGGCGAAAGGTGGCGTTCTTCATTAAGAAATAACTTAACTGAAATTGAATAAATCGTGAATTTACCTTATTTAAGTCCGTGCCTATAGTCCGTTCATCCCCCCGACCACCCGGTCTTTGAAAAGGTGAACGGACATGTTGAAGGCCCTGATTTTTGATGTCGATGGCACCCTGGCCGACACGGAAAGCGTGCACCTGGAAGCGTTCAACCACGCTTTCAGAGAAGAGGGCCTGGACTGGCACTGGACGGTGGAGCAGTACACGCGGCTGCTCGACATCTCGGGCGGCAAGGAGCGCATGCTGCACCACTGGCGCACGGTGGACCCGGACATGACCGAGGTGGACGCCGGCGCGGTGAACGACACCATCCACCGCCTGCACGAAACCAAGACCGCGTACTACGAAAACGCGGTCAACAACGGCGCGGTCACGCTGCGCCCGGGCGTGCTGGCGCTCATGAGCGAAGCGCGGGGCCAGGGCCTGCAGCTGGCCATTGCCACCACCACCTCGCCGGTCAACATCGCCGCGCTGCTGCGCTCGGCCATCGGCCTGGACTGGCGCTCGCACTTCCTGTCGGTGGGCGACGCGAGCAACGCGCCGATGAAGAAGCCGCACCCGCAGGTCTACATGAAGGTGCTCGCCGACCTGGGCATCCGCGCGGCCGACTGCGTGGCCTTTGAAGACTCGGCCAATGGCCTGCGCGCCGCCACCGCGGCCGGCCTGCCCACGGTGATCACCCCGAGCAGCTTCACGGCGCACCACGACTTCACAGGCGCCCTGCGCGTCGTGCCCGATCTGGGCGCGCTCGACGTGGCCCGTCTGCGCCAGTGGCACGGGCGCTGAACCCTTTTCCTTCCTCTTTCCAGCAGGCGTCGTCCATGACCATCCGCATCGCACCGTCCATCCTCTCCGCCGACTTCGCCCGCCTGGGCGACGAGGTGCGCGCCATTGAAGCCGCCGGGGCCGACCTGGTGCACTTCGACGTGATGGACAACCACTACGTGCCCAACCTCACCATCGGCCCGCTGGTCTGCGAAGCGATCCGCCCCCACGTGAAGATCGGCATCGACGTGCACCTGATGGTGGAGCCGGTGGACGCGCTGATCCCGCTGTTCGCCAAGGCCGGCGCCAACCTCATCAGCTTCCATCCAGAGGCCAGCCGCCATGTGGACCGCACGCTGCAGCTGATCCGCGACCACGGCTGCAAGGCCGGCCTGGTGTTCAACCCCGCCACACCGCTGGCGCTGATGGACCATGTGATGGACCGGCTCGACCTGGTGCTGCTCATGAGCGTGAACCCCGGTTTCGGCGGGCAGGCGTTCATCCCCAGCACCTTGCCCAAGCTGGCCGAGGCGCGCCGCCGCATCGACGCCCACATGGCCACGGGCGGCCAGCCCATCTGGCTCGAAGTGGACGGCGGTGTGAAGGTGGACAACATCGGCGGCATCGTGGCCGCGGGTGCCGACACCCTGGTGGCCGGCAGTGCCGTGTTTGGCGCGCCCGACAACGACGGTGGCTACAAGACCGTGATGAAAACGCTCAGGACGAACGCGTCCGCACACTGAATTCCAGCAACTCCCCGAAAGCCTCCCATGACCACGCGCCGCCGCTTCACGCTCACGCAATACCTGATCGAACAACGCCGCCGCTTCCCCGGCGCCAGCGGCGACTTCAACGCGCTGCTGCTCGACGTCGCCCTGGCCTGCAAGGCGATCGCGCGCACGGTGGCCTTTGGTGAGCTCGGCAGCGTGCTCGGCCAGCCGGCGCCCGAGGTCACGACCAGCGTCAACGTGCAGGGCGAAGAGCAGAAGAAGCTCGACGTGATCAGCAACGAGTACTTCACGCAGATGACGGAGTGGGGCGGCCACCTGGCGGGCATGGCGTCCGAAGAGATGGACCACCCGTACCAGATCCCGGCCACCATGCAGCGCGGCAAGTACATGCTGGTGTTCGACCCGCTGGACGGCTCCAGCAACATCGACGTGAACGTGACCGTGGGCAGCATCTTCAGCGTGCTGCGCGCGCCGCAGGACGTGATCGACAGCGGGCGCGACGTGGTCGAAGCCGACTTCCTGCAGCCCGGCACCCAGCAGCTCGCCGCCGGCTACGCGCTCTACGGCCCCACCACCATGCTGGTGCTCACGGTGGGCAACGGCGTGGCCGGCTTCACACTGGACCCGAACCTCGGCCAGTTCATGCTCACGCACCCGAACCTGCAGATTCCTGAGGATACGCACGAGTTCGCCATCAACGCGTCCAACAGCCGCTTCTGGGAAGCACCGGTCAAGCGCTACGTGGACGAGTGCCTGGCCGGCAAGACCGGCGCGCGCGGCAAGGACTTCAACATGCGCTGGATCGCCAGCATGGTGGCCGAGGCGCACCGCATCCTCATGCGCGGTGGCGTCTTCATGTACCCGCGCGACACCAAGGACCCGAGCAAGAACGGCCGCCTGCGCCTGCTCTACGAAGCCAACCCGGTGGGCATGATCATCGAACAGGCCGGCGGTCGCGCCAGCACCGGCCGCGAACCCATGTTGTCCGTGCAGCCGACCGCGCTGCACCAGCGCATCGGCCTGGTGTTCGGTAGCAAAAACGAAGTGGAGCGCATCGAGCGCTACCACCGCGAGCCGGGTGCCTACAAGGACGACAGCAATCCGCTGTTCGCCGAGCGCTCGCTTTTCCGGGCCTAGAGGCCACCCCGCGCCGCGCCCAAGGGCGCGTCACCCCTCAAGGGGGCGGCACTGGCGGCCCGGCAAAGCCGGTTCCGCGGTGCCCTCGGTGGGACCTTCTTCGGTCGAATTGATTTGTTTTTTGGAGATACAAATGTCTGAACGCCATCCCATCATCGCGATCACCGGTTCATCGGGAGCCGGAACGTCCACCGTCACCCGCACCTTCCAGAACATCTTCCGTCGCGAGAACGTGACGGCCGGCATCATCGAGGGCGACAGCTTCCACCGCTACGACCGCAAGGAAATGAAGGTCAAGGCGGCCGAGGCGGAGAAGGCGGGCAACAACAACTTCAGCCACTTCGGTGCCGAGGCCAACCTGTTTGGCGACATCGAGAACCTGTTCCGCACCTACAGCGAAACCGGCCAGGGCAAGTGCCGCAAGTACCTGCACAACGCCGAAGAGGCCGCGCCTTACAAACAGGACCCGGGCACCTTCACCGCCTGGGAAGACCTGCCGGCCAACACCGACATGCTGTTCTACGAAGGCCTGCACGGCGCCGTGGTCACGCCCGAACACAATGTGGCGAAGTACCCGGACCTGCTGGTCGGCGTGGTGCCCGTGATCAACCTGGAATGGATCCAGAAGCTCTATCGCGACAAGAACATGCGCGGCTACAGCGCCGATGCGGTGACCGACACCATCCTGCGCCGCATGCCCGACTACGTGAACTACATCACCCCGCAGTTCCAACACACGCACGTGAACTTCCAGCGCGTGCCCATCGTGGACACCAGCAACCCCTTCGTGGCGCGTGACGTGCCCACCGCCGACGAGAGCATGGTGGTGATCCGTTTCGCCCAGCCCAAGGGCATCGATTTCCAGTACCTGCTGAGCATGATCAACGGCTCCATGATGAGCCGCGCCAACACTATCGTGGTGCCGGGCGGGAAGATGGAGTTGGCGATGCAGCTGATCTTCACGCCCTTTATTTGGCGCATGGTTGAGCGGAAAAAACGGGCCATGGGAGTGGCCTGAACTTTTGATCGGCGCTGCTTCACGCGGGCCCCCATCCCCGCCTTCCCCCAGAGGGGGAAGGAGTGAAAGCCCGAATGCCATGGCTTCCCCGCATAGCTCCCTCCCCCGCTGGGGGAGGGCAGGGGTGGGGGCCCGCCAGAAGACACCTCCGTAAGAAACCCGAACCTCCAAAGGTCACCCATGAACAACCCCTCTCCCGAACTCGCCCGCCAGATGGCCAACGCCATCCGCATGCTCGCCGTGGACGCGGTGGAAAAAGCCAAGAGCGGCCACCCCGGCGCACCCATGGGCATGGCCGACATCGCAGAGGTGCTGTGGAACCGCCACCTCAAGCACAACCCGAGCAACCCCCACTGGCCCGACCGCGACCGCTTCGTGCTGTCCAACGGCCACGGCTCGATGCTGATCTACGCGCTGCTGCACCTGACCGGCTACGACCTGCCGATGAGCGAGCTGAAGAATTTCCGCCAGCTGCACAGCAGGACTGCGGGCCACCCCGAGGTGGGCATCACCCCCGGCGTGGAAACCACCACCGGCCCGCTGGGCCAGGGCATCAGCAACGCGGTGGGCATGGCGCTGGCCGAGAAGTTGCTCGCCCAGGAGTTCAACCGCGAAGACGAAGACGTCACGCACACCATCGTCGACCACTTCACCTACGCCTTCCTGGGCGACGGTTGCATGATGGAAGGCATCAGCCACGAAGCCTGTGCACTGGCCGGCACGCTGCGCCTGTCCAAGCTGGTGGCGTTCTACGACGACAACGGCATCTCCATCGACGGTCACGTTGAAGGCTGGTTCACCGACGACACGCCCAAGCGCTTCGACGCCTACGGCTGGCACGTGATACCGAACGTGGACGGCCACAACCCGGCCGCGATCGAGGCCGCGCTGGTGGAAGCGAAAAAGCAGGGCGCCCGCGCCGACGGCAAACCCACGCTGATCTGCTGCAAGACCGTGATCGGCATGGGTTCGCCCAACAAGGCCGGCACGCACGACGTGCACGGCGCCGCACTGGGCGCCGCCGAGGTGCAGGCCACGCGCGACGAGCTGGGCTGGACCGCGCCACCGTTCGAAATCCCCACCGAGATCGCGCAGGCCTGGAACGCCGTGGAGCGCGGCGCCGAGGCCGAACGCGCCTGGCGCCAGCGCTTCGAGGCCTACCGCACGCAGTACCCGCTGGAAGCGGCCGAGTTCGAGCGCCGCATGGCCGGGGACCTGTTGCCCGACTTCGCGCAGAAGCTGCCCGAGGTGCTGGAGGCCATCGCCGCCAGGGCCGACGCCTTCGCCACACGCAAGGCCAGCCAGAACGCGCTGGACCTGCTGGCGCCGCTGGTGCCCGAGTTCTTCGGCGGCAGCGCCGACCTGACCGGCTCCAACCTCACCAACTTCAAGGGTTGCGTGAAGGCCGGGCGCGATGCCTGGGGCAACCACCTGAGCTACGGCGTGCGCGAGTTCGGCATGGCCGCGATCATGAACGGCGTGGCCCTGCACGGTGGTTTCATTCCCTACGGCGGCACCTTCCTCACGTTCTCCGACTACAGCCGCAACGCCATCCGCATGGCCACGCTGATGAAGCAGCGCGTGATCCATGTGTTCACGCACGACTCCATCGGCCTGGGCGAAGACGGGCCAACGCATCAGAGCGTGGAGCACGTGCCCAGCCTGCGCATCATCCCGGGGCTGGATGTCTGGCGCCCGGCCGATGGCCTGGAAACCGCCGTGGCCTGGGCCTGCGCCATCGAGCGCCGGGATGGCCCGAGCGCGCTCTGCCTCTCGCGCCAGAATCTGCCGCGCCTGAGCGACGCCAGCATGGTCGAGAAGATCCGCAAGGGCGGCTACATCCTGGCCGAAGGCAAGCACCCGCAGGCGGTCATCCTGGCCACGGGTTCCGAAACCTCGCTCGCCATGGAGGCGCACGTGGCGCTCGCGCTGGAGGGCATCAGCACCCGTGTGGTGTCCATGCCCAGCAGCAACGTGTTCGACCGCCAGCCCGCCGCCTACCAGGACATGGTGCTGCCGCTGGCGCTGCCCACGGTGGCGGTCGAAGCTGCGCATCCGGACTTCTGGCGCAAGTACGTGGGGCGTACCGGTGTGGTGGTGGGCATCGCCACGTTCGGCGAGTCGGCGCCGGCCAAGGACCTGTACGCGCACTTCGGCATCACCAGCGCACGCGTGTGCGAGGCGGTGAAAGCCTGTGTGCTCACCCACAAAGCCGTTGGCCCTGAGCCTGTCGAAGGGCTCACCGCCGGCGTGGTGTGAAGGCTTTCACAAGCTCGGCCCGAACGGAGTCCCCATCCATGAACCTTCCCTACGACCTGATCCTGTTCGACCTGGACGGCACGCTGATCGGCACCGCGCCCGAGATCGCCGATGCGGTCAACGACACGCTCACCGCCCTGGGCCACCCCGCGGTATCGCAGCAAGAGGTGACCGACTGGATCGGCCACGGCACGCGCGAGCTGCTGATCCAGGCGCTGGCCAAGCTGCTCAACACCAGCACGCAGCAGGTGCGCGAGGCCGAGGCCTTTCCGGCCATCGAAGCCGAGTTCGGCCAGCACTACCAGCGGCGTTGCGGCACGCGCAGCCACCTGTACCCCCACGTGCGCGAAACGCTGCAGGCGCTGCGCGCCGCGGGGGTGAAGCTTGCGGTGGTGACCAACAAGGAAGGCCGCTACACCCAGACCGTGCTGGATGCACACCAGCTCGCGCCGCTGTTTGACCGTGTGGTCAGCGGCGACACCTTGCCGGTGAAGAAACCCGACCCGGCCGGCATTCACGACTGCCTGCGGCGTTTCGGCGTGGCGCCCGAACGCGCGCTGTTCGTGGGCGACTCCAGCATCGACGTGGCCACCGCGCGCAACGCGGGCATTGCCGTGTGGGTGCTGCCCTATGGCTACAACATGGGTGAGCCCATCGAGGCCTGCGGGCCCGATCGCGTGATCCCCGATTTTTCGGCGTTGACCACCTGGCTGCCGGCCCGCGACACAGCGGCCAGCGCCTGAACGCCATTCTTTTTCATCACTTCGGAGACAGAAACACCATGGCCATCAAAGTCGGTATCAACGGTTTCGGCCGCATCGGTCGCAACGTGCTGCGCAGCGCGATCCAGAACTTCCCGGACATCGAGATCGTTGCCATCAACGACCTGCTCGAACCCGACTACCTGGCCTACATGCTCCAGTACGACAGCGTGCACGGCCGCTTCAAGGGCACGGTCAAGGTCGAGGGCGGCAACATCGTCGTCAATGGCAAGACCATCCGCCTGACGCAAGAGCGTGACCCGGCCAACCTCAAGTGGGCCGACGTCGGCGCCGACGTGGTCATCGAATCCACCGGCCTGTTCCTCGACAAGGTCACGGCCCAGAAACACCTGGACGCCGGTGCCAAGAAGGTCATCCTCTCCGCCCCCTCCAAAGACGACACCCCCATGTTCGTCTACGGCGTGAACCACACCACCTACGCCGGCCAAGCCATCATCAGCAACGCCAGCTGCACCACCAACTGCCTGGCCCCCGTGGCCAAGGTGCTGAACGACAAGTGGGGCATCAAGCGCGGCCTGATGACCACCGTGCACGCTGCCACCGCCACGCAGAAGACCGTGGACGGCCCGTCCAACAAAGACTGGCGCGGTGGCCGCGGCATCCTGGAAAACATCATCCCCAGCAGCACGGGCGCGGCCAAGGCCGTGGGCGTGGTGATCCCCGAGCTGAACAAGAAGCTCACCGGCATGAGCTTCCGCGTGCCCACCTCCGACGTCTCGGTGGTCGACCTGACCGTGGAACTCAACAGCGAAGCCAGCTACGCCGAGATCTGCGCCGAAATGAAGGCCCAGAGCGAAGGCGCCCTGAAGGGCGTGCTGGGTTACACCACCGACAAGGTCGTGGCGACCGACTTCCGTGGCGAAACCTGCACCAGCGTGTTCGACGCCGACGCGGGCATCGCGCTGGACAGCACCTTCGTCAAGGTCGTGGCCTGGTACGACAACGAGTGGGGCTACTCCAACAAGTGCCTGGAGATGGCGCGCGTCGTGGCCGGCCGCCACCAGGCGTGAGGGCAAGGCCATGAAATTCCTCCGATTCAGCGATGTGTGCGCGAGCGGCTTCGCACGCGACAAGCGCGTCTTCATCCGCGCCGACCTCAACGTGCCCCAGGACGACGACGGCAAGATCACCGAAGACACCCGCATCCGCGCCAGCATCCCCGCCATCCAGATGGCGCTGGACGCCGGCGCCGCCGTCATGGTCACCAGCCACCTGGGCCGCCCCACCGAAGGCGAGTTCAAACCCGAAGACTCCCTGGCCCCCGTGGCCGCGCGCATGGGTGAACTCATGGGCCGCAGCATCCGCGTGGTGAGCGACTGGGTCGATGGCGACTTCTCCGTCGCCCCCGGTGAACTCGTGATGCTGGAGAACTGCCGCCTCAACGTCGGCGAGAAAAAGAACAAGCCCGAACTCGCGGCCAAGCTCGGCAAACTCTGCGACATCTTCGTGCACGACGCCTTCGGCACCGCGCACCGCGCCGAAGGCACGACCTACGGCATCGCCGAGACCGCCCCCATCGCCTGCGCCGGCCCGCTGCTGGCGGCCGAGATGGACGCCATCAGCAAAGCCCTGGCCAACCCGAAGCGCCCGCTGATCGCCATCGTCGCCGGCTCCAAAGTCTCGACCAAACTCACCATCCTGCAGGCCCTGGCCAAGAACGTGGACGGCCTGATCGTCGGTGGCGGCATCGCCAACACCTTCATGCTCGCCGCCGGCCTGAAGATCGGCAAGAGCCTGGCCGAACCCGACCTGCTGGGCGAAGCCACCGCCGTGATCAACGCCATGAAAGCACGCGGCGCGGCCGTGCCGATCCCGACCGACGTGGTCTGTGCCAAGAGCTTCAGCCCCGACGCCGTGGCCACCGTGAAAGCCGCCACCGACGTGGCCGACGACGACCTGATCCTGGACATCGGCCCGCAGACCGCGCAGTTGCTGGCCGAACAGCTCAAGCAGGCCGGCACCATCGTCTGGAACGGCCCGGTGGGCGTGTTCGAGTTCGCCGCCTTCGAGAACGGCACCAAGACCATCGCGCAGGCGATTGCCGAATCCAGCGCCTTCAGCATCGCGGGCGGTGGCGACACCCTGGCCGCGATCGCCAAGTACGGCATCGAGAAGGACGTGGGCTACATCTCCACCGGGGGTGGGGCCTTCCTGGAAGTGCTGGAGGGCAAGACCTTGCCGGCGTTCGAGGTGCTGGCAAGAAGAGCCGAACACTGATCTTTTTCAATCCAACGGAGACAACTTCATGGCCCTGATTTCCCTTCGCCAACTGCTCGACCACGCAGCCGAGCACCACTACGGCCTGCCGGCCTTCAACGTCAACAACATGGAGCAGGTGCAGGCCATCATGCAGGCGGCCGACCAGGTGAACAGCCCCGTCATCCTGCAAGGCTCGGCCGGTGCACGCTCCTACGCGGGCGAGCCCTTCCTGCGCCACCTGATTTCCGCCGCGATCGAGATGTATCCGCACATCCCCGTCTGCATGCACCAGGACCACGGCGCCGCGCCCGCCATCTGCTTTCGCTCCATCCAGTCGGGCTTCAGCTCGGTGATGATGGACGGCAGCCTGCTGGCCGACGGCAAGACGCCGTCGAGCTACGCGTACAACGTCAACACCACCAAGCAGGTGGTGGACCTGGCCCACGCCTGCGGCGTCTCGGTTGAAGGGGAGCTGGGCTGCCTGGGTTCGCTGGAAACCGGCAAGGCCGGCGAAGAAGACGGCCACGGCGCCGAAGGCGAGATGGACCATTCGATGCTGCTGACCGACCCGGACGAGGCCGCCGACTTCGTGAGCAAGACCCAGGTGGACGCGCTGGCCATCGCCATCGGCACCAGCCACGGCGCCTACAAGTTCAGCAGCAAACCCAGCGGCAAGGTGCTGCGCATCGACCGCGTGAAAGAGATCCACCAGCGCATCCCCAACGTGCACCTGGTGATGCATGGTTCCAGCAGCGTGCCGGAAGACTGGCTGGCCATCATCAACCAGTACGGCGGCGACATGGGTGTGACCTACGGCGTGCCGGTGGACGAGATCGTCGAAGGCATCCGCAACGGCGTGCGCAAGGTGAACATCGACACCGACCTGCGCATGGCCAGCACCGGCGCGATCCGCAAGCACCTGGCCGAAGATCGCAAGAACTTTGACCCGCGCAAGTTCTACAAGGAAGCGACCAAGGCGATGCAGGCGATCTGCGCCGCGCGCTACGAGGCGTTCGGCTCCGCCGGCATGGCGAGCCGGATCACCCAGGTGCACAGCCTGGAGACCATGCAGAAGCGCTACGACAAGGGCGAACTGGCCGCCAAGCTGGCCTGACCCACAAGTGAATCAGGGGCAGCCGGCGCGAGGTGCCCCTTTCCAGAACGCCGCGGATCTGGTTCTACCAGTCCGCAGGCGTTGCCCCTGGGGGGTGACGCGCTGAAAGCGCGGCGCGGGGGGATCCCTACTTACCGCTGACGTACTCCGCCACCGCCGCCATCTCCAGCTCCGTCATCTTCTCCGCCACCACGTGCATCACCGCGTTGTCGTTGGTGCGCTCGCGTTTGTTGAACGATTTCAGCTGGGTGTGGATGTAGCCCGAGAACTGGGTTGCGAGGCGGGGCAGGTTGGCCGCGCCTTCGGCGTTGGCGCCGTGGCAGCTCACGCAGGCCGGCACGCCGCTGAACTTGTTGCCGTTGTAGAAGATGTAGCGGCCGACGGCCGCGAGCTGCGGGTCCTTCGGATCTTCGCGCGGAATGCTCATCTTCTCGTAGTACTTGCCCAGGGCGACCATCTCGTCGGGCGTGAGTTTGGCCACCATCTCAGACATGGCCGTGCTCTTGCGCTGGCCGTTCTTGAAGGCGGTGAGCTGCTTGGTGATGTACTCGGCATGCTGCCCGGCCAGACGCGGAAAGATCTCGCTGGTGGACTCGCCCTGCGCTCCGTGGCACAGGAAGCAGGAGCCCCCGGCGATCTTCTTCGCGCGGGCCTCGTCGGCCTGGGCGAAGGCCGACGAGGCGACGAGCAAGATCGACCAGAGCACCGCGGCGCGGAGCTTCTGCTTCATGCCAGGGTATCCGCCCAGATGTTGCGCGCCCACGCATGGGCGTAGCGGCCTTCGAGTTCGCTGGCCGCCACCGACACGCCGCCCGAACCCGGCACCGTGAGCATCGTTTTCTTCTCGGCGTCGTAGCGGTGCACGCTGGCCACGTGCACCACGTCTTCGTCGGTCACGAAGCTGTAGCAGGTGTTGGCGTAGATCGGCAGCGAAGGCGGCGCCTTGCCCGCCAGCAGGGACACCACCGCAGCCGCACAGGTCTTGCCGTGCTGGTTGGCCATGTGGCCCGACTTGGGCATGCCCGGGGCGATCTGGATCGCGTCGCCCAGCACGTGGATGTTCTTGTGGGCCTTGGATTCAAAGGTCAGGAAGTCCACCTCGCACCAGCGGGCGTTGGCCGTGGCCAGGCCGGTTTTCACGGCGATCTCGCCCGCGCGCATGTTGGGCACCACGTTGGCCACGGCGGCCTTGAAGTCGTCGGCGAACTCGAACTTCAGGGTGTTGGTGGCGGCGTCCACGTCCACCACCTTGTGCTTGGGCCGGTAGTCGATCATGCCGTCGTAGTGTTCCTTCCAGGCCTTCATGAACAGGCCCTTCTTCGACTGGATGTCGTCGTTGGCGTCGAAGATCACCACCTTGCTCCTGGGCTTGGCCTTCTTGAAGTAGTTGGCCACCATGCAGGCGCGCTCGTAGGGGCCGGGCGGGCAGCGGTAGGGCGCCAGCGGGATCGACAGCGCGTACACGCCGCCGTCGGGCATGGCTTCGAGCTGCTGGCGCAGCGCCACCGTCTGGGCGCCGGCCTTCCAGGCGTGCAGCACCTTGTCCTGCGCGCCGGGCTTGGCCATGCCGGGCAGGCTGTCCCACATGAAGTCGATGCCGGGCGAGAGGATCAGGCGGTCGTAGGGCAGTTCGCCGCCACCTGCGAGCTTGACCATGCGTTTGTCGGGGTCGATGCTGGCGACCCGATCGCGCACGATCTTCACGCCGTGGCGCTTGGCGAGGTTGTCGTAGGGCGTGGTGATGTCGGCGAGGGTCTTGCTGCCCTGGATCACCAGGTTGGAAACGGGGCAGGAGACGAAGGCCGCATTGGGCTCGACCAGGGTGACCTGCACGCCGTGGTCGGAGAAGAGGCGCACGTACTTGGCGGCGGTGGCGCCGCCGTAGCCGCCACCGACCACCACCACCTTGGCGCCGCTGCCACCGGGGGTGGCGCAGCCGCTCATGAAACCCAGACCGGCGATGGCGGAACCCGCGCCGAGCGTTTGTACAAATTGACGACGTTGCATGACCGGTTCTCCTTATTTCTTCTGGGCGGCGAAGTAGGCGGCGATCTGCTGGAGCTGCTCGTCGGAGTAGCCCTTGGAGATCTGGTGCATGAGCGTGGCGGGCTTGCGGCCGGTCTTGAAGTCCATCAGCTTCTGGACCAGTTCGTCCTTGTCCTTGCCGGCCAGGGGCTCGTTGCCCTGCAGGGCCCGGCCATCGGTGCCATGGCAGTTGGCGCAGGCCGAGGCCCAGACCCTGACCTGATCGACCTGGGCTTGCGCCCCCACGGCAGCGGCGCACAACGCGCCCGCAGCCAGCCATTTCATCGTCTTGACCATCTTCACCTCCTGGGGTTGGGTTGAACCGAGCAGCATCCAAAAACTGTAGCAGGGCCCCATGCGGAACCTTATTTATCAGTGTTTACGCATATTTAGATGCTTGATGCTAGCATCGCCCGCCGGCCCGTCTGAACCGTGAAAACCCTAGCGCTTTTGGTTGCGTTTTCCGGCTTTCGGCTGGCCATGGGTCGGCCCCCCCCCCCCCGTGTTGAAGACCGGGGGCCAGTTCGAGGGCGCCACCACGGAGTTTGAAGCGGCCATATGGGGCTGCGCGGGGCGTGGCGGGCGCGAGGAGGGGTGCGATGGGGGCGCCGTCCGTCAGAAAAGTGGAGGAATTCGGGTTTACACTAATCTGTATATAGGCAATCAATCATATAGTTAATTGATAGAAATCAAACCCAGTCCGGAGACACATCGGTGGATGACATGCACGAGGTTTTTGAGTCCGTGGCGCGCTACTTCAGCGTGCTGGGCGAGCCCACGCGCCTGCGCATCCTGCACGCACTGTGCCAGGAGGAAAAGTGCGTCAACGAGATCATCCGGGTGACCGGTCTGGCGCAGGCCAATGTGTCGAGGCACCTGGGTTTGATGTACCAGGCCGGCATGCTTTCGCGCCGCCGCGAAGGGACCCAGATCTTCTACAAGGTGGCCGACCCGATGTACATCGAACTGTGCCGCACGGTGTCGATGCAGGTCCTGGGCCGACTTGAAAACGCAGCGAAATCGGGCGACGGACTGCGCCATTTCGCCGACGACACATCCCCCGGCCCGGCCGCGCAGGCGCCGGCCACTTCCCGACGAACTCCCCCCGCCAACCAGAAGGAAAAAGCAAGTGTCTAAAGACCTGAGCGACGTCATTGGGCGCGTCCTGCCCGCGCCGGAGCATTTTTTGAGTCCCGAGAAGCTGGAACAGGCCCGCAAGGCCCGCCGCCGCTTCATGGGCACCGCGCTGGCCATGGGCGCCGGCGTGGCCGCCTCGGCGGGTGCAGCCACCCGCGCCATGGCAGCCGTTGGCGAAGAAGCCATCCTGAAACTGCCCGAGCACAGCACGGGCCTGGGCCAGTCGGTGGTGACCGATGGCTACGGCAAGCCCAGCAAGTGGGAAGCCAACCTGCAGCGCCGCCAGAGCCCGGGCCTGACCCGGGTGAACCAGGCCTCGGTGAGCTTCACGCCGCTGCAGGGCCTGTTCGGCATCATCACGCCCAGCGGTCTGCATTTCGAGCGCCACCACCAGGGCTGGTGGGACATCGACCCCAGCAAGCACCGCCTGATGGTCAACGGCCTCGTGAAGCGCCAGCGCGTCTTCACCATGGATGACCTGATGCGCCTGCCCAGCGTCTCGCGCATCCACTTCATCGAATGCGGCGCCAACTCGGCCACCGAGTGGGGCAACGTGGCCGTGCCCACGGTGCAGTACACGCACGGCATGGTGAGCTGCTCCGAGTTCACCGGTGTGCTGCTGTCCACCCTGCTGGAAATGTGCGGCTACGACAAGAAGGCAGCGAAGTACGTGCTGGCCGAAGGCGCCGACGGTTCCTCGATGACCCGCACGATCGACATCGAACGCGCCATGGACGACTGCATCGTGGCCTGGGCCATGAACGGCGAAATGCTGCGCCCCGAAAACGGCTACCCGCTGCGCCTGGTGGTGCCGGGCGTGCAGGGCGTGAGCTGGGTCAAGTACCTGCGCCGCATCGAAGTGGGCGACCAGAAGTACGCGGCCAAGGACGAGGCGGTGCACTACATCGACCACATGCCCGACGGCACGCACCGCCAGTACACCGGCATCCAGGAAACCAAGAGCGTGATCACCACGCCCTCGGGTAGCCAGACCCTGCTGGACAAGGGCTACTACAACGTGACCGGCCTGGCCTGGTCGGGCCGCGGCACCATCAAACGGGTGGACGTGAGCGTGGACGGGGGCCGCAACTGGCGCACCGCGCGCATCGAAGGCCCGGTGCTGCCCAAGGCGCTCACGCGTTTCAACATCGACTGGGTGTGGGACGGCAAGCCCGCCATTCTGCAGAGCCGTGCCATCGACAGCACGGGCTACGTGCAGCCCAAGATCAACCAGCTGCGTGCCGTGCGCGGCACGCGCTCCGTCTACCACCAGAACGCCATCCAGAGCTGGCTGGTGTCCGAAAACGGTGAAGTCTCCAACGTGCAGGTTTATTAAATGAACACCCCCGTCGCTTTTTCACTTCGTGTAAACGCATCCCCCCTCAAGGGGGCAAAGCCTGTCGCCCGGCAAAGCCGGTTCGACGGCTTTCTGGGCTTGTCTCGCGGCGTCGCTGCGCTCGCCTTGGGACTTGCTGCTGCTTCTTCCTTCGCCCAAGACAAACCTTGGTCCAACATGGGTCGCGATGCGACGCCGGCTGAGGTCAAGGCCTGGGACATTGATGTGCGCCCCGACTTCAAGGGTCTGCCGGCGGGCGCGGGCAGTGTCTCGCTGGGCGAGACGGTGTGGGAGGGCAAATGCGCTTCTTGCCATGGCACTTTCGGTGAGTCCAACGAGGTGTTCACGCCCCTCATCGGCGGCACCACGAAGGAAGACATCAAGACCGGTCGCGTCAAGGGGCTGGAAGAGGGCAAGAGCATCGTGCCCCAGAAGACGACCCTCATGAAGGTGGCGACCGTCTCCACGCTGTTCGACTACATCAACCGCGCCATGCCCTGGAACGCGCCCAAGACGCTCAAGACCGATGAGGTCTATGGCGTGCTGGCCTACCTGCTGAGCCTGGCCGAGGTGGTGCCCACCGACTTCACGCTGAGCGACAAGAACATCGCCGAGGTGCAGAAACGCATGCCCAACCGCAACGGCATGGCGTTCTACGAACCGCTGTGGAAGGCCAACGGCAAGGGCGACGTGAAGAACGTGGCCTGCATGAAGAACTGTGCCGTCGATCCGGTGGTCCACTCCTCGTTGCCCACGTTCGCACGCGATGCGCACGGCAACATCGCCGAGCAGAACCGCATCATCGGCCCGGTGCGCGGCGCCGACACGACCCGGCCCGCACCCCAGGGCCCGGTGGGTTCGGCCCCGGTGCCCAAGGCGGTGGTGGTGGCCGCCGCCGCGCCCTCGGCCGGGGGCGACGTCAAAGGTCTGCTGGCGACCAACGCCTGCACCGCCTGCCACGGCGTGAAGAACAAGATCGTGGGGCCGGGCTTCAACGAGATCGCCGCCAAACACAAGGACCGGGCCGACCTCGAAGCCTATCTGGCCGGCAAGATCAAGGCCGGTGGCTCGGGGGTGTGGGGCAGCGTGCCCATGCCACCGCAAGACCAACTCAATGATGCCGACGCAAGGTCCATCGCGCAGTGGATCGCGGCCGGTGCCCGCTGAGCCCCACCGCTGGAACACGGCGCATTGCATTCGTCATGGTTGTACTCAAATATATTCGCATCTACTCGTAAACCCCATTAGTTTCAACCCAAGGAGACCCTAAGCTATGAAGATGGATTTCAAACAGACCGTCCTGGCCGCCGCGGCCCTGCTGACCACAGCGGGTGTCTTCGCGGTGGATGCGGCGGCGGCCAAGGCGCTGGCGTCCAAAAGCGCCTGCCTGGCCTGCCATGCGGCCGACAAGAAGATCGTGGGTCCGGCCTACAAGGACGTGGCGGCCAAGCACAAGGGCCAGCCCGACGCGCTGGACAAAGTGGCCGCGCGCATCAAGTCGGGCGGCTCCGGTCTCTACGGCCCGGTGCCCATGCCCCCACAGGCCGCGCTGAAAGACGACGAACTTAAACTGCTGGCCGCCTGGGTTCTGGCTGGCGCGCCCGACAAATAAACCCACCCACCATTTCTTATCAGGAGTTCGACATGAACAATTCCCGCCGCACCGCCATCAAGACCACCGGCGCGTTCGCCACCCTGGTGTCCCTGGGCATCGTCACCCAGAGCCAGGCCCAGGCCGCCGTGGAGCAGGCCAGCTTCCAGGTCAAGACCCTGGACGACGCGCTCAAGGCCATCGGCGGTACCCCCGCCACCAGCGACCAGGTCAGCGTGGTCTCGCCCGACATCGCCGAGAACGGCGCCGTGGTGCCCGTGGGCGCAACCAGCAAGCTGCCCAACACGACCGAGATGTACCTGATCGTCGAGAAGAACCCCACGCCCCTGTCGTGTGCGTTCTTCATTCCCGCCGGCACCGAAGCCGACGTGCAGACCCGTCTGAAGATGGGCCAGAGCACCAACGTGATCGCGGTCGTCAAGGCCGACGGCAAGCTGTTCTCGGCTTCCAAGGAAACCAAGGTGACGCTGGGTGGATGCGGCGGCTGACCGCCCCGAACCCACACCCCGCAACCCCACCAACCACTTTTTGAATTGATAGGAGTCCATCATGGCAGACCCGATGCGCATCCGTGCCGCCCTCGCTGGTGACGTCACCACCGTTCGCGTGCTCATGTCCCACCCCATGGAACCCGGCACCCGCAAAGACGCGGCCGGCGCCCTCATCCCCGCCCACTTCATCCGCGACGTGGAAGCCACCAGCAACGGCAAGACCGTGCTCAAGGCCATGTTCAGCGGCTCGGTGTCGCAGAACCCGTTCCTGTCCTTCAAGTTCAAGGGCGGCGCCAAGGGCGACAAGATCGTGGTGAAGTGGACCGACAGCAAAGGCGAGTCCCGCACCGACGAAGCGGCGATTGCCTGAATCGGCTGAGCCACCCCCGCCGCGCTGCGCGCGACCCCCTCAAGGGGGCGTCACCTGCGGCCCGGCGGAGCCGGTTCCGCGGTGACCCCGGTTTGCGGTCCTCTGCTCCGCGCCAGATAAAACGAAGGAGATACCCATGAAACTCACTGCTTGCGGCGCCGCTTTGGCGCTGGGTGGTCTGATCGCCGCCAGCGCCGTGCATGCCCAGGGCAACGCCACGCTCGACGGCATTGCCAAGTACCGCGAGATGCTGCAGGACGGCAACCCCGCCGAACTTTTCGAAATGAAGGGCGAGGAGCTCTGGAAGAAAAAACGGGGGCCGAAAAACGCCTCGCTCGAACAGTGCGATCTGGGCAAGGGCCCCGGGGTCGTCGCGGGCGCCTTCGTGGAACTGCCGAAATACTTCAAGGACACCGGCCGCGTGCAGGACCTGGAAACGCGCCTGATCACCTGCATGGAAACCCTGCAGGGCTTCAACGCCGCCGAGATCATGAAGACGCCGTTCGGCAAGGGCGAAATGGCCAACGTGACGGCGCTCGCCACCTACGTGGCGACAGCCTCCAAGGGGATGCGCTTCAACCTGTCGCAAACCCACGAGCAGGAAAAGACCATGTACGAGGTGGGCAAGCGCCTGTTCTTCGCGCGTGGCGGCCCGCACGACTTTTCGTGTGCGTCGTGTCACGGCACCGACGGCGGGCGCATCCGCCTCCAGGACCTGCCCAACCTGACCAAGAACCCGGGGGACGGCATCGGCTTTGCGGCCTGGCCCGCCTACCGCGTGTCCAACTCGCAGATGTGGGGCATGCAGCTGCGCCTGAACGACTGCTACCGCCAGCAACGTTTCCCCGAGCCCAAGTTCGGCAGCGATGCCACCATCGCGCTGGGCGTGTACATGGGCGTCAACGCCAAGAGCGCCGAGTCCATCGTGCCGGCCATCAAGCGCTGATCTGGAGACACCGACATGAACACAAACATGAAATACGCCCTGATTCCCGTGGCCGCTGCGCTGGTGGCGCTGGCCGGCTGCACGTCGTCGCCTTCCGGGGCCGATTACGACAAGGCCGCGGCCGAGGTGATGAAGAACTCGTTCCAGGACCGCGGCATCGCCAAGGTGGACCGCCTGCAGCAGGACGAAGCCAACCGCCTGTGCAGCGCCGCCGACGTGGCCGGCAAGCCGTTGGACGAGACGACCGCCAAGGCGATCGAAGCCGCCAACCTGAAAACCGTGAAGATGCCCAGCGACGGCCAATTCCTCGGTGACTGGAAAGAGGGCGAGAAGATTGCCCAGAGTGGGCGTGGCCTGACCTGGAGCGACAAGGCCGGCGACGCCAACGGCGGCAACTGCTACAACTGCCACCAGATCAGCAAGGAAGAAATCTCCTTCGGCAACCTGGGCCCCAGCCTCTACAACTACGGCAAGCTGCGCGGCGCGACCGACCTGAACAGCCCGGCGGGCAAAGCCATCGTGGAATACACCTGGGGCAAGCTGTGGAACTCGCGTGCCTACAACGCCTGTTCGCAGATGCCACGCGCGGGCCACATGGGGATCCTGAACGAAAAGCAGATCCAGCACGTCATGGCGCTTTTGCTCGACCCGAAGTCTCCGGTCAACCAATAACCCCCTTCACCCCACCGCACACGGTGCCTGGCAACCCAGGGCATCGCGGGGCCGGCTTTGCCGGGCCGCGGATGCCGCCCCCTTGAGGGGGCGCGCGCAGCGCGGCGGGGGTGATCCATTTTTCAAGGAATGTTTATGAGCTTCAGCCGCCGTGAATTCATGCAGGTGCTGGCCGTGGCCGGCGCCACCGGCATGGCGCTCAGCCAGAAAGATGTGTTGGCCGCCACGCCCGGCGCGGGCGAGCGCCTGTACGACGTGCCCAAGTTTGGCAACGTCAGCTTCCTGCACTTCACCGACTGCCACGCCCAGCTGCAGCCGATCTATTTCCGCGAGCCCAACGTCAACCTCGGCGTGGCCGACGCGGTGGGCCGCCCGCCCCACATCGTGGGCGAACAGCTGCTCAAGCACTTCGGCTTCAAGCCCAACACCGCGGCGGCGCACGCCTTCACCTACCTCAACTTCTCGCAGGCCGCCAAGACCTACGGCAAGGTGGGGGGCTTCGCGCACCTGAGCACGCTGGTCAAACAGCTCAAGGCCAGCCGCCCGCACGCGCTGCTGCTCGACGGCGGCGACACCTGGCAGGGTTCGGCCACCTCGCTGTGGACCAACGGGCAGGACATGGTGGACGCCTGCAAGCTGCTGGGCGTGAACATGATGACCCCGCACTGGGAATTCACCTTCGGCGCCAAGCGCGTGCAGGAGATCGTGGAAAAGGACTTCAAGGGCCACATCGAATTCCTGGCGCAGAACGTCAAGACCACCGACTTCGGCGACCTCGTGTTCTCGCCGTATTCCATGCGCGAGATGAACGGCGTGAAGGTGGCCGTGATCGGCCAGGCCTTCCCCTACACCCCGATCGCCAACCCGCGCTACATGGTGCCCGACTGGTCCTTCGGCATCCAGGACGAGAACATGCAGAAGACGGTGGACGAAGCCCGCGCCAAGGGCGCGCAGGTGGTGGTCGTGCTGTCGCACAACGGCATGGACGTGGACATCAAGATGGCCTCACGCGTGCGCGGCATCGACGCCGTGCTGGGCGGCCACACCCACGACGGCATGCCCGCACCGGTGATCGTGAAAAACGCCGGCGGCCAGACCCTGGTGACCAACGCAGGCTCCAACAGCAAGTACCTGGGCGTGCTCGACTTCGACGTGCGCGGCGGCAAGGTGCAGGACTTCCGCTACAAGCTGCTGCCCGTGTTCTCCAACCTGCTGCCGGCCGACAAGGCCATGCAGGCCTACATCGACAAGGTGCGCGCGCCGTTCAAGGACAAGCTCGAAGAGAAGCTCGCCGTGACCGAGGACCTGCTGTACCGCCGCGGCAATTTCAACGGCTCGTGGGACCAGGTGATCTGCGACGCACTGATCGAAGGCAAGGGCGCCGACATGTCGTTCTCGCCCGGCGTGCGCTGGGGCACCTCGCTGCTGCCCGGCGATGTGATCACCTACGAACGCATGATGGACCAGATGGCGCTCACCTACCCGGCCACCACGCTCAACGAGTTCACCGGCGAACAGATCAAGGGCATCCTCGAAGACATCGCGGACAACATCTTCAACCCCGACCCCTACTACCAGCAGGGCGGCGATATGGTGCGCGTGGGCGGTCTGAGCTACAGCCTGGCGCCCAAGGCCGCGGTTGGCCAGCGCATCAACAACATGACCCTCAAAGGCAAACCCATCGACGCCGACAAGAAGTACAAGGTGGCGGGCTGGGCCTCGGTGCAAGAGGGCGTGCAGGGCGAACCGATCTGGGATCTGGTCTCGGGCTACCTGCGCGACAAGAAGGTCATCAAGGACGTGAAGATCAACACCCCGCAGCTCATCGGCATGGAAGGCAACCCGGGCATGGTGGCCTGAGCGCCATGCCCCTGAGGGGAACAGGCGGGGCGGCGTTTGTTATGCTGCGTCCGCCTGTTTTTTTACCCAAGGATTTTTCGATGATCAAGACCGCAGGGATGCTGATCGCGGCGCTGGTGCTCGCGGGATGCGCCTCTTCCAAGCCACCCACCTGGCAAAAGCCCAATGTGAGCGCCGACGACACCTACACCCAGTTGTCCGACTGCCGCTTTCAGGTGGGCCTGAGCAAGATCCCCAAGTCCGAACAAGAGCTCATGGTGGCGCACTGCATGCGCGGCAAAGGCTTCCGGCTGCTGGCCAACGACAGCTGAACCGCTGAACCGAGACCACCAGCAAAAAGCCCCTTCACAGCATGGCTGTGAAGGGGCTTTTACTTGTTGGTGCCGGAGAGATGAATCGAACACCCGACCTTCTCATTACGAATGAGCTGCTCTACCGACTGAGCTACACCGGCTTGTAGCCCAAGATTATAGCGTGCTGTGGTAGCTGGTCAGCCGGTCGACTTCATTCTTTGAGCCCAGCATCACGCTGACGCGTTCGTGCAGCTTGGTGGGCTGGATGTCGAGGATGCGCTGGCGCCCGTTGGTGGCGGCGCCGCCGGCCTGTTCGACCAGCCAGCTCATGGGGTTGGCTTCGTACATCAGACGCAGCTTGCCGGGCTTTTCGGGTTCGCGCTTGTCCCAGGGGTACAGGAACACGCCGCCGCGGGTGAGGATGCGGTGCACGTCGGCCACCATGGACGCGACCCAGCGCATGTTGAAGTCCTTGCCGCGCGGGCCTTCCTTGCCGGCCAGGCATTCGTCCACGTAGCGCTTCACCGGGGCGTCCCAGTGGCGCATGTTGCTCATGTTGATGGCGAATTCCTTGGTGTCGGCCGGGATCTGCACGTTTTCCCGGGTCAGCACGAAGGAACCCTGCTCGCGGTCCAGCGTGAACATGGCCACGCCGTCGCCCACGGTCAGCACCAGGGTGGTCTGCGGACCGTAGACGCAGTAGCCCGCGGCCACTTGGCTGGTGCCGGGTTGCAGGAAGTCCTGTTCGCAGACGGGCTCGATGGTGTCGGGGTTGTCGTTGCCCTTCTTGAGCACCGAGAAGATGGTGCCGATGGACACGTTGACGTCGATGTTGGATGAGCCGTCGAGCGGGTCGAACATCAGCAGGTACTCGCCCTGGGGAAAGCGGTTGGGCACCACGTAGATGCTGTCCATTTCCTCGCTGGCCATGGCGGCGAGATGGCCACCCCATTCGTTGGCCTCGATCAGCACCTCGTTGGCGATGATGTCGAGTTGTTTCTGGACTTCGCCTTGCACGTTCTCGGTGTCGGCGACGCCGAGCACACCACCGAGATCGCCCTTGTTGACGGCCTGGCTGATGCTCTTGCAGGCGCGTGCGACCACTTCAAGCAGCAGGCGCAGGTCGCCGGGGATGTGGCCGTCGACACGCTGCTGTTCGACGAGGTAGCGGGTGAGTGAGATGCGTTTGGTCATGGTTCTTCCTTAGTCCGCGAGGGCGCGGGTGACGACCTCGCGCACGTCGTTGCTCAGGTCGGGTCTGGCGGCCACGCGGGCGATGGCTTCGCGCGCCGCACTGCGGTAGGGTTCGGCGAGCTTCTTCCAGCGGTCCAGTGCGCGCGCGAGGCGGGAGGCGACCTGCGGGTTGATGGCGTCGAGCTCGATCACGCGTTCGCTCCAGAAGGTGTAGCCCGCCGCATCGGCGCGGTGGAAGGCGCCGGGGTTGGCGCTGCAGTAGCTGAAGATCACGCTGCGTGCGCGGTTGGGGTTGCGCAGGTGGAAGTCCGGGTGGGCGAGCAGGCGGCGCACGGCGGGCAACACGTTGCCACCGCGGTCGGGGGCGCCGGCCTGCAGGGCGAACCACTTGTCGAGCACCAGGGCCTCGTGGCGGAACAGGGTGTGGAAGCGCGCGAGGGCGTCCTGCGCCAGCGGCTGGCCGCTGCCGACCAGACTGGCCAGCGCGTTGAAGCGGTCGGTCATGTTGCCGGCGTCCTTGAAGCGCTGGTAGGCTTTGCCGGGCCAGACCAGGTCGCCGTTTTCTCTCGCCGCCAGGCACAACATGGCGAGCGCCATGCCGGCGAGCGCGCGCCGGCCGGTGCTCACCGGGTCGGGGCGGTAGGCGCCGTTGTCCTTGTGGGCCTCATAGGCCCAGACCCAGTCGTTGTGAAGGGCCTGGGCGAGCTGTTCGCGCATGGCCTCGCGCACGGCGTGCACGCGCTGCGGGTCTACCACGTCGAGCTGTTCGGCGATGTAGGTTTCGCTGGGCAGGGTCAACACCAGTTCCTTGAACGCGGCGTCCAGCGTGGGGTGGCGCAGCACGGAGCGCATGGCGTCGAGATAGGCCGCATCCAGCGGCTCGCGCACCACGGGGCCGTCGGCGTGGATCGCGTTGAGCGCGCGGCGCAGCGCCAGGCGCTGACCGGCCTCCCAGCGGTTGAACGGGTCGGTGTCGTGCGCCAGCAGACCGAGCAGCTGCGCATCGCTGTAGTCGAAGTCCAGCACCACCGGGGCCGAGAAGCCGCGCAGCAGCGACGGCACCGGCTCGCTGTCCAGGTTGATGAAGGTGAAGCTCTCCACCGCCTCGGTCAGCACGAAGCTGCGCGTGCCGGTCTCGGGCTGGCTCCAGTGGGCCAGTTGCAGCGGCAGCTCGGCGCCTTGGGCGTCGAGCAGGCCCATCGCCACCGGAATCACGAACGGCTCCTTGTGGGCCTGACCCGGCGTGGGGGCGCAGCTTTGTGTGAGCGTGAGCGTGTAGCTGCGCGCAGCTGCGTCGTACACACCGCGGGCCTGTACCAGCGGCGTGCCGGCCTGGCTGTACCAGCGCTTGAACTGGGGCAGCAGGCGCGCGAGGTCGGACGAGGGGTTGGCGTCGGCCATGGCCTGGGCGAAATCGTCGCAGGTCACGGCGCTGCCGTCGTGGCGTTCGAAGTACAGCTTCATGCCCGCAGCGAAGCCGGCGCGTCCCACCAGGGTCTGCATCATGCGCACGACCTCGGCGCCTTTTTCGTAGACCGTGACGGTGTAGAAGTTGTTGATCTCGACGTAGCTGTCGGGCCGCACCGGGTGCGCCATGGGGCCGGCGTCTTCGGGGAACTGCGCTGTACGCAGCACACGCACGTCTTCAATGCGTTTGACCGCGCGCGCCGAGGCCTCGGCGCACAGGTCCATGCTGAACTCCTGGTCGCGGAAGACGGTCAGGCCTTCTTTCAGACTCAGCTGGAACCAGTCGCGGCAGGTCACGCGGTTGCCGGTCCAGTTGTGGAAGTACTCGTGGCCCACCACCGACTCGATGTTGGAAAAATCGGTGTCGGTCGCGGTGGCGCTGTTGGCCAGCACGTACTTGGTGTTGAAGATGTTGAGGCCCTTGTTCTCCATCGCGCCCATGTTGAAGTCGCTGGTGGCGACGATCATGAAGCGCTCCAGATCGAGCGGCAGGCCGAAGCGGGCCTCGTCCCAGACCACGCTGGCGATCAGCGAGTTCATGGCGTGTTCGGTCTTGTCCATGTCGCCGGGGCGCACGTACACCTGCAGCAGGTGTTCGCGGCCGTTGCGCGCCACGATGCGCTGCTCGCGCGCCACCAACTGGCCCGCCACCAGCGCGAACAGGTAGCAGGGCTTCTTGTGCGGGTCGATCCACCGGGCGTAGTGGCGCCCGTCGGGCAGGTCACCTTGTTCCACCAGATTGCCGTTGGACAGCAGCACCGGGTACCTGGCCTTGTCGGCGCGCAGCGTGACGGTGTAGCTGGCCATCACGTCCGGGCGGTCCAGGAAATAGGTGATGCGGCGAAAGCCCTCGGCCTCGCACTGGGTGAAGAAGGTGCTCTGGCTCACGTACAGGCCCATGAGCTGGGTGTTCTTCTCGGGCGCGCAGGTGGTGAAGATCTCCAGGTCAAAAGGGTCCTGTCCTTCGGGCAGGTTCTCCAGCACCAGGGTCTGGCCGTCGAGCTTGAACGAGCAGCCCGCGCCGTTGACCAGCACGCGCGCGAGGTTCAGGTCCTCGCCATCGAGCCGCAGCGCTTGCGCGGCCACGTCCGGGTTGCGGCGCAGGCGCATCTTGTTGAGTACCCGGGTCTTGGCCGGGTCCAGGTCAAACACCAGTTCGACCGTGTCGATCCAGAACGCCGGAGGAACGTAGTCTTCTCGACGGACCACGGTGGTCGGGCCGCTGGCTTCACGCAAGGGGGTCATAGTGTCTCCAGGAAACGGGATGTGATCAGGGCGTGGTAGTCGGGAACGCGGGCCAGCACGTGCGGGCCACCGAGTTCCTGAGCCGGGTGTGAGCTGCAGATGGCGACGGCGCGCATGCCGGCGCGCCGCGCGGCCTCGATGCCCAGTGGCGCGTCTTCGAACACGATGCAGCGCTCGGGCACCACACCCAGGCGGCGCGCGACTTCCAGAAAGATGGCAGGCTCGGGCTTGCCGGGCAGGCCCTCGTCGCCGCCCACCGTGGGCAGGGGCTGGCCCAGCGCCAGATGCTGGTAGGCAAAGGCCTGGTTGTGGCGGTCACCCGCCGTGCCCACGCCGACCGCGAGCCCGCGCTGTTGCGCGGCCCCCAGGAAGGCCTTGAAACCCGCGACCTCGCTGAAAACGGGCGCAAACAGCTCGCGGTAGACGGCCTCCTTCTCATCGACGAAAGCCTGGGCCTGCGCGTCGGTGAGGTCGCCGAAGAGCTCGCGCATGCACTCCACGCCGGTGCGGCCGGTGGTGCGGCGCATGAGGTCGGGCACGTCGATGGCGAGACCACGCCGGCGCGTGAATTCGACCCAGCTGCGCTGGTGCGACGGCATGGAGTCGATCATGGTGCCGTCCATGTCGAAGATCAGGGCCTGGACCATCAGACGCCCTGCTTGAGCGAGGCTTCGATGAAGGCGTCGAGGTCGCCGTCCAGCACCTTCTGCGTGGCGGAGATTTCGACGTTGGTGCGCAGGTCCTTGATGCGGCTGTTGTCCAGCACGTAGCTGCGGATCTGGTGGCCCCAGCCCACGTCGGTCTTGCTGTCTTCGAGCTTCTGCTGCTCTTCCTGCTGCTTGCGCAGTTCAAAGTCGTACAGGCGCGAGCGCAGGCGTTTCCAGGCCACGTCGCGGTTGCTGTGCTGGCTGCGGCCGTCCTGGCATTGCACCACGATGCCGGTGGGGATGTGCGTGAGGCGCACGGCCGAGTCGGTCTTGTTGATGTGCTGGCCGCCGGCGCCCGAAGCGCGGAAGGTGTCGGTGCGCACGTCGGCCGGGTTGATGTTGATCTCGATCGAGTCGTCGATCTCGGGGTAGACGAATACCGAGGCAAACGAGGTGTGGCGCCCGCCCGAGGAGTCGAACGGGCTCTTGCGCACCAGGCGGTGCACCCCGGTTTCGGTGCGCAGCAGGCCAAAGGCGTACTCGCCCTCGATCTTGATCGTGGCGCCCTTGATGCCGGCGGTGTCGCCCGCGGTCTCGTCTTCGATCGTGGTCTTGAAACCCTTGCGCTCGCAGTACTTCAGGTACTGGCGCAGCAGCATGCTGGCCCAGTCGCAGGCTTCGGTGCCGCCGGCGCCGGCCTGGATGTCCAGGAAGCAGTTCAGCGGATCGGCCGGGTTGTTGAACATGCGGCGGAATTCGAGCTTCTCCACCTCGGCGGCCACCTTGGCGGCTTCGCCTTCGATGGTGATCAGCCCGGCGTCGTCACCGTCTTCGCTGGACATCTCGAACAGCTCGGTGTTGTCGGACAGCTCGTTGCTCAGACGGTCGAGCACCAGCACCACGTCTTCGAGCGATTTCTTCTCGCGACCCAGGTCCTGGGCGCGTTTGGGGTCGTTCCAGACCGTGGGGTCTTCCAGCGCGGACTCGACTTCCTTCAGCTTCGATGCTTTGGCATCGTAGTCAAAGATACCTCCGGAGCTCGACCACCCGGGTGGTCAGGTCGTCGAGCTGGTTGCGGATGGAGTTGACGCGTTCTGCTTCCATGATGGGTGCCTTCTGTCGATGTGCGGAAAATGGGTCGGCCGGCACCGCACATGTGCGGCGCCCGGCCGAAACCGCGATTTTCTCACGCCAGGAAGGTTTCGATCAGTCCGGCGAGCGCGGCGGGCTGGTCGTGGTGCAGCATGTGGCCGGCATCGTTGACCACGGCGCTGTGCAACCGGGGCACGGCCTGGAGCCGCTCGTGGTACTGCGCCAGCGAGAACTGGCCCTTCCACCACTGGCCCAGGCTGTCGTCGCTGGCGGTCACGCTGAGCACCGGCGCGCTGATGCGCCGGTAGATGGCCAGGGCCTCTTCGACCTGGTAGAGGTGGGCACTCACCACCTTGTGCGCGGGGTCGCCGAGCACCACCCAGCGCCCTTGCGCGTCGGGCGCGGCCCAGTGTGCGGCCAGCCACTCGGCCTGGTCGGCCGGCAGGCGCGGGTTGGTCTTCATCAGGCGCCGCGCCACGCCTTCGACCGAGTCGTAGGCCTTCAGCTCCATCTCGCCGCGGTGCAGGGCCTTGATCTCGTCCATCCACTTCGCATAGCGCTCGGGTGCCTGGGCCGGGCGGGTCTCGGGCAGGCCGAAACCTTCGAGGTTGACCAGCCGGCGGATGCGCTGCGGCCGCACGCCGGCGTACATCATGGCCACGTTGCCGCCCATGCTGTGGCCCACCAGATCCACCGGCTGCCCGGCGGCGTAGTGGTCGAGCAGGGCGTCCAGATCGGCCAGGTAGTCCGGAAACCAGTAGCTGTCGGGCGCAGGCCCCTCGCCGCGCGTCAGGCCAAAACCGCGCCAGTCCGGCGCGATGATCCAGCGCCGGGCCTGCAGGGCGTCCACCATGAACTGCCACGACGCGGACACGTCCATCCAGCCGTGCACCAGCACCAGGGGCGGCGTTGCGGCGTCGGCCTGACCCCAGACGCGCACGTGATAGGACAGGCCGCGGATCGGGACCAACTCGCTGCGGGATGGGTTCAGGGCTTGGTACATTCGCCGGATCATAGAGAACACGATGGAGACAGGCGATGCCGCAGAGTCAAGGCCGGGACAAGACCACGCGCCGCCCGGCGGCGGTGGACCATTACGACGCGCTGCACAGCGGGTTCCGCTGGCAGGTGCCCGATCGTTTCAACATGGCCGAGGTCTGTCTGCGGCGCTGGGCGGCGCAGCCCGCCAGCGCCGCGCGCACCGCGGTCATTGCCTGCGCCGGGGGCCAGCCCGACCGCCACCACAGCTACGCCGAGCTGCAGGACCAGGCCAACCGCCTGTCCAACGCGCTCGTGGCCATGGGGGTGGAGCGCGGCGACCGCGTCGCCATCGTGCTGCCGCAACGCTTTGAAACCGCGGTGGCCTACATGACGGTGTTGCAGATGGGGGCGGTGGGCATGCCGCTGTCGCAGCTGTTCGGCCCCGAGGCGCTGGAATACCGCCTGCACGACAGCGAGGCCGTGGTGGCGATCTGCGACGCCAGCACGCTCGACGCCGTGCAGTCCGTGAGCGGCGCCTGCCCGCTGCTGCACACCGTGGTCGCGGTGGGTGTGCAGCCTGCCCGGGCGGGGGCGCTGGACTGGTCGGCCGTGCTGGCGCAGGCCGCGCCCGACTTTGCTCTGGTGCACACCCTGGCCGACGAGGCCGCCGTGTTGATCTACACCAGCGGCACCACCGGCAACCCCAAGGGCGCGTTGATTCCGCACCGCGCGCTCATCGGCAACCTCACCGGTTTTGTCTGCAGCCAGAACTGGTTCGGCTTCGATCCGTTCGACGCCTCGGTGCCCTCGCAGGCGGTGTTCTGGTCGCCGGCCGACTGGGCCTGGACCGGTGGCCTGATGGACGCGCTCTTGCCCACGCTGTACTTCGGCCGGCCCATCGTGGGCTACAACGGGCGTTTCAGTCCGCAGACCGCGTTCGAGCTGCTGGAGCGCCACGGCGTGACGCACAGCTTCCTGTTTCCCACCGCGCTCAAGGCCATGATGAAAGCCTTTCCCGAGCCGCGCCAGCGCTACACGCTGCGGCTGCAGGCCATCATGAGCGCGGGCGAGGCGGTGGGCGATGCCGTGTTCGCCTATTGCCAGCGGCAGCTCGGCGTGACGGTCAACGAGATGTTCGGCCAGACCGAGATCAACTACATCGTGGGCAACTGCGCCATGCAATGGGACGCCGCAGCGCCGGGCCGCCCCAAGCAAGGCGGCACCCCCTCGGGGGGCAGCGACCCGCGCAGCGGCGGAGCGCGGGGGCGAACCGGTTGGCCCGCGAAACCGGGCAGCATGGGCAAAGGCTACCCCGGCCACCGCGTGGCGGTGATCGACGACGAGGGCCAGGAGTGCCCGGTGGGCGTGCCGGGCGACGTGGCGGTGCACCGTCTGGACGTGCATGGCCAGCCCGATCCGATCTTTTTCCTGGGCTACTGGAAGAACGAGGCCTCCACGCGCGCCAAGTTCACCGGGGACGCGAGCAACAGCTGGTGCCGCACCGGCGACATGGCCGTGCGCGACGCCGAGGGTTACCTCTGGTACCAGGGCCGTGCCGACGACGTGTTCAAGGCCGCGGGCTACCGCATCGGGCCGGGTGAGATCGAGAACTGCCTGGTCAAACACCCGGCCGTGGCCAACGCCGCCGTGGTGCCCAAGCCCGATGCCGAGCGCGGCGCGGTGGTCAAGGCCTACGTGGTGCTGGCGCAGGAATACCTGGCGGCGCAAGCCGGCCGGGCCCTGGGCGAGCCGGCGTTCGAGCGGGCGCTCACGGCCGAACTGCAGGCGCACGTGAAAGGCAAGCTCGCGCCCTACGAGTACCCCAAGGAGATCGAGTTTGTGGACGCGCTGCCCATGACCACCACCGGCAAGGTACAGCGGCGCGTGCTGCGGCTGCAGGAAGAGGAGCGCGCCCGTGCGCGGGCCTGATCAGCGCGCGGCCTTGGGTGGTGCGACATCGCTGAGGTGGATCTCCAGCTGCCGGTTGGCCGCTCGACCCTCGGCGCGCAGCCGGATGATCGACACGCCACGGGCGATCAGGTAATCGCGCACGCTCAGCGCACGGTCCTGCGCCAGCAGGCGGTTGGCGGCATCGCTGCGCTTGTCGTCGCCATGCCCCAGGATGTTGACCCGCGTGCCCGGGCTCGTGTTGAGCCGGTTGGCCAGCGCATTGAGCTGGCGCGCCAGGGCGGGCTTCACGGTCGAGCGCCCCGCATCGAAGGCCATCGCGGCGGGAAATGCCATCACGGGGCTTGGCTCCGCTGACGTACCTGACGACCCGTCTGGCGTGCCCCGACCCGGCAACGACGAACAACCCGCGAAGGCCAGGCACAGAAGGGCGCACAAGGCCCCGTGGACGGGCGTGAACAAGCGGCGCATGGGCAAGTCTCCTGAAGGGGCGTGTGGACGGGTTTCGGCGGGGACAACCCGACCCCGCCATCGGCCATAAACTTATAGCCCGAGCCGGTCCCTTTTTATCACCCCATACGCATTTGCACACCCCTCCATGAACACTGTTGCACTGGGCTCCAGCGGCCTGCAAGTCACCCCCATCTGCCTGGGCACCATGACCTTTGGCGAACAGGTCCAGGAAGCCGCCGCCCACGCCATCCTAGACCGCGCCCTGGAGCGCGGCATCAACTTCGTCGATACCGCTGAGATGTACTCCGTGCCGGCCAAGGCCGAGACCTGCGGCGCCACCGAATCCATCATCGGCAACTGGTTCGCCAGGAACCCGGGCGCGCGCCAGAAAGTGGTGCTCGCCACCAAGGTGGCCGGCCCGGCGCGCGGCATGCCCTGGCTGCGTCCCGAGGTGAGCAAGGCCGGCATCGTCGAGGCCTGCGAAGCCAGCCTGCGCCGCCTGCAGACCGACGTGATCGACCTGTACCAGATCCACTGGCCGGCGCGCAACATGCCCACGTTTGGCGCCCTCTATTTCGATCCCTCGAAAGACCGGCCCATGCCTTCCGTTCTGGAGCAGCTCGAAGCCCTGAGCGGGCTGGTCCAGGCGGGCCAGGTGCGCGCGATCGGCCTGTCCAACGAGTCGCCCTACGGCGTGCACGAGTTCGTGCGGCTGGCCGCCCAACACGGGCTCTCCAGCGTGGCCACGGTGCAGAACCCGTACTGCCTGATCAATCGCAGCTTTGAGAACGGGCTGGACGAAACCTGCCACCGCCTCGGGGTGTCGCTGCTGGCCTATTCACCGCTGGGCTTTGGCCTGCTGAGCGGCAAATACGATGCCACCGGCCTGGTGGGCGACGCCGGTCGCATGGCCCTCTACGACTCGATGCGCAAGCAGCGCTGGGGCCGCCCGGAGGCGCTGGACGCCGCGCGCCGCTACAACGCGCTGGCACGCGAACACGGCCTGACCCCGGTGCAGATGGCGCTGGCGTTCTGCTACACCAACTGGCGCGTGGCCAGCACCATCATCGGCGTGACCTCGCTGGCCCAGCTCGACGAATGCCTGGACGCCTGGGGCACCACGCTCTCACCCGAACTGCTCAAAGAGATTGACAAAATCCGCTGGGAAGTTCGCGACCCTGCCCAATGAAGCATCGGTGTGCCGCATGCGGGGGGGGCGTCGAGAGGCGCCGCGGAACTGGCTCTGCCAGGCCGCAGGTGCCGTCCTCCCTCCCAGCGCTGAAAGCGCGCCAGAGAGGGGGGAAGCCGTGAAGCGGCGCAGGGGGGAGTCCCATGTCTCCGAAACCCTCGCCACCGCCTGGCTCAAGGCCCATGGTGTGGTGTTCACCGAGCATCCCTACGAGTACCTGGAGCACGGGGGTGCGCAGCACAGCGCGGCGGTGCTGGGGCTGGACCCGTTCGCGGTGGTCAAGACGCTGATCATGCAGGACGAGCAGGCGCGACCGCTGGCGGTGCTGATGCATGGCAACCGCACCGTGTCCACCAAGAACCTCGCGCGACAGACCGGGGCCAAGTCGATCGAGCCCTGCAAGCCCGAGGTGGCGAACCGCCACAGCGGCTACTTCGTGGGCGGCACCTCGCCGTTCGGTCTCAAGCGAGCCATGCCGGTCTGGGTGGAGGCCTCGGTGCTGGAGCTGCCCCGGATCTGGATCAACGGCGGGCGGCGGGGTTTTCTGGTGGGCATCGATCCGGCGGTGCTGGCCGGTCCGCTGGGCGCCAGGCCGGTGCATTGCGCGCTGGCAGAATAGGCGCACCGCCGGGCGCGCGCGCCGCTGTGTCCGGCCACGCACAACACGAGGAGCTCCCGTTGGAATTCGTTTATCCGCTGCTGGCCACGGTGGCCGCCTACCTGATCGGCTCGCTGTCGTTCGCCGTGCTGGTCAGCCGCTTGATGGGCCTGAACGATCCGCGCACCTACGGCAGCAAGAACCCCGGTGCCACCAACGTGCTGCGCTCGGGCAGCAAGGCCGCGGCCATCGTCACGCTGCTGCTGGACGCCTTCAAGGGCTGGCTGCCGGTGGTGGTGGTGATGGGGTGGGGCGCGACCTGGGGCCTGGGCGACGGAACGGTGGCGCTGGTGGGACTGGCCTCGTTCCTCGGGCACCTGTACCCGGTGTTCTTCCGTTTCCAGGGCGGCAAGGGCGTGGCCACGGCCGCGGGCGTGATCCTGGGCTTCAACCCCTGGCTGGGGCTGGCGGCGCTGGCCACCTGGGTCATCATCGCTTTCTTCTTCCGCTATTCCTCGCTGGCCTCCATCGTCACGGCGCTGTTCGCGCCGGCCTATTACCTGTTTGGCAACCATGTGGCCTGGGACGCACCGGGCGTGATGGTATTGAGCCTGGCGGTCATGGGGATCCTGCTGGTGTGGCGCCACGCGGAGAACATCAACCGGCTGCTGGCCGGCAAAGAAAGCAAACTCGGAGCCAAAAAGACATGAACCATGACATCGTGCGCCACGGCGTGGCCGCCCGCTACAGCGAAGCAGCCGTGTTCAACGGCGTGGTCTACCTCGCGGGCATGGTGCCCGAGCGCGGTGACACCGACATCCGCAGCCAGACCCAGGACGTGCTGGACCAGATCCAGCAGCGCCTGCTGGATGCGGGCAGCGACAAGTCGCGCATCCTGCGCACCCAGATCTACCTGACCGACATCCGCGAGATCGGCACCATGAACGAGGTGTGGGACGCCTGGGTGGTGCCGGGCACCGCGCCGCCACGTGCCACGGTCCAGGCCGCATTGGCCAATCCGGCCTGGAAGATCGAGATCGTGGTCACAGCGGCGCAGAAAGCGTCACTTTGATTTTCAGAAGCGTTTTTCCAGCGTGAGCTGGTCGTTGTTGCGCTGCATCTGAAAGTGGGTCAGAAAGCTGTTGCCCAGCAGCACATAGGGCATGGGCTGCGGCAGCACGATGCCTGACACGCCATACACTTGGGTGTCTCCGATCTTCACCGAGTCCAGTTTCAGCTGGTAGCCGACCACGACGCCATTGGCCGTGCTCACCTGGACCTTCTGCGCTTGTTCGTATTTCAGGTTGATGCGCTTGGCGTCGGACTCGCTCAAGACCACCTGCGTGGCGCCCGTGTCCACCATGAACTGAACGGTCTTGCCGTTGATCTGACCCGACGGCATGAAGTGGCCCTGGGCGTCGGCCGTGAGCACGATGCGCTGTGCACCGCCGCCACCGCTGGAGACCCCTCGACCCACGCTCACCGGCGCATCGCCCACGCGCAGGGTCTGGCGCTGACCATCGACCTCCACCTCCGCCGTTTCGCCCTGCGTGTTCAACAGCTTCACACCCTGGTGCGTCTGCCCCGGGCTCACAAACTTCGGTGCCGCGGCATCGATGGTCAGCAGGGCCTTGCCGCCGGCCACACCCGACAGCGCCACCGACTGCGCGTACGAAGTTCCGGCAGCGAGCGCAAGGACGAGTGCGGTCAGCAAAGACGTGGGCATGAGGGGTCTGGGTCCAGGGCGTCGCGGAACCGGCTTTGCCGGGCCGCCAACGCCGCCCCCTGGGGGGTGACGCGCGCAGCGCGGCGCGGGGGGCACCATTCAATCCCTGAAATTGTTGAACGACAGGGGCAGGTCTTTCAGCTCGCTCTTGATCAGCGCCATGGCGGCCTGCAGGTCGTCGCGCTTGGCGCCGGTCACGCGCACGGCGTCGCCCTGGATGGCGCCTTGCACCTTCAGCTTGCTGCCCTTGATGGCCTGCTGGATCTTCTTGCCGTCTTCGGTGCTGATGCCGTTGCGCACCTTGACCACCTGCTTGACCTTGTCGCCACCGACCTTCTCGACTTTGCCGACGTCCAGGAACCGCGCGTCCACACCGCGCTTGGTCAGCTTGTTGCGCAGCACGTCGTCGATCTGCTGGAGCTGGAAGTCCGCGTCGCCGTGCAGGATGATTTCCTTGTCCTTGAGTTCGATGGCGGCGCTGGTGCCTTTGAAGTCGAAACGGGTGCCGATCTCGCGCGAGACTTGGTCGATCGCGTTCTTCACTTCCACAAAATCGGCTTCGAGTACGGTGTCAAAAGAGGGCATGGTGGTGGATTCGCAGAGCGTGAATGAGACAATCCGGGGATGTTAGTCGAGAACAACGTGGCGCTCCAGCCCTACAACAGTTTTGGCATCGTCGCGCGTGCGCAGCGGCTGGTGCGCGTGGGCTCGGACGCCGAGGTGGTGCAGCTCATGAACAGCCCGGAGTGGGCAGACGGCGGCGCCGCTGCGCGGGCCTTTGTGCTGGGGGGCGGCAGCAACCTGGTGATCACGGGCGACATCAAGCCGCTGGTGATCAAGGTCGAGATCGCCGGGCGCCGTCTGGTCGAAGACCATGCCAGGGGCTGGGTGGTGGAGGGCGGTGCGGGTGAAAACTGGCACGACTTCGTGGCCTGGACGCTGGAGCAGGGCTGGCCGGGTCTGGAAAACCTGGCGCTGATTCCGGGCACGGTGGGGGCCTCGCCGGTGCAGAACATCGGTGCCTACGGTGTGGAGCTGCAGGACCGCTTTCATTCGCTCGACGCGATCGACCTGCAGACCGGTCAGGCGTTCACGCTGGACGCCGCGCAATGCGGTTTTGGCTACCGCGACTCGGTGTTCAAGCACGCGCCGGCCGGTGAGAAGGGGCTGGGCCTGGCGGGCCGCGCGCTCATCACGCGGGTGCGTTTCTGGCTGCCCAAGCCCTGGAAGCCGGTGCTGGGTTACCTGGATCTGGAGCGCAAGATGGCCGAAACCGGTATCCACGCGCCCGACGCGCGCCAGATTTTTGACTGGGTGGTGGCGATCCGCCGTGCCAAGCTGCCCGACCCGGCGGTGATCGGCAACGCCGGTAGTTTCTTCAAGAACCCGACCGTGACGCCCGAGCAGTGCGCCGACATCATCGCGCGCGATCCGAAGGTGGTGCATTACCCCATGGCCGACGGCAGCATCAAGCTGGCCGCGGGCTGGTTGATCGATGCCTGTGGCTGGAAGGGCAAGAGCGTGGGCCACGCCGGCGTGTACGAAAAACAGGCGCTGGTGCTGGTGAACCGGGGCGGCGCCACCGGCGGTGAGGTGATGACGCTGGCCAAGGCGATCCAGACCAGTGTGTACGAGCGCTTTGGCATCCGGCTGGAGCCGGAGCCTGTGGTGGTTTGAAGCCTCGGTCGTAGCGCGGAGACCACTTCGCCCGATGGCGTGTGGTGGCTGACTCCGCTCATGTCCCCCGTCAACGGCTGCGCCGTTGCCTCCTCCTTTACTTCGCTGCGCCATCCACCACACGCCATCGGTCAGCCAGCGAGAGGGCGCCCCGATCCCGCGAGGTCAAGGCGAGAAACGCGGCGAGCGGGAAATCACTCGCCTTCGATCTTGAGCATCTGCGAGCCTTCGCCCAGCGACAGCAGGCCGGTCTTGGCGTAGATGCCGAGCTTGGCGCGCGTGTCGGTGATGTCGAGGTTGCGCATGGTCAGCTGCCCGATGCGGTCCAGCGGCGTGAACGGCGCGTCCTCCACCTTTTCCATCGACAGACGTTCCGGCGCGTAGGTCAGGTTCGGGCTCTCGGTGTTCATGATCGAGTAGTCGTTGCCGCGGCGCAGTTCGACCGTCACCTCGCCGGTGATGGCGCGTGCCACCCAGCGCTGGGCGGTCTCGCGCAGCATGATCGCCTGCGGATCGAACCAGCGGCCCTGGTAGAGCAGGCGGCCGAGCTTCAGACCGTTGATGCGGTACTGCTCGATCGTGTCTTCGTTGTGGATGCCGGTCACCAGCCGCTCGTAGGCGATGTGCAGCAGCGCCAGGCCCGGGGCTTCGTAGATGCCGCGGCTCTTGGCTTCGATGATGCGGTTTTCGATCTGGTCGCTCATGCCCAGGCCGTGGCGGCCGCCGATGCGGTTGGCTTCCAGGATCAGCTCCACCGGGCTGTCAAAGGTCTTGCCGTTCAGCGCGACGGGCTGGCCTTCTTCGAAACGCACCGTCACGGTTTCGCGCTTGACCTCGACCTCGTCTTTCCAGAACGCCACGCCCATGATGGGGTTGACGATGGTGATGCCGCTGTTCAGGTGCTCCAGGTCTTTCGCCTCGTGCGTGGCGCCCAGCATGTTGCTGTCGGTGGAGTAGGCCTTTTCGGCGCTCATCTTGTAGCCGAAGCCGTTGGCCGTCATGAAGGCGCTCATCTCGGCGCGGCCACCCAGCTCGTCGATGAACAGCTGGTCCAGCCAGGGCTTGTAGATCTTCAGGCTGGGGTTGGTCAGCAGGCCGTAGCGGTAGAAGCGCTCGATGTCGTTGCCCTTGTAGGTGCTGCCGTCGCCCCAGATGTGGACGTCGTCTTCCTTCATCGCGGCCACCAGCATGGTGCCGGTCACGGCGCGGCCCAGCGGCGTGGTGTTGAAGTAGGTCACACCCGCGGTGCTGATGTGGAAGGCGCCGCACTGCAGCGCGGCAATGCCTTCGTGGGCCAGCTGGGTGCGGCAGTCGATCAGGCGCGCTTTTTCGGCGCCGTACTGCATGGCCTTGCGCGGGATCTCGTCGTAGTCCGGCTCGTCGGGCTGGCCCAGGTTGGCGGTGTAGGCGTAGGGGATCGCGCCCTTCTGCTTCATCCACAGCAGGGCGGCGGAGGTGTCGAGGCCGCCGGAGAAGGCGATGCCGACCTTTTGTTGCGTGGGCAGGTTTTGAAGAATGGTGGCCATGTGTGTGCTCAGCCGAAGTGGCAGATGTAGTGGTAGGGTTCCGTCACGCGGATGTCGAAGCTGCTGTTGCCGGGAATGCTGAACTTGTCGCCGGGAGCCGATTTGAGCCAGGCGTCGGTGCCGGCCAGTTTGTATTCACAGCCGCCGGCCACACATTCCATGATCTCGGGCGCGCCGGTGTTGAAGGTGAGCGTGGCGGGCAGCACCACACCGACCGACTTCTTGGTGCCGTCCGGGAAGGTGATTCCGTGGCTGACGCATTTGCCATCGAAGTACACGCTGGCCTGGGTGTTGACGGTGACGCCGCTGATCTGGGTGGTGCTCATGGGGAGGAGAAGTGTGAAAAGTGGAGGCGAAACCGCAATTTTAGGCGGGTGGGGCCAGTCAGGCGCGGTGTTGCCAGTCGGCAGCGTCGAAGCCGACGGTGATGGCACCGTCCGCCCACACCACCACCGGACGCTTGATCACGCTGGCGTGGGCCATCAACAAGGCGTTGGCGCTGGCGTTGTCCACCACCGCGTTGCGCGTGGCATCGTCCAGCCCGCGCCAGGTCGTGCCCTTGCGGTTGACGAGCTTTTCCCAACCCGCTGAGGCCAGCCAGCGGTCGAGGTCGGCCTCGGGAACGCCCTGTTTCTTGAAGTCGTGGAACGTGTGCTGGACGCCGTGTTCCGCCAGCCAGGCGCGGGCCTTCTTGACGGTGTCGCAGTTGGGGATGCCGTAGAGTGTGGTCATCCTTGAATTCTGGCACGCGTCTCTCGGCAGGCGCGGCCAAACCGGAAGAGATCACCATGGCCCAGCGCGACTTTTATCCGCCCATCGAACCGTTTCAGACCGGCGTGCTCGACACCGGCGACGGCCACTCGGTCTATTGGGAGCTGTGTGGCAACCCGAAGGGAAAACCGGCAGTGTTCCTGCATGGCGGGCCGGGCTCGGGCTGTTCGGCCGATCACCGCCGGCTGTTCGATCCCGAGCGCTACTGCGTGCTGCTGTTCGACCAGCGCGGTTGCGGGCGTTCCCTGCCCGCCGCCTCGCTGGAGAACAACACCACCTGGCACCTGGTGGCCGACATGGAGCGCCTGCGCGAGATGCTGGGCGTGGACCGCTGGCTGGTGTTCGGCGGTTCCTGGGGCAGCACGCTGGCGCTGGCCTATGCGCAGACGCACACCGAGCGCGTGTCGGCGCTGATCGTGCGCGGCATCTTCACGCTGCGGCGCGAGGAACTGCTCTGGTACTACCAGGAGGGCGCTTCGTGGCTGTTCCCGGATCTGTGGGAGGGTTTTGTGGCGCCCATCCCCGAGGCCGAGCGGGGCGACCTGATCGGCGCCTACCGCCGGCGCCTGACCGGGGCGGACCCGGCCGAACAACTGGCCTGCGCGCGCGCCTGGAGCCTGTGGGAAGGGCAGACCATCCGCCTGCTGCCCGATGAGGCCAACACCGCCAAACATTCGAACGACGCGTTTTCGCTGGCCTTCGCGCGCATCGAAAACCACTACTTTGTGCACGACGGCTGGATGGACGAAGGCCAGCTCATCCGCGACGCCGGCAAACTGGCCGCCATTCCCGGCGTGATCGTGCAGGGCCGTTACGACGTCTGCACCCCCGCCCGCACGGCCTGGGCGCTGCACCGGGCCTGGCCGCAGGCCGAATTCCACCTGGTGCCGGACGCCGGGCACGCGTTCAACGAACCCGGCATCCTCACGCGCCTGATCGAAGCCACCGACCGCTTCGCGACCTGAGGCGCTGAGCCCGCCGGTGCGCGACAATGCCGGACTCTATGAAAACGCTTGAAGACTGGCTCGCGCACTGCGAGCGCCTGCACCCCGTCACCATCGACATGGGCCTGGACCGCGTGCAGCGCGTGGCGCAGCGCATGGGGCTGGCGATGGACTGCCCGGTGATCACCGTGGCGGGCACCAACGGCAAGGGCTCCACCTGCGCCATGCTCGAAGCCATTTACGGCGAAGCGGGCTACCGCACCGGCGTCTACACCTCGCCGCACCTGGTGCATTTCGAGGAGCGTTGCCGCATCCAGGGTCAGGCGGTGGCCGCCGACGCGCTGCTGCCCGCCTTCGCCGAGGTGGAGGCGGCCCGGCTGGGGCAGGGCGGTGATGAGAACAGCATCAGTCTGAGTTATTTCGAATTCACCACGCTGGCGATCCTGCGCACCTTGTCGCGCAGCGGGCTGGAGGTGGTGATTCTGGAAGTGGGTCTGGGCGGTCGGCTGGACGCCGTGAACATCCTGGACGCCGACTGCGCCGTGATCACCTGCATCGCGCTGGACCACATGGCCATCCTGGGGCCGGACCGCGAAGCCATCGGTTACGAGAAGGCCGGCATCATGCGCACCGGCCGTCCGGTGGTGGTGAGCGATCCGGTGCCGCCGCAAAGCGTGCTGGACCGGGCGTTGGAAGTGGGCGCCGAGCTGTGGCGCCTGGGCAAAGACTTCCATTTCGCGGGCGACCAGCAGCAGTGGGGCTGGGCCATGCATCCGTCCCACGGTGGCCGGCGTTACAGCGGCCTGGCCTACCCGGCGCTGCGCGGCGCCAACCAGCTGGTCAACGCCTCGGGCGTGCTGGCGGCCATCGAGGCCCTGCGCCCGCGCCTGCCGGTCACGGCCCAGGCGGTGCGCAACGGGCTGGCCATGGTGGAGCTGCCCGGGCGCTTCCAGATCGTGCCCGGCACGCCCACTCTGGTGCTGGACGTGGCCCACAACCCGCATTCCGTGGCGGCGCTGGCCGAAAACCTCGATGCCATGGGCTATTACCCGACCACCCATGCCGTGTTCGGCGCCATGGCCGACAAGGACCTGGGCGCCATGCTGGAACGCATCGCACCGCTGATCGACCGTTGGCATGTGACCGACCTGCCGCTGCCCCGGGCCAGCACGGGCCGGGCGCTGGCCGAGTTGCTGGAGGCCTCGCCGGCCACCGCGCCCGGCGGGAAAAGCCGGGTGGCGGGCGTCCACGCCGGCCCGATGGACGCCTTGCGCGCCGCGGTGTCGGCGGCGGACCCCGCTGATAGAATCGTGGTCTTCGGTTCGTTCTTCACCGTGGGTGGTGTTTTGCAGGACGGCGTCCCGCGAATGTCTGCAAAACACCTGGCTTCCTGAAGCCTCCCACACAGCGCGAATGCCGTGTCGCGCTCCCCGCCAGGCATTGATGGCGCATTGGTCCACCCCGAATGATCACTTCCCGTTCAGGCTCCCAGGGCAATCCAACGACACCCCCGCCGCAGAGCATCGAGGCTGTGCGGCGCCGTGCGCGCCACCGCCTGATCGGTGCCAGCGTGCTGGTGTTGCTGGGCGTGCTGGGCTTTCCGCTGCTGTTCGACACCCAGCCGCGCCCGATCTCGGTGGACATTCCGATCGAAATTCCCGCCAGAAACCCGGCCCCGGCGCTGCCGGCCCCCAAGGCGGCCACCAGCAGCAAGACGGAGCCTAAGCCCGCACCGGCGCCCGTTGAAACCGCCGCGCTGTCCACCGGCGAAAGCCTGGGGGCGCGCGAAGAGATCGTGGAGCCGACGCGCTCCGATCCGACCGCGACGCCGGAAGCCGACAAATCGCCCCAGGCCAAGACCGAGCCCGCCAAGGCAGATCCCACCCCTCTTGAAAAGCCGCAGCCCGAGGCCAAACCGTCGGCGCCGGCCGCCGCTCCTGCCAAGTCTGCCGAAGCCGACCGGGCGCGAGCGTTGCCTGAAGACAAAGCCACCAGCCCTGCGGCCGTGCGCGCCGTGGTGCAGGTGGGCGCTTTTGCCGATGCGGTGCGGGCGCGTGAAGTGCGTTTGAAACTGGAACGCGCCGGGCTCAAGACCTACACCCATGTGGCCGAAACGCCCGATGGCAAGCGCATCCGTGTGCGTCTGGGCCCTTTTGCCAGCAAATCCGAGGCTGAAAAGGCAGCGTCGCGCGTGAAGGCGCTGGGGCTGCCCGCCGCCGTGCTGACGCTGTGAGGAACGCCGCCGGTCCGGCCGGGATCTGATGCCGATGAGTTGGTTGGACTGGGCCCTGTTGGCCGTGTTGTTGCTGTCGGCGCTGCTGGGGTTGTGGCGCGGGCTGGTCTACGAGGTGCTGTCGGTGGCCGGCTGGGTGGTGGCGTTCGTGCTGGCGCAGGCTTATGCCACCGAGGTGGGGGCCTGGCTGCCCATGGAGGGCGCGTCGCCGCCGGTGCGGCTGGCCGCGGGTTTCGTGGTGGTGTTTCTGGTCGCGGCGTTTGCCGGTGGACTGGTGGCGTGGCTGGTGAAGAAATTGGTGGAGTCCGTGGGCCTGCGGCCCGTGGACCGGATTCTGGGCGGGGCCTTTGGCCTGGTCCGCGGTTTGGTGATATTGCTGGGTGTGACGGTGGTGGTGAGCATGACGTCCCTGCAGACGCAGGACTGGTGGCGGGAGTCGGTGGTGGCGGACACGCTCACCGACACGCTGCACGCGCTCAAGCCCTTGCTGCCCGAGGCGCTGTCGCGCTACCTGACGTAGGGTTTTTGTCTTTTTCCGTAAGGATCCGAACATGTGTGGAATCGTGGGCGTGGTGAGCAAAGCGCCGGTCAACCAACTGATTTATGACGCGTTGCTGCTGCTGCAGCACCGGGGCCAGGACGCGGCCGGCATCGTGACCCAACAGGGCCGCAAGTTTTTCATGCACAAGGCCAAGGGCATGGTGCGCGACGTGTTCCGCACCCGCAACATGCGTGCGCTGCCGGGCAACTGCGGCCTGGGCCAGGTGCGTTACCCGACCGCCGGCAACGCCTACTCCGAAGAAGAGGCGCAGCCCTTCTACGTGAACGCGCCGTTTGGCCTGGTGCTGGTGCACAACGGCAACCTGACCAATGCCCACGCGCTCAAGCAGGAACTGTTTCAGGCCGATCACCGCCACATCAACACCGAGAGCGATTCCGAGGTGTTGCTCAACGTGCTGGCGCACGAGCTGGAGAAAGTCACGCGTGGCATCACCCTCAAGCCGGCCGACGTGTTCGCGGCGGTGCGCGGCGTGCACCAGCGCGTGCGCGGCTCCTATGCGGTGGTGGCGCTCATCGCCGGCCATGGCCTGGTGGCGTTTCGCGACCCCTACGGCATCCGCCCGCTCTGCGTGGGCCACAGCGACGCCGGCGTGATGGTGGCGAGCGAATCCGTCACCCTCGAAGGCAACGGTTTCGAGCTGGACCGCGATGTGATGCCCGGTGAGGCGCTGTTTGTGGACCTGGAGGGCAACATGCAGTTCCAGCAGTGCGCCGACAAGGTCAGCCACAACCCCTGCATTTTTGAGTTCGTCTACCTGGCCCGTCCCGACTCCGTGCTCGACGGCATCTCGGTCTACCAGGCGCGTCTGAACCTCGGCGAAACCCTGGCCAAACGCGTGGTCTCCACCGTGCCGCCGAACGAGATCGACGTGGTCATCCCGATCCCCGAATCGTCGCGACCCAGCGCGATGGAGCTGGCCCAGTTGCTCGGCCTGCCGTACCGCGAAGGCTTCGTGAAAAACCGCTACGTGGGCCGCACCTTCATCATGCCGGGGCAGGGCGTGCGCAAGAAGTCGGTGCGCCAGAAGCTCAACGTGATCGCCAGCGAATTCAAGGGCCGCAACGTGCTGCTGGTGGACGACTCCATCGTGCGCGGCACCACCAGCCGCGAAATCGTGCAGATGGCGCGCGACGCCGGGGCCCGCAAGGTCTACCTGGCCAGTGCCGCGCCACCGGTGCGTTACCCCAACGTCTATGGCATCGACATGCCCACGCCCGACGAACTCGTGGCGCACAACCGCACGGTCGAAGAGGTGCGCCTGAGCATCGGTTGCGATGCGCTGATCTACCAGGACGTGGACGCCATGAAGCTGGCCATTGGCTCGCTCAACCCCAAACTCGCCGGTTTCGATGCGTCCTGTTTTGACGGCGTGTACGTCACCGGAGACATCACGCTCGAAGACATCGCGCGCCTGAACGCCGGGCGCGACCAGACCGAAGAAGGCGAGGAAGACACCTCGCGCCTGGCGCTGCCCAACGCGCAGACCGCCTGATCCGTTATGTCATCGAACGCGAAATCCGCTGACGCCCTGCACCGCGAAACCCTGGCGGTGCGGCTGGCGACCGAGCGCAGCCAGTACGGCGAGAACTCCGAGGCCCTGTACCTGACCAGCGGCTATGTGCAGCCGTCCGCCGAAGACTCCGCACGCCGCTTTGCTGGTGAAGACGACGGTTACACCTACGGCCGCTCCGGCAACCCGACGGTCACCAGCTTCGAGATGCGCCTGGCCGCCATGGAAGGTGCCGAGGCCTGCATGGCCACCGCCTCGGGCATGGCCGCGGTCATGCTGATGTGCTTCAGCCTGCTCAAGGCGGGCGACCACGTCATCATTTCGCAGTCCATGTTCGGATCCACGCTCAAGCTGGTCGGCTCCGAGTTCGGCCGCTTCGGCGTGGAAACCTCGGTGGTGCCGCAAACCGATCTGGCCGCCTGGCGCGCGGCCATGCGGCCCAGTACCCGGCTGCTGTTCGCCGAAACGCCCACCAACCCGCTGGGCGAGGTGTGCGACATCCAGGCCCTGGCCGACCTCGCTCACGGCGCAGGCGCGCTGCTGGCCGTGGACAACTGCTTCGCTTCGCCCGCCCTTCAACGGCCGGTGGATTTCGGGGCTGACATCGTCATGCACTCCGGCACCAAATACCTGGACGGGCAGGGCCGCGTGATGGCGGGCGCCCTGTGCGCCAGCGCCGCCATGGTGCGCGACAAGTTCCTGCCGGTGCAGAAGAACTCCGGCATGGTGCTCTCGCCCTTCAACGCCTGGGTGGTGCTCAAGGGCCTGGAGACACTGGACCTTCGCATGAAAGCCCAGAGCGCGCAGACCTTGGCTTTGGCTCAGTGGCTGGAAGCGCATCCCGCGGTGGCCCGGGTGTACTACCCCGGCCTGGCCAGCTATCCCCAGCACGCATTGGCCATGCGCCAGATGAACGGAATCGGCGGCGCGGTGCTGTCCTTCGATGTGAAAGCCGCCAGCCCCGAGCAGGCGCGCCAGCGCGCCTTCCATGTGCTGGACCAGATGCAGGTGCTCTCGCTGTGCACGAACCTGGGCGATACCAAGACCCTGTGCACCCACCCCGCCAGCACCTCGCATGGCAAGCTGTCCGAGGCGCAGCGCCAGGCCGCCGGCATCGGCCAGGGACTGATCCGCGTGGCCGTCGGCCTCGAACACCTGGACGACATCCGCGCCGACCTGGACCGCGGTCTCTCCAGCCTCTGATTTTTGCGATCCCTCACATGACCGTCCGTACCCGCTTTGCTCCCTCGCCCACCGGCTTCATCCACCTGGGCAACATCCGCTCGGCCCTGTACCCCTGGGCCTTCGCCCGCGCCACCGGCGGCGTTTTCGTGCTGCGCATCGAAGACACCGACCTCGAACGTTCCTCGCAGGCCGCGGTGGACGTGATCATCGAAGGCATGAAGTGGCTGGGCCTGGACCACGACGAAGGGCCGTTCTACCAGATGCAGCGCATGGACCGCTACAAGGCGGTGCTGGCCGAGATGGTGGCCGCGGGCCATGTCTACCCCTGCTACATGAGCATGGCCGAGCTTGATGCCTTGCGCGAGCGCCAGATGGCCAACAAGGAGAAGCCACGCTACGACGGCACCTGGCGGCCCGAGCCGGGCAAGGTCTTGCAGCCGGTGCCGGAAGGTGTGAAGCCGGTGCTGCGCTTCAAGAACCCGCAAGGTGGTGTGGTGGCCTGGGACGACAAGGTCAAGGGCCTGATCGAGATCCGCAACGACGAACTCGACGACTTGGTGATCGCGCGGCCCGACGGCACGCCCACCTACAACTTCTGCGTGGTCGTGGACGACATCGACATGGCGATCACGCACGTGATCCGTGGCGACGACCACGTGAACAACACGCCGCGCCAGATCAACATCTTCCGCGCGCTCGGCAAGGAGCCGCCGGTCTATGCCCACCTGCCCACCGTGCTCAACGAGCAGGGCGAGAAGATGAGCAAGCGCAACGGCGCCAAGCCGGTCACGCAATACCGCGACGAAGGCTATCTGCCCGATGCGATGGTGAACTACCTCGCGCGCCTGGGCTGGAGCCACGGCGACGACGAAATCTTCAGCCGCGCGCAGTTCCTCGAATGGTTCAACCTGGACCACCTGGGCCGCAGCGCCGCCCAGTTCGACGAAGCCAAGCTGCGCTGGGTCAACGCCCAGCACCTGAAGGCCATGGACGATGCCGCGTTGGCGCCGCTGGTGGCCGAGCAACTGCTCAAGCGCGGCATCACCGCCGATGAGCGCCTGGCCGCCATCTGCGGTCTGTTCAAGGACCGCTGCGACACCACGGTGGCGCTGGCCGGCTGGGCCGCCGCGTTTTACGCCGACGTTGCACCCAGCGCCGAAGAGCGTGCGCAACACGTCACGCCCGCCATTCAGCCCGCGCTGGCCACGCTGTCCGAGAAGCTCGCCGCCAGTGCCTGGAACAAGGCCAGTATCTCGGCGGCCATCAAGGAAACCATCACCGCCCATGGCATCAAGATGCCGCAACTGGCGATGCCGGTGCGCGTGCTGGTGATGGGCACGGCGCAGACGCCGTCGCTCGACGCGGTGCTCGAATTGCAAAATCAACAAACAGTTTTGACGCGGCTTCAAAATCGCTGAAAAATGTCCTATAATTTGAGGCTTGCTGATTCACACCAAGCGGTGACATGCGAAGCGTGAATCAACAAACCCTGTGGGGGTATAGCTCAGCTGGGAGAGCGCTTGCATGGCATGCAAGAGGTCAGCGGTTCGATCCCGCTTACCTCCACCACAATTTGTGAAGCTTGTGTCGGTACTTGTTAAAGGCGCTGATACAATGCGAAGTTCGGTTAGTTCCAAGGTTTTGACCCTATCGTCTAGAGGCCTAGGACATCACCCTTTCACGGTGAGTACCGGGGTTCGAATCCCCGTAGGGTCGCCAAGTTTGTGGCACTTGGCCTGAAGCGAAAGCCTCAGGCAAAAGCTGCACCACTGCGGAGTGGTAGTTCAGTTGGTTAGAATACCGGCCTGTCACGCCGGGGGTCGCGGGTTCGAGCCCCGTCCACTCCGCCAGTCAGCACAAGGGTTAGCAGGTACGTATCTGCTAACCCTTTTTGTTTTTCTGGCTACCTCTTCACCAGCCGCTGCATCCAGTCCAGCAACGCAGTCGGCAGTGCGTCCGGCGTCGGCAGCAGCGCGTACTGGTGGGCACCAAACACGGTGGGCAGGTAGCTGGTGGCCTGCCGGTCCACGGCCAGGCAAAACGGCGAGATGCCCTGCAGCTTCGCTTCGGTCACGGCCTGGCGGGTGTCTTCGATGCCGTAGCGGCCTTCATAGACATCGCTGTCGTTCGGTTTGCCATCGGACAACAGCAGCAGCAGCCGGTGCGTGGCGCTTTCGCGCATGAGCGCGGCGCTGGCGTGGCGCAGGGCGGTGCCCGCCCGCGTGTACTGGTCGGGCTCCAGCGCCGCGATGCGCAGCGCCACGGCGGGGCTGTATGACTCCTCGAAGCGCTTGATGTCCCACACGCTCACCGCATTGGGCCCATTGCCCGAGAAGGCCTGCACCGCGAAGGGCTCGCCCATCGCCCCGAGGGCGATGCACACCAGCAGCAAGGCTTCGCGCTCGACGTCGATGACCCTGCGGCGGCTCGAGATCCAGCCATCGGTGGATCCGCTGACGTCAATGAGTATCAGGATCGCCATGTTTCGCCGGGACCGCTGTTGCGAGCAATACAGGTCCTGGGTCATCGGCCAACCGGCGCGCATGTTCGCCAGTCCTTCGACGCAGGCTTCCAGGTCGATGTCGTCGCCGTCTGTCTGGCGGCGCCGCAGCGTGCGCTGGGGGCGCAGTGCCGCGAAACGCTGGCGTATGGCGCCGAGCACCGGGCGATGCTCGGCCAGGGTGTCGTCCACCCACTGCTGTACTCCCACCGGTGCTGCCAGCACCCGCACCGTGGCGCCGGGGTGGCGGTAGGCCTCGATCCGGCAATCCCACTCGGGGTAGCAGAACGCCTGGGGTGCGTCGGACGCGGCAGCCTTGGTGTGACGGGGATGTACCGTGGGCGGGTCGTCGGACAGCAATACCTCCGGGGCCTGGCCCGGCGTCCAGACCAGCCGCGCCTGGGCGAGATCGGAGACCAGGTCGGCGAACTCGTCGGCCGCCGCATGCTGGTCGCGGTCGGTTGGCCGCTGCATTCCGAGCGGGTCCTCGGCCTGTTCGTGGGGTGCTTCGGGCGGGATCATCCAGGCGCCCTGCGCCGTGTCATCTTCCTGCTCGGCGCCTTCACGCACTTCGGGGCGACGCACCAGGCGCGCGCTGCGAGTCGTGCGTTCGGCGGTGTCGCCGATCGGGTCGCTGCCTTCAAGGCGTGGGTCCATGGCATCGCCCGGCTTGCGCAACGCGCCGGTCCAGCCGTCCAGGAACAGGGACGGGGCGCCCAGGCGCCCCGCGCTGGCCAAGTCCCGGACCATCTCGGCCGCAAGGAGACGTGCGATGCAGGCCGATTCTTCCGGCGATGTATCGATGGGCGCATGCTTATTCGGCCCATCGCAAGGCTGCGCGATCAAGGCGCGCACCCAGGCTTCCAGAGGTCGGCGCGCTGCGGGGAACTGTGCCAGCGGCGGACGGGCAGCCAGCGCTGCGCGGCGCCAGCTGTTCAAGGAGCTGGACATGCCGCGCAACAGGCGCGCCAGCGCCGCGTCGGCCGCAATGGCTTCCAGCAGCAGGTAGATGTCGAGAACCAGCGGCGAGTCACAGTGGTCCACGCCCGCGGCGCTGCCCCGGCTCGCCCGCATGGCCTGTACCAGGGCCATGGTGCGAAAGCGGTCCATGGCCAGCGTGGTGTCGGTCAGGCCGGTTTCAGACGGCAACCAGATGCACTGGCCATCTGTGGCCGGCAGCGCCATGCGCGCCTGCGGGAAAGCGTTGCGCTGGAAGGTCTTGGCGAGCCAAGTGGGCCTTGCTGGCATCTGCGCCGTGCGCAAGCGGTAGGCCGTGCCGAACACCGCCTTGATCAGCAGGCCCAGACGCGGCGCCACATCGGCCAGCAGGGTCATGGGCCGGGGCGGTGTCCTGGCCCGATGCCGTCGCCACAGGGTCTGTGTGAAAACGGTCGCGTGGCGGGCCACGTCGGTGATCACGTCCTCGGCTTCGGCCATGGGGGTGTTACTCGATCAGACGAAGGTGGCGTCGACCAGATCGCGCATCGCGCCCACCAGCGCTTCGTCGTCCGACAGCGGCGACACCACGGCGCTGTGGCAAGCCTGCCGCGTGGGGACGCCACTGGCCACCAGCGCGGCCGCTGCGATCAACAAGCGGGTGCTCGGCACCTCCGCCAATCCGCGGTCGCGCAGTTGGCGCAAGCGTTGCCCGAGCGACACCAGCGCCACGGCCGTGGCATGGTCGGCGCCGGCCTCGCTCTCGATGATGGCCGCCTCACGCGCAGCGGGAGGGAAGTCGAAGTCGAGCGCCACGAAGCGCTGCCGCGTGCTGGGCTTGAGGTCTTTGAGCATGCGCTGGTAGCCCGGGTTGTAGGAGATGACCAGCTGAAAGCCGGGTGCCGCCACCAGTGTCTCGCCGGTCTTGTCGATCGGCAGCATGCGGCGGTGGTCGGTCAAGGAATGCAGCACCACCGTGGTGTCTTGCCGGGCTTCGACCACTTCGTCGAGGTAGCAGATGGCGCCCTCGCGCACAGCGCGGGTCAGGGGCCCGTCCTGCCAGGCCGTGCCGTCGTTGCGGATCAGGAAGCGGCCGATCAGATCGCTCGCGCTCAGGTCGTCGTGGCAGGAAATCGTGACCAGGGGGCGCTTGAGCTTCCAGGCCATGTGTTCGACAAAACGGGTCTTGCCGCACCCGGTGGGGCCCTTGAGCATCACGGCCAGCCGCAAGGCATGGCAGTGCTCGAAGATGGCCACCTCGGCGCCCGATGGTAGGTAATACGGCTCGCTGCCGGTCGATGGTTCTGACCGGTCCAGCGGGTCAACGGTGTGGAGCAGCGCGGTGGTCATGGCCTTACTGACGCGGTGGGCAAGACCGTCCCGGCGGTGGGAGCGCCTGTCGTCATGGCCTCCTCGTCGAGGTCGAAGCGGGGTGCATGGCGGAAGAAGTCGTAGATGAACAGCCCCACGCCGGTCGCGAACAGCGAGCCGGTGGCGATCAGCATGACGAAGTGCACCTGTATCTTCAGTTGGGCGTCGAGATAGCCCATGCCCATGATGCGCTCCAGATAGACCTGCGCGATGCCGGCGGTGGCAAACGACAGCGTCATGCCGAACATGCCGCCGACCTGCATCCAGAACGCCCAGTAGCCGAGGCTGCTGCCTTGTTCGCTGCGCCCCGGCGTCATCGCTGGCAGCGCGTAGGTGATCATGGCCAGCACGATCATGGCGTAGGCGCCGTAGAAAGCGGCGTGCCCGTGCATGGCAGTGATCAGCGTGCCGTGGGTCCATTTGTTGACGTCAGGGAACGTGTGCGCCAGGCCCAGCAGGCCGGCCCCGAACAGGGTGAACACCGCGCTGCCGATGGTCCAGTGCAGGGCCAGCGTGTTGGGGTGCGACAGGCCCGCGCGGCGCATGGCCGAATACGCGAACATCGCCATGCCCACCAGCGCCGCGGGCTCCAGCGCGCTGAAGATGCCACCGATGGGCAACCAGTACGACGGCACGCCCACCCAGTAGTAGTGGTGTGCCGTGCCCAGAATGCCGGCGATGAAGACCAGGCCCACGATCACATACAGCCACTTTTCCATGACCTCCCGGTCGGCGCCGGACAAGCGGATCAACAGATAGGCCAGAAAGCCGCCCTGGATCATCACCCACACGCCTTCCACCCAGAGGTGGATCGTCCACCAGCGGTAGTAGATGGAGACGGTGTAGTTCTCGTACTCCAGCAGCGCGGGCAGGTACAGCAGCGCGGCCAGGCCGAGACCGAGCACGAGCACGCCCTCCGTGGTGGTGAAGCGTTTGGAGCGCCAGATCGTCATGCCGATGTTGTAGAGAAAGATCAGCATGCAGATCACGATCACGATCTTGTGCGGCAGGGGCTGCTCCAGCAGCTTGTTGCCGGTGCCGTAGCGAAACAGATAGCCCACCACGGCGGTCACGCCCATCAGGGTCCACAGGACCAGCTGCACATAGGCGAGCCGGGTGCTGTAGAGCTCGGTGCGCGATTCGTCGGGCACCATCCAGTAGGTGGCGCCCATGAAGCCAGTGAGCACCCACACGATCAGCAGGTTGGTGTGGATCACCTTGGTCACATCGAAGGGCAGGATGTTGAGCAGCGGATCGGGCCCGAGGTATTTGGCGGCCGACAGCAGGCCAAACACCAGCTGCAACCCGAACAACACCATGGCCACGGCGAAATACCAGTAGGCAACCGATTGAGACCTGTAGCGCATGTCGAAACTCCTGCAGAGGGGCGGCGGTGGCCCGCTGCCGGTGTGGGCTTGGCGGCGTCGCAGCCCGTTACTTGAAGGTCGCCAGGTACGCCGCGAGGTGGGTGACCTGTTCGGGCGTCAGGTCCTTGCCGTAGGTGTTCGGCATGAACGAGACCCCGTCGGCCGAGTACATGGGGCCTGCGACCAGGTGCGCGCTGGGCTGGGTGATGGACTCGCGAAGGTAGCTCGCCAGGTCGGTGGCGGTGCCTTTGTAGCCGGGTGAGGCCAGGGTCTGCTGCGTGCGTGTGGCGATGCCCGCCAGCGAGGGGCCCGCCATGTCGGCGCCCGCCGTGAGGGAGTGGCAGGCGGTGCAGGCGGGGGCGGCGGTTCTGAACATCCGCTCGCCCAGGGCCACCGGGTCTTTGTCGGAGGTGGCTGCCGCTGAGGTCGATCCTGCAGGCGTCGAAGCCGCCGCCACGGCGGGGACAGTCGCGTTCCCTCCTGTGGCGCCCAGGCCGGTGACCATGATCGGCCGCGGTGGCCAGCCCTGGTTGTCCACCTGGCTCACCCAGTCGAGAAACGCGATCAGGCCGTCAATCTCGGCATCGCTCAGGTTCTGCTGGGGCATGAGCCGCCGGTGGCGCTGCTCGTCGTAGAACTTCGACGGGTCTTTCAGGAAGGCCCGCAGGTAGGGCGCGCCGCGCTGCTGTGCGATCTTGGTCAGGTCGGGCGCGTAATACGCACCTTCACCAAAGATGGTGTGGCAGTTGATGCAGTTGTTCTTGTGCCAGGTGTTCTTGCCCAGCGTGACCGCGGGCGTGATGTTCTGCGCGTTCGTCAGCTTCGGGAACTGGCGGTGGCTGTCGATGGTGAGGCCGAGAAAGATCAGCGTGGCGAGCAGCGTGGAGCCGATCGCGAAATACCGTGCCTGGCGCTTGTTCATGTGTCTGCACCCGCGTCAGACGCTGATGCCCGTCCAGTGAATGACGCTGATGGCGGCGGCGTACGCGATGCCGGTGGCCATCAAACCGAGCACGATATGGCTGAACACCTGGAGACTTCGGTACGCGGTCATGGGAGGCACCTCGGCAGTTGCGCCCGCGTTCTCTCAAGGGCGAGAGAGGCAGGCGGACGGTGCATGGTGACCAGTCCGTTTCTTGCGGTCCGTACGGCAACGCACACATGGAGCGCTGGCAGCCTTTCATGGCCCGCTGCGTGCGATGAGCAGGCAACGGGGTGGGACCGCTACCCGAACTTGAACAGAATGCCGTGGCCGCCGCGTGGGTATTCCCAGTCCACGTTCAGGTGTTCGCTGCAGATGACGCGGCAGCTGCCGCACTCCAGGCAGCCGTCGGTGATCAGGGTCACCGCGCCGTTGCCTTCGGTCTTGTAGCAGGAGGCCGGGCAGACGAAGGTGCAGCTCTTGACGACGCAGTCGTTGGTGCAGACGCTGGCGTCCTTGATCCGGATGTGCGGCCGTCCGGCGTCGACGCGGTAGCGGTTCTGGAAGAGCTTTTCTTCCACATTGACGGTGATGGCGTTCATCGGATGGCCTTCCAGAGTTTGTACGCGTCGCCCACCAGTCCGGTGAGTTTGCGGGTCTTGCGAAAGTGGGCAAAGATTTCGCGCTCTTTGGTTTTCTTGTCCACGCCGTCCACGGTGATCATGGTGCGCGCGGCCTGCGCCACCATGTCGGGGTAGCTGGTGAAGAATTGCGGGTTCTTGTGCAGCACGGCCGGCATGTCGCGGTACTTGTGCAGGTCCTTCATCACGAAGCTGGCGTCGAGCGCGGTCTTGTAGCTCTTGAGCGCCTTGCTGTCGAAACCCCGGTTCGCGGCCTTGGCGGCGATCACCGCTTCGCCCGCGAGGCGCCCGGTGGTCATGGCGAGGTTGGAGCCTTCGCGGTGCACCGCGTTGACGAAGCCACCCGAGTCGCCCACGATCATCCAGCCGTTGCCGTAGACCTGCGGAATGGCATGGAAGCCGCCTTCCGGGATCAGGTGGGCGCAGTACTCCTTCATCTCGCCGCCCTCGATCAGCGGGGCGATGGCGGGGTGGCGCTTCATCTGTTCGAGCAGCACGTAGGGGCTGGTGCGGTTCGGGTTGTTCTTGAAGTCGCCCAGCATGCAGCCCACGCCGATGGTCAGCGACTCCTTGTTGGTGTAGAGGAAGCCGGTGCCCATCATGCCGTCGGTGATGCGGCCGATCATCTCGATGACGACGCCCGATTCTTCGCCGATGTTGAAGCGCTGGCGGATGGTCTCTTCGGGCATGAAGAGGATTTCCTTCACGGCCAGTGCCACGTCGCCGGCCTGGATGTCGCCATGGAACCCGGCCTTGCGCGCCAGCGTGGAGTTCACGCCGTCGGCCAGCACCACCACGTCGGCGTAGATGTCACCCTGTTCGCGGTCGCACTGCACGCCCACCACCTGGTCGCCGTCCATGATGAGGTGGTTCACGGTGGTCTCGCAGATCAGCAGCGCGCCGGCCTCGCGCACCTTGGAGCTGAACCATTTGTCGAACTGCGCGCGGATGATGGTGTAGCGGTTGTACGGCGGCTTGTTGTGGTCTTCGCTGCGGATGTGGGTGCCGACGAAGGAACTCTCGTCGAGCAGCCACATGCGCTGTTCGATGATGTGGCGCTCCAGCGGCGCGTCTTCGCGGAAATCGGGAATGATCTCTTCGAGTGCCTTGGCGTACAGGATCGCACCCTGCACGTTCTTGCTGCCCGGGTATTCGCCGCGTTCGATCTGCAGCACCTTGAGACCGGCCTTGGCCATGGTGTAGGCGCAGGCGTTGCCCGAGGGCCCCGCGCCCACGACGATGGCATCGAATTGAGAGGGTTTTTTCATCGCATTCTCCTGTGAGCGGGTCAGGCCACCTGCCGGCTGCGCAGGGCCAGATGGGCGGAAAAGGCCTGGGTCAGCGCGGGCAGCACCTGCATCGCGTTGCCCACGATGCCGTAGTGCGCGAACTCGAAGATGGGCGCATTGGCGTCGGTGTTGATCGCCACGATCACGTCCGACGCATCCATGCCGACCCGGTGCTGCACCGAGCCCGAGATGCCCGCGGCGATGTAGAGCTTGGGCCGCACGGTCTTGCCGGTCTGGCCGACCTGGCGCTCCGCCTCCACCCAGCCGGCCTGCACGCAGGGCCGGGTGGCGCCCACTTCGCCGCCGAGCACGCGCGCCAGCTCGAACAGCAGCTTGAAGTTCTCGGGGTTCTTCATGCCCTTGCCGCCGCTGACGATCACGTCCGCGTAGGGCAGGTTGATCTGGTGGCTGTTGGCGTCGGCGATGAAGTCGAGCAGCTTGGTGACGATCTGCGTCTCCACCATGCCCAGCGTCTCCTGCACCGTCTCGCCGCCGCGGCCGGGCTCGGCCTTGGGCATGAGCATCACGCGCGGGCGCACCGTGGCCATCTGCGGGCGGTAGGCCAGGGTCATGATGGTGCAGTAGAGCGAGCCCCCAAAAGTGGGCCGCGTGGCCGCCAGGGCGCGGGTGGCCGGGTCGATGTTGAGCTCGGTGCAGTCGGCCGTCAGGCCGGTGAGCAGCGTGGTCGCCACCGAGCCCGCCAGGTCGCGGCCCATCGAGGTGGCGCCCAGCAGCAGGATCTCGGGCTGGTACTTGTTGACCAGATCGGTCAGGCCCTTGGTGAAGGGCTCGTTGCGGTAGCCCTTGAGCACCGGGTCTTTCATGATGTAGGCGGTGTCGGCGCCGAAGGTGAAGGCTTCGGCGGCGAACTTCTCCAGCTGCTCGTCGGGGCCGCCGAGCAGCACGGCGCCCACCGCGCTGCCCAGCTTGTCGGCCAGCTTGCGCGCTTCGCCCAGCAGTTCCCACGACACGCTGTGCACATGGCCGCGGTCGTGTTCGATGAAGACCCAGACGCCCTTGTAGGCCTTGAGTTCGTCCGACAGCTCCAGGTTGCGGCCTCGGCCGGCGGGGCGCTTGGCGGGTGCGGCGGGTTCGGTCATGACAGCTCCTTCATCAACAGGTCGGATTCCAGGGTCGGATGGCGGGTGAACACCTTCTGCAGCAGGTTGAGCGACATGTCGCGCAGGGTGGTCGTTTCCATGTCGAGCATGTCGGCCTTTTCGCTGCGCGGCGTCGGCCCGAAGACCTTGCTCACCACCGTGGGCGAACCCTTGAGGCCGATCTTTCCGATGTCTTCGATGCCGGCCTGCTCCTTGTTCCACTTGCGCACCGGGTAGCCGGCGGCGTGGATCATGGCGGGCAGGTTGGCGAAGCGCATCTCGTTGGTGTTCTCCAGCATCGTGATCAGGCAGGGCAGTGCGGTCTTGAGCACCTGCACGCCGCCCTCGGCGCGCCGCTCCACCGTGATGGTGCGGGCCTCCAGGTCGGTCTCGACGATGCGCGAGACGTAGGTCAGCAGCTGCAGGCCCATGCGCTTGGCGATGCCCGGCCCCACCTGCGCGGTGTCGCCGTCGATGGTCTGTTTGCCGGTGAAGACGATGTCCACCGCCTGCTCGCTGGCGATCTGCCGGATGCCGGCGGCCAGCGCGTAGGACGTGGCCAGCGTGTCGGCACCGGCGAAGGCGCGGTCGGTCACCAGCACCGCGTCGTCGGCGCCGAAGCTGATGCACTTGCGCAGCGCCTCTTCGGCCTGCGGCGGGCCCATGCAGAGCATGGTCACCTTGCCACCGAACTTGTCCTTCAGGCGCAGCGCTTCCTCCAGCGAAAACAGGTCGTAGGGGTTGACGATGGCCGGCACCCCCTGGCGCATGATGGTGTTGGTGACCGGGTGGACGCGGATCTGCGCCGAGTCGGGCACCTGCTTGATACAGACGACGATGTGCATGTCCATGCTCCTTTCAGGCGGTGGCGCGTTGTGGAAGCGAGGCTTTGAGGTTGTCGACCGACACGTGCTGCCGGCCGCCCACGTCCTGGAACACCTTGAACACCTTTTCCTGGGCCGGGGTGGAGCTGACGAAGTCCGCGTAGGCCTTCATCAGCTGCTCGCGGTAGCTGGTGAACAGCAGCACCTCGTTGCTCTGGTCCTGCAGGTTCTGCTGCCGGATGTACTGGAAGAAGCGCTTGAGGATGTGCAGCCGGCTGACGTTGACCACCGCCTGATCGAACGGCACGCCGAAGTACTGCAGGAAGTCCTCGGCGGACGACAGGGCCTTGAGTTGTTGAATGAAGTTTTCCATCGGGTCTCTCATTCCATGGTGGCGGGTTGACGAAGCGGGTGCGAGAAGCTGGGCTCGGCGCAGTGGTCGTCGCAGACGCCGCAGCTGGCGTCCGCGCTGGCGAAGGCGGGCGACGACGCGGCCTGCTGGCGTTCGAGCTGGGCCACGCGGTCGAGCAGGCAGGCGATGGCCTTGCCCACCGGGTCGGGGATCAGGTGGTGGTCGAGGTCGAAGCCGTGCGTGGTGCGCCGCCCCGGTGCCACCACCCGGCCCGGAATGCCGACCACGGTGGCGCCGTCCGGCACGGCCTCGATGACGACCGAGTTGGCTGCGACGCGCGCGCCGTCGCCGACGCGGATCGGCCCGAGGATCTTGGCGCCCGCACCCACCACCACCGCATGGCCCAGGGTGGGGTGGCGCTTGCCGGGGTTCCAGCTGGTGCCGCCCAGCGTGACGCCGTGGTAGAGCGTCACGTCGTCGCCGATCTCGGCGGTCTCGCCGATCACGACGCCGGTGCCGTGGTCGATGAAGAAGCGCGCGCCGATGCTCGCGCCGGGGTGGATGTCCACCTGCGTGAACCATCGCGCGGCGAACGACAGCCAGCGCGGCAGGTAGCGCCAGCCGCGCGCCCACAGCGCGTGGGCCAGGCGGTGCAGCGCGATCGCCTGCACGCCCGGGTAGATGGTCCAGACCTCCAGCAGGCTGCGCGCGGCCGGGTCGCGGGCGAGTACGCAGCGCGCGTCCTCGCGCAGCAGCGACCACCACGAGGCCCGGGGCGTGCCCCGGGTGGGCGCGCTGGTGGCGGTGTTCAGCGCGGCCTTCATGCCAGCCCCATGGCCGTTGTGTGGGCCGTCTGCGGTGCCGCGCCGTGGGCTTCCCGCAGGAAGCCGCGCAGCTCGTCGGGCGTGGCTTCCTGTTTCACGCGCATCGCGTGGTCGCGGATGCGCGCGAGCACGCGGCCGGTGAGTGCTTCATCGTCCATGGCCACGCCCAGGGCGCCATAGGCCTGGCGCACCGCCTGCGAGCCCGAGTGTTTGCCCAGCACCGTGCGGCGCTGGCGGCCGAGCTCGCCCGGGTCGAAGCCCTCGTAGGTGGACGGGTGCTTGAGCAGCCCGTCGATGTGGATGCCCGACTCGTGCGTGAACACGGCCTCGCCCACGATGCTCTTGTTGAACGCGACCTGGCGGCCCGAGGCGCGCGCCACCAGGTGCGAGATCGGCACCAGGGCCTGCGTGTCCACGCCGGTGTCGCCGTGGTGCAGGTGGCGAACACCCATCACGATCTCTTCCAGCGCGGCGTTGCCGGCGCGCTCACCCAGCCCGTTGACGGTGGTGTTGGCGTGGGTGGCGCCGGCGCGCAGCGCGGCCAGGGTGTTGGCCGTGGCCAGGCCCAGGTCGTCGTGGGCGTGGATCTCGATGTCGATGTGCAGCGCGTCGCGCAGCCGGGCGATGGCGTCGAAAGTGCTGAACGGGTCGAGCACGCCCAGGGTGTCGGCAAACCGCAGGCGGCTCGCGCCACAGGCCTGGGCGCGCTGCGCCACCTCGATCAGGAAGCCGATGTCGGCGCGCGAGGCGTCTTCGGCGCCGAGCGAAACCTGGCGCCCGCTCGCCGCGGCCTTCTCGATCACGCGCGTGACCTGCGCCAGCACCCACTCGCGCGACTGCTTGAGCTTGTGCCGCAGGTGGATGTCGGACACGGGGATGGAGAGGTGCACGATGTGGGCGTCGCAGCGCAGCGCGCTGGCCAGGTCCGCGTCGGTCAGGCGGCCCCAGACCATCAGCGCCGCGGGCAGACGCAGGGCGGCAATGCTGTTGATGCAGGCGATCTCGTCGTCGCCCATGGCCGGGATGCCGATCTCCATTTCCGGCACCCCCGCGTCCGACAGCGCGCAGGCGATGGCGCACTTCTCGTGCTCCGTGAACGCCACCCCGGCGGTCTGTTCACCGTCGCGCAGCGTGGTGTCGTTGATGATGAGGTTGCGGGGCATGTGGCGGCTTCCTTTGCCTACCTCATCGCAAGGTGCATGCCACCCGTTTTCCCCTCTCAAACCACCTTCTGGAGCGCCTGGCCGGGCCGGTTTGTCGGGTCTGGTCAGCGGGAGGCATTGGCTGGCCTCTGGCCCATGTCGGAAATGTGTTGTTTCGGACAGGGCTCGGTGCTTCTCGTGTTTGGCACCGCGCGGCTGCGGCAGGAAAGAAACCCCCGTCAGTGCTCGCGCGCATGGTTGCGCGTGTGGCGCGGGAATTCGACCACGAGGTCGGTGTCTCGCAGCTTCACGCAGCAGGCCAGGCGCGACTGCGCGTCCAGGCCCCAGGCGTGGTCGAGCTGGTCGTCTTCTTCGTCGTCGGGCGCGGCCAGCGAGGTGCCGCCTTCTCGGATGTGCACGTGGCAGGTCGCGCAGGCCGCCACCATCTCGCAGGCGTGCTCGATCGCCACGCCGTGGGTCAGCAGGCTCTCGCACAACGAGGCACCGCGCCGGACATCGAGCTCGCGGCCCTCGGGGCAGAGGTCGGGGTGGGGCAGGATGCGAACCTTGGGCATGTCGGTCTTTCAATGCGTCAATACGACCATACGACCCGCCCCGCCGCTAGGCCAGGCTGTCCATGGAGCGCCCGGCCAGCGCGTGCTGGATGGACGCGTTCATGCGGCGCGCGGCGAAGGCGTCGGTGGCGGCCGACAGGGCGTTGGTGGCCTCGCGCAGCTCGGCCACCGGGGCCTCGGTTTCGAGCCGATCGGCCACCGCGAACAGGGCCTGGCGGATCGTGCCCATTTCGGTTTCGCTCAGCAGCGCGCCGTCTTCCTGCAGCGCGGTTTCGGTGGCGTCGAGCAGGCGGCGGGCGTCCACCTGGGCTTCGCGCAGGGCGCGCAGCTGCATGTCGGCCGCCGAGGCGCCGATGGCGTCTTGCAGCATGGCGGCGATCTGGGTGTCGCCCAGGCCGTAGGTGGGCTTGACTTCGATGTGCGCCTCGATGCCCGTTCCCTGTTCGCGCGCCGTCACCGACAGCAGGCCGTCGGCGTCGATCTGGAAGCTCACGCGGACGTGCACCGCGCCCGCCACCGCGGGGGGAATGCCGCGCAGCTCGAAGCGCGCGAGTGAGCGGCAGTCGGCCACGGCCTCGCGTTCGCCCTGCACCACGTGCAGCGTCATCGCGGTCTGGCCGTCCTTGAAGGTGGTGAACTCCTGGGCACGCGCCGTGGGCAGGGTGGAGTTGCGCGGGATGATCTTCTCGACCAGACCACCCATGGTTTCGATGCCGAGCGAGAGCGGGCACACGTCGAGCAGCAGCCAGCCGTCGCCACTGCCGTTGCCGGCCAGCACGTCGGCCTGCATGGCCGCACCCAGCGCGACCACCTGGTCGGGGTCGATGTCGGCCAGCGGCTCGACGCCGAAGAGGTCCTTGACCGCGCTGCGCGCGATCGGCATGCGGGTCGAGCCGCCCACCAGCACCACGCCGGTGATGTCGGCGGTGGAGAGGCGCGCGTCGCGCAGGGCGCGCCTGGTGGCCGACAGGGTGCGTGCAATCAGCGGCGCGCCGAGCCGGGCGAATTCGGCGCGGCTCAGGATGGCCTGCAGCGCGTCGCCCTCGGTGCGGCTCAGCGCCAGCGAGGTCGATTCGTGGGACGACAGCGCTTCCTTGGCCGCGCGCGCCGCCGTCAGCAGCGCGCGCTGGGCCACGGGCGCGAGGGCCGCCACACCAGCGATGCCGTGGCGGGCGCAGAACCACTCGGCGATGGCGCGGTCGAAGTCGTCGCCGCCGAGCGCCGAGTCGCCGCCGGTGGACAGCACCTCGAAGATGCCGCGCGTGAGGCGCAGCACCGACACGTCGAAAGTGCCACCGCCCAGGTCGTAGACCACGAAGGTGCCTTCGGCCGCCTTGTCCAGGCCGTAGGCGATGGCCGCCGCTGTGGGCTCGTTGAGCAGGCGCAGCACGGTCAGGCCGGCCAGGCGCGCGGCGTCCTTGGTGGCCTGCCGCTGGGCATCGTCGAAGTAGGCCGGCACCGTGATCACCACGCCCGCCAGCGGCCCGCCGAGCGAGGCTTCGGCGCGCACACGCAGGGCGCTCAGGATGTCGGCCGAGACCTGCACCGGCGAGCGCTCGCCCGCCGCGGTCTGGATGCCCACCATGCCCGCGCCGTCGGTGAATCGGTAGGGCAGGCCGGTGGCTTCGCGCAGGTCCGCCAGGTGGCGGCCCATGAAACGCTTGACCGAGACGATGGTGTTCTGCGGGTCCTCGGCCTGGCTGGCCTGGGCCTCGTGCCCGACCACGATGCCGCCTTCTGGCAGGTAGCGCACCACCGAAGGCAGCAGGTTGCGGCCCGCCTCGTCGGGCAGCGCCCGCGTGACCGCGCTCTGCACCGTGGCGACCAGCGAGTTGGTGGTGCCCAGGTCGATGCCCGCGGCCAGCCGGTGCTGGTGGGGAGCAACAGCCCGGCCAGGTTCAGCGATCTGCAGCAGTGCCATGTGTCATTCCTACACCGCGAAGCTCTCGCCGCAGCCGCAATTGGCTTTGGCATTGGGATTGTTGAACTTGAAGCCCTCGTTCAGGCCCTCGCGCACGAAGTCGAGTTCGGTTCCGTCCAGCATGGCCAGGCTCTTGGCGTCCACGATGACTTTGGTGCCGTGGTTGTCGAAGCAGTGGTCGTCCGGGTTGACGGCGTCGACGAATTCGAGCGCGTAGGCGAAGCCCGAGCAGCCGCTGGTCTTGACCGCCAGGCGCAGACCAATGCCGCTGCCGCGCTTGGCCAGCGACTTTTCAACGTGCCGCGCGGCGGCGGGGGTCAGTGAGACGTGCATGGCATTTCCTTTCAGCTGTCTGTGGCGGGCGGGCCCCTCACCCCAACCCTCTCCCCAGAGGGGCGAGGGGGCAAGGCACGAGGCGGCGCAGGGGGGGTCATACAGAGAATGAGCTGCCGCAGCCGCAGGTGGTCTGCGCGTTCGGGTTGTGGATCACGAAGCGCGAGCCTTCGAGGCCGTCCTCGAAATCGACCCGCGCGCCCAGCAGGTACTGCTGGCTCATCGCGTCCACCACCAGCGAGACGCCCCCGGTCGAGACCACGGTGTCGTCTTCGGCGATCTGGTCGTCGAACACGAAGCCGTACGAGAAGCCCGAGCAGCCGCCACCGGTGACGTACAGGCGCAGCTTCAGTTCGGGGTTGCCTTCTTCCTCGATCAGCTCGGCCACCTTGGCGGCGGCCTGCGGCGTGAAATCGAGCAGGGCAGGCATCGGCGCCGATTCGGCGACGACGGCTTCGGACACAGCGGACATGGCATCTCTCCTCAAGGGAAGCGGCTCAGTGGCCGCGGGGTTCGCAGGCGTCTTTTTCCACCACCGTGTCGGTGGCGGGGGCTCCGTGGCGCGAGCGGTAATCGGCCACGGCCGCCTTGATGGCGTCTTCGGCCAGGATGGAGCAGTGGATCTTCACGGGCGGCAGCGCCAGCTCTTCGGCAATGGCCGAGTTCTTGATCGCCAGCGCCTCGTCCAGCGTGCGGCCGCGCACCCACTCGGTGACCAGCGAGCTCGACGCGATCGCCGAGCCGCAGCCGTAGGTCTTGAACTTCGCGTCCTCGATCACGCCCTGGGCGTTCACGCGGATCTGCAGCTTCATCACGTCGCCGCAGGCGGGCGCACCCACCATGCCGGTGCCCACGCTGTCGTCGTTCGCATCGAACGCGCCGACGTTGCGCGGGTTCTCGTAGTGGTCAACGACTTGTTCGCTGTAGGCCATGGTGTTGCTCCTGTGTGTGACGGTGACTGATCAAAGGTTCTCGCCGGTGGACGTGAATGCGTCTGGCCGAGTAACACCGTGGAACCGGCTTTGCCGGGCCACAGGTGTTGCCCCCTTGAGGGGGGATGCGGCTACGCGCAGCGAGCAAGCGACGGGGGTGGGCATGTTCTTCAGTGTTCAGACCACTGGATCGTGCTGAGGTCGATACCGGCCTGCACCATGTCCCACAGTGGGCTCATGCCGCGCAGCCGCGTCACCACCTCGCTGACCTGCGCGATGGTCGAGTCGATCTCTTCGGCGGTGGTGAAGCGGCCGATGGAGAAACGCACCGAGCTGTGCGCCAGCTCATCCGTGCGGCCCATGGCGCGCAGCACATAGCTGGGCTCCAGGCTGGCCGAGGTGCAGGCCGAGCCCGACGACACCGCCACGCCCTTGATGCCCATCAGCAGCGACTCGCCTTCCACGTAGTTGAAGCTGGCGTTGAGGTAGCCGCAGGCGCGGTGCACCGGGTCGCCGTTCAGCTCCACGCATTCCAGCTGGCTGATGCCGACCCACAGCCGCTCGCGCAGCGCGGTGATGCGGGCGTTGTCGCTCGCCATCTGTTCGCGCGCCAGCCAGAAGGCCTCGCCCATGCCCACGATCTGGTGCGTGGGCAGGGTGCCCGAGCGCATGCCGCGCTCGTGGCCGCCGCCGTGCATCTGCGCCTCGATGCGCACGCGCGGCTTGCGGCGCACGTACAGCGCGCCGATGCCCTTGGGGCCGTAGATCTTGTGGGCCGAGAGTGAAAGCAGATCAACCGGCAGTACGTCCAGATCGATCACCACCTTGCCAGCCGCCTGCGCTGCGTCCACGTGCAGCAGCACGCCCTTTTCGCGGCAGATCGCGCCGATGGCCGCGATGTCCTGGACCACGCCCGTTTCGTTGTTCACGAACATGACCGAGGCGAGCACCGTATCGGGGCGCAGCGCCGCCTTGAACTGGTCCAGATCGAGCAGGCCACTCGGCAGCACCGGCAGCACCGTCACCTCGAAGCCCTCGCGCTCCAGCTCGCGCATGCTGTCGAGCACGGCCTTGTGCTCGGTCGCCACCGTCACCAAGTGTTTGCCCTTGGCCTTGTGGAAGTGGGCCGCCCCTTTGATCGCCAGGTTGTTCGACTCGGTGGCGCCGCTGGTCCAGACGATCTCGCGCGGGTCGGCGTTGATCAGCGAGCAGACCTGTTCGCGCGCCAGCTCCACCGCCTCTTCGGCCACCCAGCCGTAGGCGTGGGAGCGGCTGGCGGGGTTGCCGAACTGCTCCGTCAGGTAGGGCCACATCTTGCTGGCCACGCGGCGGTCCACCGGGGTGGTGGCGGCGTAGTCCAGATAGATGGGCGACTCGCTGCGGGCAGGTGCTTGTGGGCGGCTGGGGTCCGGCATGGCAGGCTCCTGGCATTGATGGGTTGCAGCCCCTTTTGCAACGTCTGTGCCATGCGCTTCGGACCGCCCGAAAGGCGGTTTTGGCGGGTTTTGTGTGGGCTTTGTGCCGGGAGAACGCCGTTCGTCGCCGCGAGCCTTGTCGGGTTTGTTGCAAAGCCTGCGACGCATGTCGTCGGCACGTTTTTTGCTATGCAGCAAACCCAAGGTCGTCACTTTGCGGTGGAGTCCCACTGCTGGTGCAACCCACGAGCGACCCGGAGATGGGAGCCCCATCGTGAACACATCACCTGTCATGGTCCGGCGCGAGCTGGACGCGGTCTACGAAGTCAGCAAAACGCTGGCCACCTCGCTGGATGTCCACAAGACCTTCCGCGAGGCCCTCAACTACCTGACCCACGCCTTCGACTGGCGCCGAGCCTTCGTGGTGGTCGCCGAGGGCGACAACCGGCTCACCGGCCTGTGCGCCATCGGCCTGACCCAGGCCGAGCAGCAGCGCCTGAGCTTCGAGTCGGGCGAAGGCATCGTCGGCCGCGTGTTCGCCAGCGGCGTGCCCGCCACCGTGCCCGACGTGCGCGCCGAGCCCCTGTTCCTCAACCGCACCGGCGGCGCCGACCAGAGCCCGGGCATCCCCGTCGCCATGCTCGCCACCCCGATCCGGGCCGACCACCGCACCCTGGGCGTGCTCGTCATCGACTGCCTCAACCCCGAGGAACGCCGCGTGTTCGCCGACGACCTGCGCCTGCTGCGCATGGTGGCCACGCTCATGGGCCAGTCGCTGCTGCTGCACCGCAGCGTCACCGCCGCCGCCGAAACCCTGCAGGACGAGACCCGCCGCATGCACAAGGCCCTGGGCGGCCAGCGCGCCAAGATCGAACAGGTCGTCGGCGTCTCCAAGCCCATGCTCAATGTCTTCGAGCAGGTCCACCAGGTGGCGCCCTCGCGCACCACCGTGTTGCTGCGCGGCGAAAGCGGCACCGGCAAGGAAGTGATGGCCCGCGCCATCCACAGCCTCTCGCCGCGCGCCAAGGAGCCCTTCGTCGGCGTCAACTGCGCGGCGCTCACCGAATCGCTGTTGGAGAGCGAACTCTTCGGCCACGAAAAGGGCGCCTTCACCGGTGCGCAGGGCCAGCGCAAGGGCCGCTTTGAAATGGCCCACGGCGGCACGCTTTTTCTCGACGAAATCGGCGACATCTCCGCCGCCTTCCAGGCCAAGCTGCTGCGCGTGTTGCAGGAACGCAGCTTCGAGCGCGTGGGCGGCGGCGCGCCGGTGAAGGTGGACGTGCGCCTCATCCTCGCCACCAACCGCAACCTCGAACGCATGGTGCAGGCCGGCGAATTCCGCGCCGACCTCTACTACCGCATCAACGTCGTCAGCATCCAGCTGCCGCCGCTGCGCGAGCGCCGCGAAGACATCCCCGCCATGGCGCAGCACTTCCTGGACCGCTTCAACCGCGAAAACGACAAAGCCACCAAATTCAGCCCCGAGGCCATGCGTGTGCTCGCCAGCTGTTACTGGCCCGGCAACGTGCGCGAGCTGGAAAACTGCGTCGAACGCACCGCCACCATGGCGGCCAACGACTTCATCACCGACCTGGCGTTTCCCTGCCGCGAAAACCGGTGCCTCACGCAGGTGCTGCACCACATCGAACGCGAAGACGCCGTGCGCCCCAGCCGCCTGGCCGAAATCCCGATCACCGAAATCCCGGGTAACCCGCCACCGCGCCAGCCGGCGTTCAACGGCGCCAGCGCGGTCCCCCACGGCTTCGACCCCGGCGACAGCCGCCCGGCCGACCTGGAAGCGCTGGACAGCGGCTTTGACGCGCCCCTGTCCCCCTCAGCCGGCAGCAGCGCCAGCGCGCCACGCGCCGACGACAAACCCGAAGGCGAACGCGAGCGCCTGGTCTGGGCCATGGAGCGCTGCGGCTGGGTCCAGGCCAAAGCCGCCCGCCTGCTCAAGATCACGCCGCGGCAGATGGGGTATGCGCTGCAGAAGCATGGGATTGAGGTGAGGAAGTTCTGAGCCTGCCCGAAAGACGCTCAACCTCTCAGGCCGTGGCGCCGAACGCGGCCTGGAAATCAGACGGCACCTCGACCATCGCGGGCATGGACGAAAAGAACGATTGCTGGATGTAGACCCCGGCAATGTTCCACGCGATGGGCCTATACGCCGCGAGATATGCGGCGAATGTAGCGTTGCGCGACATCGACGACCTGCTGGCGCGGGGCGTGCTGCGCAAGCGGGAGGGTGGGGGGCGATGTCCAGGTGCGATCTGCCTTGTGGCATAGCACTAGGTGCTATAAAATCGCCGACAGGGGGGGATGTGCATGAAGGTTTTCAAGACGAGATGGTTTGACCGCTGGGCGCGCAAAGAAGGATTGGTGGCCTCTGCTCTGTGTGCCGCCGTCCACGAAATGATGCAGGGCCTTGTGGATGCCGACCTGGGCGGTGGGCTGGTCAAGAAGCGGATCGGCCGGCCGGGACAGGGAAAGAGCGGCGGCTATCGAACCCTGGTGGCCACCAACAAGGGCAACCGATGGGTGTTCGTCTTCGGCTTTCCGAAAAACGAGCGCAGCAACATCGACAAAGACGAAATCGAAGCATTGAAGAAATTGGCGGCGAACCTGTTGTCGTTGACACCGCAGGCGCTTGGACAGGCACAAAGTGCCGGTGAACTGATGGAGGTAGATTGCGATGCGAAAGACCAAATCACCCATTCTTGAGGCTGTTCATGAAACGGCCAAGGGGCTGCACAAGGCGGGCGTGATGGATCGGGTGACGCTGCGAGAATTCGATCAACTGTGCTTACCACCCGTCGAGCCCCTGCAGCCCGAACAAATCAAGCACATCCGAGAAACGACGCGGGTTAGCCAAGCCGTGTTCGCCCGCCTGCTCAATACCAGCCTCTCAACGGTACAGAAGTGGGAGATTGGCCAGAAGAAGCCCACGGGAACCGCCCTCAAGCTGCTGCACCTTGTGCAAAAGCGCGGCCTCGAAATCGTCGCCTGAGCGCGCAGGTGCACCGAGCGCAGGGCCATCTGGCGGGCCGCATCAGCCGCGCCGTGGGCGACTGGCCCTGGCCCGCGCAGAGGGCACAGCCCAGCGCTTCTACAGCCTCAGCGCCCAGCTACAGCGCGAACGCAAACAGTATGACGACCAGCTCGAAGCCACCCAACGCGGCACGCTGGACGTCACCCGTGGCTCAGTTGGTTCCTGGCCTGCCCGCTGCGCGCCGTGCAGGGCGCCGACGGCTTGCTGGCGGGCGTGCTGGACAAAGCCCAGTTCTGGCAGCGCTGGGCGGGCACGCCCATGAATCTGCGGCAGACGCTGGACAGTTCTGGCGTTTCTTCGCCGTTTACCCGTGCCGCCGCCAGACCACCCAGAGCAGCCAGAACATCAATGCACCAGCTGAGAGGCGCTGAGCGATGCCGACGGGGATGAGCAGCCCGCCGAGGGCGGTCGCCGCGCACATGACCAGGCCGGCACCCCACGAGATCAGGTGGTCCATCGGGCGTCCGTGAGTGCGAGCGAGTCGAGGCAGGAGGTACATGGCCAGCCCGCACAGCGCAAACGCCAGCGCCACCAGTGCCACATGGACAGAGACCGAGTCGCCGAGCGTGATGGCGCCAGCGCCGACCAGGCAGATAGCCGCGAGGGCCAGGGTATGGGTCAGCAGCTTCGGCGTTCCGCTGGCGCGCAGGTGGGCGGCGCTGGCGGCGACCAATACCGCCAATCCGACAAAGGCGACGATCATGAATCCGCCCCAAGGCCCGAGCGCCAGCTCGCTCATGAACTGCTGGATCGGGTCGTACCCCGGCTGGGCGCCGGAGAGCACGCAAACGACCCCTATAAATATGAGGACCCCGCCGGTCCCCAGGAGCGCAAGCGCCCGGGCGCTGCCAATCACGTGTTCACCCGCTGCGGCAGCGCCGCGCGCAGGCGGTCTTCGCTGATCGTTTGGTCGCGCGTCTCGGGAGGAAACACGGCCATGAACCGGGTGTTCTTCAGGGCGGATAAGAGCAGAGTCATGCCGCATCCAATGATCCTGGGCCAGGTGATCACGGAAACCAGAGCTGCGCGATGGGGGATGGGGTGGTCATAAAGGGGCAGGTTTCGAGAGTCATGGGTGTTCTTGCTGGGCGGATGCGGTGGTCGGTTCCCGGTTCACGGGCGCAACAGTCGTCTGGCTATCGCCTTGATGCCAAAGCAGATGACGATGACGATAAGGTCGGTAACGATCTCCTGTGCATGTTCTGCTGTTGTCATGAGTCTGCCGTCGGGCAGGAGATCGCCGGGTTGTGCCTGTCCGCTGATCAGCAGATAGAACTCAGGGATCGCCCCGAAGCCCAGGCCGAAGCTCACCAATACGATCACGGCCCATGCGGCGACGGAGATGGCGCGGCGCAGCAACCCTCGAAAAGTGCTCGAACTCACAGGCATGTTGGTTGAGGTGATTCAGTCATCCAGGGCCATCGGTTTTACCTGTGCCCCGTCTACCAGCAGGGAGAAGGTGGCATCGGGCCAGATATCACCGATGAATGCGTACGACAAGCCCAACTCGCCCGTGGGCTTCAATTCGATTTCTTCAAGTTGCAGCATGCCCCAAAGGGCCTCTGCGTTCGTTGGCCAGTTGTCCTCCCACAGGGGGTCTGGTAGGTGGGGCGTGAACAGCTCGAACAAGGCAAGGCGCAGGACACCCGTCATCTCGGCGTAGTTGTCCAGAAACTTCGTAAGACTGGAAGTGTCTATTTCGGCCATGTCCTGGTGAGCACATTCAGCAATGCGCAGGTGGACGAAGCCTTTGCCAGTGGGCGAAGGCATCGTCCCGGTCCATTCGTGCCGTTCTCGGGTCAGCGGGCCAAGAACAGGATCATGGATGGAAGAGCTGTCCCGATGAGGTAATCCGACCGTGTTGGAGCGAACGGTGGAAGCCCATCCCCAGGCGTGAAACAGAACACCTCCGACGCAGCCGAATGAAAACCCGATGAATGCAAGTGCTTCGCGTGCGGTGAAGTCGAGTGTGAAGTCGACGAGCACCCCGTTGATTCGGAAGAAGCTGTCAGTCACCACAGGCCACAGCGACAGGAGTGCACCGCACGCCAGCCCAACAGCCCATGTGGTGGCGATCTTTCGGGGGCTTCGGCCAACAGCCCATCTGACGCAGACAAAGGCGACGATCAAAGAGGCCACGACCGAAGCCGCCAGAAGGTAGGCGATCAGGGGCATGGGCTGCGAAGCAGTTGCGCCGATGTCCCGAAGATCAGCAAGGCCATGCTGGCGACCAGTATGGCCGCGAGGTGCAGCTGTCGCGCCGCGTCCCGCGAGACGCACGCCCTCCAATGCCGAACACCCAGCGTACCTGCGACCAATCCCATGGCGACGCCAGCGGGCAGCACAGGCACGCCCCATGTCGGGCTGAGAAAGGACACCGCCAGCGTGCCCAGCCAGAGGCTCGGAGCACCGAGCACGACAAAGGCCGAGATGAGCGTCAGCGGTCCTGCGCGAAAGGGCGGGGATTCAGGGGAGGGATGTTCTACGGATGTTCCGGTCATCCTGCGAAAGCCGCGCCAGATCCCTCGGGAGAGGATCTGCAGCCCTCTCAGCACCCAGTAAACGACGGACATGGGCAGCGCGAACATGACCACCATGCCGATGGGTGCCATGAAGGCATTCCAGTCGATGCCGCCGTTGTGGCATCCCCGGACAAAGGCAAAAGGCCCGTCCACCCAGGGGCACTGGGAGAGGCGCAAGACATAGAAATAGAGCACACACAGCAACAGCACCGCAGCCCAGGCGAGGTCTCGTCGGGGGATTCGGGCCAGTGGGTGGAAGGTCATTCAACTTCGGGGGGAGCGTGGCTGGGGCGACAGCCTACCATTGCCGGCGCCGCACCTGGGCGACCGGCGCGCGCAGGTGTGGTGCGATCTCCGCATTGCGGCTGCAACGGTCCCCTGCTTTGTCGCAACCCCGACGCAGCCCGCCGCCCCGACATCCCGCCTGTCCTCTTTCCTACACACGACAAAACCTTCAGATCGTTGATATGAAACGGTTTTTTCCGTGGCACGGATTTCGCTGATGACCCTCCGAGCGGCCATGGTCGGCCGCAGGAAGGGTCTTCATGTCGACAAGCACCGCTGCGGGTTCCATGCCCGCCAAGACGTACGTTTCCATCGGCCAGATCAAGCCCCTGGGCGCCTCGCTCGACGTGCCCGCGGCCGGTGGCGGCTGTGGCACTTCGGGGGGCGAGGGCAAGGCCAGTTGTGGTTCGTCCGACGGCCCCGACGACATGCCGCAAGAGATCTGGGACAAGGTCAAGAACCACCCCTGCTATTCCGAGGAAGCCCACCATCACTACGCGCGCATGCACGTGGCGGTGGCGCCGGCCTGCAACATCCAGTGCAACTACTGCAACCGCAAATACGACTGCTCCAATGAAAGCCGCCCCGGCGTCGTGAGCCAGAAGCTCACGCCCGAGCAGGCGGTGAAGAAGGTGGTGGCGGTCGCGAGTGAGATCCCGCAGATGACGGTGCTGGGCATCGCCGGGCCGGGCGATGCGCTGGCGAATCCGAAGAAGACCTTCGAGACCTTCCGCATGCTGCAGGAGCAGGCGCCCGACATCAAGCTCTGCCTGTCCACCAACGGCCTGGCGCTGCCGGATTACGTGGACGAGATCTGCAAATACAACGTCGACCACGTGACGATCACCATCAACATGGTGGACCCGGCCGTGGGCGAGAAGATCTACCCCTGGATCTTCTGGAACCACAAGCGCGTGACCGGCTACGAGGCCGCCAAGATCCTGCACGAGCGCCAGATGCTCGGCCTGGAGATGCTCACCGCGCGCGGCGTGCTCACCAAGATCAACTCGGTGCTGATCCCGGGCATCAACGACGAGCACCTGTACGAGGTCAACCGCGAGGTGAAGAAGCGCGGTGCCTTCCTGCACAACATCATGCCGCTCATCAGCGAAGCGGAGCACGGCACGGTGTTCGGCCTCACCGGCCAGCGCGGCCCGACCGCGTCGGAGTTGAAGGCGGTGCAGGACGCCTGCATGGGCGGCGCCAACCTGATGCGCCACTGCCGCCAGTGCCGCGCCGACGCGGTGGGCCTGCTGGGCGAAGACCGCTCGGAAGAGTTCACGCTCGACAAGCTGGAGCAGATGGAAGTGGTCTACGACCTGGACAAGCGCAAGAGCTACCAGGACAAGGTCGAGGTGGAGCGCCAGGCCCAGCAGGCGGCGAAGCAGGAGGCCCTGGCCGCGGCCGCCAACGCCGTGGGTGTGGCCGACGACATGAAGGTGCTGGTCGCCGTGGCCACCAAGGGCGGCGGCCGAGTGAACGAACACTTCGGCCACGTCACCGAATTCCAGGTGTTTGAAGTCTCGGCCACGCAGGCCCTGTTCGTCGGCCACCGCCGGGTGGACCTGTATTGCCAGGGCGGCTTTGGCGACGACGAGCAACTGCCCTCGGTGGTCAAGGCCATCAACGACTGCCACGCCGTGCTGGTCGCCAAGATCGGCGCCTGCCCGCGCGACGAGCTGCTGGCCGCCGGTGTGGAGCCGGTGGACCAGTACGTCGGCGAGTTCATCGAAAAGGCCGCGCTGGACTGGTTCAACGACTACCGCGGCCGCATCGCCAGCGGCGCCATCACGCACCAGCCGCGCGGCGACGCGCAGATCCGCCAGGGTGCTTTCACCGGCGGCCTGGCCGAAGCCGCCTGACCCTCATTTCCCCACGACGTTTCCCTAGAGAAGGAGAGCCACCATGCCCATGAAGATCATCGCGTCCACCTGCACCGCCTGCTCGGCCTGCGAACCCGAGTGCCCGAACGTCGCGATCCGCGAAAAAGGCGGCACCTACGTCATCGACCCCAAGAAGTGCACCGACTGCGTGGGCCACTTCGACGAGCCGCAGTGCGTGGCCGTGTGCCCGGTCGACGGCTGCATCGTGAAGGCGTGACCCCCATCCCCATCGAGACCACCACCATGCTGCCCAACATCGTTCTCAAGCCCGCCGCGGTCAAGTTCATTTCGCGCATCGTGCGCTTCTCCGGCCTGCCGGCGGGCGCGGGTTTTCGTCTGGCGGTCAGCCCGGGGGGCTGCTCGGGCTACAGCTCCGAATTCAGCGCCGAAGCTGCGCCCGGCCCGGGTGAGCAGGTGCTGGAAATCGAAGGCCTGCGTCTGTTCCTGGGGGCCGAGAGCCGGCTGTTGCTCGAAGGCGTGATCGTCGATTTCGCCGACACGCCGACGCAGTCGGGCCTGACCTTCACCAACCCGAACCAGGCCGCCTGCGGCTGCAGCAGCGCCGAGTCCGCCGCGCCGCCCGGCGTGGCCAAGATCGAGATCGGCGCCATCGGCCGCGGCCGGCCCGCCACGCTGGCGTCCTGAGCCCAGCGCCCACCACGGGAACCGGGCCATGGACGACGCCGCCAACCTGGGCTTTGACGACGCGGCAGCGGCGTTCGGCCTGGGCGCGATCGGCGCCGCGCTCAGCCCAGAGGTGGCCGCGTTGATCGCGCAGGCCGGCCTGCTGCGCGACCAGCCCGGGCAGGCCCTGGCCTTGCTGGAGCAGGCCCGCGTGGCCGCGCCGCGCCATCCCGCGCCGCTGATCGCGCTCTACCGGTTTCATTTCTACGGCCACAACCTCGCCGCCGCGCGCGACGCGGGCGAAGACGCGCTGGCCATTGCCCGCACCGCGCTGGGGCCGGACTTCGGCGACGTGCCCCCCAGCGACGACGCCGCGCGCCACGACGCGGCGGTGCGCTTCTATCTGTTCGCGCTCAAGGGCCTGGCCTACCTGCACATGCGCCTGGGTGCGATGGACGAGGCGCGCGCCCTGCTGACCGAGCTGCGCCGCCTGGACCCGGCCGACCACGTGGGCGGCGCCCTGTTGGCGCACGTGCTGGCGCGCCACGAGCGGGGCGGCGAGGCGGGCGCGGGTGAGTCCCCAGCCGCGTACCCGGTGCGCGGCTGGGGCGGGGTCGGCCCATGAACACGCCGCTGGCCCACCGCGCGCCCACGGGCGACATCCCGCCGCAGCACTGGCAGGGCGGGGCCATCGACTGCACCGCCTGCGCTTGCGCCCCCCTGCGCGCGCTGCCCGGCGAGCAGGGCTGCGAGCCGGGCCACGCCTGCCTGCAGGACGTGTACGCCCGCCGCATCGACCGCTTCTTCCGTTGGCACCCCTCGCTGTCCGACCAGCAGCTCAGCCACCCGTATTTCGAGGTGCGCGCCATCGCCGCGCGCCGCGCCAGCGTGTTCCGCCTGCGCGCCCTGATCGACGACCCCGACGAAACCGTGCGGCTGCAGATCGCGCTGCGCCTGCCGCTGGAGCAACTGCCCCGGCTGGCCCGCGACCCCCACCGCGAGGTGCGCCTGCGCGTGGCGCAGCGGCTCGCGCCCGCGGCGCTGGCGGCCCTGCGCGACGACCCCGACTACGGCGTGCGCGAACTCGTCGCGCTGCGCCTGCCGCTGGCCCTGCTGCCCACCCTGGCGCGCGATGCGGACCGCGCCGTGCGCCTGCGGGTGGCGCAGCGGCTGGAGATGCCGGCGCTGCTGCAGCTGCTGGACGACACCGCGCCCGAGGTGCGCCGCGTGGTGGCCGAGCGCCTGCCGGTGGCGCTGCTGCCGCGCCTGGCGCAAGACCCCGACTGGCGCGTGCGCTGGGAGGTCGCCCAGCGCGCCGACCCGGCCACGCTGGCGGCGCTGTGCGACGACGAAGACCCCGAGGTGCGCCGCAGCGCGCGCGAGCGCCGCGCCGCCGCACCCGGCCCGCGAACCCTGCCCGCGCGGGCACCCACGGGAGTGGCCCATGGCTGACATCAACCGCGACGACAACGAGATCGAACTGGCCGGCCCGCCGCGCTTCCGGTACGGCGAGCGGGTGGTGGCGCGCTCGGTGATCCGCAACGACGGCACCTACAACGGCCGGGACATCGGCGAGGTGCTGGTGCACAAGGGCGAGATCGGCTACGTGATCAACATCAACACCTTCCTGCAGCAGTTCTACATCTACGCGGTGGACTTCGTCGAATCCGGCCACCGCGTGGGCATGCGGGCCAAGGAGCTGTGCACGCTGGACAACCTGCCCGACGAGGTGCTGGCGCAGCTGGGCGAGAAGGCCCAGGCGCTGAGCACGCTCGGCTCGGCCCGGCCCGCCGCCGCCACCCACACCCCCTCGTCTTCGCTCACACCCACGGAGGCCCCATGAACGGCATCGAACCCCGCCCCCCACTCTACGCCTGGGGCCAGCACGTGGTGGCGCTGGACGATCTGCTCAACGACGGCAGCCACCCCGAGCGCGCGGTCGACGCGCTGCTGGTGCCGCGCGGCGCGGTGGGCATGGTGGTGAACGTGGGCCACGCGACCGAGGCGAACGAACCGGTCTACCTGGTCGATTTCGACGGCTGCGTGGTCGGCTGCCTGGAACTCGAAATCGTGGCCACGCCCGAAGGCTGGCGGCCCGAGACGGACGATCCCGCATGAAGCCCGAGCCCTGCGCCAGCGCGGAGCCGGCCGCCAGGGCCGGGGGGCGGGTGCGCGACCTGGTGCAGCACCGGCTGGAGCGCGCGCTGCGCCAGCGCGTGCGCTACCGCTACGTGCGCCCGCGCGTGCTGCGCGAGGGCCAGGGCTTTCGCATCGAGAGTCCCTGCTGCTCGCGCAACGTGGACCCCGGCGGCGGCACCATCGACATCGCCTGGCTGGAACCCTGCGAGGCACCGGCCGGGGCCGCCGCCGACGCGGCGCCGGGCTGGCGGCTGTGCCAGCGCGACCACGCCAACGGGCGCTGGGTCGCGTGCGTCGAGCACGCATCGCTGGACGCGCTGATCGACCTGCTGTGCCTGGACCCAGAACGCAAATTCTGGCCATGATCACGATGACCCCCCCGCAGCGCTTCGCGCTACCCCCCAGGGGGCGGCACTGGCCGTCCGGCAAAGCCGGCCCGGCGGTGCCCTGGGCTGGACCACTTCACGCCCCGTCTGAAAGCCCGCCGTGATCTACTTTGATCACAACGCCACCACACCCCCTGCGCCCGCCGTGGTCGCGGCGATGCTGCCGGTGTTCGAGCAGCTATGGGCCAACCCGTCTTCGCAACACGGGCCGGGGCAGGGCGCCAAGCGGGCCTTGAGTGCCGCCCGCGCCAGCACCTCCCGGGTGCTGGGCTGCAAGGCGCAGGAGGTGGTGTTCACCAGCGGTGCCACCGAGGCCAACCACATGGCCGTGCGCGGCCTGCTCGCCGCGGCGGGGCCTGGGCGGCGGCGCGTGCTGTTCAGCGCGGTTGAACACGCGGGCCACTTGCGGCTGGCGCGCGCGCTGGCCGAGGCCGGCGTGCCGGTGGGCTTTCTGCCCGTGCGGGGCGACGGCACGCTGGACACCACCGCCGCGGCCAGCCTGATCGGGCCCGACGTGGCCCTGGTCTCGCTCATGGCCGCCAACAACGAAACCGGGGTGTTGATGCCGGTGGCCGAGGTCGCCGCGCTGGCGCAGGCCGCCGGCGCCGCGCTGCACGTGGACGCGACCCAGTTCATCGGCAAGCTGCCGTTTGAGTTCGCCCGCTTCGGGGCCGACGCGGTCTCGCTCTCGGCCCACAAATTCAACGGGCCCAAAGGCGTGGGCGCCTTGCTGCTGCGCCAGGGCCAGCCCTTTGTGCCGCAGACGCTGGGTAGCCAGGAGCGCGGCCGGCGCGGGGGCACCGAGAACCTGCCCGGCATCGTGGGCATGGCCGCCGCGCTGGAGCTGCTGGGCCATGGGGACGGTCTGGCCGCCGAGGCCACGCGCCAGACGGCGCTGCGCGATGCGCTGGAGCGCGGCCTGTGCGCCCTGCCCGGCGTGCAGGTCTGGGGCCAGGGCGCGCCGCGCCTGCCCGGCACCTGCTACCTGCGCTTTGGCCGCGTGTCCGCCGACGTGGTGCTGAACCGCCTGGAGCGCCTGGGCGTGGCCGCCTCGTCGGGCGCGGCCTGTTCGTCGGGCGGCTCCGAACCCTCGCACGTGCTCGGCGCCATGGGCGTGCCGCGCGACGAGGCGCTGGCCGCGGTGCGCCTCTCGCTCGGTCGCACCAGCGGCCCCGACGACGTGGCCCACCTGCTGAGCGCCTTGCCCCCTGTGCTGGAGCCTCTGCTGCGCGACGAACACGCCGCGCTGGCCGCCGCATGACCGCCTGTTTTCCCACCCTGTGTTTTCCTGACTGGAGCGCCCCATGAAAGTGATGATCCGCAAAGACGCCAAAGGCGTGTTGAGCGCCTACGTGCCCAAGAAAGATCTGGAGGAGCCCATCGTCGCCATGGTCGAACCCGGCATGTGGGGCGGGCTGGTCACGCTGGCCAACGGCTGGCAGCTCGACCTGCCGGCGATGCCCGAAGGCACCACCCTGCCCATCACCGTCGAAGCCCGGCGCCTGGCCTCTTCGGTCACCGAGGACTGAACGCCATGTCCATCAGCACCGAACATCTGCGCGCCGCCGGTGAACTCGTGGGCGCCGCCACCACCCTGCGCGACGCGGCCTCGATCTGGCGTTCCCAGCACCCCGACATGAAGGTGGTGCTGGTCGATGCGATGGACATGCGCGACGAAAAGCCCGCGCTGCTGCTGGGTGCCCGCAAGGTCTACCTCGCCACCTCCAACGGCCATTGCTGGAGCGTCACCCAGCAACCCGAAGAAGCCACCGCACTGATCCTCACCCAAGACTGAAGCCAGAGGCACCCCATGGAAATCGATGCCATCTCCCTCTACGAACCCGAATGCGGCGAGCGCGAGTTGCAGCTCGTCAACGCGGTGCTGCAGTCCACCCGCTGGGGCGACGGCCCGATGCTCGAATCCTTCGAGCACGCCTTCGCCGGCTGGGTCGGTCGGCGCCACGCCGTGGCCGTGGGCAGCGGCACGCTGGGCACCTGGATCGCCTTGCGCGCGCTGGGCATCGGCCCGGGCGACGAGGTGGTCTGCGCCACCCACAGCTGGCACCAGGTGGCGCAGGCCATCACGCTCGCGGGCGCCACGCCGGTGTTCGCCGACATCAACTACTGGACCGGCAGCCTGAGCCCCGAGAAGGCCGCGCTCAAGATCACGCCCCAGACCCGCGCCATCCTCGCGGGCAACACCAACGGCCACCCCGCCGACTGGCGCGCCCTGCGCGCGCTGGCCGCCGAACACGGCGTGGCCCTGATCGAAGACAGCAGCGAGGCCCTGGGCTCGCGCTACCTGGGCCAGACCGTCGGCACGTTTGGCGACGTGTCGGTGTTCGACTTCTCGCAACCCTCGGCCCTGTGCACCGGCGAGGGCGGCATGCTCGTGACCGACGACGACGCGCTGGTGCACGAGCTGCGCTACCTGCGCCAGCGCCGCCTGAGCGACCGCCATTCGGTGTCGGTCGGCTCGCGGGTGCCGCTGCAGGCCGGCATGAGCGAGCTCACCGCCGCGCTCGGCCTGGCCCAGCTCGCCGGGCTTGACGAGCGGCTGGCCGCGCGCAAGCAGGTCGAGGTCTGGTACCACCAGCAGATGCAGAGTTTCGAGGGCGTGAAGCCGCCGTACCTGGCCGAAAACGTGGACGAGGTGCACTGGATGCTCTACGTGGTGCACCTGGGCAAACGCTTCACGGCCAGCGCGCGCGCCCAGATGATCGACGACCTGCGCGCCTGCGGCATCGAAGCCGCCGCCTACAGCCACCCGCTGCACCAGCAGCACCACTACATGGAAGCCAGCGGCGCCATCGGCCACCAGCGCGGCCTGCTGCGCGACACCGACCGCATCGGCGACCGCGCGCTCGCGCTGCCGCTGCACACCCAGCTGGATGCCACGCAGGTGCAGTACATCGTGACGACGTTGAAGGACACCGCCACCAACGTCGGCGCCGGGGCCGCCATTTACCTCTAAGGAAACACCATGAACGACCTGATCCACGACATCGCCCGCCAGCTCGACGCGGGGGCCGTCATTCCCTACCTGGGGCCCGACATGTTGTCGCTGTGCGGTGATGTGCAGGTGCCGGCCACGCCGCTGGCGCTGGCCGAGATCATGACCAGCAAGGTCAGCGTGCCGCACAAGATCCGCAAGCGCCTGACGCAGGCGGCGCAGTTCATCGAGAACTTCAAGCACCGCAAGTCGGTGGTGCAGCTGATGAACGAGGCCTTTGCCAGCGTGCCCGCGCCGTCCGCGCTGCACCTGGCGCTGGCCCGCAGCGGCGCGGGGCTGTGGGTGGACACCTGGTACGACGACACCCTGGCCGCCGCGCTGCGCCAGGCCCGCCCGGCCGGTGGCTGGGTGCAGGTGCAGGGCCTGTCGCAGTCCGAACACTTCGGCCAGTGGACCGGCGCCTACGACGCGGCCGGCGCGCCGCTGCCCGAGCCGTCCCCGCAGGCCGGGCCCCTGCTCTACAAGCCCATCGGCAGCCACGACCCGGCGGGCAACTACCTCGTCTCCGACAGCGACTACGTCGAGGTGCTCACCGAGATCGACATCCAGACCCCCATCCCCGAGGCGGTGCAGCGCTGGCGCATCGGGCGCCACTTCCTGTTTCTCGGCTGCCGCTTCGACGACCAGCTCACCCGCAGCTTCGCGCGCCAGATCATGAAGCGCTCCAGCGACCACCACTGGGCGGTGTTGCCCGAGCCGCCCACGCGCATGGAAGCGCGCTTCCTCGAAGAGCAGGGCATCACCCGCATCCCCATGGCGCTGGCCGATTTTTCGGCCGCCCTGATCGAAGCCCTGCAGCCCGCGCTGGCCGCCTGAACCCGCTTCCGTTCCCCTGGTTTTTCCCGTTCGCTTTTCCTTTCCACCCACAGCCTTGAGGCACTAAAAAATGACCACACTCACCGTTCTCCCATCCGGCAAAACCTACGAAGTCGCCGCCGGCACCACCCTGCTCAAAGCCCTGCTCACCGTGGGGGAGCCGGTGGTGAGCAAATGCGGTGGAAATGCCAAATGCGAGAGCTGCCACGTCTTCGTCACCAGCGGACGCAAGAGCCTCTCGCGCATCCAGCCGGTGGAAAACCAGAAGCTCGACGGCATGGTGGGCGTGGCCTCCGCCTCGCGCCTGGCCTGCCAGGCCGTGCTCGGCGAAGAGCCGGTCACGGTGGAGCTGTTGTTGACGGCTTGACGCGCCTCCTGCGCTAGAAAGCCCGCTCGGCGATCTGGCTGGCGATCGCCTCGGCCTCCGCGTTGTCCACGCCCGCGCGTTTCGCGAACCCTTGCCATTGACCGACCGCCTGCTGCACCTTGTCAATCACGTCGGTCACATCCGAGAGCAGACCGAAGCGATCAGCCACCTCACGCACGTCGAGGCGCGTGATCTGATGGAAGCGGCCGTTGACCGACATCAGGTGCTGCTTGACCCACTCGTTGTCCGGATTGAACGCGTGGGTGATGTCGTAGGCGGGGGCCAGCGCCCAGCTGGCGCCTTCTCGCAACAGGAAGGAGAAATTTTTGGTGTGGTCGTCGTTGTTGACGGCCAGCACATTGAAGACCATGCGACGCAGGATCTCTACCAGTGCACCACGGCCCAGCTGGAGCTGATTCGCTGTCTGGAACAGCTGGTTGTAGCTGTGGGTGGCCACCTGCTTGTAGTCCAGGTGCGCCATGGCACACAGCGTCTGCAGGTGGTGGCGCTGGTTGCCCTCGCGGTCGAATCGCCGGGTCATGAAGTGCGCACGCCCGTTCTCTTCCAGCAGCCGACACGGCGACATGTCGATGCCCGCCTCGGTGGCCATGAGGTGGTAGGCGTACTCGATGCGGCCGTACCCCTTGGACGGACCGAGCGCGCTGTCTTTGCCCATGCCGTCGAACTTCAGCAACCAGGCTTCGAACCCGTCCGGGATGTCGAACTGGCCGGTGCGCACCTCCTCGGTGTCGGGGTTCCAGGCGATGGTGGCCTTGGCGCGCGCCCCGCCTGCGGAGGTCCCTACCTGGATGATTTGCTTGAGCGCCGCATGGGTGTGGTTTTCCCCGTCGAAATCGCCCATCACGGCCAGGCGTGCGGCTTCGACCAGCTGGCCCAGATGGATGGCGGTTGGCTTGCTCGGACTGGGCCCGCGCAGAGGTCTGAAGGTGAGGGCGCCCATGCCGCGCTTGCCCATGTAGGCCAGGCGGTCCAGTGAGGTGATGGCCGTCTTGGTGATGCCTTGATCGGCCATCCAGGCATCGATCAGCGCGTTGCCGAAGTCGTCTGGCAGGGCGTCGGCCAGGAGCGCTGGCAGGCGCTTGTAGGTCGGCTCCGGCAGGTCCGTGAAGATGAAGGGCTCGCTGGCCTGCGCCAGTGGCATGGTGATCGGGGCCAACTCGATGCCGGTCTTCACCCACGCCGGGTCGTATTGGAAGGCGTAGTAGTTCTTGGTCGGCTCGCGCGCGACGGCGCCCACCCGCTGGCCCCAGGCACTCACCTCCACGGCGTCGACGCTCCGGTACGGCGAGGTTCTTGTTTTCTTTGCGGTTGCCATGGCTCAGCCTCTCAGTTCGGGTTCTGCTTGCGGGGCTTGTAGGCGCGCTGGCGTGGCGCGCGCTTCTTGAGCATGTTCAGCGGGTTGATCGTCACGGGCGGCTGCAGCGTGGAAAGCCACTCATCGCGGCGCAGGACCCGCAGCACCGTCACGAACGAGGCCAGCGTCGAGCCTTCCCCGCTCTCCAGCCGACGCACGACGTTGATGGACAGGCCTGCGTGCTTGGCCACCTCTTCGAGCGTGAGGTTCAAGCGGAGCCGCTGGGCGCGCAGCTGCTCCCCCAGCTCCGCCAGAAGTTCGTTCGTCGTGTGTCCTTCGTTCATAAATATCCTATATCGGATATTTATTTGCAAAATTCATCATAAATATCCGAAATCGAATGATAGATCAATATTGGTATCGCTGACAGCGTGCCTCGTTTCAGCGCCTCACTTTTCCCTTTCGCAGGCTGGCCCACGACTTGCACACCAGGCCCTCAAGCCACGCTGGAGCGGGCGTTGTGTCGCAAAGCACACCACGCCGTCGCCAGACCCCCGCGTTGTGTGGTGATCGAGACAAGGACCCTTCATGAAAGTCGCCATCGCCACCCACAAGGCCTGGAGCCAGGTCAGCGGCCACGCCGGCCAGGCCCGCGAATGGCTGCTGTTCGATTGCCAGAGCGGCCAGCCGCTGCCCGAGCCGCAGCGCGTCACGCTCAGCAAGGAGCAGCTGCCCCACCACTTCAAGGACGACGGACCGCACCCCCTGCACGGCGTGGCGCTGCTGATCGCGGGCAGCGCGGGTGACGGCTTTCTGCGCCACATGGCGGGCTGGGGGGCGCAGGTGCTGCTGACCGGCGAGACCGATCCGTTGACGGCGCTGAACAAGGTGCTGGCCGGCGAGGCGCTGCCCGACACGCGCTTCGACGTCACCACCGCGCTGTGCAAGCTGCGCGACCTGTTTTCGCGGCATTGAGTCGTCCCCGCCTTTCAACATCCGGAAGGTCAAGAACGTGCCCACTGTGCCCTCACCATGGGACTGACCGACAGCGAACTGCAAGCCATCTGGCTGACCGTGCGGCTGGCCGGCATCGTGACCCTGATCCTGCTGCTGGTGGGCACGCCCATCGCGTGGTGGCTGGCGCGCAGCAAGGCCTGGTGGAAAGGCCCGGTGGGCGCGGTGGTGGCCTTGCCGCTGGTGTTGCCGCCCTCGGTGCTGGGCTTCTACCTGCTGCTGGCCATGGGGCCGCACGGGCCGGTGGGCCAGCTCACGCAGGCGCTGGGCATCGGTGCTTTGCCCTTCACCTTCTGGGGCCTGGTGGTGGCCTCGGTGTTCTATTCCCTGCCCTTCATGGTGCAGCCCCTGCAGACCGCCTTTGAAGCGGTCGGTGACCGGCCGCTGGAAGTCGCCGCCACCTTGCGGGCTTCGCCGCTGGACGCCTTCTTCACCGTGGCCGTGCCTCTGGCGCTGCCCGGCTTCCTGACCGCGTCGATCCTCACCTTCGCGCACACCGTGGGCGAGTTCGGTGTGGTGCTGATGATCGGCGGCAACCTGCCCGGTGTGACCCGCGTGGCCTCGGTGCAGATCTACGACCACGTGGAAGCCATGGAGTACCTGCAGGCGCACCGCCTGTCCGCCGTCATGCTGGTGTTCTCGTTCATCGTGCTGCTGGCCCTGTACGCCTGGCGGCCGAAGCCCAAGGAAGGGCACTGACATGCCCGGCATCCAGACCCGCTTTCACCTTCACTGGCCGGGGTTTTCGCTCGACGTGGACCTGGCCTTGCCCGCGCGCGGCGTGACCGCCTTGTTCGGGCACTCCGGCTCCGGCAAGACCACGCTGCTGCGCTGCATTGCCGGCCTGGAGCGCGCGCCGCAAGGGCGGCTGGTCGTCCATGGCGAGGTCTGGCAAGACAGCGGGGTCTGGCTCCCCACGCACCAGCGCCCGCTGGGCTACGTGTTCCAGGAAGCCAGCCTGTTCCCCCACCTCACCGTCATGGGCAACCTGCGCTATGGCCTGCGGCGCCTGCCCGGCGCGGGCAAACGGGGGCTGGACCAGGCCATTGAACTGTTGGGCATCGGCCACCTGCTGGACCGCAAGCCCGCCCGCTTGTCGGGCGGCGAGCGCAGCCGCATCGGCATCGCGCGGGCGCTGGCCCTGGGCCCGCGGCTCTTGCTCATGGACGAGCCCCTGGCGGCGCTCGACCTGGCGCGCAAGCAGGAAATCCTGCCCTACCTGGAGCGCCTGCACCGTGAGCTGGACATCCCGGTGATCTACGTGAGCCACGCGCCCGACGAGGTGGCGCGGCTGGCCGACCACATCGTCGCCATGGAGGCGGGCAGGGCGCTGGCCTCGGGCCCGCTGGCCGAGGTGTTGTCTCGCGTCGATCTGCCGATCCGCCTGGGCGAAGACGCGGGCGTGGTGCTGGAGGGCGTGGTGGTGGAGCGCGACGCGGCCTGGAGCCTGGCGCGGGTGGCGTTCCCCGGCGGCTGCCTCTGGGTGCGCGACGGCGGGCAAGAGAAAGGCGCCACGGTGCGCATCCGCATCCTGGCGCGCGACGTGAGCCTGGCGCTCTCGCCCGCGACCGACACGAGCCTGCTCAACAGCCTGCCGGTGGTGGTCGACCAGCTGGCGGATGACAGCCACCCGGCGCTGGCGCTGTGTCGTTTGCAGGTGGGGACTTCGTCGTCGTTGCTGGCGCGGTTGACGCGGCGCTCGGCGGATGCGCTGGGGTTGGCGCCGGGTCAGGCGGTTTGGGCGCAGATCAAGGCGGTGGCGTTGATCGGGTAGCTTTGCGCACGGCAATCATGCGTTGGATGGACACTGCATGATTCAGGCGACAACCACCTTCACATTCACCGGCAATCAGAAGGCAACAATTACCAAATCTTCCAGGGTGCTTTGGGGCCAGCCCAGAGACTTTCAAGATGGTTCTTGTCCCGAAGGGTATCCATGTTTTGCCAGAAGCCATCGTGGCGATAAGCCGCCAGCTTGCCTTGGTGGGCCAGCTGCATGAGTGGTTCTTGCTCTAAAACACTTTCGTCGCCCGAGAAATAATCAAAAACCTCAGGTTCCATGACAAAAAAGCCACCGTTGATCCACGCTCCGTCCCCTTTTGTCTTTTCGCTGAAGTTGTGGATTTTGCTGTCGTCTTCTCTTAACGTAAAAGCGCCGAAGCGCCCCGGTGGCTGCACAGCGGTGAGCGTGGCAATCGATTTTTGTTCATGGTGAAAGGCGAGTAGCCGATTCATGTCCATATCGCACACGCCGTCGCCATAGGTCAGGCAGAAAGGTTCACCAGCGACGTAGTCCTTGATTCTCTTGATTCTCCCACCGGTCATGGTTGCTTCGCCGGTATCGACCAGAGTGATTCGCCATGGCTCAGCCTGGGTATGGTGCACCTCCATTTTGTTGTTCTTGATGTCGAAAGTAAAGTCGGCCGTATGGAGAAAATAGTTGGCGAAATATTCTTTGATCACATAGCCTTTGTAGCCACAGCAGATCACGAAGTCGTTTATTCCTGCTTTGGAATAAATTTTCATGATGTGCCAGAGCATGGGCTTGCCGCCAATTTCAATCATTGGTTTGGGTTTGGTGGCGCTTTCCTCGCTGATTCGAGTTCCAAAGCCACCTGCCAAAATTACCGCTTTCATATCATTACGCCCTTGTCTGGGTTATCCAGTCTGTCTGTATGAACAATATTTGAGGGTTCGTTTAGCCGCTTTCAGCGAACGCCCATTTTCCAAAAGTCATGAGGGGAAAAATCTTTCATCTTCCTGCCGGAAACAACAACCTTCAGCACCACCCATACCGGAACAACAATGTCGTGAGTCATCCTGGCAAACAGAATCGGCGCACAAGCCAGCATGAACAAATATGAATCTGCCCCACGCCTGATGTAGGCCAGCGACCGGAAGAACAGATGTATTTTCCGAATCACATGACCGAGATAGGTCAATCCTGGGTGGCGTGCGTGCTGCGGCAAATCATGCGCCGGTTTGCTGGTCATGGTCTTGCGCCACAAGGGCTTGTCCAGGGATGTCAAAACGAAGTTTCCCTTGGCCGCAAGAAAATACAGAGATGGAAAAGCGACGTTATAAACCGTTGTGATTGCTGGAAACAGCCAAAGCTTGTATTCAATGTCTTTGGCGCGCTGCCTTCGGATCAGCGCGTGGTTGCTACGATCAAGCAACTGCCTGGTTAGCTTGTAGATTCTCACCAGCGCATAGCGGTGCCCGTAGTCTTCGAGAACCTCTTCGCCTTCGTATTCCTGCGTCTCTTTGTTGAAGAGGCGGTAGGGACAGAATGCCAATATTGCTTCGGGTTCCGCGAGCAGCTTCTTCACCAAGACTTCTATGAATTCCGGCTCCCAGTGGTCATCTGCCGCCGCCCACATGAAAAACTCGCCTTTGGCTTGGTCGGCAACATACGTCCAATTGCCAGGCAGCCCCAGATTCTTCTCCTGCCGCACGTATCTGATTCGATGATCCTGAGCGCAGTATTTCTGGCAGATTTGCGCTGTTGCGTCGGTAGAAGCATTGTCGGACAAGACCAATTCAATATTCTTATAGGTTTGTCCCAGCAGGCAGTCCAGCGTGCGCGCGAGGGATTTTTCTCCGTTGTAGACCGGCACACCAATACTGACCAATGGAGCATTGTTCATTGCTTTACCCTGAACTGGTCATTCAGACCAAAAACGGTTTCAATTGCTGAAATATGCGTTTTGCTCTACACGGAGTCTGTCACTCAATCGGCCTTCCGGCATAACGACATCGTCCATGCTCAGCACCTGGTCTTTAGGGACGTCACGCCTCAGGCGACATCCCTCGGCCAATCCCATCGGGAGCAGACGGCCTTGGTTCACAACATGCGAGTTTTCAGCCAATCCATAGGTCATGTAGCCACCGATGCCGTCAATAAGTTGCCCTGCTTTCAGGTCAATTTTTGCGGCGGCGACCACGTCAACGCACGGTCCCGCAATGGGTGCGATTGCAGCGTCAGAGAACAATACCGCGCGCGCAACCGTATTGGGTACCTCAAAGTGGCACAAGTGATAAGGCGTGTAAAAACAATACAACGGACCTTCGCCCAGTTTGTATAAATTGAGGTAGTGCTTTTGCTGGGGATGATCGTGTGTGCCCAGAACAAAGACACCTGGATTTGGAGCGGCTCCAACCACGTAGTCAACTATCCCTGGGCCTTGCAGAAGTTCTTCATGCGGATACCAATTCACGGCCTCGGTAATAGGGGTGCCGGTTTCAACCGTTGGTCCGAACATTCCGCGTTTAGCCACCCGCATGCCGGTAGCGTTTGCCACGATGGCTTGCTCATACGAAATTTTGGTGCCATCGGCAAATGAGGTCACCATCGCGGGGTTTTGCCCCCATTTCTTGGCAAATCCTTCTTGTGTGGTCGGGTTGCGATAGGGATCGTGCAAGCCTTTGATGTTTCCGCACAAGACCGGCTTTACGCCTATCCCCTTGACAAATCTGTACAGATTCATGATGACGCCAGGCTGGTCGCCATCGACGTTGGTGAGTACCACACCAGCTTTATCGGCATACACCTTGAGTATTGGGCCGACTGTGCCGTCAAGCTCGGCATTCATCATGATCACGTGTTTGCCATGTTGAATGGCCATGAATACCACTTGGGCGCTGAACTCCACGGCGCCAGTCACCTCGATGATGGCATCTATTCCATCCGCCTGGCAGAGCAGAAATGCATCATCGGTGATCGCATAGCGGTCTTGCGCAATGGCATCTTCCAGCTGCGCGACGGTTTCCACAACCACCACGTCCTGGACATTGGCTTCGTTGTACGCGCGCCGGGCTTGATCAATGCTCCGGTTGGAAACTGCCACCAGTTTCATGCCCGGAGTGGAATTGATAATTTGCAGAGCAACCCCGCGCCCCATAAATCCTGCGCCCACCATGGCCACCCGAATAGGGTTGTTGTCGGACTGGCGTTTCTTCAACGCAGTATCAATAATTATCATGATCTTGACTTGTTAATTTGGGGTGCGGCACCAAGGTCTGATGGGGCAGGTATTGCGAGTGCCCGGCTCACTGCTTCATGTCGGGCCAGCTGGCATCTTTGTCAGAAATCACCTTGACCTCTTGCGGCCAAACGATTCCCAAAGCTGGGTCGTTGTATCTGATGCCACGCTCCGAACCAGGGTGGTAAACCTGGGAAACCTGGTAGGTGACTTCGCTGTCATCCACCAGGGTAATGAATCCATGCGCGAAGTGCTGCGGCACAAACAGCATGCGGTGATTGCTGCTTGACAACTCAACCCCAATCCACTGTTTGAAGGTTGGAGACTCAGGGCGAATATCTACAATGACATCGTAAATGGCGCCCTGGGTGCATCGTACCAACTTGGTTTCGGCATAGGGCGATTCCTGATAGTGCATGCCGCGCAATGTCCCCTGGTGTTTGCTCAGAGAAACATTGGTCTGCACCACTTTGTTCACCAGACCATGCCGCTCGAATTCGTCCTGGCAAAAAGACCTGGCAAAGAAGCCGCGGGAATCTCCGCGCTTTTCCAGGTCGATGATGTATGCCCCGGACAATTTGGTTTCGGTGAATATCATCAAACGCTCCAGAAGAACTTGTCGTCAATCTGCTGGGTGCGGATAAGATATTCAATCTGCTTGAGGCGGGTAAAGGCCCGGAAGTTGAAGATTTCGGGTGGCATGTCGATTCTCTTGAACACCTCGTGGAGTTGTTCTGCACCAATCTTGGCGTTGCGCTTGCACTTGAAGCCCAGCTGGGTGCTGATCTTGTCAAATGAGACCCGATAGCTTCGATTGTCGGCATCGTGATTGCCAAAACTGAGCGCACATCCGGTGAAGGTCTCGGCAACGATCTCGGCGATCTCTTTGACCCGGTAGTTGTCCGATGTGGCGCCCACATTGAATATCTGTTTGTGAACTTTCTCGCGCGGCGCATCCAGCACACAGGCGATGGCGTCGCAAATGTCCAGAACGTGTACCAGCGGTCGCCACGGCTGGCCATCACTGGTCATTTTGATTTCCTGGGTTGTCCATGCCAATCCGGACAGGTTGTTCAGCACAATGTCAAAGCGCATGCGGGGCGAAGGCCCATAGGCTGTGGCATTGCGCAGAAACGTAGGGCTGAAATGTTCCGAGGCCAATGGTGATACATCGCGCTCGACTCTCACCTTGCATTTGGCGTATGCGGTTTGTGGGTCGGTAGCCGATTCTTCGGTTTTGAAATCGTCACCACCAATGCCATACACGCTGCAAGAAGAGGTGTAGACAAAACGGCTTACGCCGACGTTCTTGCATTTCTTGGCCAGCTCAACCGAGCCCACATGATTGATTTCATAGGTGATGTCATTGTTGAGCTTCCCCAAAGGGTCATTGGACAACTCGGCCAGGTGCACCACCGCCTCAAAACCCTCAAGGTCCTTTTCGGTAATATCGCGAATGTCTTTGCTTATCCACCGTGGTGATTGTTTGACTGCGTTGTACAGCCAGCCATCTCGGTAGAAACCGGTGTCGATGCCCACCACGTCATGACCACGCTCCAACAGGACTGAGCCCAGCAAGCTTCCAATATAACCATCTGTCCCGGTCACTAGAATTTTCACGACTATTCCGCCTTTTTCAAATGTTTAGGTTTTTCCACAGGTACGTTTGTTTTCATGCATGCGCAGGTGTCCTGAGCGGGAAATGCATTGAATTGATTGTGATGGTCGCCACTTTTTGTGTCGTGTGTGCGCAAAAGACCGTGTCCAAGCGGCGCACACGCACGCTTTGTCGAAATTGGAGGGTATTCTGTTGAGGACGTGCGTAGCACGGCGAAGTGCTTCCCTTGACACGAACGGCAGGATACATCTGCAGGTCTGAATGGCTCAATGCCGGATTGCTTGGAACTTGACCTGGCTCAATGCCGGATTGCACGAAACGTGGTTTTCAGCACTGGTGTGTGGCGCAACCCACCGACCTTAAGCCGCGCTTAAGTCGCGTGCATGTATGGCTGAAAAGGACAAGGCTTGGTGTGATCGGGGTTTCTGGGCTGAGTGAAGGCGCAGCGCCACGGCGGCCACCAAGCCAAAGGCATCACGCAGCAACAGAAGCTCCGCCACGTTGCCGCCGCACAGTTCGCTCAGGGCCTTGAAGCCACCGCCCACGGCGGCCATCGCGGGTTAAGCGTGTCCGGGGTCCGGGCGACCAGCAGCGGGTCGCCGCCCGGCGGCCTCACCAGGTGTTTCTTTCCCCCACCGGTCCCACATTCATGCGCGCGGCAATCGCCACCGGAATGGCCATGCCGTTCCATGGCGATCCGGCGTTCTGGTGTTTGGTGGAGTCGTAGTCGTCCACATAGATGATGTTGATCTGGGGGTCCATGGCCGCGTTGTAGCAAACACCGGTCCAGCCGCGATTGGCGCCGCAGAACAGGTTCAGCAGCAAGGGGTTGGCGATTTGTTGTGCGGCCTCCAGTGGGTCCCAGGTGCCGGTGAGGGTCAGCGAGAACTGCGGCGTCAGCGTCCACGACAACAGGTGCAATGTGCCGGCCACGCCGCCCACCGCATTGGCCATCCAGTTGCCCGGGTTGAAGGGCTGGGTGGTGTAGGCGAAATTCTGCCGGTTGCGCAGTTTGTTGAGCTGGTCGGTGCGTATGCCAGAGAGCACATAGCCATCTTCCACCCGGCCCAGGTTGGAATACTGGTCAAACAGTTCAATCGGGTTGGCGGGTGCCGCGTACTTGGGCGCCACGACGAAGAAGCCGGGGATGCCATTGGGCGGTGCGGTAAAGGGCAGGTTCGTCACATAGGCCTCCTGCGGGGTGTCGAGCGCGCCGTCGTACAGGATCAGCACACGCGACTTCAGAATGGCACCGCCAATGGCGCCTGGAGGGGGCCCGTTGGCAATGGTCGGCGTGGACAGGAGTTGCCAATAGGGGCAATTGCACAGGTCGATGTTGTTCTGGGTGTACTCGACCAGATACGGCCCCAAGGTGGCCTGAATGGCCGCGACGAGGTTGCCATGCAGCAGGTTGGTGAACTTGTAGAAGTGCGACACGTTCAAGATCACCAGTTCGCGGTCGGTCGGGGCCAGGCTGTCAAAGTAGTCTTTGATCTGCTGCAGGATCCCGTCGGCGCCGGTCAACTCACCGCCCCAATAGAACTGGCCGTGGTAGGTCCAGAACTCGGTGCCCCGTGCGCAGGGCCGGAGGTCGAAATAGCGCACGCCGCCGGCGAGCTGTTGAAAGATGTCCTGGGTCTGCGTGGCGGAGTAGACGTTGGAAATCCGCTGGTCCCGGTAACAGCCCGAATCGTGGGTTCCGGGCAGTGTGATCTGGTGCAGCGGCCGATCCTGGAAGGCGCCCCGTGGAGCCCCGGCCAGCGCGGGATCGTAGAAGAGGTCGGTCATCCAGGGCATGGTTCAGTCCTTCGTGGGTTCAGCTATTCGCTTGGGGCCGGGCTTTCCAGGCTATCGGACCGTGAGCGCCTGGAGTTGGCTTGGGTTTCCATTGAAGCGGTTCAGGTCCACCGGGCCAGGCACACCGGCCACTTTGCCGCTCTGGCTGTGCTGCCAGAAGGTCCAGCGCGTCCAGCCCTTGGGCAGCTGCGGGCTGGCTTCGCCGCTGTACTCGGCCAGCCAGAGTGGGTAGGCGTCAAAGGCGGACAGGTACTCGTTGGCAAAGTACTCGCCCGAATAGAGGATGGGTTTGACGCCGTGCTGCTGTTCCAGCAGGCCCAGAAACTGCTGCAACGCTGGCGCCAAGGCTTGGGTGTCACCCTGGCTCAGCCGCTCGATGTCCACCACCGGGGGCAGGTCCCCCGGCTTCAGGCTCAGTTGGGCCGAGAAGTTGCGGAACTGGGCCTGCGGCGTGTCGGCACTGTCGTAGAAGTGGTAGCTGCCCACCGCCAGGCCCGCGGCGCGGGCCTGCTGCACGTTGCGGGCGTGGTCGGGGTCGACGATGGTGGCGCCTTCGCTCGCCTTGACGAACACGAAGCGCTGGCCGGCCTGCTTCATCTGCGCAAAGTTCACCTCACCGCCTTGCCAGTTGGACAGGTCCACCCCTTCGACGACTTCGGTCGCGCTGACGGGCGCTGGCGCGGAAGCCGCTGGCAGCGGTGCGGGGGCCGCGGGGGCGCTGACCGGCCCGGCCGCTGGGGGCGTGCGCGGCTCGCAGGCGCTGATGGCCGCCAGCAGCAAGAGGGTGCTCAGCCTGTGCCGTGTGGTGTGGCGCTGTGGGCCTGGGGTGTGCGGGTTCATCGGGATCAGGCCCTGGGAAAGAGCCGGTTCAGCATGTTGAACTGCTTGGACAGCGCATTGCGGATGCAGAAGTCCTTGATGGCTGCGGCGGCGACTTTGTGTTGTTCGGTCATGTCCACCACAGACGCCAGATTGGCCGAGGGCATCAGCGGATCGGGCACGAACGGCGCCTGTGAGGCGATGGCGGTGGTCAGCGTGATGCAGGCGACAGCCCGGTCGTCGCAAAAAATCACCAGGGTTTGTTCACGGCTCGTGCCGGGCTGGCGCAGCGTGGTGTGCTCGCGCAGCTCCACCCGAATCGCCTTGCCGAAAAACGTCTGCGTGATCCACTGGTTGAGCGGCGTGAGCGGGGGAACGTTCGCCTGCGTCGCTCGGTTGAAGAGCCAGCGGGGCAGGTTGTCGCGCAGCAGGTGCGCGGTGTCTTCCAGCTTGCTGGCGTCACGCACCCGCAACCATGCCGCCATGTCGATGCCGGAACCGGGAAACGGGTCGGTCGAGATGTAGCCATTGCGCACGATGGTGGAATAGAGTGCCAGGTCGTCGCTGGCCCCGACATCGCTGATGGTCAGGGGCGGCAGCAGTCCGCCGATCATCAGCGCCATCGTCTGCCGACCTGCTTGCGACTGCTCGCCGTCGTACGGCAACTGCCGGCTGGCGATCAGGTACATCATGTTGACCGCCATGTATTGCGGCGTGCCCGGGGCGGCGGCCAGGTCGGCACCCGCACCGTTGTTGGTGAGCAGCGTATTGATGGCCCCCACGACGGGCGGGCGCGTGGGCAGTTGCGCCACCGGGATGCCGGCGCTGGCCGCCATCCGCGCCTGGTAGTCCGCCTGCTGCAGCGGCGAGCCGGCGTTGTAGATCGCCGTCAGGCGGGCAAAGCGTCTGGCCACCTTGTCCACGCTCTTGGACACGCCCGCCGCCACCTCGGACAACATGAGCACCTGCTCGTCGAAGTGGTAGACCAGCGAGGGCAGCGGCAGGGTCTGCGTGATCGTCGTCCCCTGGTACTGGAGGGAGACGCCGATGGGGTCGATCTGCATGTGGCCCGACTGCAGGTCTTCCCACACTTCCACCGCCTCCACCGTGTTCAGGCGCGGCAGCGTCACGTCGATCAGTTCCATCAGCAGCGGGCGCTCGATTTGCGGCCCTGTGGCCTGACCCGGGAGCAAGGGCGCGGGCCATTCTTTCGGCTCCGCATGCCAGGTGTAGCCGAGCCGGAAGAGCTGGAACGGTTCGATGCCGTCGTTGAAGACCATGCCTGGAAACTCCGCGTTGGGCATGGATCTGTCGACGAGTTTGCGTTGCGTGTTCAGCCACAGACCCGTTCGGTTGTGGTCGAACACCTGGCGAATGGTCTGCGGATCGTCGCGAGTGACCTCGTACAGGTACAGAAGCGCCGACTGCTGGCTCCGGAGCTGATCCGGTGACGTGATCTGCGGGTTCCAGCGGGCGATTTCGACGGCGCAGTTGCGCAGTTCATCGAGGATCAGGTCTTCGATCACCGCGTAGATGTGGTTCTGTATCGGGATCGGCGCCCAGGGATCGACCACGATCTGGGTGTCCCAGTCGGACTTTCCGCCCCCTTGCTGCGTCACCGCCGGACCGGCCGGGTTGATGACGCAGTCAAAGGCGTTGCCACCCTTCATATAAAAGTAGAAGAGGGGCTGTTCCGGGTTCAGGCCGAGGTCTTGGTAGAGCGCGTCCTTTAACGAGAGCAGCCGCGCCCAGAGCGTCGACAAGGACTGCAGCACGGTGATGCGGACCGCGGGGTAGGTGGTGGCATCGTTGATGGCGCCCGTGAGTTGGCGGCTCAAATCACGGCGGATGGATCGAGCCAGTGTGGATTCTTGCATCGTGCGTCCCTGGTCTGGGCGATCAACTGCCCGCCGCGGGCGGCGCTGGCGTGTTGCTGGCCAGCGAGGCGCTGGCCGCCGCCATGGCCGCTTGCACCTGCGCCTGGGCCTGGGCGACCGCCTGGGTTTGCGCCTGTATGGCTTGCTGCATGGCCTGTTGCACGGCCGATACGTTGGCTTGCAGCGCGCTCTCGGCCTGGGCGACCGCCTGCGCAGCGGCCTGCGAGCCGGCGACGTTGGCGGTGGCGGCCACGGCCGCCTGGGCGGCTGCGGCGGCGCTGGCCACGGCGGCGTCGACCTGGGCTTGCGCGGCCTTCAACGCGGCGCTCGCCGGGTCGGTGGCGGCCGCGTCGGGCTTGTCGTTGGTTGCCGGGGGCTGCGCCGGGGCCGGAGCCTGTGCAACGGTCGGGGCCGTGGCCGCGGGTGACGCTGGCGACGCGGGCAGCGGTGCCGCGGTGGCTGCTTTGGCGGCTGGTGCAACTGATGCAGCTGGTGCGGTTGCGGCGGCTTTGTTCGGGGCCGCTGCAGCCGGAGTGGGTTTGGGCGCCGGGGCCGGCGCTGGGCTGGCCTTGGCGGGGGAGGGGATGGGCTTGGTGGGTTTGGCCATGGGGTCTACTCCGGTGTCGAGGTGGGTGGGGAACTGGGCAGGCCGGAGGCTGCATCGGGCGCCACCCAGGAGCCAAACTTGCGCAACGACAACAGCCGATCCGCGCTGACGTGCAGCACCGCCTGTTGCGTGGCGTTCTGCAGCGTGAAGGTCAGGCTGGCGCCGTCCTGTCCCAGGCGGCTTTCCTTCAACCGGTTGCCGCTCAGGAACGCCTGCGCGGTGCTGAGGTACAGGTCAAACAGGCGGCGCGCCTCCGCGCCGGTTTCGGTGGTGAAGATGGTCTGCGTGACCATCTGCAGCACGGCCTGCGACAGGCGCGAAAAGCCCAGCTTGTGCCCCCGGGCCAGCCAGTTGCGCAGGCACTGTTCGACTTCGTCGGGCGAGGGCAGGCGATCGGGCAGTTGCGGGCAGTCCATCGCGCCGAAGGCCAGCGGCAGCAGGGTCTGCACGGCCTGGCTGCAGAGTTGGCCGCGCGTCGCCGCGGTGCCGCCCAGCGCATTCATCTTTTTGGAATGCGCCAGGTAGACCTGGTAGTAGTCGCAGAACTCAGGCACGGTGCGGGCCTGTTGCACCGCGAAGGCCGCCGCCTCCTGGCGCAGCGCGGCCGGGTTGTCGCCGTCCTGCCCCAGCGCCACCGCGGCCAGCGCGTGCAAGGCCACGCGGTCGTTGAAATCCAGCGCCTGAAACACGGGCGCCGCTGCGACACCCAGGTCCTGCAGGAACTCGCTGGCGCTGCGCAACTGCTGGGCGTCAACCAGGTTGTAGTCGGCCATGATGCGTTGCGTCTGCTGCACCACGGCGGCGCTGGTGTCGCCGGTTTCGGCCTGGCCGAGCGTGCGCAGGTTGGCGCTGCCCAGCGACATGAGTTTGACCGGGCTGACCCACAGGCCCAGCCCCGGCAGCAAGGCCATGGGCGAGGCGTGCAGCCCCTGCTGGACCTCGGCCAGCAGCGTGGTCTCGTCCGCCACCTCGTAGCACACCATGGGGTTGGGCAAGGCCCAGGCCAGCCACTGGGGGCCGCCGTCGATGTAGGTCAAGGTCTGGCGCGCGAGCTCAGACAGGCTTTCGCTCTTTTGGATCAGCTTGCCGGCAACGATGACAGTCATGGCGTGGGTTCTTTCACCTATCTGTGGTGCGCTTCGCTACAAGCGCGGGTCAGCCCGCCGGGTAACCCTTGATGACCGAGGCGGCCGTGGCACCGACCTGGCCGAACTCGACGTTGGCCTGCGTCATCACCTGCTGCGCCGCCGTGATCACCTCGACGTATTTCGTGTCCTTGGTCGCCAGGAGCTGGGCCATGGCCACACCGATGGCCGTGGTGGCGATGGTGGAGAGGTTGCGCAACGCATCGGCTGAATCCTGCACCGCGATGGCGGTTGACTGCGCCACCGACTGGTAGGCCTTGCCGGCCCCGCTGGTCATGACCACCTGCGGGGCCATGGTGGCCATTTGAATCTGATTGACGGTGTCGATGACCTGGGCGTTGGTGTTGTCCATGGCGAATCCTTAAGCTCTGAGATGGTCGGCGTGGGCGTGTTTACGGGGCGGGCGGTGCCGGTTGTGGCGCTGGCGTGGGCGCAGGGGCCGGTGCGGGTGTCGGTGCGGGCGCAGGAGCCGGTGTTGGCGCTGGCGCGGGTGCCGGTGTTGCGCTGGCCTGCTGTGCCAGGCTCTTCAGGTCGGCCTGGGCCTCTTGCGCGACGGTGCTGGTGGCTTCGGCCACGCCCTGCAGCGTGGTGATGGCTGCGGTGCCCTGGCTGAAGGCGGTCTGCACCACCACTTCGTTGGATGGGGCTGGCGTGGGGCCTGGCAGGGGGTTGATCACCGGTGGCGTCGGCGCGGGTGGCACCGGCGGTGGCGTGTAGGGCGGGTAGGCGTTGAGCATGCGTGCACAGGCGGCGGTCACGGATGCCGAGCTCACCATACCGGCGTTCTGCTGGCGGTTGACCGCGTTGTACATGGCCATGCCCAGCGTCTCGACCATCACCGTGTCCAGCATGGCAAAGGCATGCGCGGGTGACTGTCCAGAGATCAGCGTGGTGACGCTGTTCACACTGTCCACCACCTGATCGTTTACGGTACCGGCGTCGTTCATTTGGGATTTGCTCCTAGTTTGATGATCAAGACGAGGGTCTGGGTGACGGCGGCTGCCGCCGTCACCTGCCCGCGTTGCTGGTTGGACACCGCGTTCTGCATGGCCAGGCTGATGCTGTCCGCCATGGCCAGATAGGTCATGCCCATCGCCATGGCGGGCGCCTGCGCCAGACTCAGGGGGGCACTACGCGCCACGCTGCAGGAACCCGGTGTCGCCCATCACCGCGCCTGGGCGCTGCGGCCCCATGGCGTTCAGTGCAGGCCCAGCACCTTGCCCGTCGACACGCCGGTGCTGGCCGTGTCCACCGACAGCATGGTGGCCACGCTCTGGGTGGTGGAGGCCTGCATGGTGACGTAGGACTGCTGCTGGTTGTTGGTGGCGTTGTGCGCGGCGTTGGACAAGGCCTGGCCGGTGGCCACGAACAGGTTGCCCATGGCCACGGCCGGGGCATCGCCCAGCACCTTGGTGTTGGCCTGGGAAACAGAGTCGGTGATCTGACTGTTGACTGCGGTAGGGAAAGCCATGTGAACTACTCCTTAAAAGTTGACAAGGTACGAAGACGAATCAAAAAAACGCACAGCGCGTGCTCAGGCGCTGAGGATGGCCTTGGTCGCCATGCCATCGGCGGCCGTGTCCAACGAGTACAGCAAGGACACGCCCATGGTGGTGGCGGCCTGCGCCGTCACATACATCTGCTGCTGCGCATTGGTGGCGTTGTGCGCCGCGTTGGCCAAGGCTTGCGCCGTGGCCTGGTACAGGTTGCCCATCGCGACGGCAGGCGCGGTGCCCAGGACCTGAAGGTTGCTTTGCGTCACCGAATCGGTGATCTGGCTGTTGACAGCGGTAGGAAAGGCCATGTTCTTTACTCCTGTTGGCTTGTGGCGCGGTGGCTCGGTGAATCAAGGCGCCAAAGACGTCGGCAACGATCAGCTGCTCAGAATGGTCTTGGTGGCCACGCCCGTGCTGGCGGTGTCCACCGAGTACAGGGTGGCCACACCCATGGTGGTGGCGGCCTGCGCCGTCACGTAGCTTTGCTGCTGCGCGTTGGTGGCGTTGTGCGCGGCATTGGCCAGGGCCTGGGCGGTCGCCTGGAACAGGTTGCCCATGGCAATGGCCGGGGCGTCACCCAGCACCTTGGTGTTGGCCTGCGTGACGGAATCGGTGATCTGGTCGTTGACTGCGGTTGGAAAAGCCATGAAATCCTCCGTTGGAAATTAGATGAGAAAGGTTTGAAACACAGCGCCGTCAAGATGCTGGAAACTGACGGAAAGAGAACGGTGAGAAAAACGGGAAAGGCGATCAGGTGCCCAGGCCTCTGACGCCGGAGCTGGGGGTCAGAATCGTTTTGGTGGCGATGCCGGTGCTGGCGGTGTCCAGCGAGTACAGGGTGGCCACGCCCATGGTCGTGGCGGACTGCGAGGTCACGTAGCTTTGCTGCTGCGCGTTGGTGGCGTTGTGTGCCGCATTGGCCAATGCCTGTGCCGTGGCCTGGTACAGGTTGCCCATTGCAATGGCAGGCGCGTCGCCCAACACCTTGGTGTTGGCCTGGGTGACGGAATCGGTGATTTGATCGTTTACGGCGGTCGGAAAGGCCATGGTACGTTCCTCGTAGGTTGGACCAGATGCTGGTCAGGTTGGCGGTTGGAAAACTGCGGTTCAACAATCTGGTTTGCCTTGAGCCGCAGGCAAATAGTAGTGACACGCACCCCTGCCCGAAGTGGGGCAGACGACGGAAAAACTGGGCCAGACGATGGTGTTGGCCGTGCGCGCTTTTTCCCCCGTTTGCGGAGGCCGCATCCCATTGGAGAATCGCCCGCATGGGATGCAACCCCTGGGATTTGGAGGTTGCCTTCGGGTCCGCGAGTCTTAAGAATCCGTGTCGATCGGTGGCCGCATGGCCACCGGCATGGGCCGATAAAAAAATGACGGCCAAAAAAGGGAGAAGTACTGTGATCCAAGCGCGATACGCCGTCAGCCCCGCCGTGCACCGGGGCACCTTGCGCCAGCCGAGGGCGCCATTTCGAAGCTATTCCACGGCGCTGCCGTGACGCAGTAAAACCCTGCCTCGCAGGCCCCCCCTTGATCCGTACGGAAGCCGCGGACAGCGAGCCCAGCCGGGCGCCGCATCGCTCGGTCGTGTCCTACTTGAATGAGGTCGCCGAAGTTCGGTGCCTGCTGGAACGCAGCGCCTGCCGCCATTGGTGGGAAGTGGCCAGCCTGGAGCTTTTTGGGCAGCAACCCCTGCTGGTCGACGGCGCCGCGGGCGGCAGCGCTGAGTTCAAGCGCGACCGCAGCCGCATGGCCCATGTGCGTCCGCCAGGCCCTGAGCATGCCCATGCCCCGAGCGACCGTGCCACGCCATTGCACGGTCCACGCAGCGTGGAGCTGGCGCTGGAGTTTTCCCGCCGACCACTCGGCGCACTGCGGCTGCGGTTGTTGCCCCACCTGGCCATGGGGCCAGGGTACGAGTCGGCACTGACGGAGCTGGCCTTTCAGTGCGCCGGCACCGTCCAGCGCCTGGCCAGCCAGCGCTGGGTGGTGCAGGCGCAGCTGGGGGCGCCGTGCCTGATCGGCTCCAGCCCGGCCATGTTGGCCCTGGATCGCCACATTGAAGAGAGCTGTGTCGACACCCGCCCGGTCGCGCTGCTGGGCACGAGCGGCAACGAAGCCTTGCAAACAGCGGTGGCCATCCACCACGGCGGCGGCGGGGCCGGGCTGGCTTTCGTCAAGGTGGATTGCGCGACCACCTTGGAGCCGCCCTGGCGCTGGGTGGATCGCGCGCGCGGTGGCACCCTGTTCCTGTGCAACCCGGACAGCGGCACCCGCGCCGACCAGGAGCACCTGTGGCTGCAACTGGAGCAGGCCATCGGTCACGCCACGCAGATGGACTGCCACCGGGCCTGCCGGCTGGTGATTGCGCTGAAGGCACAGCACCTGCCAGATCCCAACAGCAGCCCCGTTCCTTACGGTGCCTGGAGCCGGTGCAACTGGAAGGTGATCCCCCTGCCGCCTCTCTCACAACACCCGGAAGACATTCCGGTGTTGGCGCGTGCCGTGCTGGACTACCACGGCCACAGCGCCGAGCACCGCATGACCGACGCCCTTCAACACTGGTGCACCAACTACACATGGCCCGGCAATGCCACGCAACTGGAGTGGACCGTGGCCCGCATGGCGGTGCTGACCGCCAACACGCCCATCGGTGCCAGCGACATCAGCCTGCTGTCCCCCCGCTTGTTGGGGGACGCCGGCACGGCGTACACCCTTGCGGAGCCGCCAGCACCCCGCTATGAAAACCACGACACCGCTGCGCCGGCGGACGGCCTTCCCTGCGTGTTGGCACGGCCCGTCGAGCACTGGGTGCGCTGTGTGCTGGAGCACGACACACAAGCGTTCGCGCAGCTGCATGTGGGGCTGGCCCGCGCCCTGCAGTATTTGTGCAGGCAGTTCCATGAATCGATCTCGGCCGAACAGCTGGCCGACCAGGCCCATGTGAGCGTCTCGCATCTGCGCTTCCTGTTTCGCGACAGCCTGGGCCTGCCGTTCAAGCTGTTTTTGCAGCATGTGCGCATTGCACACGCCAAGCGCCTGCTGCTGGCATCACCGCAACGCCGCATCACGGATGTGGCGCTCAGCGTGGGGTTCAGCGACTTCAGCCATTTCCAGAAATGCTTTCGCCTGATCACCGGTCAAACCCCCGGCGACCTGCGCCGCGCCTGGGCCTCGCAGGGGAGCCGGCCAGCCTCCCGTGACACCAGCGACATACCGGAATTGCAGGTCCGGAAACAGCGAGACCTCATCGCCCAACTGACGCTTAATGCCGTCTTCCAGCGCGACTGCCGTGCATCAACCGGAGGAGATGGATGAAGATGCTGATCAAGGGAATTCCCAGTGGGTATGTCGACGCGATACGCAGCGGCGACCCAGACGCGAACGGGCAAGCGGCCGTCGTTCGGGCGGCGGAAGGTGCGGCAAACCCGTGCCGGCACTGCCTGGGACTCATTGCCCCGGGAGAAGAAAAACTCGTGTTGGCCTACCGGCCGTTTGACGACCCGCAACCGTATGCGGAGGTGGGCCCGATCTTCCTGCACAAGCGTGCCTGCAAGCGTTACGTGGCCGACGCCTTGCCCACGTGGTTCAACCACCTGCAACCGGCCATTGTTCGCGGCTACGGGCATGACAACTGGATCCGGTACGAAACGGGCCAGGTCGTCAAAGGCGAAGAACTCACCAGCAAATGCAGAGAAATTCTGACGGACCCCGAAGTGGCTTACGTCCACATCCGGTCCAAGTTCAACTGCTTCCAATGCCGCGTGGACCGGGGGTGAGAAGCGATTCCCATCAGTCCATGTTCCCGTCAAGTCCACCGGTTGGTTCCTGAGGAACAAATCGGTTGTCCGGGCGAGGACCGGGCGCGCGCTGGCTGAGCAGGAAAAGGTGGCATCCCAGTGCTCCGATCAGCGGCAACAGCCAGACCATCAAAACCTGCAGCCACCGTTGTGGGGTGTCGTACTCATCCGCCCGGAAAAGGATGGCGGATACGTAGAGTTGATAGAAAACCACCGCACCAACGATCGAAAAAACCAAGAGTTCCGGCATATCACCGTCCTTTATGTGGGAAGCCCGAATACCTGCGCCCTGCCTTCTGAACCCGATGTGCGAAAGCATCCGCGATGGGCACTATAGCCGGCCACCGGGAGCGCTCACGCCAAGGCGGGCCCGCCAATCTCAGCGAGCCACCGCATCAAACCCCGCGGCCATGGCGTCCCGGTGTTCCAGGTCCACCGCGGCCGGGGCCAGCGGGTCGCTGCCGTGGTGCCAGCTGGCCGGGGTGCTTGGGTCGTCCAGCGCCAGCACCAGGGCGTGGTTGAGCTCATAGGCACCCCAGGCCAGGCCCTGTTGGCGCAGCGCGGCCTGCAGCGCGGACTGCACGAGCACGCGCACCACGCGGTGCGGCCCGGAGAAGGGCACCTCGTCCACGCGGCCGGCTGCGGCGTCGGCGCAGGCGCGGCGGTCGTGCGAGGCGTGGCCGCGGCAGGCGAGCGGGCGCACGCGGTGGATCAGGCACACGCCCTGTTCGATGAAGGCGCAGCGCCGCCGCAGGGCCACGCGCTGTTCTTCGCCCAGCCCGCGGGTGGCGGCGTCGGTGTCGCGCAGGCGGCCGATCAGGTCGATGCCGTGGCCGCGCAGCGCGGGCGCGGTGGCGCGCAGGTAGGCGGCCACCATGAACACCTCGGGCGCGAGCGCGGTCACGCGCAGGGTGCAGCAGCTCGGGCAGCCCTTGCGGCAGGCGATGGGGGGCCGGCCTTCGGACTGGATCGCCACGTTGCCGTCGAAGCTGTCCCAGGCCTGGAGCATCACAGCCTGGAAGCGGTCGGCGTCGGCCGCGCCGGGCCCGCCCAGGGTGTGTTCAAAGGCACCGCGCAGGTCGCGGAAGAAGGCTTCGGCGCCGTGGTCGTCGGGGGTGGTCTGCTCTGGCATGGGCCTGGCCTACACGCTCTTTCCTTTGAGCAGCCGCGCCTGTTCGGACGCGCTGTAGTGGTTGAAGTGGCCCTGCGCGGCGGCGAGGCGGCGGTTGGACAGGCGGATGGCTTCGATCTTGCCGGCCGGGGCGATGCGCGAGACGCACTTTTCCAGATCGGTGCTGGCGCAGTGCGGGCAGGTGGGCACGGTGCTGGAGCGCACGAGCAGCTCGAACCCGGCCTGGCAGGCCTTGCAGTGGTAGTCAAACATGGGCATGGGGGGCTCCTGGGTGGGCGGGTGGGGTGGGGCAGCGCTGGCGGGTGGATGCGCAGCCTTCCAGCGTGGCCGGGCTGGCGGCGTGGGTGGCTTCCAGGCCCACCCAGGCGTGGACTTCGGCGGTGTCAAAGCCGAGGTGGTGGCTGCCGTCGTCGCTGCGCTGCATGAGCGGGCGGCGGATCAGCAAGGGCTCGGCCAGCAGCAGTGCCAGCGCGGCATCAGCGCCCAGCGCTTCGGGCTTGACTTCGCCGCTCTTGACGCGCGGCGCTGCGGTGTTGAACCAGCGGGCCACCGGGTGGCCCGCCAGAAAGGGTCGCAGGCGCTCGGCGCTCCAGTGCGCGGTGAGCAGGTTGCGCCGCTCCAGCGTGTGACCAGCGGCTTCGAGCGCGGCGCGCTGGCGGGCGTTGCCGCCGCAGCCGGGTTTTTCAAAGAAGACGATGTGGGTCATGAGGGGGTTCCTCGGGTGTAGGGCTCGTTGAGGGTTTCGGCGGGCAGCTCGGTCGGGGTGAGTCGGCGAAACGGGCGTTGGCCTTTCATGGGTGGGCCTCCAGGCATGAGGCCAGCGCCAGCAGGCCGCTGGTCTGGTCGGTGATGGCCTGCACGGTGGTGGGCTGCAGCCGGTGCAGCCAGCGCTGCGGCAGCCGCTCGGCGCCGCAGCGCGCGCCCGCGAGCATGCCGACCAGGGCGCCGGTGGTGTCGGCGTCGTCGCCCTGGTTCACGGTAGCCACCAGCGCGGCCTCGAAGTCGTCGTGCCGCGTCAGGAAATGCAGCACGGTTTGCACCGTGTCGACCACGTAGGCGGTGGCGCGGCCGCGGTAGGGGGTGAAGCCGAAGGCGGGGTGAGCGGTGGTCCAGGTCTCGGCCCAGCGCTGGCACTCGGCCTGGCCCGCGCCGCGCAGCAGCAGGCGCAGCAGGCGGCCCAGGCCGAGGGTGGCGGCGTCGGACAGCGGGTGGTGGTGGGTCAGGTGGGCCTGGGCCAGCGACAGGCGCTCGAAGGCGGCTTCGTCGTGCAGGGTGGCCAGAACCACCGGCAGGTTGCGCATCAGCGCGCCGTTGCCGGCGTCGCCCGGGTTGTACGGGCCGGCCAGCGAGCCGTCGATCAGAAAGCGCTGGATGCCGCGCCGGCAGGTGTTGCCGCAGTCCACCGGCCGGGCCTGCAGCCATTGCACGAAGGCCAGGCCGATGCCGCGCACGAGCGTGGTGTCGGGCTGCGTGGCGGCGAAGCCTTGCAGCGCGGTGGCGCCGCCTTGCAGCAGGGCCGAGCCCAGGGCCAGGCTCAGGGTGGTGTCGTCGGTGACCTGGCCGCGCGCCAGCTTGAGCCAGCCGCCGCCGACGATTTCGGTGTGCACGCCGTAGCGGGCCTCGATCTCGCGCGGGCGCATGAATTCCACCGTGGCGCCCAGCGCGTCGCCGATGGCCAGCCCGAGGTAGGCGCCGAGCACCTTGTCGAACAGCTCACGCATAGCGGGCCACCACCTCGTAGTCGCCGCCGAGCGCGAGCACCTCCTGTTCGCCGCGCAGCACATGGCCGGGCAACAGGCCGGGGAACACCAGCACCTTGCAGGTCGGTACCAGCGCCTCGAACACCCAGTCGCCGAAGCAGGCGGCGTCTTCGGGCGAGAGGCTGAACGACACGATGTTGTTCAGGCGCACGGTGCAGCGGCGCAACTGGAGGCTTCCGTTGATCAGCTGCTCTTCGCAGCGGTTGCTGCCGCGCCAGAGGTGCAGATGTTCGCTGGGCGCGGCATCGCCGGGCAGCGGGAAGCGCTGCAGGGCCCATTGGCAGAACTCGTAGAGCAGGTCGAGCTGCTGCAGGATGTTGTTGCTGTGGTGTCGGCTGGCCGCTTTCTCTTCAAGGTAACCCACCCAGGCCGGCGAGGGAAAGCGCTCCAGCGGCGCCTTGTGGTAGCTCGGCACGAGGCCGAAGCGGCTTTCCACCCAGCCCTTGAGCACGGCGCCGGCCGGGCCGTTGGCGTCCATGCCCCAGCCCTGCAGCAGGGTGCGCCAGCTGCTGCGCCAGCGCCGCTGCTCGGCGGGGCCCATGGCCGCGAGCGCCTGGGGATCGGGTTTGCGCAGGCCGAAGGCGGTGGCCAGGTAGTGCACAAACATGTCGCCCGCCTCGTTCAGGTCGCGGCTACGCTCCAGCAGCGCGAACAGCCCGGCCTGGGTCTGCCGCACGCCGGCGATCGACAGGCGCGTGGGGTGGGCGTTGAAGCCGGTGCTGGCGAGCACCGGCGCCGGCACGCCGACGAGGTTGGTGCTGTACCAGCGGTGGGGCTGATCCGGTCCATCGTCCATGGCCTGGTGGGTGGGGGCAGACACCGGCGCGGCGCCGGAAGATCGGCCTCAGACCGGGCGGTTTTCGTTCGGGTTTCGCACCGGGCCCATGAGCGCCAGGCCCTCATCGTAGGTGATGGTGTCGAAGGTCACGTCGAACTTGAGCGCGGCGTCGGCGATGGCGTCGAGCTTGCCGGCCGTGTCCTTCTTCTTCAGGTCGCCCTTTTCCAGATAGAACAGGTCGAGCAGTTCGTTGTAGACCGTGGCCTCGTCGATCGGCAACACATAGAACATCGCGCCCTTGTAGGGCACCTGGTACTTCTTCGACAGGTCGATGTTGTTGCAGAACAGGAAGTACTTGCCACCGGCGCTGAGCGTGTCGCCCAGCACCTCGGCCACGTCCTTGAGGTGTTCGAAGCTCAGCAGGTAGCCGGCGAAAAAGGGCAGGTGCTTGTCGCCCACCTTGGCCACGGCCATGGCCTGGGTGCACAGCAGCTCGGGCGGGCGGGCCTCGTCGGCCAGCTTGGGCGCGAAGCGCAACGCCAGCTCGCCGCGAAAGCCCACGCGACCGAACTGGTTGGTGGGTGCCTTGAGCAGGGGGTTGAGCAGGCGCCCCTCACTCTCCAGGCGGGCAAACGCGGTGTCGTCGATCTCTTTGCGTTCCAGGGTGGCGGTCATGAAGCTTCCTTCGGTTGGGTCTACAGGGTGGGAGACGGGGTGTTCGTCACCGTGCTGTATCAGCAATGACCGTACCAGGCGCCCAGCCGGTGTGTGGCCCTGCAAACCCGACACAAACCCGACCCGACCCGCCCGCGCGCTGGATTTTTTGCGACGCGATTCGCCGTTTTGTCGGGAAGTGGACAAACCCCGGAAACCCGCTCGCAAGGCCCCGAAAAACGCCGTTTCCCCTATGGAGAGAGGGCCTTGGCGCACGGTGGCCAAGGCATGGCACGGAAGCTGCAATGAGAGGCCTGCGCGGACACCAGTCCGGCCAGGCGTGAACCCAAGAATAAGAGCAATAGGCACGAAAGGCTGACCCAGTCGCGGCTACGCAAGCTTAGGTTTTTCAACCCTTCCTGAATGGAGTACTGCAATGGCCAAACTTCGGCAAATCGCCTTCTACGGCAAAGGTGGCATCGGTAAATCGACCACGTCTCAAAACACACTGGCTGCTCTGTCCGACCTCGGCCAGAAAATCCTCATCGTCGGCTGCGACCCCAAGGCCGACTCGACCCGCCTGATCCTGCACGCCAAGGCCCAAGACACCATCCTCTCGCTGGCCGCTGAAGCCGGTTCGGTGGAGGACCTGGAGCTCGAAGACGTGATGAAGATCGGCTACAAGGACATCCGCTGCGTGGAATCCGGCGGCCCCGAGCCAGGCGTCGGCTGCGCTGGCCGCGGTGTGATCACCTCGATCAACTTCCTGGAAGAAAACGGCGCCTACGACGGTGTGGACTACGTGTCCTACGACGTGCTGGGTGACGTGGTGTGCGGCGGCTTCGCCATGCCCATCCGCGAAAACAAGGCGCAGGAAATCTACATCGTGATGTCGGGCGAGATGATGGCCATGTACGCGGCCAACAACATCTCCAAGGGCATTCTGAAGTACGCCAACTCGGGCGGCGTGCGCCTGGGTGGCCTGGTCTGCAACGAGCGCCAGACCGACAAGGAACTGGAACTGGCCGAAGCGCTGGCCGGCATGCTGGGCAGCAAGCTCATCCACTTCGTGCCGCGCGACAACATCGTGCAACACGCCGAGCTGCGCCGCATGACCGTGATCGAGTACGCGCCCGACTCCAAGCAGGCCGCCGAGTACCGCACCCTGGCCTCGAAGATCCACAACAACGCTGGCAACGGCACCATCCCCACCCCCATCACCATGGACCAGCTCGAGGACATGCTGATGGAGTTCGGGATCATGCAAGCGATCGACGAGTCCGAAGTCGGCAAGGCCGCTGCGGCCGCCGCCGCCCTGGCTGCCGCCTGAACGGCCCATCCGTCGGCCCACAAGCCCGACCCGCCTGGCCCGTGCCGGTGGGTCGGCCTTGATCACCCAAGCAAAACCAAATATCCATTGGAGTTACCCCATGACTGCCACAGTTGAAGACCGCAAGGCCACGAACAAAGCCTTGATTGATGAAGTGCTGAAGGCCTATCCGGAAAAGATGGCCAAGCGCAGGGCGAAGCACCTGGGCACGTTCGAAGAAGGCAAGCCGGACTGCGGCGTCAAGTCCAACATCAAGTCCCTGCCGGGCGTCATGACCATCCGCGGTTGTGCCTACGCCGGCTCCAAGGGCGTGGTGTGGGGGCCCATCAAGGACATGGTCCACATCAGCCACGGCCCGGTGGGCTGCGGCCAGTACAGCTGGGCCGCGCGCCGCAACTACTACATCGGCACCACTGGCATCGACACCTTCGTGACGATGCAGTTCACGAGCGATTTCCAGGAAAAGGACATCGTGTTCGGTGGTGACAAGAAACTCGACAAGATCATTGACGAGATCCAGGAGCTGTTCCCCCTGAACAAGGGCATCTCGATCCAGAGCGAGTGCCCGATCGGCCTGATCGGCGACGACATCGAAGCCGTGTCGAAGAAGAAGAGCAAGGAGTACGAAGGCAAGACCATCGTGCCCGTGCGCTGCGAAGGTTTTCGCGGCGTGAGCCAGTCGCTCGGCCACCACCTGGCCAACGACGCGATCCGCGACTGGGTGTTCGATCGCACCGACCCGAACAAGCACCCCGAGTTCGTCTCCACGCCGTACGACGTGGCCATCATCGGCGACTACAACATCGGCGGAGACGCCTGGTCCAGCCGCATCCTGCTCGAAGAAATGGGGCTGCGCGTGATCTCGCAGTGGTCCGGCGACGGCACCATCGCCGAGATCGAGAACACGCCCAAGGCCAAGCTCAACGTGCTGCACTGCTACCGCTCGATGAACTACATCAGCCGCCACATGGAAGAGAAGTACGGCATTCCATGGGTGGAATACAACTTCTTCGGCCCGACCATGATCGAGAAGAGCCTGCGCGAGATCGCCAGCCACTTCGACGACAGCATCAAGGCCAAGGCCGAAGCCGTGATCGCCAAGTACAAGCCGCTGATGCAGGCCGTGATCGACAAGTTCAAGCCGCGCCTGCAGGGCAAGAAGGTCATGCTGTTCGTGGGCGGTCTGCGCCCGCGCCACGTGATCGGCGCCTACGAAGACCTGGGCATGGAGGTGGTCGGCACCGGCTACGAATTCGGCCACGGCGACGACTACCAGCGCACCACGCACTACGTGAAAGACGGCACGCTGATCTACGACGACGTGACCGGCTACGAGTTCGAGAAGTTCGTGGAGCAGGTGCAGCCCGACCTGGTGGGCTCGGGCATCAAGGAAAAGTACGTGTTCCAGAAGATGGGCGTGCCCTTCCGCCAGATGCACAGCTGGGACTACTCCGGCCCCTACCACGGCTACGACGGCTTCGCCATCTTCGCGCGTGACATGGACATGGCGATCAGCTCTCCCATCTGGGGCCTGACGAAAGCGCCCTGGAAGAAGGCCGCCTGAAGAAGACTGCGGGCGGCCTGGCATGGGCCGGTCGTCCGCTCCTTGAATCTCAACATCCTCTGGAGAGCACCATGCCCCAATCAGCCGAAAAGATCCTCGACCACGAACTGCTGTTCCGCGAGCCCGAGTACCAGGACATCTTCCGCAACAAGAAGGCGTCGTTCGAGTTCAACCATTCCGACGAGAGCATCAAGCAGATCGTCGAGTGGACCAAGACCGAAGACTACAAGCAGAAGAACTTCGCCCGCGAGTCGCTGGCCGTGAACCCGGCCAAGGCCTGCCAGCCGCTGGGCGCGGTGTACGTGGCGAACGGCTTCCAGAAGACCCTGAGCTTCGTGCACGGCAGCCAGGGTTGCGTGGCCTACTACCGCTCGCATTTCAGCCGCCATTTCAAGGAGCCCACGTCCTGCGTGAGCTCGTCCATGACGGAAGACGCGGCCGTGTTCGGTGGCCTGAACAACATGGTCGACGGCCTGGCCAACGCCTACAGCCTGTACCAGCCCGAGATGATCGCGGTGTCCACCACCTGCATGGCCGAAGTGATCGGCGACGACGTCGACGCCTTCATCAAGACCAGCAAGCAGAAAGGCAGCGTGCCCGACGAGTTCGACGTGCCGTTTGCCCACACCCCGGCCTTCGTCGGCAGCCACATCACCGGCTACGACAACGCGCTGCTGGGCATCCTGCGCCACTTCTGGGACGGCAAGGCCAAGACCACCGAACCCCTGGTGCGCGTGCCCGACGACAGCATCAACTTCATCGGCGGCTTCGACGGTTTCGTGGTCGGCAACATGAAGGAAATCCGCCGCATCTTCGATCTGTTCGGCGTCAAGGTGAACATCATCTGCGACCCGAGCGGCAACTGGAACACGCCCACCGACGGCGAGTTCCGCATGTACGCCGGTGGCACCTCGAAAGAAGAAGTGATCGCCGCGCTGCACGCCAAGGCCACCATCGTGTTCCAGGAGTTCTGCTGCGAGAAGACCAGCAAGTTCATCGCCGAACACGGCCAGGAAGTCGTCACGCTCAACGCCCCCATCGGCGTGGCCGGCACCGACCAGTTCCTGATGGAGATCTCGCGCCTGACCGGCAAGCCGATCCCGGCCGAGCTGGAGAAAGAACGCGGCGAGCTGGTGGACGCCATGGCCGACAGCCAGGCCCATCTGCACGGCAAGCGCTATGCGCTGTATGGCGACCCGGACCAGCTGCTGGGCTACACGCAGTTCCTGCTGGAGCTCGGCGCCGAGCCGGCCCACGTGCTGGCCACCAACGGCACCGAAACCTGGGCCGCCAAGGTGCAAGCCCTGTTCGACGCCTCGCCCTACGGCGCGGGCTGCAAGGTCTACCCCAAGCGCGATCTGTGGCACCTGCGTTCGCTGCTGTTCACCGAGCCGGTGGATTTCCTGATCGGCAACACCTACGGCAAGTACCTGGAGCGCGACACCAAGACGCCGCTGGTGCGCATGGTGTTCCCGATCTTCGATCGCCACCACTACCACCGTTTCCCCACCTGGGGCTACGAAGGCGGCATGCGCGTGCTGGTCACCCTGCTCGACGAGTTCTTCGAGACGCTGGACGCGAACACCATCGTGGCGGGTAAGACGGACTACAGCTACGACATTATTCGGTGACCCCCCTGCGCCGCCTTCGGCGTCACCCCCCGGGGGGCGCCGCTGGCGGCCGGGCTAAACCCGTTCCGCGGCGGCAAGGATGTGGATCCCCCCCGCGCCGCGCTGTGCGCGTCACCCCCCAGGGGGCACCGCTGGCAGCCCGGCAAAGCCGGTTCTGCGGCGGCCTGGGTGGGGCGCGGGGTTCCTTCCTATCTTTTCGAGGTGCTTTATGGCCAATGCGACGTTCAGTTCCTCACCTGTGCTTGTGGACTCGACAACCCGTCCGGCGCTGGACGTGGTCCACGTCAAGACCACCTTGGACGGTCGCAAGGTCGAGGTGATCGATGGCTGGGTCTGTCTGGGCGGCGTGCGGGAAACCGACAGCCTGATCCCGCTGGATGAACACCCGAACCGCCAGGCCATCGCGCAGGCGGTGCCCGGGGCCTCGCATGTGGCGGGGCGCCTGCCGCTGACGCTGGCCGAGGCCGCCGTGGCGCAGGGCGCGCTGTCGGCCGCGCAACGCCACTTCGACGCCAGCCCCGCCGGCATCACGCAGCGCATCCGCAAGGCCGTGTGGACCAAGACGGCCGCCGATGGTGTGGAGTGAAGCCCCCCCTGCCGCGCTTCGCGCGACCCCCCAGGGGCGGCACTGGCCGTCCGGCGGTACCCTGGGTTGGTCCGCTTCATGCCCATGGGTGGCGCTCCGGCGGCATGGGCAACTGAAGTGGCGTTGAACTTCGACCACGGCCATCGGAGAAGACCATGATCTATGTGGTGGAAGTGCCCGAACACGCCGCGCCGCGCGCCTGGTTCGCCTACGACGCGGCGGACTTCGCTCGCAAGGTCGCGGCCGGCGACCCGCTGGAACCCTGGGAGATCCACGACCAGCTGACCGCGCGGCGCCTGCTCGAAGACCTCGGCCACGCCGAGGTGGATGCACTGGCGCGCGAGCGCTACCCGGCCATCTGCGCGCTGGGCGACAGCCACGGCTGGGACATCGCTCTGTACCGGGCCGACCACCTGCTCGGAGCCGGCGTGCTGAGCGCCGAGCCCGTGAGCGAGACCGCCGCCCACGAAGCCGCGCTGGCCGCGCGCGGCGGGTTCACCTGCATCTACCACGGCGACCGCGACGCCATCGGCGCGTTCGAAGGCGCCGACCCGCGCATCGCTGGCCAGGCGCACTGGCACGCGCGGCGTGCGCTCTACGAGCAGTTGGTGGCGCTGGAAGTGCTGGCCGACGACAACTGACGCAGCGCTGTCGGGCCGTCTGCGTTTTCCGCCCTGCACCCCCCGACAGCGGGCGCGCATCCGCAAGCATCTCTTCAGCGTTCTCTCGGGCTCGGAGCCCCTCGCCCGATGTCGGAAAACCGCCGTCGCAATCCCTCCAAAACCGCCACAGCAAAAGCGCTTGAACCGCCTGGGACGGCAGAACGGGCCTTCACACGGCGTTTTTCGGCTGGCACCCAAATTGCAACGAGGACCACAACCCACTTCTCTGGAGTCCGCCATGTCTGTATCGCTCAAGGCCAAGATCGCCGAAGTGTTCGAAGAGCCCGGTTGCGACAAGAACCAGGGCAAGAGTGAGAAGGAGCGCAAGAAGGGTTGCACCAAGCAGCTCTCGCCTGGCGCGGCGGCCGGTGGCTGCGCGTTCGACGGCGCCAAGATCGCGCTGCAGCCGGTGGTGGACGTGGCGCACCTGGTGCATGGCCCGATCGCCTGCGAGGGCAACTCGTGGGACAACCGGCACAGCGCGTCGTCGGGCTCGCAGCTCTACCGCAGCGGCTTCACCACCGACATCAGCGAACTCGACGTGATCTACGGTGGCGAGAAGCGCCTGTTCAAGTCCATCCGCGAGATCATTGAAAAGTACGACCCGCCCGCGGTGTTCGTCTACCAGACCTGCGTTACGGCGCTGGTGGGCGACGACATCGAGGCGGTGTGCCAGCGCGCCAGCGCGAAGTTCGGCAAGCCGGTGATCCCGGTCAACGCGCCGGGTTTCGCCGGCCCGAAAAACCTGGGCAACAAGCTGGGGGCCGAAGCGCTGCTTGATTACGTGATCGGCACGCGCGAGCCGGCGTTCACCACGCCGTACGACATCAACATCATTGGCGAATACAACCTGGTGGGTGAACTCTGGCAGGTCAAACCGCTGCTCGACGCTCTGGGCATCCGCATCCTCTCGTGCATCTCGGGCGACGGCCGCTACAACGAGATCGCCAGCGCCCACCGCGCCAAGGTGAACATGATGGTGTGCTCCAAGTCGATGATCAACATCGCGACCAAGATGGAGCAGCGCTGGGGCATTCCGTACTTCGAGGGTTCGTTCTACGGCATCGGCGACATGAGCGAGACCCTGCGCCAGATCGCCAGCCTGCTGGTGAAGCAAGGCGCGCCCGACGATCTGATCGATCGCACCGAGCGCCTGATCGAGGTGGAGGAGGCGCGCGCCTGGAAGCGCATCGCCGGGTACCGGAAGCGCCTGCAGGGCAAGCGCGTGCTGCTGATCACGGGCGGGGTGAAGTCCTGGTCGGTGGTGGCGGCGCTGCAGGAGGGCGGCATGGAGATCGTCGGCACCAGCGTCAAGAAGAGCACGAAAGAAGACAAGGAAAAGATCAAGGAGATCATGGGCGAGGGCGCCGACGCCCACATGATCGACGACATGACGCCGCGCGAGATGTACGCCATGTTGCGCGACGCCAAGGCCGACATCATGTTGTCGGGCGGGCGCTCGCAGTTCGTCGCGCTCAAGGCGCGCATGCCCTGGCTGGACATCAACCAGGAGCGCCACCACCCCTATGGCGGCTACGAGGGCATGGTGGAGCTGGTGGCCGAGATCGACCGCGCCATCTTCAACCCGGTGTGGCAGCAGGTGCGCATCCCCGCGCCCTGGGGCGACGACGGTGAGAGCCTGGGCGCGGTGACGCCCACGGCCTCCACCGATCACCTGAGCGGTATCGCGGCCAAGGCCATGGGCCTGGAGCCCGAAGAAGTCCCTGTTTGACGCAACCCTTCAGGACAACAGCCATGGCACGCGTCGTCGAATCCAAAAAGGCCTGCACGGTCAACCCGCTGAAGATGAGCCAGCCGCTGGGCGCGAGCTTCGCTTTTCTGGGGCTGGACGCCTGCATGCCGGTGATGCACGGCTCGCAGGGCTGTACCTCGTTTGGCTTGGTGCTGCTGGTGCGGCACTTCAAGGAAGCCATTCCGTTGCAGACCACGGCAATGAACGAGGTCACGTCCATCCTGGGCGGCTACGACAACATCGAAGCGGCGCTGCTCAACATCCGCAAACGCGCCGCGCCCAAGCTCATCGCCATCTGCTCCACGGGCCTGACCGAAACCAAGGGCGACGACGTGGACGGCTACATCGCCACGGTGCGCAAACGCAAGCCCGAGCTGGACGACACCGAGATCGTCTACGTGTCCACGCCCGACTACGTGGGTGCGTTTGAAGACGGCTTCAAACACGCCATCACGGCCATCGTGAAAACGCTGGTCAAGCCGCTGCCGGTGGTGGCCGACCAGATCACGCTGCTGCCGGGCAGCCACCTTTCGCCGGGCGACATCGACGAACTGCGCGAGATCGTCCAGGCCTTTGGCCTGAACCCCGTCGTGCTGCCCGACATCTCGGGTTCGCTGGACGGCCACATTCCGCCCGACTGGCGCGGCACCACGCTGGGCGGCACCACGCTGGAAGACATCCGCCGCGCCGGCGCTTCGGCCTTCACCATCGGCGTGGGCGAGCAGACCCGCGAAGGCGCCGAGGCCCTGCAGGCCATCGCCGGCACGCCGCTGGAGATCTTCGAGCGGCTCAGCGGCCTGGAGGTGAACGACCGCCTGCTGCAGCGCCTCTCGAAACTCTCGGGCAAGCCGGTTCCGGCCCGGTACCGTCGCCAGCGCAGCCAGTTGCTCGACGCCATGCTCGACGGCCATTTCTACACCGGGGGCGTGAAGGTGGCCATTGGCGCCGAGCCCGATCTGCTGCTGGCCGTGGGCGGCCTGCTGCACGAGATGGGCGCCGAGCTGCGCTGCTGCGTGAGCACCACCAAGTCGGCCGCGCACGCGCTGCTGCCGGCTCAGGAGGTGTTGCTGGGCGACCTGGAAGACCTGGAGGCGGGCGCGGCCGATTGCGATCTGCTGATCACCCACTCCCACGGCCGCCAGGCCGCCGAGCGCCTGGACAAGCCGTTCCTGCGCATCGGCTTTCCGGTGTTCGACCGCATCGGCAACGCCCACCGTGTGCAGGTGGGTTACCGCGGCACCATGAACCTGATCTTCGAGATCGCCAACCTGATGATCGGGCGCATCGCGCACCACCACGCGGGCGACTGGCCCCTCACGCCCGAGGCCCGGCGCGCGGCGACCCACGTCGCCACCAGCGCCGAAGCCCCGGACACCACCACGCTGGCCTCGGCCAGTGCCTGAATTCCAAGGAGAAACGTCATGAAAATCGCCTTCGCCACCCAGGACAAGGTGCACGTGGATGCGCACTTTGGCTGGGCCAAGAGCATCGTGGTGTACGAGGTCACCCCCGAAGGGCAGCAGTTCGTCGAGAGCTTCGAGTTTGGCGACAAGCTCGAAGAAGACGGCGACGAGGACAAGCTCGCGCCCAAGCTCGAAGCCATCCACGACGTGGCCATCCTGTACGTGGCGGCCATCGGCGGCTCGGGCGCGGCGCGCGTCGTGGCCATGAAGATCCACCCCATCAAGGTGCCGCAGCCCGAACCCATCGCCACCATCCTGGACAAGCTGCAGACGGTGCTGCAGGGCACGCCGCCGCCCTGGCTGCGCAAGGCCATGGCCAAGGCCGGCGAGCGCGTGCACGACTTTGAAGACGACGAGGTGACCCCATGACCGCCAGCGCCAGCATAGACACCCCCAGCGACGCCCGCAGTGACGAGGCCTTGCTGGCCACGCCCTTCGTGCAGCAGCTGATCAAGCAGATGCGCGCGCAGGACACGCACGGCACCTGGGACGGCAAGAGCGACCTGCAGCTGCTCAAGCCCTACATCCACACCGCCGAGGAGCGCCGCGCCCTGCCCATCCTGGGCGACCCGGACCCCGAGACGCTGTGGCACCTGGAGATTTTCTACAACGCCATCGCCGTGGCGATCGAGCGCGAAACCGGCCAGATGGTCTCGCCCATGATGAAGATGAGCCACGAGGGTTTTGGCCGCATGGTGCTGATCGCGGGCCGGCTGGTGGTGGTGAACAAGCAGCTGCGCGACGTGCACCGCTTCGGCTTTTCGTCGCTGGCCAAGCTGGCCGAAGCCGGCGGCAAGTTCCTCACCGAGGCCGTGACCATGATCCGCAGCTACCCCGAAGTGGCGCAGTACGGAGCCTGACCATGAGCGAAACCGCCGACGAACTGAAGCTGCGCATCCGCAAGCTCAACGCCCAGGCCACGCAGGCCAAGATGGACCTGCACGACCTGTCCGAGGACCTGCCCACCGGCTGGGAAAAGATCCCCGAAGTGTCCCGGCGCTGCCACGACGCCCACGCCGCGCTGATGGCGGCGCGCCAGGCGCTGGCCGCGGCCACGGACTGAACCCGCCCGACGGAGAGAACCCATGAGCCAGACCTTCAACGTGACCCTGCCCAGCGGCGCCACCTGGACGCCGACCTTCGTGGCCGCGCTGGACGAGGAAAAGTGCATCGGCTGCGGCCGCTGCTTCAAGGTGTGCCCGCGCGGCGTGCTCGAACTCGTCGGCCTCAACGAGGACGGTGAATACGTGCACGTCGATGAGGACGACGATGACGACGACGAGTACGAGAAAAAGGTGATGACGCTGGCGCACAAGGAGCTGTGCATCGGCTGCACCGCCTGCGCCCGCATCTGCCCCAAGAAGTGCTACACGCACGCAGCGGCCCCGGTTTGACATGAGCCCACCCCCGTCGCTTGCCCGCTTCGCGTGGCCGCATCCCCCCTCAAGGGGGCGACACCAGCCGTCCGGCGAAGCCGGCCCGGCGGTGCCACCCGGTCCGATGGCCTCATGCGTCACGGATTGCCCTCCGGCGCCGAGCCCCGACTGGGCCGCGCTGGCCGCCCGCATGCAGACGCGGCGCGACGAGGTCGACGATCTGATGGGCCTGCTGCGCGATCACACCGACCCCGCGGCCGGCAGCGCCGAGGCGGCCGAGGCCGTGGCCTGGGCCATTGCGTGCGCCAGCCTGGGCGACCAGCACCTCTGGCAGGACCTGCGCCTGCCCTCGCGGGTGGAGCTCTCGGCCCTGATCGGACACTGGTTCCCGGCGCTGGCGGCGCGCAACACCCAGCACATGAAGTGGAAGAAGTTCTTTTACCGGCAGCTGTGCCTGCGCGAGGACCTGCTGATCTGCAAGTCGCCCAGCTGTGGCGTCTGCAGCGACCGCAGCCTGTGCTTCGGCGCCGAGTGAATCAAGCGCTGGCGCGGCGTTCCAGCCACTGCAGCCGCACCAGCCCGGTGGACAGCGCGGTGCCGCAGACGATGATGAGCCCGCAGATCACCATCCAGGGCGTGATGCGTTCGCCCAGGAAGAATCCGCCGTAGAGCAGGGCAAACACCGGCACCAGGAAGGTGACGGTGAGGGCCTTGCTCGGGCCGGCCTTCTCGATGATGTGGAAAAACAGGATGTAGGCGATGGCGGTGCAGAACAGCGCCACCGCGGCCAGCGCGCCCCATGCCGTGGCGCTCACGGGCTGCTCGGGCCAGAGCCAGAGCGTGGGCAGGGCCAGGCCCAGGGCCGCGCCGATCTGGCTGCCGGTGGCGGTGGCCAGCGGATGGGCGCCGGTGAGGTAACGTTTGGTGAAACTCGCGGCGATGCCGTAACACAGCGTGGCCAACAGGCAGGCGCCCATGGCCAGCAGGGTGGTGCCGGTGGAGCCGGCCCCGGCCACCCCGGTGGCGCTGAAGCCGGACTTGCCGAGCACCAGCAGCGTCACGCCCACGAAACCGATCCCCAGGCCCAGCATGCGCGAGCCGCCCGGGCGGTCCTTGAGCCAGAGCCAGGCCACCACCGCGCCCAGCAGCGGCACCGTGGCGTTGAGGATGGATGTGAGGCCGGTGGTGATGTGCATCACCGCGAAGGAAAACAGCGCGAACGGGATGCCCGAGTTGAGCAGGCCCACGAAGAGGATGGGCTTGGCGCGCAGGCGGAAGTCGGCCCAGACGCCTTTGAGCAGAAACACCGGCAGCAGGAACAGCGCCGCCAGCGCCACCCGCAGGCCCGCCGTGGGCAGCGCTCCGAACTCGGCCGCGCCCAGGCGCATGAAGAGGAAGGACGAGCCCCAGAGGGCGGCGAGCAGGAAGAATTCAAGAATGAGGGCGGGCGACATGGGCTCAGTGTGCCGGCAAAGGCTGTGCGGCGGGGCGGCCCGTTGATGATGTTTGCTCCGGCCATTGATGCGCTTTGTCGATCAATGCGCCTTCGAGCCGCAGCAGGGCCCGCTTGCGGTCCAGCCCGCCGGCATAGCCCGTCAGTGAACCGTTGCCGCCGACCACGCGGTGGCAGGGCACCACGATGCCCAGCGGATTGCGCCCGATGGCCGCGCCCACCGCGCGCACCGCGCCCGGCCGTTCGATCTGGCGCGCCATGTCGCCGTAGCTGCGGGTGTGGCCCGCCGGGATGCCGAGCAGGGCCAGCCACACCGCGCGCTGGAAGGGCGTGCCGCCCGAGAGGTCCAGCGGCAGGTCGAAGTCCAGCCGTTCGCCCCGGAAGTAGGCGTCCAGTTGCGCGGCAGCGGTGCGCAGCAGGGGGTGGTCGTGGTCGATGGGCCAGCGCTGCACCTGTTGCGGCGGGGGCTCGTGGCGCTGGTCGGCGTACCACACGCCGGCCAGTCCCCGGGAGCTGGCGGCCAGCAACAGCGGGCCCAGGGGGGACGGGAGGGTGGTTTGAACCGCTTGCGATAGGAAGCTCATGGTGTGTCGTCCTGGGTGGAGGGCTCGGTGAGAGCCTCGGTGGGGCTTTCGACGCCGTTCGTGGCGCGGTGCGTGGCGCCGTCCGTGACGCCGGGGGGCTCTGGGCGGGCGTGGCAGCCCGCCCAGGTGCGGATCACGGCGTAGCTGCGCCAGGGTTGCCAGGCGGCGGCCTGGCGCGCGGCTTCGTTGGCCGCGGCCGGGCCCTTGAGCTCGACCAGACCCAGGGCCTGCTGCAGCGCCACGTCGCCACGGGGCCAGGCGTCGGGCCAGCGCAGGGCGCGCATGGCGATGTACTGCGCGGTCCAGGGGCCGATGCCGGGCAGGGCCAGCAGGGCTTGGGTGGTGAGCGCCAGGTCGGCGTGGCCGCTCAGGTCGAGCTGGCCGCTGGCCACGGCGCGCGCCAGTGCCTGGATCGCGGCCTGGCGCTGGCGCACGATGCCCAGTTCGCCCAGCGCCTGTGGCTCGGCCTCGGCCAGGACCTGGGGCGTGGGAAACAGGCGGTGCAGGGCCGGTTCGGGTGTGGCGATGGGCTCGCCAAAACGCTCCAGCAGGCGGGTGGCCATGGTGCGCGCCGCCGCCACGGTGATCTGCTGGCCCAGCACCGCGCGCACCGCCAGCTCGAAACCGTCGAAGCAGCCGGGCACCCGCAGGCCGTCGCCACCGGGAAAGTCGGCCTGCAGCACGGCGTTGATGGCCTGCGGATCGGCGTCCAGGTCGAACAGCGCGCGCACCCGCCAGATCACGCTGGGCAGCACCGCGTGCAGGCTGTCGCTCACGCGCAGCAGCAGCCGGTGGGCCGCCGGGTCGAGTTGCGCGTCCAGCCAGCCGGTATGCGGCTGCCCGGCCACCGTCAGCCGCACCGTGCGCTGCAGGCGCAGGACATCGGTGTTCACGCACTCGACGCCAGGCAGCGCCCGGGTGCCCAGGAAGCCCAGCATCGCCACCGCGTCGTACGGTGGCCGCCACGACAGGCGCACCGTGCCGGCGTGGCCGGTCGGTGTGCGCGAGGGCGTGGCCAGGGTCAGCGGGTTGCGGCGCATCTGGGTGGGGCTCAGGCCGTAGCGCGCCTGGATGGCCGCGTTGAAGCGGCGCAGGCTGGCGAAACCGCTGGCCTGCGCGACCTGGGTGACGGGCAGGGTGGTGTCGGCCAGCAGCTGTTTGGCGGTCAGCAGCTTGCGGGTCTGCAGGTACTGCAGCGGGGAGACGCCGAGCCGGGCCTCGAAAATCCGCCGCAGGTGGCGGTCGCTCACGCCCATGCGGTCGGCCAGCCGGCTCACGGTGGCGCCTTCGGTCGCGGCGTCCAGCCAGGTCTGGGGGTCGTCGAGCAGGCGCGTGGCCTGCTGCACCAGGATGGTGGAGGCGTCTTCCAGCGACCAATGACGATCCAGCGGCGCCAGTTCGGGGCGGCAGCGCAGGCAAGGGCGGAAGCCGGCCCGTTCGGCCTGGGCGGCATGGTCGAAGAAACGGCAGTTCTCGCGCCGCGGCGTGCGCACCCGGCAGACCGGCCGGCAGTAGACCCCGGTGGAGGTGACGCCGATGAAAAAGCGCCCGTCAAAGCGCGCGTCGTGGGAACACAGCGCGCGGTAGCGGGCGTCGTCGTCGGGGCGTCGGGGGGTGTCCATGGGCTGCATGGTACGGCGATCACCGGGGCCTGACTGGCCGTTTCCGGACATGTCCCTGCCGAACGGGGCGCAAAAAGCCCCCCAGCCCGGCCACCTACAATCCACGGTATCGGCGTATCCAGAGATTGAGACAATTACATGCAAGTTGCCGCATCCATCTTCAAGGCCTACGACATTCGGGGCGTGGTCCCGGCCTCCCTCAACGAGGCGGTGGCTGAGGCCCTTGGCCTGGCTTTCGGAACCCAGGCCCGCCAGCAGGGCGAAAACACCGTGGCCGTGGGCCGCGATGGCCGCCTGAGCGGCCCGGCCCTGTCGGCCGCCCTGATCCGCGGCCTGGTGGCCGCCGGTGTGGACGTGATCGACATCGGTCTGGCGACCACCCCCATGCTGTATTTCGCGGCCAGCACGCTGTGCAGGAGCGGCATCCAGGTCACGGGCAGCCACAACCCCAAGGATTACAACGGGTTCAAGATGGTGCTGGGCGGGCGCGCCATCTACGGTGAGGACATCCAGGCCCTGCGCCGCATGATGGAGACCGACAGCCACCGCTTCGCCGACGATGGGCGCGTGCGCCATGTGAACGTGCTGGCGCCCTACACCGATCGCATCGTTGGCGACGTGAAGCTCTCGCGGCCGATGAAGGTGGTGGTGGACTGCGGCAACGGCATCGCCGGGGCTTCGGCGCCGGCGCTGTTCCGTGCGCTGGGCTGCGAGGTGATCGAGCTTTTCAGCGAGGTCGACGGCAACTTCCCCAACCACCACCCGGACCCGAGCAAGCCCGAGAACCTGCAGGACGTGATCCGCACCCTGCGCGAGACCGACGCCGAGCTGGGCCTGGCCTTCGATGGCGACGGTGACCGCCTGGGCATCGTCACCAAGGACGGCAACAACATCTACCCCGACCGCCAGATGATCCTGTTTTCGCAGGACGTGCTCTCGCGCGTGCCGGGCGGCAACATCGTCTTCGACGTGAAGTGCTCGCAGCGCCTGGCCCCGGCCATCGAGGCCGCCGGTGGTGTGGCCCACATCTACAAGACCGGCCACTCGCTGATCAAGGCGCGCATGAAAGAGCTGGACAGCCCGCTCGGCGGTGAAATGAGTGGTCACATCTTTTTCAAAGAGCGTTGGTACGGCTTTGACGACGGCACCTACGCCGGCGCGCGCCTGCTGGAAATCCTCAGCCGCAGCCCCGACGCCAACGCCGTGCTCAACGCCTTGCCCACCAGCTTCAGCACGCCCGAGCTCAATGTGGCCTGCGCCGAGGGAGAGCCGCACGCCGTGGTCGAAAAACTCGTGGCGCTCGCGCATTTCGATGCGCCCGCGAAGGTCTCGACCATCGATGGCGTGCGCGTGGACTGGCCGGACGGCTTCGGCCTGATCCGGGCCTCCAACACCACGCCCGTGCTGGTGTTGCGTTTTGAAGGGCACACCACCGAAGCCCTGCACCGCATCGAAACCGCCATGCTGGGCCTGCTGCTGCAGGGCAAGCCGGACGCGGTGGTGGGTGCGAGCGCCCATTGAGCTCCCTTGAGCCCATCCTTGCCCGCGCAGCCACCTGAAACAGCACCCGTGGTCACGGCTTTGCTGAACCAGGTCACCGTGGTGGTGGTGACCCATGAGAGCGCGCATTGCCTGCGCGGGCTCGATGGCCTGCTCTCGCAGTGCCCGCACGTGATCGTGTCCGACAACGGCAGCGCCGACGGCACCCCCGAGCAGGCGCAGCGGCTGTGGCCGCACGCCCACGTGCTGCGCCATGGCCGCAATCTGGGCTTTGGCGCGGCCAACAACCGGGCGCTGGACGCGGTGCGGACCCCGTTCGCCTTTTTGCTCAACCCCGATTGCCAGCTCACGGTCGAGGGCCTGGGTGAACTGATCTCGGCCGCGCACGAGTTGAGCGACGCGGCGATCCTGGCGCCGCAGCTGGTGAGCGTCACCGGCAAGCCGGAGATCAACTACCGCTGGCCCAAGACGCGGTGGCTGTCCACGGGCCCGCGTGCCAGTGGGCCGGTCTGCGTGGGGTTCGTCTGTGGCGCGGCCATGCTGTTCCGCATGGCCCGGTTCGAGAAGGTCGGCTTCTTCGACGAACAGTTTTTCCTGTACTACGAGGACGACGACCTTTGCCTGCGGCTGTTCAACGCGCACCTGCCGATGGTGCTGCTGCCGCAGGTGCAGGCCGTGCATTTCTCGCGGGGTTCGGTCAAGGGGGCCGCGCCGTGGCGCAGCGAGTACGTGCGGGGGTACCACCATGCGCAGTCCAAGCTGATCTTCGCGGTGAAGCACCAGTCGCTGGAGACCGCGCTGCAGCTGCGCCGCTATCTGCTGCTGACCACCACGCTGGCGATGCCGTTGCGGCTGATCGCCTTCTCTCCCAAGTTGCTGGCGCGCATGTGGGGCCGGTGGAGGGGTTTGATGGAGTGGAAACGTCATGATTGAAGATCAAGACAAAAAACCGACTCTGTGCATCGGCATCCTGACGCTCAACGAAGAGCGCCGCATCGCCGCGTGCATCGACAACGCGGGCTTTGCCGATCAGATCATCGTGATCGACAGCGGCAGCACCGACCGCACCTGCGAGATCGCCACCGAAAAGGGTGCCGAGGTCCATCGGTACGCCGACTGGCAGGGCTTCGCGGTCCAGCGCAACCGCCTGCTCGAGCACGTGCGCACCGACTACATCTTCTTCCTCGATGCCGATGAGACGATTCCCGCGCCGCTGAGGCAGGAAATCCAGCAAGCGGTCGAAACCCGCACCGAGGCGGTCTGGAAGGTCTTCTGGGAACAGGTGGCCTTTGGCACGCCGCTCACCCGCATGACCAAGGTGGCCGGTGGCGTGAGGCGCCTGTTCGCCATGACGAACATCCTGCGCTACGAGGGCGTGGTGCACGAGCACGCCATCCTGCGCAACCCGGACACGCCCGAGCAGGCCTTCAAGGGCCGGTTGCTGCACCACTCCCGCGAAACCGTCTATGGCAGCCTGCTCAAGCTGGCGCAGTATGCGCAGCTCGGCGCCGTGCGGCGTGCCCAGGCCGGGAAAAAGGGCGGTATCCGGCGCGGCCTGGCGTCGGCCTTGATGAATTTCGTGCGGTTCTATTTCTTTCGCAAAGGGTTTCTCTGCGGTGGACCGGGCTTTCTTTTTTGCCTGGTGGTTTCGCTGGAGTGCTTTTTCCGGTACGCGATACTGAAATACGATCCGATGTCGGAAAACGCCGATGTGGTCAAGCGTTGAATCCCGGTGCCCAAGCCAATGCACAAGAACAAGGATTGCGAAAGATGTCCACGTTGCTGGGACCCGGTAGAAACACGCTACAAACAAATGACCCTCGTGAATTCCACGTTGCGCGTCCGGTGGACCGACATGACGGTGGTCGCCCCATGAGCCTGCCGCATCCCGGCGCCGGGATGGACGCCCTGTGCAGCAAAGCCGCCGCCTTGACCCTGGTGGCGGTGTTCGCCGCGTTCCCGGTGTCCGTGGCGCTGGCCAATTCCTTGATGGCCCTGACCCTGGTGCTGCTGCTGCCCAGGGTGTTCCGGCACGGCACCCGATGTGTCGATGCTTCGATTCTCAAGAACCCGGTGGCCTGGCCGGTGTTCTGTCTGGCGGCCTACATCCTGCTCGCGGCCACCTGGTCGCCGGCCGAATGGATCGACATCGGGGGGTATTTCAAGAAATACCTCAAGTTTCTGCTGCTGCCCATTTTCATCACGCTGCTGTTCGAGAAGAAAACGCGGGTGCTGTGCTGGAAGGCCTTCGCGCTGGCCATGTTGTTCACCCTGGTGTCCACCTGGCTCAACGTCTGGACCTCCATTCCCTGGTCGCGCACCGACAACCAGGGATTTGGCGTGGACCACACGGTGTTCAAGGACTACATCTCCCAGGGCATCATGATGGCGTTCTTCGTGTGCCTGTGCGCCTTCTGGGCCATCCGGGCGCACACCCGCAAGGCCGCCGTGGGCTGGTGGCTGGTGGCGGCTCTGGGGGCTGCCAGCATCCTGTTCCTCTCCGCGGGGCGCACCGGCTACTTGAGCCTGCTGTTCTCGACCCTGGTGTTCGGCATCTTTTTCGTGGGCGCCCGCATCAAGAAGGTGCTGGGCATCCTGGTCGGCGCCTTGGCTGTGCTGACGGTGGCGTTCCTGGTGTCGCCGCAGTTCCAGCACCGCAGCATGCAGGCCTGGGAAGAAGCGCGCAGCAGCAGCCTGTCCACCGTGACCTCGGTGGGTGCGCGGGTGGAGGTCTGGCGTTTCGTGGTGAAGAACTCGTCGGAACGTTCGTTGCTGGGGGCCGGGACGGCGTCGTATCCCGTGCTGGCCCAGAGCTATTTCAAAGACCCGCAGTTTTGTGCCACGGTCTGCCCGCATCCCCACAACCAGTTTCTGCTGTTCTTCTTCGAGCTGGGGCTGGTGGGGCTGTTGCTGTTCTTTTGGCTGCTGTTCGTGATCGTGCGCCAGGCGTTCCGGTATCCGCGGGCCCACCGGGCTCTGATGCTGTCGTTCGTCGCCGTGCTGGTGACGTCGAACATGACGCACAGCTCGTTCTGGCTGTCCACCGAGAGCCATTTCTTCATCATGATGATGGCGCTGCTGATGGCGTCGGCCGGTTCGAGCCGTGCCGTGCCGCCACCGGGTGCGGCAGCCGACGCTCCAGAGCCGCAGCCTTGATGGTGCCCGCCGGCACCTAGGCGGGCCGGGGTTCGGGCGCGTTGTAACCCTGCAGCAGCTGTTCCCAGTCCGCCTCGTGCCAGTGGAACACCGGGAGCCGGCGGAGCTCCTTGCGCAGCGAGCGCAGAAGACGGGCCAGGTTGTCCTGTTTCCAGAGGTCGCCGGGGCGCAGCGCGCATTTGTCGAAATCGACGATCCAGGCCTGGCCCGAACCGTCCAGCAGCAGGTTGTGGCAATTCAGGTCGGCGTGAAAGACCTGGCGGTCGTGCAGCTGGCGGATGGCCGAGCCCAGCTGGCGCCAGGCCTGGGCCGGAAGGCGTTCCTGAGACAGCATTTGCGCCACGTTGCGCGTGTCGGGGATCATCGCCACCAGAATGTCGGCGCTGTACAGCCAGCCGTGTGACCAGTGCCTGGCCGCCACCGGCTGGGGCACCGGCAGGTTCCACGAACGCATCAGGCGCAGCAGCGCGTATTCCCGCATGGCCCTGCTGTTGGCGACGCGGGTGCGTGTGTATTTGTCCGGGCTGAGCCGCGCCACCCATCCGCCCCGGCGGTAGTGCCGCAGCACCAGCGCGTGCCCGCCAGCCTGGATCAGGTGGGCCTGGCCGCGCCCGCTGCCGGTGGCCAGGCGGTGGGCGCTGGCGTCGTCCGGCGCGGGTGGCTCGAAGGTCGCGGGTTCGACACTATCCAGCAGGGCGGGGTCGTGCCAGAGGGTTTGTGGCCCGACGACCTGCTGCACGATGCGGGTGCGGTGGGCCTCACCGCTCACATGCCAGAGCGGGCGGATGGCGTTCAGGTGGCGCCGCGTGGCGCCCTGGTGGCGCAACACCAGATCCTGTGCGGCCTGGCCGCTGCGGGCCCGCTCCGCGGGCGCTTCGGCCCAGTGTTGGACGCGGGCGAACAGCGCCTCGGCGGATCCGATCCGCAGGCCGGCGCCGCTGCGCTCGATTTCCTCGTACAGGTTCTGGAAGTTCTCCGTGTGCGGACCGAACAGAACCGGTTTTCCCAGGGCCATGGCCTCCAGGGCGTTGTGTCCGCCGATGGGCGCCAGCGTTCCGCCAATGAAGCACGCCGTGGCCAGCCGGTACCAGCGCACGAGCTCGCCCATGCTGTCGCCCAGCAGGATGCGGATGGCGCCGCCGGGCGTTTCGCCCCGGCTGTGCCGGGCGTACGCCAGGCCCAGCTCGTCCAGGCGGCGGGCCACCGCCTCGAAGCGCTGCGGGTGTCGGGGCACGAGGATGAGCAGGGCGTCGGGGTGGCGCGCCGAGAAACCTTTCCAGGCGGGCAGAAGCTGCTCTTCTTCAAACTCGTGGGTGCTGCCCGCCACCACGACGGTGGCCCCGTCGGCCCAAGGGGGCGGCGGCGATGCGTGTTCGGGCAGGGGGGCGTCAAATTTCAGGTTGCCGGCCAGCACCAGCCGCTGCGCCGGGACGCCGAGGCTGCGGTAGCGCTCCAGGCTCGCGGTGTCGGTGGCGCAGACGCAGGCCAGTTGCGACCAGACCGGGTCCATCAGGGCATGCCAGCGCTGGTAGCTGCGCTGGGAGTGCTCGGACAGGCGCGCGTTCAGCAGCACCACGGGGATGGCCCGGCGGCGGCACTGCAGCAGCAGTTCCGGCCACAGCTCGCGCTCCGTCAGGATCAGCAGCCGGGGCTGCAGGCGGTCCAGAAAGCGGGCCGTGGCACCCGGGGTGTCGAACGGCAGGTACACGTGCTGGATGGCACCGTTCCACTGCGCGTGCAGGGTTTGCGCGCCGGTGGGGGTCTGGGTGCTGACCACCAGGGCGTGGTCCGGCCACACGGTGCGCAGCGCCTGGACCAGCGGCAGGGTGGCCTGCATCTCGCCGGCGGAGGCGGCGTGGATCAGCAGGCAGCCCGACGACTCCGGTGCGGGATGGATGAAGCCGAGCCGGTGCCCGACACGGCGCCGGTACCCGGGCTCCTTGCGGCCTCGCCACCAGAGCCAGCCCAGCATGGGCAGCACCAGCAGCCGCCACAGCAGGCGATACCCCCGGTGCATGGGAGACGGCCGCGTCAGCGCCAATGGTCGGCGACCCACTGGGTCGGCAATACCCGGCGGTACCACTTGCCACTCACGCCAGCGATGGCGTCGGGCGGGTTGGGCTTGCCGTGGAACGCGATGATGCGTGCGCCTTTGGGAATGGTGGGCGGGGCGAACCAGCCCATGAGGCCACGGCGCAGGCAGTGGCGCTTGAAGCTGCGGCACCACTCGTCGGGCCAGTAGTCGAGCTTGCCCTGGCGTGCCAGGTAGCCGGTGATGAACTCCTGCTCGTTGCGCACGGCGGCAATGGAGGCGGGGTAGTCGTTCTTCAGATGCTCCAGCGCATCGGCGTGGGCGCCGATGGTGTAGATGTAGCAGGAGGTGTTGCCCGTGCCGTCGCTCTTGTCCCATTCCTTGATCACGGTGAACGCACCGGGCTGCTCGAAGAACGGGTCCAGGCTGTCGACGATGACGATGTCCAGGTCGAGAAACAGCGTGCGGCCCTGCAGGTCGTACAGCGGATTGGCGAAGCTGGTCAGCTTGAGCCAGCCGTGGCCGAAGGTCCAGGGCTTGCGCTGGTCGAACTCGTCAAAGCCGACCGCCGGGATCGGCTTGACTTCGATGGCGGGATCGATGCCCTGGGCATCGTCGGTCAGACAGACGAAACGAAATGGCCGGTGCAGGTGGCGCCGGACCATGCTGTGCAGTTTGTTGACGTATTCGGGGCCGTATTTCTTGCCCCACTTGATGCACAGCACGTTGACTGCTTGCATAGAAGCCCTTCACTGGATCGCAGATGCCGCATGCCGTGCATGCGCCGTGCCGAAGTTTAGCGCAGCCGGCCGATCCGCCGCCCCGGGGAACAGCGACCCGCGCAGCGGCGGAGCGTGGGGGCCGTCGAGACTGCCGCCGGGCCGCCCCAAGGCAGGATCAGCCCCCTCGGGGGGCAGCGACCCGCGCAGCGGCGGAGCGTGGGGGCCGTCGAGACTGCCGCCGGGCCGCCCCAAGGCAGGCTCAGCCCCCTCGGGGGGCAGCGACCCGCGCAGCGGCGGAGCGTGGGGGCCCTATTTAGCCAGGAGCGCGTCCACGGCCCGCAGATCGTCGGCCGTGAGGCTGCCGCTGGCCTGCTTGAGCCGCAGGCCGCCGAGCAGCACGTTGTAGCGGGCCTGCGCCAGATCGCGTTTGGTCTGGAACAACTGGCTCTGGGCGTTGAGCACGTCGATGTTGATCCGCACCCCCACCTGGTAGCCCAGCTGGTTGGCTTCCAGCGCGCTCTGGCTGGAGGCTTCGGCCGCTTCCAGCGCCTTGACCTGGCCCTGGCCGGACAGCACGCCGAAATAGGCGCTGCGGGTGGCCTGGATCACGTTGCGTGTCACCGTTTCCCGATCGGAGCGGGCCTTTTCCTCCAGCGCCAGGGTTTCCTTGACGCGGTTCTGGATCGCATAGCCCGCGAACAGGGGCAGGTTGAACTGCAGGCCCACGCTGGCGGTGTTGGTGCGGAAGTTGCCCAGAGCGGGCTGGCTGCTGCTGGGGCCGCGGGCGACCTGGTACTGGCCCACCAGATCCAGCGTGGGCTTGTGCCCGGCGTCGGCCTTGCGGGTTTCCAGCTGGGCGATTTCGTAGCCCTTTTCCGCCTGCAGGATCGAGGGGTGCTGGCGTTCGGCCTGCGCCACCCAGGTGTCGGGGTTGGCGGGGTCCAGCGCGGGCAGCGCGACCGGAACGACGAGGGGCTTGGGCGCCGTGCCGGTTTTCCCCACCAGCAGGTCCAGCGCCAGCTTCTTCACGCGCAGGTCGCTTTCGGCCGCGATCTCCTGGGCCAGCACGAGGTCGTGGCGCGCCTGCGCTTCGCGCGAGTCGGTCACGGTGGTGGTGCCCACCTCGAAATTGCGTTTGGCCGAGGCCAGCTGTTCGGCCACGGCGGCCTTCTGGGCCTGCACGAAGGTCAGGGTGTCCTGGGCGGCGAGCACGTCGAAGTAGGCCTGGGTCGTGCGCACGATCAGGTCCTGCTCGGCCACCCGCAGCTGGGCCTTGGCCAGGTCGACCGACAGCGTGCCCTGCTCGCTGGTCAGGCGGTTGGCGGGGCGGTAGAGCGGTTGGCTGGCCGACAGGGCGACGCTCTGGCTGTTGGTGGCCCGGCTGGACGGCTGGATGCTGGTGTCCACATTGGCCCACTGGGTTCCCGCGGACAGACCAGCCTGGGGGCGCAGGCCGGCGTGGGCCTGTTCGGCCTTGGCCAGGTTGGCCTCGTACTGCATGCGGGCCGACTGGAGCGTGGCGTCGAAGCCCAGCGCCGCGTCGTAGATCTCCAGCAGGCCCTGCGCCTGCGCGCTGCCCACGGCCCCCAGTGCCAGCGCCACGGCGGTGGTCAAGCGCCGCAAGGCAAACAGCGGCGAGACGGCGGGGAAGAGGGCGGATGGGGCATTCATGGAAGGTTCCTTCGGGGGCAGATCGCGGTGACAGGCGGAGCGTGAACGGAGGGGCTCAATAGACCGGCACGCCCGGGTCCCGTTCGTGGGACCAGGCATGGATGCCGCCATGGATGTTCACCACTTGGGTGAATCCGTTCTGCATCAGGAAATGCACCACCTGCGCGCTGCGCGCGCCGTGGTGGCACAGGCAGGCGATGGGCTGGTCGCGGTCCAGCTCCAGGTAGCGCGCGGGCACGCTGCGCATGGGCATGTGGCGCAGCTCGAATCCGTCCGGCTTGACCGACGCGGTCTGGAGCTCCCAGGGCTCGCGCACGTCCAGCACGACGGGCACAACGCCTGGCGCCTGGGCGCCGGCCTGTTGCAACCAGTCCTGGAGTTGGGCGGGGTGGATCGAGATCATGGCGTCAGAACTGGAAGCGCGACGGTTCGGGGAAGTTGCGCAGCCGCGGGGCCAGGGTGTCCCAGGGCTGGGCCGTGACGTACGAAGCGTCGCCGGTGCGCGTGACGAAGGTGGCGCGCATGACCGGCTCGTGGCCGACGATGGCGGCCAGCCGGCCACCGGGGGCCAGCAGCGCGAGCAGGGCGGGCGGCACTTCGGCGACCGAGCCGCTGAGCAGGATCACGTTCCACGGCGCTTCGGCGGCGCAGGCGGCGAAACCGTTGGCGGCGGCATCGGCCACGCGCACGTCGGCGTTGGTGAACCCGGCCTTCTGCAGGTTCTCGCGGGCGGTGCGGGCCAGGTCGGGGTCGATTTCGAGCGATACCACGCGCTGCGCCTGGCTGGCCAGCAGGGCCGCCATGAAGCCGCTGCCGGCGCCGATTTCCAGCACCTTGTCGGTCGGCTGGATCGCGAGGTCCTGCAGCAGGCGCGCTTCCACGCGCGGGGCGAGCATGGATTGGCCGTCCACGGCCGGATGCGTCAGCGGCAGCTCCATGTCGGCGAAGGCGAGGGCCTTGTGGGCGACGGGCACGAAATCTTCGCGGCGCACCCGCGCCAGCAGCTCCAGCACCTGGGCGTCGAGCACCTCCCAGGGGCGGATCTGCTGCTCGATCATGTTGAAGCGGGCCTGGTCGAAGCTGAGGGGGGTCTGAGAAGTCATGTTTGATACTCCGGTGGGTATATTAGCCGATCCTGATGCATTTTACTGAGCGCTGGCCGCCGACCCGCTGACAGGTGGGGTCTGCGCGCTGGAGCGGCGGCCCAGCACGCGGCGCAGCCATTGGGCCAGATCGTCCATGTAGCAGTAGACCACGGGCACCACCACCAGCGTCAGCAGCGACGAGGTGATGACCCCCCCGATCACGGCCTGGCCCATGGGCGCGCGCTGCTCCGAACCTTCGGTGAGCGCGAAGGCCAGCGGCACCATGCCGAACACCATGGCCATGGTGGTCATGAGGATGGGGCGCAGCCGCACGCGCGCGGCCATCAGCAGGGCGTTTTCGCGGTCCAGCGGCGCCGCGCCGTCCAGCCCGCGGCGCGCGCGGATGGCGAAGTCCACCAGCAGGATGGCGTTTTTCGTCACCAGGCCCATCAGCAGCACGATGCCGATCACCGAGAACATGCTCATGGACGAGCCGAACATCAGCAGCGTGAGCACCACGCCGATCAGCGTGAGCGGCAGCGAGGTCATGAGCGCCAGCGGCTGCAGGAAGCTCTGGAACTGGCTGGCCAGGATCATGTAGATGAAGATGATGGCCAGCGCGAGCGCCGAGACCGCGTAGCCGAACGACTCCTGCATGTTCTTGGTCGAGCCGCCGAACTCGTAGCGGTAGCCGGGCGGGAAGGCGATGCTGTCGAGCACCTGGCGGATGTCGGCCGACACCTCGCCGGCCGAGCGGCCGTACACGTTGGCGTTGATCGCCACCTCGCGGTTGAGGTTGCGGCGATTGATCTGGTTCGGCCCGGTGGACTCCACCACCTGCGCCACCTGGCCCAGGCGCACCACGCGTGCCGTGCCGTCGGCGGCGCTGCCCACCACGAAGGGCAGTTGCTCCAGGTCGCTGGTGCGCGCGCGCTGCTCGGGCGCCAGGCGCACGTTCACGTCGTAGCTCTCGCCGTCGGCCGCGCGCCAGTTGCCCACCGTCTGGCCGGCCACCAGGGTGCGCAGGCTGCTGGCCACGGTGGCGGCGCTGAGCCCGGCGTCCGACGCGATTTCGCGCCGCAGGCGCACGTCCACGGTGGGCTTGTCGGGCTTGATGCTGGCGTCCAGATCGACCAGACCCACGATGGGCCGCACACGCTCCATCACCTGTTTCATCAGCCGTTCCAGCTCGGCCAGATCGTCGCCCTGCAGCGAAAACTCGATCTGCTTGTTGCCACCCACCGGGTCGAGCAGGCCGGCGTGGGTGACGGTGATGCCCGGCACGGTGCGCAGGCGCTCGCGCAGCTTCGCGGCCATGGCGTCGGCATTCAGGCTGCGCTCCTGGCGGTCCACCAGGCGCACGTAGACGCTGGCGTACATGGTGCCCTGGGCGTTGCCGGTGTTGAGGGTGGACAGCGTGTACTTCACCTCGGGGAATTCGCGCAGGATCGCTTCGACCTGCCGCGTCTTGGCCTCGGTGGCTTCGAGCGACGAGCCCACCGGCGTGTGGAAGGAGAGCGAGGTTTCGGAGAAATCCGCCTTGGGCACGAACTCGGTGCCCAGCAGCGGCACCATGAACAGGCTGCCCACGAAGATGGCCAGCGCCAGGCCCAGCGTGGCCAGCTTGTGTTTCAACGACCAGCGCAGCGTGCCCTGGTAGGCCTCGGTCAGGTCGTCCTGCACGCGGTCGAACCAACCGGTGACGCGGCCAATGGTCCGGTCGTACAGCGACACGGGCGCGGCGTGGTGGCCGTGTTTTTCGATCTCGGGGTCGTGCCACACCGACGACAGCATTGGGTCGAGCGTGAAGCTCACGAACATGGAGATCAGCACCGCCGCCACCATGGTGATGCCGAACTCGTGGAAGAACTTGCCGATGATGCCGCCCATGAAACCGATGGGCAGGAACACCGCCACGATGGACAGCGTGGTCGCCAGCACGGCCAGGCCGATCTCCTGCGTGCCGTCCATGGCGGCGTCGAACGGGCGCTTGCCCATCTGCACGTGGCGCACGATGTTTTCGCGCACCACGATGGCGTCGTCGATCAGCAGACCCACCGACAGCGTGAGCGCCATCAGCGTGATCATGTTGATGGTGAAGCCGAACAGGTTCATGAAGAAGAAGGTGCCGATCACCGAGATCGGCAGCGTCAGGCCCGTGATCACGGTGGAGCGCCACGAGTTCAGGAACAGGAACACGATCAGCACCGTGAGCAGCGCGCCTTCGATCAGCGTGCGGCGCACGTTGTCCACCGACACACGGATCGGCCGCGATCCGTCGGCGATCTGTTCGAGCCGCAGGCCCGGCGGCAGCTCGGCGCTGAGTGACGCCACGGCGGCCTTCAAGCCGTCGGTGACGGCGATGGTGTTTTCGTCCTGCGCCTTCTGCACCTGCAGCAGCAGCGTGCGCTGGCCGTTGTAGAGCGCCAGGCTTTCCACCTCTTCGGTGGCGTCGCTCACGCGCGCCACCTGGGCCAGATGCACCGCGCTGCCGCCGCGGCGGGCGACGATGATGGATTCAAAGTCTTTCGGGTTCTGCAGCCTGGACAGCACCTGCACCACGCGGTCGCGCTCGGCGGTCTTGAGCGTGCCCACCGGGAGGTCCTGGTTTTCGTTGCGCACGGCGGTGGTGATCTGCTCGGCGGTGATGCCCAGTGCTTCCATGGCGGCCGGGTCGAGGTCGATGTTGACGGCCCGGCGCGAGCCGCCCACCAGCGTGACCGAGCCCACGCCGCGCACGTTTTCCAGCCGCTTTTTGAGCGTCTGTTCGGCCCAGGTCGTGAGCTCCACCGCGCTCGGCGCCTTGCCGTTCACGGTTTCGGGAATCACCGCGACCGACCAGATCGAACGCGCCGACGGGTCGAAGCGCAGCACGCGCGGCTCCTTCACGTCGTCGCGAAAGGTGGGGCGCAGGATGGCGATTTTCTCGCGCACGTCTTCGGCCGCCTTGCGCCCGTCGATGTGCAGCTGGAATTCGATGATGACGACCGACTGGCCTTCGTAGCTGCGCGAGGTGAGCGTGTTCACGCCCGCGATCGCGTTGACCGACTCCTCCACCTTCTTCGTGACCTCGCTCTCCACAATCTCGGGCGAGGCGCCGGGGTATTCGGTGGTGACCACCACCACGGGGAAGTCGATGTTGGGGAACTGGTCGACCTTCAGGCGCTGGAACGAGAACAGCCCCAGCACCAGCAGGGCCAGCATCACCATGGTCGCGAAGACCGGGTTGCGCAGGGAGATCCGGGTGAACCACATGGCGTGCGCTCAGTGGGTGGTCGCCGCGGCGACGGGGGACGTCGTGGCCGTGGTCGCGGCGGGCGCCAGCTTCACGGCCGTGCCCTCGCGGATCAGGCCGGCCTGCACGCGCAGCAGCGTGGTGCCCACGGGCGCCAGCGTCACGCCGTCGATCACCAGCATGGGTTCGCCGTCGAGCAGGCCCTGCCGGCCCAGCGTGACGGGCACATGGGCGATCTTGCCGTCCTGGACGATCTGGATGTAGGGCTGGGGCTTGTCGTTGCGCACGGCCGAGAGGGGCACCGCTGGCGCGTTGATCTCGCCGGTGACGATCTGACCCTGCGCGAACAGGCCCTGGCGCATGCCGGTCACGGCGGGCACGCGCAGGTAGACCAGCACGCTGCGGCTGCCCGCCTGCACGCTGGGGTTGATGCGTGCCACGGTGGCGTCCACCGGCTGGGCCAGGCCTTCCACGCTGAGCCGGGCCTTCTGGCCGGCGGCCACGCTCATGGCGTCGGCCGGAGCGAGCGCGGCTTCCAGCTCGAAGCCCGAAAGATCGACCACGTCCAGGATGCGGGCGTCCAGGCCCACCCGTTCGCCGTTCTGCACCAGCCGGGCCGACACCTGGCCGGTCAGCGGCGAGCGCAGCGTGGTGTCGCCCAGCGCCTTGCGCGCGATGTCCAGCGCGGCCAGCGCGGCCTGGTGGTTGGCCTCGGCGGCGGCCAGGTTGTTGCTGCTGGTTTCCAGCGCGGTGGCCGAGATGAAACCCTGCTTCACGAGCGACTGGTTGTTCTCCAGCGCGCGGCGGGCGATGCCCACCTGCGCCAGCGCGGCCTGGGCCTGCTGTTGCGCCTGGCGCACGCGTGCCAAGGCTTCGGTGCTGTCGATGCGTGCCACCACCTCACCGGCGCGCACCGCTTCGCCTTCGCGCTTTTCCAGGCCCTGCAGCTCTCCGGCGACCTTGGCCTTGATGGCCGCGGTCTGCAGCGCCTTGAGCGAACCCGAGACCCCCACCGCCTGGCTCAGCGCCAGCGTCTGCACGCTCACCACGTCCTGCGGCGAGAGTTCGTACACCGGCGCCTGCTGCAAGGCCTTGGCCGCCGTGGTCGCGGCTTCGGTCTGGGTCTGGCGTTTGTTGAACGCGCGCAGCAGGCCCAGCGCCACCGCCAGCACCAGCGCGGCCAGCAGCAGCCATTTGATCCAGGTCGAGCGGGAAGGGCGGTGGTTCATGGTGCGGCGGTGCGGCTGGGGGTTTCGGTGGGATCTGCGGCGGGCCGGGCCAGCATGCCGTGCAGCAGCAGACCGACCTGGCTGTCGAGGAAGCCCACGGGGTCGATTTGCTGGTTCGGCGGGCAACACGGCGCCATGGAGTGTTTCCACATCAGCAGGAAGATCATGGGCGCGATCAGGCTGTAGATCGCGTATTCAAGCTCCATGGGCCGGAACTCGCCGCGGTCGATGCCGCGCTGCAGGACGCGTTTGAGCAGGTCGTGGCCGGGGCCAATCACCTCCTGCTGGTAGAACGCCGCGATTTCGGGAAACATGCCGGCCTCGCTCATCACCAGCTTGGTGATGCCAGAGGCGGCCGTCATGCCGATGCGCTCCCACCACGACTGCATGCAATAGCGCACCAGCTCGGCGCTGCTGCCCTCGAAGGCCTCCAGCTCCTCGTTCCATTCGGTGAAGCGCCCGGCGATGGTCTCCCGCACCACCGCCTTGAACAGGTCTTCCTTGCTCGGGAAATACAGGAACAGCGTGCCCTTGGACACGCCCGCGCGCGCCGCGACCTCTTCCACCCGCGTGGCGGCAAAGCCTTTTTCCACGAACAGGGCCAGCGCGGCGTCCAGCAGTTCGCCTGGGCGCGCCTCCTTGCGGCGTTCGCGTTTGGTGGTGATGGGGGGAGTATTCATTTGTCTAATGACTGACTGGTCAGTAATGTAGTGGGTCGCCCCACGGATGTCAACGCAGCCCGCGGATTCAAGCGGTCTGTTCTGCCGCATCCGGCAGCGGGGCGAGGGCGCGCCGCGCCAGCGTGAGCAGGTGGTCGCGCACGTCGGCCGGCCAGGGGGCCACGAGGTGTTCCAGCCGCACCAGCTCGCCCGCAAAGAGCGCGCGACTCGCTTCCTCGAAGCCGGGCAGGCTGCTGGCCAGGACCGACATAAAGCGGTACGCCGCCTCGGTGGCCTCGCGCACCTGATCGCGTTCGCGGCTTTCGCGCATGGCCAGCTGCACCAGCTTGCGCAGCGCCACCGAAGCGCCCCCCGGCTGGCTGGCCAGCCAGTCCCAGTGGCGCGGCAACAGCGTCACCTCGCGGGCGGTCACGCCCAGCTTGGGGCGCCCCGGCCCGCGGTGGGGTTCGGGCGGCGGGTCCGCCGGTTCGGCCGGTTGGGCGGGCAGGCTTTCCAACAGGGTCGCCAGGGGTGCGCGCAGATTCAGCTCGATGCGCTCGCTGCTGTGGGCGTCAAACACCAGCGGCTGCAGGGTGGGCGTGCGCCCGGCCAGGGCGTGGAGCGCGGTCGCCACCTCGCGGGGGGCGCCGTGCGCGATCCGGGTGTGGCCGTCAAAGGCGATCCAGGCTGTGGGGGCTGGCGCCGGGGTGGGGGATTCGGGCGTGAACATGCCGAATTATTACCCGGGTATAAATGGAATGTCAATATCACCCGGGTAATATATTCGGTGCGTGGTCACCCCAGTTTGATGCCCACCTGCGCGATCTGGGCGCCGTCCATCTGGCGCACGCTCAACTCCGCCGCGCCGAGCATCGCGCTGTCGCCCACCACCGGGGGGCGGTTGAGCTCGTCGTTCAGCCACTGGCCCAGGGTCTGCGACGGATCGGTGGGCATGGGCAGGCCATAGAACCCGCACAGCTGGTCCATGGGGGTGGCCGCGTCGATCACGAAGTCGCCGTAGACCAGCCGGGCCTGCGCCGCGTCCTTCGGGTCGGGCAGGGTCACGCCCAGGCGGGTGGCGCTCCAGGCGATGGTCGAGCCCTGCAGCAGCAGCGAGGTGAGCACCACCACAAAGGCCACGTTGAAAAACGTCGGTGCGCCCGGCACGCCCGCCATCAGCGGGAACACCGCCAGCACGATGGGCACCGCGCCGCGCAGGCCCACCCAGGAGATGAAGGTCATCTCGCGCACGTTGAAGCGCAGCGGCGCCAGGCAGAGCCAGACCGACAGCGGCCGGGCCACCAGCATCAGCACCAGCGACACGCCCAGCGCCGGCCACAGCGTGCGCAGCAGCGCCGACGGCGTGACCAGCAGGCCCAGCAACAGGAACATGCCCGCCTGCGACAGCCAGGCGTAGCCGTCCATGGCCGAGAGCGCCGCGCGCACCTGGCGCCGCGCCTGGTTGCCCGTGACCACCCCCATGGCGTACACCGCCAGAAAACCCGAACCCCCGAGCCAGGTGGTGGCGCCGAACACCGCCAGCCCGCCCGACACCACCAGCAGCGCGCGGATGCCCCCGCTGCCGTAGGCGCCGCGCCCCAGGCGCTTGAGCAGCTCGGCCAGCGCGAAACCGCTGCACAGCCCCAGCGCGGCGCCCCAGCCAAACTGCTGCAGCAGCGAGCGCAGCACCTCCACCGCGTCCAGCCCACCGGCCACACCGGGCGCCGCCGCGGCGGCCAGCGCCACCCCGATGAACGTGAGCGTGAGGTAGACCGCCATCGGGTCGTTCATGCCGGACTCGATCTCCAGCGTGGCGGCCACGCGCTCGTTGAGCCGCACACCGGACGACTTGAGCATCGAAAACACGGCGGCCGCGTCGGTGGAGCCGACGATGGCGCCCACCAGCAGCGCCAGCGGCCAGTTCAGATCGAGCAGCCAGTGTGCCGCGGCCCCGGTGATGGCGGTGCACACCAGCACGCCCAGCGTGGCCAGCAGCAGCGAAGGCCTCAAACCGGTGCGAAACGTGGTGAAGTCGGTGCGCAGCCCGCCGTCGAGCAGGATCACCGCCAGCGCCACGTTGCCCACCCAGAAGGCCAGGCCAAAGTCGTCGAACACCAGCCCGCCGGGGCCGTCTTCGCCGGCCAGCGTGCCCACCAGCAGGAACACCAGCAGAAAGGAAAACCCCTTGCGCGTGGACAACACGCCGGCCAGCACGCTGATGAACACCAGCGACGCGGCCACCATCAAGGGCAGGGCGAGGAAATCGAGCGAGAGTGCCATGCCCGGACGCTAACAGAATGTGTGCCAGCCAAGGGCTTGGGGATACATTTCGTCAGGCTGCATGGTTCCCCGTGGCAGGTCGCCCACGCCATCGGCCGGGAGCCCGTTCCATGAGCATCACACTGCAAGCGCTTCTCGGATTCATCGCCTGGACCTTGGGCCTGCTGGTGCTCATGGAGGGCATCCGCTCCTGGCTCGTGCTGACGGGCGCGGTGCCCGCCAACGGGTTCAACCCGGAGAACTCGAACCTTTCGCCCTTCATGCAGCGCCTGGCCCGGGCGCACGCGAACTGCCTCGAAGGCCTGCCCATCTTTGGCGGGCTCATGCTCATTGCCGTCGTCGCGGACCGCTCGGCCGTCACCGACCCGCTGGCCTGGGGGCTGCTGGCGGCCCGGGTCGTTCAGTCCCTCATCCACCTTGCCTCCACGTCGCCCGCCGCCGTGACGGCCCGGTTCACCGCCTTCGGCGTGCAGATGGGGATTGGCGTGTACTGGGTGTTCGGGTTGGCCATGTCGTCAAGCGCCTGACGGGTCGTCCGGCTCGCGGCGTCGGTGCCGGTCCGCCAGTGCCGGTGGCTCGTGGCGGAGCGCATGGGTGGGCGCCGGTGTCTTCGGCGGTCGGGGCTATGCGACGGCCTGCCGCACCGCGGCGATCACGCGTTCCACCTCCACCTCGTGCATGCCGGGAAAAATGGGCAGCGCCAAGGCCTCACGGGCGTGCGCACTGGCGTGGGGCAGATCCATCTCGCCGAACGGGGGCCGGCAAGCCGGCTGCCGGTGGATGGGCCGTTCGTAGTAGATCTTGGTTTCCACCCCAGCCTCGGCGAGGCGCGCTTGCACATCGCCGCGCCGCGCACAGCGAAGAACAAAGCAGTTCCACGCGTGGCCCTCGCGGTCGGCGGGCAAGCTCATGCCGTGGAGGTCCGACAGACCCGCCAGGTAGTGCCGGGCGATGGCCTGGCGCCTGGCCAGCCAGCCGTCAAGGAACTCCAGCCCCAGCAGCAGCACCTCGGCCTGCAGGGCGTCCATCCGGCTGTTGTAGCCGACCTCCGCGTGGACCGATCCACTCAGGCCATGGTTGCGCAGCGACAGCGCGCGCTCCATCAGCTCTGGGCGCGCGCTGCTCAGTGCACCGGCATCGCCGATCGCGCCCAGCGTCTTGGTGGGATAGAAGCTCATGGTGCTCAGATCGCCCCAGCCGCCGACGGGCACCCGGCCCCTGTCGGGCGCCCAGGCATGCGCGCCCAGCGCCTGCGCGGCGTCCTCCACCAGGATCAGCCCGTTGTCCCGGCACAGTTGGGCGATGCCGGGCAAGGCGCTGGCGTCGCCGAACAACGGGACCGCCAGCACCGCGCGTGTTCGTGGTGTCAGCTTCGCCGCCACCTCCTGCGCGCGCGCGATGAAATCGTCCGGCGCGGAGTCGCACAGCACCGGCTGCGCGCCGGACCGCAGCACGGCCTCGAAACAGGCGAAGAAGGTGTAGCTGGGCAACACGACCTCGTCGCCTGGCTTGAGATCCAGCAACCGCAGGGCGAGCACCAGGGCATCGGTGCCCGAGTTCACGCCCACCACCTGGCGAGGGCCCAGTCGCCGGGCCAAGGCGGTCTCGAAGCGCTGCACGGCGGGCCCGAGGATGAAGCAGCCGCTGTCCAGCACCCGGGTCCAGGCGGTCGACACGCGATCGGCGGCCTCCGGTTCCTTCCAGGAGCTGCGGAAAAAGGGCACGCTCATAGCTTGGACACGATGGCCAGCGCCCGGCGGGCGGCGGTGGCACCTTCCTGCGCATCCGCCAGCGGCGAATGCTGGCCTTGCAGCATGTGGTGAAAAGCGGTGTACTGCCGCGTCAAGGCATCGGTCTGCGCAAGCTCCACTCGGTTGGACAGTGGCAGTTCGGTCCATGCATCGCCGTCGCCCCAGCCCATGGTGGCGCACGAGGCCTCCACCCCATGCCGGGCGTGAAAATCCACGCGCGTGCCACCCATCCGTGCCTTCACCTGCACGCCGTCTGCCTGCGCCTGCACGTCGAGGATCAGAAAGGGGTCGGCCCCACAGCGCAGCAGGTGGGACGCCAGGTCCAGGTCGTGCACCATCAGATCGAGCACCACGGACCGGGCCGAGCCTGGCAGGCGGGACTGGCGATGGAAGGCCAGCCGGCTGGGGGCACGGTCCCAGGGCGGGTCACTCAGCGCCTCGTTGAACCGCTCGATGTGGCCGATGAAGAGCCGCCGGCCGGTGATCCGGGCGGCGTCCAGCATGGCGTCGATGGCCTGCTCGCTCTCGGCCATGGGTTTTTCGACCAGCACGTCGACGCCGCGCCGCAGCAACGCCACCACCAGGTCGGCGTGGGTGTCGGCCGGCGTGACCACCGCGGCGGCCTGCACCTTTTCGGGCAAGGCATCGAGGGAGGCGATCGCATCAAAGCCCTGGGCCAGCGCGGCCGCCCGGGCCTGCGGGTCGGGGTCGACCACACACACCACCTCGTAAGCGGGGTGAGCGCGCGCGCGCCTGGCATGAACCTGGCCAAAACGGCCAAATCCCAGCACGGCGATGCGGGTACGGGGGCTCATCGTCGCGGCTCAGCCCGGGTCGCCCACGCCGGTCACCAGGCGAAGCAGGTGCCGGGAACGGATCACGTCCTTGTAGATGCCCGCTGCCCGCCGTTCTTCCCCCACGCGTTCGAAATACGGCAAGGTGTCGGGCAGGCGCCCCTCTTCGTAGGGCGTGCGGGAAGCGGGGTAGAGACACTCGCGCGCAAAGGCCTGCGTTCCGAAGCTGTCGAGCATGGTCTGCACTTCAACCAGCAGGACCGGGCTGCAGCGCCGGGCATAGTCCAGCATCTGCTCCAGCTTGTGCTGGTGTTCGGCCTCCGTCAGGCGCACCTCGATCTCGACCTGCTCGTCACGCGCGGGATCGCAGGGATGCCCCACCAGCGGTATTTCCAGGTTGCGCACCTCGCGCCCGGCCTCGCGCAAGCGCATGACCAAGCGGTTGGCCAGCACCCGACAGAGGTCGTGCGAGGGGTTGTAACCCTCCGCCTCGTCGGCCACCACGGTGTCGATGTCGGCGTCCAGTGCGGCCTGGGTGAGCCGGTCGAGCCAGTCCTGAAACGGCGAGGCCCCGGTACCCAGCAGCGCCTGATAGACCACCGAATCCGACACCGGGCTCAGCCAGTCGCTGCGCACCTCCACCCCCCAACGGGCGAGCAGGCGCCGGCTGTCGTCCAGCCTGGGTTGTCCGATGGAGCCGTCCCCATGGGTCAGCATCACCACGAGAGGGCGCGCCCGGTGGACCCATTCGAAAACGCGCAGTTCGTGTCCGGGGTGGGCAATGAGGAGCAGGGGTTTCATGGGGCAAGGACCGTCATGGTTTTGGAAAGTTGCTGCGCAACCAGCGCAGCGGCGCGGTCAGGCGCCAGGACCGGCTGTCACGCAGGGCGCGAATCTGCTGTTCGAGCTCGGCCGCCCGATGCCTGGCCCCGTGCAGGTCCTGCTGCAACTGCCGTTCGAGGTCGGCCGCCCGGGCGTTGGCGCCTTGCAGGCCCTGGAGCTGTCGTTCGAGGTCGGCCGCCCGGGCGTTGGCGCCTTGCAGGTCCTGGAGCTGTCGTTCGAGCTCGGCCGCCCGGGCATTGACCTGCTGCAGTTCCGCTTGTGTGGTGGACGCGCCCGAGGCCACCGTGGCCAGACGCGATTCCAGCGCCTGCACATGCGCCATCAACATGCCGGTCTGCACCGCCACCTGAGGGGTACCGAAGGGCACGAGGTTGTCGGCGACGTGGCGGGCGAATTCGCGCAACTCGTCTCGCGGGTCGATGGCCGGCAGCCCGGGCTCGGCCTGGAGCACCTCGCGGGCCAGGGATTCAATGGCATCGGTGGTGGCCTCCAACGACACGTGGGTGCGCACGTAGTCGCTGACGCGGGCGGCATCGGCCACGTCGTAGCGGAGCACCTCGCGCCGGACCGTGTCGTGGTCGATGGGTGCCTGCATCAGCCGGCGGCCAAAATTCCAGCGATGCCATTCCCGCATCTGGGCGGTCGTCACCAGACCGGCCAGACCCATGCCCTCATTCAGCAAAATGACGGCGCAACCCACCGCCATGGCCTCCATGGCACAGCGCGCCTTGGCGAACACCAGATCGAATTCCCCCAGAACCTCCTCGGGCGCCGCCGCCTGGCGGCCGACGCCCTGGCCAATGACCTCCAGCGACAGGCCCAGAGACTCGCAGGCCGAGCGGATGGCGCGCGTGTCCGGGCTCTCGGTCGCGTAGTTGCTGAAGATGGCCGCCCGCCGCGGCCGCTCTGGCAGAGGTGGCCGGGGGCGGAACCGCTGCAGATCGACCCCGTTGGACACGATGGCGATGCCGGCGGACGGGATGCCGCTTTCCAGCGACAGGCGCTCGGCGCAGTTGGCGTCCACCGCGGCGTAGCGCCGCACCCGCGTAAAGAGCGGCGGCTGCCCGTGGGACGCGGTGCGGTCGTGGCAGATGGAGATCGCCGGAACACCCAGGAAATGCGCCAGGCAGGCCACCGTGTCGTCGCGCGTGTTGCCGACGATGAGGTCGGGCGCATCGGCGATCTGCTTCAGGTCGACCACGCAGGCGATGCAGCGCTGGCGCAGCCCGTCCACCATATCGCCCATGATGGGCGCATAAACGACCACCGAGTGACCACGCCGATGCAGGGCTTGGGCAACGTCGTGCACGAACAGCTCCGCGCCCGTCCGGTAGGCCATGCAGCAGACCGCCAACAGAATTTTCACGGGAATCCCTTTTTGTGATCTCGGAGGCCGGTAACCCGGGCCGTTGCTCCTGCAACACGGCCTGTTTGGGGTGAACGGGATTGTGCCGCCAAGTGAGGCGCGTGCACGCATTCGGGCAAACCATTTGAGCACCTGCTCGGCTGGCTATGCATGGTTGCCTTTCGGCTGCACAACACACCCCTGTTCGTTCCTTTGCTGTTGGTGCTGGGCGGGGCAGCGATGGGCGGAAGCAACAGGGTGACGTGAGCCCTTGGTTTCGCCAAAGCTGTGTCGGTTGCAAGCGCGCTCGTATCGGTTGTGCCTCTCCTGGGGCTGGTGGTCATTCAAGGCCCGCCGTGAGTTGCTGATGGCTGGATGGCGGTTGGGCATGTTCCATGCCTATAGGCCTTCACAGGGCGGGACGCCGACCAACTCCCCGGTTGAACCCCATGGCTGATGCCGGATCAGGCAGCGGTCCAGGCCTGCATCGCCTGCGCGGGCGACATGATCCGCAAACCGTTGATGGCAGGTACCAACAGCAAATCATTGTCCCCCGTCACCAGGCACGAAGCCTTCGCTGCCAGCGCAGTCCGGATGAACACATCGTCATCCCCGTCGCGGCTCCAGCGCTGCTCCGCCAGCTCGGACGGAAGCTCGACCCACAGCGCCGCCGCACGCGCATCGCGCAGGATGGCCTTGCGCGCTTCCAGGCTGATGTAGCGGTCGAACTTGGGTTTCCAGATGCGGGTTTCCAGCTCGGCAAACGTCGCCTCGGAAAACACCGCCAGCCCCTGCAGCAGCACGGCGCGCACCACCTGGGCAGGTGTGCCGTTGGGCGAGAGCGCAGCGCTGAGCCAGACGTTGGTGTCCAGCACCACCAGCCGCTGGCGCTCAGCTCTCATCGGCCAGCAGGCGCTGCAGCTCGTCTTCCGTCAGGCCCTGCGCGGCGGCGCTGGCGGCGTTCTGCGCCAGCGTGCCCTGCAGACGGTTCGCGTAGAAGTTGCGCATGGCCTCGTAGTCCTGCGCACTGACCATCACGCCCACCACGCGGTCGCGCTTGAGCACCTGCACGGGCTCGCGCTGGACCTGGTCGAGGAACTCGCCGAAGTGGGTCTTGGCTTGGTTGGCGGTGTAGGACAGCATGACGGGCTCCGGTGGTGTCGATGACGCGGATTTTCACACGAATCGTTCGATTCGTGTGTTTCGTCAGATGTGAACGTCCGTGGACAGGGTGGCAGCGATCAGTTCTTGACCGAGACCAAATGTAGGGATAAATTCAGTCCACCACAAGGAGTCGCCATGCAAGCCCGCGAACACATCCGATCCATCTCCTACCTCAAGAGCCACGCCGCCCAGATTTCTGAAGAAGTGGCCGCTACTGGTGCGCCTTTCATCATCACCCAGAACGGCGAAGCCGCCATGGTGATCGAGGGCGTGCAGCAGTACCAGGACAAGGAAGACCTGATCGCGCTGCTCAAACTGCTGGCCCTGGGGGAAAAAGACCGGCAGGCCGGTCTTGGCCTCTCGGTGGAAGAGTCCCGCGCGCAACTGGCCCAGCGGCGCCAGCCGCGCTGAACGCAGCATGGCCATCGTCATCCTGCCCGACGCGCAGGCCGACTTGCTGGACCTGCAGGACTACATGCTGGAGCGCTGGATGCCCGAGCTCTGGCAAGCCGCCGAAGACGACATCTTTGCGCAGCTCGCCCAGGTGGATTCGGGCTTCATCACCGGCCCGGTCATCCCCTTGCTCGCCAGCGTGGGCATGACGGACTACCGGACCATCCTCAGCTCCCACCACCGCATCCTGTACCGGCAGGTCGATGGCAAAACCTATGTGTATGCGGTGGCTGGGCAGGCGCAGGATTTTCAGACGCTGTTGCTCAGGCGGTTGTTTAGGCGGTGAGGGTGGGCAAAGGCAAGACTTAACTCCAATGCGTGACAAGAAACGCGAAATCCTGTGACCTCTTCCAAACCTGCCGATCGATTCGCGTTGCATCGCGCCACACCTCAGATTACTGCCGACGAACACGTGCGACGCCGAGTCATCGAGCTTGGCGAGTGGGTGATGGCACGAGATCGCATCTACCTCGACAAGTGCTTCTGGATTTACCTACGGGGTGCGCGTATGCGGGTGCCTAGCCAACCCGGTGCGTCGGAACTTCTGGATGCCCTCGCGGCAGGTGTCGCTGCAGGACGGCTGGTCTGTCCCATCAGCGATGCGCTGTTCCTTGAACTGATGAAACAGTCGGACCTGACCACACGGGGTGCAACTGCCGAGTTGATCGACGAACTGAGCTGCGGCGTCACGCTCTGCCATGAGCCGACACGTGTGGCGACGGAAGTAGCTCACTTCCTTCATGCGAACGCCGGTCACAGCGTGCATCCACTGGAACACTTGGTCTGGACAAAGGTCCCTTACATCCTGGGTGTCCAGCATCCGGTGGCCACGGCCTTCTCGGAAGATGAGCAACTTGTGATCCAGAAAGCGTTCTTCGACCACCTTTGGGATTTTTCTCTTTCGACGATGGTTGGGACTATTGGGAGCACTTGGCCTCACTCTTCGTCGTTCGTCGATATAGCCAATCGGCTGAATCGCGATAGCGCGGTACATGCTCCTTCTATGAAGAGCTTCGCACAGGTTTACCGCGACGAGATAAATGGCGTTTTGGAACTCGCGGCGCCGATCGCTGCCGATGTGCTGCACGATATGGCGAGGAAGGCTCTTGGCCCTGCTGCCGAGCCGTCTATAGAAGAGCGGGAAGAGATCATTAGACAGTGTCTCGGTCTCCTGCGGGCGGCCATCCGAAAGCCCGCTGGCCGGCGGGCTTTGCGTACTCTGCAGATTGGTGCTTTGCTGCATGCGGCCTTGCGCTGGAACCGCAAACAGAAGCTGGTCGCCAACGACATCTTCGACTTTCATCATGCTGAAGCGGCGGTAGGCTACTGCGACGTACTCCTAACCGATGGGCCCATGCACGCACTTCTGAAACAGCGGAATATAGCCATCGAGCGCGACTTTCCGTGCCGAGTCATGTCTTCCTTCGAGGAAGCTACCGAATGGGTTCGACACCGTATTGCGTGATGCTTCCGATGTTCTCGCTGTGTATGTTCTGGAGCGACAGAAAAATCAATTCGCAAACGCCGCAATCCCAGTAATCGCCCGTCCCAGAATCAGCGCATGCACATCGTGCGTGCCTTCGTAGGTGTTCACCACCTCTAGGTTCACCAGGTGGCGCGCCACGCCGAATTCGTCGCTGATGCCGTTGCCGCCCATCATGTCGCGCGCCAGGCGGGCGATGTCGAGCGACTTGCCGCAGCTGTTGCGCTTCAAGATGCTGGTCAGTTCCACCGACGCCGTACCCTCGTCCTTCATGCGGCCCAGGCGCAGGCAGCCTTGCAGGCCCAGGCTGATTTCGGTCAGCATGTCGGCCAGCTTTTTCTGGATCAGCTGGTTGGCGGCCAGGGGGCGGCCGAACTGCTGGCGGTCCAGCACGTACTGGCGGGCGCGGAAGTAGCAGTCTTCGGCCGCGCCCAGCGCGCCCCAGGCGATGCCGTAGCGCGCGCTGTTCAGGCAGGTGAACGGGCCTTTCAAACCGCGCACGTCGGGGAAGGCGTTTTCTTCGGGCACGAAGACCTCGTCCATCACGATCTCGCCGGTGATGCTGGCGCGCAGGCCGACTTTGCTGTGGATGGCGGGGGCGCTCAGGCCTTTCCAGCCCTTTTCCAGGATGAAGCCGCGGATCTGGCCGCCGTCGTCTTTGGCCCAGACCACGAACACGTCGGCGATGGGGCTGTTGGTGATCCACATCTTGGCGCCGCTGAGGCTGTAGCCGCCGTCCACCTTCTTGGCGCGGGTGACCATGCTGCCGGGGTCGCTGCCGTGGTTGGGTTCGGTCAGGCCAAAGCAGCCGATCCATTCGCCGGTGGCGAGCTTGGGCAGGTATTTCTGCTTCTGCGCTTCGGTGCCGAACTCGTTGATCGGCACCATCACCAGCGAGCTCTGCACGCTCATCATGCTGCGGTAGCCGGAGTCCACGCGCTCGACCTCGCGCGCCACCAGGCCGTAGCAGACGTAGTTGAGGCCGCTGCCACCGTACTGCTCGGGGATGGTGGGGCCGAGCAGGCCGAGCTCGCCCATCTCGCGGAAGATGGCCACGTCGGTCTTCTCGTGGCGGAAGGCTTCGGTCACGCGGGGCGCGAGCTTTTCCTGGCAGTAGGCGCGGGCGGCGTCCTGCACCTGGCGCTCGTCGTCGCTGAGCTGGGCGCTGAGGTGGAAGGGGTCTTCCCAGCTGAAGGTGTTTTTGGGGCTGGCCATGGGGTGTCTCCGGGGCGGGTTGCAAGAAAGGGTGGTTCGCGATTGTCGGCGGCACATGAATAGCTGTCTAATATTGATTACCGATTGATCAATACAAAACCTGTATCCATGGAATTCCGCCACCTGCGCTGTTTCACCGTGCTCGCCGAAGAGCTGCACTTTGGCCGTGCGGCCCAGCGGCTGGCGATGACGCAGCCGCCGTTGTCGATGAACATCCAGCAGCTGGAGGCCTCGGTGGGCGCCCAGCTGTTCACCCGCAACAGCCGGGGCGTGGCGCTGACGGCGGCGGGGCAGGCGTTCTTGCCGGCGGCCCGGGCGCTGCTGGACGGGGCCAACGAGGCCGCGCGCCAGGCGCGGGACGTGGCGCAGGGCCTGGCGGGGCAGTTGCAGATCGGGTTTGCTGGCGCGGTGCTCTACCGTGGCTTGCCGCAGATGCTGCAGGCGTTTGGCCAGGCCCACCCCGGCCTGCGGCTGGTGTTGCGCGAGCTCAGTTCCAGTGAGCAGTTGATCGACCTGGTGCACGACCGGCTGGACGTGGGCTTCGTGCACACCACGCGGGTGCCCAAGGGGTTTTCGCAGATCCTGGTGTCGAGCCAGCCGTTCATGGCCTGCCTGCCGGCGCACCACCCAGCCGCGCAGGCGCAGAGCCTGTCGCTGGACCGTTTGCAGGGCGAGCCGTTTGCCATCGTCTCGCGGGCGGTGTCGGCGGACTACCACGACCGCATCCTGGCGGCCTGCGCCGACGTCGGTTACGAGCCCGAGGTGCGGCTGGAGCTGCAGCACTGGCTGAGCGTGGTGTCGGTCATCGGCCAGGGGCTGGGCGTCGGGCTGGTGCCGGCGGCACTGGCCCAGGCGGGGCTGCCGGGGGTGGTGTTTCGCCCGCTGGCCCGACCGCTGTTGCCCTACGACACCCACTGCCTTTCCAAGGACGGCGGGCAACAGCCCGCGCTGCTGGCGTTTCTGGACATGGTGCGGCACACCTCGGCCGCGCTCTCCGGCGGCTGAGGGAGCGTCGGCATTTCGTGAGCAAAAACAAGGAGTTGGGTGTTTTTTCACGGTCTTTTGGATGGATCGGATGCGCCGGCCGAGGGCATCATGTTGATAGGGAAACTGCGCTGGCGCACCCCATGGTCTGCATGGGGCGGTTTGGAGCCGACGCAAAGGCACTCGCATGGACCAGACACGCAAGACACAAAGGCCGCAAAGCCCGGGCCGCCTCGGCGCGGCCCCCGAGGGCGCTGTGGCACGCACGCTCACCGTGGCCACGTCGGCTGTGGAGCGGCGCGTGCCGCCCCGGCGGCTGAGCACGCCCTGGGCGCTGGAGCCCCGCATTGTTTTTGACGGGGCACTGGCCGTCACGGTGATGGAGCCGGCGTCGGCGTCGGCTGAAGCGCCCGAACCGGCGGTGGAGGCGGAACCGGAATCGCCCGCTCCCGCTCCAGCGCCGAGCGAGGCGGAAAACGAGGTGCCAGCACCGGCGGCCACGGCCTCCGATGACGATGCCGCGCCGGACACCGAAGCCGACGCAGGAGCCGAAATCGAAACCGAAACCACCACCGCCAGCACCGACACCCCAGAGACGGTCGAATCCCCCGCGCCGTCCGCCGACGGCGAAGCGTTGCCGTCCGGCGATGCCAGTGACACCGACACCGACGGCGCATCGACCGACGGCCCATCGGACGACACGCTGGCGACGCCCCCCGATGCCACCGAGCGCCAGGAAGTGGTGTTCGTGGACGCCCGCGTGCCCGACCCCGCCGCGTTCGCCGCGCCGGGGCGCGAGGTGATCGTGTTGACCCTGGACGAGGACGGCATCGGCCAGATCGCCGACGCGCTGGACGGGCGCACCGGCATCGACGCGATCCACATCGTGAGCCACGGTGACAGCGGCAGCCTCTCGCTGGGCAGCGGGGCCGTGACCGTGGACGCCATCCAGGGGCTGCACCACGACGAGCTGCTGGCCATCGGGCAGGCCCTGTCGCCCGACGGCGACATCCTCATCTATGCCTGCGACTACGGTGCGGGCGCCGAGGGCCAGGCCGCCTTGTCGCTGTGGGCCGACCTCACCGGCGCGGACGTCGCCGCCTCGACCGACGCCACTGGCCATACCGAGCTGGGCGGCGACTGGACGCTGGAGGCGCAGCTGGGCACGGTGGAGACCGCCGAGCTGGCGCCCCAGAACTGGCTGCACGCGCTGGACCTGACGCTCACCCCCGTGGGCACGGTGGGCGCCGTGGGGCTGGCGGAAACCATCCTGGGCAACGGCGTGACCATCGTCTCGGCCACCTACAGCGGTGGCGCGGACCAGGCCGGCACCTTCACCACCGGTTCGGGCGCCAGCTTCGACCCGAACATCCTGGGCTTCACGTCCGGTGCGCTGTTCACCACCGCTGACAACATCACCAGCGTGGCGGGTCCCAACGACAACGATTTCTACAGCACGAATGCACCCGACGGTGTGGACGGCGATCCGATCTTCGATGCCATGTCCAGCGGCCAGGGCTCGTTCGACGCGTCGTTCCTGGACGTCGTGTTCGTGCCGAATGTGCCGCCGGGCGCCAGCCCCGGTGACACCGGCCAGATGACGCTGGAGATCGTCTTCGGCACGGAGGACTACAACGACTACGTGTACTCGACCTTCGGCGACGCCGTGGCCGTGTACGTCAACGGTGTGCAGCAGGCTGTGGTGCCCAACGGTCTGTCGGTCGGCATCGACACCATCAACGACGCGGGCAACATCAACCCCACCAGCCCTGAATCGAACGTCGCCAACGACCCCAACCCCGAACACACCTCGACCAGCTACGAGAGCGCCAACCCCTCGCTGTTCGTCGACAACGCAACCGGCGTGCTCAACACGCAGATGAATGGCTTCACCGTCACCATTCCGCTGACCTTCAGCGTGGTGTACGGGCAGGAGAACACGCTGCGCATCGGCATCGCCGACATTGGCGATGCGCACTTCGACTCCTGGCTGTTCGTGCGCGCGGACTCGGGGCAGACCGGCGTGATCGCGCAGAGCGACACGGTGACCACGGCGGCCAACCTGCCGGTCACGGTGGACCTGACCGCCAACGACACCGACCTGTCGGGCGGCTCGCTGACCATCACGGAAATCCTGGACGTTCCCATGAGCCCGGGCGTCACCGCCATCTTGCCCTCGGGCATGACGGTGACGATGGAGGACAACGGGCAGGTCACCATCATGGGCGATGGCGCCACCGCCATGACCGACACCTTCACCTACCGGGTCACCAACGAAGACGGCGAGACCGCGCTGGGCTCGGTGAACGTGACCATCCTGCCGGTCAACGCCACCCCACCGCTGGCCGGCGATGACACCTTCACCGTGGGGCCGACCAGCACCTCGCTGGACGTGCTGGCCAACGACAGCGATGGCGGCGACGGCGTGTTGAACCTGAGCTACATCAACGGCGCTGGCGTGGAGGTGGAGACGCCGGTGACGCTGTCGTCGGGCAGCACCGTCACCGTCCATGCCGACGGCACGTTGTCCTACGACGCGGCCCCCGGCGTGACCGAGGCGGAGAGCTTCACCTACACCGTGTCCGACGGGCAGGGCGGGAACACCACCGCCACGGTGCTGGTCCGGCTCGACAGCGATGCGGATGGCGTGAACAACACGCAGGACATCGACGACGACGGCGACGGTCTTCTGGACACCACGGAACACCAGGACGCCGAGGTGACGATGATCACGCCGACGGTGGCCCTGTCGGACCAGTTGGAGGCCGGATCGGCCTTCGTTCCCCTCGAACCCAGCGGGCCCGGCGCGCTGCCCGGTGGCGGTGTCACCGTGACGGTGCTGAGCGGCAACACCGCCGGCGATCAGTGGCGCATCTGGGCGCCACCGCAGCCCACCGCCGACGTGGAGCTGTATGGGCAGTCGCTCACCATGCCGACGCCCTATCTGGATTTGATCGGTGACTTCCCGCGCACGATCGAGATCGACTTCGGAACCTCGGCCGAAGCCCTGGGCACCGACGGCTACGTCTACCGCTACGTCATCGGCCTGGCGGGGCAGGGCGGCGGTAGCGAAACCTCGACCGTTACCTCAAGCGAAACCCTGGTGGTGCTGGACAACGCCGATGTGTTCAACACCGGCCTCTATGCGTTGCTCGACGGCGTGGAATCCACCACGCCGGGCCAGAGCGGGACGGTGATCACCTCCAACACCGGGGGCTTCAACGGCTACACCTTCTTTGAGATCAGCCCCGAGGCCGCGGCCCTTCAACTGAGCTACGCTGGCAACGACCCGCAGGGGCTGGTCTTTGGCGTGGTGGCCATTCCCGTTGGCGGGGCGCTGGACCTGGACAGCGACGACGACGGTGTGACCGACAACGTGGAGGCGCAGACCACCGCCGGCTACGTGGCGCCGTCGGGCACCGACAGCGATGGCAACGGCCTGGACGACGCCTACGAAAGCAGCCCCGGCGCGGCCGGAGGCCTGACGCCGGTGGACACCGACAGCGACGGCGCGGTGGACGTCCTGGATGCCGACAGCGACAACGATGGCCTGCAGGACGTGGCCGAGCGCGGCGATGGCCAGCCGGTCTCGGTCTCGGCCACCACCGACAGCGATGGCGACGGGCTGCTGGACATCTTCGAGGGCAGCAATGCGCTCGACGGATTCGACGCCAACGACGAGAACCGGACCACTGACACGCTGAACCTGGGCGGTGTTCCGGGCCTGCTGCCCGACGGGTCGAACGCGGTCCCGCTGGTGACCGATCTGGATTTCCGCGATGTGAACGACGCGCCCGTGGCCGCGGACGATCCGTTCGTGGTGGCCGAAGACGCGGCGCCCACCGTGTTGGGCAACGTGCTGGGCAACGACAGCGATGCCGATGGCGACACGCTGGGCGCGGTGGTGCAGACCCACACGCCCGGTAGCGCGGGGGGCCTGTTCAGCATCGATGCCACGGGGCTGGTGAGCTTCGACCCCAACGGCGCCTTCGACGACCTGGAGCCGGGCCAGAGCCGCACCACCACCTTCAGCTACACCGTGACCGACGGGCAGGGCGGCACGGCCACGGCCACCGTGAGCGTCACGGTGAACGGGGTCGCCGACGACCCCGTGTCGCCAACGCCGCGTCCTTCGCCGGCGCCGGAGCCACCCACGGGCGGGGCCGAACCGGTCGAACCCGCGCCGCCCCCGGCGCCCGCTGCGCCGGTGTTGCCACCGCCCGTTGCCGGCTCGACCCCGGGCGCGTCGCCACCTCCGGCACCGGGTGCGGTGTGGCCGTTCTCACCGGCCGACCCCCCCCTGACCTACACCATCGGCGCACTGACCCAGGCCTACCCGGGAGACCTCGGTATGGCCTCGGTGGGGGCCGGGTTCGGCCTCGACCTGGTCCACGCCGAATTTGCCGCGCAGTGGCCGGAAGGGCTGTTGCTGGGCGCCACGCGGGACAACCCGATGGACCATCTGGGTGCGCCCGGTGATTCGGTGTCTTCGTCCTTGCACGTGCAACGCGCGGTGCGCCACCAGCCGGTGACGGACGATCACGGCCTGTACGTGCAGCGTGCGGTGCGGGCCTCGCAGCTGGAGTCGGCCCTGCGGCAGGCCGTGGTGGATGCGGGCCGCTGGGTGTCGTTGAACGCCTCGGCGCCGCTGGGTCCGTGGCCCCTCGCACCGCAGGCCGAGGCGGGCACGGACGAGCCACCGGACGCTCAGGCCAGCCCCGAGAAGCGCGGGGCGGACAGTCCGCCGGCAGCGCCAGCCCGCCCAGTGGCCAGCGCCACGGTGGGCGAAGCGCACGCGGACGGTGCGCTGTCGGTCGACCCGGCCCCTGGGCGGCCCGAAGACCGGGCGCCGGCCAAGGCCGCCCCCGGATTCAGAAACCAGCTGGAGGCCAGCGCGCGTGGGCAAAGCCAGCGGCCGCTGACCCGGGCCACCGTCCGGCACGGACTCCCCCATTGATGCACAGCGGAAGCGACACCATGAACACGACATCCCCGACGAACACCGCCGGCCCACGCGTCGCGCTGGCCCTGGCCGTGGCCGCCGTGATGGCCGGCTGCACCGTGGCCCCCAAAGCCTTGACGCAAGACGAAGTGCGCGAGCGCGTCAAACACGACACCGCCAAGATGTACAGCGGCCAGGCCCCCATCACCGCGGCCATCAGCATGGAAGAGGCCGTGGCCCGGGCCCTCAAATACAACCTGGACTACCGCCTCAAGAAGATGGAGTCCGCCCTGGCCCAGGGCCTGGCCGAGCACACCAGCCACGACATGCTGCCGCAGCTGGTGGCCAGCGCGGGCTACAGCTCACGCAACAACGACTCCGGCGGCACCAGCATCGGCATCCTCGACGGCGAAGTCTCCACCCGCCCGACCTCCTCCGACGAACGCACCCGCACCCTGCGCGGCATCGAATTCAGCTGGAACGCGCTGGACTTCGGCGTCTCCTACTACCGCGCACGCCAGCAAGGCGACCAGTTCCTGATCTCCGAAGAGCGCCGCCGCAAAGTCGTGCAGAACATGCTGCAAGACGTGCGCGCGGCCTACTGGCGCGCCCTGGGCGCGCAGCGGCTCAACGCCCAGGCCGACGAAGTGCTCCAAAAAGCCTCGCTGGCGCTGGCGCGCTCGCGCGAAGCCGAGACCCAGAAGATCATCCCCCCGGGCGTGGCCCTGGCCTACCAGCGCGCCCTGCTCGACGCCACCGTGCTGCTCAACCAGCGCCGCCAGGACCTGGAGTTCGCCAAACGCGAACTCGCCGCCTTGATGAACGTGCCCCCCGGCGTGGACTTCCAGGTCGCCGAGGCCAGCGAAATGACCCTGCCGGCCGCCCCGAAGGAAATCACCAAACTCGAAGACATGGCGCTGCTGCAGCGCCCCGAGCTGCGGGAAGAAGACTTCAGGAAACGCATCACCGCCGACGAAGCGCGCAAACAGATGCTCGGCATGCTGCCCGGCATCACCCTCAACCTGGGCCGACAGCACGACTCCAACAAGCTGCTGTACAACAACAGCTGGAGCGAAGGCGGCGTGAACCTGGCCTGGAACCTGATGCGCCTGGTGGCCCTGCCCTCGCTCAAGAAGGCCCAGCAATACCAGGAGCAGACCGACGAGACCCGGCGCATGGCCCTGTCCATGGCCATCCTGACCCAGACCCGCGTGAGCGCCGAGCGCTACCGCATGGCGCTGGAAGACTTCCGGCTGGCCGACCAGGCCTCGCAGGTCGACACCCGCCTGGCCGCCTACACCAAGGCCTCGGTCTCGGCCAAGCTGGAGAGTGAACTCGAAGCGATCCGCACCCAGGCCCGAGCCGTGCTGGGCGCCTACCAGCGCGCCAACGCCTACGCCAACGCGCACATCGCGTTCGGGCGGCTGTACAACACCCTGGGCTTCGACCCGATCGCCGACGACTTCGAGGGCAACGACCTGGACACGCTCACGCAGCGCGTGCGCGCCCACCTGAAGGCCTCGCAGACCGACGCCTTTGTGATGTCGTCCAACCTGTTCGGGCCGGCCCCCACCGCTGTGAGTGTGGCGGTCACGGGGGATGTGGCGCCCGGCGAACTCGCGCCGCTGAAAACCCTGACCGCCGATTTCCTGCAACGCCAGGACATGGGCGACCGCGGGCAAGGGCCCGCCACGCTCACGCTGGACCTGCAGCGCCAGAAGGCCGGCGACCTGGAGAAGGCGACCTGGACACTGTCCCTGAGCAACGCCCAGGGCGACGTGCTGCGCCGCACGCACTTTGACACCACGGTGCCGCGATTGGCCCGTGCCGGCATCCATCAAAAGACCCTGCTCGCCGCGTTGACGGCCCGTCTGGGAGAATTGCGCGAGTGGCTCCAAACCGAGTGAGCCCGCAGCAGGAGTCATCATCGAAACCCCATCCACCCTCGTGCTCGGCGGCGGCTGCTTCTGGTGCACCGAGTCCGTCTACAAGGAAGTGCGCGGCATCACCGACGTCGAGTCCGGCTACAGCAACGGCCAGGCCGAACGGCCGAGCTACGAAGACGTGTGCACCGGGCGCACCGGCTGCAACGAGGTGGTGAAGCTGGTGTACGACCCGGCCGTCATCGGCACGCGCGAGATCCTCGAAATCTTCTTCGTGATCCATGACCCGACCACGCCCAACCGCCAGGGCAACGATGTGGGCACGCAGTACCGCAGCGGCATCTACTTCACCACGCCCGAGCAGCAGCGGACCGCCCAGGCGCTGCTGGACGAACTCGCGCGCGACAACCCCTTCGGCCGCCCGGTGGTCACCGAACTCGCGCCGCTGGCCAACTACTGGCCGGCCGAGGACTACCACCAGGACTTCTTCGAGCGCAACCCGCACCAGGGCTATTGCATGGCGGTGGCCGCGCCCAAGGTGGCGAAGTTCCGCAAGACGTTCGCTGCTTTGGCGAAGTAGGTTAGCCCTGCCATCGCACCCCCGTTCGGGCTGAGCCTGTCGAAGCCCTCTCGGGGCGCCGCCATTTCACACGCTGCGTTTCGACAAGCTCAACGCGAACGGTGTGGTCCCTCCGGTTTCAGCATCACGCCGTTCGCTGGTCCAGCATCGCCCGCAGTCTCGGCCAGAGCACGATGACCGCCAGTCCACTCAGTACCAGCGCCGCCGCACCCAGCTTCCACCCCGGCAGCGATTCACCCAGCGACAGGGCCGAAGCGCCCATGCCGAACACCGGCACCAACAAGGCCAGCGGCGTGACGGTGGCGGCCGGGTGGCGTGCCAGCAGCCAGTTCCACAGGCCGTAGCCAAAGAGCGTGTTGCCCAGCGCCTGCCAGAGCACGCTGGCCCACACCAGCGGGGTCGCTTGCGTCACGGCGCTCTGCATCAGCTGCGGGCCTTCGAGCAGCCAGGACAGCGCGAACAGCGGCGGCACCGCGAACACACTGCTCCAGACCATGAAGTGCAGCATGTTCACCGGCCCGAGCGACTTCACCACCAGGTTGGCGCAGGCCCAGAAGAAGGCGGCCGAAAGCACCATGCCCAGCCCGGCGAGCGTGACCACGGCCGCGTCCAGGTGCAGGCCGATCACGCCCAGCCCGGCCAGCGCCAGCAACAGACCGGCGAGCTGGTAGCCGCGCACGTGTTCGCGCATCAGCAGCAGCGACAGGCCGATGGTGAAAAACACCTGCACCTGCACCACCAGCGAGGCCAGCCCGGGCGAGATGCTGCTGCGCATGGCGAGGAACAGCAGGCCGAACTGGCCCACGCCCAGCAGCACGCCGAACGCGGCCATCTTGCGCCAGGGCGCGGTGGGCCGCGGAATGAACAACAGCCAGGGCAGGGCGGAAAAGGTGAAGCGCAGCGTGGCGAACAGGAAAGGCGGCAGGCCGTCCAGGCCCCAGCGGATCACCACGAAATTGGTGCCCCAGACGAAGACGACGGCGAGGGCCAGGAAGAGGTGTGAGAGAGGCAAGGTGGGCTCGGTGGGTGGCGCAGGGTGGGCCAGTTTAGCGAGCCCGTTCGGGCCGGTATCGGCGCCGCCCTCACTCGCCGCGCACGGCCTGTGTCAGCGCGGTGGTGTTGAAACGCATCATGGTCAGGTAGCTGGGCGCAGGATCCTTGGCGTCGGACAGCGAGTCGGAGAACAGCTCGCCCGCGGGCTTGACGCCGGTTTCACGGCCGATCTGGGCGATCAGGCGCGGGTCGGAAATGCTCTCGACGAACAGCGCCTTGATCTGTTCCTTCTTGATCTGGCGCACCAGTTGCGCCACGCCCTTGGCCGAGGCCTCGCTGTCGGTGCTCACGCCCTGGGGTGCGAGGAACTTCACGCCGTAGGCGCTGGCGTAGTAGCCAAAGGCGTCGTGCGAGGTGATCACCTTGCGTTGTGTGGCCGGGATGGCGGCCCAGAGGGCCCGGATGTCGGTGTCCAGCGCCTTGAGTCCTGCGTTGTAGGTCGCGGCGTTGCGCTGGTAGCTGTCGCAACCGCTGGCGTCGGCCTCGCACAGGCCTTTGGCGATATTGCCCACGTAGACCATCACGTTGGGAACGCTCTGCCAGGCGTGCGGGTCGGCTTCTTCGTGGCCGTGGCCGCCGGTGTGTGGGTGGCCGCCGGCTGCCTCGTCGTGCAGGGGCTTGATGCCCCGGCTGGCCACTATGTGCCGGCCCTTGTAGCCGGCGGTGCCCAGCAGACGGCTCATCCAGCCTTCGAAGCCCAGGCCGTTGGAGAACACGATCTGCGCCTGGCCGACCAGTTTGGCCTGCGCAGGCGTGGGCTGGAACACATGGGCGTCGCTGCCTGGGCCCACCAGCACCTCCACCGCCACCCGTTCACCGCCGACTTGGCGCACCAGGTCGCCGAGGATGCTGAAGCTGGCCACGGCCTTGACGGGGGCGGTGGCCTGCGCCCAGAGGGTGGGGCTCGCCAGGGCGAGCGACAGGCCGGTGGCGATCAGGGCCGCGCGGCGCGGGTTGCTGGAGGAGGTGGTGCGCGTCATGGAGGTTTCCTTTGGGGGGAGGGTTTTCAGGCCCGGAGGTGGGTGGAAGCGGGGCGCTGCTGGCGCAGCACACCGTGCGGAGCAAAGAGCAGTGAGGTGAGGTAACACGTGCCCAGGCTGAGCACGATGACCGGGCTGGTGGGCCAGTCGGCGTGGTACGAGATCAGCAGGCCCGCCAGGCTCGCCAGCAGGGCGATTGCGGTGGCGCCGAGCAGCAGCGGGCCGATGCGGCGCACCCAGAAGCGCGCCGTGGCCGCGGGCAGCACCATGATGCCGACCGCCATCAGCGTGCCCAGCGCGTGGAAGCCGGCCACGAGGTTGATCACGAGCAGCGCGAGAAAACCGTAGTGCGCCACCGGACTCCAGCCGCTCACGCTGCGCAGGAAGCCCGGGTCCAGGCACTCCAGCACCAGCGGGCGGTAGAGCAGCGCGAGCGAGACGAGCGTCACGGCCGAGATGCCGCCGAGCAGGGCCAGCGCGGGGTCGTCCAGCGCGAGCACGGTGCCGAACAGCACGTGCAGCAGGTCCACGCTGTTGCCCCGCACCGAGACGATGAGCACGCCCAGCGCGAGCGACAGCAGGTAGAACGCGGCCAGGCTGGTGTCTTCGCGCAGCACGGTGTTGCGCGCCACCAGGCCGGAGCCCACGGCCACGGTGAGGCCGGCCGCGATGCCGCCGACGGTCATGGCCGCCAGCGACAGGCCGCTGACCAGGTAGCCGATGGCCGCCCCAGGCAGGATGGCGTGGGCCATGGCGTCGCCGGTCAGGCTCATGCGGCGCAGCATCAGGAACACGCCCACCGGCGCGGCGCTCAGCGAGAGCGCCAGGCAGCCCAGCAGCGCGCGGCGCATGAAGCCGAATTCGAGAAAAGGGCCGAGCAGCGGGTTGGCCAGCAACAGGCCCCAGCCAGTGAAGAGTGTGGTGGCGTCGTTCATGCTCGAACCTCCTGTGCCGGGTGGTGGGCGTGCGGTCGCGCGGCCTCGGCGGGCGGTGCCTCGCACAAGGGCGCGTCCTCGTCAAACGGCTCCTGCATGCGCCGGGCCCGCGCCCAGTGCGGCTCGGTGAGCACCTGCGCCGTGGGCCCCCAGGCCACCAGCTCGCGCGCGAGCAGCAGGGTCAGCGGGAAGTGCGCCCGCACCTGCGCCAGGTCGTGCAGGACCACCACCACCGTCTTGCCCTGCCGGTGCCATTGGTGCAGCAGGGCGAGCAGGTCGTCGGTGGTGCGGTTGTCCACCGCGGCGAAGGGTTCGTCGAGCAGCACCACCGGCGCGTCCTGCAGGATCAGGCGCGCGAACAGGGCCCGCTGCAACTGGCCGCCCGAGAGCGTGTCCAGGCCGCGCTGCTCGAAACCGGTGAGTCCGACCGAGGCCAGCGCCGCGTCGCACAGCCGCCGGTGTTCGGCGCTGAAGCGCCCCAGCGCGCCCACACGGTGCCACAGGCCCATGGACACCATGTCGCGCAGGGCCACCGGGAAGCTGCGGTCGAGCTCGCTGTGTTGGGGCAGCCAGGCGATGCGCTGGCGGGAGGGCCCGCGCAGTTCGCCGCTGAGCGGCTTCAACTGGCCCGCCAGCGCCTTGATCAGGGTGGACTTGCCCGCGCCGTTGGGACCCACCAGCGCCACCAGCGAACCCGGGACGATGCGCAGGCTCAGGTGGTGCACCGCCGGGTGGCGGTCGTAGCCCAGGGTGAGGTCGCGCAGTTCGAGCGCGGGCGCCGATGGTTCGGCGGGCGAGGCGGGGGAGGGTGATGGCATGGGGTTTAAACTGTTGCAACTGAATTGCATTAACGACGATATTAACGCAACTTTGTTGCGATAATGAAAGCATGCCCGTGTCCACACGATCCCCCAAAGAACCGGTGACGGTGCCCGCCGAGTTGCAGACGCGCCTGGAGCGCGCCGGCCTGCGCCGCACCCTGGCCACGCGCGCCGTGCTCGGGCTGTTTCTGGGCAACCCCCAGAGCGCGCTCAGCCACGCCCAGGTGCTGGCCTCGCTCACGGCCCGGGGGCTGGACCTCAACCGCGTCACGCTCTACCGCCTGCTGGACCGGCTGGCGGCCTGTGGCGTGCTGCAGCGCCACGCCGACGACGGTGCCCGCACCTGGCGCTTCAGCTTGGCCGACACCGCGCAAGAGGGCCTGGTGCCGCGCTTCGAATGCGACGCCTGCCACCGCCAGTTCCGCCTGACCGAGGCCAGCGAGCCCACGCGGGCCGTGGCCGACGACCTGTTTCGCACCCTGGCCCTGCTGGGCCACCAGGGGCAGCGCGTCGATCTGTCGGTGCACGGCACCTGCGCGAGTTGTGTGCAACCCGGGGCGGACGGCCCGGCGAGGGAACCGTCGGCGTGATCCGGACCCGTGGCCTGGCCTACGCCTACCCGCGCCGGCAGGCACTGCGTTTTGACGATGTGGCGGTGCCGCAGGGCGGTACCTTGCTGCTGCGAGGCGCGTCGGGCAGTGGCAAGTCCACCTGGCTGGCGCTGGCCGCGGGGCTGCTCACGGCCGCCGAGGGCGAGCTGGTGGTGGCGGACCAGGCGCCGGCTTCGCTGGCCGGCGGCGCACGCGACGCCTGGCGCGCGCGTTGCGTCGGGTTCCTGCCGCAGCGGCTGCACCTGAGCGACGCGCTCACGGTGGCGGACAACCTCGCGCTGGCCCACTTCGCCGCCGGCCTGCCGGTGGACCGGTCCGCCATCGCCCAGGCGCTGGCGGCGCTGGAACTGGGCGCGCTCGCGGCGCGCCGGCCCTACCAGCTCTCGGGCGGGCAGGCACAGCGCGTGGCGCTGGCGCGCGCCGTGCTGTTGCGGCCGCGCGTGATCCTGGCCGACGAACCCACGGCCAGCCTGGACGACACGGCCTGCGCCGCCGCCATCGGCCTGCTGCGGCGCAGCGCGCAAGGCTGCGGCGCCACGCTGGTGATCGCCACGCACGACGCCCGCGTGCGGCACGCGCTGCCCGATGCCCAGGTGCTGGCCTTTGGTGAACGGGTTGGCGAGGGCGGCGCATGAACGTGTTCACGCTGTCCTGGCGCTACCTGTGGTCGCGCCCGCTGGCCACCTTGCTCAACCTGCTGCTGCTCTCGCTCGGGTTGGCGTCCATGGCCTTCGTGCTGATCGCCCAGGACCAGATCGACCGCGCATTCGAACGCGATCTGGCGGGCATCGACGTGGTGGTGGGCGCCAAGGGCAGCCCGCTGCAACTGATCCTGGCGGGCGTGTTCCACCTGGACGTGCCGCCGGGCAATATCCCGCTGGCCGAGGTGCGGGCACTGCAGCAGCACCCGCAGGTGGCGCAGCTGATCCCGCTGAGCCTGGGCGACAACCTGCAGGGCTTTCGCATCGTGGGCACCACGCCCGACTACCCGGCCCACTACAGCGCCACGCTGGCCCAGGGCGCGCTCTGGGCGCAACCCATGGACGCGGTGCTCGGCGCCCAGGTGGCGCGCGCTACCGGCTTGATGGTCGGGCAGGCTTTCGTGGGTGCGCACGGCCTGGGCACGGGCGGCGCGGTGCATGGCGATTCGCGTTATGCGGTGACCGGCGTGCTCGTGCCCTGTGGCTGCGTGCTGGACCGCTTGATCCTCACCGCCACCGAATCGGTCTGGCGGGTGCACGACGACATGCACGCCAGTGACGACATGGACGACGAAGACCGCGCCGCCATCGAGGCCGACCGCGAGGTCACGCTCGCGCTCATCCGCTACCGCAGCCCGATCGCGGCGCTGAGCTTTCCGCGCTACGTCAACGACAGCACCGCCCTGCAGGCCGCCGCCCCGGCGATGGAGATCACGCGCCTGCTCGGCATGGTGGGCGTGGGCACGCGGGTGCTGCGGGGCCTGGGCGCGGTGCTGCTCGGCGTGGCGGCGCTGTCGGTGTTCATCGCGCTGTGGAGCGCGGTGCGCGAGCGCCGGGCCGACTTGGCGATGTTGCGCATGCTGGGCGCGCCGCCCTGGAAGGTGGGGGCGCTGCTGCTGTGCGAATCCTTCTGGCTGGCCGTACTGGCCTGTGGGCTGGGCCTGCTGGCCGCGCACGGGTTGACGGTGCTGCTGGGCGGGATGTTGATGGCCGAGCAGTCGCTCGCCATCACGGGCTGGCAATGGGTGTCCACCGAAGTGTGGGTGCCCGTGCTGGCGTTGGGGGTGGCCCTGGTGGCGGCGCTGGTGCCGGCGCTCGGTGCCTACCGTGTGGATGTCATGTCATTGTTGAATTCGAGGTCGTACCCATGAAAGCATCTTTTTGGTTCCTGGCCGCCGCGGCGCTGATGAGCACCGCCGCCCTGGCCCAACACTCCGACCAGGAGCTCAAGGAAGACGTGGCGCGCCACCGCGCCATGGCCGCCGCCCACGAAGCCGTGGCCAAGTGCCTGGAGTCGGGCAAGGGTGAAAAAGTCTGCATGGTGGAACTCCAGGCCGCCTGCAAGGGTCTGGCGATAGGAAAATACTGCGGGATGAAGCACGGCCACTGAATGCGGCCCACCCCCGCGCCGCGCCGCACTGGCGGCGCGTCACCCCCTCAAGGGGGCAACGCGAGCGGCCCGGCGGAGCCGGTTCCGCCGCGTTCTGGCTTGCAATCTCCTCCCTTTTTATGAGCCCTCTTTTTCGTTGCGCCTTTTTGCTGTTGGCCTGCTTTTTTGGGCAGGCCAGCGCTCAGCTGTCGTCGCCGCTGGGGGCTCCTGTTCCGGCTGCCAAGCCGTCAACGGAGACCGGTGCTGGGTCGGGTTCCGGGGCATCGTCTGCGTTGCCGCATGTGCAGGGCCAGGGGGCTGGTGTGCACAGTCCGCTGTCGCCGTTTGCGCCGCTCAAACCACGCGAAGACGTGCTGGCCTGGTCGGTGCTCACCGACGTGAGCACGCGCATCGAGAACCGGCGCATCGTGCCCGTGTATCCTGCGGCCGTGAACACGCTGGACCAGAAGACGCAGCGCATCCAGGGCTTCATGATGCCGCTGGAAGCGGGCGAGCAGCAGCGCCATTTCCTGCTGGCCTCGGTGCCCCTGACCTGCGCGTTCTGCACGCCCGGCGGGCCCGAGAGCATGGTCGAGGTGCGCACGAAAGCGCCGGTCAAATACAGCCAGGGCGCGGTGGTGGTAGAGGGGCGGTTCCACGTCTTGAAGAAGGACCCCTCCGGTCTGTACTACCGCATGACCGAGGCCATCGGCGTGAAGTGATGCGGGGCCGCCAGCCAGCGCCGCCGCGAATGACCCCGCAACGGACCGCCGCACGCCCGGGCGATACCATCGCCCGGTGAACCTCGCTGCCCACCCCGTCGTCGCCTCCCTCACCCCCGTCTTCCTGCTGATCGCCACCGGCTTCCTCGCCGGGCGGCTGCACTGGATACGCGACGAGGCGGTCAAGGACCTCTCCAACCTCGTGTTTCTGCTGCTGATCCCGGCACTGCTGTTTCGCACCATGAGCGCCGTGCACGTCGAAACGCTGGACCTGCGGCCGTTGGCCGCCTATTTCCTGGCCGCGCTCGGCCTGCTGGGCGCCTCGATCGCCTGGCGCGGGTTCAACCGGCGCAGCGTGGTGCTGGCGCTGGGCGGCGTGTTCTCCAACCTGGTGATGATCGGCATCACGCTGGTGGAACTGGCGTATGGCAAGGAAGGCCTGGTGACCCTGCTCACCCTGGTGTCGATCCATGCCCTGACGCTGCTGACCACCGCCACGGTGGTGCTCGAACTCGCCGTGGCGCGCGAGAACCGCGCCAACGGCCAGGCGCAGCCGCACGTGCTGGCCACCACCTGGTCGGCTTTCAAGAGCGCGCTGATCCACCCCATCCCGCTGCCCATCCTGTGCGGCCTGCTGTTCGCGCAGACCGGCTGGGTGCTGCCCGTGGTGGTGGACAAGCCGTTGCAGTTGCTGGGGAGTGCCTTTGGTCCGCTGGCGCTGGTGCTGGTGGGCGTGACCATGGCGCGCACCCCGCTGGGTGGGGAGATCCGCACCACGCTGTGGATCACCGTGTCCAAGAACCTGGTGCTGCCACTGCTGGTGGGCCTGAGCGCCTGGGCCTTTGGCATCACCGGTCTGCCGCTGACCGTGATGGTGGTGGCCGCCGCGCTGCCCATGGGCGCCAATGTGTTTCTGTTTGCCCAGCGCTACGAGGTCGCCCAGGAGGCCACCACCGCCGGCATGGGGCTGTCCACCGCGATGGCGCTGTTCACGCTCAGTCTGGTGATGCTGCTGATGTCCTGGTGGAACTAGAGGAGCACCCCCGCCGCGTCATTGGCTGATCTTGCGCGCCTCTTCGATCTGGTATTCGAAGTAGTGCTGGATGCCGTAGGCGAGGCTGCCCATGAAGGCCACGGTGCCGAGCAGCATGGCCAGCACCAGCGCACCGATGGTCAACCAGTTGGTGCCGCCGGCGATGGCCTGGTCTTCGGCGCCGGGGTTGAACCAGCGGTTCCATTTTTCGCGGTCGCTGAGCGCGTAGACGATGCCCGCCAGGCAGCCGGCCGCGATGCTGCTGCCCAGAAACGGCACCAGCACCCAGGCGAGCTGGTCGTCCTGGCCCAGGGTCTGGATGCGCCGCACGCCCCACCAGCCCAGCGCGGCGGCGATGGGGTGCAGCCAGCCGATCCAGTCGCCCAGGCCCCGCAGGTAAAAGCGGTGCAGACCCATGCTGCCGCCGAGCACCGCCAGCCAGGCCGCCAGCGTCTTGTTCTTCGCCCGGGCCGTGCTCATGCAGAGGTTCCGCCGGACTCGGGGGGCGTGGTGTCGCCCGCACCCAGGGTCTTTTGCATCAGCACGATGTCGAGCCAGCGGTCGAATTTCCAGCCGCAGGACTGGATCACGCCCACCGGCTCGAAGCCCAGCGCGCGGTGCACGCCGACCGATCCCGCGTTGGCGGAGTCGCCGATCACGGCCATGACCTTGCGCGTTCCCGTGCGCTCCAGGGTGGCGAGCAACTCGGCCAGCAGGGCACGGCCCAGTCCCTTGCCTGCGGCCTCGGGCGCCAGGTAGATCGAGTCCTCGACCGAGAAGCGGTAGGCCGGGCGCGGCTTGAACCAGTTGCCGTAGGCAAAACCCAGCACCTGTCCATCCTCTTCGACCACCAGCCAGGGCAGGCCCTTGGACAACACGTCGGCCCGCCGGGTGCCCATCTCGGTCGGGCTGGGCGGTGTGGTTTCAAAGGTTCCGGTGCCGTGCAGCACGTGGTGGCCGTAAATGCGGGTGATGGCGTCGATGTCTTCGTCGCGGCTGGGGCGGATGAGGGGCATGTCGGGGAGCTTGTGCGAAGGGTTGAGGTCGGTGTTGAAGCGGGTATCACACGGGCTATAATCGCCGGTTTTGTGGTGTTTCGCTGGCCGGGTGGTCAGTCGTGTGTCTCAGGCGCCGCAATGAATGGGGTTTATTCAGCCAAAAAAACCCACTGAAGTTTCCGCTCTTGGAGCTTCTCCACCCGAAGGATAAATCATGGTCGTCATTCGACTCTCCCGCGGCGGCGCAAAAGCCCGTCCGTTCTACAACATCGTGGTTGCCGACAAGCGCAACCGCCGCGATGGCCGTTTCATCGAACGCATCGGCTTCTACAACCCCCTGGCCCGCGGTGGTGAAGAGCCCCTGCGCATCGCCCTGGACCGCCTGACCTACTGGACCGGTGTGGGCGCTGAGCCTTCGGACACCGTGGCCCGCCTGGTCAAGCAACACGCTGCCAAGGCCGCCGCCTGATCACAGGCCGTTGGTGAGCAGCCCCACGCCTGGCGTCTTCAGCGCATCGGCCCTGCCGGGCGATGCGGTGGAGTTGGGACGCATCCAGGACCCGTGGGGCCTCAAAGGCTGGGTCCACATCCTGCCGCACAGCGCCGACACCGAAGCGCTGTTTGCCTCTTCCCAATGGTTCCTGCAGCCGCCCGAAGCCCGCTTCGCGCGCGGCTTTTCGGCGTTTTCGGGCTGCGTCAGCGTCACCGTGGCCGAGATCAAGGTCCATGCCGATGGCGTGGTGGCCCGGCTGGAAGGCATGGACGATCGCACCGCGGCCGAAGCGCTCAAGGGCGTGCGCATCTTCGTGCCACGCAGCGCCTTTCCGGCCACGCCCGAGGGTGAGTACTACTGGGTCGACCTGATCGGCCTGGACGTGGTGAACCGCGAGGGCGTGCACCTGGGTGTGGTGCGCGACCTCATGCCCACCGGTCCGACCTCGGTGCTGGTGCTCGAATACACCGAGACCGTGGACGGCAAAGCCCAGGTCGCCGAGCGCATGATTCCCTTCGTGTCCGCCTATGTGGATGGCGTGGACCAGACCGCCCGCCGCATCACGGTGGACTGGCAGGCGGATTACTGACCCCTCCTGGGGGAAGCCGCGCTGCGGCGCAGGGGGGAGACAATACCCCTCATGCGATTCGACGTCATCACCCTGTTTCCTGAATTGTTTGCCCCGTTCTTCACGAGCGGCATCAACCGGCGCGCGTTCGAGTCCGGGTTGGTGGACGTGAAGCTGTGGAATCCGCGCGATTTCGCGGACGGCAACTACCGCCGGGTCGATGACCGGCCGTTCGGTGGCGGCCCGGGCATGGTCATGATGGCCGAACCGCTGTGGCGGTGCCTGCAGGCCCTGCGCGTCGACCGCAACGAACCCGACGAGGCCCGCGCGCCGGTGGTGCTGTTTTCGCCGATCGGCGACCGGCTGGACCATGCGGGGGTCTCTGACTGGGCCGCCAGCGTGGGCGCGGTGCTGGTTTGCGGCCGTTACGAAGGCATTGACCAGCGCTTCATCGATGCCTGTGTCGATCGGCAGATCAGCCTGGGGGACTTTGTGCTCTCGGGTGGTGAAGTGGCCGCCATGGCCATGCTCGACGCCGTGGCACGCTTGCAGCCCGGCGTGCTGGGGGACGAGGGCAGCCACCAGCAGGACAGTTTCAATCCCGCGCTCGACGGTCTGCTGGACAGTCCGCACCACACCCGCCCTGAGGTCTGGCAAGGCCCCGCAGGGCCCATGGCGGTGCCCGATGTGCTGCTCGGAGGGCACCACGAACGCATCGCCCGCTATCGCCGTGAACAAAGCCTGGCGCTCACCGCCCGCCTGCGGCCCGACTTGCTGGAGCAGGCGCGCGCCCGGGGCCGCATCGGTGCCGCGGACGACGCTTTTCTGCGCCGGACGAAAAAGCTATAATCCAAAGCTTTTCGATCCTCTGACCGGCCGCCGTGACCGGGCCAGCCCGCAAAAACACAGGCGGGGGTGCAAGCCCCTGCTGCGTTTCTGGACAGGGCCCCTGCCGGATTCGTGGCCTTTAGTGCAGCGCGGGCATGATCGTGAAAACAGGAAACCATGAACCTCATCCAGACCCTTGAGCAAGAAGAAATTGCTCGCCTGAACAAAGAAATTCCCGCGTTTGCGCCCGGCGACACCGTGATCGTCAGCGTCAATGTGATCGAAGGCACCCGCAAGCGCGTGCAGGCTTACGAAGGCGTGGTGATCGCCCGTCGCAACCGTGGCCTGAACTCCAACTTCATCGTGCGCAAGATCTCCAACGGTGAAGGCGTCGAGCGTACGTTCCCCCTGTACAGCCCGTTGATCGCCAAGATCGAAGTCAAGCGCCGCGGCGATGTGCGCCGCGCCAAGCTGTACTACCTGCGTGACCGCAGCGGCAAGTCGGCACGTATCAAGGAAAAGCTCGGCGCGTAAGCGACGGGTTTGCGCCCGAAGCCGGGAGCCTCATCGGCTCCGGCCCTGGCCACCCGAAAAGCCGCTCCCCGGGGCGGCTTTTTTGTGCCCGTTCGCTGCCCACCTCCCGTCGGGTCACCCCCGGCACGCGCGGGTTGGCCCGTGTGGCCTATGCTCCCGCCCATGTCCCAGCCCTTGCCTCTGCCCGTTTTTGATCCTCGCCTGGTCCCGGCGTTGCCTGCCGCGCCTGACGAAGGCTTGTTGCCCGCGCAGCCCCATCGACTGACCGCCGGCGGGCTGCGCGAGCTGTTTGCGCGCCCGCCCGTGTGGACGCCCGAACTGCTGCGCGAAAAAAAGTTTGCCGACCGCCCGCCAGCGCAGGCAGCGGTGCTGCTGCCGCTGGTGATGCACGAGCGCCCGACCCTGCTGCTGACGCAGCGCACCGCACACCTGTCCACCCACTCGGGGCAGATCGCCTTGCCCGGCGGCAAGCTTGATGAGGGCGACGCCGACGCCATCGCGGCGGCCCTGCGCGAGACGCAGGAGGAGATCGGCCTGTCTCCCGAGCGCGTGGAGGTGCTGGGCACCTTGCCGGTGTATGTCACCGGGACGGCCTTCATCGTGACCCCGGTGGTCGGTCTGGTGCAGCCCGGCTTCACGCTGCAACCCAACCCGTATGAGGTGGACGAGGTGTTCGAGGTGCCGCTGGATTTCCTGATGGACCCCGCGCACCACCGCCGTCACGCCTGGGAGTGGGGCGGGGTGATGCGCGAGTGGTATTCCATGCCGTACCGGGACGGCGAGCACGAGCGGTTCATCTGGGGTGCCACGGCCGGCATGCTGCGCAATTTCTACCGCCTGCTCAGTGCCTGAAGGCCATCGTGGCCGGGGCTTCGCCGTGGGGCACGTCGCTATGATGACGTCATGAGTTTTTTCGCCATCCTCCTCGCCTTGCTGCTCGAACAGGCACGCCCGCTGGCCCACGACAACCCGGTGCACGCGGGGCTGCGCGGTTGGGCCCGGGCGGTGCGGCGCAACCTGGATGCCGGACAGGCCTCTCACGGCTGGGTGGCCTGGGTGCTGGCCGTGGGTGTGCCTGCGCTGATCGCCGGGCTCGTCTATTGGGGTCTGTGGGCCTTCAGTTCGGTGCTGGCGTTCGCCTGGATGGTCGGCGTGTTGTACGTGACGCTGGGCTTTCGTCAGTTCAGCCACCATTTCAGCGACATCCGGCAGGCGCTGGAGGTGGGGGACGACGCCACCGCCCGCGAGAAGCTGGCGCAATGGCTTCGGGTGGATGCGTCGAGCCTGCCGCGCACCGAGTTGCTGCGCCAGGTCATAGAGCATTCGGTGCTCGCGGCACACCGGCATGTGTTTGGCGTGCTGGTGTGTTTCGTGGTGTTCTGGGTGTTGGGCCTGGGGCCGTCCGGGGCGGTGTTCTACCGCATGGCCGAGTACCTGTCGCGCAACTGGCGCGCCCGCCCCGATGGCACCCCCAGCCCGGCGCTGCGACACGCGGCGGCCCGGGCCTGGGACTGGGTGGACCACTTGCCGGCCCGGGTGACGGCGCTGGGTTTCGCCATCGTCGGCAATTTCGAAGAAGCGGTCGCGAGCTGGCGCAGCGATGCCGAGCGTTTCGCCCCGGGCAGCGATGGCGTGGTGCTGGCCGCCACCTCGGGGGCGCTCAACGTGCGGCTGGCACCCCTGGCCGAGGGCGCCACCGTCCCAGATGACGCCGAGAGCGGCGCGCGCCCAGAGCCGCAGCTGGCGCACCTGGGCAGCGTGGTGGGTCTGGTCTGGCGTTCGGTGGTGTTGTGGATGCTGCTGCTGGCGCTGTTGACCCTGGCGCGCCTGCTGGGGTAGGGCCGCTGGGCGCTACCTGTCCGGGCGCGCAGGTCGGTGAAACGGGCCGAGGCCCGGGTGCTCAATACGGGCGGCGCGCCGAAAGCTCGGCAAACAGCTCGCCGTAGATCCGGTAGCGGTTTTCGCCGATGGCCTGCGGGTCCGCATTGGCCGGATCGTCGTCCGTTTTCTGCACATGGGCCAGCACCGCGCAACCCGGTTCGTGCAGGTGGGTGCAGTTGTAGAAGCGGCAGTTCCCCAGCGTCGCGCGCAGGTCGGGCATGAGGTGGGCGAGCTGCATCGGCTCGATGTGGTTCAGGCCGAATTCCTGAAACCCCGGTGAGTCGATCAGCGCCGTGCTGCGCGCCTCGTCCACCCAGTACCAGGTGGTGCTGGTGGTGGTGTGTTTGCCCGAGTTGAGTGCGCGCGAGATTTCGCCGGTCAGCGCCTTGGCCTGCGGCACCAGGCGGTTGACCAGCGTGCTCTTGCCCACGCCCGAGGGACCGAGCACCAACGTGGTCTTGCCGGTCAGGCGCTGCTGCAGCTCCACCAGGCCGGCCTCGCTGCCGGCCGCGGTCTGGCCCTTGAGCCGCAGCGGCAGGACATCACAGCCCATGCGCCGGTAGCTCTCGAGCCGTTCCCAGGCCTGATCGAAGGCGGGCTGCAGGTCGCTCTTGTTGAGCACGATCAGCACCGGGATGCCTTCGGCTTCGGCCGCGATCAGCGAGCGCGCGAGCTGGCGTTCGGAGAACTCGGGGTCGGCCGCGATCAGCACCAGGATCTGGTCGAGGTTGGCGGCGAAGGACTTGGTGCGCATCTCGTCCTGCCGGTAGAACAGGTTGCGCCGGGTGTCCACGCGTTCAATGCTGCCTTCGTCGCCCGTGGCCTGCCATTGCACATGGTCGCCCACGACCACCTGGCTTTTCTTTCCCCGCGGGTGGCAGATGCGGCGTTGTCCGTCCGGGCTCTCCACCAGGCAGTGCCGTCCGTGGGCCGCCACCACCAGCCCGGAAAGGGTGCCGGCTGGCTGCGAGGGGCTGGCCAAGGCTGGCAGGGCGTGGTTGCGCTTCAAAGCGGCAACCTGCTGGCTTGGGGGGCGTTCATGGGGTTCTTCAGCAGTGCGTCCACCGCGTCCGCGCAATGGAAGTCGCTGGCCGAAATACCGCCGACGTCGTGGGTGCTGAAACGCACGGTGCAGCGGCCATGCCCCAGGTGGAGCTCGGGGTGGTGGTCTTCGCGGTGGGCGATCCAGGCCACGGCGTTGGCGAACGCCATGGTCTCGTGGAAGGTGGTGAAGCCATAACTTTTCTCCAGCGCCCCGTCGATCAGCTTCCAGCCCTGGGCGGCGTCGCCATTGAGCTGGGTAAGCCGGGTGACGATTTCGGTGGCCGAGAGGGCGCGGCGATTCTGGTGGGTGGCGTTCATGGCAGGGCGGGTGCGTTCAGGCCGGGCCGGTGGCAAGCAACCTCGACAGGCGTTCGCTGGCGGGTGGGTGGGAGTAGTAGAAGCGGGCGTACACCGGGTCGGGCGTCAGCGTGCTGGCGTTGTCCTTGTAGAGCTTGAGCAGGGCGCTGGCGAGGTCGGCTCCGCTGGTGTGGGCCACGGCGTAGGCATCGGCTTCGAATTCGTGTCCACGGGACAACAGTGCCATCAGGGGCGAGAGGAAGAACGTGAACAGCGGCGCCACCAGCATGAAGAGCAGCAGCGCCAGCGCGTTGTTGGGCGCGTCCAGCGAAGGCGTGACCCCCAGCCCGGTGTAGAACCAGGCCTGACCCGACATCCAGCCCAGCAATGCGAAGCCCAGCAGACTCAGGCCGAACATGAGCACGATGCGCTTGACGACGTGGCGGCGCTTGTAATGGCCCAGTTCGTGGGCCAGCACGGCGTCGATCTCCGCCGGGTTGAGCTGCTGCAGCAGGGTGTCGAAGAACACCACCCGCTTGGCTGCGCCAAAGCCGGTGAAATAGGCGTTGGCGTGCGCGCTGCGCTTGCTGCCGTCCATCACGTACAGGCCCTTGGCGGCGAAGCCGCAGCGCTGCATGAGGGCGTTCACACGCGCCTTGAGGGCTTCGTCCTGGAGCGGCTGGAATTTGTTGAAGATCGGTGCGATCGCCGTCGGGTAGAGCACCAGCAGCAGGAGGTTGAAGCCCATCCAGGCGCCCCAGGCCCAGAGCCACCAGGTGGCGCCGGCCGCGCCCATGAGCCACAGCACCAGGGAGGCGATCGGCAGGCCGATCAGCGCGCCCACCAATGCGCCTTTGAGGATATCGGTCAGCCAGAGCGACAGGGTCATCTTGTTGAAGCCGAAGCGCGCTTCGATGCGGAAGTTCGACCACCAGGCCAGCGGCAGGGCGATCAGCCCGCCGATCAGCGAAAAGCACGCCAGCAGCGCCAGCTGCTGCAGCATGCCGCCGCCCAGCGCGGCGAGCAGGGTCTGGTTGAGCCAGTCCAGCCCACCAAGCAACGTCCAGCCCAGCAGCAGTGCCGACTCCAGCGCCAACTCCAGCAGGCCGAACCGGGTTTTGGCGATGGTGTAGTCGGCGGCCTTGTGGTGGGCCTCGGGTGTGATGGTCTGGGCAAAGGCGGAAGGCACTGTGTCGCGGTGGCGGGCCACGTGGCGGATCTGGCGGCTGGCCAGCACGGTGCGCGTGATCAATCCCAGCACAATCAGTGCACAAAAGGTGGCGGTGAAAATCCAGGCGGTGTGGTCCATACCGGGGAGTCTATCGAAGACCACCGGCCCCTGGCGCGGCAGGGCCAGGCGGCGGGATCCCCAGAGCCGAGGTGCCGCGGCAAAAAGACCGGTCTGGCGGATCGGTGAAAATCGCCGGATGCAAGCACCGAACGACATCAGCAGCCCGACCCCCACCGCGGCCCCCGAAACCCCCACCCTGGGCAAGAGCGACCAGAACCTGGTCTGGATTGACTGCGAGATGAGCGGTCTGGATCCGGAGAAGGAGCGCCTGCTCGAGATTGCGGTGGTGATCACCGGCCCGCAGCTCACGCCCCGTGTCGAGGGGCCGGTGCTGGTGATCCACCAGAGCGACGCGGTGCTGGGCGCCATGGACAATTGGAACAAGGGCACCCATGGTCGCAGCGGTCTGATCGACAAAGTGAAGGCCAGCACGGTCGATGAAGAAGAAGCGCAGGCCGAACTGCTGGCCTTCATTGGCAAATACGTCCCGAAGAACAGTTCGCCCATGTGCGGCAACACCATCAGCCAGGACCGGCGCTTTCTGGTGAAGTACATGCCCAAGCTGGAGGCGTACTTCCACTACCGCTGCCTGGACGTGAGCACCCTCAAGGAACTGGCCAGGCGCTGGCGCCCCGAGGTGTACGACAGTTTCAAGAAGCACCAGAAGCACACCGCGCTGGCCGATGTGCACGAGTCGATCGACGAACTCGAACACTATCGGGCCCATTTCCTGCGCTGAATCCGATCGCTCCACCGAGGTCCGGCTCTTCGGTTAGAGGCCTGGTCGCGAGACGTCGACATGTCAAAATCGTGAAATTCACGTGAAAAAAACATGACAAAAAAATCCCGCTCCCGCTTCATTTCCAAGCACCAGGATGTGCTGCAACTGGGCGCCGCCTTGGGTTTCCTGCTCCTGGTGGGCCTGTACGCCTCGTTGACGGGCGCCGACGTGCTGGGCCTGTCGGGCCCGGCGGTCTGGCTGCTCATCATCTCGGCGGTGGTGGGTGGCTACATGGCGATGAACATCGGCGCCAACGACGTGGCCAACAACATGGGGCCGGCCGTGGGGTCTGGCGCCATGACCATGGGGTGGGCCATCGTGGTGGCCGCGGTATTCGAGGCCATGGGCGCCATCGTGGCGGGTGGCGAGGTGGTCGGCACCATCAAAGGCGGCATCATCGACAGCCAGCAGATCACCGATGCGACGCTGTTCGCTTGGGTCATGTTTGCCGCGTTGCTGGCGGGTGCCCTGTGGCTGAACCTGGCCACCGCCATTGGCGCTCCCGTGTCCACCACGCACTCCATCATCGGCGCCGTGATGGGCTCGGGCATTGCGGCGGGCGGCTGGGGGCTGGTCAACTGGGGCACGATCGGCTCGATCGTGGTCAGCTGGCTGGTGTCGCCGCTCATGGGTGGCGCGATCGCGGCACTCTTTCTGTACATCATCAAACACAGCATCACCTACCGCAATGAGATGACGGAGGCGGCTTCCCGCGTGGTGCCCTGGCTGATTGCTGTGATGGCCTGGGCCTTTGGCTCCTATATGTTGCTCAAAGGTCTGGGGCAACTGGTCAAGGTGAATTTCTGGCTCGCCATCGTGCTGGGCGCGCTCTTTGGTGGCGCTGTGCTGCTGCTGGTGCGCCAACCCGTTGCCCGCCTGGCGCGGCAACAGGTCAACAGCAAGGAGGGCGTCAACCGCCTCTTCACCTGGCCACTGGTGTGTTCGGCCGCCTTGCTCAGTTTTGCGCACGGGGCGAACGACGTGGCCAACGCCGTGGGGCCGCTGGCCGCCATCTATGAAGCGGTGATCGCCGGCGCGGTCGCGACCAAGGCGGCCACGCCGATGTGGGTGATGGTGCTGGGTGCGCTGGGGCTGGCCGCAGGTCTGGCCTTGTATGGTGCGCGCCTGATCCGCACGGTGGGCAAGGAAATCACCGAGCTGGACAACATGCGGGCTTACTCCATTGCCATGGCTGCGACACTGACTGTGATCGTGGCGTCTCAGCTGGGCATGCCGGTTTCGACCACGCACATCTCCATTGGTGCGGTGTTTGGCGTGGGCTTCCTGCGTGAGCTGCTCAAGGTGAACTACGCCAAGATGGAAGCGGTGGTGTTCGCCGGTCACCAAGGACAGGACCGCGCCGAGGTGGAGCACTATCTGCAGCGTTTTGAGGCCGCCGAGGTGCACGAGAAAAAACGCATGCTCGCCGACATGAAACGGCGCACCAAGGACCGCGAGGCGGTCGATGGCGCGGTGTTCGCCAAGAAAGAGCAGAAGGCGCTGAAAAAGGCCTACAAGCAGGAAATCGTCAAACGTTCGGCGGTGCTGCGCATTGTGGCGGCCTGGATCGTCACCGTGCCGGCCACGGCTGTGCTCGCGGCGATCCTGTTCCACATGGTGGCGGCGGTGCTGGGCTGAAATCAGACAAACCGCTTGGGGTTTTCCCTCAAGCGTGCCATAATCACAGGCTGCGCAGGAAACTGCGCTGATTTGTGCATCTGCCTCACACACCAGGCTCCCCGATTCTTTGCGCTGGCATGCGCCTCTTTCGATAGACGTATTGCCAGCCCGCCAGCGGTCCCCGCTGGCGTTGCGGATGGGGCCTTCGTTCCCGGTGTCCTCCACTTTTGAAGTGGGACCCATGGCGCGTAGACCGTTTGATGGTTGATGTTTTGTAACCACGAACGGATCTGGCGCGCTGGAGCGTCCCGCCTCACCATGGCAGGCGGGCCACCAGTGTCTTTATTCGATCAATTGCGCGTACTGCGCATGGACGAACATGAGCGACTCTTTTGAAGCCCGCGGCGATTTCTCGCCCGAAATCCTGTCTGCCGAACCCGAAGCGGACACCCCTGTCACCCCCACGCCGGCCGAACCCAACGGTTTTGAACTGCTGGGCCTGGCCCCTGAACTGGTGCAAGCCTGTGCCGACCTCGGCTACGTGCAGCCCACCCAGGTGCAGAACAACGTGGTCCCCAAGGCCATGCTGGGCGAAGGCGAAAAACGCTTCGCCGACCTGATGGTCTCCAGTCAGACCGGCAGCGGCAAGACCGCCGCCTTCCTGCTGCCCGTGCTGCACACCCTGCTGCAACAGCAGGCCCAGGCCGAAGCCCAGGAGCGCGCCGACTTCGAGAAGGCCTGTGCAGACGCGCTGGCCCGTGGCGAGGCCGCACCCAAGCGCCCCAAGCGCAAGGACCCGACCAACCCGCGCAACTTCAAGGCAGCCACCCCGGGCGCCCTGGTGCTGTGTCCCACGCGTGAGCTCGCCCAGCAGGTGGCCAACGACGCCATCGACCTGGTGCGCCACTGCCGCGGCCTGCGCATCGCCAACGTGGTGGGCGGCATGCCTTACCAGTTGCAGATCGCCAAGCTGCAGAACGCCGACCTCGTGGTGGCCACACCCGGGCGTCTGCTCGATCTGCAGCGCTCGCAGCAGCTCAAGCTCGACCAGGTGCAGTTCCTGGTGGTGGACGAAGCCGACCGCATGCTCGACCTCGGTTTTGCCGACGACCTGGCCGAAGTCAACGACCTGACCAGCCAGCGCCGCCAGACCATGATGTTCAGCGCCACGTTTGCGCCGCGCATCCAGCAGCTCGCCATGCGCGTCATGCACGACGGTGGCAAGCACGTGCAGAAGGTGCAGATCGATTCCCCGCAGGAACAGCACGCCAACATCCAGCAGAAGCTGTTCTGGGCCGACAACGCCGACCACAAGCGCAAGCTGCTCGACCACTGGCTGCGCGACGCCAGCATCAACCAGGCCATCGTGTTCGCCAGCACCCAGATCGAATGCGACGGTCTGGCCAACGACCTGCAGCAGGAAGGCTTCTCCGCCGTCGCGCTGCACGGCGCACTCAGCCAGGGCATCCGCAACCGCCGTCTGATGGCGCTGCGCGCCGGCCAGGTGCAGATCCTGGTGGCCACCGACGTGGCCGCCCGCGGCATCGACGTGCCCACCATCACCCACGTCTTCAACTTCGGCCTGCCGATGAAGGCCGAGGACTACACGCACCGCATCGGACGCACAGGCCGTGCCGGACGCGATGGCCAGGCCATCACGTTCGCCGAGACGCGCGACCGCCGCAAGATCTTCGATATCGAAGCCTTCACCCGCCAACGCATCGCGGTGGAAACCATTCCCGGCATGGAGCCGCGCCAGCGCGCACCCCAGGCCGAGCCGTTTGGCCGTGGTGGCCCTGGTGGACGCCCGGCCGGTCGTGGCAACGACCGCTTTGCCGATCGCCGTGGCGCGCCGACACCGCGCGGCCCGCGTTTCGAGGGCCGTGGTGAAGCACCGCGTTTTGAAGGTCGTGGCGACGCGCCCCGTTTCGAGGGCAACCGCTTCGAACGCGAAGCCCCGCGTGGCGACAACCGTTTTGACAACCGTGGCGACAGCCGTCCGGCCGGTCGTGGTTTTGGCGACAAGGCCCCGGCCCGTGCCGGCTTCGGTGCCAAGCCCGCAGGCTTCTCCAGCTTCGGTCGCAACGACCGCGCTCCCGAACGCGGCGCCGATCGCTTCAGCGACCGCGGCAACTCGGAGCGTGCCGCTTTGCGTGGGGGCGAGTTCCAATCGCGCCGTTCCGAAGGTGGCGCGCCCGCCCGCCCGGTGGCTCGTCGCAGCCCGCGCTGAGCACCGACCCAGCGTCGAACACCACCCAGCAAAAAGGGCCCCGCATGCGGGGCCCTTTTTTTGTCGGTTCGCCGGTGTGGCGAATCAACCGCGAGAGAGATCAGGGGTACAGACCGCGCAGATCGCGGGCGTGCAGGATGCGCTTGCAGGCCACGATGAAGGTCGCGGTGCGCAGGCTCACCTTGTTCTCTTCGGCCACCTGCCACACGGCGGCGAACGCGCCCTTCATGATGCGCACCAGGCGTTCGTTGATCTCGTCTTCGCTCCAGAAGAAGCTGGAGAAGTCCTGCACCCATTCGAAGTAGCTCACCGTCACGCCACCGGCGTTGGCGATCACGTCGGGCAACACCAGGATGCCACGGTCGTGCAGGATGTCGTCGGCTTGTGGTGTGGTCGGGCCGTTGGCGCCTTCGATCACCATCTTCGCCTGGATGCGGCCGGCATTTTCTTCCGTGATCTGCTGCTCCAGCGCGGCCGGGATCAGGATGTCGCAGGGCACGCCCCAGAAGGCGTCGTCGGCGATCACCTCGGCCTGCGGGAATCCCGCCACCGTGCCCACGCGCGACACATGCGCCAGCAGCGAAGGCACGTCCAGACCCGCTTCGCGGTAGATGCTGCCGCCGTGGTCCTGCACCGCCACCACCTTGGCGCCGGCTTCGGCAAACAGCTTGCCGGCCACGCCGCCCACGTTGCCGAAGCCCTGCACGGCCACGCGTGCCTTGCTGATGTCCATGCCCGTGTGTTTGGCGGCTTCCACGCCCACGGTGAACACGCCGCGGCCGGTGGCTTCGCGCCGTCCCAGCGAGCCGCCCAGGTCCACCGGCTTGCCGGTGACCACGCCGGTGGCGGTGGAACCTTCGTTCATCGAATAGGTGTCCATCATCCAGGCCATGACCTGCTCGTTGGTGTTCACGTCCGGCGCCGGAATGTCCTTGCTCGGGCCGATGATGATGCCGATCTCGCTGGTGTAGCGGCGTGTGATGCGCTCGAGTTCACCCATCGACAGCTGGCGCGGATCGACGCGGATGCCGCCTTTGGCGCCGCCGTAGGGCACGTTCACCGCCGCGTTCTTGATCGACATCCAGGCCGAGAGCGCCATCACTTCGGACAGCGTCACGTTCTGGTGGAAGCGCACGCCGCCCTTGCCCGGGCCGCGGCTGGTGTTGTGCTGTACGCGGTAGCCCTCGAAGTGCGCGATGGTGCCGTCGTCCAGGTGGATTGGCACGTCCACGATCAGCGTGCGCTTGGGTCGCTTGAGCGTGTCCACCCAGCGGGCCAGATTGCCCAGATAGGGGGCCACGCGGTCGACCTGCTGCAGGTAGATGCCCCAGGGGCCCAGGTTGTTCGGATCGAGGTAGGAGGGCAGGGCGCTGGTGAAAGCGGCCGGGCTGTTGGCCGCGGGGCCGGCGGGGTGCGGTGCTTGTGACATGGTGCGTTGTTTCCTAGGGGGTGGGCTGGCCCGTAACGGTGGGTCAACGGATGCCACTGTACGGAGCGCCGTTCTGTCTGTCCAAGGCTGTGTTGCCATCTCTTTATGCTGCGAATGCATAACCTTGCGGTCGACCCATGGCGTTCAGTCGGGTGCCGCGCCCCAGACTTGGCGTGCCACGCGCGCCATGTTGTCACCCAGGACGCCATCGATGTCCTGCGGCCCCATGCCTGCTGCCCGCAGGGCGTCGGGCAGGGTTTGCCAAGTCTCGATGGGCGCGTAGCGCATCTGGCTGATGCCTTGGCCGTAACCCGCGTGCGCGGGCCACCAGAAGCCCGGATCGAACGCCCCAGGCGGATCGTCGTTCAGTTCGGGTTGCGAAAAGCCGATGTCCAGGCCCAGGCCCACATGCTGCGCGCCCACCAGATCGGCCACGTAGGCCACATGGCGTGCCAGGTCGCTCGCTTGTGGTGCGTTGCAGCCCAGAAACTTCGACACGCCGGAGATGCAGACCACGCCGCCGGTGGCCGCGCAGGCGCGAATCTGTTCGTCGGTGATGTTGCGACCGTGTTCGGCCAGCGCCAGCGGGTTGGCGTGGCTGAACACCACCGGGTGGCGCGAGTGGGTCATGATGTCCAAGGTGGTGCGCCGTTCGGTGTGGGCGCAGTCCATCAGCACGCCCGCGTCGTTCACGGCCTGCACCATGCGGCGTCCGAGCAGGGTCAGGCCCTGGGGCTCGTCGTGGCAGCCGCCGGCCACGCTGTTGTTGCGGTTGTAGGCGAAGTGGATCTGTCGCACGCCGAGATCGCGGTACAGCGCCACCATCTCGGGGCGCTCCAGCAAGGGCAGGGCGCCTTCCAGGTCAAAGCCCACCGCGAGTTTTCCCTTGTTGCGCGCGTGTTCGATGTCGGCCACAGTGTCCGGGATCAGATAGCGCTCGGACTCGGCCCGCAGCCGCGCACGGAAAGCGGCGAGCACCGGCAGGATCTGGCCCAGCGGGTTCATGTCCATGCCCACGTTGATGCAGACGTGGTGCACCCCTGCGGCACGGTAGCGCTCCAAAGGGGCAAAGCTGGCTTCGGGATGCAGGGGCAGGCAGGTGTGGGCTTCCCAGCGGATCATGGGCTTCCTTCCTTGGGTGGGGCGTCATGCGATGGCATCGATTTTGCAAGGGTTGACGGGCATCAAGTGGAGCCTCCGTTTTGAACGGGTGGCACCACCGCAGGTGACAGCTCCGTGACGTTTTGTGTCGATAATGAATTTTTCCTTAACAGGGGGCGCATGTCGCTGCTCCCGCAACAACGAAGGATGACCCATGTTTGAACTGAAGAAACTGACCCTGGCTTTGGGCTTGTCTGCGGTGGCGATGGCCTCGCAGGCCGCCGGCACGCTGATTTTCTGTTCCGAAGGCAGTCCCGAGGGTTTTGACACCGCGCAATACACCGGCGGGAACACCTTTGACGCCGCCGGCCACGCGATCTTCAACCGGTTGACGCAGTTCAAGAAGGGCGGTACCGAGGTCGAGCCGAGCCTGGCGCAGGAATGGACCGTGTCCGCCGACGGGCTGACCTACACCTTCAAGCTGCGCAAAGGCGTCAAGTTCCACACCACCGACTATTTCAAGCCGGGCCGTGACATGACCGCCGACGACGTGATCTTCACCTTCGAGCGCATGGTCAACAAGGACCATCCGTTCAACAAGGCCTACCCCGCCCAGTTCCCGTACGCCTCCGACGTGGGTCTGGAGAGCAACACCGAGTCGGTGACCAAGACCGACGACCTGACGGTGGTGATCAAGCTCAAGCAGCCCGACCCCGACCTGCTGGTCAAGATCGCCATGCCGTTTGCCTCGATCCTGTCGAAGGAACACGCCGACAAACTGGTGGCCGAAGGCAAGGCCAGCATGATCAACCAGCAGCCCATCGGCACCGGTCCCTTCGCGCTGCGCCGCTACGAGAAGGACGCGCAGATCCGCTACGTCAAGCACAAGGACTACTGGAACGCCAAGAACGTGCTGGTGGACAACCTGATCTTCGCCATCACCACCGACGCCTCGGTGCGCTTCCAGAAGCTCAAGGCCGGTGAGTGCCACATCATGTCCTACCCGAAACCGCAGGACATCGCCGCCATGAAGGCCGACCCCAAGCTGAAGATGGACACGGCCCCGGGCTTCAACATCGGCTATCTGAGCTACAACACCGAGAAGGCACCGCTGAACAAGGTCGAAGTGCGCCAGGCGCTGGACATGGCGATCAACCGCAAGGCCATCATCGACGCGGTGTACCAGGGGCAGGGCCAGGCGGCGTCCAATCCGTTCCCGGCCTCGTTGTGGTCCTACAACGCCAAGCTGAAGAACGCCGCCTTCAACCCGGAAAAGGCCAAGGAACTGTTGAAGAAAGCCGGCGTGGCCGAGGGCACCGAGATCACCTTGTGGGCCATGCCGGTGCAGCGCCCCTACAACCCCAACGCCAAGCTGATGGCCGAGATGATCCAGGCCGACTGGGCCAAGGTGGGCATCAAGGCCAAGATCACGCAGTACGAGTGGGGTGAGTACCTCAAGCGCCTGAAGCAGGGCGAGCACGACACCGGCCTGATCGGCTGGACCGGCGACTACGCCAGCCCCGACAACTTCCTGGGCGTGCTGCTCACCTGCGAAGCCATCGGCGGCTCCAACTACGCGCGTTACTGCAGCAAGGAGTTCGACGGCTACGTGCTCAAGGCGCGCAACAGCGTGAACCAGAAAGAGCGCACCGAGCTGTACATGAAGGCCCAGGAGGTGTTCAAGAAGGACATGCCGTGGTCCACCATCGCCCACTCCACGGTGAACCAGCCCATGCGCAAGGAGCTCAACGGCTTCAAGATCAGTCCGTTTGGCGACTACAGCTTCGAAGGCGTGAGTGTGAAGTGATCCCCCCGCGCCGCCTGCGGCGTCACCCCCCAGGGGGCAACGCGGTGCGGCCCGGCGGAGCCGGTTCCGCCGCGTTCTGGGACTTCTCCGGCTGCAGGCTCACTGCGTGTAGCCTGCTGCGCCTGAGGGCAATGCGAGCGGCTTGGCGATGCAGGGCCGCTCGCATTCTTGGATCGGCCACTCCGGTCAATTTGCAGGCGTCAAGCTTTTGACGGCTGCCCTTTTTTACGCGTTCTGAAAACAACAAGGGGTGCTCCCTCATGCTGAGATACCTCCTCAAGAAGTTGCTGGTGCTGATTCCCACGATCCTGGGGGTGACGCTGCTGACGTTTTCCCTGATCCGTCTGATCCCCGGCGACCCGGTTGAAGTGATGGTGGGCGAGCGCACGCTCAACCCGGAGCTGCACGCCGCCGCCCTCAAACGCCTGGGTTTGGACCAGCCGCTGTACGTGCAGTACGGTCGTTACCTCGGGCAACTGGCACAGGGCGACCTGGGGCAGTCGCTCAAGACGCAGTCTCCCGTGTGGAGCGAATTCAAGGCCCTGTTTCCGGCCACGCTGGAGCTGGCGCTGTGCGCGCTGCTGCTGGCGCTGGTGCTGGGGCTGATCGCGGGGGTGCTCGCGGCGGTCAAGCGCGGCAGCTGGCTGGACCACACCGTCATGACGGGCGCGCTCACCGGCTACTCCATGCCCATCTTCTGGTGGGGCCTGCTGCTGATCCTGATCTTCTCGGTGGGGCTGGGCTGGACGCCGGTGTCCGGCCGGCTCGACCTGATGTTCGACGTGCAGCCACAGACCGGCTTCATGCTCATCGACGCCTGGCTGGCCGAGCGCGCCGACCCCGAGCTCAGCAGCGGCGCGCTGTGGGACGCGGTGCGCCACCTGATCCTGCCGGCCATCGTGCTCGGCACCATCCCGCTGGCGGTGATCGCGCGCATGACACGATCAAGCATGCTCGAAGTGCTGCGCGAAGACTACGTGCGCACGGCGCGCGCCAAGGGCCTGTCGCCCATGCGCGTGATCTTCGTGCACACGCTGCGCAACGCGCTCATTCCGGTGCTCACCGTGGTGGGGCTGCAGGTGGGCACGCTGATGGGCGGCGCGGTGCTGACCGAAACCATCTTCTCCTGGCCGGGCATCGGCAAATGGCTGATCGACGCCATTGGCCGGCGCGACTACCCGGTGGTGCAGAACGGCATCCTGCTCGTTGCCACGCTCGTCGTCGTCACCAACTTTGTCGTGGACCTGCTCTACGGTGTGGCCAACCCTCGCATCCGGGTGCAGGCATGAACTTCAAGGAATTCTGGCGAGCCTTCTCGCAAAACAAAGGCGCCGTGGCCGGCCTGGTGTTCATGTCCATCGTGGGCCTGTTGGCGATCTTCGCGCCTTGGGTCGCGCCGCACGACCCGATCGAACAATACCGTGAGCACTTCCTGCAGGGCCCGGTCTGGGCCGGTGGCACCAGTCAGTTCCTGCTGGGGACCGACGAGCTCGGTCGTGACCTGTTTTCGCGCCTGATCCACGGCGCACGGCTCTCGCTGCTGGTGGGCCTGGTGTCGGTGGTGCTGGCGATGATTCCGGGCGTGATCCTGGGGCTGGTGGCGGCGTTCGCCGGCAAGTGGGTGGACGCCGCCATCATGCGCGCCATGGACATCGTGATGGCCTTGCCCTCGCTGCTGATGGCGGTGGCCATCATGGCCATCCTCGGCCCGGGCCTGCTCAACGCCATGATCGCCATCGCGCTGGTGTCGCTGCCAGCCTATGTGCGGCTGGTGCGCGCCTCAGCCATCGGCGAGCTGCAGCGCGACTACGTGACCGCTGCGCGCCTGTCGGGCGCGCGCACGCTGCGGCTCATGTTCGTGACCGTGCTGCCCAACTGCACGGCGCCGCTGATCGTGCACGCCACCATGAGCTTTTCCGCCGCCATCCTCGAGATCGCGGCGCTGGGCTTCCTGGGGCTGGGTGTGCAGCCGCCGCTGCCCGAGTGGGGCACCATGCTCGCCTCGGCGCGCGACTACATCGAGAGTGCCTGGTGGGTGGTGACGCTGCCGGGCCTGACCATTCTGTGGTCGGTGCTGGCGATCAACCTGGTCGGCGACGGGCTGCGCGACGCGCTCGACCCGAAGCTCAAGTCAGCAACATGAAACACCCCCGCCGCGCTTCGCGCGACCCCCTCAAGGGGGCAACGCTGGCGGCCCGGCAAAGCCGGTTCCGCGGCGTTCTTGGCTCAGACATCTCGCGCCGGTGACGGTGCAACCCTTGAGAGATTTGGCATGAGTCTTCTTGACATTCAAAACCTGCGCGTCGAATTCGGCGCCAAGGGCCGTGCCTTTCGTGCGGTGGACGGGCTGGACCTGCAGCTGGACCAGGGCCAGGTGCTGGGCATCGTGGGCGAGTCGGGTTCGGGCAAGTCGGTCGCGATGATGGCCGTCATGGGTCTGCTGGCCGGGCAGGGCCACGTCGGCGCCGATCGCCTGCGGTTCGACGGCAAAGACCTGCAGACCATTTCAGACCGCCAGCGCCGCAAGATCCTGGGCAAGGACATGGCCATGATCTTCCAGGACCCCATGACCTCGCTCAACCCGAGCTTCACCGTGGGCTTCCAGATCGAGGAGGTGTTGCGCGAACACATGGGCCTGCGCGGTGCGGCCGCCAAGGCGCGCGCCATCGAGCTGCTGCAGATGGTGGAAATCCCCGGGGCCGCGCACCGGCTGGAGAGCTACCCGCACCAGTTTTCGGGCGGCATGGCGCAGCGCGTGATGATCGCGATGGCGATCGCCTGCAACCCCAAGCTGCTGATCGCCGACGAGCCCACCACCGCGCTGGACGTGACCATCCAGGCCCAGATCATGGAGTTGCTGGTGCAGCTGCAGCGGGCGCACAACATGGCCCTGATCCTCATCACGCACGACCTGGCCGTGGTGGCCGAGGTGGCGCAACGCGTCGCGGTCATGTACGCGGGCCAGGAGGTGGAGCAAGGCGCCGTGGACCGCCTGTTCACCGCACCGGCACACCCCTACACCCACGCGCTGCTCAGCAGCGTGCCCGAGCACAGCCGTGGCGCGCGTCGCCTGCACACCCTGCCCGGCATCGTGCCCGGCCAGTTCGACCGGCCCACCGGTTGCCTGCTCTCGCCGCGTTGCCCCAAGGCCCAGGACCGCTGCCACATCGAGCGCCCCGAGCTGCTGGCGCAGGGCGGTGGTCTGGTGCGCTGCTTCTACCCCATGACGGCGCAGGAGACGCTATGACCGCCACCCCGATGATTGCGCCCACGGCCCCGGTGATGCAGGCCGAATCGCTGACGCGCCACTACGGCGTGTCGCAGGGCTTCATGAAACCCAAGGTCACGGTCAAGGCCCTGGTCGACGTGTCGTTCACGCTCACCGCCGGCCAGACCCTGGCCGTGGTGGGCGAGTCCGGCTGCGGCAAGAGCACGCTGGCGCGCCAGCTCACCCTGATCGAGCCGCCCACCGGCGGACGGCTGCAGGTCGGTGACGAATGGGTGACGCCCGGCGACCGCGCGCAATACAAGCGCCTGCGCAGCCAGGTGCAGATGGTGTTCCAGAACCCCTACGCCTCGCTCAACCCGCGCCAGAAGATCGGCCACCAGATCGGTGAGCCCCTGCTGCTCAACACGCCCCTGAGCGCGGCCGAGCGCAAGGACAAGGTGCTGGAGAGTCTGAAGCGCGTGGGCCTGCGCCCTGAGCACTACGACCGCTACGCCCACATGTTTTCCGGCGGCCAGCGCCAGCGCATCGCGATTGCGCGCGCCATGGTGCTGCAGCCGAAGATCCTGGTGGCCGACGAGCCGACTTCGGCGCTCGACGTGTCGATCCAGGCCCAGGTGCTCAACCTGTTCATGGACCTGCAGGAGCAGCTGCAGACGGCCTACGTGTTCGTCTCGCACAACCTCGCGGTGGTGGAGCACATCGCCAACGATGTGATGGTGATGTACCTGGGCCGTGTGGTCGAAGCGGGCCCGAAGGCCACGATCTTCGCCAACGCGCTGCACCCGTACACCCTGGCCCTGCTGTCGGCCACACCGTCCATCGACCCGGCGCAGCGCCAGAAGAAGATCAAGATCCACGGCGAGCTGCCCAGCCCGCTGAACCCGCCCACCGGCTGTGCGTTTCACAAGCGCTGTCCGAAGGCGGATGCTCGGTGTTCGAGTGAGCTGCCACTGCTGCGGCCTTTGGAAGGGCGGCAGGTGGCTTGCCACCACGTTTGAAGCGGCCCTTTCTGGCTGCTTTTCCAGAAACGTTCTGGAGGCAACCCTGACCTTCGGCGCTCAGACTGGGCTGGCAGGGGCAGGTGGTCCGGGTGTTCGTTCTCCGTCCCACGCTCGCGGGAGTCTGCCCGTGCGCGCAACCACCACTCCATCAACACCGTGATGGCGCGCACGCCCTGTGGCAACCGCGAATCGGGACTGCGCCCGCCCACCCAGACCACCTGCCCCCCGAAGTGATGTGTGAGCGAACCCGCAGGCTGCCCTTCTGTCTTTGAGGTCGATGGCGGTTCCCCCGGGCGCAGGTCCCATTCGCCGTTGCCACAGAGGTGGCTTACCCGCGCAGTGTTGACGCGACAGCGCTTGAGAGTTTCAGAGGAAGACGGCGAGCGTGGGCCGGAGAACGGGGGGGCCGCCATTGGCCTGCGCGAGGTGCAGGTGCACCCGTTCCCGGTACATCTCGCAAGGCCCAGCCGGAAACCGACGCCCCCAGACACCAGCGAGGCTCAGGCGTTGAATTGCAACGCCGCCAGCCCGGCATAGACGCCACCGTGCGCTACCAGCGCGGTGTGCGTGCCTTGCTCCACCAGCCGACCATGGTCCAGCACCACGATGTGGTCGGCCTGCTGCACCGTGGCCAGGCGGTGGGCGATCACGAGGGTGGTGCGGTCTTTCATGGCCGACTCCAGCGCCGCCTGCACCATGCGCTCGCTCTGCGCGTCCAGCGCGCTGGTGGCTTCGTCCAGCAACAGCAGCGGCGGGTTTTTCAACATGGCGCGCGCGATCGCGATGCGCTGGCGCTGCCCGCCCGAGAGACGCACGCCGCGTTCGCCCAGAAAGGTGTCATAGCCCTCGGGCAGTTTCGAGATGAACTCGTCCGCAAAGGCCGCATGCGCTGCGGCGCGCACCTCGTCGTCGTTCGCGCCCGGCTTGCCGTAGCGGATGTTTTCCAGCGCGCTGGTCGAGAAGATCACCGGGTCCTGCGGCACGATGCCGATGCGTGAGCGCAGCTCGTGCAGGCTCAGCTGGTCGATGGGCACGCCGTCCAGCGCGATGCGGCCCGAGGCCGGGTCGTAGTAGCGCAGCAGCAGGCCAAACACCGTGCTCTTGCCCGCGCCGCTCGGCCCCACCAGCGCCACCGTCTGCCCCGGTTTCACCGCCAGGCTGAAGTCGGCCAGCGCCGCCTGCGCGGGGCGCGACGGGTAGTGGAAGGTGAGCCGGTCGAACACCAGCGCGCTGCCGCCTTGCGGCTGGGCCGCGGCCACCGGCTGGGCGGGTGACTGCACCGGCGACTCCAGGCTCAGCAGCTCCATCAGCCGCTCGCTCGCGCCCGCGGCGCGCAGCAGGTCGCCATAGACCTCGCCCAGCACCGCCACCGCCCCGGCCAGGATGATGATGTAGACAACGGTCTGACCCAGGTGTCCGGCGCTGATGTCGCCAGCGATCACCGCCTGCGTGCCCTGGTACAGGCCCCACAGCAGCAGAGCGGCCGTGCTGATGATGATGAACGCCACCAGCCCGGAGCGCGCGCGGCTGCGGCGCACGGCGGTACTGAAGGCGTGTTCGGTCGCGTCGGCGAAACGCCGCGCCTCGCGGTCTTCCGCCGTGTAGCTCTGCACGATGGGGATCGCGTTGAGCACCTCGGCCGCGATCGCGCTCGAATCGGCCACGCGGTCCTGGCTGGCGCGCGAGAGCTTGCGCACGCGCCGGCCAAACCACATGCTCGGCAGCACCACCAGCAGCAGGATCAGCAGCACCTGCGTCATCACGTAGGGGTTGGTCCAGATCAGCATCACCAGCGCGCCCAGGCCGGTGACCAGGTTGCGCAAGCCCATGGAGAGCGAAGAGCCCACGACCGTCTGCACCAGGGTGGTGTCGGTGGTCAGGCGCGAGAGCACCTCGCCGGTCTGGGTGGTCTCGAAAAACTGCGGGCTCTGGCGCAGCACATGGCTGTAGACCGCGTTGCGCAGATCGGCGGTGATGCGGTCGCCCAGCCAGCTCACGAAATAGAAGCGCAGCGCCGACGACAGGCCCAGCAGCACTGCCACGCCAAAGAGCTGCAGGAAGTGCCCGCGCAGGCCCATGGTCTGCGCGCCTCGGTCCAGCGAGACCAGGCCGCCGTCGATGAGGTGGCGCAGCGCCAGCGGAAACAGCAGCGTGGCCACCGCGGCCAGGATGAGGAACACCACGGCCAGCGCGATCTGCAGCCGGTAGGGCCGCATGAACGGCCGCAGGCCGCCGAGCGAGGTGGGGGTGGTGGACTTGGGGCGTTCGGTCGGGGTGGCGGCACTCATGGCAGGAGTGTGCCGGGTTTTTGCCCGGCGGTTGAGCGGCCGCCGGCCGCGCGGGCGCTACAGCACCACCGCGCTGACGATCACGAAATAGGTCAGCAGGCTCAGCAGGTCCTGCACGATCGTGGCCAGCGGGCCGCTGCCGTAGGCTGGGTCGCTGCCCAGCCGGCCCAGCACCCAGGGCAGTACCAGCCCGATGGTGGTGGCAATGCCACCGGCCGCCACCAGCGCCCCCGCGACCGCGCAGGCCAGTGGCCAGTCGCCAAACGCCAGCCCCACCGCTGGCAGTGTCAGCCCGGCGAGCACCAGGCCGATCAGCAGGCCGGTGCGCATCTCGCCGCCGATCAGCGTGGAGAGGCGCACATGGCTCAGCGAGAGCCCGCGCACCGCCACCGCCTCGGTCTGCGTGCCGATGGCATCGGCCAGGTACACCAGCCCAGGCACGAAGAAGGCGATCGACGGGTGCAGGGCCAGTGTGTGTTCGAAGCGGGCCACGATGAAAGTGGCCAGGAAGCTGCCCAGCAGCCCCACCAGCAGCCAGGGCAGGCGGTGCCGCAGGCGGCGCATGGGCGGCTCTTCGATCGCCTCGCGGGCGTGCAGGCCCTCGCGCGTGATGCCGGCGAAGCGGTGGATGTCTTCCACGTGTTCGCGCCGCAGGATGTGCAGCAGCGCCGAGGCCGGCACCACGCCCACCAGGCGCCCCTGGGCGTCGGTCACCGGGATGGCGCTGAGCTCGTGGTGCAGTGCCAGCGAGGCCACACGCTCCTGGTCCGTTTCGGCGTGCACCTTGGGGAAATGGAGGTTGGCGACCTGGCCCACCCGCGTGTCCCGGGGCAAGGCGAGCAGGGCCGCCAGCGACACGACGCCCAGCAGATGCTCACCGGCATCGAGCACGCACACCAGGTCGATGCATTCGCTGGGCCGCGCCAGCAGCGCGTCCAGCACCTCGGCCACCGTCTGGTCGGGCGTGGCCCGCGGTACGTCGGCCACCGCATGGCGTGCCGCGGTTTCGTTGTGCCGCGGCGTGGGTGGGTCCTGCACGGTCCGTGGGCTGGCGGCGGTTGGCGCGGTGGTGGTGCGGGGGCTGGGGTTCGACATGGGGCTCCTGTCCGCGGGTGGGGCGTGTGCCCGCCCACCGTGCGCAGTGTAGGTCTCGCCGCCGGTTCGGTCTCTTTCTCCTTCCAACGCGATGAAGCCTCCGCCCAGGCGCGGGCAGGCGGGCTGACCCGGCATGGGACCACACGACATGGGTTCGATCGGGGGTCTGTTCCAAGGGGCGGTGGCTCAACGGGTGGTCCACCTGGCCAAGGTGCCGGCACTGTTGATGATGTGAGGGCAGCCCCTCAACACGAAGAAGGCCCGCCCACCCTGACGGGTGGCGGGCCCTGTGAAGGTCCCCGGCATCGCGTATGACCGCCGTGCCGGTCTGAGGGTGCCTTCACCCCTCGTGGTGTCGGAGACACCACGATCTTTCCCCCGAAAGGGAAACCTCACTTGACCACTGGTGAGCAGACTTACCGTCACATCCCCCACTGGCCATTCCAGTGTGCGACGGCCGGCGTGTGGGGCCATTGAGCACGCTCAATCCGGTCGCAGATTTTCCGACCGGTTCAGGCGGCGAACCGGTGAGCGGTGGAGCGCCGGCCCTGCCCGGGCGGGCGGTGGTCGGCGGGGCGCCGGGGGTGCTCCAGCGTGGGTGCGTCCAACGGCCGCCGGGTGCTGCGAGCGAAGGCGGCAAGTCCGTCCATGTCCCGAATCTCGATCTCGCGGTCGTTCACATGGAGCAGGCCCAGCGTGGCCAGCGCGGTGAAGCTGCGGCTGACCGTCTCGTGCGCCACGCCCAGCAGGCTGGCGATCTCGCGCCGCCCCATCCGCAGATGAAAGCGGCTCGGTGACTGTCCGCAGCCCGCCATACGCCGGGCGTGCTGGATCAGGAAGCGCGCCAGCCGCACTTCGGCCGCGACCGCCGCCATGATGTCCACCAGCTCGCGGCTGCGCGCCAGGGTCCGGCTGCCGCCGCATTGCAGCATCAGGCCAAAGGCTGGCAGCGCCTGACTCAGCCACGGGATGTCGCACCTCGGGACCGCATATACGACGGAGTCCTCCAGGGCGGAAATGGCCACCGGATGCGACTCCATGCACAGCGCGTCAAACCCCAGGACCTCGCCACGGATGGCAAACGCCAGCACCTGTTCATAGCCATCCTCGTCGGTGCGGAAGATCTTGAAGGTGCCCGCACGCACGAAAAAGATGGCGTCGGCCGTCGCCCCTTCGTGCACCAGGCACTCACCCGCGTGGAGATGCCGAAGGGCGACGGCGATGTGCGCGGCGGCCTCGGGCGGGGCGGCCGGCCCTCCCGCCATCTGCAGCAGATCGGCCATGGTGGTGGGCGCCAACCGGTTGGTGTGGTCAGCCTGCCCGGAGTGGGCCTGGATCGGGTTTTTGCAATTCATCGGTGGCTCCTGCTTGTGCACCCCGAAATGGGTTCATCATGCGCTTGCATGTGATGAATGTCACGGTTCATCGGACTGGGCACCCGGACCACGGTCAACCATGCAACCGGCCATCCGCCGGGGCCGCGTGCCCACGGCCCCGGCAAATACCGATGAAAGGGCAAGGAGATGAGCCACACGATGCGTGCCATGGTGCTGGAGCGGCCCGGTACCGGCCTGCGCCTGGTGCACCGCGCGGTGCCCGCGCCCGGCGCCGGGCAGATCCTGATCGCGGTGGAAGCCTGCGGCGTGTGCCGCACCGACCTGCATCTGGTGGACGGCGAGCTGCCCGACCCGGTGCTGCCCTTGATTCCCGGCCACGAGATCGTGGGCCGGGTGGCAGCGCTGGGGGCCGGTGTGCCGGGCTGGCAGGCTGGCCAGCGCGTGGGCGTGCCCTGGCTGGGCTGGACCTGTGGCCATTGCCGCTTCTGCCGCACCGGACGGGAAAACCTGTGCGAGCAGGCGCGCTTCACCGGCTACCAGATCCCCGGCGGCTACGCGCAGTACACCGTGGCCGATGCGCGCTACTGCTTTGCGCTGCCCGATGAGCCCGCGCCCGAGCACCTGGCGCCGCTGCTGTGCGCGGGGCTGATCGGCTACCGCGCGCTGCGCATGGCCGGCGACGCGCGGCGGCTCGGGGTGTATGGCTTTGGCGCGGCGGCGCACCTGATCACGCAGGTGGCGCGGCGCCAGGGCCGCGAGGTGTTCGCCCTCACGCGCCCGGGCGACGCCGAGAGCCAGGCGTTTGCGCGCCGCCTGGGCGCGGCCTGGGCCGGTGGTTCGGATGAAACGCCCCCCGAACCGCTGGACGCGGCCCTGATCTTTGCCCCGGCGGGTGCGCTGGTGCCCACCGCGCTGCGGCACCTGGACCGGGGCGGCTGCGTGGTGTGCGCGGGCATCCACATGAGCGACATCCCTTCATTTCCCTACGCCTGGCTCTGGGGCGAGCGCTCGCTGCGCTCGGTGGCCAACCTGACGCGCCGCGATGGCGACGAATTCTTTGAACGGGTGCGGCAGGCACCGCTGCAGACCGAGGTGCGCGTGTTTGCGCTGGAGCAGGCCAACGAGGCGCTGGACCAGTTGCGCCGCGGCGCTTTCCAGGGCGCGGCCGTGCTGCGCATGGACGCGCCGGCTTGAAGGAGACGGGTCAGGCCCTGAGCTGCGCGATCACCTCGTCGTCCTCCACCTGGGGAAAGTCGCGGTAGAACTGGCCGACGGCCTGGAAGTCTTCGGGGGCGTGCAGGCAGACCACCTCGTCGGCCAGGGGCTGGACCAGCTCCAGTGCTTCGAGTGACGACACGGGCACGGCGCAGACCAGCCGGGCCGGATGGCGCTGGCGCACGCTGTGCAGCGCGGCGATCATGGTCGCGCCGGTGGCCAGGCCGTCGTCCACCACGATCACCACGCGACCGGCCGGGTCGATGGGGGTGCGCAGCGGCGAGTACATCGTGCGGCGCGCGTCGAGTGTCCGCAGCTGCCGGCGCTTTTCTTCGTCAATGTAGTGTGGGTCGGCGCCGACCTCGGCCGCATAGGGGGCGATGGTGCTCCAGCCGCTCTCGTCGATGGCGCCGATGGCCAGCTCGGGCTGGTACGGCGCGTGCAGCTTGCGCACCAGCACCACGTCGAAGTCGCCCTTGAGCAGACCGGCCAGGGTCTTGCCCATGGGCACCGCGCCACGGGGAATGGCGAGCACCAGCGGTTTCTGGCCCCGGTAGGCGCCCAGCCGGGTCGCCAGCTGGCGGGCGGCGTCTTCGCGGTTCTGGAACATGGCGGCTCCTTTCAAACGGTCCGGCCCGCGGGCGCCGGCTGCAGCAACTGGATGCTGAAGTCGGGCTCGTAGGGCGGCACATGGCATTCGACGATGTCGGTGGGCGCGACCTCGAGTCGCAGTCCCACCACGTCGGCCCGCAGCGGCAAGGTGGTCACGCAGCGGTCGGCCAGCACCACGAGGCGGACGGCCGCGGGCCGTTTGCGGGTCAGCCAGTCCACCACCTTCAGCGCCGAGTGACCGGTGTACAGCACATCGTCCACCACGAGCAGGGTGTGGTCTCGCAGGTCCAGCGCGGCGTGGTGCGGCTCTTCGGCGAACTGCGTGTCGGGGAACAGCAGCGTGAGGTCGTCGGCGTAGCGCTTGACCGACAGGTCCAGCCGCAGTGGTGGGGCCAGACCATGGCGTTGCACCATGCGCTGGGTCAGGTGGTCGGCCAGCGGCGCGCCCCGGCGCAGCACGCCCACCACCGCCACCGGGCCGTGGCCCTGCAGCAGCCCGACCGCCTGCTGTGCCATGCGGTCCATCACGGCGCCCAGGCTGGTGCTGTCGTAGAGACAGGTTCGGGAGCCAGGAACGTCGTTCATGGGTGTTTGCGGCCCGCTTCAGGCGTCCGGCCTGTGAGGCAGGTGTTTCAGGAACCAGTCGGCGGCGAGCGCGGCCGCGCTCTCCAGCGTGCCGGGCTCTTCGAACAGGTGGGTGGCACCCGGCACCACTTCCAGGCGTTTGGCGCAGCGCAACTGGCGCAGCGCCCAGCGGTTGAGTTCCAGCACTTCATCGTCGTCGCTGCCCACGATCAGCAGGGTGGGCGCCTGCACGCGGGGCAGGTGCTCCTGGGCCAGATCGGGGCGCCCGCCGCGCGAGACCACCGCGGCGATGCCCTGGGGCCGATCTGCCGCGGCCACCAGCGCGGCCGCCGCCCCCGTGCTGGCGCCAAAGAGGCACAGCGGCAGGCCCGAGAGGTCTTCGCGCTGCCAGGCCCATTGCAGGGCCTCCTGCACGCGCTGGCCGAGCAGTGCGATGTCGAACACCTTGCGCCGGTCCCGCGCTTCGTCCAGGGTCAGCAGGTCGAACAGCAGGGTGGCCAGCCTGTGCCGCTGCAGCGCGCGGGCCACCCAGCGGTTGCGCTCGCTCAGGCGGCTGCTGCCGCTGCCGTGCGCGAACAGCACCAGGCCCCGGGCTCGGGTTGGCACCGCCAGATCGCCCTGCAGCGAGGACGCCTGGAGAACCACGGCTTCAGTGATCATGACCATGTCGGTGGCTGATGGCGCGGGGGGTGTTTCATCCTATAACTCCGGCAGGGTGGCTCCGGGCATGCCCATGTCCTGCGGGGCTTTGGGCGCCTGGGCGTTGGCGATCATGCAGTCGGTGGTCAGCACCAGGCTGGCAATGGAGCCGGCGTTCTGCAGCGCCAGGCGCGTCACCTTGGCCGGGTCCATCACGCCCATCTGCAGCAGGTCACCGTAGGTGCGGGTGGCCGCGTTGTAGCCGTACGCGGGCTCGGCCGAGTCGTCCACGCGCTGGAGCACCACCGAGGGCTCGTCGCCCGCATTGCGGGTGATGCAGCGCAGCGGCTCTTCCAGCGCCTGCGCGATGAGACGGATGCCGGAGTCGTGGTCCAGCGAGCTGCCGTGCAGATCCGCCAACACGCGACGCGCGCGCAGCAGCGCCACGCCGCCGCCGGGCACGATGCCTTCCTCGATGGCCGCGCGGGTGGCGTGCAGCGCGTCTTCGACGCGGATCTTGCGTTCCTTCAGCTCGGTCTCCGTGGCCGCGCCCACCTTGATCAGGGCCACGCCGCCCGACAACTTGGAGATGCGCTCTTCCAGCTTCTCCTTGTCGTAGTCGCTGGTGGCGGCCTCGCGCTCCTTGCGCAGGCTGGCCACGCGTTCCTGGATCGCCTGCGTGGTGCCGGCGCCACCGATCACGGTGGTGTCCTCCTTGCCCACCTCCACCCGCTTGGCACGCCCCAGATCGGAGAGCTGGGCCTTGGCCAGCGTCAAGCCCAGTTCGTCGCTGATCACCGTGCCACCGGTGAGCACCGCCATGTCCTGCAGCATCGCCTTGCGCCGGTCGCCAAAGCCGGGCGCCTTCACCGCGCAGGCCTTGAGCGTGCCGCGCATGGTGTTGATCACCAGCGTGGCCAGCGCATCGCTGTCGATGTCCTCGGCGATGACCAGCAGGGGCTGGCCGCTCTTGACCACTTCTTCCAGCAGGGGCAACAAGTCCTTCAGCGAAGACAGGCGCTTGTCGCACAGCAGGATGACCGCTTCCTCCAGCGTGGCGCTCTGGCGCTCGGGGTTGTTGATGAAGTAGGGCGAGAGGAAGCCGCGGTCGAACTGCAGACCCTCCACCACCTCCAGCTCGCTGCTCAGACCCGAGCCGTCTTCGATGGAAATCGCACCCTCGCGGCCCACGCTGTCGATCGCGCGCGCCAGCAGTTCGCCGATGGAGCGGTCGTTGTTGGCCGAGATGGACGCCACATGGGCGATCTCCTGCGAGCTGGCGCAAGGCCGGGCCATGCGGTGCAACTCGGCCACCACGGCCTCGATGGCCTGTTCCATGCCGCGCTTGAGGTCCATCGGATTCATGCCGCCGGCCAGGTAGCGCAGGCCTTGCTGGATCATGGCGTGCGCGAGCACGGTGGCGGTGGTGGTGCCGTCGCCGGCCATCTCGCTGGTGCGCGAAGCCACCTCGCGCAGCAGCTGCGCGCCCATGTTCTCGAACCGGTTCTCCAACTCCACCGATTTGGCCACCAGAACACCCGAGTTCACGATCTGGGGCGCGCCGTATTCGCGGTCCAGGATCACGGTGCGCCCGCGCGGTCCCAGCGTTACCTTCACCGCCTCGGCCAAGGCATCGACACCGCGGCGGATCTTGTCGCGTGCCTCCTCGCGAAAGAGCAGTTGTCTGGCGGTCATGTTCAAGTCCTCCGGCAGCAAGTCTCTGGGAATCTGCGTGACAGCACGTACAGCGCATCTTTCCATCGTCCGGAGCAGGTTCGATTGAGCGTGCGCAATGCCGTGGCATCTGGGTCCGCCGCCAGCGGTGGCACCGCCGTGTGGCGTGCCATTGACCAGACTCAATGCGCAGGCTGTTGTGGCGTATCAGCATTCCCGGCGGGGGCGCGTTTCCGTGTTTGCGCTCCAGTCATCCCGCATCCCACCCCAAAGGAGAAGCTCCATGAACGAAATCAGTACCCGGGACCCGTTTTCCGTTGACCTTTTTGACGATGCGTTCCGCAGTTTCTTGCGCCCCTGGGTGGCCCGTGGCACCAGCCACGCCCCCCAGATCAAGGTCGAGCTCACCGAAAGCAACGGCGACTACAAGCTCAAGGCCGACATCCCCGGCATGCGCAAGGAAGACATCGAAGTCAACATCGATGACAACAAAGTGAGCATCTCGGCCGAGCTGAAGAAGGAAAGCGAGGAGAAGAAGGGCGACCGTGTCATCCGCTCCGAGCGCCAGTACGGCTACGCCAGTCGCAGCTTCTGGCTGGACAGCCCGGTGGAAAAGGCCAAGTCCACGGCCAAGTACCAGGACGGCGTGCTCGAACTGACGCTGCCCAAGAAGGCGCCGGCCACCTCGCAGCGCCTCGATATTTCCTGACGGCCGGCGACCGGCCGGCCTTCAGTTCACGGGCGGCTCGGGAGCGGGCTGCCCGGGCGCCGGCAGGCCGGTCAGGGCGCGCAAGGCGTCCGCGTCCAGCGTCTCCCGCACCAGCAACGCCCGCGCGCAGCGCTCCAGCATCTCGCGCCGCTCCTGCAGGATGTCGGTGGCCCGCCCGAAGGCCTGCATCACGGCGGCTCTCACTGCCTCGTCGATGCGTTGCTGGGTCTCGGGGCCGGGGTGCCAGCCGTTCTGCGCCAGGCCCGGTACGTCCAGGAAGGGCTGGCGCTGGGGCTCGAAGGCCACATAGCCCAGCGACTCGACCATGCCGTAGCGCGTGGCCATGTCGTGCGCGATGTTGGTGGCCCGGGCCAGATCGTCCGCGGCGCCGGTGGAGAGCTGGCCGAACACCAGTTTCTCCGCCGCGCGGCCGCCCAGCAACACCGTGATCTTGTGCTCCAGCTCTTCCTGTGACATGAGGAAGCGGTCTTCGGTGGGGCGCTGGATGGTGTAGCCGAGCGCGCCGACGCCACGCGGAATGATGGACACCTTGTGCACGGTGTCGGTGCCCGGCAGCGCCATCGCCACCAACGCGTGGCCCATTTCGTGGAAGGCCACCACCTCGCGTTCGTGCGGGTTGAGCACGCGGTTCTTTTTCTCCAGCCCGGCCACGATGCGCTCGACGGCGGTGGTGAAGTCCTCCAGGGCGATGTCGGGCGCGCCGCGCCGGGTGGCCGCGAGCGCCGCTTCGTTGCACAGATTGGCCAGGTCGGCCCCCGAGAAGCCGGTGGTGAGTTGGGCCACCTGCTCCAGCGACACCTGGGGCGCGAGCCGGATCTTGCGGGTGTGCACCTGCAGAATCTGCACCCGGCCGGCCTTGTCGGGCCGGTCCACCAGCACCTGGCGGTCAAAGCGGCCGGCGCGCAGCAGGGCCGGGTCCAGCACCTCCGGCCGGTTGGTCGCCGCCAGCAGCACCAGACCCGAGGAACTGTCAAAACCGTCCAGCTCGGCCAGCAACTGGTTCAGCGTCTGCTCACGCTCGTCGTGGCCGCCGATGGGCGAGACCGCGCCGCGCGCGCGGCCCAGCGCGTCGAGTTCGTCGATGAAGATGATCGCCGGCGCCCTGGCGCGAGCCTGCTCGAACAGATCGCGCACGCGCGCGGCGCCCACGCCCACGAACATCTCCACGAACTCGCTGCCCGAGATGCTGAAGAACGGCACGCCCGCCTCGCCGGCCACGGCCTTGGCCAGCAGGGTCTTGCCGGTGCCCGGGGGGCCGACCAGCAGCACGCCGCGGGGCAGCCGCGCGCCCAGCCGGCCAGACCCTTGCGGGTCCTTCAGGAAGCTCACGATCTCCTGCAGCTCGGCCTTGGCCTCGTCCACGCCGGCCACGTCGGCGAAGGTCACGCCGGTGTCGCGCTCGACATAGACCTTGGCGTGGCTCTTGCCAATGCTCATGAAGCCGCCCGCGCCCTGGCGGTCCATGAAGCGGCGGATCACGAAGAACCACACGCCGATGAACACCAGACCGGGCACGATCCACGACAGCAGGTCGCGCAGCAGCGTGCTTTCCACCACACGCCGGTAGGGCACGCCGTGTTTCGAGAGGCGTTCGGCCAGATCGCCCTCGACCCGGTTGGCCACGATGGTGGTCTTGCCGTCGGCCGCGGGGGTTTTCAGGGTGCCGGTGAGCGTGGTCTCGCCCACCACCACTTCGGCCACACGGCCCTCGGCCAGCGCCTGCTCGAACTCGCTGTATGGCACGGCCTCCACCGTGCGGGCGGTCTGCCAGAGGGTCTGGATCCATGTCAGGGCCAGCAGCGCCAGCAGCCAGTAGCCCAGGTTCCACTGAACCTTTTGATGGGGTTGCATGTGATCGCCTTTCTGTCGGGAGCGCAGGTGCAGCGCCGCCCATGGCGCAGCGCCATGGATGCCGGCCATCGGCCATGCATCTTAGTGGTTCATGGTGTCTGGCGGCCCCCCGATCGGGCGGGGCAGGGACGGGTCAGGCGTGGCTGTGCGCCAGTTCGCGGGCGATGCGGGCGTGGACCCGCTCCAGCTCGACGATGAGCTCGTCGACCTGCTCCATGAACTCTTCCCGGCTGGAGTGCGGGCTGCGCGTGATCAGTTCGGTGGAGTGCTCGGCCAGCGCCTGCTCACCCGCTTGCCGGGCCCAGCGCCGCACCTCGCAATAGGCCAGCAGGGCCAGCCGGCCCATGTCGCCGCTGCGGCGGGCGTATTGCAGGTCCCCCAGAAGGTCTTCGAGTCCGGGCAGCAAGAGTGCGTTGGAGGCGTTCATGTTGCAGTGCAGCATATCCCGGTTTGCGGGCCCTGGCTCGCCCATTCGTCGGCCAGCGGAAGCCATGTAGCCAAATGTTACGATGTACGCCATTTTTATACACAGAGGGAGGATCCGGCATGGCCTATGACGATTTCGCGGCAACCGAGTGGATGGCGGGCAGCGCGCCCGGTGCGTTGCACAAACCCCGGGTGCTGGACATCCGCTTCACCGGCTCGGGCAGCGAGTATTTCCGCATCTGGATCGTCAACCTGTTGCTGACCCTCGTCACGCTCACGCTGTACCTGCCGTTTGCCCGCGCGCGGCGCATGGCCTATTTCCAGAACAACACCCTGGTGGGCGGCGACCCGCTGGGCTTTCACGCCGACCCGTGGAAGATGTTTCGCGGCTACTTGCTGGTGCTGGTGCTTGGCGTGGGGTATTGGGCGGTGTCGAACTTCATGCCGGCGTTCGCCTGGGCGGCGCTGCTGGTGTTCATGGTCCTGTGGCCGGCCCTGTGGCGCGCCTCGCTGCAGTTCCGCCTGCGCAACACCAGCTGGCGCGGTGTGCGGCTGGCCTTCCTGGGCGACCTGAAGTCCGCTTACCTGACCCTGTTGCCGTTTTTCCTGCCGGCGCTGGCCTTCGTGCTGTTCCTGCCCAATCTGCCGGATGGCGAAGAGGTGGACCCCGAAGCGATCCAGCGGGGGCTGGTGATCGTGGGCGTGGTCGTGCTCGGTTTCCTGGCTGCACTGCCCTGGCTGATGGCGCGCATCAAGCGCTACCAGCATGGGGGTTACGCCTTCGCGCAGGAGCGCGCCGAGCTCACCGCGGGGGCCGGCCGTTTCTACGGGCTGTTCTTCAAGGTGCTGGGGGTGATCCTGCTGACCTTGCTGCTCGCCGGCGTGGTGGTGGCCATGGCGATGGGGGCCTTCATCGCCTTTGGTGCGCTCACGCTCGCCGAACTCTTCAGTGGCGGTGCTTCCCAGGGCATCTTCGCCATGATCGCGATGGTGTTCGTGATGGGCCTGGCCTACCTGATCCTGCCGCTGATCGTCGGCCCCTACGTCTCCTCGCGCCTGCAGAACCTGCTGTGGGCGCACACCAGCAGCCCGCGGGTGCAGTTCCAGAGCGCGCTGCGCTTTGGCCCGCTCTTGCGCATCACCCTGGTGAACTGGCTCCTGATCCTCCTGACCCTGGGCCTGTTCTGGCCGTTCGCCAAGGTGCGCGCCACCCGGGTGCGGCTCGAAGCCCTGTCGCTGCAGGTGCAGGGCGATGTGGACCAATGGGTGGCCGAGGCGCAGACGCCGGGGCAGGGCGTGCTGGGCGACGCCGCGGGCGACTTCTTCGGCCTTGACATGGGTCTGTGATGAGCACGCCGGGGTCGCTCGACACCCAATGGTTTGACGGGCGCAGCCCACGGGCCCGGCCCGCGAGCCTGCGCATCGAAGGCGACGAACTGCTGCTGGGCACCGACGATGGCCAGGTGCGGCGCTACCCGGTGAAGGCCGTGCGCTGGCCCGAGCGCACCACCCACGGCCAGCGCCAGACCGAGCTGCCCGACGGCGGGCTGGTGCAGCACGCCAACGCCGCCGAATGGGACGCCTGGTGGCGGGCCAGCGGCCTGCACGAGCGCGCCGTGGTGGGCTGGATGCAGAGCTGGCGCGCCACGCTGGTGGCCATGGCGGGCAGCGTGGCGTTTCTCGCCGCCGCCTGGGTCTGGGGCGTGCCCTGGCTCAGCCAGGCGCTGACCCACCTGGTGCCCGCCTCGGTGGAGGTCGCCATCGGAGAACAAAGCCTGGAGCAGCTCGACCGGCTGTTCCTGGCGCCCAGCCGCCTGCCCCAGACCCGGCAGGACGCCCTGCGCCAGCGCTTTGCCTCGGTGGTGGAGCGCGCCTACCCCGAAGGCGATGCACCGGCCTGGCAACTGTCGTTTCACCGCTCCGAGCTGCTGGGCGCCAACGCTTTCGCACTGCCCGGTGGCGCCATCGTGATGACCGACGAACTGGTCGAGCTGCTGGACGACCAGCCCGATGCCATCGTGGGCGTGCTCGCGCACGAGCTCGGCCATGTGCAACACCGCCACGGGCTGGACCTCATGGTGCGCGCCAGCCTGGTCAGTGCCCTGGTGGGCGTGGTGCTGGGCGATGCCAGCGGCTTCCTGGCCACGGTGCCCGCCACCCTGGCCACGCAGTCGTACTCGCGCGATGCCGAGCGCCAGGCCGACGCCCATTCGGCGCTGCTGCTGCACCGCAGCGGCATACCGCCGGCGGTGATGGCGGTCTTCTTCGAGCGCCTGCTGGAGGAAGAGGGGGTTGACCTGCCCGACACCAAACCGGGGCCGAAAGCCCCGACCCGCGATGACGCGGGTGCCAAGCCGGACGAAGAGGGCGACGCGCTGCCCATCGCCATCTCCAGCCACCCGGACCACGCCGCGCGCATCCGCTTCTTCCGGGAATGGCAGGCGTCTGCCCCCTGAGCGCCAACACGGTCTGAGCGCTGAGGCGCACTCAGACCCAGGGCGGCACCCTACGCGGCGGTGCCGCACCCGCCTGTCACCTGTCTGAATCGTCCTGATCGGCACTGCCGGCCGGTGGTGCGCCAGCGCACAGACGCACCCGCGTCACAGCCCTACTGTGGACCCATTGGCACCGGGATCGACCCGGCCTGCCATGCGGTGCGGCCCGCCCAGGGTCGCGGCCGCCGTTTAACCACACCACAGAAGGACGACCATGAAAACCAACCAACGCTTCGCCATCCTCCTGCTCGCCGTGGCCGCCGCCACCGGCATCGCCGGCTGCGCTTCGAGCCCCACGAAGGAAAGCACCGGCCAGTACGTGGACGACACCGTCATCACCACCCGGGTGAAGGCCGCGATCCTCAAAGACGACATGCTCAAGGCGACGGAGATCAACGTCGAGACCTTCAAGGGCGTGGTCCAGCTCAGTGGTTTCGTGAGCTCCGAAGCCCACATCAACCGCGCCGTGCAGGTCACGCAGGGCGTGCCCGGCGTCCGGTCGATCAAGAACGACATGCGCCTGAAATGACCGGCGGGCCACGGCCCCGGTATTCCCCCTCCACCCTGATCACCAAAGGAACACCATGAGCAACAACCCCAACACCCTGGGCGATGACGCCTCTTCGCTGGCCCACGCGGTCGCGCAAACCACCGGGGACGCGATGCGCGCCACCCAGCGCGCGACGCAACAAGGCATGGACCGCCTGTCCGACGACATCGGCAACGTGCGTGGCCAGGCCAGCACCGCGTTCCAGCACCTCAAGAGCGACACCGAAGCGCTGGCGCACCGCGGCATGGACGCCGTGCGCGACAGCGCCGGCCAGCTGCGCGAGAAATCGCTGCACGTGAAAGATGCCACCACCAGCTACATCCAGCACGAGCCGGTCAAGTCCGTGCTGATGGCCGCCGCCGTGGGCGCCGCGCTCATGGGCCTGGTGGCGCTGTTCAGCAGCCGACACGGCGGCCACAACGGCCGTTGAAGCCGGAGCTGGCCATGATCCACCCCGTGTTCCGTCTGGCCGCCTCGCAGCCTCAGCTGCTGGCGGAGCACGCGGCGGCGTACGCGGGCCTGCTGGGCGAAGAGCTGGCCATCGGTAGCGCGCGCCTGAAGCGGCGCCTGGTGCTCCAGCTGGCGGGCGCGGCCTGCCTGATGGTGGCCGCGGTGCTGCTGGGCGTGGCCTTGCTGCTGTGGGCCTCGTTGCCCGGGGCCGGTGCCCGAGCTCCCTGGCTGTTCGTGCTCACGCCCGTGCTGCCGGCGGTGCTCGGCTTGTGGGCCCTCTGGCTGGCGCAGGACCGCGAGACGGTGGAATGGTTCATCAGCCTGCGCCGGCAACTGGCCGAGGATGCAGCGCTCCTGCGCATCCCGGAAACACCATGAGCCCGACCCGGGCGCCCGGCGCGGTGGCACCGGCACTGACGGCCGAGTTGCGGGCCGTGCTGGCCTGCGAACGGCTGGCGCGCAACCGCGAGCGCCTGTCCGGCTGGATCGAACAGGACCGCCGCAACCAGGCCGCACGGGTCTCCGGCGGCTGGCTGGCGGGCGCCCTGTGGCCCGTGCTCCAGGGCCTGGGCACCCAGCCGGTGGTGTCGCTCGCGCTCGGTGCGCTGGCCCGCGGCTGGCAGCAGCGGGCGCCGGTCACCTCCCTACCCGCGCCACCGCTGGAAACCCAGGCCCTGGGTGCCGCGTGGGCGGTGGTGCGCCGCCATCCCAAGGCCAGCCTGACCGCTGCGGTCATCGCTGGCGCTGCCCTGCTGTGGAGCCGTCGGCGCCGCAGCCCTTCCTGATCCCAACCCAAGGAACCACCATGCTCTACACCATCGCCGTCGTCCTGCTCATCCTCTGGCTGCTGGGACTCGTCACCGCCACCACGATGGGCGGCTTCATCCACATCCTGCTGGTGGTCGCCATCGTCATGGTGCTGCTGCGCGTGATCAGCGGGCGCAGTCCGCTCTAGCGTTCCAGGTCACCCGTTGTGCTGGCTGTGTGGGCCAGCGTACAGACGCTGCCCGCAGGGGCGGCTAGTGTCCGCCCATGCCGCCCCACGGGTGGCCCTCACCAGAGACCTTGATGCCCGAGACCACCCTGCGCCGCGGCGCCCCAGAGTTCCCGGGCCAACCGGGCGAGCCCACCGAGTCGGGGCGGCGCAATGCGTTGCTCAAGGCCGGGGCGCTGCAGAACGCCATCCTGAACAGCGCCAATTTCTCGATCATCGCGACCGATGAAAAAGGCATCATCCAGCTCTTCAACGTGGGGGCCGAGCGCATGCTGGGCTACCGCGCCGACGAGGTGGTCAACCGCGTGAGCCCGAGCGACATGCACGACCCGCAGGAAGTGCATGCGCGCGCCATGGCCCTGAGCCGGGAGCTGGACACGCCGATCGCGCCCGGTTTCGAGGCCCTGGCCTTCAAGGCTTCGCGCGGCATCGAAGACATCTACGAGCTCACCTACATCTGCAAGGACGGCAGCTGGTTCCCGGCCATCGTGTCGATCACCGCGCTGCGCGACGACTACGGAGACCTCATCGGCTACCTGCTGATCGGCACCGACAACTCGGTGCGCAAGGGCGTGGAGCTGCAGCTCAACGAGGCCGTGGACGCGGCCGAAAAAGCCAACCGCGCCAAGACCGATTTCATCTCCAGCATGAGCCACGAGCTGCGCACGCCGCTCAACGCCATCCTGGGGTTCGCGCAACTGGTCGAGTCGGGCACACCCGCGCCCACGCCCACGCAGCAGCGCAGCATCGGGCAGATCCTGAAGGCGGGCTGGTACCTGCTGGAGCTGATCAACGAAATCCTCGACCTCACGCTCATCGAGTCCGGCAAGCTCACGCTCTCGGGCGAACCGGTCTCGCTCACCGAGGTGCTGGCCGAGTGCCGGGCCATGGTGGAGCCGCAGGCGCAGCAGCGTGGCATCGGCATGGTGTTCGCGCGGCTGGAGGCACCGCGCTACGTGAAGGCCGACCGCACCCGGCTCAAGCAGGTGCTGATCAACCTGTTGTTCAACGCCATCAAATACAACCAGCGCGGGGGCCACGTCACGGTGGAGTGCACGCTCACGCTGAACCCGCCCGACACGGTGCGCATCAGCGTGCGCGACACCGGCCCGGGCCTCGTGCCCGCTCAGCTGGCCCAGCTGTTCCAGCCCTTCAACCGGCTGGGCCAGGAGTCGGGCGCCGAAGAGGGCACCGGCATCGGCCTGGTGGTCACACAGCGGCTGGTGCACCTCATGGGCGGCCAGATCGGTGCCAGCAGCACGCCCGGCGTGGGCAGCGTGTTCTGGGTCGAGATGGCGCTGACCGCGGCACCGCTGAACGCCGTGCTCGACGCGGTGCCCGCCGACCCGCCGCGCCCCGACGCACTGCCGGGCACGCCGCTGCGCACGCTGCTGTACGTGGAAGACAACCCGGCCAACCTGGAGCTGGTGGAGCAGATCATCGCGCGGCGCACCGACCTGGGCCTGCTGGGCGCGGCCGACGCCAGCCTGGGCATCGAGTTCGCGCGCGTCTACCAGCCCGAGGTGATCCTGATGGACATCAACCTGCCCGGCATCAGCGGCATCGAGGCGCTGAGGATCCTGCGCGCCGACCCGGCCACGGCCCACATCCCCATCATCGCGCTGAGCGCCAACGCCGTGCCGCGCGACATCCAGAAGGGCCTGGAGGCGGGCTTCTTCAACTACCTCACCAAACCCATCAAGGTCGCCCAGCTCATGGACGCGCTGGACGCGGCCCTGCGTTTCGCCGAAACCACCAGCGGCCCCGCCATCCACCAGGAACCCGCATGACCCTCACCGAACAAGAACGGCTCGACGCACGCATCCTGATCGTGGATGACCAGCCCGCGAACGTGAGCCTGCTCGAAGCCATGTTGCACGAGGCCGGCTACACCCAGGTGTCCAGCACCATGGAGCCCGACAAGGTCTGCGCCATGCACCGCAAGACGCCGTTCGACCTGATCCTGCTCGACCTGCAGATGCCGGGCATGGACGGTTTCCAGGTGATGGAAGGCCTCAAGGCCAACACCGCCGAAGACGACTACCTGCCGGTGCTGGTGATCACCGCCCAGCCGGGCCACAAGCTGCGCGCGCTGCAGGCCGGCGCCAAGGACTTCGTGAGCAAACCGTTCGACATGGTCGAAGTCAAGGCGCGCATCCACAACCTGATCGAGGTGCGCCTGCTGCACCGGCAACTGGCCCGGCACAACAGCGACCTGGAACGCCAGGTGCACGAGCGCACGGCCGAGCTGCGCGAGAGCGAGGCGCGCTACCGCGGCCTGACCGAACTGGCCACCGACTGGTACTGGGAACAGGACGGCGAGGGCCGCTTCACCAAAGTCTCGGGCCCGGTGCTGGAGATGCTGGGCCTGCAGGTGGAGGCCCTGAGCGACAGTGGCGAGGAACACGGCGACGAGGGCTGGAACCCGGCCGAGCGCGAACAGCTGCAAGCCCGCATCGCCGCGCGCAGCCCGTTCCTGGACATGGTGCTGAGCCGCGAACTGCCCGGCGGCGTGACCCGCCAGTACCGCGTGAGCGGCACCCCCATGTTCGACGCCAGCTGCACGCTGATCGGCTACCGCGGTTTCGGCGTCGAGATCCTGGGTTCAAACAGGTGAATCCGCACGCCTGAAGCACCCCAAGCCCAGGGCACAGCCGGGCCGCCTTTCGACAGGCTCAGGACCGACGGTTCCACGGTGACGGAGCACGATCCAGGCGCCTGAAGCACCTCCAGCCCAGGGCACCGCCGGGCCGGCTCTGCCGGACGGCCAGTGCCGCCCCCCTGGGGGGGTAGCGCGAAGCGCTGCAGGGGGGGGCTCTACTCCCTCGGCTCGCCGTTGCCGTTGACGGTGAGGCTGCGTCCGGGGGGCGAGAGCATCTGCGCGCGGTGCGTGATGCCGCGGAAGCGGTAGGTCACGTCCCAGTAGGCGGGTTCGCTCTGGCTGTTGACGGTGCTGCAGCGCTGCACCTCCTGCGTGCTCACCGGGTTGCCGTAGCGGTCGCGGCCGACCTGGGAGCCGATGGCCGCGCCCGCCACCACGCCACCGGCGGTGGCCAGGTCCCGGCCGCTGCCGCCACCGATCTGGTGCCCGATCACCCCGCCGATGACCGCACCGACGATCGCGCCACCGACGTTGGCCGCGGGGCGCTGCGGCACCTGTTCACGTTCCATCCAGCAGCGCTGCTCGGTCTGGCCCATGACGGCGCGGACCGACAGCACCTCGGCCTCGTACAGGGTCTCGTTCTGGCGGCGGCGGTAGTCGCGCCGCTGTTCGCGCTGGCTGGGGTAGGTCTGCACCTGCACCGGTTCTTGCGCCATGGGTTGTTGCTCGTACACCGGGTAGGGCACGGCGCAGCCGGCCAGGCCCAGCGTGGCGGCGGCTGCCAGCCAGACAGCGGTCTGGCGCAGCGTGAAGAGGGGGGTGGGGTATGACATGGGGAATCCTTTGCGTGAGAGGAAGCGTTGTGGGTCGGGCTTCAGGATGGCCCCCGGACCCGGGGCCGTCTGTACGCTGACGAACACCCGGGCGCGCAGGTGGTGCTGGCGGATCGGTCTGTTCGTCAACGTACAGACGCATGGCGGCCCCGCCGGTACAAGGGGTGACGCGGGGCGCTGCCTGGCAATCCCCCACCCCCCCGATCCTGGAGAAGATCATGTCAACCCATTCAATGGCCCCCCACTGGGCCACCTCGTCGTTGGGCCACCCGGCGGACATTTCGGCGCTGGAGCGCTCGGCGCTCAGCGACCACCTGGCCCACTGCGGCGCCCAGCGCGGGCGGCTGCAGGTGTTGTGGAGCGGGGCCGACGAGCTCCAGGGCATCCTGGCCGGGCGCGTGATCACGTCGGCCGTGGTGCTCACGCTGCTGTTCGGTGGCTCCTGGCTCATGCTGTAAGTGGTTGCCACCAGCTTGCAGGCGCAATGGGCCTGGGTTCCACCGAAGATCGAGCGCATGCTTGACGCGGCGCGCGGCGTCGCACTCGAACCGATCCGCTCCGAGCTCTTTGGCGTGGCCCGCTTCGAGCAACACGGCCGCAGCCTGGGCGAGTCGCACCGGGCCGGGCGCGCGGGCTTCGGCCAGGCCACCTTCTACCCGCGCCTGCAGAGCAACATCCGCAGCCTGCGGGCGGCCTACCAGTACATCGCGCACGAGGCCCACGAAGGGCACGACATCAGCCCCGCGGCCGAATGGCTGTTTGACAACTTCCACCTGATCGAAAGCCAGCTGCGGGAAATCCGCGAAGGCCTGCCGGCGCGCTACTACCGTTCGCTGCCGGTGCTGCAGGACGCCCCGCTGGTGGGACTGCCGCGTATCTACGGCGTGGCCTGGGCCTTTGTCGCGCACACCGACAGCGCCTTCGACGAAACCCTGCTGAGCCACTTTCTGGACGCCTACCAGGACTCGCGCGAACTCAGCCAGGGCGAGCTGTGGGCGCTGCCCACCACGCTGCGGGTGGTGCTGGTGGAAAACCTGCGCCGCCTGGCCGACCGCATCGCCAGCCACAAGGCCGCGCGCGACCTCGCCGGCCTGTGTGCCAGCCGCATCGGCGAGCTCTCGCTGGGGGCGGTCACGTCGATGCGCGAGCTCATGGAGCAGCGGGGCGTGGGCGATGTCTTTCTGTCGCACCTGGCGCAGAGCCTGGTGGGGCACGCCACCGCCGCCAGCGACTCGCCCCTGGCGCAGGTGCGCCGCTGGCTGCAGGACGTGGTGCCCGACCTGGCCGCGCTGCAGGCCCAGCACCACGCCGCCCAGGCCGCCGACCACCTGAGCGTGGGCAACGCCGTGACCGCGCTGCGCCTGATCGGCGCGGCCGACTGGCCCGACATCGTGGCGCGCACCAGCCGCGTGGTCCGCGTGATGCTGCGCTCGCCGGTGTTCAAGGCCGAGGACGACGCCACGCGCGACAGCACGCTGCACGGCATCGAGCGCCTGTCCACCCTGAGCGGGCAGGGCGAGGCCGCCGTGGCCCAGGTGCTGCTGGTGCTGATGGACGGCGCCAGCGGCCCCGCCGCGCTGGCCGGCCACTGGCTGCGCGGCGAAGGCCGCGCCACGCTGGAACAGTCTCTCGGCCTCAAGCACCGGGTGGCGGGCCTGTGGCGCGCGTTCAGCGGGTTCTCGCGCACGCCCGCCTACCTGGGCGCCATGGGGGTGGGCACGCTGCTGCTGGTGGCCTGGCTGCTGCACCGGCCCGACTGGCTGGCCGCGGGCGGGCCGGCCCAGCTCGGCAGCGTGCTGGTGGGCCTGGTGATGCTGCTGCCCGCGTCCGAGGCCGTGGTGGCCGTGCTCAACCGCCTGATCGGCGAATCGGTGAAACCCGCGCACCTGCCGCGCCTGCTGCTGGCCGATGGCATCCCGCCGCAGGCCCGTGTGATGGTGGTGGTGCCGGCCCTGTTGAACCACCCGGCCGGCATCGCGCAGACGGTGCACCGGCTGCAGCTGCACCACCTGGCCAACCCCGAAACCAACGCCCAGTTCGCCCTGCTCAGCGACTGGTGCGATGCCGACACCGAACACCGGCCCGAAGACCAGGCCCTGCTGTCGTACGCGCAAGACCAGCTCGCCGCGCTCAACACGCGCCACCCGGTGGCGCCGGGCCGCCCGCCGCGTTTCCTGCTGCTGCACCGCGCGCGCAGCCCGAGCACCACGCAAGGCCAGTGGCTGGGCTGGGAGCGCAAGCGCGGCAAACTGGAGCAGCTGGTGGCCGCGCTGGCCACCGGAGCGCCCGGGCCCTTCTTCGAGCTCGGTGAACTCTCGTGCATGGCGCCGCACACGCGCTACATCTTCACGCTCGACAGCGACACCCAACTGCCGCCGGGCCGCCTGCGCACCCTGGTGGGCGTGGCCGAACACCCGGACAACCAGCCCCGGCTGGACGCCAGCGGGCGGCGCGTGCTGCAGGGCTACGGCATCCTGCAGCCGCGCGTGGTGCCGCCGCTGGCGGGGGAGGGCGTGCGCACCGCCTGGCAATGGCTGTTCGACGGCCAGGCCGGCATCGACCCCTACAGCGCCATGAGCTCGGACGTGTACCAGGACCTGTTTGGCGAAGGCAGCTTCACCGGCAAGGGGCTGCTGCACGTGGCCACGCTGCACGCCGTGCTGGGCCAGCGCCTGCCGACCGAGCAGGTGCTCAGCCACGACCTGCTCGAAGGTGCCCTGGTGCGCTGCGCCGTGGTGACCGACGTGACCCTGATCGAGCCCGAGCCCGACCACGCCGACGCCGCCGCCTCGCGCCTGCACCGCTGGGCCCGCGGCGACTGGCAGCTGCTGCCCTTCCTGCTGCGGTCCCGCCAGTGGCCGCTGGGCACCATCAACCGCTGGAAGCTGTTTGACAACCTGCGCCGCTCGCTGGTGGCGCCGGCCTGCCTGCTGCTCGTCGGCCTGGCCATGGCGGGCCTGGGCCTGTCGCTGCCCGCCGCGTTGGCGCTGACCGTGGCCGCCTACACCGCCGGCCCGCTCATGGGCGCGCTGGCGGGCTGGGTGCCGCGCCACTGGCGCCTTCTGGGCCAGCGGTATGCGGTCGCCGCGTCGCAGGACCTGCTGCGCGCGTTGGGTGGCGGGCTCTGGCACCTGGCGCTGCTGCCGCAGCAGGCGGTGCTCGCGCTCGACGCCGTGCTGCGAACCCTGCACCGCCTGCTGGTGAGCCGGCGCCACCTGCTCGAATGGACCACCGCCGAAGCGGCCCAGGCCGGCCTGGGCACCGGCCTGCTGCCCACCCTGTGGCGCCACCGCGCCGAGCCGCTGGCCGCGCTCACCCTGGCGGGCCTGCTGTGGCTGTTCGTGCCGGCCCCCGGCGCGCTGGCGCTGGCCGTGCTCGGGCTGTGGGCGCTCGCGCCGCTGCTGGTGTGGCTGGGCAACACCCCGCGGGCACGCCGCCCCGCGCTGGCGGCGGCCGACCGCGAGCTGCTCGAAGGCGTGGCGCGCGACACCTGGCGCCTGTTCGAGCGCTGCGTGGACGCCGACAACCACCACCTGCCGCCCGACAACCTGCAGACCATGCCCTACGAGATGGTGGCGCACCGCACCTCGCCCACCAACATCGGCCTGTATCTGCTGAGCACCGCCTGCGCGCGCCAGTTCGGCTGGATCGGCACGCAGGACCTGCTCACCCGGCTGGAAGCCACGCTCGCCACCTTGCTGCAGATGGAGCGCCACCGCGGCCATTTTCTGAACTGGTACGACACCCGCACCCTGCAGCCGCTGCCGCCGCGCTACGTGTCCACGGTGGACAGCGGCAACCTCAGCGCGCACCTGCTCACCGTGGCCCAGGCCTGTATCGAGCTGGCCCACGAGCCACACGCCGCACAGCCCGGCGCCGAGGCGCTGCGCCTGTCGCTCCAGCGGCTGCGGCCGCGCCTGGCCCTGCTGCAGACCCTGCTGCACCGGCCCCTGGAGCAGACCGCCATCGGCCGGCTGCTGGAAACCCCCATGCCCGAGCCCTGCGAGGCCGCGGCCTGCGCCGCCTTCTTCGCGCTGCTGCAGGAAGCCAGCCACGAGCTGGGCGGCCTCACGCAGGCGCGCAACCCGGCCATCGTCAGCCACGTCACCACGCCGCAGGACGAACTGGTCTGGCTGCTGAGGGACCACCTCGCCACGCTGCACTCGGCCGGCCAGGACGCCGCCGCGATGGGCGCGGGCAGCTGCGAGCGCACCACCGGGCGCCTGCGCGAACTCGCCGCCGCGCTGGAGGCCCTGGCCTGGGCGCCGGACTTCCACTTTCTCTACAACCCCAAGCGCCACCTGCTGCACATCGGCTACCGGCTCGAAGAGCAGCAGCTCGACGCCAGCTTCTACGACCTGCTGGCCTCGGAATCGCGCAGCACCAGCCTGCTGGCCATTGCCAAGGGCGAGCTGCCGGTGCGCCACTGGGCGGCGCTGGGCCGGCCGTTTTTTGCCAGCGGGCGGCGCGCCGTGCTGCGTTCCTGGTCGGGCTCGATGTTCGAGTACCTGATGCCCTCGCTGGTGGTCGCCGAACCGCGCGGCAGCGCGCTGCGCGAAGCCGGGCGCTCGGCCTTGCAGGAGCAGATGGCTTTCGTGGACGGCACGGCCATGCCCTGGGGCATTTCCGAGAGCGCCTACGCCGGGCAGGACCACACCCTGGCCTACCAATACGCGCCGCAGGGTGTGCCGCGCCTGGCGCTGCGCCGCACCCCGGTGGCCGAACGCGTGATCGCGCCCTATGCCACCGTGCTCGCCACCCAGGTGGATCCGGCGCTGGCCTGCGACAACCTGCGGCGCCTGGACGCGCTGACCGCGCGCGGGCGCTACGGCTTTTTCGAAGCGCTGGATTACACCCCCGCGCGGCAGATCCACGGCGAACGCTTCACCGTGGTCCACACCTTCATGGCGCACCACCAGGGCATGAGTCTGGTGGCGCTGGCCAACGTGCTGCGCGGTGGCGTGGCGCAACGCTGGGGCATGGCGCATCCGCGCATGGAGGCGGTGGGCTCGCTGCTGCACGAGCGCGCGCCGCGCGAGCTGCCCGTGCTGCAGGCGCCGCTGCGGTTGCCGCTGCAGGCCCTGCAGAGCCGCACGCCGGACCACATCCGCACGCTGATCCCGGGCGCGCAGGCGCTGGAGCCCACCCACCTGCTGGGCAACGGGCGCTACAGCGTCACGCTGCGCGCCAACGGCGCGGGCTGGAGCCGCTGGGGCCAGACCGGCATCACGCGCTGGCGCGACGACGCGCTGCGCGACGCCTGCGGCAGCTTCGTCTACCTGCGCCTGGACGCGGAGGGTGCCCCGGTGTCGGTCACGCAACACCCCGCGCCCGACCCGCACGCGGTCTACAGCTGCCGCTTCCACACCGACCGCGTGTGTTTCGATGCGGTCTGGCCCGAGCTGCGGATCAACACCACGGTCTGGGTCAGCCCGGAAGACGACATCGAACTGCGCAAGGTGGTGCTGTCCAACCTGAGCGATCAGCCCATCGAGCTGGAACTGATCTCGGCCTTCGACGTGACCCTGGCCAGCCACGCCGCCGACGAGGCGCACCCGGCGTTTTCCAACCTGTTCGTCAAGACCGACTGGCTGCCCGAGCAGCAGGCGCTGCGCTGCGTGCGCGCGCCGCGCCTGGTGACTGAAAGCGCGATGCAGGCCGCGCATTTCGTGGCCGACACCGAGGGCGAGGTGCTGGGGCTGCGCTGCCAGACCGACCGCCTGCGCTGGCTCGGCCGCCACCACACGGCGGGCCAGCCGCTGGCGCAGATGGACCCGGTGCCGCTGGAGGCCGGCGCGCTCGAAACCGGCCTGGACCCGGTGGCCGCGCTCGGGGTGCGGCTGCGCATCGCGCCGGGCGCGCAGGCCATCGTGACCTTTGCCACCGCCGCCAGCGACGATGCGGCCACGCTGCGCGCCGTGATCGACAAGTACCGCCAGCCCAGCTACGTGGCGCGTTCCTCGGTGATGTCGGCCACGCTGGCCGGCATCTCGGCGGTGCCGCACCGCCCGCGCACCGACTACCTGCCCGCGCTGCACGCCCTGACCACCGCCCTGGTGCTGACGCTGCCCAGGATCGACCCGCCGCTGCCCGGCCTCGCGAACGCGCCGCCGCATGGCAGCGACCGGCGCCTGCTCTGGCCGCTGGCGATCTCGGGCGACCGGCCGCTGCTGCTGGTGCACGCCGGGGCGCCGCAGGGGCTGGGCCTGCTGCGCGTGCTGGCGCAGGTGCTGCGCGAGTGGTCGCGCGCCGGTGTGGCCTGCGATGTGGTGGTGCTCAGCCACGAGGCGCACTCGTACCACATGCCGCTGCAGCGCGAGCTCACCCTGCTGCTCGAACAGCACGCGGCCGACCTGCAGACCCGCCCCGGCCCGGCCGTGACCGGCCTGCACCTGCTGCGGGCCGACGAACTCTCCACCGAACAGATCGGCACGCTGCGCCACCTGGCGCGCGTGCAGCTGCAGGCCGACGGCCAGGCCCTGCTGCATCAGGTGCGCGGCTGGTGCGACTGCCACGAAACGCCGGTGGCGCGCCCCTGGCGCGGTGAGCCCGCGGTGCCGGACCCGGTGCCGCTGCGCCTGGGCGAAACCGCGGCCGCACCGGCCGAGGGCGTGTTCGCGCATGACATCGGCGCCTTCGCCTTCGAGGCGAGCGCCACGCAGACACCGCCGCGGCCCTGGTGCAACGTGCTGGCCAACCCCGGCTTCGGCGCGCTGGTCTCCGAAAGCGGTGGCGGCAACACCTGGGCGGGCAACAGCCGCCTGAACCAGCTCACCGCCTGGGCCAACGACCCGGTCGGAGACCCACCGTCCGAGTGTTTCCTGCTGCAGGATCGCCGCACGCGCGAGGTCTGGAGCGTGGCCCCCTCGGCCTGGGCGGCCGAGGGCATCGGCTACCAGGTGGTGCACGGCCAGGGGCTCACCACCATCAGCCACCGGCGTGGTGCGCTGGCCGTGTCGGTCAGCTGGTGTGTCGACCCCGACACCGCGGTCAAGCAGGTGCGCATCCGGCTGGCCAACCACGGCAACGGCAAGGCCCACCTGCGCATCACCGGCCTGGTGGAGTGGATGATGGGCGAGAAGCGCAGCGACCGCGGCAGCCTGCTCTGCAAGCCGTATTTCGTGAGCCCGCCCGGCGCCGGCCTGATCGGGCTGCTCTGCACCCAGACCGAGGCGGCGGGAGGTTTCGGCGAGGGCACCGCCTTCTTCTGCGAGTCGCACGAGGGCGTGGACGACCCCGAGGGCATGGACTGGACCTGCGACCGCCGCGCCTTCTTCGACCGCCGGGGCCAGCTGGTGCTGCCGCAGCGCCTGGGGCAGCGCAGCGGCTTCGGGCTGGACCCGTGTGCGGCGCTGTCGCGGCCGGTCACGCTGCGCCCCGGCGCGTCGCTCGATCAGGTCTTTCTGATCGGCTACGCTCCCAGCCCCGAGGCGGCGCGCACCCTCATGCGCCAGGCCACCGCCAGCAACGCCCGCGAGCGCGAGCGCCGCACTTCGGCGCGCTGGGACGCGCTGCTGGGCACGACCCAGGTGGCCACGCCCGACCCGCTGTTCGACACCCTGGTCAACCACTGGCTGCTCTACCAGACCGTGTCCTCGCGCCTGTGGGCCAAGGCCGGTTTCTACCAGGCCGGCGGCGCCACCGGCTACCGCGACCAGTTGCAGGACGCGATGGCCCTGGTGGGGGCCGACCCGGCCATCTTGCGCGCGCAGATCGTGCTCTGCGCCTCGCGCCAGTTTGGGGCCGGCGACGTGCAGCACTGGTGGCACGCGCCGGGCGGCGCCGGCGTGCGTACGCATTTTTCAGACGACCTGCTGTGGCTGCCCTACGCCACCACGCACTACCTGCAGGCCACCGGCGACACCGCCCTGCTGGACGAGACCGCGCCCTTTCTCGACGGCGCGCCCTTGCCCGAGGGCGCGGAAGACCGTTACGACACGCCCGGCATTAGCGCCGAAACCGCCAGCGTCTACGAGCACGGCGCGCGCGCCATTGACCGCAGCCTGCCGGTGGGCGCCCACGGCCTGCCGCTGATGGGCAGCGGCGACTGGAACGACGGCATGAACCGCGTCGGCAGCGAAGGGCGGGGCGAGTCGGTCTGGCTGGCCTGGTTCCTGTGCGGCATCGTGAACGACTGGCTGCCGCTGGCGCGCGCACGCGGCGAACGCGACCGGGCGCGCGCCTGGGAAGCCGCGCTGGCCGGCTGGCGCGTTGCGCTGGGCAGCGAGGCCTGGGACGGCGCCTGGTTCAAGCGCGCCTTCTTCGACGACGGCAGCCCGCTCGGCTCGGCCCTCCAGGCCGAAGCCCGCATCGACCTGATCGCCCAGGCCTGGAGCGTGCTCTCGGGCCAGACCTCGCCCGAGCGCCAGCGCCTGGCGATGGACGCGGTGGAGGCCCAGCTGGTGGACCGGGAGCACGGCCTGATCCGCCTGCTCGACCCGCCACTGCAACACGCCAGCCCCAGCGCCGGTTACATCCAGGCCTACCCGCCGGGCGTGCGCGAAAACGGCGGGCAGTACGCCCACGCCGGCGTCTGGGCGCTGATGGCCGCGGCCGCCCTGGCGCAGCGCGAGCCGGGCAACGCCGCCGCCCAGGACACGCCCTACCGCTACTTCACCTACCTGAGCCCGGCCCACCGCGCGGCGCACGCCCACTGGGGGCCGCGCTACGGCGTGGAGCCCTATGTGATGGCGGCCGACGTCTACAGCCAGCCGCCCTACGAGGGCCGCGGCGGCTGGAGCTGGTACACGGGTGCCGCGGGCTGGCTGCACCGGGCCGCGCTGGGGTCCATCCTGGGCCTGCAGATCGGCGCCGAGGACCTGTGCTTCACCCCCTGTTTGCCCACGCACTGGCCACGGGCCGAGCTGACGCTGGTGCGCAACGGTCGCCACATGCGCTTCGTGCTGGTGCGCGGCGACCCGCTGGCGGCCCTGGCCGCCTGCACCGAACCCCATGCCCGTTTGCTGGGGGTGGGCGAGCCCCTGCGCTGGACCGATCTGCCGCAAAACAGCTGTTGCGTCGTGCCGCTGCCGCCCGCCGCCTGAGCCGCGACGTGGACAACCCGCCCCTGGCCACCGCAGGGCGGCCACTGTACGTCAGCGTACAGACAGGGCCCCTGTTTGTCTGTACGCTACCGGACACACCACGCTGCCCGGCTCTCCCGCCGGGCGGGTGGGCGACGAACACAACCACACCAGGGGACTACGAACAATGGATACTGCACCGGACCAGTCGGCCAACGACTTGCTGGCCTCGATGCCCGCGCCCGAGTGGCAACGCGTGGCGCCCCTGCTGGAGGCGGTGGACCTGCCGCTGGGCCTGGTGCTGTACGAGTCGGGCAGCAAGATGAGCCACGTGTACTTCCCCACCAACGCCATCGTCTCGCTGCTGTACGTGATGGAAAACGGCGCCTCGGCCGAAATCGCGGTGGTGGGCAGGGAGGGGCTGGTGGGCATTGCGCTCTTCATGGGTGGCGAGACCACACCCAGCCGCGCCGTGGTGCAGAGCGCGGGCAAGGGCTACCGCCTGCGCGCGGCCGACATCAAGGACGAGTTCAACCGCTCCGGGCCGGTGCTGCACCTGCTGCTGCGCTACACCCAGGCGCTCATCACCCAGATGGCGCAGACGGCGGTGTGCAACCGCCACCACTCGCTGGACCAGCAGCTGTGCCGCTGGCTGTTGCTGAGCCTGGACCGCCTGAGCGGCAACGAGCTGGTGATGACGCAGGAACTGATCGCCAACATGCTCGGCGTGCGCCGCGAGGGCGTGACCGAAGCGGCGCTCAAGCTGCAGAAGCTGGGCATGATCCGCTACGCCCGCGGGCACATCACGGTGCTTGATCGCGACGCGCTCGAAGAACGCGTCTGCGAGTGTTATGCCGTGGTCAAGAACGAGTACGACCGGCTGCTGCCTCACCGCATGGCGGTGTGAGGCGGGCGCCGGGTTCGTGCGGTGTCGCACAGACGCTGCCGGGCGGCAACCCTTACAAAGACACACGGATGGGCGCGTTGTGCGCAACTCCAGTGCCAGGAACTTGCCATGATCGAACTCGCCAACAAAGTCACCACGTCCCAACCGCTCGCACCGCAGCCGCCGGACAACGCCGTGACCGGCGAAGGCACACCGCCCACAGGGCACCCGCTTCGGCCGGTGCACCCACCCACCACCACCGACACGCCGCCGGCCACGCCGGGCATGCCGCCCCCGCGGCCCGCTTGAGCGCGGCGGCCCTGGAGCCACCGATGCGGCCCAAAGCCGGCTTGCGCGCCCGCGACGCCCTCGACCAGTTGCGGCTGGACTACGAGGTGATCCGAAAACTGCTGCGCGAATACGACGGCCTGCGTCTGGTGGAAGGTTGTGCCCCCGCGCGCAAGGCCGAGATCGTGGACCGGCTGTGCGACGCGCTGAGCCTGAACGCGCAGATCGAAGAAGAGATCTTCTACCCGGTGGTGCGTCCGGTGCTGGGCTGCAATGTCCGTGCGCAGGCCGCGCTGTGGGACCACACCCCGCTGCGCCACCTGATCGCGCGGCTCGATGAAATGGACCCCGCCGACCCCGCCTACGACGGCACCGTGATCGACCTCGGCGACTGCGTGCTCGCGCGCATCGAAGAGGCCCGGGCGGTGCTGTTCGTGGAGGTGCGCGTGGTGGGGCTGGACACCGCCGCGCTGGGCGAGCAGATGGCCCGCTGGCGCCGCGCGCAGCAACAGCAGGACCTCACCCTGGTCGGCCTGCCGCAGGCCCCCGCCGTGCCGGCGCCAGGCTGGCCGCTGGACTGCCGCTTGACGCTGGCGTGAAGCCCGTCAGCGCCAGCGCCTGAGCCGTTTCGCCGCTCGCGCCTCACAAAGCCAGAGCCCAAGAGAAAGCCCGCCCCAGCGATACCGCTGGGGCGGGCTTTGGCCTTTGCGCCTGCTGCTGCCCCACAGGGCACGGCAGGCGCTCAGGAGGTCAGAGGCTCAACGGGTGCCGTTGACTTCCACTTCCACGCGGCGGTCGGGCTGCAGGCAATTGATCAACTGGGCGCGCGACTGTTTGTCGGAACAATCGCCCGCGGCGGTCACGGGCTGGCTCTCGCTCTTGCCCACGGCGCTGATCAGGGCCGGGTCCACCTTGCCGTTGCTCACGAGGTAGTTCTTGACCGAGGCGGCCCGCTCGTCGGACAGGGTCTGGTTGTAGGCGGTGGAGCCCAGGCGGTCGGTGTGGCCCTCGACGCTGATCGACTGGTAGCGGGTGCCGCCGAGCTGGTTGCTGAACTTGTCCAGTTCGGCCTTGCCTTCGGGGCGCACGGTGGCCTTGTCAAAGCCGAACAGCGTGTCGGCCGAGAAGCTCACGCGCTGGGGCGCGGGGGCCACCGCCACGGGGGCGGGCATGGGGGCCGCCGCCACCGGTGCCGGCATCGGGGCGGGCGCCACATAGACCGGGGCCGCGGCCACCTGAGCAGCGGGCGCACGGCCGAACGGGAACACCAGGCTGACCGAGACGACGTCGGTGTTGGTGCGGTGGCCGGTGGCGTTCTTCAGGCGGTAGCGCTCCAACTCGCCGCGGACCCACACCGAGGACGACATCTCGTATTGCACGCCCAGGCCGACCTTGTAGTTGGTGTCGTTGTGTTTGCTGCGCGAGGAGATGCCCGCGCCCGCGCCGGTGCCGCTGAAGCGGTCTTCGGACCAGGCGTGTTGCGCGCCCACGCGGGCCAAGGCCGAGAAGCGCTCGGTCAGCGGCATGGTGCCCACCAGATCCAGGTTCATGCCATGGACCCGGGTTTCACCGGACAGCGTGCCGAAGGGCGCGGTGTTGGTGGTGAAGCGGTTCTTGCCCAGGTCGAAATAGCCACCCTCGATGGCGAGGTTGCGGTTGAACTGGTAGCCGCCAAAGATCTTGAAAGCGGTGTCCTTTTCGTCGCTGGCGGTGCCCGAGGTGTTGACGCCGGGCAGCAGGATGCCGGTGGTGCGCGGGGCGTCGAGCTCCGTGCGCGACTGGCCCACCGAGCCACCGCCGTAGAAGTGGCTGGTGTCCTGCGCGTACGCCGACGATGCCAGGAAGGTGGCCATGCCGGCGAGGCCGAGCAGGTGGAGGACGGACTTTGATTTCATGGAGGTCTTTCTCGCGTCAGAGACGCATTTGCGCGGAGTGCACCCCCCGTTTTTAGGGCGTGGTGTGCACAGCGTCCGTGCGCTGGAATACATGTGCGCAATCGCCACAGTGCCGGCCCGAAAAGCCCTTGTGTGCGCTGGCAGACAGTCAAGCCCGTTGGCGGCGCACACACTGTTTTTCGGTTCACCGCGGACATGCCGTCCGGGGCGGATTCCATGACGCCATCCCTTTCGGCTGGCGCTGAGCCACCAAGGACAACCCACATTCATGGCACATGCCGACAACCTCCTGCTGCAACAGCTGCCGAACGCGGCGCGACGGCATCTGATCGACCAGTGCGAACCCTTCGAGCTGGTGTTGTCCGCCGAGCTCAGCGTGCGCGGCGAGCCGCTGAGTCACGCCTACTTTCCGTTGGAAGGCTTCATCTCGCTGGTGATCGACGTGGACCACTACCCGGCGCTGGAGGTGGGCATGGTGGGGCGCGAGGCCATGCTCGGTTCGGAGCTGGTGCTGGGGCTGGCGAAGACGCCGTGGCGCGCCCTGGTGCAGGGCGCGGGCAACAGCTGGCGCATCGGCGCCGAGGCCCTGCGCGCGGAGCTGGCGAGCAGCCCGGCGCTGCTGCAGGTGCTGCAGACCAGCCTGCTGGTGCGGCTGCACCAGCAGACGCTGGCCTCGGCCTGCGAGCGGTTCCACGAGATCGGCCCGCGCCTGGCGCGCTGGCTGCTGATGAGCCAGGACCGCGCCCAGGCCGACAGCTTCCACGTCACGCAGGAGTTCATGGCCTTGATGCTCGGTGTGCGCCGCGTGGGCGTGACGGTGGCCGCCGGTGAGTTTCAGAGCAGCGGTTTCATCGCCTACCACCGGGGCGAACTGACGGTGCTCAACCGCGCGGCGCTGGAGGAGCAGGCCTGCAGCTGCTACGCCGCCGACAAGCTGCTCCACACGGAGCTGACGGGGCACAAACACTAGGGTTCGCGCTTCCCTACGCTGCTCACAGCGCAGCGCAGCGCAGCCCAGGGCACCGCCGGGCCACCTTTCGACCGGCTCAGGACGGCCGGCCAGTGTCGCGCCCCACGGGGGCGAAGCGCGGCAGGGGGTTATTTCAACCAGCTGTCGTCGGCCCGGTCTTCCCAGTCCTTGAGCTGCTTTTCGGCCTCGTCCTTGGCGATGCCATAGCGCTCCTGGATCTTGCCAGCGAGCTGGTCCCGGTGGCCGGCCACGACCTGCAGGTCGTCGTCGGTCAGCTTGCCCCACTGTTGCTTGGCCCGTCCGGTGAGTTGTTTCCAGTTGCCTTGAATGGTGTCCCAGTTCATGCGATGTCCTTTGGTTGCGGGTGAACAAGGGGCGTTCACCACCCTTGGTTTTTAGGCCCAGGCGGCGCGTGCGTCTGTGCGTCGTCGCACCGTCCGTGTGCGGCAGACCCGATCGCGCAGACCGACCACCCACGCACCCGCCTTCACGTGGGACCGGGGTGGGGTCTTTGCATTCGCTGTAAGGTTCCTGCGCCAGGTCCGACTCACGGTATCGAAACAATGGAGACCGCCATGGAACGCAGAGACCTGTTGAAGCGCCTGACCGGCTGGTGCGCCGCCGCGGCGCTGCCTGCCAGCGCGCGGGCCGCACCCCCCGCTGCGCTGAAGAAGACCGAGGCTGAGTGGAAAAAGCTCGTCTCGCCCGCGGCCTACGCCGTGCTGTTCGAGCACGGCACCGAGCGCGCCGGCAGCAGCCCGCTCAACGCCGAAAAGCGCCCGGGCACCTATGTGTGCGCGGCCTGCCACCTGCCGCTGTTCGACGCCGCCCACAAATACGAGAGCGGCACCGGCTGGCCCAGCTTCTGGCAGCCGCTGCCCGAGGCCGTGGGCACCCAGACCGACTTCAAGCTGATCGTCCCGCGCACCGAATACCACTGCGCGCGCTGCGGCGGGCATCAGGGCCACGTGTTCAGCGACGGCCCCCCACCCACCGGCAAACGCTATTGCAACAACGGCGTGGCCCTGGCCTTCGTGCCCCAGGGCCAGACCTTGCCCCCACTGAGGACCTGACCATGATGAAGACCCCACGTTTGCTGGCGCTGACCGCGTTGCTGGCCACCGCCGCGGCCACGGCCCAGGCGGCCACCGCCACGGCGGTCTTTGCCGGCGGCTGCTTCTGGTGCATCGAGAAGGACTTTGAAAAGCTGCCCGGGGTGGTGGAGGTCGAGTCCGGCTACACCGCCGGCAACACCGCCAACCCCAGCTACGAACAGGTCAGCGCGGGCCGCACCGGCCACACCGAGGCCGTGCGCGTGGTCTACGACCCGGCCCGGGTGAGCTATGCGCAGCTGGTCGAATACTTCTGGCGCCACATCGACCCCACCGTGAAAGACCGGCAGTTCTGCGACGTGGGCAGCCAGTACCGCAGCGGCATCTACTGGGGCAACGAGGCCGAGCGCCAGGTGGCCCAGGCCAGCCGCGACGCGCTGCTGAAAAGCGGGCGCTTCAAGACCATCCACACCGAGCTGGCGCCGGCCAGCGCGTTCTACCTGGCCGAGGACTACCACCAGGACTATTACAAGAAGAACCCGGTGCGCTACAACTACTACCGCCTGTCCTGCGGGCGCGACGCGCGTGTGAAGCAGCTCTGGGAATAGCGCTGTGGTGGGCACCCCGGGCCGCGCGGCCCCGGGGTGCGTGCGTGGTGTCTGGCGGGCGCTTGATACAAGTCAGGGCCGGAAGCGGCATTGCTGCAATACTGTCCACGGGTCGCGCGTCCGCGAGGCCCTGGAACCGCTGCCACACCCGAACCCATGGATGCTCCCATCGCCCGCACCGAATCCGTGTTCCAGGCCCGCGGCCTGACCAAGGTCTATGGCGAGGGCGCGACCGCGGTGCACGCGCTGCGTGGGGTCGATCTGGACATCGTGCGCGGCGAATTCGTGGTGCTGCTGGGCGCCTCGGGCAGCGGCAAGTCCACCCTGCTCAACATCCTCGGCGGCCTGGACACGGCCACCAGCGGCACGGCCCAATGGACCCACGCGGGCGAGACGCACGAACTCATCGGCGCCGACGACGCCGAGCTCACACGCTACCGGCGCGAGCACGTGGGCTTCGTGTTCCAGTTCTACAACCTGATTCCCAGCCTGACCGCGCGCGAGAACGTGGCGCTGGTGACCGACCTCGCCGAAGACCCCATGAAGCCCGAGGACGCGCTGGCGCTGGTGGGCCTGGGCGAGCGTTTGAACCACTTCGTGTCGCAGCTCTCGGGCGGCGAGCAGCAGCGCGTGGCGATCGCGCGCGCCATCGCCAAGAACCCCCAGGTGCTGCTGTGCGACGAGCCCACGGGCGCGCTCGACTGCGCCACCGGCGTGATGGTGCTGCAGGCCATCGAACACGTGAACCGCGAACTGGGCACCACCACCATCGTGATCACGCACAACGCGCCCATCGCCGAGATGGCCGACCGCGTGCTGCGCCTGGCCGACGGGCGCATCGTCGAGACCCGCGTCAACACGCACAAGGTGGCGGCCGCGGGCCTGAGCTGGTGAACGCGCCATGAAGGCCATCCACATCAAGCTCTGGCGCGACCTCCAGCGTCTGCGCGCGCAGGTGTTCACCATCGCGGTGGTGGTGGCCATCGGTGTGGCCGGCTTCGTGGGCATGTTCTCGGTGCACGAGTCGCTCAAGGGCTCGCGCGACGCCTTCTACCGCGACAACCGCCTGGCCGACGTGTTCGCCAGCGTCAAGCGCGCGCCGGTGCACCTGCGCGATCGGCTGGCCGCGCTCGACGGCGTGGCCGAGGTCAAGCTCGACGTGGTGTTCGACGCCCAGATCGACCTGCCCGGCGTGGCCCCGCCCGTGACCGGGCGCTTCATCGGGCTGGACCTGGCCCGCGCGCACGCCGGTCGCCAGGGCCTGAACGCGCTCACGCTCAAGCGCGGGCGCTGGCCCGAGCGCGACGGCGCGCTGGAGGCGCTGGTGAGCGACCGTTTCGCCGTGGCGCGCAGCCTGAACCCCGGCGACACCGTGCACGCCATCCTCAACGGCAAACGCGAGCGGGTGCACCTGGTGGGCACGGTGGCCTCGCCCGAATACGTGTTCGCCTCGCAGGGCGGTGCGCCCGACGACCAGTCGTTCGGCATCTGGTGGATCGACGACGACCGCATGGTCCAGGCCTTCGACATGCAGGGCGCGTTCAACCAGGCCGCGCTGCGGCTGGACGCGGGTGTGGCGGCGGCGCCCGTGCTGGCCCAGGTGGACCGCCTGCTCGAACCCTTTGGCGCGATCGGCGCCGTGGGCCGCGACAAGCAGCTCTCGGCCAAGATCGTGGAAGACGAGCTGGCCCAGCTCAAGGTGATGGGCACCGTGCTGCCCTCGATCTTTCTTATGGTGGCCATGTTCATCCTCAACGTGGTGCTCAGCCGCCAGGTGGCCACGCAGCGCAGCCAGATCGCCGCGCTCAAGGCGCTGGGCTACAGCGACGGCGCGATCGCCTGGCACTACATCCAGCTCGCCTTCGCCATCGCCGGGCTCGGCGTGCTGGCCGGGCTGGGCCTGAGCGTGCTGATCGGCCAGGGCATGCTCAGCCTGTACGACGAGGTGTTCCGCTTCAACCGGCTGGCCTACGTGACCCGGCCCTGGCTGGTCGGGGTCTCGGCGCTGCTGGCCGGCGGCGCGGCCGCGCTGGGCACCTGGACGGCGATCCACGCCGTGGTGCGGCTGCGGCCCGCGCAGGCCATGCAACCGCCCGCGCCGCCAGCCTACCAGCCCACGCTGGTGGAGCGCCTGGGCCTGCGCCGTTTTGTCAGCACCGGCGCGATGATGGTGATCCGCAACTTCGAGCGCCGCCCGCTGCGCGCGGCCTTCACCGTGACCGGCATCGCGCTGGCGGTGGCGCTGCAGATTTCGGGCGCGTTCTGGATCGACGCCATCGCGCACATCGTGGACGTGCAGTTCCGCCAGGTGCAGCAGGGCGACGTGCTGGTCAACTTCCACCGCCCGGTGCCGGTGAGCGTGGCGCGCGACCTCAAACGCCTGCCCGGCGTGATCGACGCCGAGCCCTACCGCACCGAGCCGGTGCGCGTGCGGCTGCGGGGGCGCAGCGTGGACACGGCGCTCACCGGCTACCGCAGCGACGCGCGGCTGATGCGCGTGGTGGACGACCGACGCGGCGCGGTGGCGATGCCGGCGCAGGGCGTGGTGCTCTCGGCGCTGCTCGCGCGCGAACTCGATGCCCGCGTGGGCGACCGCATCGACATGGAGTTCCGGCTCTGGAACCGCACCCAGGTGCGGGTGGAGGTGGTCGACATCGTGCAAAGCATGTTCGGCCAGCTGCTCTACATGAACCTGGAGGCGATGAACACCCTGGCGCGCGACGGCGACGGCGTGGCCGACGCGGCGCTGCAGGTGGACCCGCGGGCGATGGACGCGTTCTGGGCCGCGGTGAAGGCCGCGCCGGGGATCAACGCGGTGTTCGACAAGGCCGGCTCGATGGCCGCGTTCAACGAGACCACCTCGCGCAACATGGGCGTCTTCAGCGGCATCCTCACGCTGTTCGCGGTGGCCATGGCCGTGGGCATCATCTACAACGCGGCGCGCATCTCGCTCTCCGAGCGCGCCTGGGAGCTGGCGAGCCTGCGCGTGCTGGGCATGACGCGGGCCGAGGTGTCGGTGCTGCTGCTGGCCGAGCTCGGCGCCGAGCTGCTGGTGGCGCTGCCCATCGGGGCCCTGACGGGCTGGGGGCTGGCCACGCTGATGATGCGGCTGATGTCCTCCGACAGCATCGACTTTCCGGTGATCATCGAGCCCTCGACCTATGCGTCGGCGGCGCTCATCGTGCTCGCCGCCGGCATCGCCAGCGCGCTGCTGGTGCGCCGGCAGATCGACCGGCTGGACCTGGTTTCTGTGTTGAAGGTACGCGAATGAACGAGAAGAAATCCTGGAAACCGGTTCGCCGCTGGGTGGTGGGCGGGCTGCTCGTGGCGGGCGCCGCCGCACTGGTCTACGCCGCCTACCGGCCGCGCCCGCTCACGGTGGAAGTGGCCACCGTGGCCACCGGCACCTTCGAGCAGGCCATCGAGGAAGACGGCGTGCTGCGCCTGAAAAACCGCTACCTGATCACCGCGCCCACGCCGGCCACCCTGCTGCGGCCCACGCTGAAGGTGGGCGACGCGGTGAAGGCCGGCGACGTGGTGGCCACGCTGGAGCCGGTGGCGCCGCAGATGATCGACGCGCGCACGCGCACCGTCCTGCAGCAGCGCGTGGGCAGCGCCGAAGCCGCGCGCCGCGCCGCCGCCGCGCAGGCCCAGCGCCTGCAGACCGCGCTGGCCCAGGCCACGCTGGAGGCCGAGCGGGCCGACAAGCTGGCGCGCGACAACTTCATCGCCCCCTCGGCGCGCGACCAGGCCGTGCTGGCGCGCCAGGCCGCGCAACAGGCGCTCAACGCCGCGCGCGCCGAGCAGAGCGCCGCCGATTTCGCCGCGGCCGAGGCCCGCGCGGCCCTGAGCCGCTCGGAGCCCGCGGCCGGCGCGAAATCGACGGGCCTGTGGTCGCTCAAGAGCCCGGTCGACGGGCAGGTGCTCAAGCTGCACCAGGACAGCGCGGTCGCGGTCACCGCGGGCCAGTCGCTGCTGGAGATCGGCGACACCGCGGCCATGGAGGCGGTGATCGACGTGCTCTCGGGCGAAGTGCAACAGATCCAGCCCGGCGCGCCGGTGCAGCTGTCCACCGGCAGCGGTGCGCCGGCCCTGGCCGGGCGGGTCACCCGCGTCGAGCCGGTGGCCTTCACCAAGGTGTCGGCCCTGGGCATCGAGGAACAGCGGGTGAACGTGGTCGTGGGCCTGGCCTCTGCGCCCACCGAGGCGCAGCGCCTGGGCGATGGTTTTCGCGTCGATGCGCGCATCACCGTGTCGTCTCAGGCGGGCGTGCTGCTGGTGCCCACCGCGGCGCTGGTGCGCGACGGTGATCAGTGGCGCGTGTTCGTGGTCGAAGCCGGCAAGGCGCGCGCGCGGGCGGTGGCCTTCCACGACCGCAACACCGAGGTGGCCTGGGTCAAGGACGGCCTGCGCGAGGGCGAGACCGTGCTGTTGTACCCGGGGACGATCATCACGGATGGCCAACCGGTGAAGCATTGATCCAGCAGTGCTTCGCGCAGGTACTTCAGCGTCGAGTGCAAACGCCGGTGATTGTAGAAAGCCAACGGCTTTCGGGGCGGAAGATTATGCGTATTTTCGAGTGAAACGTACGGTGCCTATGCTACGAAAAATCACCGTGCACCAATGGCATTTAGAGCATTTCCAATCTCGACAATCACTTCGTTGATGTGCTCTTCCAGCCCCATCCAGAGCGGTAAACGGACCAGTCTGTCAGACAGCGAATCGGTGTGGCGCATGTCGCCATGAGCCCTTCCATACCCGGTACATGCCGGTGCGGAGTGGAGCGGAACGTAGTGAAACACCGCCCCAATGCCTTTTGTTTTGAGTGTCTCGATAAAACAGGTGCGTGCGGCCAAATCGGGCAACAACAGGTAGTACATGTGGGCATTGTGCTGGCAATGTGCCGACACCACCGGACGCCTGGCCAGGCCGGCTCGTTCAAATGACGCAAGGGCATTGTGATACCGCTGCCACAATGCCAAGCGCCTCTGGTTGATGTCGTCAGCCGCCTCCATTTGCGCCCACAGGAACGCGGTGATCAACTCACCGGGCAAAAAGCTTGAGCCAATGTCGCACCACGTGTATTTGTCCACCTGTCCGCGGAAAAACTGGCTGCGGTTGGTGCCCTTCTCGCGGATGATCTCGGCCCTCTCCACAAATTCGGCATCGTTGACCAGCAAAGCCCCGCCTTCTCCCGAAATAATGTTCTTTGTCTCGTGAAAGCTCAGGCAGCCAAGATGCCCGATCGACCCAAGTGGCCGTCCTTTGTAGGATGACATGATCCCTTGCGCTGCGTCCGCAATCACGAGGAGCTTGTAACGCCGCGCGATGCCCATGATCGTGTCCATCTCGCACGCCACGCCCGCGTAGTGCACCGGCACAATGGCCTTGGTTCGCGGGGTGATGGCGGCTTCGATCAACGTTTCGTCCATATTCAAGGTGTCTGGACGAATATCGACAAACACAGGCGTTGCACCCCGCAAAACAAAAGCGTTCGCAGTGGAAACGAACGTGTAGGAAGGCATGATCACCTCATCCCCCGGCCCCAGGTCCGCGAGCATCGCCGCCATTTCAAGGGCCGCAGTACAGGAGTGGGTGAGCAAAGCCTTTTCACACCCGATGCGTTGCTCCAACCATTGGGAGCAGCGCTTGGTGAACTGGCCATCACCTGAGAGATGGCCAGCGGCATGAGCTTGGGATATGTACCAAAGCTCTTTGCCTGTCATGTAAGGTTTGTTGAAAGGAGTGATCACTTGCTGCACTCCATGATCCAATGTGTGTAGGGAATCCATCTGCGGTGATGGATTTCTCCGTGCACGCGCGGAAATGAGCCATTCGCAAGAGTGGCGTACGCTTCAGCATCACGCACGTTCTGCCCTCGGTCCTTTGATATCAGATAGCGTGCTATGGCGCTTTGATCATCAGCCAGACATGGATCAATGGCAATCATTCGTCCATTGTCCTCAAGTGCCTTGTGCGCAAGGGAAAATACCTCCCGGGCCTGCCCATCATCCAAATGGTGCAAGACACCCAAAGCCAGCACCCTGTCAAACTTGGGCAAATCAGCCAACAACGATTCGCTAAGCAAGCCGCAATGAAAATGGCCTCGTGCACCATACTTCTTTTTTGCTGCCGAAACGTACTCGAGACTTATATCAAAACCCCAGTATTCAATGTTGGCCGGAAGGTGCTGAAGAATTTCCGAAGTCCCGGATCCAATATCCAATATTCGAGAGCCAGATGCAGGGCAAATAAATTTATCGACCAGTTCTTGGCGGGATTTATGAGCTCCCATCATTCTTTGGAGCGAGTTGTAGATGATGGGGGATGAAAGTATGGCCCTGACGCCGCTTGTGATTTGCCCCACTTTCAACCCTTTGAAATTACGATGATGCCAATGATGACAAGAGCGCTGCCCATTAATTTGGTTGCGCTGAGTGTTTCATTGAGCAAGAAGAATGCCGCTGCCAACACCAAAATGTAGTTCAAGCTCACGAATGGATATGCGTAGCTGATCTCGAATTTGGTCATGGCAAGCATCCACGAAATACCTGCCAAAAAAGTTGCCACCATCCCGGATAGCACCCAAGGGTTAAGCAACAAATTGATGACATAGCTCGCCTTGCCGGGTGCATCGATGGGTAATGGACCAGCCGCCGCGACTTGCCACCGCATGACAAGCTGGCTGTAAACTGTGAAAAGTATCGTGCCTATGATGTACAAATGATCAATAATTCGTGCCATCAAGCAATCTCCAATACGGCCAAGCCGAATCCCGTTTTCCCATATCCATTGCCGTTATAAAGCATGTACCGATTCCCGGCATGATCAAACACAAAGGGGTATTCAATCATCTCGGAGTCCCAGCCACTGTCTGAAACCGAGATTCCCGCCATTTCCAAGTGGAGAGACCAGTTCAATCCGTCGGTGCTTTTGGCATAGCCGATGCGGTATTTTTCTCCAGATCCGCTTCGGTAAGAGAACCACATCTCAAAACCGCCCAGCTTGCACGTCATGACGGTTGGTCTTGAAAAGGCCTGAGCACGTCCTAGCTCGTACGGTACAGTCAAACCACTGCGATGCCAATGATGACCGTCATCAGAAGACGCATGCCGAATGACGTGCAACATCTCACCGTTTCCCGCATCCCAAGCGCGCGTGGATCCGTACCACATGTTGAAGCCGCCCAGTGGTTTTTCCAACACCCACGGGTAGGACAAACTGATCGGGTCGGTTGAATCGCTGCCCATAAACGGTTTTGAACTTTCCAGCTCCAGAGAAAACTCAGGGGTCACGATCAAACGGCCGATATCACCGCGCCAATGCCCATCTACCGGAGCTTGCCAACCCATGAACAACATGTATAGAACATTATCCACTTCATAGCAGTTGCCTATGCTCACTCCATCGGCAAAAAAACCACCGGATGGTCCATGTTCAAAAAATGGATGGCGATGCTCAGCAATAACCTTTCGTTGAACAATGTCGACATCGACCGCACCTACGGATGAACGATTGTTTTCATCGCGCCCACTGAAAAACACACGATAAACATCACTTCCCATGTGGACGGGTAAAGGGTTTGCCGCATGGGAGTTCAGTTTTGGATGCCGAGCCTTTAAAGTTGGATCATAAAGTTGGCCTAGCTTTTTCCAGTATTGAGTCATATGCCTCTTAGCCTCGTGCTGGGGACTTTTGAGCGCTCGGTTGCGGCACCAATGTAAACACCCTCTGGTTCGGCATCGCCGAGCAGCAAAGACCCGGCACCAACCACACAACGATCACCGATTTTGATGTGGTCCCGGAGTGTGGCATTCACTCCAATAAAACATTGTTCGCCAATGACCACACCACCTGAGACTACCACATGCGATGCAATGAAGGTGTGATCATGAATAACAGAGTGATGACCAATGTGGTTGCCGCTCCAAATGGTTACATTGTTGCCAATTCTCACAAAGGGCTGGATTGTGTTGTTTTCAAAAATGAAGCAGTTTTCTCCGATGCCTCCATCATTAAGCACAGTCGCACGTGAGCTGATGTAGCTCACAAGCTGATATCCTTTTTCTTTTGCAGCGAGAAACTTTTCCTTGCGAATGGCATTGAGTTTGGAATAGCTCAGTGCAACAAAAAACGAACAGCGCTCAGGTGGGTATTTGTCGGCAACATCTTCAAATGCAACAACAGGCAGTCCGCAAAATTCGGACGCCTGGATGTAGCTCGAATCGACAGTGAAGGCGGTCACTTCATATTCAGAGTCGGTACTGAAATAATAATGTGCCAGCTGTGCAATATCACCAGAACCAAAGATGACAAGTGGCTTTTTCATGGCGTTTTCCTGACCAGGATGGTGAATTCATACAACCCATAGTCGTGCAGCAGCGCAACTTGCTTGGCATAGCGCCGCTTGCACAAATCGAACAGTCGGCAGGGGTCAGCGTAGTAGAGGTAATCGCGCTTCTTGTCCTCGTCAGAGTAGGAGGTCAGGCAGTTGAACGAGAATCCGCGCAAGCTCGTGCGGTCCAGGGCATCCAGTGTGCTCTGCAAATGGTCATACCATTCGGCATCTGTTCGCCCCAGCCGCACATTGAAGATGCCGCTGGCGACACCGTAGTCGGCGACCTGGTCCGGTTCCGCGGCGGTGAGGAACCGGCTTAGCGGGGTGGCCGCATGCCTTCGACCGGCCGCCCGAATCATGTCGGGAGAGACATCAACGCCAAGGTATCTGCAAGGTAGCTGTTTGTGCTGAAGGTAATCCAGCAATGCACCGTAACCGCATCCCAGGTCGTTCAGGGAGAAGTCGCCCGAGGCTGGCAGAACATTGCTCAGTTGTTCGAAACGCAGCATCTGACTTTCTGTGCCATTCCAATCCACTCCGCCCGGTGTCTCGCCGTGCTGCGCCAGCTTGTCGGTGTAGTAGTTCGCGATCTCTGAGAGGATGGCCGTGTTCGCTTCGTGAGTCATCGTGTGCTTCCGGGGGCTGGGTATTTCTGGTGGTCGCACGTGGGCAGGTATTGCTCGCGTGAAGGGGGCTCCTGGTAGCTCAGGCACAGGAAGTCTCTTCGGTTTGGGGTCAGTCGCTCGATATCCCTGATGTCGGTGATCTTGATCTCCTGTGGAGCCAGGCCGACCATCAGCTTGTTGGTCATTGCCATCAGGTTCTGGTTGGTGAGCAGCCGCATGAAGAGGGGATCCCCTGCGTGAGCGGTACTCGGATTGTGTGGGCTGGGGCTCCGTGGCTTGTGTCGGGGATGGGGCCGATGGTCGTCACCATGTGATCACTCCGTTTCAGCTACGTTTCGGTAGATCTGCCGAATGATGGTGTAGGGGCGTTGTTTCACTTCCGAGAAGATCTTGGAAATGTAGATGCCCTGCACCCCCAGGAAGAAAATGATCAGCCCAGCAAACAGCCAGACAGAGGCAATAAGTGAGGTGTAGCCGCTTGGCGGCGTTGAGATGAAGAAGTAGCGAGTGAAAAGATATGCGATGAACAGTAGCGCAGAGACCGAGATAACCAAGCCCGAATAAAACGTATAGACCAGTGGCAGGCTGCTGAAGGAAGTTATTGCGTTGATCAGATGGCTGAATTTTCCCGACAAGGTGTAGGTCGTCGGACTGGTAGAGAGCTTGCGAATGTGCTGCGTCGATTGTTTGAACCCCGTGATGATCCAAAGGCCGCCAATGTTCAGCTCCCGTTCCTGGTGGTTCAGCAAGGCTTGGACATACCGCCGGGTCATGAGCCGGGCTGTGACAATGTTGTTGGGTTGGTTGATGCCGGTCAGCAGACGGAACAGCTTGTAGAAGGCCATGCCGGTCAGCCTTTCAAATGCGTCGCCTTTGCGTTCTGCCTGGATGCCGTAGACCACATCGCAGCCATCCCTCTGCATCTGCTGGCTGAATGGATATAACCACTCGGGCTCCTCTTCGAGATCGCTATCGATCAGGAACACAAGTTGTCCTCTGGATTGGGCCAAACCAGTCATCATCGCTTTATGATGACCGAAATTCCGCGACAAATCGACGACAACAACATGAGCATCGTTTTGAGCGAGTTCGACAGCCAACTCCAGACTGGCATCCGGTGAACCATCGTTGACGAATACAATTTCGTAGTCGTCTTGAGCCAGTTGCTGTGCTGCAGCGCTTGCCCTTTGGTAAAACGTTTCGATGTAGGGAGCTGATTGGTAAAGCGTTGCAACGATTGACAACTTCATCGTACATACCTCATGTATTTTGGAGAATCATTGCCGCAATTGAATAGCAGGTCAAGGATCGTGACGCCATGCGAAAACTCACCCCAAAGTTGAGGGTGCTCCGAGTAGCCTGAATAATCAAACCAAGTGAGTTCTATCCCCATTTCGGTAAAAATCTTCTCCTCTATATAGTCTTTGGCCGCTGGACCGGAGATGTATTCTGTACCACCAGCCTGTGCACAGAGATGGGCCAGACGCTCGGTTTTTCCATCGAGCAATGCATAGTCCCATGAGTTCTTGATCGTGGTCTTGATTTTCAGGTACTGGCAGATGGCTTCGATAAGACGACGGTTCAATTGTGATATATGAGTGAAGAGTCCTTCAACATAGATCGGCTCTAGCCAACTGGCAATTTCAGCGAAGCAGGGCGCGCGGCGGTAGTTCTGCACCATTGCCTTCCAATGTGCAGCAGCCCAATCGGTACCGTCGATCTCGGTGTCGCGGATCTTTTGTTGGAATTTTCCTTTTACAAGCACTGGAACGGTGAGCCATTGAACACCTTGGGGTGTTTTGATCAGATTGCGGTTCCGCCAATCGCGCTTTGTGTATTGCATGTCGTCGTAGAGAATGAACTCGTCAACGGCAGCAATCATGTCGAAATAGCCCTTCCAGGGAATGTAATTGGATTGCACGATGGCAACTTTTTTCAAGAATTATCCTTCATTTTTGGAAATCCGAAAACCCGAATTGGCGCTATTGATACCAAATGCTTCCTTCCTCGGAGCGAGCTCATGTTATGGTTTGCAAGAATTTCATTTAACTCAAGCTATTTTTTAGGAAATAAGTTGATGCGTGCTTCGCGCTTTTAATTTATCAAACATATCTGACGTGGATCTTTGACTGATAGGTGAAAAACTGTAAATCCTGTCACAAGTTCGGGTTTATTCGGGAATGCGTTGAACGGCGTAGCCCCTAAAGGTCACACGCTCAGTCCCTAAAGCCCACACGCGAAATTCCAGAGTATTTGCTTCCTCAAGTGTAAAAATAATTTCTTGAGGTGCATGGCTCTCCAGTAAAAATTTCTCCCCAAATATTTTTTGATTCGGTCCTCCGGCGACATCAATTCGAGCGACCCCTTCCGGATGATGGTCTGCAAGCACATCAAAAGTAACTTTGTATTGGCCTGGTTCTAACGGTAAGAATGGACCGTAGTGTAGTGCACCCTCTTCGCCCTTTTTTGCAATCAGTATGTGGCCATTCCCGGCGTCATCCTTGTGTAGAAGGCCAACATTTCTGAACGCGCGCTCAGTAAGAGGAAATCTATGAGATTCCTCGTAGCGGGTGTCCCAGCCTGGGAGGTTGCGTGCAATGTTCGCCGGAAATACAAATATTGCAAATTCATCGATGCGATGTAATTTTTCGTGCATTGCACCCATCTGTTTCATCAGTTGCCAATTCACCAAATTGATTTCGTTTTCATGAAGCAACAAGAAGGTCTTTCCTTGCCAGGCCGCGGGACGGTACCAGCGATTGGATGAGAGATGTCTCATTGGCATGGGTATGCCATCCTTGATCTGAATCTGCCGAACTTTGGATTGTTCATTGGAGAATACGGTCAAAGCCCCCGCGTTCCAATAGGTTGCATAGCCGTAGTGCAATTTATTTTGGGAGAGGAACTTGGCAAGGCTTTCCTTGCGAGGATTAACCTGCCCTGGCTGCGCAAGTGTCTCTGGGTTGGAGGTGGTCTGGCGAAAAGTGTGGTATGCACTTGACGCAAAGACGATTGAAATTAGCGAGACGGATATCGCCCAAACGGGGGGGCGATGCCATGGCAGTTCAGACGTTAATAAAACGATGAAGCATAGCATCACACCGGGAACCATGTATCGCGAACTCTGGATGGGATCATTCATGTCCGGAATCGTTGTCATGATTTGAAGGCATAACGTGAGCAACATGGATGAGGCTGCAAACAAGGCGAAGAATTTCGATATATCGCGGGGATTGTTCATTGCTCTCGATATTGCTATTGGTACTAGCACGATGACCAAGCTTGCAATGCCAAAACGCATGCCAGCATAAAGACCGCTTATTGAAAATAGAGGTGCATCCGCTAGAGGGAGCCCTCCAAGTTGGGCATACACACCTTTCAAGCTTAGTGTGATATTTCTTGCAATGAGTTCGTACGATAGCCAGCGGGCATTGGATACGCCTGATATATTGTTGACTTCCGAGATGGTCATCATGTGCAACATGCTTCCAGCTGCCGCACCGATTAATCCAAGACCGGCAAGCTTGAGAAAACCACGCCGGTTGGAGGCATCGGTTGATAAAATCAACCAGGCCAGTGCGATGATAAGCGGAAGACTGTATGTGACAACTGCGCGTTTCGGATTGGCCCAGTAGACCAGCGAAAATAAGATGACCAACGGCAAGGACCATTTGAACTTTTGCGCATCATCGGAAGACAGATACTTCGAGGCAAAGTAAACCAGATAAGAGCAAAGAAGGAGGACCACGCCGTAGCTGACTTGACCATATAGATTTTCGGCAATGATGCTGGAGATGCCAGATGCAAATACCGCAACTACTGCTATTCTGCGTCGAGCTGATATTGGGGTGAGACCGGTTATCAGCCAGACACCATGCAGAATTAGGCAGGAAAATATCGCACCTGAAATCGCGTGGGCGGTAAATCCCGCGGGCATGAATGCCAGTAAGGGTATTATGAATAGATGTCCGAAGACGACAAACAGATCGCTGTTGACGTGGTTCCATTCTTTTGGAAAATAACTTTTCGTTTCGTATATTTCTCTGGCCAATAGTGCCTTCGCTGCGCTGTCTGAATGAAAGTTGGTCTGGTAACCAACAAAGACATACCAAAATAAAAAGGCTATATTTGCGAGCAACAAGGCAAACATCAATATGTCTGCGATTTTGAGCAGGTCTTGTTTTTTGAGTGCCAAGTGTTCATTCATAAAACGTTATATTTTTGATGCACAGTTAACAAGTTGATTTTTCTACTTTGGCTGCGTTGAAGCATGATGCTCGATTCTAGGGAGCAAAGGAAGGTCTGCACAATACCCTCTGGCACGTGAGTCGATGTGTGCAATTTCAGACGTCGGTGAATTCTGGTCCTCACCGGGCGTTTCAAGGTTGATGTCCCCCCTTATGTCGCGATCCTATTGCCATATCCGGGCGCACTCATGCACGGAGCTCCTGCAAGAGCGTTTGGCCATTCACAGCACCTGCCGCTGGGCGTAGCCCGTCATCTCCAGGTAGCCCCGGCCCACGCGCTGGCCGTCGCTGTCGAACAGGTCCGACAGGCCTTCCCAGTACACCGTTCCGGTGCCCTGGCGGCTGTCGAGTTCCTGTGGGTCGATCACGGCCTTGATGGTGTAGACCTCTGCCGGCGTGCGAAGGCGCCACTCCACCGGGTAGTGCGCGCGGGTGCGCGGGCTGCTCCAGAAGCGCTGCGGCGCCCAGTCGAGATCGTCGGGGTGAAAGCGCTGGATGTCGGTCGGGCTGTGTGCGCTGGCGGCGCTGCGCACCGAGCCGCCCGCCCAGAGCGGGCTGCCGTCCTGGCGGCGCAGCTGGAAGGCGGTGAGGCAGTCGCCGTTGAACAGGTTCATGCCGATCCAGTCCCAGCCCACGGCCTCGGGGTGCAGGATGGCTTCGCTCCACTCGTGGTCCAGCCAGGCGCGGCCCTGCACGATCTCGAACGCTTGCCCGCGCACGGCCAGTCTGCCGCGCACCGTGAGCTGTGGGTGGCTGACGTAGAAGCTGGCCTGTTCGGGCTGCGGGCCTTTGCGCGAAAAGCCCGCATCGCCCTGCAGCAGGATGGCCTGGGTGGGCGTGGCGGTGAGCTCGATGCGGATGTCGTCACCCGCGATCGCCGTGGCGTAGCCGCCGTCGGGCTGGCGCGCGATGAACCAATCGCGCAGCACCACCTGGGTGTCTTGCTCGCGGGCGAACACGCCACGCGCCGGGTCGGCAGGGGCATGGCCGTTCCAGCGCGCGATGCGCTGGTCGTGCCAGAGCCGGCCGCCCTGCACGTCGGTGATGGCGGCGTGGGCAAACAGCAGTTGGCGGGCCGCGAGCCGGCTCTGCAGCGGTTGCGCCGCATCGACCCGGCTGCGGAAGAACGTGACCTGGACGCCGAAGGGGCGCCCGGCGGCGTCCTGCGCGTGGCCGGTGAGGTACCACCACTCGGTGCGGGTGTCGTTGTGCGTGCCGTGGTCGCGTGGGAATCGGAGGGCGCGCGGGCTGAGCATCCGTGGCGCCGCCGGGGCCTGGGCCCACGCCGGGTCGCCCAGCCAGGGCGCGGCCAGCAGGCCGCTGCCGGCCAGGAGCAGGCTGCGGCGCGCCAGGCCATCGGCCGGTGAAAGGGTGGGGCGTTGCATGGGGTTCACCAGTCTTCCTTCACCGCCTGCACCGCGTCGCGGCTGGCGGCGGCGCGCCCGGCCAGCCAGGCCGTGGCCGTGCCGGCCAGCACCACGGCGGCGCACAGCGCGAGCAGCCGCGCCCAGGGCAGGGCGAGGTCCATGGTCCAGTGGAAGCTCTGCGGGTTGACCACGTGCACCAGCACCACGCTCACCGCCAGGCCCAGCGCGAGGCCGGCGAGCGCGCCCAGCACCGTCCAGGCCAGGCCTTCGAGGGCCACCACGCCCAGGATCTGCGCCCGTGTGAGGCCCAGGTGCGCGAGCAGGCCAAACTCGCGCCGCCGCGCCAGCACCTGCGCGCTGAAGCTGGCCGCCACGCCGAACAGGCCGATGGCGATGGCGACCGCCTGCAGCCAGTAGGTGACGGCGAAGCTGCGGTCGAAGATGCGCAGCGACACGGCGCGGATCTGGCCGGCCGAGGCGAATTCGATCAGGCCGCCGGCGCCCAGGGCTTCGGCGCGCTCGCGGATGCGTTCGCGCAGCGCTTCCTCGTCGGCACCGGGTGCCAGATGCACCGCCAGATCGTTCACGCTCGCATCGCCCGAGAGGCGCACGAAATGCACGCGGTCCATCACCACGCTGCCGTGCTGGCGCGCGTAGTCGCGCCAGACGCCGGCCACGAAGAAGCGCGTGTTCCGGGCGCGTTCCGCCGGAAAAGCCAGCGCCAGCGCGGGCAACCAGCCGCCCGGGCGCGCGCCGTGCAGATCGAGCATGGCCTCGCTCACGTACACCGGCACCACCGTCTCGCCCGCGGCCACCGCGGGCAGGGGCAGCGGGTTGCCCACCAGCGGCAGTGTCTGCCCCGCGCCGGGCGCACCGCCCACGGACAGGGGGCGCGCCAGCAGCGTCACCGGGGGCCGCGCGGCGTCCATCTGGAGCAGGGTGGCGCGCAGGGGATCGACCCGCGCCACGCCGGGCAGCGCGCCCACCGCCTGCACGAAATCGGGCGGCAGGGTGTTGCCCTCGCCCACGCTGCTGCTGCCCGCGCGCACGTAGAGCTGCGCGGGCAGCACGCCGTCGAGCCACTGCGTGACCGAATCGCGAAAGCTCGCCACCATCACCGTGAGCGCCACCGACAGCGCCAGGCTCGCGACCACGCCGCTGGTGGCCACGGCCGCGGTTTCGCGCAGGCGCCGCGAGCGCTCCACCGCCAGCAGCGGCAGGGCGTGGCGCGCCACCAGCGGCGCCAGCCGGTGCAGCAGCGCGCCCACGGCCAGCGGCAGCGCGGCGATGCCGCCCACCAGCAGCAGGCCCACCGACACATAGGCCGCCAGCGGCACGCCCCCCACCGGCGGCGCCCAGGCCAGCACCGCGGCCAGCACCATCAGGGCCAGCGCCCCGCCGTGGTGTCTGGCGCCGCTCGTGCCGGCACCGCCCAGCCCCTTGAGCGCGAGCGCCGGGGCCATGCGCGCCATGGCGCGCGCCGGCCACCAGCCGCCCGCCAGCGCGGCCGCCACACCCAGGGCGCCGTAGAGCAGGGCGGCCGGCGCGCTCCATTGCAGGGGCGGCGCCACGCCGGAAAAATAACCACCGCCCAGATCACCGCCGAGCACGCGCAGCGCCAGCGCGGCCAGGGCCGTGCCCAGTGCCACGCCAAGCATGCTGCCCAGCAGACCGAGCAGGGCCGATTCGGTCAGCACCAGGCGCAGCCGCTCGTTGGCCGACAGGCCCAGCACACCGAGCAGGGCGAACTGCTGCTGGCGCCGCGCGACCGACAGCGAGAGCACGGAGAACACCAGGAACGCGCCGGTGAACAGCGCCACCAGCGCCAGCACCGTGAGGTTGACCCGGTAGGCGCGCGAGAGGTTGCTGGCGCGCTCGCCGGTCTGCTCGGGGCGCTGCGCGATCACCGTGGCCGGCAGTGCCAGCGCGTCCAGCAGGGCCTCGGGCCGGGTGCCGGCCTTCAGCCGCAGGTCGATGCGGCTGAGCGCGCCCAGCCGGCCCATCAGCGCCTGCGCGGCGGCCACGTCCATCACCAGCAGGGGCGCGCCGGGCGCGTTCACGCCGCCGGCCACCCGCACGGTGGTCAGGCTCAGCCCGCTCTGGATTCGAAGCTGTGTGGGCGCCGCGCCCGCGGCCACCAGGGCCTGGCGCGCGGCCGGGTTGAGGAACACCGCGTCGGGCGCGAAGATGTCCAGCCGGCGGGGTGGGGCGCTGCCCTCGCCGTCGGCGGACTCGGTGGGGTTCCGGGGCATGGGCAGCAGCGCGGGCGACACCCCGGCCACCGTGAGCGCGTCCACGCCCACCAGCTTCACCGCCACCGGCCCGCCGCCCGGGGCCTGCGCGGTCGTCGGTAACTCCAGCACCGGGCTGGCCAGCGCCACGCCGGGCTGTGCGGCCACACGCTCCAGCAGCTCGTCGGGCAGCATGCCCTGGCGCGCGCGCAGGCTCAGGTCGGGCTGGCCGTTGACCGAACTCACCGCACCGGCGAACTCGGCCAGCGCCGAGGCGTTGATGAGCTGCACCGCGAAGGCCAGCGCCACGCCCAGCGTCACGGCCAGCACCGCCAGCGCATTGCGCCAGGGGTGGTGGCGCAGTTCCTGCCAGGAGTAGGTGGTGAGCAGTTCGCGCATCGGGCCTTGAGCTTACGGCAAGGCGCACTGGCGCATGCGCGAATCCATCCCATCCGCCCTCCCTCGGCGGGTGTTTGCTTTGCACGCTGGGGCGGCTGGCTTGGGACCGGTCGCCCCGTTCAGGTGCTCAGTGCCCGGTGGCCTTGTGCCACCAGTCGTTGTATTCGCTGTCGGTCGTCAGGGTCCAGAGCGCCAGCGCGAAGATCACCACGCCCGTGACCACCGCCGTGAGCATGGCGGCTTCCATGGCGGCGAACCCCAGCAGCCAGGGCGATGCGACCAGCCACACCGCCAGACCACCCTCGGTCCATTCTTCCCAGGCCCGTGGCACGAAGATCGCGCCCAGCGCAGCGGCGACGAGAGCCATCCCGACGATGACCGCGTTCCACATGGCCGCGGAGCTGTCCTGGTAGCCCATCAGCCAGGGCGATACCACCAGCCAGACGCCGAGGACGGCGTTGACCGCGTCGGTCCAGTGTTTCAGGGGTTTCATGGCATGTACCTCCTGCAGCAGGAAAACAACCCGGCTGCACGGGTTTTGAGACTGCGCCGGGGTGGTTTGTTCCGTGCCCGGCGTGTGCTGGCGCACATGGCCCGAAGCTTGCGTGCGCGTAAGATGGTCCTTTGGTTTTTCTGACGACATTCACCGTTTTGCGGCGCGTGCGCGCCAGTGGCCCGTCCCGGGCCCACAGCCTCTTTTTTTCACGGTGATCCCCATGGTCCGCATCCACCTCGCCATCGATCTGCAGTACGCGATCCACCCGCCGTCCGCCGACTTCATCTTCAACGTCCAGGCCGCCCATTCGCCCCAGCAGAAGGTGGTGTGGGAAGAGCTCCAGGTGAGCCAGCCCGTGCCCTTGGTCATGCACACCGACCCGGCCACCCGCAGCCGCACGCTGCGCCTGAGCGCCGGGCCGGGCCCGCTGCAGCTGCGCTACCGCGCCACGCTCGACATCACGCACCACGTGGCACAGCCCGACTCGGTGTTCGAAACCCCGGTGGCCCAGCTGCCCCCCGAGGCGCTGATCTACCTCTACCCCAGCCGCTACTGCCAGTCGGACTGCGTGACCGCCATGGCGAACAACCTGTTTGGCCAGCTGCCGCAGGGCTACCGCCGCGTGGAGGCCATCAAGCAGTGGGTGCAGAGCCAGGTCAGATTCGAGTCGAACAGCAGCAACTCCATGACCTCGGCGCTGGACACGCTCAACGACCACAAGGGCGTGTGCCGCGATTTCGCGCACCTCATGATCACCCTGTGCCGCGCGCTCAACATCCCCGCGCGTTTCACCACCGCGATCGACTTTGGCGCCGACCCGGCGCTGGGCCCGACCGACTTCCACGCCTACGTTGAGGTCTACCTCGGCCACCGCTGGTACCTGTTCGACCCCTCGGGCACCGCCATCCCCATGGGCTTCGTGCGCATCGGCACCGGGCGCGACGCCGCCGACGCCTCGTTCGCCACCATCTTCGGCGGCGTGGTGGCGCAGGCGCCGCGCATCGACATCTCGGCCCAGGTGAACCCGCAAAACGGCTGGCTGATGCCGGTGCACCGCGCCGAGGCCCTGTCCACCGACTCGGCGTTCACCTGGAACATGGTGGACGTGGCGGGCTGAGGGCCGCCAGGGCGTTGGCCCCCTGGCGCGGGCGGGGCGCCGCTGGCCTCGCCCGCGCGGCCTGTGGCCTAATAGAGGGGTTTTCAACCAATTTCTGTCTGGATCCGACATGGGCAACAAAATCGTCACCGAAGCCGACCGCAAAGCCACCCCCCGTCCCAAGCCCATTGCTGGCGTCTCCCTGGCCACCCCTGGCCGTGGCCAACGTGTCAGCCTGGAACGTGGCGTGGCCACGCGCAGCAAGAAAAACCCGGGCAAGCGCTCGAAGAAGGGCGGCTGACCCGTACCGATCGCCCCCGCGGCGGTCCCACAAAAAAGGCCCTTGCAGGGCCTTTTTTGTGGGCGGGCGCCAGTGGGCCGGTGGCTCAGCCTCCCGGCGCTCGGCACCTGTCCGCGGTTTCAGCGCGCGAACGTGAGGAAGCGCCCTTTGTAGGTTTCGCCGGTTTCCAGCGTTCGGTCGGCGGCCTGCATGTTCAGCCCGTAACCCAGCGCCGCCATCTCGCGGCAGAAGGCGCTGCGGTTGCCGCGGTCCGGGTCCACGATGATGACTTCAGCGCCCGCGCTGGCGTGCTGGTCGATGAAGCGCGCGAGCTGGGCCGGTTGCTGGCGTTCGTAGAGCACGTCGCTGCCGATGATGAGGTCGAAGCGGCCCAGGCCGCTGGCGCCGTTGGCATCGTCCAGCGCCCAGTTACCCGGCTGGTAGGGCAGCGGGCCCAGGCCGTTGGCCAGCAGGTTTTCGTGCAGGAAGGCCTCGGTCAGCGGGTGCCAGTCGGTCACGGTCACGTCGCCCGCGCGGCGGTGGATCACCAGGCTGGCCAGGGCCAGGCCGGCACCGATCTCCAGGATACGTTTGCCCTCGATGGCGTGGCTGTGCATGGCCAGCGCCAGCACACGTGCCGAGGGCCAGACCTGGCCAAACAGCGGCCATCCCGAAGCGCCCATGCCCGCGTCTTCGGCACTGCCGTGCGGGTCAGCGTATTGCTGGTTGTCGAGCAGGGAGCGCACGGCGTAGTCCAGGCCGCCGATGGTGACCGTCTGGTGTCGGACTTCGTAGCCGGGCATGCGGTGTTCTTTTCATGGTGGGTGGGCGGTGTGAAACGGTTCTGATCGAACGGGCACAGCGCTTCCATGGGAACCATGGGCAGGGGCATGCGGGGCCGAGGAGGCAATCTCGCGGGTGGGCCGCCGTGGTTGCGGGCCCAGGCCACGGTAACACAGGGCTGCGCGAAGCACAGGGCGGGGTCTACAATTTGCAGCTTCACCGGGGGTGCCGGGCCCACCGCACAGCGGGCCACGGCTGAGAAATACCCCTCTCACCTGATCTGGATCGTGCCAGCGTAGGGAGCGTGAGCAGCCGGCCGCCGATGTGTGCGTTGCCGTCCCTGTCAGACGCTTTCCCTGGCGTTCTTTTTGACAAGGCGGCTTCCCATGCAACGGCGTTTTTTTTCGGCAGCACTGGTTTCGGTTTCCCTCGCGGCGCTGGGCGCTTCGCCCTCGGTCTGGGCACAGGCGGTGCCGCTGCGTGTGCTCACCCACAGCTCGTTCGACCTGCCCAAGGAGCTGCTGGCGCAGTTCGAGAAAGACGCGGGCGTGAAGCTGCAGATCGTCAAGGCCGGTGACGCCGGCGAGATGGTCAACAAGCTGATCCTCACCAAGGCCCGGCCCATCGCCGACGTGGTCTACGGCATCGACAACACCTTGCTGCCGCGCGCCGTGGCCGCGAAGGTGCTCGACGCCTACACCGGCCCCGCCGCCCAGCGCGCCTCGGCCGCGGCCATGGCCGAGGGCGCCGACCAGACCGGCGTGGTCTCGGGTGTGGTGCCGGTGGACTACGGTTTCGTGAACCTCAACATCGACAAGGCCTGGTTCGCTCAAAAGGGCCTGGCGCTGCCGACCTCGCTCGACGATCTGGCCAAGCCCGCCTACGCCAAACTGCTCGTGGTGCAGAACCCGGCCACCTCCAGCCCCGGCCAGGCCTTCGTGTTCGCCACCATCGCCGGCCTGGGCGAAGAGGCGGCGTTCACCTGGTGGGGCCAGATGCGCGCCAACGGCGTGAAGGTGGTCAAGGGCTGGACCGAGGCCTACTACACCGAGTTCACGCGCAACGGCGGCACGCGGCCCATCGTCGTCAGCTACGCCAGCAGCCCGGCGGCCGAGGTGTTCTACGCCAAGGAAAAACTCAGCGTTTCGCCCACCACCAACCTGTTCTTCAAGGGCGGCGTGTTCCGCCAGGTCGAGGGGGTGGCGCTGGTCAAGGGTGGCAACCCGGCCGCGCGCGACGCCGCCGGCAAGTTCATCGAGTTCCTGCGCTCGGCCCCGGCCCAGCAGGCGCTGCAGACCACGATGTGGATGTTCCCGGCCGAAGCTGGGGCCGCGCGCGTGGAGGTGATGAAGCAACACGCGAGCGAACCCACCGCGTTTGACAACCCGGGTGTCACCGACATGAACAGCAAAGGCAAGGCCTGGCTGCAGCGCTGGACCAAGGTGGTGTTGAAGTGACCCCCCTGCGCCGCTGTGCGGCTTCCCCCCTGGTGGGGGCCCGTGCTCCGGCCGAGCGCCTGGGTTCAGTGCATTCATGCATGGATTGAGATCCCGCCACCTGCTGCCCGCGCTGCCGCTGGTCTTTCTGGCGCTGCTGCTGGTGGCGCCGGTGGTGCGGCTGCTGGTCGAAGGGCTGGGCGGGGGCGAATGGTCGGGTGACGAGCCGCTGCGCTGGCTCGACGTCTGGCAGGACGACTTCCTGCGCTGGCGGGTGTTGTGGTCCCTGGCCCAGGCGGCGATCACCTGCGCACTGGCTCTGGCGCTGGGCCTGCCGGTGGCCTGGGTGCTGGCGCGGCTGGCGTTCCGGGGCCGCTCGCTGGTGCTGCGCCTGTTGATGCTGCCCTTCGTGGTGCCCACGCTGGTGGCCGCGCTGGGCGTGCTGGCGCTCTGGGGGCCGCGTGGCCTGCTTGGCGCGCCGCTGGCCGGGGCCGGCATCGAACTGGTGGACACGCCCTGGCTGCTGCTCTACGGCAACCTGTTTTTCAACCTCTGCGTGGTGGTGCGTGCCGGCGTGGACGCGCTGGAGCAGGTGAGCGCGCCGCGCGTGGCTGCCGCGCGCACGCTGGGCGCCACGCCCTGGCGCGCCTTCTGGCGCGTGGAGTGGCCGGCGATCGCGCCCTGGCTGGCCTCGGCGCTGTGTCTGGTGTTCCTCTATTGCTTCGCCGGCTTCGGCCTCGCGCTGATCCTGGGCGGGCAGCGCTACGCCACGGTCGAGGTCGAGATCTACACCCTGGTGGCGCACGAGCTGGCGCTGGGCCAGGCCAGCGTGCTCGCGGTCTGGATGCTGCTGCTGACCGGCGCCGTGGCGCTGGCCTACGCCTGGATCGAAAAGCGGCTCGCGGCGCCCGGCCGCGTATCGCCCATCGCACGCCAGCGTCCGCGTGGTCTGGGCCAATGGGCGGCGGTGGGCGCCGCGCTGCTGGTGTTGTTCGTCGTGTGCGCGGCGCCGTTGCTGGCCATCGTGTGGCGCGCGGCGCAGGCGTTGCTGGGTGGGCAGGGCATGGTCGTGCTGCTCGAAGCCGACACGCGGGCGGCCCTGTGGAACACGCTGCGTTTCACCGCCATGGCGCTGACCCTGGCCACGGCGCTCGGCCTCACCCACGCGCTCGCGGTGCGTGCGCTGGACGTGGCGAGCCTGCAGCGCCACGCCAGAGAAGCGCGCGGTGCGCTGGCGCTGGCCTGGCGCGCCGCCGCCTTCCTGCCGTTCGTGGTGTCGCCGGTCACGGTCGCCTTCGGCCTGCTGCTGCTCTACCCGGACTGGACCGCCAGCCTGGCCCTGCTGGTTTCGGCCTACGCCTTGCTGGCCTATCCCTTCGTGGCCAAGTCGCTCACCGCCGCGCTCGACAGCCTGCCCGCGAGCTACGCGCAGGCCGCGGCCACGCTGGGCGCGCGGCCGTGGCGCGTGTTCCTGCGGGTCACGCTGCCGCTGGTGGCGCCCGCACTGCGCCGTGGCATGGCCTTCGCCGCCGCCACCGCGCTGGGCGAGTTCGCCGTCACGCTGTTTCTCTCGCGGCCCGAATGGACCACGCTCACGACGCTGATCTACCAGCACCTGGGCCGCCCCGGCGCCGCCAACCTGGACGCCGCGCTGGTGCTCGCCTGCGTGCTGATGGGGCTGGCGCTGGCCGCGTTCACGCTGCTCGAAGGTCGACCCAGAGACAATGCCCCCCATGCTTGAACTGCGCGACATCCACAAACAATGGGACCACCGTCCGCTGCTGGACGGCGTGGGCCTGCGCGTGGCTGCGGGTGAAACCGTGGCCCTGCTGGGCGCCTCGGGCAGCGGCAAGAGCACGCTGCTGAAGATCGTCGCCGGGCTGGAGGCGCCGGAGGCGGGCAGCGTGTGGTTCGACGGCGTGGAGATCACGGCCCTGCCGCCCGAGCGGCGCGGCTTCGCGCTCATGTTCCAGGACTTCGCGCTGTTCCCGCACCTCAACGTGCAGGACAACGTGGCCTTCGGGCTGGTGGAGCAGGGCGTGCGCCGCGGCGAGGCGCGGGAGCGGGCCCGCGCCATGCTCGCGCGCTTCGGCCTCGCAGAACACGCGACGGGCAAGGTCTGGACGCTCTCGGGCGGCGAACAGCAGCGCGTGGCGCTGGCGCGTGCGCTCATCACGCAACCGCGCGCTCTGTTGCTCGACGAGCCCTTCAGCGCGCTCGACGCCACGCTGCGCGAGCAACTGCGCACCGAGTTCCGCGAGCGCATCACCGAGGCCGGCATGACCGCCATCCTCGTCACCCACGACGAGCAGGAAGCGCGCGCCATGGCGCAACACGCCTGGGGGCTGCGGGGCGGGAAGCTGGTTGCCCTCTGGTGAGGGCGCCCGTGGCCACTGGCACAATGAATCCGCAGGCACCTGCGGGTGCGTCCCACTCACACATCCACCGGGAGTTCACATGGGCTGGTTTTCGAAATCCACCGACGGCTTTTTCCTCAGCACCACCACGCCACCGGGCATCGAACTGAAGCAGTACCTCGGCGTGGTCAATGGCGAAGCCATCATCGGCGCCAACATCTTCCGCGACATGTTCTCTTCGGTCCGCGACGTGGTGGGTGGACGCGCGGGTGGCTACGAGCGCGCGTTGGCCGGCGCGCGCGATGCCGCGGTGGAAGAACTGATCGAGGCCGCGAAAGAGCTGGGCGCCAACGGCGTGATCGGCATCGATTTCGACTACGAAGTCATGGGCGAGACCAACGGCATGATGATGGTCGCTGTCAGCGGCACGGCGGTGAAGCTGGGCTGAGGCCCGGTGCATTCCCATGGACGCCTATATCGTCATCGGCAACCCCAACACCCGCAAAGCCTCCCTGGTGCGCAGCCTCACCGGCTGCTTCAACCGCAGTGTGCGCGACATCCTGATCCAGGGTGGCCGGCGGCCCCTGCGCTTCTATGCCCGCGTGGGCACCCTGCAGGACACGCGAACCACGGTCGAGCAGTTCGTGGTGGAGGTGACGCGCTCGCGCTGCGACGCGGTGCTGTTCTGCCTCTCGCCCAACGCCAACAAGACCGACACCGTGGAGTATCCGGACGCGCTGACCTATGTGGCCGCGCTCAGGGAACTCGGCTGGCGCGTCAAGGGCGTGGCCGTGCTCGGGCAGGACGGTGGTGGCGTGCGCGCACCCAACCTGCGGCAATACACCCAGGCCCCCACCGCGCCGGTGAACGTGACGGCGCGCGAGGTGCGGGCGCAGTTTGGGTGGGTGTGAGGACCATGAAATCCATCATTCGCAGCGCAAAGCTGTTGCCATGGCTGTTGGGGCTCGTGTGTGCCGCGTCACAGGCCGAGATCTACCAATGGGTGGATGCGCAAGGGCGTACCCACTTCGACGACAACCGGCCAGATGCGGGTCGGGAGAAGGTCGAGGAGGTGAAGGTGCGCAAGCCCAACCTGATGAACCGGTTCGTGGCGCCTCCACCAGCAGCGAAACCGGCGCCCAAGCAGGAGGTGAACAAAACACCGCCGGAGTCCGCTTTGCCGCCGAAAGAGCCCGTCGGTGTGGCCGCGAGTCAGGCCACATGTGCAAAACAGAAGCAGGCGTACGAAGCCTCACAGGCTTGTTATGCCGCTTGCGGCAAACCGGTTTGGGGAGGCCGTAACAATGCAGAGTGTGGGCACTGTACCGATTTGCCCGATCCGCACTGCTGATTTGGCCTATCCGCCGCGCAGCGCCTGCAACAGCTTCTGCCCACCCCGCCCGTTCACCTCGTGGCCCAGCCGCTCCTGTTCGGCGCGGATTGCCACGCGGCTCTTCTCGCCCAGCATGCCGTCCACCTCGCCGATCTCGTGGCCGCGCAGGATCAGCAGGCCTTGCAGCTCGCGGCGTTCGGCGCGCGAGAGACCTGGGTCGTCGGTGGGCCAGGGGGTGGTGAACGGACCGCCGCCGCGCAGCCGGTCGGCCAGGTGGGCGATGGCCAGGCCGTAGCTCTCGGCGGCGTTGTAGCTGTAGATCGCATCGAAGTTCCTGAACACCAGAAACGCCGGGCCAGCGGGGCCGGCGGGTGTCATCAGGCCGGCGCTGCCGAGGTTGGCGGGCAAGGGTGAGCCGTCCACGCGGGTCACGCCGCGCGCGCTCCACTCGCTGATGGCTCGCTTGCTGCGCCGGCCTTCGCCGCCGGTGTTGAAGCCCTCGGGGAGCTTCACCTCAAAGCCCCAGGGCTGGCCGGTCTGCCAGCCGGCCTTCTGCAAAAAGTTCGCGGTGGAGGCCAGTGCGTCGGGGGTGCTGTCCATCAGGTCGGCCCGGCCGTCGCCGTCGAAGTCCACCGCCAGCCGCTCGAAGGTGCTGGGCATGAACTGGGTATGGCCAAAGGCGCCGGCCCAGGAGCCGACCAGGCGCTCGGGCGCGATGTGGCCGGCCTGCAGGATGCGCAGCGTGGCGTACAGCTCGGTGCGGAAATAGGTCTGGCGCCGCCCGTAACACGACAGCGTGCCCAGCGCCTGCACCAGCGGGTATTTGCCGAAGCTCTGGCCGAAGTTGCTCTCGACCCCCCACACCGCCACCACCGTGGCCGGGTCCACGCCGTAGCGCTGCTGCGCGCGCTCCAGCGTTTCGGCGTGCTGGGCCAGCAGCGCACGCCCTTCGGCCACGCGCTCGTCGTCCACCAGGCCGGCGAGGTAGTCCCAGATCGGGGTGCGGAACTCGGGCTGGAAGTCGAGCTTTTCGATCACGCTCATGTCGGGCTGCAGGCCTTGGGTGAAACGGTGGTAGGCCGTTTCGGAGACCCCGGCGGTGCGGGCAGCGCCTTGCAGGCCGTCGATGCACTGGGTGAATTCGGGTGGGGCGGTCTGGGCGAAGGCGGGCAGGGCCAGCGCGAGAACAGCGAGTGGAAGCAGGGGTTTGAAAGGAGTCATGCGCAGGGGGGCTTCAGCAGGGGGGCTTCATACAGCCCAGGTCGAGCCATGTTCAGGCACCAGGGCCTGCCAACGCAGCTCGGTTTCGATGCGGTGGCGCAGCGCGTCGGAGGCGCCCATGTCGCCGTGTGTCACGAACACGCGGCGCGGTGCGGCGGGCAGGGCGCGCAGCCAGTCCATGAGCTGGCTGGCGTCGGCGTGGGCCGAGGCCGACTTCATCTGCACCACCTCGGCGCGCACGGGCACGTCCTGGCCGTGGATGCGCAGCTGGGTCGCGCCGTCCGACAGGCTGGCGCCGCGCGTGCCGGGTGCCTGGTAACCGGTGAGAACGACCATGTTGCGGTGGTGGCCGAGGTACTGCACCAGGTGGTGCAGCACGCGCCCACCGGTGGCCATGCCGGCAGCGGCGAGCACGATCTTGGGGCCATGTTGTTGCGCAATCGCCTTGGACTCGTCGGCCGAGCGCGTCATCTTGGCCACGTGTTCCATGTCGCGGCATTGCGCGGCGTTCAAGCGGTGTTCGCCCAGGTGTCGGTCGTAGAGGTCGGTGGTGTGGATGGCCATCGGGCTGTCGAGGTACACCGGCAGGCTGTGCGGCAGCACGCCGTTGGCCTTGAGCAGGGCGATGGCGTGCAGGATCTCCTGCGCACGGCCCACGGCGAACACCGGCACCACGGCCGTGCCACCGCGCGCGGCCACGCGTTGCAGGGCAGGGCCGAGCTCGGCGAGCACGTCTTCGTCCGGGTGCTCGCGGTCGCCGTAGGTGGACTCGATCACCACCACGTCGGCCGCCGGGGGCTTGTCGGGCGGGTTCATCAGCGAATCGTCGGGCCGGCCCAGGTCGCCCGAGAACAGGATGCGCCTACCACCCACCTCCAGCAGCAGGCTGGCCGCGCCGAGGATGTGGCCCGCGCTGGTGAAGCTGGCCTTCCAGCCGTGCAGCGGCTCAAAGGGCTGGTGCATGGGCACGGTGCGCAGCAGCTTGAGGCTGTCCAGCGCGTCGCTTTCGGTGTAGAGCGGCAGCGCGGGCGCGTGTTTGCTGAAGCCCTTGCGGTTGGCGAAGTTGGCGTCCTCTTCCTGGATGTGGCCACTGTCGGGCAGCAGGATCTGCGCGAGGTCGCGTGTGGCGGGCGTGGTCCAGACCTTGCCGCGAAAGCCCTCCTTGGCCAACAGAGGCAGGTAGCCGCTGTGGTCCAGGTGGGCGTGCGTCAGGATCACGGCGCCGATGTGGTTGGGCATCACCGGCAGCGGGTCGCGGTTGCGCAGGCGCAGCTGCTTGTAGCCCTGGAACAGGCCGCAGTCCACCAGCAAGCTGTGGCCGTCGTGTTCGACGAGGTATTTGGAGCCGGTCACGGTGCCGGCCGCGCCGAGGAATCGGATGTGGACGTTCATGCGGGCCATCTTATCCCCATGCCCACAACGGCTTCCCGAATGGCGCCGGTGCCGGTGAGGCCTTGCGCCCGGGGCGCCGCGCGCAGGCACCGGCGGCGCAAAATGCAACACCGCAGCCCCGACCCGGTGGCGCTGCGCGTTGTGCAACCCGATCCGGCGGAGGCCGTCCCATGGCGATTCAAGCGGTGGTTTTTGATGCCTATGGCACCTTGTTCGACGTGTATTCCATCGGCGCGCTGGCCGAGCGCCTGTACCCCGGCCAGGGGGCCGCGCTGTCGGCGCTGTGGCGCGACAAACAGATCGAATACACGCGCCTGATTTCCCTCAGCGACCCCGATGCCGAACAGGGCAGCAGCCACTACCGGCCGTTCTGGGACCTGACCCGCCAGTCCCTGCGCTACGCCCTGCAGCGCCTGGGCCTGCCCCTCTCGGAGGCCAACGAAGAGGCGCTGATGGCGCAGTACGCGCAACTCACCGCTTTCCCGGAAAACCGCGGCGTGCTGGAGGTCCTGCGCCGGCAGGGCATGACGACGGCGATCCTCTCCAACGGCAACCCCGAGATGCTGGCGTCGGCCGTGGACAGCGCCGGCATGCGCGACCTGCTGGACCACGTGATCTCGGTCGACGGCGTGCGCCAGTTCAAGACCATGCCGGTGGCGTATGGCGAGGTGGCCCGCCACATTCCGGCCGAGAAGACGGACGTGCTGTTCGTCTCCAGCAACGCCTGGGATGTGCTGGGTGCCGCTTGGTTCGGCTTCACCACCCTGTGGATCAACCGCCAGGGCCTGCCGTTCGAGACCATCGGGCCTCGGCCCGACCACGTGGGCGCCGATCTCACGGCGGTGCTCGGCGTGTTGGGTCGGGGCGGCTGAACAAGCTGCTGAGACACCACACCTAGATCAGGTTCCTGAGCGTTCGCGCCGCTTCCTGCAGCACCGGCAGCACGCGCTTGATCGCGTCCTCGCTGCTTTCCTGGTTGATCGGCATGGTGATGCTGATCGCGCCTTGCACCGCGTTGTTGCGGTCCAGCAGCGGCACCGCGATGCCCCGTGCGTTCAGCTCCAGTTGCTGCTCCAGCAGTGCCCAGCCCTGCCGGCGAAAGCGCTGCAACTCGCTGCGCAGTTGCTCCTTGCTGGACATGGTGAACGGCGTGAAAGCATGCAGCTCGCGGGGTTCGAGCCAGGCATCGGCCGCTGCTTCGCCCATGGCCGCCAGGATGGCCACACCCGCGGTCGACAGTTGCGCCTGGATGCGCGAACCCAGCATGTAGCCGGTGTTCATGTGGCGGTGCGCGCCGCTGCGCGCGATGTAGACCACGTCGTCGCCGTCGAGCACGCCGAGGTAGGCGATTTCCTGCGTGCCGCCCGCGATGCGCTGCAGAAAGGGCTGCACCACCCGCGGCAGCCGCGCCGACTCCAGGTAGGCGTGGCCCAGGCGCAGGATGCGCGGCGTGAGCCAGAACAGCTTGCCGTCGCTGCCCACATAGCCCAGGTGCGCCAGGGTCAACAGGTAGCGCCGCGCGGCGGTCCGGGTGAGGCCGCAGCGGGCGCCCGCCTGGCTCGCGGTCAGGCGCGGGTGCTGGTCGTCGAAAGCTTCGATGACCGACAGGCCTTTTTCCAGACCGGCGATCCAGTCGCGCGGCTCCAGCCGGGGTGGTGTCGAAACGGGTGGGTTGGGCATGGGTGTGACGCTCGCAGGGCGGGTACGGATGGGTGAAAACCCTGATATCGATCGATGATCGAACGAAGATGATCGATTATCGATCATCGCCATCCGGTGCATGCAGGTCAAAACCGATGTGCCCACCTACAGTGAGAGCTGTAGCGGGTGACCTCACCCGATGCCGCGCCCGCTGGCCCTTTGACGCCCGGCCCGGCGCTCACCCGATGGAGACACAAGCATGAGTGACCTGCTGCTCAACACCCCCGACGGCCGCGAGCCGCTACAGGCTTCTTTCAGCGACGCCGCCAACCCGCTGGGCCTGGACGGCATCGAGTTCATCGAATACGCCACGTCGAAGCCCCAGGCGCTGGGCCAGGTGCTGGAGATGATGGGCTTTCGCCCGGTGGCACGCCACCGCTCGCGCGAGGTGCTGCTGTACCGCCAGGGCGATCTCAACATCGTCGTCAACGCCCACCCCACCGATGCCCAGGGCGCCACCCACGGCAGCGAGGTGCCGTCGATCTCGGCCATGGCGCTGCGCGTGCGCGACGCCCGCGCCGCCTACCACTACGTGCTGGAGCGCGGCGCCTGGGCCGTGCCCACGCACGCGGAGGTGATGGAGCTGAACATCCCCGCCATCCACGGCGCGGGCGGCAGCCGCATCTATTTCGTGGACCGCTACAAGGAGTTCTCGATCTACGACGTGGACTTCGTGCCCATCCCCACGGTGGACCAGCGCCCGCCGGCCACCGCCGGCATCCACTTCTTCGGTGTCGTGCAATACATCGGCCCCGAGCGCAGCAACGACTGGATCGCGTTCTACAACGAGCTCTTCGGCACCGAGCTGATCCCCGACGAACAGCGCTTCGGCATCATGCCCAAGGGCACCTTGCTGCGCACCCCCTCGCTGGACGCCACCCGCCGCTTCATGCTGCAGCTGATCGAACCCGAGATCAACGTGGTCGATGCCGACGAGCGGCTGCAGCGCATCGGCCTGGGCGTGCCCGACGTGCTGGCCGCCGTGAAGGCGCTGCGTGCGCTGGGCGTGGAGTTCGTCGAAACCCAGGCCGCGCACACCGAGCAGCGCGGCGCCATCACCAAGACCTACCTGGGCTCGGTGGTGTTCGAGCTGGTGCACAGCGAACTGCGCACCGGAGCCTGATCGCATGAGCAGCGCAGCGCGCCGCACGGAGGACCAGCCATGAAACCGAAACACAGCGCCATCGTCGAAGCCATCAGCGGCTTCGGCATGGACACCATCACCCTGGCCGGCCCGCTCGAAGCCAAGCTCGCGGCCATGAAGGCGGCCGGCTTCTCGCAGGTCATGCTCAAGGCCAACGACATCAACGGCCACCCCGATGGCATGCAGGCCGCGGTGCAGGCCGTGAAAGACAGCGGCCTGCGTGGCACCGGCTTTCAGGTGCTGCGCGACTTCGAGGGCCTCAGCGGCCACCTGCACCACTACAAGATCGACATCGCCAAGGCCATGCTGGAGATGTGTGCCGCGCTGGACTGCCAAGTGCTGCTGGCCTGCTCGTCCACCTCCACCCATGCCAGTCAGGACCTGGACCACCTCGCGCGCGACCTGCGCAAGCTCGCCATGCTGGCGCTGCCCCTGGGGATCAAGATCGCTTACGAAGGCCTGTCCTGGGGCCGCACCGTCAACGAATTCACCACCGCCTGGGACGTGGTCTGTCGCGCCGATTGCCCCAACCTGGGCCTGGGCCTGGACTCGTTCCACATCTTCGCGGCCAAGACTCCCCTGGAGGAAATCGACTACCTCGACCCGAGCAAGATCTTCCTGGTGCAGCTGGCCGACTTCATGTGGCAGGAGATCAAGACCTTCGAGGAGCGCATGAGCACCGCGCGCACCTTCCGCGTGTTCCCCGGCGAGGGCGTGCACAGCGAACAGCTCGTGGACATGGTGCAGAAGCTCGACCGCCTGGGCTACGCGGGCGACTACAGCTTCGAAGTCTTCAACGACGACTACCAGCAGATGCCGCTGCCCATGGTGGCCGAACGCGGCCGCCGCTCGGCCCTGTGGCTGGCCGAAGACGTGCTGCGCCGCTCGGTGCCGCTGCCCAACCAGATGCGGCTGAAGTCGGTGGCGGGTTGAGCGTTCGTCGCGCCAGTGGTGTCGTGTCAGGGGTCGTCCACTAAACTCGTGGACCCCCGTCAGCCACAACACAAGGAACTCCCATGGGCGCGCAGTGGAAAGCGAAACACAAGGACCTGGCGGCCAACGCCAAGGGCCGCCTTTTCGGCAAACTCGCCAAAGACATCATGATCGCGGCGCGCCACGGCGCCGACCCGGCGGCCAACGCTCGGTTGCGCCTGGTGGTGGAGCAGGCGCGCAAGGTCTCCATGCCCAAGGACACGCTGGACCGCGCCATCAAGAAGGGCGCGGGCCTCACCGGTGAAGCGGTGCATTTCGATCATGTGATCTACGAAGGCTTTGCGCCGCACCGCGTGCCGGTGATGGTGGAGTGCCTGACCGACAACGTGAACCGCGCCGCGTCGGACATGCGGGTGCTGTTTCGCAAGGGCCAACTGGGCACCAGCGGCTCGGTGTCGTGGGACTTTGACCACGTCGGCATCATCGAAGCCGAACCCGCCGTCGCGGGCGCCGATGCCGAGGTGGCGGCCATTGAGGCCGGTGCGCAGGACTTCGAGCTCGCCGACGAAGAGGGCGTGACCGTCTTCCTGACCGACCCGACCGATCTCGACCTCGTGAGCCGCGCGCTGCCCGCGCAAGGCTTCACCGTGCTGTCGAGCAAGCTGGGCTACAGGCCCAAGAACCCCATCGACCCGGCCAGCCTGAGCGCCGAGGCGCTGGAAGAGGTGGAGGCCTTCCTGGCCGCGCTGGACGACAACGAAGACGTGCAGAACGTCTTTGCCGGCCTGGGGGGCTGAGCGCGAGGCGCCGGGGCCCCGTTTCAGGACGGACCCGCGGTTTTCAGCAGCTCGGCCTCGAATTGCCCGAGCTCTTCCTCCAGGGTCCCGCGGCTGTGAAAATGCCGATGGGCCTGGCCGTACCAGTACTCGGCGTCTTCCAGATCACCCTCCTGCATGTGCAGAATGCCGTGCAGCCAGGCGCCCAGCGGAGAATCCTCGTTCTGCACGAGGTTGTGGGCCTCGTCCCAGCGCCCCGAACGCGTCAGAACCAGGACTTCATGAAGAGGGGAGGACATCGAAGGCTCCTTCTGGTTGGCCGTGCCTGAAACCGTTCCATGGCACGGCCCCCTTTTACCGCGACGCTCAAGCGTCCGCAATATCGCTCAGCAGTTGCTCAAGGTCGCCGTACAGGGCATTGCCGCGCAACAGCCGGCGACCGTTGTCGTCCGTGACCACCAGGGCGGGCACGCCCTGCACGCCAAAGCTCTGCATCAGCCCCTGCGCCTGGCGCATGCGCGCCGCGTTGGCGGCCAGCAGCTCGGCGTCGGCCGCCGCCAGGCGGTGGGCCGCATCGGCCAGGCCCTGGTCGCGCAGCAGTTGGCCCACCACGGTCGCATCGCAGGTGTCCAGGCCCTGCACGTAGCGGGCCTCCTGCAAAACCTTCAGCGTTGCCAGCTCGCGTGAGGGCTCGGTCAGCGCCACGGCCGTGAGTGCCAGCGTCGTCGCGGCCGAGTCGAAGGGGCTGCCGTGGCGGCCCAGCACCTTCTGGCGGTAGGCCTCGGTGAAACGCTGGCCGGTGAGCTTGGCGATGCGCAGGTCGTTCGACCAGGCGTAGGCGGCAAAGTCCGCGTCCATGGCGCGCCCGTTGCCTGCAAAGAGGCCCGTGGGCGCCAGCGCCAGCGTGATGGCGCTGTGTTGCCCCAGCTTCTGAACCACGGGCGAAGCGCCATAGCACCAGCCGCACAGGGGATCGAACAGGTAGGTGATGGCGGTGCTCATGACTTTATCTCCTTACCACTTCATCTCGCCCTTGTTGACCTTGGCGCCGATGTCCAGCGACAGGGCGCCGTCGGTCACCTGCGGGTAGGACTTCTTCATGGCGTCGATCAGCTCGGCGCTGCTCTTGCTCGCGGCCAGGTTCTTCTCGAAGGTCTGCAGGTAGTCCTTGGTGAAGGTGATGGTGCTGGCGTCCACGGCGGTGCCGGCTTTCATGTGGCCGGGCACCACCAGCTCGGGCTTGAGCGCGGCCATTTCGTCCAGCTGGGCCACCCAGGCGGCGCGCTCGGCGGCGCTTTGCGTGTCGGCTGTCCACACGTGCATGTGGCCGAAGACGCCGATGGTGCCCACCACGGCCTTGATCGACGGGATCCAGGCGTAGGGGCGGTGGGCCAGCAGGCCCTGGGTGCCACGGATTTCGATGGTCTGGCCTTCCAACGTCAGGCTGTTGCCGGCGAGTGCGCGCGGCGCCACGGGTTTGCGCGGTGCGTTGGCGCCCATCTTGGGACCCCAGAACGCCACTTTGCCGGCCATCTTGGCGTTCAGTTTTTCCAGCACGGCGGGCGTGCTCACCACGTCGGCCTGGGGGAAGATTTCCTTCAGCGTTTCGACGCCGAAGTAGTAGTCCGGGTCGGCCTGGCTCACGTAGATGGTCGTAAGTTGTTTGCCGCTGTCGAGCACGTTGGCGGCGATGCGCAGCGCGTCGGCGCGGGTGAAACCGGCGTCGATCACCATGGCTTCTTTTTCCCCGTAGACCAGGGTCGAGTTGACGTTGAAGCTGTTGCCGGCGGCGTTGTAGACCTTGACGGTCAGCGGCTGGGCGGCCTGGGCGCTGGTGAAGGCGATGGCCAGCGAGGCGGCGACGACGGTGGTGCGGATCATGGAAGGCTCCTGTTGAATGTGATTGAGGGATGCACTTTTCAGCGCTGGGATGCACTGTAGTTTCAATATCCGAACAGATAAACCGCATAATTCGGCCATATATGTTTCAAAAACAGATCGAATCGTGGACCGATTGACCGCCATGCGCGTGTTCGTGGCGGTGGCCGAGAGCGGCAGCTTCAGCGCTACGGCCGACCAGCTGGAGATGTCGCGCGCCATGGTCACGCGCTACGTGGGCACGCTGGAACATTGGCTGGGCGCGCGCCTGCTGCAGCGCACCACGCGCAGCGTCACGCTCACCGACGCGGGCGAGAACTGCCTGCGCCGCAGCCAGCAGATGCTGGCGCTGATGGACGACGTGGAGCAGGAAACCAGCCGCCACGACACGGCGCTGCGTGGGCAACTGCGCGTGACCTGCAGCGTTTCCCTCGCTCACGCGCAGATGGCGGCCGCGCTGGCCGATTTCCTGAAACTGCACCCAGCGCTCAAGATCGACCTGAACGCCAGCGAGGGCGCGCTCAACCTGGTGGAGGCGCGCATCGACCTGGCCATCCGCATCAGCGCGGAGCCCGACCCCACGCTGATCGGCCGGGTGCTGGCGCCTTGCGCCTCGGTGCTGGTGGCGTCTCCCGCGTACCTGGCCGAGCACGGCGTGCCCCAGGCGCCGGCCGATCTGGAAACCCACCGCTGCCTGAGTTTTGCCAATTTCGGCAAGAGCACCTGGACCCTCCGACGGGGCGAAGAACGCTGCCAGGTCGGCGTGCGCAGCCAGCTCAGCGCCAACGAGGCCACCGCCCTGCTTCAGGCGGCCCTGGCGGGCGGCGGCGTGGCCCTGCAGCCGACCTACCTGGCCAACCCCTACCTGGCCGACGGGCGCCTGCGGGCGGTGCTGCCGGACTGGCAGCCGCCCGACATGGCCATCCACGCGCTGTACCCCTCACGAAAACACCTGTCGCCCGCGGTGCGGGCCCTGCTGGACTTCCTGGTGGCGCGGTTCGCCAGCGTGCCCTGGTAACGCCACAGTAGCAGGGGAAGCACCCCAGGCGGAGCACGACCCGCAACGCACGAAGCGGCCCAGCCAAGGACACCGCCGGGCCGGCTTTGCCGGACGGCTGGTGTGCCTTGCAGGCCGCAGCCTCGCCAGAGGCGAGGCTTCTTCGGGCCGTCCAAGCCTGCGCAGGCAGGCTCGGAGCCGCGGCCCTCAGCCCCCTAGGGGGTAGCGCGAAGCGCTGCGGGGGGGGGGGAGTTAATGCCTGTGTAAATGGTGTGCATCCGGCACATGCGGATGCGCGTGGCCCATCGGGCTGTGGTGGTGCCAGTGGCTGTGGGGGCCGTCGGGCATCACCTCGTGGCGGTGGGTGTGGTGCCCATCGTCGTGGGTGTGGGCGTGTTCGTGTTCCAGCTCGCCGTGCTCGTGCCCGTGTTCGTGGCGCTCGGCCAGGTGCAGGACCACGCCGCAGACCATCAGGAAACCACCCAGCGCCATCAGCCACGAAGCGGAGCGGTCGCCCAGCGCAAACGCGCCCAGGGCCCCGATGAAGGGCGCAAACGCAAAGACCGAACCGGTGCGGGCCGCGCCGAACGCGCGCTGGGCCAGCAGGTAAAAGCGCAGGCTCAGGCCGTAGCCGGTGGCGCCCACGGCCAGCAGGGCCGCGGCCGCGAGCCCGCCGGGCCGGGGCTCGCCCCAGAGCATGGCAATGATCGCCGTGGCCACGCTGCCCAGCACCGCCTTGACGAGGACCACCTGGCCGGGGTCGCGCTCGGCCACCCCGCGCGAGAGCGTGTTGTCAACGCCCCAGGCCACCGTGGCGGCCGTCACGGCCAGCAGGCCCAGCAGCTGGACCTGGCCGATCAGCCCCTGTTCGAACACCAGGGCCACCCCGCCCGCCAGCAGCAGCGCCACCGCGGCCGCCACCCGCCGGTCCAGCGTTTCGCCGTACCAGCGCCAGGCCAGGATGGCCGTGAACACGGCTTCCAGCGTGAGCATCAGGGACGCGCTGGAGCCGCTGGTGCGCTGCAGGCCCCAGGCCAGGGCCACGGGCCCGATCACGGCGCCCATGCCCGCCATGGCCAGCAGCCGGGGCCAGTCGCCGCGCTGGAGCTGCGCCTCCCGCGCCGCCGGCCGGCGCAGCAGCCCCGCCACCAGCGCCGCGCCGGCGTAGAGCAGCGCCGCGGTGGTGAACGGACCCATGCCGGCGCCGAAGCGTTGCACCAGCGGGGTGCTCAGCCCGAACAGCGCCGCCGCCAGCAGCGCGAGCAGGCCACCTCGGAGCGCGGGTGAGGGCGGCGCGAGGGTCATGGGCGGGTTCTCCTGTGAAGTGGGTGGTGGGGGTGTGCTTGAGCATATCGCCGGCGCCCGGGGCCGGTGCGGGGTCTCGCGCAAAGAGGGCTTGTCCGTGAATTCTGCGGCTGGGAGCGGTCCCCGATCCGCACTATGCTTGCACGTGGCCGTCGCCTCGGGTGTGTTTCGCAGGGGCGCACGTGGCGTTTATTTCATCAACGGAGAACACATGGCGAGCGATTTGGACACGGTGCGGGTGCTGCGGGCATTGTTCAACGACATGCCCCGGGCGCCGCAGGGCCTCACGCACCTGGAAACCATGGCCTGGATCAAGCAGTCGATGGCCGACTTCGAAGGCGGGGACATGGCCTACACCATCGAACACATCACCCGCAACGCCATGCTCGACATCGTGCTGCGCATGCGCGAAGACGGTCCCCTGGCGGACGACGCGGCCTTTGACGAGATCGTGAACCTGATCTCGACCAAGGAAGGCCGCAGTGCCTTCATGGACCGGTGCATCCAGGCCCAGAAGAGCGGCGCCGCCACCGAACGCCTGCTTTCCCGTGTGCAGCGGCCCTGGACGGAGCCCGAGCCGCTGTTCGTGCCCGACCCGCAAGAGGTGCAGCGCTTCGTGGCCGCGCAGGCCAGCGGGCCGGGGCCGATGTTCGCCGAGTACGGTGCGCGCGAAGACGTGCGGCAGATCGGTGTGTTCGAGCAGCCACCCGAGCAGGTGCACGAGTTCGCCTGGGGCTTCGTGACCGAAGACCAGGGCGACTGGAATTTCTACCTTGCCGAGGTCTGGCGCCAGGGCACGGTGGGCTACTTCGAGCGTTTCCTGAGCGCGGTGCAGCTCGAAACCACGGGCCTGCCCGAAGGCCCGGCCGCCGCCTCGCCCATGCCGGCCAGCCTGGCGCTGGACGTGGGCATCGCCGCGTTCAGCAGCCTCACGCTGCACGGCGGCGACAGCCTGACCGATCCGGCCGTGCGGCGCTGGGTCGGCGAGGTTTTCATCGCCGGGTTGCTGCCGCGCATGGCCGCGCGCGTGCTCGACGAGCGCTGCGAGTTTCCCGAACGCGTTCAGTAGCTCAGGCGCGCCAACGAGCGCAGCAGATCGGCGCTGGCGGTGGGCAGGCCGAAGAATTCCAGGTAGGCGGGGATCTGTTCGAACAGCATGTCGGTCCCGACCTGCACGCGGCAGCCGCGCGCCTGGGCCGCGGTGAGAAAGGCGGTCATCTCGGTTTTCATAACCACCTCGCCCACGAAGGTGCGCGCGTCCAGGCGCGACACGTCCAGCGGCAGCGGGTCGCCTTCTTTCATGCCCATGGGCGTGGCGTTGACCACCAGATCGAAGCCGGCCGGGTCGTTGTGGCCGGTGGTCACGTCGATGGCCGGGTAGGCGGCCTTGAGGCGCTGGCCCAGGGCTTCGGCCGAGGCGGTGTTCACGTCGAACAGGGTGATGGCGCCGATGCCCGCGCCCGCCAGCGAGGCGGCGATGGCGCAGCCCACGCCACCACTGCCCACCACCAGCACACGAGCGCCGGCCAGCGCCAGGCCCTTGCGCACCACGCCGCGCACGAAGCCCGCGCCGTCGAACATGTCGCCCAGCAGGCGGCCGTCTTCCAGGCGTTTGACCGCGTTGCAGGCGCCGGCCACGGTCACGTTGGGCGTGACTTCGTCGAGCAGGCCCACCGTCACCACCTTGTGCGGCATGGTGATGAGCGCGCCGCGGATGTTGGTGAGCGTGAACACCGACTTCAGGAACGCCGGGTAGTCCGCCGACCGGCAGCCCATGGGCACGACCACGGCGTTCACGCCCGCGTGCTCGAAGTACGGGTTGTAGATCATCGGCGACTTGAAGGTGTGGGTCGGGTAGCCGATGTGGGCGATGAGTTCGGTGTGGCCGTTGATCATGGTGAGGACGAGAGTCACCCCCGCCGCGCGGGCGGTGGGGTGGGGGAATGAAGGGGGTCAGGGCCTTCGGGTGGCCGCCGAGTTGACGAACTTGCGCACCAGGCCGTCCATGGCGATCAGGTAGCCGTCCACCCCGAAACCGACCACGATGCCGGCCGCCGCGGGCGACACCCAGGAGTGGTGTCGGAACGCCTCGCGGGCGTGCACGTTGGAGATGTGGCACTCGATCACGGGCAGCGGCTCCACGCCCTTGATGGCGTCGTGCAGCGCAACGGAGGTGTGGGTCAGCGCACCGGGGTTGATCACCACGCCCAGGGCCTTGCCCTCTTTGTAGAGCCGGCCGTACTCGTGGATCTTGTCCAGCAGCGCGCCCTCCCAGTTGCTCTGGAAGCACTCGACCTCGTAGCCGATCTGGGTGCCGTGGGCCTTGCAGAAGGCCTCCACATCGGCCAGCGTGGTGTGGCCGTACTGCGCGGGCTCGCGCGTGCCCAGCAGGTTGAGGTTGGGGCCGTTGAGGATGAGGATTTTTTTCATGGCATTTCAAGGTTGGCAACAAGAAGATTCGACCACACGAAGTGTCTCCTCCAGCAATCACGGTGGAACCGGCTTTGCCGGGCCACACGTGATGCCCCTTGATGGGGTGACGCGCCCGAGGGCGCGGCGCGGGGTTGGGCTTACTTCCGTGCCTTGGCCAGTTCGGCCAGCAGTTCGTTGACCGTTGCCTCGCCCACGCTGGCGGCGTGTTTGGTGATCACCGGTTTCATCTTCTCGACCAGCTTGGCCTGCTCGGCGGCGGGCAGCTCGGAGACGGTCATGCCCGCTTTCTTCAGGTTGTCCAGCGTGCTGGCGACCGACGCGCGGGCCTGGCTGCGCTGGAACTTGGCGGACTCCAGCACGGCCTCACCCACGATCTTCTTCTCGTCGGCCGACAGCGTGTCCCAGAACTTCTTGCTGATCACCACCGACTGCGGGTTGTACTGGTGGTTGGTCAGGGTCATGAACTTCTGCACTTCGTGCAGCTTGGCGCCCCAGATCGTGGCGACCGGGTTCTCCTGGCCGTCCACGGCTTTCTGCTCCAGCGCGGCGTACAGCTCGGGGAAGGGCAGGGGCGTGGGGTTGGCGTCCAGGGCCTTGACCCAGTCCACGTTGATCGGGTTGGGGATCACGCGCAGCTTCAGGCCGGCGATGTCCTCCACCTTGGTGATGGCGCGCTTGCTGTTGGTGATGTTGCGAAAGCCCAGCTCGTAGTAGCCCAGGCCGACCAGGCCCTTCTCTTCCAGCTTGGCGTGCAGCTTCTTGCCGAAGGGGCCGTCGACGACCGCGTCGGCTTCCTTGCCGTTGGCGAACATGAAGGGCAGGTCGAACACCGCGAAGTCCTTGACCTGGCTGGCGAAGATGCCCGAGTTCATCGACGCCATCTCCAGCGTGCCGCCCTGCAGGGCCGAGACGTTGGCTTGGTCGCTGCCCAGCTGGCCGCTGGGGAACACGTTGACCTTGATCTTGCCGCCCGACTTGGCCGCCACGATCTCGGCGAATTTCTCCATGCCCTGGACGATGGGGTGGCCCGCGGCGTTCTGGTTGGCGAACTTGATGACCTTGTCCTGGGCGGCGGCGATGCCGACGGCAGCCAGCGCTGCCGTGGCCACCAGGGTCTTGATGAACAGTCGTTTCATGGGATGTCTCCAGCTCTTCGGTTTGGGACGCGGTGGAAGAAAGCCCTTGCCGTGGCGTGCCCGTTCCGGGCAAGGGTGTGGAAATCGGATGTGGACTCAGCCGTAGAACCAGCCCAGCGGCACCAGCACGATCTGCGGGAACAGCACCATCAGGAACATGAGGGCGAACTGGGCGATCATGAACGGCCACACGCCTCGGGTCACCTCGTCCATGCTCACCTTGCCGACGCCGGCCACGGTGTTGAGCACCGTGCCCACCGGGGGCGTGATCAGGCCGATGGCGTTGTTCATCACGAACAGCACGCCGAAATACACCGGGTCGATGCCCGCGGCCTTGACGATGGGCATCAGCACCGGGGTGAGGATCAGGATGGTGGGTGTCATGTCCATCGCGGTGCCGACGATGATCACCAGCACCATGATCGCGAACATCAGCAGGGTCGGGCTGTCCAGCAGCGGCTGCAGCAGCGCCACCAGTTGCATTGGCAGCTGGGCCACGGTGATCAGCCAGGCCGAGACCATGGCGCCGGCCACCAGGAACATGATCACCGAGGTGGTCTTGGCGGCGGCCAGGAACAGGCCGTAGAGCTGCGAGAGCCTGAGTTCGCGGTAGATCACCAGCGAGATGAACAGCGCGTAGACGGCGGCGACCACGGCGGCCTCGGTCGGCGTGAACACGCCGAACTTCAGGCCCACCACCACGATGATCGGCAGGCCCAGGGCCCAGACCGCGTCGCGCAGCGCGTGCATCACTTCGGCGCGGGTCTTGCGGGCCGGCGGCGTCACGTTCTCCTTGCGCGCCACCCACCACCAGGTGAAGCACAGCGCCACGCCCAGCAGCATGCCGGGCACGATGCCCGCCATGAACAGCTTGGAGATGGACACGTTGGCGGCGACGCCGAAGATCACGAAGCCGATCGAGGGCGGGATGATGGGGGCGATGATGGAGGCGGCGGACAGCAGGCCGGCCGAGCGCGCCTTGTCGTGACCGGCGGTGTGCATCATGGGCAGCAGCAGGGCGGCCAGGGCGGCGGCGTCGGCCACGGCCGAACCCGAGAGCGAGGCCATGATGACGGCGGCCATGATGGCCACGTAACCCAGGCCGCCGCGCACATGGCCGACCAGGGACATGGCGAAGGCCACGATGCGCTTGGACAGGCCGCCAGCGTTCATGATCTCGCCGGCCAGCATGAAGAAGGGCACGGCCAGCAGCGGGAAGCTGTTGGAGCCTTCGATCAGGTTCTGCGCCAGGATCTGCGCGTCGAACATGTTCAGGTGCCACATCAGGGCGGCGCCGCACAGCAGCAGCGAGAAAGAGATGGGCACGCCGATCATCATCGCGGCGATGAGCGAGCCCAGGAAGATGGCAATGGTCATGGGAGTTCTCTGGGGGCTCGGGTCAGGGGTGGGGGTCGCCGTGCGGCATGTCGTCCGATTCGCGGATGCCGATCAGCTCGCTCTCGGCCATCTGGCCGCTGAGCAGGCGCCACAGGTTGAGCAGCAGCACGGGGGCTCCCAGCACCGCGAACACCACGCCGCTGGCGTAGAAGTAGCCCATGGAGGTTTCCATCACGGCACTGGTCGAGCCCCAGTTGATCTTGGTCTGCTCCAGCGAGCCCTGGAAGATCAGCCAGCAGATGAACAGCATCAGCAGCAGCGACAGGCCGAGGCAGGCCTTCTGGCCGGCCACCGGCAGGCGCGAGATCAGCGAATCGGTGCCCAGGTGGGCGCGTTCGTTGAGCGCGACCACAGCGCCCATGAAGGTCATCCACACGAACAGCCAGCGCGAGAGTTCTTCGGAGAGGGTGATGCCGGAGTTGAAGCCGTAGCGCATGACGACGTTGCCGAACACCATGAGCACCATCGCGGCGAGCGAAAGCACCATGAGAGCGCCCAGCAGGCGGCAATAGCCGTTGATGTATTTCTGGACCAAGGAACTGTCTCCTGAATCGTTGGAATCAATAATGTACGAACTGGTTAGTTTTTAGTGATCGGTGGAAACCCTAATCTGGAGGCCGCGCAGGGGGCTCAGTTTTTGACGAAGCGGACCACCATGTCGACGATCGAGGCGCGGCGCAGCGTGGCCACGGTGGGCGAGGCGAAGTCCCGCTTGAAGATCAGGCCGAAGGTGTGGCGGTTGGAGACGTTGAAGAACGACAGCGCCGAGATCGAGGCGTGGATGTCGATCGGGTCCAGGCCGGCGCGGAAGATGCCTTGTTCGACGCCGCGCGCGTAGAGCTTTTCGATCGCCGAGATGGCCTTGAGGTTGAGCGCCTGGATACTTTTGCTCTGGGCCAGGAACTGGCCGCGGTTGATGTTTTCAGAGACCACCATGCGGATGTAGGGCTCGTTGCCCGCGTGGTGGTCGAAAGTGAATTCAACCAGCCGGCGCAGCGCGGCCTCGGGCTCCAGGTCGTCGAGGTTCAGTTCGGCCTCGGTCGCCCGGACCCGGCGGTAAGCCTCTTCCAGGGCGGCCAGGTACAGACCTTCCTTGCTCTGGAAGTAGTAGTAGATCATGCGCTTGGAGGTGTGCGTCTCGTCGGCGATTTCGTCGATCCGCGCGCCCGCCAGACCCTTCTCGGCGAACTCATTCATCGCCACCTCGAGGATGTTGGCCATGGTGCGTTCGGGGTCGTTGGTGCGCGTGGGCGCCTTGGCCGCGAGCGGCTTCGCACGAACGGTTTGCCCGCGAGAATGTACTGGTTCGTTCATTTTTCCAGTATAGGGTCAACGGCTGCGGATGGCGCGCGTGCAAAGCCGGTGATGGGCTCAAAAACCAGGGAGTTGCCGTGGTTTATACGGGTTTGCCCTTACGATCCGCCCTTGTCTTTGCCCCGCTGTCCTGCCCGGACGGCCCCATGCCATGCCCTCAGCCACCGCTCACGCTTTTGCGTCGGCATTCTCAAAACGGCCCGTCGAGTCGCCACCCGAACGATGGAGCGGGCGGCTCGACCCGGACGGCTTCAAGCGCCCCGGTGGCCTGCTGATCGCGGCCCTGATGCAGGCCGCGGCGGAGCAGGACCTGTCGCTGGGCGAACTGGCCACCACCATGGGCGTGAGCTACTGGAGCCTGAGCCAGTTGCGCATCGGCTTTCGGCCCATCGAATCGCTGGACGACGACGTGGCGCAGGCCTGTTCCTCGTTTCTGGACCTGCCGCCCTTGACCATCGAGATGCTGGCGGGGCTGGCCGATCCTACCGAGGCCCTGGCGTCGATGCCGCTGACGGGGGAGGACATCTGGCATGCGCGCCAGTTGCTCGACACCGAGCCGGCCGAGCTGGTGCTGCTGCCCCCGCCCAACCGCATGCGACCCCTGCAATCTCTGAGCGTGGACGAGCTGGCCGCGCTGCACCAGACGCACGGCGTCAACCCGTCGGTGTGCGAGGCGGTGCGCATGGAGCTGGGGTGCCGACCGTTGTCGAAGACCGAGCGCCTGCGGGCCACGCTCGGCGGACAGGCCGCCGCCAGCGCCACGCCGCAGGCCACTGCACCGCAACCGCCCATCCTGCGCTGCGTGTGTTGCCACAAGCGCCTGCGCATCCCCCTGCTGGACGCCCCTGGCGAAGTGAGCTGCCCGACCTGTCAGACCGAGTACGCGGTGCACTGGCAGGCTTCGGTGTGCCTGGTGCAACGCATCGAGGCGCCACAGGCCGAGAGCGCCAGCGACGATGGCGACGAGGCGGCGGAGCCGGGCAGCGAGGCCGAAACATCGCCCTGGGCCGTGCTGGGCCTGGACGAGAACAGCCCCTGGGACGCCGTGGAGCGCGCCCGGCGCACGATGCTGCAGCAATACCACCCAGACCGCCTCGGCCATGTGCCGCCGCTGGTGCACAAGCTCGCTGAAAACGCATTCAAGCGCGTGAACGAGGCCTACGACACGCTCCGTTCGCGGCGCTAGCGCGCAAGGAGGCGGAGAACCACCGCCTCGACATCGTCGCCGCCCGACCCCTGACCCGCAACCCATCACACCGTCGGTGGCCACGGCGGCCCCCTGGCGATCGGAACACCTGCTCAGGGCGCAGGTGTCTCCGGCGCGGGCACGACCTTGCCGCGCAACGGGTTGAACCCCGTCACCAACGCGGTCGCCAGCAGCACCAGCGCACCGCCCGCGAAGATGCCGGGCGAGACCGCTTCGCCCAGGAACAGGTGGCCCCAGGTGACGCCGAACACCGGGATCAGGAAGGCCGGGCTCATGGCCGCCACCGGCGACACGTGGCGGATGATGCGCAGGTGCACCCAATACGCCAGGCCCGAGGTGATCACACCCAGCACCAGCATCGCGCCCAGCGCCGTGGGCGTGAACCGCGCCTGCGGCAGCGCCCACAGCGCGCCGGGCAACACCAGCACCAGCGAAGCCAGGTGGATGCCCGCAGCGATCGCCAGCGGCTGCATGCGCGTGGTGGCGCGTTTCATGAGCGGCGTGGAGAAGCCATAGCAGGCCGCTGCCGTGATGCAGGCCAGCGCCGCGGCCAGGGTCGCCGCGTCGGGCCGCACCGGCCCGAGCCGCACGATCAGCGCCACGCCCGCGAAACCACACAGGCAGCCCAGCAGCTTGCGCGCGGTGAGCGTGTCTTCCTTGAACCAGGCCGAGGCCAGCGTGCCGAACAGCACGGCGGTGGTGTTGAGCAGGGCGCTGTAGCCGGCTGGCAGGCGCAGCGCCGCCCAGGCGTAGAGCAGAAAGGGCACCGCCACCGACAGCACGCCGAGCAGCAGCAGTTCGCGCGCGTGCTGCCAGGGCCAGTGCTGGTTGCGCCACCGCATGATCAGCGCCAGCGTGAGCGTCGCAAGCCCCACGCGCCCGCCCGCGAGCACCAGCGGCCCCAGCAGCGGGCTGGCGATGCGCAGGAACAGGAAGGAAGCGCCCCAGAGGGCGGACAGGGCGACGAGTTGGGCGAAGTGGCGGGTTTGCACCGGGGGGATTGTGCGGGGCTTCGCGCTGCGGCGCTGTCCGCTGCGGCGCAGTGGAGACAGGCGCCGCCGGGCCTGTCTCGGTGGGCGTCAGATCTGCACCCGCGTGCCCAGCTCCACCACGGCATTGCCCGGCAGGCGGAAGAAGCCGGCCACCCCGCCGGCGTTCTGGCTCATGGTGGCGAACAGGTGTTCGCGCCAGCCGGCCATGCCCGCGCCGGGTGTGGGCACCACCGTTTCCCGGCTGAGGAAATAGGTGGTCTCGAACAGCGGGATCGGCAGGCCCTGGGCCTGGGCGAGTTCCAGCGCCTTGGGCACGTCGGGCGTGTTCATGAAGCCGAAATTGACCGTGATGCGCCAGAAACCGTGGCCCAGCGGCTCGATGTCCAGCCGGCGTTCCATCGGCACCCAGGGCACGTCGTGGAACACCACCGTCAGGATCACGTTGCGCTCGTGCAGCACCTGGTTGTGCTTGAGGTTGTGCAGCAGGGCCTGCGGCACGGTGCTCGGGTCGGCCACGGCGTAGACCGCGGTGCGCTCGGCGCGGTGGACCGAGCGTGGGTCCAGCCCCTCGATGAAGGGCTGCAGCTCCAGGCCGTCGCGCCGCAGGCTCTGCATGAGCAGGGCCCGGCCGCGCAGCCAGGTGCTCATCAACACGAAGATCAGCAGGCCCAGCGCCAGCGGGAACCAGCCGCCGTCCAGGAACTTGATGGCGCAACCTGCCACCAGCAGCGCGTCAACCGCCAGAAAGAAGGCGGTGGCCCCGATGGCCAGCGGCGCGGGCAGGCGCCAGCCGTCGCGCACCACGAAGAAGGTGAGCACGGTGGTGATCATCATGGTCAGCGTCACGGCGATGCCGTAGGCACTGGCCAGCGCCGACGAGCTGCCGAAGAACAGCACCACGGCCACCACACCGACCAGCAGCACCCAGTTGACCGCCGGCATGTAGATCTGGCCGACCTCGCGCGCCGAGGTGTAGCGCACTGTCATGCGCGGCAGAAAGCCCAGCAGGATGGCCTGCTTGGTCATGGAGTAGGCGCCCGAGATCACGGCCTGCGAGGCGATGATGGCCGCCAGCGTGGCCAGCACCAGCGCGGGCAGCACCCAGGCCTCGGGAAACATGCGGTAGAACGGGTTCTGGATGGCCGTGGGGTCGCTCATGAGCAGCGCGCCCTGGCCCAGGTAGTTCAGCATCAGGCTGGGGAACACCACGAAAGTCCAGGCCAGCTGGATCGGCCGCCGGCCGAAGTGCCCCATGTCGGCGTACAGCGCTTCGGCGCCGGTGATGGCCAGCACGATGGCGCCCACGGCGGCGAACAGGTGCCAGCCGCGGCTGGCCAGGAACTCATAAGCGTGCAACGGGTTGAGCGCGGTCAAGATGGCCGGCTGCTGCGCAATCTGCAGCAAGCCGGTGAAACCCAGCACCACGAACCACAGCACGATGATGGGGCCGAAGAACCGGCCCACGAAGGCCGTGCCCCGGCGCTGGATCAGGAACAGGCCCACCAGAATGGCCAGCGTGAAGGGAACCACGTAGGACTTGAGCGCGGGCGTGACCAGCTCCAGCCCCTCCATGGCGCCCAGCACCGAAATGGCCGGGGTGATCACGCTGTCGCCATAGAACAGCGTGGCGCCAAACATGCCCAGCAGCAACAGGCCGCCGCGCAGGGCGGGGCGGCTCTGCACGGCCTTGGCGGCCAGCGCGGTGAGCGCCAGGCCACCGCCTTCGCCGTGGTTGTCGGCGCGCAGGATCAGGATCACGTACTTGAGCGTGACCACCAGCATCAGCGCCCAGAAGATCACCGAGACGGCGCCAATCAGGTGCTGCGCGTCCAGTGGCACGCCGGTGTGCGGCGCGAAGATTTCCTTGATGGTGTAGAGCGGGCTGGTGCCGATGTCGCCGTACACCACGCCGATGGCGCCCAGGGTGAGCGCGGCCAGGCCTTGTTTGCGTGTGGCGGCGGAACCGCGGGGGCCGCTGGTTTCGGCGGGTTCGTCGATCCGCTGCGGGGAGTCGATGGGGGAGGCGGGGGAGGTCGTCATGAAGGCTTCCATGGTTCAGAAGCCTGGACGATGGCGCAGCGCGCATCAGGATCGCATAAGTGCCGCGCGTTTCGGGTCAGTCGTCGGCCTGCGTGTCCGCCATGCGGTAGCCCACGCCGGGCTCGGTCAGCAGGTGCCTGGGTTCGGCGCTGTCGTCTTCGAGCTTGGCACGCAGCTGCCCCATGTACAGGCGCAGGTAGTGCGTCTGCTCGGTGTGTTCGGCGCCCCACACGTCGGCCAGCAACTGCCGGTGCGTGACCACCTGGCCGGCCTGGCGCACCAGGCGCGCCAGCAGCTTGAATTCGGTGGGCGTGAGGTGCACCTCGTGCCCGTCGCGGCGCACGCGCCGGCTCGCCAGGTCGATGTCCAGCCCGCCCTGACGGTAGCTCAACACCGCCGGCTGGCTGTGGCGCCCGCGGTGGCGCAGGGCCACGCGCATGCGCGCCAGCAGCTCGCCGATGCCGAAGGGCTTCACCAGGTAGTCGTCGGCGCCGCCGTCGAGCAGGCGGATTTTCTGGCCCTCGGCCTCGCGCGCCGAGATCACGATCACCGGCGCCGTGGACTGGCGCCGCAGCTCGTTCAGGAAGGGCTCGCCGTCGCCGTCGGGCAGGCCCAGGTCGAGCAGCACCAGGTCGGGCGCGGCGCCCCGTTCGGCGTGCTGGAGCAGGGCGCGCGCGTCGGCCAGGCTGGCGGCGGCCTGCACCGCGTAGCCCTCCACCGAGAGCGCTTCGCGCAGGATGCTGCGCAGTTCGCGGTCGTCTTCCACCAGCAGGATGCGCTCACTCATGTCGGGTGGTCTCCGTCTCCGGGCGGTGGGTCTTGCAGCTCGCGCAGGGGCAGCAGGCAGTCGAAGCGGCAGCCGCCGTGCTGGCGCGGGCTCAGCCGCAGTTCACCGCCGTGCGCCCGGGCAATGGCGCGGCAGACCGCCAGCCCCACGCCCGCGCCCTGGCGGCTGGCCTCCACCGAGGCGGCGCGGCTGGCCTCGTCGCCGCGCTGAAACACCTCGAACACCCGCTCGCGCCAGGCCGGCGCGATGCCCGGCCCGCGGTCGCACACGCTCAGGCAGGCCTGGGCTTCGCGGCGCTGCACCCGCAGTTCCACCGCCGAGCCTTCGGGGCTGTACTTGAGCGCGTTGTCCAGCAGGTTGTCCAGCAACTGCGACACCAGCATCGCGTCGCACCACAGCAGCGGCATCTCGGGCTCGATCCAGGCTTTCACGCGCGCGCCCTCGGGGCGGCGGCGCGCGCGGCGCAGCACCGCGCCCACGATCTCCTCGGCCGACTCCCAGTCGCAGCGCAGCTGCACCGAAGGCATGTCCAGCCGCGCGAGCTGCAGGGTGTTGTCGGTCAGGCGGCTCAGGCGCTCGGCCTCTTCCACGATGCCGCCCGCCAGCCGGCGGCGCTGTTCCAGGTCGAGCCGCTCGGCCTGGTCGTGCAGGGCCGAGGCGGCGCCCATGATGGTGGCCAGCGGGGTGCGGTAGTCGTGCGAAATGGCGGCCAGCAACGCGTTGCGCGTGGCCTGCAGCTGGGCCTGTTCGCGAGCGCGCTGCTCCTGCTGGCCCATCAGCGAGCGGTGCAGGGCGCCCCCCATCTGGTCGCACAGCGCCTGCAGGTGGGGCCGCAGCTCGGGGCCGGCGCCGCGCGCCTCCATGCCGCCCAGCACGGCCGCGCCCAGCGTCACGCCGCGCCCGCGCAGGGGCAGGTACCAGTCGCTCAGTTCGTCGTAGCGGCCGGTGCCCGCGCCCATGGGCCGGCCGTCGCGGATGCACAAGGCCAGGCCGGCGCGCTGGTCGTCCGTCACCGCGCCCACCTGCAAGGTGGACTGGTCTTCCGGCTGGGCGCCCAGGCCGCGCAGCACCGCCACCGCCACCGGCACCCGCGCGGCCTCTTGCAGCGCCGCGTGCAGCGCGCTGGCGTGGGCGGCCGGGTCCACCGCGTCGCGCAGCGTGTCGCCCCAGGTGCGCAGCCGGGCCTCGCGCTGGGCCACCAGGCTGGCGGCCTCGGCCAGGTGCCGCTGGCGCACCACCAGGCCCGAGATGATCCAGTTGACCGCCAGCATCGCCAGCAAGAGCAGGGCGTGTTGGTGCAGGTCCACCGTGAAGGTGTAGCGCGGTGGCACGAAGCTCCAGTTGAAGCCGACCACCGCCAGCGCGCTGGCCAAGGCACTGGCCCAGCCGGGCCACCACAGCGAGGCGATGGCCGAGGTGAGCATCAACACCATGGCCAGGTTGGCCAGGTCCAGGTGCTGGTCGAGCACCAGCATGAGCGCCCAGCCCGTCAGCCAGGTCAGCCAGGGCCACAGGGCCGCCCGGCGCGGCGCGGGTGGGTGGCCTTCTTCAAAGGGGTTGGTGGGGTTCATGGTGGGCAAGCCTAGCGGCGGGGCCATCAGGAAAGCATAAGGCCGCGGGGCCGCCCTCCGTCAGCCGCGGCGCCACGGCCCGCGCACGCAGGCGCCCGGCGCCCGGTCTGGCCGGGCGCCGGGAGGCCCGGTAAAGTGCCATCGCTGGCAGACTCCCAGCGATGGCAATCGAGAGGTCCCACCATGTCGCTCGCGCTCTACGGTCACCCCTTTTCCTCGTACACGCAAAAAGCGCTCATCGCGCTGTACGAAAACGGCACACCCTTCGAATTCCGCTGCATCGGGCCCGACACGCCCGAACACGCCGCCGAGTGGCTGCGGCGCTGGCCCATGGCCCGGTTCCCGCTGCTGCTGGACGGCGAACGCCAGATCGTGGAGACCAGCCTCGCCATCGAATACCTGCAGCTCGCCCACCCCGGGCCGGTGCGCCTGCTGCCCGCCGACCCGATGGCCGCGCTGGACGTGCGCTTTCTCGACCGCTTCTTCGACCTGTATGTGATGAGCCCCATGCAACTGGCCGTGGACTGCGCGCTCAAGCGCTACCCGATGACCGTCGAAGAAGGGCGGGCCATTGCCAGCGAACGGCTGGAGCGCGCCTACGCCTGGCTCGAAGGGCATCTGGCCGGCAAGACCTGGGCCGCGGGTGAAGCCTTCACCCTGGCCGACTGCGCCGCCGCGCCCTCGCTGTTCTACGCGGACTGGGTGCACCCGATCCCCGAAACCACCCCCGTGCTGCGCGCCTACCGCACACGCCTGCTGGCCCGCCCATCGTTCGCCCGCGCGGTGGAAGAAGCGCGGCCGTTCCGACCGCTTTTTCCGCTGGGCGCGCCGGATCGGGATTGATGGGCTGGGCGGGCGGTTTCTGAGGGTGTGGCTGGGTGGGTTTATGGCTGGACATATCAGAACTCCGCTCAGCGCACCGCTGCCTTGGCTCACTGGGAACATCACTACAACTGCCATCGACCTCACAGCGCCATTGACGGATTGCCACCCATCTCCAGGCTCAGTTCTTCAAGAAACAACCTCTTGACGCTTCACACCTAGCCGGGCCACCACAGCGAGGCGATGGCCGAGGTGAGCATCATCACCACGGCAACGTCAGCCAGGGCCACCCGGCGCGGGCGGGCGGTCTTCTTCAAGGGGGTTTGTGGGGTTGATGGTGGGCAAGCCTAGCGGCGGAGCCGACAGGAAGGCACAAGGTCGGAGGGTACCCGATTGAAAACAGACGCTTGATCCGTGCATTGCCGCACAATTTGCATCATTCAGAAAATAGGACTTCGCGATGAAGCAGGCAAACTTTGGCAAGGCGATCCCGGTGCTCGCGTCTCTCGATATGGCGCGCACTTTGGATTTCTACAAGACCGTGCTGGGGTTTCAGACGCGGCAATTCGAGAAATTCAACTACGGCATCGCGGTGCGCGGTGATACAGAGCTGCACTTCTGGGCCTGCGACGACAAGCACATCGCAGAGAACACCTCGTGCTACATCCGCGTAGACGACGTCGCGGCCGTGCATCGGGAACTCAGCCCAAAGCTGCCCTCGCTACAGAATGTGGTTCGCACCGCTTGGGGGATGGACGAGATCTATGTTTTCGACCCGGACGGCAACCTGATCAAGTTCGGACAAGAGTCGTCTGGACAGTAGTACCCCATGTGGCCGAGGGGCGTTGGACTTCAAATTGGATATTAGGCAAGAACGTTGGTCGCTGGCCGACACTTTCCGGCCGCTACGGCTCCATGCCGACTCAATGCAGTCTTTGGCATTTACGAAATGCTGACATTCAACGAGCGCGCTGCCGTTTGGTCACAAGCACGCTCTTCAACTTTCTCTGTCAGGGCGCGCGCAGGCATCCGAAACGATAACAGGCGTTTCGCTCCAAAAGGCCGAACTGCTCACAGTTGAGTCGCTTTATTGCTCACCACCTGCTTTCGTCGCTCGGTGTGATCACTTTTGTTGAGGTCCTGTATTCTCCGAATTACCCCAGCCCAAGACGGCACATTTGATGACTTAACTGGGTGGGGAAGTTTGCCGAAGGGTCATCACCACTGGTGGGTTGCGCTTCTGAATTTCAGGGCTTTGCAAATGCTCTCGCGGGCTAATCTCTACGCTTGCGAAGCATCCTCCGGAAATTGACAATTGACTTTCGTTATGAGTGCCGCTTCCCATTGTTACGTTAGGCTTTCCTAATGGTTTCTTTGCCCAGCCTGTAATTGATTGCCCTGCTATGGAATCACCGACGCAAAGCATTGAGCTCGAATATTCGCAAGTCTCTGCTGCAGTTGCATATGCTTCTGTAATCGTGGCGGTCCCACGAATCCCCAGTTTGAATAAATACAGCGAAGTCTTTGTGCCAGGGCGACGCTTAGGTGGGTAGTGGAAAAATTGACGTGTGTGGAGGTCGACCTTTTCACCCTCTACCGACGCACCGATACCGGTTGCTTCAGCCATGTTGGCGCGAATGAAGGAGTTGCGATGCAACTTCAGATGTGAGCGATT